>NZ_JBQFTC010000001.1:0-2191732 GCF_056538425.1 Ruegeria sp. BG5 | reverse complement strand
ACTCGATCTCGTCGCGCTGGCGGCCCAGCTCGGATGTGATCGAGCCGAAAAGTTCCGGGTCGCGGTCGGACAGGGATTGGGTGAAAAAGCCCGTATCACGAAGGTTGGCGTTCATTTGCGCTCCATAGACTGGGGTAAAAACTTGCGGATTTCCTATCGGAAACCCACCATCGGCAAAAGGCATAAAGCGACGATTTGGCCCGCTGCGGCGTCAAGTCTGGCCTATTGAGGAAAGGTATGTTTGTTTCGGAACCAAATGTGTAGCACCGGAAACCAGACCCAATGAAAAAAAGAATCGCCTTCCTCGCCAGTGAGGCCGAGATGGCGCAGGACGCCCGCGATCGCCTGATTGAACAATATGGCAATGCCGCCCCGCGCGACGCCGAGGTGGTGGTTGCCCTGGGCGGTGACGGTTTCATGTTGCGCACGTTGAAGAACATGCAGCATCTCGACGCGCCGGTATACGGTATGAATCGCGGAACAATCGGGTTCCTGATGAACAATTTCCACGAAGAGGACCTGATGGCCCGCCTTGCAGATGCGCAGGAAGAGGTCATCAACCCGCTGGCCATGCGGGCCATGGACCAATCGGGAAAGCTGCACGAGGCATTGGCGATCAACGAGGTCTCACTGCTGCGCGCAGGCCCGCAGGCCGCACGGTTGAAAATCAGCGTCGATGGGCGCGAGCGGATGGCGGAACTGGTCTGCGACGGCGCGCTTCTGTCCACGCCTGCCGGTTCGACTGCGTATAACTACTCGGCCCATGGTCCGATTCTGCCAATCGGAGCAGACGTCCTTGCCTTGACCGCAATTGCCGCATTCCGGCCGCGCCGCTGGCGGGGGGCATTGCTGCCGAAGATTGCCAACGTTCGATTCGACGTTCTGGACGCAGACAAACGCCCCGTCATGGCCGACGCCGATTCCATTTCATTCCCGGATATCGACTGGGTTGAGATTCGGTCAGAGCCTGCAATCACCCATCGCATCCTGTTTGACCCGGGGCATGGTCTGGAAGAGCGCTTAATCTCTGAGCAATTCACCTAAACTGCGATTTTTTTAGATTTATTTTCTCTTGTGTGAAGAAGTTCACACGGCATTCGTTACGGATTGGCTAATCTAACCGTGCTCGGAGATCACGCTATGGTGGGAGTGAGTGGCCACCTGTACGGCGTTTTCGAATGATTGCGTAAATTTCGCGCTGGCGAGGGTGGGTGGTGCTACGCTCGTCATCAGAAATCCGGGCATATTTAAGCAGCTGGACCCCGGGCCCAATAACCCGGGGTCTATTTTGTTTGGGGCGGTTACCCGTCTGAAAGCCTGTCCCATAGTGGCAGACACATCTGCCCGACACGTTCTTCGATGGCGGCGGCAGCGTCCACGGCCAGATCTTCGCGCCAGCGCCGCGCGGCAATCTGGACATTGATGGGCTGCGGACCTTTCGGCAACTGAGCCAGACGGGCAGGGACGCAGGCGGCGGGCAGGCCCAGAAAGTTCATCGCGTAGGAATAAACGGCGCAGCCCAGAACCTCATGCACGCCTTCGGCCCCTTCGGTGTCGCGGTCCGGCTTGAAGAAGGGTTGCGGCAGGAAGGGCGACAGGACCAGCGGGTAATCCTGTAGAAACAGCGACCATTCGCGCGCATAATGGCTGCGTTTGGCCAGCATCCTAAGCAACTCGGTTTCGACGATAGGCGGGAATTCCTGAAAATAGACGTCGAAGATGTACTGAATGGTCTGAGAGCCCGCAGCCTCGACATCCGACTTCATCAGCGTCAGCACTTCGCCCATCAACGAGCGATAGCCAATCCGCCCGCACTCAAAGACATCGGGCGGATCGATTTCTTCCACCAGATACCCGGCATCCGTCAGCGCGTCGCGCGCGGTGTCCAGCGCCTTTTCGACCTCGGGGTGAAGGGCATAGCCAAAAGTGTTTTTGGTAAAGGCAACTTTGATCGGCCCTTCCAGATCGTCCCCGCGCCAAGGCATCGGCACGTGGAAAGGGTCTCGCGCGTCGGGCGCGATCAGGCTGGGCATCGACAGGTGCAGATCCGCGGCGGACCGGGTCAACAGCCCTTGCACCGACATGGATTGGGCCAGCGATCCGCGCTCGGCCTTTTGGCTGGGGTTCCAGGCGGGTACGCGACCCAGGCCGGGCTTGACCGTAACTGCGCCATTGGCGGCGGCGGGAAACCTGAGGCTGCCACCGATGTCATTGCCGTGACCCAGCGCGCCGATACCCGCCATCACGGCAGCACCGGCCCCACCAGACGATCCCCCGGGCGAGATATGCTGACCCCAGGGGTTATGGGTGCGCCCGTATAGCGGGTTGTCCGTATCGGCGCGGAAGGAAAACTCTGGCGTGTTCGTGCGACCGATCACAATGGCCCCAGCCTTTTGCAGGTTCGACACAACCGGGGCGTCATCCGGCGCGATCACGTCCTTCAACGCGACCACGCCGTTTGTGGTGGCGTGGCCCTTTTGATCGACATTAACTTTGATCGTTACCGGAACGCCGAACAGCGGGCCGGGATCTTCGCCCGTTGCGCGCGCCCGATCCAGATCTCGGGCACGGCCAAGCGCCTGATCGCTCAGGTCTTCGACCACCGCATTGAGGCTGGGATTGACCGCATGCATCCGATCAATCGCGGCTTGTGTTGCGGCTTCGGCGCTCAAGTCGCCGCTGCGGGTCAGCTGTGTCAACTCGGTGGCGCTGAGACGCCAGATATCGCTTTGTGTCATAGGCCCTCACTGTTTGATCGTGACAGTAGGGGGCCTGTGTCAGGTTGCAAGGGGGGACGGCGCGGGCCGCCCCGGACTTACTGAGCGTATCCGATGGTTTGCAGGGCCGCTTTGATCTCGTCCAGAATGGCCGGATCATCAATGGTTGCAGGCATCTTGTAGTCCTGCCCGTCGGCAATCGACACCATGGTGCCGCGCAGGATCTTGCCCGAGCGGGTTTTGGGCAAACGATCCACCACGACCGCCAGCTTGAAGGCCGCGACCGGCCCGATCTTGTCGCGAACCATCTTGACGACCTCCTGAACCACGTCGCCATGATCGCGTGCGGCACCCGCATTCAGACACAGGAAACCCACCGGCATCTGGCCTTTCAGCTGATCCGAGACCCCAATCACTGCGCATTCCGCGACGTCGGGGTGGGCGGCCAGTACCTCCTCCATTCCGCCGGTCGACAGGCGGTGGCCAGCCACGTTGATCACATCGTCGGTGCGCGCCATGATATAGAGGTATCCATCCTCGTCGATCATGCCTGCGTCGCCGGTTTCGTAGTATCCGGGGAAGTGTTCCAGATAGGATTTCCGGAAACGGTCCTCGGCATTCCACAGCGTTGGCAACGTGCCGGGGGGGAGGGGGAGTTTCACGGCAATCGCGCCCAACTCACCCGGTTTCATCGGGTGGCCGCCCTCGTCCAGGATTTGCACATCATAGCCGGGCATCGGTTTGGCGGGCGAGCCAAGTTTGGTCGGCAATTCCTCGATCCCCAATGGGTTGCCAGCAATGGTCCATCCGGTTTCGGTCTGCCACCAGTGGTCGATCACCGGAACCTTCAGCGCGTCCTGGGCCCAGATGATCGTATCGGGGTCAGCGCGTTCGCCCGCCAGATACAGCGCGCGCAAGCCGGACAGGTCATATTTGGCCAGCATCTCGCCTTTGGGGTCCTCGCGCTTGACGGCGCGGATGGCGGTGGGGGCGGTGAAAAAGCTACGGACATTGTGTTCCGAGATCACCCGCCAGAAGGTGCCCGCGTCGGGGGTGCCGACAGGTTTGCCTTCGAACACGATGGTGGTGTTGCCGTGGATCAGCGGGGCATAGCAGATGTAGGAATGCCCCACGACCCAGCCCACATCCGAGGCCGCCCAGAACACATCGCCCGGATCGACATTGTAGATGTTCTTCATCGACCAGTTCAGCGCAACCAGATGCCCGGCGGTTGGTCGCACAACCCCTTTCGGCGCACCCGTGGTACCCGAGGTATAGAGGATATAGGCCGGATCATTGCCCGCAACCGGCACGCATTCCGCCGGTTCAACGCCGTATTGGAAGCCGTGCCAATTGAAGTCGCGTCCTTCAATCAGTTGCGCAACCTCTTGTTCACGCTGGAAAATCACGCAGAACTCGGGCTTGTGCTTTGCCATGTCGATGGCGCCGTCCAGCAGGGGTTTGTAGTGCACCACGCGGCCCGGCTCCATCCCGCATGAGGCGGCGATGATCGCCTTGGGCTGTGCGTCATCGATGCGGACGGCCAGTTCGTTGCTGGCAAAACCGCCGAACACCACCGAATGCACGGCACCCAGTCGGGCGCAGGCCAGCATCGCCTCAAGCGCTTCGGGGATCATCGGCATATAGATGATGACCCGGTCGCCCTTTTCGATGCCCTTGGCCCGCAACGCCCCGGCCAGGGTGGCGACGCGGTTGCGCAGCTCGACATATGAGATCTCGCGCTTGGTATGGGTGATCGGGCTGTCATAGATAATGGCGGTCTGCTCGCCGCGCCCGTTTTCGACGTGGCGGTCGACGGCGTTCCAGCAGGTATTGACCTGCGCGTCACTGAACCATTCATAAAGCGGGGCGTTATCGTCAAACAGCGCTTTGCTCGGAGGTTTGTCCCAATCGATCCCTTTTGCAGCGTCCATCCAGAACGCCTCGGGGTCGTTTTTCCAGCTATCGTAAACGTCCTGATATGCCATTTTGTCTTCCTCCCAAAGCACTGAGCACGTTGTTAGGTATCCGCCGCGTATCAAACAAGCGGCGCTTGTGACGCCGCGTCAGTTTATCGCAAAATCTTTGCAGTTCGGTTCGGAATGATCTGCAAATTATTGCAAACCCGTTTGGTTTTTTGGGCTTAGTTGAATAACCTTGCGGAAATTGCAAATTTGTTAACTTTTCTGTGCAAAGGCGACGACTCGCCGAACGCCAAAGCAGGCGTTCGGCTTCATAATCGCGCATCGCATCAGCCGTAATGTGCGACTGGGGTGCCGGCGATGGCCGCCATGTTCAGCAACCCGCGCGCTGTGATCGACGGTGTCACGATATGGGCTTTGTTTCCCATACCCATCAGAATCGGACCAACCTCGATCCCGTCGGCTTTCATCTTCAGAATGTTCCGCACTCCGCTTGCCGCATCGGCATGGGCAAAGACCAACACATTTGCCGCCCCTTCCAAACGCGAGGCCGGGAAGATCCGGGCCCTGAGCTCCGGGTCCAGCGCGGCATCAAGGTTCATCTCGCCTTCGTAGATGAAATCTCTTGGTCGCTGATCGAGTATTTCGATGGCAGCACGCAGGCGTTTGCCCGAGCCTTCGGCCTGATTGCCGAACTGAGATTGCGAACAGAAGGCGATTTTGGGCTCCAGCCCGAAACGCCGCACATGGCGGGCCGCGCCTATGGTGGATTCGGCCAGTTCCTCGGGCGTTGGCAATTGCCGGACATGGGTGTCGGCAATGAACAGGGGGCCGTCTTCCAGAATCATCAGCGACAGCGCGCCATGCGGACGCAGGTCGCCCTTGTTCAGCACCTGCTCGACATAGTTCAGGTGCCAGCGATATTCGCCGAACGTGCCGCAGATCATGCTGTCCGCTTCCCCCCGGTGCACCATGATCGCCCCAATGGCGGTTGTATTGGTGCGCATGATGGCCTTGGCCAGATCCGGCGTCACGCCCCGGCGTTGCATGATCTTGTGGTACGAGCTCCAATAGTCGTAATAGCGCGGGTCGTTCTCCGGGTTCACGATCTGACAGTCCTTGCCGGGGCGGATGGTCAGGCCCAGCCGGTCGCAGCGGGCATCGATCACCTCGGGCCGTCCGATCAGGATCGGTGTTTCGGTGGTTTCTTCCAGAACGGCCTGCGCGGCACGCAGGACCCGTTCATCCTCGCCTTCGGCAAACACGATCCGGCGCGAGGCTGCAGCGGCGGCTTCGAACACAGGCCGCATCAGCAGGGCGGATTTGAAGACGGTCTGGTTCAGCTTTTCCCTGTAGGCATCCAGATCCTTGATCGGACGTTTGGCAACGCCGCTGTCCATCGCTGCGCGCGCCACAGCCGAGGACACAACGCCCACCAGACGCGGATCAAAGGGTTTGGGGATCAGATAGTCCGGGCCGAAATTCAGCTGCTCGCCCTTATAAGCAGCGGCAGCCTCGGCGCTGGTGGTGGCGCGGGCCATTTCGGCGATACCATCGACGCAGGCGATTTGCATCTCGTCATTGATCTCGGTCGCGCCAACGTCCAGCGCGCCGCGGAAGATGAACGGAAAGCACAGGACGTTGTTCACCTGATTGGGAAAATCGCTGCGCCCTGTGGCGATGATCGCATCCGGCGCGACCTCGCGCGCGGCTTGGGGCAGAATTTCCGGGGTCGGGTTGGCCAACGCGAAGATGATCGGCTGATCGGCCATTCGGCTGACCATTTCGGGCTTCAGAACGTTCGGGCCGCTGAGACCCAGAAACAGATCGGCCCCATCGATCACGTCGTCCAGCGTGCGCAGGTCGGATTTCTGCGCGAACTGATCCTTGTGCGGGTTCATATCCTCTTCGCGGCCCTCATAGACCAGCCCGTGAATGTCGCACAGCCAGATGTTTTCGCGCTTCACGCCAAGCTTGACCAACATGCTCAGACACGCGATGCCCGCCGCGCCACCGCCGGTCGAGACGATCTTGATGTCCTCGAAGGACTTGCCGGCGACGTGCAACGCGTTTTTGGCGGCTGCTCCGACCACAATGGCCGTGCCATGCTGGTCGTCGTGAAAGACGGGGATGTTCATACGCTCGCGGCACAGTTTTTCGACGACAAAGCAATCCGGGGCCTTGATGTCTTCCAGATTGATTGCGCCGAACGTGGGTTCAAGCGCGCAGACGATATCGGCCAGCTTTTCCGGGTCGGGCTGATCCACTTCGATGTCGAAACAGTCGATTCCGGCGAATTTCTTGAACAGGACCGCCTTACCCTCCATCACCGGCTTCGAGGCCAGCGCGCCGATATTGCCCAGCCCCAGAACAGCCGTTCCGTTCGACACCACTGCCACCAGATTCCCGCGCGAGGTATAAAGCTCCGCGTTCGACGCATCGGCCTTGATCTCAAGGCTCGCCTCGGCCACGCCGGGCGAATAGGCGCGGGCCAGATCGCGACCATTGGCCATTGGCTTTGTGGCCTTGATCTCAAGCTTTCCGGGTTTTGGATGGGCGTGATAGTCAAGCGCGGCTTGTCTTTGGCTGCGTGAGTCAGACATCAGCGATACGGCTCCCTTCTGGTATCTAACCGTGTGGTAAACGAGTTTTTCCGGCTTGGCTACGTTGCGTCACCTATCACAGCTTGATGTCTCTTAATCCGGGCTTGGTTGATTTCCGTTGTAAAATATTTACATTCGGCCAAATCCACTCACTCAAACTGCCGAACCAGCAGAACCAAGATAGGCATGACTTTCAGCACTGAAACCAAAGCAGAGCGTTTGACTCTGCCCGTTCGATTTGCACCCGCAACCGGCGTTGCGGTGACCCATTGTGTCATGTTGGCGACGCTGCTGTTTTGCGTGGTTGGGATACTGTGGCCAACCTGGGCGATTACGCATGTTAATGAAGGCGGGATTGTCGAGATTGCATCGGCTGTGATGCTTTTCGGTGCGGCTGTGGCGGCGTTGGTAACTTTGAAAGGGTTGCCGCGAGTGTATATTTCGCTGGGCTGTTTCCTTCTGGCCGAGCGAGAGATCGACACCGAGATCTTCGCCGCAGACAGCTCGCTTGCGGCTGTATTCAACGCGATTGACAACATGCTCGATCCCACTTGGGTGCGGGTGGTTCTGGGTCTGGTTCTGCTATTTGGTGTGGTCTGGCACGGGATCCCAACAATCTGGAAAGCCCGCAAGGCCCGTGCGCCATTCCTTACCGTTTTCGCTTTGGCAGTGTTGGCTGTCGTCGTGGCGCAAGTCGTGGATCAGGTCGCACGGCCCAAATATACGGACTTTTCCCAACTGACGCTGATGCGTCTCTTTGTTGTGGAAGAAACGCTCGAGCTATTGTTTTCGATTGGCATTTTCGCTTCGGTTCTGATCGGATGGCGTAAACACCAACAGCACGAGACACTGCCCGATGCGCCCTTTGCGTTCGAACCAGACGATAGCCGAGTTCCGCTTACCAACGAATGAGCTAAGGGACGACATCCCGTTTTACACCAAGGTTCTGGGGATGCGGATGGACATGATCTATCCCGCAGACGATCCGCGGACTGCCGTATTTTCAGGTCATGGGTTGCGTCTGCGCATCGAAAAAGATGCGCCTGAAGGTGCCGGAACGCTTCGCATCCTGACCGAAGACCCCGATGCATTTGCCGGCGGCGAAAGGGTTTTGATCGCGCCAAACGGAACCCGAATCGAGATTGAAGACCGCGACCCGCCGCTGGTCATGCCCGAAACGGTCCATTCCTTTGTCGTCCGTCGCCTTAAAGATCAGGCCCCGTGGATCATCGGGCGGGCTGGCATGCATTACCGTGATCTGGTGCCGGATCGTCTGGGCGGCTCGATCATCGCCAGCCATATCCGCATCCCCGACGGCGGGCCGGTGCCGGATATGGTGCATTTCCACAAGGTGGGCTTTCAGCTGATCTTCTGCATCCATGGTTGGGTCGATGTTGTCTATGAGGATCAGGGTGACAAGATGCGCCTGACCGCCGGGGATTGCTTTATCCAGCCCCCGGAAATCCGCCACCGTGTGTTGGAAGCCTCGGACAACGTGCAGGTGATCGAGATCGGCGTTCCGGCCGAGCATGTCACCGAGATTGATCATGAGATGGAGTTGCCGACGCCTCATTTGCGTCCGGACCGGGAATGGCAGGGCCAACGCTTTGTCTACAATCAGGCCAAGGATGCCGAGTGGATACCCTTCCGGCTGCCGGGCTATGTTTGCCGCGACACGACGATTGCCGAAAACACCAAAGGCGTGGCCGGGGTACAGGTCATCCGCCGTGGGCAGGGGGACCCGGTTTGGGCCAGCCATGATACCGACATTCACTTTACCTTCGTCATGACCGGAGAGGTTACGTTGGAAGGCGAAGGGCGCGAGCCATACCGGCTGGAACAGGGGGATGCCTTTGTTATTCCGCCGGGAATGCGCACGCGGCTGGCGGACCCGTCCGAGGATATCGAATTGCTGGAAGTGACATTACCGGGAACCTTCAACACAATGCTGGAATAGGCGAAAAACACATGCTGGGGGCTTCAACTTCCCCGGCGCTTGCTATTAGGGTACGTTTTTCTGACCAACTGATCAAAAATTGGGGAATCGCCATGTCGCTCAAAGATGCTGCCCTGAAGGTTCGCGAAAACGCCCATGCGCCTTATTCGAACTTCAAGGTGGGCGCGGCGATCCTGTCCGGGTCCGGCACTCTGTATGTTGGCTGCAACGTCGAAAACGTGGCTTATCCCGAAGGCACCTGTGCCGAAGCAGGGGCGATAGCCGCCATGGTTGCCTCAGGTGAGACCGAACTGGCCGAGGTCTACGTCGTGGCCCAAAGCCCACAACCAGTACCGCCCTGCGGGGGGTGCCGTCAGAAACTGGCCGAGTTCGGTGGGCGCGACGTGAAGGTCACTCTGGCGACGACCGGCGGGATGGAACTGGAAACCACCATCGGTGATCTTCTGCCGGGCGCGTTCGACGCGTCCCATATGCAGGACGCCTGAGCCAATGGATGCCCGCTCGATCATCGCAAAACTGCGCCGGCATGAGGTGCCGACCAGCGAAGACCTGTCATGGTTTGCACAAGGTCTGGCCGATGGCGGGGTCAGCGATGCGCAGGCAGGGGCCTTTGCAATGGCAGTCTGCATGGGCGGGCTGGGCGCGCAGGGACGTGCCGACCTGACCCTAGCCATGCGCGACAGCGGCGATGTCCTGAGTTGGGATTTGGATGGGCCGGTCATCGACAAACACTCGACTGGCGGGGTGGGGGATTGCGTCAGCCTGATACTGGCCCCGGCGCTGGCTGAATGCGGGGCCTATGTTCCGATGATTTCCGGGCGGGGCCTTGGTCATACAGGTGGCACGCTAGACAAGCTTGAGGCCATTCCCGGCGTCACCACGCAGATCGGGCAGGACCGTCTGGCCCAGATTCTGCAGGAGACCGGGGCCGCGATTGTCGGTGCCACAGGTCAGATTGCACCCGCCGACAAGCGGCTTTATGCGATCCGGGATGTCACGGCGACGGTCGAAAGCCTGGACCTGATCACCGCGTCAATCCTGTCCAAGAAACTGGCGGCCAGCCCCGAGGCGCTGGTGCTCGACGTCAAGGTCGGCAGCGGCGCGTTCATGAAAACGCTGGATGAGGCGCGCAAGCTGGCACAGGCCCTGACCGAGACCGCGAATGCGGCAGGGTGCCGGACCTCGGCCGTGATCACTGATATGCATCAACCCTTGGCCCCGGCGCTGGGCAATGCGCTGGAAGTGGCTGAGGTGATGAATGTTCTGACAAATGCGCATTACGCGCCGCTGGCCGAAATTTCGGCCGAGTTGGGTGGCGTATTGCTGGCCGATGCGGGCATGGTCGCCACGGCTGATGAGGGGCGCGGCAAGATCACCGACGTCATCCGCGACGGGCGCGCCGCTGAGCGGTTTGGCCGCATGATGGCCGCTGTCGGCGGGCCACTGCAGCTCGTCGAAAACTGGTCACGCTTCCTGCCCGAAGCCAGCGTGATCCTTGAGGTTCAAGCCCCGCGCGGTGGGTATATCAATGCGATAAATGGCGAGGCATTGGGCCTTGCCGTGGTTGCCTTGGGCGGTGGTCGGCAGGTCGAAAGTGACGTGATCGACCCGGCGGTCGGTATGTCCGGCATTGTCCGGCTGGGCGACAAAGTCGACAAAGGCGCGCCCTTGGCCGTGGTGCATGCTGCGCGTGAAGACGCCGCGCGGCAGGCCGCAGATACGATTCTGCAAGCCATCTCGATCGGCGATGATGCACCGATGACCCCGACGCTGGTTCATGAAAGGATCACCGCATGAGCCGGGCTTTTCTGGTCGTCATGGACTCGGTCGGCATCGGCGGCGCGCCGGATGCTGGCCAGTATTTCAATGGCGACGTGCCGGACACTGGGGCCAACACGGTCGCACATATCGCGCAGGCCTGTGCCGAGGGTCGCGCCGAGGACGGGCGCTCTGGCCCGCTAGACCTGCCCAATCTGGACGCGTTGGGCCTTGGTGCTGCGGCGCGTCTGGCGTCGGGGGAGGATACGCCGGGGCTTGATGCTGATCCTTCGGGCCTCTGGGGATGCGCGCGCGAACGTTCGCCGGGCAAGGACACGCCCTCGGGCCATTGGGAACTGGCCGGGCTGCCCGTACCGTGGGATTGGCACTATTTCCCCGACACCACCCCGGCCTTTCCCGCTGATCTGAGCCGCGCCGCAGCCGAGGCGGCGGGCGCCGATGGCATTTTGGGCGACTGCCACGCCTCGGGTACCGCGATCATCGCGGAACTGGGGGCCGAACATATGCGCACCGGCTGGCCGATTTGCTACACCTCTGCCGACAGCGTGTTCCAGATCGCCGCGCATGAAGGCAGCTTTGGCCTCGACCGTCTGCTTGAGATGTGCCGGACGCTCGCGCCGCGTTTGCACCAGATGAAAGTGGGTCGGGTGATTGCACGGCCCTTTGTCGGATCGCCTGAGGACGGTTTCACCCGCACCACTAACCGGAAGGATTTCGCGATCCTGCCGCCTGCTCCGGTGCTGACCAATTGGGTGCAGGATGCCGGGCGCAAGGTGCATGCGGTAGGCAAGATCGGCGACATCTTTTCGATGCAAGGGATCGACACGCTGCGCAAAGGTTCGGACGCCGAGTTGATGAGGCACCTGTCCGATCTGGTGGACCACGCCGAAGAGGGCAGCCTGACCTTCGCCAATTTCGTCGAATTCGACAGCCTCTATGGTCACCGCCGCGACATTAGCGGCTATGCGCGGGCTCTGGAATGGTTCGACCGGGAAATCGGCGTGATCCTGCAAAAGCTGCGCCCGGACGACCTGCTGCTGCTGACCGCCGATCACGGCAACGATCCCAGCTGGACCGGAACCGACCACACGCGCGAACAGGTGCCTGTTATGGTCGCTGGAAAAGGCAGCGGCCAGATCGGGCAAATCGCATTCGCCGACGTCGCCACCAGCATTGCCCATCACCTGAACGTACCGGCGCAAGGGCCGGGGAGAAGCTTTCTATGACCGTTGCGGATCTGCCCAAAATCGAATTGCACCTGCACCACGAAGGCGCGGCCCCGCCCGCCTTTATCCGCCAACTCGCCCATGAAAAGCGCGTTGACCTGAGCGGGATTTTCAAACCTGACGGCAGCTATGACTTTCGTGATTTCGCCCATTTCCTCAGCGTGTATGAGGCCGCTTGTGAGGTTCTCAAAACGCCCGAGGATTTCCGCCGTCTGACGCTGGCGATACTTGAAGAAAGCGCCGCAAATGGTATTGTTTATTCAGAAACCTTTCTCAGCCCGGATTTCTGCGGCGGCGGGGATCTTCATGCCTGGCGTGACTATCTGACGGCCATTCAGGACGCCGCTGACGAGGCTGAGCGCAAGTTTGGCATCACCCTGCGCGGCGTCGTCACCTGTGTCCGTCATTTCGGACCAGAACAGGCCAAACGCAGCGCCCATTGCGCGGCGGAAACCGCAGGCGACTGGATCACCGGGTTTGGCATGGGCGGCAACGAATCCGTGGGCACCCAGGGGGATTTCAAATGGGCCTTCGACTGCGCCCGCGAGGCGGGTTTGCGTCTCACCACCCATGCGGGCGAGTTTGGCGGCCCGGAAAGTGTCCGCGATGCGATCCGCGACCTTGGTGTGGAACGCGTCGGCCACGGGGTGCGCGCGATTGAAGATCCTGACCTTGTGCACGAAATTACCGACCGTGGTATCACGCTAGAGGTCTGTCCGGGATCAAACGTGGTCCTTGGCCTGTTTCCCGATTTCGCAGACCACCCGATTGCAAGGCTGCGCGATGCAGGCGTCAACGTAACCGTTTCCACCGACGATCCGCCCTTTTTTCATACCACCATGCGGCGCGAATATGAGATGCTGCACGCAGCCTTCGGCTGGGACGCCGAAGACTTTGCTGCGCTGAATGAAACAGCCCTGAACGCGGCTTTTTGTGACGAAGACACCCGCGCGCGGGTCAAGAAAAGACTGGAGAACTCATGAGCGATCACCTGACCGTCGTCGACCACCCGCTGGTGCAACACAAGCTGACGCTCATGCGGGACAAGGGCACCTCGACCGCCGTGTTCCGGCAGTTGCTGCGCGAGATCACGCTGCTGTTGGCTTATGAGATCACGCGGGAAATGCCGCTGACGACGCGGCATATCGAAACCCCGATGGAGGAGATGGACGCCCCCATTCTGGCCGGCAAGAAGCTGGCGCTGGTCTCGATCCTGCGGGCGGGCAACGGGATGCTGGATGGGGTTCTGGAATTGATCCCCTCGGCACGGGTGGGATTTGTCGGCCTATATCGCGATGAAGAAACGCTGAAACCCGTTCAGTACTACTTCAAGGCCCCCGAGGGGCTGAAAGACCGTCTGGTCATCGCCGTGGACCCGATGCTGGCCACCGGCAACAGCTCTGCCGCCGCGATTGATCTGCTGAAAGAGCAGGGCGCGACCGATATTCGCTTTCTCTGCCTGCTGGCCGCACCCGAAGGTGTCGAACGCATGAAAGAGGCGCATCCAGATGTGCATATCGTCACCGCCGCGCTGGATCGCGAGTTGAACTCGAAAGGCTATATCATGCCCGGTCTCGGTGATGCCGGGGACCGGATGTTCGGCACCAAGTAAGGCGGATCACTCGCCGCAGATATTCTGTAGCCGGACCCAATCGCGGTCCGGCAACACCTGTTCCAACGTGCGCCCGGCCATCGGGTCGGCCTCGATCAGGCCCAGCACGGTTTCCCCGGTGATGTCACGTGCATAGGCATAAGGGGTCGAGGGCAGGGCGGCCTGCGCGAACATCGCCAGCAACGCCTCATCCGTGACCGAGGGGCGGGGTTCGGACAAGACCTGTTCGGTATAGCTGTCGACGATCTGAGGCGTCAGCCCTCCGGTTGTCAGCAATCGAAACGCCGAGGACGCGCCCGTCCGGTCCAGCAAATCATCCAGCGGGTCCTGCTGTTCGGACCGCGCCCGTTCTGCAATAACATATCCGGCGGCGACGGCTGGATCCTCATGATCCTCGACCAATGACCGGCTGAGTAGCACGGTACCGCCCGGCAGGCTGAGGCTGTCCTGCACCCCTGCAGGCAGGATGATGATCTGCCGCACGCCGGTCCGTTTCGCCAACCGATCCAATGACGCCTGCGCATCGCGTGAGGTACAGGCACGCCCCGACACACGCTCGATCCGTTTCAGAATCGCGCCGCCGATTTCCTGCCGCTTCACCTCGGGCACGACGGACACCACATGGCTTTGCAGCGCTCCGGGCAGCCACAACAGCATGACCGCCAGAACAGCGGCAACAACGCCCCCAACGCTGAGCCACCGCAGACGCCCGGGATGCGGACGTGCCTTGTCGATGGCGCGTTGCAGCCGGTCGATGGCTTCTAGCATGGTCTTTTCGCTTTCGGCCAGCTCCAGCGTCTCATCCGGGTCGCCATCGGGGTTGAAGATCGCCGGGAAGACGCCCGGATTTTGCCGTTCCAGCGCCGCCAGTGACCAATGCGTCAACGCCCGGTCATTGAAATCCGAGATGGTGAGCGTGGCCTCACCAATCGAGACGACAACCTCGCGCCGTTGTTCATCGGGCGAGGGGCGCCACAGACCGGTGGCTTCGATCCGCTGGTACTGTTTCAGGGCGGTCATCTGGATGGGTTCTGCTCGTATTTCTTTTGCCGCAGCTTAGCACGCCCAAATCGCGTGGCGCAAACTTGTTGCGTCGGGATTGGCAATTGTGCTGGATGGCGGGACGCAGAACAGGAACATGTGGCAGATGCAGGCAGCTAAACCGACCTCACCGATTTTGGCCGCGGCCCTGATGGTCAGTTCCATGGCCATCATCGGGGTTGTGGACAATGTCGTGATTCTGCTGGCCGAGACAATAGGGCTGTGGCAATTCCACCTGAGTCGGGCCGCTTTGATGTTGCCCTTGATCGCAGGGCTGTCGCTGCTGGGCTTTGGCACGCTGCGCCCCAAACGGTTAGGGCCTGTCGTGGTGCGCAGCCTGCTGATCACCACGGCCATGCTGTTCTATTTCGCCTCGCTGGCTTTGATGCCGATTGCGCAGGCGCTGGCCGGGCTGTTTACCTCACCGATCTTTGTGCTTCTGATCTCGGCACTGGGGCTGAAACAACCTATCGGTCCGTGGCGTATCGGGGCAGTGATGATCGGGTTCATCGGCATCCTGTGCGTTTTGCAACCCAACCCAACCGATTTCGACGCCCGAACCCTGTTGCCGGTGGCGGGCGGGTTTTTCTATGCGCTCAGCGCCATTGTCACCCGCAGTCATTGCTCGGACGAAAGCACGGTGGCTCTGCTGGCGAATATGGTGATGACCCTGGGACTGGCAGGCGCAATCGGGTTGGCCTTTTTCACCGCCTTTCCGGTGGATACGCCCGAGGGGCCGGATGGGTTTGTGACCCGAGGGCTGGTCTGGGACTTCCAACCGGCCATCCCGTGGATCGTCGTGCAAGCCGTGGGGTCGACCATCGCGGTCTTCATGCTGATCAAAGCCTATCAGGTGGGCGAGCCGTCCTTTGTTGCCGTATTTGAATATTCGGTGATGATCTTCGGCCCGCTCTTTGCCTGGGTCGCTTTGGGGCAGTCCATCGGCGTGATGCAGGTCTTTGGCATCGGACTGATTGCAACGGCGGGGGCCGTGCTGGGATGGCGCGCCAGTCGCGCAACGGCAGAGCAGGGCGTGGCGTGATCATCTCGACCGGACGCCGTTATGTGTTCGTGCATATCCCCAAGACCGGGGGCACGTCGCTGGCGCTGGCGCTGGAACAGCGGGCGAAGAAGGATGACATTCTGTTGGGTGACACGCCAAAGGCGCTGAAACGGCGACGCCGCGCCAAATCCCTGAACGCGCGCGGGCGCTTGTGGAAGCATTCGACGCTGTCCGATATCGACGGGGTGCTGCCTGCCGGGGCTTTGACCTCGATGTTCGTCTTCACGATGGTGCGAAATCCGTGGGACCGGATGGTGAGCTATTATCATTGGCTGCGGGTACAGAGCTTTGATCACCCGGATGTCGGGCGCGCCAAAGATCTGGATTTCGGGTCGTTTGTCCTGCATCCGTCCACGCTGCGATCCTTTCAGCACCACCCCGCGCGCGCCTATGTGACCATGGCCAACGGGGCCGAAAGATGTGACGCATATATTCGCCTTGAGCGTTTCGCCCAGGACGCGCAGCCTCTGATCGAACATCTCGGGTTTGAGGTGGATTTGCCGCATCTGAACCGGTCACAGAGGGATCGCGATTATCGCGGGTATTATACGACGCAAACAGTGGATGCGGTTGCCCAAGCCTGCGCGGAAGATATTCGGAGATTCGGATATCAGTTCGACGGATCGGGCTAGTAATCGTTTCCGAAAACGGATCAAAAGAAGTATTTATCCTGCATTTGTCTGCAAGATGTGCGCAAAAGGGGCCTCAAAAGGCCCAAATTGGGCGCAAATATGTCAGAAATAAGTCACCCCTCAAAATTCATGCTATCCGTTTTGCATCGTTAGTTTGTGCCACAAGGGGGTGAGGCACGTGTTTGAAGTAGTGAGTGTTTCGGGGTTTTCGGATCAATCTGGTGACGTTGATTTCGCCGACCCGAATAAAGCGGTAAATGCACGCCGTGGCGGTCTGTTGCACGGCACCAAGGTTGCCACCACCAGTGGCTGGAAGCTGATCGAACGGGTTGCCGTGGGCGATCTGGTGCGAACTTTGGATAACGGGTTTCGCGAGGTGCGCCGGATTTCGACCTGTTGCGTCGTCATTCCGGCCGATGAAACCCGCGCCGATTACGTGCCGATATTTGTACCCGCACGGGCGACTTATAACGGGCGGCCTGTCTGGTTGATGCCTGAGCAGGGCATGGCGCTGGATCTTGGGAAACTCGATCCCGACGCGGCGGGTGTCTCGGTCATTCCGGCCCGGATGTTGAACGGCGCGTGCCGGATGTCGGCGCAGGTGCCGGGGTCATCGTTCCAGGTGACGACTTTGTTTTTTGACACGGATGAGGTGATCTTTGTCGAGGGCGGGCTGCAGGCCTTTTGCCCGGCTGGTCGGTTCAGCGCCCGTTCAGCACAGGATCACGCGCCCTATAGGGTGGCGGATGAACAGACCGCGACGGCTTTGGTCAATTCGATTGCAATCAGGGGCGACGTCTCAGCCCTTGCAAACCCGTTGGGTGCACTGCCTGCACCCATCCCGCAGGAACCGATTTTCCCGATCCGCCCGCCATCCGGCATGCGCAGGCCGGGGCGTCCGGGCAGGCCCAATGCGCCTGTCCTGTTTCTGCGGCCTGAATGGCAGACCTAACCAAACACGAAAAGAACGATGCAGGCGCGTGACACCACGCGCCTGCATCACTTGATCAAGCGGCTTTGGCTTCGGGGTCGAAGCGGCCATAGAAGGTCTGACCTTTCTCGGCCATCTCACGCAGCAGCGGCGGGCAGGCAAAACGCTCGCCATAGGCCGCGGCTAGTTGGTCGCAACGCTCGGCGGCGTAAGGCGCGCCGATGATGTCCAGCCAGCTGAGCGGACCACCGGACCACGGCGCAAAGCCCCAGGCCAGAATGGCGCCCACATCGCCTTCGCGGATGTCTTCCAGAACGCCTTCTTCCAGCGCGCGCACCGCTTCCAGAACCTGCGCGAACATCAGACGTTCCTGCACTTCGATCAGGTCGGGCTGATCCTCGGCCAGCGGATACTTGTCCTGCAGACCGTTCCAGTACCCGACGCGCTTGCCCTTTTCGTCATAGTCAAAGAAGCCCGCGTTCGATTTGCGGCCCAGACGGCCCTGTTCTTCCATCCAGAAGATTAGATCATCCGAGGGGCTTTCGGGATAGGCATCGCCCATCGCCGCCTTGGTTGCACGTGCAATCTTGGCACCCAGATCGATCGAGGTCTCATCGGTCAGCTGAACCGGACCCACAGGGAAGCCCAACTGACGCGCGGCGTTGTCGATCAGCACGGGGCTGACGCCCTCGGTGATCATGCGCGCACCTTCGTTGATGTAGGGGATGATGCAGCGGTTGCAGTAGAAGAACCGCGCATCGTTGACCACGATGGGCGTCTTCTTGATCTGGCGCACATAGTCCAGCGCCTTGGCGACCGCGCGGTCCCCGGTTTCCTTGCCCTTGATGATCTCGACCAGGAACATCTTCTCGACGGGCGAGAAGAAGTGGATGCCGATAAACTGATCGGGACGCGCCGAGGCTTTGGCCAGATCGGTGATCGGCAGGGTCGAGGTGTTCGAGGCAAAGATGCAATCCTCGGGGATGATCGCCTCGACCTTCTTGGTCATCTCGGCCTTGACGCCCATATCTTCGAAGACAGCTTCGATGATCAGGTCACAGCCTTTCAGGTTGTCCAGATCCGGGGTCGCGGTGATGCGGCCCAGCATGGCCTCTTTCTTTTCAGCGGTGACCTTGCCGCGCTTCATGCCCTTGTCCAGATAGGTCTCGGTATAGGCCTTGCCCTTGCCGGCGGCTGCTTGATCACGGTCGACCAGAACCACTTCCATACCGGCCTGCGCCGACACCAGCGCGATGCCCGCACCCATCATGCCCGCGCCCAGAACGCCGATCTTCTTGACCGACTGATCGGGAACACCAGCGGGACGCACAGCGCCTTTTTCCAGCGCTTCCTTGTTCAGGAACAGCGAGCGGATCATGGCACCCGAGGACGGGTTCATCAGCACGGATGTGAACCAGCGCGCCTCGATCTTCAGCGCGGTGTCGAAATCGACCAGAGCGCCTTCGTAAACCGCGCTCAGCAGCGCCTTGGCAGCCGGGAAGGCGCCTTGGGTCTTGCCATGCACCATCGCCGAAGCTCCGACGAAGTTCATGAAGCCCGCAGGATGGTAGGGCGCGCCGCCGGGCATCTTGTAGCCCTTGGCGTCCCAAGGCTTGACGATATCGCCGTCCTTGGCGTTCAGCACCCATTCCTTGGCCGCAGCCATTGGGTCTTCGGCGATCTCATCGATGTAGCCTGCGCCCTTGGCTTTCTTGACGTCCAGCATCTTGCCTTCCAGCAATAGCGGAGCCGCCGCAATCGCGCCAACCTTGCGCACCATCCGCGTGGTGCCGCCCGCGCCGGGGAAGATGCCGACCATGATCTCGGGCAGGCCGAACTTTGCCTTGGGGTTTTCGGCGGCAAAGATGCGGTGCGTGGACAGCGGCAGTTCCATACCGATGCCCGCGGCGGTGCCGGGCAGAACGGTGGCAATCGGCTTGCCGCCCTTCTTGGTCTTGGGGTCCATGCCCGCAAGCTCGATCTTGCGCAGCAGGGCGTGCATCTGCATCGTGCCCTCGAACAGACCCTTGGCCGGATCGTCGCCCGCCTGTTCCTTCATCACCGCCAGCAGGTTCAGGTCCATGCCACCGGCAAACGACCCTTCCTTGCCCGAGGTGATGACGATGCCCTTGACCGCGTCATCGGCCAGCGCATCATCGATGCAGCTGCTCAGTTGCGCCAGCCCGTCAAAGGACATCACGTTCATGGTTTTCCCGGGCACATCCCAGGTGATGACGCCCACGCCATCAGAGTCTTTTGTCAGAGTGAATTCAGTCATTGTCATCTCCAATCTGGTCAGCCGTCAGCGGGCTGCCGTCTTTGCGGGTAAAGCGAAAGCCGTCGGCATCGAACTTCACCATCATGTCTAGGTCGCTGTAATAGCCGGTCTCGGTCGGGGTCCGTGTGCCCACCACCAGAAAGGTCGCGGGCGCATCGGTTTTGTTCACAAGGTGGTGGCCGTTGGCCTCACCTGCGGGAAAAGCGGCGCAATCACCGGGCTGCATCTCATGCTCACCATCATCGTCGATCAGGGTACAGGTGCCGCTGAGGACGATGGCGAACTCGTCCTGTTCCATGTGATAATGGCGCAGCGAGGACAGCCCCTGCGGTTCCAGCCGCACGATGTTGACCCCGTACTGGGTCAGCCCGCCAGCATCCCCCACAGGCTGGACAAAGCGGCCATCGCCTGCCTTTGCCAGCTTGCCGGGATAGCCCGAACCGCCCCTGAATGGGATCTGAGAGAGATCCAGCTTGGGCATCAGACCCTCTCGATGATGGTTGCCGCACCCATGCCGGACGCGATGCAAAGCGTTGCCAGACCCATTTCCTTGTCCTGACGCTCAAGCTCGTCCAGCAGCGTGCCGATGATCATCGCACCGGTTGCGCCCAGCGGGTGACCCATCGCGATCGAGCCGCCATTTGGGTTAACCAGCGCCGGATCGACGTCAAACGCCTGCTGGAACCGCAGCACGACCGAGGCGAAGGCTTCGTTCACTTCGAACAGGTCCAGATCGCTGATCTTCATGCCATTGTCGGCCAGAATCTTCTCTGTCACCGGAACAGGGCCGGTCAGCATGATGGTCGGATCGGTGCCGATCTTGGCGGTCGCCTTGATACGCGCGCGCGGTTTCAGGCCGTATTTCTCGCCAAACTCCTTGTTGCCGATCAGCACAGCAGCGGCCCCATCCACGATGCCCGAGCTGTTGCCCGCGTGGTGGACGTGGTTGATCTTTTCCAGATGCGGGTATTTCAGCATCGCTACCTTGTCAAAGCCCGGCATCTGCTCGCCCATCATCTGGAAGGACGGGTTCAGCGAACCAAGGCTTTGCATGTCGGTGCCGGGGCGCATGTACTCGTCGCGGTCCAGAATGGTCAGCCCGTTCTGATCCTTGACGGTGATGACCGATTTCTCGAACCGGTTGTCCGCCCAGGCCTCTGCGGCACGGCGCTGCGATTCAACCGCCAGCGCGTCCGCGTCATCGCGAGTAAAACCATATTCGGTGGCAATGATGTCGGCCGAAATGCCCTGCGGCACGAAATAGGTGCCCATCGCCAGCGAGGGGTCCACGGCAATCGCCGCACCGTCGCTGCCCATGGCCACGCGGCCCATCATCTCGACACCGCCGGCGATATAGGCCTCGCCTGCGCCGCCTTTGACCTGGTTCGCCGCCAGGTTCACCGCTTCCATGCCCGAGGCGCAGAAACGGTTGATGGCCAGACCGGGGATCGATTCATCCAGATCCGAGGCCAGAACAGCCGAGCGCGCCAGACAGCCGCCTTGCTCCATCACCTGCGTGACGTTGCCCCAGATCACGTCCTCGACAGCGTGGCCTTCCAGATTGTTACGCTCTTTCATCGCGTTCAGGGTCAGGGCGGACAGGCGCACCGAGGTCACCTCGTGCAGGCTGCCATCCTTGCGGCCCTTGCCGCGCGGGGTGCGCAGGGCATCATATATGTAAGCTTCGGTCATGAGACTTCTCCTTAAGCTCGATCCGACGGGTTGCCGGGCATCAGGTCATAGGGGTGTTTCCAGCCGGGCTGTGCGCTGAGACGGGTCAGCCAGGCATCGATATGGGGCCAGTCGGCACGGTCAAAGCCGAATGGTTCGGGGTAATACAGATAGCCGCAGCAACTGAGATCCGCGTTGGTGACGCCATCACCAACAATCCAGTCACGGCCTTCCAAATGGGCATTAAGGACTTCGTAAGCCGCTTTCAATCGCCCCTGATTAAACGCAATCACATCCGGGTTACGGTGTTTTTCCGGCAGGAAATTGACCAGAAACCGCGTCAACCCGGCCATCGAGCTGAGCTTGTGGTTGTCCCACAGCACCCAGCGAAGGATCTCGTAGTTCTCGTCCCGGTCCTTGCCGCCGAACTTGCCGGATTTTTCGGTCACGTAAGCCTGAATGGCGCCGGACTGGCTGGTGCGAAAATCGCCATCGACAAGAAACGGGGCTTCGCCCATCTCGTTGGCGTCCTTGCGGAACTCTGGCGTGCGGGTCTCACCGTTGAAGAAGTCGACAAAGACCGGCTCCCACTGCAGCCCGGACATCTCCAACGCCAGCGCCGCCTTGTAGCTGTTTCCGCTTTCTCCGAAGCAGTGCAGTTTGATCGTCATGCGATTGCCCCTCCCAAGGCGCATGTGGTCAGGTTGGAATTGAGTATTTGTAAAAAGATGAAGTGAGGACGTTTACCATTTATCAAACCGGATCTGTTTCACTCGGCTTGCGGTACAGGCTGGAGAGCCGATGACCGCAAAAGGTGAAGTCGTCCCTGTCCTGATGGCGAGTGCGCCCGGTGGCAGGGGCGCATCACGTCTTCATCTTTTCAGAAATACTCCCGCCGGAGGCGTCCGGCCCTAAGGCCGTAGCAGGCAGTTGGTTGGTGCGTGCCCTCACCGTTTTCGCGCTTCCAGCTCAGAGTTGAAGATGCGCAGACGGTGGGTCAGATTCTCCTCGTCAATCACGCTGTTGAAGTTCTCGAACAGAAAGGACAGCGCCTCACCTTCATCCAGACCGGCCTCACGGGCGAAACCCTTGAGTTTGCGATACCCGTCTTCAGTCATGGCGACCGGAAAACGGCGGGTCAGGCGAAAACGTTTTGGCATCTTGTATCCTCTCAATAGCTGGGCCCGGGCATGAGCGCCCGGACCCAGACTGAGATCAGAAGCTCGCCGCGTCCAGAGCCATCACAGTGTCCGCACCGGTCTGGATACGGGCCAGATGCAGCGTCGTGGCGGGCAGGCGGCGGGCCATGTAGAAGCGACCGGTATTGATCTTGGTCTCGTAGAACTCTTTGTCCGACGCACCATTGTCCAGCGCACCCTGCGCGGCCTTGGCCATCTGCGCCCACATCAGGCCCAGGCAGACATGGCCGAACATATGCATGAAGTCATAGGATCCCGACAGCGCGTTGTTGGGGTTCTTCATGCCCTGCTGCATGAAATACATGCCAGCGGCCTGCAGATCCTTCGACGCAGCCTTCAGCGGTTCGATGAACGCCTTGTCATAAGCTTCGTCCTGGCCCGTGTTCTCTTTGCAGAACCCCTTGACCATTTCGAAGAAGGCCATCACGTGCTTGCCGCCATCCTGTGCCAGTTTGCGGCCCACCAGATCCAGCGCCTGAACGCCGTTGGCGCCTTCGTAGATCTGGGCGATACGGGCGTCGCGGGTGTATTGCGACATGCCCCATTCCTCGATGTAGCCGTGGCCGCCATAGATCTGCTGCGCCTGAACCGTCATGTCGTAACCCTGATCGGTCAGGAAGCCCTTGATCACCGGTGTCAGCAGCGAAATCAGACCGTCCGCGTCCTTGTCACCCGAGCGATGCGCCTTGTCGATCATCGTCGCGCCCCACAGGATGAACGCGCGCGCGCCTTCGGTAAAGCTTTTCTGATCCATCAGGTTGCGGCGGATGTCGGGGTGCACGATCAGCGGATCGGCGGGGCCGTCCGGGTTTTTCACGCCGGTCACGTCGCGGCCCTGTAGGCGGTCCTTGGCGTATTCGACGGCGTTCTGATAGGCGGCCTCGGCCTGCGCCAGACCCTGCATGCCCACACCCAGACGCGCTTCGTTCATCATGGTGAACATGGCGCGCATGCCTTTGTGTTGGTCGCCCAGCAGCCAGCCGGTCGCCTCGTCATAGTTCATCACACAGGTCGAGTTGCCGTGGATGCCCATTTTCTCTTCGATCTTGCCGACCGAAACACCGTTGCGCTCGCCCGGGGTGCCGTCTTCGTTCACGATGAATTTGGGCACGATGAACAGCGACACGCCTTTGATGCCTTCGGGGCCGCCGGGGATCTTGGCCAGCACCAGATGGATGATGTTGTTGGACATGTCGTGATCGCCAGCCGAGATAAAGATCTTCTGACCCGAGACCTTATAGCTGCCGTCTTCCTGCGGTTCCGCCTTGGTGCGCATCAGGCCCAGATCGGTGCCGCAATGCGGTTCGGTCAGGTTCATGGTGCCGGTCCATTCGCAGCTGACCATGTTGGGCAGGTATTTGTTCTTCTGCTCGTCCGAACCGTGCGCCAGAATGGCCGAGGCCGCGCCGTGGGTCAGGCCCTGATACATGGTGAAGGCCTGGTTCGCGGCCGAGAACATCTCGCCCACAGCAGTACCGATGACATAGGGCATGTTCTGGCCGCCATATTCTTCCGGCATGTCGAGGCCAGTCCAGCCACCTTCTTTCACCTGCTCGAAAGCGTCCTTGAACCCGGTCGGCGTGTAAACGATGCCGTTTTCCAGCCGACACCCTTCGGTGTCGCCCACGGTGTTCAGCGGATGCAGCACATTCGCGGCAACTTTGCCTGCTTCTTCCAGAACTGCGCCGGTAAATTCGGCTTCCAGTTCATCATAGCCGGGAATATCCGACTGCGAGACTTTCAGAACGTCATGCAGGATGAACTGCGTGTCTTTGGTAGGCGCGTTATACACGGGCATGGAAAGCTCCCTTAATTCATATTTCCAGCCGGCAGGCCGAGGTTACTCGGCTGCCTTTTTTTCCTGTTTCATCGAGGCGATGACTTTTTCGCCCCAACGCAACTGTTCTTTCAGATCGTCGATTGCCTGCGTCAGTTCTTCGCGGCGCGATTCCATGTCTGCCAGACGGTCGCACGCGATCTCGTAGGTGCGGGTCATCTGGGTCAGTTGCTGATCGCCCACATGGTACAGATCCAGAAGCTGGCGAATTTCCTCCAGGCTGAACCCGAACCGCTTGCCGCGCAGAATCAGCTTCAGCCGCGCGCGGTCGCGTTTGGTGAACAGGCGTTTCTGACCCTCGCGGATCGGAAACAGCAGTTCCTTCGCCTCGTAGAACCGCAAGGTACGGGGCGTGACATCATAGGTCTCGCACATCTCACGGATGGTCATCAGATCTTCGGTCATTCGTCATACTCTCGTCACTGGCGTCACTGGACATGACTTGCGCAGTTGCTGGTCGCTTTACAACATGAGAGTGACGTTTACGTAATCCAAACGCTGCGTCATTTCCAAGTTGACGTAACTTCCGAACGCGTAAACAGACTCAGGGGCAATTTTATTTCCCCTGCGTCAACCGGGAATCGGGGCGGACGCCGCCAAAACCACTGGCAGATTTATGGGCTCTTGCGGCACCCGGCAGGCATTGAGCCTGTCAGTTCAGAGATTTTGCTGTCTGGTCGCGCAGGCGCTTGAGCTCGCCCATCGCCTCGTCCAGTTGCTGGCGTTGCTGGTTCAGTTCGTCCATCTGGCGGTCGGCCATTTCGACAAAGGCAGCCATTTGCGCCTCGTTGCCCTGATCTTCATAGATCAGCAGCCACTGACGAATCTCTTCCAGCGGAAAGCCGAATTTGCGCCCGCGCATGATCAGCGTCATGCGCGCGCATTCGCGGGGGCCGTAAAACCGCGACCGGCCTTCCCGATCGGGCTGCAACAACTCGATATACTCGTAGTAACGCAGGGTACGCGGAGTCACATCGTACTCAGCGCACATCTCTTTGAATGACAAACGGTTGTCGGACATTCCTGGTCTCCTTGGCAGCACCGTAGGGTGTCATGAGGACGAGCGCAACAGGCGGGCTTGCCCTTTGCATCGTCCGCGGCTCATAAAGGGGCAACTTGACGACAGGAGCCAAATGTATGGCGGATATCTCAAAATTTGCGCGCCAGTTCATCCAGGCCATTCCTCACGCACAAGCACTTGGGTTAGAGCTGACGTATATTAACAATGGTGAAGCGGAAATCACCATGCCTTACAACGAGGCGCTGGTTGGCGATCCCCGGACCGGTGTCATCCATGGTGGTGCCGTATCGACAATGCTGGACACGTGCTGCGGCGCAGCTGTGATGAGCAATCCGGTGAAGCCGACAAGCACCGCAACCATCGATCTGAGGATAGATTACATGCGCGCCGCAAAGCCGGGCCAGACCATCACGACACGCGCCAAATGCTATCATATCACGCGGAACGTGGCCTTTGTACGGGCCACGGCAACCGATGAAGATCAGGACAATCCGGTCGCCACCGCATCGGGTGCCTTCACCGTGGAGGTCAAGTAAATGGCGCGTGCACGTCCCGAACCCATGCAGGTTGTCAAACAGCGCCGGGATGCCGCGCTGACCGCTTTGGTCGAAGGTGTTCCGTATATCCGCTTTCTCAATATCAGCTTCGACCGGCGCGGAGATGAGCTGACCGGCGTTCTGAATTTTGACGAAAAGTTGATCGGAAACCCGCTATTGCCCGCCCTGCACGGTGGCGTGACGGCGGCGTTTCTTGAGGTCACAGCCCTCATCACCCTAAGCTGGGAACGTCTGTTCCCCCGGATCGAAAGCGGTGAGCTGGATGTTGCGGATATTCTGAAATCGGAAGAGACACGCTTTCCCAAGACGATCGATTTCACGGTGGATTTCCTGCGCTCAGGCCTGCCGCGCGACGCCTATGCCCGCGCCTTTATCAACCGATCCGGTCGGCGTTATGCCTCGGTTCGGGTCGAGGCCTGGCAGGACAATCACGACAAGTTGTTCGCGCAGGGCACAGGGCATTTCCTGATCCCCCAAAGCCGCTCTGACAAGAGCTAAGGAATGCACGATGCCCCGGCACCCATAACGCACGGGCGGGTGCTGAAGATCGCGGTTCCGATTGTGCTGTCCAACGTGACGGTGCCGATTCTGGGTGCGGTGGACACGGGCGTTGTCGGGCAGATGGGTCAGGCTGCGCCGATTGGGGCCGTGGGGATCGGTGCTGTGATCCTGTCTGCGGTCTACTGGATATTCGGCTTTCTGCGCATGGGCACCACCGGCCTTGCCGCGCAGGCGCGCGGGGCAGGGGATTTGGCCGAGATGCGCGCCCTGTTGATCCGGGGGCTGATGCTGGGTGCGGCCGCCGGGATGATCTTTATCGTCGCACAGGTTGCGATTTTCAGCGGCGCGTTTCTGCTGTCTCCGGCCAGCCCCAAGGTCGAGGCGCTGTCCCGGGCCTATCTTGAAATTCGGATCTGGGGGGCGCCAGCCACCATCGCGCTTTACGCGGTAACCGGATGGCTGATCGCGGTCGAGCGGACGCGGGGCGTGTTCCTGCTGCAAATCTGGATGAACGGGCTGAATATCGCTCTGGACCTGTGGTTTGTTCTGGGCCTCGGTTGGGGCGTTGAAGGCGTCGCCATTGCAACCCTGATCGCCGAGTGGACGGGGCTGGCGCTGGGGCTGTGGTTGTGCCGCGACGGGTTTCAGAACCGGATCTGGCGCGATTGGTCGCGTATCTTCGATGCGGCCCGTCTACGGCGGATGCTGCAGGTTAACAGCGATATCATGATCCGTTCAGTCCTGTTGACCGGTTCCTTCACAACGTTCCTGTTTGTTGGGGCCGATCTGGGAGACGTCAATCTGGCAGCCAATCAGGTGTTGCTGCAATTTCTGGAAATCACCGCCTTTGCGCTGGACGGGTTTGCGTTTTCTGCCGAGGCGCTGGTCGGTGGCGCAGTTGGCGCGCGGGACCGGTTTCAGGTCCGGCGCGCCTCTGTCTTGTCGTCGCAATGGGGTGTCGGCGGGGCCTTTCTGCTGGGCGCGGTTTTCTATTTCGCCGGACCTGCGCTGATCGATCTGATGTCCACCTCGCCCGAGGTACGCGAGGCCGGGCGCGCGTTCCTGTTCTGGGCGGCGATTGCCCCGGTCATTGGCGTGGCAAGCTGGATGTTTGACGGCATCTATATCGGCGCCACCTGGACCCGCGAGATGCGCGATGCGATGCTGCAATCGGTGGCGGTCTATATCGTGGCCCTGTTCCTGCTGGTGCCCAGCTTCGGCAACCACGGGCTGTGGGCCGCGCTTATGGTCCTGAACCTTGCGCGCGGTGTGACCATGGGCTGGCGCTATCCCCGGCTTGAGGCTCAGGTCGCTTAAAGCAGGTCCAGCAGGTTTTCCGGAGGGCGCCCGATGGCAGCCTTATCGCCCGCGATGGCAAGGGGGCGTTCGATCAGGATCGGGTTCTCGGCCATGGCTTTGATCAGTTCCGCGTCTGGTGCATCTTTTGACAGGCCCAATTCCTTGAATCGCTTCTCGCCCGTGCGCATCATCTGAACAGCGGATACGCCCAGAAGGGCCTGAGCCGCGCGCAATTCCTCGACCGAGGGGGCATCTTCAAGATATTTCCGAACCTGAACCTCCGCACCGCGCTCTTCCAGCAGGGCGAGACCCGTGCGGGATTTTGAACAGCGCGGGTTGTGCCAATATTCGATCACAGCCAATCCTCTCGTTTGCTACCCACGGCCTGCGCGACCGAGTCGAACCCGTCGCGCGCCAGCAGGGCATCCAGCCCCTGCGCGATCTCCGCTGCCAGTGACAGACCGCCATAGACCATTGCGGTATAGAACTGCACCGCAGACGCCCCGGCGCAAATCTTGGCATAGGCTTGTTCCGCCGTGCTGACGCCGCCGACGCCGATCAGAGGGATGTTGCCGCCGGTGAGGTGACTCAACCGGGCCAGAACGCGCGTCGATTTCTCGAACAAGGGCGTGCCCGACAGGCCACCTTTTTCGTCCTTGTGCGCACTGCGCAGACCGTCTCGGGACAGGGTGGTGTTGGTTGCGATTACCGCATCCACGCCGGTCTCGGCGGCGACCTCGGCGATGTCCTGCAATTCGGCCTCGGTCAGGTCTGGCGCGATTTTCAGGAAGATGGGCAGGGGGCGGGGCAGGGCATTGCGTGTCTCGATGACACCGCTCAGCAGTGCGCCGAGCGCGGCTTTGCCCTGAAGATCGCGCAGCTTTTCGGTGTTGGGGGATGAGACGTTGACGGTGGCAAAATCCAGATGCGAGGCGCAATGGGCCAGCACTTTGGCGAAGTCTCCGGGCCGGTCGTCGCTGTCTTTGTTTGCGCCAAGGTTCAGGCCGATCACCGCATCCTTGGGACGGTTCGCCAACCGTCCGGCCATGACCTCCATTCCGTCATTGTTGAACCCAAAACGGTTGATGGCGGCCTTGTCCTCGATCAGGCGGAACAGGCGGGGCTTGGGATTGCCGGGCTGTGGGCGCGGGGTCACGGCCCCGACCTCGACAAACCCAAAGCCCGCGCGGGACAGAGGGGTCAGGACCTCTCCGTTCTTGTCAAATCCAGCGGCCAGACCCACCGGGTTGGGCAGGCGCAGCCCCGCAACTTCGGTGCTCAGCCGGGCCGAGGTGATCGGCCCCGGCGCCGGGGCCAGCCCGGCTTTCAGTGCCTTGATCGACAGCCCGTGGGCGGTTTCCGGATCCATCCGGTGCAGGGCGGCCAGCCCGAGTTTTTCGGTCAGTTTCATCCGAAGGACGCCCCGCCCTCGGTCGAACCGCAGCGGATCAGGCGCGAGGTTTCGACCGCCGCCTGACGATGCACAACAGCTTTTTGATAGTCGGGGTCGGTGACCATTTCCAAAAACACATGGGCGCTGGGATAACGGGCGATGAACACTGCATCCCACGCTTCATCCGTCGGTCCGATTAAGGTTGCCTGAAACACGCCGCGCCACAGGATCGACGCGCCCAACCGGGCAATGATGGGGGCGGTCTCAAGCCCGTATTTGCCATAGGCATCCGCCCCGGTCAGGTCGACCCCGGCCAGTTCGTGACCCGCCGGATAGGCGGCCTTGGCGCGAAACTTGACCAGATTCAACATCTCGATGGGGTGATCGCGATCCAGCGTCTTGAAGGTTTCGAATTGCTCGCGTTCGGGATCGATATAGGCGGTCATGCCATCTCCTTCGGGAAGTGGTGGGTTTGGCCATCAAAGGGCAGCGCGCGCGACCAGACCACATCACTCATGCGGATCTGGCGATAGAGATGTGGGAACAGGGCCCCGCCACGCGACACCTCCCATTTCAGGTCATCGCCCATGGCATCCGCGTCGCAGGCCAACAGGGTCAGCCCGTCGATACCGGCGAAATGCTTGGCTGCGGTTTCAGCCGCCTGTTCAGCGGTGGAAAAATGCACGAACCCGTCGGACAGATCGATCGGAGCCCCGTCCGATGCCCCATTGGCCTGCAACTCGGCCCATTCATCGGCCCGGAAAATTTTGTAGATCAGCATGTCTTGGGTGATGCCTCGCGCTGCGGGGGGAATCAAGTCGGATTTGCCCCTTTGACTCTTTCCCGTCCACAGCGCACGATCTGCGCAATCAAAGATAGGGAGTATTCAAATGTTGACCCGTTTTCTGACATCGGCCGCCGTATTGGCCCTGACCACAGGTGTTGCGGCGGCTGACTTTAAGCTGACGATTTTGCACACGAACGATATTCACAGCCGCATCGAGTCGATCAACAAATACGATTCCACCTGCGACGCCGAGGACGAGGCCGAGGGCAAGTGTTTCGGCGGCGTGGCCCGGCTGAAAACAGCCGTGGACGCCAAGCGGGCCGAGCTGGCGGATGAAAACGTGCTGCTTCTGGATGCAGGTGACCCGTTCCAGGGCTCGCTGTTCTACACCACCTACAAGGGCGCGGCCGAGGCCGAGTTCATGGAAGGTATCGGCTATGATGTCATGGCCGTTGGCAACCACGAGTTCGACGATGGCCCCGAAGGTCTTGCAGCCTTCATCGACGCGGTCAGCTTCCCGGTGATCTCGGGCAATCTGGATCTGTCGAATTCGGCCGAGTTGAAGGACAAGGTGCAAAACCACGTGGTTCTTGAGGTTGGCGGCCAGAAGATCGGCATCATCTCGGCGCTGGCAACGGATACGGTCGATACCTCCAGCCCCGGCAAGGACGTGGTGTTCCAGGACGAAATCGAAAGCCTGAAAGCCGACGTCGCGGCGCTGCAGGAAGACGGCGTGAACATCATCATCGCGCTGAACCATGTGGGTCTGGCCAAAGATCTGGAGATTGCCGAGCAAGTTCCCGGATTGGATCTGGTCGTTGGCGGCCATTCGCACACGCTGCTGTCGAACACGGACGAAGGTGCTGCGGGTGCCTATCCGACGATGGTGGGCGATGTGCCGGTGGTGCAGGCCTATGCCTATTCGAAATATCTGGGCGAAGTGGTTCTGACCTTCGACGATGACGGCAATCTGATTTCCGCAGAAGGTGAGCCGATCCTGCTGGACGCCTCGGTCGCCCCTGACCCGGACGTCGCAGCGCGTGTCGCCGAAATGGGCGCACCGATTGAAGAGATGAAGCAGCGCGTGGTTGCTGAAACCGGTGCCGCGGTCGAAGGGTCGCGCGATATTTGCCGGGTGCAGGAATGCGAGATGGGCAACCTTGTCGCCGATGCGATGCTGGCGCGGGTTGCGGATCAGGGGGCCCGGATCGCCATCGCAAACTCGGGCGGGCTGCGCGCCTCGATTGACGAAGGCGAAGTGACCATGGGCGAGGTCCTGACGGTTCTGCCGTTCCAGAACACGCTGTCGACCTTTGAGATCAGCGGTCAGGGCGTCATTGACGCGCTGGAAAACGGTGTCAGCCAGGTGGAAGAAGTCAAAGGCCGTTTCCCGCAGGTTGCCGGTATGACCTTCACCTGGGATCCTTCGGTCGCGCCGAACGAGGGCCGTATCACTGAAGTCATGGTTGCCGAGGGTGACGGCTTTGTGCCGATCGATCCGGCAGCGACCTATCTGGTCGTGACCAACAACTATGTGCGCAATGGCGGAGACGGGTACAGCATGTTCGAAGGCGACGACAAGAACGCTTATGATTTTGGTCCTGATCTGGCGGATGTGACAGCGGAATATCTGGCCGCAAACGCGCCGTATACGCCTTATGTCGATGGGCGTATCAAGCAGAAGTAAGGCGCTGGTATATCAAAGAAAGCCGCATCATTTCGATGCGGCTTTTTTCGTTTGGATCAGCTGAAATCGTACTCAGGCCATAGATCGGGATCGAACCCGTCCAGCATGGGCTGAATATGCTCGGCGACGGCGCGCCAGCCACCGATCGACTTGGTCGAGATCTTGTTGCGCACCTGATCGATACTGGCTGTTCGCACTTGTTTCGTATTGTCCTCGGGGCGCACCATCGCGGGGTGCCATTCAATCTCGCAGAACGCAGCGATGTCTCTGCTGTAGGTTTCCGGGTCGGCAACCAGTTTTTCATAAGGCACGGTCAGGATGCGACCGGCAAACGCGGCATCCCAATGCGCCATGTACCGACGGTACAGGTTGGCCGTATGCGCAATCGATTCCAGGTTCGAGGCATAGTTCATACCGCCCGCCGGGAAACGCCGAATCCATTTTGACAGGCCAACATCCCGAGGATCGCGCAACATGTTGATGACTTTCGCGTTCGGGAACGCCCCAAGGACGAAGCCGACGCGCTGGAAGTTATGGGGCATCTTATCGACAAAGGCTGTCGAATCCTCGGGGATCGGCGGCATTAGCTCGCGAAACTGCTGCGCGAACTCGCGTGCTGCATCCGCGTCGAACGCCTGTTCGCCCGATTGGAACTCGACAGACAAATCCGCCGCCAAAGTCAGTTCGCCACAACCTGCGATACCGGGCGCGGCGCTGAGCATCATTTCCATCAACGTTGTGCCAGAGCGGGGCTGCCCGATCACGAAAATCGGGGCTGGGGTCTCGACCAGATCAGAACTGACTGCAGGCCCGCCAACCGGAAACAGGTTCGTAATCGCGTTAAACTTCTTATCTTCCGCCGCAAAATGGTAGGGATTGGTGCCGTGCTGCGTCGCGTTGGCTTGCGCGAAATGCGGCATCGCCGCACCCAGCCCTTCAATCTTCGAGGTCAGGTGGGCCTTTGCGAATTGAAGCTCTTGCAAGTCGTGATCACTGGCATCTATCGCCGCTTCAACCTTGTTCAAAAGGGCAGAGGCATTACCCTTGTCGGCAATGGTCGACAATTGCAGCAACGCGTTCTTGTGGTTCGGGTCCTTGTCCACAATCGCACGATAAAGCGTGCCAGAGCTCTCTTTGTCGCCGCTTTGGTGCAAGGTAACTGCTTTGGCAAAGGCGACTGCCGGATTCTCGGCGTCCAACTCGAATGCGCGTGAGACATCGCGCGTATTTTCCTCCACAAAGCCGATCCTTGCGAAAGCACGCGCCCTTTTGATCAGCAGATCAGCATTATCGGGATCATTGGCCAGTTTCTGCGTCGCATAGTCGATGATCGACCGCCAGTTGCTGCCCTTCAGCGAAATCTCTTCGATGACCCGCGCAAGTTCCTTGTTGTTCGGAAACTTCTCGGATTTTTGTTCCGCATAGGTCAGCGCGCGCTCGATCTGGCCGGTCTGCATCAACGCATTTGCAAGGTTCTCGACAAATTGCGGGTCTTCCGGCTTCATACGCGAGGCTTCGACGAAATGCGGGATCGAGCGTTTGTATTGCTTCATCTCGGTCAGGACGAACCCGGCTATGGCGCGATAATCGCAGTCCTTCGGGAATTTCTTGATCCCCAGCTCGGCCTTTTTCAACGCCTGTGGCAGTTTTCCTGCCTCCAAAAGCTCGATTGCCTTGTCTTTCAGGGATTTCGCCGTTTGATTTTTCATGTCACCCCATGAGACCTTGTGCCTGAATGAAACACTTTCGAGGGTTCATTACCCATGTGCGGACGGTTTGCAATAACTCTTCCCAATGACGCCATGGCGCAGCTTTTTGCCGCCAGGCCTGCCAACGCCTTGCCCGCCGTCCCGAACTACAACATTTGCCCGACAAATCAGGTCCACGCCGTGCGGTTGGGTGAGGGCGGTCGGCAGTTGGACGCGCTGCGGTGGGGATTTCTGCCCCGTTGGTACAAGACCGAAACCGCAGGGCCCTTGTTGATCAACGCCCGGGCTGAAACACTGGCTGAAAAACCCGCTTTTCGCGATGCCTGCCGCGCGCGACGGTGCCTGATCGTAGCCACCGGTTTCTACGAATGGACCAAGACGGAACAGGGCACCCGTCTGCCCTGGTATATTCATCGCAAAGATGGGGCTCACATCGCGTTTGCAGGGGTCTGGCAGGATTGGGGCCCTGATGACGCCCGGCAATCCACCTGCGCCATCGTCACCACGCAAGCGAACCAAAACCTGTCTGCCATTCACCACCGGATGCCCTTGATCCTTGAGCCGGACGACTGGTCCTTGTGGTTGGGTGAGGCAGGCAAAGGTGCCGCGCGGCTGATGAAACCCGGGGCCGAGGATGTGTTGGAGTTTCACCGGGTCGACCCGACGGTCAATTCCAACCGCGCGTCGGGCCCCGAATTGATCGAGGCAATCGAAGAATGATCGCTGACAGGCTTTCCATAGGTCGCGCGGACAGCTAGATCGTTGCCATGGCTCTGAAATTCTCTGATCTCACACAGCTTTATTCGCATGGGTTCGACACCGTGATCGACGTGCGCAGCCCGGCAGAGTTTGCCGAAGATCACCTGCCTGGTGCGATCAACCTGCCTGTTTTGGACAATGAAGAACGCGCGCGGGTGGGAACGATCTACAAACAGCAAAGCCCGTTTCTGGCCCGCAAGCTTGGGGCCGCGTTGGTGTTTCGGAACGCGGCCAACCACATCGAACACAGGCTCAGCCATCATGAGGGCAACTGGCGTCCACTGGTCTATTGCTGGCGCGGCGGTCAGCGCTCGGGCTCATTCACCTGGACATTGCAACAGATCGGGTGGCGGGCCGAAGTGGTTGAGGGCGGGTATCGCACCTATCGCCGTTTGGTGAATGCCTACCTGTATGACCAACCGTTACCGTTCCGGCTGGTGGCGTTGGATGGGTATACCGGGACCGCCAAAACCGACCTGTTGCATTATCTGAACCAACGAGGCGTTCAGGTCGTCGATCTGGAAGGTCTGGCCAATCATCGCGGGTCTTTGCTGGGGGAAAGGCCGGGCGGGCAGCCCAGCCAGAAGGCTTTTGAATCCGCTCTCTCTGCCGCCTTATGCGCTCTGGACCCGGCACGCCCGGTTGTGGTCGAGGCGGAGTCGTCCAAAATCGGAGAGCGCATATTGCCGCCCAGCGTCTGGACCGCGATGTGCAACGCGCCGCGCATTCACATCAGCGCACCGATTGAAGCTCGCGCCGCCTATCTCGCTCGCTCATATGACGACATCCTGTCGGACACCGAACGTCTGCGCGACCGGCTGTCACCGCTGCGCCTCCATCGTGGGCACGAGGTTGTTGATGGGTGGTTGCAACTGATCGATGCCGGTGACAAACCGGCCTTGACCCGCGCCCTGATGGAGCAGCATTACGATCCCGCCTACACCAAATCCCGACGGTCTTTTGCGACCGACACACTGGCGCAGATCGAAGTCGTGCGCTTGGATGAGCCGGGCTTGAATGAGGCAGCCGCCCGGATCGAACGGGCTCTGGATCAGCATTGAAGCCGCAGGCCCGGTGCTTCGGTCAGGGAACCGATGCGCACCGCCGGATACCCGGCGTTTTGCAGGTCTTCCAACACCGCGTCGGCATCGTCGGGCGCAATGGCTGCTAGCAACCCGCCTGCGGTTTGAGGGTCGAACAACAGCGCCGCCTTGCCGTCCGAGGGAAGTTCGGGCGCGATTGATCTGTTATCCGCGAACAAGGTGGAATGCATGCCGCTGTCGTTCAGGTCCAAGGCCCCGGGCATTGCGGGAACAGCCTCCAGATCCAGAACCGCGCCACCGCCCGAGGCGTCGCACATGCCCTTCAGGTGACCCGCCAGACCGAAGCCGGTGACGTCGGTCATGGCATGCGCATCGACCAGAATACGCGACGCAGCACCCTGCGGTTGGGTCATGATTTCATAAGCTCTTGCCACGCTTGCACCATCTCCGCGCCCGGCCATTTCCGCAGCCATCACGACGCCGCTGCCAATAGGCTTGGTCAGGATCAGCGCATCCCCTGGTCGGCCACCGGCCAGAGTGATCGGCGTATCCCGGCACAAACCCGTCAGGGTGAACCCAATCGTCATCTCATCGCCCATCGAAGAGTGACCGCCGACGATCTCGGCCCCGGCCTCTCGCATGACCTCGTTGGCGGTGGTCATGATCTCGCTCAGGGTGCGTTCCTGTAGTGCTGCGGACATGCGGGGCAGGATCAGAGTCGCCGTTGCAGCCTGCGGTTCGGCCCCCATGGCCCAAATGTCGCCCAAAGCATGCACCGCCGCGATACGCGTCATCAAAACCGGGTCATTGGTCACGCTGCGCAAATGGTCCGAGGTCATGACCTGCCGTACCCCACCCGTTGTCAAAAGCGCAGCGTCGTCTCCGGGCAGGGGCGTCACGTCGATCCGGGTTGGATCAGGCAAAGCCGCCAGCGCCTGTTGCAGGGCACCGCGCCCCACTTTGGCCCCGCAGCCGCCGCACATGGGTTTGTCGCCCAATGTCTCCGTCACGCCTGCCGCATGATCGCGCGGCAGTGCCGGGGCTTGCATCGCGGGAAGATCGCGGAACTTATTCATAAAACTCTGATCGATGTGGTTCTTCCACTGCCACATCAATGCGCCGCTGAACGAGGTGCCCAGCCGCTCGCCCAACGCGGATTTGCCGCCCAGAGAGATCAGTTTCAGGTAATCCTTTTGCGGCACATAGCGCCGCATTGTCCCGGCCCCCAGCGCCGCCCGCAGGTTGTGAAACAGAACCGGGGCCTCACGCACCGCATAAACGCCCGCCTTGGGGCGTGGGTTTTCCGTCAGATGGGCGCAGTCCCCGGCGGCGAAAACGGCCGGATCGCTGGATTGAAGGTGGCCGTTCACCCGTATGAACCCGTCCTGCAGGTCCAGCCCGGTGCGGGTGATCCAGTCATAGGGGCGGGCCCCGGCAGCGCCGGTCACGAACTCGGCCTCGATCCGGCGGCCATCCTGCAACGCCACATGATCGGCGGCGATTTCCTTGATCGCGGTCTGTTCCAGCACCTCGACGCCAAGATCAGCCATTGCCCGGCGGATCGTCGCGGCGGCTTTGGGTCCGGTCGCTGTCAGGGCCGAGGCATTGTCGATCAGCGTCACCTGCGCCGCGCGCTTGCGGGATTTCAAGGCACGGGCCATGGCCATGGCCAGCTCGACCCCCGCGACACCTCCGCCGATCACGGCAACCGATGCGGGGCCGCTGCCATCCAGATACGCAGCCCAACGGGCGGCGAAGGGGCCCAAGGGCTTGGCAGGCACCGCATGTTCGGCAAAGCCGGGCAGGGCGGGCATATCCGAGGTAATCCCGACGTTGACCGAGGCCACGTCGAACGCCACCGGCGGACGCCCCGGTACATGAACGCAGCGCTGATCGGTATCGATGCCATCGGCCGCCCCCAGAATGACCCGCGCACCGGCAAATCGGGCCAGCTTTATCAGATCGATATCCAGTTCCCACCGGGCATAGTGCCCCGCGACATAGCCGGGCAGCATCCCGGAATAAGGCGCGGTCGGGCCGGGGTTGATCACTGTCACCCGTGCACCGGGCAGCGGGTTCATCCCCCATTTGCGCAGCAACAGCGCGTGGGTGTGTCCTCCGCCAATCAGAACCAGATCACGGGTCAGGGGCAGCGGAGGTCTATTCATCAGGATCAGTTCGTACTGTGGTCAGGGACGTCTTCGACCTGCTCGACCGCGTGGGTGGCCCAAAGCTCATCCTCACCCGCGTCCGGCAGATCCTCGGGCTTTTCATGGCGATGTATGTGCCATTTGGCAATGAACAGGGCCGTGATCGGGGCGGTCAGGAACAGAAACAGGGTGATCAGCAACTCGTGCAGGGAAAGTTTGCCTTCCAACAAGACAGAATGCGCGATCGAGGCCAGCAGGACGCCGCCAACCCCCAGCGTGGTCGCTTTGGTGGGTGCGTGCAGACGCGACATCGGGTCCTTCAGTTTGATCATCCCGAAAGAGCCCACAAAGCCGAAGATGCCAGACATAATCAGGAAGGCTGCAATCAGAAGTTCGACGAGAAAAGTCATGCCGCCCTCACTCGATAATATTGCCGCGCAGCATAAAGCGCGCGTAGGCCACGGTTGAAACAAAGCCCAGCATGGCGATGATCATGGCGGCCTCGAAAAAGATCTCGGTGCCCTGATCCAGACCGTAAAGGATCATCAGGGCGATGGTGTTGATCACCATCGTATCCAGCGCCAGAACGCGAGTGCCAACGCCGTCCGCAGTGATGATCCGCCACAGGCACATCATTATTGCGGCTCCGAAACAGGCGAAGGCAAACCAGATCGCATAGTCAATCATTCGAAAATCTCCTTCAGTCGGCGTTCATACCGCTGCTTGATCTGGTCGCGGACCGCATCGGGGTCGGGGGCGTCGAGGCAGTGCACCAGCAGGTTATGCCCCTGCGCCGACAGGTCACAACTGACGGTGCCGGGGGTCATGGTGATGGTGCCTGCCAGAACGGTGATCGCCTCGGGCGTGCGCAGCTCCAGCGGGATGCAGACCCAGTTGGGCTGACGGTCCGAGTCGCGCTTGAACAAAATAATCCGGGCAACGGTGATGTTGGCCATCACGATGTCCCACAGAACGACCAGCATGTACTCAACGACCATCGGCCAGTTGCGCAGCTTGGGGCGGTCGGGCCAGTAGGGTTGAGTGATGAAGGGGATGATGATCCCCAGGATCAGCCCGAAGACCAACGAGTTCAGCGACGGTTTGTTGGCCAGCAGCATCCAGACCACCGTCAGCAGAAAGGTCAGGTGCGGGTGCGGGAATACGCGGCGCAGCAGCTTGATCATTCTTCCCCTCCCAACACGGCCGAGATGTAGTGCTCGGGCGTGAACAGTTGTTCAGCGGTTTTACTGGTGTAGGTCAGTGCAGGCCCGGCAAATATAGTCAGCAGGATCAGGCCGGCGACCAGACCGCAGACGGATGTAAAGGCCAAGCCGGGTTGCGGCTCGGGCGCGGTTTTGGGGGTGTCCTCATCTTCCGGTGTCGATGCATCGTGGCTCTTCCAGAAGATCAACGATCCTGCGCGCGCCAGTCCGACGATGGTGACAAAGGACCCGATCAGGATCACGGCCCAGACCCATCTCGCATCCGGCGCCCCGCGCGAGGCATCCAGCACCAGCAGCTTGCCGACAAAGCCCGACAGCGGCGGCATACCGGCCATGGCGATGGCTCCGACAAAGAACAGGGCCGAGATCAGCCCGGTTTGCGCCATCGGCGCTTTGGGCATAATCGCTCCGCCCCGTCGTTCCATCACCAGATCGGCGACAAGGAACAACAGCGCCGTGGCGAGCGTCGAATGGAACACGTAATACAGTGCGGCGGCGCTGGCCTGAGGTGTGAACAGCGAGATCGCGATCAGCAGCGTCCCCATCGAGGCGATGGCGCAGAAGGCCACCATCCGCGCGATATGCTGCGACCCCAGAATGCCAATGGCCCCGACCGCAAGCGTCACCAGTGCGGCGGGTTGCAGCCAGTCGCCGACCAGCCCTTGGGTCGCCTCGACCTCGGGTCCAAAGGCCAGCGTATACATCCGGATGATCGAGTACGCGCCGACCTTGGTCATGATCGCAAACAGCGCGGCCACGGGCAGCGGCGCGTTGGCATAGCTGGCTGGAAGCCAGAAATGCAGCGGCAGAACGGCAGCCTTGATGCAGAAGACCAGCAGCAGCAGCACCGCACCGACGCGCAGCAGAGCGGTGTCTTCGGGCGGGATCTCGGCCACGCGCAGGGCGATATCGGCCATGTTTAGTGTGCCGGTCACACCGTAAAGCGTGCCCAGAGCAAACAGGAACAGGGTCGAGCCCAGCAAGTTGTAGGCCACATATTGAACGCCGGATTTCAGCCGCACGGACCCGCCGCCATGGGTCATCAGACCGTATGAGGCGATCAGCAGAACCTCGAAGAACACAAACAGGTTGAAGGCGTCACCGGTCAGGAAGGCGCCGCAAACGCCCATAAGCTGGAAATGGAACAAGGCGTGGAAGTGTTTCCCCCGTTCATCCCAGCCCGAGGCGATAGCGTAGAGCACAATGGGCAACGCCAGCAAAGCGGTCAGCAGAACCATCATCGCCGAAAGCCGGTCCAGCACCATGACGATGCCGAACGGCGCGGGCCAGTTGCCAAGCTCATAGACCTGAATCTCCCCTCCCGCTGCCTGGGCGGTGACGGTCAGGGCAATGCCCAGCAAGGCAACGACGCCCGAGACCGAGAAGATGCGTTGCAGGTCCAGATGATAGCGCAGGACCATGATAATGAACGGGGCCAGGATCGCGGGAAGGACGATCGGCGCAACGATCCAGTGGTTCATGCGTCTTCCTCCGGCGCGTCCACGCTGTCGCTTGCGCTCATGTCGATATGGTCATCTTTCGAGGACAGATAGGCCGACAGGGCGATCATCACGATCACCGCCGTCATCCCGAACGAGATCACGATGGCCGTCAGCACCAGGGCCTGGGGCAGCGGGTCGGTATAGGGGACGTCTTCGTATTTGTTCAGAACCGCAGGCGCATTCAGGGCCAAACGTCCGGTGGCAAACAGGAACACGTTCACCGCATAGGTGATCAGCGACAGGCCAAGAATGACCGGGAATGTCCGTCGGCGCAGGATCAGGAAGATCCCGGCGGCGGTCAGAATGCCTACGGCAGAGGCAACCAGCGCTTCCATCAGGCCTGCTCCTTCTCTTCTACTTCGTCCTGTGGGGCATCCCGCAGCGGGTTGATATCCATCGGGAATTCCTGCGCCATGCCCGGTCGCCACGCAAAGCGCGACAGGCTGTCGAGCGCCAGCATCACGGCCCCCAGAACGGCCAGGAACACGCCCACGTCAAACAACATGGCGGTGGCCCATTCGAACTCTTCCAGCGGGGGCCAGTTGATGTAGCCGAAGTCGCTGGTCAGGAAGGGGCGTTCGTTGAACCAGGCCCCCAGACCGGTGGCGGCGGCGATCAGCACACCCCAGCCGATGGTGCCGTGATAGTAGAACCTTTGTCGTTCAATCGCCCAGGTATAGCCGCTGGCCATGTATTGCATCAGAAACGCAATCGCGACGATCAGACCGGCGATGAAGCCGCCCCCGGGCTGGTTGTGACCCCGGAAGAAGATATAGGCCCCGACCATCAGCGCGATGGGCATCATCACACGGGTGACAACCACCATCATCAGCGGGTGTGAATCCCCCGATTGCGGCCAGTGCGGTTTGCGGTTCAGCAGGTAGCCGCGCACATTGGTGCCCAGAACCGCCTCGGTCAGGGCAAAGATGATCAGCGCGGCAATGCCCAGAACAATGATCTCACCAAAGGTATCAAAGCCCCGGAAGTCGACCAGAATGACGTTCACCACATTGGTGCCTCCGCCGCCTTTGTACGAGTTTGCCAGATGGAAATCGGAAATCGTCGGGAAGGCGAAGTCGCGCAGCATGATCGCATAGATCAACGCCCCGGTTCCCACGCCAGCAACCACGGAAATCGCCGCATCCCGCCAGCGCCGCGCGGCGGAACTGTCCCATGGCGTCTCGGTGGGCAGGAAGTTCAGCGACAGCAGCAGCAGGATCATCGTCACCACTTCGACCGAGATCTGGGTCAGCGCCAGATCCGGTGCCGACAGATAGTTGAAGGCAACCGAAACGATCAGGCCAACAACGCCGATCAGCACGAGCGAGAGCAGACGGTTGCGATGGAACCACATGATGCCCAGCGTCGCGCCGACCAGACAGATCCAGCCAATGATGGGAATGATCTGCGCGGGAATCGGTACACGGGTTTCGACACCGATGGTTCCCGTCGAATAGGCGTAATAGCCAAGCCCTACGGTAAAGGCGACAAAGATGATCGCGTAGCGGCTCAGGACCCCATTGTGCAGTTCATCCGTAATCCACTGGCTGAGGCGCGTGAAGGCGTTGATGATAGCCTCGAAAATCACCTTGGCCTCGGGGCGGGGCAGAGCGTTCCACACATACTCGCCCCGTTTGTGCAGCGCCAACAGGAACAGACCGCCCAGCGTGGCCACGACCGACATATACAACGCCGGAGTAAACCCGTGCCACAGTTTCAGCGAGTAATAGGGCAGTTTCTCGCCCCCGATCACAGCGCTGGACACAACGGCCACCAATGGGCCGACGATAGCGGCGGAATAGAAGCCGATCAGCACAACCAGAACCACAAGGAACGCCGGCGCAATCCACAGCCCGACAGGCGGATCATGCGGATGCGCGGGGTAATCGTCGCGCTGCGGTCCAAGGAACACATGGCTGACGAAACGGAAGGAATAGGCGGCGGAAAACAGCGCCGCCAGCAGGGCCAGACCCGGCATCAGATAGTGCGAGTTCAGCCATGTGGTGTGCACGGTTTCCTCCAGCATCATCTCTTTCGAGAGGAACCCGTTCAGCGGCGGCAGGCCGGCCATCGACAGTGCCGCGATTGTGCCGATTGTGAAGGTGATCGGCATCAGGTGCCTTAGACCCCCCAGCCGTTTGACATCACGCGTTCCGGTCTCGTGATCGACGATCCCGGCGGTCATGAACAAGGCGGCTTTGAACGTCGCGTGGTTGATGATGTGGAACACGGCGGCCACGGCGGCAAACTTGGTGCCAAAGCCCAGCAGCATGGTGATCAAACCCAGATGCGAGACGGTTGAAAACGCCAGCAGCGCCTTCAGATCATCCTTGAACAGCGCGATCACCGCCCCAAGCAGCATGGTTACTAGACCGGTGGTGGCAACGATATAGAACCACGCATCGGTGCCCGACAAAACCGGCCACATCCGCGCCATCAGAAACAGGCCCGCTTTCACCATCGTGGCCGAGTGCAGATAGGCCGAAACCGGCGTCGGTGCGGCCATCGCGTGCGGCAGCCAGAAATGGAACGGGAACTGCGCCGACTTGGTGAAACAGCCCAGCAGGATCAGGATCAGCGCGGGCATGTAATAGGGCGATGCCTGTATCAGTTCCTTGTTCTGCAGAATCACACTCAGATCGTAGGACCCCACGATATTGCCCAGGATCAGCATCCCGGCGATCATCGCCAGCCCGCCGCCACCGGTGACGGCCAGTGCCATTCGCGCGCCCTGACGGCCTTCGGGCAGGTGTTTCCAATAGCCGATCAGCAGGAAGGAACTTAACGAGGTCAACTCCCAGAAGATCAACAAAAGCAGGATGTTGTCGGACAGAACGATCCCGACCATCGCGCCCTGAAACAGCAGCAGATAGGTATAGAACTGCCCCATCGGATCTTCGCGCGACAGGTAAAACCGCGCATAGAGGATGATCAGCAGACCGATGCCCAAGATCAGCAGGGCAAACAGAAAACCAAGCCCGTCCAGCATGAAGTTCGCGTTCAGCCCCAGGCCCGGTATCCAGTCGTACCGGGCGGTCACGACCTCACCTCGCATGACCGAGGGGATGTGGATCAACAACCCCATCAGGGCCAGGAAGGTGGTCAACCCAGCGGCCGAGGCGGCTGCGTTTCGTCCCGCCCGGATCAGGAGGGCTGGAAACACAGCTCCGATAAAGGGAAGGGCCGCGATGAGGAATAGGGACAAGTGCGATACTCCGGTCTGAGCGGTCAATATGATTGAATTGGTAAGGATAATTTATTGACTGTCCAAAAATTGCAAGGTTTCGAACGGCCTCAAAAGATGTATTCCGGATGTGATTAACCTGCGTAATAATGACGCGAACTTGAACGGGTGGCCGGTTTTCCGCGCAGCACCGGCCCCGCTGCTGTGTTAGAAAACACCCGTCAGCGCAGGAGGGCGCCGCATGGCGGACAGGACAAACCGGACCCGAAGGTGGGTTTTGCTGGGTGGCGGGGCCGCCATCGCAGCCGGGTTTGCGATACGGGAATATCGTCTGATCCCGCAGGATTATTCTGGTGGTCAGCTGGACGTATCTCAGGCGCATCAACAGGCGGTTTCGGGCGATGTTCTGCTGGTGGATATCCGCACGCCGCGTGAATGGCGCGCAACCGGCATCGGGCAGGGGGCGCAGCCTCTGGATATGCGGCGGGACGATTTTGTTCAGGCTTTGACGACGTTGACGGGCGGAGATCAATCCGCCCCCGTTGCCCTGATCTGCGCCCGCGGGGTCCGCTCAGCCCGGCTGAGCAACCAACTGACCGAGGCGGGTTTCACCAATATCATCGATGTGCCCGAAGGCATGCTGGGGTCTGCCGCCGGGCCGGGCTGGGTGCGCGCCGGGTTGCCGGTCGAAGCTTATACCGAGGGGACGTAATGGAAACGAAATACTGGCTGTCTTTTTGTTTGGCTTGCGCAGGAAGCTCGGCCCTTGCCGATTGTGGTCCGGATCAAGGGACCTGCCAGACGCCGTCGGGCGAATATCACATAGAATTGCCCAACGCCGAAAACCCGCCATTGGTGGTTTTCCTGCATGGCTATGGGGGCAGCGGTGCCGGAACCATGAACAATCGCAGCATGGTGGACCCATTGCTGGAGCGTGGCTATGCCGTCATGGCTCCGGAAGCGCTTGAACGACCGGACAGGGGCGGCACCAAAAGCTGGAACTTCTATCCGGGTTTCGGGGATCGCGATGAAACCGCGTTTCTTAGCGAAACGGTCGAAGATGCGGCCACGCGCTTTGGCATCGACAGTGAACGCGCGATACTTGGCGGGTTCTCGGCTGGTGGCTTCATGGTGAATTACCTGGCCTGCGCGGCACCCGATACGTTCTCGGCCTATGTGCCCGTCTCGGGCGGGTTCTGGCGTCCGCATCCCGAAGCCTGCGAAGGGCCGGTTCGGATGTTCCACACCCATGGCTGGACCGACAATGTGGTCCCGTTGGAAGGGCGTCTGCTGGGCGGCGGGCGCTTTCATCAGGGCGATATCTTTGCGGGGCTTGAAATCTGGCGCATCGCCAATGAATGCGAGGATACGAAGCCCAGCGGGTTTTCGACCACAGGGCAGTTCATGCGGCGCAACTGGATGGGGTGCGCCGAAGGCAGTGCGCTGGAATTTGCGCTGTTTCCCGGCGGTCACAACGTGCCAAGTGGCTGGGCTGACATGATGCTGGACTGGTACGAGGGGTTGCCCGGCGGCTGATTACTCCGCCGGGGTCATTGTGCCTTTGCCTTCGATCAGCCGCTTCAATTCATCCCGGTGACGACGGGCCGAGCGGGTGATGGCCGGTTCGGCAAAATCCTCGCGCATGCCAACCATGCGGCGGGCGGTGCCTGCGGACACGCCGCTGAGCGCGGACAGCGGGATCGCCAGCGCAAGGCTGATCGCAATCGGGGCGAGCCAGACCGAGACCAATCCGGCCAGAATGCCAACGCTCAGCGCGATGCCGCTGATAGTTTCCAGCGTGTGGCACAGGATCAGGGTGCGCAAGGAATAGCTGCCGCCATCGCGTGCTTGCGGCGACCAGCCCTTTTGCAAGCCCAGGGCGGTGCGGAACACGGCAATCATCTGCTGCACCATCAGGATCGGTGCATAGAGGATCGACAAGATGACTTCGAACAGGAACGAGGTGAAGAACCGCCGCCAGCCGCCGAAATCCGAATAGCGCACACCGCTGAGGGGCAGGGCGACGACGCCCAGAACCTTGGGGGCCAGCAGCATGGCGTACATGACCAGAATGATCAGCACGTGGCGCGTCTCGGTCATTTCGGGCCATTGCGGGAACAGCGGATTATCGGGGCTGAAGTAATGCAGAACCGAGGCCTCTTCGCCCTGACCGATCAGCGCCCACATCAGCAGCAGCGCAAACCACAGTGGCGACATCAGATATCCAACCGCCCCATGGAACATGTGAAACCGCGAGACCGAGCGGAACCCGCGCGAGCCCAGAAGTTTCAGATGCTGCAGGTTGCCCTGACACCAGCGGCGATCCCGCATGGCGTGGTCGATGAGGGTGGGCGGGGTTTCTTCGTAAGACCCCCGGATGCGCGGCAGGAACCGCACAGCCCATCCGGCGCGGCGCAGTAGACCGGCCTCGACGAAATCGTGGCTCATGATCAGCTTTTCCTGCCCGGTCAAGGACCGCAGCTTGGGCAGACCGGCACAAGTGGCGAAGGCCTTGGTGCGAATGATGGCGTTGTGGCCCCAATAATTGCCCTCTTGCCCGCACCAGCGGGCCAGACCTTCGGCAAAGGCGATGCCGTAAACGCCATTGGCAAACTGCTGCATCCGGGCAAAAACGGACTGCGCGCCGATCAGTTGCGGGTAACTTTGGATCAGCCCCGCGCCGGGGTCGCGCGCCAGCGAATCCGTCAGGCGGGCAATGGCGCGGCCGGTCATCAGGCTGTCGGCGTCCAGAACCAGCATCGCGTCCCAATCCGCGCCCCAGCGGCTGACCCAATCGGCGATATTGCCAACCTTGCGGTCCGTGTTTTGCGGACGGCGGCGGTAGTAGAGCTTCAGGTCCTGGGCCAAGGTCGTGCGCAGCGCTTCGATACTGGCTTGCTCTTGCGCGGCGATATCCGGGTCGCGCGTGTCCGACAGGATGAACATCGCGTATTCATGCTGACCACCGCGCGCGCGCAGTTCTTCCAGCATGGTGCGGGCATTGCCCAGTACGAACCACGGGACCTCATTATAGGTCGGCATCAACAGGGCCACGCGCAACGGTTGCGCGCGTTCGCGTCTGACCGGACGGTCCTGCCGGGACAGGGAAATCATGCCCAGAAGCACCGTGCAGACGGTGAAGGAAATCCAGAAGAAGTTGAACGAGATCAGTGCCAGCAGAATGCCTTCGACCAGATTGATCCCCTCGGCCCCGAACCAGTCGCTCATGACCCAGAGCAGGCCCAGCGTTGCCGCCATGGCGGGCGAAAAGGCCAGCGCGCGCCAGAACCCGGCGGATCGGCGTTTGCCCGACGGCACCCCGGCATCGCGGAACCCCGCGCGGAAATCCTGCGCGGGCATGGCCAAGGGCGCCTCGGGCGGCATGATATGCAGATCGCGGCTCATGTGGTCCAACGGTACAGCCAGACTTCGGAGGCCGGTTGCTTGCCCACCAGCAGCTGCGCGCGCAGTTCAACATAATCGCGGTCGCCGGGCTGGAACGAGAAGGCCAGACGCACACCGCCTGTGTCCGGGTTGCGTTGCAACACGCCGTCCGAGGTTTCGGCATGGGGCGAATTGGCAAAAATGCGAATGGCGTCCAGATCGTCGAACAACTCGCTGGGTTCGAAATCGATCACGGCCAGACGGCCTTCGCCAAAGGTATTCTCACCCATCGCCGTGTTGATGACACGCGGCATCGAGGTGCGCTGCGGCTCTTCACCCCAGATCAGGCGATAGCTGAGGTCCACCTGACTGCCTGCAGCATAGGGTTCCGCCGGACGCCAATAGGCAACGATGTTGTCATAGATTTCCTGATCGGCCGGAATCTCGACCAGTGTGACGGTGCCCTTGCCCCAGTCATCCCCCGGTTCGACCCACAGGCTGGGGCGCTTGTGATAATTCGCCTCAAGATCCGCATAGTCCGAGAATTCGCGCTTGCGCTGCATAAGACCAAACCCTTTGGGGTTGGTGTCCACGAAAGATGAGATTTGCAGGCGCGTCGGGTTGGCCAGAGGCCGCCAGATAACCTCACCCGCGCCATTGCGGATCAGCAACCCGTCACTGTCGTGCACGGCGGGGCGGAAATCGTCGAACCGGCTGTGGTTGGTCTGATCAAACAGGAACATCGAGGTTCCAGGCGCGATGCCGACGTGATCCAGCTCGGTGCGCGGGAACAGGGTGGCTTCGACATCCATGATGCAGTCGGCACCGGCGGTAACGTTGAAACGATAGGCCCCGGTCACGCTGGGGCTGTCCATCAACGCGTGGACCACCATGTTGCGCTGGCCCGGTTCCGGGCGTTCCAGCCAGAAGCGGATAAATTCCGGGAATTCCTCACCATCCGGATCGCCGGTTTTCAGCGCCAGACCGCGGGCGGACAGACCGTAAACCTCGTGCAGGCCGATGGCGCGGAAATAGCTGGCCCCCTGCCAGACGCAGAACTCATCTGTTTTGCCGGGGCGGTGCATTTCGGTGCGCAGGCGCAGGCCCGAGAAGCCCAGCGTGTCGTCGATAGGCAGGGTCGGAACCTCATCCGACTTGTCGAACATCGCAAGATCGAAGGCCACCGGTTTGGTCATGCCATTCTCCACCGTCGACACTTTGACCGTGCGCGGGAAGTACAGGCCCGGCGTGAAGAAATCGACGTTGAAGGGGGTCTCGGTCTCGTACCAAAGGGCGCGATCCAATCGGAACCGGATCGAGCGGTATTGCTGGTACGTCAGGTCCTGCCATTCCTGCGGCACCATCTCGCGCTCGGCAAAGGGGCGGCTGGCCAGTTCACGGGCCAGCTCGATCACATGATCGCGGTCAAACGGCACGTCCCCGCCCGAGGCAAAGGTGGCCGGCGCCAGAAACAGTGCGGAGGTTGAGGCCAGAAATGCGCGGCGCGTCAAAGTCATTTCTTAGATTTCCACGGATGAGATTTGAACCAGCCGGCCAGATAGGCCACTGCGATGATCATGGCAAAGCCAATCATGTTGGCGGCGAAAACGGTGGCGCCATCCCGCCCAGCCTGATCCAGCGCAACGCCGATCAGACGGGCTGCCGCCATCGAGAAGACGAATACGGCAAGGGATTGCTGGCCGACTTTAGTCACCAGCTTCAGCACCACCTGCCAAACCCGCGCGCCGACACTGTGGCCCGAGGCGATCAGGCGGTGGCCATGTTCACCCGCGACGACCCAGCCCAGATAGGCCAGCGACAGGAAGTGGATGTAACGGAACAGGCCGAACTCGGTCTTGCCGCGCAGTTCCTTGGTCAGGGGCCAGATCTCGCGGATTTCTTCGGCCAGGCCGGGGGCTGCAGATTGCACCCACAAGAACACTTTCCACGACCCGATAGGCGCGGACAGAACCAGAAACGCAATCGCCGCCCAGATCAGTGTTTTTGACACCGGCGGGGCCGGGATCCAGCCGCGCATGAAGGCAAAGCCGGTGAAGAACAGCAACTGCCAGCCGAACGGGTTGAAGAACCATTGCCGGTCCGACCAAGGTTCGGCCGGAAGGGCAAGCGCGCCGGTCTGAGCCACCAGCCAGATCGACACCGAAGCCAGCGCGACGGCCCAGAACCCGATACGCGACAACGCCATGAACAGCGGCATCATCGCCAGCACAACCAGATACATCGGCAGGATGTCAAAGTAGTTGGGCACATAGGTCAGGGTGAAAATCCCGACCATCTGTGGCAGCGGATCGTTGAAGAAATGCTGCAGGTTCAGGGACGAGACGTAATTCTTTGTAAACAGGCCGGAATTATCAAGCGCGGCCATTGTCATGGCCACAAAAAAGAACAGACAGATATGCGCCCAATAGACCTGCCAAATGCGGAACGCCACGCGGGCGGTGCCCATCCACCAGCCCTTGCGCAGGAACGCGCCGCCAAAGGCGATGGCCGAGGCCATGCCGGAACAGAACACAAAGATCTCGGTAGCGTCGGAAAACCCGAAGCGCGCCGGAATCCAGCTTGTCCAGGGGTTGCCGGGGATATGGGCAACCAGAATGATGAACATCGCGATGCCGCGATAGAAATCCAGTCGCGGGTCGCGCACGGTTGCCGGAGCGGCCACCGGGGCCGCCACAGGCGCAAAATCAGAAGCGGGCGATGCAGTCGCCATACGTTTTCTGTCCTTCTTGGTCTCTTTGTTATTCGGCCGGGACGCTTTGAGCGTCTCCGCTGTCGCGGGCCGCGTCGATCAGGGCGCGGCGCGCAAGTGCGTAATTGTCCTCGCCCCCGGCACGTTTGGCGCGCCGGTCGTCCAGGATGCGCTCCACCGCGTCCAGACGCCCGGCGCGCAGGCCGGAATCGATTGTGATGCGCTCGAATACATCACGTTGTGCGTGGCTGCCACCTGCCATTTGCATGCCAGCGCGCGCTGTCGACAGGAAATCGAAGGCCGCGCCATAAAGCCCGTCACCGAAGGCCTCTAGGCCCTTGGCGGCAGCAATGCCCGGATCGGACATGCGGATCGGGGTGTCCCCCTGATTGCGCTGCGCATCCTTCTGAATGCGCTGCAACATTTTTCCCGTCGCGTCTGCGCGGTTGTCACCGGTCAGCGCCAGCAGGTAGTGCAAGTCGGCGAAGATCAGGCAGCCATCCTCGGTCCGCGCCGCGCTGAGATCAGCCAGTTCTTCCCAGCGGTTGCCGACATCGATGCCCTCAAGCTCCAACCGCGACAGCAGCGAGGTCGCGTTCGAGATGTCGCGATAATCATCCGTCTTGTCCTTGCGGATATGCTGATCATACAGCGCCATCACCTGATCGACCTGACCCAGATCCAGATGCATCAGCGCCTTGTGCCACCAGACGTGATAGCGAAAGTTGTTGCAATGCGCCCAGGCGTCCTCGCGCCCGGCAAGCCAGTCCAGACCCAGTTGCGCGTTGCCTGTCATCTCGTGGACGTGAGCGACAGCATGCAGACCCCAGGCATCGTCCGACACCATCCACAGGGCCTGTCGACCGGCAATCTCGGCCTTTTCATAGGCGCCAGTTTCTTCCAGCGCGAAGGAATGGCAGCCCAGCAGATAGCCGCGTCCGGCATGATCCGGCTCGTAGGCGGGCAGAACCCGTTCAATCGACCGACGCATTCCCGCCGCGTCTCCCAGCACAAACCGTGTCGCGTGGCTGAGTTTCATCGCCAGCGTGTCGGTCGGATGGGCGCGCAGGACCTCTTCGAATTTCTGCACAGCTTGCGAGGGCAGGTCGGCTAGATAGAGCGACAAGGCATCGACATACAGCTTCTCACGCGCCGACACGGTCTGGCGTGTCATTGCGGTGTTGGCTGCGGCCAAAGCCTCGGTCGCGACGGGCAACATCTCGCGCCGACCCAGCAGAACCATGAACAGACCCTTGATCGCATGACCCAATGCGAAGTCCGGCTCAAGCTCGAGCACCTTGCCCAGATGCTGAGGGGTGATTGCCGCGTGCGCCATGAACCCAAGCAGAACACCATCCCACGCTTCGACGGCTGCCGGGTGGCTGAGGGTGTTCAATTGTCCAAAAACGTCTTGTTTCATACTTGGGTCCAATCTGATTGCGATATTTGACACTGTTCGATTTATCAGAGTGTGCGGGCGCGTCGTAACAGTATCGACCCTGCTCTCGAATTGGTGAAAAGCCGTGTGTGTAAAAATTGAAAAAAACCGCCGATTCAAGGGCATGTTTCAGCAACTTGCCGCCGAAATGGGCAAGTGTTTCAGTCTTCGAAGGGGTTTTCAGCGCCTAAAACTGCATCAGTATCCGCACCAAACACCGGCGGGGCATGCCGATATGTTACAGGCGTGCGTGACAGGTTCAGGGGATTCCCGATCAGTTTCACCTCGGCAGGATCGGCCTGCATGGCGATCTGCATGCCGCGGGCTGCCACCTGATCCGAGGCAAAAACCTTATCCAGCGTCCGCACCGGGCCAACCGGCACCTTGCGGGTTTCAAGCTCGGAAATCACCGTGGCTGTTGCCTGGGATTTCATTGCCGGACGCAGCACCGCGTTCAGCGCATCGCGATGTTCAAGCCGCGCGGGGTTGGTTGCAAAACGCGGATCGTTGGCCAGTTCGGAATGGCCGATGAAATCGCAGAAGCGGCGGAACTGGCTGTCATTGCCAACTGCCAGAATCACGTGGCCATCGGAGGTTTCGTAAACCTCGTAAGGCACGATATTGGGATGCCCGTTGCCACGCCGCTGGGGCACATCGCCCGAGGTCAGATAGTTCACGCCCTCATTGATCAGCCAGGCCACCTGCGAATCCACCAGCGCCAGATCGATCTGCTGGCCTTCGCCGGTCAGATCGCGGTGACGCAGCGCCGCCAGAATGCCGACAGTCGCATACATGCCGCACATGACATCGGCGATGCCAACACCCACTTTCATCGGCGCGCCATCGGTATCGCCGGTCAGCGACATGATCCCACCATAGCCTTGCGCCATCAGGTCATAACCGGGCTTGCTGGAATTGGGTCCGGTCTGCCCGTATCCGGAGATTGAGCAATAGACGAGTCCCGGAAGATCCTGAGACAAGCTGTTGTAATCCAGCCCGTATTTCGCCAGCCCGCCGGGCTTGAAGTTCTCGATCAGAATATCGGCATGCGAGGCAAGGCGTTTGATTTCAGCCTGTCCCTCGGGCGTTGCGATGTCGATGGCAACGGATTTCTTGTTGCGGTTGGCCGACATGAAATAGGCGCTCAGGTCCGAGCGGTTGCCATCCCCATCCGCAACATACGGAGGGCCCCATTGCCGCGTATCGTCCCCGCCGGTCGCGGGGTTTTCGATCTTGATGACGGTTGCACCCAGATCGCCCAGCAATTGCGTGCAGGTCGGTCCGGCCAGAATGCGCGACAGGTCCAGAACCTTGACGCCCTTCAGCGGTCCTTCAGATGCGGCCATCATACCCTCCACGATCAATCTCGGCGGCGATCACAGTAAAGCGGTCGGCCTTCATCGCCTCGTTCAATGCTGCGCGCAGTTCTGCGCGGTTGCGCACGGTATGTCCATAGCCGCCAAAGGCGCGGCCCATGGCGGCAAAGTCGTGACGGTCGAAATCGACGCCCCGGTTGCCCATCTGGCGCTGGCGTTGCTTCAATTCGATCAGCGCCAGCGAGGCGTCGACGAACACGAGAAAGATCGGATTTCCGCCCATTTCGGCAGCGGTCGACAGCTCTCCGGCGATCATCAAGAACCCTGCATCGCCCGAAAAGCTGATCACCGGGCGGTCGGGTTCGGCCAAGCTCAGGCCCATCGCCATCGGAAGGGCGCAACCCATTGTGCACAAAGCAGAAGATTGGATCAGCCCGCGCGGCTCTTGGCACTCCCACATCTGGCTCAGCAGGATGCGGTGTGCGCCGCTATCGGCCGAGGCCAGCGTGTTGCCGGGCAGCACGGCGCGGGTTTCGGCGATCACACCCGCAGGCCCCCAATCGTCGTCCTGCGGGAAGGCTTGCGCCAGCGCGGCCTTGACCTGAGCGGGCTCTCCACCGGGCCACGTGGCGCGGGCCGGGTTGCCTTTGGCAATCGCCTCCAGCGTCTGGCCGGTATCGGCCACCAGATTCAGGCCGGCCTGATGCATGTAGTGATCGTTCACCACGGCCGAGATGTCGATGACGCGCTTTTCGTCCGGATCCCAGATCTCGCGCCAGCCGGGGCGCATTTCGATGGGGTCATAGCCAAGGCACAGAACCAGATCGGACTGTTCGATCAGCGGCACCAGATGTTTGTCGGCCAGAGGCGACAGCCCCGCGCCGCCCAGACACAAAGGGTGATCCTCGGGGATCACGCCCTTTGCCTTGTAAGTGGTGACAAAAGGAATGCTGAAATGTTCTAGAAACGCCTGAACCACACTGCGCGAGTCGTCATACAGCACATCCAGCCCGATGATCGCGACGGGACGTTCGGCCTCGGCCACCCAGCGGCGGGCCTTGGACAGGCAGTCGCCTTCCGGGGCTACAGCCGCCACCTTGGCCAGGCGGCGGCGTTTGGGCGAAGACATACGCGCATCCGCAACCGAGATTGGCACGTCGATATGGACCGGGCCGGGGCGGGGCTGATTGGCCAGAGAGACTGCCTTATCCGCAATGATATCCGCGCCTTCGGCGGTCATCACATAGGTGGCCTTGGTGATCGAGCGGTAGACCTGTGAATGGTCCATGACCTGATGGGTATAGGTCAGCGCCTCGTCTGCATCCACACAGCCGGTCAGCACGATCATCGGCACCCGGTCCTGAAACGCATTGGCCACCACGTTGATCCCGTTCATCGCACCCGGCCCGATGGTCGCAACCAGAATGGCGGGCGCGCCGTCGCGGTGATGCACGGCCTCGGCCATGAAGCCCGCGGCGTTTTCGTGCTTGGTCAGATGGAAGGTGATGCCCGCCTTTTCCAGCGCATCAACCAGCGTCAGAACCTCGCCGCCCGGCATCCCGAATGCGTGGCGGCAACCCGCCTCGTACAGCCGTTGGGCCAGAAGGTCCGCAGCGCGGGGGGACAGGTCCTGCATCAGTCATGCTCCGAATTAGCCAATGGGAAGCAAATGTCTGACATCCCTAACAGAGGCAAGCCGGATCACGCCAGTGTGACTATTTGACTGCGGAATCCGCGATGGATTGAAACTTTGCGTCCAATTCTTCGGCAATCGAAGACAGCGCCGCGCCGCCTTCGTCAGCGTAAGGCTGGAAGACAAAGCTGGGTGTTTTGTAAGACAAGGTCGCCGTGCCATCGTCATTTTCGGTGACGTAAAACCGGATCGGCGCTTCGATCATCGCAGCGGTCGAGGTTTCCAGAACGCGCACGGCAAAATCGTTGTTGAACACGCCGATCACGCGGTTGCCGGGGATGGTAATCCCACGCGCCGCAGCGGCCTTGGTCGGACCGGCCTGCGTGACCACGATCAGCCCATTGGCTTTCACTGCCGCTTTCGTGTCAGCGACCAGCGCCTCATAGGATTTTTTGCTGTCAAACACGGCCCATCCGGGCAAAGGCTCATCCGCAAAGGCGGGCAGAGCCAGCAAACACGCAAACGCAACGACAGGTTTCATCGCAGGCCCTCCGTCAACTTGGCTGCCTGCTTGATGCCAGAATTCGCGTGTCGGCGCACTCACATTCTTGTGCCGTTACCTGTTAGTCAGCGCGTCGCTTCAACAGATAGATATCCATGATCCATCCATGTGCGGCCCGATGTCTGGCGCGATTGGCCAGAATCTCTTCGGCCACGTCGGCCAGAGGCCCATGGATCAGAATCTCTTCCTTCATTCCGACATAGGCGCCCCACCAGATGTCATAATCTGCCATCTCCAGTGACTGGAACGAACATTCTCCATCCAGCATGACGGCGACATTCGATGCGCCCGGGGGCCAACCTTCGTCCCGCAAACGTCGCCCCGTGGTGACGACATAAGGCGCACCGATCTCGTTGATCGGGATTGCGTGGGCCGCCGTCAGCGCTTGCAACGCGGTGATGCCCGGGATCACCCGCTTGTTCGGCTGCGGATTCAGCCGGGCCGCAATGCGCAAAGAACTGTCATAAAGCGACGGGTCGCCCCAGATCAGCAGGGCAACCTTGCTGGCCGTCGGATGGGCCGAGATCGCCTTTTGCCAGCGCAGCGCAATTGCGTCGTGCCACTCATCCACGCCTTGCAGATAACCGTCGTCGGACCGCCGTTTGGGAATGTCGAAATAGGCGATCTGCGGCGAGGTGTCCGTGACCGTGGCGATGATCTCTTCGCGCAGCCCGGCCAGATCGGCCTTGTTCTCACCCTTGCGCGGGATCAGGATCAGATCGGCCTCGCGGATTGCCTCAATGCCTTGCCGGGTCACATGATCGGGGTTGCCGGTGCCGATCCCGATCAGGGTCAGATCATACATCATCCAACTCCGCCAATGGACCATAAAGGATCAGGGCAGGGGCCGTGCCGATTTCGGATTTCAGCGAGTCCGCAAGCGCACCGATGGTGGATCGATGCAGCACCTGTTCGGGGGTCGACACGGATTCCGCCATAAGCGCGGGCGTGTCCAATGGCAGGCCATGCGCATGCAGCGCCTCGACCAGCAGGGGAAAGGTGCGCTTGCCCATGAAGACCACCGTTGTGGCCATTCCGTCGGCCAAAGCGGACAGGTTCAGATCGTCCGGTAACTGCCCGCTGACATCATGGCCGGTGACAAATTGCACCCGACGTGCCGTCAGGCGACGTGTCAGCGGGATACCAGCAGCGGCGGCTGCTGCGACAGCCGAGGGGATGCCCGGAATGACCTCGTACTCGATCCCGGCCTCGCGCAATGCCACCAGTTCCTCCTCCAGCCGCCCGAACAGCCCGCCATCGCCGGATTTCAACCGCACCACGCGCTGACCGGTCTGCGCATATTCGACCAACAGGCGGCTCACGTGATCCTGCTTGGGCGAGGGGCGTCCGGCGCGTTTACCGACGCCGACCAGATCCGCATCCTCGCGCGCATGCGTCAGAATCGGCCCACTGCTCAGGTCATCGAACAGCACCGCGTCGGCCTTTTGCATCCGGTCCACGGCCTTGAGCGTCAACAGCTCCGGGTCGCCGGGGCCTGAGCCTACGAAAGAGACAAAACCGCTCATGCCGAGGCCTCGGCAATCAGGTGAAAGAACGTGCCGGTGACGTTGCCGCGCACTGATCCAGTTTGGGGACCTTCGGTTCCCTCGGCATCAAACACCCGCGCCAAGGGGGCATCGGGCTGTTCGATAATCGAGGAATAGTGGAACTCATGCCCCCGCAGGGCTGTCCCTGCCGCAAGTCCCGGCATCGGGGCGAGCAGTTCAGCCCGGCGATAGCCCAGATTGAATTTGCGCTTTTCGTAGGATGTGACCAGCCCAAGCAGTCCAGCCATCTTATGCCGCGTGCCGTCCTTGTCGATCAACCCTTCGCCCAACGCCATGTACCCGCCGCATTCGCCGTGAACCGGTTTGGTTTCGGCGTGGCGACGCACTCCGGTCAGGAAGGTATCAGCAGCGGCCAGAGTGCCCGCATGTAACTCAGGGTATCCACCCGGCAACCAGACCAGATCGGCATCCGTCGCCGGAGCTTCATCCGCCAAAGGCGAGAAGGGCAACACCTCGGCCCCAGCCCTGCGCCAGCCTTCCAGCAAATGTGGGTAGGTAAAGGAAAATGCCGCATCCCGCGCCAATGCAATTCGCTGGGCCGGGGGGCGCGGCAGCGCGGCTGACGATGGCCCAGCCGGGCCTGAGGAGGCCGCCCGCTTGATCGCTTCCAGATCTACATGCTCACGCAGGAAGGCCGCATATCCGGCGATGGCGCTTTCCAGATCGGGGTGCTCAACGGCCTGGATCAGGCCCAGATGCCGCTCGGGCAGGGTCAGATCACCGCGTCTTGGTAGCACGCCCAGAACCGGCAGGCCTGCGCGCTCCATGCCCAGGCGGGTCAGACGCTCGTGGCGCGGGCTGGCACAGCGGTTCAGGATCACGCCGGCAAAGGGCAGATCGGGGTTGTACATCTTGAACCCCAGCGCCGTCGCCGCCGCCGATTGCGCCTGTCCGCCCACATCCAGCACCAGCACCACCGGCCAGCCCATCCGCTGCGCTGTCTCGGCGCTGGAGCCATGCCCCAGTTCTCCGGGCTTCGCGACGCCATCAAACAACCCCATCGAGCCTTCGGCGACCACAATATCCGCCCCGTCCGCCTGCGCAGAGATCGCGTTCAACAGCGGATCGCCCATCGCCCAACTGTCGAGGTTGAACGAGGCCCGTCCTGCCGCCGCCCGGTGAAAGGCCGGGTCGATATAGTCGGGGCCACTTTTGAACGGTTGCACGGTCAGGCCGTCCTCGGTCAGTGCACGCAGCAGACCCAGCATTACGGTGGTCTTCCCGGTTCCCGAAGACGGGGCCGAGATCAGAATGCCCGGAGGATTAGTCATCACCGTGGCTCCAGCTTGACCACGGGCTGTCCGCGCTTTGCGGGCGATACCGGCGGTCATAGGACTTGGAATACAGGCAGCTTTCGTCGAACCCTTCGCCCGCCAGCGCTGGTCCGACCATGATCAGTGCAGTGCGCGAGATGCCCTCATCCAGTGCATCTTTCAACGTTTCCAAGGTCGCGCGGATGATCCGCTCATCCGGCCAACTGGCGCGATAGACAACGGCCACCGGGCAATCCGCGCCGTAGGCCGGGGTCAGGTCAGCGATAACCTTGTCCAGATTGCCAATCGAAAGGTGAATGGCCAGCGTGGCCCCGGTGCGGGCGAAGTTCTCCAACGTCTCACCTTCGGGCATGGAAGATGCACGTCCCGGCGTGCGGGTCAGCACCACCGATTGCGCGAGTCCGGGCAAGGTCAGTTCAGTGCCCAGAGCCGCCGCCGCCGCGGCAAAAGACGGCACACCGGGCGTGACGCTGACCGGAATGCCCATCTCTTTCAAACGACGGATCTGTTCCCCCATTGCCGACCAGACCGACAGATCGCCTGAATGCAGCCGGGCCACGTCTTGCCCCGCTTTATGGGCCGCTTCAATCTCGGCCATGATCTGGTCCAGATCCATCGGCGCGGTGTTCACGATCTTCGCGCCTTCGGGGCAATGGCTCAGGATCTCCTCCGGCACCAGCGAGCCCGCATAAAGGCACACCGGGCAAGAGGCGATGATATCGCGCCCGCGCAGGGTCAGCAGGTCGGCGGCACCCGGCCCGGCACCAATGAAATGAACGGTCATGTCTGTCCTCCGATGGCAATGGCACACGTGGCCAGCCGGTCGTCTGAGATGTGTCTGGGTGTAAGCAGCCGCGCGCCGAACCCGGCGGCAGCCAAAGCGGATGCTTCGGCCACGCTGCCGGTGCCATAGCTGGCGCCGCTGCGGGCTGAGCATGTCAGGGTGCGCTGTCCGGCCAGGTCAGCGGGTGCAACAAGGTGCAAGGGCAGGTCGACGATTGCCGCAAAGGCGTCCAACGCGGCGTGGCCGTCCTTGTCCGCGACCGTCGCCAGCGCATCCACGGCATGGCCCGAGGACGCCTGATCATAGGCCGCCTTCAGGCTGTCCACCGTGGCGGAGCTGGAAAAACCAAGACCGGCGACGATCATAGGGTCACGCTCCACTGCACCACCGGATAGGCGGATTTCCATCCGCGGCGGGGGCCCAGAGCGCCCGCCTGCGCCAATTCAATCCGCAGCAAGTCGCCGCCAAGGGCCTCGTGCCATTGGGCGAGCAAAGCCTCGCTTTCCAGCGTCACGGCATTGGCGACCAGCCGCGTGCCCGGTTTCAGGTTGTCGCGCAGCCAGACCAGCAAAGCCTCGGACAGCCCGCCGCCAATAAAAACCACATCAGGCATGGCCAAGCCCGGCAGAGCATCGGGCGCGGTGCCATGAACGACCTCCAGCCGATCCTGCCCCAACGTGTCCGCGTTGCGCCTAATTCGGTCTGCACGCTCGGCCAGCGGCTCGATCGAGGTTGCGGTCAGGGTCGGGTCGCACATCAGCCACTCGATGCTGATCGAACCGGTACCGCCACCGATGTCCCACAGATGCTCGCCCCGTAGCGGTGCCATCGCGGACAGGGTCAGCGCCCGGATGGGCCGCTTGGTGATCTGACCATCCGTTTCAAAGATGTCGTCCGGTTTTCCGCTTGCTTTGGGGAAAGCCAGTCCGGGGCCGGTGACCTCAAGCCCAACACAGACCGGGTGATCGAACGTGCCCAGCAAGGCTTCGGTCAGTGTCACGGTCTGCGTGTTTTCGCGTGGCCCGCCCAGGGCTTGCATCACATGCAGCGCGCTGTCGGCGAAACCGGTCTCGGTCAGATAGGTGGCCAATTCAGCCACCGCCTTGCCATCGCGCAGCAGCAAAATGGCACGCAACCCCGCCGCCAGATGCGGTCTCAGCCGGGTCAGCGGCGCGGCGTGCAGCCCAAAGGTCAGCGTACTTTCCAGCGGCCAACCCAACCGGGCAGCGGCCAGCGAAAAGGTGGATTGACCGGGCAGGGCAGTCCATTCACCCGCGTCAAAGGTTCTGGCAATGACCGATCCCGCACCGAACCAGAACGGATCGCCCGAGGCCAGCACAACCGTTGGCCGCCCGCGCAGACCCGTCAGTATCGGGATGCCATCGGCAAACGGCACGGGCCATTCGATCCGTTCAGCCTGTGTTTCGGGGATCAGCGACAGATGACGGGGCGGGCCCATGACGACCTCGACCCGATCCAGCACTTGACGACTTGCGGGCGGCAGGCCATCCAGTCCATCTTCGCCCAGCCCCAGAATGGTCAGCCACGGAGCCTTAATCATGCCCAACCTCCTGCTTCTTGGCGGCACGACCGAAGCCAATGCACTGGCCCGCAGCCTTGCCGAAAGGGGGGTGCGCGCAATCTACTCTTACGCCGGGCGTGTGGACAATCCTCGCCCGCAACCTTTGCCGGTGCGCGTCGGCGGGTTCGGAGGGGCCGACGGACTGCACAGCTATATCCGCGACAACGCGATCACGCATGTCGTGGACGCAACGCATCCCTTTGCCGCGCAGATGAGCCGGAATGCCATCGCCGCCTGCGAAGCCGCAGGTGTTCCGCTGGTTGCGTTGACCCGACCGGCCTGGATTCCGCAGCACGACGACCGCTGGCAGCATGTTCCGGACATTCCGGCGGCCGTTGCAGCACTGGCAGGCCCCGCTCGGCGCGTCTTTCTGGCTGTGGGCCGGATGCACCTGCAGGATTTTGCCGCGCAACCCCAGCATGACTATTTGCTGCGGCTGGTTGACGAACCTGACAATGTGCCGCTGCCAAACGCCGATATTGTCGTCTCGCGCGGGCCGTTCACGGTTGAGGGCGATCTTGCGCTGATGAAACGCCACGCCACCGAACTGGTGATTTCGAAAAACGCCGGCGGCACCGGCGCGCGCGCCAAGCTGGACGCCGCGCGGGCGCTGGGCGTGCCAGTCCTGATGATCGACCGGCCCAGCCTGCCGCCCCGGCAGGAACTGTCCTCGGTCGCGCAAGTTCTGGACTGGCTGGCTCATCCCTGACCCTCGGCCAGAGTGAACCTTGGCGTGTAGACAATCGGCGCGCCGTCGCGTTCGATCACGCGCGTCAGAGAGGATCCGACAATCACAACCGTCTGCATGTCGGCCATATCCGGTGTCGCCTCGGCCAGCGTTGAGATTCGGATCGCTTCATCCACCCGAGTCACGGCCCGTGCGAACAGGATCAAGCGTTCTGGCTCACATTCTTCCCGCAGGATTTCCAGCGTTTTTACAAAACCTTCCGGGCGGGACTTTGAGCGCGGATTATAGAACGCCATGGCGAAATCGCCCTGTGCCGCAAGGCGCAGGCGCTTTTCGATCAGGGACCATGGCTTGAGGTTGTCGCTCAGGTTAATGGCGCAAAAGTCATGGCCCAAAGGCGCACCGACACGGGCCGAGGCGGCCAGCATCGCGGTGATGCCCGGCAGTACGTCCACCGGAATATCACGCCATTCACGCGGCCCGTTTTCCATCGCCTCGAACACTGCCGCCGCCATGGCAAACACGCCCGGATCACCCGACGACACCACGACCACGCGCTTCCCCTCAGCCGCCATTTGCAACGCATGTTGGGACCGGTCGATTTCGACCCGGTTGTCGCTGGCATGCAGGGTTAATCCCTCACGGTCAGCCACACGGGCAACATACGGAATGTAGCCGACAACATCAGTAGCCTCGGCCAGCGCTGCGGATACTTCGGGCGTCACCAGTTGTTCATCACCGGGGCCCAGGCCGGCGATCTTGACCCACCCGCTCATGGTCTGCGTCCTTGGCCATGCACGATGATAATCGAGAAATAAGGGGTAATGCCGTCCCCGTCCTCGGACAGTTTCCGCACGCGTTGATTGGGCATCTGCGCAAACTCGACGATCCAGGCCCGGTCAAAAAGACCGGCAGTCTTCAGCGCCCGTTTGACCTTGTCGATATTGCGCCCGATCTTCATCACAACCAACGCATCGGTTTGCGCCATACGTCGCGCCAGATCATCTTCGGGCAAGGTTCCGACCAGCACGGTCAGCACATCATCGCCCCATGTGATCGGGTCGCCCGTTGCCGTCCACGCGCCGGACATGCCAGTGATTGCAGGCACCACATCTACATCAGCTTCATCGCGTAAGCGGCTGTAAAGATGCATGAATGACCCGTAGAAGAACGGATCACCCTCACACAGAACAACAACGTCCTCGCCTTTGTCGGCTAGCGTTTTCAGATGTCGTGCGCAGTCTTCGTAGAAAGCGGCGAGCAATTCGTTGTAGCGCGGGTCTGTCACGGGAATTTCCGTGGTAACAGGGTATTCCATTGGGAATTCCACCGCGTCTCCGGGTATCATGCCGTTGACGATCTTGCGCGCCTGACCGCTGCGGCCCGACTTGCGGAAAAACGCCACGTGGCGGGCATTGCGCAGCAGCCGGTCGGCCCGGACGCTCATCAGATCCGGGTCGCCGGGGCCGAGGCCCACGCCGTAGATTTTACCTACGCTCATTCGGCGCGGCTCGCGATGGCGTTGATTGCGGCCACGGTGATGGCGCTGCCGCCCAGACGGCCCTTGACGATGCAGGACGGCACGGGCTGTGCCTCCCACAACGCGTCCTTGGATTCCATCGCGCCGACAAAGCCCACCGGGCAGCCGATGATGGCGGCAGGGCGCGGGCAGTCGGGGTCTTCCAGCATGTTCAGCAGGTGGAACAGCGCCGTGGGCGCGTTGCCGATGGCGACCAGAGCGCCCTCCAGATGCGGCCGCCAAAGCTCCAGCGCGGCAGCCGAGCGGGTGTTGCTCATCTCAGCCGCCAGCGGGCGCACGCGGTCGTCATGCAGGGTGCAGATCACCTCATTGTCGGCGGGCAGGCGGAAGCGGGTCACACCTTCGCTGACCATCCGCGCGTCGCACAGGATCGGCGCGCCATTTTCCAGCGCGGTGCGGGCGGCGGTCACGAAACCGGGCGAGAAATGCACGAACTCTTCCAGACCAACCATGCCAGCGGCGTGGATCATGCGGACGGCGACCTGCTCCTCGTCGGTATCAAAACGGGCCAGATCGGCCTCGGACCGGATGGTGGCAAAGCTCTCTTTGTAGATCGCTGCGCCGTCGGTTTCGTATTCATAAGGCATCAGGTCAGGTCCATGGTCAAAAGTGTTTCGGGGCTGAGCCCGCGCTGACAGGGCTCATCCCCCGCGCGGCCCCGTTTGACAAGATCAAATCGTCCGTTGTTGCCGACCAAAGTGACGTCGGAGGGGCCCATGCGGGCACATCCCTTGGCGCAGCCCGAGACATGCAGGCTGCCGGGAACGCGCGCGGCCAAAGCGCGGGCGATGTCGCGGGTTTCCACATGCGCCTGCGGGCAGAATGGCGCGCCGGGGCAGGCGTCGGTGGTCATCAGCGGGTCGGCACCATCCGTGACAAAGTCCGGGGCAGGTATCGCCGCCCCGCCTTCCAGCAGGATCAGCCGCCACGGAGTGACACGCAGGGCTGTTGCGCCACTGTCGTCAATCAGATCGTAAAGTTTGCGGGCCGGCAGCGACCCAAAAGCTGCGCCATACAGCGCACCCAGTTCATAAAGGCCGGGGTGCAGTTTTTCGCCGACCGGGCCGGGCGCGTGTCCCTGCCATTCCTGCGGCAGCGCGTCGATGACCCGTGCCATGCGGCGCGTCTCGGGCGTATATGTTTCTGCAAACCACCGTGCCAAAGCGATGACATGGACAATGGCATTGGCCTCGGCCACAGGCCGCCCGGTCTCGCAGCCGTCGGCGCGCAGGATCAGACCGTCAGCGCCGGTTTCCAGACGAATATCCGCCGAATCCGCGCTCAGCAGTCGCGCGGGCCCGGTGTCGATGGCAAAGCCGAACTTTGCGGGCAGGGCAGGCAGTTCCGCCAGCCGGTCAATCAGTTCCTGAGTCAGGCGCGCGGTCAGATCGCCCGCCTGATACAGCGGCGTGACCAGAATGTTGCGCCGCACCTCGATGCCCGGTTCCGCATCCAGCAGGTCCAGTGCCGCCAGTTCCTTGAGCAGTGGCTGGTGGTCATAGTCCTCGACCCCCCGCAGTTGCAGATTGGCGCGGTTGGTCAGGTCGATCGAGCCATTTCCAAACCGATCTGCAAGGTCGCACAGACCCAGCGCCTGATCGACCGTCAGGCGCGCCAGCCGAGGCCGTACCCGCACCACCAGACCGTCGCCCGACATCATCGGGCGGTGCGCGCCCGGGCACCAACCTTGAACAACGGGGGCGCTCATCCCAGCCCCTCCAAATCCGCGCGGATCGAGTTCCGGCGGGTGTTCCAAAGCCCCGCCTCCAAAAGGGCGCGGAACCGGTCCTGCATGGCCTGATGCGCCTGCGGGTTGGCCTCGGCCAGAAAGGCATCGACCTGCGGATCGCCCAGCGTCGCGTCGTGATACAGATCGAACAGATGCGGCGCGACCGTGCCCGACAGATGCGCGAAGGACGCCATGTGATCCAATGTTGCCGCGATCTCGGCAGCGCCCCGGAACCCGTGCCGCTGCATTCCGGCGATCCAAGCAGGGTTGGCGGCGCGGGCATGGACAACGCGGCTGATCTCTTCGGGCAGGGTGCGCGCGCGGGGATTGTCCGGGTTGGTGTTGTCCAGATGGTACAGCTGCGCCTCGCCGCCGGTCACCTTTTTGGCCGCTGCAAACCCGGCCTCGTGCGTGGCGTAATCGTTGGCCAGCAGCAGGTCGGTCTCGGTCAGGTCCTGCAGGTGGACAAAGCTGTCGGCATTGGCGACGCGCTGCGTGATCCCATCGACGTCCTGCGCGATATGCTCGCCTTCCAGCGCATAGGAACTGGCCTGCAACCATGCTTCACCCGCCTGCGTGCGGGCCTCATCCGTATAAATTTCAGACAGTTGCGTCATGTTCACGCCATAGCTGCCCGGCGCGGGGCCGAACACGCGCGCAGCCGGGGCCTGCCCGGCATAGGGGTTCCAGTCCGGTGCCTCATCCCGTTCGGACAAGACCCGCACCACTTGACCGTAAAGCGCAGAGAGCGTCGGGAACACGTCGCGGAAAAGTCCCGAGACGCGCAGGGTGACATCCAGACGCGGGCGGCTGAGGTCGGTGATCGGCAGAACTTCGATGCCTGAGACGCGCTCGGACCCCTTGTCCCAGACCGGCTTGACGCCCAGCAGGTGCAGCGCCATGGCGAATTCTTCCCCGGCGGTGCGCATGGTGGCCGAGCCCCAGAGGTCGACGATCAGCCCCTTGGGATAATCGCCCTCTTCCTGCAAATGCCTCCGCACCAGTTCCTCGGCCAGTTTGACCCCTTGGGTATAGGCGGCACGCGTGGGCACGGACCGTGGATCGGTGGTGTAGAGGTTGCGCCCGGTGGGCAGCACATCCGACCGACCCCGATAGGGGGAACCCGAAGGGCCAGCCTCGATCCGTTTGCCCGCCAATGCGTCCAGCAAAGCGGTGCGTTCGGCATGGGCCGAGGGCGCGGGGTCGAAATTGCCGGTCACGTCGGGCACCCGGCCAAAGACATGCAGCCCGTCGCCGAACTGGCTTTCCTTGATGTCACAGACAAAGCGGTCGATGCGGGTAATCGCCTCGGCGGTACAGGTGGCCTGATCGAGGTCCAGGTCGCTTTCCAGCCCGATGGCCTGCGCCTCATCCCGGATATCCTCTTGCAGGCGGTCGCGGCGCTTGGGGTCCAGCCCATCGGCGTTTGAAAACTCGTCCAGCAGAGATTCCAGCCGCACCATCCGATCCGGCGTACCGCTTTCCTTGAGCGCGGGCGGGATATGGCCCAGCGTGACGGCCCCGATCCGGCGTTTGGCCTGCGCGGCCTCGCCGGGGTCGTTGACAATGAACGGGTAGATGACCGGCAGATCGCGGATCAGCGCCTCGGGCCAGCAATCGGCGGACAGGGCGACGGATTTGCCGGGCAGCCATTCCAGCGTGCCATGCGCGCCGATATGGATCAGCGCATCCGCACCCAGCCCTTGGCGCAGCCACAGGTAAAACGCCACATAGCCGTGGCGCGGAGTGCGCGAGAGGTCGTGGTAATCGTCATCGCGCAGCTCGGGCGAGCCGCGTTCCGGTTGCAGTGCGATCAGGGCCTTGCCGCGTCGCAGGGCGGTGAAATGGAAGGCTCCATCGGCGCAGGCCGGATCATCTTCGGGCTTGCCCCAGACGGATTGCAGATCACTGCGCAGGGTTTCGGGCAATTCGGCCAATGCGGTCAGGTAGTCCTGCAGCGGCCATGAAATCCGGACATCCGGCAGCGCATCGGCAATCGGCTCGGCAGGGGTGGTGTCATAGCCTGCGCCTTGCAGATCGGACAGCATCGCCTCGGCCGAGGTCAGCGCGTCGAGGCCTACCGCATGGGCCATCTGCCAGTCCTTGCCGGGATAGGTGGACAGCACCAGCGCAGGCGTCTGATCGGCTTTGGGTTTGTCGTGCAGGTTAAGCCAGCCTGACACGCGGTCGATGATCGCTTCGATCCGCTCGGGCTCGGCCCGGTGGGCGAAACGGGAATATTCCAGATGCGGGTCGCGCTTGCCCGGTTCCTTGAACGAGGCGATGCCCGCTGAAATCCGCCCGTCCACTTCGGGCAGTACCACATGCATGGCGAGGTCGGCGGGGGATAGCCCGCGTTCCGCCTCGGCCCATGCCTTGCGGCGCGAGGTGGCCAGCGCGACCTGAAATACCGGCACGTTGGCGGCGTCCAGAGGCGAGGTGCCCGACGCGCCTTTGCCCGAGAATGAGGTGGCGTTGATGATGGCCGACGGGGCCAGCGCCACGACCTGCTCACGCAGCCAATCGGCTGCTGCGGGCGCTTTCAGAGACGGAGCGAACAGGCCCACCGCCTCAAAACCCCGCACGCGGAGGCTGCGGATCAGAGCCGCGACAGGAGCGGTGTCGGCTGAGGTCAGATAGGCCCGGTAGAAGGTCACAAGGATGCGTTTTGCATCGCCCGTGAAGGCGGCATCCACCGGGATCACGCCGCGATCCGGGCACCACGCGCCGCATTCGGGCAACGTCTTGGCCCCCATCACCGGCCCGGCATAAAGCCCCGCCGCCAGCGCCATTTGCGCCAGGGCGGCCTGCGCCGCGACCTCTCCGCCGGTGTCGCACAGATGCGCCAATCGCCGCAGGGTCGAGATGGGCAGGGTGGAATAGTCATCCAGCCGCGTATCCTCGCGCCCGTCCGCAGGCAGGACCGCCAGCGCGATGCCCTTGGCCTGCGCCAGTGCCAGAACCTGTTGCAACCCGTAGGACCAGTAGGGCACACCGCCGATCAGGCGGATCAGTATACCCTTTGCGCCCTCCAGCGTCTGTTCCACATAGGTATCGACCGACAGAGGGTGCTTGAGCGCCGTTAGGTTCGCCAGCCGCATCGTCGGCATCCGCCCCTCGGGGCCGCCACCGCGATGCCAGCCCGCCGCAAAGGCGCCGAGGTCACTGTCCGAGAACGACAGCACCACCAGATCCGCCGGGCTCTGGCCCAGATCGGTCGGGGTCTCGGTTTCCTCTAACCCGTGGCTTTCGCGGAAGACGACGTGCATGGTTTACTCGGCAGCCTCGGTCACACCCACGAGGATATCGCGGATCGCGGCCTCTTTGATGTCGTCATGCTCGGCAATCACGACCAGACGTGAGCGACGGTCCTCGCCGGGCTCCCAGGGGCGGTCATATTGGTGCCGGACGCGGGCACCGACGGCCTGCACCAGCAGACGCATGGGTTTGCCCTGAACGGCGGCATAGCCCTTGACGCGCAGGATGTTCAGCTCATTCGCCAGACGTTCGATCTTGGCGACCAGATCGGCGGGTTCGGTCTGTTCCGGCAGTTCGACGATGATGCTTTCGAAATCGTCATGCTCGTGGTCGTGGTGGCCGTCGTGATGCGACGGTCGAGCGTCCATGTCATCCTCGGCGGCGGCCTCAAGGCCCAGCACGACGCGCACGTCCACGGCACCTTCGGCCACTTCAACCACGGGCAGAGGGCGCGGGGCTTCGGCCGCGATGATTTCTTTGGCTTTCGCCACACCTTCGGGACCGGCCAGATCGGGTTTGGTCAGCAGGATGATGTCGGCGCAGGAGATCTGGTCCTCGAACACCTCCGACAAAGGTGTTTCGTGGTCGATCGAGTCATCGGCCAAGCGCTGGGCATCCACCGCCTCGACATTCGGGGCGAAGCGACCGGCGGCGACAGCCTCGGCATCTGCCAAGGCGATCACGCCGTCCACGGTGATCTTCGACCGGATATCGGGCCAGTCGAACGCCTTCAGCAGCGGTTTCGGCAGGGCGAGGCCTGAAGTTTCGATCAGGATATGATCCGGGCGCGGCTCCAGCGCCATCAGCGCCTCGATGGTGGGGATGAAGTCATCGGCCACGGTGCAGCAGATGCAGCCATTGGCCAGTTCCATGATGTTTTCCGCCGGGCAATCCGGGATCGCGCAGGATTTCAGGATGTCGCCATCAACGCCCACATCGCCGAACTCGTTGACCACCACGGCCAGACGTTTGCCTTGCGGGTTCTGCATCAGATGCTTGACCAGCGTCGTTTTGCCCGAGCCCAGAAAGCCGGTGATGACGGTGACGGGGAGTTTTTCGAGGTTGCTCATTTCAGGGCTCCAATCGGGGGAATGCGCGAGGCGCAGTTTTTGCGAAAATGTTCGGGGCGCTCGCGCCATTTGACCAAGCCGTCCTCGGTGGCCAGATACTTGGTCGCTCCGTCGACGATGACGTCAACGTGATCGGTTTCGTTGAGGTTCTCATAGACAAAGGTCCAGCGATCCGGCCCGCCACGCAGCACGATGGAACAGCCCTGATCGCAATTCGACAGGCATTCGACGGCTTTCAGTGTGACGCCCTCGGGCAGGTCCGCCTGTTCCAGCGCTTTGTGCAGCAATGTGCCGGGGCGCTGGTCATCATCCTCGATGGGCAGACCACGGCGGCACGTGGTGCAAACCAGCAGCTCGACCGGCGCAGTCTCGGTCATGTCTCTCATCCCCCCAAATCCTCTTCGCGGGGGACGGGGTTTCATGCGGGCCACGCGATGCACATGGACCCGACACCGGAACACCCCGCCCGGTTTCAACTTCGGGTGCTGGCAGGTCTCCCGGCTTGCGGATGTCAGAGGCCCGGTTCGTCTGGCTCCTCTGTCGGATGTCCCGCCTTCCCGGCCTGGCAGGCCAGTGGCATTGGGCACCCTCTCCGGTCACGGTCGCGGGGGCGGCTGCGTTTGGCGGATAAACCGTTGACGCATTCCCTTTTCATCGGCTGTCGCCGACACCAACGACAGGGACATGCGGCACGTGCGGGCAGGTTGTCAAGCGCGATGCGACCACCATCGCGTGGCTAGGATGAAAAGCGACCTGCCAGCGTCGCTGGGCGGCATGACGCGGTGCCCGCGACATGGTCGCATACCGGAAAACACGCAGGGAGACGCGAATAATGAAAGTTGGGTTCATCGGACTTGGAAATGTGGGCGGAAAACTCTCGGGCTCATTGCTGCGCAACGGGATCGACCTGACGGTCCATGACCTCAATGCAGACCTGGTGGCAGAATTCGTCGAAAAGGGCGCAAAGGCCGCCGAAAGCCCGGCCCAGCTGATGCACGATTGCGACGCGGTGATCACCTGCCTGCCATCGCCTGCCGCCTCGGACGCGGTGATGCAGGAGATGTTGCCCGAGGTCGGCCCCGGCAAAATTTGGATGGAAATGTCCACCACCGACGAGGCCGAGGCCAAGCGGCTGGGTGCCATGGTCATCGAACGGGGCGGGGCGGCGGTTGATTGCCCCGTTTCCGGCGGATGCCACCGGGCGGCAACCGGCAATATCTCGATCTTCGCGGGTTGCGACCGGGATACTTTTGAGCGAATCCTGCCCTTCCTGACAACGATGGGCCGTCGGGTGTTGCATACCGGCGATCTCGGCTCGGCCTCGGTTCTGAAAGTTCTGACCAACTATCTGGCCACCGCCAACCTGATCACCTGCGCCGAAGCGCTGGTGACCGCCAAAGCCGCCGGGATGGACCTGAACACGACCTATGAGGCGATCAAGATCTCGTCTGGCACCTCATTTGTGCATGAGACCGAAAGCCAGGTCATCCTGAACGGCTCGCGCGATATTTCCTTTACCATGGACCTTGTCAAAAAGGATATCGGCCTGTTTCAGGACGTCGCCGACCGCGCGGGTGTCCCGCTTGAGATCAACCCGATCATGATCAAGATCTTCGAGGACGGCATCGCACGCTACGGCGAACGCGAACTGTCGCCCAACATCATCAAACGCCTGGAAGACGCCACCGGCCTCGACATCCGCGCGCCCGGCTTTCCACCTGAAATGCAGGACGATGAACCTGAAGAACCGGGTTATGAGGTTATCCCGGCGGGGCGCGATTCCTAAGAGGGGCGCGCTTTCGTCTTTGCGTCGCGAGGTGAAGGTATTGAAGGAAGTGGAGGCGAGTACCGGAATCGAACCGGTGTACACGGATTTGCAATCCGCTGCGTCACCACTCCGCCAACTCGCCTTTTCAAGTAAAATCAAATACTTGCCGTGGTGTGACAGGCGTTTTAGCAGCTTTCTTATGGGGCGTCCAGAGGATTGCGTGTAATTTTGGCGCCTGAGGCGGGAAATGCTGATCTGGGCCGGATCACAAACCTGTCGCACGGGCCGGGCTGTGGCAACAGGGCCGTTGCCGGTTGCTGCGGGATGTGGCAAAAGCCAAAAAAACGTGGGAATTCAGACGAGAGATCAAATGACAGATTTCGCAACCCGACGCCGCACTATGGTCGATACGCAGATTCGGCCCTCTGATGTCACGAAATTCCCGATCATCGATGCCATGCTGACCGTCCCGCGTGAAAATTTTGTGCCGGATGCGCAGCGCGAGGCCGCCTATGTTGAAGGCATAATCGATCTGGGGGACGGGCGCAGCATGCTGGAGCCTCGGACTCTGGCCAAGATGCTGGACGCTGTGAATATTTGCAAAGATGAGGCGGTTCTGGATATCGCGCCGGGGCTGGGGTATTCCACCGCCGTTGCCGCGCGCATGGCTGAACTGGTGGTTGCTGTTGAAAGCGATGAGGCGCTGGCCGCAGAAGCGCAGGATGCCCTGACCGAGGCGGATGCAGACAATGCCGTGGTGCATGTGGGCCCGCTGGAGCAAGGGGCCGAGGAACACGGGCCTTACGACGTGATCATGATACAGGGCGGCGTGCAGCAGGTGCCGGACGCTCTGCTGGGTCAGTTGAAAGACAACGGGCGCATCGCCTGTCTGTTTGTGCAGGATGGTCTGGGCGTCGTTCGGATCGGGCGCAAGGCTGGTGACCGGGTCAGCTGGCGCGACGCTTTCAACGCCAGTGCGCCGACACTGGACAGTTTTTCAGTCGAGTGTGCATTTTCGCTATAGTCGGGCGGTGGTTTTTTCTGCCACCTTGATTAGTTGAAAACGGCAACGCAAACTTCCCGCAGGGCAGTGTAATTTTGATTTGAGAGGATTTGGTGATGCGTGGAACGGCAACTGGTAAGCTGGTCAGGGCCTTGGCGGTGACCGCTGGTCTTGCCCTTAGCGTTATGCCTGTACGCCTGGCATGGGCGGACAACCTGACCGATGCCTTTATCGGGGCGTATAACACCAGCGGTCTTCTTGAACAGAACCGCGCGCTGTTGCGTGCCGCTGATGAAGATGTTGCCATTGCGGTGTCCGCGCTGCGTCCGATCATCAACTGGACAGTGCGCGTTTCGCAGGATTACACGCGGACAACGACTAGCGGTATAGTGGTCCGGAACGAGCCTTCGACATTCTTTACCGGCCTCACGCTGGCCCAGTTGATCTATGATGGCGGGTTCTCGATTCTCGGTAAGCAATCCGCGCAGGAAATCGTGTTGTCCACGCGCCAAAGCCTGATCGATGTCGAGCAGGCCATTCTGTTCCGCGCAGCAAACGCTTATCTCAACGTCGTTCTGCAGGAAGAAACCGTGCAGATTCAGGTGAATGACGTCGATGTGTCGGCCGAGGAACTTCGGGCCTCGCGGGACCGTTTCGAAGTGGGTGAAGTCACGCGCACGGACGTCGCCCTGTCCGAGGCACAGCTGGCCAGTTCCCAGGCCGATCTGGCAGTTGCACGCGGTAACCTGAGCACGGCGCAGGCGGAATATGTAAATGCCGTCGGCAAACTACCGGGGGCGACCGCTGGTCAGCCCAGCCTTCCGTCACTGCCCCGGTCCGAGTCAGAGGCGATTTCGTTCGCGCGCCGCAACCATCCGGCCATTCTTGCGGCCCAGCACGAAGTGCGTGCGCTTGATTTGCAGGTGCAGCAGCAGCGGGCGAATCTGGGGCCGAATGTCACGCTGAATGCAGATGCGGGCATTACGGAAAGCTATGATAATGACGATGACACCGAAAATGCGAGTGTCTCGCTGAACTTCAACCAGCCGATCTATGCCGGCGGACGTCTGGCGGCATCGGTGCGCCGGGCGATGGCCACCCGCGATGCGTCGCGCGCGAACCTTCTGAACGTGCAAAAGGACATCACGCAGGGCGTGTCCGAAGCCTATGCAAACTTTCAGGCCGCCTCGGCCAGCCTGCGGGCATCGACCGAGCAGGTACGCGCCTCGCAGGTCGCCTTTGACGGGATTCGCGAAGAGGCAACCCTGGGCGCACGGACCACGCTGGACGTTCTGAACGCGCAGCAGGATTTGCTGGATGCGCAGCTGAACGAGGTCGCCTCGCGCACAGAGCGTTCGCGCGCTGCCTATCAGCTGTTGCAGGCTCAGGGCCTGTTGACGGCGGAACGTCTGGGTCTGGCGGTGCAGATCTATGACCCGACGCTGTATTATAATCTGGTCAAGAAAGCCCCTGCACAGGTCAGCAAACAGAGCAAAGACCTGGATCGCGTCCTCAAAGCGTTGCGTCGGGACTGACGGGCAATACTATCTGTTGTTCGCTCTGACAGGATTGGCTACACTCGGGCCTGAGGAAAGAGCGGTAGAGCAAAATGACGGACAATGTCGTAAAAGCCGGGATCGAAGACGTTTTGTCTTCGGTCAAACGTCTGGTCAGCGAAGAGGGGCGCAAAGCCCCGTCCTCGGGCGCGCGCAAGCCCGGGCGTCTGGTGCTGACCGAGGCGTTGCGAATCTCAAAACCCGCTCAGGTTGAACAGCCCCCGCTGAAGCTGGAACCGAAATACAGCGCCGAGGAGTCGGCGAAACCAATGCTGCTGCGCGCCTGTGACATCGTGAAGGCCGATGCGGCGGCCAATAGCGATGCGCCGCGTCAGGAAGAGGCCAGGCCAGAGCCTGAGGCCACCGAAGACCCCGCAACCAGCCTGAGCGCGAAGATCGAAGCGCTGGAAGCTGCAATCGCACGGACCGAAGATCAGTGGGAACCCGATGGCGACAGTGACGATGCCTATTCAGGGACGCCGACTCAGGGCCTCGCCTGGACCACGGATTCAGGGTTCGAAGAGCCCGAGCCAGAGGATGTGCCTGCAGAGCAGGCAACAGACGGTGAGGACGCAGCTGCAGCGGCCGAGCCCGAGCAGGAAGAACCGCAACCGGCCACCTTCATTCGTTCGCCCGAAGTCATGCCTGTGGCCGAAGACGCTGTGCCCGCGCGCGACGTGGCCATCGACGAAGACGCGCTGCGTGACATGATTGCCGAGGTTGTCCGGCAAGAGCTTCAGGGCGTGCTGGGCGAGCGGATCACCCGCAACGTGCGCAAGATGGTCCGGCGCGAGATTCACCGGGCGCTGGCAGCGCAGGAGCTGGAGTAACAGCTCAGCCCCGCTGCGGCGGCTCCGCAAGGTCCAGCAGTAAATCCAGGTTCATGTTCTGCTCTAGATGATCGGCCAGATCATCCAGCGTTTGCTCGACACCATCCTCATAGGCGGTTTCCGATTTCACACCCAGTTTTGCCAGAAACTGCGCCCGAAACGCGTCGGACGAAAATATGCCGTGCAGATAGCTGCCCAGAATGCGCCCATTGGCGCTGGCTGCGCCTTCGGGGCGGCCCTCAACCTCCAGCCAGGCCCGCGTACAATCCGGGCCTTCCGTTTCACCCATATGAATCTCATACCCGCTGACAGGTTCGCGGTTGGGCAGGGCGCAGGCTTCGGTCAGCGTGACATGCTTTTTACCGGCCATGACAGTGTCCACATCCAGCAGGCCCAGCCCTTCAACCTTGCCCGGCCGACCGTCCACCCCGTCGGGGTCCGAGATTGTTCTGCCCAGCATCTGATAGCCGCCGCACAGGCCAAGAACATGCCCGCCGCGGCGTACATGGGCGAGAAGGTCAATATCCCAGCCTTGCGCCCGGAAATAGGTCAGATCGCCAATGGTGGATTTGCTGCCCGGCAGCAGCACAAGGTCGGCATCGCCGGGCAGGGGGCGGCCTGCGGGGATGATCTCGACGCTCACACCGGGTTCGGCGGAAAGAGGGTCCAGATCGTCGAAATTGGCCATGCGCTCAAGCTGAGGCACAACGACCTTGCACGCCCCGCCGGTGTGTGAGCGGATGTCCATCATATCCTCGGCGGGCAGCTTCCACGCATCGTGAAACCACGGCACCACGCCCAGACAGGGCCAGCCCGTGCGTGCGGCTATATCGTCGCGGCCCTCATCAAACAGCGACACATCGCCCTTGAACCGATTCACGGCAAAGCCCTTGATCATGTCAAGATCGCCGGGGTCCAGCACGGCCTGCGTTCCAACGATCTGCGCGATCACACCGCCCCGATGAATGTCTCCGACCAGCACCACCGGCACACCGGCTGCGCGGGCAAAGCCCATATTGGCAATGTCGCCTTTGCGCAGGTTGGTTTCCGCCGGGCTGCCCGCGCCTTCGATCAGCACCAGATCGGCGTCGCTGCACAGCCTGTTGAAACTCTCCAAAGCCGCGCCAAGCAGTTTGGATTTGTCCTTGCGGTAATCCCCGGCCTTCATCGTGCCTGCGCGCTGGCCCTGAACGATGATCTGGGCACCGGTGTCGGTTTCAGGTTTTAACAGGATCGGGTTCATATCGGTATGCGTCGGACGGTTCGCAGCCCACGCTTGCAGGGCCTGAGCGCGCCCGATTTCGCCCCCGTTTTCGGTCACGGCGGCATTGTTTGACATGTTCTGAGGTTTGAACGGGGCCACCCGCAACCCGCGTCGCGTATAAGCGCGCGCCAGTCCGGCTACCAATACCGATTTTCCGACATTGCTGCCGGTGCCCTGAATCATTATGGCGCGAACCATGGTCGTCTCCTATACCTTGTCGCGCAGATGACCTGATTTAAGGCCAAAGGGAAAGCCCCGGATGAACACGCCAGCGCATCTTTTGATCGGTGCTGCCGCCTTTGCGCGGCCCGCACGGGGACGCATCCTGTGGGCGGCGGTGCTGGGATCACTGCTGCCGGATCTGTCCTTGTATCTGATGGCGGGGACGTCGCTGTATATCCTCGGCATCCCGCCACAGGTCGTGTTTGACGAACTTTACTTCTCGCCCGCCTGGCAAACGGTCTTTGCCATCGACAACTCATTCATTCTGTGGGGGTTGGCTTTGGCGTTGGGGATGTGGCGGGACTGGTCGTTTCTGACGGTGGCCGCTTCCGCAGGACTGCTGCATCTGGTGATGGATTTTTTCCTGCACGCGGGCGACGGGCGGCCTCAGTTCTGGCCGATCAGCGATTGGGTCTTTCACAGCCCGGTCAGCTATTGGGACAGCACCCATCATGCGCTGTGGGTGGCCCCTGTATCCGCCATGATCTGCCTGTTGGCCTATGTCGCCTTATGGCAGCGCGGCCTGTCCATCACGGCAAAGCTGTTCTTTGCCCTGCTGCTGATGGCCGAGGTCTGGGTGCTGCGGCAGTGGCTGCTGTTTTTCTGACCCCGCAACAGAAAAGCGCGCCCCTGTTGACGGAGCGCGCTTTTTCAAAGGGAAGTCGCCCAGTGTCTAGGCAGCTTCGGCCTGCTGAGCGGCATTGCGACGCTCGCTTTCTTCACGCGACAGCGCGACCGAGGTCCGCACGCCACGGCCAACGAACTCCATCAGTCCGCTGACAACCCGCTCATTCGGGTCGATACCGGCGCAGGACAGCACCTCGCGCCCATCGCGCGAGCGTGCCCAGCGGGCGATCTGTTCGGGGCCATTGCCGTATTTCTTGTCATCGGCGATAGCGTCATCAAGTGCAGCCAACACAACGGCCGCGAAAAGTTTGCGTGCACGATTGCCTTGCTCGTTGTTAAAGGCAGTGCCGTCAACGAAATCTCTCATCTCGTCTTCCTTGTTGTTCTTGCTCTTGCATTTTCGGCGTGACGGTCCTTATGACCTATTAGGTGCGATTCGGATACACCTAAAATGCATAGTTGCGTTGCGTCATGTGCATGGCTTGCTGCAAGTGCAGCACTAGGTCTCGTTGTCTTGTCAGGGTTGGTCCTGCCAGATATAGGGACCGCAACTGACGCATCAACCGTTTGTGAAGGATTTATGTCATGCCCAAGATAAATGGGAACGAAATTCGCCCCGGCAACGTGCTTGAGCATAACGACGGGCTGTGGGCGGCTGTGAAAGTGGATCACGTAAAGCCCGGTAAAGGCGGCGCTTTTGCCCAGGTCGAGCTGCGCAACCTGCGCAACGGATCGAAGCTGAACGAACGGTTCCGCTCGGCGGACAAGGTCGAACGTGTGCGCCTGGAACAGAAGGATCAGCAGTTCCTTTATGAGTCCGACGGGATGCTGGTGTTCATGGATGCCGAGACCTATGAGCAGATCGAACTGCCCGCTGACCTGCTGGGCGAACGCCGCCCGTTTCTGCAGGACGGCATGACCATCGTGGTCGAATTCTACGAAAGCGAAGCGCTGAACGCGACGCTGCCCCAGAAAGTGACCTGCAAGATCGTCGAGACCGAGCCAGTGGTCAAAGGTCAGACGGCTGCGAACTCGTTCAAACCGGCGATTCTGGACAATGGCGTCAAGGTCATGGTGCCGCCCTTCATCGGGCAGGATGAGATGATCATCGTGAACACCGAATCCATGGAATATTCCGAACGCGCGTAACGCTGCGTTACCGGATCGAAAAGACCGCGCAGGCACCCGCCCGCGCGGACTTTTATTTTCTGTGCATCTTCCGATAGCGGGTCGGATCCGGGCCGAAAAGCTCTAGCATCAGTTCGTATTTGATGCGGTTGGCGCTGACCTGCCGGTAGAAGGCGATCAGAAAGGCCGTCGGCCCCTGGATGCGTCCCAGCCCGCTGACGGCGGCAACCACGGTGCCCACATCGGTTCTGCCTTGCAGGACCAGCCAGCCGCCCAGCATCAAAACCCCGACCGTGCCCGCGCCGTTGATGACGCTCAGCAGGAACTTGGCGGACAGTTTCCATAGGAACATCCTCCGCCGGGTTTCGTAGATATCGTCGAACATCGCATCGATGTCTTTTTCGACGGCCTCAAGGTCTTCGACCGTCAGGCTGTCGGTGGCACTGCGCAGAATTTGTACGCGCCGGGCGACGAAGACGTTCACTTTGCGCTGGGACAGGAGGACAATGATGATCTGCGGCACGATCATCGAAAACGCAATCATCCCAAGCCCCGGCTGGGTGGACGAGATATAGCCGATCACGCTGATCAATGTGCCGATCTGCACCACAGGGTCCGAGAACGCGCCACCTGCGAATTTGCCCAACTCTTCAGCCTCGGCAGAGATGGCCGTGCTCATCGCGCCCTTGCGGACCGTTTCACCGGATTCGTTCAAATCGGTCGAGCGCCAAAGCAGCCGTTGCCGGATCATGCGAATGAGGTCTTCGCCCAGAGTGCCCGCGCGGTAGCCCAGAACCCATTTCAGCCCGAGGCTCAGCAGGATGACACCCATCATGCCCAGACCCAGCAGGATCAAGCGCTCGGTTCCTACATCGTCCGAGGTCAGGTGGTTGATGATGTCGCGCTGAAACTCAAGGGGTACGGCGGCCAGCGCCGCAACGGCCAAGGACAGCACGATCAAGATGATCTGCCGACCGGCACTGGCGCGCCAAATCGCAAGGTAAAGCTGTAGCATGCGGGCATCCGGGTGGTTCCGTTGCCCGTACTGTGACAGTGGGGAGGACTACGTCAAACCGGCAGGGTGTGCATAGCAACCCAAGCGTAACGGATCGGCAACAGCGTCGGATCAATCCGCTAGAGTGACAATAGCGTCTGCAGCTTGCATCGGCCCGCTTGCGCGGTCAAAGCGCAGATAGGCAATGGCGTGGTCGCCGGATCGCGTGAACAGGATGCCCACCGGTTTGCCATTGGCAGTGATCTCGGTCCCGGCGGACGCATCGCCGGTGATCCGGACGCGGCGCAGCCCTTTGCGCAGTTCGGTTTTGTGCTTCATGCGGGCGGTGACTTCCTGACCGACATAACAGCCCTTTTTGAAATCCACGCCGTTCAGACCCTCGAACCCGGATTCCAGAATGTAGCTGTCCGGTGTCAGTTCCACCCCGCTTTCGGGGATGCAGTGGCGCACGCGGATCGCGTCCCAATCGGTACCGTCATCGCCTTCGGGAATGTCAGAGTATGCGCGCCAGCCCATATCGGCATGGCGCGGATCGGGCAGGGCGCCGTCCGGTGCAGGCCCGGTACCGCGTTGCAGGTTCAGGCCAGACGGTTCGATTGTCACATCCGCCCGCAGCTTGTACATGCCCAGTCGCTTGGCCAGCCCATCCGCCATGTCCTCGGCCACGTCCAGCAGCACAGCATCGCCGTCACGCTTCAGGAAGAAGTCAGCCAGATATTTGCCCTGAGGCGTCAGCAGCGCCGCATAAACCAGCCCCGTGTCCAATCCGCCGATATCGTTGGTGATGAGGTCCTGCAAAAAGCTCTCGGTGTCCGAGCCGGTCAGGCGCAGGATGCGGCGATTGGGCATGGCAGGGTCCTCGTCATTTGCCTTGGCCTCGTGATATAGGAAGTTCCGCTGCCAAGACCAGAGGTTATCCGCCGTGCCCGCCCCGATCAGCATCGTGATCCCCACGCTGAACACTGAAACCGCGTTGCCCGCCTGCCTTCAGGCTCTAATGGAGGGGCTGCACGCCGGTCTGATCCGCGAACTGATCATCAGCGATGGCGGATCAACCGACCAGACCTTGAACATAGCCGAGGAAGCCGGGGCCGAGGTTGTCGAAGGACCCGCCTCGCGCGGGGGGCAGCTCAGGCGAGGATGCGCGCTGACAAAAGGTGACTGGGTGTTGGTTTTGCATGCCGATACTGTGTTGGAACCGGGATGGGCAAAACCCGTGGCAGATCATTTGGCGTCCAAAACCCCGGCGGCGTTTCGGCTGGCGTTTCGGGCCAAGGGGATCGCTCCGCGATGGGTCGCCGGTTGGGCCAATCTGCGCAGCCGTCTGTTCAGTTTGCCCTATGGCGATCAGGGTCTGCTTGTCCCGCGCGATCTTTATATCCGCGCGGGGGAATACAAAGATCAGCAGTTGATGGAGGATGTCGCCCTTGCCCGTGCCTTGCCGCGGATCACGTTGCTTGACCCGCGGGCCGTTACAAGTGCGGAACGCTATGAGCGGGCTGGCTGGCTGCGGCGGGGTGCTCGGAATCTGTGGACTCTGACACGGTATCTTCTTGGGGCCGATCCGGAACAGCTGGCTCAGTCGTATCGGCGATAAGGGTTGTCCGCAGCTCGACAATGGATTTCCCCAATCGGAAAGGTGCTGCGAAACTGACCAGACACAAGGCGACGATCTGCAAGACCAGAATATGCGCGTTGGCCTGCAGATATTCCCATTCGTCTTTCAGCTTGCTGACCTGCTGGATCAGGTCGTCATAGCTTTGGGCCAGGATCAGATAGTCTCCGGCAATCGCGGGCACCTTGCGGCGCATGTTGTCGATGGCGGTTTGTGTTTCGTCATCCATCGAGGTGAAGACCAGAAACTGGTCGATATCGAACGCATCGGCCTTGGCGGCCATCTGCTCCATCTCGTCCTTGTCGTCCCGGCCGAACAGGAAATGCAGCCCTTGCAGCGGGGCGACCTCGTTCGTGACTTCGATGAACAGGGGCAGATCTGCGTTGCTGGCGGTTGAGGCCGACAGAAACTCGACCTTCTCGCACAGAACGCCTGTATCCGGGTCATAGGCCGGATCGCAGAACCGCAACCGGAACCGCGCAGCGTCGCGGTCAAAGGCTGATGAGGCCGCAAATGCCACATCAATCTGTCGGTCCAGCCGAGAGCTGTCGGCCGTGTAAAGCCCCGCCAGAACCGCCACCAAAGCCCCGATGCCGCCCAATACGACCCAGACCAGATCAGCCAGTTTCCAAGCCCGGTGCCCTGCTGGCTTGCGGAACAGAAAGCCTGTTCCGACCGATCCGATCAGAAAGAACAGGATGAGCAGTGGCAACTGGTTTTCGGTCACAAATGTCATAGGGCTGAGTTTAAGTGGTCCGCCCCCTCACGCAACAGCGATCACGCGCAGTTGTTTCGTTTTACAGGATGCTCATACTGGACGCGCTGAGGTGGGAGATTTTCATGACCAAACACATCGTTCTGATCCACGGCGCGTTTGCAGGCCCATGGTGTATGGAAGATTACGCAGGTTTCTTCCGTGATCGCGGCTGGACCGTCCACGCCCCGGCGCTGCGCTATCACGGCGGTGACCCGAAGGCTGAACCGGATCCGGGCCTGATCGATACCAGCGTCACGGATTATGCCAATGACATTGCCGAGTTCGTTCAGGGATTGGACAGCAAACCCGTCCTTCTGGGCCACGCGATTGCGGGCGTCGTGGCGCAGCAGGTGGCCGCGCGCGGCTTGGCCAGTGCGATTGTCCTGATCAACCCAAACGCCGCCTGGGGAACGCTGCCCGAAACCGACGACGAACGCGCCGTCCCGCGCGCGTTGATGGAGGGCGGGGCGTTCTGGAAACAGCCCATGCGGGTCGAGTTCGACCTGATGGCCCCCTTCGCGCTCAACAAGATGCCCGAGTCTCAGCAGCACGAGGTGTTCGACCAACTTGGCCCCGAAAGCGGGCGGGTGATGTTCGAGATGTTCTTCTGGATGTTCGATGACCACCACGCCATGAAGGTCGATATCGACAAGGTCGACTGCCCCGTGCTGATTGTTTCCGGCACCGAGGATCGGGCCGTGAACCCCAACACCTGCCGGGCGCTTTCGAAACTGTATGGGGATCGCGCGACCTTCCTGCCGGTCGAAAACCACGCGCATTTCCTGTTTATGGAGCCGGGGTGGGAGGGACCAGCCGCCCAAATCGCTGATTGGCTGCAGGAAAAGCTGGATTAAGCCACACATCCCGTATTGAGATCGCTCAAACGCTGTGCAACCTGCGTAATTGACCCAATCAGGACCAATACTCAGCGCGGAAGGCACAAGCGTGACCCTGTTTGTCATCCTCATCATTCTCACGGCGGCCCTGCTGCACGCGGTCTGGAACGCCATTGTCAAAACCGCCGCCGACCGGACGACAACGCTGGGCCTTGTGGCGTTTGGGCACGTCATCCCGGCCTCGGTGATGATCCTGCTGCTGCCGCTGCCCAGCGCTGAGAGCTTCATCTACATCGCCCTCTCGACCGTCGTGCATTTCGGCTATTATTTCATGCTGGGCAAAGCCTACCAACACGGCGATCTCAGCGTCGTCTACCCCATCGCGCGCGGCATCGTGCCCGCGCTGGTCTCGCTTTGGGCCATGCTGCTCGTGGGCGAGGTTCTGCCCCTGCAAGCCTGGGCCGGGATCGCCCTGATCGCGCTGGGCATCCAGCTCAGCAGTTGGAGCGCCCTGCGATCCGGCGTCGGGCGCAGCGCGCTGGGCTTTGCGCTGGGCACGGGGTTCTGCATCTCGATCTATTCGGTGGTCGACGGAATCGGCGTGCGGCTGTCGGGCAATACGCTCAGCTATTGGGCCTGGGGCGCGTTCCTGCACCTGTTCATCGCAGGGTTCGTGGGGGCGCGAAAGCGGGACACTCTGGCGGCACTGCCCGCCAAGGTCTGGATGATCGGCATCCTTGGCGGGCTGGTGTCGATGACCGCCTATGGTCTGGTGCTTTACGCCAAGAACTTTGCCCCGCTGGGCGCGGTCTCGGCCCTGCGCGAAACATCCGTCATCTTCGCCGCCCTGATCGGGTTCATCTTCCTGCACGAGGGCAACTGGATCCGCCGCCTCGGCGCAGCCGTCCTGATGGCGGGCGGCGTCGCCCTGATCGGACTGGCGGTCTGACAGGCGTTACTTGCTGACCTGAAACGTGCTTTGCGGCTTCCAATGCATCGGCCCGGCCTCGCTTGGGACGCAGCGCAGCAGCCGTTCCTCACGCGTGTTGACCGTGGGCGTGACGGTATTGTCGCCGCTGATGACGATGAACGAGTCCATCGAATAGGCCATGCCTTCGTAATAGCAAAACCGGGTCTCGGCCCCATCCGGGATCGGAGACGCAGTGCTGAGCACCTGCTGCGCGGCGGCTGCCGAGGCTAGCAGGCCAAAGGCTAGCCCGAGGGTTAGTGTTTTCATGTCGTCCTCCCGTTCGAAAATCTGTTCGTGGTCAAATTGGGTCTTGGACGCCCGGAGCCTCAAATGTCGTTCTTGGATGACGGGTTGAGGGTAACTGTGAACGGGATCAACGGGTTAGGCAAGGGGGTTGCGGGTGCCGGGCTGAAGCCCGGCCTACGGGGTGTAGGGATGTTTTGCGCCATCCACCCAATGCTTGATGCAAAGCATCAAGCACGCGCCCGACCCGCCCCCCAGGGCGGGCGCGAGGTAGTGGGCCTCGCGGGATGTAGATTTACCAACTAAACAATCGCGTATTGTATAGCGAATTACTGGGAGCTTGCTTCCAAAGCACTACAAGCTTTGCCAAAACTTAATAGCTTGATCGACGATCCGCGGATTTAGTAGAGCAAACACTGTGGCGACGAGTACTAGAAAATACTCAATCAAAAAATTTCTCAATCGAGATAATAATTTGACTGTAAGATCTGCGATACTTTCTTGGTGTTGTCGTTTGAGATACTCTTTATGATGTTCGTACTCCCAAGGCTCCAAGCCGCCAAGTGGATCTTCGTGTTCATAGTTGGGATCTAAGTCAAGATGATCATTCATTCTTTGAATGTCTGTCAATGAGCGTTGATTCCAGCGAACATTCACTTCCTTAAGAGTGGCAGAGATTGCCTGTGAAGCAGCCACTGAGGAGTGGAGAGTGAAGATTGCAAAAAGAAGTATAGTAATAATCTGCCCAAAGGCGACCAAGTCTGCTTGCACCACGACAATGCGAAGCCCAAAGATGGACATCTCGTTGCTTAAAAGTTCCGCATTTGCAGTCGCGAAAGTAAAAATGGTACTAAAATAAAGCGCCTTACGAGTCTTAGACTGGTTTTCATGCTCAATAGCGGAAATTAAGGGCACGTTTTTTCTTCTTAGTCAAAACTGTTATTTAGAAATTCAAACATCCAACTCCTCCACAAACCGCGCATTCTCCTGAATATATTGGAACCGCAGTTCGGGCTTCTTGCCCATCAGGCGCTCGACCAGGTCGCCGGTTTCGCCGGGTTCATCCTCATCAATCGTGACGCGGATCAGTTTACGGGATGCCGGGTCCATTGTGGTCTCTTTCAGGTCCTTGGCGTCCATTTCGCCCAGACCTTTGAAGCGGGACACGTCGATCTTGCCCTTGCCGCCCAGACCTTTCTCAAGCCATTCGTCACGCTCGGCCTCGTCCAGACAATAGACGCGTTTGGCACCTTGGGTCAGACGGTACAAAGGCGGGCAGGCCAGATACAAATGGCCCGCGTCGATCATGGGGCGCATCTGGGTGAAGAAGAACGTCATCAGCAGCGAGGCGATATGCGCCCCGTCCACATCCGCGTCGGTCATGATGATGACCTTGTCATAGCGCAGGTCGTCGACGTTGAACTTGGTGCCAAGCCCCACACCCAGCGCTTGGGTCAGGTCGTTGATCTCGGCGTTCGTACCCAGTTTCGAACTGGCCGCGCCCAGCACGTTCAGGATTTTACCGCGCAGGGGCAGCAGGGCCTGTGTTTTGCGGTCGCGGCCCATTTTGGCAGACCCACCCGCCGAGTCGCCCTCGACAATGAATAATTCCGTGCCGTCGCGTGTTGAACTAGAACAGTCCACCAGCTTGCCGGGAAGACGAAGTTTCTTAGTGGCGGACTTGCGTTGTGTTTCCTTCTCGGCCCGTCGGCGTAGACGTTCTTCGGCTCTCAGTATCAGGAAGTCGAGAATGGCGCCGGCGGATTTCGTGTCAGCCGCCAGCCAGTTGTCGAAATGGTCGCGGACCGAGTTTTCGACCAGCCGCTGCGCTTCGACCGTGGCCAGACGGTCTTTGGTCTGGCCGACAAATTCCGGTTCGCGGATAAAGCACGACACCAGCGCGCAGCCGCCGGTTATCAGGTCATCACGAGTGATCTGCGCGGCCTTCTTGTTGTTGATCAGCTCGCCATACGCCTTGATCCCCTTGAGGATCGCAGCCCAGAACCCGGCCACATGGGTGCCGCCTTCGGGCGTGGGGACGGTGTTACAGTAAGACTGAATGAACCCATCGCGCGAGGGCGTCCAGTTGATCGCCCATTCGACCTTACCGGGGGTGCCGAATTTTTCCTGAAAATCCACGGTGCCCGCAAAGGGCTGCTCGGCATAGGTGGACGAGCCGTTCATCGTTTCCTTCAGATAGTCGGACAAGCCGCCGGGGAAATGGAAGGTGGCCTCGGTCGGGGTTTCACCGTCATCGATGGCGGATTTCCAGCGGATTTCGACGCCTGAGAACAGGTAGGCCTTGGAGCGGATGGATTTGAACAGCCGCGCGGGTTTGAACTTGTGGTGGCCGAAGATGTCGGCATCCGCGTGGAATGTCACAGTGGTGCCGCGCCGGTTGGGGGCTGCGCCGATCTTTTCCACGGGGCCCAGAGGGACACCGCGAGAGAACCGTTGTTCGAACAGCGTCTTGTCGCGCGCCACCTGTACGACCATCGAATCCGACAGAGCGTTCACCACCGACGCACCCACACCGTGCAGACCGCCCGAGGTCTGGTACGCTTTGCCAGAGAACTTGCCGCCCGCGTGCAGGGTGCACAGGATCACCTCAAGCGCCGACTTGTCGGGGAACTTGGGGTGCGGATCGATCGGGATGCCACGCCCGTTATCGCGAACGGTCAGGGCGTAATCTGCGTGCAGTTCCACCTCGATCCGGTTGGCATGGCCTGCAACCGCTTCGTCCATCGAGTTGTCGAGGATCTCGGCCACCATATGGTGCAGCGCACGCTCATCCGTGCCGCCGATATACATGCCGGGGCGTTTGCGGACCGGTTCCAGACCTTCCAGCACCTCGATGGACGAGGCGTCATAGGTAGTGGTCGCGTCAGGCGTCAACAGATCGTCGGGCATATGGGCTGCTCTTGCTTTTGAGTTTCCCCCATTATGGCAGGGGATGTGGTTCGGGGGAAGAGGGCCACGAGGTGTTGTGGACAAATTGCTTGCGATCACCGTCGAACTTGGATTGACGGTGTGCCGTCCCTTTCAAACGCTAAAGCGGAAAGACAGTTCCGGCAGGAGAGGTTAGATCAGATCGCAGCAAACGCGCCTCATGCGGTTTCAGGACAGGTAGGGCGGTTTCGCTGAATGGACCATTGGGCGTCATGAGCTCGGGAAACAGGTCCAGAAGCTCTTGCCGGGTGGCACGTGTCATGGCGTCAAGGCTTGTGTCGCCGGGAAAGAATGTCTCGGACCAGACGCCTTCGACACGGACAAGTTCGTGCTGGTCGAACAGGATATGAACATAATCCACGTCCCGGTCCGGCGGCAGTTGAGAGATCGCGTCGCCGGTTACAAGACCCTTGGCCGGGGCCAGCATCAGGTCGTCGCCGAAAAACAGCTGCGTATTGTAAGACGACACAACGATCCGGTGTTGCGGCGAAACCAGCAGGTCGCGCGCCGGGCAGCCGTGCGAAAAACTGTTGGCTCTGATGCGAATGGGGCAAAATTTCGGTTGTCTTCTCAGGTCGCGCACCGAAAGGTGCCGCCGTCCGATCCACCGGACAGGGCGGCTGCTGCCATCCGCAACGATTACGGGGTCGCCCGGGCGCAGGGTCTCGATCCGCTTGTCTCCAGACGGGGTCAGGATCAGCGACCCGGCAGTGAAGCAGACGAAAGAGGGCAGGGTGTCATAATCCACCGGCGGGGCGGTGATGATCGAATTGTTGGTGTTTTCGATCGTGTCGCCAACATCCACATTGCCTGATGTGACAATGATATATTGGGGGTCGGAAAACTGAATCAGCGTGAATGTGACCGGCGATCCGCCAATGTCTCCGCTATAAGTTTCAAAGGTCTGAAAGTTTGTTGAATCACCGATGAACCCCGGAACGCTGGATACATCCAACTGCTGACTGCCATCGGCATCAGGGTCTTCCAGCGTATCGTCATCGTCAATAACGGCGACCTGAAAGGAATTCAGGACGGTGACATCCGTAAAGCCAAGCGGGTCGTTATCTATTTCTAGAATCGTGACAAATTTCATTCTGCCAACTCGCGCGGTACAACTTTTTCAACAAATAGAATTCTACAATACACGACATGGGTGTGAAAAAACACATTTCAGTCGTGTTTAGTGATTACCGGGGGCTGGCAGGGATATTCAGGCGATACACGCTCTTCTCGGGCATGGGTTCTGTTGTTTATATGTTGCCTGAAACTCTCCAAAACGGGCAGGCCGCGTATGAGCTGGATCAGAACAATTCCCTTTGCCGAAGCTACGGGGAAGCTACGAACCCTTTATGAGCGGGTCACGGGGCCCGGCAACAATGTGGACAACATCATGATGGCGCATTCGCTGCGGCCACATTCGATGGAAGGCCATATGGCGATCTATAAAAACGTGCTGCATCATTCGGGCAACACGGTGCCGAAGTGGTTTCTTGAGACGCTTGGTGTTTGGGTCAGTTCGCTCAATCAATGCAGCTATTGTGTCGAGCATCATTTCAACGGCTTGCAAAGGCTGCTGAAGGACCCGGCACGTGGCGATAAGATCCGAGCAGCGATTGAGCAGCGTCGTCCCGATGATGCGCCGCTGAACAGGGCGCAGATTGCGGCGATGGGGTATGCGCGAAAGTTGACCGAAGCTCCGGCGGAAATGGTCGAGGCGGATGTGATTGCCCTGCGGGAGGCCGGGTGGGACGATGGCGAAATCCTCGAGATCAATCAGGTCTGCGCCTATTTCTCCTACGCGAACCGCACGGTTCTGGGGCTGGGCTGCTCGACCAAGGGCGATGTGCTGGGCCTGTCGCCCAACAATTCGGACAATCCTGACGATTGGGGGCATCGGTAAGGTTTATGAGGGATGTCCGAGCCAGCCCAGAATTGCCTCAGCCACGGCTTTGGGGTTCTGGTGGTGCAGCCAATGATCGGTTCCCGGAATCGCGATCCGCGTCAGGTCTGGCGCAAAGTCCTCTAACCCTTCTGTTGTTTCGGGCAACAGGGCCTTGTCCTCTGGGCCCCACAGCAGAAGATGGGGGCAGGTGATATGAAGCCGGTCCAGCGGCAATTCAGGCAGGTGGGTCAGCGGTTCACCCGGTTTGGCCACGACCAGGGGTGAGGCGCGGTACCAGTTCAACATCGCCTCCAGCCGTCCGGGGCGCGCCCACTCGGCCCGGTAGTCCTCCATCCGGTCATCAGACAGCCAGTCAAGGCCCATACCGTGGCGGAAGAACCGCTCTAGCCTGGCAAAGCGGTTATCGGCCAGCTTTTGCACGGCATCGGACGCGCGCAGTAGGTTGATGTATTGCGAGGCCTCGGATTGCGCGCCTCCCGCCGCCATGGCCCGCTGAAACGGAACCGGATGCACACCGTTTGCGATGATCAGATGGCTGACAAGATCAGGCCGGAACATCGCCAACCCGTAGGCCACCGATGCACCCCAGTCGTGCCCAAGAACGGCAAGCGGTGCCCCCAGTTGTTCGATCAGCGTCGCCATGTCCCCGACCAGCTTTGAAAGCGCATAGTGCCGAACGCCTTCTGGCGCCCAGCTTTGTCCGTATCCGCGCTGATCCGGTGCGACGCAGAGGAAGTGCTGTGAAAGATACGGGGCGAGATCGACCCACGCACCGCCATATTCCGGAAACCCGTGCAGCATCAGCAACGGAGGATTAGCCTTGTCGCCCCATGTTCGGACAAAAAATGTCTGGCCGTTCAGATCGGTGAAGGTGCTGTCCAACTCTCTCTCCTACGACTTCGGAACAATCGGCGTTTTCGGGCATCAGTTTGATACCAATCAAAGCGCATTTTCCCTGTTTCTGCTAGAGCTTCTGCAGGACAGTGAAAAAGGAAAATGTGCATGGACGCAGTGGCTCAACTCGATCTGAAATCCGTTCCGAACCAGCAGGTTCCGCCTCAAAACACGCAAAACTCAACACCCGGCCCGGAAGAAATCCGCAAGGCGTTTGAAAGTGGGAAATACCCTTATGGGCGCAAGATGGCCCGTCCGGCCTATGAAAAGCAAAAGGCGCTGTTACAGGCCGAGCTGCTGAAAGTGCAGCTTTGGGCACAGGAGACAGGGCAGCGCTTTGTCCTGCTGTTCGAAGGGCGCGACGCGGCCGGCAAGGGCGGCACGATCAAACGGTTCATGGAGCATCTGAACCCGCGTCAGGCGCGTGTGGTCGCGTTGAACAAACCGACATGGGAAGAGAAGGGCCAGTGGTATTACCAACGCTACGTGCAGGAACTGCCGACAGTGGGCGAAATGGTGTTCTACGACCGGTCCTGGTACAACCGGGCAGGGGTGGAACGTGTGATGGGGTTCTGCACGCCCAACGAGTATCTGGAATTCATGCGGCAGACACCGGATCTGGAGCGGATGCTGGTCCGCTCGGGCATTCAGTTTTACAAATATTGGTTCTCGGTCACGCAGGACGAGCAACAGCGCCGGTTCAAAAGCCGCGAGACCGATCCATTGAAACAATGGAAGCTGTCGCCCATCGATAAGGCAAGCCTGGACAAATGGGACGACTATACCGAGGCGAAAGAGGCGATGTTTTTCTACACCGATACCGCTGATGCGCCCTGGACCATTGTCAAATCGAACGACAAGAAACGCGCGCGTTTGAACTGTATGCGCCATTTCCTATCGACGCTGGACTACCCCGGCAAGGATCATGAGATCGTTGGCGAACCCGATCCCCTGATCGTCGGGCAGGCCCATCACGTCATCCACCGGTCCGAGCATATTCTGGGTACTGCCCTGCACCCCGAGACGCGCTGAAGGTTCCCCCTGTTTCGCGTTGCACCGATGGCAGGCAGAGGCCGGATTAGTCTCAATTTGAAATTTGCTTGATCTGGTCTTGTCCCGGCGTCAAGCCGGGCATATGGCTGGTCGGATGAACAAGGTGATGACATATCCGGCCCATTTCAAGGCCATTGCTGTTCTGGGCCTGCCGTTGGTCGGTGGACATCTGGCGCAGTTTGCCATCGGCTTGACCGATACGATCATGCTGGGCTGGTACGGGGTCGAGGCTTTGGCGGCGGTGACGCTGGCCAGCAGCTATTACTTTGTATTGTTCCTGTTTGGGGCCGGGTTCGGCTGGGCTGTCATGCCCATGGTGGCCACCGCTGCGGCCGAAGAGGATGAGACCAGCATTCGCCGCTCGACCCGGATGGGGCTGTGGCTGTCCTTGCTGTATGCGGCGCTGATGATGCCGCTGCTGTGGTGGTCGCACCCGATCCTGATCGCCTTGAAGCAAGAGCCGCAAGTGGCTGAAACCGCAGCGGAATACTTGCGTGTGGCCGGATGGGGTCTGTTCCCGGCGCTGCTGGTGATGGTGCTGAAATCCTACCTTGCGGCGCTGGAGCGCACACAGATCGTCCTTTGGATCACCGTTGTCGCTGCGGTCGTCAACGGTCTGACGAATTATGCGCTGATCTTCGGCAATTGGGGCGCGCCCGAGCTTGGGGTCATGGGGGCGGCGATCGCCTCGATCGTGACGCAGGTCGTGTCGCTGGTGGCGGTTGTGATTTATGCCGTGAAAGTGCTGCCGGAACACAGCCTGTTCCGCCGGTTCTGGCGGCCCGATTGGGAGATGTTCGGAAGCGTTCTGCGCCTTGGTGTACCCATCGGATTGACGACTTTGGCCGAGGTGACGTTGTTCGCCACATCGGCTGTCATGATGGGCTGGCTGGGGCAGGTACCTCTGGCCGCGCACGGGATCGCGCTCAATCTGGCATCGGCCACCTTCATGGTGCATCTGGGCCTGTCCAACGCCGCGACCATTCGGGCTGGCAACGCGCTGGGCCGTCGGGATCGCCCGCACCTTGAGAAAGGTGCAATCGCGGTCACTGCCATGTCGCTGGTCATGTCCGTGCTGACGATCATCCTGTTCCTGACCTGCGCCGAGCCGCTGATTTCCCTGTTCATGGAGGCGGACGACCCGCAGCGCGCGCAGATCCTGATGATCGGTACCGGGCTGCTGGCGATGGCCGCGTTGTTCCAACTGGTGGATGGTGCTCAGGTCATTGCGCTGGGGCTGTTGCGCGGCTTGCAGGATGCGAAAATTCCGATGCTGATGGCGGCGCTCAGCTATTGGGTCGTGGGGCTTCCGTCGTCATACTATTTCGGCTTTATCCGCGGGATGGACGGAATTGGCGTCTGGCTGGGCCTTGTGCTTGGACTGGCCTGCGCGGCGGTGCTGTTGATGGCCCGGTTCTGGATGCGTTCCGTGCGCGAGGTTGGGGTTCCGGCGGAATAGCCGTTACTCTTTCCCCATCCGGTCCGCTTTTTTGCGCACCAGGACCGAGCGCAGATCGTGCATTGCCATCAAAAGCCTGTCGGTGACGTCTTCCAGCTGTTCGTCCGTCGCTTTGGACTGCGCCCACTGGGTGGTCAGGTTCAGGTAATCGACCGCGCGATGGATGTCGTCGATGTCGCGCTGGGCCAGCAGGGCCTTACGTTCGTCCATCCAGCGCGCGATTTCGGTCTTGTCGGCCTCGCTCAGCGTGCGTTGCCCGTGTGGTTTGACCTCGCCGTTGCGGATATTGATGACCGCGATCTGGTCCATCTCGATCCGGCGCTGGCGGTTCTCGGTGTCGATCCGAAAGACTGCCGCACCATTCTCGCGGACACGAAAGTAGTATTCTGGCAATTCAGTGGACATGAAAGGCTCCGCCTAGGTTAAGGACGCACAGAAGGTCTGAATGCGGGTGCAGGCCTCGGTCAGTGCCTCGTCCGAGGTTGCGTAGCTGACGCGGAAGTTCGGCGACAGGCCAAAGGCGGCACCAAAGACGACGGCGACGTCGGCCTCTTCCAGCAAGGCGGTGGCAAAGGCTTCATCATTGTCGATCAGGGTGCCTGCAGGGGTGGTCTTGCCGATCAGCCCGGCGATGGACGGATAGACATAGAACGCGCCTTCGGGGGTGGGGCATTGCACCCCGTCAATCTCGTTCAACATGCCGATCACCAGATCGCGGCGGCGTTTGAAAATCTCGTTGTTGGTGGCCAGAAAATGCTGCGTTCCGTTCAGTGCCTCGACCGCCGCCCATTGGCTGACCGTGCAGGGGTTCGAGGTCGACTGAGACTGGATCTTGCGCATGGCTGCGATGATCTCGACCGGCCCGGCCGCGTAACCAATGCGCCAGCCGGTCATCGCATAGGCCTTGGAAACCCCGTTGCAGGTCAGCGTGCGATCATAAAGCCCCGGTTCCACCTCGGCAGGGGTGCAAAACTCGAACCCGTCATAGGCCAGATGTTCATACATGTCGTCCGACATGATCCAGACCTGCGGGTGGCGCATCAGCACATCGGTAAGAGCTTTCAACGCATCCCGGCTGTACCCTGCGCCGGTGGGGTTCGACGGCGAGTTGAAGATGAACCACTTGGTCTTGGGGGTGATCGCGGCCTCAAGCTGCTCGGGTGTCAGTTTGAAGCTGTTCTCGACGCTGGTTTCGACAACAACCGGTGTGCCACCGGCCAGCAGCACCATATCCGGGTAGCTGACCCAATAGGGGGCGGGAATGATAACCTCATCCCCGTCATTCATCGTGGCCATCAGCGCGTTATAAAGCGTCTGCTTGCCGCCGGTCCCGACCGAGATCTGTGCGGGTGTGTAATCCAGACCGTGATCGCGCTTCATCTTGGCACAAGCGGCCTGTTTCAGCTCGGGGATGCCGTCGGGGGCCGTGTATTTGGTTTTGCCAGCGGCAATCGCGGCAACGGCGGCGTCCTTGATGTTCTGCGGCGTGTCGAAATCGGGCTCACCGGCGCTGAGGCCAATGACATCCCGCCCGGCGGCCTTCAATTCGGCCGCTTTAGCCGTCATTGCGACGGTCGGCGAAGGTTTGACGCGGGACAATGTCGCAGACAGGAAACTCATGGGCGGCCTCGGTTTGTATGTTCAGCCTGACTGTCATAGGGTGCGCCCGAATGACGATCAAGCGATATGAAACCGGGAATCGGAGACCTGAATGAGCGACGAAAACGATTGGTTCGGACCAGACGCGGCGACATTTGGGGATCGGCTGGCAGGCGCGCGCGAGGCGGCGGGGATGACTCAGGCCGAACTGGCGCGTCGGCTTGGGGTCAAGAAGTCAACGATCGGGGATTGGGAAAACGACCTGTCCGAGCCGCGCGCCAACCGTCTGTCGATGATGGCGGGGATGGTCAACGTCTCGATCAAGTGGCTGCTGACCGGCGAAGGCGAGGGGATGGATGCGCCTGTGGACGAAGAGCATGCAAATCTGGATCTGGCGGGGGCCGTGGCCGAACTGCGCGCCATCCGGGGCGAGATGCGCGCCTGCTCGGAACGCGCCGCGCGGCTGGAAAAGAAACTGCGCCTGATGCTGGAGGCCAGCAAATGACCGAACCCCGCGATATTCGGATCAAACGGATGAAAATGCGGTCGATGCGGCGGGGCATCAAAGAGATGGACCTGATCCTGACCGCCTATGCTGACCGCAATCTTGACGGAATGGATGCCGACGGTCTGGACACCTATGATGCGATGCTCAGCGAAAACGATCAGGACCTGTATCAATGGGTGACAGGGCAGGTCCAACCGCCCGAGGCACTGGCCGACCTGATCGCGGATATCGCCCAGACCTTTCAAAAGTAAGGATAAAACAGGCTTAACTGATTTTTCGGGATTTCGGTTCATCGTGTCGGAAAGGCACGACTGAATCGGAGGGTTGGATGAGTATGGAATTGCAGGTCTCGGCACCGGGGACCAAAGGGTTCATGACCAGCTATCTTGAGGCGCTGGCCCTGGTGGAACGGTTGCACCGCTTGCTTCTGGACGTGATCAAGGACGAGTTCGAGCGGGTCGGCGTGCTGGAAATCAACGCAGTTCAGGCGCTGTTGCTGTTCAACATCGGCGATCATGAGGTGACGGCGGGTGAGTTGAAGAGCCGGGGTTACTATCAGGGCAGCAATGTCAGCTACAACCTCAAGAAACTGGTTGAGATGGGGTATATGCACCATCAACGGTGCGAGATAGACCGACGTTCGGTCCGGGTGCGCCTGACGCCGCGCGGGCGCGAGATTCGGGACATTGTGTCAGACCTGTTTGCCCGCCATGCCGAAGGGTTGCAAAATCGCGGTGTGCTGGGCCTGGAAGGGATCGATGATATTACAAACTCATTGCGCCGGGTCGAGCGTTACTGGACGGACCAAATCCGCTATATCTACTGATCCGGGGCGCGCGTCCGACAGCACAAGGCCCTCCAGCTCTCGGATCAGTTTGCGCGCCATGGCATCTTCGTAGGCATCAAATCCCAGGGCGACCTCGACAAACGCATCCGGGCCGAGGATGACCCAAGTGTTGTAATAGGCTGAAAGCTCACCGACCTGCACCTGCCGTTGATCGCCTTGTCTCGGATCGTCTGCGCCAATGACCAGCCCGTTGATTGTGATGCCGGTGGAGTGCAGTTGAGATTTTACTTTGCGCGGATGCGGCCCCAGATTGTGTTTGCCATCGCCGGATAGGTCCAGCGTCCGCTTCCAACACTCTTGCCGGATCAGCAGATTGGCACCGAAGGCCATGGCCGAACCCACGGCGGTGCCTTGCGGGGCAGGGCTGCGTTTCACGGCATCTAGCTGTTGCCCAATGCGGGTCAGATCAAACTGGGTGCGGATCTCGGTCCAGTCCAACAGCAGTTTCTGATGATCGGGTTCGCTCCATTCGAACACGGCAATCCGTACAGGCGCGCCAGGATTGGACAGGATCAAACGCGCTACGTCCGGACGACGCAGAGCTGCCGCAAGCCCGCGCAGTTGCAACCTGTACTCCTGCGCGTCGACCGAGCCCGACACGTCCAACCCCAAGGCCAGAGCCTGCCTGCACTGAGCGGTGGCGTGAGTCGCGAGCAGACACAGCGATGTCATCAGGATGCGCAGCATCATTCGGTCACGTCCTGCAACGCCCCAATTTGCAGGCCCCGCAATTCCCGTTCCAGTTTCCGGCGCATTGCGCGTTCGAAATCTTCAAACCCCTGCGCCACCTCAAGAAACGCGCCGGGGCCGTGCAGAACGTTGTTCTCAAAAAACGGGATCAGGAACAATTCGCCTTCAAAATCAGCGGCATTGATGACCAGCCCGTTGACCACCACGTCGCGGAACGGAAAGTGCCGATAGGCGTTCTGCGGGCCATACCCGTCATTGTTCGACCCGTCCCCCGACAGATCGATCGTCTGAAACAGGCAGGGCGGGGCCCGTTGCAGCAAGGTCGCCCCAAAGGCCAGCGCATAGCCCATCGCCGTAGCCGACCCGGCATCCGACCGTTCGGATTGGCTGATCTGTGTCGCGGCGGCCAGCAGATCGCCGGTGTTCCGGATCATCCGCCAATCCATGATGATATGCTGCGTGGACCGCCCGCTCCATTCGTAAACAGCCAGGGCAACGGGCATGGGTGAGGAGAAAAAGGCCTCTTGAACCTCGGGCGCGATCAGGGCGGCGGCCAGCCCTTGCCGTTGCAGCGAGTCTTCGCTTTCATCCACCGACACCGAAATATCCAGCGCCAGTGCCAGGGCCAGACGGCAGGTCTCGGCCTGGGCAGGGCTGGCCAGCGCGGCCAGACCCACGGCTGTCAAGGTGCGGATCACCAGTGGCCGGTGTTGCCCATGCTGACCCAGGGTTCCGCCGGTTCCAGCGCATCGCCGTTCTGCAGCAGTTCGACCGAGATATTGTCGGGCGAGCGCACAAATGCCATGCGCCCGTCACGCGGGGGCCGGTTGATCACCACGTCATTGTCCTGAAGGTGCTGGCATGTCTCGTAAATATTGTCGACCCCATAGGCGAGGTGGCCGAAATGGCGGCTGTCATTTGGCAGCTCGTCGTCGCCATCCCAGTTATAGGTCAGTTCAATCGGTCGATCCTCTTGCCCCGGAGGCGCCATGAAGATCAGCGAGAACCGGCCCTCTTCACTGTCATAGCGGCGTGTTTCCTTGAGGCCGAGCAACTCGTAGAACGCCAGAGATTTTTCCAGATCTTTCACCCGAACCATAGTGTGAAGGTATTTCAGCCCCATCACGGCAATCCTTATTCTGCATGAGTTCGCCATCAGCTTAGCGCGCTTCGGGGGCGTGTCGAGGGGGGCTGCGAACACATTTCCGGAAATCATCCATGTGCGGCACATCATGCGGTTCCAGCGCCGGAACTGACGATATATAGTAGGCGGCGACTCATTATCGGAAAGGATGTTTTCATGCCGCTGTCTGCCGACCAACAGGCCGAGATCGAAGCGCAACGCGCGCAGTCGCATCAAACACGCCGCGTCGTTGCAGCGGGAATGGAAGATCACCTGTATACCGCGCATCAGGTGCTGGATCACGGCTTTGTCCGTGTGATCGACTATATGGGCGACGATGCCGCGATCTGTCAGGCGGCGCGCGTATCCTATGGCAAAGGCACGAAATCCGTCCAGAACGACGAAGGGCTGATCCGCTATCTGATGCGGCACTGGCACTCGACCCCGTTCGAGATGTGCGAGGTCAAGCTGCACGTGAAGCTTCCGGTCTTTGTGGCCCGTCAGTGGATTCGTCACCGGACCGCCAATGTGAACGAATATTCGGCGCGGTATTCGATTCTGGACCGTGAGTTCTATATCCCCGCGCCCGAACATGTCGCCGCCCAGTCCGAGGTGAACAATCAGGGGCGCGGTTCGGCGCTGGAAGGGGAAGAGGCCGCGCGCGTGCTGGAAATCCTGAAGGCCGACAGCACCCGTTGCTATGACAATTACGAGGCGATGATCAATCAGGACGGGCAACAGGGGCTGGCGCGCGAATTGGCGCGGATGAACCTGCCCGCGAACGTTTATACGCAGTGGTACTGGAAGGTCGACCTGCACAACCTGTTCCACTTCCTGCGCCTGCGCGCTGACCCGCATGCGCAATACGAGATCCGGGTCTATGCCGAGATGATGTGCAAGATCGTGGCCGATTGGGTCCCATTCGCATATCGCGCGTTCGAGGATTATCGCCTTGGCGCGGTCAATCTGTCGGCTCAGATGGTCAACAGTCTGCGTCGGATGTTGGCGGGTGAAACGGTCACGCAAGACAACTCGGGAATGACCGCGCGCGAATGGCGTGAGTTTGAGGCCATCATCCGCGAAGGCTGAACCGGGCGCATATCAATCCGCTATACAGGTTGTCATGAAACTGTTACCTTGGTTTCATGACCCATGCTTCGTTTCTTTCCGTTCTGGGCCTGACCTTTGCGCTGGCTGTGCCCGCGCAGGCCAAATCCCCGATTGCCGAGGTGTTGTGCGAGCCGACTCAACGGCTACATGACAAGCTCAAGGGACAATTCCGGTCCGAGCGTGTGGCAACGGGAATGCGTGGCCCTGAACAGATCATGGAGGTCTGGAGCAGCGAAAGGGGCGACTGGACCATGGTCGTGACCTATGCCGCCGGTACGTCCTGCATCGTTGCGATGGGACAAGACTGGCACACGCATGCCGAGGACAAGCCAGCACGGGGGTAGGGCATTCGCCGGAAAAGGGGGCGATTGACGGCCGGAAATTGGCCGCCAATCTTAATTGAAGAACCCCGCGTCACACGGGGGCGTCGTTACAACGGCTTCAAATCAGCTGCCATCTGACGGCCATCGCGCCCGTCCTGCAACTCGTACGAGACTTTCTGATTGTCTGCGAGCCCGGTCAGTCCGGACCGTTCTACGGCCGAGATATGAACAAACACATCTTTGCCCCCTTCGTCAGGGGCAATAAACCCATAGCCTTTGGTGGTATTGAACCATTTCACGGTGCCAGTTGGCATCTCCCGTGTCTCCTTCTACTTTCGCATTGTCCCACAAATTGGTGGGGCGGTGGTTGGCAAGACCGCAAAAAACGGACTGTTTCCTGATCGGGTTACAGTCCGATTTGCACGTTTCACCTTTTTCAACATTGCACGGTGAAGTAAAAAATCAAGAATAACCGCTGGAAACTGGCACAATCGCCTAAAATTGAAACAAATACCGGAGCAGTCCCCAAATGCGCCTTTATGGTCTGAAAACATGCGACACCTGCCGTAAGGCGCTGAAATCACTACCAGATGCCAAGTTTTTAGACGTGCGCAGCGACGGAGTTCCCGAAACTGTACTGGCGCAGGCTTTTGCCGAGTTCGGCGGGGCTTTGCTCAACACCCGCTCGACAACCTGGCGTGGATTGGATGAGGCGCAGCGCACGCGCCCGGCTTTGGAATTGCTGCAAGACCATCCGACGCTGATGAAGCGCCCGCTGATCGAAAATGACGGAGCATTGACGTTAGGTTGGACCGCCGAGGTGCGCGCAAAGCTTGGCGTGGCGTGATCGGGTACTTATCTGATCAGGCGCAACTGCGAGGATAATTTATGCGAAACGCCGCAATGATTTTGGGTGTCATCGCCGGTTTGGTCGGGATGATTGTTGGGTTCTTTGGATATGGATATGTTGAGGCGATCAAGCATTTCGGCGATATCGATGGCATCGCCGAGCAGGTGGACAATCCCGCTTTGATCCAGACGGCGTCCATCGTGGCACCGCTGCTGGCTCTTGTCGGTGGGGCAATGGCCCATGCCCGCGCGCTGGTGGCGGGTGTCTTGCTGTTGGTGTCGGCGGCGGGGATGTATTACGCGTTCGGGTTCGGTGTCTTCACCATGTTCCCGATTGCGTTTGCCGGTGTGGCCGGGGTGCTTGGGCTCGCCGCTGGAAAACCGGACGAGCCCAAGGCGCATTTCTGAAGCGCTTTGCGTTAAACTTGAATCGGAATGCGCTGCCTCTCCCTTTGGTCGAACGCGCATTCCGATGAATGTGTCTCAGATAAAACGCAAAACGCTGTAGATCATTTCAGGCGCAGCAAGCGGTCCAGGGACAGCGGACCTGCGCCATGGATGACGATCACCAGGAACAGGAAGGTCCACATCACACGCTGATCCATCAGATCGGGCGCAGCGTTGAACAGGCTGCCCAGTTTGACGCCGTGGCCGGTGACATCAACAATGGTTTGGACCCAGACAAAGCCGATCATGGCCAGCGCGGCCAAGCGTGTGAACAGGCCAACCAGCAGCAGGGCGGGCAGGACAAATTCGGCCACGGTGCCAAAGAAGATCACGATGCGCTGGAAGAAGGTCATCTGCGTGACGTCCCACAAGACCGCCTCGGCCGCTTTGGGAAAGATCTGCCCGAACGCCCCGCTGGAGGGCGAAAAGATCGACCCGTCGATCTTCAGCATGGCCGAATTCCAGTAATAGACCAGCAGAACCGCGATGAAGATCAGCCGCGCAAGCGTCGGTGTGAGCCAGCCGGACGCGTGGTCCACCTTACCCAGAACGTTGTTGTGGATTGAAATCAGGGCAGTCATGTCGCCAGCCTTTCGATAGTCACAGAGGTTATTGCACCACCTTGCAGAAGCAGTGCCAGAGTGGTTCCAAGGTCAAAGTCAGGTGTTTCCACAGCGGTTTTTTCGAACGCTTCGCCGATGGTGTTGCCTGACTGAATATGTCCGATCCAGTTTGCGCCGCCCGGTGGCAGCAGATGTGGGGCCGGATCAAATTCGGGGCGGGTGATCAGCACATCCTCGGCCCCGGTGGTGGGTTTCGGGGCATGCGGTTCCGAATTGAACCGCCAGATCGCGTGAATGGGCCAGTCCGAGCGGATGATCCGCATCGACGGCGCGAACGTCAGCCGCGCTTGCATCACATCCTCGGGCGGGACCGCCAGCGCATCGGCCGGGGCCGCTTGGCTGTCAGCCGCATGGTAGGATTGCCGCAGTGCCAGTTCCAGCCGCGCTACATCTGGCAGATAGGCCAGATGCGCAAGTTGTGGCATGTCGGCCAGAAATGCGGGAAACGCCTCGCCATAGAACATCATCAGGGGCGAGGTCGGCGGGTGTTGCCGCAGAAAGATACCGGACAGCCCGTCCATGTTCTGCGCGCCCAGAAGCTTGGCGATCACCGGAAAGGCCTGATGCATGGCCTCGGTCAGGGAAACGGCGACATTGTTGCGGTAGACGCTGAACCGACGGCCCGCCGGTTGCGCCTCGGCATCGGTCAGCCCGTCCGGCACCGGGGTCTTCGCGTCCAGCAAGGCCGCGTGAAACTCCGTTTGCGAGACCGTCATGCCGGAACCCTGTCCAGCGCCGCTTGCGCGCGTTCGGCCTCGGCCCGCAGAACCGGCCAATCGGGGACATCGGTATCCCATTCGACCAGCAGAGGTTTGGGACCGGATTGCTCTAAAACGTAATCCAGCAACGCCCAGACCGGATCCACAACCTCGCGCCCGTGGCTGTCGATCAGCAGGGGGTGGCCGTGGTCATCTTCGTCCTCGTCATGACCGCCGAGGTGAATTTCGCCCACCTGATCCAGCGGGTAGGCGTCGATATAGTCTTGCGGCGAGAAGTCCAGATTGGTGGCCGAAACAAAGACGTTGTTCACGTCCAGCAACAGCCCGCAGCCGGTGCGTTTGGCGATCTCGCGCAGGAAATCGGGTTCCGACCATGTGCTTTCCTCGAACGCGAGATAGCTGGAGGGATTTTCCAGCAGCATCTGCCGACCGACGGTCTCCTGCACCTGATCGATATGCGCGCAGACCCGTGCCAGCGTCGCATCCGTGTAGGGCAGGGGCAGCAGGTCGTTGAAGAAATGGCTGTCATGGGTGGACCAGGCCAAATGCTCTGAGAAGCTGGCCGGGCTCAGCCAGCCGACCAGATGTTTCAGCCGGGCCAGATGATCCGGGTCCAAGGGGCCTTCGCCGCCGATGGAAAGGCCGACGCCGTGAACCGAGATCGGGAATTGTTCTGAAAGATGGCGCAGTTGCGCCAGCGGGCGTCCACCGTCGCCCATGTAGTTTTCGGCATGAATCTCAAGCCATGCGACGGGCTGGGCGTGGTCCAGAATCTGGGCGAAATGCTGCGGTTTGTATCCGACACCCGGCGCAGCGGGCAGGCGGTTCGACCTGAGGGCATCATCCAGCATTTGCACGCTCCTTCATCGCGAAGAAAAGGGCGGGCGATATTGCCCGCCCCCTACGAGTCGTTTGGCCGAAGCTTATGCCGGCAGGTCGCGGTCCAGCTCTTCCAGCGAGCCTTGGCGCGGGGTGCCGTCTGCCTGTGCGGGCAGTTCGATATCGGCACAGGTGCCTGCATCGACCAAGGTCCATGCGTTGCCCTGATAATCAACGGTCGAGGTGCCCGCGCAGGTGGTGCCGGGGCCTGCTGCGCAGTCATTCTGACCAGCCAGCGAAACGCCATAGCACTTTTCTTTGGCCTGAGCGGTTGCTGTGGTCGCTGCACCCGATACGGCGGCTGCGACTGCGCTGGCGATGACAAGGGTTTTTGCTGTGTTCGACATCTCTGAAATCCTCTTGATGACTGGGTATGTCTGCTTGTGACAGTGACTAAGGTAGTGGGTAGTTGGCTACAGTTAAACTCACGAGCCCGTGTCTCACAACCGTGTCAGGGTACAGATTGGCCCCTTGCAGGTTAATATACTGTTTTTAAGAAAGAAAAGAGGAAATGTTACAATCCGACCCCTTCCGAGGGGTCGGATTTCCGGCGATATGGTGCCGAATGTTACAGCAGGTCGGGCGGGGTTGCGGCCTGGCCCAGCTCAATTGTTACAGCCTCAAGGGATTGAACCTGCGTCTGTTTTTCGCCAAGGCGGCGGACACTGACGGTGCGGTCTTCAACTTCGCGGTGCCCGACGGCCAGAATGACCGGCACTTTGCCGACCGAATGCTCGCGGACCTTGTAGTTGATCTTCTCGTTGCGGATATCCGCCTCGGCGCGGACACCGGCGGCCTTGAGCGTTTCGACCACGTCCATCACATAGTCATCTGCATCCGAGGTAATCGAGGCGACAACGACCTGACGCGGGGCCAGCCAGAACGGCAGCTTGCCCGCGTGTTCCTCGATCAGGATACCGATGAAACGTTCGAACGAACCAAGGCAGGCGCGGTGCAGCATGACCGGCGTGTGCCGTTCACCATCCGCTGCGATATAGGTCGCGCCCAGACGTTCGGGGATAATGAAGTCCACCTGCAGGGTGCCGCACTGCCAGTCGCGCCCGATGGCGTCGGTCAGAACAAACTCCAGCTTGGGTCCATAGAACGCACCTTCGCCCGGGTTCAGATCATAGGCACATCCAGCCGCGTCACAGGCGGCTTTCAGCAGTTCATCGGCCTTGTCCCACTGCTCATCCGTCCCGGCGCGCACTTCGGGCCGATCCGAGAACTTGACCTTGAAGTTCTCGAACCCGAGGTCCTTGTAGACGTTGGACAGGAAGTTGAGGAACAGTTTGGTCTCATCGGCGATCATCTCTTCGGTGCAGAAGATATGCGCGTCGTCCTGCGTGAACCCGCGCACCCTCATGATGCCGTGCAGCGCGCCCGAGGGTTCGTACCGATTGCACGATCCGAACTCGGCCATGCGCAGCGGCAGATCGCGATAGGATTTCAGACCCTGCTTGAAGATTTCCACGTGGCAGGGGCAGTTCATCGGCTTGAGCGCATTGACCGCCTTGTCGCGGGCATGTTCCTCATCGACTTCGACGATGAACATGTTTTCCTGATACTTGTCCCAGTGGCCCGAGGCCTCCCACAATTTGCGGTCGACGACCTGTGGGGTATTGACCTCGACATAGCCGCCGCGTTTCTGCTGACGGCGCATGTAGTCCTGCAGCATGGTGTAGATGGTCCAGCCGTTCGGGTGCCAGAAAATCTGGCCCGGCGCTTCGGGTTGCAGGTGGAACAGGTCCATCTCCTTGCCCAGCTTGCGGTGGTCACGCTTGGCGGCCTCTTCCAGCATATGCAGGTGCGCTTTGAGCTTTTCCTTGCCGGTGAAGGCCACGCCGTAGATGCGTTGCAGCATCTGGCGGCTGCTGTCGCCGCGCCAGTAGGCACCGGCGATGGACATCAGTTTGAACGCGTCACCCGGAACTTGTCCGGTGTGCTGCAGGTGCGGGCCGCGGCACAGGTCCTGCCAGTCGCCATGCCAGTACATGCGCAGCGGTTCGTCGCCCGGGATGGCTTCGATCAGTTCGACCTTATAGGGCTCATTATTCGCCGTGTAGAAATCGATCGCGCGCTGACGGTCCCAGACCTCGGTGGTCACGGTGTCGCGCTTATTGATGATTTCCTTCATCTTTTTCTCGATCAGGCCGAGGTCTTCGGGGGTGAAGGGTTCGGCGCGGTCGAAGTCGTAGTACCAGCCGTTATCAATCACCGGGCCGATTGTGACCTTGGTGTCGGGCCAGATTTCCTGCACCGCGCGCGCCATGATATGGGCCAGGTCGTGACGGATCAGTTCGTTGGCCTGAACTTCGTCCTTCATGGTGTGAATGGCGATGTCGGAATCAGACTCGATGGGCCATTGCAGGTCCCAATGCTGGCCGTTCACCGTGGCCGAGATGGCCTTTTTCGCCAGCGAGGTCGAGATATCGGCAGCCACCTGCGCAGGCGTGACGCCTGCGTCATAAGAACGTGCATTGCCATCGGGAAAGGTGAGTGAGACGGATTTTGAATCCAGGGCCATGGTCTGGCTCTCCTCGTCGGTTTGGCGCCCACTGAACGCCCGGTTGCGGGTTATTTGCGTTCGGCTCATGTGGCAGGTGGAGGTGCCTGTGTCAAGTGTGGGAGCGAGGGGCGCTGCCCCTCGCGCTCCCCGGGATATTTTTGGCCAGATGAAGAGGGATCCGGGAATTGCACTTGGGGGTAGGGCGTGCATGATGCTGCAAAAGGAATGAGGGTTTTATGGCAGCAACGAATTTTCTGGAGACGGCGCAGGGGCGGCGGTTGGCCTATCACAAAAGCGAAGGCGCGGGGCCGACCATTGTTTTTTTGGGTGGGCTGAAATCGGATATGGAAGGCACCAAGGCCGTGCATTTGGAAGCTTGGGCAAAGGCGCGGGGGCAGGCGTTTTTGCGGTTTGATTATTCGGGGCACGGAGAGAGTTCCGAAGCGTTTACCGATGGCTGCATTGGGGATTGGCATGAGGACACTGTTGCGGCTGTATCGGGTCTGACCGAGGGGCCGCTGATCGTTGTCGGGTCGTCCATGGGGGGGTGGCAGGCTTTGTTGCTGGCGCGTGCCTGCCCCGAACGCATTGCAGGAATGGTCACTATCGCCGCTGCCCCGGACTTTACCGAAGATGGTTACTGGTCGTCCTTTAGTGATGAGCAGAAGGCGGCGCTGGAGACTTTGGGTCATGTCGAACTGCCCTCGGATTACATGGAGCCGTACATCATCACTAAAAGGATGATCGAAGATGGCCGACAGCGTTTGGTGCTGCGATCACAACTGGACCTGCCATTTCCAGTGCGCTGTCTGCACGGAACCGCAGATACCGCGGTGCCCACAGAAACGGCTGTGCGACTGCTCGAGCACGCAACCAGCCCGGATCTGCGCCTGTTGCTGGTCAAGGATGCGGACCATCGATTCTCGGACGGGCCTTGTCTGGGATTGATCGAACAGACGGTTCTTGAAGTGATGGGGGAAGGCTGATGCGGCGTTTTGGATGGATTTTGGGGCGTCTGTTGTTGGCACTGGTCGCGGTGGGTGGTCTGATCTACTGGTTCGGACCGCGGGAAGAGGTAAACCTTCATCCGAGCTTTGATGCAGGAAAGTTCGGCGAGGGTGTTCAGGTCTATTTCGAAAGCACCGAGTCCGCTTTTGACGACATCGTTCCCGGTGTTGAAAAACGTGTGATCTGGCAGGATGGATTCAAGGAACAGCGTACGCCCTATTCGGTACTGTATGTGCATGGGTTCTCGGCCAGTTCCGAGGAAATCCGGCCGGTCCCTGACAGGGTTGCCGATGCGCTGGGGGCCAATCTGGTCTATACCCGCCTGCAAGGCCATGGGCGCGATGGGTCTGCGATGGGCGATGCAACCGCCTCGGGGTGGATGCAGGACATGGCAGAGGGGTTGGCCGCCGCGCGGGCCGTGGGGGACAAGGTGATCGTCATGTCGACCTCGACCGGGGGCACACTGGCTGCGGCTGCCGCGCGTGATCCCGAGCTGAGTGCGGATGTTGTTGGCATGGTGTTTGTGTCGCCCAACTTCGGCGTTAACACCCCTGCGGCCTTTATCCCCGGCCTGCCTTGGGCGCGGGAGTGGTTGCCGATTCTGATGGGGGAGGAACGCGATGTATCCGGCCCGGATCCGGAAAAGAGCAAATACTGGTCTTCGGTCTATCCTTGGGAGGCCGTGGTGCCCATGACAGTTCTGGTTGAAACGGTCTATGCGCTCGATTTCTCGGACGCTCTGGTCCCGGCCCTGTTCTGGTTCTCGGATGACGATCAGGTCGTTCGCCCCGACCGGACTCATAAGGTGGCTGAAGCTTGGGGCGCTCCGGCAACGGTTGAGTTGGTCACGATGGGGCCGGGCGATGATCCGTCATCCCATGTTATTTCCGGTCGCTTGATGTCACCCGGGCAAACAGACGCGACGGTTGCCGGTATTCTGGATTGGCTGAAAGGGTTAGGGGTTCAATAGCCGCCCTTGCCGTTTCCGATCGGAGCCGATGATGCGTAAACCGGCCAGTATGTGGAGCCTTGAGACGCTGGGCCGTGTGCGCCTGTCGCGGCATTTCTTCATGCGGGACTTTCTGTATTCCGAGATTGGCAATTTTCACGAACGCCAGAACATCCCCGACAACCCGGATCTGGCGATTGAGACCGGGCGCGCCTTTTGCCAGACGCTGCTTGACCCGTTAGAGGAAACCTTTGGCCGAATAGCAGTGCGGTCCGGCTATCGGTCGCCGTCGCTGAACCAATTCGGCAATGAAAACAAACTGAACTGCGCGCGCAATGACAACCCTTTGGAATGTCACATCTGGGATCGCGGCGAGGGCGCGGCGCGGATTGCCGGGGCCTCGATTGTGATCCCGTGGTTTGCCGACCAATACGAACAGGGGCGCGATTGGCGCGATCTGGCGTGGTGGATGCATGATCATCTGGACTATTCCGAGATCTGGTTCTTTCCCAAACTCTGCGCTTTCAACCTTGTCTGGCGGCCTACGCCGATGCGTCGGATCGACAGCTATATCGCGCCCCGCGGATGCCTGCTGCGGCCCGGAGCCGAGCCTGAGGAAACACTGGCAGCCCGGCAGGCCCGATATGCTGATTTTCCCAGTTTTCGCGGCATCACCTACCCGTGAAGTTTCGCTTGCCCGGTCGCGGCAAAACTCTCATTCTGGGGGAAAACGAAGGGGTTCGGATATCCGAACTGATGGAGGCCCCGCGTGATCGAGCCGTTGGTGTTGTTACCTGGTTTTATGTGTGACGCTCGACTGTTTCGCCCGCAGATCGACGTGCTGTCGCGCGAACGGGCCGTGACTGTTGCCCCCATTTCACTGGGAGAGCGGGTCGAAGAAATTGCATCGAGCCTATTGGATCAGTTGCCGCATCGGTTTGCGCTGGCCGGGCTTGCCCTGGGCGGTGTGGTTGCGTTGGAAATCATGCGGCGCGCGCCGGATCGGGTGTCGCGGCTGTGTCTGATCTCGACCGATGCGCAGGCCGACACGCCGCAAATCGCGGCTGCACGCGAAGACCTGATCATCGGGGCGCAGGCGGGGCGTCTGGATGAGGTAATGCGCAAGGTCGTGGGCTCGGACGCGCTGGCGCCGGGTCCGCAACGGATCCCGATCCTGAACGATCTGCTTGCGATGGCGGGTGATCTGGGCCCCGAGGTTTTTGTGCGGCAGATGCGTGCCTTGCAAAGGCGACCGGACCAGCAAAGCACCCTGTGCCGGATCAAAGCGCCCAGTCTGGTCTTGGGGGGAAAGCATGACACGCTGACCCCTGCGCGCAAACTCGGCTTTATGGCAGACATGATCCCGAACGCAGATTTGCACCTGTTGGACAATGCAGGGCACTTGCCGACGTTAGAGGAACCGGGCGTTGTGACCAATGCGATGCAAAGCTGGCTTCAGGTGCCGTCCAGACCCCGCTACGGGTAAAGCGCGTCGCGTTCGGATTTGTCGATCAGTTTGGGGGGCACCACAGGTTCGCCTGTCGCCGGGTCGAAAAACGGAGTTTTCTTCCAACTGCCGGACAGACGGGATTTGGCAACACGTCGAACCAAACCGATGATGGCCGGGCCAAGCCCCTCGTGCTTTTGCTTGCCGTTGGGCTGGGGAATGAACCCGCGCGTTGTGATCGGACCAAGGGCCGAGTTATCGGCGATCCGGGCGGCGATCACACCGGCAAATGGGAATTTTGGTCCGCGTGGTGTGGTCGCAAGCGGCACGTTGCAGCATTTGGCATACCAGCGCAACATGCCGTTGGGGCTGAGTTTCATTGCCGCCAGATGTTCATGGCCGGTTTCGATCACAAACTCTTCGGGGGCGATCTGGAAAACCTCAACTGGACCGGGGGCTGGGTCGGGCTGACCGAAATACAACTGGGCCGCGCGGCAATCATGGCAAAAGCACTCGGCATGCGTGGCGAGGCGCGCACCGTCACGCGTGATGCGGCCCGTCAGCTTGCCGCACTGGCAGGAAAAGGCGAGATCGGTTGCGTCGCTCTCGCCCATATCAATCACGCGACCTTGTTTCGGTTCGCGGCGCGGCGCTGTGGTTTGCGGCTGTTTTCATTCATAAAATCAATCACAAGCGGGCGAATGTTGTCGCGCCAGCTGCGCCCCGCAAAGATGCCATAATGGCCTGCGCCGGGCTCGACATGGCTGGCCTTTTTGCTGTCCGGCAGGCCGGTGCACAGGTCCAGCGCCGCGATGCACTGACCGGGGGCCGAGATGTCATCATTTGCGCCTTCGACGGTTTTCACGGCAACATCGGTGATCTTGCTCATATCGACCTTGTGACCGGCCACAACAAATTCGTTGCGCGCAATCTCGCGGTTTTTGAAGACACGCTCGACCGTGGACAGATAGAATTCCGCAGTCATGTCCATGACGGCCAGATATTCATCGTAGAAGCGGTTATGCGCGTCGTGGTCCGAGGCCTCATCCCGGATCACCCGCTGGATCTGGTCCGAAAAGGCTTTGGAGTGTCGCTCGGCATTCATCGACATGAACGACGCCAGTTGCAGCAGGCCCGGATAGACCATGCGACCGACGCCTTTGTACTTGAACCCGACCCGCTGGATCATGGTTTCTTCCAGCTGACCCATTGTCACCCTGCGGCCGAAATCCGTGACATCGGTGGGCGTTGCATCCGGATCGACCGGACCGCCAATCAGGGTCAGAGTGCTCGGCTGCGCCTTCGGTTCCAGCTCGGCCAGATAGGCTGTTGCGGCCAGTGTCAGCGGCGCGGGCTGGCAAACAGCGACGACATGGGTGTCGGGCCCCAGCTCTTTCATAAAATCGACAAGGTAGAGGGTGTAATCCTCGACATCGAACTTGCCTGCAGACACGGGAATGTCACGCGCGTTATGCCAATCGGTGATGTAGACCTCACAATTGACCAACAGACTTTTGACCGTGGAACGCAGCAATGTTGCATAGTGACCGGACATCGGCGCAACCAGAAGGACCTTCCGCTGTTGCTTTTCCCGCCCGTTTACCTTGAAATGGATGAGATCGCCAAAAGGGCGTTCCAGAACAGTGGTAATGTCGACAAGATGATCTTTGCCGTCCTCGCAGGTGAAAGTACGGATCCCCCAGTCAGGTTTCACGACCATGCGCTGGAAGGTCCGCTCGGTCACTTCGCCCCAGGCGGCCATCCAGCTGAAGCCCGGGTTCGGAACCATCGCAAACAGGGGGTAAGAGGCCATCGCGCTGGCGGTAGAACCAAGCCATTGGTTCGTGTTGCGCATGGTCTCCATCAGGTCGTAGGTCATCATATAGCGCATGGAAGCTGCCTCCGGCGTGTAAGGCTAAGAGTTGTGGACCATTCGCCGCTTTGCCCCCCGACACCCACGACGTTATTCTGCATAGCAGCGAGGTTAGGGGGATATTGTTAAAATGACAACAAGTGAAGACCAAATGCCTGACGTGACTGAAGAACATATTGAACGCCTTAAAGAAAATATGGACAAGGTCGAGACGCTGTCCAAGCGCCTGATCGAGATTATGGCGACAAAGAAGACCCATACCCCCGCTTTGGATGGTCCGAATCAAGTGCTTTTCGCAAGAGCAGCAACAGCCTACTGGGCCGAGGCGTGGCAAAATCCCGCCAAGCTGCTGGAACAGCAAATCGAATATTGGGGAAAATCGGTTCTGAACTTCGCCGAGGCGCAGCAGGCGCTGGCCACGGGGGAGGTCGAGGACGAGCAAAACGCACCCGGAGACAAGCGTTTCTCGAACCCGATGTGGGAAACCAATCCTTATTTCCGCCTGATCCGCCAGCAATATCAGACAAACGCGCAGGCTATTGCGCAGGCTGTCGCCTCGGTCGACGATCTGGGCGACAAGGACAAGCGGCGGTTGCAGTACTTCTCGCAACAGATTGTCGACATGATGGCCCCGACCAATTTTCTGGCGACAAATCCTGACGCTTTGCAGAAGGCCGTCGAAACAGAAGGGCAGTCGCTGGTTCAGGGGCTCGAAAACCTCGTCTCGGATCTGGAGGCCAATGATGGAGAGTTGGTCGTAAAGTTGGCCGACGAGAACGCGTTTGAAGTTGGCGGCAATCTGGCCACCACACCGGGCGAAGTGGTCTATCGCAACCGCATGATGGAGCTGATCCAGTACAAGCCTACGACTGAGACGGTTTACGAAACGCCCGTGGTGCTGTTCCCGCCCTGGATCAACAAGTTCTATATCCTGGACCTGAAGGCGCAGAACAGCCTGATCAAGTGGATCACGGAACGGGGCTATACGCTGTTTGTCGTCAGCTGGGTCAACCCGGATGAAAGCTATGCCGAAACCGGCATGGAAGATTACATTCAGGACGGCTTTCTGACGGCGATCGAAGAGGCCAAGAAGATCTGCAAGGTCAAACAGGTCAACGCAATCGGCTATTGCATCGCCGGCACAACGCTGAGCCTGACGCTGTCCCTGTTGAAACAGCGCGGTGACAAATCGGTAAAGTCCGCCACGCTGTTCACGGCCCTGACCGATTTCTCGGATCAGGGGGAATTCACCCCGTTCCTGCAAAACGACTTCATCGACGGGATCGAGGAAGAAGTGAACAAAGAGGGCGTTCTGCGGTCCTGGATCATGGCGCGCACGATGTCCTTTCTGCGATCCCGGGATCTGGTCTATGGACCTGCCATTCGCAGCTACATGATGGGCGAGATGCCCCCGGCCTTCGATCTGCTGTATTGGAACGGGGACGGTGCGAACCTTCCGGCAAAGATGGCCGTCGATTATCTGCGCGGCCTGTGCCAGCGGAACGAGTTTGCGGGCGACGGGATCGAATTGCTGGGCCATAAGCTGAAGGTCAGCGACGTCGACGTTCCGCTGATGGCGATCACGTGCGAGACCGATCACATTGCCGCCTGGAAAGACTGCTATCGCGGCGTGCAGAAAATGGGCTCACGCTCGAAGACATTTGTGGTTTCGGAATCCGGTCACATTGCGGGCATCGTCAATCCGCCCAGCAAGAAGAAATACGGCCACTACACCAACCCCGAGATGAAGGTGGATTCCGACACCTGGTTGAAAGAGGCGGATTTCCACGAAGGGTCCTGGTGGCCGATGTGGGAGGCATGGCTGAAAAAGCGGTCCGGCAAGCAGGTACCGGCGCGTGACACGGGCGATTCGGATCATCCCGCCCTTGCACCGGCCCCTGGAACCTACGTTGTGGCCAATCCAAACGCCTGATTTCATTTTGAAACTAAAATTTTCTGCATTGCAGCAAAAAATACTTGCAATGCTGCAATGCAGAAACCATATTGTCCTCAAGCTGATGAAAGCCGGGGTGGGCCCGGTTCGGCAAAAAGGATTAGGACAATGGCAAAGACCCAAGACTTTACCGCGATCATGAAAGACGTCATGGGCGCATTTCCGGTAGACACCACCGCAATGGAAGGTGCCTTCAAATCGACCGCAGCCCTGAACGAAAAGCTGTCGGGCGTTGCACTGGACGCGGCTGAGAAGTCGGCCGAGATCTCGAATAAATGGACCAAGGACACCCTGGCCAAGCTGGGCGAGATGTCGAAAGCAAAGGCAGAGCCTGCTGACTACGCCAAAGCGGCAACCGACTTCGCAAGCGCGTCGGCTGAAGTTGCAGCTGAAAACCTGGCCGCTTTCGCAGAAATCGCGAAAAAAGTTCAGACCGAAACTGTCGAGCTGCTGATGGCCGCTGGCAAAGACGCTGCTGAAGAAGCAACCGCAGCTGTCAAGAAAGCCACCAACGACGTGACGACTGCTGCAAAGAAAGCAGCCGCCGCCAAGTAAGAACGGCCGCGACAGGCACCTTATCCTCCCTACAGGTGCAATCGCGTTGGGCAGGTCCATTGACCTGCCCTTTCTTTTTGTGCTGCAGTCGCATAACCTGCGCTGCAACGCATCATCCTTGGGGAGGGTACAAGGTGTCGGACCAAGAAAAACCGCTATTGATCAAGCGCTACGCCAGCCGTCGGCTGTATAACACTGAGACCAGCGATTACGTGACGCTCGAAGACATTGCGGGGTTCATTCGGGACGGGCGCGAAGTTCAGATCATCGACCTGAAAACCGGCGACGACCTGACCCGTCAATATCTACTACAAATCATCGCAGAACATGAAAGCCGGGGCGAGAATGTGCTGCCGGTCAATGTTCTGAACGATCTGGTGCGCAGCTATATGGTGCCGGGCGGGGGTATGATGCCTCAGTTCCTGCAAAGCTCGTTCGAGATGCTGCGCGAAAGCCAAAGCAAGATGATGGAAAACATGAACGCTATGAATCCGATGTCGCAGATGCCCGGGTTCGACGCGCTGCAGGCGCAGCAGCAGGCGTTTTTGAAAGCCATGACCGGTGGTCTGTCCGGCGGCTGGTCCGGACCGGACAAGGAAGAAGAAAAGCCTGAGGCCAAGGAAGATCTGGACGACATCAAAAAGCAACTGGCCGAGCTGCAGAACAAGCTGTCCAAGTTGAACTGATACCACTATCAGAAAAAGCAAGGCCCGCATCGCGCGGGCCTTTTTTGTGTCAGGTGCCGTACACCGGAACCGGGCCCGTCACCTCACCGACCGAGGCCAGAAGGATGTCGGCGATCACATCCAACTCCTCGCGCGTCAGGCGGACGGGAAGGCGCACATCGCAGGCTTTCATCAGCATGTCGCGGGTCTGGGGCAGATCGAATGTTTCGGGCAGGAACTGCCAGTTCCAGAAGGCGCGGGCGTTGTTATCGCTCAGACCAAAAACCTGAACCTTGACGCCGCGCGCGTCGGACGCGGCGGCAAAGGCGCGGATCTCGTTCTCATCCAACCCGACCAGATTGAACTGGATCGAATCCGGCGCGCGACGTTCGGGCGCCAACGGGGCGGGGACGTTGATATACGGAGAACCGTTCAGGCGCTCGGCCACATAGTCGTGGTTCGCCAGCCCATCTTTCACCCGACGCGCCAGTTCCGGCAGTTGCGGACGGATCACGGCGGCGCTGAGGTTGCTCATCCGCAAGTTATACAGCGGCAACTGGTTCTGCCAGCGGGCAAAGGCCTGCTCCAACTCGGGCGAGTTATCCCCGCGCGGGGTTTTGTGCTTTTTCCAGTTGCTCTCATACGCGCCGGACATGATCACGCAACGGGCCACCAGATCAGCATCGTCGGTGATCAGAATCCCGCCTTCGCCTGCATTAATCATCTTGTAGGACTGGAACGAGAAGCAGCCGATCTTGCCAATGGTCCCGATGTTGCGACCGTGCCATGTGGTGCCCAGCGAATGGGCGGCGTCTTCGATCACAGGGATGTCGCGCGCGTCACACAGCTCCATGATCGCGTCCATATCCGAGGTGTGGCCGCGCATATGGCTGATGATGACGGCCTGCACATTGTCCAGCTTGGCTGCGAAATCAGCCATGTCGATGCGATAGTTCTCGGCCACTTCGCACAGGACCGGAATGCAATCCGCATGCACGACCGAGGAGGGCACCGCCGCAAATGTGAAGCCCGGAATCAGCACCCGCGCATCGCGGGGCAGGCCCAGCGCCTTCAGCGACAGAAACAGAGCCGCCGAGCAGGACGAAACCGCCAAAGCGTATTTCGAGCCCAGAAGTTCGGCAAATTCCGCCTCCAGCAGTGCGACCGGCGCATCCTGTGGTGCGGTATAGCGAAACAGGTCGCCTGATTGCATCAGGGCATCGATGGCATCTCGTGCAGCGGCGGGGATGGGTTCGGCGTCGTGGACGTTGGGGGGCAGCGTCATATTTGGATTTCCCGAATTCTAACTTTCGTTTATTTAAATCAAGCGCGCAGCCCGTGCCAAGCCCCAATCGCCGGATCGGCAAAATTTCACCAAACTGTCGCAATGGAAAATGGGGTCAGATGCCCAGTCGGTCCCGCATCGCATACCAGGTCATCGCCAGCACCAACAGCGGGCTGCGCAGGGCAGGGCCGCCGGGGAAGGAAATGGCAGGCACGCGGGCCATTGTATCAAACCCTTCGGCCTGTCCCTGAATGGCCAGAGCCATCAGTTGACCCGCATGAGTCGCAGTCCCGACCCCGTGGCCAGAATAGCCGGAGGCTGACAAAATATTGGGCGCAACCTGCGCAAGAAACGGCATCCGGCGCATCGTAATCGCAAGCGTGCCGCCCCAGGCAAAATCGATTTTGACGTCCCGGAGATGCGGGAAAATCTCGGTCATCGGTTTGCGCACCGTCGAGGCGATGTCGGACGGAAACCGATACCCATAGCTTTCACCGCCGCCAAACAACAACCGCCCATCCGCGCTGAGGCGGAAGTAATTCACCACAAACTTCGTATCCGCCACGGCGACGTCCTGGGTAAGAACGCGCGCGGCGTTATCCCCCAACGGCTCGGTCGCGGCGATGAAGTTGTTGATCGGCATAACCCGCGCGGCCACCTTCTGGTTCAGCGCACCAAGATAGCCGTTGCAGGCCAGAATGACGTGCCGGGCGCGAACCGCGCCATGCTGAGTGCGGACCAAGGCAGGGTCGCCTTCGTCGATCGCCAGAACCTCGGTGCCTTCAAAAACGCGCGCGCCCACCGAATGCGCCGCCTTTGCAAGCCCAAGCGCATAGTTCAACGGATGCAGATGCGCTGCGCCCCTGTCCAGATAGCCGCCTTTGTAGGTGGGTGAGGGGCACAGCGCATGCCCCGCCTCTTCGTCCAGCAACTCGATCTGGTCATAGCCATACCGGTCCGACAAATGGGCAGCGTGGCCATGCAGGTCGTTCTGTTCCGAAATCGACAACCCAAGCCCCGCAACGCCGGGTTTCAGATCGCAGTCAATCTTGTGCTTGGCGATCAGGGACTTGACCAGATCCTTGGCGTCTTCGGCCAGATCCCACAGCTTGGCGGCATCGTCCAGCCCGACCAGCCGTTCCAGATCTTCCTGATCCATCCGCTGCGCGCTGCCCAACTGCCCGCCATTGCGGCCTGAGGCTCCGAACCCGACACGATGCGCCTCAAGCAGCACCACATCCATCCCGGCTTCGGCCAGATGCAGAGCGGCCGACAACCCTGTATAGCCGCCGCCAACGATACATACATCGGCGCGGGCCTCGCCCTCAAAGGCCGGGAACGGCTCCAACGGATTGGCGGTCGCGGCGTACCAGCTTGCCGGATACTCGGCCTTGCGGTCATTGGAGTAGAGCAGATTCATCTTCTTCTCGTTCCAAATACGGATATCCCGAACGCCTCAACAGGCTCAGACGTTCAGCAAAAGATGCTCACGCTCCCAGGGGGAGATCACCTGCAGGAACTCCTCATACTCGGCCCGCTTCACGATGCCGTAGACGCGGGCAAATTCGGGGCCCAGAATGTCATGCAACTCGGTGGCCTCGTCGAACAGATCCAGCGCGTTGCCCATGACCTGGGGGATGTCGCCGTCGCCTTCATACGCGTCGCCATAGAACTGACGGCGGGGGCGTTCCTGTTGGATCAGCCCCAGATACCCGCAGGCCAGCGACAAAGCGATGCCCAGATATGGGTTGCAGTCCATCCCGGCGATGCGGTTCTCGATGCGCCGCGCCTCGGGGCCTGACAGGGGCACGCGAATGCCGGTGGTGCGGTTGTCTCGCGCCCATTCCAGATTGATCGGCGCGGCGTGGTCTTTGACATAGCGGCGATAGGAATTCACGTAAGGCGCCATCACCGCCAGACCAGCGGGCAAATGGCTCTGCAGCCCTGCGATAAAGTGATAAAACGCGTCCGTCTCACCGCCCTGCGGGCCGGAAAAGATGTTCTGACCGGTCTCGATATCCGTGATCGAGTGATGGATGTGCATGGCCGAGCCGGGCTCATCCTCAATCGGTTTTGCCATGAAGGTGGCGAAACAATTGTGGCGCAGGGCGGCCTCGCGGATCAGGCGTTTGAAATAGAACACCTCATCGGCCAGCTTGACCGGATTGCCGTGGCGCAGGTTGATCTCCAGCTGTCCCGCGCCGCCTTCCTGGGTGATGCCGTCGATCTCGAACCCCTGATGCTCGGCGAAATCATAGATGTCGTCGATCACCGGGCCGAATTCATCCACGGCGGTCATGGAATAGGCCTGCCGGGCCGCTGCCGGACGTCCAGACCGGCCCATCATCGGCTCGATTGATTGGGCGGGGTCGACATTGCGGGCGACCAGAAAGAATTCCATCTCGGGCGCGACGACAGGTTTCCAGCCTTTGTCGTGATACATCTGCACCACGCGTTTCAACACGTTGCGGGGGCTGTAGGGGATGGGCTCTCCGTCCCTGTCATAGGCGTCGTGGATCACTTGCAAGGTCCAGTCACCGGTCCAGGGTGCAGCAGATGCGGTCGTGAAATCCGGTTTCAGGATCATGTCCCGTTCGATGAACCCGTCCTCGCCCGCAGCCTCACCCCAGCCGCCCGTGATGGTCTGGTAGAAGATACTGTCGGGCAGGTGGAAATAGGATTGGCGGGCAAATTTCGAAGCCGGAACGGCCTTGCCCCGCGCGATACCGGGCAGGTCCGAGATAATGCATTCCACTTCGTCCAGCCGGTGCCCGTCGATATAGTTCTGCGCGGCCTGCGGTAAGTCGTCTGTCCAATCGGCCATCAGTCCCTCGCTTTCTTCAGGAAATCTGCCATGACCTGCGCGATCCGGGCATTATGATCCGGCGCGGTTTGCCGGTTTGCGGCGGCTTGCATCAGATCATCGGGCACCACGCCCTTGCCGCGCGTGCGCATCAGGCCCGAAACGAAGTCGTTAGTGAACTCGGGGTGGGCCTGAACCGTCCAGATCTGATCGCCATAGCGCAGCATCGCGTTCTGGCAGAAGTCGTTGTGCCCAGTGACCTCGGCCCCGTCCGGCACCGCGACAACCTGATCCTGATGCCAGGCGTTCAGCCAGACTTTTTCGCCGTCATAGTCATATTCTGTGCGCCCCACGGCCCAGCCGCCATCGAATTTCCGGACGGTTCCACCCAAGGCCTGCGCGATGATCTGGTGGCCGAAACACACGCCCACAAGCGGTTTACCGCTTTGATGGATTTCGCGGATCAGCGCCTCAAGCCGGGGGATCCACGGCAGATCCTCATACGCGCCATGGCGCGAGCCGGTGATCAGCCAGCCTTCGGCGTCGTCTGCACCGGTCGGGAAGATTCCATCAACGACGGGGTGGCTTTCAAAATCCAGCCCGTGCCCGTCCAGCAGGTCGGGAAAGAGTGAATCGTAATCCCCAAATGTCTCCCGAAGCGCATCAGGGGTGTGGCCGGTCTGTAGAATGCCGATTTTCATAGGTCACCAAATTTGATCAAATTCAGAAATACCCGAGTCCCACTCGGCGGGCAAGGGGTCAGACTGCTTCGAGGTAACTCAGCCAGTGCTGATCTTCGGGACGGTCCGCAAAGCGCGCGATTTCCTGCCGCTTGGTCATTGCCATGTTGCGGATCAGTTCGGCCGGGAACAGGCGCGTCATCAGCGGGTCCGTTTCGAACGCGTCGATGGCTGCCGCCCAACTGTCTGCCAGTTGCGGCAAGCCGTCAATCTCGTATGCGTTTCCGGTGATCGGGGCGGGGGGCGTCAGGCCGTCTTCAATCCCCAGCAGCGCCGCGCCAAGGACAGCGGTCAGCATCAGGTAAGGGTTGATGTCGCCCCCGGCCACACGGTGTTCGATCCGCCGTGCCGCCGGGGCACCGCCCGGAATGCGAATGGCTGCGGTTCTGTTTTCATAGGCCCAGCTTGCCCCCGTCGGGGCATGCGCGCTGGGCACAAGCCGCGTGTAGGAGTTTCCGTGCGGCGCAAAAATCAGGGTGCTGGCGGGCATGGCGGCAAGGCATCCGGCGACTGCAGCGCGCAGCAGATCGGTGCCCTGGGGTCCGCCATCGTCAAAGATGTTCTGGCCGTTCTGATCGAGGACTGAGAAATGCACATGCATCCCGTTTCCGGCGTCATTAGCGTAAGGCTTTGACATGAAGGTCGCGGCAAACCCGTGTTTGCGCGCCAATCCGCGTGTCAAACCCTTGAAAAGCCATGTATCATCGGCGCAACGCATGGCGTCCTGATGGTTCAGGTTGATTTCGAACTGGCCGATCCCGCTTTCGGAAATGGCGGTCTGCGCAGGAATGCCCATTGCCGCGCAACCGTCATAGAGGTCATTGAAGAACGCCTCGAGCGCGTCCATTTCGGCGACGGACAGCACCGCCTCATCCGCCAGACGGTGACCTGTCACCGGGTTGATCGGTGGCTGGGGCTGAGGGCCTGAGGCGTCCAGCAGCGTGAATTCCAACTCGGTCGCGGCGACCACGGACCAGCCGCGTTGCGCATAGCGCGACAGGATGGCCCCCAGCGCGTGGCGCGGGTCGCCTGCAAATGGCGTGCCGTCATCGTCATAAAGGCTCATGGGCACCAGGGCCGTTTCGGCGTTCAGCCACGGGACCGGAACCGCGCCGCGTTCAGTTGGCAACAATACGCCGTCGGCGTCGCCGGTTTCAAACACCAGCGGGCTGCCTTCGATATCCGCGCCCCACAGGTCGACATTCAGGGCGGAAAACGGCATCCGAACCGCGCCTTTGGACAGCTTGTCCGCATAAGCAGGTGGCACGCGCTTACCCCGCATCTGCCCGTTAAGATCACAGGCCGCGACGCGGAAATTGTGAAGGGCATTCAGGTCCATTAGGGCCTCCGTTCCTCGGGTTATCCGAGATGTATCGAAGGCATGTGCGCTTGTCACGAAATTTGATCAAATTTTTTCTGGCCAGAAAACTACAGTGCCGCGCCGAGTCAGGACGACCCGGCGCGGCATGTTTTGGATCAGGCGAAGCTGACCCCGTTTTCAGCCATCGGAAGCTCGGCCACCAGGTTGCCCGACATTGCACGAATAGCGTTGGCCAGGGCAGGGGCCGAGGGCGGCGTTCCGGGTTCACCCACGCCAGTTGGTGCTTCGGCAGACGGCACGATATGGACGTCGATCGCGGCAATATCGCCGATCCGCAGCGGCTCGTAATCGGGGAAGTTGAACTGATCCACCGCTCCGCTGGTCAGGGTGATCTGGTCGCGCATGACGTGCCCGATCCCGTATCCGATGCCACCTTCCATCTGGGCGCGCACAACATCCGGGTTCACGGCAATACCGCAATCGACGGCACAGGTGACCTTTTCGATCTTGATACCGCTGTCCGGATCGCCCGAAACCTCGACCACTTCAGCCGCGTAAGACCCGAAGGACTTGTGGACTGCAATCCCTTGGGACCGACCCTCTGGCGCGTTGCCCCAACCCGCTTTTTCTGTCGCCAGCTTCAAGACGGCGGCCTTGCGCTGCTGGTCCGCGTTGCTGGTGTCGGACAGATGCGCCAAACGGAACTCGACCGGGTCGCGCCCTGCGGCTTCGGCCACCAGATCCATCATGGTTTCCATCGTGTAAGCGGTGTGGGTATGACCCACCGAGCGCCACCACAGAACCGTGGTTGCCTTCGGCGTGTCCGTCAGACCCACCGCCATGCCGGGGATCGAATAAGGACTGTCCGAAACACCCTCGACCGAGCTGTGATCGATGCCGTCATGCACCAGAACCGCCTCGAACGGAGTGCCCTTGATGACGGATTGACCTGCTATCTGGTGCTGCCAGCCGACGATGTTGCCGTCGGCGTCCAGACCCACACGAACCTTGTGACCAAAGGCAGGGCGGTAGTACCCGCTGCGAATGTCATCCTCGCGCGTCCAGACCAGCTTGACCGGGCGCGAGCGGTCGGTGACGACAAAGGCCAGCGCAGCCTCGACCTGATAATCCGCGTCCGGGGTTGCACGGCGACCGAAAGACCCGCCTGCCAGCATGGTTTTGATGTGGATCTTCTCGGGCGGCAGTTGGAAGATCTGCTGATAGGCCATATGCGGCCCGGTCGGCATCTGCGCGCCGTCATGCAGGACGATGTCACCCTTTGCCGTTTGCTCGATGGTGCAGTTCAGCGGCTCCATCGGTGCATGGGCCAGCAACGGGAAGTAGAAGGTCTTTTCGACAACCTTGTCCGCCCCGTCGATGGCGGCTGCCACAGCGGCGGCGTCAGCCTTGTTCACGTTATACTTGGGTGCTGCGTCCAGCGCCGCCATGATCTCGGCCTTGATCTGGTCCGAGTCGCGGGTTTCAGCGCCGGACAAATCCCACTCGACCTCAAGCGCATCGCGCGCCTGAATCGCGGCCCAGGTATTTTCCGCGTACACGGCAACACCCGCCTGATTGGGCAGCACGGCGGCGTTGATACAGCCTTTGACCTCTTTCGACGCGCTGTCGTCAAAGCCAAGGGCGATGCTGCCTTTCGATTCTGGGCGCTTGATCATGGCGACCATCTGATTGGGCAGGTGAACGTCCATGGCATACATCGCCTGACCGTTGCCCTTGATGGCCGAATCCTTGCGACGAACGGAGTCATTGCCGATCAACCGGAACTCGGACGGGTCTTTCAGGCGGGGTTCAGCGGGGGCCTCTAACTGAGACGCGGCGGCCACGAATTCAGCGATGGGCGCCGACTTGTCGCCTGCCTTCACGATGCCTTCCTCAATGGTGATGCCCGACGCATCCACGCCCCAGCTTTGTGCGGCAGCGTTGATCAGCATCTCACGCGCCGCAGCCCCGGCCTGGCGGTATTGCATCCACGAATTCGCCATCGCGGTGGACCCGCCAGTGCCCTGGAACGGGCCGAACAGAAGGTTGTTGTAGACATTCGGATCGGACGGGGCGAACTCGTATTCGATCTGGTCCATGGTCAGGCCGATTTCCTCGGCGATCAGCGTCGGCAGACCGGTTGCAGGGCCCTGACCTTTTTCAAAGTGCTTTACGATAGCCGTCACAGTGCCATCGGCATCGATTTTCACAAACGGGTTGAACGTCGCGGTCTCGGACGAGGCCGCCGCCAGCGCACCATCGGGTCGGGCACCAACCAGAAGCACGGCACCAGCGGCAGCAGCGCCTTTCAGAAATCCACGGCGAGAGGTGTTGATGGTCATGATCAGGCCTCCAGAATTTCGGATGCGCGCTGGATACCGGCGCGGATGCGTTGATAGGTGGCGCAGCGGCAGGCGTTGCCAGCCATGTAGTCGTCGATTTCTTCAACTGACGGCTTGGGGTTTTCAGACAGCAGCCCAACCGCAGACATCACCTGACCGGATTGGCAATACCCGCATTGAACGACATCAAGTTCAACCCAGGCCTGTTGAACAGCAGCGCCGATTTTGTCATCGCCAATGGCTTCGATTGTGGTGATCTCGGCACCTTCGACATCTTCGACATAGGTTTGGCAGGACCGAACGGGTTCACCATCCAGATGCACGGTGCACGCGCCGCACGAGGCGACACCGCAACCAAATTTGGTTCCTGTCAGCTTCAGCTCATCACGGATCACCCACAAAAGGGGCGTGCCGGGTTCGGCGTCGACCGTGTGGGTCTGGCCGTTCAGTTTCAAAGTAAGGGTCATAGGGGGACTCTCCTGTTGGCTAATTACCTGAGTCGGTAAACTGGCGCGTTTACAAGTGGCATAATTTTCGCGACCTGTAAACTGGTGAGTTTACGTAGGGTTTGACCCGCGCCGGTCAATGGGTCTATAGCTCGGGTATGAACGAATGCAGCGCCCCGAATGCGTCCAAATACGCACAGATCATCGATGCTGCCGTGGCCGAGTTTCTGGAAAAAGGGTTCGCCGCGGCCAGTATGGATCGCATTTCGGCCAAGGCCGAAGTGTCCAAGCGCACGCTGTATAAGTATTTCGAAAGCAAGGAGAACCTCTTCCGCTCCATCGTGGTGGAACTGTCAAACAGGTTCGCGGAAGTGGTCGAGATGAAGTACGAAAAGGGCCGCGATATACGCGCGCAACTGACCGAGCTTGCCTGGGCCGAAGGCCGCATTCTGATGCTGCCGGATGTGATTGCGATGTCGCGCATGGTGATAAGCGAAACCCTGCGCAACCCATCCCTTGCGGTCGAGGCGCAGGGCAAGCTGGATAAAACAGCCGTGTTCTCGGACATGCTGCGCAATGCGGCGGAAGACGGTCAGTTAAAAATCGACAACCCCGATCAGGCCGGGAAAGAGTTTATCGGCTTGATCAAGGCCCGCGCCTTTTGGCCGATGCTGTTCAGCGGTTCGGTCCTGAGCCAATCTGAAATGGCCGAAACGATCGAGAACAGCGTCGATATGATGATCAGCCGCTACGGCATCGAGACCTGACACACACCGTGAACGACGGGCGCGTCCACCATTTGTGCCGGCGATAGGCCTTGAGAATTTAGTCTAAAAGCAATGGATTGACGACCGTCGCATGCGTCCGGCACCTGATGGTTTGGAAAATTTCCACCACCGGGTAAGATGAAATTGCATCTGCTCAAAGGAAATTTCTAGTGCCTTGGGGTGATTTGGTCGAACTTCTGGGGGGCTCAGCCATCATTCTGGCTGTACTCGCCGTGTTCTGGAAGGGTGACGACTGTATATCGAAAGAGTTCAGGGATGATCTGGCCGCCTGGCTGATATTGCTTAAGCCACCCCCCGGAAACAGCCCTGTCGTTCAATCCGTTCTGGCGATGTTCGAAAAGTTCTTCGGGGAACGGCACTTGAGCTGGAAATGCCTTAGCAGATCGTTTGTTCTTTCAGCCGTTTTCTTTTTCTCGGTAGTCTTACTGATGCGACTTTTCCTTCCGGACAGTCGACAACCATTAGGCGACGAAGAAATAACTGCCTCAAACATATTCATGCTCCTATTGGCGGGATTGCTTTTCAACGGGATCGGAGACTATCCGGCGCTTTACGTCACCAGAAAGGTCTTGCAGCAAAGTTTAAAAAAATCGATGTCGCTAAGCTGGGCAATATTCTTCGATCTGGTGTTCACAGCCCTCATCATTTTTGTCATCATATTAGTAATCATATGGCTGTTCACTCAGGCCTTCGGCGCCACGTCGTCTGGTCTGCTAACAACCGCTTTTGTCTTTCTCTATGGGTTTTTGGGCGCATTTGGTTTTGATGCTGACGGCATTGACAGCCCCTTGGGCTTTGCCGTTCTTTTTACAGCTTTCATCACCAGCTTTTGGCTCTGGGCAGCTGCGCTTGGAACGCTGCTGATCCGCTTGCTGGCCCGCTCTGGCCCGATCCTTTCCGCGCTGCAATATGCGCTGCCAATCGAAGAGAAGCCTATCCGGTCAATGGGAATCGTCGGCTTTCTGGTCTTTTTTACCTACCTGGTGATCACAATAGCTCTGTGATCAGTTTGAATAGCGGCAAGTTGGGTGCGCCGAATTGAAACCCATCCAACGCTATGGCTGAAAGATCAGGTTCACGCACCGTTGAAGGCCTGAAAGGTCGATAGTAATTCCAGACAAAGAAGTGCTAGACCAGACCAGCCGGGTTTCGGCGGCAGGCGGGATGCAACTTGTACCCGGACCAAGACGGAGATTTGCTGTGACTGGCAAAGCAAAAACAGCAGCGCGTTTAAGCGTGGCACCGATGATGGACTGGACGGACCGCCATTGCCGGTATCTGCACCGGCTCCTTAGCCGCGAAACGCTGCTGTATACCGAGATGGTGACAGCCCCCGCACTGGTTCGGGGTGGGGCGCTGCATCTTCTCGAATACAGCCCGCAGGAACACCCGGTTGCCCTGCAACTTGGCGGCTCGGACCCGGAAGAGCTGGCGCAGGCGGCGCGGCTTGGGGCGGATGCGGGCTATGATGAGATCAACCTGAATTGCGGCTGCCCCTCGGATCGTGTGCAATCGGGAACCTTCGGGGCCGTGTTGATGCGAGAGCCGGCGCGCGTTGCCGACTGTGTGGCTGCGATGCGCGAGGCTGTGGATGTTGACGTCACGGTCAAATGCCGGATCGGAGTGGATGATCAGGACCCGCAGGAGGTTCTGCCCGAGTTTCTGACCCAAATCCGGGCTGCGGGCTGTGATCGGGTCACGATCCACGCGCGCAAGGCGTGGTTGCAGGGTCTCAGCCCCAAGGAAAACCGGGATATCCCGCCTCTTGACTATGATCTGGTGCATCGGATGAAGGGTGAATTTCCGGACATGCATGTCTCGATCAATGGCGGGATCACCTCATTGAACGAAGCGCGAGCGCATCTGGATGCCGGTTTGGATGGGGTCATGATTGGTCGGGCTGCCTATCATCAGCCCACGGATGTTTTGGCCGAAGCGGATGTTCAGATTTACCAGAGCGGAACCCCGTCAGACCCGATTGAAGTCGTTCAACAAATGGTGCCTTATGTCGAACGCCACCTTGCCAATGGTGGGCGTTTGCACCAGATCACGCGACATATGCTTGGCCTGTTTGCCGGGCGTCCGGGGGCCAGAGCTTGGCGGCGGGCCTTGTCCGAAGGTGCGGTGCATGAAGGCGCCGGGCCCGAGGTGATGCTGCAAGCGCTGGACCGCGTCGCACCCTTGGCCGAGGCCTGAACAAGTAACACCGGCCCGCGCCGGTATTTTGGGGGAAAGATGCCCGAGACGATGTTGCTGGCCCAAATGCTGGGTCTTTTGCTTGTGATCGGGGCGTTTGCCGGGGTGCTGGCAGGGCTGTTGGGGGTTGGCGGCGGCATCGTTTTGGTGCCCGCGTTCTTCTACGCCTTTCAGACGCTGGGCTATGGCGGTCCGCAACTGATGCAGCTGTGTCTTGCCACCTCTCTGGCGACCATCATCGTGACGTCCATCCGATCTGTTCTGGCCCATAACAAGAAGGGCGCGGTGGACTGGGACATTCTGCGCGGCTGGGGGCCGGGGATTGCTGTCGGTGCGATTGTCGGTGTTCTGGTGGCGTCGGCCCTGCGGACCGAGGCGCTGCAGGCCCTGTTTGGCGTTTTGGGTATGGTGATTGGTGCCTATCTGGGCCTTGGCAAATCCGAATGGCGCTTGGGCGATGCGATGCCGAAGGGCGTGAAACGCGCGGCGCTGTCGCCCTCGGTCGGGTTTCTGTCCGTCCTGATGGGCATCGGCGGCGGCAGCTTTGGTGTGCCGTTGATGAGCCTTTACAACACACCCATTCACCGCGCCGTCGCAACCGCGGCGGGGTTTGGCGTGATTATTGCCGTCCCATCGGTTCTGGGCTTCCTGTTCCTTGGCATCGCGGCCGAGCACCGACCGCCGCTGACGATCGGGGCTGTGAACCTTGTGGCCTTCGGAATCGTCGTGGCCATGACGATGATCACCGCGCCATGGGGCGTGAAGCTGGCCCACGCGATGGACCCGAAGCCCCTGAAGCGGGTCTTTGCGGTGTTCCTGACACTTGTTGCGTTGAATATGCTGCGCAAGGCGCTGGGATGGTAGATGACTTCTGGTCAAAGGGCTGGGTGAAGTTCCCCTATGATCCCTTGCTGGCGGCATGGGTCGCTCATGCACTTCCGGTGGCCCGACAGTCCATAGACGACCCGGCCTATGCCGAATGGCTGGATTGCGAAGGAACGTGGTTTGTGGGCGTGGATGCCTTGGCCAATGATGCGCAGGGCAGGGTCGGGCAATCGGGTCCTCTGACCGGGGTTGCGATGTCATTCATTCAGGATCACTACGGAAACCTGCCGCTTCATAGGGGGCAGGTCTCGGTCATCCATCCGGGCTATCCGCGTCCCCGGCGTGGGGAGAGTGAGGCCGCCGCGCGCTATCGCCGAAACCGGGATGCTGCGCATGTGGATGGGTTGCGCCCGATGGGTCCGGACCGCCGCCGCCGGGTTGATGAGCCTCACGCATGGATTTTGGGTATCCCGCTGACCGAGGCCAACGAAGACGCCGCCCCGATGGTGCTGTGGGAAGGCAGCCATAAGCTGCTGGGCGACATGTTCCGGGACGCTTTGGCCGGGCATCCAAGGGACGGTCTGCACAAGGTCGATATCACCGACGCCTATCAGGCCGCGCGGCGAGAGGTGTTCGAAACCTGTCTCCGGATCGCTTTACCCGCCAAACCGGGCGAGGCGTATCTGCTGCATCGCCATTGCCTGCACGGGGTTGCACCATGGGGCGACAGCGCCACCGCTGGCCCTGATGGTCGAATGATCGCCTATTTCCGCCCCGAGTTCACGGGGGGAGTGGCCGAATGGATCGAATCTCCGTAGTCTCCGCCCATTGATTTTTGGTGGAGAATTAGGGTCATGATTACAGTTCATAGAAATTCTGACGGCGCATTGATCGAAGTTGAACTGTCCGGTCAGGTCACCAGCACCGACTACTCTGAAACCCTTGTTCCCGCGATCGAGGCCGCATTGGCCGAACATGATACGGTCGGCCTGCTGGCCATCGTGCAGCCCGAATTCAAAGGGTATGACCTGGGGGCCGCGTGGTCGGACACCAAGCTGGGCCTGAGCCATTGGCGCGGCTTTGACCGGATTGGCGTGGTGGCCGATCGGGGGTGGGTTCAGACCAGTGTCCGGCTGGCCGCCCCGATCCTGCCATGCCCTTTGCATGTATTCGAATTGGCCGAGCTCGAGGCGGCACGGCGCTGGATGCGGGAATCGCTGGGATCGATCCATGTCACCGATCTGGGTGGATCCTGCGTGCAACTGAGCCTTCTTGGAAAGCTGGACCCCGAAGAATACGCCAAGGCCGGCCGCGATCTGGACCTGCTTTTGCAGGATCGCGAGGGGTTCCGGCTGCTTATTGACCTGCGCGAATTTGACGGGTGGCAGGGGCTGTCGGCATTGGCTGCGCATTTTCGTCTGGCCAGCGGCCATATCCGGATGCTGGATCGCGCGGCGATTGTCGGCAACAAGGCATGGCAGCAGATGGCGCAACGCGTCGCCAGTCACGTCCTTGGCACGCGCACGCAATTCTTCCCCTCGGAAGAGATCGAAAACGCCAAATCCTGGCTGTCTGCGGGCTGATTTCTGACCACATTTGATTCGAAAACGGGCCCAGCACCCGAAAAATGGCCTTTTGGGCCCCAGATATCGTCATTTTGTGACGTAAGGGAATTTGTTGGAATTTGTGGGGTTTAGTGTTTTCAACCTCAAAAACGAGGAAAATATGAGTGTTTTCCCCGTAAAAATGAAGTTTGCATTGATTAGCTCAGCCTCGTTGCCGCGGGTTGCCACTCACATTCAGCTACGTTCTTGAGCCGACCCTCGGAGCTCGGACGCGACCCGCGGCGACATCGATTATTTAATTCACTACAGGATGCTCGAAATGACGTTCAGGACTGTCTTAAATAAAATCTTTTCCGGAAACGGAGTTGTGCTGCCTTTGCCGGGTGATTTGGCCCGTGACGATCAACAAGGCCCGATCTCCGACCAGCCTCGGACAAGCCAGTCCGAGATCATCAATCTGTTTGCAGAAGAATTGCGCGGTCGGGAACCGATTCACAGCGCGACCGATGCCAAGGACGAGGACCGGCGCGTCAAAACGAACTAGGGGTTTAGGAACCGTTCAACCGGGCCGCCCGACCGCCGCGACGTTTTGCCAGGCGTGGCTTGCGGGCGGGCAGGTCTTCCATGATCTCGGCGCGTTCGCTGCTGTCCATCTTGGACCACCGGGTGATCTCGTCGATGGTGCGGTAGCAGCCGGTGCAGATCCTTTCGGTCGGGTGTACGACACAGATCTGGACACACGGGCTTTCAACCTCGTTCCGTTTCCAAACCATATTCGTCATCAGCGGTCTCCGACCAGTTATAGAAAGCGCAGCCTGTCCAGCGCTCCTTGCAGGATATAACCGGCTGCGACGTGGTCGATAACCTGTCCGCGACGTTTTCGTGTCGTATCCGCCTCGAGCAGTGCCTTTTCTGCCGCAACCGTGCTGAGCCGTTCGTCCCAGAACCCGATGGAGACGTCGGTCAGGCGCGACAGATTGCGGGCAAAGGCGCGGGTGGATTGGCACCTTGGACCCTCAGTCCCGTCCATGTTCTTAGGCAGGCCCAGAATGACGCCGCCAATCTCGCGATCTGCGATGATCTCAAGCAAACGGGCGGAATCCAGAGTGAACTTCTTGCGTCGCACGGTTTCCAGCGGGCTGGCCACGCCGCGCATCCGGTCCGAGACCGCGACGCCGATGGTCTTTTCCCCAAGGTCCAGCCCCATCAGCGCGGTCATCGGGGGCAGGGCGGCTGCGAAGTCTTCGAACGCGTCGTGGATCATTGCGCGATCCCGGCCTGCAGGGCGGCCGCGTCCAGCATCTGCAACGCATCCGCGTTATCGGCAAACACCACTTTCGCTTCCTTGTGGATATCTATGGCCCGCTGGCCTTGGCCCAGAACCCCAAGTGCTGCAATCAGACGGGCCCATTCCTCGGGCGAGCCGCCTTCGGTCGCCAACCGGTCTGAAAGCTGGTCGACCATGCCCTGAATCATCTCCCGCCGTTCTTCCGGCGTCAGCTCGGCTGCGGCGGCTATATCCTCTTGGCTGGGTCCGGGGGCCGGTGCAATGTCCGGCGCGTTGAAAACACCTGCTCGGAAGGCAAGTTCATCCAGTTGAACCCTGATCGCCTCGGCCCAGGGCGCGCCCTGGGGGGCGTCGCGCAGGGTTTCGATCCACATTCGATAAGCGATGTCCGGGCGTCCGACCTGCGCCAACATCTGGCCCAGATAGTACCGGGCCGGCCCGTGCCGTGGATCGCGATCCAGCGCTTGCGACAGTGCCTGCTCGGCCTCGGGCGAGACATATCCGTTGGCCGCCAGAATCATCATCTCGGCGAAATCCGCATAGGCATCGGCGGTTGCGGTGTCTCCGGACAGCTCGATCACCCGCTGCTGCGCCTGGTATCCAGCCTTGAAGTTGCCAGCGTTGGTTTCGTGCTGAGCCAACAGCATATGCCCCTGCAGATCTTCGGGCCGTGCTTCAACTGTTTCGCGCAACTGGTTGAGAAGGTTGGCGTAACTTTCATCCAACTCGCGCGGTGGCGGTGGTGTCGCCAACTCCTCGGCAGCGGCTTGCGGTGGGCGGTTTGCACGCACCTCCTCGGCCAGTTCGATGCGGTCGGTCAGGGGCATATCTGGCAGACCAACCGCGCCGATCCGCTGATACATCCACAACCCGCCGCCCGCCAGAACCACGGTCAGACACGCAATTGTGATCGCGGATACAACGCCCGACGGTCCGGCACCTGCGACCTCTTTGGCCATCTGCGCATCTGCTGCCAGAATGCGGCGCGAGATTTCGGTGCGGACCCGTTCGGCATCCGCTTCACCAATGACACCGCGCGCCAGATCGCGGTCAACGCTGGCCAGTTGTTCCCGATAGACCCGCAAATCATAGGCCGCCGCAGGCTCGGCGCCGCGACGGCCACGCAGCAGGCTGTAGCTCAGGAACGCCGCGATCAACAGCGCAATGATCAGTAGCAGAACCCAGAACGTCATGGTCCCTCCGAAATAGCTGCTTTGACTTAGACCTGTCAGACGCCCGACAAAAGGGACAAATGGCCGCGAAAGGGCGACATGTCGCAATAGTGCTATATTGTGGCGTTGCCCGGCAGGGGTAGAGTCGGCCAACACGGCATATCTTCGCACAATCACCGAACCGGATGGATTCGCTTATGAAACACTATTCAGCCTTTGCTGTGGCGCGCGAAGCGTTGCGCTATCACACAGGATGGGAACGCGCTTGGCGGTCCCCCCAGCCCAAGAAACGCTATGACGTGATCATCGTCGGTGCGGGGGGGCATGGTCTGGCGACGGCCTATTACCTTGGCAAGAACTACGGCATCCAGAACGTCGCCGTGATCGAAAAGGGCTGGCTGGGTGGTGGCAACACCGGTCGGAATACGACCATCATCCGGTCGAACTATCTGCAGGACCCATCGGCCGCGATCTACGAAAAGGCGCGCAGCCTCTATGAAGACCTGAGCCAGGACCTGAACTACAACGTCATGTTCAGCCCGCGCGGCGTGATGATGCTGGCCCAGACTCAGCACGAAATTCGCGGCTATCAGCGCACCGCCCACGCAAACGCGCTGCAAGGCGTCAAGACCGAGTGGATCGGCCCCGAGCGCGTCAAAGAACTGGTCCCGATCATCAATATCGACGGTCCGCGCTATCCGGTACTGGGGGCGCTGTGGCAGGAACGCGGCGGCACCGCGCGCCATGATGCGGTGGCCTGGGGCTATGCCCGCGCCTGTTCGGCGATGGGGATGGACATCATCCAGCAATGCGAAGTCAAAGGCGTTCGGTCCGAAAATGGTCGCGTTGTCGGCGTCGACACCACCAAAGGCTCGATCGACTGTGACAAGCTGGGGATCGTAGTGGCAGGCCATTCCGGTCAACTGGCCGAGATGGCGGGCTTCCGTCTGCCTTTGGAGGCGATTGCCCTGCAGGCGCTGGTGTCAGAGCCGATCAAACCCTGCATGGATGTGGTCGTGATGGCCAACACCGTGCACGGTTATATGTCGCAGTCCGACAAGGGCGAGATGGTGATTGGCGGTGGCACCGACGGGTTCAACAACTACACCCAGCGCGGCAGCTTCCACCACATCGAGGAAACGGTACGGGCACTGGTCGAGACCTTCCCGATGATCTCGCGCCTGAAGATGCTGCGCCAATGGGGCGGGATCGTGGATATGACCGGGGATCGCTCGCCCATCCTGTCGTCAACACCTCTGGGCAATTGCTTCATCAACTGCGGATGGGGCACCGGCGGCTTCAAGGCCATTCCGGGCTCGGGCTGGGGCATGGCACAGCTGATGGCCACGGGGCATTCGCCACTGACCGAGGCATTCTCGCTGGACCGCTTCAAAGAGGGCCGCTTCATCGACGAAAGCGTCGCCGCCGGGGTGGCGCACTAAGGGGCTGCCCGAAGGTGCCAAAGAACAGAATTCTGATCGGCCCGCGCGCCGACTGACCGCCAAAAGGATGACCACATGCTGATCCTGAATTGCCCCTATTGTGGCGTTGACGCCGAAGAAACCGAACTGGCCGCCGGTGGCGAGGCGCATCTGAAGCGCTATGGCCCGGGCTCGTCGGATGACGAGTTCCACGACTACCTGTTCATGCGTGAAAACCCCAAGGGCGTTCACCTCGAACGCTGGCGCCACGCCAATGGCTGCGGCAAGTGGTTCCACGCCGCGCGCTGCACCCAAACGCTCGAGGTGTTCGGCACCTACACCGCCCAGACCTCTGAGCCGCCGCAAGAGATCAAGGACGCCATCGCCGCCAAACGGCCCGGCTGGACGTGGAGAGAGTTCTCCTGATGCTTCATCTTTTCCAAAATACTCCCGCCGGAGGCCCTGACGCCTCCACCTGCGAAAGGTCCGCACAATGAGCACCCGTCTCGCAAAACAAGGCCGTCTGATTGATCGGTCGAAAAAGGTTACCTTCACCTTCAACGGCACCTCGATGCAGGGGTATGAGGGCGACACGCTTGCCTCTGCCCTGCTGGCCAATGATCAGATGATGATGGGCCGGTCGTTCAAATACCACCGCCCGCGCGGCGTGGTCGCCAGCGGCGCGGAAGAGCCGAACGCGCTGGTCGGACTGGGGCAGGGTAATCGGTTCGAGCCGAACCAGCGCGCCACCACGACCGAGCTGTTCAACGGGCTGACCGCAGCGTCGCAGAACCATTGGCCGAATCTGGAATTCGACGTGGGCGCGATCAACACCCACCTGTCGCGGTTCCTGCCCGCCGGTTTCTACTACAAGATGTTCATCCATCCGAAACCGTTCTGGAAGCATGTGTATGAACCGTTCATCCGTCAGTCCGCCGGTCTGGGCAAAGCCCCCGACAAGGACAGCCGCGATGCGGACACTTATGAGCACTTCTATGCCTTCACCGATGTCCTGGTGATCGGCGGCGGTGTTGCGGGTCTTCAGGCCGCCAAGGCGGCGGCGCAGTCCGGTGCAAAGGTCATGCTGATCGAGCAGACCGCGCATTGGGGCGGTCGCGCTCCGGTTGATGGCGGGTTGGTAGACGGAGAACCTGTGGATAAGTTCGTGGAACAATTGGTTTCCGAACTCGAAGCAATGGACAACGTCACCATGCGGTCTCGCTGCATGGGTGCGGGGGTCTATGACCACGGCTACGTGCTGGGATACGAGCGTCTGACCGACCACAACCCGGGCGCGCAAGGCCCGCGCCATCGCCTGTGGCGTATTCGCGCCAAACAGGTTGTGACAGCGACCGGAGCCATCGAGCGCCCGCTGTCCTTTGCGGGCAACGATGTGCCGGGCGTGATGCTGGCCTCGGCCATGCGCGACTACGTCGTGAACTGGGGCGTGACCCCGGGCGAGAAGGTGATCGTCGCCACCAACAACGATGACGCCTATCGCACGGCTATTACCCTGAAACAGGCCGGAGTGGATGTGATCCGCGTGGTCGACGCCCGCGCCACCGCCGGGCCGCTTGCGGAAGAGGCGCGCCAGCTTGGCATCCGTGTCGATCCAGGCAAGGCCATCGCCAAGGTCAAGGGCGGCAAGCGCGTCAAGAAAGTTGCCATCTGTAATCAAGAGGGCGTCGGCGGCGCGCGGGAAGAGGTCGAATGCGACGCGGTTGCCATGTCGGGCGGTTGGTCTCCGGTTGTGCATATGTGGTCGCATTGCGGCGGTAAGCTGATCTGGGATGAGACGCACGCCCATTTCCGCCCCGACCCGTCGCGCCCGCCTCTAGGTGCAAATGGCGAAGGGTTTGTTCTGGCCGCCGGGTCCTCGAACGGGCCGCTGGCTTTGGCGGATGTTCTGGCCGACGCGGATGCGGCTGGTAAGGCCGCGGCCAAAGCAGTCGGTCAAAAGCCCAAGCGCACCAAAGCACCCGTTGGCGAAACCATCGCTGAGGCCCCGATGGAGGCCGTGTGGCTAATGCCCGCCAATGCCGAGATCCAGCTGCGCGCCAAGTCGTGGCTGGATTTCCAGAACGACGTCAAAGTCTCGGACGTTCAGCTGGCCGCGCGCGAAGGCTACGAAAGTGTCGAACATACCAAGCGTTACACCACGCTGGGCATGGCGACCGATCAGGGTAAACTGAGTAATATCAACGGTCTGGCGATCCTTGCTGATGCGCTGGAATCAGAGATTCCGAAGGTCGGCACCACCACGTTCCGTCCGCCCTACACGCCGATCTCTCTGGCGTCGATTGGCGGTGAAGCGCGCGGAGAGGTGTTCCAGCCGATCCGTCAGACGCCGATGCACAACTGGCACGACAAGAACGGCGCTGATTGGGAGCCGGTCGGCCAGTGGCGCCGGACCTATGCCTATGTGCGTCCCGGTGAATCCGTGCATGACGCGGTGAACCGCGAGGTGAAGAACACCCGCGACAACCTCGGCCTGCTGGACGCCTCGACTCTGGGCAAGTTGATCGTCAAAGGCCCGGATGCGGGCAAGTTCCTCGACATGATGTATACCAACATGATGTCCACGCTGAAGATCGGCAAATGCCGCTATGGTCTGATGTGCTCGGAAAACGGGTTCCTGATCGACGACGGCGTTGTCGCCCGCATCGATGAGGATACATGGCTGTGCCACACCACCACCGGCGGGGCCGAGCGCATCCATGGCCATATGGAAGAGTGGTTGCAGACCGAATGGTGGGACTGGAAAGTCTATGTCGCCAATGTGACCGAGCAATACGCTCAGGTCGCCGTGGTTGGCCCCAATGCCCGCAAGGTGCTTGAGAAACTGGGCGGGATGGATGTGTCGAAAGAGGCGCTGCCCTTCATGGAATGGCGCGACGGAAAAATCGGTGACTTCGATTGCCGCGCTTACCGCATCTCGTTCTCGGGTGAGCTGTCCTATGAGATCGCCGTGCCTGCGTCGCAGGGACAGGCGTTTTGGGACGCGCTGATGGAGGCTGGCAAAGAATTCGGTGTGATGCCGTACGGCACCGAATGTCTGCACATCCTGCGGGCCGAGAAGGGCTTTATCATGATCGGCGACGAGACCGACGGCACCGTGATCCCGCAGGATCTGGGGCTGCACTGGGCGCTGTCGAAAAAGAAAGAGGACTACCTCGGCAAACGCGCCCACTCGCGGACCCATATGGCCGATCCCGAGCGCTGGAAACTGGTAGGGCTCGAGACTGTGGATGGTTCTGTGATCCCGGACGGAGCTTACGCAGTCGGCGAGGGCGTCAACGCCAATGGTCAGCGCAATATGATCGGGCGCGTGACCTCGACTTATTACTCGGCCAATCTGGGCAAAGGCATCGCCATGGGCCTGATCAAGCACGGCCCCGACAGGATGGGCGAGATTGTCGAGTTCCCGGGCACGGATGACAAAATCTACAAAGCCAAGATCGTGGACCCGATCTTCTTCGACAAGGACGGGGAGAAGCAGAATGTCTGAACCCATCAGCGCACTGAACCACGCCAGCTATGACGGCATCGCCAGGGTCGAGGAAACCGGCCTGCAGGGCATGATCACCCTGCGCGGCGACCTGTCGGACAAGGTGCTGGCCAAGGCCGTCAAGGACGCCACCGGGCAGAAAATGCCCGCTCAGCGTGAGGCTCTGGTCGATGGCGATACCGGCGTCTGCTGGATGTCCACCGACGAGCTGCTGGTGCTGGTTCCCTATGCCGAGGTCGAGGCCAAGCTGGCGGCGATGAACAACGCGCTTGGCGGCACACATGCCCTTGCGGTCAACGTCTCGGACGCGCGGGCGGTGTTCCGCATTTCGGGCGCGTCCGCGCGCGAGGTTCTGGGCAAACTGTCCCCGGTCGATCTGTCACCCGAGGCTTTTCAGCCCGGCCAAATCCGCCGCTCGCGCCTGGCGCAGGTGGCCGGCGCGTTCTGGATGGACGACGCCGAAACGTTCCGGGTTGTGTGCTTCCGGTCTGCTGCCGATTATGCGTTCAACCTGCTGAAGGTTGCGGCGCAGCCGGGCAGCGAGGTTGGCGTTTACTAAACCCGGTGCCGGTGTTGAGAGCTGGGTGAGGGGGCTTTGCCCCCTCGGCCTTCGGCCTCACCCCCAGGATATTTTTGGCCAGATGAAGGGCGGACCGGTGGCCCACGGGGTCAGGGGTTCGTGCTGAACAGGAAAGTGGGGAACTGGGTCAGGGCGCGGTTTCCGGTGAGGATCGATGCGCCGGTTTCGCCGGTGAGCGGGTCCCGACATTGGCCGTAGAAGGCCAGTGCGTCAGCCAGTTGTTTCATCGCGGGCGCCCGGTTTTCTGCGTCGAGATAGGGCGCGTGGGTCGAAAGCAGCAGGGCGGGGTTCGTGGCCTGTAACCACGGGGTCAATGAGGGCAGGACCGGGTATTCGGCGCCTTCGATATCCATTTTTACCAAAGCAACCTCAGACAGATCGACGGCGGTTGCGAACTGATCCCAGCCGATCGTCATTGCATCCGTACCGTGGCTGCCGTCATGCAGCAGCGACGATGTTGAATCGCCCGCCTCGCCATGGGCGGATGCCATGCGCGTCACCCCGAACCCATCCGACAGGGCGATGCTGAAGGCCGACACGTTTCGGATGTCGTTCAGGTGCAGATTCCAGACCAGATGGCGGTAGGCCACGGGATCGGGTTCGAAACACCAGACATGGCGGGCGCAGCGCGCGGCGTAGAGAACGGTGGGGCCGATCCACGCCCCGATATCCAGATAGTCACGATCAGGCGACAGATATTGGTCCAGAACCGCAAAGGTTTCGGGCTCCCAGTCGCCCGCCGAGGCTTTGCGCCAGAATTTCGAATGGTAGGGGTCCAGGCGGAACGGTTCTCCGTTCAGGGTGCCCGCATAGTATCCGCGGGCGCGGTAGAACATCTTGCGCGCCTGTGTCAGCATCGCGGACCTCCGGGTTTTCTTGTCTCGGCTCTTGACCTGCGGCTGCTGCCAAAGCATTTAACCTTGGGAACCGCAACTTACATTTTAACAGGGGGCCGACATGGCTTTTGAACTTCCTGATCTTCCTTATGCACATGACGCGCTGGCAGCCAAGGGTATGTCCGCGGAAACACTGGAATATCACCACGACCTGCACCACAAGGCCTATGTCGACAACGGCAACAAGCTGATCGCCGGGACCGAGTGGGACGGCAAGTCGCTGGAAGAGATCATCGTTGGCACCTACGACGCAAACGCCGTGGCGCAGAACGGAATCTTCAACAACATCAGCCAGCTGTGGAACCACAACCAGTTCTGGGAGATGATGGGCCCCGGCGGCAATGCCATGCCCGGTGAGCTGGAGAAGGCTCTGACCGAAAGCTTCGGCTCGGTTGACGAGTTCAAGTCGCAATTCAGCGCCGCAGGTGCCGGTCAGTTCGGCTCGGGCTGGGCGTGGCTGGTCAAGAACGCGGACGGCTCGCTGGCCGTGACCAAGACTGAAAACGGCGTGAACCCGCTGTGCTTTGGTCAGACCGCTCTTTTGGGCTGTGACGTATGGGAGCACAGCTACTACATCGATTTCCGCAACAAGCGCCCGGCTTACCTGTCGAACTTCCTCGATAATCTGGTAAACTGGGAAAACGTTGCATCGCGGATGTAAACCTTGACCCGACGAGGGTTCATAAAGGGCCTGCTGGCGGTGACGCTGGCAGGCCTTTTTGCTGCGTTTTACGGGTTTTTCATCGAACCGGCGCTGCGCTTGCGTGTGCGTCGGTGGCGGGTGAAGCGCTCGGATTGGCCGCAGAACCGCCCGATCAAGGTCGCGGTCCTGACCGACCTGCATATGGCAGAGCCGACGACGCCGCTGTCTCGGCTAAAGAAGATCGTGGCGCGCACAAATGCGCTGGGTGCCGATCTGATCGTGGTTTTGGGCGATCTGACGGCCGGGCATAGCTATGTGACCAAGGATGTTCCGGTGCGTGAGACGGCCACGGTTTTGGGGGCATTGTCGGCTCCGCTAGGTGTTTACGCGATATTGGGCAACCACGATTGGTGGCAGGACAAAGCCGCGCAAGACCGGGGGCGCGGGCCGGTCGAAACCGCTGTCGAGCTAGAGCGCAACGGTATTCCGGTGTTGGAAAACAAGGCGGTAGCCTTGCCAAACGGTGTCTGGTTGGCGGGCCTTGGGGATCAGATCGCCATTCGCCATAGCCGAGGTGTTTATACCGGGGTGGATGATCTGCCCGGAACGCTAGAGCAGATCCCGCCGGACGCCCCGGCAATTCTGTTGGCACATGAGCCCGACATTTTTCCCAAGGTGCCAAGCCGTGTTGCATTGACGTTGTGCGGTCACACTCATGGAGGGCAGGTGCGGCTGTTCGGGTGGTCTCCGGTCGTGCCATCGCGGTTTGGCAATCGCTATGCGTATGGCCATGTGCACGAAGATGGGCGCGATCTGGTTGTGTCGGGTGGCATTGGCTGTTCCATGTTGCCGGTGCGCTTTGGCGTAACGCCCGAGATCACCGTGATCGAGCTGTCGGCCTGATCAGAAAAATCCCGCCGATGAACAAAGTTTCATCCTGAGACGGGATTGTACCCCACCTGCCAATGCTTACCTAAGGTGAGCGGAAGGAGAAGCCCGCCAACAACAAAACGGACGGCAACCGCCACACCTACGAGGCTGTGGGCAGACGCTATGACTGACGGATGAGGGATGCCACCTGACATCGCTACGGGAGAACACGATGGTCGCACTTGCACAAGGAACCTGGGTTATTATTGCAGACGGGGAAAAGGCGCTGTTCATGGAGAACATCACCGATGCCGAAGACCCCAATCTGGTTGTTGTTTCGGTCGAAGAACCAGATACGCTGCCTGCAAAGCCTTCAGATCGTGCAGGGCGTCGAAATGACGGTGGTCCCAATCAGAAATCGGCGATGGAGGAGGTGTCCTGGAAAACCCATGCCAAGTCCCTTTTCGTGCAGGATCTGGCAAACCTGCTGAACCGCAAGGGGTTGAAGGGCGCGTATAAACGTCTGGTTCTGGTCGCCAGCCCCCATGTGCTGGGGCTGTTGCGGCGGCGTTTGCACAGCGACGTGCTGGCCAAGGTCGTGGCCGAGGTCGATAAGACGCTGACCAACCATCCGCTGCACAAGGTCGAGCGGGTTTTGCGGCAACGCCTGAAGCCCGCGCCGCGGCTGGCGTAAGGGCGCCAAGGGCGGCAACAGCCGCCCACACTAAGCCAGTTTGTCGCGCAAAGCGTCCATGGCGGCCCCGGCGCTGTCGGCCCATGTGATGAAATCGGCCAGCGATGCGTCGGCAAAGCCCTGACCCATGACCTGATCCAGCAGCGTATGCAGGGCATCCCAATAGCCATCGACATTCACCACCACGATGGGCTTGTCATGCAGACCCAACTGCCGCCATGTCAGCGCCTCGAACAGCTCATCCAATGACCCGGGGCCACCGGGCAGAACAACGACTGCGTCGGCATTCATGATCATGACTTTCTTGCGCTCGTGCATCGTTTCGGTGATCACGAAATGGGTCAGGTCGGTTTTGCCAACCTCGCGCTGCACCAGATGTACCGGGATGACGCCAAAGGTCTCGCCGCCTGCGTCCTGTGCGGCGCGGGCGACTTCGCCCATCAGGCCAACATCTCCGGCACCGTAAACAAGCCGCCAGCCTTCCTTTGCCAGCAAGGTGCCAAACGTTCGGGCCGTATCGGAATAGGCCGGTTTTGCGCCATTGCGTGACCCGCAATACACACAGACAGATTTCTGGGACATCGAATGGGGGCTCCGGGGTTGTGTCAGGGGTTTTGACCCGTGATAGCGGGATTGATAAATTGGCTCAACTGTCCGCCGGAACGCATTAGGAATGAATGCCTTCGCGCTGCGGAGCGAAAGGAAAAGAATGGACGCCAAGTCGGGAAACGGAAGCTCGGGCAACTTCGTATGGGGGGTGGTTGCCGGTATCATCGCAATTCTGGGGGCCGGTGGACTGTATCTGTCCGGGGTATTCACCTCGGCCCCGGCACCGGAAGACGTCCCTCAGGAACAAACGGCTGCGGTGCCGGCGGACGAGACCGAGCAACCGACTGAAGAAGCAGAGACTGAGCAAGCAGCCGAAGCCCCAGCGAAGGACACCGCCGAGGTTGCGTCGGATGAGGCCGAAGCCGCCACGGAAGAGCCCGCCGAACAGCCCACGCCAGAAGTTGCCGATACCGCGACCGACGAGCCAACCCAAGCAGAGCCCGAGGCGGAAACCACCGAAGAGGTGGCCGAGGCCCCTGCAATCGCCGCTCCTGTCCTAGATCAGATTTTCGTTGAAAAAGACGGCAATGCTCTGCTGTCCGGCGAAGCGGCCCCCGGCAGCGAGATTCAGGTACTGCTGGACGGAGAACCCCTTCACAGCTTCACCGTGGACAGCAGCGGGCAGTTTGCCGAGTTCGTGTCGATCCCGTTCAGCGATGATGCGCAAGGTCTGGTGCTGCAAACCTCGGACGGCCAGCAAACTGCGCAGTCGGATGACTACCTGATTGCGGCGCTGCCGAAACCGGTTGAAGACGAACAGGTGGCCAGCGCCGATCCGGTGCCAGAACCCGAGGAAGCGCCAGTGACGACAACGGAAACGGACAGCGGCGAAGCCCCGGCACAACCGGAACAGCCTGCTGAAGACACGCAGGTTGCCGAAGCCGCCCCCGTCGAGGATGAAGCTGAGGATCAACAGATTGCCGTTCTACGCTCGGGCGAAGAGGGGGTTGAGTTGGTTCAGTCTCCATCCGCGTCTGCCAGCGAACCGCAACAGGTCGAGTTGGATACGATTGGCTATTCCGACACCGGTGAGGTCGAACTGACAGGTCGTGTTGGCGAAGGCTCTGCCGTTCGCCTTTACCTGAACAACCGTCTGGTTGCGGATCTGACACCTGCCGATGACGGCAATTGGCGGGGCGAGTTGGAAGGGATCGATCCGGGCGTCTACACCTTGCGGGTGGATGAGGTTGCCACCGATGGCACCGTCATCAGCCGGGTGGAAACGCCCTTCAAACGCGAGCCGGTGGAAGTTCTGCAAGCAGCCGAGGCGACGGCTTCGGAAGAGGTTGCGGAACAGGCGGCCCCGATCCGCTCGGTCACTGTGCAAAAGGGCGACACGCTATGGGCCATTTCGCGCGAGCGTTTTGGTGATGGCATTCTGTATGTCCGGTTGTTTGATGCCAACCGCGACCTGATCCGGGACCCGGACCTGATCTATCCGGGGCAGGTTTTCACGATCCCTGAATAAAGAAACCTCTGGCCCTTTTGGGGCCAGAGTATATCTCTGACCGCAGACAAGGTACGTGATGAGACGGACGGTCCCAATGACATCTGAGGAATTGGCCGAGATCGACGAACGAAAGTCGGGCTGGCGCACGATCCGCAAGGTTACGCCTTACCTGTGGCCGGATAATGAGCCTTGGGTGAAGCGCCGGGTCGTCATTGCGATGTCGATGCTGGTGCTGGCCAAGCTGATCGCGGTCTATACACCGATCCTGTATAAAGGGGCCGTTGATGCGCTGGCGGGGGAAGGGGTTCCGCCCGTTGCGCTGGGCGCGGTCGGGTTGACCGTCGCTTATGGCGTTGCGCGCATGATGACGGTTGGGTTTCAGCAATTGCGCGATGCGTCCTTTGCCCCGGTGGGTCAACGTGCCCTGCGTGCCCTTGCGCTTGAGACCTTCGGGCATATCCACCAGTTATCGATGCGCTATCACGTCACCCGCCGCACCGGCGGCCTGAGCCGCATTATCGAGCGTGGGGTCAAAGGCGTCGATTTCCTTCTGCGATTCCTGCTGTTTTCGATCGGGCCCCTGATCCTGGAACTGCTCTTGATCGCCGTCATCCTGATGTGGCTGTTCGACATTTGGTATCTGGTGGTCGTGGCGGTCACCATCGCGCTTTATATCTGCTTTACTTTTGTCGTCACCGAATGGCGCGTGAAGCTACGGCGCGAGATGAATGATCAGGACACCGAAGCCAACCAACGCGCCATCGACAGCCTTCTGAACTTTGAAACCGTCAAATATTTCAACGCGGAAACGCGCGAGACCGAACGCTACGACGTATCGATGAAGGCCTATGCCGGGGCTGCGTTGAAAACTGCCTATTCGCTGGCGTTCCTGAATTTCGGGCAGTCCTTCCTGATCACCTGTGGTCTGATCGGGGTTATGGTTCTGGCGGCTGTCGGGGTGCAGAACGGGTCGCTGACCGTAGGCGATTTCGTGATGGTGAACGCCTACATGATCCAGATTACCGTGCCGCTGAACTTTTTGGGCACTGTCTATCGTGAAATCCGGCAGGCTCTGGTCGATATGGGGCAGATGTTCGACTTGTTGGAACAACCCGCCGAGGTCAAAGACAAGCCCGATGCGCCCAAGCTGAACGTCAATGGCGGTGAGGTGACGTTGCAGGATGTGCGCTTTGGCTATGACCCGGACCGTGAAATCCTGAAAGGCGTGTCTCTGACCGTTCCGGCAGGGAAGACGGTGGCCATCGTTGGGGCGACCGGGTCCGGGAAATCCACCATCGGACGCCTCCTGTTCCGTTTCTATGACGTCACCGGAGGGGCCCTGAAAATCGACGGGCAGGACGTGCGGGACGTGACCCAAGCCAGCTTGCACGGCTCTATCGGCGTTGTGCCGCAGGACACGGTTCTGTTCAACGACACCATCCGCTACAACATCGCCTATGGCCGGGATGGCGCGACGCAGGAAGATGTTGAAGCGGTCGCGCGGGCGGCACAGATTCACGACTTCATTGCCTCCTTGCCCGAAGGCTATGACACCAAAGTGGGCGAGCGGGGGCTGAAACTGTCCGGCGGTGAAAAGCAGCGCGTTGGGATCGCCCGCACGCTGCTGAAGAACCCGCCGATCCTGTTGCTGGATGAGGCGACCTCGGCCCTTGATACGGATACCGAGCAGGACATCAAGGATGCGCTGGCCCGCGCGGGTGAAGGGCGCACAGTGATCACCATCGCCCACCGGCTGAGCACAATAGCCGAGGCCGACCGCATCGTCGTGCTCGAGGCCGGTGAGATCATCGAGCAGGGCACCCATGACGAATTGCTGGCCCGCGAAGGGCGCTATGCGCAACTGTGGAGCCGACAGCAATCCGACAGTCAGGCTGCCTGAGGCTTTCGCTCAATTCGGTTGAGCTTTGAATTGACCTTTCTCTCCTGGGATGAAATTCAGGGCTGGCGCAGCGAAATGCTGCGGCGAGGTTCAACAAAGGATATACCAATGAACAAGTTTACGGCGGCGCTGACCGCTGCGCTTTTAGTGTCGAGCACAGCGGCCAAAGCCGAAGATCTTAACTTCCTGCTGGTTAACGAAACCAGCTCGGATCTGGTTGAATTCAACGTTTCAACAAGCTCGTCCGATGAATGGGAAGAAGACCTGTTAGTCGACGGGTATCTGGCATCGGGTTACGAGGTCGAGGTTCTGATCGCCGACGGCCTGAGCACCTGCGTTTATGACATACGCGGCGTCTTCGATGACGGCGGTACCTACGAAGATTTCGGCCTGGATTTGTGTGATCTGGGTGAATACACGTTCACCGAATAATCGGGACCACGGACCGGACTATTGAAAAGGGCGAACCATTGCGGTTCGCCCTTTTGCTTTATTCTGCGGCTTTCAGCGGTGCGCCGGGCGGGGTGTCGGGGCGATCCTCGGGTTCGACCCGATTGGGCAGAGGCTGATCGTCCCACACAATCTCGGTCGATTGCATGGCGCGCGCGGTCCGGCCAATTGCCATGTCCTGCGCGATCCTGCTGGAACGGCCTGCGGACACCCGTGCCAGAAGCTTGCCCAGCCAAACCGCGTAGGTTGTCACCCAGACGCGTAGCGCCAGGAAGGATGGCGTCACGATCAGGGTCAGCACGGTCGCGATACCCAGACCAAACACCACGGCGGTCGCCAGTTGCTTCCACCACAGCGCGGTGGGGCTGTCGATGGTGTAGCCGCCATTGACGAAATCCAGCGACAGGCCAAACATCATCGGTGTCAGACCGGCCATTGTGGTCAGCGTGGTCAGCAGAACCGGACGGATCCGGGCCTCGGCCGTGCGCACGATGGCATCGATCCGGGGCATATAGCGGCTGTATTCCTGATAGGTGTCGATCAGAACGATGTTGTTGTTCACCACGATGCCTGCCAGCGCAACGATCCCGGTGCCGGTCATGATGATCGAGAAGGGCTGCTCCATCACCAGCATCCCGATCAGGACGCCGGTCGTGGACAACACCACCGCCAACAGCACCAGAACCGAGTTGTAGAAGCTGTTGAACTGCGCCAACAGGATCACGAACATCAGTCCCAAAGCGGCCAGAAACGCGCTGGACAGGAAGGCCTGGCTTTCGGCCTGTTCTTCCTGATCGCCGGTCCATTCCCAGCTGATTGCGGGATCGAACGGGTCGGTTTGCAGCCACTCGGTCAGAACAGCAATACGTTCGTTTGGATTGATCAGGCTGATGCGGGCGTCACCTGCGTCGATCACGCCGCGCAGCTCATCGACGCTGCCTGCACCGGTCAATTGAACAAGGTCGAACTGCTTGCCGTCCGGCGTTGTCAGGGTCGAGGCCGAAGGCGCGGCACCATCCTCAAGCGCGCGCAGAACGGCCAGACGTTTGTCTGTGCCATCGGGGCCATCCGTCACCACCTTGCTCAGACCGGGTTCAACATCGGCCTTGACGTCATAGTAACGCTCCTGATCGATGCGGTTGATCTCGGCCAGCTTCGCCACGGGTTGACGCGACACGAAGTTCGACAGCGGCACCAGCCCGTCAGGCGTGCGGACTTTCAAGGTGTCCAGCGTGGACAAAACGCGGTCTTCCTCGGGCAGGCGGACGCGGATCTCGATCTCTTCATCCGTGGAGTCGGGGCGCATCTCACCCAGCAGGATACCGCGCGTGACCAGTTGCACCATGGCCCCAACAGTTGCCACATCGGCCCCGAACCGACCCGCCTTGGCGACATCCACGTCGATCTGCCAGTCGATGCCGGGCAGGGGCAGAGTGTCTTCGATCTTGATCAGGCCGGGCATGGTATCGAACGCCTCACGCGCGGCCAGAGTGGCGCTTGTCAGACTGTCCCAACCATCACCCTTGATCCGCAGATGCACGGGCTTGGCCGAGGCCGGCCCTTGTTCCAGCGGCAGAATCTCGACCACGAAGCCGGGCAGTTCGGCCAGTTGGGTATTCAGCTCGTCCAGCACATAGTCGCCGTCATATTCAGGGGCGACAAAGTGGCGATCAAACAACCCACCCAGAATGGGTTCCGAGATGTTCGGGCGGTCTTCCCATGGGATGATCTCGAACTGAACGCGCCCGACGGTATCCGCCGGGTCCTGTGCACCGCCGTTGTTCTGGTCCAACCCGCCTTCACCGGCGAAGGAAAAGACGTTGATTACCGCAGGATGGGCCGCGATTACCTGTTCGGCGGCCAGAACCATGGCGTCTTTTTCCGCCAGCGACAGGTTGCCCCGCGCCCTTACGAAGGCGGTGGCCTGCTCGGGCTCGCTTTCGACGAAGAACTCAACGCCGCGGTTGTTTTCGCCAAAGATCGTCATCACGGTCATCACTGCAAACCCGACGGCGGCGATGGACACAATCGGCATGATCGGGTTGCCGACGAGGAACTTGATGAAATAGCCGAATGGCGTGTGCTCTTTCGCGGTATGAATCTTGGTGTCCGGCTTGCGTTCGATCTTGGCCGCACCCAGCGTGACCGATCCGGCGAACGCGCCAAAGATCATCATGACAGCGCCGATGAAGGAACCACCACCCGGCACAAGGTAGTTCGGGTTCAACACCTGCATTGCGCCCAGGAACACAAGGTAGAACGAAGGGGCCACCAACACCGCACGCAGCCACCACGGCGTGCGGGCCCGCAGCCAATTCGAGCAGCGGTCAAAGACACGGCTCAGGCGGCCGGACACGCCGCCCATGACCGGCAGGTAGATCAGCGCAACGATCAGCGAGGCGGACAGAACGAAGATCAGGGTGACGGGCAGCATCCCCATGAACTCACCCGGTACGCCGGGCCAGAACAGCATTGGAAGGAAAGCACACAGCGTTGTCGCAGTGGATGAGACGATGGGCCAGAACATCCGCTGCGCCGCCTCGACATAGGCGTGCATCGGGCCGACGCCTTCCTTGATGCGCTTGTCGGCATATTCGACCACCACAATCGCACCATCCACCAGCATACCAACCGCCAGGATCAGACCGAACATCACAATGTTCGAAATACTGACGCCCATAACCGCCAGGAACGCGAAACACAGAAGGAACGACGTGGGAATGGCGAAACCCACCAGCAACGCGGCGCGTGACCCCAGTGAGGCCAGCACAACGATCATCACCAGCGCAATCGCTGTCAGGACCGAGCCTTCCAACTGGCTGACCATCGATCCCACGATGCGGCTTTGGTCGTTCGACGTGCCGACATCCACGGCGGCTTGCAGTTCTGGCGGCCATTTGCTTTGCGCCTCGGCAACGGTTGCTTTGACCTGTTCGACCGTGTCGATCAGGTTGAACCCTTTCCGCTTGACCACCTGTAACGCGACGGTCGGCACATTATCGAACCGTGCCGTGCCTTCGCGGTCTTCGAAGGTGTAATTGATCTCGGCCAGTTCACCCAGCGTGATCACCCGGTCACCGTTGACCTTGACCGGCAGCCCATAGACATCCTGCGCGGTTTTGAAGGACGAGGGGATCTTGACCGAGAATGTGCCTTGCGCCGTTTCAACTTCACCCGCTGCGATCAGCTGGTTGTTGTTTTGCACGACATTGATCAGTTCGGCTGCTGTGACGTTGTAGGCTTCAAGCCGCAGGGGGTCGATGACGACCTCAAGCAATTCGTCGCGATTGCCCGCAATACCGGCCTCCAGCACCGAATCCAGTGCCTCAAGCTCATCCTGCAAGTCCTTGGCTACGCGGGCCATTGTGCGTTCGGGCACGGCCCCGGTCAGGTTGACGATGACGATGGGGAATTCGGAAAAGTTGATCTCGTGCAGCGAATATTGCTCGGCCCCTTCGGGGAACTCGGCCTGCGCGCTGTTCATGGCATCGCGTACATCGGCCATGATCGCCGTCTTGTCCCAACCAAAGTCGAATTCCAGCGCGACACCGGCATAGCTTTCGGCGGCGGTTGCCGTCATTTCTTTCAGACCGTCAAGGTCCGCAAGCTCGGTCTCCATCGGTTTGACAAGCAGGTTTTCGGAATCCTCAGCCGAGATGCCCGGAAACTGGACCGATACAAACAGCGCCGGGATTTCGATATCCGGCTCGCCTTCTTTTGGCAGGCTGACATAGGCAAATCCGCCGATGACCAGCGAGATGGCGATAAAGGCCAGAACCATTCGGGCCCGATCAGCGGCCCAAGCAACAATACCTGTCATTGTGACGCTTCCTGATAGGTCGGGGCGACGGTGACGCCCCGGGTCACGAATTCTTGTCCGACAACGATTATATCAGTTTTTTCCGGCAATCCGCCAATCCAGACGCCATCGGCGGTATCCCGCAATACGCGGACCGGCATGAAATCGACCACATCGCCCGCGCCAATGGTGCGCACGCCCAACTGGCCTTCATTGTTCAGCGTCAACGCCGATTGCGGCAGCAGATGCGCCTTGGCCCCTTCGGCTGCAATGCGGATCGTTGCGGTCTGCCCGTCGCGGATGGTCAGATCGGGGTTCGGTACGGTGATCTCAACCTCGAAGGTACGGGTGGTCTCATCCGCCGACCGGCTTAGGAATGTCACGCGCCCTTCAACCTGTCGCCCGGTAACCAGTTGCGCCGAGGCTTCTGCACCGACCTGCACGCGGTTGACCTCGGTCTCCGGCACAAAGCCGACCAGCTTGATGGGGTCAAGCTGGATGACCGTGGCGCATAGCGAACCGGGCTGCATCAGGCTGCCAAGCTCTGCCGTGTCGCTTTCCAGCAGGCCCTGAAACGGGGCTTCGATGGTCAGGCGGTTGATCTCACGCCGTGCGGCTTCGACCTCGGCTGTGGCAGCTTCGATCCCGGCGCGGGTGGCTTCCAGCCCGGCTTCGGCGGATTTGATGCCGGCTTCGGCGGTGCTCATCGCGGCTTCGCTGGAAATGCGCCGGGTCTCGGACCCGAACCCGGTTTCTGACAGTTTCTGGGCGGCAGTAAGATTGATCTGCGCCTCGGCCACAAGCGCGTGCGCTTCTTCCAGCCGCGCTTCGGCCTCAGGAATGCGGCTTTCGGCTTCCAGTTTTCCGGCCATGGCTTCCGCCAGGCTGGCAGGGCGGGTGCCCGGATCAAGCTCGCACAGCAGATCGCCGGTCTCTACAAATGTACCCCGACGCTTGGGTTCCGAAACGACGGTCGAGGTTGTTTCGGCCAGAACCTCGACCTGCCGGTTGGCCTGGGTTTCACCACGCAGCACCACGGCGCTGTCGATCTCGCGCGCTTCCGAGCGCAGCGCGACAACGCGAATAGTTGCCTCGTCAACGGTTGCAACCTGGGTTGTTTCGACCTCGGTTGTGGAAGAGTCCTCGGCGTCACCCCGTCCGGCAAACGCAAACAGCGCGTCACGCTCGAACACAAGAAAATACAGTGCAACAATGACCAAAAGGGCGTTGATGAACGAAATCAACCGCATAAGGTACTTCTCCCAGAATTTCACGTCAGGCGGACCTGACATACATGTCTGAAAATGGGGGCGGACATGTATATTTTCTACGCTAAACTGAATAGTTCGGTTCACTTTTTTGCGCAAGAGCGGACTGCCGCTACGGTATTGTGCACAATCCGGGCCTTGGCTTGGCCGTGGTGCCGGGGTATGACATGGCGCACGAAAGCAGAAGACACAGCCCGGGGGCAGGGATGAGCGACACCGACAGTTTCATTGATGAGGTCACAGAAGAGGTACGCCGTGACCGCATGTATCTGCTGTTGCGCCGATGGGGCTGGGTCGGTGTTGTTGCCGTCATACTGGTCGTCGGCGGGGCCGCTTTCAACGAGGTTCGCAAGTCCCGCGATACGGCTCAGGCGCAAAAACTGGGCGACGAAATCTTTGCTGCGCTTGAGGAAAACGATTCTGCTGCGCGGGCGACCGAATTGCAGGCAGTTCAGCCACAATCGCCGGGCGGTGATGCCGTTCTGAGCATGCTGCTGTCCGCCGCGCAATTGGATGCCGGATCCGAACAGGACGCTGTTGCCAGCCTGAACGCAATTGCCGTTCAGGGCGATTTGCCGGAAATTTACCGGGCGATTGCAAGTTTCAAGGCACTGTTGCTGCAAGCGGATACGTTGCCTGCCGCAGATCGCCGCTTGCAGTTCGAGGCTCTGGCCGCGCCGGGCGCACCGCTGCGCCTGCTGGCCGAAGAGCAACTGGCCCTGATCGATATTTCCGAGGGTGAGGTTGACGCGGCGCTGACCCGTTTGCAGGCATTGCGGCAGGATGCCGAGGTGGGCGTAGATTTGCAGCAACGCGCTGCGCAGTTGATTGTCGCCCTGGGGGGCGAGCCGGACCCGTTGGTGGCACAACAGGGCTAAGCTGGCGGTATAATAAAGGACAGGCGAGTTCGGATTGACATGGTAACACGACTATTTTCCCGTATGGGATTGCCGGCTGCGGCAATTGCCCTTACTGCCCTGGCCGCCTGTGAAGAGCCCGAGTCCATTCTGCCCGGCGCTCGCGAAGACATCCGGCCTGCCTCGGACACCGAGGTTGTGGAAACGCGCGGGTCTCAGCCGATCAGCCTGCCAGCGCAAACGGCCAACTCCAGTTGGTCGCAGAGTGCCGGAACCCCGGCTTTCCGCACCACCAACGCAGCCCTGCGCGGAACACCGCAGCGGATCTGGTCGGCCCCGATCGGCAAGGGCGACTCGCGCAAACAGCGCATCACCGCCGAACCTGTCGTGGCCGGAGGGTTGATTTACACTCTGGACGCGGTTGCGACCGTGACAGCTGTTTCGCCGCAAGGGCAGGTTGTGTGGGAGACCAACCTGATCCCCAGAAATGACGGTGATGTGGACGCGACCGGCGGCGGCATGGCCTATGCCGACGGTGTTCTGTACGTCTCCTCTGGCTTTGGCCGCCTGACCGCGATGGATGCACGAACCGGAGCGATCCGTTGGCAGAAACGCCTGAACGCTACAGGCAGCGGATCGCCCCTGGTTGCGAACGGGCTGCTGTATCTGGTCGCAGGGGACGAAACCGGCTGGACCATCGACACCAAAGACGGCCGGATTGCCTGGCAGATCGAAGGCACGCCGAGCGTCGGCAACGTTCTGGGCGCTCCGGCCCCGGTTCTGGCCTCGGACCTTGCTGTTTTTGCCTTTGGTTCCGGTGATATTGCCGCCACCTTCCGGCGGGGCGGTATCCGCCGCTGGAACGCGTCGGTTGCCGGCGGGCGCCGGGGACGGGCCGCAGCGCAGATCATCGACGTGACCGGCGGGCCGATGGTTGCGGGCAACACGATCTATATCGGCAACCATTCCGGGCGCACCGTCGCCTTTGACGCGGGTTCGGGCGAACGTCGCTGGACCGCCGATGAAGGCGCGGTGGATACGGTCTGGCCTGCGGGCAACAGCATCTTCCTGATCAGCGACCGCAGCCAGTTGGTGCGCCTGAACGCTGCTGATGGTTCGATCATCTGGGCACAGGACCTGCCGGGCTTTGTCAAAGACCGTCCCGGACGGCGCGGACCGATTGTGGCCCATTACGGCCCGATTCTGGCGGGTGGACGTCTTGTCGTGTCCTCAAACGATGGCTATGTGCGCTTCTTCAATCCGGTTGACGGATCGCAGATTTACCAGGTCGAGGTTCCGGGCGGGGCCACCACCTCACCAGTTGTGGCGGGGCAGACGCTGTATGTCGTTTCGACCAAGGGCGATCTACACGCTTTCCGTTGACGTTCAGATGCGCTAAAGGGCGCTTCTTGAGTCTTGAAAGTTGAGAACATGTCGCTGACCCTCGCCATCGTGGGGCGCCCGAATGTGGGCAAATCCACCCTGTTCAACCGCCTTGTGGGCAAACGTCTGGCCTTGGTCGACGACCAGCCCGGCGTGACGCGCGACCTGCGCGAGGGCGAAGGGCGGCTGGGCGATCTGCGTTTTACCGTGATCGACACGGCGGGGCTTGAGGATGCAACCGATGACAGCCTGCAGGGCCGGATGCGCCGCCTGACCGAGCGTGCGGTGGACATGGCCGATGTCTGCCTGTTCATGATCGACGCGCGGACCGGTCTGACCCCAACGGATGAGATGTTTGCCGAGATTCTGCGCAAACGTTCGAAACACGTGATTCTGGCGGCCAACAAGGCCGAAGGGTCCGCGGCGGATGCCGGTGTGCTTGAGGCCTACAATCTGGGCCTCGGCGAACCCGTACGCCTGTCGGGTGAGCATGGCGAAGGGATGACGGACCTCTACGCGCAACTGATGCCGCTGGCGGACGCGGCTGAGGACAAGGCCGAGGACGATACCCCCGAAACCGATATCGAGTTGGATGAGGATGGCGAAGGTGAAACGCCTCTGATCACCGCCGCCAAGCCGCTGCAGGTTGCGGTGGTTGGACGTCCGAATGCCGGTAAATCCACGCTGATCAACAAGATCATCGGCGAAGACCGCCTGCTGACCGGCCCCGAGGCCGGGATTACACGTGATGCCATCAGCCTGCGCATCGACTGGGCCGACCCTGATGGCGACAGCACCCCGATGCGGATCTTCGACACCGCGGGCATGCGCAAAAAGGCCAAGGTGCAAGAGAAGCTGGAAAAGCTCTCGGTCTCTGACGGGCTGCGCGCCGTGAAATTCGCTGAGGTTGTTGTTGTTCTGCTGGATGCTGCGATTCCGTTTGAACAACAGGACCTGCGCATCGCCGATCTGGCCGAACGCGAAGGCCGTGCCGTGGTTGTCGCTGTCAACAAATGGGACATCGAAGACGACAAGCAGGAAAAACTGCGCGAGCTGAAAGAGTCCTTCGAACGCCTGCTGCCGCAACTGCGCGGCGCGCCTTTGATCACGGTCTCTGCCAAAACGGGCCGGGGGCTTGAGCGTCTGCGCGCCGCAATCCTGCGCGCCCACGACATCTGGAACCGGCGCGTGCCGACCGCTGCGCTGAACCGCTGGCTGACCGCAATGCTGGAACAGCACCCACCGCCAGCCCCGCAGGGCCGCCGGATCAAGCTGCGCTACATGACTCAGGCCAAGACCCGCCCGCCGGGTTTCGTGGTCATGTGCTCGCATCCCGACAAGATGCCCGCCAGCTATACCCGCTATCTGGTCAACGGTCTGCGCGAAGATTTTGACATGCCCGGCACACCGATCCGCCTGACCCTGAGGGGGCAGGGCGACAAGAACCCCTACAAGGGGCGACGCAAGAAAAATGCGGGTGCTTTGGCCAAACATCTCAAGGGGCGTGGATGAGTTGAGCCACGCCACTGAATGTCTAGTTCTTATTGACAAACTCGCGGTTCGCTTCAATTGCATCTGCAAGCCCATCAGGCGTGCCGCCTTCATCGATCTGGGTGGCCAGCGCTTCCGCCGCCGCTCCGGTGGTGAAGATTGATGCGATGCGTGTTTTGCCACCAAAGAGGCCTTGGCTCGCATCCGCATTGTCGTATTTCAGGTCAAAACTAGAGATCATGTTGACTGCTTCGTCAATTGGTCTGCCATCGCCATTCCTTTGTTGCGGAGGCACCAAAGTTGTCACCCGGCGTTGTACGCCTGCGTTGACCTCGACAGGCAGTGCTTTGGCCGGGTCCGAGCGCAACGCAATGTTCACACCGCTGCGTTCGCCGTAAACCAGTGCGCGATCCTGAATTTCGGTGCAGCCAGCAAGGCCTGAGCCGAAGAAAGCTATAGCGACAAGAACGTTTGGCATTTTGGGGATTTTATCCATTGTCATTTCCTCCGTCTGGGGGATTTCCGTTGCCGTTACCGTTGCCGTTGCCGTTGCCGTTGCCGTTGCCGTTGCCGTTGCCGTTGCCGTTGCCGTTGCCGTTGTCTTTGTTTTTGTCGTCGGCACAGGCGAGTAGTTTCTCAGCGCCTTCTTTTTTGCCTGTGGTTCCAAGCGATTTCGCCAGTTTTTCAGCCGCCTGGCCTGTCGAAATGACGTCGGAATAACCGGTCAGAAAGATGCTGCTTGTTGTCATGCTGGTGCAGCCAAAAACTGACATAGCCTCGCGGGTTTCCCGAATTTTGCCTTTAGAGTCTTTCCCGCCCGGTTCCATCACTGGTACTAGTGCAGCAAAGTCACGGTCAAAGCCTATGACAAGCTGCCCTTGTTGCCGATTGGCGCTGACGTTGGCGTTGACGCCCACCACCGTGTCATGGGCGACATATAGCTGGTCGCCGCAGCCGCATAGGCCGAATAACCCTAAAACTGGAAGTAGTCTTTTCATGTTGGCATCTCCTCCTTGCATGGGGTGTCGTCCAATATCTCGAGTCTGGTCGAGGACAGGTCACTGAGGTTCAGGGATAGACTGCGCGCAAATTCTTGGTCGTTCGGAACGTCCACCATGACAGCGGCCTGATGGCGACCCAAGGTCAAGCCAGTCCAACGGCGGCCAAACGCAAGTTCGAGCCCCACCGTGTCAGTAACTGATGCTGCCAATTCCCGTTTAGCGATGAGCGCTTGGCGAGCTGCCTGGCCGGATGGGTCGCTCGCGCAATCCTTCGAAAACACAAGGACTTCATGATAGCTGCCAAGGGCGAATACTGTATTGCCTTGCAGCGTGGCAACATGCAGCCCCTTGCCGCGTATTTCGTACACGACCGCAGTGGTTGTCATCGTCACGGTCGAGGATGATGTTCCGAGCTCGTTGAACGAACATGCCGTAAGCAGAAAGAAGGCAAAAGAAGGGAGCCGCAAAACAGGGCGCAGTATGGTTCTCGAATTCGACAATCAATTAGCCTAATAAAATGATACCCTATACTGAGTAAAAGTTTCCTTTGCGTCAACTTTTGGGGCTGAATCGAAGAATACCTCAAGAAGAAAAGCACACTACTGGTGTTGAACCTAGGCGGCCCAGACGGTTCTGTGGGACCATAGATTGCGTGCTATCTGCGAGGCAGATCGGATCAAAGGCGCGTAACTGCGCCAATTTTCAGCGTTTTTAGCCTCGGGGCGTGACAGCGCCTTTTCCCCGCGCTAGCATTCAGTTGCGTGCATTTGTTTCGTGTGCGCTGCTTGTACGCGGACATTCCGCACATATTTTTGGGTTAATTTTTGTCGGGCCATCGTGGGGAGCGGGCTGGATGGATCTTAGGGAATACACAAGACAATACGCGGTTCAGGACAACAAACTGGCAGCGTTGAGCTATTTTGGGACCTTCGCGGTGTATTTCGCATCGCTGGCGCTGGCGATCACATACGTGGATCGCTGGTACATCATGGTCCCGGCGGGGATTGTTTTTGCCTTTTCGGCAGTGCGTCTTTACGTGCTGCAACATGATTGCGGGCATCATTCGCTGTTTGAGACACGGCAACAGAACGAATGGGCCGGGCACGGCCTGTCGCCTTTCACCTTCGCTCCGTTCGAGGTGATGAAGCAGAACCACAACCTGCACCACGCCGGAATTGGCAATCTGGAACACCGCGAAACCGGCGAGATCCATACGATGACCCTGCGGGAATGGAACGAGGCGGATTGGAAAAAGCGCCTGTTCTACAGACTTTATCGCAACCCGTTCATCCTCGTGCCGGTTGGGGCGTTGTTTACTTATTTCATCCGCTATCGCTGGCCCAAGAACACCGTTCGGTTCGGAGTGAAGGGGGTTGTGCTGCACAACCTTTCCATCGTCGTGTTCCTGGGGCTACTGTGGTTGATTGCCGGTACAACGGGCATTCTGGTCTGGCTGGTCTTCTCACTGCTCGGGGGGATGCTGGGCGTGTTCCTTGTCTATCTGCAGCACAACTTTGAGGATACCTATTGGGATCGTCGGCCCGATCTGGACCCTCAGTTGGCGGCCTTGCAAGGGTCGTCGGCGCTGGATTTCGGCTGGTGGTTCGACAATGCGGTCGCCTGTATTACGTTGCACGACATCCATCATTTCAACGCGCGCATCCCCTCGTACCGGTTGCGGGCGTGTCACTATAACCTGCCGCCCGAATACACCCCTCGCCGGATCAAGTTCCCTGAGGCTGTGGCCGCGCTGAACCTGAAGCTTTGGGACGAGGACGCAAAGCGTTTGGTGCCGTTTCCAAAGCAGGGGCAAGACGCCAAGCTTGCCCACGGCAGTTGAGAGCGTGGCGGGGCGGCATCACGACTTGAAGGATTGTATATCCTGTGTATATACGGGTGTGCAGGGAGACAGAGAAAGGACCCATAATGACCGCATTGACCGATGTTAAAGGCGTGGGGGCGGCGCTTGCCACAGCCTTGTTCGCAAACGGTTTCAAAACGGCCGAGGCCGTGGCGAAAGCCAAGCCCGAAGATCTGGTCAAGGTCCCCAGAATAGGTCTGGCTCGGGCCGCTGTGCTGATTGCTGCCGCGAAAGAGGCCGTCGCTGCGAAACCCGCCGCCGCTAAGCCTGCCGCCAAGCGCGCGCCAGCGGCACGTCGGGCGACGCCGCGCAAAGCTGCGGCGCGACGCCCCGCGGCCCGCAAGACAGTCGCCGCAGCAGCCGCCGAAAAACGCGCGGAAGAGGCCGCGAAGAAAGCTGCGGCTGAAAAGGCTGCGGCCGAAGCCGCCGAGGCGAAGGCCAAGAAGAAGGCCAAGGCAAAAGCAAAGGCTGAAAAGGCCGCCAAGAAACGTGCCGAGATGGAGGCCGCGTTCTCGAAAGCCAAGGACAAGGTGAAGGCCAAGTCGAAGAAGGACAAGAAGTCCAAGAAGGACGACAAGAAAAAAGACGCTGGCAAGAAGGACAGCAAAAAGAAAGATAAGAAGAAGGATAAGAAAAAGGCGAAGAAGTAAGCCTTCCTCGCCCTTTTGGAAAGACCGGCGCTTGTCGAAGCACCGGTTTTCTTATCCCAGCGTACCGTCTGTTTGCAGGGTCCGCTTGCCGCCCAGATAGGGGGCCAGAACCTCGGGCAGGGTCACAGTGCCATCTGCGTTCTGCCCGTTCTCCAGCACGGCGATCAGGCAGCGCCCCACGGCCAGCCCCGAGCCGTTCAGGCTGTGGACATATTCCGGTTTGCCACCCGCTTCGGGGCGGAAACGGGCATTCATGCGACGCGCCTGAAAATCGCCGGTGGTCGAGACCGAGCTGATCTCGCGATAGGTATCCTGACCGGGCAGCCATGCCTCGATGTCAAAGGTGCGGCGCGCGCCAAATCCCATATCACCGGTGCACAGGACAACGGTGCGGTAGGGGATGCCCAACTGTTCCAACAGGTCCTCGGCGCAGCGCAGCATCCGTTTTTGTTCCTCGTCCGATTTATCCGGATGAGTGATCGAGACCATCTCGACCTTTTCAAACTGGTGCTGCCGCAGCATACCGGCAGTGTCCTTACCGGCGCTGCCAGCCTCGGACCGGAAGCAGACGGTGTGGGCGGTCATGCGGATGGGCAGGGCGGCCTCGTCCAGAATATCCCCGGATACCGAATAGGTCAGTGTGACCTCAGAGGTCGGAATCAGCCACCAGCCATTGGTGGTCTGATAGCTGTCATCGCCGAATTTCGGCAGTTTGTCGGTGCCATACATCGCCTCGTCCCGGACTAGAACGGGGGTCTGCATCTCGGTCAGGCCGTTCTTGTCGATATGGGTGTCCAGCATGAACTGGGCCAAGGCGCGGTGGATACGCGCAACACCTTTTGACAGGTTCACAAACCGGCTGCCGCTGGTCTTGGCGGCGGTCTCGAAATCCATTGCGGCGGCGACTGCGGGAATATCGAAATGTTCTTTCGGAGCGAAATCGAACGCACGCGGCGTGCCCCAGCGGTTCACCTCGACATTATCATTTTCGTCCGCGCCTTGGGGTACATCCTCGGCAGGCAGGTTGGCGATGCGGGCCAGTTGATCGGTCAGCAGCGCGTCCAGATCCTTGGCTTCGGTCTGCATCCGCGCAATCTCGGCCTTTTTTTCGGCGACCAGAGTGCGCAGGCGTTCGAATTCCGCCTCATCTCCGCGCCCCTTGGCGGCACCGACCTCTTTGCTGGCTTTGTTCTGTTCGGCCTGCGCCGTCTCAGCCGCCAGAATCTTGGCGCGGCGGCTTTCGTCCAGGCGCAGCAGGTCTGACGACACCGGCGCGTCCCCACGGCGCGCAAGAGCGGCGTCGAAGGCGGCAGGGTTTTCGCGAATGGCGCGGATGTCGTGCATGTCTCAGATCCTTAATGCGTGAATCACTAAAGCTGCTTATGCACCATATGGCTGGAAGGGTGTAGCGCTGGTTAACCAAATTGCGCTTAACTGTCTGGCGTCTCTTCGTGATGCGCCAGATGACCATCCCAATCCCCGGCTGGGATCTTCGGCTCGGGCGGGTCGGCCATGTAGGACGGGGTCATGATCTGCACATTGTTCTCGTTAAACACAGCCACGATGTTGCGGTGCAGGTCTGACCGGATTTTGGGGATAATACTGCCGCGTGTGGTGTACCCATTGATCTGATAATTGATCGCGTAATCGGCCAGCGCGGTCCACAATACAAAGGGTTCAGGCTTGGCCTTGATCCCCTTGGTGCGATGGGCGGCTTCGATCAGCATCGCCTCGACCTTTTCGGGCGGTTCCTCGTACCCGATGCCGACAGTGGTGTGCAGCAACAGACCGCTGCCGTCGGTTTTCTTCGAGAAATTCACCACATCCGAATTCATCAGCTGCGCGTTGGGGATCGAGATCAGCTCATTCTTGATGGATTTCAGATGTGTCTCCATCAGCTTGATCTGCACCACGTCACCAATGTGATCCCCGATCTGAATTCGATCCCCGATCGAGGTCGAGCGGCGATAGATCACAAACAGCCCCGCCAGCATATTCGACACGACCGAGTTTGCGCCAAGCGACAGCATCGCACCCACCAGAATGGTCAGCCCCTGAAACGCCGCGGAATCCGAGCCCGGGATATAGGGCACAGCAAAGACCAGCGCGATCAGGATCACAACCACCCGAGCGATGTTGAAGGTTGGGTTGATCCAGTGCTTTTCGAAATCCCCCAACTCGAACGAGCCCGCTTCGACCGCGTCAAAGAACACCCGCATGCCCTTGATAATATACATCGTTACCCAGGTGATCAGGCCAAGCATGATCATATTCGGGATATAGCTGAGGATGCCCTTGAAGATCAGAAGGACGGGTTCCGTCAGGTAGGTCAGAAGCAACTGCGCGAAATAGCGGGTTTCGGCAAAGGCAAGCAGGACGAAGGACAGATAGTAGTAAAAGCCCAGAAAAAAGATCACCAGCAGGACAAAATTCAGCCCATAGCGTACCAGGGCAGCAATTGCCTCGGCCTGAACGCTTTTGGCGGTGGCGGTTTCAACGTCCTTCAGGTGGCGTTTGACGAATTTCAGGGTGCGCCGTCGGATCCTGCGATGCAGCCACAGGATGGCGACGACAAAGACAATAAAGCCCAAGGTCCAGGCCGCAGCTTCGATCGCGCCCGACACGCGCGCCTGATCCGTTCTGTTCGAGCGGTAGGCTTCGATGGATTGCTTGATCGCATTGCCGTGCAGAACGCTGACAACGCTCAGCTCCATCTGATCCAATTCGGCATCGGCTTCGGTGACGATTGAGACCCTTTCACCATCTGCCAGAATCCAGGTGCCAAAGTCGGTTTCTTCAAAGCTGATTGCGACCTCGGTCGCGTCCGAGGCTTCGGCGATTTCGATGATCTTGTTCTGAACACCCTCGGCCCGTTCGGGCGCGGGCAGGGCGCTTGAGCCGCGGACCTGAAACAGGACGTCCCCGTCCACAATGACCGGGGCCATAAAGGCCTCTGATTCAGCCGTTTCAGGCGCGGTCGCTTCCGCAGGTGCGTCCTGTGCCCGGACAGGACCGTCAAACCACAGGATCACCGCCAAAGCGGCCAGGAAATAACGTAACAAAAGGAAGGGCTTGAATTGCCGTGCCATATGTCCCCCTTACCCCGGACTATACCCGGTTTGGGCCATGTTCCTAGGACATATCTGCAACGCTTTGACTGTTCTTGCGGTGACAGGGTCGCGTTCAGGTGGGTCACACCGCCGCCTTTGCTTGCAAACAGACATATCAGCGCATAGGTTCCCGCCAAATTTGCGGAACGGTGCCGCAACACAAAGCAAAAGGAATATCCCATGGAAGGTGGCGCAATCGCCCAGTTTCTCCCGCTGATCCTGATCTTCGCGATCATGTATTTCCTGCTGATCCGTCCGCAGCAAAAGAAGATGAAGGAACATCAGGCCATGGTCGAGGCCGTGCGCCGGGGCGATCAGGTCGTCACACAGGGTGGTCTGATTGGCAAAGTGTCCAAGGTCAAGGAAGGCGAGAACGAGATCGAGGTCGAGATCGCCGAAGGTGTGAAGGTGCGCGTGATCAAATCGACCATCGCCCAGGTTCTGAACAAGACCGAACCTGCGAAGTAACTTCGCCTGACAATTCCTTGAAAAGGCAGGGTAATGCTGCAAATTGATACCTGGAAGCGGGTTCTGATCTGGCTGGTCTGCGTGACCGGCCTGATCCTTGCCCTGCCAAATGCGTTTTACACGCGGGTCGAACAATCCAACGACGCCAAAGCCGCGATTGAGCTGGGCGCAAACACCCCCGAAAATCAGGCGCAAGCCGAACAATGGCCCAACTGGCTGCCTTCGTCTCTGGTCAATCTGGGCCTTGATCTGCGCGGCGGTGCCCATCTGCTGGCCGAGGTTAAGGTCGAGGATGTCTACGAATCCCGGATGGAGGGCATGTGGCCGGAAATCCGCGACGCCCTGCGGGACGAGCGGGCGACAGTTGGAACCATCCGCCGTCAGGACTCGGCCCCCGATCAGATTCGCGTCCGCATCAGCCAGCCCGAGGGGATGCCCCGCGCGCTAGAGGTTGTGCGCGGTCTTGCCCGTCAGGTGCAAACCCTGACCGGGGTCGGCGCGACCGACATCGAAGCCTTCGCCGACGGGGATACGATTGTCGTGCAACTGTCCGAGGCTGAAAAACTGGCCTCAGACGACCGCACCGTGCGCCAATCGCTTGAGATTGTCCGCCGCCGGATTGACGAGGTCGGAACCCGCGAACCCACCATTCAGCGCCAGGGCGCGGACCGTATCCTGATCCAGGTGCCGGGGATCGGCAGCGCCGGAGAGTTGAAAGACATCATCGGAACGACGGCGCAGCTGACCTTCAACCCTGTGGTCAATCGCGGCACCGACCCGGATGCGGTTGCTGGTATTGGTCAGGAAGTCGTGCCCTCAATCGACGAAAGCGGTGTTTACTACATCATCGAATCCGCCCCGGTCGTGACGGGTGAGGAACTGGTGGACGCGCAGCCATCCTTCGATCAGAATGGTCGTCCGGCGGTCAGCTTCCGTTTCAACACATCAGGTGCGCGCAAATTTGGTGACTACACGCGCGACAATATCGGCGCGCCCTTTGCCATCGTGTTGGATGACGAGGTGATCTCGGCCCCGGTCATCCAAAGCCACATTCCGGGCGGGTCGGGGATCATCACCGGCAACTTCTCGGTCGAGGAAAGCACCAATCTGGCCATCCTGCTGCGGGCAGGGGCCTTGCCCGCCGAGCTGATCTTTCTGGAAGAACGCACCATCGGCCCTGAACTGGGCCAAGACAGCATCGACGCCGGTAAAGTCGCCACAATCGTGGCCTTCGCCGCGGTGCTGGTCTTCATGGCGCTCAGCTACGGGCTGTTCGGTATCTTTGCCAACATCGCTCTGATCATCAACGTCGGTCTGCTGTTCGGCTTGCTGTCCTTGATCGGGGCCACTCTGACGCTGCCGGGCATCGCCGGGATCGTGTTGACCGTGGGTATGGCGGTGGATGCCAACGTTCTGATCTTTGAACGCATCCGCGAGGAACTGAAATCCGCCAAAGGCCCGGCCCGCGCCATCGAGCTTGGCTATGAAAAGGCGCTGTCGGCCATTCTGGACGCCAACGTCACCACATTCATCACTGCGACCATCCTGTTTGCCATGGGCAGCGGTCCGGTGCGGGGCTTCGCTATTACGCTTGGGCTGGGTATCATCACCTCGGTCTTCACTGCGATCTTCGTGACGCGCCTGATGGTGGTCATGTGGTTCGAACGCCGCCGTCCGAAAATGATCGAGGTTTGACATGAGACTGAAACTCGTACCCCAGGAAACCTCGTTCGATTTCTTCAGCCGGTGGAAAGTCTGGCTGGGCATCTCGGGCTTGATGATGGTGATCGCCTTTGTTTCATTCCTGTTGCAAGGTCTGAATTTCGGCATCGATTTCCGGGGCGGCACCACGATCCGCACCGAAAGCGCTCAGCCGATTGACGTGGGCACCTACCGCGACGCCATCGCGCCGCTGGAATTGGGCGATGTCACGATCACCGAGATTTTTGACCCGACATTCGGGCCGGACGAAAACGTCGCCATGATCCGCATTCAGGCGCAGGCCGATGCCGAAGCGGTTGAAGCTTCGACAATCACAGCGGTTGAAAGCGCGTTGCAAACTGTGATCCCCGACATCCAATTTGTCTCGGTTGAATCGGTCGGCCCGAAAGTGTCCGGCGAACTGATCCAGACGGCGGTCATCGCCGTGGCTTTGGCCATCGGTGCCGTGCTTGTCTATATCTGGTTGCGGTTCGAATGGCAGTTTGCGTTGGGGGCGGTGGCCGCACTTGTGCATGACGTGATCCTGACCATCGGCATCTTCTCGGAACTGCAAATCCGCTTCGACCTGGCCATTATAGCAGCCCTGTTGACCATCGTTGGCTACTCTCTGAACGACACCGTGGTTGTGTTCGACCGGGTGAGGGAGAACCTGCGGAAGTACAAGAAGAAAGACCTCAAGGAAGTTCTGAACATCTCGATCAACGAAACGCTCAGTCGGACAGTGATGACCTCGGTCACAACCTTGCTGGCGCTGATCTCGCTTTATGTTTTGGGCGGCGACGTGATCCGGGGGTTTGTGTTTGCGATGATCTGGGGCGTGATCGTGGGGACCTATTCGTCGGTCTTTGTGGCCTCGACCATCCTGCTGTGGCTGGGGGTCAAGCGTGACTGGTCCAAGCCATCCAACACCGCCGGCAACCAGTTTGCCAACATAGATGCCTGAGGTTTTCGGCCAGTCCCCGCAGGGTCTGGCCGTTATCTTTTTTGCAGCGTTTCTGGGCGGGGTCGTGCGCGGCTTTTCGGGATTCGGAACCGCTTTGGTCTTCCTGCCCATCGCCACGCCTTATCTGGGCCCCTTCGGGGCTCTGATCGGTCTGACCATCATGGATATCTTCGGCCCCTTGCCGAACCTGCGCCGGGCTTGGGGCGCGGTGAACAAGGGCGATCTGGCACGTTTGGTGATCGGTTGCGCCGCGATTCTGCCGGTCGGCCTGTGGGTACTAACGCAAGTCGACCCCGAAGTGTTTCGCTACGCGGTCAGCGGCCTTGCCCTGATCATGCTCGCCATTCTGATCCTGGGCCTGCGCTATCACGGCCGTGTCGGCCGCGCGATGGTCACAGGTATCGGCGGTGCCGCTGGATTTCTGGGCGGCGTTGCGGGGTTGCCCGGACCAGCCGTTATCCTGTTCTACATGTCGCGCCCGCTGCCTGTGGAAGTAATCCGGGCAACCATCCTGCTTTTCCTGTTTGCCTTTGACTTCCTGCTGTTGGGCTATCTCACCGGCATGGGGCAGGTAACGCTGGCCGCCGCGGGGCTGGGGTTTGCGCTGGCCGTGCCAAACCTGTTGGGCAACTGGCTGGGGGGCTGGCTGTTCCGACCCGACCGCGAGCACCTCTACCGTGCCGCCGCCTATCTGGCGATTGCGCTGGCGGCCTTGTCCGGCCTGCCACTTTGGGGATAGATACCACCCATGCGATTGAATGAGATCACCTATTCCAACGCCCAACCCATCGACGGCTACGGACCGGGCTTTTTTCGTATCGGAGGGCAGGTCCATAACGGAGGCGTCTTGACTGGCGCAACTGGAACCCAATCGTGGGAGGGGTACGCCGACTCCGAACCCCTGCTTAACCTTTCGGACGCCGTAGATGTACTGTTGATCGGCACCGGAGCCGAACTGACCCACATCCCCACAGACCTGCGCCACGCATTGGTAAATGCGGGTATCGGGATCGAGATCATGAACTCCCCAGCTGCTTGCCGCACCTATAACGTCCTGCTGTCAGAAGGTCGCCGCATCGCGCTGGCCCTGATCCCCGTGTAACCGGATCCCCCTTCATCTGGCCAAAAATATCCCGGAGAGCCGCCATTAGTGCGCCATTGGTTCGAGCGCCAATGGCGGCGAGGCTGGCCTCTCGCTCCCGCAATCACCAATATGCGCCGACATCGCCACCCTGCGGCAAATCCCGCCTTTTGCCTGCGTCCCCAATCGGATAAGCGGGTCACATGACGTTAACCGTAACCGATCTGACCATCACCCGAGGCGGCATTCCAGTACTGGAGGGGCTGAGCTTTACGCTCCATCCCGGTCAGGCCCTGATCCTGCGCGGGCCGAACGGGATCGGCAAGACAACCCTGTTGCGCACGCTGGCCGGGTTGCAGCCCCCGTTGACCGGTCAGATAGACGGTGCCGAAGATCAGATCGCGTACGCCTCGCATTCCGACGGGTTGAAACCAACGTTGACAGTGACTGAAAACCTCAGCTTCTGGGCCTCGGTTTTTGGGACGCAGCAGATCCAGTCCGCCTTGGACGCCTTCGCGCTGAATGAGCTTTCGGACCGTCACGCTGGCAACCTGTCCGCCGGACAAAAGCGGCGATTGGGGCTGGCGCGGATGCTGGTCACGGGGCGGCCGATCTGGATGCTGGACGAACCAACCGTTTCGCTGGACAAAAACGCCGTGCAGATGTTCGCAGATGCGGTGCGCGCGCATCTGGGGCAGGGTGGCTCGGCCCTGATCGCCACCCATATCGATCTGGGCCTTGATGGCGAGGTCCTGGACGTAGGCCCCAACAAAGCCAAACCCGCCCCCATCGAAGACTTTGACGGAGGTTTCCTGTGATCGCCCTGTTGCTGCGTGATCTGAAACTGGCCTTCCGGGCGGGCGGCGGCTTTGGTCTGGGGCTGGCCTTCTTCCTGATCGTAACGGTTCTGGTGCCCTTTGCGGTCGGCCCGCAATCGTCGCTGCTGTCTACGATCGCGCCAGGTGTCCTGTGGCTCGGTGCGCTTCTGGCCTGCCTGCTGTCGCTTGACCGCCTGTTGGCGCTGGATTGGGAAGACGGCTCGCTGGACTTGCTGGCCACCGCGCCACTACCGCTTGAAGCGGTTGTCTCGATCAAGGCGCTGGCCCATTGGATCACCACCGGCCTGCCGCTGGTCCTTGCTGCACCCTTTCTGGGTGTGCTGTTGAACCTGCCGGTGCCGGGCTTTTTCTGGCTGGTGATCTCGCTGCTGCTCGGCACCCCGGCCATGAGCGTTATTGGCACCTTCGGCGCAGCGCTAACCGTCGGCCTGAAACGGGGCGGGTTGCTGCTGTCCCTTCTGGTCCTGCCGCTTTACGTCCCAACCCTGATTTTCGGCGCTGAGGTCGCCCGCCGTGGTGCCATCGGGATGGAAACACAGACACCGCTTCTGATGCTTGCCGGGATCACCGCAGCAACCATCGCCCTGCTGCCCTTTGCCAGCGCAGCGGTGCTGCGGATCAATCTGCGGTGAAGCGCCACATCTTTGACCGAGGTCAATTGAGAAAACCTCCGATTCAGACTAAATAACGGCCATGACAATCGCAGCCAAAGCCAACGCCCTCTGGGAATATGCCAACCCGCGCAAGTTCCTTGCCACCAGTGAACGTGTCCTGCCGTTTTTCTGGATCACATCGGCAGTGTTTATCGTGGTCGGGCTGGTCTGGGGCTTTTTCTTCACGCCGGACGATTACAAGCAGGGATCGACCGTCAAGATCATCTACCTGCACGTCCCGTCGGCGCTGATGGCGATCAATTGCTGGTTGATGATGCTGGTGACCTCGCTGGTCTGGCTGGTGCGCCGCCACCATGTCAGTGCTCTGGCCGCGCGGGCCGCCGCCCCGATCGGCATCGTCATGACACTGATCGCGCTGGCAACCGGGGCGATCTGGGGCCAGCCGATGTGGGGGACATGGTGGGCCTGGGATCCGCGCCTGACATCGTTCCTGATCCTGTTCCTGTTCTACCTTGGATATGTGGCGTTATGGGAGGCGATCGAGGACCCCGATACCGCTGCCGACCTGACCTCGGTCCTGTGTCTGGTGGGGTCGGTCTTTGCGATCCTCAGCCGCTATGCGGTGAACTTCTGGAATCAGGGCCTGCATCAGGGCGCGTCCGTCATGCGGGCGGGTGCTGTCACCGGCACCGATACCGAAGAGAAGGTCAGCAATATCTTCTTCTATCCGCTGCTGGCGTGCATCATCGGCTTTGTGTTGCTGTTCATCGCGCTGGTGCTGTATCGCACCGGCACGGAAATCCGGGCACGGCGGATCAAGGCATTGCTTGCACGGGAAAGGGTGGGCGGATGATCCCTGATCTTGGAAAATACGCGGACGCGGTCCTGTCGTCTTACGCAGCCTCGATTGCACTGCTGGTCGCACTGGTTGTCTTCAGCATTCTGCGCGGACGCAAGGTGCGGGCCGAGATGGAAAAGATCGAACAAAGGGTAACTCGGAATGGCTAAAATCTCGCCCCTGATGCTCGCGCCGCCCCTGATTTTCGGGGCTTTCGCGGTTCTGGCCGGGATCGGCATGTTCCGCGAGGATCCAAACGCGCTGCCCTCTGCGCGCGAGGGGCAGCCTGCGCCCCCGGTCGTGCTGACCGAGTTTCCCGGCAAGGCCCTGTTCGACGACACGACCCTAAGGGATGGTGAGGTCAAGCTGGTCAACTATTGGGCCAGCTGGTGCGCCCCATGCCGGGCCGAGCACCCGAATCTTGAGGCGCTGTCGGACGAAGGCATCCCGGTCTATGGCATCAACTACAAGGACAAGTTGGACAATGCCGAGGGTTTCCTGACCGAGTTGGGTGATCCATACGAAGCCATCGGCCGCGACGAGCAGGGACGCATGGCGCTGGATTGGGGCCTATACGGCGTGCCGGAAACCTATGTGATTGACGGTGAGGGTATGGTCATTCTGCGCTTTGCCGGGCCGATCACTCAGCGCGTGATCGAAAGCACAATCCGCCCTGCTTTGGAAAAGGCGGCGGGCGGATAACCCCTTTGCCTAAAGCCTGTAGCCCCCGGTAACCGCCAAGGTCTCACCGGTGATGAATGCAGCGTCATCCGATGCGAGGAACCGAACGGCCTTTGCAATGTCTTGCGGTCGTCCGACGCGCCCAATGGCTGTGTCTTTCACAAACAGGGCTGTCAGATCATCGGGCCGCGGGGCCTCGGGGATGTTGATGGCCCCCGGTGCGACTGCGTTCACCCGGATACCTTCGGGCCCAAGCTCTTTCGCCATGCCGCGGGTCCATAGGTTCAGTGCAGCCTTGCTTGCCCCATAGGTTACCGCGTCTTTCGGCGGCAAAACGGCGTTCATCGAAGATATGCTGACAATCGCCGCACCCGGTTTCAGATGCGGCAACGCGGCAGTCAACAAGGCTGCGGGCACAAGCAGGTTCAAATCCAGAATGGCGCGGTGGTCGTCGCGATTGAACACCTCTTTTGGGGTCGATTTCACCGCCCCCGCGTTGTTTACGATCACGTCCAGCCGGCCAAACTTGTCGATGATCTGCTGAATCACGGCCTCCGGCTGCCCATCCTCAGTCAGGTCGGATCGAATGGACAGAGTCCCGTCACTCAAAAGCGTATGCGTCGGCTCGGTCGAAAACCACGTGAATGCGATGTGATGGTCGCGGCTCAACTCCTCGACAATCGCGCGCCCAATGCCGCGCGCGCCTCCGGTTATCAATGCCACCTTGTTCATCGCGACCTCCCCGGCGCAGCAAACCCGGTCTCTTGCGCCAATTCAACTTCTTCTGTTCAAAAATACCTCGGAGCGCGAGGCAGAGCCTCGCAAAAAAAAAGGACGCCCGAAGGCGTCCTTTCTGATCAAGTCCAAAGGCGCAGCTTTACCCCGCCTTTGCCAGATTCCGCAGCACATACTGCAGCACGCCGCCGTTTTCGATATATTCAATCTCGGGCGCGGTATCGATCCGGCATTTCAGAGTGATGGTCTTCTCGGATCCATACCCATAAACGATAGTGCAGGGCACCTCTTGCAGCGGCTCGACTGTGTCCAATCCGTGGATCGAGACGGTTTCATCCCCCTTCAGACCCAGCGACTTGCGCGTGTCGCCGCCTGTGAATTCCAGCGGGATCACACCCATGCCCACAAGGTTCGAGCGGTGGATACGCTCAAAGCTCTCGGCGATCACCGCCTTGACGCCCAGCAACGCGGTGCCCTTCGCGGCCCAGTCACGGGACGAGCCCGCGCCATATTGCTCGCCGCCGAACACAACCAGCGGGACGCCCCGTTCCTGATAGGCCATCGATGCATCATAGATCGAGGTCTGCGCGCCATCCGGCCCGACGGTGTAGCCGCCCTCGACGCCGTCCAGCATCTCATTCTTGACGCGGATATTGGCGAAGGTGCCGCGCATCATGACCTCATGGTTGCCACGGCGGGACCCGTATGAGTTGAACTCGCGCGGCTGAACCTGGCGGTCGGTCAGGTATTTGCCAGCCGGTGTGGTCGTCGCAAACGATCCGGCGGGCGAGATGTGGTCGGTGGTGATCATGTCGCCCAGGATCAGCAGAACCTTGGCACCTTCAATGTTCGAGATCGTGCCCGGCTCGGGGCCCATGCCCTGAAAATAGGGCGGGTTCTGGATGTAGGTCGAGCTCGGTGGCCAGTCATAGGTTTCCTGTTGCGGAACCTCGACGCTTTGCCATTTCTCGTCGCCCTTGAACACGTCCGCATATTTGGTCTGGAACGCCTCGCGGGTCACGGTTGCCTCGACCAGCTCGGCGATTTCGCTTTGGCTGGGCCAGATATCTTTCATGAAGACGTCATTGCCATCCTTGTCCTGACCGATCGGCTCCGAGGTCAGGTCGATATCCAGTGTGCCCGCCAGCGCGTAAACCACAACCAGCGGCGGCGAGGCCAGATAGTTGGCGCGCACGTCCGGGCTGATACGACCTTCGAAGTTGCGGTTGCCCGACAGAACCGAGGTGGCGACCAGATCGCCCTCGGCAATTGCTTCGGACAGTTCTTTCTGGATCGGACCCGAGTTGCCGATACAGGTGGTACAGCCATAGCCAACAAGGTTAAAGCCGATCTTGTCCAGATCATCCTGCAGGCCAGCGGCCTCAAGATAGGCGGACACAACCTGCGATCCCGGTGCCAGCGAGGTCTTGACCCACGGCTTGCGGTTCAAACCCAGCGCGGCGGCTTTTCGCGCCACCAGACCTGCGCCGATCATCACATAAGGGTTCGACGTGTTGGTGCAGGAAGTGATCGAGGCGATCACGACCTTGCCCGATTCCATCGTGTAGTCTTCGCCTTTGACGGGGACCTCTTTGCCCATGGGGCGCTTGAAGGTCTCGGCCATCTCGTGTGCAAAGGCGGCCTTGGCGTCGGTCAGCGCGACATAATCCTGCGGCCGTTTCGGGCCGGAAATCGCCGGGACAATAGTGCCCATGTCCAGTGACAGGGTGTCGGTATAGATCGGCGCATAGTCCGCCCCGCGCCAGAATCCGTTTTCCTTGGCATAGGCTTCGACCAGCGCGATCCGGTCCTCGTCGCGGCCCGTATTGCGCATGTAGCGCAGGGTTTCGCCGTCGATGGGGAAGAAGCCACAGGTCGCGCCGTATTCCGGTGCCATATTGGCGATGGTGGCACGGTCGGCCAGCGGCAGGCGATCCAGACCGCTGCCGTAGAATTCGACGAATTTGCCCACGACGCCTTTCTCGCGCAGCATTTCCACGACCTTCAGCACCAGATCGGTGCCGGTGGTGCCTTCGACCATCGCGCCGGTCAGCTCAAAGCCCACAACCTCGGGGATCAGCATCGAGATCGGCTGACCCAGCATCGCGGCCTCGGCCTCGATCCCGCCAACGCCCCAGCCCAGAACGGCCATGCCGTTGACCATGGTGGTATGGCTGTCGGTGCCGACCAGCGTGTCGGGATAGGCGACCTCATCCCCGTTCTGGTCGGCATCGGTCCAGACGGTCTGGGCCAGATATTCCAGGTTCACCTGATGACAGATGCCGGTGCCGGGAGGCACGACGCGGAAATTGTTAAACGCGTTCTGACCCCATTTCAGGAACTGATAGCGTTCCATATTGCGCTCATATTCGCGATCCACATTCATCTGGAAGGCGCGGGGGTTGCCGAACTCGTCAATCATGACCGAGTGGTCGATGACCAGATCGACCGGGTTCAGCGGGTTGATCTTTTGCGCATCGCCGCCCAGCCCCTTGATACCATCGCGCATCGCTGCCAGATCGACCACCGCCGGAACGCCGGTGAAATCCTGCATCAGCACGCGGGCAGGGCGGTAGGCGATCTCACGCGGGTTCTTGCCGCCATTCGCGCCCCATTCGCCGAAGGCCTTGATGTCCTCGACCGAGACGGAAAAGCCGTCATCCTCGAACCGCAGCATGTTTTCCAACACGACTTTCAGCGCGGCGGGAAGCCTTGAAAAATCACCCAGCCCGGCCTCTTGCGCCGCGGGGATCGAATAATACGAGATGGATTTGCCATTCACGCTCAGGCTGCGGCGCGTTTTGGCGGTGTCCTGTCCGACTTTGATGGGCATCTGTTGGCCTCCCTCTCAAACAACTTGGAATTCAGGGTCGCTGCATTTTATCTGCATCACTCGGGCCACCGGTTCAAGAAGGATCGGCTCGTTAAGTGCATTTTTTGTATACCATTGCACACATTTTGGTGGAAATCCTTGCAACCGGTCTCAAGAAACCTTGATTGGAGGGTGATGAGCAAAGGGTTTAAACCATTACCACACCTTATCGAATCCAGAGAATAAAGCTGTTAGCCCGAGGCCAGACATGATCCGAACTGCCGCCATTGCCACTGCATTTTCCCTTTTTGCGCTTGTCCCCGTTGTGGCCAAAAGCGATCCGGTGGTGATCGAGCTGTTTACCTCGCAAGGCTGTTCGTCCTGCCCGCCGGCCGACGACATCATGCACGAACTGGCCAAACGCGACGATGTGATCGGTCTGGCCCTGCATGTGGATTACTGGGACTATATCGGTTGGAAAGACGAATATGCCGACCCCAGCCACACTGACCGGCAGCGCGCCTATGCACGGCAGGGCGGACGGACGATGATCTACACACCGCAGATGGTGGTAAACGGACAGCAGGACGTGGTCGGGGCACAAGCCCGCCAGCTCGATCAACTGATCAATGCGCATCTGACGGCGGCCCCGCAAGCTTCGGTTCAGGCGCAGCGGGATGGCGGTGCCGTGACTGTTGAGGTCTCACCGGTCGAGCTGCCCGCGGGGCAGGTCTATGACGTCCGAGTGGTCCAATATTCGCCGATGCGCCATGCCTCGATCCGCCGGGGTGAGTTGGCGGGGCATGAACTGGATTATGCCAATGTGGTCGAATCCTGGCAGATCGCCGGGCAGTGGGACGGTGTTTCGTCGCAAAGCTACACGGCGGAACTGGTGTCAGACCTGCCTGCGGTCGTGCTCGTGCAGCAAGCCGGGCACGGGCCCATTGTTGCCGCCGCCAAGGTCAGGTGATCAGGGCATTTCCTCGGGGCTGACGCCCAGCCCGTTCCAGTGTTTCCACCGGCGATGGATCCAGAACCATTGGCCCATGTGCTGACGAACCATCTTTTCCAGATCGTTATTGGTGAACTGCGTCATTTCCTTGGGATCGGTGTGCGGAACTGGTTCATGCAGAACGATTTCAAAGTCGATTCCGTTGGGTTGACGCACCGCGTAAACCGGGATCAGGACCGCTTTGTATTTCATCGCAAGTTCGGCGTTCAGAACTGAGGTGATCGCGGGTTTGCCGAAGAATTGCAGCTGTTCGCCGCCCTGAACATGCAGGTCTGATACGATCGCGATAATGCCACCACTTTTCAGCGACCGCACCATTTCCACCATGCCGCGCCGACCCTGCTCGAACATGGGTGAGCCGGTTTTGTAGAAGGCTTTGACGTAATCGTCGTTGAAATAGGGGTTTGCCATTCGACGATAAAGGCATCCGATGGGCTTGCCGCACCGGGCCTGAAGCGCGACGCGCGCCGCCAGATAATGCCCGAAATGAGCGGTGATCATCATCACCGGACGGCCTTCGGCAATGGCGGCATCAAGCGCTGCGATTCCGGCACCACTGATTTTGGCGGTCTTCTGACGCGCCATGAAACCATCGGGCGAAAAATGCTCCATGATGGCTCGCCCGGCATTGTCCGACACATCGCCCGAGATCTTGCGAATCTCGGCCTCGGACAGGTTCGGGCAGGTCAGGTTCAGGTTGCGGCGCACGCGTCTGCGAAATCCAACCACCGGGGCAAGGCCGCGCACGATGGCACCCATGGTCGCGATGCGCCGTTCATACGGCAGCAGGCGCATGGTGCCGATGACCCCCTTCAGGAACAGATTGGCGACATAGTATTTTGCAAGCTCAGTCTGGCTGAGCTCTGACTTTTCGACAGGCATGAAGGCGTCTCACCGCATATTGCGCGTTTCCCGATCAGACATACAGACCGGGGCTGGCAACCTCAAGCACCCTCATGGGTCCTTGGCGACCCAATCTACGCGTCCTCTTCCTCGGCTTCGACCAGGGTGAGCGTGCCTGCATCCACCAGATTGCGAATGGCACCGACGATCTGTGTCATCGCCTCCTCGGCTTCGGCTTGTTTGACGCGGCCGCGTTCGCCCATTTCTTCGCGCAGGTTATCGGCCATGCGGGATGAGATGTTCGAAAGCACATATTCCACCGACGCCTTGTCGTCATCCGCCGCAGCACCCGCCAGGGCGGTGATCAGGACGGGTTGATCCACCTCGCGCAGGATGGCCGGAATGTCGCGGGCTGCGATACGGGTTGTGATATGGGCGAAGGTGAAAATGGACTGGCGTACGACGCTGGCGAAATCTGCATCCTCTTCGTCCAGCGCGGTCAGCAACCCGTCGCGGGTCGAGGCCGCCGATTGGTTGAGAATCGCCCCGACCCGCGCGCCGGGCCCGTCGCTGAATGCCTGGGCCGGACGTTGATCCAGTTGCGAGGCCAGCGACCAGCCAATCCGTTCGACCGCTTCGGGGGTGACATTGGCGGTTTTAGAGATGGCATAGGTGATCCGTCGGGCCACAGGTCCGGGTAAATGACCCAGCAATTGCGCCGCCTGCGCTGTATCGAGCTTGGAGACCATGACCGCCGCAATCTCGGTGCTTTCGGCTTGTGCCATTTGGGCAAGGTCTTCGGTTGGAATTTCGCGCAACCTTTGCCACGGATCACCGATCTGGCGCACGCCAGCCACTTTGCGCAACCGGGCCGCCGTGGCGGGCGCGATCTTGCCGTTGATCGCGTCCAAAGCACCGGCCAGACCATGCGGGAAGGACAGTCCGATATTGTCCAGCGCATCACCAAATTCACGCGCGACGGCATCCAGTGTAACGCGATCCACCAACCCCATCTGACCCAATTGATGGGTCAGCTTTTCCTGCAAATCGTCAGGCAGGTCTTCCAGCGGTATATCCGCGCCTTCATTCAACAAAAGCCGCACAACAACCGCGGCCTTTTGTAGAGAGCTGAGCGATCGGGGAACAACCCTTGGGGCGTCGTTACCGTCACCGGCGGGGGCGGCCGCCCCCGGTGCCATTTGTATCAGCGCGTTCGTATCCTGCATCTGCCTGCCGAGCCAAAATCAAGTCCACAGGCAGATTAGCGGGAATCGGGTAAAGAAAGGCTGAAGCCTAGTAGCTATATGTCAGCCCGGTGCGGATTGCGTCGCGCAACGAGGCTTCGGCCCAGGTGCCTTCGCCACCACGGGCCTTGATCTCGCGCCATTGTTCGATGGCCAGATCGGTGCGGCCTTCCGAGACAAAGCCCTGACCCATATAGCTGCGCGCCAAAATGTTGTCGGGGTTTGCAGTGATCGCATCCTGATAGAACGCATTGGCCAGCGCCAGTTCGCCCATCTTGCGGTAGGTAAAGCCCCAATAGGTCAGAACACGGTCATCGCCTTGATCCATCACGCGCAGAATGTCCTGCGCATGTTCATACTGCCCGTCATAGGCCAGCTCGCGCACCGCGTCATACAACTGATCTTGGGTGAAATTGGTTTTGTTCGGCTTCACACAGCGGCCCGCAGCCTCGTCATACACACGGCCAAACAGGCATTTCTTCGTCGTGTTTGTCGGTTTCGGCGGGCTGCTGTCGCCACCTGCGGCATGAACAATGGGGGCAAAGGCAAATGCCTGAAATGCAATCGCGGATGCTAGGACTAGGCGCATAATTTAACTCCGTTCTCGGGTCTGCTAATTGAAATCATAGTGCGATCTTCAAAAAAGCTAACACCGGACGGGTCGCATTTATTCACAAACAGGAAAGAAAACTCTTAGCTGTTTATGATTTTTGTGCAGCTTTGCGATTCCTGATCCCAAACGGCGCCATCGGCGCAGGATTGGGTCTGCTTGGAATGGCCGGTGCAGGCAAGGCTGGCCGAGGCAAAGCAGACAAGGGCGATCGAGCAAAGAACGGTTCGGATCATGATCAGTTCCTTTTGCAGAGATGTTCCGTGAAGAGTAACCGATTCTTGCTGAATCGCAAAAAAGCCCGGCCTGCTGCTGTGGCAGACCGGGCTGTTTCATGGCTTACGATGATTTATTCGCCAAAAACACGCTCGAAAATCGTGTCGACATGCTTGGTGTGATAGCCAAGGTCGAATTTCTCTTCGATCTCTTCGGGGCTCAGCGCGGCGGTGACGTCGGCATCTGCCAGCAGCTCTTGCTTGAAATCGGTCCGGTGTTCCCAGACTTTCAACGCGTTGCGCTGCACCATGGCATAGGCGTCCTCGCGGCTGACACCGGCTTGGGTCAGGGCCAGCAGAACGCGTTGGCTCATCACCAGACCGGGGAACTTGTTCATGTTCTCCAGCATGTTCTCGGGGAAGATCAGCATCTTGTCGATCACGCCGGTCAGACGGGCCAGGGCAAAGTCCAGCGTGATTGTGGCGTCGGGCCCGATCATGCGTTCGACGGAGGAATGCGAGATATCACGCTCGTGCCACAGCGCCACGTTTTCCATCGCCGGGATCACAGCCGCGCGCACCATGCGGGCCAGACCGGTCAGGTTCTCGGTCAGAACCGGGTTTTTCTTGTGCGGCATGGCCGAGGAACCTTTCTGCCCCATCGAGAAGAACTCGGCCCCTTCCAGCACCTCGGTCCGCTGCATGTGGCGGATTTCGATGGCGATGTTTTCGATGCTGCTGGCGATCACGCCGAGGGTGGCAAAGAACGCTGCGTGACGGTCACGGGGGATAACCTGCGTGCTGATCGGTTCGGGCACCAGACCCAGCTGGTCGCAAACATGTTCTTCCACGCGCGGGTCAATGTTGGCGAAGGTGCCGACCGCGCCGCTGATCGCGCCGGTGGCAATCTCGGCGCGGGCATCGCGCATGCGGGACAGGTTGCGGTCCATTTCGGCGTAGAAACGGGCAAAGGTCAGGCCCATGGTGGTCGGCTCGGCGTGGATGCCGTGGCTGCGGCCAATGCGGACGGTGTTCTTGTGTTCGATGGCGCGGCGTTTCAGGGCGGCCAGCAGACCTTCGAGATCGGCGATCAGCAGATCGGCGGCGCGGGTCAGCTGCACATTCAGGCAGGTGTCCAGCACGTCGGAACTGGTCATGCCCTGATGCACAAAGCGGGCTTCTTCACTGCCAACATGCTCGGCCAGATGGGTCAGGAAGGCGATGACGTCGTGCTTGGTGACGGCCTCGATCTCGTCGATGCGGGCGACGTCGAATTCCACGTCCTTGGCTTTCCACACGGCCTCGGCATTCTCACGCGGGATCACGCCCAGATCGGCCATGGCGTCGCAGGCATGGGCCTCGATCTCGTACCAGATGCGGAACTTGCTTTCGGGCGACCAGATGGCGACCATATCGGGGCGGGAATAACGTGGAATCATAAGCAGCGGCACCTTATTGTGTTTGGGCAGGAGGCGATGCGGCGGGGTTTAAACCCGCACCATCTAATGAACAAGGTGTGAGTGCGGATATGAGACGGTTTGCCCTGATTTTAGCAATCTGGCCCGGCTTTCTGGCGGCTGAAGAGTTTCAGACCCTGTCCGGCGAAGGAATTCTGGCGACGCTGACTGAACAGAAGCTGGATTACGGGGATGGCGTCTGGCAGACCTTTGAGCCCTCGATGCTGACCCAATATTTCGCGGGCGGCCCAAGTGAGGGGCGCTGGGCTGTGCGAGGGGATCAGTATTGCTCGCTCTGGCCGCCATCGGATCTGTGGGCGTGTTATGATGTTCAGCAAAAGGGTCAGACAATCCGCTTTGTCGATGACGCCGGCAACACAACAGATGGCGTGCTTGTTAAGCGGGGGAACTGACCCAACGCTTCCCGCGCGGATTTTCCGTTGTTGGGCAAGGCAGTACTGGACAAAGCAAGCGCGCCCGGTTCAATCTGATGGCAGCGAAACCATCAGGTTATTGAGATATGCGTATTTTTCTAGCGTCAACACTTGCTGCTTGCGCGGCCCTATGGGCGGCAGGGGCTGCACCTGTCCGGGCCGAGACGCCTGTGACCTATACCGATGCGGGTCGGGCCTTGTTTCGGTTTTCAGTACCGGATTTCTGGGCCCTGCGCACCGGCGGGCCGCGTGACATTGAAGACACCGAGTTAGGGGATGCCCGCGCCGTTGCGCGCGTGATGGCCATTCGACCGGTTACTGACGACACGGTCTGGATGGGCTTCGTATCGCCAGCCGGAGTTGAAGATATTCAGGACGGGGAGCGATATCTCGAAGATATCGACAAGTTCCTTGTCAAAGATCCAACCGTCACCAGCACCAGCGATACCCGTATCGGGGGGTTGCCCGCTCGTGTCTACCGTGGCACCGGCAACCGCGATGGTCGCGGGGTCAATTTCACGGCGACCCTGATCGACCTGCCGCGAAACCGGGTGGCCGTCGTGGTGGCGATCCTGCGCGATGGGGCTGACCCGGCTTATGTGGATGATCTGAACGCCGTTTTCGCGTCGTTCCGGTCGCTGCAATGACGGAGGTTGGTATGACACGCAAACTGATCAAACGTTCCGTGCTCGCGCTGGGCTTGGGGGTCGCAGGTCTGACCCTGTCAGGCTGCGATGGCGTAAGTGTCGGCGTGGGCTATGGGTACGGGTACGACCCGTTTTACGACTCGATGCTGTGGAATGATTATTACCACGACGTCGATGTCGATATCGACGTGAACCGACCGGACCGGCCCAGACCGCCGGACGGCAAGCCGCCCAATCGACCGAAGCCCCCGGCGGGCAAGCCACCTGCGCGTCCGAAGCCGCCGATTGCCAAGCCGCCGTCGCGTCCGCGTCCTCCGGTTGCAAGACCGCCTGCGGCGCGGCCTCCGATCCATCGGCCTGCGCCGCGGAGACGCTGATTGGGCATCTGTTCCGTGCCCGGCACACAGCCGGGCCGGGCTTAGCTTTGTTCTGCCTGATCCCAAATCCGCTCGACCCAGGTTGCTGGTCGAACAAACTGGCGGATTCCCCGAAGCTTGTGCTTTGATCTGAGCGCGCGCCAGATGTGTTGGCCGGGCGGCAGGTGCGGAACCTCGGCATGGTACTGGCCTTTGATCGCATCGGGCGGGTTGAGCGATCCGGCAAAGATCACGACGCGCGCGTCCTTGGGTGCGCGTGTGTCCAGAAAGTAGTTCAGCGGGAACTTGGGAATACACTCGATCCGGAAATGGCGAACCCAGCCGGGCGGCCAGAACCTTATCCCGTTTGGCGCGTTCTTTGTCACAAAATGCTGTTCAAACCGATACGTATCCGCCACGCCCTGAGGGTCGGCGGCAAAGATATCCTGCAGCGGGGCAAGCGCACCGACCGGCATACGGTAGATCGACGTCTGCCCCAGACGGCTGAGGGGTTTGGCCACGTTGCGTGCAAGAATGACGTCGTCCGGGTCGCCGAACTCGAAGAACGGATCCAGCGAGCCGGTGATCGCGACGTCCAGATCCAGAAACAGGAATGGACCCGTCAGATCGGCCAGCTCTGCGGCCCACAGTCTGGATTTCGGCCATTGGCCAATGGTTCGTTGCGGCATGAAGCCGGGCATCTCGGGCAGGTCATAGCATTCGACACCGGGATCGACACCGTCGCGCGAATCCGTGAAGGCTACAAACCGGAAAGGCGGCGTCGTTCTGGCACAGACCATCCGATAAAGGCGGTTGATATAGGGGGCACCGTAGAGCGTGCCCCAGTTTATGCACACGATCTGTTTTTCCATGGCCGCGTGGGTAGCAGCCACGCGAAACAGTTCCGTGACAGGATTTCAGGTCACGCGTCCAGCAGGATCGTGGTCACAACGGACGAGCCTTCCAGCGTGCGGTGCACGGGGCATTTATCCGCAATCTCCAGAAGGCGCGCGCGTTGGTCGGGGGTCAGGGGACCTTCCAGCCGTATCTTGCGCTTGAACTGATCAATCTTGCCCTCGTTCGCCAGCCCCGCATCCTGCGCGTGGACCTTGTCGTGGCAGACATCGACGGTGATGCCGGTCAGCGGCCAACGTTTGCGTCGCGCATACATGCGAATGGTCATCGAGGTACACGCCCCAAGACCCGAGGAGACAAACCCGTAAGGCGACATGCCACGATCCGTGCCGCCATATGACACCGGCTCGTCCGCCACGACGTGATGGCGCGGCCCCGATTGAATGTCCTGCAAGAAACCATTGGGGTCCGACTCGGTCACTCGAATGACGCCTTCGGGCGCGCCCGGCGGTGGGGCAGGCGGGCATAGCGAAACATAGCGCGACACCCAAGCTGCGATCACATCGGCCGCATATTCGGCATCTGCAGCGCGGGTGATTAGGTGATCGGCATCGTCAAGGGTGACAAAGCTTTTGGGGTGTTTGGCCGCAAGAAAGATCGTGCTGGCATTGTCGATGCTGACCGTTTCATCCATCGGCGCGTGCAGGATCAGCAATGCGGCTTTCAGATCAGCAACCGATGGGGTCAGTGCTGCTTCGGCAATATCATCGACAAAGGCCTTGCCAATGCGGAACGGACGCCCGCCCAGCGAGACCTCGGCGCTGCCGTCCTGCTGGATCTGCGGCAGGGCATCTTCAAAATGGTGCGAGACGTGGCTGGGATCGGCCGGTGCCCCAAGCGTCACAACCGCCTTGACCGAAGGGATGCCCGCACGGGCCCGCAAAACCGCAGCACCGCCGAGCGAGTGACCGATCAACAGGGCAGGGGCCATGTTCCGGCCCGCAAGATACTGAGCCGCCGCAATCAGGTCTTCGACATTCGAGGTGAAGGTGGTGTTTGCAAATTCGCCTTCCGAGTGGCCCAGACCCGTAAAGTCGAACCGCAAGACCGCGATGCCCATTGCCGCCAGCCGGGCCGAGATGCGGCGCGCGGCTGGAATGTCCTTGGAACAGGTAAAGCAATGCGCGAACAGGGCGGTTGCCAGCACCGGACCGTCGGGCAGGTCCAGTCGTGCTGCAAGTTGACCGCCGTCATGTCCGGCAAAAGTGATGCGTTCCGTGGGCATTTCGGCTCCTTCGGTTTGGGGGGATGCCTGCAATACTGTGGTGAAGCAAAGCCAGTCTCAAGGGATATGTCAAAGGCGTAACGGTAAGGTGAGGACTTGGCGGACAGGTGCACAGGACCTGTGCACTTGCGCAGGTAAGCGGTGTTGCGGCGTCCAATTGAATGACCATAACATCACGATTAGTGATGTTATGCCGATTAAATATTCATTTTCATAATTCAACTGCCTCCCCCATCTTCACGGTATCCACACCATCGCCGGAGGAAAGCATGGCACATATTACAGCAACCCCGCAGTCGCCCGGTATCGGGGCAGGCACATTGGTTACTCTTGTTCTGGTTGGCGCATTGGGTTTTGCGCTGGGACAGTCCTGGCCCTTAAGCGAATTCGCAAGCGACCCGCAATTGACGCAGCCGGTTGAAGACTGGCACGGCAATGTGCGTCGTTCATATTGGTCAGAGTGAGGGCATCCTCACTCTGACCCCATAAGCCGCCCATCAAACGGGTATTTGGTCAGGTTCTCATAGCCGTCCTCGGTTATGAGCACCTGATCTTCCAGCTTGATCGAGAAATCTCCGCCCACTTCGCCAACGGCGGCTTCGACACATAGCACCATGCCGGGTTCCAATGGATAGTCATAGGCCCCGGCAACCGCCTTGTCGGGATAAGCGACCAATGGCCATTCGTCGCACAATCCCACGCCATGCATCAGGCAGCCGTATTTCTGCGCCTGAAACTTGTCGTCCAACCTGTGAGAGTTGGCCGTCAGTTCAGGGATCATCACCCCGGGTTTCAGCATTTCCATATTGGTCATGATGTGTTCATGCGCGTGCTGCATGGCATAGATCATATCGGCGCGCGGTTTCTGGTCGCCGATCCACCATGTGCGTGAAATATCGATGCAAATCCCGTATGAGCCGATCAGGTCCGTGTCGAAGGCAATGATTTCATTCTGCTGCGTAACACGGGGGCCACATTCCTGAAACCATGGGTTGGTGCGCTGGCCCGAGGCCAAAAGGCGGGTTTCGATCCACTCACCCCCGCGCCGGATGTTTTCGGCATGCAGAACGGCCCAGATGTCATCTTCCGAGGTTTTGCCGTCGCCGACATTGGCACGGGCGAATTTTTCCATCTCAGCCACGGCAGTCTCGCAGGCATGGCTGGCGCAGCGCATGGCCAGAATCTCGTCCGGGCCTTTGATGGCGCGGGTCTTTTCGGTCAGTTCCTCGCCTTCCATGATCTCGAACCCCTGCGCCTCAAGCGCGCGCAGCCCGTGCAACATGATCTTGTCGACCGCCAGACGCTTGTTTCCGCCGCCATGTTCGTCGATCAGCACGCGCACCTCGTTCGAGAACACGTCCGCCGCGATATCCACCTTGTCGCCCCGGTCGAAATAGAACAGATCCGCGCCCGAGCGCTGTTCGCGCACCAACGGGTTGAACGTCGACAGGAAGGGTGAGTTCTTATAGTCCCAGATCACCATATACCCGTCGGCGCATAGCAGCACAGCCCGGAACGGGTTGTGGGTGTTCCACAGCTGCATGTTGGTGCTGTCAGTGGCGTAGCGGATGTTCAGCGGGTCAAAGATCAACAAGCCGCCGTATCCGCGATCGACAATCGCCTGCGTCAGGCGCTTCCAGCGGAATTCGCGCATCCGTTCAAGGTTTGGTAGTTTCAACCCGGCCGCAGCCCATTCGTCAAAGGCCAGTTGGGTCGGTCCGATCTCGATCCGGTTGTTGTCGTTGGGTGTTCCGTCGCCCAGTGTTTCCCCTCGGGTCGGATCGATTTTGCGGGTATCCCGGTAGTGTTGATTCACGTCACGCCTCCCTGACATGGGGTCGAGTGTGTTGAGGCCCTGAACCGTCGTCGCAGAAGATTGCGACCGTCTGCGGGTCGTTTTTTGACCGACATTGCATGGATTCGGTGGTAGCTGGGTCTCATGACTATCATTTTGCAGGAAAAAATCCCGTATGATCCGCGCAAAGCCCGTGCGCTGCCCGGTGTGCAGCCTGCGTCGCAGGATGCGTGGCTGCATCAGGATGACGCCTTTGCCGCGCAGATGATCCATCGGGCGACCCTGTTGAAAGAACGGCGCGATCAGGTGCTGGCACTGGACCAAGGTGCCGAACCTGCGGCGCAAGAGCTTTTGGAACTGGTTCTGGCGCAGGTCTATCCTGATGCTACGGACAGCGTGCTGCGGCCTGACGGCGTGTCGGTTGACATCGACAGGACCCAGCCACTGGATACGCTGTGCCATCTGGTTCAAGAGGATTTCTGTATCCTGCAAAAGCAAGCCGATCAGCATGTTCTGACAGGCGCGATCCTGTGTTTTCCGGCCAGTTGGCGTTTGAGTGAGAAATTCATGCGCCCGCTGATGGATATTCATGTGCCGGTCGCCAGCTACGACGACAATATCGCCCGGCGCGTGCAGCGATTGTTCGATGGGATTCAACCTGATCGCCCGCTTTGGCGCTTCAATGCGCTGTGGTACGAGGACCCGGAGCTTTTTCAACCCCGCAGTGCCAGCGAACCGCGGGAAAAACCAAAAGCGGGGACCACCTCATACCTGCGGAGCGAGCGTCAGACTTTGATGCGTCTGCCCAAGACTGGCGCGGTCGTTTTCTCGATCCACACCTATGTTCTGGCCGCGCACAGCCTGGCAGAAATGGAAAACCCCGCCTAACGGCGGGGCCTCCAAGGAGGGTTCTTGTAATTCGGTTACATGCCCAAAGCGGTGGCAACGTCGGCAAAGGCGTTGCTGGCATTCAGGGCGACAATGGCAAAGGTGAAGACCAGAACCTGAGTGTTCAGTCTGAAATCCTCACCCCGGATCAGGTTAACCGCCGCCATGGACAGCGCAATCGGGGTGGAGACACTGGCGATCACGCCTGTCATGCACCAGCTGCTGAGCCGCAGAATGTCGCTTGGCCGCTCGTCTTCCTCAGCGGGATCGCTGGGCGGGGTTTCTGTTGGGGTTTGGGGTTCGTCCGTGCGAAACGCGATGCTGAGCAGTTGTTCGTCTGACAGCTGGATCGGACGGGCCGCAGGTTTGGCTGCTTCGATAGGATCTTGCGGTTCTGGGATGTCCAGACCTGCAAACTGACCGGTCACAGATTGAAAGATCTGTTTTCGGTTTCTGGGTTTGCTGGGGGCCAGCGTGTCAAAGGCGCTCATGAACTGTTCGACGGTCAATACCGTGTGCGGTGACAGCCATTCCACCCGCCGGGTCGAGCAGATATCGACCATGCGATACAGAATGACGACCAGCATAAGTTCCGAGATCTCGAGATCGTCCAGCAGCGGCGACACCGGAGTAACCGTCAGGACCAACCGGTTCTGAGGGTTGGACACAACGGGCCGGGCGAGCGTCCGCAGGCCAGCCGCGCGATCCATACGTTCGTAACGTGTGTCGGTATCCGCCGCTTCGGTATCCAGCGTCAGGCGCACCATATACTGGCTTGAGACAACGCTTGCCTCAGTCCGTGACAACAGCGCTTTGCGTTCGACCAAATGGCCGTAATCCTCAAGCGTCGTGGCGACAATTGTGCCAAACCGCTCGATCGCGCCGTCTGTGTCGCCATCGAATTGCAGGCCGCCATGGTAGCTGTGCTTCCGAGCCACTGGAATGTTCCTTTGCCGCTTATTGTCTAAGCCGACAAACTATCAACGGTTTTTGGACAGAATTTGACCAAAATGGAAAAAAATCGAAATTTCCGAGGATTGATTACGCTTTGGAAACCCTGAATCCAAGGCGTTTTGGTGGCCACTATGGCAATTTTGTGGCCGAATTGCGTGTAGGGCGTGGTGACGGAGTGTCGGGCCTAACCATCGATTCGCGCGGCCATGATGGCGATGGATTGCTGATAGACCGATGCCGCATTCCATTGTTGAATGACTGCGAAATTCGGCTGTCCCGGCTGATACCCACGCCCCGGTTTCCATCCTTTTTTGCGAAGGAAATTCGCGGTCGAGGCCATTGCATCCGTCAGGTTGTAAAAGTCCACACGTCGGTCGCCGGTGGCATCGACACCGTATTCCAGGGCGTTGCCGGGCAGGAATTGCGTATGGCCCAGTTCGCCATGTTTTGCCCCTTTTGTCGCCATGGTGATGCTGCCCTGATCGACCAGTTTAAGCGCCCCAATGGCATGGGGGATAAAGAAATCCGATCTGCGGCAATCATAGGCTAATGTTGTGATTGCGGAAACAACCTGACTGTCGCCCATGAAGCTGCCAAAGCCGGTTTCCATACCGTGGATGGCCAGCAGAATTCCGGATGGCACGCCGTATTGGCGTTCCAATGCGGCGTAGAAATCCGGGTTTCTGGCTTTGCGTTTGCGCCCCTGCGCAACAATTGTATCCGCGCCGCGCACACGCATGAATTTATCCAGCGAGTATTTGAAACTCTTCTGGTTTCGGTCGGCCGCAATGGTGCGGGTGGCGTATTGCGTCTGAGCCAGCGCTTGCAAGCCCTTCCTTTTCACTCCGGCCCGGCGCGCCTGTTTGGCAAAGTCCGCTTTCCAGGCCTCGAACCCCGCGCTGGTATTCCCGCAGGGCGCGGTTAGTCCGACGGTCGGGTTGGTCAGGGCAAGCGACAGAAAAAGCGCGCGCAGCATAGGGGCACTCCGATTGGCTGTGGTTGTGAAAGCGTAAATGCCAAGGGCGAAATGGCAAGTCGGTTAATACAGGTCCAGTTCGTCCGTGGCTTTCAGGCTTTCGAACCATTCCTCGGGCGTTTTGTCGATTTTCGCGTGTTTGACCATCATCGCGTTCATGTTCGGCAGTTGCGAGGCATCGGGCCAGTGATCGGGTTGCCACAGGTTCCCACGGATGACGCATTTGGGGCAGTGGGCAAAGGCAGTTTCGACATGGATCAGCAGGACAAGTTTCGGCACCCGCCCGTTCACGGCCATACCGCTTAGCAGGTCGGGGTCAGCGCATATTCGCGCCGTGCCGCGAATGCGCAGAGTTTCCATTTTGCCGGGAACAAAGAAAATCACACTGACGCGCGGGTCTTTCAGAACGTTGTGAAACGTGTCCACCCGCTTGTTGCCGGGGCGATCCGGGATGGCGATCAGGGTGTCCGAGACCACTTGAACAAACCCCTCAGGGTCGCCGCGCGGTGAGATGTCCAGATACCCATCCGGGTTGGCCGAAGCGATCAGGCAGAAGGTGGATTTGTCGATGAAGTCGCGGCACATCTGATCCAGTGCGGACAATTCCTTGGCGATGATCTGGGGCAGAGGCGCGCCGGTGATGCGTTCCAGATCTTCGACCGAGGTTACGATGTCCGAGAATTGTGCAAACGGGGTATCGGATGACATGCGCTCTCTCCTGACCAGTTTGCGTCCGAGTGTGAAAGATCATGCCAAACGAAACAAGGGCGCCCGTTTGGACGCCCTTGCAGATGTAACCCTGTTCCGGATCAGCAGCTGTAGTACATGCCGTACTCAACCGGGTGCGGGGTATGCTCGTAGGTTTCGACCTCTTCCATCTTCAGCGCGATGTAGCCGTCGATCTGGTCTTTGGTGAACACGTCGCCCTGCAGCAGGAAGTCGTGATCGGCGGCCAGAGCTTCCAGAGCCTCACGCAAGCTGCCGCAGACGGTCGGGATGTCGGCCAGTTCCTCGGCGGGCAGATCGTACAGGTTCTTGTCCATGGCTTCGCCCGGATCGATCTTGTTCTTGATGCCGTCCAGACCAGCCATCAGCAGCGCAGCAAACGCCAGATAGGGGTTTGCGGCCGGATCGGGGAAACGGGCCTCGACGCGCTTGGCTTTCGGGCTTTCGGTCCACGGAATACGGACACAACCCGAACGGTTACGGGCCGAGTAAGCGCGCAGAACAGGAGCTTCAAAGCCCGGGATCAGACGCTTGTAGCTGTTGGTCGAGGGGTTGGTGAAGGCGTTCAGGGTCTTGGCGTGTTTCAGAACACCGCCGATGAACCACAAGGCCTCGTCCGACAGGTCGGCATATTTGTCGCCTGCAAACAGCGGCTTGCCGTCTTTCCAGATCGACATGTTCACGTGCATGCCGGTGCCGTTGTCGCCTGCGATGGGCTTCGGCATGAAGGTCGCCGATTTGCCGTAGGCGTGCGCGACGTTGTGGATGACGTATTTGTACTTCTGCAGCTCATCCGCCTGTTTGGTCAGGCTGTCAAAGATCAGGCCCAGCTCGTGCTGGCACGAGGCAACCTCGTGGTGGTGCTTGTCGACCTTCATGCCCAGGCGCTTCATGGTGCTGAGCATTTCCGAACGCAGGTCCTGAGATTCGTCGATCGGGTTAACCGGGAAGTAGCCACCCTTGACGCCCGGACGATGGCCCATGTTGCCCATCTCGTATTCGGTGTCGGTGTTCCACGACGCGTCGGTGGCATCAACTTCGTAGGATACCTTGTTGATAGTGTTCGAGAAACGAACATCGTCAAACAGGAAGAATTCAGCTTCGGGGCCGAAGAAAGCCGCGTCGCCGATGCCGGACGCTTTCAGGTAGGCCTCGGCTTTTTGGGCGGTGCCGCGCGGGTCACGCTCATAGGCTTCGCCGGTGTCGGGCTCGACGACCGAGCAGTGCACGCAGATGGTTTTTTCTGCATAGAACGGATCGACATAGGCGCTGTCGGTGTCGACCATCAGTTTCATGTCCGATGCTTCGATCGACTTCCAGCCCGCAATCGACGAACCGTCGAACATGAAGCCTTCTTCCAAGAAGTCTTCGTCAACCTGATCAGCCATCAGGGTCACGTGCTGAAGCTTGCCGCGCGGGTCGGTGAAACGGACGTCGACGTAATCGGCGCCTTCGTCTTTGATCAGCTGAAGAACTGCGTCCTTGCTCATTCTATTGTTCCTCTGGTTTGAGAATTCGGTAATGGGTTACAGCGCTTCCGAGCCGGTCTCGCCGGTGCGGATGCGGATGGCTTGTTCAACGGGTGAGACAAAGATCTTGCCGTCGCCGATCTTGTCGGTCTTGGCGGCCGAGACGATAGCCTCGATGGCGGCATCGACCTGATCGTCGTCCAGAACCACTTCGACCTTCACCTTGGGCAGAAAATCGACCACATATTCGGCACCCCGGTAGAGTTCCGTGTGACCCTTTTGGCGGCCAAAGCCTTTGACTTCGATCACGCTGAGGCCCTGGACGCCAACGTCCTGCAATGCCTCTTTCACTTCGTCCAGTTTGAACGGCTTGATGATCGCTTCGATCTTTTTCATCCCGGCTCACCTCGCATGGTTGTCAGACCCGCAGTGATCACGTCTAAGATCGCTCAGCAATGTGATTGCGAAAATGTGGGCCTTAGGGCGGGGCGAAATTTGGCGCGAGGTGAAATTTTAGTCACTTTGCACAAAAAGCAATCAGAATTGAATCGCGAAGGGGTTTCGGATGGCACAATTGCTGACAGCGGCGCAGATGCGGGCGATCGAGCGGGCGGCGATTGAGTCCGGTCAGGTGGCGGGTCTGGAGCTGATGGAGCGCGCGGGGCAGGGCGTTGTCGACGCGATTTTCGAGGAGTGGCCAGAGTTGAGGGATCAAGGGGCCAGCCCCTCGAGCTCCCCGGGATATTTGGGGCCAGATGAAGGGGATCCCTTGCGCGCCGTTGTGCTGTGTGGACCGGGGAACAACGGGGGCGACGGGTTTGTCGTGGCGCGGTTGTTGCGGGAGTTGGGTTGGGAGGTTGAGGTTTTTCTATATGGCGATCCAGAGAAGCTGCCGCCCGATGCGCGCGTGAATTATGAGCGGTGGATGCAAATCGGAGCTGTTCAAGACCTTTCTGTTCGCGACGTTTTTGACGACATGGCGGCAGTGGACCTGATCATTGACGCGGTTTTTGGAACCGGGCTTGCGCGGCCTGTCGAAGGCAAGTTGGCCCAGGCCTTTCAGTCTGTAAGGGCGTTCAGGGAGGCGCGCGGCGGCAGAATTGTCGCGGTCGATGTGCCCTCGGGCCTGTGTTCGGATAGCGGCAAACTACTTGGGGCTCAGCTGGATGCCGATTTGACGGTCTCATTCCATCGGGCCAAGCGTGGTCACGTGCTTTGTGGTGGTCCACGGCATACTGGCACGCTTGCTACGACGTCGATTGGATTGGACGACGGGTGGGACAGGTACGCCGAAGGGCCGTTCCTGAAAACGATCGAGGGCGTTTCATCGCGTATCAGCAAGAGCAGTTCCGCGCACAAATATGGGTACGGTCACGCCCTTATCCTATCGGGTGGTGCCGGTAAAACGGGCGCGGCGCGGTTGGCGGCGCGGGGGGCCTTACGGATCGGTGCCGGGTTGGTGACGATTGGGGTGCCGCCCTCGGCCCAGATAGAGGTTGCGGCGCAGGTGACGGCCATCATGTTGCAGCGCGTTGAGGGTGCGGATGGGTTGGCCGAGGTGTTGCAGGATGAGCGGCTGAATACTGTTTGCCTTGGCCCGGGGCTGGGAGTGAAGCGTGCGCTGCAATTGGTGCCGGTTGCGTTGGCAGTGCGGCGAGCGACGGTTCTGGATGCCGATGCGCTGACGGCCTTTGCGAACGACCCAGACGCGCTGTTCGGACTGCTGCACGCAAACTGCGTGCTGACCCCACATGGCGGAGAGTTTGCGCGGCTTTTCCCGGATATTTCTGAGAAACTAACTGCGGTGCCCTTGAAAGGCCCGGCTTATTCCAAGGTGGATGCCACGCGCGAGGCCGCGAAACGAGCCGGGTGTGTTGTTCTGTTCAAAGGGCCGGACACGGTGATTGCCGATCCAAATGGCCAGTGCTCGATCAACGCGGCGCACTACGACCGTTCCGCCCCGTGGTTGGCGACGGCCGGGTCGGGGGATGTGCTGGCCGGGTTCATCACAGGGCTGATGGCACGAGGGGTTTCAGCCATGCAGGCCGCCGAGAGCGCGGCCTGGCTGCACGTCGAATGCGCGCGCCATTTCGGCCCTGGGCTGATCGCAGAAGATCTGCCCGAGCAGCTTCCATACGTATTTAGGCAATTAAATATATAAGTATATTGGGCGGGGAATGGCTCAGCGGGGCGCGTCTCGGCGGAAATCCGCCGTCAAGACCGGCGCAGATGCATAGCGAGTGTTTGCCAGACGCATGGCTCGGCGTCACAATTCACTTGTGGTGCTTGGCGAGATCTAGTGTGTGAATGTTCAAGCCTTTATAAACATTAACAAATATCAAATTTTGCGAGTTTCTGCTGTTGCGAAAAAGCAATGCTCGCGCGGGACCGATTGCGGCGCACTGGAACGCTCACGTTCCGTAAACATCTGAGCAGTACCTGAAACCTGAATTTTTCATGGTGAGTGAAATGACCCTGAACTTTAAATCCACATCGGTTGTTGCAGTCCTTGCCGCATCAACGGCAATTCCGGCTGCGGCTGAATTGAAATATGAAAACAATAGCGGCGGCTATGTCGAGCTTTATGGCCAGCTGAACCCGGCCATTATTTCGGTCGACGATGGCGAAGAGACCGAGACCCGGCTTTTGGACAACGATCTGTCGAACAGCCGCGTTGGCCTGCGCTTGCTGCAGCCCTTTGGCAGCAACGAGTTTACCTTTCGCTTTGAAACCGGCCTGGGTCTGCCCGGATCAGCCTCGGCGGATCAGTTCGGCACCAATGGCGATGGCTGGACGCGCGAAGATCTGCGCCATGTCGATTTCGCATTGAAGGGCGATTGGGGTAAATTCTCGGCCGGGCAGGGCAGCATGGTGTCCGATGGTGCAGCCGAAGTGGATTTGTCCTATGTCGGCACAGCGCTTTATTCGTTCACCAACGACGAGAACGCGGGCTTCTTCTACCGCGGAACTGACGGCATGCTGAGCGATATCACCGTTGGCGACTCCAGCAGCAACCTGGACGGTTCGCGCCGGGGTCGCATTCGTTATGACACGCCGACCGTCAACGGGTTTTCTGCCGGGATCGCCTATGGTCAGAACATCCTGTCCAGCAGCGATGACGACGACTACTACGACATTGGCCTGTCCTACGAAAACACCTTTGCGGGCGGGGTCGAATTTGCGGCCGGTCTGGCCTATGCCGTGCGCGACCGCGACGATAACTCGGGTGAGCGCAAAGACACGATCGGCTCGGCCTCGGTTCTGTTGCCCAGCGGGTTCAGCTTTACCGTTGCAGCAGGTACGCGCGACGACGACGCGGATGGCGCGTCCGATCCCAATTACTGGTACGGCAAAATCGCCTATGAAGGGAACTGGGTGCCATGGGGCAAAACCGGCGTCGGGATCGACTATTTTGACGGTTCGGATTTTGACTCGGACGGGTCCAGCACCAAGGCGTGGGGCATCGCGGTGGTGCAGAAGATCGACGCAATCAACACCGATGCCTACCTGAAATACCGCAACCACGACTTTGACGACGGCACCTCGTTCGACAACAACGAGGCCTGGGTTCTGGGCGCGCGCTGGCGGTTCTGATAACCCGGACGATTTCCTGAACAAATGCCCCGGTCCAATCCGGGGCGTTTTTTATACTGAGAAGCGGTAAATCCGGGGTGATCCGGCCTTTGCCCCCTTGCACGCGGGCGGCTGGGCAAATAGAAGGCGTCAAATTTGCCCGGCGCGCCGTTTTGCGCGCCCCGAATCCTATGGGGACTACCATAATGCAGGTTACCGAGACGCTGAACGAAGGTCTGAAACGCGGCTACAACATCACCGTCACAGCAGCCGAGCTGGACGACAAGGTCAACGAGAAGCTGACCGAGGCGCAGCCCGAAGTTGAGATGAAGGGCTTCCGCAAAGGCAAGGTGCCGATGGCGCTGCTGAAGAAGCAATTTGGCCAGCGCCTGCTGGGCGAAGCGATGCAGGAAACCATCGACGGTGCGATGAACAAGCACTTTGAAGACAGCGGCGACCGCCCTGCGCTGCAGCCCGAGGTCAAGATGACCAATGAGGACTGGAAAGAAGGCGACGACGTCGAGGTCGCAATGTCCTACGAAGCGCTGCCGGAAATCCCCGAGGTTGACCTGAAATCGGTCGAACTGGAGAAGCTGGTTGTCAAAGCCGATGACGCAGCCGTGGAAGAGGCGCTGAACAACCTGGCCGAAACTGCACAGGATTTCAAAGCGCGCCGCAAGGGTTCGAAAGCCAAGGACGGTGACCAGATCGTGTTCGATTTCGTCGGCAAGGTTGACGGCGAAGAGTTCGAAGGCGGCTCGGCGGAAGACTACCCGCTGGTGCTGGGCTCGAACAGCTTCATCCCCGGCTTTGAAGAGCAGCTGGTTGGTGTGAAAGCCGAGGAAGAAAAAGACGTCAACGTCACCTTCCCCGAAGAATACGGTGCCGAGCATCTGGCCGGTAAAGACGCTGTTTTCACCTGCACCGTCAAAGAGGTGAACGAACCGGTTGCCGCTGAGGTCAATGATGAGCTGGCCAAGAAATTCGGCGCCGAGGATCTGGAGGCTCTGAAAGGTCAGATTTCCGAGCGTCTGGAGGCCGAATACGCTGGTGCGTCACGCGCTGTGATGAAGCGCGCCCTGCTGGACGCGCTGGACGAGAAGGTGTCCTTTGACCTGCCGCCGTCGCTGGTAGAGGCTGAGGCCAAGCAGATCGCCCACCAGCTGTGGCACGAGGAAAACCCCGAGGTCGAAGGCCACGATCACGATGAGATCGAACCCACCGACGAGCACAACAAACTGGCCGAGCGCCGCGTGCGTCTGGGCCTGCTGCTGGCCGAGCTGGGCCAGAAGGCTGAAGTTGAAGTGACCGATGCCGAGATGACTCAGGCGATCATGAACCAGGCGCGTCAGTACCCGGGTCAGGAACGCCAGTTCTTTGAGTTCGTGCAGCAAAACGCCCAGATGCAGCAGCAACTGCGCGCGCCGATCTTTGAAGACAAGGTTGTCGACTACGTTTTCGAACTGGCCACCGTTGCAGACAAAGAAGTCAGCAAGGACGACCTGCAAAAAGCCGTTGAGGCACTGGAAGAGGAATAATCCTCTTCCCCCCTTTTCGGGGGCCAAAAGTAAAGCGGAGCCGCCTGAAATTGGCGACTCCGCATGGGTGGCTTTGTACTATGAGGTGAGGGGGTCAGGCCTCATGAGCAAAAGCACGGGGGGTCTGTAGCAGAGCGGTCTTCTGCTCTGGTGTGAAGGTGTCGGTCAGCGCTTCGATCAGCTTCAGAACATCTTGCCGTTCCGCTTCGGTGCGCGCTGCGCTCATCTGTTCGACAAAGTATTTTTCGAGGTCAGTGAGCGGTTTGTGATCGCGGTTGGCCGGATTGGGCTCAACAGCTTTCTTCGAGTTGAACAGGGCCAGAGCCTCTTCCTCGTCCAGGAAGACGTCGCCTTCGATGCCAGCGAAGTCGCGGACGCCCTGAATGCGTTCATCGGTGCAATCCAACAGCGCGGCCAGTGCAGATACTTTGCCCATCGGGACAGTTTTGCCGACATAGTCGTAAGGCGCACAGTTCGACCGCTGCAGAACGCGATCCATAACCGGATCGATTACGGTGATGATGTCCTGGATACCTGCGTTCTTGGCATATTCCAGCGAGCCAATCATCAGTTCACAGGTGGCATAAGACACCGAGTTTTTGTCCTTGCCGCGTTTGAGACGCTGCGTGTCGACGCAAAAGCGCGTGGATTCCCACATCGTCGCGCTGCGCAGCGGTGCCTCGCCATCAAGAATGGCCGAGAAGACATCGGAAAGCATGTGAGGTCCGGTGGTCTGCAGGGCACGCACGGCTGCGACGACATTCCCCCCGTCGTCGAGTCCGATTACGTATGCAGGATCCAGGTGATCGAATTCGTCGATCTCTTTCCCGTCTTCGATATTAACGTCCCATCCAAGACGTCCGCCGAATACGCGTGCGCGCAGTTCAAACATTTCGTCGAGAACTTCGCCGAACAGGTGTCTGTTCAGCCCATCTACCACGATGATCATTTTTTCCCCCTTCGAGTGGTTGTTCGGTAAACTAGAAGTTACCGTTTTGAGGGGGTTTTTCTATTGGGGGTTTCCCGTATTTTGACGGAATTTGGGGAAATTTGTGTTTAACCTGGGGTAATAAGCCCAATTGCGATGGCCCGGCCGACGGCTTGCGGCGTGGTCAACGCGCTCAGCTTTTCGCGGCTTGATCGCAGATGCACCTCGACGGTGCGGTGCGAGATGGACAGGATGTCGCCGATATCCTGCTGCGACTTGCCTGCCGCGACCCATTGCAGGATCTCGGCCTCGCGCGTGGACAGGGTAGGGTGGTACAGCGCACCGGTCAGTTCATCTGAGGTCACGACATGGTCGTGAATGTGAACGGCCATCGATTGCAGGTCGCTGATGACATGGGTGTACAGTTTACGCCATTCTTCCTTGCTGCAATTTCGGGTCGCGCTGAGCAATCCAATATCGCCGTAAGGTCCACGGACAGGAATGGTAACGCCTTGATTCGGAATGCCAAAATCATGGGCGTCCCTGAAAACGCGCTGAAATTCCGGGCTGCGTTCAAGACGGCTCCAATCCACGGGGGCGATGCTGCGGCGGGCCATGTGGATTGTGGGGTCGATCATGATCAGACCCTGGTTCTGATAGTGTTCGTTCCAGGCGTCGTCGTAGGTCACAAATCCGGCCACGGTACCAGCCGCAGGATTCATGCCAGCATAGGCGGCATGGTCCATTTCATGCTTGTCGCAAATCTGCTTAAGAAACTCGGTATACCGAGTTTCTGCATCCGGCAGAGTGCTCAGATCGAAAATTTCCATGCGGCGCCTACCAACTGCGGCCCATACCACAAGTCTGATGGTGTCGTCAGACCGGCAGTAAACTTAGAGTGGAACCCAACTTACCTCACGGCAGCCAGCACAACATACTTTTGAAAACATGACAAGGCGACGTGCGAAATGTCTGTGCTTTTCGACGCTGCTGGTGACGTATTAGAACATTTTTGTCACTATCGGAACGCAACTGCTAACAGAAGATCATTCCGATTGACCGCCCCAGATCACGGCGCGGGTCGTAATCCTGTCTCAACCAGCATACCGCGTGCCTTGGCTTCGGGATAGTACCCTTTTGCATATAAAAAGATGGCGCGTTGCTGATCGCCATCGGAAAGCAGCCATGCACCGCGCAGATATTTTCCCGCAAACTCAAGATTGGTGTCAGCGTCCAGCAGACCTTGCGCGTTGCCCTTATATCCCATCGAGCGCGCCGTGGCAGGCAGGATCTGGAGCAGGCCGTAATAAGGGCGGTTCACAGCCCAGGGTCTGTGCGTGCTTTCGCGGATCGCCAGCTTGTGCACCAACTCACGCGGCAACTCGTAGTGATCTGCCCATTTGTTGATCGACGCGCGCAGTTCCGGGGTCTCGTTGGGGTAGAGCGGCGGATCGAACGGTTCCGCGTCACCTCGGGATACTTCGGCGCCGCTACAGGCGGCAAGGGTGGCCATTGCGAGGAAGGCGATGATGCTGCGGCGGGGGAAAACTGCCATCTAAATTCTCCAGGTTCCGGTGCGCGATGATATGGATCGCAGTCGACGCCGCAAGATTAGCTGTGAAATTGGGCTGAATTTTGCTGGCTCGGGCAAGAAAAAGGGCCGCGCGGATGGCGTGGCCCTTTCTGTAAGGTCAGCTTGGCCAGATCAGGCTTTTGCTTCGTCTTCTTGGGCAGGGGCGTCTTCGGCCACCAGATCGTCGTCGTCCGAAGCGGCCGAGCCGATGTCGTCGAACAGTTCGGCGATTTCGAATTCAGCGGCAGCTTCTTCTTCAGCGGCCAGTTCCTGAATCGATTTGCCCGATGCCTGCAGTTCGGCTTCTTCTTCTGAGCGGGCAACGTTCATCTTGATCTCGACTTCAACCTCGGGGTGCAGGCGAACGGCGACCGAGTGCAGGCCCAGTTCCTTGATCGGAGCGATCAGGATGACCTGTTTCTTGTCGACGGTGAAACCTGCTTCGGTTGCGGCATCTGCGGCGTCACGCGGGGTGACCGAGCCGTACAGAGCGCCAGCATCCGATGCCGAGCGAATCACAATGAACTGCTGACCGTCCAGCTTTTCAGCCAGGGCTTCAGCTTCTTTCTTGGTTTCCAGGTTGCGTGCTTCCAGCTGCGCTTTCTGGGCTTCGAACGACGCGATGTTGGCGTCCGATGCGCTCAGGGCTTTGCCCTGGGGCAGCAGGAAGTTGCGGGCGTAGCCGGGCTTGACGTCAACGACGTCGCCCATCTGACCCAGTTTCGCAACGCGTTCCAGAAGGATAACTTGCATGTCAGTCTCTCCTTACTTCACGGCGTAGGGCAGCAGGGCGAGAAAGCGGGCGCGCTTGATAGCACGGGCCAGTTCACGCTGCTTTTTCGCCGAAACGGCGGTGATGCGCGAAGGAACGATCTTGCCACGCTCAGAGATGTAGCGCTGCAGCAGACGGGTGTCTTTATAGTCGATCTTCGGCGCGTTCTCACCCGAGAACGGGCAGACCTTGCGGCGGCGGAAAAATGGTTTTGCGGCCATGGTTTAGTGTCCTTTTCTCAGGCGTTGATCAACGACGCTCGCGGCGGTCGCCACGTTCGTCACGCTTCTGCATCTGAACCGACGGGCCGTCTTCGTGACCGTCGACCTTGATGGTCAGAACGCGCATGACGTCGTCATGCAGGCGCATCAGGCGTTCCATTTCCTGAACCGCACCCGAGGGGGCATCGGTCTTCAGGAAGGCATAGTGGCCTTTGCGGTTCTTGTTGATCTTGTAGGCCATCGTCTTGACACCCCAGTACTCGCTATCCACGAGGTTGCCGCCGTTGTCGGCCAGCACGGTGCCAAAGTGTTCGATCAGGCCTTCGGCCTGCGCGTTGGACAGGTCCTGACGCGCGATCATTACATGCTCATACAGTGGCATGTTCACTCCTGTTTATATCAAGGCGCATTTCATAGGCGGGGCCATTGTGATCCTTCGCGACCCTGCCACGAGAGGCTGCGCGATTCATGTGTCGTGCGAAGGATGGCCCCGTATACACGTTTCCCCGTCCGGGGCAAGGCCTGCCGGGACTGCCATGGTGAAGTCGTCCAATTTCCTTTGCTGCGCCCAATTCCTGACGCTTTTCGGCTCAAAGTTGTTAAGCAAGCCGGAACACATCCGGACAGCCAAATCTAAGACGGTAACCTTATACAGGGTGATGATGTTATGACCGCGACGAACACGAACACACTTGGCAAGCAGGCGCAGGGCGCGGGCTTTGAACATTCCGTGCCGGTCAAGATTGCATTCAAAGTGAACTGGAAAGCCCGGATCGTTCTGGCCCGCATCGTCGGAGCCTTCCTGATCGTGTCGGCCTTTTCGATGTGGCTGATGCCGGGGTCGGTGATCGGGGCCGAGGTCTGGCCGATCAAGATGGTCGCGTCGATGCTGTTCCTGATCGTCGGTGTCAGCCTGTTGACCATCGAAGTGATGGATTCACGCCCGGATGCCTATTTCGACCCGATCCGCCGTGAAGTCCGCATTTTGCAAAAGAATGAGAACGGCCGTCCCCAGACGGTTCTGCGTCGCAGCTATGAAAGCCTTGGCGGTGCCCGTTTCGAGGATGATGAAGTCCAATTGTATGACGTCGACGGCAGCCTGCTGATGAAACTGCCGTTGCAATCGGCGGATGTCAGCCGAGCGCTGAAGGGCCAACTGAGCCAAAGCGTAACAATTTTCGCCTGAGTTTTATTCTGTTCAAAAAGGAACAGAGTTTGTGAATCAAAAATACTTGTGTGCCGCCCTTGGGCGGCACATTTTTGTTTTGAGCAACCCAAACGGTTTGCATTCACAAAAAAGCGGAGACTGTTATGAAATCCACCCTGCTTGCTGCTGCCCTGGCCATGACGGCGACCACTGCCTTCGCCAGCGCCGAGAAATACGTTCTGGATCCAAGCCACAGCCAAGTCATTTTCAGCTATGACCACCTGGGATTCTCGACAACCACTGGCATGTTCTCGGGCTTTGAAGGCGAGATCATGTTCGATCAGGAAGACCCTGCCGCATCCAGCGTGTCCGTCTCGATGCCTGTGATGTCGATGTTCACCGGCTGGGAAGCGCGTGAAGATCACTTTATGACCGAGGACTTCTTTGGTGCGTCCGAAGGCGATCTGATCACCTTCACCTCGACCGGGATCGAAGTTACAGGAGACGACACGGCCAATATTACCGGCGATCTGACCATGAACGGTGTGACCAAGTCGGTCGTTCTGGATGCCAAACTGAACAAGGTCGACCAGCACCCGATGGCCAACAAGCCCTGGGCCGGTTTCAATGCGACCACAACCCTGACCCGTAGCGAGTTTGATCTGGGCCAGTTCGCCCCGTTCGTCAGCGACGAGGTACAGGTTCAGATTTCGGTTGAAGCGCAGAAAGCCGAATAAGCGAAGCTTGATCGTTACGACAGGAAACCGCCGGGTCAGACGACCCGGCGGTTTTTTTGTCACTCTTCGTCCCGCTCGGCAGTCAACTCGACCGAGACTGTGACGTTAAAGCCCAGCGAGTCCTCTGTCGGTTGAGATGTGCCAACGTCGAAATCCATCCGGTTCAACTGCAACTCGCCTGACATGGTTGCCTGATCATCCTGCAGCTCCAGGGCGAAAGGCAGAACAACGTCCAGGGATTTGTCGCGGATCGTCAGAGGCCCCCGGGCCTCATAGCCTGTTTCGGTCTTGAACAAATCAGCCTTGAAGGTGGCGGTCGGGAATTGCGCGCTGTCAAAGAAATCCGCACCCATCGCCTGATCGCTCACTGTACCCAGGCTGAGCGATCCGATGGCAATCGTCACATCAACCGAGCCTGCCAATCCCGGTTCGGCTGGGTCTTCGAAGGCAATCGCGGCTGTCCAGTCGCCAAAGGTCCCGGTCACAGGGCTGCCCAGCTGAGAGATGGTGATCGACAAGGTGCCATCCTCGACCTCCCATTCAGATTGCACGTCTTCAAGCTCGGCCGTGTCGGTTGCCGCTTTGGAGTGGTCATCAAATGTGCCGTTGGTCCAGCCAAAGCCCAGAACCCCCAACCAGACGATCAAGGCAGCGAATGCTGGCAGGGCCGAGTGGTGTTGTGCTGGCGGTTCGGGTGCGTCCGCCTGACCGGGCAGCATACGACGCAGGGTGCTGTCCTTATCGACAACGTGGTGTTTCAGGGCACCCATGATGTGCAGAGCCAGCGACCCGCCCAAAACCCAGATGAACAGCCAGTGCAGCCCGGCGGTCACCTCGGCCACGTATGGCGATTTTGGAACAAACGGCAGGTTTTGGCCGAAAGGCCACAGGATCGGGGCAAAGCCCTCGGCGGCGGCGTGGTGAAGCCAGCCGGTCAGCGGTACCAGAACCAATGAGGCGTAAAGCATCCAATGCACGGTTTCGGCGGCAAAAGCCTCGGGCTTGTTTTCAGCGTTCAGCAATCCCGGTTTGGTTTGAGACAATGTCCACAGAATGCGGGCCAGCGCGACAAAGAACACCGTCACGCCAACGGTCTTGTGCAGCGAGAACAGGCGGGCCGCGTTGGCAATATCCTCTTCGGATGTCGGGATGTTAGGGTCATAGATCGCGTGGGCCAACTGGTTGGCGTACCAGCCCAGTGGCAGGGCCGTGAAGATCAGCAAAGCCGTCAGCCAGTGAAAAGCCTTGGCGACGCTGCCATAGCTGGAAAAGGTATTGCTTGAGGGCATCGAACAAACGCTCCGGTATGGGTAGGCTGCCCCCAACCTAAAGCGCACGCGCAATGACACAAGTACGAGACTGCGCACATTCAAGGTGCCGCAATGCACCCTACTTGTGCCGCGTCCCATGTCAGTTTACACCCCGCCGCAACCTAACGTCATCCATGAGGTTGCAATGACACGCGCGTTCGTTTTTCCGGGGCAGGGCGCCCAGACCATCGGAATGGGTAAAGCACTGGCCGAGGCCTACCCGGCGGCCCAAGCCGTTTTTGATGAGGTCGACGAGGCGCTGAGCGAAAAGCTAAGCAGCCTGATCTGGGACGGCGAGATCGAAGAACTGACGCTGACTCAGAACGCGCAGCCCGCGCTGATGGCCACTTCTATGGCGGCGATGCGTGCGCTGGAGGCCGAAGGTGTGTCTGTAACTGATGCGGCCTATGTGGCCGGGCATTCGCTGGGTGAATATTCCGCACTGGCGGCGGCGGGTGCTTTGTCGGTGGCCGATACCGCCCGCCTGTTGCGCAAGCGCGGTCAGGCGATGCAAAGCGCGGTTCCGGTGGGTGAAGGTGCAATGGCCGCTGTTCTTGGTCTGGACCTTGAAGCGGTGCGCGCCGTCGCTGAAGAAGCCGCGCAGGGCGAGGTGTGTCAGGCGGCAAATGACAACGATCCAACGCAGGTTGTCGTATCCGGCGCCAAGGCAGCCGTGGAACGCGCTGCCGAGATTGCCAAGGAAAAAGGCGCAAAGCGGGCGATTTTGTTGCCGGTAAGTGCTCCATTTCACTGTGCGCTGATGCAGCCTGCTGCAGATGTAATGGCAGACGCCTTGGCCGCAGTCGAAATCAAGGCCCCGACGGTTCCGGTCGTCGCCAATGTGCGCGCCGAGGCCGTGAGCGACCCGGACCTGATCCGGCAGTTGCTGGTCGAGCAGGTGACGGGCTCGGTTCGGTGGCGCGAAAGCGTGCAGTACATGGCGGCGCAGGGCGTGACCGAGACATGGGAGATTGGCGCGGGCAAAGCCCTGTCCGGCATGATCCGCAAGATTGACCGGGCCATCGCTGGCAAAGCGGTTGGAACGCCAGAAGATGTCCTAAAGGCCGTCGCGGCCGAGTCGTAAGCATAGAACGCGCCGTTCGAGGCGCCTCACGAGGGAAACAGTATGTTTGATTTGACGGGTAAGAATGCGCTGGTTACTGGCGCTTCGGGCGGGATCGGGGGCGATATTGCCCGCGCTCTGCATGGCGCTGGTGCCAATGTGGGCCTTTCGGGTACGCGGGTTGAGCCACTGCAGGCTTTGGCCGATGAACTGGGAGAGCGGGCGCATGTGCTGCCCTGCAACCTGAGTGACACAGAGGCCGTCGAGGCACTACCGAAACAGGCAGCCGAGGCGATGGGATCAGTCGACATTCTGGTCAACAACGCCGGCATCACGCGTGACAATCTGTTCATGCGCATGTCCGATGAAGAATGGCAGAGCGTCATTGACGTGAACATGACCTCGACCATGAAACTGTGCAAAGGCGTGATCCGGGGCATGATGAAGGCGCGTTGGGGTCGGATCGTGAATGTCTCGTCCGTGGTGGCTGCGATCGGCAATCCGGGGCAGGCGAACTATGCGGCCTCGAAAGCCGGAATGATCGGCTTTTCCAAGGCTTTGGCCCACGAAGTTGCCACGCGCGGCATCACCGTGAACGCTGTGGCTCCGGGTTTCATTACCACGGCCATGACCGAGAAGCTGACCGAGGAACAGAAAAAGGGTCTGTTGCTCAAGGTTCCGGCGGGTCGTATGGGCGACCCCGAGGAAATTGCGGCCGCCGTTCTGTATCTTGCCAGCCCCGAAGCGGGCTATGTTACCGGAAGCACCTTGCATGTGAATGGCGGTATGGCCATGTTGTGAGCGCATAACAGGACAGGCGCGAAAGCGTTTGCCTTGTGCGCGGACTATGTTATAGGCGGCGCATCTATGCAGGGGCCGGTCGTTCAGGTCGGCCTTCTACTTTCCCGGTGAGCCGGGACCCAAACCGCCCGGAACGGGCAAATCAAAGCCAACCCGTGCGGGCAAGGGCAGAACCGGGCAAACCGCCCTGAATAGGAATGAGGAATAGACATGAGCGACGTCGCAGATCGCGTTAAAAAGATCGTTGTTGAGCACCTGGGTGTTGAAGAAGACAAGGTTGCGGAAAACGCCTCCTTCATCGACGATCTGGGCGCAGACAGCCTGGACACCGTCGAACTGGTCATGGCCTTCGAAGAAGAGTTCGGCATCGAAATTCCTGATGACGCAGCCGAGACCATCCAGACCTTCGGCGACGCGGTCAAATTCATCAGCGAAGCGTCCTAAGCGTTTCATTTCTGATCAAAAGCGGCGCTTCCGGGCAACGGGGGCGCCGTTTTTTATTGTCGGCCCGATTTTCAGGCTTGCGTGACGCCTGTTCGCTTAGCACTGTTTCCACTGAGGCGTTATTCCAAGTGGGCAGGCGATGATAAGATCCACACCGATGATCAATACGGCACGGCTGACGCTGTGTGCGATGCGGCCCGAGGATTTTGAGCGCTTTGCCGAAATCTGGCGCGACCCTTGCGTGGTTCAGCATATCGGCGGCCAGCCCCGTTCGCGCGGTGAAGCCTGGGATTCGTTCCTGCGCAATGCGGGCCACTGGCAGATGGCTGGGTTCGGGCAGTGGGGCGTTCTGCAACAATCGAATCGCAAATTGATAGGTCAGGCCGGGTTCTTCTACGCCGATCGCGGGATGGGTGAAGAGTTCGACGCTTTCCCCGAAGCCGGTTGGGTCCTCGCCACCGAAGCCCAAGGGCAGGGACTGGGGTATGAGGCCGCGCAGGCCGCCCATGACTGGTTCGACCGGATCATGCCGGGGCCGTTGGTTGCCATGGTGAATGCCGGCAACGCGACCTCGCAGAAACTGGCGAAAAAGCTGGGCTATGTGCTGACGCGCGAGGCCGAGTACAAGGGCACTCCGGTCCACTTGCTGCGTCGCAACGGACCACCGGCGCGGGCGTAACTCCGCCGAAGGCAACTTATGCCGCAAATTGACCAGACTTTGCCGATCCCGGTAAATTGGGCCGATCCATCGCATGTATGCTATTCTGGATTTCCAGAACGATTGAGCGGAGGAGAATGCTCATGCGGATTTACCCCACGATGGAATTGCAGAACGGGCGGTGCGTCACCCTGGACAAGGGTCGCCTGGACGATGCAATGATCTGGCATGTGGACCCGGTTGAAACAGCGCGCAGCTGGGCTGCCGTCGGTGCTGAATGGATGCATCTGACCGATTTCGACGCGATCGAAGGGCGCGACACCAACGCGGGGCTGGTCGAAGAGATCATCCGCAGCGCTGAAATCCCGGTACAGCTGGGCGGCGGTATGCGCAGCCGCGAACATGTCGAGCATTGGATCGACAAAGGCGCGGGCCGTATTGTGATCGGGACATTGGCGGCGCGTGATCCGCAACTGGTGAAGGAACTGGCCAAGCTGTACCCCGATCAGATCGTGTTGGCTGTGGATGTCTGGCAGGGCTACGTGATGACCGAAGGTTGGCGCAGCCAGAGCGCCTTTACACCCGAGGCATTTATCGACGCGTTCGAAGGCACGCCTTTTGCGGCCATCGTGGTGACGGATATTGACAGCGACATGGAAGATGTCGAAGCCCAGCTTGGGCTGATTTCCGGCCTGGCGCAGCATTCGCGCACGCCTATCGTTGCCAACGGCGTGGTGCGTTCGGCCGATGATATTTCGCGGCTGGCCTATATTCCCAACATTTCGGGTGCGATGTTCGCGCGCGCATTGTTCCGCAAAACGCTGGATCTGTCAGAGGCGCTTGAGGTTGCGACGGCTGCCCATGAACCGGTAGCGCAGTTCCAATAGGACTGGCCGGGAAATCTGTTCCGCCCTTTTCCACATCCGGGAGAGGGCGGTTTTTTTTGTTCCAGCGGGGTGGCGAAACCCGGCTGCCCGGCAAGATGTGACCGGAATTGGCAATATGATGTCGGTAAGGAATGCGCCCTTGCTCTTGCCCCCGTACCCCGGGGCGGGGTATGAGCGGTTCTCATAACAGGAAGCAGGCAAGAGGCACTTCATGCGCAGAGTCGTCGTAACCGGTCTGGGATTGGTCACTCCTTTGGCCAGCGGGGTCGAAGAAACCTGGTCACGTCTGCTGGACGGAGAGTCCGGCGCTGGCCCGATCACACTGTTCGATGCCGAGGCAAGCGGGGTCACCACGACCTATGCCTGCGAAGTGCCACGCGGGGACGGAACCAACGGGACGTTCAACCCCGACGACTGGATGCCGCCGAAAGAGCAGCGCAAGATCGAGGACTTTATCCTGTATTCCATCGCGGCGGCCGAGATGGCGTGCAAGGATGCGGGCTGGACGCCCGAGGATGAAGAGGATCGTCTGCGGACCGGCGTTCTGATCGGGTCGGGCATTGGTGGCCTGGGATCGATTGCGGAAACTGCAAACCTGATCCGCGACAAAGGCCCACGCCGCGTATCGCCGTTCTTTATTCCCGGCGCGCTGATCAACCTGGCGTCTGGTCAGGTTTCGATCCGGTTCGGTTTCAAGGGGCCCAACCATTCGGTGGTGACGGCCTGTTCGACCGGTGCCCACGCCATTGGCGATGCCAGCCGGATCATCCGGTCGGGCGACGCGGATGTGATGATCGCCGGTGGCGGCGAAGGCTGCATCTGCGAGATTGGGATTGCAGGATTCAACGCGTGCAAGGCGCTGTCGACCAAATATGCCGATGATCCGAAGAAAGCCAGCCGTCCCTATGACGTTGATCGTGACGGTTTTGTCATGGGCGAAGGCGCAGGCATTGTGGTCCTGGAGGACTATGAGCACGCCAAGGCGCGCGGTGCGAAGATTTATGCCGAGGTTCTGGGCTATGGCATGTCCGGTGACGCCTATCACATCACCGCACCGTCCGAGGATGGAGACGGGGCCGAACGTTCGATGAAGGCCGCGCTGCGCAGTGCCGGGCTGGAGCCGAAGGATCTGGACTATATCAACGCCCACGGTACCTCGACCATGGCGGATACGATTGAGCTGGGCGCAGTGGAGCGTCTGCTGGGCGATCATGCCAGCAGCGCCACGATGACCTCGACTAAGTCGGCCACCGGTCACCTGCTTGGGGCTGCGGGTGCGATTGAGGCGATCTTCTCGATCCTGGCGATCCGCGATCAGGTTGCACCGCCGACGATCAATCTGGACAATCCGGCGGTTGAAACGCCGATCGATCTGGCCCCGAATACCAAGCGCGAGCGTGAGATTAACGTGGCCCTGTCGAACTCGTTCGGGTTTGGCGGAACCAATGCCAGCGTGATCTTCGGAAAGGTCAGTTAAATGTTGCGTGCCCTGGCATCGAACGCGCTGACCATTCTGGTGGTCGGCCTGTTCCTGATGGGCGGTCTGATCCTTTGGGGCCAATCCCAGTACAAGGCCGAAGGCCCGCTGGACACCGCGATTTGCCTGCAAGTGGCAAGCGGGTCGAACATGACCCGCGTCAGCCGCGATCTAGAGGATCAGGGCGCGATCACCAGCGCCACGATCTTTCGGATGGCTGCGGATTACACCGACCGGGCGCAGCAGTTGAAGGCGGGCAGCTTTCTGGTGCGCGAAGGCGCGTCGATGGAGCAGATCATTGACGAAATCACCAGCAGCGGGGCCAGCACCTGCGGGTCCGAGATTGAGTATCGGATCGGCGTGACCCGTGCCCAGACCCGTGTACGCGAGTTGAACCCGGCGACGCTGGACTTCGACGAGATCGCGTCATTCGATGCCGCAGAAGACGAAACGCCCGAAGCCTATACGGAGAAGCGCAACGAAGCGGATACCCGCTATCGTGTGTCGCTGGCCGAGGGCGTGACCTCGTGGCAGGTGGTTGAGGCGCTGAAGGGGTTTGAAGCGCTGAGCGGTGAGGTGACAGAAATTCCCGCCGAAGGATCGCTGGCGCCGGACAGCTATGATGTCGTCGCCGGGCAGGACCGGAACGAAATCCTTCAGGCGATGCAGGAAACTCAGCAGTTGCGCATCAATGCAGCTTGGGAAAGCCGTCAGGATGGTCTGCCGCTGCAAAGCCCCGAGGAAATGCTGATCCTTGCGTCGATCATCGAGAAAGAAACCGGTGTCCCGGAAGAACGTGGTCAGGTGGCGAGCGTGTTTGTGAACCGTCTGAACCAGGGTATGCGGCTGCAAACAGACCCGACCGTTATTTATGGCGTCACCAAGGGGCAGGGCACGTTGGGCCGGGGATTGCGGCGCAGCGAGTTGAACCGCCCGACGCCGTGGAACACCTATCAGATCGATGGTCTGCCGCCGACTCCGATTGCCAACCCCGGTCAGGCCAGCCTGCAAGCGGCGGTTACCCCAGACAGCACGAATTACATTTTCTTTGTCGCGGATGGCACCGGTGGTCACGCTTTTGCCGAGACCCTGCAGGAGCATAACCGCAATGTCGCCAAATGGCGCGAGATTGAGGCCGAACGGAATTCGGGCAACTAAGCTCTGAGTTTGAAAGAAAAAAAACAGCGCCGGTTCGGGCGCTGTTTTTTGTTGGGTCAAGCTGCGGGTTTGCGACGGGGCCGCCTGCGCTTGGATTGCGACGGCTTTGAGCCGCCATTGGCGGGCTTGGGTCGGAATCCACGGCGGCGATTGTTCTGACCGCGCGCGGGGCGTTCGGCCTGCACGGCTTCGGGCATTTCTCCGCTGGCCACGGGAATGTCGATTTTCATCAGCTTCTGAATCTGGCGCAGCAGATCGACCTCCTCCGCTGAGCAGAACGCGATGGCTTCGCCTTCACGCCCGGCGCGGGCGGTGCGGCCGATGCGGTGGACGTAGTTGTCGGGCACCTCGGGCAGATCGTAGTTGATCACATAGGCGACGCCCGGAATGTCGATCCCACGTGCGGCCACGTCCGTTGCGACCAATACGTTGATCTCTCCGGCGCGGAAGGCCTTGATGGCGCGGTCACGCTGGCCCTGGCTTTTGTTGCCATGGATCGACGCGGCGTTATAGCCATCGGCGACTAGCCCTTTCATCAGCTTCTCGGCCCCGTGTTTCGTGCGCGAGAAGACAAGCGTCAGGGCGTCCATGTCCTGTGACAGAATTTCTCGCAATTTGTTGGGCTTTCCCGGTTTGCTGACAAAATGCACCGACTGGGTGATCTTGTCCGCCGCCTTGCCCGGAGGCGAGACCTGTACGCGCTGCGGGTTGGTCAGGTACGCGCGGCTAAGCTCTTCCATCTGCTTGGGCATTGTGGCCGAGAACAGCATAGTCTGGCGCGGCGTCCCCAGCGCGGGCGCGATCTTGCGCAGCGCGTGGATGAAGCCGAGGTCGAGCATCTGGTCTGCCTCGTCCAGCACCAGATGGCGAACGGCGCCAAGGTCAACCGCGCCGCGCTCCATCAAATCGATCAGACGTCCGGGGGTGGCGACCAGAATGTCGGTGCCACGGGACAGGAACATGATCTGCTTGTTGATGGACTGTCCGCCCACAACAGTGGCCACGCGCAGCTTTGTCTTTTGGGTCAGGGTGCGCAGGCTGTCGGCGATCTGGTTCACCAGCTCGCGGGTGGGGGCAAGGATCAGGGCCTTGGCGGTTTTGGGATCGGGCTTGCCCGGCTGGGCCAGCAGGTGATCGATCAGCGGTAGGCCAAAGGCCAAGGTTTTACCGGTGCCCGTCTGGGCGAGCCCCAGAATGTCATGCCCGTTCAGGGCCAACGGAATGGCCTGGTTCTGGATCGGGGTCGGCTGCGAAAAATTCGCACGTTTCAGCGCGTCATTCAAAGCTGGCGCAAGGCCCAGCATGTCAAAGTCGAACAATGTCTATCCTTTTTCCACCCCGGGCCGAACTGGCCGGGGCGCATTTGAAACGTGTCACGCGGCAACCGCGCAACCGGCAGGGGTTTTGCGCGGCCTCGGGACTCACAGGCGAACCCTGTGCCATCCGGCCATCGCATCAAGAACCCTGCGTGAAGGGGAACTGGAGAAGTGTCTGTAGGGCGCTGTGGGGCGGAAGAAGCCCGCCAATGCTCACGCGTCAGCGCTTTGATGGGGCACATGAAGTCTGTGGCGGCGTTTGTCAAGGTGTTGAAGCTGCATTGGGTAAACCCCAAGCGCCTCGTGGTAGAGAATCTGCTGGTGTTCCTGGGCGGTTTGCGGCATCGATTTTGTGGTCCAGGCCGCTGCAATTTGAGCGGGTTGTGCCGCAACCGGAAATGATCGGCACCGAGTATCACAGATGATGTCAAGAAACTTGCACGGCTCTAACCTGAAGGTCGCAAGTGTCGCCCTTGTGTTTGGCGGCATGATGTGGGGGCTGTATTGGATCCCGGTCCGCTTTTTCGTTGATCAGGGACTAAGCGGCGCTTGGCCCGGCATCGTTATGTATTCGGCTGCTCTTGTTGGTCTGGCACCCTTTTTGTGGCGCGACAGGCGGGACTTGTTGCTTCGCTGGCAGGACCTGATGTTCAGTGGCGTGTTCACTGGTGCAGCTTTTGGCCTGTTCACGATCAGCCTGATCTATACCGATGTCGTGCGCGCGATCCTGCTGTTCTACCTCACACCAGTATGGGGAACGATTGTCGGCCTTGTCTTTCTGGGCGAGCGGCTGACCCTGATCCGGCTGTTGGGGCTTGCCTGTGGGCTTGGCGGTATGGTCATCGTCCTCGGGGGCGAGCAGATCATCCCGTGGCCCAGCAATGTCGGGGATTGGGCGGCCCTTCTGTCAGGAATGGCCTGGGCTGTGGGAACACTTGGGCTGTACCGGGCGTCAGGTATTTCTGTTCCGGGGCAGGTCTTTGCGTTCATCACCGGGGCATTGTTGCTGTCAGTGGCCAGTCTGGCCTTCAGCGCGGGCGCGTTGAGCGAGCAGAGCGACGTTATTGTCCGGGTGCTTCCGATTGCGCTGCTGTCGGTCCTATACACGCTGCCGATGATTTTTCTGACAATTTGGCCCGCAACGCTGTTAACGCCTGCGCGGGTCGGTTTGCTTTTGATGAGCGAGATTGTCGTTGGCCTGATTTCCGCTGCCGTGTTCTCGGGCGAACCTTTTGGGCTGCGCGAATTCATCGGCGCGACCCTGATCGTCAGCGCGGCATTGTTGGAAATCGCGCGGGGGTAAGGCCTGAAATCGTCAGGAGATTGACGGCGAAGTGTAAACAGGCCGCACGGTGCGTGTTGCGCGTGTGTTGCGTAAAGCATTGACTTCGCGCACTTTTTTCTATATCGATTGTGCCATGCTAGAAGAGGTGGGCAACGGCCCCGGGGCGACCCGGTGGCCGTTTTTCGTTTCTCTCGTGCGGAGAAAACTCACGCATGAGGTCACAGGCAAACATGACTTTGATTACCCCGGAAGAGCGGATTTCCCAGACGGCTGACTTGTTGCAGTCGCTTGAGCGATCCATTCGCGATCTGCGCCAGGCAGCGGAAGAACTGCGCAGGCAGATCGGAGCCGGGGAGGATGCAGATCTTGCTGGTTCAGCACGGCAACTCGGTCAGCTGGAGGGGCTGATCCGAACGTGCCAGAAAGTGGAGGCAAACTTTGTCGAACAACATCACAGACAAGCCGGAATTGCCCAAGGGGGCTATGCGCTCGACCTTGAGCGCGCTCGATTTGAAATCGGGTGCAGGTTGGCTCGCCTCCGCCGATGCTGCGGTGCGGGAGAGATTTCTGAGTGAGATCGGGGAGGGGGGGCTGTGTGCCCTCCCTTTCCTGTTCGAGTTCTGGGCGCTGCCGCATCAGTTGCCGCCCGAGGGGGACTGGCGATCCTGGGTGATCATGGGCGGGCGTGGCGCGGGCAAGACGCGCGCCGGGTCTGAATGGGTGCGACGGGTGGTCGAGGGGGCCAAGCCGTTGGATCGTGGCGAGGCCAGTCGCGTGGCGTTGGTTGGCGAGACCTTCGATCAGGTGCGCGACGTGATGATCTTTGGCGACAGTGGGATATTGCAATGCTCGCCACCGGATCGTCGGCCTGTGTGGAAGGCGTCCGAGCGCAAACTGATCTGGCCCAATGGGGCCGAGGCGCAGGCGTTTTCCGCGCATGATCCCGAGGGGCTGCGCGGCCCGCAATTCGATGCGGCCTGGGTGGATGAGTTGGCCAAATGGAAAAAGGCGGGCGAGACCTGGGATATGCTGCAATTTGCTTTGCGTTTGGGGGATCGGCCTCGGGTCTGTGTGACCACGACACCAAGGAATGTGAAGGTTTTGAAGGAATTACTGGCCTCTCCGTCCACGGTCCAGACCCACGCGCCGACTGAGGCGAACCGGGCCAATCTGGCGGAGTCATTTCTGGACGAGGTACGCGCCCGTTATGCGGGTACGCGGCTAGGGCGGCAGGAGTTGGATGGTGTGCTGCTGTCTGACGCGGAGGGGGCGCTGTGGACGGGCTCGATGCTAGAGGCGGCGCGCTGTGCGCAGGTGCCCGATTTGGATCGGATCGTTGTGGCGCTGGACCCGGCGGTGACATCCGGTTCAGGCGCAGATGCTTGCGGGATCGTGGTGGTTGGCGCGCAGGTGCAGGGGCCGCCCGGGGACTGGCGCGCCTATGTGCTGGCCGACCGGACGGTGCAGGGCGTTGGCCCGGCGGGCTGGGCGCAGGCGGCGATTGACGCAATGGATGAGTTCGGGGCCGAACGTCTGGTGGCCGAGGTCAATCAGGGCGGGCAGCTGGTGGAAGAGGTGGTGCGGCAGGTGGATCCTCTGGTCCCTTATCGCGCAGTGCGGGCCTCCCGCGGCAAGGTCGCGCGGGCCGAGCCTGTGGCCGCGTTGTACGAGCAGGGGCGGGTGAGCCACGTGGCCGGGCTGGACGCGCTGGAGGAGCAGATGTGCCAGATGACCGCGCGCGGGTTCGAGGGGCAGGGTTCGCCCGACCGAGTCGACGCGCTGGTCTGGGCACTGCATGAGTTGGTTGTGGGACCAGCGGGAGCGTTTCGGTGGCCGAGGGTGCGGAGTTTGTGAGGCTCCTATTTGGTTAAGTTACAGAAGCCCACAGATCGCATTGTCCCTGTAATACCCGTAATCAACTCGTCTTCTTCTTTGCCTGGAAAGACTGTTCTTGATGGGGACATCTTGGGATGCGCACATTCCAGTTTAGCGGTTTTCCTTGATAATCATCACATCGCAAATGTCCCCGATCTTTGAGTAATCCGCTACTAAATGTCCAAGTTCATAGAACGAGTTCACCAGCCCCGCGGAAAAACACGACAGATACTCCGAATTCTCCAAGTCCTCTGGGGAAGTGCCAGTCATATCCATTTTGAGTTTCAGCAAATTTACTGAAAACACAAAAACGTCAGACTTTATAGAGCTGCCGAAGTTGTCCTCGGATAATCTGTATAGATGAGTATCGACCACCGACATAACTTTAATCAGGGGCGTTTGCAGAACCGCAGGGATAAATTTACCATCCTTAGAGTCCGAAAGAAAAATCACTAAGACATCGGAGTCGTCTGGATTGACCCAAGTCAGATTCCGATCAAATTTCCCAACACCTCGATCATGCTGGAGAAGGTAAGAAACGAAGTGCTGTGGCGCGGCAAATGTACTAACGGAAAGCGATTCACTCGCACGACTTTTGGTTGCAGAGCTGAATGCAACTAACCCTGCAGCAAGAAGTGGAATAAGAAGTAGACGCAAATTTACAACCCCAAATACGTGCTTCGAAGAAACCTCACGCACTTATCGGCAGAGGTAAGCAATCACTTAATCTCAGCGCTCATACTCTGCATAGCATTAAGATGAAAGCAAGACGGGGGCATTTGTCTTGGTATTTTGTGGAGCCACAACCATTCGCCGCTACACCTTTGTTTAGTTTGATTGCAGCAAAGGAGCTTTAGGGCCGTTGCCCAACCGCCGTACGCCCCATTCCCAAGCCCTAAACTTCTTTCCGTCATAACTCCTTTCAACAAGCCGGGCAGAGCGGCGGCAGAAAGGAGCACAGATGGTATTCGATTTCTTGCGTCGTGGATCGGCTGGCGAGGCACCCGAGGCGAAGGCGAGCGCGGCGGGACCTGTGGTGGCGTGGCAGACGGGCGGGCGCGTGGCGTGGAGCCCTCGGGACGCGGTGTCGCTGACGCGGACTGGGTTTTCGGGGAACCCGGTGGGGTTTCGCTCGGTCAAGCTTATTGCCGAGGCGGCGGCGGCTCTGCCTTTGGTGTTGCAGGATCAGGCGCAGCGGTTTGATACTCATCCGATCCTGTCGCTGATGCGCCGTCCGAATGCGGCGCAGGGACGGGCGGAGTTGATGGAGGCCCTGTTCGGGCAGTTGCTGCTGTCGGGCAATGCTTATGTTGAGGCTGTACAGGCCGAGGAAGGCTTGCCGGTAGAGCTACATGTGTTGCGCTCGGATCGGATGAGCGTGGTGCCGGGGGCGGATGGCTGGCCTAAGGCGTATGATTACGCGGTCGGTGGCAAGAAGCATCGGTTCGCGGCGGAAAATATCTGTCATATCAAATCGTTCCACCCTCAGGATGATCACTATGGGTTTTCGCCGATGCAGGCGGCGGCGATGGCGATTGATGTGCATAACAGCGCGTCGCGGTGGTCGAAATCGCTTTTGGACAATGCGGCGCGGCCTTCGGGGGCGCTGGTGTGGAAGGGCGATGGCCATGGGGTGATGGCCGAGGATCAGTTCCGTCGTCTGTCGGACGAGATCGAGCAGAACTATCGCGGGGCGCGGAATGCCGGGCGGCCGATGGTTCTGGAAGGGGGGCTGGATTGGAAACCGATGGGTTTCTCGCCCTCGGATATGGAGTTTCAAAAGACCAAGGAAGCCGCCGCCCGCGAGATCGCGCTGGCCTTTGGGGTCCCGCCGATGCTGCTGGGGATTCAGGGCGACGCGACCTATTCGAACTATCAGGAGGCCAACCGGGCGTTTTATCGCCTGACCGTGTTGCCCCTGGTGACGCGGGTGGCGGCGGCGGTGTCGGACTGGCTGGCGGGCTTTACCGGCGAGGAGTTGGTGTTGAAGCCCGATCTGGATCAGGTGCCCGCATTGTCGGCGGAACGCGATGCGCAATGGGCGCGGGTCAACGGGGCCGATTTCCTGAGCGATGCCGAGAAGCGCGCTTTGCTGGGGCTGCCGGAGCGTGCCGATGGCTGAGGGGTATCCCCCGTTCGAATGCGCGCCGGGCCTGCGTCTGGCCGCGCATGAGCGGGTGGCCGAGATCCAGCACGCTCACCTCTGTCGGCGACTGGATCAGATCGAAGAGATGATGGAACGGCTGGAGCGGCGGTTGTGGCTGACGGTCTATGGCGTGGCGGCGGTGATCCTGGCGCAGGCGTTTCAGTCATTCCTTGTGGCGGCGCCATAAAGTCAGTGAGTTACATGGAGAAGTTCATGGATTTGGAACATAAATTCGCGCGGTTTGGGGACGGTCTGTCCGTCTCGGATGATGCGGTGATTGAAGGCTATGCCAGCCTGTTCGGGCAGGTCGATCAGGGCAGCGATGTGGTGCAGCGCGGGGCGTATCGAAGCTCGCTGGCCGGGCTGGCCGAGGCGGGTCAGCGGGTCAAGATGCTGTGGCAGCACGACCCGGCCCAGCCCATCGGCGTCTGGGACGAGGTGCGCGAGGATGACCGGGGCCTTTGGGTCAAGGGACGTCTGCTGGAGGCGACGCAGAAGGGCCGCGAGGCAGCGGAACTGATCCGCGCCGGTGCCATGGACGGACTGTCGATTGGCTATCGCACCAAGCGGGCCGTGAAGAATGACAAGGGCCAGCGGGTCCTGACCGAACTGGAGCTGTGGGAGGTGTCTTTGGTGACCTTCCCGATGCTGCCCAGTGCGCGGGTGGCGGCGAAAGGGGCAGACCCCGAAACCGCGTTCACCTGGCGCAGTATTGCCGAGGTGTTCCGAGATGCCCGGCAGGAGCTGGCGCGGATCTAGCGCCGCAACCCCCCAATAAGGAAGTGCTGATGAGCAAGACCGAGACCCCGGCCTTGACCGGAGAGGGTGCGCCCCTGGTTCAGGAGGTGAAGCAGGCGATGGCTGGCTTCGTGAATGAATTCAAGGGCCTCAAGGCCGAAGTTAAAACCAAACTGCAACAGACAGAAGAGCGACTGACCATGCTGGATCGTAAATCAACCATCGCGGCGCGTCCGCATCTTGCGGCCTCGATCGAAGACGGCGCACCGCATCAGAAGGCGTTCGACGCTTATGTGCGGTCCGGCGAGGATGACGGGCTGCGCGGGCTCGAGATGGAAGCGAAATCGCTGTCCACCGCGGTCAACAGCGATGGCGGCTATCTGGTCGATCCGCAAACCGCTGAGACGGTCAAGTCGGTGCTGAACTCGACCGCTTCGATCCGTTCGATTGCGTCGGTGGTGAATGTCGAGGCGAACTCGTTCGACGTGCTGATCGACCATACCGATGTGGGCGCGGGCTGGGTGGATGAGGCGTCGACTACGGCAGAGACCTCGACGCCGGTGATTGACCGTATCTCGATCCCGCTGCACGAGCTGAGTGCGCTGCCCAAGGCCTCGCAACGTCTGCTGGATGACAGCGCGTTTGACGTCGAAGGCTGGTTGGCCGGTCGCATCGCGGACAAGTTCGCCCGTGCCGAGGCCGCAGCCTTTATCAACGGGGATGGGATCGACAAGCCCAAGGGCCTGATGATCCACCGTGCGGTGGCGAATGACACCTGGTCGTGGGGAAGCCTGGGCTATGTGGCCACCGGCATCGATGGCGGCGTTGATGCGGATGCGATTGTCGATGTGGTCTACGCGCTGGGCGCGCAGTACCGGGTCAATGGCACCTTCGTCATGAACTCGAAAACCGCCGGTCAGATCCGCAAGCTGAAGGACAGCGATGGCCGCTTCCTGTGGTCGGACGGTCTGGCCTCTGGTGAGCCTGCGCGTCTGATGGGCTATCCGGTGCTGATTGCCGAGGATATGCCGGATGCGGCGTCCGACAGCTTTGCCATTGCCTTTGGCGATTTCCAGGCGGGCTACACCATCGCCGAACGCCCCGATCTGCGCGTGCTGCGCGACCCGTTCAGCGCCAAGCCGCATGTCCTGTTTTACGCGACCAAGCGCGTCGGCGGTGACGTGAGCGATTTTGCTGCGATCAAGCTGCTGAAATTCGGCACTGCCTAAGCGGTGACGGATCCGGGGGGCCATTGGCCCCTCGGGCGGCGGGCGCGGGCCGGGGTGAGATCCCCCGCGTTGTCTAGCTGCTCCCCTCCGTCCGAGCAACGTGGGGCGGCGCGTGCCCGCCAATTTCCTGAAGTGACGACCCCCGGAGGGGGCCGAGATTGCGGAGTGAATGGATGATGTTGATCGAAGAAACCGCCATCGCGGATGCGGCGCTGCCGGTGGATCAGTTCAAGGCGCATCTGCGGCTGGGCACAGGCTTTGCCGAGGACAATGTGCAGGACGAGGTGCTGAAGGGTTTTCTGCGGGCAGCGATTGCGGCGATTGAGGCGCGCACGGGCAAGGTTCTGATTGAACGCGCTTTTTCCTGGAGCCTGAACGGCTGGCGCGATCGGTCTGGCGAGGTTTTGCCGGCTGCCCCGGTCTCGGCGATTGATGTGGTCACGGTTACCGACGCGGCTGGCGTGGACAGCGTTGCCGATGACGGTGCTTATCGGCTGGAGCGCGACAGTCAGCGCCCCCGGCTGCGGCCTGTGGCGACTGCTTTGCCCAAGGTCCCGACCGGGGGCAGTGTGAAGATTGATTTCACCGCCGGGCTGTCGGTGGATTGGGGCGGATTGCCCGCCGATCTGGGGCAGGCGGTGCTGCTGCTTGCTGCCCATTACTACGAATATCGCGATGAAACAGCGCTTGGCGCGGGCTGCATGCCCTTTGGCGTCACCAGCCTGATCCAGCGCTACCGGATTGTACGCTTTGGCGCAGGGGTGACCCAATGAGCGCTCCGCATCTGAACCGCAAGCTGGTGCTTGAGGCCCCCATACGCGTGGCCGACGGTGCGGGTGGCTTTGCCGAGACCTGGGAGGCGCTAGGCACAGTATGGGCCGAGATAACAGCGCGCAGCGGGTCCGAGCGATCCATCGCCGGGGTGCCGGTGTCGCGCGTTGGCTATCGCATTGTCGTGCGCGGCGCGCCCGAGGGGTCCTCGATGCGGCCTTCGCCGGATCAGCGTTTCGTGGAAGGCGCGCGCCGCTTTGTGATCCGCGCGGTCGCGGATCGGGACCCACAGGGCCGGTATCTGACCTGTTTCGCAGATGAAGAGGTGGCGGCATGAGTTACGGCGTTTCAGCTGCTTTGCAGGCGGCGGTGTTTCAACAGCTTTCGAACGACGCCGATGTCAGCGCCCAATCCGGTGGCGCGATCTATGACGCGGTGCCCATCGGAACCGTGCCCGAGACCTACGTGACGCTAGGCCCGGAGGAGGTCCGGGAAGCCTCGGACAAATCCGGCGCGGGTGCATTGCATCGGTTCACGGTTTCCGTGGTGTCCGAGGCGGCTGGTTTCAGCGCGGCCAAGATGCTGGCCGGGGCAGTGTGCGATGCGCTGGAAGGCGCGGACCTGACCCTGGATCGGGGGCGTCTGGTTGGGCTGTGGTTCGAACGTGCCCGCGCCCGGCGCACCGGAACAGGCGGCGCGATCCGCCAGATCGACCTGAGATTCCGCGCCCGCGTGGAAGACGACTAAGCAATCAACGGAGAGAGCACATGGCTGCCCAGAACGGAAAAGACCTGTTGGTCAAAGTGGATATGAACGGCACGGGCCTGTTCGAGACCATCGCGGGCCTGCGCGCCACGCGGATCAGTTTCAACGCGGAAAGTGTGGATGTGACAACGCTGGAAAGCCAGGGCGGCTGGCGTGAGTTGCTGTCGGGGGCGGGGGTTAAGTCGGCCTCGATCTCGGGCTCGGGCGTGTTTCGGGACGAAGGCACGGATGAGCGCGCGCGGCAGTTGTTCTTTGATGGTGAGACGCCGGGCTTTCAGGTGATCATTCCCGATTTCGGCATTGTCGAAGGCCCGTTTCAGGTGACCGGCATCGAATACGCAGGCTCGCACAATGGCGAGGCGACCTATGAGATGAGCCTGGCAAGCGCCGGTGCGCTGAGCTTCACGGCGCTCTGATGGCCAATCCGTGGACGGGCGAGGTGGCATTGACCATCGATGGGGAGCGGCGGGTGCTCAAACTGACTTTGGGTGCCTTGGCGGAGTTGGAGCAGGAACTGCAGGCCGGGTCGCTGGTCGATCTGGTGCAGCGGTTCGAAGGTGGGGCCTATTCCAGCAGTGATGTGCTGGCGCTGATCGTGGCCGGATTGCGCGGCGGTGGGGCCGATGTGGCGCGGGCCGATGTGATGCATGCCGAGATCACAGGCGGCCCCATGGCAGGCGCAAAAGCGGCGGCAGAACTACTGGCGCGGGCCTTCATGGTGCCGGGTGGCGCATGAGCGGGTTCGACTGGCCTGTTCTGATGCGGGCCGGTTTCGTCGGCTTGCGCCTGACGCCGGAACAGTTCTGGCGTCTGACCCCTGCCGAGCTGCGGCTGATGCTGGGGCAAGGCGCCGGGATTCCCGCGATGAACCGCGCCGGACTGGACGCGCTGTTGGCGGCCTACCCGGACAAGCAACTAGGAGAGCGTGATGACGGATCGTGACGGGTTTGACGACCTGCAGGAACGGGGCGAGGCACTGGGCGACTCGCTGAGTGATGCGGCCAGCATGGCAGCGGCGTTTGACGGGCAGATGAAGCGCATCAGCGCAGCTTTTGAAGAAACCGGCAAGGATGTCGCCACGCTGGAACGCGGCATGTCCAGCGGGTTGCGCAAGGCCTTTGACGGCGTTGTGCTGGACGGGATGAACCTGTCGGATGCGCTGGACGTGTTGAAGAACTCGCTGATCCAGACGGCCTATGCGGCAGCGATCAAGCCGGTGACGGATCACTTTGGCGGGTTGCTGGCCAACACAGTCGGCAGCGTGGTGCAAGGGGTTCTGCCCTTTGCCGATGGCGGCAGCTTCAGTCAGGGGCGCGTGATGCCCTTTGCCAATGGCGGCGTGATCAGCGGCCCGACCACCTTCCCGATGCGGGGCGGCACGGGGCTGATGGGTGAGGCGGGCCCCGAGGCGATCATGCCCTTGGCCCGCGGGCCGGATGGCAAGCTGGGCGTGCGCACCTCGGGCGGTGGGCGCGCGGTCAATGTCGTCATGAACATCACAACACCTGACGTTCAGGGGTTCCGCCGCAGCCAGGGCCAGATCGCGGCACAGATGAGCCGGGCCCTGGGGCGCGGCAATCGCAACAGATAATTCCGGGAGCAGATCATGAATTTTCACGAGGTCAGATTTCCGGCCAGCCTGAGCTTTGGCTCGGTCGGCGGGCCAGAAAGGCGCACCGATATCGTGACGCTGGCCAACGGGTTCGAAGAGCGCAACACACCCTGGGCGCATTCGCGCCGTCGCTATGATGCGGGGCTGGGCATGCGCTCACTGGACGATATCGAGACGCTGATTTCCTTCTTCGAGGCGCGACAGGGGCAGATGTTCGGCTTCCGCTGGAAGGACTGGTCTGATTTCAAGTCCGGCGTGGCCTCGGCAGATGTTGCGATGGATGATCAGGTCATCGCACTGGGCGACGGGGTGCGCGCCGCGTTTCAACTGGTCAAGACCTATACATCCGGCGGCGTCAGCTATATGCGTCCGATCACCAAGCCGGTTCTGGGCACAGTTGTGCTGGGGCTGGATCAGGACGCCGTGCGCGAGGGCGTGGATTTTGAGGTCGATCTGAACACCGGCTTAGTGACCTTTTCTGATCCGCCACCCGAAGGGGTCGAGATCACGGCAGGGTACGAGTTTGACGTGCCGGTCCGGTTCGACACTGACAAGATCCAGACCAGCGTGGCCAGCTTTCAGGCCGGTGACGTCCCGAATGTTCCCGTGGTCGAGGTGCGTGTCTGATGGCCGGAGATGTTCAGGGACTGCATGGTCATCTGCAAAGCGGGCTGACCACGGTTTGCCGCTGCTGGGCGATAACGCGCACGGATGGGCAGGAATACGGGTTCACCGATCACGATTTGGCGCTGACCTTCGAGGGTCTGACCTTCAAGGCCAGCACCGGCTTGACCGCCGCCGCCATCGAGCAGGCCACCGGCCTGTCAATCGACAATACCGAAGCGATGGGTGCGTTGTCCGATGCAGCTGTGCGCGAGGAGGACATTGAAGCCGGTCGGTTCGATGGCGCTCAGGTACGGGCCTGGCTGGTCAATTGGGCCAATCCGGACCAGCGGATTTTGCAGTTTCGCGGTTCAATTGGTGAGTTGCGGCGCGCTGGTGGTGCTTTTCATGCCGAATTGCGCGGGCTGACGGATTTGCTGAACCGGCCCGTGGGGCGGGTGTATCAAAAGCCCTGCACCGCCGTCCTTGGCGACCGGTCCTGCCGGTTCAATACAGAAGTTGAAGGTTTCTGGGTTGAAGCGGATATCGTCGGGTTCGACGGGGGCACTCAGATCCGACTGGCGGGTGGAGCGGCCTTTGCGTCCGGGTGGTTCAAGCGCGGGCGTCTGGACGTGCTGTCCGGATCTGCCAGTGGGCTTTGGTCCTCGATCAAGACGGATCAGAAAACTGCCGGTGGGCGAGAGATCACCATGTGGTCCAGCATTGGCGGCGGGCTTGCCTTGGGCGACCGCGTCCGTCTGACCGCCGGATGTGACAAACGCATGCGCACCTGCCGGTTGAAGTTCAACAACCTGCTGAATTTCCAAGGGTTCCCTGATCTTCCGGGCGAAGACTGGATGATGGCTGTGCCCAAGAAAAGCAATCCGAACAAAGGGGGAAGCAGGCGGTGAAGCCCAACAGACAGGATATCGTGGACGAGGCGCGCGATTGGCTTGGTACGCCATACGTCCATCAGGCCTCGACCAAGGGGGCGGGCACGGATTGCCTGGGGCTTTTGCGCGGTGTGTGGCGGGCGCAAATCGGGCAGGAGCCCGAAGAGGTGCCGATCTACAGCATGGATTGGTCCGAACCTCAGGGCGAGGAACGGATGTGGGCGGCGGCGCAGCGTCATCTGACCGAAAAGCCAATCGCGGATCTGGCCCCGGCGGATGTGGTGTTGTTCCGCATGCGTGACGCTGGCGTTGCCAAGCATCTTGGGATTGTGACCGGCATCGGCGCGGTCCCGCGATTCATTCATGCCTATTCCGGATATGGCGTTGTGGAAAACGCACTCAGCGATCCGTGGCGTCGCCGCGTGGTCGCTTGTTTTGAATTCCCGTTGGAGGACCGCTGATGGCGACTATTCTATTATCCGCAGCCGGGGCTGCGCTGGGCGGCTCAATCGGTGGTACGGTTGCGGGCCTTTCGACTGCCATCATTGGCCGCGCCGTCGGGGCCACACTGGGACGTGTGATTGATCAGAGATTTCTGAGCCAATCCGTCATGGGCGGCGGCAGTGAAGTGGTGGAAACCGGCCGCATGGACCGGTTTCGCCTGACCGAGACAGGCGAGGGTGCCCCGGTTTCGACCGTGTTTGGCCGGATGCGGGTCGGCGGGCAGGTGATCTGGGCATCGGACTTTCTGGAAACCCGCAGTGAAACCACCGAAGGCGGCGGGGGTGGCAAAGGCAAGCCCAAAGCCCCCGAGGTTACGACCGTCACCTACAGCTACTCGATCTCGCTGGCGATTGCCGTTGGCGTCGGTACGATTGCCGATGTCGGGCGTATCTGGGCCGATGGGGAAGAGCTGGAGCACAACAGCCTGAACATGCGCATCTATCGCGGTACGGCAAATCAGTTGCCGGACCCGCTGATCGAGGCGATTGAGGGCGCGGGAAATGTTCCGGCCTATCGCGGTACGGCTTATGTGGTGATCGAGGATTTTCAGCTTGCCGCGTTCGGCAACCGCGTCCCGCAATTCTCTTTCGAAGTTGTGCGTCCCTCACAGAGCGACATGCCAGACTATGAAACCTCGCTTCCCCAACTGGTGCAGGGCGTCGCGCTGATGCCCGGCACGGGTGAATATGCGCTGGCCAGTCAGCAAGTGAACTATGCGCTGGGCTACGGCAAGAACGCACCGGCCAATGTCAGCTCGGCATCAGGTCGGACCGATCTGGTGTCGTCCACGCGGGCGTTGGGACGGGAACTGCCGGGATGCGACGCCGCCTCGCTTATCGTTTCGTGGTTCGGGGATGATCTGCGCTGCGCGTCCTGCGAAATTCGGCCAAAGGTCGAGCGTCGGGATGCGGATGGACAGGGGATGCCATGGCGTGTCTCGGGCGTCCGGCGCAGTTACGCTCAGATCGTAGCGCATGACGACAATCGCCCGGTTTATGGCGGAACCCCGGCGGATGCTTCTGTGGTCGAGGCGATCCGGCACCTGAAACAGCGCGGCAAGCGGGTCATGTTCTATCCGTTCATTCTGATGGAGCAGTTGAAGGGCAACGGTTTGCCTGACCCCTGGTCTGATAACGCCAACCAGCCGCACCTGCCATGGCGCGGGCGCATCACCTTGAATATCGCGCCGGGACGTACCGGATCGCCGGATCAAACCATCTCGGCGGATGTGCAGGTGGCGCAGTTCTTCGGGACGGCACGCGCCAGCGATTTTGTGGTTGGCGACGGCGTTGTCACCTATACCGGTCCGCAGGAATGGGGCCTTCGCCGCTTCATTCTGCATTATGCGGCGTTGTGCAAGGCCGCGGGCGGGGTCGATTCCTTCTGCATTGCGTCCGAGATGCGGGGCCTGACTCAGATCCGCGGTGCCGACGGGTTCCCGGCGGTGGCGCAGCTGCGCGCGCTGGCATCCGAGGTGCGCAAGATTTTGGGTCCAAACACGAAAATCGGCTATGCGGCGGATTGGAGTGAGTATTTCGGCTATCAGCCACCCGGCACCAGTGATCGCCTGTTCCACCTCGATCCCTTATGGGCAGATGATGACATCGATTTTGTCGGCATCGACAACTACATGCCCCTGTCCGACTGGCGCGACGGTGAGGATCATCTGGATGCCGCCGCAGGCGCACCGTCGATCTACGATCTGGACTACCTTCGCAGCAATATCGAAGGCGGCGAGGGGTATGATTGGTACTATGCCTCGCCGGAAGAGGACGTGGCGCAAATTCGCACTCCGATCGAGGATGGCGAGCATGATGAGCCGTGGATCTGGCGGTACAAGGATTTGCGCAACTGGTGGTCGAACACGCATCACGACCGGATTGATGGTGTGAGGCAGGCAAACCCGACCGATTGGGTGCCGGGGTCGAAACCGATCTGGTTCACGGAATTGGGCTGCGCCGCCATTGACAAGGGCACGAACCAGCCGAACAAGTTTCTGGACCCCAAATCCTCGGAATCCCGGCTTCCGGCCTACTCGAACGGGATGCGCGACGATTTCATTCAGGTTCAGTATCTGACAGCGATGCTGACCTATTGGACCGATCCTCAGGTCAACCCGAAGTCACCCGTCTATGGCAAGCCCATGGTGGATCTGTCGAATGCCTATGTCTGGGCGTGGGATGCGCGACCGTTCCCGGCCTTTCCGAACCGGCGCGGAAAATGGAGCGACGGGGCGAACTATGCCCGTGGTCATTGGCTGAATGGCCGGTCCGGTGCGCGGACGCTGGCCTCGGTCGTGACCGAGATCTGCCATGGCGCGGGTGTCACCGATATTGACGTCAGCGGCCTGTACGGCGTGGTGCGCGGCTATGTGATCGAGGATGTCACCAACGCGCGCTCGGCTCTGCAACCGCTGATGCTGCGCTATGGGTTTGACGCAATCGAGCGGGATGGCGTGTTGCGGTTCCAGATGCGGGACGGTTTTGGTGCCATTGATTTGGACCCGGATCACCTGGCGATCAGCACCGATCTTGACGGCACAGTCGAATACCGCCGCGAGGCCGAGGCCGAGATGACCGGTCGGGTCCGTCTGCGCTTTGTCCAATCCGACTCTGACCACGATATTGTGGCGGAAGAGGCAATTTTGCCCGACGACAAAACTCATTCTGTCGCGATCAACGAAATGCCCTTGTCGATGACGCGCGGCGAGGGGCGGCAAACCGCTGAGCGGTGGTTGAGCGAGGCGCGGGTGTCTCGTGACTCGGCGCGTTTCGCGCTGCCGCCCTCCATGATGCATCTGGGGGCAGGGGACGTGGTGCGGTTGTCTGACGACGACACCGGTGCGCGGTACCGGATCGATCGGCTGGAAAGCGCCGGTTTGCAACTGGCCGACGCGGTGCGCATCGAACACGGTGTCTACAAGCTGTCGGACATCGAAGACGAACCCCCGACCGTCCGGCCCTATCTTGCACCGGTGCCCGTTTTGCCGGTCTTCATGGACCTGCCGCTGATCACAGGGGCCGAGGTGCCGCATGCCCCGTATCTGGCTGTTGCAGCGGACCCATGGCCGGGAAATGCTGCCGTCTACAGCTCGACCAATGATCAGGGCTATACGTTAAGCGACGTGATCACTGCCCCGGCGACGATTGGCCTGACCGAAACGCCCCTGCGGCGCGCGAGTGCCGGGGTCTGGGATAACGGCCCGCTACTGCGGGTCCGGTTGATTGACGGCCAGTTGGAATCCCAACCGCGCGAGTCTTTGCTGAACGGTCTCAATCTGGCGGCCATCGGGGATGGAACGCCCGGCAACTGGGAGATTTTCCAGTTCTCAAGCGCCCATCTCGAAAGCCCCGGTGTCTATGCCTTGTCCGGGCGTTTGCGGGGGCAGTTGGGGACGGATGCCTTGATGCCGGACGCATGGCCCGATGGCTCACTCTTTGTGCTGCTGAATGACAGCGTCTCGCAGATCAACCTGCTGCGGACCGAGCGGCGTGTGGACAAGCACTATCGCATCGGACCGGCAACGCGCGGCTATGATGATCCGGCTTATGAGCACCTGATTCACGCCTTCGACGGCAACGGGTTGCGGCCCTATTCCCCCGCGCATCTGGCGGTGCGTCAGACCTCCGCCGGTCATCAGGCGACATGGGTCCGGCGCACCCGTCTGGACGGTGATGATTGGTCTGGTCTGGATGTTCCGCTGGGCGAAGAGACCGAGTCTTATCTCGTTCGGGTCCACTCGGGCGGCGCGGTCATTCGCGAAGACCTCACGACCCAGCCCCGCTGGACCTATTCAACGGCGATGCGAATGGCGGATGGCGTGACCGGACCGTTCGAGATCGAGATCGCGCAGGTCTCGGCCATATTCGGACCGGGCGCATCGGCGCGCGTGGCGGTTGGGTAAATCGCCGCCATGCGCCCGGTTCTTCACGGCGATCTCAGTTCGGCGGCGCGGGCCTTGTTGGCCGCGCCGCATCCCAGCCGCACGCGCCTGTGCGTGCAGATGATTGCCGAGGCGGAACTGGCCGACGCCCATGTTCAGAAAACCGGACGTCTGCATCCGCTCTATGGCAATGGTTCGTTGATGGCCACGGCGCGTACACGGGTTCTGGCGGATGAGCCGGGGTTTGACGACGTGCAATATTGTCAGTGTTTTGAGATGGTTCTGCGACAGTTGATCCGTTTTCACATCAGCCGGACGCACAGCTGACGCATTTACTGGCCGCCAGATCCAGCTTCAGGCGGCCATCGGGAATCCGCTCGCCACAATCCTCGCAATAGCCGTATTCACCGTCCTCAAGGCGTTGCAAGGCGACGTTCAGGCGGTGGGCTTCAATATCCCGGTTGGCCTGCTGCGCCTTGGCCATGGCCTGATTTTGCAGCGCATCCATGCGGCTGAGCCGTCCGACCGCTTGCTGATCCAATTCCACCACAGCCTGTGCCTGCTGCCCCGAGGCAGAAAGTGCCGCCAATTTGGCCAATCGCTCGCGAATTTGTGTCTCGAAATAACGGCGCTGGGACTCATTCATTTTCGTTGCGATGCAGTTCACGGGTTTGCGTTTGGTGTTTTTGCCACTAAATGGCATTCTAGGCGCAGCAAAGGATCAAAAGCTATGTTCAAAAAGCGCAGCCATGTGACACAAGTCGACCCGGTTTGGGATCGCATCACCTCGGAAGCCACCGAAGCGGTGGAGCAAGAGCCGCTGATGGGCGGGCTGGTGCATGCCTGTATCCTGCACCATCGCAGCCTTGACCGGGCTTTATCCTATCGGGTTTCGGCCAAGTTGTGCTCGAACGAGATGTCGATGATGGTCCTGCGCGAGATCGTGGATGAGGCCTATGCCGACGATCCAAGCCTGGTCGAAGCGGCGCGGGCCGATTTGATGGCTGTCTATGAACGCGATCCGGCGTGCCACCGCCTGTTGCAGCCGATTCTGTATTTCAAGGGCTATCAGGCTATGCAGGCCTACCGGGTTGCACATTGGCTGTGGACCAAGGGCCGGCACGATCTGGCCTATTTCTTCCAGATGCGCTCGTCCGAGATTTTCGGGATCGACATTCACCCGGCTGCCAAGATCGGCAAGGGCATCATGATCGACCACGCCCATTCCATCGTGATCGGCGAAACGGCGGTTGTGGGCGACAATGTCTCGATGCTGCATTCGGTGACGTTGGGCGGGACCGGCAAGGAAGAGGAACAGCGCCATCCCAAGATCGGGAACGGTGTTCTGATCGGTGCCGGAGCCAAGGTTCTGGGCAATATCGAGGTCGGCCATTGCAGCCGTATCGCGGCCGGGTCCGTGGTTCTGCAACCCGTGCCATCGTGTAAAACCGTGGCCGGTATTCCCGCCAAGATCGTGGGCGAGGCCGGATGCGATCAGCCCTCGATCTCGATGGATCACATGCTGGGCAAGGACCAGTAAGGATCAGTTCAAGCGGTTCTTCTTTCGGTTCAACCGCTTGAGCCTTCTTTCCTGACGCCGTTTTTTCCGCTCTTCAAAGCGCTGTTTCTGCTCGGCTTTTTGCTGGGCGATCACGGCGGGGTCGCTGGATTTGAACTTTGAATTCTCACCCGGATAGCTGTTGGGCTTGGCGATGGCCGCAGCGGGCAGCGCGGTCGCTGTCAAAGCGACCAGTAACAGGGTTTTTGTGGTAGTTCCGAAAGCCATGGCGCACCTGTGCATCTGGGTTGTCTATGCATCCAAGGTGGTATGGGATCGGGTGTTGGGCAATTGCCCGGGCGATCACGCCCGCTCACATCATGGCGGTGATCGTAAAAATTCCCGCCGGGTTTGGACCCGGCGGGAGAAATTCGTTCAGGCCAGCATGACCATTGGGTTTTCCAGATTGTCGACGATGGCCTGCAGCAGTTCCGCCCCAAGCGCGCCGTCGATAACGCGGTGATCGACCGACATGGTGACGGACATGACGGTGGCGACTGCCAGTTCTCCGTCATCACCAACAACAGGCTTCTTGACCCCCGAACCGACGGCCAGAATACCGGCATGCGGCGGGTTCACGATGGCGTCGAAATTGTCGATGCCGAACATGCCCAGGTTCGAGACCGCAAACGTGCCACCCTGATATTCGTGCGGGGCCAGCTTGCGCTCGCGCGCGCGACCAGCAAGATCTTTCATCTCGGTCGAAAGGGCCGAGAGTGATTTGGTGTCGGCATCCTGCAGGACCGGAGTGAACAACCCGCCTTCGATGGCGACAGCGACAGCCACGTCCGAGGGTTTCAATTGCAGCACGCGGTCGCCTGCCCAGACCGCATTGCAGGCCGGAACCTGTTGCAGCGCGTTGGCGACGGCCTTGATGATGAAGTCATTGACGCTCAGCTTCACGCCACGGCCTTCCAACTGCTTGTTCAACTGGCTGCGGAATTTGAGCAGGGCGTCCAGCTTGATGTCGCGGCGCAGGTAGAAATGCGGGATGGTCTGCTTGGCCTCGGACAGGCGCGCGGCGATGGTTTTGCGCATCCCGTCGAGTTTGATTTCTTCGTACTCGCGCCCTTCGTACATCCGGGCGACAGCGTCTGCCGATGGGCCAGCCGGGGCAGCAGCCGCCGGAGCCGCTGCGGCGGGTGCCGGGGCAGCGGCAAGGGCCGTTGCGGTTGCGCCTTCGACGTCCGCCTTGACGATACGACCATGCGGACCGGACCCGGCGATCTGCGCCAGATCAAGACCTTTTTGCGCGGCAATGCGACGGGCCAGCGGTGAGGCAAAGATCCGTCCACCATCTGCCTTGACCGGGGCCGCCGGGGCAGGGGCGGGCGCCTCGGATGCCGCTGGCGCGGCAGCCTCGTTACCCGCGGCGGCTGGGGCCGCCTCAGGAGCCTTGGCAGATGTGGCCGCGATATCGTCAGCGCTTTCGCCATCTTCAAGCAGGATCGCAATGGCAGTATTGACCTTGACGCCTTCGGTACCCTCGGCGATCAGGATCTTGCCGATAGTGCCTTCGTCAACGGCCTCGAACTCCATCGTGGCCTTGTCGGTTTCGATCTCGGCCAGCAGGTCGCCGGAAGAGACTGTGTCGCCCTCTTTGACCAGCCATTTGGCAAGCGTGCCTTCCTCCATCGTGGGCGAAAGGGCGGGCATCAGAATTTCGGTGGGCATGTCTTCATGTCCTCTTACTTCGAAAATGAGTAGATCAGCGTTGCGATATCGATCAGGAGAATGGCCGCGCAGAAGGTGACGAACACCCCCACGACCACAGAGCGCGCCTTTGAGACGCGCGGATGGTTCTGTTCAAGCCATTCGGTGAACTGGCCCAGGGCGGCTGCGTCGCTGTGTTCGATGGCGGCCAGATAGTCCATGCCCAGCTGCAGGCGCTGCTGTTCGAGCACGATGTAAATGACCGAGGCATAGGACACGACACAGGCGACACACAGCATGGCCCGGATCGGCCAGGCGCTTGTCAGACTGCCTTCGACCGACAGCAGATCGAACTGAAGCTGGTCGAAGGCATCCAGATTGAACGCGATGCTGACAAAGGAGACCAACAGGAACGCCGCACAAACATAAAGAAGGTTACGGTTATTGTCCTTGCGCGCCGAGACGAGGCTTTCGAAAAGCCAGTCCACGCCCGCAGGATTATGTACGTTCCCGGGGGTCATTGCCTATCGGTAGGTCACTTGTTTGACCGCCGCGATAACCTCATCCGTGGTCACCAGCGCCAGCTTTTCAAGGTTCGCCGCATAAGGCATCGGAACATCCTTGCCGGTGCAGTTGATGACCGGTGCGTCGAGGTAATCGAACGCTTCCTGCATCACCACCGAGCTGATGTAACTGCCGACCGAGCCTTGCGGCCAGCCTTCTTCGACCGTGACCAGACGGTTGGTTTTCATCACCGAGTTGATGATCGCGCCGGTGTCCATCGGGCGGATGGTGCGCAGGTCGATCACTTCGGCGCTGATGCCGTCTTCGGCCAGCTTGTCGGCGGCTTCCAGCGCGTATTGCATGCCGATGCCAAAGCTGACGATGGTCACGTCCGAGCCCTCGCGCCAGATGCGCGCCTTGCCCAGTGGGATGGTCAGGTCATCCACTTGCGGCATGTCGAAGGACCGGCCGTAGAGGATTTCGTTTTCAAGGAAGATCACCGGGTTGGGGTCGCGGATCGCCGATTTCAGCAGGCCTTTGGCGTCAGCTGCGGAATAAGGCATGACGACTTTCAGGCCGGGGATCTGCATGTACCATGCCGCGTAGTCCTGAGAGTGCTGCGCGGCCACGCGGGCGGCGGCACCGTTGGGCCCTCGGAACACGATGGGGCAGCCCATCTGACCACCGGACATATACAGCGTCTTGGCGGCAGAGTTGATGATCTGGTCAATCGCCTGCATGGCGAAGTTGAAGGTCATGAACTCGACAATCGGTTTCAGACCACCAAAGGCCGAACCGACCGCGATACCGGCAAAGCCATGTTCGGTGATCGGGGTGTCGATCACGCGTTTGGAGCCGAATTCGTCCAGAAGGCCCTGGGAGATTTTGTACGCGCCCTGATACTCGGCGACTTCCTCGCCCATCAGGAAGACGTCCTGGTCGTTGCGCATTTCCTCGGCCATGGCGTCCCGAAGGGCTTCGCGCACGGTTTCGGACTTCATTTCGGCATCGGCGGGCCAGTCGGGGGACAGATCGACCACCGGGGCAGGAGCGGGGGCCTCAACCGCCACAGGGGCGGCCTCGGCCACCGCTGCGGCTGCGGGCGCAGCCGCGGGCAGGGCGGAGGCGTCTTCGCCTTCCTCAACAAGGATCGCGATGGGGGTGTTTACCTTGACCCCTTCGGTGCCTTCGGCGATCAGGATTTTGCCGACGATACCTTCATCGACTGCTTCGAACTCCATCGTCGCCTTGTCGGTTTCAATCTCGGCCATGATGTCGCCCGAGGATACGGTGTCGCCTTCCTTGACCAGCCATTTGGCCAGCGTGCCCTCTTCCATCGTGGGCGAAAGGGCGGGCATGAGAATTTCGGTTGCCATGTCTTAGACGTCCTCTCAGGCGTAAATATCGGTCCAGAGCTCTTCTACGGAAGGCTCGGGGCTTTCTTTCGAGAATTCGGCGGCCTGATTAACGATCTCTTTGATTTCCTTGTCGATCGCTTTCAGGTCATCCTCGGAAGCGTGTTTGCCGGACAGCAGCAGCTCACGCACATGCTCGATCGGGTCGCTTTGTTCGCGCACCTTTTGAACCTCTTCCCGGGTCCGGTACTTGGCCGGGTCGGACATCGAGTGGCCGCGATAGCGATAGGTCTTGACCTCAAGGATGTAAGGACCTTTGCCCGAACGGCAGTGGGCCACGGCTTTTTCACCGGCTTCCTTGACGGCCAGCACATCCATGCCGTTCACGATCTCGCCGGGAATGCCGAACGCCTCGCCCCGGTGGTAGATGTCCTTGGTCGAGGTCGACCGCGCCTGAGCGGTACCCATGGCGTATTGGTTGTTCTCGATCACGAAAACCACAGGCAGGTCCCACAGGGCGGCCATGTTGAAGGTCTCATAGACCTGTCCCTGGTTTGCCGCACCGTCCCCGAAATAGGTGAAGGTGACGCCGCCGTTTTCTTTGTACTTGTCCGCAAAGGCCAGACCGGCCCCAAGCGGAACCTGCGCGCCGACGATGCCGTGGCCGCCATAGAAATGCTTCTCTTTCGAGAACATGTGCATCGAGCCGCCTTTGCCCTTGGACAAGCCGCCTTCGCGCCCGGTCAGTTCGGCCATCACACCACCCGGATCCATGCCGCAGGCCAGCATATGGCCGTGATCGCGGTACGAGGTGATGCGTTTGTCACCGTCCTGTGCCGCCGCCTCGAGGCCGACAACCACCGCTTCCTGACCGATATAAAGGTGGCAGAACCCGCCGATCAGACCCATGCCATAAAGCTGGCCAGCCTTTTCTTCGAATCGGCGGATCAGCAGCATTTCGCGGTAGTAGGTTTTAAGCTCTTCCGCAGAAACATTTGGTTTCTTTGTGGTTTTTCGCGCAGCCATCGTGGCGATCTCCCCCTTTCGGACAGATAGTTTAGCGTTAAACTATCTTTTAGAGCATTTGCGACGGTCTGGCGAGTGCAAATGTGACGCAGCGTCGCCAGACGCGGATTCCGGCTGGCACGTGATGATAGGTTTTCGAAAAAATATGGGGCAGCGGGTGTGGGGCGGTTTACCGGATCACGATCTCATCGGCGCGGATCATGCCCAGAACCGAGCGGGCCTGCTGATCCAGAAGGTCCAGATCCAGATAGGTATCCGATAGCCTGCGGGTCAGGTTTTCCATTTCGGTGATCTCCGCATCCAAATTGGCCAGATCGCGCGACAGAGCGTCCCGTTCCGCTGCAATCTCGACCCGTCGGAACAGGCCATAGTCACCCTGCACGGCGGCAAAGGTGAAATAGACACCCAGCATGAAAGCCACCGAGAAGAAAGCAACTGAGCCCAAACCGGGGCGATTGGAACGGGACACTCTGTTTACCGCCGTATGAAAACTTGCCTCAATAACGGGTCCTTTTCGAACCTCTGTCAGCACTATGTCACAGGCGATTCGCGATGTGAATCCCCTGATTCGCAAAAATGTCAGCCTGAGTCAGAATGTCTCGCCGCGCAGGCCTGCGTCACTGTTCCAGCGCTGCGACGCCGGGCAGGGTTTTGCCTTCCATCCACTCAAGGAACGCGCCGCCCGCTGTCGAGATGTACGAGAAATCATGCGCAGCGCCCGAGGCATTCAGCGCCGCAACCGTGTCACCGCCACCCGCGACCGAGACCAATTGGCCCGACCGTGTCAGCGCCGCGGCTTTCAGCGCGGCGGCATTTGTGGCCGCGTCAAACGGTTCCAGTTCGAACGCGCCCAGCGGGCCGTTCCAGATCAGCGTCTGGCTTTTTGCGAAAATCTCCGAGATCGCGGCGACGCTTTCTGGGCCTGCGTCAAGGATCATACCCTCGTCAGGGCAGTGATCGGCGGGCAGCACCTGATGCGGGGCATTTGCCGCAAAGTTCTCGGCCACAACGATATCGGTGGGCAGGACAATAGTGCAGCCCGAGGTTTCGGCCTTGGCCAAGATCTCGGCAGCGGTGTCCTTCATCTCACGCTCGGCCAGCGATTTGCCGACGCTGATCCCCTTGGCGACAAGGAAGGTGTTCGCCATGCCACCGCCGATCACCAGGTAATCCACCTTGTCGATCAGATTGCCCAGCAGTTCCAACTTGGTCGACACTTTCGCGCCGCCCACAACGGCGGTCACGGGGCGTTTTGGGGCACTCAGAGCACCCTCCAGAGCCTGTAGCTCAGCTTGCATCAAACGGCCTGCGCAGGCGGGCAGAAGGCGGGCCAGCGCCTCGGTCGAGCTGTGGGCGCGGTGCGCGGCTGAAAACGCGTCGTTGCAATAGACGTCGCCCAGCTTGGCCATACCTGCGGCCAGATCGGCGTCATTCTTGGTTTCGGCTGCATGAAAGCGGGTGTTTTCCAACAGCAGGACCTGGCCCGGTTGCAGCGCATCTGCGGCCAGTTCAGCCTCGGCGCCGACGCAATCGGCGGCAAACAGGACCGGGGTGCCAAAGGCGCTTTCCAATGTCGGGACCAGCTGCTTTAGCGACAGGTTCTCGCGCCGCTCACCGCCCGGACGCCCGAAATGCGCCAGCAGGATCGGTTTACCGCCGGCGGCCAGAATGTCGCGGACGGTGGGCACGATCCGTTCGATGCGCGTGGCGTCGGTGACAACGCCGTCCACGACGGGCACGTTGATGTCCACGCGCACCAAGACGCGTTTGCCGTTCAGGTCCATGTCGTCCAGCGTTTTCCAGCCCATCGTGCAATCCTTCGTGAGTTTGATACCGGTTTAGGCGGTTCTTTTCCTTCATTTTGCCCTCAGGTCAATGCGTCACTTGGCATTCACGCGCCCGGCGCATAGGTATTTGCGCAAGACAAAACGACAGGAGGGCCAGATGGCCGAAATCAAGGATCCCGAAAACACCATCATCATCGAGCTGAAAGACGGCAATGTCGTGATCGAGCTGCTGCCCGATGTGGCCCCGCAGCACAGCGCGCGGATGAAGGAACTGGCCCGTGGGGGCGAGTATGACAACGTGGCCTTCCACCGTGTGATCGACGGCTTCATGGCGCAAACCGGCGACGTGCAGCATGGCGACATGGAAGACGGGTTCAATCTGCGCATGGCGGGCACCGGTGGATCGTCGCTGCCGAACGTTCCGGCGGAATTCTCGAAACTGCCGCATGATCGCGGGACGCTGGGCGCGGCGCGCTCGCAGAACCCAGACTCGGCCAACTCGCAATTCTTCATCAACTTCAAGGACAACCACTTCCTGAACGGTCAATACACCGTTTATGGCCGCGTCATCGAAGGTATGGAGCATGTGGACGCCATCACTCGTGGCGAGCCGCCTGCAAGCCCCGATCGCATGATCAGCGTGAAAGTGGCCGCAGATGCGTAAGCTGGCCGCCGCTTTTGCCCTGCTGGCCAGCCCGGCGCTGGCCACGGGGCTTCAGATCGAGGTCGAAGGAGAAGGGGCCAACGGCACCATCACCATCGACCTGTTCGAAGATCTGGCGCCCCAGCATGTCGAACAGATCACCGCCCTGGCCAGCGAAGGCCAATATGACGGTGTCGTGTTCCACCGCGTGATCGACGGATTCATGGCCCAGACCGGGGATGTTCAGTACGGCGACCAGTCGGACGCGTCCTTTGATATGCGCTATGCCGGTCGTGGCGGCTCGGACCGTCCTGATCTGCCTGCCGAGTTTTCGGACCGCACCTTTGATCGCGGTATCGTTGGCATGGCGCGGTCAAACGATCCGGACAGCGCGAACTCGCAGTTTTTCATCATGTTCGATCCGGGCCCGTTTCTGGATGGTCAGTACACCGTCGTCGGTCAGGTCACCGAAGGGATGGAGGTGGTCGACGCGATCAAACGCGGCCACTCTCAGACCGGGGCGGTCACAGGCCAGCCTGACGTCATGAAAACCGTCACGGTCACCGAATAAACCTGTACTCCGGCGCGGATGACTGCGCCGGGGTACCCGTATCGGATCAGTGCACCTTTTCCGAAGTGCGCGGCGGGGTCGGCAGAACCACCTGCCGGATCCGCGCCAGCATCCCGTATTCATTCACATGCCGCTGATAGGCCCGGTACGACGGTGCCTGAGACAAGCACCGTTCCTCATGCCAGGCGCGCAGGAAATAGATGACGTTGATGCCCAACAGCGCCACGCAATTGGCCACTCCGGTCCAGAAATCCACCGCGATGAACGGGATCGATACCATCCACCAGCTGAGGTTCTTGCTGATATAGGCGGGGTGTTTGGTGATGTTATACGGGAAATCGCAGGCCAGACCGCGATAGGTGAGGTTTGAAAACCGCAGCCCCATTCGTGCTGAGGCCAGAGTGTAGATGAACAGGCAGAACAGGATCGTACAGCCCCAGATCGTATAGATGACCGGGTAATCCCACAGCCACGCGCCCCAGGCGAACCCGTCCTGCACATAATTGAAGTATTCGCGCGACAGCACCTGCCAGAAGGGCGAATAACACAGCACGCAGACCAGCCAGCCGCTGACGGTCGTTTCCGTCCACCGGATATGGGACATCAACAGTCGCGTGGCCGTTGCGTATCCGATCACCACGATGGTCAGGTCAAGGAAGAAGGAAAACCGGTAGAGGTATTCATAGACCTCGGGAAAGCTTGTGGCCTCCCATAGCGATCGCGACTGAAAAAAGCTCCAGTCATAGACCAGATAGCAGAACATCAGTGGCAGAAAGAAGCCTTTGACCAACAGGCCCAGCAGATAGACCTTGAGACCGCGCGCGTGCAGCGACTCTTGCCCAAGCGTCAGGACAACCCGGCCCAGATGCCACATCCCGTCGCGGGGATGGCGCATCATGAAATGGACGGATGTGACGACGCTTAGAACGACGGTCAGGATCAGCCACCAATAGTCGGCAAGCAGGGAAAAGAAGGGCCAGTACCAGTCGCCGTGGTACAGGTCGGCGGACCAATAGACCAAGGCCAGTAGCGCGGCGCTGGTTGCCAATCCCACCAGCTTGATCTGGTAGGCCCGAATATAGGCGGGGTCACGGAAGTTCTGTGGTTTGTAGACCAGCCCGCTGCCGGGCATCCGGTGCAGCTTGCAAATGGCGAATTCAGCCGCAGCCATCAGCGCAAAGATCGTCAGGGCAAACAAAACCGTCTGATCCCGGTCAGACACACCCGGCATGTCAGGCCAGAGGTAATGCAGGATCGGAATGCCAAGCATCGCAATCCATCCGGGCGTCACCGGAATAGCCGAGGCAGGGCGTTTGAAACCGGTTCCGGAGGTCATGAAAAATCTCTCATACACATAAGGCGGAGTTTTCGCCGCTTTTGGGCGAAATTCAACCAGCCAGTTCCGGGTACAAGAATTCTGCGCAGACCTGTGTCTTGCCGCAGGTCAACCGGCGCGACCCTTTTGGCCGCGCCGTGAAGGGGTTCAGTCGTCGGACGCCATTGCCTTCCAGATCAGGGCGCCAATGGCTCCGCCGATCAGTGGCGCGACCCAGAACAACCAAAGCTGTGCAAGGGCAGGGCCATCGGCAAACAGGGCAACCCCGGTCGACCGCGCCGGGTTGACCGACGTGTTGGTCACCGGGATCGAGATCAGGTGGATCAGGGTCAGGCCCAGACCAATGGCGATGGGCGCAAAGCCAGCAGGCGCTTTGTCGGACGTTGCGCCAAGGATGATCAGCAGGAAGAACGCGGTCATCACGATCTCGATCACCAGCGCAGACATCATCGAATAACCTTCCGGCGACGCCTCGCCATATCCGTTCGAGGCGAATCCGCCGACACCCTCAAACCCGGGCGCGCCGCTGACAATCACATAAAGTACAACGGCTGCAACAATGGCCCCGGCGACCTGAGCGATCCAATAGGGGATCAGATCCTTGGCGTCGAACCGCCCGCCGATCATCAGGCCAAGGCTGACAGCCGGGTTGAAATGCCCGCCCGAGATCGGACCGACCGTATAGGCCATGGTCAGAACCGTCAGGCCAAAGGCAAAGGACACGCCCAGCCAGCCGATCCCGACATCGGCAACACCTGCGGCCAGAACCGCACTGCCGCAACCGCCCAGCACCAGCCAGAATGTGCCGATAAACTCGGCCATCAATTTGGATGACATGGAAACTCCTCCGTTAAACCAATGGTTTTTAGTCTAATTCAGGAAATGCCATTTGTTAATTTTTTTGAGAAAGGGGAGTTTTTTCCGGCTTTCGTCAAACGCGGCAGGTTTGGCTAATTCCAGCTGACCGGGTCCAGCTGAAACAGTTGAGACAGTTGGTCATAGACGTCTGGATTGCTGGATTTCAGCGCCTTCGGCCGTTCGAAGAAAACCTCGACCGAGACGGCAAAGAACTCTTCATGGCCTGCGGCACCGTATGGGTCGATGACGGTGGGGTGTCCGGTTTCGACGGCGCGGACATGGGCGTCATAGGCGGATACAAAGACGCGTTCCCAGTCGGCATAGCCTTGTCCTCGGTTTAGAACCGGCACGCCATCCGTGCCGCCTGACAGGTCGTCGATCTGATGTGCGAACTCGTGAAAGACGACGTTATGCCCGTCATGGTCGTTCAACGCGCCTTGCCGGCTATGAGCCCAGGACAGGATCACCGGCCCCCGGTTCCAGCTTTCCCCGGTGCGCACGATCTCTTTCTCGGTTACGACATAACCGCTGCGCCTTTGCTGGCGGGATTTAAAGGCGTTCGGATAGATCAGAATGGTGGTCAGGTTGTCGAACCACATATCGGTGTTCACGACCAGCAGGCAGGCCTGAGCAGAAATCGACAGCCGCATCTCGTCGGTGACTTCAAGCCCGTCACAGCCATAGAAGCTGACCTGGTTCTGAAACAGGTTCATCTTGCCTTCAAGCTTGGCGCGTAGCTCAGGCGGCAGGCGTTCGACAATTGGCACCATCGTCTCAATGGTCTGGCGCTGAGAGGCAGTTAGCGGCGTTGCCAGCAATTGCGCGCGCGCCTGTCTGCGCGACCACAGGTAGTAGGCAACGACAGCAGCGATCAGGGCAACAACGCTTAGAAACATGAACATGGCCCGAGCCTAAGCCAGTTCCCGCCTGACGGGAAACGCAAAACGGCCCGGCGCAGTCCCAAAAGAAAAACGCCGCAGGAAAGTCCTGCGGCGTTTTCGAATTCTATACAGCGAATGGCTTACTGCTTGACTTCCGCCGCAGGGTTGCCACCGGATTTCGCGCTGCGACCCGGGTTCAGCGGATCGTCCTGACGCTGGACCGAGCCTTCGAAATGCGCGCCGCTTTCGATGGCGATGGTCTTGTGGATGATGTCGCCTTCAACCCGTGCGGTCGAGGTCAGGCGGACCTTCAGGCCACGCACGCGGCCGACGATACGGCCATTGACCACAACGTCGTCGGCGGTGACTTCACCCTTGATGGTGGCGGTTTCGCCGATGGTCAGCAGATGCGCACGGATGTCGCCTTCGACGGTGCCTTCAACCTGAATGTCACCGGTTGTCTTGATGTTACCGGTGATGTGCAGGTCCGAGGACAGAACCGACGCGGGTGGCTTGGGCTTGGGCGCGGTGCTGGCCTTGGGCTCGGATGGTGCAGGGGCCGCCGGAGTCGCCGGAGCAGCAGGTTTCGCCGCCTCAGAATCCTTGGATGCGGGCTCGTTGATTTTGCTCTTAGAAAACATTTCTCGCAGCCTTGATGTAAGTCATTGGGTTCACGGGTTTTCCGTTCACGCGCACCTCATAGTGCAAATGCGTGCCGGTGGACCGTCCGGTGCTACCCATATCAGCAATATGATCCCCGCGCGAGACCCTTTGGCCAACCTTTACGTTGATCTTGGTGTTATGAGCGTAAAGTGTCTCAATCCCGAAGGCATGCTTGATCTTCACAAGGCGGCCAAATCCGGATTGCCAGCCTGCGTGGGTGACCACTCCATCAGCGGTTGCAAAGATGTCGGTGCCCTGAGGCCCGGCAAAATCAACGCCATTATGCATCCGCCGACCGCCGCTTTTGGGATCGCGGCGGGTACCGAAGCCGCTGGTGAAACGCACGGCGGAATGGACCGGATTGGCAAAGGGCGCTTTTTCCGCAGCCAGACGGTACAGGTTCAGCTGATCCATCTGTTGCAGCAGTTTGTTGGCCCGGATTTCGTCAGCCGTCAGCTCTTCTTCAGTGCCGCGGCTGCTGAAGGATAAAGGTGTCAGCGGACCGCCCATACCGCTATATCCGCGCCGGACCTCTTCGATGATACGATCTGTGGGCATGCCTGCCTGACGGAACATTTTGTCCAGCGGCTCGACCGAGATTACCATGGCCTCTTCCAACTGGCGGAAGATCTCGTCGCTGCGTTCCTGCATCAGCTGGATTTCCAGCTCCAGCTCGTCGCGCTGATCCAGGGCATCCTGCGCATCGGTGGCGATCTGATCGCGTTCCTCCGCCGTGCGCGCCAGTGCCTCGGTCATGAATTCCATCTGCGCGGGGTTGGCGACCGCCGCCATATACATGTCTGATCCGTCAGCACCCTGTTGCAGGTTGGCCAGCTCGGTTCGAACCTCTTCGCGCTGTTTCATGGTCGCGCGCAAAGTGGTCTGGATGACTTCGATCCCGGTTTCCAACTCGCGCCTGCGGTTTTCCGAGGCCAGCAATTCGGACTGCATGGCCGAGATCTGCTCGAGCGCCGCATTGAACCGTTCATGCGCGGCCAGTGCTTCCTGCGCGCGGGAATCGCGTTCGGTAGACAGAATGTTCAGACGTTCCTGATAAGTCGCCTGATCGCGTTTTGCCTGCTCGCGAAAATTGCCGGATCCGATGCTGTCCATCAGCAGGATCGCGGTGGCAACCGTCGTCCAGCCCACCATCACGGCCACACCGGCAACAGCAGCTACCTGCGTTTCCGAGCTAAGCCGGATGAACCGCGTGTCTTGATCAGATTTCAGAAAAACCCGGCGTTCCGGGAAGCGGCGTTCAAGCCACGAGTGAAACTTAATTGCCAGACGTGTTCGCACGCGTCTTACCTCTCATCCCCAAGATCGGGACCGGTCGTGGTGCAGTAGCCGTCCCTTGGGGCGATTGCATAAACGGGTCGTGGCCATGCGGCAAGTTTGTTGACCAATTTGCCACAAACCTCGCAATTTTACCCCACGTGATCGGCGGGATTTTGCCGAAATTAACCGGCAAGGATCACTTTGAGACAGCGCCCGGCAAGGGCAGGTCTTCGGTCAGCGGCCAGTAGAAATCGGGCGGCAACCCGGCCTCGGCGCGTTTTTCCTCGTTAAAGGGCGGTTTCAAGGCGCCGTGGAAATAGCGTCGGACCAACTGGTGGAACACGTCCTTGGGGTCGGCATTCTCGCGCCCGCAGAGGAAATGAAACCATTTCGAGCCGTAGGCGACATGGCCCACCTCTTCGGCATAGATCAGCTCTAACGCCGCGATGGCCTGTTCGGCTTTGGCCTTGCGGAAGATGTCGATCATGCCCGGCGTCACGTCCAACCCGCGCGCTTCAAGCACCATGGGCACTACGGCCAGACGCCCCATCAGGTCCTCGGCGGTGTCTTCGGCAGCGCGCCACATGCCTGCATGGGCGGGCAGGGCGCCGTAATGGCTGCCCATCTGTTCCAGACAATCACAAACCATCTCGAAATGGCGCGACTCTTCTTCGGCGCATTTGACCCAATCGTCGTAAAAGCCGATGGGCATGGGAACATGGCCAAAGCGCGCGATGATGTCCCAATGGAGGTCGACGGCGTTCAGCTCGATATGGGCAACCGCATGCAACAGGGCGATCCGCCCGGCCTCGGTCCCCGGTTTGCGCTTTGGAACCTCGCGGGGCGACAGCAATTCGGGTTTGTCGGGGCGTGAGGGTTGCAGCGGTGGCGTTGCGGTGCCGATCTCAATCGGCTCGCCCTCACCCTTGCGGGCGGCAAACCAGGCGGCGGCATGGCGTTCGGACAGGGCGGTTTTCGCCCGCCCGTCCGCTGTGGTCAGAACCTCGGTGGCCATCTGGGTCAGTGTTTTGGGCACGGGTGCGCTCCGCCTGTTGATTGCAAGGCTGCGACATAAACCGGATGGCCGCCGGGGTCGAGGGACTTACATCGCCTTCACGGCCTCCAACACGGCCTCGACATGGCCGGGCACTTTGACCTTGCGCCAGATCTGCGCGATGCGACCTTCGCCGTCGATGATGAAGGTAGACCGCTCGATCCCCATCGATTTGCGCCCATACATGTTCTTCTCGACCCAGACGCCATAATCCTCGCACACGGTCGAGTTCTCGTCGGACAGCAGCGGCGTGGTCAGCCCGTGTTTGGCGACGAACTTGTCATGCTTGGCCACGCTGTCGCGCGAGATGCCGAAAACTTGAGCGCCCGCATCCGCAAAGGCCTGAAGTTGTTCCGAGAAACCGATGGATTCCTTGGTGCAGCCCGGCGTATCATCCCGAGGATAGAAGAACAGAACGACGGTACTGCCGCGCAGGTCCGAAAGGCTCACCTCGCCACCGCCGTCGCGCGGCAGGGTGAAATCGGGGGCCATGTCTGAAATGTCGGGCATTGGAAACTCCGCTAAAGGTTTTTAAAGGCTGCCCGAGATCATAGGGCGATACCAGCGGGTTAAAAGGCGTGAACGGCAAATTGGCGCAGCAGGAACAGCAAGGGGGCGATCCGCCGGAACGCACCCCACGCCGCCGCTCGCGCCGACGGACGGCAGGTCTTTGGGCGATGCGGGGCACCATTCTGCTTGTGGTGCTGGCATTGGTGGTCGGGTTCATGATGATCGGCCAACGTATGCACGCCCCGGCATGGGTGCGCGACCGGGTCGAGGCGCGGCTGGAACAGACCTTGGGCGGTCTGCAAATCCGGTTCGGAGATGTCAGTTTTATCATCCACGAAGGGTGGCGACCCCGCCTGCGCCTGACCGATGTCAGCATCAGCGATGCGGCGGGCCAGCAGATCGCACAGGTGTCGGATATGCGGGCCAGCCTGGCCATGCGCCCGTTGCTGCGCGGCAACGTACGCCCCAAACGCATCATGCTGAGCGGCGCCCAGATCGCACTGACCCGAGGGATGGATGGGGCGCTGACCCTGACGGTGGGCACCGACAGCTCTCCTGTGCAGGAGGCACCAAACCTGGCGCAGTTGATCGAATCCTCGGACGAGGTGTTCCTGTCGCCCATGTTGTCGGCGCTGACCTCGGTGCAGCTGGACGCGATCACACTGGATTACCGCGATCTGCGGCTGGGGCGGTCCTGGGTGCTGGATGGTGGCCACATCCAACTGACACGTAACGACAATGAGATGCGGCTGGCGACGGGCTTCTCGGTTCTGTCGGGGCGCGATTATGTCAGCGGGATCGAGGCGAACTATACCAGCGTTCTGGGCACACCCGAGGCGCGGTTCGGTGTTTCAATCACCGATCTGCCGGCCGAGGATGTCTATGGCCAAAGCCCGGCGTTGGCGTGGTTGCAGGTGCTTCGAACGCCAATCTCCGGCGCGCTGCGCGGCAGTATTGACGGCGAAGGCGCGGTTGGGCCGCTGTTTGCCACGCTCAATCTTGGGGCCGGGGCGGTACAACCCAACCCCGAGACGCGGCCTGTTCCCTTCGACTCGGCCCGCACCTATTTCACCTACAACCCCGTCGGGCATCAGATTGATTTCAACGAGGTTTCGGTGGTGTCCGCCTGGGGTTCGGTTCAGGCGGAAGGGAAGGCGTTTCTGCAAGGGGTGGAAAACGGCACCCTCGACAGCCTCGACGCGCAGTTGCGCCTGACCGGCATTGACGCCAACCCGGCAGACCTATTCCCCGAGGCGCTGAAGCTGCGGCAGGCCGATCTGGATTTCAAGATGACCTTCGCGCCGTTTCATCTGCGTCTTGGTCAGATGACCATCGAAGATGGGGATCACCGGGTGCGCGCATCCGGTGATCTTGTCGGCCTGCCTGACGGGTGGTCGGTTGATCTGGACGCGCATCTGGATCGCATGACCTCGGATGAGGTGCTAAGCTACTGGCCCGAACGTCTGGCCCCCAAACCGCGGGAGTGGGTGACAAAGAACCTGTATCAGGGCCTGCTGTCGGATATGGATTTTGCGCTGCGTCTGCGGCCCGGGTCCAAGCCGGACCTCTATCTGGATTTCGGGTTCGAGGATGCAACGATCCGCTTTGTCAAAACCCTGCCGCCAATCGAAAACGCGCAAGGGCAGGCCAGCCTGATTGATCGTCGCTTCACCGCGACGGCGCAGCGCGGGATTGTGATTGCGGATGCGGGCGGTGAGGTGGATGCCTCTGGGACGTCTTTCATCATTCCGGATACAAGCATCAAGAAATCCTCGCCGGCGATTGCACGGATCAAGGCGTCGGGCAGTGTCACGGCGGCATTGTCTTTGCTGGACCGGCCGCCGTTGTCACTGCTCAGCAAGGCCGGACTGCCGGTTGATCTGGCGGATGGGACCGTCGCGCTGGCGGGTACTTTGTCACTGCCGATGAAGAAAGAGCTTCAGTTTCAGGACACGCAGTTCCACTTTGACGGCGATCTGGGGAATCTCAGCAGCGACAGGCTTGTCCCCGGATTTTCCGTCAGCGCCGATCTGCTGGATCTAAGCGGAGATCAGACCGGAGTTGAGATCGCTGGTCAGGGCAATTTCGGCGACGTTCCGATTCAGGCCGCGTGGCGCCAGCCGATCGACGGAAAAACCGCGCAGCGCAGCGAGCTGACGGGCCAGATCGAACTGTCCCCCCGACTGATGCAAGAGATCAACGCGGCCCTGCCGGACGGTATGCTGACCGGGCAGGGCACGGCGGACATCAGTCTGGGTATCGGTGCAGGCGAGCCGCCCAAGCTGTTGGCGACATCGGATCTGTCCGGGGTCGTGCTTGCCATCCCCGAACTGGGTTGGCGCAAAGGCGCGAACAGCACCGGTACTTTGATTGCCGACGTCACGTTGGGCGACCAGCTGAGCGTCGACTCCCTGCGTGTAGATGCGGCGGGATTGCGTACCAATGCCTCAATCTCGTTCCGCGAAGACGGTGAATTTGACCGCGTCCGCTTTAGCTCGTTCGATCTGGGCAATTGGCTGGCCGTTCCGGCGGAACTGATCAGCCGGGGCGGGGCGGTGCCGGATATTCGCGTTCTGGGCGGTGTCATGAATATGGGCGATGCAACCTTTGGCGAGGGCGGAGGTTCGGGCGGTGGCGGTCCGGGGCCAAAGCTGGATGTAACGCTGGATCGGCTGCAAGTGACCGAGACCGTGGCGCTGACCGGTTTCAAGGGGAACTTCCAGACCACGGGCGGTGTCACCGGCGGTTTCACGGCTGCTGTCAACGGCGGAGCCGCAGTTCGGGGGCAGGTGACACCGCGCGGCAACCGCAGTGCGGTCAGCCTGACGTCAAAGGACGCGGGGGCGGTGCTGCGATCAGCGGGGGTGCTGACGCAGGCGCGTGGCGGCGATCTGGACCTGCAGCTTGAGCCGGTGGCGGCCCCCGGCAGTTATGATGTGATCGTCAAGATCGTGAACACTCGCATTACCGACGCGCCCGCCATGGCGGCCCTGTTGAACGCCATCAGCCTTGTTGGCCTGCTGGATGAGATGGCGGGGCAAGGCATCTTCTTTTCATCCATCGACAGCCGCATGCGGTTGACACCAACGGATATCAAGGTGCTAAGCGGCAGTGCCGTTGGCCCGTCCATGGGCCTGTCGTTTGATGGCACAATTGATACTGTCAACGGCATGTTGGACCTGCGCGGCGCGATCTCTCCGATCTATCTGGTGAATGCAATTGGCAGTGTTCTGACGCGCAAAGGCGAAGGCGTGATCGGCTTTAACTACAGGCTGACCGGACCGCTGAGCGCGCCGAAAGTATCGGTGAACCCGCTGTCAGGGCTGGCACCCTTGTTCTTGCGCGATCTGCTGCGCCCACCGGCACCCAAGGTGTCCGATGGGCCAAATTCCCGGCCTCAGAAACCCGACGAGGTGAAACGTACCTACGGGTCACCGCCACGGGACAACTGATCCGGGGATATGGCCGAATCTGTTTTGGCCTTGTATGGCGCGGCCATGAAACTCAGCGATTTTGATTTCCACCTGCCCGAAGACCTGATTGCAACGCGGCCCGCCAATCCGCGATCCTCGGCGCGTCTGCTGGTGGCGCGGGGGGATGCGGTTGCGGACAGCCATGTGTTCGACCTGCCCGACTGGCTGCAACCCGGTGATCGGCTGGTGCTGAACGATACGCGGGTGATCCCGGCAAGGCTCAGCGGCAGGCGTCATCGTGACAGCGCGCAGGGCCCTGTGTCGGCCGCGATTGAGTCCACCTTGCTGGACCCGCAAGCCGATGGCAGCTGGGCGGCATTGATCAAGCCGTTGAAAAAGGTCAAACCGGGGGAAGAGATCGTCTTCTCGGACGATCTGACCGCAACATTGGCTCGCGTGGAAGACGGGCAAGCCTATCTGCGGTTCAACCAGACTGGCGAGGATTTCGACACCGCGCTGGAACAGGCCGGTGCAATGCCCCTGCCGCCCTATATCGCCGCCAAACGCCCGGCGGACGAGCAGGACAAGACCGATTACCAAACCATCTGGGCGCGGAATTCAGGCGCGGTTGCCGCACCGACGGCATCGCTGCATTTCGACGAACCGCTGATGCAGGCGCTGAAGGAACGCGGTATCGAATTCAGCCATGTGACCCTGCATGTCGGCGCGGGCACTTTCCTGCCGGTGAAGGTCGAAGACGTGACCACCCACAAGATGCATGCCGAATGGGGCAGGGTCAGCGCCGCCGCCGCCGCCGAGATTCGTGCCACCAAAGCCGCAGGCGGGCGTGTCATCCCCGTAGGCACCACCGCGCTGCGCCTGATTGAAAGCGCCTCGCGGGGTGGTGAGATCCAGGCATGGGAAGGCGAGACCGATATTTTTATCTACCCCGGTTTCCAATTCCACGTCACCGACGCGCTGATGACCAACTTCCACCTGCCAAAATCCACCCTGTTGATGCTGGTGTCAGCCCTGATGGGCCAGGACCGGATGCGCGAGGTGTATGCCCATGCCATTGCACAGAAATATCGCTTCTTCTCATATGGTGACTCGTCGCTTTTGATCCCGTGAAAGACGCGTTTCGGGCCGCAAACGACAGGAAAGTCGTAGACAAGCGCGACCAGAGCGTTTTTTGATCGCACCAACGAATCCAAGTTTAAAATGGCATTTCATCGGAGGCCCCAATGTTTCAGGTCCTGTCCAGCGCGTGGGCGCTGTTGCTCGGAATGGGTCTTTTGATGATCGGCAACGGCCTGCAGGGCACCATCCTGGGCGTTCGTGGCGAGATCGAGGGGTTCTCGACCCTTCAGATGTCCTTTGTGATGTCGGCGTATTTCCTTGGGTTCCTCGGCGGATCGCGCCTGACGCCCGAGATGATCCGCAGGGTCGGGCACGTCCGGGTCTTTGCCGCGCTGGCCTCATTCATCTCGGCCGTGATGATCATGTATCCGATGCTGACCGACCCGATTGCCTGGGTTCTGGGCCGCGTCGTGATCGGGTTCTGTTTCTCGGGTGTGTATGTCACTGCCGAAAGCTGGCTGAACAACGCCGCCAGCAATGAAAACCGTGGTCAGGCGCTGTCGCTGTATATGATCGTCCAGATGACCGGGATCATCAGCGCGCAAGGGCTTGTTTTGCTGGGCGATCCGGCGGGCTATGAGACATTCGTCATCGCCTCGATCCTGGTTTCGGTCTCGTTTGCGCCCATTCTGTTGTCGATTTCCCCCACACCGGCCTTCGATAGAACAAAACCGATGACCCTGCGCGAGTTGATGGGGAAATCGCCGCTGGGCTGCGTCGGCATGTTCCTGCTGGGCGGTGTATTCTCGGCCCAGTTCGGCATGGCACCAGTCTATGGCGCACGCGCCGGGCTGACATTGGTCGAAATCTCATCTTTCGTGGCCGCGTTCTATATTGGGGCAGTGGTTCTGCAATATCCGCTGGGCTGGTTCTCGGACCGGATGGATCGCCGCGTTCTGATCATGCTTGTTTCGGCTGGCGGCGGCATCGGTGCTGTGGTTGGAATGATCTTTGGTCTGGCATTCCCGGTTCTGCTGGGCGCTGCCTTCCTGATCGGCGGCATGTCCAACCCGCTCTATTCGCTGCTGATTGCCCACGCCAACGACTTTCTGGAGCATGAGGACATGGCGGCGGCCTCGGGCGGGCTGATCTTCATCAACGGTCTGGGCGCAATTGCAGGTCCGCTGATCACCGGCTGGCTGATGGGTGATGCCATTTTCGGGCCGCAGGGCTTCTTCCTGTTTATCGCCGCCCTGTTGTTCATGACCGCAGTCTATGCGCTCTACCGGACGACGCAGCGCCCGACTGTGCCTGTCGACGAAACCGGCACCATGTCCCCGCTTTATCCCACCGCGTCGCCGGTTGCGCTTGAAGTGGCACAAGAGGTGGCCATCGAGGCCGCCGAAGCTGAACAGGATACGCAGGAAGTCGCTTAAGACACGTAAATATGTCGCTAATGTTGCAATATTTTACTGTTACAATTCTGTAAAACAGCCTTAAATGACGTTACGTCCCTGGGGAGGGCACAAGTTGGAGTTTAGGGCAATGGTAGGGCCTGAAGACGTATTGAGTTATTGGTTAGATGAAGTTGGTCCCAAAGGTTGGTATCTACAGGATGACGCGTTGGACGCGGAAATCCGGGACCGTTTCCAGACAACATGGGAGGCCGCAACCGAAGGGACATTCTCTCTTTGGCTGACCTATCCCAGCGGGGTGTTGGCCTACATCATCCTGACCGACCAGTTTCCACGCAACATGTTCCGAGGCAGCGCAAAAGCCTTTGCAACGGACAAGGCGGCGCTTACCGCCGCCAAATGTGCGGTGGACAAGGGTTGGGATATGAGGATCGATGAACCGGCCCGGCAGTTCTTTTATCTGCCCATGATGCATTCGGAAAACCTGTGCGATCAGGAACGCTGTGTGCGCCTGATGTGCCAGAACCTCAGCAGCAACCCGGGCAATCTGTTACATGCTCGGGCCCATCGTGAGGTGATCCGCAAATTCGGCCGGTTCCCCTATCGGAACGAGGCACTGTCGCGCCACTCGACCGAACATGAGACAGCATATGTCAACATGGGCGGCTACGGCACAACAGTGCGCGAGCTTCAGGCGGCGAGTTAAGTCTCGGGGACGCATCCTCTGATGGCAAGGACCCGGTCGGCGACAACGTCGCCCGAGGTCTGAATGGCTTTTTCGATCAACACGTCCGGTTGCTCTGCCAGGTCAGAGAACCGGGCCTGAGTTGTTTGCAGCTTGTCCTCGATCGCGTTCAGCCGGTTCAGCGCCGACTTAATCCGGCGCGACGTGGCGGTGTCGATAACGCTGCCATCGGTCGGCAGGGCCGCAAGCTCGCTGCGCAAAGCCGCCAGTTCCCCCCGGATACCTTGTGCTTCGTCCCGCAGAGGCGTCACAACCTGCAGTGTTTCGGCGAAATCGGTTGTGACATTCTCGACGCTCGAGGCCAGCTTCCATCCCAGAAACAGGCACAGCGCCACCAGAATCAATGTTGCGTTGAGCAGGGCAAGAAATAGATCTTTCAGAGTTTTGGCCATGGTAAGCCTTTCGAATGACTTGTGATTAGGAAAGCGGCGCCACTGTCGGCTGTTCTTTTCTAGCCTTTGGGATGGCGCGGGTATAGGCTGAAAACAGCGCAATTCTGCCACTGTTTACCCTGCGTCGCTTTTGTCGCGGGTCGGGTGTGTTGATGCGTTCTGAAAAATAGTTTAATGGTAAACTAAATTTCATCTGACCTGCGCCGAGAGGGACACATGGCAGCACAATCTTTTGATCTGATCGTAATCGGGGCAGGCCCCGGAGGCTATGTTGCTGCCATCCGCGCGGCGCAGCTGGGGCTGAAAACCGTTGTGGTCGAGCGTGAACATCTGGGCGGTATCTGCCTGAACTGGGGTTGTATCCCGACCAAGGCGCTGCTGCGCTCGTCCGAAGTGTTCCATCTGATGGAGCGGGCCAAGGATTTCGGCTTGAAAGCGGACAAGATCGGCTACGATCTGGATGCGGTTGTCAAACGGTCGCGCGGTGTTGCAGGGCAGCTTTCCGGCGGCATCGGGCACTTGCTGAAGAAAAACAAAGTGTCCGTGATCATGGGCGAGGCCACGATCCCCGCCAAGGGCAAAGTGACCGTCAAGACGGACAAAGGCACCGAAGAACTGACGGCCAAGAACATCGTGCTGGCCACCGGCGCACGGGCGCGCGAACTGCCGGGGCTCGAGGCTGACGGCGATCTGGTCTGGACCTACAAACACGCGCTGCAACCGCCCCGGATGCCGAAGAAACTGCTGGTCATCGGGTCCGGCGCCATCGGCATCGAATTCGCCAGCTTCTACAATACGCTTGGCGCAGACACGACCGTGGTCGAGGTGATGGACCGGGTTCTGCCTGTCGAGGACGCCGAAATCAGCGCCTTCGCCAAGAAAGCCTTCACCAAGCAAGGCATGACCATCATGGAAAAAGCGATGGTCAAGCAGCTGGATCGCGCCAAGGGCAAGGTCACAGCGCATATCGAGGTCAAGGGCAAGGTCGAGAAACACGATTTCGACACCGTGATCTCTGCCGTTGGTATCGTGGGCAATGTCGAGAACCTGGGGCTAGAGGCTCTGGGCGTCAAAATCGACCGGACCCATGTGATCACAGACGAATATTGCCGCACGGGGGTCGAGGGTCTCTATGCCATCGGCGACATCGCCGGCGCGCCTTGGCTGGCGCATAAGGCAAGCCACGAGGGCGTCATGGTCGCGGACCTTATCGCGGGCAAACACGCACATCCGGTCAAACCCGAAAGCATCGCGGGCTGCACCTATTGCCAGCCGCAGGTTGCTTCGGTCGGCTACAGCGAAGCCAAGGCCAAAGAACTGGGCTATGACATCAAAGTCGGCCGCTTCCCCTTCATCGGAAACGGCAAGGCCATCGCGTTGGGAGAGCCCGAGGGCCTAATCAAAACCGTCTTTGACGCCAAGACCGGAGAGCTTCTGGGTGCCCACATGATCGGCGCGGAAGTGACCGAACTGATCCAGGGTTACGTGGTTGGTCGACAGTTGGAAACAACCGAAGAAGATCTGATGAACACTGTCTTCCCACACCCAACACTGTCCGAGATGATGCACGAAGCCGTGCTGGATGCCTACGGGCGTGTGATCCATATGTAAGGAAAGGGGGCTCTGCCCCCGCCGCGGCAAGCCGCGACTCCCCCGAGGTATTTTCAAACAGAAGTAGCAGGGGATCCGTACTTCTTCTGTTCCCAAATACCTCGGAGCGCGAGGCAGAGCCTCGCAAAAGACTCTTACTTATTCAAAGCGTCCAGAATGCGGGCCCAGGAGCGGATACCTTTGTGGAAGCTTTTGACGTCGTATTTCTCGTTGGGTGAGTGAATGGCGTCGTCGTCATTTGCATAGCCGACCAGCATCGAATCCAGCCCGAGCACAGTATTGAAGTAACCGACAACCGGAATCGATCCGCCCATTCCGGTAAAGACGGCCTCGCGGTCCCATTCATGCGACAGCGCACCGCGCGCGGCTTCGAATTCGGGGCGGTCCAGGTTCATGACCGAAGCGGGTGAGCCTTCAAGGTCGTTTTCCCACGTGACTTTGGCGTCCGGCGACAGGCGGTCTGCGACATGTTTGCGGATTTTCTTGCGCAGGGCGTCCGGGTCCATGTCGCCAACAAGGCGGCAGGTGATCTTGCAATGCGCCTCGGACGGGATCACCGTTTTGGACCCTGCGCCGTTGTACCCGCCCCAAAGGCCGTTGACCTCAAGCGTCGGGCGCGCCCATTGCTGTTCGAGGGTCGAGTAGCCTTTTTCCCCATGGGGCTGGCTGTAGCCTACCGAGTTCAGATAGTCGGCTTCGTCAAAGCCGCAGTTTTCCCACTGGCGCAGCTGCTCGGCAGGAACCTCGTGCACGCCTTCGTAGAACCCCTCGACCGCGACGCGTCCGGTTTCATCGTCGTAAAACGAGGCGATGATCTTGGACAATTCGCGCAGGGGGTTCAGCCCCGGGCCGCCGTAATGGCCGGAATGCAGGTCGATGCGTGGGCCGATGATGGTGAATTCGTCCTTCAGCATCCCGCGCAGTTGCGATGAAATCGAGGGCACGCCGCGTGACACCATCGAGGTGTCACAAACCAATGCCAGATCGGCCTGCAATTCTTCTTTGTTGGCCTCAAGAAAGGGCACCAGCGAGGGCGAACCCGATTCTTCCTCGCCTTCGAAAAAGAAGGTGATGCGGCAGGGCAGGGTGCCGTGCACGGCTTTCCAGGCGCGGCAGGCTTCGACAAAGGTCATCAACTGACCTTTGTCATCCGACGACCCTCGTCCCCGAATGACCGGGCCGTGTTCGGTGTCTTCGATGGCCGGATCGAAAGGATCGCGGTTCCACAGGTTCAGGGGATCAACCGGTTGCACATCGTAGTGGCCGTAGAACAGCACATGCGGACCGTCCAAATCCTCGCCCACATGTCCGACAACCATGGGATGCCCCGGGGTTTCGCGTTTTTCGGCCTTGATACCGATGCTTTGCAGATCGGCCACAAGCCAGTCGGCGGCCTGATCCACTTGCTCTTTGAAGGCGGGGTCGGTCGAGATGGACGGGATGCGCAACAGCTCCATCAACCGGTCGATCGAAGTTTGCAGATCGGAATCGATCCGGCTCAGCACGGCGTCTAGCGACATAACAGGGCTCCTGCGTGATTTTGGATTGTGGCGAACCTACCAGCGTAGCCGCTGCCGTCCAGAGGCGTTGAGGTGGAATTTGTGCTATCATTGGAAACCGGGCGGGCTAAGACACGGGGCCTGCGTCGTTTCCTCGCGTCTGGGGGGCGTAACTATACTTGCTCGACCCGAATGAAGTTTATATTTGATGCAGGTCAAAGTTAGGTTCTTCCGTTCGCCTGTAGTCAGGTAGCACGAGGGAACGAAAAACCGCCGGAACGCTTTAGGCTGTGACAGGTGGTGGAATACGCGCTTAGGGTGGGTGTATCACCTTGGGTGAATTAGGAGGGTCCGGTGGACTATACTGCTCAGCTCGATACAGCGATTGCCAGGCTGCATGACGAAGGACGTTACCGGACCTTTATCGATATCGAACGTCGGAACGGGCATTTCCCGCATGCGGTTCGCACTCGTCCTGATGGGTCAACGCAGAACATCACTGTGTGGTGCGGCAATGACTATCTGGGCATGGGTCAGCACCCGGTTGTTCTGGAGGCGATGCATGAGGCTGTGGATGCGGCTGGTGCAGGCTCGGGCGGGACGCGCAATATCTCGGGAACCACGGTCTATCACAAACGGCTTGAGGCCGAACTTGCCGATCTGCACGGCAAGGAATCGGCCCTGCTGTTCACCAGCGCATACATCGCTAACGACGCGACGCTTTCCACTCTGCCCAAACTGTTCCCCGGTTTGATTATCTATTCCGATGCGCTGAACCATGCCTCGATGATCGAAGGCGTGCGCCGCAATGGCGGGGCCAAGCGCATCTTCCGCCACAATGACGTCGCCCATCTGCGCGAACTGCTGGAAGCGGATGATCCCAATGCGCCCAAGCTGATCGCTTTTGAGTCGGTCTATTCCATGGATGGCGATTTCGGCCCGATTGAAGAGATCTGCGACCTGGCCGATGAATTCGGCGCCCTGACTTATATCGACGAGGTCCACGCAGTTGGCATGTACGGCCCGCGCGGCGGTGGCGTGACCGAGCGTGATCGTCTGGCCCATCGTATCGACATTATCAATGGCACGCTGGCCAAAGCCTATGGTGTCATGGGCGGCTATATTGCGGCCAGCGAGAAGATGTGTGACGCCGTGCGCTCTTACGCGCCGGGCTTCATCTTTACCACGTCTTTGCCGCCTGCGGTTGCGGCAGGGGCGGCTGCCTCGGTGGCGCATCTGAAAACGGCCCCTGAGCTGCGCGAACAGCACCAAACTCAGGCCAGTATCCTGAAGCTGCGCCTGAAAGGGCTGGGCCTGCCGCTGATCGACCACGGCAGCCATATCGTCCCGGTCATCGTCGGGGACCCTGTGCACACCAAAATCCTCAGCGACCGGTTGCTTGAGGATTATGGCATCTATGTGCAACCGATCAATTTCCCGACCGTCCCGCGCGGGACCGAGCGTTTGCGGTTTACCCCGTCTCCGGTGCATGGACCGGGCGAATTGAACCGTCTGGTGCAGGCCATGGACGAACTTTGGTCACATTGTGCGCTAAATCGCGCCGAACTTGCCGGATAACCTCACGCCAAAGTGTGCAACTTATTTGCCACGTGTTAAGCTTACGCTAACAAAAGTGACGGACGAATCGTTATGGGGGCGATTCGCCGTTAGCGCGAAACGCGTGACAGGCAGAATGGGGCAGCAGGATGATTGGGCGCAGATCACAGCGCGAAGCCGAGGAAGGTGTAGACGTCAGACCCAAAGGGTTTGACGATTACGAGGTTCGGCTTGGTGATCGAATGCGCGGCGAGCGTGCCACCATGGGCAAATCGCTTCTGGACGTTCAGCGCGAGCTTCGGATCAAAGCCAACTACATCGCTGCCATTGAAAACGCCGACCCCGACGCATTTGACACACCCGGCTTCATCGCCGGATATGTGCGTTCCTATGCCCGTTATCTGGGTATGGACCCCGACGAAACCTTCGCCACCTTCTGCGCAGAAAGCGGGTTCGAGGTGGCGCATGGAATGTCCGCTCAGGCGTCTGTTGTGCGCAAACCCTCGGGCGATTTGCCCGCGCGCGGACCGATGGGGCGCGACCCCTTCATTTCGCCCAACACACCCTACATTCCGGGCAAGGAATCTCTGGTCAGTCAGATAGAACCGCGCGCCATCGGATCGTCGCTGGTGCTGTTGGCGCTGATCGGTGGTATCGGCTATGGCGGCTGGTCCGTTCTGAACCGGATCCAGCAGGTGCAGGTCAGCCCGGTTGAACAGGCCCCCGTCGTTCTGTCTGATCTTGATCCGCTGGATGCCGCCCGCAGCGCCTCGCCTGAGGTCGAAACAGCAGAAGCACCCAGTGTCGAGGCGCTGGATCGTCTGTACCGCCCGCAGGCCTTGGATGTGCCGGTTCTGGTGGCGCGCGATGCACCGATCTCAACGCTCGATCCGCGTGATGTGGGCACGTTCCGCCCGCCTGAACTGCCCGAGGTTGTGGTGGCCGACATCCATACCGTGGAACGCCCGGCCTTGCCGCAGGTTGTTGAACAGATCGACACCACGCTGAAGATCGTGGCCGTCGATCCGGCCTGGATGCGCGTCACGGCCGCCGATGGCAGCGTGATCTTCGAAGGTACTCTGGGCACGGTCGAGCAGGGCAATGTGTTCGAAGTGCCGCTGACCGAAGAACCGCCGCAGCTGCGTGCAGGCGCTTCGGGTTCGGTCTATTTCTCGATGAACGGCAAGCATTACGGCCCCGCCGGTGCACCGGGCACCGTGGCGAAAGGCGTTGTCCTGTCCAAGGATGCGGTGTCCGAGGTTTATGCCGAAGCCGATCTTGAGGCCGAGCAGAACAGCGCCCTGAAACAATTCGTGGCCGAGCTGCAGACCGAAGTCGCGGAACAACCGTCCGAGTGATCTAGCCATTGCGGTACCCCGGTTCGCGGACTATCTAATGTCGCAACCCAGCTAGACGCGGACAGGTTCTCATGTCTCTTAATCATGTACGCCCTTGGCGCGACATTTATCGCCGCAAATCCCGTCAGATCATGGTCGGCAATGTGCCGGTTGGTGGTGATGCGCCCATCGCCGTGCAGACCATGACCAACACCCTGACCACGGATGTGGCTGCGACGGTTGCGCAGGTGCAGGCGGCGGCCGAGGCTGGTGCGGATATCGTTCGCGTGTCGGTCCCGGATGAGGCATCCGCGAAAGCGCTGAAAGAGATCGTGCGCGAAAGCCCGGTGCCGATTGTGGCCGACATTCATTTTCACTACCGCCGAGGCATCGAAGCCGCCGAGGCGGGTGCCGCCTGTCTGCGGATCAATCCGGGCAATATCGGGGATGAAAAGCGCGTCAAAGAGGTGATCAAAGCCGCCCGCGACCACAATTGCTCGATCCGCATTGGCGTGAATGCGGGGTCCTTGGAAAAGCATCTGCTTGAGAAATACGGCGAACCATGCCCCGAGGCGATGGTCGAAAGCGGGTTGGAGCATATCCGTATCCTGCAAGACAACGACTTCCACGAGTTCAAGATCAGCGTGAAGGCCAGCGACGTGTTCCTGTCGGCAGCCGCCTATCAGGGCATTGCCGAGGCCACGGATGCTCCGATCCATCTGGGTATCACCGAGGCCGGTGGGCTGGTCAGCGGCACCATCAAATCCGCCATCGGTCTGGGCAATCTTCTGTGGATGGGCATCGGCGACACGATCCGCGTCAGCCTGTCCGCCGATCCGGTGGAAGAGGTCAAGGTCGGCTTTGAAATCCTCAAATCTCTGGGCCTGCGCCATCGCGGCGTCAACATCATCTCATGCCCCTCCTGCGCACGGCAGGGGTTTGACGTGATCAAAACGGTCGAGGCGTTGGAACACCGGCTGGAGCACATTAAAACACCGATGTCCTTGTCGATCATCGGCTGCGTCGTAAATGGTCCGGGTGAGGCGCTGATGACCGATGTCGGCTTTACCGGCGGCGGGGCAGGGTCCGGCATGGTCTATCTGGCGGGCAAGGCCAGCCACAAGATGTCGAACGATCAGATGATCGATCACATCGTGGAAGAGGTAGAGAAGAAAGCCGCCGAACTGGATGCAGCGGCAGAGGCGGCGGAGTAGCCTTCTGTCCCACAAAGGGAGGATTGGCATGTATCTCAAGGCAATTGAACAGGGCGGTGTGGCCGTCGTCACAGGGGCGGCCAGCGGTGTGGGCCGCGTATCGGCCATCCGGTTCGCGCAGGCAGGCCTTAGCGTCATTCTGGCCGACCTGCCCGGTGAGCCGCTGGATGAGGCCGTGGCTGAGGTTCGTAGCCATGCTGCGGACGGAGCCCAGGTGTTTGCTGTTCCGACTGATGTCACTAAGCAGGAAGACATCGATGCGCTGGCCGACAAAGCTTTTGCCACGGGGCCGGTCGCCGTATTGATGAACAATGCCGGTATCAGCCTGCCGACCAAAGCATGGTCCGAGATGGAAAACTGGCTGAAACTGCTTGAGGTTAACTTTCTGGGTGTTCTGCGCGGGGTACAGGCCTTTGTTCCGCGCATGATCGAGGCCGGCCGCCCCGCCGTCGTGATCAATACCGGCTCGAAGCAGGGTATTACCACGCCGCCCGGCAATCCGGGCTACAATGTCAGTAAGGCGGCTGTGCGCGTTCTCAGCGAACAATTGGCGCATGAATTGCGGCAGGCCGAGGCCCCGATCTCGGTGCATCTGTTCGTTCCCGGTTTCACATATACCGGCATGATCGCGGCGTTCCTTCCGGAAAAACCCGATGCCGCCTGGACCAGCGAGCAGACGGTGGATCATTTCATAAGCCGTATGTCAGAAGGTGAGTTCTACATTCTTTGCCCGGACAATGACGTGGACAGCACCCGCGACAACCGCCGGATCGAGTGGAATACGGTCGACCTGACCGAAAACCGCCCGGCTTTGTCACGCTGGCACCCGGATTATGCGGAGAAATTCGCCGAGTTTGAAAAAACCGGCAAAAAGAATTGACCGCAGAACTGGACGCGAAAGTAAAGGCCGAAGAGTGGCCCTTACATCTTTCCTGCGGTGTGCCTGACGTCGTCCTAGGTATTTTTCCACGACGACATTTTTTCGCCTGAATTGCCTTTAAAGACTGTCCTGAAATCGAGCAGTTCAAAGGCGTTTTTCATGAAATTTATTTCCTGCGTTACTGCAGTCCTCTGCCTCGTTCTGGGCGCGTGTAGCAACGGTCCGGGTGAGCTGGACCGGTATCCACGGGATGTGAATATTCCGATCCCAGCAACGGTTGCCCAAACCCAATTGCGCTACCTGTCTGCGGACCTTGCGCCCGGTACTGACCGTGTCACAGTTTCAAGCATCATCGTGACCTTATCTCCGGGCGGGCAGGGAAAGCCGCCAAAAGACAAACCGCTGGTTCTGGCTGATCCGAATTTGGCCGCGCGCGTCGCGGTATCCTTACGAGACGGCAGCGACGCGAAAGCGGCAATGGCTGTGGCGCAGCAGGTTGCACGTTCAACTTACTGCCGATCCGGTCCGATTGCTCCGAACAATGGGGTGCGGCGCATCTCGAACCCTCAGGACATCCAGGCTGTGCTGGCCGAAAGCCGCAAGCAGGGGCGCGATGTTATCCCCGCCAGCGTGAAGGGCACCGCTGTGCCGGCTGCACAGTTCCGTTCCGATGGTACGAACCGGTGGGTGGTCTGGCTGACGTGCGACGCACCATTTCCCTATTGAGTGGGTGCCACGAACTTGTACCGGAGGAGGCGGGATGCCCGCCTCCAGACGGTTCGTTCAGCCCCGATCCGCGCGCACACCATCCGCGATCTGTTGCATCTGATCGGCAGGCAGGAAGCCGCGAAGCATTTCGGTGCCCAGAACGAAGGACGGCGTGCCCGAGATTTGCATCCGCTGCGCCAGGGCGCGGGTGTGCTGGATTTCTTCGGTGACCTGATCGCTATTCATTGCGGCGATGATCGCGTCGCTGTCCAGCCCCAGACCGTCCGAGATACGGCGCAGGGTCACTTCGGACGGCTCGCCGCTGAATTCAAGCAGGGCGTCGTGGACCTGTTTATACGCATCAGCGCCGGCCACATGTTTGGTGGCCACGGCAAAGCGCGAGGACAGGACCGAGGCGTCGCCAAGGATCGGGAACTCTTTGATCACCAGCCGGATGTTGCCATCGGCTTCCAGCAACTGCGCCACTTCGGGCACCGCGCGACGGCAATAGCCGCAGCGATAGTCCATGAACTCGACCAGAGTGATATCTCCGTCCGGGTTGCCGCCGACCCAGCTGAAACCGTCATTGAACAACTCATCCGAGTTGGCCGCGACCAGTTCCTTGTCCGCGGCGGCTTCGGCGGCGGCGTTGCGCTGTTCCAGAATGTTGATCGCTTCCAGAATGACCTCGGGGTTTTCCAGAAGGTACTCACGGACCTGGGCGCCAAATTCGGCGCGCTCGGTCTCGGTCATCGCGTTCAAGTCCAGCGCCTGCGCCGGGCCTGTGATCAGGGAAAGCCCCAGAAGGGCGGGTGCTGCATGTCTGAGGATCATTTCCTGTTCCTTTTTGATTTCTTTGCGCGTTCCGAGGCAATCAACACATCCTGTGCCCTTTGCCAACCCGGAGAGCCCTCGGGCAATTGCCCGACGGCGCGCCTTGCGTGGATCCCCGCATCGGCCAACCGGCCTTGCAGGGCATATCGTTCCGCGGTGACGGTCGCCGCCATCCCGTTATTTCCAACCTGCGAATAGGCGAGGCCCAGGTCGCGCATCAGGCGGGCGTTTCGAAAATCACGCGCCCGCGCTTTTTCAAGCACGCCCAAAGCCTCGTTAGTCTTGCCTTGCGCCAGCAATGCGCGCCCGTATCCGGCTAGAATCAATGAATCATTCGGAGCCATCTCGACCGCTTGCCCATAAGCTTGAACAGCCTCGGACAATTGTCTGTTTTCCAACAGGATTTGCCCCTTGAGCTCGTAGTAGAACGGATCGTCCGGGCGAATGGCCAGCGCTTCGTCAATGGCTGCGCGGGCGCGGGCGAGGTTGCGGTTTTGGTGATGGGCCGACGCCTCGCGCATCATGCGAATGTCGCGGTCGGTTTCCTCTTTGGCGCGGCGCAAGGTCCATGTGGGTGAGCGCAGAAAGGCCGAAAGCTTGCCCTTGACCCGCGCAAACCAGTAGTCGGCATTGGCGTTGGGCTCGGCCTTGTCACCGAATTCTTCCAGAAACGCTTCGGCTGCGCGCAGACGTTCGCGGCTGGTGGGGTGGGACCGCATGTACGGGTCCTGATTGGTCAGGCTCAGCAATTCCTGGCCGGCGAATTTGCGATGCAGCGTCACCATGCCGCTGGGCGATATCCCGGCCCATCGCAGGTAACTGGCGGCGCTTCGGTCGGCCGAGGCTTCTTCGGCCCGCGTATGGCCCAGAAAACTGCGCAAGGCCGAGCCCTGTACACCAGCGGCAATCCCGGCTGCGGCTTCCCCACCGCCAGCGACGGCGGCGATCAGGGCCAAGGCGGTGCCCAGGCCCGCATTGCGGTTTGCCGCCCGCAGGTTCTCGGCACGACGGGCGAGGTGCCCGTTGGCGATGTGCGCGGCCTCGTGTGCGATCACCGCCTGCAGCATTTCGGGGCTGTCGACACCCAGAATCAGACCGTAATTCAGGTAGATGGCGTTGTAGTCGATGACAAAGGCGTTGAAGGTACTGTCATTGACCACCAGAATTCGCACCCGGTTGGTGTTCAGACCGGCGGCGCGCAGCACCGGAAAGGCCAGCTCTCGCAGCCCGTATTCGATATCGGGGTCGCGGATCAGGCTTTGGGCATGGCTTTGCGCTGCGGCCGTCAGCCAAACGACAGCCGCCAGTATCAGGGCCGGGATTGACGCCAGCCGGGATACGCGTTCAAAAGCCATGGCTGCAACATGGGAGATGGGCATGAGAAACTCAACCCGGTCCGGGGTCGATCCGTTTATTGTGATGGATGTGATGGAGGCCGCACGCAAAGCGGAAGAGGCCGGACGCCACATCATCCACATGGAGGTCGGCCAGCCCGGAACCGGTGCCCCCAAAGGCGCGACCGAAGCTTTGGCCGAGGCGATGCAGCAAGGGCCACTGGGCTATACGGTGGCTTTGGGCCTGCCGGCGCTGCGGCAGCGGATCGCGCGGATGTATGGCGAATGGTACAATGTCGATCTGAACCCCGAACGTGTGGTGATCACGCCCGGCTCATCCGGCGGGTTTCTGCTGGCTTTTACCGCGCTCTTTGACAGTGGCGACCGCGTAGGCATTGGCGCGCCGGGTTATCCGTCTTATCGGCAGATCCTGAAGGCCCTTGGCTTGGTCCCTGTCGATCTGCCGACTGCGCCCGAAAATCGGCTGCAACCGGTGCCCAGCGATTTTGCCGGGCTGGATCTGCAAGGTCTCATGGTCGCGTCCCCGGCCAATCCAACCGGCACCATGCTGGATCACGCGGCTATGGGTGCGCTGATCGACGCGGCGCAGGGACAGGGCGCCTCATTCATCAGCGACGAAATCTATCACGGGCTGGAATATGAGGCCAAAGCCGTCACCGCGCTGGAACTGACGGATGAGTGCTATGTGATCAATTCCTTCTCCAAGTATTTCTCGATGACCGGCTGGCGGGTCGGCTGGGTGGTGGTTCCCGAAGATCAGGTGAGGGTGGTCGAGCGGATCGCTCAGAACATGTTCATCTGTGCGCCCCATGCCAGTCAGGTGGCCGCGCTGGCCGCAATGGATTGTGACGATGAGTTGCAGGCCAATCTGGACGTCTACCGCCAGAACCGCGCGCTGATGCTGGACGGGCTGCCCAAGGCCGGTTTCACCAATATCGCCCCGCCGGACGGGGCGTTTTATGTCTATGCTGACGTCTCGGACCTGACCGACGACAGCCGCGCCTTGGCGGCGGAAATTCTGGACAAGGCCGGCGTCGCGGTCACCCCGGGGCTGGATTTCGACCCCGCGCGCGGTCACAAGACCCTGCGGTTTTCCTATGCTCGGGCCACTGCCGATATCGAAGACGGCCTGTCGCGGCTGCGCAGATTCATGTCCGAACGCGGCGCGCTGGTCCAGCAGGTCTGACCCGTTCACAAAAGGCCCCGCGTGGTATAGTCTGCCAGCCAAACGATCTCGGGAAAACTTGAGGCTATGAGCAGGATTTTCTTTTGCATCGCCCTGATCTGGGCGCTCGCCAGTGCTGCGTTTGCGCAGGATTTCAATGCGCTGGCGCGTATTCAGCCAGATCAAAGCCGCATCGAGGATACGGGGCGCACGGGTGTCCGCGTCGATCTGGGCCTTAGCCAGGGGGTGCCGTACCGCATCTTTACCCTGCGCGATCCCTACCGCATGGTCATGGACTTTCAGGAAGTCGACTGGCGCGGCCTGAACCGTGACGATTTCCTGCAATCGGACCGGATCAGCGGCGTGCAATTCGGGGCTTATGTGCCCGGTTGGTCACGTTTGGTGCTGGATCTGGGTGCGCCGATGGCCGTGGACACTGCCGAGATGAAAATCGACCAAAATGCGGGGACGGCGGTGCTGTCGCTGAACCTGAAGGGGGTCGATTTTGACGCCTTCAATGCCTCGGCTGGCGTGCCGCACAATCCCGGTTGGGATTTGCCGGAACCGGCTGTGACCGCCAAAGTGGTCCCGCCAAATGCAGATCGACCGCTGCGCGTGATGCTGGACCCGGGCCATGGTGGTATCGATCCGGGGGCCGAGGTTGGCGGGATCGATGAGAAAACCATGATGCTGACCTTTGCCCGCGAACTGCGCGAGCTGCTTTTGCGATCAGGCGGTTACGAGGTTTATTTGACGCGAACCGGCGATCATTTCGTGTCGCTGGAACGCCGCATCGCTCTGGCGCATCAGGCGGGTGTGGATCTGTTTGTCTCACTGCACGCGGATTCACTGTCCGAAGGGCAGGCCCATGGCGCGGTGGTCTATACCCTGTCGGAAGAGGCCTCGGACATGGCCAGTCTGAAACTGGCCGAACGGCATGATCGGGGGGATCTGCTGTCCGGCGTCGATCTGAGCGGGGCGGATGATCAAGTCACTGACGTTTTGCTAGATCTGGCGCGGCAGGAAACCCAGCCGCGCACGGATGCGCTGGCGCGGGCGGTTGCGAACGGCATGGCGCAGCAGGGTGGGCCGATGAACAGCAAACCCTTGCGATCTGCCTCCTTCTCGGTGCTCAAGGCAGCCGACATCCCCTCGGTTCTGGTCGAGCTTGGATTTCTGTCCAGCCCCAGAGACCTGAAAAACATCAAAAATCCCGAATGGCGCGCCCAGATGGCGCTGGGGATTTATCAGGGGTTGGAAGACTGGCGGCAGCAGGATGTGATCAGACGATCCCTGATTGGACAGTGACCTGAGGGCGCAAAGCGGCTAGAATGCGCTCGTGGTTTTGACCCTTGGGCGGTGCGTCCCTATATAGGCGGCAGCGCGAGAAAAAGGCAGTAACGTGATCCGGTTCATTCTTTCGATTTTCGGGGCGATCTTCAGCCTCGTGACTTTGGGTATTTTCATGACCGCGCTGGTGATCGGCGCGGTATTCTGGATGTATGGCCGCGATCTGCCCAGCCATGAATCATTGGCCCAATACAAGCCCCCGACGATCAGCCGGATTTACTCGGGTGAAGGCCAGTTGATCGACGAGTTCGCGCAGGAACGTCGTTTGTTCACCCCGTCCGAGGAAATTCCCGATCTGGTGAAACAGGCCTTTATTTCGGCGGAAGATAAGAACTTTTACAGCCACCAGGGCTATGACCCGCGCGGAATCATCGCGGCAGGGGTTGAGGCGGTTCGGACCAAGGGTGAGACCGTCCGCGGGGCCTCGACCATCACGCAGCAGGTGATGAAGAACTTCCTGCTGTCTGGCGACCGTCGGGCCGAGCGCAAGATCAAGGAAATCATCCTCGCCACCCGGCTCGAGGATACGTTGGACAAGGAACAGATCCTCGAACTCTACATGAACGAGATCTTTCTGGGCCAGAACTCCTACGGCGTGACCGCTGCGGCGCAGACTTATTTCAACAAGACCCTGCAGGAACTGGCCCCGCATGAGGCCGCGATGCTGGCCGCCATGCCCAAGGCACCGTCTGACTACCATCCGGTTCGCCAAAAGGAACGCCTGCTGGCCCGTCGCAACTATGTGCTGCGCGAGATGAACCAGAACGGCTATATCGATCAGGCGACCTATGAGGTCGAGGTCGAAATGCCTCTGCGCTCGGTTCAAAACGGAGATTTCGAAAGCTTCCGTACCGCCTTGCCACCGCGTGATTATTTCACCGATGAAATTCGCCGTCAGCTAAGCGAGGATTTTGGTGAGGGTGAATTCTTTACCGGCGGCTTCACCGTCCGCGCCTCGGTTGACGAAGAGATGCAGGTCGAAGCCGCCCGCGCGTTGCGTGAAGCGTTGCAGAAATACGACCTGTCGCGCGGCAAATGGCGCGGAACCGGCGAGGTGATCCCAGAAGAACAATTGGCGGACGAGGCGCAGTGGCGTCAGGCGCTTGCGCTGATGGAAATCCCCCGCGACGTGGTGCTGCCGACCCAATGGTACCCGGCGGTTGTGATGGACGTGGCCGAACAGCAGTTGACGGTCGGGATCGAGGATGGCCCGTCCGATGGCACAATCCCGCGATCTGACATCAAATGGATGCAGGGCAACTTCTTCGACAATTTCAAACGCGGCGACGTGATCCTTGTCATGGCCGGGGAAGAGGGCCAATGGTCCGCCCGTCAGGTGCCCGAAGTGCAGGGCGGTTTTGTCGCGATGGATGTGAACTCGGGCCGTGTTCTAGCGATGCAGGGCGGGTTCTCGTATCAGGATACGGTGTTCAACCGCGCCACACAGGCGCAGCGTCAGCCGGGATCGTCCTTTAAGCCCTTCGTTTATGCTGCCGCGCTGGACAGTGGCTACAGCCCGGCAACCATCGTTGTGGATGCCCCGATCGAGGTGAACACGCCGCAGGGCCTGTGGCGGCCCAAGAACTCGTCGAACAAATTCTATGGTCCCACGCCGCTGCGCACGGGGATCGAGCAATCTCGGAACCTGATGACCATTCGTCTGGCGCAAGAGGTCACGATGCCCGTTGTCGCCGGATATGCGGAACGGTTTGGGGTCTATGACCGGATGGGCGCGTTTCTGGCCAACTCCTTGGGGTCCGAGGAAACCACGCTGTACAAAATGGTCGCCGCCTACGCGATGTTCGCCAATGGCGGTGAACGGGTCGAGCCCACTCTGGTCGACCGTATTCAGGACCGCTTCGGCAAGACGATCTACCGCCATGACGACCGGCAATGTCTGGATTGCAACTCAAGCTGGCTGGAGCCAGACGAGTCGCCGACCATCGAGACCAACCGCTCTCAGGTCATGGATGCGATCACCGCGTATCAGCTGACCTCGATGATGAAGGGCGTTGTGGATCGTGGCACTGCGTCGCGCTATGTGAACCTGCCGGTTCCAACGGCGGGCAAAACCGGAACGACCAACGAGTCGAAGGACGCTTGGTTCATTGGCTTCACCTCGAACATCGTAGCCGGTTGCTATATTGGTTATGACCGTCCGCGCCCGATGGGCCGGGGGGCCTATGGCGGCACCATGTGCGGCCCGGTCTTCCAGAGCTTCATGGAAAAGGCCGTTGAGAAATATGGTGGCGGCCCGTTCGAAGTGCCCGAAGGTGGTCATTTCATCAAGATCGACCGCTTTAGCGGTGCGCGCCTGCCTGCGGATGCAACGGGCGACTATGTGGTGGCCGAGTATTTCCGGGATGGCGTCGATGGCTTCATCGACCGGATTTATGACGGTGGCTTTGCCATCGGCTCGGACCTGCCGCTGTTCGAAGAGGTACAGCGCGCAGGCGTTCAGGTGCAGACCTCGACCGGTCAGACGGTCACGGTTGGGCCAAAGGCCACGCAAGGCGACGTGACGACGGGCGGGCTTTACTGATCCGCAGCCCTGAGAAATGAGTGCAAAAGATCGGCCTCGTCATCCCTTGTGACGAGGCCGTTTGACCTCCAGAAGATCGACATGGCGCATTTGGCTGCCGCCCATTGGGCAAGCCGTTCGCGCGAAACACCAAGAGCATCGGCATAGAGCGTCAGGCAGCGTTCGATCTGCTTTGACTGGCGCACCAAATCCGGCATTCCTTTCGGGTGACGGATTGCATTTGCCAGTTCAAATGCGGGATCGCCCAGATACCCTTTGGCATCAAACACACGTGGGCCGCTGTCTGTCAGGATGACGTTGTCCGGGTGCAGGTCGCCATGCAGCGGCTGGGATGTTGGTTGGGTTTCCAACAGATGCTTGGCCAGAGCGATGGCGCGCGTCATGTCCTGCGTCAGGGGCGTTGGGCATCCCGGGGCGAACCTGTATTGAAAGAGGGGTGTCATGACGTCGGCAAGCGGGCGCAGCCCTTGCAGTGTTGGTTGTGGCGATGCGTGTAACCTTGTGGCAGTTTCTGCCAGCGCGTTCAGAGCCTCAATCACCACGCCTTGCCGGGCTATGTCGCCGAGGGTTGGGCCCTCGAGCCATTCCATCAAAATCGCCGTTTCGGTTTCTCGCAGGATTGTAACGGCACCCCGGTCTTGCCACGCGCTCAACAGATCGGCCCCACAGGCTTCGTTGCCCCGATCGGCGCGGAGATAGAGTTTCAGCGCGACATCCGCGCCGCTCGCATCGCGCACCTTCCACACCCGCGCGGCACCGGTTTCGGCGACGGGCCTGACCATCGTCAATCGCCAGTGATCCAGAATCTCTTGCGGTGGGGCCTGCATTCACCTCTCGCCTGTCTTGTGGTGGCCTTCACCTCTTGCTATCACGCAGGCCTGATTGAGCAAGTTGGGACAAGACCATGCGCGCCGAAACCCAGAATATCGTGGCGGAAATCGAAAAGTCGCTGGAGCTGTTGGCGCAGCGCATGGACTATGAAACCGCACCGCACCGACTTGAGGAATTCAACGCGCGCGTCGAGGATCCCAACCTGTGGGACAGCCCTGAAAACGCGCAGAAACTGATGCGCGAGCGTCAGATGCTGGTCGATGCCATCGAGACCTATGAGACGATAAAAACCGATCTGAACGACAATATCGAGCTGATCGAACTGGGCGAGATGGAAGAGGACGAAGAGGTTGTTCAGGACGCCGAAGCGGCCATCAAGGCGCTTGGAGCCAAGGCGGCCAAGAAAGAACTTGAGGCGCTGCTGGATGGTGAGGCCGACAGCAACGACACCTTCCTCGAGATCAACTCGGGCGCGGGTGGTACGGAAAGCTGCGACTGGGCGTCGATGCTGGCGCGGATGTATGTGCGCTGGGCCGAGAAGAAGGGCTATACGGTCGAGTTGCAGTCCGAGACGGCGGGCGAAGAGGCGGGGATCAAATCTGCTGCCTACAAGATTTCCGGCCACAATGCTTATGGCTGGCTGAAATCGGAAAGCGGCGTGCACCGGCTGGTGCGGATTTCGCCTTATGACTCGGCGGCAAAGCGGCATACCTCGTTCAGCTCGGTCTGGGTTTATCCGGTGGTGGACGACAATATCGAGATCGAGGTGAACCCAGCCGATATTCGGATTGATACGTATCGGTCCTCGGGTGCGGGTGGTCAGCACGTGAACACCACCGACTCGGCGGTGCGGATCACGCACGTTCCGACCGGGATTGTTGTGACGAGTTCCGAGAAATCGCAGCACCAGAACCGCGACATTGCCATGAAGGCGCTGAAATCGCGGCTGTATCAACAAGAGCTGGACCGCCGGAATGCCGACATCAATGCGGCGCATGAGGCGAAGGGCGATGCCGGTTGGGGCAACCAGATCCGGTCTTACGTCTTGCAGCCGTATCAGATGGTGAAAGACCTGCGGACGAACCATGAGACCTCGGACACCAAAGGTGTGTTGGACGGGGATCTGGACGGGTTCATGGCGGCGACACTTGCATTGAACGTAGCAGGCAAAAGCCGGTCCGAAGCGCAGGGCGACTAAGTGGGTCGGGGGCTCTGCCCCCGCCGCGGCAAGCCGCGACTCCCCCGAGATATTTTTAGCCAGATGAAGGGGATCCAGGCGGCGCAGGCTGACCCGGGAAAGATGTATTTAAACAGTGGGTTTTATTGATCTTGCGGCCCGACTAGGCTGATTGTGACGTGAGTTGCATTGCTGCCGGAGCCCATATGAACCTCTCAGACCATTCTGCGCGGACGCTGATTTCTGACCTGTCGCACAGGCGGGTGACAGCGGTCGAGGTGATGCGCGCGACGCTGGAGCGGATCGGGCAGGTGAATGGCGTGGTGAATGCCATTGTCGCCTTGCGGGACGAAGATGCGCTGTTGGCCGAGGCGCAGGCGATGGATGAAGGGCCCATTTGCGGGCCGTTGCACGGGGTGCCGATCGCAGTGAAGGATTTGGTCAACGTGGCGGGTGTTGTCTCATCGCAGGGGTCGCCTTTGTTCGATGGGTTTGTGCCTGACACGGATGATCTGATCGCGGCGCGGATGCGGGCGGCGGGGGCGATCCTGATTGGCAAGACCAATACACCGGAATTCGGGTTGGGCTCGCATACGTTCAATCCGGTCTATGGGGCGACGCGGAACCCATATGACGCCGCGCGCACCTGCGGCGGGTCTTCGGGCGGGGCGGCGGTGGCCTTGGCGACGGGGATGGTGGCGCTGGCAGATGGTTCGGACATGATGGGCAGTTTGCGCAACCCGGCAGCGTGGAACAATGTGTATGGCTTTCGGCCCAGCTGGGGGCGGGTGCCGTCGGACCCGGTTGGCGATGGGTTTTTGCATCAGTTGTCGACTTTGGGTCCGATGGCGCGAAGCCCGGAGGATCTGGGCCTGTTGTTGGATGTGATCTCAGGCCCTGATCCGCGCCTGCCTCTGGCTGCTTCAAGCGCAACGGTCTCACCAGTGAGACCCGCCGATCTGAGCGGTATTCGGATTGGGTGGCTGGGCGATTGGGACGGGGCGTTTCCGATGGAGGAGGGGGTTCTGGACCTCTGCCAAGTGGCCACGCGGGTCTTTGAAGACCTGGGGGCTGAGGTCGAGCCCGTGCCGCCGCCCTTTGATGCCGAACGGATGTGGGACAGTTGGATCACCCTGCGATCCTGGTCGGTTGCTACGGGTCTGGAGCCCTTGTCCGGGCAACGCTCGGCCTTGAAGGACAGCGCGCTGTGGGAGTTGGAACGGGGCCTGGCGCTGACCGCCATGCAGGTTCATCAGGCGAGTGTGGTGCGGTCCGAATGGTTCCGGACGGCGGCGGAGGTATTTCAAAGCTATGACGCGCTGATCCTGCCTGCCGCGCAGGTCTGGCCCTTTGCGGTTGAGACACCGTATCCGACCGAGATTGCCGGGCGTGCAATGGACACTTATCACCGCTGGATGCACGTGACGGTGCCGGTCAGCCTGATTGGCTTGCCCTGTCTGGCGGTTCCGGCCGGGTTTGGGGCGCAGGGGTTGCCGATGGGCTTGCAACTGTTCGGGCCGCGCGGGTCGGACGCGCGGTTGTTGTCGCTGGGCGCGGCTTATCACGCCGCAACCGATTGGCCAAAAAGAAGACCGGCAATGCCATAGCGCCGGGCAGGGAGGGAGGAAACGAGATGGAGAAGCCTTTTGGAGTTCCACAGATGCAAGCGGTCAACACCGCGATGTTGCGCAGCGCTTTGCGACAGGCCTGGGCCGATTATCGCCGCGCGCCGGTGTTTGGTCTGATATTTGCCGGGTTCTATGTTCTGGCCGGGTGGGCGATGGCCTGGGTGACGGTGCAAACAGGCACAACCTTTTGGCTGGTTCTGGCTGCCATCAGTTTTCCGTTGCTTGGACCTTTTGCAGCGGTTGGGCTGTATGAGGTCTCGCACCGGTTGGAACGGGGTGAACCACTTGATATGAAGGCGATTTTCGGGGTGGTGATACAGCAAAGCCGCCGTCAACTGCCTTCGATCTGCGCCATTATTGTGGTGGTGTTTCTGTTCTGGTTCTTTCTGGGTCACATGATCTTTGCCCTGTTCATGGGGCTGTCGACCATGACGAACGTGTCCACGTCGATCGAGGTATTTCTGACGCTGAACGGATTGACGATGCTGGCCGTCGGCACCGTTGTTGGCGCTGTGTTTGCGACGCTTCTTTACATGATTTCCGTTCTGTCGATTCCGATGCTGCTGGATCGCGAGCTGGATTTTGTCACCGCCATGATTGCCAGCTTTACGTATGTTTCCGAAAATAAGGCCGTGATGCTTGCATGGGGGGCGTTCATTGCCGTGCTGACATTTGTCGCCATGATTCCGTGGTTTCTGGGCCTGCTGATTGTCCTGCCACTGTTGGGGCACGCAAGCTGGCACCTGTATCGAGAAATCGCGCAAGCCGACAAGGCCGAGATCGCTAGCTGACAGCCAGCCCACCCGGCGCGGACAACGTGCTGGATTTCATGGATTGCCGGGCCGTGTGGAACACGGCACCGGCGTTCTGGCCAAGATGCTGCAACATGACCGGTTTGGGCTCCTGCGCCGTAGACGGCCGGATCACCGTGCCGCGCCAGTGATCTGCATCGGGGGTGATGACGTAAATCTTGCTGTTTGCCCCGCCGCGTTGGGATGTCAGGATCGAGACGTGATCCCCGGAACTGGCGGCGATGCCCTGAATCTCGCGGGCTTTTGGCGGTGCGCCGGGCATCAGGCCGCGCGGTGTGTATCCGCGGACCAACGTGCATTGCGGCAATCGGGTTGCGTACAGCATCGACACTTGCGGCGTAAGGGGCTGGCTTTCGACAACTGCGTAAAAGCCAGACGGAAAGGGGGTCGCGGCGCTGGGTTCGGACCCAGAGCCAAGAAACTGGGTCAGGACAGAACTGGCCGGGTGGCCCTCGGACTTGGGGATGTCGTTCAGCGGTTCCAGAACAATTCGGGCATCAATGTCGAAGAACCGGCAGATGCGATCCAGAACGTCGGGGCGGGGAAAACTTTCGCCTGCCAGATAGCGGTTGAACTGGGTCCGGTTGATTCCCAGTTTCCGACACAGAGCCGAGACAGACGGATGCTGTCGCGCAAGCTGTCTGAGATTCGAACCGAACATGGCCCGAAGCTCAGCAGGGCTGCGAATGTCGTCGGTCATGTCTGTCCCCGGCGTTACCAATTCCCTGCAAAAACATGATAGCGGCGTCCGGATAACCGTACGCATATCAGCAATCGTAAAGATGACCCCAAGCAACGTATCCCCACGTCGCGTTGCGGCCACGAGGCTAACGCGCCGTAAGCCAAAGGCAATAGGCTTTATTCCAATTTGTTTGATGTTTATCCGAGAGAGGGCGGCGTTATGACAAAATTAACGCACATAAACTCAATCAGAGGCTGTCAGGGGCAGCATATTGGCACGTCAGGCCTGTCCTTGCCCCGGTTTCAACCAGTGAACCGGGGCAGGGCGTTGGTTTTTTAGTCGCCGCGCAGCAAGGCGGCGACGCCAGTGCGGGCAATCTCGATCAATCCCAGCGGACGCATCAGATCGGCAAAGGCGTCGATCTTGTCCGGCGCACCGGTGATCTCGAAGATGAACGAATTGAGCGTGCTGTCGACCACATTGGCGCGGAAGATATCAGCCAGCCGCAGCGCCTCGACCCGTTTGTCGCCTTCGCCCACCACCTTGATGATGGCCAGTTCACGCTCGACCGAGGGGCCCTCGACCGTCAGGTCATGCACGTCATGGACCGGCACGATGCGGCCAAGCTGTGCCTTGATCTGCTCGATCACCTGCGGGGTTCCGGCGGTGACAATGGTGATCCGGCTCAGGTGGCCGGTGTGATCCACCTCGGCCACGGTCAGGCTTTCGATGTTGTAACCACGGCCCGAGAACAAGCCGATCACGCGGGCCAGAACACCGGGTTCGTTCTCGACCAGAACCGCGATTGTGTGGCGTTCCTGAACGTCCGAGAAGGTGGGCCGTAGGTTATAGGCCGAGTGGCGGGTGGAGCCTTTTTTGATATGTAGGGCAGACATGTCTTCACCTGTTTAAATTGGCTAGGCGAGATAATGCTCTCGCCAAGGAGGGGCAGTTTTTCTGAGCGATCGAAGGGCGCCAGTATCTTTTGACAAACTCACATAGCACTTCGTTGTATTCTGGTCCCACTTTAGAACCAAGGCCATCGATAGGGCACAGCGCATCTGCGTACTTCGAACTGTTCTTTGCAATCTTCAGCAGTTCGGCTTTAGGGTCCAGAGTATTCTCGGGGTATTGCGGAAAGCTGTTGACGCTGACATCGAGAAACTGAGACAATCTGATACTGTCTGCCATTAGCCATGCTTCGGCTTCTCGAGTAGCGATGCTAAGTATCATTTTGTCAGGCAGATCCGATAAGTTATTTTTTTTCAGTAGTTCCTGCCGAAAGGATGGGGGACATTCCTTCTGATCTTGGTCCAGACACACAAATATTGGCACCCCTTGGGCAGTTCTTACGTACGAGGCGAAGTTCTTCAACACGCCCGAAGCGCCACCCTGCCTTGGTCGCCAACTCATGAATTGGTACTCAGGTAAGCATTGGTTAACGCAAGCTTTTGCCAATTCTTCGCTCAATTGATCTTCGCCGCTGAATGCGATGTATTTCTGCTTCGTCATATGTCGAAAGATAGCTGTCGCAAAGGTCGATTGAGAACTACGTCACTTGCAGGCACACCATTGCGAATCGCTTCCAATTCAACATTTGACGGAGGAGAGACCTTTGAGCCTTCATTGCTAGGTTCAACGCGCAGAATTCCTTCACCGGGTATGCCTTCGTTGGACAGCAACGCATAACTATGTGTTGTGACAAATATCTGGCTGGTTTTGCTGCTTATTCTGGCAAAGATGGTGTGTAGCTTCCTAACGATTTCCTCGTTTAGACTGAGCTCGGGCTCCTCTAGAAGTAAAGGCGCTGTCCGTTTTTCCTGCAACAACCATAGCAGAGCAATGAGGCGAAGGGTGCCGTCGGACATCTGATCTTCCAGCTGCCTAGCAGCATGTGGGCGAAACGTCTGGTAACGCATTTCCAAATGAGGGCGACCTTCTCCGTCTTTTTCAAACGAAAGACCGTCAATGCCAGGGACGATGTCTTTGAGAGCGTTCGATATGCGATTTAGCCGAGCAACACGTGTCCGAGTGTTGGTGTCAGCTATTCGTTTCATAAACGCCTGACCAAAAGGGTCATCTGGCAGCAAGTGTCCAGCGATTTGTTCGCCAAACTTCACCAATTGTGGCACAAGGTGAACGTAAGTGATTTCGGAGAAGAAATTCGGTATTTCCCGAAAACGTGCGTTTTGGGCCGCTTGCTCCAGATAAGTAACCGCAAGTTGTTCTGGATCATCACGCTCAGCATCCAGCGGCCTCTCCAAGACTTTCATATCGTTCTTGGTGACAATTTCATGAACGATAAGGGGTACTTCGCGACTTCCTCTTTTTGGAAAGTTGATCGCTAGATCATAGGACCACCTTGTGTCGCCATCTGAGAGCGAGAGTTTAAGGCCAAGATCAGTTCCGCCTCCGGACTTGGTGCCTCGAGAATGAAGACAGCGGACTTTAGAAAAACCGCCACGACCACTCAGAGCTGTCTGAAGCCCTCCGCCAATCGGTTTTGATATGTCCCGAATAAACCTAAGTGCGTCAAGAAGATTGGATTTGCCAGCGGCGTTTGAGCCGACCAGATAAACAGTGTCGGTCTCAAGCTTCAAATAAGCGGATTTGAAGTTTCTCCAGTTCTTCAGTTCAAAGGAGTCAATTCTCATAAGTTCATACCAAAACCGAGCCTTTGGAGTCGATCACGCCCTGTGTCTCGGCCTCGCCTAGCAGCATTTCGTTATGGGCCTTGCCCGACGGGATCATGGGGAAGCAGTTTTCGTGCTTTTCGACCAGGCAGTCGAAGATCACCGGGCCGTCATAGGTGATCATCTCCATGATCGCATCGTCCAGATCGGCAGGGTCGGAACACAGGATGCCTTTCGCCCCAAACGCCTCGGCGAGTTTGACGAAATCGGGCAGGGCCTCGGACCAGGAATGTGAATAGCGTTCGCCATGCAGCAGTTCCTGCCACTGGCGGACCATGCCCAGACGTTCATTGTTCAGGATGAACTGCTTGACCGGCAGGCGGTATTGAACGGCGGTGCCCATTTCCTGCATGTTCATCAGCCACGACGCCTCACCCGCCACGTTGATCACCAACGCATCTGGGTGCGCCATCTGCACACCGATCGAGGCCGGGAAGCCATAGCCCATCGTGCCCAGACCACCGGATGTCATCCAGCGGTTCGGATCTTCGAACCCGAGGTACTGCGCGGCCCACATCTGGTGCTGGCCCACTTCGGTGGTGATGTAGCGGTCGTGTTTCTTGGTCAACTCTTCCAGCCGCTGCAGCGCGTGCTGCGGTTTGATGGTCTTTTCGCTGGCAGTGAAAGCCAGGCAATTCACCTTGCGCCAATCCGAGATCTGAGCCTGCCATTGCTTGACCGAGGCCGCATCGGTTTTGCGCCCGCGCGACTTCCAGACCTTCAGGATGTCTTCCAACACATGGGCCACGTCGCCAACAATCGGGATGTCCACGCGGATCACCTTGTTGATCGAGGACGGATCGATATCGACATGCGCTTTCTTCGAATTGGGCGAGAACGCATCGATGCGCCCGGTGATCCGGTCATCGAACCGCGCGCCGATATTGATCATCAGATCGCAGTCATGCATCGCCATGTTGGCTTCGTACAGCCCGTGCATGCCCAGCATACCCAGCCAGTTTTCGCCCGACGCCGGATACGCCCCAAGACCCATAAGGGTCGAGGTGATGGGGAAGCCGGTCGCGTCCACCAGCTCGCGCAGCAATTGGCTGGCCGCGGGGCCGGAATTGATGACGCCGCCGCCTGTGTAGAAAACCGGCTTCTTGGCAGTTTCCATTGCGGCAACCAGTTCGGTGATCTCTTCCAGATCGCCTTTCAGAACCGGCTGGTAATGCGATGTTGACGGCTTCGGCGCGTTGTATTCACCGCTTGCAAACTGCACGTCCTTCGGGATGTCGATCAACACCGGGCCGGGACGGCCGGATTTGGCGACGTGAAAGGCTTCGTGAATGGTTGCGGACAGGGAATCCGTATCCTTCACCAGCCAGTTATGCTTGGTGCAGGGGCGGGTGATGCCGACGGTGTCGGCCTCTTGAAACGCGTCCGAACCGATCATGAAGGTCGGAACCTGTCCGGTCAGAACCACAATCGGGATCGAATCCAGCAGCGCGTCGGTCAGACCGGTCACCGCGTTGGTCGCGCCGGGACCGGATGTCACCAGCGCAACGCCCGGCTTTCCGGTCGAGCGCGCATAGCCTTCGGCGGCGTGCACCGCGCCCTGTTCGTGGCGTACCAGAATGTGGCGAATGTCGTTTTGCAGAAAGATCTCATCATAGATCGGTAGCACGGCGCCGCCGGGGTATCCGAATACCGTGTCCACGCCCTGATCCTTGAGGGCCTGAACCACCATCTTTGCGCCGGTCATCTCACGTGTCATCTGCTTTGCTCCGTTCGCGACATGTGTCTTGCGTTTCGCATAAAAAAAGCCCCCGATTTTTTCGGAGGCGCATGGGTTCGATTATGGTTTACCGTTACCGGCCCATGCGCTTGGTTCCTACGATTACGACTAGCGTTCTCATCGCCAGAGGCTCCTTCTTTGCGTGCAGGGACATTATGGTCGGCGCGCAGGGGCGTCAACAGGCAATTGCACCAATTTTCTATCCTGAAGACCTGATTTTGCGACATTTTGTTGCGCAGATTGCCGCATGCTGGGAACTTCCGGCAATTTGTGGTGGAAAACCGCCGGTTGAACGGAATTTGAACTGGTCGGAATGCGTCAACGGAATGTCCGAAACGGGCATGATTGGCGGTTGTGTCTGCGCCACGCTGTGGGGGACGGAACCAACTGCGAGGCTCATCATGCTGCACGATCTGGTGGATTTGGGGCGCTATCCGATAGACTGTCCGGGGTCTCATGCCTATGACCGGATGATCGGCGACATTCAGCGCGAGTTAGAGCAGGATGGATGCGCCGTTTTGCCGGGGTTCGTGCATCAGGACGGGCTAAATCTGCTGGTGCAGGAGGCGGACGCCGTCGCGCCGCAGGCGCATCGCTCGTTCAATCGCACCAACGCCTATTTCACCAAAGACGACCCCCGGTTTGGCATCGGCCACCCGATCCGGCGCTTTTATGATCGGTCAAACGCGTTTGTCCCGGCTGACAACTTCCCGAAATCCAGCCCTCTGCGCCGGATTTACGAGTTTGACGGCTTCCTGCCGTTCATACGCGCCGCATTGGATGAGCCCGAGGACAGGTTCTTTCGCTATGACGACCCGCTGGCGGATGTGATTATCAATGTGGTGGAAGAGGGGCAGGGCTTTCCCTGGCATTTCGACACCAACAATTTCACCGTCACTCTTGCCATTCAGAACGGGGAACAGGGCGGGGCGTTTGAGTATGCGCCGAACCTGCGCACCGCAGAGGATGAGAATTTCAATGCGGTGGCCTCGGTTCTGGATGGCGATATGTCCCGTGTCTGTCAGCTGGAACTTCAACCGGGCGACCTGCAGATATTCAAGGGGCGGTATTCACTGCACCGTGTTGCGCCGGTTTCCGGGGCGCGGCGTCGCTATGTCGGGATTTTTTCCTTTGTCGAGGCCGAGGGGATGTGCGGCGGGATCGAGCGGACGCAACAGCTATACGGCCGCGTTCTGCCGCACCATTACGAACGGGAAGGGACGCGCAAAGATCAACTGCTGGATTGATACGGCCCAGCGTGTAGGATGGTGCTGTTTCTTGCGGAGGCCGGAATGTCCAACATCCTGCAACTCACGCCATTTGTTCTGTGCGCGTCACTGGACGCGCAGATCGCGTTCTACTGCACGCGGCTGGGATTTGAATGCAACTTCAGGCAGGACAATTACGCCTTTTTGAAGAACGGCCCGATTGCCATTCGGCTGTTGGAATGCCCGCCGCGCGAAGATGGCAAACCCTTGGGGGACAATCAGTCTTATTATATCGACGTTCAGGACATTGACGCGCTGTATGAAAGCCTGAAAGACGGGCTAAGCGATCTGCCCGAGGGGCGTGTGCGTCCACCATTTGACCAGCCGTATTTGCAACGGGAATTCCACGTCATCGATGAGGACGGAACGCTGATCTTCTTTGGTGAGGATATTCGGCCAAGGGAGTAACCCTCCCGCCCATCGTCGCAGCGCCTGCGGCGCATCTCCTCTGGTTGGGCCAGGCAGCGCGTGCCGCGCTGCGGCTGCGTCAGTAGCCGACGCCGGTGCCCTGCAAGACACCGTGTTCCAGAGCATAACGGGTCAGGCCTGCCGTAGACGAGATGCCCAGCTTGCGTTTGATGTTCTTGCGGTGGGTTTCAACGGTGCGGACCGAGATATCCAGCGCCAGCGCGACCTCTTTGTTCGATTTGCCCTGCGCCAGTTCCAGCAGAATGGTCTGTTCGCGGCCCGTCAATGCCTCGCGCGTGCTGTCGCCCTTGGGTTTCAGCGATCCGCTTGCGCCGGTGCACAGGTATTGCTGACCCTGCATCACGGCGTCGATGGCCTGTTTGATCTCATCGGTGGGGACGTCTTTGAGGATATACCCCTTGGCCCCGTGGCTGAGTGCGGTCGAGATATATTCGGGGCTGTCATGCATCGACAGGATCAGGATGCGCGTTTCGGGCAGGCGTTCGAGGATGATCTCGGTCGCGCTCAGGCCGCCAAGGCCGGGCATGTTCAGATCCATCAGGATCACGTCGGGGGCCAGCCCGACCGCCTGATCCACCGCCGCCTGACCGCTGCCCAATGTGCCGACCACCTCGATCTCATCATAGCTTTCCAGGATCGACTGGATGCCTTCGGCCACCATCGGGTGATCGTCGACGATGAGAACTCGGATTGTCATGTACCGGCCTTTCGGTTCGGGGTTGCGTCTTCCTGCGGCGGCAGCAGGCGGCTGAGCGGCAGGCTGGCCTCGATCGCCGTGCCCCCGCGCGGGCCGCGTGATGACAGAATACGCAGCGATCCGTCAAGCTGTTCGATGCGTTCCTGCATATTGCGCAGCCCGATCCCGGTGGTGATCTGGCCCGGTTCCGTCCGCAACCCGCGCCCGTTATCGGTGATGCGCATGGTCGCGCCCTTCTTGTGGCCACGCAGATCGATTGTAACACGGGTTGCATCCGCGTGGCGTTCGATATTGGTCAGCGCCTCTTGCGCAATACGGTAGAGGGCGATCTTGCTGTCATGGTCCAGCCGGTTGCGGAACACGACGGTCGAGAACTCGGTCTCGATTCCGGTGCGGTCGCGGAAATCATCGGTCAGGGCCTTCAATGCAGGGCCGAGGCCCAAATCGTCCAGCACGCCGGGGCGCAGGTCGCGGCTGATGCGCCGGACCTCGGTAATGGCAGTCCCGAGGTGATCGATGCCCTTGTCCAGCGGGTCCTGAGCGCCCGCATCATCGCCGCGCGACAGGCGGCGGCGGGCATTGTCCAAAGCGTAGCGCACGCCGACGAGGATCTGGCTGATACCGTCATGCAATTCACGCGCCACCCGGCCACGTTCTTCTTCCTGCGCATCAAAGACGCGCTGAGTCAGTTCCTTCAGCTTGGCATCGGCCAACCGCCGCTCGCGGATATTCAGAAGCATGCCCGAGGCAAAGACGATCAGCACAGCAGCCAGAACGATGCCGCCGATATACATGAAGGTGCGCTGAACCCGCGCCTCGACCTCGGCGCGGGCATTGGCGACGGTGGCCACGATATCGTCGATGAAGACGCCGGTGCCCACAGCCCAACGCCAATCCTGCAAGCCCACCACGTAGGCGATCATCTGCGCCTCTTCCCCGGTCGAGGGCTTTTGCCACATGAAGCTGTGCCAACCGGCCCCCTGACGGGCCAGAGTGATGAATTCGTCGACAATCGGGGTGCCGTCACTGTCGGTCAGCCCTTCCCAATTGCGGTTGATGAATTGGGTCTGGCGCGGGCTGACCAGATTGGTGCCATCGTAATCGTAGACGAAAAAGAACCCGTCCTGCCCGTAGATCATGGCGGACAGGATCTGAGTGACTAGGGTTTTGGCGACATCATCATCCGGTTCGGCGCGACCGTAGATATAGGCAAACCCGTTGCGTGCCTGGGTGACGTAATTCTTCAACTCTTCCTTCTTGGCCTGGATCAGGCTGCGCTCCAGCGCTTGGATCTCGCGCTCGGCGGTGGCACGGGCCTGATAGGCGACCAGTATGGCAATCGCGGCAACGGCAACGACCAGAGGGATGGCCGCAACCAAAGACAGTTTCTGCGCATAGGTCAGCGAAACCAGATTTCTAAGTCTTTGCATGGTCGAATCGATACGCAAGCGGCGGCAAAAATGCAAAAAGATTGAACAATTCGGGCTTAAAAGGGCTGAAAAGACACGATTGGGCTGGAGTTTCACAGGGATTAACCCGCGAAAAAGGGTCAGAAATCCGGTTTTCTACGCAGTAGTAGGTATTCCCTTTCACATCTTCGGCATTACGCTCCGGCCTATTGAATGCGACAGGCCCGGAACTGTCCGGGTTACGACTATAAAGGGGAGGAACACTTATATGGATCGTCGTTCATTTCTGAAAAAATCCGCTCTGGGCGGATCGGCTGCTGCGGCAACGGCACTGGCGGCTCCGGCCTATGCGCAGGGTCAGCGGACCCTGACCATGGTAACCTCGTGGGGCCGTGGCCTTGCGGGCGTGTTCGACAGCGCACAGCGCTGCGCCGACAGCATCAACGCGATGTCGGACGGCAGCCTGAACGTTGAAATCAAAGCTGCGGGCGAGCTGGTTGGCGCGTTTGAAGTGTTTGACGCCGTTTCGTCGGGTCAGGCCGATATGTACCACGCGGCGGACTACTACTTTGTGGGCCAGCATCCGGGTTATGCCTTCTTCACCGCTGTTCCGTTCGGCATGACCGCGCAGGAACTGGTGAACTGGTACTATCACGATGGCGGCATGGAGCTGCATGACGAGCTGGGCTCGATCTTCGGCCTGAAATCCTTCCTGGCTGGCAACACCGGCGCGCAGGCAGGTGGCTGGTACTCGAAAGAGATCAACGGCCCCGAAGACTTCCAGGGTCTGAAATTCCGTATGCCGGGTCTGGGTGGACAGGCGCTGGGCAAGCTGGGTGCATCGGTTCAGAACATTCCGGGTTCGGAAGTGTATCAGGCGCTGTCCTCGGGCGCGATTGACGGGACCGAGTGGATCGGTCCGTGGGCCGACGAAAAGGCCGGTTTCCAGGAAATCACCAAGACCTACTACACCGCAGGCTTCCACGAGCCGGGCGCGGGTCTGTCGCTGGCTACCAACCGCGACGTGTTCGACGAACTGACACCGGCGCAACAGAAGATCATCGAGATCGCAGCCGCCGAAGCGCACCAGTGGAACCTGGCGCAGTTCCTGGCCAATAACGGTGCAGCCCTGCAGCGTCTGCAGTCGGGCGGCGTTAAGGTCATGGAATTCCCGGATGCCGTTTGGGACGCCTTCGGTCAGGCCAGCCAAGAGGTTCTGGACGAAAACATGGGCGACGAGCTGTTCAAGCGAATCCACGACAGCGCCATGGAGTCGATGGCAGCATCGTCGGCGTGGAACAACCTGTCGTCGGGTGTCTATACCTCGCAGCGCGACCGCGTTCGCGGCTAAACGCCAGTCATCAGACTAAACGGTTTCCCCGCCTGCGTGGGGAAACCTTTCCTGTTGCATATGCGCGGACCCATCATGCCGCTATAATCAGCGATGCAACTGACGCGACCCGGGGACAACATGCAGGACGATAACGGTATCTCGTTTTTCGGCGCCCTGTGGAATGGACTGATCTGGTTCATTCAGAACATTGCCGAAGCCTTCTATAATTTCGGATATGCGGTCACGCATCCGCAGCTGTGGCTGAACTGGTCCGACAAAGAAGCGATCATGCGCTTTGTCTATTACGGCGGCTCGGTCGAGTTCTTCTTTGTGGTCTTCACCCTGTTTCTGGTGCTGACGGCCATTGGCCTCTACTACCGAAACTTCATGTGGGGCATGGTGCGCGGCCTCGAAGGGTTTGCGAACACAACCGGGCGCTTCTTTGCCTGGGCGGGTTTGCTGATGGTGATCCAGCAGATCGTAATCGTCTTCATGCAACGGGTGTTTGCGCGGCCCGATATGTCTTTTGGTCTGGGTATCCCTTTTAGTCAGGATATCAGTTGGTTCGCGGAAGAACTTAAACTTTATAACGCCATGGTCGTTTGCCTGTGCTGCACCTATACATTCGTTCAGGGCGGGCATGTGCGGGTTGACCTGATCTATGCGGGTATCAGCCACCGGGCCAAGCGCGTGGTCGATATGTGTGGCGCGGTGCTGTTCATGATGCCGATGGCAGTGCTGACATGGATGTATGGCTGGTACTTCATGTGGCGGCACCTGATCGTGCCGAAACCATCGGCCAGTGACACGCTGGATCGCCTCGTGGCCAAGTCACGCGCCCTGCGCTGGAACGTGGAAACCATCGGGTTCAGTCCCAACGGGTTCAACGGCTACTTCCTGTTCAAAATCCTGCTCGTTCTATTTGCGGGCATGGTGTTCCTGCACGCGGTCGCGTTCCTGTGGCGGTCGTATCTTGAATACGTGGAAGGCCCGGAAAGCGCCGGAAAATACCTCGACAAGGACAGCCTTGGCGAGGGTGAAGAAGCCTATGAAGGCGCACATTAAGGACGGAGACCAAGACAATGCTATTCGGACTTGATGGCGTCGAGATCGGCCTCATTATCGTATTCTTCTGCCTCTTCGGAGGTATCCTGTCCGGGTTCCCGGTGGCCTTTGCCATCGGCGGGGCCGGGGTTATCTCATTCGGTATCATCGCCGCGCTGGACAGCGCCGGGCTGCTGATCCATCAGGCAATCGATACCAGCTCGCAAATGTACCGCGATCTGGTCGCAACGGGGGTGAAACCGGATTCGGTCTCGGTGTTCCGATACCCTGACTTGCCGAGGATAGGAGAACCGGTTTTCCCTGCAGGCTGGGAAACCGCGCTGGATCGCAACGTGTCCTTCATCGTGAACCGCATGAACGAACGTGTTCTGGCCGGTCAGTCGATTGAGACGCTGCTGGCCGTGCTGATGTTCGTTCTGATGGGCATCACACTGGAACGCTCGAAGATCGCAAACGATCTGCTGACCACAATGGCCCGTGTGTTCGGCCCGTTGCCGGGTGGTCTGGCGGTGTCTATCGTGGTTGTGGGTGCGTTTCTGGCCGCCTCGACCGGTATTGTCGGAGCGACCGTGGTGACCATGGGCTTGCTGGCCCTGCCGACCATGTTGCGGAATAACTACTCGCCCGAATTGGCAACCGGTGTCATCGCGGCCTCGGGGACGCTGGGGCAGATTATTCCGCCCTCGATTGTGATCGTTCTTCTGGGGACTCTGGCGGGTGATCTTTATTCGACCGCGCAGGAAACCCGCGCGGTTGAGGCCGGGTGTACCGATGCGCTGACCTATCTGGGCGAGCCTGCGGTGGTCTCGGTCGGAACCCTGTTCCAGGCGGCGCTGCTGCCCGGGATCATGCTGGCCTTGCTCTATGCGCTTTATGCTTTTGGCTACGCGCTGCTGAACCCCGACAAGGCCCCCGCAGTAGAACTGACCGGCGGCTCGGGCGAGGCGATCACGCGGTCCGAAGGTCTGACATGGTTGCTGGGTGCGCCCGCTGCGATTATTATTGGTGCGATCCTGTTGGGCAGCGCCGGGGTGATCGGCAGCCAGAATATCTCGGTCTCGGCCTTCTCGGATGTGGGGCAGGGCGCATCACTGCGCACGAACGTGTCCGAAGAGTGTAAAGCGTCGATGATCGACCTGCACGGTCAAGCGGCCTGGGATCAGGCGGTGGCCGAGCAGGAAGAGATCGACGCCGCCGGTGGCATCGCCAACGCCGAACGCCTGAGCGAAGAGGAACTGGCCACCGCGCGCGAGGCCAAGATCGCCAGCGCCGCGCCTATCGGCACGGGTGTCGCGATCGTCGTTGTTCTGCTGGCGCTGACCCTGGTTCTGGGTCGGGGCATCGCCCCGTCGCGTTCGCCGCAGCCTTTGATCGTGGGGGCGATTGGCCTGCTGTTGATGTTGCTGGTCGATATTATGTTTATCGCACCGACGACCTCATCCGGGCTGACCTTTGTTCTGCTTGCCATACCCTTTGCCATCGCGATTTACGGGTGCAGAGAGGCCGCCGCACGCTGTGCGACAAACGATCTGATCCGGGTGGTGTTCCCACCGCTGGTTCTGATCATCGCCGTGCTGGGTTCGATCCTGGGCGGTATCACAAACCCCACACCCGCTGCGGCGCTGGGGGCGGGTGGTGCGATCATGCTGGCAGCCTATCGCAAGCTGCAGGATCAGGAGCGGTCAGGCAGCGTGATCATCTGGTCAACCTTTGCAGTGATCATCTGCCTGCTGATGGGCGTGAATTTCGATCTGCGCATCTCTCAGGGGAATGTGCCGGTCGAAACCTGGATCGCGTTTATTCTGGCTTATGCGGCATACCTTTATGCTCTGTTTGGTCTGATCTTTGGCTGCTGGGTCTTGTTCTCGAGCGGGGTTCTGAGCCCGGTGGTGCGGGAAACGGCCAAAGTAACCTCGATGGTGTTCACGATCCTGATCGGCTCGCAGTTGCTGAACCTTGTGGTGATTTCCTTCGGGGGCGAACACTATATCCAGCAATTCCTCAAGAGCTTTGACAACGAGTTCACGGTCTTCCTGATCGTGATGCTTGTGCTGTTCATTCTGGGTTTTGTGCTGGATTTCCTTGAGATCATCTACATCGTGATCCCCATCGTGGGCCCGGTGATCTATGGCGGGTCGTTTGATCCGAAATGGGTGACGATCATGGTGGCGGTGAACCTGCAGACCTCGTTCCTGACGCCGCCGTTCGGGTTCGCGCTATTCTACCTGCGCGGGGTTGCGCCGAAAGAGGTGACGACGGGCCATATCTATCGTGGCGTGGTGCCGTTTGTGATCATTCAGGTGGTGGGGATTGCGATCCTGTGGTCCTTCCCGGCGATTGTGACTATTGTGCCGGATTTGATCCCGAATTGATCTGATTGGGTGATCAAATTGAAAAAGGGGGCCTGCTGGCCCCCTTTTGCTTGTTTGTTTGGCGTTAAGGGGCCAGCCCCTTCTTGGCCTGCGGCCAATTCAACCCCGAGATATTTTTGGCCAGATGAAGAATGGATCAGGTGAACTGGATCAGGTCCCAGCGATTGCCGAACGGGTCGCGCCAGACGGCGACCGAGCCATAGGGTTCATGGCGCGGCTCTTCTTCGAAGGTGACGCCTTTGCCTTGCATGTTCGTGTGGTCGCGTTCGAAGTCATCGGTTTGCAGGAAGAAACCGACCCGGCCGCCCGTTTGGTTGCCGATGGCGGCGCTTTGATCCGGGCCGTCGGCTTTGGCCAGCAGCAGGGAGGCACCGTCAGAGCCGGGAGGTGTGACAAGGACCCAGCGTTTACCGCCGCCGAGGTCGATATCCTGTGTCAGGGCGAAGTCCAGCGTTTCAGTGTAGAATTCGATTGCAGCATCATACTCCGGCACCACAAGGGTGACGGCGTGCAGGGTTTGTTTCATGTTGGGTCAGCCTTTGGTGGGGTGGCGGTCTGGCAGTTGGATATTCGCCACCTGTTCGGCAATGGGTGCCGAGGACAGAGGGTGATGAGACTCGTCCGAAAAGGTGTCGGGGTTCCGGATCTTCTGCCATTGCCCCTGCACATAGGCTTCGAGCCCTGAGAACTTGGCCTTGTACCCCATTTTCGGACTGCCGGGCACCCAGTAACCCAGGTAGATATAGGGCAGGCCGGCCTCGCGCGCGATTTCGATATGGTCGAGTATCATGTAGGTGCCCAGAGAGTTCTGAGGCTGCAGCGGATCATAGAAGGAATAGACCATGCTCAGCCCGTCATCGAGCACATCGGTCAGGCTGACGGCAATCAGGTTGCCGGTTTCGGGGTCGGCATATTCCACAACGCGGCTGCGGATCGGGGTTTCCTCGATCATCGCGGCGAATTCGAAGACGTCCATATCGGCCATGCCCCCATCGGCGTGGCGAGTGTCGAGGTAGCGGCGGAACAGTTCGTATTGTTCGTCCGTGGCCCAGGGCGATGTAGCGCGGCGTTGCAGGTAAGAGTTGCGTTTTGCCGCGCGTTTCTGGCTTTTGGTCGGGTGAAAGGCGGCAACGTCGATCCGGGCCGACAGGCAGGCCGCGCAATCTGTGCAGGACGGGCGATAGAGCACGTTCTGCGACCGGCGAAATCCTTGTTGTGACAGGGAATTGTTCAGCTGGTCTGCGCCTTCGCCTTGCAGGGCGGTAAAAAGCTTACGTTCCATCCTGCCCTCAAGATAAGGGCAGGGCTGGGGGGCCGTCACATAGAATTGTGGCGCAATTGGCAGCGTGTGTCGCATGAAGGTCCCATGTAGCCTCGGACCGGATGATAGCAACGGTTTTTGATGCCGCCAAGTGATTCACGCGAAGGCTGTTCAGGCCCTCTGATTGATCATGACTGTGCCCAGGAAGGCATCGGTAAGGCCCTGACAACGGGCGCTGGTCAGCATCATGATGATCGAGATGATCTGGACCACGAAAAACGCCATGCTGATGAAGTATCCGGCGGTATGGGCCACGGCTTTGCCCATATCCATACGCTCGCCGAAGGAATCGCGCAGCTCGATCCCCATGAAGCGCATGCCCAGAGTGGCCGAGCCGTTCGAAATGGTGATCACTCGGTAGACAAAGCTGATGACTGCATAAATCAGCGGCAGGAAGAACAGCCCCGCGCCAAATGTCAGGAAGACGGGCACGATGCACAGCAGTGAGATAAAGGCGATGTCGAACAGCCACGCGACAAAGCGTTTGGTCGCGACGGATCGGTAAAATTCGGGCTGGCGATCAGGATCGGGCAGGTGGGTCATGTATAACTGTCTCAGAGATAAGGTCGTGTCACCCTGTCCCGAAAATTCGGGACAGGGCAAGGGGCTTTAGGCAGGTTCGCCTTTGCCTTCGTCTTCGGTGTTCTCGCGGGCGCGTTCATCCATGAACTGGTCGAACTCGGCCTTGTCCTTGGCTTCACGCAGGCGATGCAGGAAGGCCTCGAAATCCTGCTGTTCGCGTTCCAGCCGTGCCAGAGTGTCTGCCTTGTAGGCGTCGAACGCGCTGTTGCCGGAAGGTTTCATGGCGCTCATATGGCTGTGCCAGGATTTGCGGCGGCTGCAGGACTTGCTGAACATGCGTTTGCTCCAGATCATATAGGCCAGAAGGGCCAGGCCCAAGGGCCAGAAGAAGATGAAACCAAGGACCATGGCGGCGATCCAGGCGCCTTTGCCTTTGTCGTCCATCCAGGCCTCGGTGCGGTGAAGCCATCCCGGGTTTGCAGGGGCGGCGGGTTCGGACAATGCGGTCATGTGGTCTCTCCAGGGTTTGATGTAAATTCCTTTCACATTGTCTAGATGGGGAGGTTCTGACCGGTTGCAAGGGGTCGATGTGAAAAAGATTTACATTTTGTGGATCGGTTGACGGCAGAGGGCTTCGCGCGCAGGGTGCAGGCATGACTGTAGAAATCGAAACCGCCCCTTCGCTTGCTGATATTCTGAAGCTTGAAACGCAGGTCTGGGCCGCATTGGTCAATGGTGATGCCAGCGCCGACCGGGCACTGCTGAGCGCTGATTTTCTGGGTGTTTATCCCTCTGGCTTTGCCAATCGCGACGACCATGTGGGTCAGTTCGCAGATGCACCGACAATGGCCGAGTTCAAGCTGAGCCAGGAAAAGCTGCGGGTTCTGACGCCTGACGTTGTGCTGTTGTCCTATAGGGCGGATTACCTGCGCCCTGACGCCACCGAATGGGGCGCGATGCTGATTTCCTCCCTATGGGAGCGTCGGCATGGGGTTTGGGTCAACAGCTTTAGCCAGGACACTCCGGTTCAGGACCTGTGATGCGTTTGCCCCATTGACCTTGCCCTGCGGCGATGCGCAGGGTCCGGGTATGAATAATAGCCTGTCCATCAATCGTCTGCCGCGTGCGTTTGATCCCTCGCTGGGGGATGAAACGCGCGCTTTGATCCCGGATCTGAGTGCTGAGCAAGGCGATCTGATCGCCGGGACGGCTGGATCAAGCCCCTATCTGAAAGGTCTGATCGAGCAAGAAAGAGAGTGGTTGCCAAACGCGCTGCACCATCCGGATGAGGCGCTGGAAGAGGTTATGGCAACGGCTCGTGCGCTTGCGCCTGACCAGCTTAAACCGGGCCTGAGACTTGCCAAGCGCCGCATGGCAGTGCTGACCGCTTTGGCCGACATCGCGGGCGCATGGCCGTTGGAAAAGGTGACCGCTGCGCTGACCGATTTCGGAGCTTTGGCGGCGGATGTGGCGGCCAAGGCCGAGATTGCCACCCTGATCCGCCGCAACAAACTGCCCGGCATGACCGAAGATGACGTCGAAACCGCCGCCGGTATGGTCATTCTGGCGATGGGCAAGATGGGTGCGCATGAACTGAATTACAGCTCGGACATCGATCTGATCGTGTTGTTTGACGAGACGCGGTTTGATCCGGATGACTTCTACGAAGCCCGGCAGGGGATGGTGCGGGCCACCCGCAATTTCTGTGCCACGCTTAGCGACAAGACCGCCGATGGTTATGTGTTCCGTACCGATTTGCGGTTGCGGCCCGATCCGGCGGTGACTCCGGTCTGCATGGCGATGGAAGCAGCCGAGCGGTACTACGAAAGCTTGGGCCGCACGTGGGAGCGTGCAGCCTATATCAAGGCGCGCGCCTGCGCGGGCGACATTGCAGCCGGGCAGCGGTTTCTGGAAACGCTGCGCCCCTTTGTCTGGCGTCGGCATCTGGATTTCGCCGCCATTCAGGACGCCCACGACATGCGCCTGCGCATTCGCGAGAACAAGCGGACGGGCGGCAGCCTCTCGATCCCGGGCCACGACATGAAACTGGGGCAGGGCGGGATACGCGAGATCGAGTTCTTCACCCAGACCCGCCAGTTGATCGCCGGGGGACGCGATCCGGATCTTCGCGTGCGGGGGACAGTGCCCGGACTGGCAGCCTTGGCTGCAAAAGGCTGGGTGCCGGAAGACGTTGCTGAAAAGCTGACCGATCACTATCGCGCCCATCGCGAGGTCGAACATCGCATCCAGATGATCCATGACGCCCAGACCCATAAGGTGCCGAAATCCGCGGACGGGATCGAACGCGTCGCCTGCCTGATGGGGACCACCAGCGCGGACCTGACCGCTGACCTGACCCGCCACCTGAGCGAAGTGCATGAGCTGACCGAAGGGTTCTTTGCCCCCGGACCCGGGGCGTCTCCGACACCGGAACAAGAGGTCACGTTTGACAAGAGCATTCTGGCCCGATGGGCGACCTATCCGGCGCTGCGCTCACAACGGGGCAGGCGGATCTTTGACCGGCTCCGGCCTGAGCTTTTGTCGCGCCTCGCCAAGACGGCCAAGCCCGAGGAGGCGCTGTTGGCGCTGGACGGGTTTCTGGCCGGTCTGCCTGCTGGCGTGCAGCTGTTTTCCCTGTTCGAGGCCAACCCCCAACTGATTGATCTGCTGATCGACATTGTGGGCACGTCTCATGCGTTGGCCTCGCACCTGTCGCGCAATGCGTCTGTGTTCGATGCCGTGATCGGTGGCAGTTTCTTTGCCGACTGGCCGGGGCAAGCGGCGTTGCAGGCGGAACTTGCGCAGGCGCTGGAGGACGAGGCAGATTACGAGACCCAGCTTGATCTGGCGCGGCGCTGGTGCAAGGAGTGGCATTTCCGTGTCGGTGTGCACCACTTGCGTGGGTTGATCGACGGCGCGCAAGCCGGTCGCCAATACGCCGATCTGGCGCAGGCGGTCATCGCGGCGATCTTGCCTCATGTGGCCGACAATTTCGCCCGCAAACACGGGCCTGCACCGGGCCGCGGTGCGGCGGTTCTGGGCATGGGGTCGCTGGGGGCAGGGCGGATCAATTCACAATCCGATCTGGACATGATCGTGATCTACGATCCGCTGGATCAGGATATGTCCGATGGCCCGCGTCCGCTGGCGACACGCACATACTATGCCCGCTTCACGCAGGCGCTGATCACGGCACTGTCGGCCCCAATGTCTCAGGGCCGCCTCTACGAGGTCGATATGCGCCTGCGCCCCTCGGGCAATCAGGGGCCGGTCGCCACCAGCTGGGCCAGCTTCACCCATTATCAGCAGGAAGAGGCATGGGTCTGGGAACACCTCGCCCTGACGCGCGCCCATGTGGTCGCGGGCGACGCCGGTCTGGCAAATGATATTGAAACCTTTCGGGCCGAATTCCTGTCGCACCAGCGTGAGGCCGACAGGGTGCTGCATGAAGTGGCCGAGATGCGCACCCGTCTGGCCGCCGCAAAAGCACCTGCTGGCGTTTGGGATGCCAAAAACGGCCCCGGTCGGATGATGGATATCGAGTTGATGGCGGAGACCGGCGCATTGCTGGCGGGCATCGCGGAGCGGGATGTCCGCTCGGGCCTCGACGGTGCAGTCGCTGCCGGTTTGCTGGATGTCGCGCAGGCACAAACGCTCAAGGACAGTTACGATCTATGCTGGTCGGTGCAATGCGCGGCGCGGCTGCTTTCGGGCAAGGTGATCGAAGCGGATGACATTGGCGAGGGCGGAACCGCTTTCCTCTGCCGGGCCACAGGGTTCGATCAGGTCGATGCGCTGCAATCCGCGCTGCAAGACAGTTACACATCCGCCGCCGCGATCATCGGCAGCGTAATCAAAGAGGGCGAAGATGGCGCGCAGCACTGATCCCAACGACCCCAAGGGCCTGATCCGCGAGGCGTACAACATCGAAGGTATCGCCCTGCCGGAATGCCGCAGCATTTTCCTCGACTGGGCGCTGAGCTTGCCGGAGGGGTTGGATCAGAAACAGGCGCTGGCCACCTTGCACGCCGCCTATGCCGCGCAGGAGGCAGATCACCCGATGACACAGGTGCTGGCCGAGGGGTTGCAATCCGCTCAGGCCCCGAAACGACGTGGCGGCTGGCGCTCGCGCCCGCGCTAAGGGCTTTTCCTTCGCTCTGTTCGCGACTATGAGGCGATCATGACCCAAACCGACGACCGCCCCCGTATCCGCCTGAAACCCAAAGCCAACGCGCGCGGTCTGCGCCACGGGTTCCCGTGGGTCTACGCCAATGACATCGTCACCGACCGCCGCACCCGAAAAATCCCCGCCGGGGCGCTGGCCCTGCTCGAAGATGACAAACGCGCGCCAATTGCCTTGGTGGCCGTCAACCCCGAGTCCAAAATCATGTGCCGTGTGCTGGACCGCGACCTCGACGCCGAGTTGAACGCGGATTGGTTCGAAACCCGCCTGCGCCGCGCGCTTGACATGCGCGAGCGTCTGTTCGATGCGCCATACTACCGCCTGATCCATGCCGAGGCCGACGGCTTTCCCGGTGTGATCATCGACCGCTTCGGCGATGCCTGTGTGATCCAGCCCAACGCCGCCTGGGCCGAGGCACATCTGGAGACACTGACCGAGGCGCTGGTCAAGGTGACCGGAGTGACGACCGTCCTCAAAAACGCCTCAGGCCGCACCCGCGGGCTTGAGGGGTTGGATGACATGAACCAAACCCTGCGCGGCTCAGCACCCCAAGTGCCACTGCCGGTGCCGATGAATGGCGCAACTTATATGGCCGACCTGACCGGCGGCCAGAAAACCGGCCTGTTCTACGATCAGCGCCCGAACCATGCCTTTGCTGCCCGACTGGTTCATCCCGGCGCACAGGTGCTGGATGTGTTCAGCCATGTGGGCGGCTTTGGCCTCGCCATGCTGGCCGGAGGGGCCGCGCAGGCTACCTGCGTCGATGGCTCTGCCGCCGCTTTGGAGTTGGCAAGCAAAGGGGCCGAGGCTACCGGCTGCTCGGGTCGTTTCCGGACCCGCCAGGGCGACGCTTTCGACGTGCTGACCCAACTGGGCGAGGAGGGCGCGCAATTCGACGTTGTCATCTGCGACCCGCCCGCTTTCGCACCTTCGAAACAGGCACTGGATGCGGGGCTGCGCGCCTATGAGCGCATCGCGCGTCTGGCCGCGCCGCTGGTCAAGCCCGGTGGCTATCTGGGCCTCTGCTCCTGCTCACACGCCGCCGATCTTGGACGCTTCCGCGACGCCTCATCGCGCGGGATCGGCCGGGCCGGACGCCAAGCGCAACTGATCCACACAGGTTTCGCAGGCCCCGACCACCCGCAACTGCCGCAACTGGCCGAAAGCGGTTACCTCAAAGCCGTGTTCTACCGGCTGTGAAGGCGGTTCTGGACACCTGCGTCATCTACCCCACGGTGATGCGAGAGATGCTGCTGGGTGCCGCCAAACTCGGCCATTTCACCCCGATCTGGTCGGCCCGCATCCTAGAGGAATGGGCCCGCGCCGCCCGCAAACTCGGCCCCGAGGGCGAGGCCCAGGCCCGCGCCGAAATCGCCCTGGCTCAGGCGCAATGGCCGCAGGCCGAACGCGCGCCCGCAACGGGGCTTGAACAACGTCTGTGGCTGCCTGACCCGGCAGATATCCACGTTCTGGCAACTGCCATTGACGCCTCAGCCGACCTTATCGCCACGGTCAACGCCAAGGATTTTCCCAAAAACATCCTTGCGGAAGAGGGGCTTGGCCGCCGCGACCCCGACACTCTGCTTCACAGCTTCTGGCAAACCGACCCCGACGGCATGACCAATACCGCCACCCAAATCCTGGCCGAAGCCAACCGCCTGTCCGGCGACCAATGGACCTTGCGCGCGCTGATGAAAAAAGCCCGCCTGCCGCGTCTGGGCAAAGCACTCACTCAATAGGCGGGATCCCACTTCATCTGGCTGAAAATATCTCGGAGAGCCGCCATTGGTGCGCCATTGGTTCGAGCGCCAATGGCGGCGAGGCTGGCCTCTCGCTACGCCCCCTTCAGCCACCCGCCCAACGCTGCTCAAGCGCCTCCAACGCCGCAATCCGCTCACCCGTCTTCGGATGGCTCATGAGCCAGGCAGGCACCATTCCAGCCCTCTGCTGCGTCAGATCTTCCAGCTTGTGAAACAGGGATTTCTGCGGCTTGATCCCGATCCCGGCCTTGGTCAGCAAAGCAGCGGCGTATTCGTCAGCCTCATACTCATCCTGCCGCGACAGGCGCGAGGCCAGCAGTGAGGTCAGCGCATTGGCGATCATCGCGCCGACAAACGGAATGAACCGGTTCAGCACCAGGATCAGCGCCGTGCGCAAGGCGTTCTGTCCCGAGAAATCGATCATCCGACGCCGCGCATGACCCAAGGCCACATGCCCCAGCTCATGCGCAATCACGCTGGCCATTTCCTCGGCCGAGACCTCACCGTTCCGGAACTTGCGATAAAACCCGCGCGTGATGAAAATCCGCCCATCCGGCGCGGCCAGACCGTTCACCGGATCAATCTCATAAATATAAACCGGCACCCGCGCGATATCCAAAGCGGCGGCCAGCCGATCGGTCATCCGCTTCAACGCCGGATCAGCCAGCTCGGTCGACTTCTGGTCCAACTCACGATGGGTGCGCCAGACGGAAATCCGGTACATCACAAGGCCATAAGCAATGGCGAGAAGGATCGGGGTGAAACGCAACATGGGGTAGATATGGTAGCGTGAGGCTTTGGGGGCAAACAAAAAGTTTAGATTCTGCTGTGCGCAACGAAGCGGATAAACGGTTATTTTGCTGCCTTTGCGCCAATACCCGATCTGCCAAAACAGCTTCTTACTTCGGCCACCATCGAAGCGTTCGCTCTGGCTGTGTTTGAAGGGTGCGTATATGCTGGCCAGTATGACCGTCGAACCAAGACTGGATATTATTGGCGCAGCTTTGGCCGATCCCAGCCGATCGCGAATTCTTTGCGAGTTGATGGATGGCCGCGCTTTCACCAACAAGGAGTTGGCCTGTGCGGCACGCGTCAGCCCGCAGACGGCAAGTGGTCATCTAAAGCAGCTCGAACATGCAGGCCTGACCGCTTCACTACGTAGCGGAAGACATATCTATCACCGGATCGCCAATGCAGAAGTCGCCGCAATTCTGGAAGGGCTGGCCCAGCTTTCTCCCACCGAGCATTTGTCGCGTCCCGGTCAGCTTGGCACGGACACTCTTCTGTCACGCAGTTGCTACAACCACATCGCGGGCAGGATGGGTGTTTTGATGACAGATCGCTTGATCGCGCTCAATGTGCTGAAAGTACACAATGACACTCTCTCAGCCGGTCCGCGCTATCGAAGCTTCCTCGATGATATCGGCATCCAGAGTCCAATCGGTGGTACGGGCAAGCCTCCGGCGAAGCTCTGCCTCGACTGGACGGAGAGGCGGCATCACATTTCGGGCCCGCTGGCAACTGGGATCATGAATAGATTTCTGGAAGCAGGGTGGTTGGAGCGCCGCACTGGCAGTCGAGCTTTGAACATCACCGATGAAGGGTGGAATGCGCTTAAGCGCCAGTTCGGTATAACCCAACCGGATATCGATCTCTTCAATCCAGTCTGATACTTCGGTCGTTAACGAACTGTCTTTTCTGCCGGTGACACCGATCCCGGTTATTCCGACTGCACATCAGTTGGAGGCAACAATGGCACTACCCACGTTCGACAATGATAGATTCGTATCCGAAGAGGGGCTGCGGATTATTGTTCAGGTACCCGATACACATGCACAAAGGATCGTGGATGCGGTTCTGATCGAGGACAGGCTGAAATACGGAGATTATGATTCCGTGACATACAAGACCACGTTGGGAACCCAGCAGTTCAGGTCACTGGGGAGCGGTCGCAATGCTGCTACTGAGAAGGCAGTCGAAGTGCCCTGCGTGGAAGTCTCGTTTTTCTTAGGCGGTGAGGAAGCCAAATCCGTGCACGTTCTGAAGGCCATTTATGCATCTCACCCCTACGAAGAACCGGTTGTGTACGTGGGCCAGTATCTCCGGACGCTTCACATTCGCGGCGTAGACGAAGACAATCCCAACAGGTTTTGGAACAGCGATGCCGAAGACTGGGTGCCCGAAGAACACCGGTAGCGGTTGCAAAAGCCGCCGTTCTTTCAAAGCGTAAAGTCGGTCGAACAGGGCTTAAAGCGGGCAGCGCAGCTACCGCGTCAGGTCCCGCATGCCCTGTTCCAGCCCGGCCAGCGTCATGGGTACCATCCGGTTCTCGAAAATCTCGCGGACCATGCCGATGGAATGGGTGTATTCCCAGTACTTCTCGGGCACCGGGTTGATCCACAGGTTGGAACTCCACTGTTCCCGTGCGCGCTCCAGCCAGACCTGACCGGCCTCCTGGTTCCAGTGTTCGTTGGCACCGCCGGGATAGGCGATTTCGTAGGGACTCATCGAGGCGTCGCCGACGAAGATGCACTTGTAGTCGGGGCCGTAGGTGCGCAGAACCTCATGGGTTGGGGTCTGTTGATCCCAGCGGCGGCGGTTGTCGCGCCAGACGCCTTCGTACAGGCAATTGTGGAAGTAGTAGTATTCCAGATGCTTGAATTCGGTCCGCGCGGCTGAAAACAATTCCTCAACCACCTTGATATGCGGGTCCATTGAACCGCCGACGTCCAGAAACAGCAGCACCTTGACAGCATTATGGCGCTCGGGCCGGGTTTTGACGTCCAGATAGCCGTGTTCAGCCGTGGCGCGGATGGTGCCGTCCAGGTCCAGTTCTTCAACCGCGCCCTCGCGTGCCCAACGGCGCAGGCGTTTCAGGGCGACCTTGATGTTGCGGGTGCCCAGTTCAACTGTGTCGTCCAAGTTTCTGAATTCACGCTTGTCCCAGACTTTCACGGCACGCTGATGGCGGCTTTCCTTCTGGCCGATGCGCACGCCTTCGGGGTTATAGCCGTAAGCCCCGAACGGAGAGGCCCCGGCGGTGCCGATCCACTTGTTGCCGCCCTGATGGCGGCCTTGCTGTTCCTGCAAACGCTCGCGCAGCGTCTCCATCAGCTTGTCGAACCCGCCAAGCGCCTCGATCTCGGCCATTTCCTCATCGCTCAGATGTTTCTCGGCCATTTTGGCCAGCCAGTCGGCGGGGATGTCGACGGCATCCAGCACCTGATCAAAGCTGATCTCGCCCAGCCCTTCGAAACTGGCGGCAAAGGCGCGGTCGAACTTGTCGATGTTGCGCTCGTCCTTCACCATCGAGACACGGGCGAGGTAGTAGAACGCCTCGACATCATAGGTGGCCAGACCCTTCTTCATGCCTTCCAGAAAGGTCAGATATTCGCGCAGGGATACGGGGATGCCTGCTTTGCGAAGGTTTTCGAAGAAGGGCAGGAACATGGGCTACCCCACAAACCGCACAAGGATCAGCGACAGGATCAGGCCCACCAGGGCAAAGGCAATGCCATAGCCTGCCGCGTATTGCGCCATATCCGCAGCGTTGCCGTTGCGCTTGCGTGCGCTCAAAACGCCCAGGATTGCACCCAAAACAGCCATTCCCAGTACTACGAGCATTCGTTTGTCATCCGCTTGTATTGTTGTCCAAACGTCCAGCCGCGCCGCTTTCCACCAGCGACTGCACCACCAGATCCGAGCCAAACCCGTATCGCGCCCACCCCAGACTGTCCACCCTGACGGCGCGTGCCTGCTGCATCTGTCCGGCCTGCTTCAACGCCTCGGATTTCAGCAGTAGCAACGTCGCGAGGAGTGAGGCATTTTCGGCACGGGTCATCACATCAATGGCGCTGTCCAGCTGCGGCAGCACGTCCGGCCCGCGATCCTGTGCCAGGGCAAAGGCGGCGGTCTGGGTTGTGACGTGGGCGCGGTGCACCTCGGTTCCCGGTGTGGCGTTCAGGAACTGCATGGCGATCTGATATTGTTGCAACGCCGCTGCCGGATCGCGGAACTGGACCATGCGGCCCATCAGGTAATGCGGATAGGCGCGGCGATGGTCGGTCCATCCCAGTTGCCGACCGATTTCGGCGGCCCGTTGGGCGGCACGCATTTGCCGGGGGGATCCGGGGCCGGGGCCGAGGGATTTGTTGATTGCGTCGATCCATTCGCGCGGTGTTTCGGTCAATGGCTGCACTGCCAGCCGATCGCCGCGCGGGTTCAGACGGCTCAGCACACCCGGGATCACCGCCTCGACCTGTTCGCGGGTCATGCCGGTGCGCAGCTCGGGCGCATAGGCCGCCCGCAGGATCAGCATGTCGAACCCGGTCAGAACGGTGTGGATATTGTCGTCGTTGAACACCGAATCCGGCAGGTGATACAGGTCGTTCAACGGCCCCAGCGCCTGTGCCAGTTCTTCATGCAGGCAATCGCGCATTTCCTGAGGGCTGACATCGTAGGGGATAAAAATCCCCAATCGCTCGCGCTGGCGCAGCTCGGTCCAGCTGCTTTTGATCTTGCGCCGGTCGCGGCGGTATTCTTCCAGGCTGGAGGAGTTGGGCACCACGAAACAGGCCGCGTTTGGCAGGATGCGGTGAATGTCGCGCTGGCTGACGGCCTCGATAGTGATGTTGGCCTGACCCTCGGTGATCTGGCGAATATCGATCCGGGCTTCGCGTTGCAGCCGCGACAGAAGGCTGGTCAGATCACGCTGCATACTGGGCGTGGGCCTGCCGGTCAGACGGACCGTGACCGGTGTCTCGAACCGTGTGAACACCGGCAGTTTTGTACCGCCTTCCAGTGCGAAATGCAGATCGACAAAATCCGAAGCGATGTTGGTGTTCGATCGCGCCGGAGGGGTAGGGCGCGCCGTTGAAAACGTCTTGGCCGGGGGCAGTGACCGTTCGACAACTTTCACGCTGTCCGGCAGCTCGATCCGTTCGACGGATGCGCAGGCGGAAAGCACCAGTGCCGCAGCAAGCGCGCCCCAACGCATCATGAGCGATTGTACCTGATAAAGGGCGTCAGCGTGCCGATCCGGTCATATAGCTTTCGTGCCGTGTGGTTGAAATCCTGCGTCAGCCAGTAGACCGACGGCGCGCCTTGTCGGTCAGCCTCGTCATACACCGCCTGGATCAGGGCGCGCCCGACTCCGGTACCGCGTGCTTCGGGCCAGGCAAACAGGTCCTGCAGATAGCACACCTTTTCAACCTTCCAAGCGTGGCGGTGGAACAGATAATGCGTCAGGCCGACAAGCCTGCCATCCTGTTCAGCGACAAAGCACGAGAAATCCTGCGGATCATCGCCTAACAGGCGCTCAAACGTGGTGTGGTAGACCTCATCCGGGACGGAGGTTTCATAGAACGCCAGATAGGCGTGCCACATCTCGGCCCATTGATCCCTGTCCTCAGCCGTGAGGGGGCGAATTTTCGGTGCGTTGGCCAAGCGATGCGTCCTGTTCCTGAGATAACCTTAGGTCTTTCGATGCTGACATCCACCCCGTCGCAAGGCAAGCCGCGTTCACAGCCTGTTCAAAGGCAATTTAGCGCTTGCTGCGCGCCATAAAGGCCAGACGCTCGAACAGATGCACGTCCTGCTCGTTCTTCAGCAGCGCCCCGTGCAGCTTGGGCAGGGCATTGGCCCCATCGCGTTTCAGATCCTCGGCGGTCAGATCCTCGGCCAAGAGCAGCTTGAGCCAGTCCAGCACTTCCGAGGTCGAGGGCTTTTTCTTCAGCCCCTGCGTCTCGCGGATTTCGTAGAACTGCGTCAGGGCGGTGGTCAGCAGTGCATCCTTGATGCCGGGGTGATGCACCTCGACAATGCGGCGCATTGTGGCCTCGTCCGGGAAGCGGATATAGTGGAAGAAACAGCGGCGCAGGAAGGCGTCGGGCAGTTCCTTTTCGTTGTTCGAAGTGATGATGACGATGGGGCGGTTCTGGGCCCGGATGGTCTCGCCGGTCTCGTAGACATGGAACTCCATCTTATCGAGTTCCTGCAGCAGGTCGTTTGGAAACTCGATATCGGCCTTGTCGATTTCGTCGATCAGCAGAACGACCTTTTCGTCCGCCTCGAACGCCTGCCACAGTTTACCCTTGCGGATATAGTTCGCGACGTCATGCACGCGCTCTTCACCCAGCTGACTGTCGCGCAACCGGCTGACGGCGTCGTATTCATAAAGGCCCTGCTGCGCACGGGTGGTGGATTTCACATTCCACTCGATCATTTTCAGACCCAACGCACCAGCCACCTGTTTGGCCAGCTCGGTTTTGCCGGTGCCGGGTTCCCCCTTGACCAACAGGGGGCGTTCCAGCGTGACGGCGGCGTTCACGGCGATATTCAGGTCGTCTGTGGCAACATATTCGGCTGTGCCTTGGAAACGTGCGGTCATGGGCCCCTCATGTGGTAGCGCGCGGATGCGGGCGATCTGGGTTCCGGGTTACAGAGGGGTGGGGTTTTTGACAACCCGGGTCGCTGCGTCGATTCAGCGGAAAATCGCAACGACTCCAAACCCTTTTACGTGATTCGCAGGTCCCCCGTTGTGCCGCCGGTTGAAACTTGCCTCAAAAAAACCTGCGTATGACCACTGAAAAACAACGTTTTGTTGTTTCAAGTCTCATATTTAGACAGCCTAGCGACCCGGCGCGCTGGTCCTACGTTTGTGTAGTGACAATCGTGTGCCCGTCGGATAAACGCTGCGCAGAAGGGGGTGCCAAATGTCAGGTGATACTACCGCTACCGACGTTTCAGGCCATACCGAGGGAGCAAATATGAAGCAGGAAGTTTTTCTGCCGGACGATTACCGCCCGGCCGAAGATGAACCTTTCATGAATGATCGGCAGCTTGAGTATTTTCGGCGCAAGCTGCTGGATTGGAAGACAGAATTACTCGCAGGCAGCCGCGACACGATCGAAGGGCTGCAAGACAACACCCGAAACATTCCCGATGTCGCCGATCGCGCAAGCGAGGAAACCGACCGTGCGCTGGAACTGCGCACCCGGGATCGTCAGCGCAAGCTGGTGGCCAAGATCGACTCGGCCCTGCGCCGGATCGACGAAGGCGAATACGGGTATTGCGAAAAGACAGGCGATCCGATCTCGCTGAAACGTCTGGATGCGCGTCCGATTGCAACCATGACGCTAGAGGCGCAGGAACGCCACGAGCGGCGCGAGAAGGTTCACCGCGACGATTGATCGCTGCGGAATCCACAAGAACACAAACGCCGGGGCCTGTCGCCTCGGCGTTTTTGCGTTAAGCCAAGGGCATGAATATCGACGGACTTAGATTCTGTGTCATCGGCGGCGGCATCGGCGGGCTGGCCGCAGCGCTGGCTTTGCGCCAACGCGGGGCGCAAGTGACAGTGCTGGAACAGGCCCCCGCCTTGACCGAGGTCGGGGCGGGCCTGCAGATCAGCGCAAACGGGATGCGCGTTCTGCACGCCCTGAACGTGGTCTCGGACATCCCCGAACTGGGGCAGCGATCTTACGGCACGGTGTTGTGCGACTATCGCAAAGGGCGTGTGATCAGCCGCGTTCCGGGCCCGACGGCGGGGGCGACCTATTACTACCACCGCGCCGATCTTCTGGATCTGCTGCATGACGCGGCCAAAAAGGCGGGCGTGGACATACGATTAAATGCGCGCGTGACCCAGGTGCACAAGCACCCCGCAGAAGCCGAGATTGTGTTGGCTAACGGGGAACGCCTCCGCGCCGAATGTGCCATAGCCGCCGATGGCGGGCGAAGCGCCATCCGGCCCGACTTGAACGGGCCCGAGATGCCCAGTTTCACCCATCAGGTCGCCTGGCGCGCGACGCTCCCGTGGAGTGGTGCCGAAGCAGAGCCGCGCGCAACCCTTACAATGGGTCCACGCCGCCATGTGGTGACTTACCCTCTGCGCGACCAGAAACTCATGAATATCGTGGCAGTAGAAGAGCGGTCTGACTGGCAGGAAGAAGGCTGGCGCAAGCAGGGCGATCCAGATGATCTGCGCGCCCGGTTCGCTGACTTCGGTGGCCCCGTGCGCGATATTTTGGCCGAGGTGAAGGAAGCGCATGTCTGGGCGCTGTTCCTGCGGCCCGTCGCCCAGACATGGCAAAACGGGCGTGTTGCCTTGCTTGGGGACGGCGCGCACCCAACCTTGCCTTTCATGGCGCAGGGGGCCTGTCTGGCACTGGAAGACGCCTGGGTATTGGCGCGGTCCTTCACGGACCAATCGGGCGTGGCCCGCGCCCTTGCGGCCTATGAGGCAACACGCATCCCTCGCGCCCAGCGTGTCGTCGCCACAGCTGCCGCAAACGCCCGCAACTTTCACCTGCAAGGCCCCATGCGGTTTGCCGCGCAGCTGGCGCTTTCAGCCCTGGGGCCGCATCTGACGCGCCGGTACGAATGGATTTACAGCCACGACGTGACCGCCTGATCTGTCAGATCTCCAGATCCACCCAGACCGGAACGTGATCCGACGGCTTTTCATGCCCACGGACCTCGGCATCAATCCGGCAGTCGCGCATCAGGTCGGCGGCTTGCGGCGTCAGTAGAAAATGGTCGATCCGGATGCCGTCATTCCTGTTCCAGGCCCCCGCTTGGTAATCCCAAAACGAGTAGTGCCCGGGGCCTTGGGTGCGGGCGCGAAACGCCTCGGTAAACCCAAGATTCAGGATCTTGCGAAACGCCGCGCGGCTCTCGGGGCGAAACAGAGCATCCTCGCGCCACGCATCGGGGCGTTTGGCGTCGTCGGGCTGCGGAATGATGTTGTAGTCCCCGGCCATCAGCGCGGGTTCTTCACTGGCCATCAAGTCCTTGGCGCGCGCATATAGGCGTTCCATCCAGGCAAGCTTATAGTCGTATTTGGGGCCCGGAGCCGGGTTGCCATTGGGCAGGTACAGCCCGCAAATCCGTAAGGCCTGCTTTCCAACAACGGTTGCCTCGATCCAGCGCGCCTGCTCATCTTCGTCATCTCCGGGCAATCCGCGCGAAACATCCTCAAGCGGCAGTTTCGACAGGATTGCAACCCCGTTGAAACTCTTCTGGCCATGGGTTTCGACATTGTAACCACGCTCTTCGAACAACTCGCGTGGAAAGTTCTCGTCCACCGATTTGATCTCTTGCAGCAGAACGACATCGGGCTGCGCATCATCCAGCCACCGGGGCAGGGCCTCGGCCCGCGCCTTGATGCCGTTGATATTGAACGTGGCGATTTTCATGCGCGCTCCTCCGATGCCTCAGGGCAACCTATCGCGCAGAACCGGCCCAACGGCAAGGCGGATGGCGGGTTTGCGAGGCTCTGCCTCGCGCTCCGGGATATTTATGGCCAGATGAAGAGACGGATCCCTGCTTCATCTGGCTACAAATATCCCGGGGGTGTGGGGGCTGGCCCCCACCTGCGCTACATGGAAAAAGAGGTGCCGCAGCCGCAGGAGGAGGTGGCGTTGGGGTTCTCGATCACAAACCGCGCGCCGATCAGTTCCTGGGTGAAGTCGATGACGGCATTTTCAAGAAACGGCAGGGAAACGGAATCCACGATGACCTTTTGGCCCTTGCCCTCAAGAACCAGATCGTCGTCCTGAGGTTTATCCAGTGCGATTTCGTATTGAAAACCGGAACATCCGCCGCCTTCCACCGCGACGCGCAGGGCTTGACCCTGATCCGCTGCGCCGATCTCGGCGAGGCGATCAAAGGCGCGTTCCGTGACTGTTGGGGGCAGATTCATGCCAATCTCCAAAGGTTTATTTCCTAAGCCGGGTACAATATATGAAACCTCAGGACAGGCGACAAGGACAAGACCTTTGGAAAGAGCGGGTTTTGCCTCGGACCCAGCCCGCGCGCGGGGGCGGCTGGTGCCGGAGGAGGAGAGCAGTTTCCGGTCATGCTTTCAGCGTGATCGCGACCGGATTATTCATGCCAGCGCGTTTCGGCGGCTCAAACACAAGACGCAGGTGTTTGTCGAGCATGAAGGCGACAGCTATCGCACCCGTCTGACCCATTCCATCGAAGTCGCTCAGGTGGCGCGTACCATTGCCGGGGCGTTGGGGCTGAACCCCGAACTGACCGAGGCCGTGGCTTTGGCTCATGATCTGGGACACACGCCGTTCGGGCATACAGGCGAGGACGCCTTGCACGCGCTGATGGCGCCCTATGGCGGGTTTGATCACAATGCGCAGGCCATTCGGATCGTGACCAAGCTGGAACGTCACTATGCCGAGTTTGATGGCTGCAATCTGACATGGGAATGTCTGGAAGGGATCGCCAAGCATAATGGCCCGGTGGTCGGCGAACTGCCCTGGGCACTGGCCGAGTGCAATCAGGGGTTTGACCTTGAACTGCACACCCATGCCAGCGCCGAGGCGCAGGTGGCGGCGCTTTCAGATGATATCGCGTATAACAATCATGATTTGTTCGACGGGTTGCGGGCGGGCCTGTTCACGGATGCAGACATTCAGAACCTGCCGATTGTCGGCGCGTGTTTTGCCGAGGTGGACGCCAAATACCCAGGCCTCGACCCTTACCGCCGTCGGCATGAAGCGTTGCGGCGGGTATTTGGCGTCATGGTCTCGGACGTCATTGACACCTCGGGCGATCTGATCGCGGCTTCGGGGGCGGGGTCTGTCGAAGACATCCGGCACCTCGGGTATCCGGTCATCCAGTTCTCGGGTGATCTCTGGGCTCAGCTGAAAGAAATTCGCGCCTTCCTTTTCACGCGAATGTACCGCGCGCCTTCGGTGATGGAAGTGCGGGCCAAGGTCAGCAAAGTGGTCGAGGAACTGTTCCCGATTTATCTGAATGACCCGAAACAGATGCCGGGTCATTGGCATGACGATATCGAAGCGGCCGGTGATGAGACGGCTTTGGCCCGGATAGTATCGGATTACATCGCGGGCATGACGGACCGGTTCGCCCTGCAGGATCATGCGCGGCTGACCGGAGGCTGATCACTCGATCCCGATATAGGCCAGTGCCCAGACCTGCTGACTGGCCTGTTCCTGCGCCAGATCGGGGTCGTCGGTGGGCGGGAAGACGATCATGGTCGGGCCATAGCCACCGATGCCCATCGGGTTGCTATCGGCGTGCGTGGCAACAATCGGTTGATGTGCTGAGATGCTGTCCCACGGGATTTCGGCCTGATAACCGTCCAACGCCATCGGCTTTGCCGTCTTCCCCTCGGCCCCGGCCATGGTCATCACATCTGACAGGCGCGGGCCGGAGAATGCGATGTCGCGCTGATTGCCTTCGGGGCCGTAGGCTATGGTGATCTCGACCTGTTCGAGCCCGTCCAGCATCACAGCATCGAAACCAGCCGCGCCGTCGTGCTGGACCTCAAGATAACCCAACAACCCGCCGTCATTCTCGCCGCGGGCGGGCAGGTTGGTCTCGGTCACGGCTCCGCCCAGTGTCAGCAGCACATGGCCCTGCGGCGCGGGTATATCGGCCCAGAGCGGCAGGGCGGTGGTCAGCATCAGGCTCAACGGCAGGGCAAGGCGCATTGTCGGATCTCCGGTTCGTGGATTTCTGCCGACACTAGCGGGCTTTGACGGTAAACCAAGCGCAAACTTTAGGCGTCCATTGACCTTGGCGTGGTGCGTGGTAAACCGCCCGGCAAGCAAAAGGACATCCGTAATGAACCTGTTTTCCGAGATCCGTGCCCTGGTACTGGACGCGCTGGCGCAGATGCAGTCCGAAGGCGCGCTGCCCGAGGGGCTGAGCTTTGACAACGTGGCGGTCGAACCTCCGCGCGACGCGGCGCATGGCGACATGGCGACCAACGCGGCGATGGTGCTGGCGAAACCGGCCAAGATGAAGCCGCGCGACATTGCTGATGTGCTGGCCGGGAAACTGGCCGAGGACGGGCGGATCACCAGCGCCGAGGTGGCCGGGCCGGGCTTTCTGAACCTGCGGCTTGCGCCGACCGTCTGGCAGGGCGTACTGGCGGCGGTGCTGGAGCAGGGCACCGACTATGGCCGCTCGACCATGGGGCAGGGGCAGAAGGTCAATGTTGAGTATGTCTCGGCCAACCCCACCGGCCCGTTGCATGTGGGCCATACGCGGGGCGCGGTGTTCGGCGATGCCTTGGCAAGCCTCTTGGCCTATTCGGGTCATGACGTGACCCGCGAGTATTACATCAACGATGGCGGCGCGCAGGTGGATGTGCTGGCACGCTCGGCCTATGAACGGTATCGCGAGGCCAATGGCCTCAGCCCCGAGATTGCCGAAGGTCTTTATCCCGGTGACTACCTGATCCCGATCGGTGAGGCGCTGAAAGAGAAATATGGCGACAGTCTGATCGACAAGCCGGAAAGCGAATGGCTGGAGGACCTGCGCGAGTTCTCGACCGACGCGATGATGGACCTGATCCGCGCCGATCTGAAGGCGCTGGGCGTTGAGATGGACGTGTTCTTCTCGGAGAAATCCCTCTATGGCACAGGCCGGATTGAGGCTGCGCTGGCGTCGCTGACCGACAAGGGCTTGATCTATGAAGGCGTGTTGGAGCCGCCCAAAGGCAAGAAGCCCGAGGATTGGGAACCGCGCGAGCAGACCCTGTTCAAATCCACCGAGCATGGTGATGACGTGGACCGCCCGGTCAAGAAATCGGACGGCAGCTGGACCTATTTCGCCCCCGATATCGCCTATCACTATGACAAGGTGAGCCGTGGTTTTGACGCGCTGATCGACGTGTTTGGTGCTGACCATGGTGGCTATGTCAAACGGATGAAGGCGGCTGTTTCGGCGCTGTCCGATGGCAAGGTGCCGCTGGATATCAAGCTGACGCAGTTGGTGAAGCTGTGGAAGAATGGCGAGCCGTTCAAGATGTCCAAGCGGGCCGGGAACTTTGTCACGCTGCGCGATGTGGTCGATCAGGTTGGCCCGGATGTGACCCGTTTCGTGATGCTGACGCGCAAGAACGACGCGCCTCTGGATTTCGATTTCGACAAGGTGCTGGAGCAAAGCCGCGAGAACCCCGTGTTCTACGTGCAATACGCCCATGCGCGGGTCATGAGCGTGCTGCGTCGCGCCGCCGAGGCCGGGATTGCCGCCGATGATGCGACGCTTACAGGTGCTGACCTCAGCAAGAACGATCACGCCTCGGAACTGACTGTGGCGAAGAAGCTGGCCGAATGGCCGCGCTTGGTGGAAATCGCGGCGCGCACCAATGAGCCGCACAGGGTTGCCTTCTATCTGTATGAACTCGCAGGGGATTTCCATGCATTGTGGAACAAAGGCAATGATGAAACCCAATTGCGCTTCATCCAGGATGGCGATGTTGCCACAAGCCAGTCGAAAATCGCCTTGGCGCGGGCTGTTTCTGTTGTGATTTCAGCGGGCTTGGGTATTCTTGGCGTCACTCCGGCGCAGGAGATGCGGTAACAAAATCGCCCGAAACGCCGGTCTGAGGTAGGCAAGAAATGACCCGCGCGCCGTGTTTTTAAGGCGCAAACGGGCAGTGAGGCGGACATGGCGAGTTACGATTACTCGGGGCAGCAAGGCCCCGAGCATATGCATTACACGAATCAACCGCATGCACAGGATGCGCACGCTGACGATGCGCCGCGTGGCTCTTTCGGGCTGGGCAAAGCGGTGAATGTGCTGGGGGCGGTGGCCTCTCTGGCGCTGGTCGCCGGTGTCGGTATCTGGAGCTACAAGTTGGTCATGCGGGATGTCAGTGGCGTCCCGGTCGTGCGCGCCGCCGAAGGGCCGATGCGTATTCAACCCGAAAATCCGGGTGGCCAGCCTGCCGACCATCAGGGGCTTGCCGTCAATGCCGTCGCTGCCGAAGGCTCGGCTGCGGCACCTGCGGATCGCCTGATCCTTGCCCCACGCCCGGTCTCGCTGACCGACGAAGACCTGCCCGCCGGAGAGTTGATGCCAACTCAGGCGCTGCATGTGATGGAAGAGCCGATTTCGAACCAGGAGGCGGCAGAACTGCGGCAGAACGCGGTTGACGCGCTGGTCGCTGAACTGGCGGGCGAGGCCGCGCGGAACCAGCAAGAGGCGGAACCCGGTGTGCAGGTTGCCGCGCTGGCGACGCCCGAAGAAGAACCCGCCATTGACCCCGCCGATCTGGCCGCATCTCTGCCTGATCCGGCGATTGCGGAACTGCCGGGCGTACGCCGCTCGCTTCGCCCCAACACGCGGCCCGCGCGCCGTGTTTCGGCCGCTGCTGCCTCGGAGGATGCGATCAATGCCGCCGTGAAGGCTGCGGCTGGTTTGGATGTTGACCCCGACACGCTGAGCAAGGGCACCCGTTTGGCGCAGCTTGGGGCGTTCGAAAGCGCTGATGTGGCCAAGGCGGAATGGTCTCGTCTGGATGGTCGATTTGGCGAATATATGAATGGTAAACAGCGTGTTATTCAGCGAACCTCAAGCGGTGGGCGCACGTTTTATCGCCTGCGCGTGCTGGGATTTGAAGACCTGAGCGACTCGCGTCAATTCTGCGCCGCGCTGGTGGCGCAAGGGGCTGACTGCATCCCGGTGGCCGTCAGGTGAGTTTCGGGGCCGTAATCACCGATGCCGAAGGTTTGCGGCTGACCGATGATGAAAGGGCCTTGTTCCGCGAGATGAACCCGTTCGGGTTCATTCTGTTTGCCCGGAATATCGAAAGCGCCGATCAGGTGCGCGCGCTCTGCGATGATTTCCGCGAATCCGTCGGGCGCAACTGTCCTATCACAATCGATCAGGAAGGCGGGCGCGTGCAGCGCCTGCGCGCGCCACTGGCGCGCGAATGGATGCCGCCACTGGATCACGCCGAACGGGCAGGGGATCAGGCGGAACGGGCCATGTATCTGCGCTATCGCCTGATTGCGCATGAATTGTTCGAGCTTGGGATCGACAGCAACTGCGCCCCAATGGTGGATACCGCACGGGCGGAAACCCATGCCTTTCTGCGCAATCGCTGTTATGGCGAGGATGCGGGCACGATTGGTCAGATCGGGCGCGCCGTGGCTCAGGCGCATCTGGATGGCGGGGTTCTGCCCGTGGTCAAGCACATGCCGGGCCATGGTCGGGCGACGCTGGACACCCATTTCGATCTGCCGCGCGTTGATCTGTCGCTGGATGAACTCACCGAAACTGATTTTGCGCCCTTCCGCGCGTTGAACGATCTGCCTATGGGGATGACGGCCCATCTGGTGTTCGAACAGATTGACCAGACCCCGGCCACGATCTCGGCCCCGATGATGCGCGTGATCCGCGAGGTTATCGGGTTTGAAGGGCTGATCATGACCGACGACATCTCGATGAAAGCGCTCAGCGGTTCTGTCGCGGACCTGTCGCGGCAGGCGCTACAGGCGGGCTGTGACGTTGTTCTGCACTGCAATGGCAGCTTTGCCGAACGGGCCGAGGTGCTGGAAGCTGCGGGCCAGATGACGCAGGCGGCGCAGACCCGCGCAGAGCGCGCCCTGACCATGCGCAAAACCCCTGCGGAACTTGACATTGAGGCCGCCGAGGCGGAACTATCTGCCCTAATGGGCGGGCAGGTATATGAACGATAACCTTTTCAGCGAAGACCCGGTCTCGGTCGCCGATCGGCTGGCCGCCGAGGCGCTGATTGTTGACGTTGACGGGTTCGAAGGCCCGCTGGATGTGCTGCTGACCTTGTCGCGCACGCAAAAGGTCGATCTGCGAAAAATCTCGGTTCTTGCGCTGGCGCAGCAATATCTGGCCTTTGTTGAAAAGGCGCGGGCGCTGCGGATCGAACTGGCCGCCGATTATCTGGTGATGGCCGCTTGGTTGGCCTTTCTGAAATCCCGCTTGCTGCTGCCGCCGGACCCGGATGACGAAGGGCCGTCGGGCGAGGAACTGGCGGCGCATCTGGCGTTCCAGTTGGAACGTCTGCAAGCCATGCGCGACGCCGCCGCGCGTCTGATGGCGCGCGACCAGTTGGGGCGCGATTTCTTCAAGCGCGGGCAGGGCGAGGATGTGACCCGCATCCGCACCGTGACCTATTCCGCCACGCTGCTGGACCTGATGCAGGGCTATGCGCGTATCCGCACCCGCGACGAATTCCGCCCCTTTGTGATGGACCGCGACGCCGTCTTCACGATGGAGCAGGCATTGGAACGGATGCGTCCGCTGATCGGGTTTGCGGGGACGTGGACGGATATGGAGACCTATCTGCCCCAAGGCTGGGACGCCGACCCGGTGCGGCGCAGATCAGCCACGGCGGCGACCTTTGCGGCCTCGCTGGAGCTGGTGAAAGAAGGACATATGGAGATCAAGCAAAGCGACACCTTTGCCCCGATCCAATTGCGCAAGAGGACCGAAACACGTGACTGACACCCCCGAAGAGACCGGTACCCTGTTCGAAGCGCCCCCGTTGGCCGAGCAGGAACGCATGGTCGAAGCGGTGCTGTTTGCCAGCGCCGAGCCGGTCACCATTGCCGACCTCGAAGCGCGGATGCCTCATGGCAGCAATGCGGGGCAAGCGGTTGAATTACTTCAGAAACGCTATGAAGGGCGCGGTGTGTGCGTTGTACGCGTCGGCGACGCATGGGCGATCCGAACCGCCGCCGATCTTGGTTTTCTGATGCAGAAGGAAACGGTCGAGACCCGCAAGCTAAGCCGCGCGGCTATCGAGACGTTGGCGATTGTGGCCTATCACCAGCCCTGCACACGCGCCGAGATCGAGGAAATCCGGGGAGTCTCGGTCTCTCGCGGGACCATCGACCAGTTGCTTGAGATGGAGTGGATCAGGCTGGGCCGCCGCCGGATGACGCCGGGCCGCCCGGTGACGTTCGTGGTGACGCCGCAGTTTCTGGATCACTTCGGGCTGGAAAACGCTCGCGACCTGCCGGGGCTGAAAGAACTGCGCGCCGCAGGGTTGCTGGAAAACCGTCCGCCGCCGGGCACAATCCCGTTGGGGGAGGCGCAGGACGACGCTGAGAATGAGGATCAAAGCGAGCTGTTCGAGGAAGAGTGATCGCGCCGCCCTTTTGTTGCCGCACAGGATGCCTATCTTGTGGTTTGAGAAACGGAGTTGAGCAATGAATGCCAATCGGATCATCGACATGATCGTGCGACAGGTCATGCGCCGTCTTGTCAACAAGGGCGTGGACAAAGGGTTTGATATGGCCGCCCGCAAAGGTCAAAAGCCCGATGCAGCACCGGGTCCGCAGAAACGCCCCAACACGGCAAATCACGCAAAGAACCTGAGACAGGCCCAGCGGATGACGCGGCAGATGCGCCGGTTCATGAAATTCTGAGAACTACCCTACGGCCTTGAAATGTTTGGACAGTTTCAGGCCCTGACCCTGATAGTTCGACGCAATGCCCGCACCGTATAGTTGCGTCGGCATCTCGGCCATTTTCTCATAAACCAGCCGCCCGACAACCTGCCCGTGTTCCAGCACAAACGGGGCCTCGTGGCAGCGCACCTCCAGCACTCCGCGCGACCCGGCACCGCCTGCGGCAGCGTGGCCAAATCCGGGGTCGAAGAAGCCCGCGTAATGCACGCGAAACTCTCCGACCATGGCCAGATAGGGGGCCATTTCGGCGGCATACATGGGCGGAATATGCACCGCCTCGCGGCTGACCAGAATGTAGAACGCGCCGGGGTCGAGGATGATGCGACCGTCTGTGGTGCGCACCTCTTCCCAGTATTCCTGCGGGTCATATTCGCCGATCCAGTCCAGATCGATCACCCCGGTGTGGGGCTTGGCGCGGTATCCCACCAGATCACTGTCGGGCAATTGCAGATCGACCGAGAACCCCAGCCCGTCCTGAATCACCGCAGGCCCATCGACCAAAGGCGATTCCCCGTGCAGCGTCATCAGTTCCGCGTCGGTCAAAACGGCCTGTCCCTGACGGAACCGGATCTGGTTCAGGCGCATCCCCGGACGGACAAGCACCGAGAATGATCGCGGGCAAATCTCGGCGTATAGCGGTCCGGTATAGCCTGCAGGAACCCGGTCAAACTCGGTCCCGCCATCGGTGATGGTACGTGTCAGCAGGTCAAGACGCCCGGTCGAGCTTTTGGCGTTGGCCACGGCCGTGATGCTGTCGGGCAGGGCCAGCGATTCCATCAGCGGCACCAGATAAACGCAGCCTTTTTCCAGAACGGCCCCGTCGGTGATGTCGATGCGGTGCATCTCGAACTCGGCCAGCCGGTCGGCGACTGAGCGCCCTTCACCGGCCAGAAACGACGCGCGTACCCGGTAAGCCACTGTTCCCAAACGCAGATCAAGACTGGCCGGTTGCACCTGTGCAGGGATCACATCCGGGCTCGCGGTGACCTCGCCGCGCGTGATCATCGCTTCGATCTGTTGATTTGGACATACACCTGTCATTCCGATCCCCCCTGATGCCAGAGCGGGATCTGGCCTGTCTGCCATAAACGTCGGTGTGATTTGGTCGGGCTAGCAGGACTCGAACCTGCGACCTTCCGTCCCCCAGACGGACGCGCTACCAGGCTGCGCCATAGCCCGACGTTGAGGTGTTCATAAAGAATTTCCCGGCAGGGGCAAGAGGAAAACACTGCCTTTTTGTCCTATCCCGCCGCTTGGGTTTCGACCCGATCCAGCCATTTGCGCAGGTCTTTCGCCAGCGGCGCGATTCGGCCCAGAAGTTCCTCATCAAACTCGGACCGGTTCCAGGCCAGTGAGGCGATTCCCCCCATCAGTGGGGCCGCGTCCAGTTCGGGTTCCTGCGCGGGTGCGACGTCTGGCCGCGCCGCCTGCGGTTCGCCCAAATCCATATGAATCTGTTCCGACGCTGGGGCAGGGGCGGAGGTGAAGGGTACGACAGTATCATCACCGGCGTTTTCAGACGCTGCGACATCGTCCAGCTCTGGCGACAGCGACGCCACATGCGCGATGCCCTGTTCGCGCAGAATGCGCTGCACGCCTTTGATCGTTATGCCATCTTCATGCAGCAGCTTTTTGATACCGCCCAGCAGGCGCATATCATTGGGGCGGTAGTACCGCCGTCCTCCGGCCCGTTTGACAGGTTTGACCTGGGTAAACCGGCTTTCCCAAAACCGCAGAACATGGGCCTGAACACCGAGCCAGTCCGCAACCTCAGAGATTGTGCGAAACGCGTCGGGAGATTTGCTCATGTCCGTGCGGCCCTCGGGTTACTTGCGATTCCCGGCAGCGACGCGATCTTTCATCAGATGCGACGGGCGGAAGGTCAGCACGCGGCGCGGCTGAATCGGAACCTCTTCGCCGGTTTTGGGGTTGCGACCGATACGGGCGGTTTTGTCGCGAACGCTGAACGTACCAAAAGACGAGATTTTCACCTGCTCGCCGCGCACCAAAGCGTCAGACATGTGGTTCAGAACGCTTTCGACCAGCTGTGCGCTTTCGTTGCGTGAAAGGCCCACCTCACGAAAGACGGCCTCGCTCAGATCCATTCGGGTCAGTGTTTTGTCGCCCATACCTTTTTCCCCTGTTGATATCAAAGCATAGGGTCCACGCAAATTCGCTGTCAATATCAATGAATTGCAGGCGGGTGTGTAAGCTGGAATGCGCTTGTTACCAGCGCAGGACAACCGCGCCCCAGGCCAAGCCGCCGCCGATGGCTTCGGTCACCAACAGATCGCCGGGCTTGATTTGCCCGCGCTGTTTGCCCACCGACAGGGCCAGCGGGATCGAGGCGGCCGAGGTGTTTCCGTGGTCCTGCACGGTTACGACCACGTTTTCCATCGGCAGGCCCATTTTCTTGGCGGTGCCTTGAATGATGCGGATATTGGCCTGATGCGGCACGATCCAGTCGACATCCTCGTTGGACAGGCCAGCGCTCGACAGGGCGGTTTCGGCCGTTTTGGTCAGCTTTTCAACAGCGTGACGGAAGACCTGATTGCCTTGCATGCGCAGATAGCCGGTGGATTGCGTCGATACGCCACCATCCACGTACAGCAACTCCCGATAGCGCCCGTCCGAATTCAGATCGGTTGCCAGAATGCCCCGGTCATCTGAGGTGCCGTGGCCTTCCTGATGCTCAAGCACCAATGCCCCAGCGCCATCGCCAAACAGCACGCAGGTCGAGCGGTCGGTCCAGTCCATGATTCGCGAAAACGTCTCGGCCCCGATGACCAGAACGCGTTTGGCCTGACCCGACAGAATCAGCGCGTTGGCGTTGCTGAGGGCAAAGACAAACCCGGCGCAAACGGCTTGTACGTCAAAGGCAAACCCCTTGGTCATGCCCAGCCGCGCCTGAACCATCGTCGCGGCGGAAGGGAAGGTCAGGTCAGCGGTCGAGGTGGCCAGGACGATGGCGTCGATATCGTCCGCCTCAAGCCCGGCATCCGCAAGGGCCGCCTGGGCGGCGTTGGTGGCCAGATCCGAAGTGGTCTCGCCCTCGGCTGCAAAATGGCGACGTTCGATCCCGGACCGGGTCCGGATCCATTCATCGGTGGTGTCGAGTGTCTTTTCGAACTCGGAATTCGGAACAACGCGTTCTGGCAAATAATGCCCGACACCTACAACAACTGAGCGGCCTGCCATGCTGGGGTACTGCCTTTTTTGTTATTTTTCCGTCTGCGGCGCAGATTGCGCGGCATCTTGTGCAAGCTGGGCCGTCGATGCAACCCGTGCCGCCAATTTTTCGGCAAAACCCGACTCGGCCAAAGTGAAGGCCAGTTTGACCGCCGCTGACACTCCGGTCGGGTCAGCGCTGCCATGGGATTTGACCACCGTGCCGTTCAGCCCAAGGAACACACCGCCATTTACACGTCGCGGGTCGATCCGCTTTTTCAAACGGTTCAGCGAGGTGATGGCAAGGATCGAGGCCAGCCGGGACAGTGGCGTGTATTTGAACGCCTGCCGCAGCAGGTCGCCAATCAGGCTGGCGGTGCCTTCCCCGGTCTTGATCGCGACGTTGCCGGTAAACCCATCGGTTACAATGACATCTGCCTTGTCGCCAGGAATGTCGCTGCCTTCGACAAAACCCACGAAATCGAAATTCGCAGGCTCGGCGAAATCGGCGATCATGGCATGCGCCTCTTTCAACTCGGCGCGGCCCTTGTGTTCTTCGGTGCCCACATTCAGCAGCCCGATCCGGGGACGGTGCAGGGCCATGCCGTTACGGGCATAAGATGCGCCCATCAGGGCGTATTGCAGCAGATCCTTGGCGTCGGCGCGCACATCCGCACCGACATCCAGCATCACGTTGAACCCCTGCGGGTTGCGCGAAGGCCACAGAATCGCAATCGCCGGGCGGTTCACACCGGGCAGTTTGCGCAGGCGCATCATCGACAAAGCCATCAGCGCGCCGGTATTGCCGCAGGACACCGCGCCATGCGCCTCGCCCTGACGGACGGCCTCAAGCGTGGACCACATCGAGGTCTGCTTGCCGCTGCGCACAACCTGGCTGGGCTTGTCTTCCATCGTGACCACGTCGGGGCAATCACGAAAAGCGACGCGCCCATCAAGGACGCGCCGTTTTGCCACGAGCTTGCGCAGCATGTCTTCCGGACCGTGCAGAAGAAACCCGATATTGGGGTTCTTTTTGGCCGATTCCGCGAGGCCTGCAACAACAACTGCGGGACCTTCGTCCCCCCCCATAGCGTCAACCGAGATGGTGATCCGTTCGGCGTGCGTGGGTTGTTCAGTCATGCCTTGGCCTGCGCTCAATCAGGCTTAGGCTGCGTCTTCGTCCAGGTCGATTTCGTCGGCCTGCGCGACGACTTCGCGATCGTCATAGTGGCCGCAGGATGCGCAAACGTGGTGCGGGCGCTTCAGCTCGCCACAGTTCGGGCATTCGTTCGGGTTTGCAGCAACCAGAGCGTCGTGTGCGCGGCGGTTGTTGCGACGCGACTTGGAAACTTTGTTCTGTTGGACGGCCATGGTCTCAACCTTTGTCTACTGAGGGTCAGCAGATTCGCCGCCGACCGTGGTTTCATATTTCGTTTATCGTGGTTTGACGCGCGTTTAGGGGACCAGCCCCGAAATGTCCAACCCAAAATCCGATGAGCGCGCGAAAATACTGCGATTCTCGTCATGTTCAAGTGATTTTTCTGACCGCCTGCTATGACAGGAAATCAGACCTCTGTCACTCGTCTTTTTTCAGGGCATCGCGCAATTCCGCCAGCCCTGCGAAGGGTTTGACATCCTCATCCGTCATCGCCTGTTTGCCCGGTTCGGTATAGTCGGCCTGACCCAGTTCGGCCCCGTCCTTGCGTGGGTATTGGGGCAGGGCCAGCGAAAGCGCCTCGACCATCACGGCTGCGGGGTCGATCTCAGCGCCCAATGGCTCGGTCTCGTCATCTTCGGGGATTTCGAACTCGGGCTCGTCAGGGTCGGTCCAGTCGGCCACAAATAGGCGCGAAACTGGGATGTCGATCCGGGTGGTCACGGGTTCAAGCGTCACCACACAGGGCTGAATCACAGTCGCCCCCAGCTTGCCGGACAACGCCCAGTCGCGTTTTCCTGCTGCGCGCAGATCTCCGACAAAGCTGAGCTTGCGCAGGCCGAGCAGGCCCAGATCCCGGCCAATAGCCTCCAACACGTCCTTTCCCGGGCGCAATTCGAACCGGGTGGGGGCGTTTTGTGGCAGGTCGGCCACCCGCAATGCAGTAACGTCGCTCATTCGTGAGCCTTTCTATGTGTTGAACCGTGGCAGCGGTTTCTGTAATCGGATAGAAGCCGCAAGAGGCCAAGGCAAGAGGGTGCGTATGTTGATGATTGGAAACAGGTCGAAATCGGCGATGCGTTCGCTTGCGTTGGTGGCCTGTCTGGCTGTGATCACCGCCTGCACTCCGATCTTCAGGAATCACGGCTATGTGCCTCCGGCCGAGGATCTGGCCGAGATCAAGGTGGGCACGGATACACGCGAAAGTGTGGCCGAGGCAGTTGGCGCGCCCGGTGCCTCGGGCGTGGTGCGCGATTCCGGCTATTACTATGTCCGGTCCCGAATCCGCCACTATGGCCCCAAACGGCCCGAGGTCGTTTCGCGCGAGGTGGTTGCCATCAGCTTCGATCAGCGCGGGGTGGTCAGCAATGTCGAACGCTTTGGCCTGGAGGATGGGGTCGTCATCCCGCTGGAACGCCGCGTGACCGAATCCAGTGTCGAGAACACCGGCTTCCTGCGTCAGCTGCTGGGCAATATCGGCAACTTCAACCCGGCCAACATTCCGGGCGCGTCGAACTAAGTCACGGGATCGTCTTGCGAGGTTCACAGGACGGTCACATGTCTTATGATATCGGGGCGGTAACTTGGATCTCCGGTCAGCAACCTCGGAGGATGCGACCATGGCAACAGCCGTTTTGTTGAACAAAGGGCGCTATCGGGCCCGGTTGGCGCAGTCTGAACGGGACGTAGCGGCGGCGCAGTCGCTGCGGACGCTGGCCTTTGCGACGGAACAAACCGACGCGGACGCGTTTGATGCGGTGTGTTCCCATGTGCTGGTCGAGGATATGCAGGCCGGTGGGCAGCTTGTGTGCTGTTTCCGGATGTTGACCATGGGGAGCGGGTCCGAGATCGCGCATAGCTATTCGGCGCAGTTCTATGACCTGTCCAGTCTGGAAGGGTTCGGCGGGCGTATGGTCGAGATGGGCCGTTTCTGCATTCACCCCGATTGGACTGACCCGGACATCCTGCGCGTGGCCTGGGGGGCGATGACCGCGTTTGTCGATCAAAACCGGATCGAGATGCTGTTTGGCTGCTCGTCCTTCGCCGGGATCGAGACCGAGCAATATCTGGATTCCTTTGCCATGCTCAAACACCGCCATCTGGCCCCGAAACGCTGGTTGCCGCGCGTAAAGGCCCCGGATGTCTTTCGCTTTGCCGCGCGTTTGCGGCGCATGCCGGATGCGAAACAGGCAATGCTGCGGATGCCGCCGTTGCTGCGGACATACCTGCTGATGGGCGGCTGGGTCAGCGATCATGCGGTGGTGGACCGGCATATGAACACTCTGCACGTGTTCACCGGGCTTGAGATTGGGGCGATTCCCCCGGCACGGAAACGTTTGCTGCGAGCGGTGGCCGGGTGAATCCGTATTTTTGACGAGAAGAAGCAGGGGCGTTGACGCGCCAGCCCAGCCGGTTTAGCTGGCGGGCATGGCGAGAATTCCTTTGTTGCAGATGTCCGGCATTTCCCTGACCTTCGGGGGCGATCCGGTATTTTCCGAGCTTGATCTGGTGGTTCAGCCGGGCGACCGCGTGGCGCTTGTGGGGCGGAACGGGTCGGGTAAATCCACGCTGATGAAAGTGATGGCGGGACTGGTCGAGGCAGATCAGGGCGAGATCGTCGTGCCACCCGGAAAGTCCGTTGGGTATATGGAACAGGACCCCGGAATGGAGGGGTTCGCCACGCTGGGCGACTATGCCGCCAGCGGGTTGGAACCCGGAGAGCTGTATAAGGTCGAGCGTGCGGGTGAAGGGCTGAAATTCGACCCCACGCGCCCCGTTGAGACTGCCTCGGGCGGCGAGCGGCGGCGGGCGGCATTGGCCAAGCTGATGGCCGAAGCGCCGGACCTGATGCTACTGGACGAGCCGACCAACCACCTTGATATCGAAGCCATCGCGTGGCTTGAGCGCGAGTTGGGCGCGACGCGGGCCGCTTTTGTGCTGATCTCGCACGACCGCGCGTTTTTGCGGGCGTTGACTCGGGCGACGCTGTGGATTGATCGCGGTGCAGTACGGCGGCAAGAGCAGGGGTTTGATGCGTTCGAGGCCTGGCGCGACAAGGTTTGGGAAGAGGAAGATCAGCAACGCCACAAGCTTAACCGCCTGATCAAGTCCGAGGCGAAATGGGCCGTCGAGGGCATCAGCGCCCGCCGCAAGCGCAATCAGGGCCGGGTGCGGGCGTTGCAGGCGCTGCGGGCCGAGAAGGCGGCGCAGATCAAACGTCAGGGCTCGGCCGCGATGACGCTGGAGGCCGGGCCGAAATCGGGCCGCAAGGTGATCGAAGCCAAAGGGCTGGCCAAGGGGTTCGGCGACACGCAGATCGTGCGGAATTTCGACCTGCTGGTGCAGCGTGGGGATCGCGTGGCCTTTGTCGGACCCAATGGGGTGGGCAAGACCACGTTGTTGAAGATGCTCTTGGGGCAAGTGGAGCCGGATGCCGGCGCGGTCGCTTTGGGCACCAATCTGGATATTGCGGTGTTCGACCAGACCCGCGCGCAGCTGGACCCAGAGATGACCCTGTGGGACAGTCTGACCGGCGACCCCGAAATGCGGGTGTCGGGCAAGGCCGATCAGGTCATGGTGGGTGGGCAGCCCAAGCATGTGGTGGGTTATCTCAAGGAGTTTCTGTTCGACGACGCGCAGGCGCGGGCCGCCGTCAAATCCCTGTCGGGTGGCGAAAAGGCGCGGTTGCTGCTGGCCAAACTGATGGCGAAATCGTCAAACCTGCTGGTGCTGGACGAACCGACCAACGATCTGGATGTGGAAACGCTGGACCTGTTGCAGGAATTGCTGGACGACTATGACGGTACCGTCCTGCTGGTCAGCCACGACCGGGATTTTCTGGACCGGGTTGCCACAACCACCATCGCGATGGAAGGCAATGGGCGCGCCACGGTCTATGCCGGGGGCTGGTCGGACTATATCGCTCAGCGCGGAGAGGTTGCTGGGAAAAAGGAAGAAAAACCAAAGCCCTCCAAGCCGAAGGTCAAGCAGGAGGCGAAGCCGAAATCGGGCCTGTCCTTCTCGGAAAAACACCGGTTGGAGAAACTGCCCGCCGAGATCGCGCGCCTTGAGGCCGAGATCGGTAAGCTGGAAGAGTTGATGTCTGACCCCGACCTGTTCACGCGTGAGCCGGTCAAGTTCCAGAAGGCGTCTGAGGCGCTGGTTGAACGGCAGGAAAAGCTGTCGGCGGCTGAGGAAGAGTGGCTGATTCTGGAAGAGAAGGCCGAGGCCGGGTAAACGCAGACTCTTCGACGCTCAAAAGGCCACATTGAAAAAGTTTCACAAAACCGGAGCCTGGCGACTGCTCCGGCTTTGCCGTGGATGGGATCAACCGATCCGTGTCATTTCGTTCAGCGTAAACTCGGCCACGGCCCCTTCGGTAGCCTCCATATACGCCGCGAGATGGGGCGCGTTCATATGCGTTTGCCACAGGTCACGGCTTTCCCAATTCTCATAAAACGCGAAAACACCGGGATTGGTTGTGTCCACATGCAGGTCGTATTGAATGCATCCGTCTTCGACACGGGTGATTGGGATCAGCTTTTCAAGCTCGGCGCGGACAAGGTCTTCCTTACCCGGATGGGCCGTGATTTGAGCGAGAATGGTCAGGGCCATGATGTCTCCTTACAGGGTTCAGTTGCGATGACCCGGGATATGTGACACGTATACAAAACACGCAAGTACGCACTATTTATGCAGGTAGGTACCTTTTGTATACTGTCAAAGGCAGGAGGCGGCGGTGGATCGATTTGAAAGATATGACTGCAGTGCAGGCTGCCCGGTTGAGGCCGGGTTGGAGCAGATATCGGGAAAATGGAAAGGGCTGGTAATCTATCATCTTCTTGGCGGCACCATGCGCTTTAACGCCTTGTCCCGTGCGCTGGGTACGGTGACCCAGCGCAGCCTGACCAAGCAATTGCGCGAGCTTGAGGCAGATGGAATCGTGCATCGAAAGGTATTTGCCGAGGTGCCGCCCCGAGTGGAGTACAGCCTGACTGAAAAGGGGCAAGCGCTGCGCCCTGTGATCGCGGCTTTGGCGGATTGGGGTCAGAACAGGGTTATCGGAGGGGGTGAATAGGCCGGGCGGGGTTGCCGACCACGGTTTCTCTGGCTGCCACGTCTTTGGTGACGACGCTGCCCGCGCCGATGGTTGCGTTGTCGCCAATGGTAATGCCGGGCATCAGAATGGCACCGCCGCCGAACCAGACATTCCGGCCAATGGTCACGGGTAAGCCGATTTCCAGACCCTGGGCGCGCTCGGTTGGGTCTTTGGCGTGCTGGGCGCAATAGATCTGAACATGGGGGCCGAACATCGTGTCGTCACCGATCCGAACCGGCGCGGTGTCCAGAATCACGCATCCGGCGTTGAAATAGACCCGGTGTCCAAGGTGGATGTTCATCCCGTAAGCGCAGTGAAACGGTGCTTCGAGATAACACTCGGACCCAAGGTCCGCGAACAGCGTTTGCAATTCAGGAGCCAGCGCGCCGCGATCGTCTGGCGGGCAAGTGTTGTGCGCGTGAACTGCGCGGCGGGCTTGCGCCCGCAACGCGTCCAACTCGGGGTCCAGGCAGCAATACCACTGCCCGGCCTGCATCTTTTCACGCTCGGTCATTCGACAGACCTAGCGCATACGCAGCGCTCCGTCGATGCGGATGACTTCGCCGTTCAGATAGCCCATCTCGACAATGAAACCGGCAAGGCGGGCGTATTCATTGGGATCCCCCAGGCGAGCGGGGTTCGGAACGTCAGCAGCCAGTTGCTGCTGCACCTCTTCGGGCAGGCCCGCCAGCATCGGCGTCATGAAAATGCCCGGAGCGATGGCCATCACGCGGATACCGGTCGAGGCCAGATCGCGCGCCATGGGTAAGGTCATACCCACCACGCCGCCTTTTGACGCCGCATAGGCCGCCTGGCCCTTTTGGCCGTCGAATGCGGCAATTGAAGCGGTGTTGATGATCACGCCGCGCGCGCCATCCGGCTCTGGTTCGTTTTTGGCCATCTCAACGGCTGCCAGTCGCGACACGTTGAAGGTGCCGACCAGATTGATGTCGATGGTGCGCTGAAAGGCGTCCAGCGGGTGCGGGCCATCGCGGCCCACGGTTTTGATCCCGTAGGCGATCCCGGCACAGTTCACCGTGGCGGTGATCCGACCCATTTTGCTTGCTGCGGTGGCAACAGCAGCCGCGACCGAGCCTTCGTCGGTGACATCGGTTTGTGCAAAATGGCCGCCGATTTCATTGGCCACCTGCGCGCCGCGGTCTTCATCCCGGTCCAGAATCGTGACTTGCGCACCGTGTTGCGCGAAATGGCGGGCAGTGGCCTCGCCAAGACCCGACGCGCCTCCGGTGACGAGTGCGGCTGTGTTCGACAGGTTCATCGGATGCCTCCCAGATTTATGAACGTATGTTCAATAAGCGGCTTGGGTCGGGTGTGTCCAGATGTTTGGCCAAAGACCAAGCGTCATTTGCATCCGACGTGGGTGACGCGAGGTTAACAAATCTTCAGCCAGCGTTCATCCGGACCTCACGAGACGTCTCCATCTCGTGATCGAATAGCCTGACATGGTCAGGTGTTTCTATGTCAGGAGGTACCGACATGTTAACGAGTACGAAGCACAAATTGGGTGCGTTTGCGATTGCACCATTTGTTGGAGTTTTGATGGCCAGCAGCGCCGCGGCCGCGCCCGAGGTTTGCGATTGGCGAACCGCGCGGACGGCGGCGAATAGCGGCGATTATGCTGCGCTGTGTGACTGCACGCAGGTCACGCCGAGCTTTCTGAAGCAGCTACAGCGGCGCGCGGATTTCGAGACCACGTTGCAGAACACCGGCGCGATGTGCCCCGGTTTGGCGGCATTGCTGACGGATCTGCCGACGGCGTCGATTTCGGACGCAGGCAGCACACGGGGCGAAGACCGCAGTTCGGATCGGGTCGCTCAGGGCCCGACGGGTGGTGGAAACGATGGCGGCAATACCGGCGGCGGAGGTCAGGGCCCGGGTAATGGTGGCGGCAACGGTGGAAACGACGGCCCTGGCGACGGTGGTGGTGACGGTCCCGGCGACGGTGGCGGCGATAACCCCGGCAATGGTGGAGGTGACAACCCCGGCAATGGCGGCGGTGACAACCCTGGAAACGGTGGCGGTGAAGGCCCCGGCAAAGGCGGTGGCAAAGGTGGCGGCAAGGGCGGCGACGGTAAAGGTGGCGGCAAGGGCGGCGGCAAAGGCGGCGACGGCCCCGGAAACGGCAATGGGAATGCAGGCAACCCCGGTAACGGCGGCGGAAACAACAACGGTTCCGGACCAGGTACCGGCAATAACGGTAACAATAATGGCCAGGGCAACGGTTCCGGACACGGCAAAGGCGGCGACGGCAAAGGCGGCGGCAAAGGCAAAAAGTGACCCGGCACGCTTGAACAATCATCGGCCACTTTCGGGTGGCCGAGTTTTTGTTGGCGCCAAATCATCCCTAGCGCCCGGTCATCGTCAATTCACAAAAAAGACCAGTCGATCAAAGATCCAACGGTATGCTGAACGGTCTTATCCCGGCTGCAACTGGCATCTTCTTGACAACCGAAGGGGGGAGTTTTGTCCTGGGGATACGTTCGGTCGGCTTGCCGTCTCGGAAGAAACTGTCAAACCGCCAGCTGGCCTGCAGGGTCTTTGGTAGCTTGCTTAGCATTCGCGCGGTCTCTTTGGACGCACCGCTACCCCACCACGGCTTCATCGCGCCCTTGCATTTTGCGTGAAACCGAACCCGCACGCGGTAGCCGGTGACTTTTTCTTCCTTTTTCACATCCTCAAGCAATTTGATCAGCTTGGATTCGAACTTGCTGTAGTAAGTTGAATTTGAACTTGCCGACATCGGCGTCAGGTTCACGTTGGTTCCCGGGCCGCCCAGTTTTTCGCTGAGGATATGACCTTTGACATAGGTCTGGGCCTGCAGCTCGGAATAGTCGGCCAACATATGAATTTCGCTAAGCGCCAGTAGTTCTAGGATTTTTTCGACCGATTTGGCTTTGGCCAGCTTCTGCAGTGTCGTCTTGTTCGCAAGCGCCTTTTGAACCGCCGATAGGTCAATCAAATCCTTGACGTCCCAGCGAGAGTTAAAGCGTTCGACGATGTTGCAGTGACCCGAAGCGGGCGGGCTGCCTTTCAGCTTCAAACTGTCTGTCGTCAAAACACAGGTGACTTCATCCGCTCCGGTCGAGAATTTCTCGCCTTCGAAGACAACATCGCTTCTTTTGGTGGATTTGAAAATATTCTGAACAACCATGACACAACAATCTGCGAAACCAATACCCCGAACAGGTTAGCACAGAATGCGTCACGGCAAAGAAACCGAGTTCACAGTAGGCCCGAGCGCACCGTTCTGCGCTCGGGGTCAATCGGTTTAGCCCAGTTGCACCAGCGCGTGCCGTTTCTTGCCCGCGCTTAGTTTGATGGGTGAGGACAAGGTACCCGCATCGATCATCAGCCCCGCATCTGTCAGCGGCGCGTCGTCCAATTTGGCCCCGTTTTCGGCAATCAGGCGCTTGGCCTCTTTGCCGGATTTGGCCAGACCGGATTTGACGATCAACTGCACAATGGACATGCCGTCGCCCAGCTCAGCGGCGCTGAGGGTCAGGGTCGGCAGGTCGTCGCCCACGCCGCCTTTTTCGAACACTTCCCGCGCAGTTGCTTCGGCGGTTGCCGCGGCCTGTGCACCGTGGGCAAGCGTGGTCACTTCGTTGGCGAGGCGGATTTTGGCCTCATTGATCTCGGACCCTTGCAGCGCGCCCAGCCGATCACACTCATCCACCGGCATTTCGGTGTAGAGCTTCAGGAACCGCCCCACGTCCGCGTCGGTGGTGTTGCGCCAGAACTGCCAGAATTCATAAGGCGAGCGCATGTCAGCGTTCAGCCAGACTGCACCGTCCTGGGATTTGCCCATTTTCTTGCCGTCGCTGGTGGTCAGCAGGGGCGAGGTCAGGCCGTAAATCTCGTGATCCAGCACCCTGCGGGTCAGGTCGATCCCGTTGACGATGTTGCCCCACTGGTCCGAGCCACCCATTTGCAGAACACAGCCGTAACGGCGGTTCAGTTCAAGGAAGTCATAGGCCTGCAGGATCATGTAGTTGAATTCGAGGAAGCTGAGCGACTGCTCGCGATCCAGCCGCGATTTCACCGATTCAAAGCTCAGCATCCGATTGACCGAGAAATGCCGCCCGATATCGCGCAGGAAATCAAGGTAGTTCAGGCCATCCAGCCACTCGGCATTGTTCAGCATCAGCGCCTTGTTCTCGGCATCGCTGTCATAGTCGATATAGGCGGAGAATACCTTTTTGATGCCCGCGATGTTCTCATTGATCTGCTCGGGCCCCAGCAGGGGGCGTTCGTCCGCACGAAACGACGGATCGCCCACCTTGGTGGTGCCGCCGCCCATCAGGGTGATCGGCTGGTGGCCGGTCTTCTGGAACCAGCGCAGCATCATGATCTGGATCAGGCTGCCCACATGCAACGACTTGGCCGTTGCATCAAAGCCGATATAAGCCGGTTTGCACCCACTGATCAGCGCCTCATCAAGGCCCTGATAATCGGTGCAGTCGGCGAGAAAGCCGCGCTCGATCATCGTGGCGATGAAATCCGATTTGGGGTGGTAGGTCATATCGTGCCCTCGGGGTTACTATTGCGGGGCACTGTATAGGCGGCAGGATGGGTAAGGGAAAGGCACCATTTTGCAAGAATTGGCGGCCTAGTGTGCGGCAGTCTCAGCACTGGTTCCGGTGGCAGGCAGTCGAAAGGCATATAGCATCGCGACCACGTTCAAAATTGCCAGCGCGATGATCGGCGTCACCGGGTCGTGCAGATGCGCAACAGCCCCCAGAACGGCGGCAAAGGCAATGCCGACCAGACCGGCTGTCACATCGCCCAAAGCGACCAGATAGGACCGCTCTTGTTCCTGCGTCATCTCGATCACGTAGAGGTAGCGCCCATAGATCACTCCGTTGCCGCCAAGGGACAGAAGCAGGATGACTGCGGCATAGATCCACACATTGCCGGCATGGCCGGTCATGGTGAACACCAGCGCCATGATTGCCGAAAGCGCCGAGGTCAGACAGCCCAGCCACATCACATGCTTTACCGAAACCCGACCGCTGAGCCACCCCCACAGAATGGATCCGATCACGATCCCTGCACTGGCACCGATCACAAAATAGCTGAGCGAGTGTTCGGTGCCGATATGGTAGGTGGCCGCGTGAATTGTGTAAAACGGCATCGCTAGCTCGACCGAGATGAACAGAACACGGGCCAACAGGAACTTGCGGTACCATGGGTAGGCCATTCCGGTCCTGAAGCCTGTTGCAAGTTCGGCCAGGGGTTTCGGTTTCTCGACGCGTTTCGGCGGGCGCTTGATCTCTTCCTCGAACAGTCGCACCCCGGCAAAGCTGATCCCGGCTGCAAACATGGCGACCACGCCGCACCACATCACCACGATATGCCGCTGCATCGGCTGATCCGAAGCCAGCAGATCCTTGGTCACCCAAACCACGATGATGGCCAGCACCCCGGATATGGTCGCCTGCGCAAACACCATCCGGTTGCGTTTGGACTCGGGGACTGAGGTGCCATATATCTGGCTGGTGCCAAGGCTGTTGATGCCCTGACACAGGCCCATGATGATGGCGGTCAGCAGGAACAGCAAAACCACCATCACCTGTGTCAGGTTAGTGGCGAACAGGGCGACAACTGCCAGAATGGCCCCCGTCAGGATGTTGGGCACATAGACGGCAAGTTTTGCGCGCGTCACGTGGTTGACGAAAGGCGAGACGAAGATTTCCGCAATCAACCGCGCCCCTGTCACGAAAGGCAGCAGCAGGCCCGCCACAAAGGTTGGTGCCCCAAGGGCCAGGTACAGGAACGGCAGCACCAGACGCGGGTTCACCAATTGCCCGCCAATCGTAGCCAGCGCGCCGGACCAGAAGATCAACTGGTAGTTCCGGCTCTCAACTGCTTTTGCGTCTTTTGGCGTTTGCGCCTCGGTCATTCCCGCCCCGTTATTCGAAGATGCCCTGCAATGCTGGCGCAGAAGCAGGAATTGCGCAACGGGTTCGGTCGGGCCGAGTGTGGGCCTGCGGTCGCGCCTGCCCAAAAACGCGGCTTCTGTTTCTATTCGTCTTGCTTTGGCCCGGGAATGGCGGGCAGTGTCGAACCCGCAAGGGTAGAAAAAGAACGAGCAGGAGAATGACAGGTGCGCCCGGCCATTAAGACAAACAAGCCGATCCGAGCCCTTGGCACAATGTCCGGCACTTCGATGGATGGGGTGGACGCGGCGGTGGTGGAAACCGATGGACACCGCATCTATGGCTTCGGTGAAAGCGGATACCGCGCCTATTCCGAAGAAGAGCGTCAGATCCTGCGCGCGGCGCTAGGACATTGGCACGGGCCAGATGTCGATGCGGCGGCTGAACTGGTGACCATCGCCCATGCCGAAGCGTTGTCGGAGTTCGACAATATCGACCTGATCGGCGTGCACGGTCAGACCCTTGCGCATGAGCCGCGCGGGCGTGGCACGTTGCAGGTTGGCGATGGCAAAGGTCTGGCGCAGGCGCTGGGCGTGCCTGTGGTCTGGGATTTCCGCAGCGACGATGTGGCCATGGGGGGGGAGGGCGCGCCGCTGGCCCCGTTCTTTCACTTTGCCTGCGCCAAATGGATTGGGGCTGATGCGCCCCTGTGTTTCCTCAATCTTGGGGGGGTCGGGAACCTGACCTATGTGGACCCAAGCTTTGACGGGCCCGAACAACCCGGCGCCCTGCTGGCGTTTGACACCGGGCCGGCGAATGCGCCGGTGGATGATTTGATGCAGGCGCGTTTGGGTCAACCGATGGACCGGGATGGCGCGGTTGCGCGCGAGGGCACCGTTGAGATGGGCGCGCTGGAACTGTTTCTGGCCGAGCCGTTCTTTACCAAGATGCCACCGAAGTCTTTAGACCGGAACGATTTTGCCGAGATGATCGGGCTGGTTCAGGAACTCAGCGACGCGGATGCGGTGGCGACCCTGACGGGAATGTGCGCGGCAGGGGTTGCGCAGGGGATCGGGTATTGTCTGAAACCTCCGTCCCGCGTTCTGGTCACTGGTGGCGGGCGGCGCAACCCGGTGTTGATGGAGATGCTGCGGGTCTCGCTCGATTGCCCGGTCGAACCGGTCGAGGCCGTGGGTCTGGACGGTGACATGCTGGAAGCACAGGCTTTCGCCTATCTCGCCGTACGTGTGGCGCGCGGGCTGCCGACCTCGTGCCCCGGCACGACCGGTGTTCAGGCTTTGGTGGGGGGCGGTGTCGTCAGTTCGGTCTCGATGAATCGGGCCGGGTGAGGCGGAACCGGAAAACAGTTCAAAAAAACAACTCATTGTGCGACGGTTGCGCGACACCCATGCAATGAGGGCCAGAGAGTATGGCAACCAAAGCCGAGCTTGAATCCGAGTTGGAAGCGCTACGCAGCCGCAATGCCGAGTTGGAGGCGAAGGGCGGGGCGGCTTCGACCCCCGGGGATCAGACCGAGCCCGTCAAAACCTCGGATGAGATTCGAAAGCTGCTGGAAGAGCACGGGATTGATCTGAGCAAAGCGCAGTCTTTGGGAGAAGATGTGGTCGAGGAATTCGGCCGCCTGCAGAAGGACTATCCGATCACCGCCCTGCTGATTGCGTTTTCGCTGGGCTACGTGGTTGGGCGGGTACAGGGGTAGGAGCAACGTTATGAGCAGGCTGAGCAGAAATCTGGTCACGATCTACCGAACCGAACGCCTGATCGCGCGCCGTCGTCTGGCCGTTATGCAGCAGCAGACCATTCTGATGGTATTGGCGGGGATTGCTGCCATGTCAGCGCTGGTGCTGTTGAACGTCGCGCTGTTCTTTGCGCTTCGAAGCACGATGTCGCCCGCCGCCGCCGCCGCGCTGCTGTCCTTTGGCAATCTTGTACTGGCCGGGCTGCTTGTGCTGATTGCACGGCGCAGCAATGCCGAAGATGAGGTCGCACCAGCCGTTGAGCTGCGTGATATGGCAATTGCGGATATCGAGGACGAGCTTGAGGATATGGCGACCGAGGCACGCGACGTGGTGCGTGCGGTCAAAGGCATTGGGGCGAATCCACTGGGGTCTCTGACGGCGGTTTTGGTGCCATTGATCAATATGCTGATCAAAAGTCGGGCTGAGAAATAGGGGGGCGCTGCCCCCGTCGCGCAGGCGCGACTCCCCCGAGGTATTTTTGGCCAAATGAAGAACGGATCCTAGGAGTTGAGCGTGCGGGCGTAATCTTTGGTGAAGTCTGTGTAGCCGTTGGATGTGGATTTCAGGTGGGTCCGGGTCCAGTCATGGAATGCGGGTAGCTGGTGGAAGGGCACGTTTGGAAAGGCGTGATGTTCGGCGTGGAAAGGCATGTTCCAGGCCAGAAACCGTATGATCCGGTTGGTGAAGGTGGTGCGCGAGTTTTCCAGCATATTGGCGACCGGTGGGCAGAGGCCGTGCTCGGCCAGAAGGTACAGGCGCAGCGCGGGTTGGGCAATCAGGACGGGGATGATCCAAAGCCAGAGCAGGAGCGGGGAGAAAAGCAGGCTGAGCAGGGCCAGTGCGTAGAGCACGAACAAAATGCGGGCTTCGGTTCGGATCGCAGGATGCTGGCGCGTGGGCAGGTAGGGGGCGTCGATCTGTCCGAAGGCGTTTTGAGCAAGCACTTTGCCCATGCTGGACCAATAGGGTACGCCGCTGAGGTAGAGTGCAAGACTGCGCCAGCTGTCAGGGCGCGGTTTTCCGCCAAGTTCGGGGTCTTTGTCCGGGTGGTTTGTCCATTTGTGGTGCGCCAGGTGGAAATACCGGAACCATGTGAAGGGCAGAGCGATCGGTACCGAGACCAAGTGGCCGACCGTATCGTTGACCCATCCGGTTTTGAACGGTGTCTTGTGGGTGCATTCGTGGCTGAGCGTGAACAGAAAGACCAGCAGGACGCCTTGCGGGACCATAAGGACCGGCCAGAGCGGGATTTGCGCGATGATCGCAATGCTGCATAAGGCCAAAAGCGCGAAATAGACCGCCAGATGTTTCAATCCTGCCGCGTCGGACCGGCGTTGCAGCTTGTCCTTGGTCTCGGCCGGAATTGAGGCGATGAGGGCGCGGTGGTCCATGGATTATGCCCTCGGAATGTCAAAACCGGGTGGGGCCAGATCGAAGCCATCGAACTCGAACCCCGGCGAGACGGTGCAACTGACCAGCGTGTAATCGCCGGTGCTGCGCGCCGCTTGCCAGTGGCCTTCGGGCACGATCAGTTGCGGGGCGCCTGCGTTCAGATCTGGGGTCAGAAGGTGATCGGTTGCCGGGCCCTGATCACTTTCGCTGAGCGACAGCACCAGTGGCGCGCCGGAGTGATAGAGCCAGATCTCGGTCGCATCGACGCGGTGCCAATGGCTGCTCTCACCTTCTTTCAGCAGGAAGTAGATGCAGGTGCCCGTTGCGCGGCCCGCGTTTTCGGCGCGCCAGGTTTCTTTGAACCAGCCACCTTCCGGATGGCGTTGCAGGTTCAGGTGGTCGATGATCTCTTGTGCGGTCATGGTATCCTCGGGGGTTTGAGGTGATTATGCACGGGTGCAGGTGATCCGCTATGGCAATTGTCGGTTCAGGTCATATGTTTGGCGCATGACCCTGACGATCCCGTTCGACAATTCTTATGCCCGCCTCCCGGATGCGTTTTTTGCGCGGCAGGCACCGGTTCCGGTAAGTGCCCCTCGGTTGATTGTGTTCAACACCGATCTGGCCCGGTTGCTGCAGATCTCACCCGGGGATGTGCAGGAAATGGCCGAGGCTTTTGCAGGCAACAGCCTGCCACACGGGGCCGAGCCTTTGGCACAGCTTTATTCCGGGCATCAATTCGGCACCTACAACCCGCAACTGGGCGATGGGCGCGCGGTTTTACTGGGTGAGACCATCGGGGCCGATGGGGTGCGGCGGGATATTCAGTTGAAAGGCTCTGGTCCCACGCCGTTTTCCCGGCGGGGGGACGGGCGTGCGTGGTTGGGGCCGGTATTGCGCGAATATGTCGTGTCCGAGGCGATGCACGCGCTGGGCGTGCCGACCACACGCGCGCTGGCCGCGGTCGAGACGGGCGAGCAGGTGTTTCGCGAAACCCCACTGCCGGGAGCCGTTCTGACGCGCGTGGCGCGCAGCCATTTGCGCGTGGGGACGTTTCAGGTCTTCGCGGCGCGGGGGCAGTTCGACAGTTTGCGACGCCTGACGGAATACGCCATCGAGCGCCACTATCACGAGGCCGATGGGCCGATGGGCTTGTTGCGCGCGGTGCGCGATGTGCAGGCGCGGCTGATTGCGCATTGGATGAGCGTCGGGTTCATCCATGGGGTGATGAACACCGACAATTGCTCGATTGCCGGGGAAACCATCGATTACGGGCCCTGTGCGTTCATGGACACCTATCACCCGAACACGGTGTTCAGTTCGATTGACCGGATGGGGCGCTATGCCTATTCCAACCAGCCCGACATAGCTGTGTGGAATCTTGCGCAGCTGGCGACCGCTCTGATCCAGCAGATGGAGGACAAAGAGGCCGCGGTGGAAGAGGCGACCGAGATTGTCCATGCGATGCCCGAGCAGATTCAGGATCATTGGCTGACCCGCTTTCGCGCCAAGATCGGGATTTCAAGCGCCGAAGCTGGGGATCTGGAGTTGATTTCCGATCTGCTAAAACGCATGGCCGAACAACAGGCGGATTTCACCAACACGTTCCGCGCGCTCAGCGGTCAGGCGGCGCGGGATCAATTCACCGACCCGCAGGCCTTTGACAGTTGGGCCGAGGGCTGGACCGCGCGGTTGCAGCGCGAGCCGGAGCCGCAAACGGTCATGAACGCGGCAAACCCCGCCTTCATTCCACGCAATCATCGGATCGAGCAGATGATCGAAGCGGCGGTGCAGGGGGATTACACTTTGTTCCAGCGTCTCGATACGGTGTTGTCGCGGCCCTATGACGACCAGCCGGATGAGGCCGACCTGACGCGCCCACCGACGCAAGGCGAGGTGGTTCACGCCACGTTCTGCGGCACCTGATTGCGGCCCAGCAGTTCGAACTGCAAACAGGTCTCGGACATTTCGATGGGCAGGGTCGGAGAAATCAGGCCGCTATCGGCCAGCATGACGGATTCGCGTTTTAGCTGGATTTCACGCCCCGACTCGGATTTCACATAGGTGCCCGACGTGCTGCGATCGGTCAGGATCAGTTTGCCCGCCTTCATTGCAAGCACGGCGTGAAGGCGCGAAATCCAGGGTTGCGACAGAACCACATGGCAATCCGGAGAGCGGCCGATATTGAACTCGCCATTGCCCAGACACCGCCAGACCCGGTCTTCATGGCGCAGGATCAGCGTCAGCCCTTCGCGCGGCTGCCAGTTTTCCTCGGACCGGCCAAAGTTCTGGGGCAGCCTTGTCTGCATGATCGAATCCGAGTCCGGATGGATCAGTGAATAAGCAGTCTGCGGCTCGTTAAGGCCCTTTAGGCTCAGCTGGCCCAAGGGGATCAGAGTTCGCCGCAATTCATTTGGCAGCAACACCGCAACGCCCTGACTGAAACAGGCCTCACCCGGATTGGCTGCAGTCGCAAACCGGGCGGTGACGTTGACGGCCTCGCCGTATATCCCGCGCTGGCCGATCACGATGGGGCCGCAATGCACACCGATATGTACGGACAGAGGCGTGTGGGTCGAAGGTTCAATCAGCTTGAGCGCGGCCTGGTACGCGGCGCTTGGGTCTTCGAAATAGCTGAGAACATCGTCGCCCTTCTGCCCAACCGGTACGCCGCCGAACTCCAGCAGAACCGAGCGAAGCCGGTCGATCTCAAGCTGGATCAGTCGCTGGGCCTCATCATCGCCTACAGCTTTGTAAAGCGGCGTGCTGCCCACGATATCGGCAATGATCATCGTGGCGAATGTGGATTCAACGTCCAATAGCGCGGTTCCTTTTTGCGGCAGTTTAACCCCGCAGAATTTTGTGTACACTGACTTAATCTAATAATCTTAGACCATTGAATATACGCCCCCGGTATTGCAAGTCGCAAGACGCGCAGAACACCACAAATGCGGGTTAATCCCGGTCGTTTTGTGACAATCTCGGGGCGGGGCGCTTGTCGGGGGCAGTGAACATCAAAAACGACTTCCAAAAACCACCGACCCTGCGCCTTGCCAGCTACAACATTCAGAAATGTGTCGGGCTGGATTTTCGGCGTCAACCGCAGCGGATCATGCAGGTTCTGAACGGCATGCAGGCCGATATTGTCGTTCTGCAAGAGGCGGATAAGCGCTTGCCGCCGCGCCCGGCCGCTTTGCCGCATTTCATGCTGGATGAGGCCGGATGGCAGATCGTCGATCTGGGCGGGGCCGGCAGTCTGGGCTGGCATGGCAATGCTGTGATCTGGCGCGGGGATCAGATCTCGGTCCGTCAGACCGGCCACCACGACCTGCCGGGGTTTGAGCCGCGTGGCGCTGTACGGGTCGAGTTTGATACGCAGATCGGACCGCTGCGTGTGATGGGAATGCATCTGGGGCTGCTGCCCGCATCCAGGCGGCAACAGATCACGCATATCCGGCGCTTCGACGACGATCTGGACCAGATGCCCACTGTCTGGGCCGGGGATTTCAACGAATGGTCGCGCCAGCCTGTGCTGGACACATTGGCGCCCGAGATGCGGTTTCTACCACCTGTGGCCAGCTTTCCGGCGGCGCAACCGTTGGGCGCGTTGGATCGGATTGCGCTGGGGCAGGGGATCGAGGCGCTGAACCACGGCGCACATCTGGACCGGCCCGCCCATATCGCCTCGGACCATCTGCCGATCTGGGCGGATTTGCAGCGCGCCGGATGATCTGCGCCTTGGGCGTCGAATCCCTGTGGCGCTGGGCGCTGAGACGGTTTAAGACAGCACCCCAAGTAACTTCTGAGGGGCAGCATGTCCGACACGATCATCGCGCGGTGCGAGGCCAAGGGCCTGCGCATGACTGGCCAGCGGCGCACCATTGCGCAGGTGCTTGAGCAGAGCGCAGACCACCCCGATGTCGAGGAACTGTATGCACGCGCCTCGGCCATCGATGCGGGGATATCGATTGCCACGGTCTATCGCACGGTAAAGCTGTTTGAAGAGGCCGGGATACTCGACCGTCTGGAATTCGGCGACGGGCGCGCCCGCTACGAGGATGCCGAGCGCGACCACCACGACCATCTGATCGATATGCAGTCGGGTGAGGTGATCGAATTCGTCGACCCCGAAATCGAGGCGCTGCAGGAAAAGATCGCTGCGAAACTGGGCTACAAGCTCAAAGGCCACCGGTTGGAACTGTACGGCGTTCCGCTGGACAAAGACTGACTCATCACCAATCGCGAAGGTCAGCCGCACGGGATATCATATATTCCGGGCGGTTAAGGCTTGTCTGAACGGGCGTCTTACGATTTGGGTGAGTCAAAGAGCGGTAATTCGGGCCGCTGGTTTCAACGGATGTGATCATGAACAACGTGCACGGCATTTTGCTGGTCGTCGGCGCGATGGCGGCGTTCTCGCTTGAGGATATGTTCATCAAGCACATGTCGGCGACGGTACCGACCGGTCAGATCATGGTAATGCTGGGTCTGGCCTGTGCGGTGCTGTTTGCCCTGATGGCTGTGGCAACACGCAAACGCATCTTCAACACAGAAGCATGGCAACCCCTGCCGCTGATCCGCGCGGCGTGCGAAGGGGTTGGGGCCGTGGCTTTCCTGACCGCGCTGTCCCTGGTTGATCTGTCGACCGTGGCGGCTGTGTTTCAGGCGATGCCTTTGGCGGTGACGATGGGCGCGGCACTGTTTCTGGGCGAACAGGTCGGCTGGCGACGGTGGAGCGCTATCGGTCTGGGTTTCATCGGTGTCCTGATGATCATTCGGCCCGGATTGGACGGGTTTCAGCCGGAAACACTGTTCGTCGTGCTCAGCGTCATTGCCATCGCTGCGCGAGACCTGATCACGCGGCGGCTGGACGCGCGGATTGCCTCATCCGTCGTGGCCTTGCAGGCCTATGTCGCGGTGGCATTGGCCGGGTTGACCCTGATGGTTCTGAACGCGCAGCCGGTGGCCCCGATGGGGTCCGCGCAAATCTGGCCGTTTGTCGGTGCGGTCGGGTTCGGCGTTCTGGCTTATTACAGCATCGTCACCGCAATGCGGATCGGCGAAGCCTCGGCCCTGACACCATTTCGCTATACCCGCCTGATCTTCTCGATTGCGGCAGGGATGCTCATGTTCGGCGAGCGCCCGGATACGATGACGCTGGCCGGTGCCACGCTGATCATCGGATCGGGCATGTATACATTCATCCGTGAACGCAGGCTGGCGCGCGCATTGGCTGTCGCCGCCTGACGGATCGTCGCAGGTTGGCGCAAACATTTGCCCAGAGTCGTGTTAGCGATAACATGAGCGGTTTACTTTTTGCCCTGTGATGCTAAGAGGCGTGCAACTGAACGCAGCCACAGGGACGGGCCTAATGAGCACCATCATCGACATCCACGCACGCGAAATTCTGGACAGCCGGGGCAATCCGACCGTTGAGGTGGACGTGATTCTGGAAGACGGCACCATGGGCCGCGCTGCCGTGCCTTCGGGCGCATCGACCGGCGCCTACGAGGCAGTGGAAAAGCGCGACGGCGACAAAGCGCGTTATCTGGGCAAGGGCGTGCTGGAAGCTGTTGCCGCGGTCAACGGTGAGATTGCCGAGGAACTGGTTGGCTTTGACGCCACCGAACAGGTCGCCATCGATCAGGCGATGATCGAATTGGACGGGACCGAGAACAAAGGCCGTCTGGGGGCCAACGCCATTCTGGGTGTCTCGCTGGCAACCGCCAAGGCGGCGGCAGATTTCACCACGCAACCTTTGTACCGCTATGTCGGCGGCACCTCGGCCCGTGTTCTGCCGGTGCCGATGATGAACATCATCAACGGCGGTGAGCACGCCGACAACCCGATCGACATTCAGGAATTCATGATCATGCCGACCTCGGCCGCGAATATCCGCGAAGCCGTGCGCATGGGGTCCGAGGTCTTCCACACGCTGAAGAAAGAACTGTCAACCGCCGGTCTGGCAACAGGTGTCGGTGACGAGGGCGGTTTTGCCCCGAATATCGCGTCGACCCGCGAGGCGCTGGATTTCATCCTGAAGTCCATCGAAAAGGCAGGCTACAAGCCGGGCGAGGAAATCCACCTGGCGCTGGATTGTGCGGCGACCGAGTACTTCAAGGACGGCAAGTATGTTCTGGCGGGCGAGGGGATCTCGCTGTCATCCGACGAAAACGCGGCCTATCTGGCCGCATTGGTCAACGACTATCCGATCATCTCGATCGAAGACGGTATGTCCGAGGATGACTGGGACGGCTGGAAAGCCCTGACCGACGCCATCGGGGACAAGGTGCAACTGGTGGGCGACGACCTGTTCGTGACCAACCCCGCGCGTCTGGCCGAAGGGATCGAGCGTGGTTGTGCCAACTCGATGCTGGTCAAGGTCAACCAGATCGGGTCGCTGACCGAGACGCTGCGTGCCGTAGATATGGCCCATCGCGCGCGCTATACCAACGTGATGTCGCACCGCTCGGGCGAGACCGAGGACGCCACCATTGCCGATTTGGCGGTGGCAACCAATTGCGGTCAGATCAAGACCGGCTCGCTGGCACGCTCGGACCGGTTGGCCAAGTACAACCAGTTGATCCGCATCGAGGAATCGCTGGGTGAGGTCGCGGAATACGCAGGCGCGTCGATCCTGAAACGCTGAACGAACAGGGTTGACCCCGTGGCGGCGCAAACCGCGACGGGGTCGGCCACATTACTGTCGGCTGATCGGAACAAAGCTGACGACCAGCCCGGTTCCCGTCACACCCGCCGAGTTTTCCTTGCTGAGTTCGGCAACCAGCTCGGGTTCCAGCACTTCAAGGGCCGCCGACAGATCGCCTGACGCGTTCGAGGTCGACTTGCGCGCAAAGACGATGTCCCCGGAAATCACCGACTGAATCTGATAGGCCGCCCAGTCAAACTGCCCGACATTTTCCCGCCAGCCACTGCATTTGGGCCCGTCGCCCTGTTCATTGAACAACCGGGATGCGTCCTGCAGTGTCACGGATGACTTCCTGGCATTGGTCAGCTTGTAGGAATAGTAGCGATCAATGCCGCCATTCAGCCCAGCCGAAGCGAATTTGGTCTCTATCCCACCCAACTCACCGGACGCTTCGAGCTTTTTCAGAAGGTCGATATCAGCGACGCGCTGGTCCGCTTCAAGCGTCACATCGGACAAAGGCAAGTCAAAGAAACACAGGCTTTCCAGGTTGGCAGGGCGGGTCAGGTCGTTGGTGGGGTTTTCGCGAACGTAGTACAAAGATCCGACACGGATACCTTCACGCGGGGGTTTCAGTTCACGACCGCCGGTTTCATCTGCGATAGGAACGGTTTCGCCGCATCCTACCAAGGCCGCCAGGCACAGCGCCGTAAGAGAAAAATAGACTGATTTCATATTAACTTACCTCTTAATCTAAATGCGGATACAGGACACCAAAGCGAGATTCGTTCCAAGTCTTACTTTGGCTTCCCAAAAACCGCATGGATGGCTTCAGATTTTGCCGCCACACGAATTGAAATGGATAATGTGCTTGCACAGGTGTGGGCATGACATCATCAAAAGCGCACCGAGCAGCCGAAGCGCATGCACAACAGCTTATCAGGGCTGCCTGTTAAAATCCAAATTTCAGGTGAAACCGGCAGCACCGGTTGGGTGGGAACGAGGTGGCGGCAAAGAGCCTTGGCAAGTGAAAAACGTCTGATTTTTCACCATTTTGATGCGAAAAAACTGACAATAACATGCTCATATGTGAACTTGTTCCTATATGGGGTACAATAATCGCGGTAATCCTTAACATATTACAGAAAGGGGGACGCGATGTCTGCTTCAAGATTCCTTCTTATTCTTTCAGTGATTTCTGCTGGCGTTCTATCTGCCTGCACCGAGCCCGGAACCTATCCGATTACGGGGGCAGAGATCTCTCAGGATGACCCGGTTCAAGAGATGTACAATCCGGGCCTGATTTTCCGTGGGGAATCCCGCTAGAGCGGCTTGCTCATCAACATGTAACGCTCACGCGGTTTGAAGCCCGTGCGCATATACAGTTTTTGCGCCGTTTCATTGGTGCGATCGACTTCCAGATGCAGCGCAGTCAGCCCAGCCTCGGCCAGCGCTTTGGGCAGGTCCAACAGCACTTCGGTTGCGATGCCACGGCCCCGGACGGCAGGGCGGATGTAGATCTCGTCGACAAAGCCGTCCATGCCGCCGAACTCGACCGACCAGCCGAAGGTTAGGATGATATAGCCCAATGGCGCGCGGCCCGGACCGATCAGATAGATGCAGCCATGCGGGATACCTTCCAACAAAGGCAGCAACGCCTCGCGTCGTTGGTCGGCATCCTGCGCGATCTGTGCTTCGGTGTGGAAAGCAGTGACCAGACCCATCAGGCGATCCAGATCCTCGGGGCGGGCAAGTCTCAGTGCGGCGCTCATAGGCGGGCCAGCCTTTCTGTCAGCAAGTCGAAAAATCCTTCGGCGTCGACATCACCCATGAACATCGCGTTCGGCGCACGATCCGTGACCCGCCACCAGTCGGCAACGGTCATGCCCAGCGTCAGCTCTGACTGGGTTTCGATCTCAACATTGATGTGGCGGCCCGAGAACAGGTCTGGCCGGATCAGATAGGCCGTCACGCAAGGGTCGTGCAGCGGTGCGCCTTCCGAGCCGTATTTTTCCTTGTCAAAGCGTTCGAAGAAATCGGTCATTTCGGCAACCGCATGGCCAACCTTGCTGTCCAGCGCCCGGAACGCATCGTTGCGATGGGGCGTGACCAGGGCGTCATGGGTTACGTCCAGCGGCATGACCACGATATGAGCGCCGGATTTGAACACAATTTCAGCAGCTTCCGGGTCGACGTAAATGTTGAATTCCGCAGCCGGAGTGATGTTGCCGACCTCAAAATAGGCGCCGCCCATCAGCACGATTTCCTGCACCCGGTCGATGATGTCAGGCGCCTTCTGGAACGCCGAGGCGATGTTTGTCAGCGGTCCCAGCGGACACAGCGTAACCGTTGCCGGTTCCTGCGCGCGCAGGGTGTCGATGATGAAATCGACCGCGTGGCCCTCGGCCAGCGGCATCACCGGGTCCGGCAATACAGGGCCATCCAGCCCGGTTTTTCCATGCACATGCTCGGCGGTGATCAGAGGGCGGTTCAGCGGGCGGTCGCACCCGGCATAGACCGGGATATGCGTGTGCCCGGCCAGTTCACACACGATGCGCGCGTTCTTGGCGGTCAGCGCCAGCGGGACGTTTCCGGCGACGGCGGTGATGCCCAGAACCTGGATCTCTTCGGGGCTGGCCAGCGCCAGCAGGATGGCGACGGCATCGTCCTGTCCCGGGTCGGTGTCGATGATGATCTTGCGCGGTGCCATGCTGTGCCTCCGGGGTCTTGAAGCGCGGACACTCGCAAGTGTCACCGCACTTGTCCAGCGGTTTCAGGCCCCGGTCGGTGCGTCCACAGGCGGGAGTTTGCCGTTGGCGCGGTGTTCCTCGATCTTGACCTCATCCCACAGCGCATCCATCTCGGCCAGATCGCTTTGCGACGGCGTTTTGCCACGGGCGGCGAGGCGCGCCTCAACCTGTTCGAACCGGCGGGTGAACTTGGCGTTGGTGCGGCGCAGGGCGGCTTCGGGCTCGATGCCCAGATGACGGCCCAGATTGACCATCACGAACAGCAGATCGCCGAACTCATCCTCAAGCGCATCGGCGTCTTTGCTGTTGCGCGCCTCTTCCAGTTCGGCGGCCTCTTCGGTGATCTTGGCCAGTACGTGGCTGGCATCGGGCCAGTCGAACCCCACGCGGGCGGCGCGTTTTTGCAGCTTATGCGCGCGCAACAGGGCAGGCAGGTTGGCGGCGACACCGTCCAGCGCGCCTTTCTGTTCCTTTCCCGCACGCTCAGCCGCTTTGATGGTTTCCCAGTCGCGCGTCTGCTGTTCAGCCGATTTGTCGCGGGATTCGTCGCCGAACACATGCGGATGGCGGTCGACCATCTTGTCCGACATGGTGCGCACCACGTCCTGAAAGGTGAAATGCCCGGCTTCTTCGGCCATCTGGGCGTGAAAGACGGACTGGAACAGCAGATCGCCCAGCTCTCCTTGCAGCTCATCATAGGCCTCACGTTCGATGGCGTCGGCAACCTCATAGGCCTCTTCGATGGTATAGGGGGCAATCGTCGAAAAATCCTGTTCGATGTCCCACGGACAGCCTGATTCCGGGTCGCGCAGGCGACGCATGATTTCCAGCAAACGTTCGATACCCGCATCGCTGTCGTGGATCAGAGGATTTTCGGCCATTGCGAACCCTTTCGTTCCGGTGTCAGATGCATCCATTCCGCAGTCCCGATCAGGAGTCCACCCCAGATGCCCGTCGTCAACCGAATTGCCGACTACTCAGCCGATATGGCCGCATGGCGCCAGCATTTGCACACGATCCCCGAACTGGAGTTCGAGTGCTTTGAAACCGCCGCCTTTGTGGCCGAACGGTTGCGCGAGTTCGGGGTGGATGAACTGCACGAAGGTATTGCGAAAACCGGGATGGTCGCGATCATCAACGGGCAGGGCGACGGGCCGACCATTGGCCTGCGCGCCGATATGGATGCGCTGCCAATTACCGAGGAGACGGGCGTAGACTACGCCTCGAAACACCCCGGCAAGATGCACGCCTGCGGCCATGACGGGCACACCACGATGCTGCTGGGCGCCGCGCGCTATCTGGCCGAGACGCGAAACTTCCGCGGCCGCGTTGCGCTGATTTTCCAGCCCGCCGAGGAAGAGGGTGGCGGGGCCAATGTCATGGTTCAGGAAGGCATCATGGAGCAGTTCGACATCGCTCAGGTCTACGCGCTGCACAACGCGCCGGGCTTTGCCGAAGGCGCGTTCTACACCACGCCCGGTCCGATCATGGCAGCGGTCGATACGTTCGAGGTGCATATCCAGGGCGTCGGTGGCCACGGTGCGATGCCGCATGAGACCCGCGACCCGGTCATGGCCGCCTGCGCCATTGCGCAGGCGATTCAGACGATTGTCAGCCGCAATCACTATGCCTTGGACGATCTGGTCGTTTCGGTCACGCAAATCCATACCGGGACGGTCAACAACGTGATCCCCGATACGGCCTATATCAACGGCACCGTCCGCACCTTCGACCCTGCCGTTCAGAAAATGGTGATGCAGCGGATGGAGCAGATCGTGCAGGGGCAGGCGGCCTCGTACGGAGTCGAGGCGCGGCTGGATTATGTCGTCAGCTATCCCGCGACGATCAATGATGCCGACAAGGCGGGTTTTGCGGCCGAGGTTGCACGGGACGTTGCCGGGCCAGACCGGGTCATCGCAAATACCGGGCGTGAGATGGGGGCCGAGGATTTCTCGTACATGCTGCAGAAACGCCCCGGTGCGTATCTGTTCTTGGGGCAGGGCGAGGGCGCGGGCCTGCATCACCCGAAATACAACTTCAATGACGAGATTGCACCGGTGGGCGCATCGTTCTTCGCGCGGATCGTCGAAAAGGCCCAGCCGCTGGGCTGATGGGGGGCAGGTATGGCACTGGAAGACGCTAAGCATCAGGTAGACGAGGCCTTTACCAACCCCGATCTCAAAGGGTTGTCCTATGAGAACACCTTCGGCGGCGCGACCTCGTTCCTGCGGCGGCTTTACACCAAAGAGCTGAAGGGCGTGGACATCGCTGTGACCGGGGTGCCGTTCGATCAGGCCGTGACCAACCGCCCCGGCACACGTCTGGGCCCCCGCGCAATCCGCGAAGCCAGCGCCCTGCAATCGCCCGATGCGCCGTATGGCTGGCCGTTTGATGCGCTCAGCGAACTGGCCATCGTTGATTATGGCGACATGGCCTATGACTATGCCAATATCCCGGCCTTTCCGGACACGCTGACCGATCATATCCGGACTATCCTGGCCGCCGACGTGGCCTCGGTCACGCTGGGCGGGGATCACTATATCAGCTTTCCGATCCTCAAAGCCTATGCCGAGAAATTCGGGCCGATGTCCCTGCTGCAATTCGATGCGCATACCGACACATGGGCCGATGATGATATGTCGCGCGTGGATCACGGGACGATGTTCTACAAGGCGGTGAAATCAGGGATCGTGGACCCCAAACGCTCGGTCCAGGTGGGGATCCGCACCCATAACGAGGACACTCTGGGCGTCAACATCATCGACGCGCGCGAGGTTTACGAATCCGGCCCCGCCGCCGTGGCCCAGAAGATCAAGGGCATTCTGGGCGACAATCCCGTCTACCTGAGCTTTGATATTGACGGTCTGGACCCGGCCTTTGCCCCCGGCACGGGAACACCGGTCTGGGGTGGCCTGAGCTCAATCCAGACGCAGATCATCCTGCGCGACATTGCCGGGATCAACATCAAAGGCGGGGATGTGGTCGAGGTGTCGCCGCCTTTCGATACATCCGGTGCGACGGCGATTGCCGGGGCGCATGTGGCCACGCAGATCATCTGCCTGCTGGGGTGGAAACGCCTGATGGCTGGCAAAACGTAAACGCGACCCCTCGGGCGTTAACCAATGGTTAGCCATACATCCGGTATGTGCTGAGGGACGTGATCTGATGGAGTGGGAACCAAACGCGCATGACTGAGTATAATCAACCGATCAGCGGCAATGATCTGGCGCGGTTTTCCGGGCCGAACACCTTTATGCGTCTGCCGCAGGCGACCTCGCTGGCGGGGCTGGATATTGCGCTGTTGGGGATCCCGATGGATATCGGCACCTCGTGGCGCTCAGGCACCCGGTTTGGTCCCAAGCAGATCCGCAGCGAAAGCGCGATGATCCGGCCCTATAACATGGCCACATCTGCCGCCCCGTTCGACAGTTTGCAGACTGCCGATATTGGCGATCTTGCAATCAACACCTTCTCGCTGTCCGAAAGCCTGAAGATCATCAAGGACAGCTATGACGGTATTCTGGCGAAGAACGTGATCCCGGTGGCGATGGGCGGGGATCACTCGATCACTTTGCCGATCCTGCGGGCGATTGCGGCGAAACACGGGCCGGTGGCCCTGGTCCATGTGGATGCCCATGCGGATGTGAACGATGAGATGTTTGGTGAGAAGGAAACCCACGGCACCGTCTTCCGTCGCGCCTATGAAGAGGGGCTGATCGTCCCCGACAAAACTTTTCAGATCGGCATTCGCGGCTCGGGCTACGCCGCCACCGACTTTACCGAGGCCAAAGACTGGGGCTTTCGCCAGTTTCCGGCGTGGGAGTTGTGGCAACAAAACCTGACCCAGATCGGCTCGCAGATCCGCAAGACGGTCGAGGATCACCCGGTTTACATCACCTATGACATCGACAGTCTCGATCCCGCCTACGCCCCCGGCACCGGAACGCCCGAGATCGGTGGATTGACCACCCCGCAGGCGTTGCAACTGATCCACGCCTTGCAGGGGGTGAATGTGGTGGGCTGTGATCTGGTCGAGGTCTCTCCGCCTTACGACCCGTCGGGCAACACGGCGCTGACGGCGGCGAACCTGCTGTTCGAGCTGTTGTGCATCCTGCCCGGCGTGACGTCGCGGTAAAGCCGTACGGGGCACCTTGTTCCGGTGGCGGATCGGGATAGGCTGACGGGAAAAGGTTGAGGTAGGTGATGAAGATAGCCCTTGGTTTGCTTCTTTTTCTGGCCGTTGGGATGGCGGCGTATATCCGATTGGCACCGTCAGACCCAAAGCGCTGGCACGTGGCCCCTCAGGCCGATGCGGATCGTGACTTGCAGGGCGGCGTTTTGCGCGTGGTTGAGGCGGGTCCGGATGGCCTGGCGCGTCTGGATGCGATTGCAAGGGCGGCACCGCGCACCACGGTTCTGGCCGGATCGGTTGGGGACGGGATGATCACCTACATCACCCGCACCAAGGTGATCGGCTTCCCGGACTACACGACGGTACAGCAGGATGGGGATGTCCTGCGCATTCACGGGCGTTTGCGCTTTGGCCGCAAGGATTTTGGAGTGAACAAGGCGCGGGTTGATGGGTGGTTGGGGCAGATGTGACGCCGCAGGTGTCGCTTAGGACGCGGCGGTGTCGGGCGCAGGTTCCAGATCCGGCCAGTCGGACGGCAAACCAGACGACAAGCACCCTTCCTGCACCTCGCGCCACATGGGCACATTCAGTGACATCTGGCATTGCGCCATGAACATGCGGCCATCGACCTGCAGGCAGATCATCTCACCCAGTTCAACGCGCGTGCCGGTTTTGTCGGTGCAATAACAGTCCTGAACCTTGCCATTCGGGCCGGTCACATCCGCCATAACAGGCGAGGCACACAGCAGTAATCCAAGAACAAACCGTTTCATGGGCAGAATCTTAGCACAAGGCTAGCCCTTGACCAAAGCCCCGGATTAAGAGACACCGCCGGGATGATCCCCGAAGAACGCCTTGAGCAGATAACCCAGCGATTCCAATACCTCGAAGCGGCCATGGCTGATGGTGCCTCGGGCGGGGACATTGCGGCTTTGGCTAAGGAGTATTCGGACCTCAAGCCGGTGGTTGTCCAGATCATGGCGTGGCGTCAGCTGGTTGCCGATCTGTCCGAGGCCGAGGCGATGCTGTCCGACCCGGATATGAAGGAACTGGCCGAGGAAGAAATCCCGGAATTGCAGGCGCAGATTCCGCAAGCCGAACATGCGCTGCAACTGGCCTTGCTGCCCAAGGACGAGGCGGACGCCCGCCCGGCGATGCTGGAAATCCGACCCGGCACCGGCGGGGACGAGGCCGCGTTGTTTGCGGGGGACCTGCTGCGCATGTACCAGCGCTATGCGGAAAGTCGCGGCTGGCGGTTCGAGATTATCGAGGAACAGGCCTCGGATCTGGGGGGCGTCAAAGAAGTTGTGGCCCACATCAAGGGCGACAATGTCTTTGCCCGGATGAAATACGAATCCGGTGTGCATCGGGTGCAGCGCGTGCCTGAAACCGAAAGCGGCGGGCGTATTCACACCTCGGCAGCGACGGTGGCGGTTCTACCCGAGGCTGAAGATGTGGACATCCAGATCGACGCAAATGACATCCGCATCGACACGATGCGCAGTTCCGGTGCGGGTGGGCAGCACGTGAACACGACCGACTCGGCGGTGCGGATCACCCACTTGCCGACAGGCCTTGTGGTGACCAGTTCCGAGAAGTCGCAGCACCGCAACCGCGAGATCGCGATGCAGGTGCTGAAAACGCGGCTTTATGATCTGGAGCGGCAGCGGATCGACAGCGAACGCTCGGCCGATCGGGCCAGTCAGGTGGGGTCGGGCGACCGGTCGGAACGGATCAGAACCTATAACTTCCCGCAAGGCCGCATGACGGATCACCGCATCAACCTGACGCTCTATAAGCTGGATCAGGTGATGCAGGGCGATCTGGATGAAGTGATCGACGCACTGACCGCCGATGATCAGGCCCGGCTGCTGGCCGAGATGGCGCAATGACCGGGGTGCAAACAGCGGCACAGGCCATGGTGGCCGCCACGGCGCGCCTGCGGGCTGCGGGCGTGGAAGATCCGGCGCGGGACGCCCGTGTTCTGCTGGCCCATGCGGCGCGGATTGAAGCCAGTCGGGTCACTCTGATCGCGCCCGAAGAACTGCCGCCCGACATTGCCGAACGCTACGACCAGTTGATCTCGCTGCGCGCCATCCGGGTGCCAGTCTCGCATCTTCTGGGTGAGCGTGAATTCTATGGTCGCCGGTTCCATGTCAGCCGCGACGTTCTGGACCCGCGCCCCGAGACCGAAGCGCTGATCGAAGCCGCGCTGAGCGAGCCGTTCGACCATGTGCTGGATCTTGGTGTCGGCTCGGGCTGTATACTGATCACATTGCTGGCTGAACGCACCAGCGCAAGCGGGGTGGGCGTGGATCTGAGCGAGGCCGCCTGCCTGCAAACCAGCGCCAATGCGGTGCAGCATAATGTGCAAGCGCGCGCCGAAGTGCTGCGCTCGGACTGGTTCGAGGTAGTCGAGGGCAAGTTCGACCTGATCGTCTCGAACCCGCCATACATTGCGCTGACGGAAATGCCCGATCTGTCCCCGGAAGTGCGCGAGCATGAACCCCGGATGGCCCTGACCGATGAGGGCGACGGGCTTAACGCCTATCGCCATCTGGCCGCCGATGCGCCGGATTTTCTGCTGCCCGGCGGCCGCATTCTGGTTGAAATCGGCCCTACACAGGCCGCGCAGGTTGCCGCGCTGTTCGACGCCTCTGGTCTAGCAGATATCCGCGTGATCCCGGATTTGGAGGGGCGTGACCGCGTCGTGGGCGCGCGTCTGCCTGCTTGAAATCAACAGTATGAGGTCGAAAAACGCCGGTTTAGGTAAAAAAGCTGCGAAATATCCGAGAATCCTCTTGTCTGCCGGGGCAGGACATGTTTACTCAGGATTAGTCGGCGAGGTTGACGCTGTTGCAGCGCACCCCTGACGCCAAGCCCAAAAAAGTTGACTTCCCGTCATGGCAAACGCCGCAGAGCAGTGCAGAACACGGGTTGGTCGACAGCGAATGACAAGGCTGACGTAAAGTAAGATGAGATCTTCCAAATCCCGCTCGCGGGCCAAGAACAACCGCAATCGTCCTTCCGGCGGTAACGTCGTAAACCGTGTTTTTGACAGCTCGGGCCCCGAGGGCAAGGTGCGTGGCACGCCGCAGCAGATCATTGACAAATACAACCAGCTTGCCCGCGACGCTCAGTTGTCAAACGACCGTGTCGCAGCCGAGAACTTTCAGCAGCACGCGGAGCATTATCTGCGGATGCTGAGCGAGGCACAGCGCGAGATCGAAGCCCGCCGCGAAGAGCAGGAGCGCCAGAACCGCGAGCGTCAGGCCGAGCGTGACCGCGAACGCGCCGAACGGCAGGAACGCGAAGCCGCCCGTCAGGCCGACCCGGCCGAGGCACCGCAACCCGATGTGATGGATTTCTCGCCCGAGGCGTCGGCGCCTGAAAGCGGGTTGGTCGAAACACCGGAAAACAAAGGCGACGCCCAAACGGCTGAAGCGCCCGAGAAAAAAGAAAAACCCGCCCGTAAGCCGCGAGCGCGCAAGCCCAAGGCTGCGCCTGCGTCAGAGGGTGCGCCCAAAACGGATGGGGATACTCCGGAAGCGGCTGAGTAAATCCCGATAGACGATTTCAAAAAGCCCCGGACATTGTCCGGGGCTTTTTTTGTTCAGCGGTTCGTAATTTGGCGCGCCAGCGCACAAAAACCCTCAAGCGGGACTTGTTCGGCGCGTTCTGTGGGCTTGATCCCTGCTGCGATCAGGCGGTCTTCGATGTCGGGGGCCACGCCTTTCAGCGAGGCGCGCAGCATCTTGCGGCGTTGGTTGAAGGCGGCGGCCACAACACGCGACAGCGTGGCTGCATCGGCCGGATAGCGCGGCTCGGGCAGGGCGGTCAGGTGGACCACGGCGCTGGAGACTTTGGGCGGGGGCGTAAACGCGCCGGGGGGCAGTGACATGGCGATGCGCGCCTCGGCCCGCCATTGGGCGAGAATGGCAAGGCGGCCATAAGCTTTGCTGCCGGGTTGGGCGACGATGCGCTCGGCGACCTCGCGCTGGAACATCAGGGTCAGGCTTTGCCAGAAGGGCGGCCATTCGGGCGGGGTCAGCCAGCGGACCAGAAGCTCGGTGCCCACGTTATAGGGCAGGTTGGCGGCGACGCGGATCGGTGGCGTCAGATGTTCCAGCGGGTTGATTTCCAGCGCGTCGCCGTTGATCACCTTAAGCTGGCCCGGATACGCCGCGGCGATGTCGTTCAGGGCGGCGATGCAGCGGGTGTCCTTTTCCACTGCCACAACCTTGCGCGCACCTTCCGAAAGCAGCCCGCGCGTCAGGCCGCCGGGGCCGGGGCCGATTTCCAGAACGTCGCATTGGCTCAGATCCCCGGCCTGACGCGCGATCTTGGCGGTCAGGTTGAGGTCCAGCAGAAAATTCTGGCCCAGCGATTTGCGGGCCGACAGCTGGTGGGTCGCGATGACCTCGCGCAGAGGGGGAAGGGTGTCGATAGCGCTCATGATCCGGTTATCGTGGCGCGGGTTGATGGGGGAGCGCCAGAGATTTTTTGCCTCCGGCGGGGATATTTTCAGCCAGGTGAAGGATCAAGGGGTTTGTGCCATCTGTTGGGCGAGTTTCAGGGCCTCGATCAGGCTGGTGGGGTTGGCGATGCCTTGCCCGGCAATGTCCAGCGCGGTGCCGTGGTCGGGGGATGTTCGGATGAAGGGCAGGCCGAGGGTCACGTTGACGCCTTGGTCGAAATCCAGCGTCTTGATCGGGATCAGGGCCTGGTCGTGATACATGGCGATGGCCGCGTCATAGCGGGCGCGGGCGGCGGCGTGGAACAGCGTGTCTGCCGGATGCGGGCCGGTGACGGAGCAATCCTTGCTGTCCAGACCGGCGATCAGGGGCGCGATCCAATCCAACTCTTCGGTGCCCATCTTGCCGCCTTCACCGGCATGGGGATTCAGCCCCGCAATAGCGATCCTTGGATGCGCGATGCCGAACTGGCGGCGCAGCCCGTCGGCGGTCAGCGCGATTGTTTCGGTCAGCAGATCGGGCGTCAGTTCCTGTGGCACCCGTGACAGGGGGATGTGAATGGTGGCGGGAACAACCCGCAACTGCGCGCTGGCCAGCATCATCACAACGCGCTGTCGCCCCGCCAGTGCGGCCAGAAACTCGGTATGGCCCGGATAGGCAAACCCGGCCCCGTCGATCAGGGCCTTTTTGTGGATCGGCGCGGTGCAAAGCGCCGAGGCCCCGCCAGATTGCACTAGCGCCACGCCACGTTCGATCGCGTCGATCACGCTGGGGGCGTTGGCGGGGTCGGGCTGTCCGGGTGTGTTTTGGGCCGGGAAGTCCAGATGCAGAACGGGCAGCGCGTTTGGGCTGATCTGAACAGCTTCGGCCGGGTCGGCGATGTGTTGGGTTGGTGTGCCGGCGGGCAGGTGAGATGCGTCGCCGATATAGAAAAACGGGCAGGTGCCGCGCAGTTCAGCCCATGCCTTGGCGGCGATTTCAGGGCCAATGCCCGCCGGATCACCGCAGCTGAGCGCGATGGGGGTTGTCATTGCTCGGTTACGGATGCGTCGGCGCGCAGCTGTTCCAGCAGGCTTTCGGCAAAGGCTTGCAGGCGTTGCTGGGTCAGGGCGTTGGCGACATCAACGCGCGAGGTATCTTCACCCAGATCGCGGGTGCGGTTGCACAGCATCAGGAACATCAGCGTTTGCCCATTGTTGCGGGTCAGCGCCGTAGACACCTCGTTGCGGTCCAGCTTGGCCAGTTCCACGGCAACATCCTGCGGGATTTCCGATGGCGCGGCCTCGATCCGTTCCAGCACCTCGGCGGGTTGGTCCTTGGCGATGCCGTACAGGTCGTCGCACGTGTCAATATCTTCGCGCAGACGGGTAGCCTGGGCCAGCGTGTCACCGCTGCGCCCGCCGGGCAGGTAGTAGACCGCGTAGTCGATTTTCGAATATCGGGGCGCGCCGGTCGAGACCTCGCGAATACCGCGCATCTGGAACAGCGCGATGGCGTTGGGCAGGCCCACGGGCTCGGTGATCTCACCGTTTTCCAGTCCCAGAATCAAGGGTTGCAGCGCAGGTGGCAGGTTGGTGATGTTCAGCCAGTCCAGCCGTCCGCCATCGTTGCGGGTGGCAGCTGCCGAGTATTGCGCGGCGGCTGAGGAAAACGCGTCAAACCCTTGCAGGCGCGAAATTTCTTCGGCCAACAACTCGGTTTGTGCCAGGGTTTGCTGGTTCACCGGAATGATGATCTCGGACAGCAGGACCTGAAGGCCACCGCCGCCGCCCTGACCTAGGGCGCGGTTGATCTCGTCTTCGGTGGGGCGGGCCTGAGACAGAAAACGCGCGCTGATATAATCGCGCCAGGCCAACTGATCGGCCACGAAATCGCGTACCGTTTCGGGGTCGACGCCCGCGTCGCCCAGCAATTGCAGGAACTGATCAGTGCTGAGTTGGCCGCGCGCGGCGAATTCGTCGATGCCGACCTGCACGTCTTCGGGGGCGGCTTGAATCCCGGCCTCACGCATGGCTTGTTTGCGCAGACGTTCATCGATCAGGGCCTGCCGGACCTCGGCCTCGGTGCCGCCGGGGATGCCCAGAACGTTCAGGAACTGGATACGCTGTTCCAGCTCGTACCAGGTGACGATGTCCTGATTGACGCGGATCGCGGGTGAGAACAGGCTTTGGGCCCCCGACTGAGGGGCGGACAAGGCCAAGATGGCTGCTGCCAATGCCGAAGTAACCGGTTTGGAGCAACCGGAACGGAGAAACCTGACGAAACCTGTAATCAACTGCATTTTCTCTTGTATGTCTTTCCGCCGCCTTCAACGGCATATCCTGTCAGCGAAAGGGTAAACCCGAATTCGGTCGAAGGCTCAATAGTTGTTGTCGATGTAAAGCGCCTGCTTACGGACATGTTAACCTGCACGCACTCGTTCTGATAAGTCACGCCCAGCCCCAGACGAATGGGTTCCGAGGCAGCCAGATCATAGCGGGCCGAGGCGCGGGTCAGCCAGTTTTCGTCAACCCGGTAGCGCCCGCGCAGCCAGATTTCCGAAATCTCGTCATCCAGATTTTCAGCGGGATCCGCCTCTTGCCAGACATAGCTGCCGGTGATCGCACTGCCTTCACCGGTCCAGCCGCCGCGCAGCTCGGCCTTGGTAAAGCTAAAATCACCATCGATCAGCCCACGCCCGGCCAGCGACCAACCGTTGGCTGTATTGATCTGACCGGCCAGCAGCAGATCAGAGGTTGTGCCCTGTAGGCCCGAGGTCAGGTTGAAATTCGGGTCGGCTTCGCTGCGAAAGACCTGACCCACGGTGGCCAGCGCCTGCCAGCCGTTCGCCTTGTACCGCGCCCAGTTCACGCCAAAGACGGCGGTGGCCCCATCCTCGCGCTGGTCTTCTGCCGGGAAGCGGGACAGGGACAGCAGGTTGCCCTGATCGAATTCCTGAAACGTGCTTTCGTCGTTGGGTACATCGGTATCGGACACATCGGTCCAGCCGAACTGTGCGATCGGTTCCAGAAACTGGGTCGCGCCGGATTGTTCCCGGCGGGTCATCGGATAGCGCAGGGTCAGTGCCGCGCGTGGCGTTGCACGTGTGACCTGATCCGGGAACGCGCTGTCATTGCGGATGTCGAACGTATCCACCGATGTGCCCAGCTGCACGTCGGCCCGAAGCCCTGTGGCAAAGGTCCAGCTGCGCAACCATTCCGCGTCAAAGGTTGCACGCGCAATGTCACGGCCAACAATATCCTCGTCGCTGGTGCGTTCGTGGGCGTGAGTAATGAATCCCAGCCGTACTTCACCGCCGATGGCGTTGGGGAAATAGCGCCTTTCATAGTTCAGATCGAACACACGCGAGGGGATCTCATCCTGATCCTCGCTGTCGCGCAGGGTCTTGTAATGGATGAAACTGGTGCGGAACGCGGTGTCGCGTTTGATCCGGGTCAGCGCGATTTCGCTGCGCAGGCGGTCGAAATCCGGCAGGCCGTAATCGGCAAGATAGGCGTCATCGGATGTGGTGCGCAGATTGAAGCTCAGCCGGTAGTCGTTCTTGAGGTTGAAGAAACCGTTGGCGAACAAATAGCCGCGATCCTGATCCGGTTGCACATCATCGCGGGTAAACGCGCCTTCGATCTGAATGCGGCCGTTCTTGAAGGCCTGACGATAGCGATATCCCAGCGTTTTGGTCTGGGCCGACACATAAGGCGTCAGCGTCAGGTCCTTATGATCGCCGATTTTGAAGAAATACGGCACCTGCACGCCGGTTCCCAGTTGCGAGGTGCTGCGGATCGACGGCACCAGAAACCCGGTTGCCCGGTCAAGTGTCGGATCCGGCAGGCGCAGATAGGGGAAATAAAACACCGGGAAATCCAGCACCCGAAGCTGTGCGCCTTCGAAATACAACTGTCGTTCGAGCTGGTCGTGGATTACCCTGCGCGCCCTGATCTGCCACAGAGGCGGTCTGCCATTTGCGCAGACATGGCACGACGTGGCCGAGACCTTGCTGAACTGCGTATAGCGCCCGGCCGCCCGATTGGCCTGAACCGAGGCGATCTGCACCTGCTGGTCAAACACCATCCGAGCGCCGATCAGCAGGCCGTTTTGAATACCTTCATCCAACTCGCCCGAATCCGCCAGCAGCGTGGTCTGTCCGGCCTGATCGATGCGGATCGGACCTTCAAGGACAAGCTGCCCGGTTTCCTGATCGAAAGTGACCCGTTGGGCGGTCAGTTTCACATCGCCCTGAAACGCCTCGACATTGCCTTCGGCGACCAGCTTTCGCTCGGGCGTGATGAAGATTTTGTCGGCCACCAGCAAGGCGGGCTGTTCCTGCTGCGCCGCTCCATCCGCAGGCGCGGGTCCAGGCGCGGTTTGCGCCTTCAACGCGGTGGTCGGGGCTGCAAAGACCAGGACACCTGCCAGCAGCGCAGATACGATGCGCGGCATTACCCGTCCTCCGCATGCAGCAACAGGCCAAGTGACAGGAATATGGCGGCAACGGGCGGGGCCCAGGCAGCGACGTAGATGGGCAATTGACCGTTTTCCCCAAGAATTTGCGCAAAATTGCGTACGAAATAGATGGCAAAGCCCAACAGAACCGCCGTCAGAACCGCCACACCGGTTCCACCGAAACGCACGTGGCGCATGGTAAATGCGGCGCCGATCAGAACCATCGACACCAGAAAGAAGGGGCGCGCCAGTTGGACTTGCAGCCAGACCTCGTACTGTTTGGTCGAGAATCCGGCCTCGCGCAGATCTTTGATAAGCTGCGGCAGGTCGTACACAGAAACGGAGTCCTGTTGGCCCAAAGTGTCCAGAATGCGCTGACGGGTCAGCGAGGTGGGCAGGTCCAGCCGGTCATGCTCGACCGCGTTCAGTTCAGGGTTCTGGCCGTCCTCAAAGTTCCAGACCTTGGCCTGCATCAGAACCCAGCTTCCATCGATCAGCCTGGCACGGTCTGCAACGATCTGTTGGGTCGGTTTGCCGTCCGGATCGAACGAGACGATGGTGACATCACGCAGGCGCAACTCATCCCCGTTCGACGTGCCTCGGGCGTGTATCACGGCCTGACCTGTGTCGGTGCTTTGACGCAGCCACAGGCCTTCGCTGCTGATCGACAGGGCGGAACTGCCGTTGTTGCGGTAGGAATCGGACAGGCGCTGATATTCCTCGGAGGTGGCTGCCGCGATCGGATTCAGCAAGGTCACGGCAAGCGCACCGATGATCAGCGCCAGCAGGACAGGGGCCACCAGCGCCCGGATGCCGGACCGACCCGTGGCCCGCGTCACCACAAGTTCAGAGGTGCGCGCCAGCCCCACGAACAGCGCGATAGTGGCCAGGATCACCAGCAGGGGCAGCATTTCGCTGATCGCGGCGGGCGTGTTCAACAAGGTCAGTTGCAACAAGCGGCCAAAGGAAAGGTCAACCTCGTTGAACCGACGTACCTGTTCGATCAGGTCGATCAGAATCATCAGGGTCAGAAAGATGCCGCCGATGACCAGAAAGCTTTGCAAAAAGCGGCGGGCGAAGTAGCGGTCCAGTATCACGGGCACAGCCCCGCTGGGCTTGCATCACAGGCAGTCTGGCCAAGGCCTGTCCCGCATATGGTCATGCGCGACGGCGTGTGCCTGCCGTTTAGTGCCACTGTCGTCTCCCCTCGAGCCTGCCGAATATTTTTTCAGGACTTTAATGCAATTGGTGGTCGGGGAAAACTGCTATCTGGTCAAGCCGGGCGACGCGGGCTAGGTCTTGGGGAACAGATTTTGAGGAGCGCGCAATGAGCAGTCTAGTCCCCATCCAGTTTCAGGCCTTCGACGTGGACGCGATGGCACAGGCCGAGGGGCGTGTCGTCGTCGTCATTCCCGCGGACCGAAAGCTGAGCCCGGCGGCCAAACGCGCCAATCGCCTGACGCGCGGGGCCGTGGCGCGGCTGCTGGAAAGCGACCGGTTTGAAAAGGTGAATGTCGGGGATGTGGTGTCGCTGGCCTGGCCAAGCGGAATGGCGGCCGAGGCGCTGGATATCCTGATCCTGCCGCGCCGCCCTGATGCAGATGAAGCGCGAAAGGCCGGGGCAAAGCTGGCCAAGCTGTCGGACAATCAACCTTTGCTGGTCATGGCCGGAAATCTTGCCCGCACCGAGGATCTGGCGTTGGGCTTTGCCCTGCGTTGCTATGATTTTGACGCGCACAAAACCAAGGAAAGCGACGCGCCGGGCACGGTCACGATCAGTCACCAGAAACCGGACGAAGTCGAAGCCGCCTTTGCGCCGATGTATGCGGTCGCCGACGGTGTGCGGATGACCCGCGACCTGACCAACGAGCCCGCAAATGTGCTGACCACCACCGAATTCGCGGATCGTTTGGCCGAGATGGCCGAGCTGGGTCTTGAGGTCGAAGTGCTGGACGAGGACAAGCTAGCCGAACTGGGCATGCGCACATTGCTGAGCGTCGGGCAGGGCTCGGACAGCCCGTCGAAAGTGGTCGTCATGCAGTGGAATGGCGGTGACAAGGACGATGCGCCTCTGGCGCTGGTCGGCAAGGGCGTGGTGTTTGATACCGGTGGTATCTCGCTGAAACCGGCTGGTGGCATGGAAGACATGACCATGGATATGGGCGGCGCGGGTGTTGTTGCGGGCACCATGCGGGCGCTGGCCAAACGCAAGGCCAAGGCCAATGTTGTGGGGCTTGTTGGTCTGGTCGAGAACATGCCCTCGGGCAACGCCACACGTCCCGGCGATGTGGTCAAATCGATGAAGGGCGACACGGTCGAGATCATCAACACCGATGCCGAGGGGCGCTTGGTGCTGTGCGACGTGATGTGGTACGCGCAGGAGCGGTTCGAACCGGTGGGCATGATCGATCTGGCGACCCTGACTGGTGCGATCATCATCGGGCTTGGGCACGAAAATGCCGGTGTCTTCTCGAACAATGACACGTTCTGCGATGCCTTCCTGAAATCGGCGCGGGCCGAGGATGAGGGCGCATGGCGGATGCCGCTGGGTGAGGCGTATGACAAGCAATTGAAATCCCGCATTGCCGATATGAAGAATGTGGGCGGACGGCCCGCAGGCTCGATCACGGCGGCACAGTTTCTGCAACGGTTCGTCAAGGATGACACGCCGTGGATTCATTTGGACATTGCCGGGGTGGCCTCGGTCGCGTCCGAGACCTCCTACGCGCCCAAGGGGGCCACTGGCTGGGGGGTCCGTGCGCTCAGCCGCTTTGTGCAGGACAATTTCGAGTAAACCATGGGGGCCGTCTATTTCTACCACCTGACCCAGAGGCCGCTGGAGCACACTTTGCCGGTGCTGCTGGACAAAGCGCGGCAGGCCGGGTGGCGGATTGCCGTGCGGGGCACCGATCCCGCCCGGCTGGACTGGCTGGATGAAAAGCTGTGGCTGGGGCCCGAGGAAGCGTTCCTGCCCCATGGCCGCGCAGGCGGGCCACATGATGCGATGCAGCCGATCCTGCTGACCTCGGACATGCAGGCGGCAAATGACGCCACATGCGTTATGTCGGTGGACGGGGCTGCGGTGGAACCGGATGAGGTTGCAGCACTTGACCGCGTCTGCATCCTGTTTGATGGCAATGACGAACAGGCCGTTAACCAAGCGCGCGGACAGTGGAAAGCCCTGACCGGCGCGGGGTGTTCGGCACAGTACTGGTCCGAAGAATCGGGCCGTTGGGAAAAGAAAGCCGAGGCGTAACGCGCGGCTGTCGCAAATTTCAGGAGGGTGACGGATGGAAATGAAGCCATTGGGTCGTACCGGCATCATGGTCTCTGATCTGTGTCTGGGAACGATGACCTTCGGGACGCAGACGTCCGAGGCGGATGCGCACGCGCAGATGGATCTGGCGCTGGGGGCAGGGATCAATTTCGTCGATGCCGCCGAGATGTATCCGGTGAATCCGGTCTCGAAGGAAACCATCGGGCGAACCGAGGAGATCCTGGGCAACTGGAACGCGGCCAACGCGGCGCGCCGGGGCGACTATGTTCTGGCCACCAAGCATTCGGGGTCGGGCATGTCTTACGTGCGCGACGGCGCGCCGATTTCGGCGCAGACCATCCCTGAGGCAATCGAAGGCTCTCTGCGGCGGTTGCAGACTGAATATATCGACCTTTATCAGTTTCACTGGCCCAATCGCGGCAGCTACATGTTCCGGCAGAACTGGAATTATTCCCCGTCGGGTCACAACACCAACGAGGTTCTGGAGAACATGCAGGAGTGCCTTGAGGCCCTGCAGACGCAGGTCGATAAGGGCAACATCCGCGCCTTCGGCCTGTCGAATGAAAGCGCCTGGGGCATCGCGCAGTGGCTGCGCCTGTCCGAACAGATGGGCGCGCCTCGGGTCGCGTCGGTGCAGAATGAGTATTCGCTGCTGTGCCGGCATTTCGACACCGACATGGCCGAGCTGAGCGTTCATGAAGACGTGGGCCTGATGGCGTTTTCACCTTTGGCGGCGGGGTTTTTGACCGGCAAGTATCAGGGCGGCGCGGTGCCCGAAGGATCGCGCATGTCGATCTCGGCCGAGATGGGCGGGCGCAAGTCGGACCGGGTGTTTGATGCGGTGGCAGCCTATCTCGAGGTTGCCTCGGCGCATGGTCTGGACCCCACCCATATGGCGCTGGCATGGTGCCGGACGCGGCCCTTCATGATGTCGGCCATTTTCGGTGCGACTTCGGTGGCGCAGTTGGAACATATCATCGCCGGGACAGACCTGCAGCTTTCCGCTGAGGTTCTGAAGGACATTGGACATGCGCATCGCGCGCATCCGATGCCGTTTTAGGGGGCTCTGCCCCCGTCGCCTTTGGCGACTCCCCCGAGGTATTTTTGGCCAGATGAAGCGGATCCGGTCAGTGATGGGTGGGGTGCGCGCGCTCTTGCCTCAGGTCGCGGGCCGATTGGCCATGGGCGGTGCGGAAGGCGCGGGCGAAGCTGGATTGTGAGGTGAAGCCTGTCGCAAGTGCCACATCCATCAGTGGCATGTCGGTGTCGGTGACAAGGCGGCGGGCCTCGGCCAGGCGCAGTTGCAGGTAGTGGTCTTGCGGCGTGGTGTTGAGGCGCAGGCGGAACTGCTGTTGCAGCGTGCGCGGGCTGGTGCCCAGACGGTCGGCGATATAGGCGAGCGGCAGGGGGTCGTCGAGCGCCGATTCCATCAGGCTGTTCGCTTTGGCTGTCAGCGCAGTATGGCGGAGCGGAGCACCCGTGCGGCTTTGCGGTTTGGTGGGTTCCGGCGCGCCTTCGTACAGGAACAGGCCCGAGACGCGCGCGGCAAAGCCTGCGCCGTGACGCGCGGCGATGATGTGCAACATCATCTCGACCGCCGGGATCGCGCCGCCGGATGTCAGGCGGTTTTCGGATACTGTGAAGCGGTCGGGGCGGACATCTACCTCGGGGAAGCGGGCCGCGAAGTTGTCGAGGTCTTCCCAGTGGGTTGTGGCCGCGTGGCCATCCAGCAGACCAGCCTCGGCCAGCAACCAGGGGCCGCCGTCAATGCCGGCCATTGTGGCACCCGTGCTGGCAATACGGCGCAGACCGGCCAGCAGGCTGGGGGTGGCGTGGCGGGCCAGTTGGAACCCGGCCACGACGATCATCAGGTCGCAGCTTTGCAGCCGCGCCAAGGGGATGCCGGGGACGCTCAGCGCGCTGGTCAGCATCGCGGGTTCCGCTGTGGCGGTCACGTAGTCCCAGTCAAAAGCCGGGCGGTCCGCCAGACGGTTGGCGGCGCGCATCGGATCAACCGCCGAGGCGAAGCTGAGCGTGTTGCATTCATCCAGCACCAACACCGCCGTTTTCAGGGCGCGATGTTCGGGCTGGAGTATGTTTTTTGCGGATTTCATCAAGTTCGATTCGCATTCTGGCAAGTGTTTCCCCAAGGCTGCGTCAGAGTCGGGGGTGAACGCAAATCGATTGCCGGGGAGAAGCCTGGGGAAAACTCAGGGCGAAACCGGGTATAACTTGGGGAAAACACCATGCCTCTGGAAATGAACCGCGATGTCTTCATTACCTGCGCTGTTACCGGCTCGGGTGGAACGCAGGATCGCAGCCCGCATGTGCCACGCTCGCCGCAACAGATTGCCGATAGCGCAATTGCTGCCGCCAAGGCCGGTGCGGCGGTGGTGCATTGCCATGTGCGCGACCCTGAGACCGGCGCACCCAGCCGTCGGCTGGATCTGTATCGCGAGGTGACGGACCGTATCCGTGACGCCGACGTGGATGTGGTCTTGAACCTGACGGCGGGTATGGGCGGGGACATCGTGTTTGGCGGGGTCGAGAGCCCGTTCCCGGTGAATGAAGCCGGAACCGACATGATCGGGGCCTCGGAGCGCGTGGCGCATATTGCCGAATGTCTGCCGGAGATTTGTACTCTGGACTGCGGCACGATGAACTTTGCCGAGGCTGACTATGTCATGACCAACACCCCCGGTGCGCTTCGGGCGATGGGGCAGATGATGACCGATATGGGCGTGAAGCCTGAGGTCGAGGCCTTTGACACCGGCCATCTTTGGTTTGCCAAGCAGTTGGTGAAGGAAGGGATTCTGGAACCGAATGCGCTGGTGCAACTGTGCATGGGGGTTCCGTGGGGGGCACCGGATGATCTGAACACGTTCATGGCGATGGTGAATAATGTACCGGATGACTGGACGTTCAGTGCCTTTTCGCTGGGGCGGAACCAAATGGCCTATGTGGCGGCAACGGTGCTGGCAGGAGGCAATGTGCGTGTCGGGCTTGAGGACAATCTGTGGCTGGACAAGGGCGTCTTGGCTGAGAACTGGCAGTTGGTCGAACGCGCGGGCACCATCATCGAGAACATGGGCGCGCGGGTGATCGGACCGCAGGAGGTGCGCGAGAAGCTGGGCCTGGTGAAGCGGGCACCGGTTGCGAAGTGACACCTGCGGGGAAATTGGGGGCCAGCCCCCAAACCCCCGGGATATTTCTGGCCAGATGAAGAGGCGGATCGTGGACAAAGAACAACGAGCAAAAACAGCGGCAATCATAGGGGGCGGTGTGATCGGCGGCGGATGGGCTGCCCGGTTTCTGCTCAATGGCTGGGATGTGCGGGTATTCGACCCGGACCCGGAAGCCGAGCGCAAGATTGGCGAGGTTCTGGACAATGCGCGGCGGTCTTTGCCGGGGTTGAGCGATGTACCTTTGCCGCCCGAGGGGGCGTTGACCTTTCACGACGACATTGGGGACGCCGTTCGGGACGCGATCTGGATTCAGGAGAGCGTGCCGGAACGTCTGGATTTGAAGCTGAAGGTTTACAAAGGGTTGCAGGAGGCGTGCGATCCGGACGCGATCATTGGCTCCTCGACCAGCGGGTTCAAGCCGTCGGAATTGCAGGAAGGCGCGCTGCGGCCCGAGCAGATTGTGGTGACGCATCCGTTCAACCCGGTCTATCTGCTGCCATTGATCGAGTTGGTGCCGACCGCCAAGAACCCGCCCGAGATGGTGGAACGGGCGCAGGAGCTGTTGAAATCGGTTGGATTCTTCCCCCTGCACATCAAGAAAGAGATCGACGCGCATATCGCGGACCGCTTTCTGGAGGCGGTTTGGCGCGAGGCGCTGTGGCTGGTCAAGGACGGGATCGCCACGACCGAAGAGGTGGATGAGGCCATCCGCATGGGCTTTGGCATTCGCTGGGCCCAGATGGGGTTGTTCGAGACTTATCGCGTGGCCGGTGGTGAGGCCGGGATGCGGCATTTCATGGCGCAGTTCGGGCCCGCTTTGAAGTGGCCGTGGACCAAGCTGATGGATGTGCCCGAGTTCACTGATGAACTGGTCGACATGATCGCGGATCAGTCGGATGCGCAATCCGGGATGCATTCGATCCGGGAACTTGAGCGTATTCGGGACAACAACCTTGTAGGCATGATGCGGGCGCTGAAGGCGCAGGATTACGGCGCGGGGGCGGTGTTGAACCGGCATGACGCGCTTCTGAAACCGGGCGCGTTGCCGACGCTGGATCAGGCGGATCTGAGCCAGCCAATCCTGACCCTGTCGCGTGCGGTGCCGTTGGATTGGACAGATTACAACGGCCACATGAACGAGGCGAAGTATCTGGAGGCGTTTGCCGCTGCAACCGACCGGTTCATGGAAATCATCGGCTGTGATGCGGACTATATCGCCTCGGGTGGCAGCTATTTCACCGCCGAAAACCACATCCGCTATCATGATGAGGCACATGCAGGCGCGAAGATCGAGGTGCGCACGCAAATGCTGTTGGGGCAGGGCAAGAAGCTGCACCTGTTCCACAGCATGTATGAAGGCGACACGCTTTTGGCCACGGGTGAGAGTTTCCTGCTGCATGTCAGCCTGCAGACCCGCCGCCCAAGCCCGCCGTCGCCCGAGATCGAAGCCGCCATGGCCCGGATTACCAGCGCGCAGGCTGATTTGCCGTATCCGGAAGGAGCGGGTGCCGCGATCCGAAAACCCGCATGACGCAGCGGGTGTTGATCACCGCAGGCGCCTCGGGCGTCGGGCGGGCGATGGCCGAGGCGTTTGATGCCGCAGGGGCGCAGGTTTGGGTGGTGGATGTCGACGAGGACGCTTTGCAGGGTTGCCCGGACCATTGGCAGTCATCCAAGGCAGATGTGTCGGACGAGGCGCATGTCGCCGAGGTTTTCTCGCAACTGGAACAGGCCTGGGGCGGGTTGGACGTTCTGTGCGCCAATGCAGGTGTGGCCGGGCCAACCGCACTGGTTGAGGATGTGTCTTTAACGGATTGGAAAAACTGCCTTTCCGTCAATCTTGAAGGCGCGTTTCTGTGTTCAAAATACGCAGTACCGATGCTGAAACGTGACGGGCGCGGTGCGGTGATCATCACATCATCCACGGCCGGGCAATATGGCTATCCGAACCGCGCGCCTTATGCGGCTGCCAAATGGGGTGTGATCGGGCTGGGCAAGACGTTGGCGATGGAACTTGGGCCCCATGGCGTGCGCTGCAACGTGATTTGTCCGGGCGCTGTTGAAGGCCCGCGCATGGAAGGCGTCCTGCAGCGCGAAGCCGCCGCAAAGGGCATGACACGGGATCAGGTCTATGCGGGCTATGCCTCGGGCACCTCAATGGGGCGCTTTGTCGAGGCGCATGATATTGCTGAAATGGCGGTCTTTCTGGCCTCGGACGCGGCGCGGCTGGTTTCGGGGCAGGTCATCGCGGTGGATGGTCACACGGTCAATCCTGACCCGAAACTCTGATCTGCTTTGTCAGCCTTGATTCGGGCCGCGGATCTGGCGGATTGTGCTGCGCACGGCCTGCCAGTCTTTGGCTTCCTGCGTGTTTCCGGCGGCCTCACATTCGCGCATCTTTTTAGCGGCTTCCGCCTCGGCCTGGTCGCCATGGGCCGTGTACAATGCGCGTGCATATTGGGCAGTCTGTAATGCGTCCATTCCTGTCATCCTCCATGGAATGTCTGAGGGTTCGCGCGGTCACTATACTACACGACCCGCCAAATCGCACGATTGGGGGATTCCCTTTAGCCCTCAGCCGTCGGCAATCTGGGCGCGCAACTGGCGCAGATGTTCTGGAAAATGGCGCGCTGTCATATCCGCCTCGCGGATCAATGTGTCGAAGTGGCGGGTGAAAACCTCGATCCGGTCGCGGTCCCGGAAGGCCATATAGTGACCGCCAGCATAGAAAACACACAGCAGCGGGCCGAAGATTGTGACCGGCGCGGAATACAGGCGTTTTGCGTCGAACAGATAGATGCGCAAACGTGGGTAGAGCTGTTCACAGAGGCTCAGCAGGTGGTCGATTTGTTCCAGGCGGACAGAAAGCGGCAGGCCCTGATAGTATCCCTCGGCCTGCGCAAAGCTGCGCATTTCAAACAGCGGCATGGCGATTTCATAGTCTGACTGCGCGCTGCGCATCCAGGACAGACGATCCTCGGAGGCACCGATGGCCTGATCTGCCGTGCGACCCAGATGCGGGGCGTATTCCCATTCCAGCACCGCGCGGGTCTTGAGCATGTCGGGTAGAGTAGCCGGCACATAGCGGATTTTGTAGCCCGCAGCCTCTTGATGCCATTGAAAAATCCGCTCATCCACCAGTGCGCGGGGGGCTTCGGTCATGGTCAGGGAACTGGCCAGTAGTTCCGCCGCGCTTTCGGGGCGGTTCGACAGGCTCAGCAGCCAATCCGCTGAAACCCCAAGCGCCGAAGCACAGCCGCCGATCACATGCGCATTGGGCAAGCGCGCGCCTTCATCGGCCAGTAGTTGAGACACCGTGGACCGGTCTACCCCGATACTGCGGGCCAGAGCGCTTTGGCTGACATGGCGGTCCTCCATCGCGCGGGTCAGTCGCAGGCGAAACTGCGCAGCGCGGACGCGTTTGTCGAGTTTTTCATCCATATGTTTGAAAATATCACAGGTGATGAATTTTGTTAATCATATTCAGAATTCCCAACGCCCGGACAAGTAAGTAACACTTTTGTGAGAACAAAAAAACTGGGGTCCGGAATGGAAACGCGACGAAGATCGGTCGTGAAAGCAATCATTTGGAATGCTGTTGGGTTGGCGGTCATGACTTTGGTCGGTCTTGTCGCAACCGGATCGGCGGCCATTGGTGGTGCGCTGGCGCTGGTCAATACGGCCATTGGTTTGACGCTTTATGTGCTCTACGAGCGCATTTGGGCCGGGATTTCGTGGGGCCGCCATGGGTGAGCCAACGACGCCGAAGACGCCCGAATGGGGCACGTTTGCGCTGATCGTCGCGTGCTATGCCACTTGGCTTGCGGTGCTGTTTTGGTTGGCCGCCTGGTCGTTATGGCTGGCGATTCCGGCGATGGGGTTGGTTGGGGCCTTGCATTCTTCGCTGACGCATGAGGCGCTGCACGGCCATCCTTTCCGCGCCAAATGGTTGAACGAGGCGCTGTTGGCCTTGCCCCTGACACTGTTCATCCCGTTCAATCGCTTCCGCGATCTGCATCTTGCGCATCATCAGGATGCCAACCTGACCGATCCTTATGACGACCCCGAGACGAATTACTTGGACCCCAAAATCTGGGCGCAATTATCCGGGTGGAAGAAGCGGCTGTTCGCAATCAACAACACGCTTCTGGGCCGGATCGTGCTGGGCCCGGCTATTGGGCAGGTGATGTTTGTTCGGGACGAATGGCAGGGGATGATCCGGGGGGATCGCGCGGTTCTGCTGGCCTGGGCGCTGCATATTCCGGGCGTCGCAGTGGTTTTGTGGGTTGTTGCGCAGTCGGCCATGCCGGTCTGGGGATTTCTCCTGTCGGCCTATATCGGTTTGGGGCTGGTCAAAATCCGCACCTTCCTGGAACACCGCGCGCATGAGAAATCGCGCGCCCGGACCGTGATAATCGAAGATCGAGGGTTGTTGTCCTTTCTGTTTTTGAACAACAACTTGCACGTTGTTCATCACATGAACCCATCCGCGCCTTGGTATCAGCTGCCTGCGCTCTATCGGGCCGGGAAAGAGCGGTATCAGGCGTGCAACGAGGCGTATGTCTATCGGTCTTACGCACAGATATTCAAAGAGTATTTCTGGCAGGCGAAAGACCCGGTGGCCCATCCGCTCTGGCCAAAGCCCTGATTTCGCGACAGAAGGGAAGCCATGAGCCTGTGGATTCCCGTCACCATCGCAGCCGCCTCGTTCCAGACGGTGCGGTTCATGCTGCAAAAATCGCTGAGCAGCGTGAAACTGTCTGCGGCTGGTGCAACCTTTGCGCGGTTTGCCTATTCAATGCCGCTGGCGGTTTTGGGGCTGGCCGTAGCGCTGTGGGTGACCGGTGCGGCGATGCCACCGCTGACGGCGCAGTTCTGGCTGTTTGTTGCCATCGGTGGAACAGCACAGATATTGGCGACGGTCTGTGTGGTCGCCCTGTTCAAACAGCGCAATTTTGCGGTGGGGATTACCTTTAAGAAGACCGAGGTCATCCAGACCGCAATTGTCGGGTTTCTGATCCTTGGGGATAAGGTCTCAGCCGGGGCGCTTGGCGCGATCCTGTTGGGATTGCTGGCGGTTCTCTTGTTGTCCAAAACACCGGGCGGGGACGGGGCGTGGTGGCGTCATCTGACCAACCGCGCGTCGCAGCTGGGGCTTGGCTCTGGCGTTCTGTTTGCCTTCTCAGCCGTCAGCTATCGCGGTGCGTCTTTGGAACTCGGGGATATTGACGCCTGGTTCCGCGCCTTAGTGACCTTGGCGGCTGTGGTCACGTTCCAGTTTCTCGGCATGGGCCTGTGGCTACTGTGGCGCGACCGGGCCGAGTTGCGTGCGGTCTGGGAAACCCGATCCACCGGCGTTTTCGTCGGGCTGACCAGCCTCGGTGGGTCGTTCTGCTGGTTTCTGGCCTTCACCTTGCAAAACGCGGCCTATGTCAAAGCGCTGGGGCAGGTTGAGCTGATACTCAGCCTATTGGCCTCGATCCTGTTCTTCCGCGAGACGATCACCCGGCGCGAAATCGCCGGGATGGGTTTGTTGGGCGTCTCGATACTGACGCTGTTGCTGACGATCTAGCTGGCGCGGCGTTCGTCGAAGCTCAGCGCGATGAAGCTGGGCAGATGATCACCCATGCCGACAACCGCTGGGCCAGTATCGTCCCGGCGACCACGGCCCTTGGCGGGCTGGTCCTGCTTGCGCTCATCCTTCTTGCGGTCGCGCTTTTTCTCGTCGGCGGGCTTAGCCTTTTTCTCGGGCTTGGGCGTGTCCGGCTTCGGCTCGTCCTTTACCGGGTTGTCGATGCGCGGAATGTCCTTCTGGATCAGCTTCTCAATCGCATCCAGCGCCTTCTCATCACGGCCCGAGCAGATTGTAACAGCCTTGCCTTCGCGGCCCGCGCGACCGGTACGGCCGATACGGTGCACGTAATCCTCGGCATGGCCGGGCACGTCGAAGTTGAACACATGGCTGACCGATGGAATGTCCAACCCGCGCGCGGCCACGTCAGATGCCACCAGCAAACGCAATGAGCCATCGCGGAACCCGTCCAGCGTTTTCATCCGCTGGGACTGATCCAGATCGCCATGGATGGCGGCGGCGTTATAGCCGTATTTCTTCAGCGACTTGGCGCAGATGTCCACATCCGTCTTGCGGTTGCAGAAGATGATCGCGTTGGTGCATTTCTCACCCTCGGCATCGATCAGCGCGCGCAGAACCTTGCGCTTTCCACTGGCCTCGCGATCCCGACGCCCACCTTTGAACATGACGACGCCCTGTTCGATGGTCTCGGAGGCGGTGGCCTGACGGGCAACTTCGATCCGGGCGGGGGCGGACAGGAACGTGTCGGTGATGCGTTCGATCTCGGACGCCATGGTGGCCGAGAAGAACAGGGTTTGACGGGTGAAAGGCGTCAGCGAGAAGATGCGCTCGATGTCTGGAATAAAGCCCATGTCCAGCATCCGGTCGGCTTCGTCCACCACCATGATCTGAACGCCCGTCAGCAGCAGCTTGCCGCGCTCGAAATGGTCCAAAAGACGACCCGGCGTGGCGATCAGAACGTCGACGCCACGGTCGATCAGCGCCTCTTGTTCCTTGAAGCTGACGCCGCCGATCAACAGCGCTTTGGTCAGTTTCAGGTGCTTTGAGTACGTGTCGAAATTCTCGGCCACCTGCGCGGCCAACTCGCGCGTCGGGCACAGCACCAGCGAACGCGGCATCCGCGCGCGGGCGCGGCCGCGAGCCAGCAAGGTGATCATCGGCAGCGTGAAGCTGGCGGTTTTACCTGTGCCGGTTTGCGCAATGCCCAAAACGTCCTTGCCTTCAAGCGCAGGCGGTATCGCGCCTTCCTGGATCGGAGTGGGGGTTTCGTATCCGGCTTCCTCAATGGCTTTGAGGACCTTCGGGTTCAGGTTCAGTTCGTTAAACTTTGTCATGTATGTCCGGTTCAAGCGGACACTTGACCTGGCCCGCGCATCAAAATCTGCCGGGCCCGGATGGCCACGCGCAACAGGCGCGTTTCGGCTTTGGGCGCGGACATAACAAAAAGGTAGGTCAGGGTCAAATGAAGACCAGTCTGACGTTGCGCGGTTGCGTCAAATCGGGATTTTGCGCAACAATTCAGGCCCTTCCGGGAAAGTGTTTCGCGATCTTGTCGGGCAGGTTCAAGGGCCGGTGCCGGATCAGCCCGTGTTGTTCCAGCCGCGCACGCACATCCGGGTCCTGACCGCTCATCTCCGCGTAGAAGGCCCGCAGCCCGTCCATGCCTTGCTCGGCCTCGATCCAGCTGAGCAGTTCGTTTTTGCTCAGACCGCCCTTGTAACGCGGTACATTGGGCGACATTCCTGGCTGGTAAGAGCCTCGATTCATTCGGAAATCATAGTGACCGATCCAATGGTCCCAGTCCGGTGCGTGGCGGTGGCACAGCTCAAGCTGGGGCAGTTCGGTTTTGCAGGGCAGCAGTTTCTTGTTCTGGAACAGGTTGTGGATTCGAAAGCTCAGGTTCGGCAATCCGGCCCGCACGAACAGCTTGCCCTGCACGTGGCTTAGAAACCCGCCCAGCACAAACCCGCCATAGGTGGGGTAGAGGTCCTGCACCAGCGCCTCGCGGCCTGGCCCCTTAGGGATGTGCGCTTTGTACAGGTCGTCGCCCCCGGCCAGCGCCTCGATCGGGCGCACCCGAAAACCGGGAATGTCTGCCGGAACCGAGCGCAGAACATCCGCAATCGGCTCGGACGTCCACAGGAACTCATCCACATCGATATGGGCCAGCCAGTCCAGATTGGTACGCTTGTAGATATGGGTGGCGTGCACGGTTTGACGGATCTGGTGCTTTTCCGGCCGGGTGCGTTTTCGTTTCGCCCAGAACGCGTCGTCACAAAGCCGCACCTGAACCTTTGGATGCGCGCGAAGTGCCCGAAAGGCGCGCCGGTTGGGTTCGTCAAGGTAGATGTATAGTTGGTCCGCCCCAAGCTCCAGATGGTGCGCGACAAAGCCAAGGATGTCCTCGGCAGACCCCCGCACCATAGACACGATACCCCAGGTGGGAACGTGCGTGTGATTGTCTTGGTCTGAAGCCATGCAAGTCATTGTGGCGGGGTCTGTTTTTGAGCCTGTGCCGAAATGTGATACGATAGCGCCACTTTAAGAGTTCTTACATTTGTTATTGAGGAGATTACAATGCCTCGTGTTGTTCCCGCGTCATGGATGCCCGATGTCAATATGGAGCGCATCCATCTTCATTGGACGGCCGGAGCGCATAGCGCCATTGCCAATGATAAGAACAGCTATCACATTCTAGTCGAATCCGACGGCACCCTTGTGCGCGGAAATAAGTCGATTGCCGAAAATGCACGCCCCATGAGCTCGAACTATGCGCGGCACACACGCGGTGCCAACACGGGCGCGATTGGTGTGTCGCTGTGCTGCATGCTCGGGGCTGAACGGTCGCCTTTCGATCCCGGCAACTATCCCATGACGCGAACCCAGTGGGATCAGGGAATGCTGGTCGTGGCGGATCTGGCCGAGAAATATAACATATTGGTCACGCCCACCAAGATCCTGACCCATGCCGAGGTCGAGCCCAATCTGAACGTCCCGCAAAACGGCAAATGGGACATTGTGCGGCTGGCCTTTGACCTGTCGGTCAAGGGGTATGAAGAAGTCGGACAGTTGCTGCGGTCCAGCGTCGCCGCCGCGCTGGATGATGGCCCGTTGATTGCTGCGGACGCGATGCCCGAAGACGCGAAGGCCCCAAGATACCGTGTGACGGGTGTCGCGCCTTCAACACTGAATTTGCGCCGCACACCCGGCGGTGAAAAAATCGGGGCGCTGCCCGAACGTACAACAGTGGAGCGACTGGGTGTCGATGGCGAGTGGTGGCGCGTTCGCACTAGGCAAGGGTATATCGGCTACGTTTTTTCCACGTATCTCAAGGCGATAAACCCCTAGCCTTGGTCAGACCATCATCTCTTTGGTGGCCGTCAGGTTCAGCGCCGGATAGTCGCGCACGACCCGGTCGATGTCCCATTGCAAACGCGTCAGATAGACGATGTCGCCGTCATGATCATGGGCGATGTGCTGCTTGTTGGCGTTGACGAACTTTTCGACCTCGGGTTTGTCACCGCTGACCCAACGGGCCGAGGTGAATTGCGACGCCTCGAATCGCACGGGCAGGCCGTATTCCATCTCAATCCGGCTGGCGAGCACTTCGAATTGCAGCGCGCCGACAACGCCGACGATAAAGCCTGACCCGATCGAGGGTTTGAACACCTTGGCCGCGCCTTCCTCGGCAAATTGCATCAGGGCTTTTTCCAGATGCTTGGCCTTCATCGGATCGCCCGCGCGGACACCCTGCAGCAGTTCCGGCGCGAAGGACGGGATGCCAGTCACACGCAGCGCCTCACCCTCGGTCAGGGTGTCACCGATGCGCAACTGACCGTGGTTGGGAATGCCGATGATATCGCCGGCCCAAGCCTCTTCAGCCAGTTCCCGGTCCGAGGCGAGGAACAGCACGGGGTTCGAAATCGCCATCGGTTTTTTCGACCGCACATGGGTCAGCTTCATGCCGCGTTTGAAATGGCCTGAGGCCATGCGGACAAAGGCCACCCGGTCGCGGTGCTTGGGGTCCATATTGGCCTGCACCTTGAAGACAAAGCCTGCGACCTTTTTCTCATCTGGTGCGATCTGGCGGGGTTCGGCCGACTGCACCTGCGGCTGCGGGCCGTATGCGCCGATACCTTCCATCAATTCCTTAACGCCGAAGGAATTGATCGCCGAGCCGAACCAGATCGGGGTCATATGCCCCTCAAGCACCGCCTGCGGGTCGAGCTTGGGCAGCAATTCGCGTACCATCTCAACCTCTTCCAGCAGTTTTTCTAGCAGGTGTTCAGGCACGTGTTCGGCCAGTTTGGGGTCGTCCAGCCCGTCGATCTGAATGCTTTCCGCCACCTTGTTGCGGTCTGCGCGGTCCATTAGCTCCAGCCGGTCGCGCAGCATATCATAGCAGCCGATGAAATCGCGGCCCACGCCGATGGGCCACGCAGCGGGTGTGACGTCGATGGCCAGCATTTCTTGAATTTCATCGATGATCTCGAACGTATCGCGGCTTTCGCGGTCCATCTTGTTACAGAAGGTCAGGATCGGCAGATCGCGCAGGCGGCAGACCTCGAACAGTTTCTGCGTCTGGCTTTCCACACCTTTTGCACCGTCGATCACCATCACAGCAGCATCGACGGCGGTCAGCGTGCGATAGGTATCTTCCGAGAAATCGCTGTGACCGGGTGTGTCCACCAGATTGAACCGGAAATCACCATAGTCGAAGGACATGGCCGATGCAGAGACCGAGATGCCGCGATCCTTCTCCATCTGCATGAAGTCAGACCGGGTGCGCCGCGCCTCGCCCTTGGCGCGCACCTGACCGGCCATCTGAATGGCGCCCCCGTACAGAAGGAACTTTTCGGTCAGTGTCGTCTTGCCCGCATCCGGGTGCGAGATGATGGCGAAAGTTCTGCGCCGGGCGATCTCGGGCGGCAGAGAGGGTTGGTTCGAGGTATCAAGCATAGCCGCGCGTATAGGCGGGGAATCCTGCCGAGGCAAGACAAAGGGGTGGTTCGAATCGGCGGGTTGTGACAAAAAGAACATATAGTGAACAAAAAATGGAGTGGACCAATGAATTTGAAAGAAATCGCCGAAGAACTGGTCGCGGGATGCCGCGAGAACCGGGCCAAGGAAAACCTGAGCAATCTTTACGCACCTGACGCAGTTTCGGTCGAGGCGCAGGACATGTCGGGTATGGGCCGGGAAACCCAGGGCCTCGAAGGTATTCGCGGCAAGCACGATTGGTGGGAAAACGCGCACGACGTCTCTGGCGCAACGGTCGGTGGGCCGTTTCTACATGGCGACGACCGCTTTGCCGTGATCTTCGAGGTTCAGGGCACAGTGAAAGATAGCGGCGAAAGCTTTGATACGCGCGAGGTGGCGATTTACCACGTCGCGGACGGAAAAATCGTGCGCGAGGAGTTTTTCTACTGACAAAGCTCTTCTGGTCCTTCCGGTCAGGCCGGTGCAAGATAAGGCAAGACAGGGAGGATCAGAATGGATCTTGGAATTCGCGGCAAACGCGCGCTGGTCTGCGCCAGCAGCAAGGGATTGGGTCTTGGGTGCGCCGAAGCCTTGGCCGAAGCAGGCGTTGATTTGGTGATGAACGCCCGCGGGGCCGAGGCGTTGGAGGCCGAAGCGGCCCGCCTTCGTTCGGACCACGGCGTGGATGTTCAGACGGTGGCCTGCGATGTGACCTCGGCCCAGGGGCAGGCGCAGGTGATCGAGGCCGCGCAGGGCGTGGATATTCTGGTGAATAACGCAGGCGGGCCACCGCCGGGAATGTGGTCAGACTGGGACCGCGAAGATTTCATCAAGGCGCTGGACGCCAACATGCTGACACCGATTGCCTTCATGAAAGCGCTGTTGCCGGGGATGATGGACAAGGGCTGGGGCAGGGTGGTCAACATCACCTCGCAATCCGTGCGTGCGCCGATTGCGGTGCTTGGCCTGTCGAATGCCGCACGCACCGGTCTGACAGGGTATGTTGCCGGGACGGCCCGGCAGGTCGCGCCAAACGGGGTGACCATCAACAACCTGCTGCCCGGCATTCACGCGACGGACAGGGCGGATTCGCTCGACAGCGGCGTGGCGGCGCAGCAAGGGATTTCGATGGATGAAGCGCGTGCTGCCCGCGCGGCCACGATCCCCGCGCGCCGGTATGGGACGCGGGCCGAATTCGGGGCCGCCTGTGCCTTCCTGTGTTCGCAACATGCCGGGTTCATCGTCGGGCAGAATATCCTGCTGGACGGTGGCGCAACCAATTTGACGATGTAGCCATGGCGCAAGGGTTTTCGCTGAAAGACCAGCTGTTTAACGATGAAAAAACCCGTTACCTAGCGGGGTTGTTCGCCAAAGCCGATGCATCCTTTGACGCGGATGCATTTCACGCTCGGGTCATGTCGCGCCTGCTTGAGCTTGAGTTGAAGGAGCGGATGACGTGGATCGCGGATTGCCTGCAAGAGGTTGTTCCGGGTGAACTGCCGCAGGTCGCGCCCGTAATCCTGCGCGCGCTGCCTCCGCCTTTGGATCCGAAAAAAACCGATGATGATTTCGGCGATTTCATCTTTGCCCCTTTGGGTGAGTGGGTTGTGTCGGTTGGGTTGGAATACCCTGATCAGTCGCTGGACCTGCTGGCCGAGATCACGCAGCGCTTTTCGATGGAGTGGGCGATCCGCCCGTTTCTGAACCGCTGGCCCGATCAGGTTCTGGCCCGGATGCAGGACTGGTGCGCGCATGACAGCTATCACGTGCGTCGGTTGGTCAGCGAAGGCACCCGTCCGCGTCTGCCATGGGGGCAGGCCATCGGGCTGGAATTGGACGATCCATTGCCTTTGCTGGACCGATTGCACAGCGATCCGACACGCTATGTCACCCGCTCGGTCGCAAACCATTTGAATGATGTTTCCAAGAAACAGCCTGATCAGGTGCTGGCGCGGCTGCAACAGTGGCGGGATGCGGGCGCGCAGGACGCGGATGAACTGGCTTGGATGACATCGCACACGCTACGGGGCCTTGTTAAGGCTGGTCATCCGGGGGCGATGGCGATGCTGGGCTATGATCCTGACGCCGACGTGGCAGTGACGATTGACCTCAACACGCAGGCCCGGATTGGCGAGGCACTGGAGTTCTCGGTGGATCTGAAAGGCCCGGATGGGCAGCCTGTGCTTGTGGATTATATCATTCACTTTCAACGCCCTGGTGGAAAAACCTCGGCCAAGGTGCACAAGTTGAAACAAGCCGTTCTGAAAGATGGAAAGCTGCGACTGGACAAGCGGCACAAGCTGAAGGGAGATGCCACGACGTTCAAGCTGGTGCCCGGCGCGCACCGGCTTGAGGTTCAGGTCAATGGCAGGGTGCGGGCGGGGATCGATTTCGATCTGTTGGGTTAAATCCCCCCTCACGCTTTCGTCAAAACCCCACATGCCGGATTGCACCGGGCGCAGCCGTGCACTAGCTGCGGTGCAGCTGTTTGCGAAAGGAAAGCTGAGATGAAGCATGAATCGGTGCAGAACTATTATGGCGAAGTGCTGCAAAGCAGTGCGGATCTGCAAACCAATGCCTGCTGCACACCGGATGACATGCCGGATCACCTCAAGCGTATCCTGTCCAAACTGCACGATGAGGTGCTGACCCGCTACTACGGCTGCGGCCTGATCGCGCCGCTGGATCTGGAAGGGATGAGCATCCTCGATCTGGGTTGCGGCGCGGGTCGGGACGTCTATGCCCTGTCCGCGATGGTGGGCGAAACGGGCCGGGTGGTTGGTGTGGACATGACACCCGAACAGCTGGATGTGGCCCGCGCGCATCAGGATTATCACGCCGAGGCATTTGGATACGCGGCTAGCAATGTCGAATTTCACCACGGCTATATCGAAAAACTTGACGAGCTAGACCTGGAGCCCGGTTCCTTCGACATCATTGTTTCGAACTGCGTCATCAACCTGGCAACCGACAAAGAGGCCGTTCTGCGGGGCGCGCATCGTTTGCTGAAAGAAGGCGGCGAGATGTATTTCTCGGACGTCTACGCCGACCGCCGTATCCCGCAGGCGATGGCCGAGGATGAGGTTCTGTATGGCGAATGCCTGTCGGGCGCGCTGTATTGGAACGATTTCCTGTCGATCTCGCGCAAAGCAGGCTTTGGTGATGCGCGCCGCGTCACCCATCGCCCGCTGACCATCGAAAACCCGGTGCTGGAGCAGCGGGTTGCACCGCTGAACTTCCTGTCGGCCACCTATCGGCTGTTCAAACTGCCCGAACTGGAACCGGCCTGCGAGGATTACGGGCAGGCCGTGATCTACAAGGGCACCATCCCCAACGCGCCGCATCTGTTCGAGTTGGATGATCATCACGCGATTGAAACAGGCAAGGTCTTTCCAGTTTGCGGCAATACCTGGATGATGCTGAAAGACACGCGATTTGCGCGTCATTTTGACTTTATCGGCGATTTCTCGACCCATTATGGGATCTTCGACGGCTGCGGCGGCGAAAGCCCATTTGAAGCGGTTGGCGAGGCTGCATCGTCGGGCGGGTGCTGCTGATCCCTTGAACCTGCGGGGCGGGGTTGCTATCCCCGCCCAAGCCCGATGCTTTTGATCGGGAAAGGCAACGGGGTCCCTTGGTGACAGAAGACGCAACTCCTCCACGTCTGGAAATTCGCAATATGGTCCGCCGGTTTGAAGGGCGGGTCGTTGTCGATGACGTGTCGCTGACCATTCAGGCTGGGCAGGTGACGTGCCTGCTGGGGCCGTCGGGTTGCGGCAAATCCACCACCTTGCGCATGATTGCCGGGGTCGAGATGCAGGACTCGGGCGAAATCTATGTCGATGGCAAGCTGATCTGCGACACGGTGTTCCGGGTGCCGCCCGAACGGCGTGAGATCGGGCTAATGTTTCAGGATTTTGCCCTGTTCCCGCATCTGAGCGTGGCCCAAAACGTCGCCTTCGGCCTGAAGGGCAGCAAAGACGAAAAACGCGCCCGGGTTGAGGAGTTGCTGCACAAAGTCGACCTGATGCGTTTCATCGATGGGTTTCCGCATCAATTGTCGGGGGGCGAACAGCAACGGGTCGCTTTGGCCCGCGCTTTGGCCCCACGCCCCCGGATCATGCTGATGGACGAGCCGTTCTCGGGCCTCGACAATCGTCTGCGTGACGGTATTCGGGATGAGACGCTGGCAATCCTAAAGGAAGAAGATGCCGCTGTTTTGCTGGTCACACATGAGCCTGAGGAAGCCATGCGTATGGCCGACGAGATTGCTCTGATGCGCCGTGGCAAGATCGTGCAGCAAGGTGCGCCCTACAATGTCTACACACGGCCAGCAGATAAGGCTGCGGTTGCCTTCTTTAGCGATGTCAATGTCTTGCGAGCGGAAGTTAACGGAGCCTTGGCGGAAACGCCTTTCGGTCAGTTCCTAGCCCCCGGCATCCCGGATGGCACCGATGTCGAGATTGTCTTTCGCCCACAACACATAAAGCTGGATTTCGACCGCAACGGCAAGGGGCCATCGCCCACCGTCACCGACGGAGTTGCAGCGCGTGGCACCGTCGAGCGTGCGCGCTTTCTGGGCAATGAAAGCCTGGTCGAGTTTCGTATGGACCACGACGGCTCGATCCTGAAAGTGACGGTGCCAAATGTGTTTGTGCCCAACTCTGGGCGCGTCATGTGGTTGACGATCCGCCGCGACCGCTGCTTCGTTTTTCCGGTCTAAGCTGCAATTTCCGCTAAAGTGGTGCGCGAAAGCCTCAGATTGCGTGCGCGCTTTGCTTGCCGCAATGCAAGGGCGGGTCTATCAAGGGCGAAACGTGGGGATGATCGGGCACATGCGTATTCTTTTGACCAATGATGACGGGATCAACGCGCCGGGTTTGATCACGCTTGAGGCGATTGCAAAGGATCTGGCCGGGCCGGATGGCGAAGTCTGGGTTGTGGCCCCGGCGTTTGAGCAATCAGGTGTTGGGCATTGCATCAGCTACACGCATCCGATGATGGTGGCTAAGCTTGATGAGCGTCGGTTCGCTGCCGAAGGCTCCCCGGCGGATTGCGTACTGGCGGGGCTGCATGATGTGATGCAGGGCACGCCGCCCGATCTGGTGCTGTCAGGGGTGAACCGGGGCAACAATTCGGCCGAGAATACGCTTTATTCCGGTACCATTGGCGGCGCGATGGAGGCGGCGCTGCAAGGCGTTCCAGCCATCGCCTTGTCGCAGTATTTCGGGCCGCGCAATCTGGGGCTGGGTGATCCGTTTGAGGCGGCGGCACGCTTTGGGGCCGATCTGGTACGGCGCATTCTGGACGCGACTCCCACTGAACAAAGCGATTACCGTCTGTTTTATAACGTTAACTTCCCACCGGTTCCGGCGGATGAGGTTCTGGGCATCCGCGTCGCGCCGCAGGGCTTTCGCCGCGACACGCGGTTCTCGGTCGAGCCGCACAGCTCACCTTCGGGGCGGCGGTTTCTGTGGATCAAGGGCGGGTATCAGCACAACCCGACCGCGCCCGGCACGGATGCCGCGGTCAATCTGGCCGGGTATATTTCGGTCACGCCGATGCGGGCCGATCTGACGGCGCATGATGCGCTAGGGGCGTTGAAGTCGATCGAATGAGCGGACTGGACCCCGAAACCGTGATGCAGTTCCTGTTTGCCCTACGCAAACGGGGCGTGACAGATGCGCGCGTGCTGGCGGCGATGGAGCAGGTGGATCGGGGCCGCTTTGTGACCGGTCTGTTCGCGGACCGCGCCTATGAGGACATGCCGCTGCCTATCGCCTGCGGGCAGACGATCAGCCAGCCCTCGGTCGTTGGGCTGATGACGCAGGCGCTGGAGGTACGCCCCCGGGACACGGTTCTGGAGGTCGGCACCGGATCGGGCTATCAGGCGGCTATCCTGTCGAAACTCGCACGCCGGGTTTATACGGTCGAGCGGCACCGCCGGCTGGTCAACGAAACCGGTCAGTTGTTTCGCGATATGAGACTGACCAATGTGACCGCGATGTTGTCTGACGGCTCGTTTGGTCTGCCGGAACAAGCGCCCTTTGATCGTATCATCGTGACAGCGGCGGCCGAGGATCCTCCGGGCCCGCTCTTGGCGCAGCTTAAAATCGGGGGTATCATGGTGCTACCCGTAGGACAGTCGGATGCAGTGCAGCAGCTGATCAAGGTGACGCGCACCGAGGATGGACTGGATTACGACGAATTGACGTCCGTTCGTTTCGTGCCCCTGCTTGAGGGGCTGGGAAAGGACGAGGCATAACAGGTCTTAGAGTTTTGTCGCCAAAACCCCGGAGAACAGGGGCAGGTGTTGAGGATCGACGTGATGAGAGCAGTTTCCAAATCGGCAATGCGCCGCTGTGTTACCGGGGTCGCTGCCTTGGCAATTCTTGCCGGGTGCGAAGGGCCGCTGGATTATGACCTGCGGGGGCAGATCGGCGGGTTTTCGACCACCGGTGCCGCGCAAAGCGCCACGGCCAGCCGTCCGGCACCGGATGCGCGTGGTGTGATCACCTATCCGAACTATCAGGTCGCCGTGGCCCGCCGGGGCGATACCGTCCGCGACGTGGCCGCGCGTGTGGGCCTGCCCGAAGGCGAGCTATCGCGGTTCAATGGGTTGCAGACAACAGACAAGCTGCGCGAGGGCGAGGTCTTGGCTCTGCCGCGCTCGGTCGGGGCATCCAGCGGTGTCGATATCGCGTCAATCGCGGGCTCGGCCATTGATCAGGCGCCCGAGACGGGCTCGGTTCAGACTACAACGCTGGAACCGGCCAGAACCGCGTCAGCCCCGGCCCCAGTGCCCGCTGGGCCTGAACCGATCCAGCACAAGGTCAAACGGGGCGAAACAGCTTATACGGTATCGCGCCTTTATCAGGTTCCGGTTGAATCGCTGGCAGAATGGAACGGGTTGGGTCCGGATTTTGCGATCCGCGAAGGTCAGTACCTGTTGATCCCTGTCAAGAACCAGCCTGCGCCGCGCGCGGCTGCGGCGGCCCCGGCGGCTGAGGCAACCAACGTGACGCAACCGGGGCAGGGCTCGCCCACTCCGACACCCCCAAGCGCTACGCAGCCGCTGCCGGATGAACAGGTCGCACCGCTGACCGAGTCGCCCGAAGCTCCGGACGTTACTGCCGAAGCCCCCAGCAATACGGGCACATCGGCGCTGTCACTGCCGGTATCCGGCAAGATCATCCGGACCTATGAGAAGGGCAAAAACGAAGGCATCGATATCGCTGCCGCGCCGGGTACATCCGTTCAGGCGGCTGAGGCGGGGACTGTTGCGGCCATCACAGCAGATGCGGATCAGGTGCCGATCATCGTGGTCAAGCACAACAATGACCTGCTGACGGTCTATGCCAATGTAGATAATATTGCCGTCAAGAAAGGCGATCGGGTCCGGCGCGGGCAGAAGATTGCGGCACTGCGGGGCGGCGACAACGCCTATGTGCATTTCGAAGTGCGTAAGGGGTTCGAGTCGGTTGATCCCGAGCCATATCTGAAGTGACGTTGAATGGCCCGTTCCGGGCCATGCCTCCGGCGGAGGTATTTTTGGCCAGATGAAGCCGGGATTACGCGTTTGGGTCGTAGTCGCTCAGGCGTTTGCCGGGTTCATCTGTGAAGAGTTCCGGTTGGGGCGTGATGGATTCGATCAGGTCGATGCGGAAGACGCGAAAGCCTTCGCGTAGTTCGCACCATGCTGTAAGGGTCCAGACTCGGCCCCAGTATTCCATGTGCAGCGGGCGGATGATGCGGTCGGTCAGGGTGCCGTCGATGCGGCGATAGACGAGGTGCAGTTTCTGTCGTGCTTTGATGGCGGCGCGGATCGGGGCCATATGGGCCAGTCCGCGCGCGGCGTCAGCAAAGGGGTAGACCGCGAATTTCCAGGCATCCGCTTCGGCTACGACCTGCGTGGGCAGAACCGCGTCGATCTTTTCCGCCAGCGACTCGGCGGCTGATTTGAGGTCCGAGTCTGCAGCCTCGGCCACGATGGCCATGCCGAGGTTTAGGGCTTCGAGTTCGGAGGGTGTCAGGTTCAGCGGGGGCAGGGTGATCTGCTCGCGCACCATGTAGCCCACGCCGCGCTCGCCCTCGACCGGAACGCCCGAGGCGACCAGCGTATCCATGTCGCGGTAGATGGTGCGGACTGACACCTCGAGCCGATCCGCGATGTCCTGCGCGCGGTGCAGTTTGCCGTCGCGCAGGATCTGTATGATGTCGAACAGACGGTCAGTGCGGCGCATGACACGCCGATCTAACCGGGGTTACGCGGTCATGTTCCATAGCACAGTCTCATGGCGCATCTGGACGCTGTCGGGATTGATCACCGCCATCATGGCGGCGGCGCAATCCTGCTGCATGAATTGCGCAGCGGCATCTTGCGCGGCATTCATATCGGTCCAGACGACATAGTCGGTCCACCGGCCATCCTCGCCCTGGCTCAGCTGACGATGGGCAAAGCCGGGGGCCGACCGGACAAATGCCTCGGACGCCTGGCTGAGTTTCACGAACTCTTCCGCCGTGGTGCCATTGGCGAGGCTGAAGGTGACGATTTCCGCAACATGGGTCATTTGATTCTCCGTTGACCAGGTTTCGATGACCTCTGCCTAGTCCCTTACAACTGACATAAACCTGTCAGTTGAGAAATGCGAGCCCCATGAATCCATCCGATCACATCAAATTTGAGCACCAATTGGGGCCAGTTCCCTTTTGACGGGCAGGTTTGCGGCGTAAACACAGGCTCAGATCATATTCCGGGCGCACGGCGCCCAAGCAAAGGAGAAGAGACATGCTCAACAATATCGGCCTTCCCGGTCTTCTGCTGATTGCGGTTGTGGTGCTGGTGCTGTTTGGTCGCGGCAAGATCAGCTCGTTGATGGGTGAAGTCGGCAAGGGCATCACCGCGTTCAAGAAAGGCGTCAAGGACGGTTCGGAAGAGATCGAACAGGACGCGTCCGAGCTGGCCAAGGATGTCACGCCCGAAACCGAGAAAGACAAGGTCTAAGCGCAGATGTTTGATCTGGGCTGGACCGAGCTTCTGGTCATCGGCATCGTTGCGCTGATCGTGGTGGGGCCCAAGGACCTGCCGGTGCTGTTTCGCAATGTCGGGCGCTTTGTCGGCAAGGCGCGGGGCATGGCGCGCGAATTCAGCAGCGCCATGAACGAAGCGGCGGATCAGGCGGGTGTGAACGAGATCAAGAAGGGTCTTAATGCTGCGACGAACCCTGTGAACACGGCCATGGATGGTGTGAAACAGGCGGCGCAGGACATGGCCAAAAGCATCGACCCAACCAAATACGATCCCGACAGCGCAACCGGGAAACTGGCGGCCGAGCGGGCCGAACAAGCCAAGAAGGTTCAGGCCACGAGCGCCCGCGCCACGGCCGAGCGCAAGGCCAAGGAAGCCGCTGATGCGCTGGCCAAGGCGGAAGAGGCCGAAGCGGCGCTGAATTCCGAGAACTAGACATGAGCAAGACCGACGAAATCGAAGACAGCTCGGCCCCGTTGATCGAGCATCTGGCGGAACTGCGTACGCGGCTCATTCATTGCGTTGTGGCGTTTCTGGTCGGGATGATCATCTGCTTCACCGTGGCAACGCCGCTTTTCAACTTCCTGACGCACCCGCTGTGTGAGGTGCTGAACGAACGTGGGCAGGATTGCGGGCTGATCTTCATCTCACCGCAGGAAGGCTTCTTTGTCGCCATCAAGGTTTCGCTGCTGGGCGGGTTCATTCTGGCTTTCCCTTATATCGGAATGCAGATGTGGCGGTTCGTGGCACCGGGGCTGTATCGGTCGGAAAAGAACGCGTTTCTGCCCTTTATGGTCGCGTCACCCTTCATGTTCCTGCTGGGTGCTAGCTTTGCCTTCTATGTTGTCACGCCTTTGGCTTACGATTTCTTCCTTGGCTTCCAGCAGTTTGGCGCGGAAGGTGAGGCTGTGGTCGATGGTGCAACTGCTGCTCCGCTAAGCGTCGTGTTCCAGGGCTCGGCACAGGAATACCTGAACCTGACGATCAAATTCATTGTGGCCTTTGGGTTGTGCTTCCAACTGCCGGTCCTGTTGACCCTGATGGGCAAAGCCGGATTGGTCAGCGCCGAAGGGTTAGGTGCAGTGCGCAAATACGCGGTCGTGGGGATTCTGGTTCTGGCCGCGCTGGTGACGCCACCCGACGTGATCACTCAGGTCATCTTGTTCGTGGTCGTCTATGGCCTTTACGAAGTGTCGATCTTCCTCGTCGCCCGTGTCGAGAAAAAGCGCGAGGAACAACTGCGTGCCGATGGCTATTATGATGACGAAGCCGAAGCGGATGAAGAGATCATTCAGGAAGAAGAAGGCAAGTAACCTTCCCTGATCCCGGATAAAGGCGCGCCCCGGTTGGCGCGCCTTTTTCATTGCCGGCTCTTGTTGTGGCGGGCGGATCATGGTTTGAAACCGCCAGACCCTGACCCGGAGGCCCCGATGGACGATCAAGCCCTGAACCGTATCGCCGACGCGCTGAATCGCATGGCACCCGCCCCATTGGCCGCCCCGGATTTCAACCAGGCCCCGGCCTTTGTCTGGCATGTCGAGCCGGACCGGCTGGAGCCGGTGACGCAAGTCAACCGGGTCGATCTGGATCTGCTTGTGGGCATCAACCGCTCACGCGACACATTGCTGGACAATACGCGCCGGTTTGCCGACGGGTATAAGGCCAATAACGCCTTGCTTTGGGGGGCGCGGGGAATGGGAAAATCCAGCTTGGTGAAAGCGGTGCATGGCACGCTGCAGGCAGATCACCCAAACCTGAAACTGGTGGAATTGCAGCGCGAGGATATGGGCTCGGTCGCGCGCCTGCTGAACCACCTGCGGGCCGCGCCGCATCGGTTTATCCTGTTCTGCGATGACCTGTCCTTCAGCCATGACGACCAGCACTACAAATCGCTCAAGGCCGTGCTGGATGGGGGTATCGAGGGCCGCCCCGAGAATGTGGTTTTCTACGCCACCTCCAACCGCCGCCACCTGATGCCGCGGGACATGATCGAGAACGAACGCTCCAGCGCCATTAACCCGTCCGAAGCGGTCGAGGAAAAGGTCTCGCTCTCCGACCGGTTTGGCCTGTGGCTCGGGTTCCACCCCTGCGATCAGGACGAATACCTTGCCATGATCGACCGCTACTGCGGTGCCTACGGGGTTTCAGTCGACCCAGAAACCCTGCGCGCCGAAGCCATCGAATGGCAGGCCACCCGAGGCGCGCGCTCGGGCCGCGTCGCCTGGCAATTCTTCGTCGATCTCGCCGGGCGCAACGGCGTTCATATCGCCTGATCCCAGCTTCATCTGGCTAAAAATATCCCCGCCGGAGGCATGGCCCGGAACGGGCCATTCCCCTATAGCAGTGCCAAAATCCGCGCCGCCTCATCTGCCGTGTTGGTCAACACATCCCGATCTTCGCCGGGATGGAACCGAGCGCGCACGGCCGTCGGCATCGGCGCAGGTTCCACAATGGAAACCCGAGGGCCGGTGCGTTCGGTCTCGACCTGCCAACTGCGCGCCAGTGCCATCTGTGCGGCCTTTGTGGCCCCATAGATGCCATAGAATTTCTCACCCGCCTTGGGGTCGTCAAAGAACACCGCGTGACCGGCTTCACCCAGCAAAGGAGTTACATAAGGGATCAAGACCGAGGTGGCATTGGCGTTTGTGTTCATCGCCTTCGTCCACTCTTTCGGATCAACGAAATGCGCCGGCGTCAGGGCCGAGGTATGAACGGCCGTGTGCAACCAAAGATCCACCTTGCCCCAGCGATCGTGAATGCCCCGACACAGGGTTGCCATGGCGTTAGGATCGGTGATGTCCATGGGGGCAAGGGTAGCGGATCCACCCTTTGTCTTGATCCGGTCGTCCAGTTCTTCCAGCCCGCCGGTGGTGCGGGCAACGGCGACGATGTGATAGTCGGGGGCCAGCGCTTCGGCAAGGGCTGCGCCCAACCCGCGTGAGGCCCCGGTGATGAGGGCAATTTTGGTCTGATCGGTCATAGCAGCGGTTTGAACCCCATCGCGCAGGGCGTCAAGAGGGGGTTAGCCCCCCGGAATCGCGATCCGCCGGGTCTGGCCGCTTTGTCGCAGCATGATCCCATGTTCATCGATGGCAACAATGGTGCCCGAGCCGACCCGGCTGCCGGTCTTGACCTCTTTGACACGACCCGACGCCATACGCATCAGCGCGCGCAAATCGCTTTTGGGGCCAAAGATCCCAAGAACAGACACAGAGTTTTTCTTCAGCGCGCCCTTTTGGGTGGCCGCGCTTTTGACGGTGGCGTTGGACATGAACTGCGGTCAGGGCAGGGCCCGGACCCCTTTGGTGAGTGGTAGCAGAACGTTGGTTAACAAAGGCCAAAAGGGAACAAAAGACTGCCGCCGCGTCGCAGATTTCGGTGCAAAACACCGCGCCGCCGAAGCCTTTGCAAATCCAAAGGGTTCAACTTGGGGATGTGGCGGCAACTTTTCGTGATCGATTTTGCACCGACCCAAACCGCCCAAAACCCGGACCTGAACCCCTCAGCTTGATTCGCCTTCTGACCTCAGCCCGAGGCCAGCTTGGCCCCGTTCCACGACCCACCAACGACCTGCATGTCTTCGCGCTTTTTGCTGACCCGGCTGCTGTTTTCCAGACTGTCGAGGTAGTCGTCGCTGACGCTGCCGGTAATGTAATCGCCGTCAAAGCAGGAACAATCGAAGGCCTCGATCTCGGGGTTGCCTTCCTTAGCCGCCCAGACCAGATCGTCGAGATGCTGATAGAACAGGGCATCCGCGCCCAGTTCCTCGCGGATTTCTTCGATTTCTTTGCCGTTGGCGATCAGCTCATGCTTGGTGGGCATGTCGATGCCGTAGACATTGGGATATTTCACCGGAGGCGACGCGCTGGCGATATAGACCTTTTTGGCCCCGGCCTCGCGGCACATCTGCACGATCTTCTTGATGGTATTGCCGCGCACAATCGAGTCGTCGATCAGCAGGACATTGTGATCCTTGAACTCAAGCGGAATGGCGTTCAGCTTGCGGCGGACGGATTTCTGGCGTTCCTCCTGACCGGGCATGATGAATGTCCGACCGACATAGCGGTTCTTCACCAGACCTTCGCGATAGGGAATGCCGGTGATCTTGGCAGCCTCAAGCGCCACGGGGCGGGCGCTGTCGGGAACCGGGATGATCCGGTCAATCTCAAGCCCGGAATCCTGAATCTGCTTGGCCAGCGTTTGGCCCATGCGCATCTGGGTTTTGTAGACCGACACGCCATCCAGCAGTGAATCCGGACGGGCCAGATAGACATACTCGAAGATACAGGGTGTCAACTTGCCTTCGACCGCCTGGAATTCGTGCATGTTGCCGTCCAGATCGATCAGGATTGCTTCACCCGCGCCCAGGTCGCGCAGTTTCTTGAACCCGTTGATGCCGAAGGCCACATCCTCGGAGGCAAAAGCATAGTCATTGCCGTCCCCGTCGGTTTCGCGCACCGCCACCGACAGAGGGCGAATGCCGTACGGATCGCGGAAGGCCAGCATCCCGACTCCTGCAATCAGGCAGATGACGGAGTAGGCACCCTGCACCCGCTCCATCGTCATCTTCACGCCCGCGAAGATGTTGCGGATAGGTTCGACATTGCCGTTGACCTTGATCGCATCCGCCACCTTGTCAGCCAGCACGTTCAGCAGAATCTCGGAATCCGACGTGGTGCGCAGGTGGCGGCTGTATTTGCCGGTCACCTTCTCACGCTGCTCGGCGGTGTTGGTGATGTTGCCGTTATGGACCAGATAGATCCCGTAGGGCGCGTTCACAAAGAATGGCTGCGCCTCAGCCGCGCTGAGGGAACCTGCCGTCGGATAGCGCACATGGCCCATGCCAACCTTGCCCAGCAGGGTTTCAGCGTCCGTTGCGTTGAAGACGTCCTTGACCAGACCGTTGGCCTTTTTCTCGCGAAAAAACTCACCATTATACGTGACGATCCCCGAGGCATCCTGACCCCGGTGCTGCAGCATCAGCAGCCCGTCATAGATTTCCGCAAACACATCATGTGTCCGGCTTGCGATCCCCAAAATCCCACACATGTACGGGCTCCAATTTCTATGACGTTGTGACGAGAGGTTTGACCGGCATGTGGGATCGGATGGCCTGCGCCAGACGCGGGATTGGGTGTGTTTCCAAAGCCAGATGGCCAATCATCGATGCGGCGCACGCAGATGAAAACACAAAGAACAAGACCGGCAGCTCCGATTCCGTGGCGGGTTGGCCCCCACATAATGCCTTAGAACGCGCCTGTCATCAAAGGATCACAAATACACAATGCCGCAGGTGGGATTTGTGCAACCGTGATCCGGGGCCAAGGCTGATGACATATGATTTCATTTATGCTGACATGGCGGAAAGGGCGCGAAAACCAGGGGATATAGCGGGCAGGGGGCTTCTATGTGGCAAAACAGGGCACCATCGAAGAAGGATGAAACACCCAAGCGGCGGTGCCATCGATGTCGCGGCATGGGGCGGGCACCCTGTCAGATCTGCAACGGCTCGGGCGAGGTCATCAAAAGCCGCGATATTCACGGCAAGCCGATCACCAGCCGCTGCGACGGCTGTTTCGGGCTAAAGACAATCCGATGCACTGTATGCGGTGGCGAGGGCTTCGTTTAGCTTGACACAAAAAAGCCCGGGCAGTGCCGGGCTTTCCGTAGACTGGTAAAGCAGCAATCAGTTGCCGGTGCTTTCAGCAGCAGGGGCCGAACCGTTCGAGGTGCAGCTTGCTACCAGCTCTTCATACTGCGCAGTGACCCAGCCCAGAGCGGCCTCGGGGTTCTGCTCTTCGATCTGCGAACTGAACTGTTCGAATACCTTGGCCGAGCGGCTTTCGTCCACGATTGTATAGGACTGGCCGGTCATGACCGTGTCGTAGACAAAGAAGGCGATGGCAACCAGCAGGATGCCGCGCGCGATGCCGAAGAAGAAGCCAAGCGCCTGATCCAACCCGCCCAGAGCGGAACGCTGCACCAGTGACGAGAACAGCGGTGTGAAGATGCTGACCACGATCAGGGCGATGGCGAAAACGGCAGCGAACCCTGTGATCACCGACAATTCGCAACTGTCGCGCAGGAAGTCTCCGACAACGGGGATTTCTTTGACCAACGGCACGGCCTGCGGCGCAAAGATGAATGCAAGGACTGCCGCCGCGACCCAGCCTGCGATGGCCAGAACCTCGCGCATGAAACCGCGCGAATAGGCCAGCAGACCTGACAGCACGATGATCAGGGCCACAACCCCGTCAATTATTGTAAAACCTTCCATGGCCCTCGCCTGTTCTTTTTCTGCCCCTCGCGGCGCGACTTTAACCTGCTCCGAAGGTTTCGCCAACAAACCCAACCAAATCAGAGGGCCGGGTGAGTGTCAGACCTGCCACAGTACCGGTTTTGCCGCCTGCCGGAGCGATAGCCGACGTGAAACCAAGTTTTTGGGCTTCTTTCAACCTGTTTTCGGTCTGCGGGGCCGGTCTAAGTGCCCCGGATAGAGAGATTTCTCCGAAAACCACCGTGTCTGCGGGCAGGGCAGTGTCTTCGCGCGCACTCAGCAACGCGGCGGCAACGGCCAGATCGGCGGCGGGTTCGCCGATTTTCAGGCCTCCGGCGACATTCAGATAGACGTCCAGGCCAGTGAACGGAACGCCGCATCGCGCCTCGAGCACGGCAAGGATCATCGCCAGACGCCCGCTGTCCCAGCCCACAACCGTGCGGCGCGCCTGCGAATGGGGCGAGGGGGCTACAAGCGCCTGCAATTCCACCAGAACGGGGCGGGTGCCTTCAATGCCTGCAAACACGGCGGAACCGGGGCTGGGCGTGCCGCGTTCCGACAGGAACAGGGCCGACGGGTTTGTAACCTGCGCCAGCCCTTTTCCGGTCATCTCGAAGACGCCGATCTCATCAGCGGGGCCAAAGCGGTTCTTGACCGCGCGCAGGATGCGGAACTGGTGGCCGCGCTCGCCCTCGAAATAGAGAACCGTATCAACCATGTGTTCCACGACTCGAGGGCCCGCGATCTGACCTTCTTTGGTGACGTGACCGACCATGATGATCGATACGCCATGTCGTTTCGCAAACGTGGTCAATTCATGCGCGGCAGCCCGGACTTGTGACACCGAACCCGGTGCGCTGTCCACATTGTCGGCCCACATTGTCTGAATCGAGTCGATAATGGCGAGGCCCGGTTTCTCGGCCTCAAGCGTTGTAAGGATGTCGCGCAGGTTGGTCTCGGCGGCCAGTTGGACGGGCGCATCTTCCAGCCCCAAACGGCGGGCGCGCATTCGGACCTGCGCGCTGGCTTCCTCGCCCGAGACATAGATGGTTTTGACGCCCGCGCGGGCGAACCGCGCGGCGGCTTGCAGCAGAAGGGTGGATTTGCCGATGCCGGGATCTCCGCCGACCAGCAGGGCCGATGCGGGGACCAGGCCGCCGCCCAGCACCCGGTCCAACTCGTCCACCCCGCTGAGTGTACGGGGTGGCGGTGTCTCCTCGGTCGACAAGTCCGTGAGTGCGATGGACGTGCCCCGCTTGCCGCCGAGGGATTTCTTGGCCGGACCCGCCGAAAGCGGCACGTCCTGGGTGATTGTGTTCCATTCGCCGCAGGCGTCGCAGCGGCCGGACCATCTTGTATGCGTGGCACCACAGGCCGAGCAGGAGAAGGAAGTCGTCTTTGCCATGTGGCCTTTGGTGCCCGAGGATGGGCGGTTCTTCAAGCCCTTGCGGGCTTTCATCCCCGCCGGTGGCACGCTGCGGGCTCAGGCCCGACGGGCCATCCCCCGCAGCGGGCGCTGACGCGCCTATTCCGCCGCCCGAGGGGGGGACATTGCGATGACGCTGGACGCGCTTGGATCGCTGTCATCAGGGGGGGATTGCAATTGGGCGGAAAGTTCCGGCAGCAACTCGAACAACTCGTCCCGCAGGCGGCTTAGTTGGGATTTGGCGATGGATTCCTCGATTTCGATATCGCGGGTCCATTGGCTGAGCTCGTGCAGGATGGTCTGCGCATCCTCAATCCGCTTCTGAAACAACTCAACCTCTTCCTGCCGCTGTTGCAGGAAGGTGCGGGCGCGTCTGACACGATCCTCGCCATAGGTTTCGGCCAGTTCCTGACTGACCTGGCTCATCTGGGCCGCGGTTTCCAGAACTTCAGGTTCCAGCGCTTGAAGGTCGGGGTGATCCCGCAGAAAGGCCATCCGTTCCTTCACCGCGTCGAATTCCGAGGCCAGCGCAAACGCCCCGCTGCGGTCTGCGGCATGGGCCACCTGATAGGCATGGGCGATGTCCTCCATGTTCAGCGAGAACTTCCGGTGCGCGTTTTCCAGCGCCATCATCCGCGCGTTTGAGGGCAAATAGAAGGCCAGCATGAGAATCAGGCAGGTCAACCCGATCTGGATATAGACGCCCGCATCGATGGGGCCGCCGACAAATCCGGCCTGCATCGACAACCACGGCCAGACGCCGAGCGCGGACAGCGATGTAGCGACAACTGCGCCAAGCGCTGCGGCGCAAATCAGGAAAAAAGTCAGTCTTAAAACGGCATTCTGAAATTGCAATGTAATGTTATGGAGCGCGGCCATGATAGTCCTTCTCCTTTTCAAACCGGTACACACCGGGCCGAAGCGGAGGGAAAGATCAAACACGCAAGGTGATCCGCTGCGGACCCGTAAACGACAAAAAACTTTGCTGCTCGAATACTAAAATGATACTCAGATTAATGTTTTCAATCAATTAGGTCTGAGGATTTCGTGAACTGGATGTCATCTCGGTAATATAGCCGAGCGCCAGAGAGGCCAGAATGCAGGCGGTGAACAGGTACAGGCCCCAAGCGGTTTCGATGGTGGCGTATGAGATGCCCTTGGCCAGCGTGATATAAAGCGCGATCAGGAAGATGTCGGCCATTGCCAGTTTGCCGAGGATGTTCAGTGCGGGTTGTAGCCGAGCATCCATCAGGTCCCATTGGATCAGCGCGGTGCCGATGGTTTTGACGTAAGGCGCGACGAGGGCGAAGATTGTGACGACCAGCGCGAGGAAGACGTCGGATTTCCAAAGCGACTGGAGGCCGGTGATGACGCTGATCTCGCTGAGGCCAAAGATGGGGAGGAGACCGGCGCGCATCAGCGGGGCGAACCACGCGATGGGGTAGAGGATCAGGAGCGAGAGGGTGGCGAGGCGGAGGGTCATTCCTCAGATTCTTCATCTGGGGCGGGGAGACGTTTTACTTCGTCGGGTGCCGGAATCTGATCATACTCCTTCGATCCGGCACGCGCGATTTGCGATACTTCCTTCATGCGCTTAGTTAGAGGTTCGATATCTTTTCCAAATTTCCCTAGCGTCTCTCCAACGTCAGATACCCCAGCTCTAACTATATCCAGCAGCCCGTCGGGTTGTTCAACTTGGTGCTCGATTCCCGCAATGCGGTTGAGCAGGCGGCGTTTGTGAGGTTGATCAAAAATCTCGGTTGCTAAGACAATTTTCCTCATCTCTGAGCATAGTTCCAAAACTCGCTGTTTGTCTTCTTTCTTCAAACTGAATCGCGGAGCTAGTTCCGCGTCTAGATGGCTTTCTTGAGGCTGCTGGAAGCTTTCATTTAAGCCTTCGAGGTAGCCAAGCACTCTTTCCATTTCCTTGAGCGCGACATGATACTGACCGTCATCAACACTCGCATCGTATGCATCGTCCAGATTTTCTATTGCTGCTCGTGGTCCATCTTCCAGAGAGGTGGCAAATGCTTTAACTCTGTGGAGCAACCTCGTATTTGTTCGTTCTGACTCTACACAAAATGATAGTTCGCTAATTAGCTCATTCATGCCTAGTATCTCCTACCGCACCGCCTCAATCGGCCCTTCTGCACTCCCGCTGATGAACTGCTCCAGATACGGATCGCCCGAGGCGTCCATCTGGCCCACAGGCCCGGTCCACTGGATCACCCCGTCATGCAGCATCGCCACGTTGTCGGCAATCGCGCGGACGGAGCTCATGTCGTGGGTGATGGTCATGGCCGTTGCGCCCATTTCAGTCACGATTTCCCGGATCAGGTCGTTGATGACGCCGGACATGATCGGGTCCAACCCGGTGGTGGGCTCGTCGAAAAAGATGATCTCGGGCTCGGCGGCGATGGCGCGGGCGAGGCCGACGCGTTTCTGCATCCCGCCGGACAGTTCCGACGGGAAACGGTCGGCCACGTTGGATTTCAGGCCCACGCGGCGCAGTTTCTCGATGGCAATCTCGCGGGCGTATTCTGGCGGGCGTTTCAGCGGCCCGCGCAGCAGGCGGAAGGCGACGTTCTGCCAGACGGGTAGCGAGTCAAACAGCGCCGCGCCCTGAAACAGCATCCCGAACCGGGCCAGAAAGGCATCTCGGTCACCCTTTGTGGCGTCTTTGCCGTCCACATAGATCATGCCGCTGTCGGGTTTTATCAGGCCGAGGATGCATTTCAGCGCCACCGATTTGCCAGTACCCGAGCCACCGATGATGACCATCGAGGTGCCCTTGGGAATCTCAAGGTTCATGCCCTGCAGGACGTGGTTGTCGCCAAAGGCTTTGTGTACGTTCTCCATCCGGATCATAGCGAGAAGAACACCCCCGTGAGAACGAAGTTGGCGGCCAGGATCAGCACGGCGGCGGCCTCGACCGAGCCTTTGGTGGCGCGGCCCACGCCTTGCGCGCCGCGGCCCGAGGACATGCCGTAATAGCAGCCCATGATGGCCGCGATCATGCCGAAGGCGGCCCCCTTGACCAGTGATGAAACGATGTCGCGCGTCTCAAGGAAATCCACCGTGTTTTTCAGATAGGTCGCTGGGTTGAAGCCCAGGTTTTGCGTGGCAACCGTATAGCCGCCCATGATGCCGATCACATCGCCCACCGCGACCAAAGCAGGAACGGTGATCACCGCCGCCAGCACGCGAGGGGCGGTCAGGTATTTCATCGGGTGGGTGGACAGCGTGACCAAAGCGTCAATCTGTTCGGTCACTTTCATGGTCGCGATTTCTGCGGCGATGGACGAAGTCACGCGCGCGGCGATCATCAGGCCGACCAGTACGGGGCCAAGTTCCCGCACCATGCCGATGGCGACGATCTGGGGGACCACGGCCTCGGCATTGAAACGTGCGCCGCCGGAATAGATCTGTAGGGCCAGCGCGCCACCGGTGAAGATTGCGGTCAGGCCTACCACGGGCAGGGACAGCCAGCCGATATTCAGCAATGCCATGGCGAATTCGCGCGGGTAGAAGGGCGGTCGAAAGATATGCGACACCGCGTCCAGCGCGAATAAGGCGACGCGTCCGAACGCAGCCAGCATGTTCAGGACCGCGCGGCCCAATCCGCCAAGCATCAGAATGGGGTTCATTCCACGTAACCCCGCGAGTACCTGCGGCCCAGTGACGTCAGAATTTCATAACCGATCGTCCCTGCGGCCTCGGCCAGATCATCCACCGTCTGATGGCCGTTCAGGATGCGCAGGCGTTCGGGGTCCTGCGGCAGGTCGGTGACATCGACGGTGATCAGATCCATCGAGATACGGCCCACGACCGGGCAGGGCTGATCGCCCGAAAACGTATCAATGCCGCCGCCAATCGCGCGGTGCAGTCCGTCCGCATATCCCGCCGCCACTGTGGCGATGCGCGATGGACGCCGGGCAGTCCAGCTGTTGCCATAGCCTACGGATTCTCCGACTTCCACGGCGCGGACCTGAATGACCGGCAGATCAACCGTGACCACCGGCTTGGCCCCGGCAAAGGGCATGCCACCGTACAGGCCGACGCCCGGACGGCAGAAGTCGAAATGGAACTCGGGCCCCAGCAATGTCCCGCCCGTCGCCGCAAGCGAGCGCGGCGCGGTGACACCGTCCGTCATCTCGCGGAAGGTTTTCAACTGCTGCTGGTTCATCGGATGATCGGGCTCGTCCGAACAGGCGAGGTGGGACATCACGACCACCGGGTTCAGCGCCTCGGCCATGGGGCGCAGCTCGGCCCAGTCGGCGGGTTCCAGCCCCAGACGGTTCATGCCGCTGTCAAGCTGGATGCCGAACGGGTGATCGGGCAGGGCCTGCATATGGCGCTGGAACTGCTCGGCCGAGTTGATCAGCGGCGTCAGATCGTGATCGCGCAGCAGATCGGTGTCACCCTCCATATGGCCGGAAAACACGGCTACCATCGGCCCGGGGCCAACAGCCTCACGCACGGCGACGCCTTCCTCGGCGACGGCGACGAAAAACTTGCGCACGCCTTCCTCGGCCAGCGCGCCGCTGACGGGTCCGGCCCCCAACCCATAGGCGTCGGCCTTGACCACGGCGCCGGTTTCAACATTGGTCTTTGCATCCAGCGCCCGCCAGTTGCTGGCAACGGCCTGAAGATTGATTGTTAGTCGTGCTGTACTCATGCGTCGTTCATGCCATTGCGTCGTGGCAGGTCAAGGGGGTATCGGGCTTTTCCCGACAAGATACGCTGCGACATAGGCAGCATCTGGCTGAGTACAAACGGTCCGCGCGGCTGTCGAGCGTAATCTTCTGCAAAAACACCATTGTTTGAAAGGGGTTTGGATTATGTGACATCTGGCGTCAAACGCGGCTGAAGCCAATTATCGTTGACCCGCTTCGGGTCAAGCCTATCCCTGCGCAGGCGGCGACAGCAGCGGTTTTTCGTTACTCAGATGCCGCGCCACCAGTTTGCGCTGCTGCTTACCGCTGGGAATGAAACAGGCAGGCTTGCCGGTTTGTGCCTCAGCAGCGTTCAGCGCGGGGAACAAGGCCAGCAATTCAGTCCGCGCCTCTGGCGTGACGGCAAACACGGCCTGCGGGCCGGTGAACAGGCTTTCGCTGGGCGCGCCTTCGGCAAACAGAACAACATGACAATCAAACACCAGATGGTGATAGGTGACCTGAGTGATGCTGTTGTCGATGAAAATACCGGGCAGGTCGGTCAGCCGGATTGCCGAGATCAGCACGTCCTGCGTTCCAAACATCCGCCCGGCAATCGGCGACCGCACCAGCATGCGATGTTGACGCGAAACCAGCAGATCGCGCCCCGGCAAGCTTTGGCCCAAGGCTCCGGCCACGATACGGATCGGGCGCAGCTCGGGTTGCGAGATCAGCTCGGACTGTCGCAGAGCGCGGGAGAGATTCAGCCGCAGAGGCAGATACGCCCCGGTTGCCGTCAGGACCCGGTCGCCGGGTTTCAGGTTTTCGACGGCAATCTGCCCGCTGTCGGTCAGGATCAGAGTGCCGGTCGCAAAACAGGGCGCGCCTGGGCTGGGGTTGTCGTTGACGACGTAGTTGATGCCATCGGTCGATGTGACAGACTGCGTTGAATTTGTCAGGTCCGGATCGCTGTCGTTGCCAATGCGGTTTGCGGTCAGACCATCGGCGGCCCCTTCGGTGGCCGTGACGTCGCCGTCGAATGACACGAACCCCAGAACGGTGCCATTGTCATCAAGGGATACCGCGCCAAAGCGATTGATGCGCGCGTTCAAAACGTAATAGTCGAACCCGCCGACGGTGGTCATGGTGCCGCTATCGACCGACGTTGTGCTGCGCACTGTGCCGTTGGGGTTATACACCTCGACCGTCAGGCCCGAGACACTCTGGCCCGTGGGCACCCGGATTTCGATGAAGTCGTCATCCGGGTTGTTGAAGCCCGGACCGTTGCGATAGCGAATTTCCGAGATGATGGCTGGCAAATTCCGCGCGTCCTTTTCAGAGCATGGCCTATATCTAGCCCCATACCCAGCCTGCCGTACAGGTGAGAGGCAACGGCATTCTCCCCGTGGGACAGGGGTGCCCGGCACCAGCGTGGCTTAGTACCCTTCGATCTCGCCGCCCTGTTGCCAGGGTTTGACCAGATTGCCAAAGCGCGTGAACTGCGCCTCGAAGGACAGTTCGACCGTGCCGATGGGGCCGTGGCGCTGCTTGCCGACGATAACCTCGGCCTTGCCGTGCAGGCGTTCCATGGCCTGCTTCCACTCTTCCATCTTTTCCAGCTCGTGATCGCCGGGCTTTTCGCGTTCCTTGTAATATTCTTCGCGGAACACGAACATCACCACATCGGCATCCTGTTCGATCGAGCCCGATTCCCTCAGGTCGGACAGTTGCGGGCGTTTGTCATCGCGGTTTTCGACCTGACGCGACAGCTGGGACAGGGCGATCACCGGGATGTTCAACTCTTTGGCGATGGCTTTCATGCCCATCGAAATCTCGGCAATCTCGTTGACGCGATTTTCGGCCATGCCGCGGCACAATTGCAGATAATCGATCACCAGCAGGTCCAGACCATGCGTCCGCTTCAACCGCCGTGCGCGGGCAGCAAGCTGAGAAATGGGCAGGGCAGGGGTGTCGTCGATGAACAGCGGGCAGGCTTCCAGTTCCTTGGCTGCGTCCACGAAACGGCGGAACTCGGCCTCGGTCATGTCGCCCTGACGGATCTTGTGGCTTGAGATTTCGGATGCCTCGGCCAGAACCCGGCCTGCAAGCTGCTCGGCGCTCATTTCAAGCGAGAAGAAACCCACCACGCCGCCGTCAATCGCGCCCTCGGACCCATCGGGTTTCAGCCCGCGTTTGTAGGCTTTGGCCACGTTGAACGCCACGTTGGTCGCCAACGATGTTTTCCCCATCGACGGACGCCCCGCCAGAATGATCAGGTCGGATGGGTGCAACCCGCCCAATTGCTTGTCGAGATCGGCCAGACCGGTGGAAATCCCCGCCATGCCGCCACCGCGCTGGTAAGCCTCGTTGGTGACGTTGACGGCTTCTGTGACCGCCTTGAGGAAGGATTGAAACCCCTGTTCGGTCTGGCCCTGCTCGGATAGCTGATAGAGCTGTTGCTCGGCCTCGACGATCTGTTCTTTCGGCTCGCTGGACACATCAACCCGCGCCGCCTTGTCCGAGATGTCCCGGCCCAGCCGGATCAGCTCGCGCCGGATGGCGAGGTCATAGATCATCTGGGCGTAGTCATGCACCGCAAAGGCGCTGATCGACGCACCTGCCAGTTTGACCAGATAGGCCGGTCCGCCCAGTTCCTTCAGGCCCTCATCCTCGGCCATGAAGGATTTCAGCGTCACGGGCGAGGCCAGCGCATTCTTGGCGATGCGGTTGGCCGCGACCTCATAGATGCGGGCATGGACCGGATCATAGAAATGCTCGGCCCCAATGATCGAGGCGACCCGGTCATAGAGGTCGTTATTGGTCAGGATTGCACCCAGAAGCTGCTGTTCGGCCTCAATGGAATGCGGCATGGTTTCGGCGTTCTGAATCTGTGCCGCTGCCTGCTCGATACTGCTGATCTCGTTCATTTTGTCCCCGCTGCCCGTTCCGAGGTTTTACACGCGAAATACTGTCGCAAGCTATCTGGAAATACCTGTGGCTAACTTAGGGTAAAGCCTAGGGATAACTTTCCAGACAGCTTGGATGCCTGTGTATGCGTAGCTTATTATGTAGGAATTGCGGGAAAAGTCACCAGATATCGTGGCGAACTGGCCGATTCTTCCGGGGTTATCCCCAATCCTTCCACAAGAGGTTTACGTTGGTTTATTGGCCTCTTGCCAGCCGCGCGGGTCGTTCAGGAAGGCTTCGACGCCGCTAAGGGTCTCTTCGTCAAAGGCCTTTTGCGCCTTGGCCTCGGCCAGAACGTCCCACCATGTGCAAAGGCTGTGCAGCTTCACGCCATGATCGCCCAGCGTCTTTTCGGTCTCACGGAAAATTCCGTAGTAGAAAATGACCGCCGTATGCCCGCAGGTCGCGCCGGTTTCGCGGATCGCATCGACAAAGGACAGTTTGCTGCCACCATCGGTGGTCAGGTCCTCGACCAGCAGCACGCGTTCCCCTTCACTCATCGCGCCTTCGATGCGGGCGTTGCGGCCGTAGCCTTTGGGTTTCTTCCGCACATAGGTCATCGGCAGAGCCATACGCTCGGCCACCATTGCAGCAAAGGGGATGCCCGCCGTCTCGCCGCCTGCGATATTGTCGAACGCCTCGAACCCAGCCTCGCGCATCACGGTGACGGTCAGGAAATCCATCAGGGTCGAGCGGATGCGGGGGTATGAGATCAGCTTGCGGCAGTCGATATAGGTCGGGCTGGGCAGGCCAGAGGCCAGCGTGAACGGCTCGCGCGAATTGAAATGCACGGCCTTGATCTCCAGCAGCATGCGCGCGGTCAGGCGGGCGATTTCGGTGCTATCGGGGAATGAGCTGGGGATCATGGTGCAAACCTCTGGGCTGAAAACACGTTGCGGGCTGATAGCCTGACCCTTTGGCCGGAGTCGAGGGGGTGAAAAAAGAAAAGCGGACCCCCAAGAGGTCCGCTTAGGCCCTTACGGGCAGAGCATGCCAAGGTGGGCTTAGCTGCTCATGTCATAGGCCCGCTCGCCGTGTACCGACAGATCGAGCCCGTTTGTTTCGGTCTCGGCGTCTACGCGAAGTGGGGTGATCAGTGCAACCACCTTGACCAGTACAATCGTGACAACTGACGTAAAGACACCCACGATCACCAGCCCGCCCAGTTGCGCGGTCCAGGTGCCCAGACCGAACAGTGCAATCATCAGGGTGCCAAAGATGCCGCCCACCCCATGCACCGCGAACACGTCCAGCGTGTCGTCGATATTCAGCTTGTTGCGGATCACGAACACCGCCTCCTGGCACAGGATGCCTGCCACAGCGCCGATGATCAGCGCCTGAACCGGGCCGACAAAGCCCGAGGCCGGCGTGATCGAGGCCAGACCCGCGATGGTGCCAGTCACCAGACCGACCATCGAGGCTTTGCCAAAGCGGATTTTCTCCCACAGCGCCCAAGTTAGCGAGGCGGTGGCCGCGGACAGATGTGTGACGGTCATGGCCATCGCGGCCCCTCCGTCAGCGGCCAGTTGCGAGCCGCCGTTGAAGCCGAACCAGCCGACCCACAGCATCGCGGCACCGACCATGACAAAGCCCGGATTGTGCGGCGGTGTCGTGCGGTTGCGGCGGGGGCCGAGGATGACAGCGATGATCAGCGCGGCCAGACCGGCGGTTTCGTGGACAACGATGCCGCCCGCAAAGTCGCGCACGCCGATCTCACCCAGAATTCCACCATCGGCCAGCATCCCGCCGCCCCAGATCCAGTGCACCACCGGCGCGTAGCACAGCAACATCCACAGCGCCGAGAACGTCAGGACAAAGCCAAAGCCCACGCGTTCCACATAAGCGCCGACGATCAGCGCGGGGGTGATGATGGCAAAGGTCATCTGAAAGGCGAAGAACAGGATCTCGGGCAGGGTGCCTGCAAGGCTGTCCACATCGACGCCGTTCAGGAACGCTTTGCCCAAGCCGCCCCACAGCCCGCTTTCGCCGGGGCCGAAGGCGATGGTATACCCCGCGACCAGCCAAAGGACGCTCATCAGGCAGGCGATGCTGAAACAGTGCATGAAAACGCTCAGCACGTTGCGGGCGCGCACAAGGCCGCCATAGAACAGGGCAAGCCCCGGTAATGTCATAAACAGGACCAGTGCGGTTGCAACGATGATCCAGGCTGTGTCGGCTCCGTTCATGGGCCGGTCTCCTTTTCCCTGCGGATGCTCCGGGACGCCCATCGGGGCAGGTCGGAGCCGTGTGAGTGATTGTGCGGGGCGTTGAAGCGGAGGCGGGGTGAGGAAAAAAGAGGCAGGGGTGGAAATTTGCGCCTAATTTGGCGTCTTTTGTTCAACTGATGACAGTTTTTGCATCAGTTGCGGGTGAATGCCCGAAAAACGGGCGGTTTAGGAAAAGGCCTGACGCAGCAGGGCCAGCGCATGATCCCGCGCCGCTTTGCGCACATGGTCCCGTCCCAAAGCACCGAATTCGACGGTTTCGGTGCAGGTTTCCAGCCCGTCACCGGCCAGCCCAAAGCACACGCGCCCCTCGGGCTTGAACTCGGATCCGCCGGGGCCTGCGATGCCGGTGACCGATACGGCCAATTGCGCCTGCGAGTTGCGCAGCGCGCCTTCGGCCATTTCGCGGGCGACCTCTTCGGACACCGCGCCGTAGGCGTCCAGAGTGTCAGGGCGCACACCCAGCAAGTCCTGCTTGGCTTGGTTGGTGTAGGTCACAAACCCGCGTTCGACCACGGCGGAACTGCCGGGAATATCGGTCAGGGCGGCGGCCACCATACCTCCGGTGCAGCTTTCGGCCGTGGCGATCATGACGCCGCGTGCCTTTGCCAGATCAAGCAGGGCGGCGGCGGTCACAGCCCCAGAACCCCATGTGCGATACCGGCCAGAACCGCGACGCCAATCGCAGCGAACACCCCGGCGATCACATCGTCTAGCATCACGCCCATCGCGTCATTGCGCCGGTCGGCCCAGCCGACGGGGCCGGGTTTGGTGATGTCGAACAACCTGAACAGCAGGAAACCCGCAATCCAACCGGGCCAGAGCGCCGTGATCTCAATCCCGTGCGCCCAGGCCGGATAGGACACGGCCCAGAGCGCGATGAACTGGCCCGCGACCTCATCAATCACGATTTCCGACGGGTCGTGATCGTCCTGACCAGCGGTCATCACGCGCGTTGCCCACACGCCTGCGATAAAGGTCGCAACGGTGGCAATGGCCAGCAGCGGAAAGCCACCCAATGTGTGCAACAGCCAGGCCAGGGGCAGGGCGGCCAGCGATCCCCAGGTCCCCGGAGCCGGACGCAGGTGGCCCACGCCACAGACGGTTCCGATCAGGCGCGCGGCGTTCATGCCTTCACCAGACAGGCGGTGGCCAAAGCGGCGATGCCCTCACTGCGCCCGGTAAAGCCCAGACGCTCGGATGTGGTGGCCTTGACCGAGACCTGACCGACCTGCAAACCCATGATTCTGGACATCTCTTCCCGCATCGCCTGCGCATGGGGTCCGATCTTGGGGTATTCGCAGACCAGCGTGCAATCGGCGTTCGAGATGCGATAGCCCATTTGCCCGGCCAGTTCGACGGCGTGGCGCAGAAAGATCTCGCTGTCGGCCCCCTTCCACTGCGGGTCAGATGGCGGAAAATGCTGCCCGATGTCGCCCTGCGCCAGTGCGCCATAGATCGCATCCGTCACCGCGTGCATGCCCACATCCGCATCCGAATGGCCCTGCAACCCACGCTCATGCGGGATTTTCACGCCGCACAGGATTACGTGATCCCCCTCGCCAAAGCGGTGCACGTCATAGCCGTTGCCCAGCCTTACATCCATATCCAGCCCCAATATGCGTTCTGCCCGGGCAAAATCCTCGGGTCGTGTGATTTTGATATTATCCGGGTCGCCCGGCACGATGGTCACGTCCAGCCCTGCGGCGCGCGCGACCTCGACATCATCCGCTGCGCCGCCGGGATGGGCGGCATGTGCTTCGGTGATCGCCTCGTAATCAAACCCCTGCGGGGTTTGCGCCGCAAACAGGCCCGTGCGGTCCTGCGTGCCAGTAACCGAACCATCCGCCCCGGTCCAAAGCGCGTCCGTGACCGCCAGACCCGGTGCAGCGGCCTTGGCCGAGGTCAGAGCCTCCAACACGTTTCGAATAGTGTTTTCCGCCACGCAGGGGCGGGCGACATCGTGGATCAGAACGCGGGTGACGCCTTGGTCCGCCAACGCCGCCAACCCGTTGCGCACGGATTCGGACCGGTCATTGCCGCCTGCGGTCAGGGTCAGGCCACTGGTTCGATATGCCGCCCACGCCGCGTCGTCGTCGGGCGAAAGCACCAGAACGATCTGATCGACCTGACCGCGAAACCTGGCGATGGTCCAGTCTGCCACTGTGCGATCGCCCAGCGTGCGCCATTGCTTCGGCGCACCCCCTCCGGCGCGGGTTCCGCGTCCGGCGGCGACGATGATGGCGGCGGTTGTCATTTGGGGCTCGGCCTTCCGTGGTTCTCGCCATTGTTTAGGGGGCGGTGAATGCAGAGGCAATCACCCGCGTTAACGTGATTAAAAAATAGGCAAGTGATGATTTTGCAGGCTTGTGACCCGCCGTTTTGTTGTTCATATGCGCGGAATTCGATATCAAAACCCCAAATGCTCAAGGATTAGGCACGTTGACCCTGCATCTTGCTGACAAAACCCTGAACCCGCCGGTGTTACTGGCCCCAATGGCCGGAATCACGGACCGGCCCTTTCGCGATCTGGTGATGCGCTTTGGGGCCGGATTGGTCGTCAGCGAAATGGTCGCCAGTCAGGAGATGGTGCAGGCCAAACCGGGCGTGCGCGAACGGGCCGAATTGTCTGCGGATGTGGAAAACACCGCCGTCCAGCTTGCCGGGCGCGAGGCGCATTGGATGGCCGAGGCCGCCCGTCAGGTCGCGGACCGCGGCGCGCGGGTGATCGACATCAACATGGGCTGCCCGGCCAAGAAGGTTACAAACGGCTATTCCGGCTCGGCCCTGCTGAAAACGCCCGATCACGCGCTGACGCTGATCGAGGCGGTGGTCGAGGCCGTGGACGTGCCCGTCACCCTGAAAACACGGTTGGGCTGGGATGATGCGCTGCTGAACGCGCCGGATGTGGCGCGCCGGGCCGAAGGGGCTGGCATTCAGATGGTTACGATCCACGGTCGCACGCGCTGTCAGTTCTATAAGGGTCGGGCCGATTGGCGGGCGATCCGCGCGGTGAAAGAGGCGGTCTCGATCCCCGTCATCGCAAATGGCGACATTGTCGATACCAAAGCGGCGCACGCGGCGCTGAACCATTCCGGTGCTGACGGTGTCATGGTCGGGCGCGGGGCGCAGGGAAAACCCTGGCTGCTGGCGCAGATCTGCCATGAGGTTTACGGCACCGATGCCCCTGTAATCCCGGACGGCACTGATCTGGTCGACATGGTTCGCGCGCATTATCAGGCGATGCTGGGTTTCTATGGCGCCGATCTGGGCCTGCGCGTCGCGCGCAAACATCTTGGCTGGTACATGGATGAGGCCGGAACACCCGCACCGTTGCGCCGGGCGGTTCTGACCTCACGCGATTCAGACGAGGTCCTGCGCCTGCTAAGCGATGCCTTGAACGGCACGGCAGAGGTGGCGGCATGACCTCGGATCAAAGCATCTGGAACTCGCTGCCGGTTCCGGCCTTTATCATTGATGCCGAGGATCGGATTGCCGACGTGAATTCCTCGGGCGAGGGGTTTCTGAATGCCTCGCGCAAAGCGGTGATTGGTGAGCCGGTCTGGGATCAGATCGCCGTGGATGCCCCGCTGGAAGTGGCGTTCCTGCGCGCCCGCCAGCACGGCACGCCCTTGTTCGTCAATGATGTGGATGCAGGCTCGGGCAACCGCGCGCCGTTGCAATGCGCGCTGCAAATCGCGCCCTTGGTCGGGCATCCGGGATCGATGATCATGATCATTTCCCCGCGCGAACTGGCCGGGCGCATGACCCGTGGCAATACCGTCAAATCCGCCGCCCAATCAGCGATTGGCATGGCCGAGATGCTGGCGCACGAGATCAAGAACCCTCTGGCCGGTATCACCGGGGCGGCACAACTTCTCAGCATGAATATCCCGCCGCAAGATCTTGAACTTACAGATCTTATCGTCGCAGAAAGCCGCCGGATCGTGAAGTTGCTGGAACAGGTTGAGCAGTTTGGAAACCTGCAGCAACCTGACTTCAAACCGGTCAATATTCACGATGTTCTGGACCGCGCCCGCCGCTCGGCCTTGCTGGGGTTCGGTGCGGACATGACCATAATCGAGGATTACGATCCGTCCCTGCCGCTGGCCTTTGGGGATCCCGACCAGATCCTGCAAGTGGTTCTGAACCTGCTGAAGAACGCCTCCGAGGCCGCAGGGCCGGACGGCGGCACAATTCGCCTGCGCACCTATTTCGAACATTCGTTCCGGCTGCGCCGCAGTGATGGTTCGGGCCATTCGCTGCCCCTGCAGATCGAAATCATCGATGACGGGCCGGGCCTGCCAGAGAAAATCCGCAGCGATATCTTCGACCCGTTCGTGTCCGGCAAGGAAAACGGAACCGGACTGGGGTTGGCATTGGTCAGCAAGATCATCTCGGACCATGACGGCTGGATTTCAGCCGAATCCGTTCCGGGACGCACCGTCTTTAAACTGTCGCTGCGCCGCGCACCGGCAGAGAGCATATCGAAGGAGAGCACCTGATGGATGGCACCGTTCTGGTCGCAGATGACGACCGCACGATCCGCACCGTTCTGACCCAGGCCCTGACGCGGGCCGGATGCAAGGTGCACGCCACATCCTCGCTGACCACGCTGATGCGCTGGGTGGGCGAGGGCAAGGGGGATGTTGTGATCTCGGACGTGGTCATGCCGGACGGGAACGGTCTGGAAATGTTGCCGAAAATCGCTCAGGACCGGCCCGGATTGCCGGTCATCGTGATCTCGGCCCAGAACACCATCATGACGGCGATTCAGGCGGCCGAGGCGGATGCCTATGATTACCTGCCCAAGCCGTTCGATCTGCCCGATCTGATGAAGCGCACCGCGCGCGCGTTAGAGCAGAAACAGCGCCTGCATACCGAGCCTGAAACCGAACAAAGCGACCGCCCGGATGAGTTGCCTCTGGTCGGGCGCACCCCGGTCATGCAGTCGCTTTATCGTTTGGTCGCGCGGGTGATGAATACCGATCTTTCGGTGATGATTTCTGGTGAAAGTGGAACCGGTAAGTCCCTGATTGCGCGCGCTATTCACGATTTCTCGGACCGGCGTACCTTGCCCTTTGTGACCGCAACGGCGGCCGACCTGCGTGACCTTGAAGGCCCCGCGCGCGTCATGGCCCGCGTGCGCGGCGGCACGCTGCTGATCGATGAGATTGCCGATATCGATGACGAGATTCAGGCCCGGATCGTTCGGATGATGGACACGCCGGGCGATCACGTGCCGCGCTTTATGGCCACCAGCCAGTTGGACCTGACGGACGGAATGGAAAGCGGTCGCATTCGGCAGGACCTGTATTATCGCCTGTGCGGCGCAACGATCCATGTGCCAGCCCTGCGCGAGCGGGTCGATGACATCACCCTGCTGGCCGAGCACTTTCTGGCCCGCGAAGAACGTGACAGCGGCACCAAGCGCTGGCTCAGCGCTGATGCGGTCGAGCTGGTCCGGCGTTATTCCTGGCCCGGCAACGTGCGGCAGTTGGAAAACGCGATACGACGCCTGAGCCTGACCAGCCGCGCGGATGAGATTTCAAAGGCTGAGGTCGAAATGGTACTGGGCAGCCAGCCCGAGGCCGAACCGGTTCTGGGCGGGGGCGAGCGCGAGAAGCTGTCCACGTCCGTTGAACGGCATCTGCGGCGGTATTTCGACCTGCACGGCAACATGCTACCGCCTCCGGGCCTGTACCAGCGTATCCTGCGCGAAGTTGAGGCACCGCTGATCGAAATCGCGCTGGAAGCGACCGGTGGAAATCAGGCGAAATGCGCGGATTTGCTGGGAATCAACCGCAATACGCTGCGGAAAAAGATTACAGACCTCGATATTCAGGTGACACGCCGTCGCAAACTGATGTAATATCGCCACACAAAGCGTGGCATCCGGGTATCGCCTGGGCAATGACCACGACATATGGCGGTTCGTCGCGCAAGCGACACATCAGAATGAGGGCAGACGGTGGCAACCCGAGCACAGAGCGGGATGATCCCATCGATTAGTCGATGGCGAAAATCCCGAAAACTGCGCAATTTCGGCACCTTGGGGCTGGTTCTTCTAGGACCTGCCTTGGCGCTTGCAACCTATCTTGTCATTGGTCCGTTTGATCTGGGGGCGACCGCCCCGACATTGCGTCTGATTCTTCTTGCAGATCTGGTTTACGTGCTGGTTGTGGCGGCCCTTGTGCTGAGCCAGTTGGGCAGCCTGATCGCGGCTCGACGGGCGAAATCGGCAGGCTCTCGCCTGCATTTGCGTCTGATCGGGGCCTTTACGCTGCTGGCGCTGGTGCCCACAGTCACCGTGGCGATTTTTGCAGGGCTGACGGTGAATATCGGCCTTGAGGGCTGGTTCTCGGACCGTGTGCGGCAGGTAGTAGGCTCATCCCTGACCGCAGCCGAAGCGTATGAGCTTGAACACCGCCAAGGGCTGACACAGGACGCCGCTGTTCTGGCGCTTTATCTCGACAATGCCCGCTCGCGCGATTTCTACATCTCGGACGCAGAACTGCGCGAGGTTCTGGCGCAGGGGCAATCCCAGATCCAGCGCGGCCTGCGCGAGGCCTATGTGATCGATGGCAGTGGTGAGATCCGCTCGCGCGGGGATCGGTCTTATCTGTTCAATTACGAGGCCCCGACGCCCGAGCAGATGATCGAGGCAACGGATAATGGCCTTTTGATCATCGCCGATTGGGAAAACAACGAATTCCGCGCGCTGGTGCCCTTGCAGGCCTTTCTGGACCGCTACCTCTATGTCAGTCGCGAAGTGGACGGCCAGTTGCTGACCCTGCTGGACGATACCAAGGAAACGGCGCAGTTCTACCAACAGCTCGAAAGCGAACGGGGACGGGTGCTGTTCGAATTTGGCCTTTTGTATCTAGGATTTGCGCTGATCCTGATCCTTGCAGCCATGTCCCTGGGCATGTGGTTTGCCGAGCGTCTCTCGCGCCCCGTGGGACGTCTGACAACCGCCGCGCAGCGCGTCGGCGCGGGAGACCTGAGCGTTCAGGTGATCGAAGAGGCCAGCGACGACGAAATCGCCATGCTGGGGCGGTATTTCAACCAGATGACCCGACAGTTGAAGGGCCAGCGTGACACGTTGCTGGAGAACACACGTCAGATCGAAAGCCGCCGCCGCCTGTTCGACTCGGTGCTAAGCTCGGTGACATCGGGCGTTGTCGGGGTAGACCCGGATGGGTGCGTGACCTTCGTCAACCGTTCAGCCGAACGGTTGCTGGACTGGTCTCGTGGCGAACAGCATCTGGCCATCGGTATTGCGGTGCCTGAGTTTTTGCCTCTGTTCGAGAGCTTGAAGGACAGCGGGCAAGAGGCTGTGCAGGGCGAAATAAAAGTGACCCGCAAGGGGCAGTTGGAGAACCTTCTGGTCCGCATGGCCACACGGCGCGGTGAGGATGGCGGATTAGAAGGCTATGTTGTGGCCTTTGATGACGTCACCGATCTGGTCAGCGCCCAGCGGATGGCGGCGTGGGGCGACGTGGCCCGGCGGATTGCGCACGAGATCAAGAACCCGCTGACCCCGATCCAGCTGAGCGCCGAGCGGATCAAACGCAAATTCTCGCGCAAGCTGGACGAAGAGGATTGCGATAGCCTCGAGTCGATGACCGACGTTATTGTGCGCCAGACCAATGACTTGCGGCGGATTGTGGACGAGTTTTCGAAATTCGCACGCATGCCCGAGCCGGAACGGCGTGAGGAAGACGTTGTCGCCTTGGTGCGCGAGGCTGTGTTGCTGCAGCAGGCCGGGCAGCCAACCGTGCAGATCGATGCGGATTTGCCAGATCAACCAATCGCGGCGGATCTGGATGCGACCATGCTCAATCAGGCGCTCACAAACCTGATCAAGAACGCAGGCGAAGCCATTGATACCTTGAAGGAAAAAGGTGCGCCTGAAAACCTGAAGCCACAGATCAAGGTGGCCGTTTCCGACGATGACGCGGGTACGATCATCACCATTGCGGACAACGGTATCGGTCTGCCCGAAGACCGGGCGCGGTTGTTTGAACCTTATGTGACCACACGCGACGAAGGGACCGGGCTGGGCCTGCCCATCGTCAAGAAAATTATCGAGGAACATGGCGGAGCGCTGACGCTTGAAGACGCGCCCGTATTCGACGGACAGGACCATTTTGGCGCGATGGCCGTGATCCGTTTGCCGGGGGCGAATCTGCCCACCAATTCAGCGCCACAGAAGCAGGCGATTAAAACCAACAAACTGAAAGCAGGCCAAAGATGAGCGACATTCTGATCGTAGATGACGAACGCGATATTCGCGAGCTGGTGTCCGACATTCTGGAGGACGAAGGCTATTCCACACGGCTGGCGGCAAACTCGGACGAGTGCATGTCGTCGATCAATGCCGAACCGCCAGGGCTGTTGATCCTGGATATCTGGCTGAAAGACAGTCGGATGGACGGCATCGATATTCTGAAGGCGGTCAAACGCGACAACCCGGATGTGCCGGTGGTGATCATTTCGGGTCACGGCAATATCGAGATCGCGGTCGCCGCGATCAAGCAGGGCGCGTATGACTTTATCGAGAAGCCCTTTAACATCGACCAACTGATGGTGGTGATCCGCCGCGCGATGGAAACCTCGCGCCTGCGCCGCGAGAATGCCTCGCTGAAACGCAAAGAGGTCAGCAATTCGGACATGATCGGCAAATCGGCCTCGTTCCGGGCGATGCAGGGCCAATTGGACAAGGTCACCAAGTCGAACGGTCGCGTGATGCTGAGCGGTCCGGCCGGGTCGGGCAAGGAGATCGCCGCGCGCTATATCCACGCCCATTCCAACCGCGCCAACGCGCCGTTTGTGACCGTCAACTGCGCCGGGATCGAGCCGGAGCGGGTCGAAGAGGTTCTGTTTGGCCGCGAATCCTCGGAACGCGGGGTGGAATCGGGCTTGCTGGAAGAAGCCCATGGCGGTGTGATCTACTTTGATGAGGTCGCCGATATGCCGCTGGGCACGCAGTCGAAAATCCTGCGGGTGCTGGTCGATCAGCAATTCCAGCGGGTTGGCGGCAGCGACAAGGTGCGGGTCGATTTGCGCGTGATCTCCTCGACGAACAAGGATCTGGACGACGAGATCGCAGCCGAACGCTTCCGGGAGGAATTGTATCACCGCCTGAACGTGGTGCCGATTGCGGTGCCGTCGCTGGAAGACCGGCGCGAGGATATTCCGGTTCTGGCCCAGCACTTCATCGAAATGTGCAACGAAACCCAAGGTCTGCCGATCCGCGAATTGTCGGAAGAGGCCGTGGCGCTGCTGCAAACCATGACTTGGCCGGGCAATGTGCGCCAGTTGAAGAACCTGATCGAACGGGTGCTAATTTTGGGCGATGGCACCGGGCCGATTGAGGCTCGTGAATTGCCGAGCGACGAGGATAAGGCCGAAGAGTCGGGCCGTGTTGTCCTGTCCGGTGCGCTGGCGACCTTGCCTTTGCGTGAAGCGCGTGAAGCGTTCGAGCGTGAATATCTGCTGACCCAGATCAATCGCTTCGGCGGCAATATCAGCCGCACCGCCAGCTTTGTTGGGATGGAGCGCAGCGCGCTGCACCGCAAGCTGAAATCGCTGGGGGTTGTGACCTCGAACAAATCCGGTGCGCGCGTGGCGCAAATCGATGAGCCGGAACCGGCGGAGTGATGTACCGGAAAGGCTGTGCTGGCCATGAGCGTTCTGACATCAGGGAACAGGCTTGAAACACGCGGGTACCCCGGCTTTGGCAAACGCCTGAAACGGTTGCGCCGGTCGGTCGGGTACAAACAATCTCATCTGGCCGAGTTGCTGCAGGTGGATCAGGCGACCGTCTCAAGGTGGGAGCGGGGCGGGCAAACCCCGCCGCCGGACACTCAGCAGGCTGTGTTTGCCGCGCTAGGGCCTGCACGTGCGGATGACAGCGCCTTGCGGCGGCTGGTCATGACCTCGTCCGACTGTCTGCATCTGGTCGAAGAGGCCAGCCATAAATGCCTTGCCTATTCCGCCAGCCGGGCACGGGATTGGAAGACCAGCCAAAACGCTCTGCTGGGCGTATCACTCTGGCAATTCGCAACCGAGGAAATTCAGCAGGCCGAGGCCGAACTGGACGCCGACGGCTGGTGGGACATGCACACGCCTGCGCCAAAGGCGTTTCAGACGTCTGAGGCCGTCCATGACCGCATTCGCATCAGCGCCGGAGAGATCATCTGGGAACGTCTGTATCTGTCGGACGGAACACCGGTGCGCCTTGTCAGTGGATCCAGACATTAGGGCCGCATAATTTATGCGTTCCGTGGTCTGACTGGGCGCTGTAGAAGCGGCGTATGAGACAAGCATTTCAGGTCCTTCTGCTCTGGCTGGCCGGGCTGGGCGCGGCGACGCAGTTTGCCAAGATCGCGGTGCCTTTCCCCCAGCTTTTGCAGCTGTATCCCGATCACGCGGATACGTTGGGATGGCTGCTGTCGATCATCAGCCTGCTCGGTGCCGTGCTGGGGGCCGTGTCCGGGGCAATCGTGGGTCGGGTGGGGCCTTTGAAGCTGCTGACTTTCGGCCTGTGTCTTGGGGGTGCGATTTCAGTGTTTCAGGCAACATGGCCCGGGTTTTACGTCATGTTGGCCAGCCGGTTTGTCGAGGGTCTGTCGCATCTGGCAATCGTCGTCGCCGCCCCAACGCTGATCGCGCAGATCACCAGCGGCAAGGCGCGGAACATGGCCATGGTGCTGTGGAGCACTTTCTTTGGCGTAGCCTTTGCGCTGAATGCGTGGCTCGGGCTGCCTTTGATCGAGCGGTTTGGGCTGACTGCGTTCTTCCTGCTGCACGGTTTTCTGATGATCGGGGTCGCGGCGTTGATCCTGATAACTCGGTTGCCCGTGCAACCCGCCTCGCCAACAGTGCCGTGGCGGTGGAGCGAGGTGCTGCATGTCCATCTGCGCACCTACCGGTCGCCTTTCGTGTCCGCGCCAGCCGTCGGATGGTTCTTTTACACGCTGACCTTTGTGTCCTTGCTTGCCATCCTGCCGGGCCGTCTGCCCGAAGAGACAAGCGGTCAGATTGCCGGGCTGATGCCGCTGGCGGGGATCGTGCTCAGCTGGGTGGCCGTGCCATTTCTGCTGAACGTGATGCCGTGTGTTGCCGTGATTAATCTGGGGTTTGGGCTGGGTATACTGTCCATTGCTGGCGGTTTCCTCGGCCTGCCGCTGGAAATTGTCTGCGTCCTGCTGTTTGCGGTTCTGGGTCTTGTGCAAGGGGGCAGTTTTGCCGCCGTGCCGATCCTGAACCAAACCGCCGAGACGCAGGCGCTCAGCTACGGGGCCATGGCGCAGATGGGGAATGCGGGCAACCTGCTGGGCACGCCGGTTTTGCTGGGCGTTCTGTGGCGGGTTGATGAGGCCGGAATGCTGATCACCGTGATTGGTATCTACGCATTAGCCATTTTTGCGCATCTGGCCTTGTCCCGCCGACGCGCGGCGCAAGGTTCAACCTGATTGACCGGGCGAGATGATCTGGAATGATCCGTCATCGAACTTTACAAAACAGGATTGCGTGGTCAGCGGGGGCAGGGTGGTTGTGCGGGCAAGTGGCACGCTGGATTTCACGCCCGATTTGCAGGGCGGCAGGCTGACCGGGCGATAGCCCTTTTGCGCCATGCACTGCGCCTCGACCTTGTTGCGTAGGGGTTTGTTGACGTCCACCGTATAGACATTTCCCGGCTCCCACCATCCGGGTGAGCGATAGCACCTGCCGCGCCCGTCGCAATAGGTCCGACCGGGCCAATAGACCGGCGGGCTTTGCCGGATCTGGTTGGCAACCGGCGCATCCTTGAGGGCCTGAACCTGACACTGGGTCGTTTCCGTCTGCATGCGCGAGACGCTTTCACCCTCGCGGTAATACAAAGACAGGGGGCCACAGGCGCCAAGCGCCATCAGGGGAACCAACAGGGCAACAAGTGTTTTCATGTGCTTATCTTGCCCCAGACCAACAGTTAAGACAATTCAATTGACCCCTATCGGGCCATCTGTCATTCAAAGATTTCAGGCAGAAGGGCCAGGAACATGAAGGTCATCATTTGCGGTGCGGGTCAGGTTGGCTGGCAGATTGCACGGCACCTTTCGGGCGAGCTTAACGACGTCACCGTGGTGGACAACAACCCTGATCTGGTGCGCCGCGCGACCGAAACGCTGGACGTGCAGGGCATCGCAGGCTTTGCCAGCTATCCGGATGTTCTGGACCGGGCCGGGGCGCGGGATGCGGATATGATCATCGCCGCGACCCACTCGGACGAGGTGAATATGGTCACCTGTCAGATGGCGCATTCGGTGTTCTCGATCCAGCGCAAGATCGCGCGTTTGCGGTCGAAATCCTATTTGCAGGCGATCCATTCCGACCTGTTCCGCCGCGATCACTTGCCCATTGACGTGGTCATCAGCCCTGAACGTGAGGTTGCCGCCGCCGCCATGCGCCGATTGTCGGCCCCGGCGGCCTTTGACACCGAACTGTTCATGGATGGTAAGGCGCAGCTTCTGGGCATTCGAGTGGATGAGGATTGCCCCATCGTGAACACCCCGTTGCGCCAGTTGACCGACCTGTTTTCGACCCTCAGTTCGATTGTTGTCGGGGTCCGGCGCGAGGGCACCTTGTTTGCTCCTGAATCCGAGGACCAACTGTTTGTGGGCGACGAATGCTATGTCTTCACAAGCGTAAATGACGTCGACCGCACGATGGAGGTGTTCGGCAAGTCGCAAAAACGACAGGACCGTGTGGTGCTTGTGGGCGGCGGCAATGTGGGCCTTGAGGTCGCCCGCACGCTGGAAGAACGCGAGGGTCGGGTCAGGGCGAAGATTATCGAGCGGGATCGCCAATGCGCCGAAAAAGCTGCCGAAGCGCTAGAGCGGACAATTGTATTGCACGGCGACGGCTTGGATTCCGCGTTGCTGAGTGAGGCAGGCATTGACCGCGCCGATGCGATGCTGGCGGTCACGGATGATGATCGTACCAACATGCTGGCCGCCGTGCGGGCCAAGGCCGAAGGCTGCGCGCTGGCGATTGCCTTGATCAACGACCCCAGCATGGTCGCCCTGATGGGTCCGCTGGGCATTGACGCCTATATCAACCCGCGCGCCACGACGGTCAGTTCGATCCTGCGTCATATCCGCCATGGGCGCGTGCGGCAGGTCTATTCGATTGGCGATGCCGAGGCCGAGGTGATCGAGGCCGAGGTTCTGTCAACCTCGCCCATGGCCGGTCAAAGACTGCGTGATATCGACTTTCCCGAAGGTGTTTTGGTGGGGGCCGTCCGCAAAGGGGATGATGTATTGCGCCCCACGGGCAGCCTGCGGATCGACGAAAAGGACGTTGTTGCGATTTTTGCCATGGCCAAGGACGTGCCCGAGGTTGAGCGGCTGATGCAGGTCTCGATCGATTTCTTCTGATGGCGCGTGTGAAACCACAACAGGTCGGGCTATTGCGGCGGTTGCCGCTGTTTTTGCTGATCTGGGGATGCGTTTCGATCTCGATGTGGGTGCCGGCGGTCTTTGCGCTGGTGCTGGATGATCACGATACCTCGCGCGCTTTTCTGTATTCCGGTCTTTTGGGGCTGTTTCTGGTGGCGACCATTTCCCTTGCATCCTCAAACCGGGTGCCGCGGCGGGGCACTTTGGGGCAGCTGGCGGTGCTGTTGGGGTGTTTCACGGTCCTGCCGCTCTTTCTGGCCATCCCGTTTCACGAGGCGCTTGGCAACACCACGTTTCTGAACGCCTATTTCGACATGGTCAGCGCCCTGACCACAACAGGTGCGGATCTGTTTCCCAACCCTGATCGACTGAGCGCGCCGCTGCATTTGTGGCGGGCGATGGTGGGCTGGATGGGCGGTCTGCTGATGTGGATTTCGGCGGCGGCGATCCTGGCCCCCCTGTCACTGGGCGGGTTCGAAGTGACCGCAAAGGGCCAGCCGGGGCGCCCCGTCTCGGGCGTGGCCCAAAGTGAGACGGTTGACCCACGCGGCCGCCTGATCCGGGTGACACGCACGCTAACCCCGGTCTATGCCGGTTTGACGGCCGTGATCTGTATCCTGCTGCTGATCGCCGGAGAGCAAGGCCTGACCGCCATCTGTCACGCGATGTCGGTCATGGCGACCTCGGGCATTTCGCCGGTCGGCGGGCTTGAGGGGGCACAGGCCGGGATCACCGGTGAGGCAATTTTGCTTCTGTTCCTGTTCTTTGCCTTGTCCCGCCTGACATTCTCGGCGGATACGGCGACAAGCGGCTTTTCGCGGCTGGACAAAGACCCCGAGTTTCGGATCGGCCTGCTGATCGTACTCGCGGTTGCTGCTCTGCTGTTTTTCCGCGTTTGGGCCGGGGTTAACGAAATTGGCGGGCAACTTCAGCCCTTGCAGGCGCTGCATGTCATCTGGGGCATGCTGTTCACTGGCCTGTCCTTTCTGACAACTGCCGGGTTTGAAAGCGCCAACTGGAATGATGCGCAACAGCTTTCGGGGCTGGGAACGCCCGGTCTGATTCTGATGGGCCTTGCGCTGGTCGGCGGCGGCGTCGCCACCACGGCAGGCGGCGTGAAATTGTTGCGGGTCTTTGCGTTGTACCTGAATGGCGCGCGCGAAATTGACCGGCTGATCCACCCCTCCTCGGTCAGCGGGGCCGATGGCGGTAATCGGCGCATCCAAAGCGACGGCGCGTTTATCGCCTGGATCTTCCTGATGCTGTTTGCCCTGACGCTTGCGGTGTTCAACCTGCTGCTGGCCATGATGGGGTCGGGGTTCGAACAGGCGATGGTCCTTAGCGTTGCAGCGCTCAGCACGACCGGCCCGCTGATCGAGCTGGCCACGGATGTCCCGATCCGGCTGATCGACCTGTCGGGTGGGGCCAAACTGACGCTGTGCGCCGCAATGGTGATTGGGCGGCTCGAGACGCTGGCAATCATCGCCCTGATCACCCCATCGCTGTGGCGGGATTAGGCCAATGTTAAGTCTTGGCATTACTGCCTGATTTTTCATCTGGAATATCTGGGCGCAGCACTCCATACTCTGCCAGAGGGAGCGCGTTGGTCCGCAGCGCGTAGCAAGAACAACGGCGAGATAACAAAATATGGCTTCGGACAGACAGAATCTTCAGGACGCGTTCCTGAACAATGTACGGAAAGCAAAAGTCCCGGTCACGATTTTCCTGATCAATGGTGTAAAATTGCAGGGTGTGATCACCTGGTTCGACAATTTCTGCGTGCTGCTGCGCCGCGACGGACAGTCGCAACTGGTCTACAAACACGCGATTTCGACGATCATGCCATCGCAGCCGATCAGCCTGTATGAGGGCGAAGACGCCTCTTGATGGAACATGAACGGAGGCGCACCCGGGCCTGGGTGCTGCATCCTGAAATCAAGTCAGATGAACAGCGCCGTGTCCCCGAACCGGCGCTGGAAGAAGCGGTGGCACTGGCTGCCGCATTGCCCGATCTGGATGTGGTCGGGTCCGAGATTGTGCGCCTGCAACGCGCCCAGCCCGGATTGCTGTTCGGCAGCGGCAAGATCGAGGAGCTGGCCGAACGGCTGCATGACGCCGAGGTCGAGCTGGTGCTGATCGACGGTCCGGTGACCCCGGTCCAGCAGCGCAACCTGGAAAAGGCGTGGAAGGTCAAAATCCTCGACCGGACCGGATTGATTCTGGAGATTTTCAGTGATCGTGCTCGCACCCGAGAAGGTGTGTTGCAGGTCGAAATGGCAGCGCTCAGCTATCAGCGGACGCGGCTGGTGCGGGCCTGGACCCACCTGGAACGTCAGCGCGGCGGATTGGGCTTTGTCGGTGGTCCGGGTGAAACGCAGATCGAGGCCGACCGACGCGCGATTGATGAACAACTGGTCCGTCTGCGGCGTCAGTTGCAGAAGGTGGTCAAGACGCGCACGCTGCACCGTGCGGCGCGGGCCAAGGTGCCGTATCCGATTGTGGCGCTTGTGGGTTACACCAACGCAGGCAAATCCACGCTGTTCAACCGCTTGACCGGGGCCGAAGTCATGGCCAAGGACATGCTGTTTGCCACGCTGGACCCAACCATGCGCCGCGTTGTTCTGCCTGATGGCCCCGAGGTGATCCTGTCGGACACGGTGGGCTTTATCTCGAACCTGCCCACCGAACTGGTCGCTGCCTTCCGCGCCACGCTGGAAGAGGTGCTGGGCGCCGATCTGATCGTGCATGTGCGCGACATCAGCCATGAGGAATCGCAGGCGCAGGCCGAGGATGTGCAGGCCATTCTGACCTCATTGGGGGTCGATGATGAACGCCCGATGTTGGAGGTCTGGAACAAAACCGACCTGCTGGACCTTGATGAACGCGAGGCGACACTGGCCCGCGCGGACCGGGATCCTGCGATCTTTGCGATCTCGGCCGTGACGGGGGATGGGATTGACCCGCTGCTGGCGGAAATCGCCACGAAACTGCAGGGCGTCCGCCATCAGGTCACTCTGTCCCTTGGGTTTTCCGAGGGCAACAAACGCGCCTGGCTGTTCCGGCAGGATGTGGTCCGATCCGAAGAACAGACCGAGGATGGTTTCGAAATCACCGTACTTTGGACCGACAAACAGGCGGCTCAATACTCTTCGTTATAGTATGATCAAAAGGTCCAATCATGTCTGACACGCCAGACAAACGCATATTCCTGAACGGGTATCTGGATTTCCCTGCAGATCGGCTGAACGATGTGCGCACGGCATTGCCAGATCATATCGCGCTGACGCGAGCAGAACCCGGCTGCGTGTCTTTCGAGGTTGATGAAGATCAGGACCAGCCGGGTCGGTTCAACGTTTCCGAGGTGTTTGTCGATCAACCGGCGTTTGACGCGCATCAGGCCCGCACGCGCGCGTCCGATTGGTTCAGTGTTACGCAGGGGATCGCCCGGCATTATGTGATTGAAACCGCAGGCGACAGGCGGGGCTAAATCAGCTCCTACCGACCTGCCTTTGATACTCGGCCAGGTCAAACCACCAGGATGAGGATCGCACCTTGTGGTTGGCGTCTAACTCCCATTCCTCCCACCCGCGGGTCACGACCGGGTTGCCGGTTTGCGCGTGGTTGCCCTCCAGCGTCCAAACGAACAGGGCGTGGGTTCCGGCCCATCGCAGCATATCGCAGCGCAGGTCCAGATCGGGGAGTTCCGCGTACAGATCGCGCGCCATCGTGGCTATTGCCTCGCGACCTTCCAGCGGCGTGCCGCCGTTGATGGTCATCTGACAGTCCGGCGCAAAATAGCTAGCGACAGCATCGGCATTACCGGAACTCCAGGCAATGGCGTAGTCGCGCGCGAGGTTGTTCAGGACATCCCGAATACTGGCCATGATCGCCCCCTTGGTCCCACATAGTCGGTAGGGGGATGGTAGGCGAAACCGGGCAGGGGTGCCACGGTGCCTTGCAGCATAGGGCGGGGACTCGCCGACCCGGCGGATTATCGCGGAATCAGAGTGGTCACACCAACGGCGGCGGCCCGCGCCAGATCGATGTCGAGTGACATGGGGATATATTCTCCGCGCCGCCACAGTTGGGCCTGATCGTCATAGTAGCGCGACAGGAAATGCCCTGACTGACCGGTGGCCGTGATAAAGACCGAGCTGTCGGGGTCAGCGAAATCATAAACGCCGCGATAACCCGCGCCGTGGACATTCTGGAACGGATCCGGCCCTTCGCCCGAGGTGCGCCCGCGCAGCAGCGTGTTGTCACCGCCGCTGGTCGATTGCCGGATGTTCACGAAATAGCGCAGGACCGGGACCTGTCCCAGAACCGGATGATCATGCGTGGCCTGATGCGCGTCGCCCCAACGCAGCGATTCCAGGGCCGAGCCGTAATTCTCGGAGATCCAGATCAGCGCGTCATCCAGCGCCAGCCGGGCCATGTCGGTGCAGGTTTCCACCGGCGCGCTTTGGCGGACGTCGCACCAGACCGAGGCACCATCGATGTCGCGATAAACCCGTTCGATGAACAAGGGTTCCACATGCTTGAACTCGCTGGCCAGCGGGCCAAGTTCATCCGCGATCAGGCGGATCTGCAACGCGCGCAGCCAGGCGGCGTAGATCAGGGGTTCGGGCAGATGCTCGTTCATCTCGCCGTTCCATTCTGCCAGCAGAGACAAGGCGATCTCGCGTTGGCGCTCGGGTGTGCCTTCGGGGGCTGACGCGCCGGTAAACCACAGATCAGCCCCGATCAGCGGCAGCAGCGACCGGGCGGTGAAGCTGACAGTGTCAAGCTGCGCCTCGATAAAGCTGTCGCGGGTGTGGACCTCTCGCGATTGCATCAGGCGTTCCCAGCGATGAACGCGCTGGGTGTCGCCCCATTCGTACGAGACATGGTTGGGAAAGGGGCGGTCGATGATCTTGTTGTTGGTGTTGCCTAGCAGGCCGCCTATGGGGGCCACGAATTCGGGGTTGTTGGCATAAGGCAGGCGGCCCTGCCAGCGGTTAGCGTCAATCCAGCCGGGAGTCGGGATACGGCCCTTGCTCTGGTTTCGCAGGTTGCGTTGCGGCATGGCGCCGATCAGTTTCATGCCGATCGTGTCCCCATCGACCAGTGAAAGGTTTTGCGACGGAGCGATAAATTTCTCTCCAACCTCAAGAGCTTCCCGCACGGTGTTCACGTTCATCAAACCCATCGACGCGCTCATCGACGTGTCGTTCGGGCTGAGCGCGGTCCAGGACAGGGAAACCACATGACCGGGTGGCGTGATCGTTTCCAGATCGTAATGGCTGCCGGGCAGAACCGGACCATTCTCGGTCCAGCGCAGGGTCAGGGTAATGGGGGCTTCATCCTTGATCTCGATGATCGAGGGGCGGGTGCGGAATTCCTTGTAGCCGTCTGGGGTCAGGTATTCTTCGGGATTGTCGGGGTTCAACTGCTCGATATGCAGGTCCTGATCGTCCAAATACGAGGATGTCAGGCCCCAGCCCAGCCGGTCGCTGCGCCCGCTCATGACAGCGGGAATACCTGGGATCGTCGCGCCGATCACGCCGCCATTGGCCAGCCCGAGATGCGCCAGATACCACACACCGGGCGCGGTGAAGCCCAGATGCGGGTCATTGGCCAAAAGCGTTCCACCGCTGGCAGACCGTGTGGGTGCTGCGGCCCACGCGTTCGACGCACCCGCAAGCCCGCGTTTGGGGAAAGGTGACAGGGGCGTGTCCGGCATGTCTGTTCCGGCTGCATAGCGGGGCAGACCGTGGAACAGCGCGGCATATTCCGGCAGGGCAGCAATTCCGGGGCCGGGGACGTCTGGCAGAATGTCCGAAAGGCGCGCAGGGTCGTTCAGCATCAGCGACGTGCGCGCGCGCAGAACCTCATCCTGCAAATGGCCCGACAATTGCAGCCCCATCAGCTTGATCACCGCAAGGCTGTCACCCGGTTGCCAGGGCGACACGGGGGCGTTGAACAGAAACATCTCGGGCGCGCCACGGCCCAAAGCCTCTTCGTTGATCTGTGTCAGGCGGGCGTTGACGCCAGCGGCATAGGCGCGCAACGCGGCCTTTGTGTAATCGTCCTGCGCGTCAACCGACCGATGGGCCAAACCATAGAGGTCGAGCCGGCGCAACAGCTTATCGATTGGCACCGTCCGAGCACCAAAAACCTCGGACAAACGACCCTGCGCAGTGCGGCGCATGACGGTCATCTGCCACAGGCGATCCTGTGCATGGGCATAGCCCAGACCGTAGAACACATCCGGGTCGGTTTCGCCAATGATATGCGGGACGTTTGCAGTGTCGCGAATGATTTCAACCGGGGCGGTTAAGCCTTGAACCTCAAGGGTTTGATCGTATTCGGGCAGGGACTGGCTGGCCAGAAAATAGACCAGCCCGATCGCGGCAAGCACCAACAGGATCAGACCCGAGGCGATACGCACCAGCCAGCGAAAAACAAGACCCATAAATGCCCCTCAATCCCGTTCGATTATCGTTTGCGCAAAGACTAATGGATGGGGCCAGCAACCGAAAGAGGAACGCGGCAGGAACCTGCCCTGACGTACCGAAAATAAGTGCCCCGCCGCACCGGAATGCGACGGGGCTTGCCAGAGGGGTGTGGTGTTCGAAACTTACGGAATGATCCGGGTGTATTTGGTGCCTTCGACCGTGGCACCGATCTGGAGGCCCGCTTGTCCGAAGACAGCGGCCAGAACCGGTGTGCGCAGCGTGGTTGTGTCGGTCGACAATGAATCGCCCTGATCGCTGACCACGTAGCCAATGTCAGCCCCGGCGGTCCAACCGCTGGAGCGGCGGAAATCGTTCAGTGCGTCCTCGGTCATGAAGAACAGCACGTGGGCGTATTGCTGCGCGCCGATCTGAAGGCCCGCGCTGCCTTTGACGGCCGAGTAATAATCAACCGTAGCACCGTTGATCTGCAACGCGCCGCGCCCGTAGCCGCCACCAAAAACAAACCCGGCTTCCGTGATCAGGGGCATCACCAGCAAGCCATTGGCTTTGTTGGCAATTTCAACCGTGTTTGGATAGCGGCTGTACATCTCGGTCAGCGTTGCGGCGACGCGTGCATCAATCGTGGCTGCGTTCGAATTGCCAACGCCGTTGCCGCATGCGGCGGTCAAGGTCAGCCCAGCCATGCCAAAAGCAAAGCCGCGACGGCTCAGTCGGGGGGATTGGGAACTGCTCATATGTCCTGTCTCTTGTAAAGGTGCCTGATATGTCGGGTGATCCCGATCTTGTGTGCAAGAATACGCCGATTGCCCGTATATGTCACGGGAAAGCTTTGCGCGCCTGCGTATCAATAGGCGAAATATCGCGACAATCCGGGGTTTTAGCCCTGCAGTATCTGTGCAACCTTGGGGGCGAAATAGGTCAGGATACCGTCGCACCCGGCGCGTTTGAAGGCCAGCAGGCTTTCCAGCATGACCTTGTCGCCATCGATCCAGCCATTCTGCGCCGCTGCCTGGATCATCGCGTATTCACCCGAGACCTGATAGGCATAGGTCGGCGCGCCGAACGTGTCTTTCACCCGGCGGCAGATATCCAGATAGGGCATGCCGGGTTTGATCATCACCATGTCCGCGCCCTCGGTCAGGTCGCGTTCGATCAGGCGCAGGGCTTCGTTCGAGTTCGCGGGGTCCATCTGGTAGGTTTTCTTGTCGCCGGTCAGCGCGCCCGATGCTCCAACCGCATCGCGGAACGGACCATAAAATGCGCTGGCGTATTTGGCGGCATAGCTGAGGATCATCACGTTATGGTGCCCTGCGCCTTCCAGCGCCGAACGCATCGCCCCGATGCGGCCATCCATCATGTCCGACGGTCCAATGATGTCCGCGCCGGCCTCGGCCTGTGCAAGGGTCATCTTGACCAAGGCTTCAACGGTCCGGTCATTCACGATCTCGCCATCCACCACGTATCCATCATGGCCGTTGATATTGTAAGGGTCCAGCGCCACGTCGGTCATGATCGCGATCTCTGGCGCAGCCGCCTTGATCGCGCGGATTGCACGATTCGACAGGTTGTTGGGGTTCCAGGCTTCGGCACAGTCTTCCGTTTTCAGTGTCGGATCGGTGTAAGGAAAGATGCAAATCGCCGGGATTCCAAGGGCCTGAGCCTCAACCGCTGCCTTGGCAATCAGATCGACCGAGCGGCGCATGACGCCGGGCATCGAAGGCACCGGTTCTTCCACACCTTCGCCGTCCCGCACGAAAACCGGCCAGATCAGATCGTCCGTGGTCAGCGTATTCTCACGCACCAAGCCCCGAATTGCCTCGGACTGCCGGGCCCGGCGAAAACGGGTCATGGGGTAGGGGGCGATGGTCGGTTTCATGGCGCGTGCTCCTTGAACATTGCGGCATTGGGTGGCATGAATTCGCCTAAGGCTCAAGGGTACCAATGGACGCGCCGCTGCGATAGAACCCCCTGAGGATTTTGAATAAAGGGCTGGGTTTGGACTGGTACACCTCGATCTTCGAACTCATCGACATGCGCAGCTTTTCGAATCTGTGGTTCTGGATCGTTCTGGCGGTGATGTGGTCTTCGGCCAGCCATTGGGTGATGGGGGTGCCTTACGACCTGGTCGTGCGGGCGCGCCGGATCGGCGGGCAGGTCGAGCTTGATCTGCTGGACATCGTGCGGATCAATTCCAACCGTTTGCTGTATCTGGTGGAAGTATCGGGCGCAGTCCTTCTGGCGCTGGCCTGTTTTGTATTCACCGGATTGGCAACGCTTGGGTTTTACTATGGCGTCGAGTTTGCGCAGGCCCTGTTTTTGCTGATGTTCCCGATGACCATCGTCACGGTTCTGAACATTGTCCACGCCCGTCGCTTGCGCCAACATGAACTGACGCTGGAAAGGGTGGCAAAAGCCTTGTCTCGGTGTCGGCTTTACACCCAGATCATAGGCATGATCTCGATACTGGTCACTTCCCTCTGGGGCATGTATCAGAACCTCTCGATTGGCGTTCTGGGATAGCGAAATCTGAAAGGCAAGGCGATGAAGGCTCCGAACCACGTGACAGTCGGCGGCGCCCCGGAAGGGTTTGACGCGCAGCTTGTCCTGAACGAGATCGCGCGTTCGGGTGGGCCGGTCTGTCACGTCGCGCGGGATGACAAACGGATGGAGGCGATGCGCGCCGCATTGGCCTTCTTTGCCCCGGACATGCCGGTCTTTGTGTTCCCCGGTTGGGATTGCCTTCCTTACGACAGGGTGTCGCCCAATGCCGATATCGCCGCGGCGCGAGTGGCGACATTGGCGGCTTTGGTGCACCAGATGCCCGAGCGGTTCGTGCTGCTGACCACGCTAAACGCCGCGACCCAGCGGGTGCCGGCGCGCGATGTGCTGCGCGAAGCTGCATTCACCGCCCGTGTGAACCATCGCGTGGATGAGGACGCGCTGCGCAAGTTTCTGGTGCGCATGGGGTTCACCCAAAGCCCCACGGTGATGGAACCGGGCGATTACGCGATCCGGGGTGGCATCATCGACATTTTCCCGCCGGGTGAATCCGGGCCTGTCCGGCTGGACCTGTTCGGTGATGTGCTGGACGGCGCGCGTCGGTTTGATCCAGTGTCCCAACGCACGACCGAGAAGCTGGAGGTGGTTGAACTCGCTCCGGTTTCCGAGGTCATTCTGGACGAGGCTGCGATCACGAGGTTCCGCCAGAACTATCGCATCGAATTCGGCGCTGCCGGAACTGATGATCCGCTGTATGAGGCAGTCAGCGCAGGCCGAAAACACCAAGGTGTGGAACACTGGATACCGTTCTTCCACGAAAAGCTTGAAACGCTGTTCGATTATCTGCCGGATGCGACAATCACCGTTGATGATCAGGTGACACCGACACGGCTGGCACGTTGGGATACGATTGCCGATCAGTACGAAACCCGTCGTCTGGCGCTGGAAAACCGCTCGCGCATGGATACCGTCTACAAGCCGACGCCGCCCGGATTGCTGTATATGGATGACGCGGCTTGGGAACAGGCCGTGGGCGACCGGCGGGTGATGCAGTTCAGCCCGCTGCCGCAGGCCAGCGGTCCCGGCGTGATCGATGCAGGCGGGCGGATCGGGCGCAACTTTGCGCCCGAACGGCAGCAGGAAAGCATCAGCCTGTTTGGCGCGCTGGCGGGTCACATCACCGACAAGCTGTCCAAACGTCCGGTCCTGATCGCCTCGTATTCCGAGGGCGCGCGCGAACGTCTGACCGGGTTGATCGAGGATGAGGGGCTGGCCGAAGCCATCCCCGTCACCGACGGCACCCGTGTCGGAAAACGGGGGTTACATCTGGCGATCTGGGCGTTGGAACACGGGTTCGAAACCCCCGATCTGACGGTGATCGCCGAGCAGGACGTGCTGGGCGACCGCCTGATCCGCCAGCCCAAGAAACGTCGCAAGGCCGAGAATTTCCTGACCGAGACCCAATCGCTGTCCCCCGGTGATCTGGTGGTTCATGTCGATCACGGCATTGGCCGTTACATGGGCATGGAGGTGGTCACCGCCGCAGGGGCCGCCCATGAATGCCTGCTGCTGGAATATGCCGAACAGTCCAAGCTGTACCTGCCGGTCGAAAACATCGAACTTCTGTCAAAATACGGCCACGATGAAGGGCTGCTGGACCGTCTGGGCGGCGGCGCTTGGCAGGCCAAGAAGGCCAAGCTGAAAGAGCGCATCCGCGAGATGGCGGACAAGCTGATCCGCATCGCGGCTGAACGCGCCTTGCGCAAGGCTCCGGTCATGGACCCGCCCCCTCACGCGTGGGAGGAGTTCAGCGCGCGATTCCCCTATCAGGAAACCGACGACCAGCTGCGCGCGATTTCCGAGGTGATGGAGGACATGCATTCCGGCGCGCCGATGGATCGCCTGATCTGTGGCGATGTGGGTTTCGGCAAGACCGAGGTCGCCATGCGCGCGGCATTTGTCGCCGCCATGTCGGGCGTGCAGGTGGCGGTGGTTGCGCCGACCACCTTGCTGGCCCGTCAGCACGCGGCGTCGTTCAAGGAGCGGTTCCGGGGCTTCCCGCTGGAAGTGCGGCAATTGTCGCGCTTTGTCTCGGCCAAAGAGGCGCAACAGACCCGCGACGGGTTGGCGCGCGGCACGGTGGATATCGTGATCGGCACCCATGCCTTGCTGGCCAAAGGGGTGCGGTTCCAGAATCTCGGCCTGCTGATCATCGACGAAGAACAGCATTTCGGTGTCGGCCACAAGGAACGCCTGAAGCAACTGCGCTCGGACATTCACGTGTTGACGCTGACCGCCACTCCGATCCCCCGGACATTGCAATTGAGCCTGACCGGCGTGCGCGATCTGTCGATCATCGGCACTCCGCCCATCGACCGTCTGGCCATCCGCACCTATGTCAGCGAATTCGACGCAGTCACCATTCGCGAGGCGCTGCTGCGCGAACACTATCGCGGCGGGCAGAGCTTTTACGTCGTTCCCCGCATCTCGGATCTGCCCGAGATCGAAGAATTCCTCAAAGACCAGCTGCCCGAACTGTCTTATGTCGTCGCGCATGGCCAGATGGCGGCGGGTGAGCTCGACGACCGGATGAACGCGTTTTATGACGGCAAATACGACGTGCTGCTGGCGACGACGATTGTCGAAAGCGGGTTGGATATTCCGACTGCGAACACAATGGTTGTGCACCGGGCGGATATGTTCGGTCTGGCGCAGCTCTATCAGATCCGGGGGCGGGTCGGGCGCTCAAAAACCCGCGCCTATGCTTACCTGACCACCAAGCCGCGCCAGAAACCGACCGCGACGGCCGAAAAACGGCTGCGGGTTTTGGGCTCGCTGGACACGCTGGGGGCAGGGTTCACGCTGGCCAGCCAAGACCTCGACATTCGCGGCGCGGGCAACCTGCTGGGCGAGGAACAATCCGGTCAGATGCGCGACGTGGGCTATGAACTCTACCAATCGATGTTGGAAGAGGCGATTGCCAAGATCAAGGCCGGTGAGATGGAGGGGCTGTCGGATGCCGACGACCAGTGGGCCCCGCAGATCAATCTGGGCGTCCCGGTTCTGATCCCCGAGGAGTACGTGCCCGATCTGGACGTGCGTCTTGGCCTCTATCGACGTCTGTCGTCGCTCTCGACCAAGGTCGAGTTGGAAGGCTTTGCCGCGGAACTGATCGACCGCTTCGGTGCTTTGCCGAAAGAGGTGAACACCCTGATGCTGGTAGTGCGCATCAAGGCGATGTGCAAACGGGCGGGGATTGCCAAGCTGGATGGCGGGCCGAAGGGTGCTACGATCCAGTTCCACAATGACAAGTTTGCCTCGCCTCAGGGGCTGGTGGAGTTCATCCAGAACCAGCGCGGCCTTGCCAAGGTCAAGGACAACAAGATCGTCGTGCGCCGCGACTGGAAGAAGGACAGCGACAAGATCAAGGGCGCTTTTGCCATTGCCCGCGATCTGGCGGAAAAGGTTGTGGCCGAGAAGAAAAAGGCGAAAGCCTAATCCCCGGTCACAAAGGTACAAAGCTGCCAGTCGCCCGCGTCGGATTTCACCAGTGCGGCGCGGTAGCCCACCATGGACCACAGGAAATCGCTGTGCATATAGCCGAGTGTGCCATCAGTCAGGCGGACCAGTTGGTATTCGGCGCCGTCCTGATATTCGGGCACCAGAACGACCTCGTGGCTGATGAAGTCCAAAATACCGCCACTGCGCGCTGCGGACCGGCGCAGGGTGACCCGGTCTCCGGTCACGAAATAGGCCAGAAACGGATCCAGCGCGGCGGGCAGAGAGATCTGCCATTGATGCGGCATCCAGAATTCGCCCTGATCATCGAAATAGCCGGGCTGGGACAAAGTGTCTTCCAACGCAGTCCAATAGGCTTCGCGCAGCGCGTCGGCCTGGTGGCGTGTATCCTCGGCCAGCGTTTCGGGCGGTACGGTCAGGCTTTGCCGAAACGCTTCGGGGCCGCTTTCGGTGCCGTGACTGATATAGATATCGGGGCAGGCGGCGGCGATCACGGCCTCGGTATCGCGAGCGGCGACTTTGGCCAGCAGGTTGTCGCGAAACGCCACCAGAGACGGGTCACTGCCCGCCTGATCCACGGGGGTGAAACTTTGGCGATCCGCCCAGACCGGCCCACAGATCAGCGCGGCCAGCGCAAGTTTCAGTGATTTCATTCGGCAGCTCTCATCGCGGCTTGGGCGCAGAAACAGGATGCGCCGACGGCACCGTCGGCCCGCGCCAGCGCAAGGTCAAGCCGTTGTTTGATCTGTTTGATCTCGACCGTCTCGCCACGTGCTTTCAGGCAGTCATGCAGGCCCTTCAGGCTCCAGACATTGTCCGGGTGGATCGAGGCGCGGCTGAGGTCGCCGCCCAGACCCAAATCCTCGCGATAAACCGCTTCGGCCTCGGCCACATGGCCCTGTTCGAACAGCAAGGCCCCAAGGGCGTGGCGCGTGGGCTGCATCCAGCCCCACGGCTCATCATAGGGCAGGGTGTCGTCCAACTCGACCGAGCGGCGCAGATGGGCGAAGGCAATCTCGAAATTGCCTTTGCGGTACTCAATCTCGCCGCGCAGCATCTCGGTTGCGACCTCCAGCAGATCGATGACGCGGTTGTTGTGCAGCCGCCGCGCCTCGGGCACGCAGGCTTTGGCGCTGAGGAACAGCTGTTCCTCGGCCTCGGCCTGCGCCACATCGCCGGTTGCGGCATGGGCGATGGCGCGGGCGTAATGGGTGGTTGCCGTTAGCGTGCGGAACAGGTCGGGGTCTTCGGGCAACTCCAGCGCCTTGGCCTCTTCCCAGCGGCCAAAGCGGATCAGGATATGAGGGCCCATCGACATGTAGCTTTCGAAGAAATCCGCCATGGGCGGGCTTTCTACGCGCAGCATTTCCTCGGGCGTGGTGTCCCAAAGCCCCTGATTGGCGCGCAGTGCGGGTTCCATCTGGCCCAGAAACAGCGCGCCATAGATGGTGAAGTGATAATTGTGCTGGCGATAGCCGGTGTAGATGTTGAACGCGCCCTCGCGCTCATAATACTTCAGATCAGCGACCGAGGCTTTTTCGTTCCAGTGCACCACATTCTGATAGTGCCCGCAAAGCACATCGATATGGGTCGGCATGTGCACTAAATGCCCGGCATCGGGGACCAGCGTGCGCAGCACGTCGCCTGCTTTCAGCGCTTTTTCCGGGGTCGGCGACATTTCCATCAGATGAACGTACAGATGCAGCAGGCCGGGATGAGACATGGCGGCGGGGTCGTTCTCCATCGCCCATTCCAGCACCTCTTGCGCCTCAAGCGTGGCGGCCCCGTCGGCGGGTTTGCCGGTGCTCAGGTCCCACATTTTCCAAGGGGTCAGGTTTAGCAGGGATTCGACATAGATTGTGCGCAGGTCCAGATGTCCGGGCTGGGCGGCGAAGGCTGCGCGCATGGCGTCGGCAAAGTCGAAATCCCATCGATGCATATCCTCGACCGGGTTCCGTTGCGGGTAACGCGCAGGTAGGGCGTTGATCAGCGTCTTTTCGACATCAGTGCATGTGTCCGTCAGCGCCAGCGCCTTCTGCGCGGCGTCATAGGCTATGCCAAGGGCCTTTTGCCGCCCCCGGTCATCCTGCAATTCCCATGGCAGGTTGTAGTTCGGACCGGCGGCATAAGCGACGCCCCAATGGGCCATGGCGCAGGCCGGGTCATGCTCAACCGCTTTCTGGAAACAGACCACAGCCTCGCCATGGTTATAGCCATAGGTCCAGGCCAGACCCCGGTCGAACCAAAGCTGGGTCTCGGTCGATGATGTGGTGACGGGGCAGGAATAGGTGCCCAAATCGTAATCATAGCTCATCAAATAACCTCCCCCGGAATGTCGAGGGCAGGTTAGCGCGAATTATGGCGTCTGCACAGGGTCAGGCGGGCAGGCGGTTTTCGATCCGGCCCATGTGAACCATCAGCCCAAAGGCGACGATGCACATGGTCAGGATGCCCGTTGTCAAAGGCGTGATCGAGCCATCGAACAGCAGCCCGACCGGCGCTGCGATGCCAGCGGCCAGCACCGTGGCAACCGATCCGATGACTGATGCGGCCATGCCTGCGATATGTCCCATCGGCTCCATCGCGATGGCGTTCAGATTGCCCAAAGTGACGCCCGCCATGAAGAAAATCGTGGTCTGCCACACCACAAACAGCGCGAACGAGGCGTTGGGCGACATTGGCATAGCACTCAGCGTAATCACAACGGCGGTGATCAGGATCTGGCCCCCCAGCGCCCATGTCACCATGCGGCGCATCCCAACGCGCACCACGAGGGCCGCGTTCAGCAGACTGGCCGAGCCCGAGATCAGGGCCACAAACCCAAACCAGAACGGAAAGCTATCCGCGCGGTCATGCACCACGTCATAGACGGGCTGCACCATGGTCAGCATGGTGAACAGGATGCCCATGCACAGGGTCTGAACCATGATCGACAGGCGCACCGTGGGGTGGGCAAACATCTCTTTCGTAGCAGCAACCATCAGTGGCAGGCGGAAGGGGCGGCGGTTTTCTTCCGGCAGAGACTCGGGCAGGCGGGTGCCCATCCATGTGACTGTAATCAGGGCAAACAGGATGAACGAGACAAAGATGCCGCGCCATCCGAACAGGGCGATCACGCCAGCGCCCATCATCGGGGCGGCTGCGGGCACCAGCGTAAAGATCATCATCGCAATCGAGATGATCCGCGCCATGATGCGCCCCGAATATAGATCTCGGATAATCGCCATCGCCACAACGCGCGGACCTGCCGCGCCAAGGCCCTGAACCACGCGGGCCGCCAGAACCAGTTCCAGCGAGGAACTGGCCCATGCCACGACCGAAGCCACGATATACAGCACCACGCCGCCGTAGATGACCGGCTTGCGCCCAAAGGCATCCGACAAAGGGCCGGTGAAGAACGTCCCAATCCCCATGCCCAGCACAAAGGATGTCAGGATCAGCTGCGCGCGGTTGATGTCATCGGGGCTGAGCTGCGCGCCGATCTCGGGCAGGGCGGGCAGCATCGAGTCGATCGAAAAGGCGATGGTCGAGAACATCATTGCGATCAGCGCAATGAATTCCCCTCGGGACATGCGATTGGCCATGGGCACTCCTTACCTGTTCGCGCTATCACGGCAGATCAGGTTGCGCCAGACCGGAATTTTGCACAGACCTATGTGCTATTCTGCAGAGGAAGCCTCAAGTTGAGACATGATTTCGGCAATCACTTTTTCCCACATTTCAGGGGGTTGCGCGCCGGGAACGGCGTGTTGATTGGCAACGATATAGGTGGGCACCGAGTTTACACCCATTTCGCGTGAATGGGTGTCTCGCGTGCGGATATCCTCGCGGTCGGCGTCTGATTTCAACAATTTCAGCACCACGGCGGCGTCCATACCTGCGCTGTCGGCGATGTCGGACAGGACCTCGGGGTCGCCAATGTCGCGCGCCTGAACGAAATAGGCGTCGAACAAGGCATCGACGACGGCGTTCTGTTTGCCCTCGATCCCGGCCCAGTGGATCAGGCGGTGGGCGTCCAGCGTGTTGGGGGTGCGCTTCATCCCTTCGAAATCAATCGTCAGACCGGCGTTTTCGGCATGTTCGACCACAGGCGCATAGGCGCGCACCGCGCCTTCTTTGCCGCCGAACTTACGCTCAAGGTATTCGCGCCGATCCATCCCGGCGTCCGGCATCTCGGGGTTCAGTTGGAACGGGTGCCATTCGATGACAAAAGGATGATCCGGCACCTTGGCCAGCGCCTTGTCCAGATGGGTCTTGCCGATATAGCACCACGGGCAGATCGGGTCGGACAGGATATCAAGCTTGACGGTCTGGGTCATTCGGAGGTCGCCTTGAAATAGGCCGGCAATGCGCGGCGCAGGAGTTTGCCGTTGCCGCCGGTCGGCAACTCGGGAAGGTGAACAAAGGCGCGCGGTTGTTTGTAGCGTGCCAGATTGGCTTGGACATAGGCGTGCAGGGCCGCGTCGTCCAGTCTTTGGGGGCCTGTGTAGAAGGCGGCGATCACAAATGTGTCTGGTTTGACCTCAACCGCAGCCGCGCCGACCTGGGTGATACCGGGATAGTGGGACAGCGCCGATTCAACCTCGACCGGTGAGACGCGATAGCCGCCTGCGTTCATCATGTCGTCGTCGCGGCCCAGATAGGTGATCTGCCCATCTACGGCCATGGCACCCTGATCGCCGGTCAGGAACCAATCGCCCTGCATCCGGTCCGCGACCTCGTCCGGGGCGTTCAGATAGGTCAGCATCAGGCCGGGGTCCGAGCGATGGATGGCGATAGTGCCGTCCTGTCCCTGAGGGACTGGCCCGTCCGGTCCAAGGATCGCCACGCGGCGACCCGGCTGAGGTTGCCCCAGCGCCTCGCCGCGTGCCGGATGCGCCGGGCTGGACGAGATGAAGGTCGAGCATTCGGACATACCATAGGCTTCATACAGCTCGGTCCCGGTGGTCGTTTGCCACTGCGCGTGCAAAGACCGCGACAGCTTTTCGCCCGCGCAAAGCCCATGGCGAAGGTCAGGCAGATCGATCTTGTCGGCTGCTTGCAGCATCTTGCGAACCACGCCCGGAGCAGCCGCAAAAATAGTTGCGCGGCTGTGGCGCAGAAGCTGGGGCAGTGCTGAGATGTCGGTGTCCGGCTCGGGGATCAGGGCGGTCGCGCCAATTGTCCACGGGTCCATCAGGCCGGTGCCCAGCGTGTAGGTCCAGTTGAACGCCCCGGCATGGCACAGGCGGTCGTTCTGGGTAAGCCCGTACCAGCCATCCACCATCATCTGCCGTGCCCAGATCGCGCGGTGGGCGTGGGCCACAGCGCGCGCCTTGCCCGAGGTGCCCGAGGTGTAGACCACATAGGCCAGTCGCTGGGGATCGCCCAGATCAAACGCAGCAGGGGGCAGGTCACGCATGGCGGTCAGCGCAGGCAGGTCGATCTGATGCGGATGCGGGGCGCAGGCCACGGACGGGTCTCGCAGGATGACGGCGGGGTCCAGATCGGCGATCATGCGGGCCGTTTCCGGTTCGGTCAGTTGCGACGATGTTGGGACCGGTACGATCCCAACGGCAATCACCCCAAGATAGGCGATGGGGAAATCCACCGTGTTTCCCAAGCGCATCAGTGCAATGTCACCGGGTTTCAACCCGGCCTGCAACAACCCGGTGCCCGTGCCCAGAATGGCGCGTTTCAGTCGGCTGTAGCTCCAGTCATCCGTTCCATTCTGGCCGAGAACGGACAGGGCGGTTTTATCCGGCACTTGGTCCGCCTTGCGCAGAACATGCGCGGCCAGATTGAACGGTTCAGGGCAGGGGGCGGGCGGCCCCTGATCAAAGATCGACAACATGCTGTCTGGCTAGCGCGGCGCTTGTCGCGTTGCAAGCACGGCTGGCTAGTTCTATAGAAAGGCCATGAGCGACCAAGATCCCAAATCCCTAATCCGCATCGCCCGCGAGTCTGGCGTCGAGACTGAACTCGAGCCGCTGGATCTTGGCGCGCGGGTGCGCGAGCTGCGCAAGGCGCGCAACTGGACGCTGGAACAGGCGGCAACACAGGCGGGTCTGGCGCGTTCAACGCTTAGCAAAATTGAAAACGGGCAGATGTCGCCCACCTATGACGCGTTGAAGAAACTGGCCACCGGGTTGGAAATTTCGGTGCCGCAGCTTTTCACCCCGCCGCAGCGGGATCAGGTGATCGGGCGGATGGCCGTCACGCGTATGGGCGACGGAACCGCGCATGCCACGGTGACATACGAGCACGAATTGCTGGCCGAGACGTTGACCAAGAAGCAGATGTTGCCCTACCGCGCGCGCGTGCGGGCGCGGTCAATGGATGAGTTCGACGGCTGGGTGCGCCATGACGGGGAAGAGTTTCTATACGTGCTGACCGGCGTTGTTCGCCTGTATACCGAGTTCTACGAACCCGTCGAAATGCGTCGCGGCGACAGCGCTTATTACGATGGCAGTATGGGGCATAACGTGGTGTCTGTCAGCGACGAAGACGCAACGATCCTGTGGGTGACGTCACTTAACTAGATGAGCGTGGGACAGTTCGTGGTTCAGGCGTTCCGTGAACAGAAAATCCTCAACCTCTTCCCGGGCTTCGTTCACGGTCAGATGATGACGCTCGGCCAGGTAGGCCTCGAACTGTTCACGGTTGTTCCACACGCGATCCATGTCCTGATCCCTCAGGTTTGGAAATCGTCGTTTGGCACGGGCATAGGTCGCGCCCAGGTCCTGCGTCAGATCTGTCCAGTTCAACATGTGCGAGCTTCCCTTGGTTTGCTTAGGACTGCTCTCCCCCACAGACAGCGTACGTATGTGTTGGCGTGACCTCGGACATGACAAAATGTCGCAGTCTGATTTGGGGCAGTACCGAACAAAAATGCCCGCTGCGGACATCCCGCAACGGGCGATCGGACCTGCAGTTCAGTGTGAGTGGCGGCTGGTCCGTTTGTTCTGTGTCAGGACCTGAGCGACACGCGATAGGTGTCCGTAAAATAACAATTAAATCGCAGTGTGGATCTGATCTGACTAACTACAAGGTATATCGGTAAATTGCGCATAGTAAAGCGTTTTGAGGCGTCAATTTGATCTTTCGCTAAGATTTGTTGGTTGCGCGGAATATAGCCGAGGGCTTCGCGCAACATACCAGATTTGGGGGTTGGTCCCGCATGTGCCAATTTTTGCCGAACCCGGTCGATTGATCGCCGGATTGAACAGCCGGGGATTGATCTGCACCCGACATCCTTGGGTCAGTTAGCTGTCAGCAAAAGGATCACGCCGGACCGTTACTCTTCGTACCACCAGACTTCGGGCATGTACTGAGGGCCGTCGCCATAGATCGGAAGCGTCTCGGGGAACTTCAGCGCACTGACATGCGCGATGCGGCCGACATCAAAGCTCCAGATCGGGATAACATAGCGGCCGGCGGTCAGAACACGATCCAGCGCACGGGTGGCGGCGACGAAATCTTCGCGCGATTCCGAGGCCAGCATCGCGTCGATCATCCCGTCCACGGCGGGTGAGGCGACGCCCATCAGGTTGCGCGTGCCCGGCGTATCGGCGTTTTCACTGCCCCAATACAGGCGCTGCTCATTCCCCGGTGACAGGGACAAGGCGCGGCGGAACGGGGTCACGTCGAAATCCAACTCGGACGTGCGACCGGTATACTGTGCGCTGTCGACCTGTTCTGTCATGACCTGAATGCCCAAACGCTCCAACGCGCGGGCATAGATTTCGACGGCAGTTTCCATCTCGGCGTCGCCCTGTTGCAGCAAAACGGTCATGCGGAATGCCTCGCCGTTCTGGTTTTGCAACACGCCGCCCTGAATGGTCCATCCTGCCTCGGCCAGCAGTTTTGTCGCTTTGCGGATATTGGCGCGGTTGCGGGCCGAGCCATCCCCTTGGGGCAGCGCATAACCTTCCAGGGTGCCGGGGGTCAGGTCCGAGGCAAAAGGCTCCAGCAGCTCTTTGACCTTGCCGGTTGCCGGGCCGGGCTGCATAGCCAGATCCGAGCCCGAGAAATACGAGGTGATCCGGGGCTGCGCGCCACCGGTGATTGTGTCGTTGATGAATTCAAAGTTGAACGCCAGCGTCAGCGCCTCGCGCACGCGCCAGTCGTCAAAGGGGGCTTTCCGCGTGTTCATCACAAACCCGGTCATGCCCGAGGGCTTGCCGTGCGGGATTTCTGTCTTGATCACATCGCCGCGCTGGATGGCGGGGAAGTTGTACTGGGTGGCCCATTTGTCGGCATTGAACTCGCGGACGGCGGACAGTTCCCCGGCTTTGAACGCTTCGAACAGTACCGTGGCGTCGCCATAGAATTCGATCCGCATATCATCCAGGTTCATCGTGCCCCGGCGGAACGGGACATCGTTGCCCCAGTAATCTGGGTTCCGCTTCAGGTTGACGTATCGCCCGGCCTCATAGTCGTCGATCACATAGGGGCCGCTGCCGATTGGCACATCATGCAGTTGGGCGTCGGCAAAGCTGCGACCTTCCCACTGCGCCTTTTGCAGGATCGGACGCAGACCGGCGATCAGCGCAAGTTCCCGATTCGGTTCGTTAAAGGTGATCCGGACAGAACGCGGGCCGGTCTGTTCGATGCTGTCGATTTTTCCCCACAGACCGCGATAACGCAGATGCCCCTCGGTCCCGAGGGTCTGGTAGGACCAGATCACATCTTCGACAGTTACTGGGCTTCCGTCTGAAAATTCAGCCTCTTCCCGCAGTGTAAATTCGACCCAGGACCGGTCTGGTGCAGTCTCAACTGATTCGGCTAACAGCCCGTAAAGAGTGAAAGGTTCGTCCCAGGACCGGCCCATCAGGCTCTCATGCGTCCAAAATCTAAGCTGCCAGGGCGAGGTGCCTTTTTGCACAAACGGGTTCAAGCTGTTAAAGCCGCCCGTGTTTCCAAAAACGACCCTGCCACCTTTCGGCGCATCCGGATTGGCGTAGGGCAGCGACACAAAATCCGGTGGTAGGGCCGGGTCGCCATACATAGCTATGCCATGGGCCGAATCTGCATGGGCGAAAGAGGTCGCCAAAATGCAGGCGATTCCCGCTGCGAATGGACGAAGAGGGCTTAGGAAATCCGGGCGCATTTTGGAAACAATCCTGCTCTGGCCTTATTTTGTTGGGGATCACCGTACCGATGATTTTTCTTATTTTCAAACTTTTAGCTTGGATGAAGGCACAGAATTGCTTATAAAGGTCTCACTGCTCGATAGGTTTCTTGCCTGTATGAAACCTGCCTCAATAACTTAACGCCCGCTTCGTGCGGGCGTTTTTTTTGGTCGGTTGGCGCGGTCTCGCCGCGGTGCTTTAGCGGCGTCTTTCCCCGTTTTCTTTGCAGGTGCAGCATGGCATGCTGTGCCCAATTTGATGCTAAGGGAGAACGGTCATGAGCCTGTCGGGCAAAACAGCAATCATTACAGGATCAAACTCGGGGATCGGGCTGGGCGTCGCGCGCGAACTGGCCAAGGCCGGGGCGGATGTGGTTCTGAACTCGTTCACCGACCGGGATGAAGATCACACCTTGGCCGCCGAGATCGCCAAGCAGACCGGCACCAATGCGCGCTACATCAAGGCGGACATGTCGAAGGGTGATGAATGCCGGGCGCTGATCGAACAGGCCGGGACCTGCGATATTCTGGTGAACAACGCGGGTATTCAGCATGTGTCGCCAATCGATCAGTTTCCGGTCGAGAAATGGGATGCGATTATTGCGATCAACATGAACTCGGCCTTTCACACCACAGCGGCGGCCTTGCCAATGATGCGCGCAGCGGGCTGGGGGCGGATCGTCAATATCGCCTCGGCGCACGGGCTGACGGCGTCGCCCTTCAAGGCGGCTTATGTTGCGGCCAAGCATGGGGTTGTCGGGATGACCAAAACCGTAGCGCTGGAAACCGCGCAAGAGCCGATCACCTGCAATGCGATCTGTCCTGGTTACGTGCTGACTCCGCTGGTCGAGGCGCAGATTCCTGACACGATGAAGGAATACAACATGAGCCGCGAGGATGTGGTGAAGAACATTCTGCTGGAGCGGCAGCCGTCGAAAGAGTTCGCCACGGTTGAGCAATTGGGCGGAACCGTGCAGTTCCTGTGCTCGGACGCGGCGGCGCAGATCACCGGCACGACGATCTCGGTCGATGGGGGCTGGACGGCTTTGTGAGTTTTCATGGGGGCTCTGCCCCCATACCCCCGAGGTATTTTTGAACAGAAGAAGGGGCGGGGACTTGAAACAGATCAACCTGGCATTGCAGGGCGGTGGGGCGCATGGGGCGTTTACCTGGGGCGTGCTCGACCGGTTTCTGGATGAGGAAGATATTGAGGTTGCGGCGATCACCGGAACCTCGGCCGGGGCGCTGAACGGGGCGGCGTTCAAATCCGGCATGGTGCATTCGGGCCGAGACGGCGCGCGGGCGCGTTTGGATGAGCTTTGGAAACGAATGGGGGCCATAGGCGACATGCGGCTGGCCAACTGGTTTCGCGGGTTGGAGCCTGCAAGCATTGCGCAGGCCATGGAGTACTCGCTGCCGTATTCCATTGGCGATGCGTGGTCGCGGATGGTGTCGCCCTATGCCTACGGGCCGTTCTATACGAACCCGCTGGAACCCGTTGTGGACCGGTTCAATTTCAAGGAAATCTGCGCCGATCAGGGGCCGCGCCTGTTTGTCTGCGCAACCTGCGTGCGCAGCGGCAAGATCCGGGTGTTCACCGGGGAGGAGATTTCGACCGATGCGATCCTCGCCTCGGCCTGTTTGCCGACGCTGTTCAAGGCGGTTGAGATTTACGACCCCGAGACGGAGCGGACCGAAGCCTATTGGGATGGGGGCTATACCGGCAACCCGGCCTTGTACCCGTTGTTTGGCGATGATTTGCCGGATGATGTGGTGATCGTGAATATCAACCCGCTGGAGCGGGATGAATTGCCGGTGACGCCGCAGCAGATTCAGAACCGGATTAATGAGATCAGCTTTAACTCATCCCTGTTCCGCGAGTTGCGGGCGATCAATTTCGTTCAGCGATTGTTGGAAGAGGGCAAGCTGAAGGCCGGAGAGATGAGCCGCGTTCTGGTGCATATGATTGCGGATAACGAGCTGATGAACAGCCTGTCGGTGGCCACCAAGACGGTGCCCAACCCAGTGATCCTGCATAAGCTGAAACAAGCGGGTCGTGACGCTGCCGACGGGTTCTTAAAGCGCCACAAATCGGACTTGGGCCAGAACAGTACGGTTGATCTGCCCGCGATGTTCGGCTGATCACTCGGGCGGCTGGGTCGGGTCTTTTTCGTTGGGATAGACCAGACCGGCCGAGATCACCAGTTTCGCGGCGTCTTCGATGCTCATGTCCAGCAGGATGACGTCTTCGGCTGGAAAGAACAGCAAAAAGCCCGAGGTCGGGTTGGGTGTGGTCGGGATAAACACGCTCAGCAGATCGCCACCCGTTTCCGCGCGGGTGCTGACTTCTCCCTTCGCGGTCGTCGACACGAAGCCGATGGCCCAGATGCCACGGCGCGGGTATTGCACCAGGCAGGCTTTTTCGAAAGACCGCTCGGTCTGAGCAAAGACCGTTTCCGAGATCTGTTTGATGCCGGAATAGATCGACCGCACGATGGGCATCCGGTTCACCAGACTTTCGGTGAACGAGATGAAGGACCGGCCCAGAATACCCTTGGCCACCCAGCCTACCAGTACGGTGAACACCAGGAAGATGATAACGCCGACGCCGCGCAGGTTGATGCCCACATATTGTTCGGGCCGGAATTGCTGTGGCACCAGCGGCAGAACGGCGCTGTCGATCCAGCCGACAACGGACCAGATCAGCCAAACGGTCAACCAGACCGGAGCAATGACGACGATCCCCGTCAGGAACGACGCGCGCAGGCGCGAAAACAGGCCGGGGCGGCGGTGGGGTTCTTCGTCAAACGGTGTATTCATTACAGGTCCGGGTGATTTGCGGATTTAGTTAAGCAGTCCAACGCGCCCGTGCAATAGGGCGGAATTACACACCGTTTGCCAGCGCTTTAGCGATGTTCGCCGCCAACCGGGCGTTGTTGCGGACCAATGCGATATTGGCGGTCAGCGAGCGGCCCTTGGTCTTTTCAAAGATCCGTTGCAGCAGATAGGGCGTCACGGCCTTGCCGGTGATCCGGTGGGTTTCGGCATCGGCCTGCGCGGCGGAGATGATCGGGGCCAGCTCGTCAGCCGGGATCTGGTCGGCTGCGGGGATCGGGTTGGCGACCAGTTGGCCACCGGGCAAACCCAGCGCACGGCGGGTGGCGTGGGCTTTGGCGATGGCTTCGGCGCTGTCCATCCGCAGGGGCGCAGCGTAGGGGGATTTCGCAGACCAGAAGGCGGGGAATTCGTCCTGCCCGTAGGCGATCACCGGGACGCCCAGAGTTTCCAGAACTTCCAGCGTTTTGGCCAGATCCAGAATGGCCTTGGCCCCTGCAGCCACCACTGTAACCGGCGTCTGCCCCAGTTCATGCAGGTCGGCGGAAATGTCGAACGAGGTTTCGGCACCCTGATGCACGCCGCCAATGCCACCGGTGGCAAACACCTCGATCCCCGCATACTGTGCGGCGATCATCGTGGCGGCGACGGTGGTGGCTCCGGTGCCCTCGGTCGCGATGCAGGCGGCCATATCGGCGCGAGAGAGTTTGGCGACGCCCTGCGCCTGACCCAAAGATTGCAACTGATCGGGTTCAAGCCCCACATGCAGCACGCCTTCGATCACCGCCATGGTGGCCGGAACGGCCCCGGCATCGCGGATGTCCTGTTCCACCTGGGCTGCGACCTCGACATTTTGCGGGTAGGGCATGCCATGGGTGATGATGGTGCTTTCCAGCGCCACGATGGGCTGGCCTGCGTCTTTGGTGGCGCGGACCTCGGCTGAGTAGTGGATGTCGATCACAGGGGAGTTTCTCCGGAAACGTAAGTTGCGGCGGCGTTCAGCGCGCGGGTCAGGGCTGTCTGTTCGTCGGCACCGCCCGCTTCTGAGGCGATATGGGCGGCCATGAAGGTGTCACCTGCGCCGGTGACGCGGGTTACGAGAACCGAGGGCGGGGTTTGGGTTAGAACGCCCGACGACGAGCCGACGGTGGCCGAGTTACCCCCGTCTGTCACCAGCACGCGCAGCGCCCCCCGGTCCAGCAGGCCCTTGGCGGCGGATTCGGAATCGGCGAACTCGCGTTGGCAGAGCAGACCGGCCTCCTCCAGATTGACATACAGCGTCGCGCGGGCGTGTTTCAGGAAGGGCAACAGGCGCTCGGCCTTGCCGGGCGAGGCGGGGGCGACCCGCAGGTCGGCTTTGCCAAAGGCCGGACTTTGCGCGATCTCTTCCAGCAGGTTCAGCGTCAGGTTGCCGTCCAGCGCAATCGGGCCTTCGAAGGGCGTGTTTTCGTATCCCAGCGGACCATGCATCAGGGGGCGCAGGATCTTGGCCCCCGCAGCCTCAAGCGAGTGTGCATCGGCAATGGCGGCGATCAACCCGTTGGCCCCTTCGACGGCCATGTAGCGGTCGGTGGGCAGGTCCTGCGAGCGGTAGATATGTTCTGTCACCATGCCTAGGCGCGCGCAGGAATTGACCAACTCGTCCCCCTCGGGGTCGCGGCCAATGGCGGTCAGCAGGGTCGGGGTCATGCCAAAGCGTACCAGCGTCATGGCGATGTTCATGGCAACGCCACCGGGCAGACGGGTGATCCGGCCCGGCACGTCCGATCCCTGCCGCATGGCGCTGGCCGACCGTCCGATCACGTCCCATAGGACCGAACCGATACACAGGATGTCGCTGTTCTGAGTCATGCCGCTGTCATGCCGCAGCACCGGGGGCCTTGCAAGTCCGAACGTTAACGCCAACACAGATAAACCGCCTGCTCTGCGCGTTCAGGCTTGCGATCTGATGCGTTCGGCGGGAAACTCGGCCAGGTATGATTTGTGATTTGATTTCCATTGCAGAGCGTTGCGCATGAGCGGCTTTTTCCGCCTGATGATGGGTCTGATGCTGTTGGCGATGCCCGTCCAAGCCCAGACCCCGCCGCCGACGATTGTCGAGTTCTGGACCAAGGCAGACAGCCTGTTTCTTGAAATCACCCTAAACGCCGAGATGTTTCTGGCGGGGATTGATCCTGAAACCCATCCTGACCTGACCGACAATGCTGGCTACCGGGCGCTACGCCAAAGGGTCTCGTCCGAGTTGGAGCCCGAGGTCCGCGCGTTTGTCACCGACTGGAAGGCGCGCTTGCAGGTTGAGGCCGGTGGCCCGGTCGTTCTGGCCTATGAAGGGGTGCGCATCCCCGTTGTCGGCGATACCGCAGCCCCCCGGATTTCACGGCTGTTGCTGACAGCGCCCTTGCCGAATGGGGCGTCCAATCTGCGCCTGACATGGCCTGAAGGTCATGGGCCGGTTGTTTTGAAACAGCAACAGGTGGCCGCCCCTTACACCGGTTATCTCATTGCCGGAGAATCCAGTCCTTCGATCCCATTGCAAGGCGGCGCGGCCCTCAGCCCCGAACAGGCGGTGCAGGTGTTCTTCCCCAAAGGGTTTTCGCGCATTCTGCCCAACGGTCTGCAAGAGATCGCGCTGGTTCTGGCCTTGGTTTTTCTGTCCCTGACACTGCGCGCAGCAATCGCCCAGATGGTGTTCCTGTCGATCGGATTGGTCTTCGGACTGGCGCTTTCGGTTTACGGGGCGTTGGGGGTGTCGCCATTTGTAGCCTCTCTGACGCTCACATCCGCCATCGTCATTCTGGCGCTCTGGAACCTGATCCTGAGGCGTCTTCATGTCTTTCGATTACTGGCGGTTTTTGCTGCCGGTTTGCTTCTGGGCAACGTTCTCAGCGCCTCCGTGATCGCGATTGGCGTACCGCCCGACCACCTGCCACCCGCCATCCTGGGATTTGCAGGGGGTGCGGTGGCTGCGCTCAGCGCGGTTGCGGCGGCAGGCTATGCCGGTGCTGCCCTGATCTCTGGCGGGTCGCATCGGATGCGAGGCCGGGTATCGGTTCTGGCCTCGATCCTGATTGCAGGTGTCGGGGTCTATTGGATGGTCGCGCCGTGGATGCTTAGCTAGGCATGTGGGCCAATAGCGCGTTCAGCGCGGCCAACGGATCCTCGGCTGACCAGATTTCATCACCGATGCCGAAGAAATCGGTGCAGGGCGACAGGTCGCGGATCAGGTCGGGGGTCAAGCCGCCCTCGGCCACAACGGGAACTTCGATCATCTCGGACCACCACTGGAACAGGTCCTTTTCGGCCAGCGTACCATCGCCCAGCGACGACGTGCCGACCGGGCCAAAGGCGACGTAATCGACACCAGCCTCACCAGCGGTCATTCCATCATGGCTGGACGCCCCGCAGAAACTGCCGACAATCGCGTCCGCGCCCAGTTCCTTGCGGGCCGCGCGCACGGACCGGGCGGCATCATCCAGATGTACCCCGTCCAGCCCCAGCCGTTGCGCCAGCAGCACGTGGTTCGAGATTACGATGGCCACGTCGCGCGCATGGGCAACCTCGCGGCAGGCATCGGCAGCGCGGGCGATGGTGTCCTCGTCATTGCCGGCCAGCGCCAGACGAATGCATGCGATCTCGGCTCCGTCCAGCACCCGCGCCAGCTGGTCCGGATAGGTGCTGAGCGTGATGGTCGGCGGTGTGATCAGATAAATCTGCGGCTGCTCGGGGGTGTCCATTGGCGCGTCCTTCGCTTTCAGTCTTTGGCGCGGTTTAGCGGATTGCGGCGGGGAAGCAAACTTTTATGCCTGCCGAGCGGGTATTTGGGAACAGAAGAAGAGGATCGGGTTGCTCTGTCAAAGCTGGCGGATTAGAGCGGGCGGAGTTTTTCGGAGACAGCCATGCCCAGTGACAGATCCCAGCCTTCCTTCGTGCTTGTGCGCCCGCAGATGGGTGAAAACATCGGCGCCGCCGCGCGGGCGATGTGGAATTTCGGGCTGGACCGGATGCGGATCGTGGCCCCGCGTGACGGGTGGCCGAACCCCAAGGCGGTGGCGATGTCCAGCGGGGCCGGGCGGCTGCTGGACGAGGCGCAGCTGTTCGATGATCTGGCAGGCGCGCTGGCCGACAATACATTCGTATTCGCCACCACGGCGCGGCAGCGCGGGTTGACCAAACCGGTCTACAGCCCGGAACGCGCCATGCAGATCGCGGCCCAGAAGGTGGCGGCCGGTGAAAAGGTCGCCGTTTTGTTCGGCCCCGAACGGGCCGGGCTTGAGAATGAAGATATCGCCAAGGCAAACGCCATTATCTCGGTCCCAGTGAACCCGGAATATGCCTCGCTGAACCTTGGGCAATGTGTCTTGCTGACCGCTTATGAGTGGATGCGCCAGACCGGCGATGTGGTGCATGAAGCCACCGATTTGGGCAAGGGCGACTGGGCCACCGGCATCGAGGTCGAGAAACTGGTCGAGCATTATGAGGATCGGCTGGAGGAGGCTGGGTTCTTCTATCCGCCCGAAAAGGCCGACGGCATGAAGACCAACCTGCGCAACCTGTGGTCGCGGATGCGCATGACACGGGCCGATGTGCAGATGTTGCATGGGATCATGCGGCAGATGGTCCGCTGGAAAGATAAGGGCTGAGGCTGGACCTCGCCTGTCAGTGGCCCTAGCTTGCGACGAAATCCAGGACACATGAGGACAGCATGAGCGCCAAGCGCAGCATCTTCGAAGACGTCTCAGACAGCGAAAAACAAAAAGCCGTGCAGCCCGGTATGATCGACAAGGGACGCGGCGGCGCGCGCAAGGCGATCCGCGCCTGGCTGATGATCCTGTTCGCCTTGGTCGTTGTGATGATCGCTGTCGGCGGGTTGACCCGTTTGACCGACAGCGGCTTGTCGATCACCGAATGGCGTCCGATCACCGGGGCGATCCCGCCGATGACCGAGGCCGACTGGCAGGCGGAATTCGACAAATACAAACAGATCGACCAATGGCGCATCCAGAACCAGTGGATGGAGCTGAGCGATTTTCAGTTCATCTATTGGTGGGAGTGGGGCCATCGCCAGTTGGGTCGCCTGATTGGTCTGGTCTGGGCGCTTGGCTTCTTCGGCTTCCTTGTCGCCCGCAAAATCCCGACCGGCTGGACCGGCAAGTTGCTGATCCCCGGCGCTTTGGGTGGTGTTCAGGGCGCGGTGGGCTGGTGGATGGTCGCCTCGGGAGTCACGCAGGGCGAGGGGATGACCGCCGTCGCCAGCTATCGCCTCGCGGTGCATCTGGGACTGGCCTTTGTGATCCTGGGTTTCCTGGCCTGGTACATCTTTGAGCTCGGGCGCGAGGAACGCGATCTGATGCAGGCCCGCCGCGCGAAAGAGGTGAAACTGTTCTCGCTGTCGACCGGCCTACTGCATTTCACCTTTTTGCAAATACTCATTGGCGCGCTGGTCGCCGGGATCGATGCCGGGCGGTCTTTCACCGATTGGCCGCTGATCGGCGGGCAGCTTCTGCCACCGGATGCAACGGCAATAGACCCCCTGTGGCGCAATTTCTTTGAAAGCCCCGGATTGGTGCAGTTCATCCATCGCTGCGCCGGGTATCTGCTGTTCATCTTCGCGATCATCGTCTGGCGGCGCGGCCAGACCAGTGCCCATCCACAGACCCGCTTTGCCTTCAACGCGGCCTTTGCGGCGCTGTCGCTACAGGTCGTGGTCGGTGTCATCACCGTGCTGTATGCCGCGCCATGGCAGATCGCGATCTTCCACCAGTTCATGGCCGTCGTGGTCTGGACCCTGATCCTGCGCGCCCGCTTCCTGAGCGGCTATCCCATTGCAACCTCAATTCGTGGAGCCTGAGCCCGATGACTGCCTTTGACGACCTGATGGCCTTTCAACGCGAAACCTCGGCCCTTGGACAGATCGCTGGCCGCCTGGGCTGGGATCAGGAAACGGTGATGCCGCGCGGGGCCGCGCCCCAACGAGCCGAGGAAATGGCCGCAATCGAGGCGGTTCTGCATGCCCGACGGTCCGACCCGCGTGTGGCCGAATGGCTGGAGCAAGCCGAAGCTTTGGACACGGCAGGTCAGGCACAACTGCGCGAAATCCGCCGGTCTTATGAGCGTACCGTCAAAGTGCCCGCCGATCTGGCGAAAGCCATCGCCCGCGTCACTTCGGCAGCGCAGGGAAAATGGGCACAGGCGCGCGCGGATGAGGACGTGTCGGCCTTCCTTCCGGTTCTGGAAGAGGTCGTGGCCCTGAAACGCGAAGAAGGTGCGGCGCTCGCGCAGGGCGGCGACATCTACGACGCGATGGTCGAGGATTACGAGCCTTACACAACCGGCGCGCAGATCGCGGCGATTTTCGATCAGATGCGCCCGCGTCTGGTGGCGCTGCGCGCGGCAGTTCTGGACAAGCCCGCGCCGCAGGCGCTGGCCGGTACGTTTGACGAGGCGGCCCAGATGCGCCTATCGCAGACCCTTGCGCTGGCGTTTGGATACGACCTGAACCGGGGCAGGGTGGACAAGGCCGTACACCCGTTCAGCTCGGGCAGCGGATCGGATGTGCGGATCACCACACGCACCAGCAAAACGGACCCGTTCAACTGCTTCTACTCGACCATTCATGAGGTCGGCCACGCCGCCTACGAGCAAGGGATCGACCCGGCCTATGCGCTGACCCCATTGGGAAGCGGCGTGTCGATGGGCGTGCATGAAAGCCAAAGCCGGATCTATGAAAACCAGCTTGGCCGGTCGCGTGCGTTTACCGGATGGCTCTACACCCAAATGCGCGATGCGTTCGGGGATTTCGGGATTGCGGATGCCGATACCTTCTACGCCACGGTGAACCGCGTCCATAACGGCTATATCCGCACCGAAGCGGATGAGGTGCAGTACAACCTGCACATCATGCTGCGCTTCGACCTGGAGCGCGCGCTGATGGCCGGAGACCTTCAGGTCAACGATCTGGAAGCTGCCTGGAATGACCGCTTCAAGGCCGATTTCGGTTATGCCGTCGACAAACCTTCGAACGGCTGCCTGCAGGACGTCCATTGGTCGGTTGGCCTGTTCGGTTATTTCCCGACCTACTCGCTGGGCAACGTTTATGCCGGGTGCCTGTATCAGGCCCTGCGCAACGCGGTGCCGGGGCTGGATGGTCAACTGGCCGAAGGGGACACCTCGGGCGCGACCACTTGGCTGCGCGAAAACGTACAACAATTCGGGGGGCTTTTCGCCCCGCGCGAGATCATACAGCGCGCCAGTGGGGTCGAACCGGGGCCGGAGCCCTTGTTGGCTTATCTGGAACAGAAATTCGTGGCGCTGTACGGGCTTTGACGATCTGCCGTCACGTTGTTGTGTGACAGCGTGGCGTTTGGCGCTGTGGTGCGTAAACTGGACATGTCCAAGCCACTTTGATCGCCGGTTCTGCATGAAAACACAGATTAAATCCCACTTGGCTGCCGCCATAACCAGCGGCAATCTGCAATCGGCACGCAGAGGCATGGCAGAGCTTCGGCGCAAGCTGCGTGGTGCAGATCATGAGGCGCATTATTTTCATGATGTCGCCGATCCCTATTGCTATCTGACCGCGCAGATCCTGCCCGAATTTCAGGAGCGCTATCGCGTTAAACTGTGCATTCATTTGATCTCTGGCCCACATTCGGATGCGATCCCCGCGCCCATGGAACATAGGCAAAACGCCCTGATGGATGCAGGGCGTCTGGCCCGCCGGATCGGGCTGGATGCGCCGCAGGAACCGGCGGCAAAGAAGGTGGAAACCGCAAAGCGGCTTCTTGCAGATGCTTTAGGAAAACCTGACGCCGCAGAACGCCTGCGTGCTATCACCGCAGGCGTTTGGGGCAGGGAGACTATGCCCGACGACGGTGGCGTGGATCCCGGGCAGGCGATGGAGGTCGGCGACCAAAAACTCGCCGCGATGGGACATTACTTGGGTGGAACGTTTTACTATGGCGGCGAATGGTATTGGGGCGTTGATCGGCTGCACTATCTGGAGGACCGGCTTGCGCAGCTAAAGCTACGTCAGGGAGATGCTTCGGTAGAGCCCTTGAAAGAAAATGCGCAGCCGCCGAACGTTCAGGGCAGTATGGAGCTGGAGTTCTTTTTCTCATTCCGCAGCCCATATTCCTATCTGGCTTTTGACCGCGTTGTTGATCTTGCCAACCGCTATAACGCTCGCCTGATCCTGCGCCCCGTTCTGCCGATGCTGATGCGGGGGCTGCCGGTACCCAAGCTCAAGTCCGGCTACATCCTTGGCGATTGTGCGCGGGAAGCGCGCAGAATGAAGATTCCGTTTGGTCGAATTTGTGATCCTTTGGGGTCTGGCGTCGAACGCGGGTACGCCTTGTTTGACTACGCCGAGGATCATGATCGGTTGGCGACCTACTGCTCGACCTTCATGCGTCTGGTCTGGTCCGAGGGAGTGGACGCAGCCTCCGACAAGGGTATGGCGCGAATTGCGGGCGCCAGTGGTCTTGATTGGGGGGCCGCGCGTCAGGCTCTGGCCACTCAAACATGGCGCGACCGGGTTGAGAAAAACCAAAGCAGACTGCAAGAGATTGGTCTGTGGGGCGTTCCCAGTTTCTACGTAGCCGGTCAGGCGATTTGGGGGCAGGATCGGTTATGGGCTGTCGAGGATTTGCTGAGGGCTCAACGGTCGGGCACGGGTGGAAGCTAAACCACCTGAACCAATTCGATCCGCGCGGCAACGGCGGCAAAGAACAGGACGCTGCCGACCAGAACAAACACATGCCAGATCGTGTTGTGGAACGGCAACCAATCCAGCAGGTAGAATGCGACGCCCGCGGTGTAGACCAGCCCTCCGGCGATCATCAGGGTGATGACTGTGGGCGATAGTTCGGCCAGCATCGATTGACCGGCCCAGACGGCGGCCCAGCCCATGAGCAAATAAAGCGCCAATCCGAACCAGCGGAATCGGTTCGGGTCGAACATCTTCAGCGCCGATCCCAGGGTTGCCGAAAACCAAAGCCCGATCAGCAGCCCCGTTGGTTGCGTACCCGACAACAGCAGGAACGGCGTGTAGGTGCCAGCGATTTTGACGTAAATACCCGAATGGTCGAGGCGGCGCAGGAACGCGCTCCAATCGTCGTGTTCGATCATGTTGTAAAGCGCTGAGAAGGTCAGCATCAAAACAAGCGTCACGCCATAGATCGACGCGCCCAGAACGGCCACTGGGTCCGATCGGTAGTAGATCGTCAGGATGATCAGCATCGGCACGGCGATCAGGGCGGACGACACGCCAAGCACATGGATCACACCATCGCTTACGCGCTCGGCGCGGCTGTAGGCGGGGCGGATATGGGCAAAGGACCACATGTTAAGAAAGCTAGGCCTCGGATTGGCCTCGGGCAAGCGCGCCAAACGGGCGCTTGCCGATAACGTGATCCAGAACGGCAAAACGCCCGCAAGAACGGGCGCTTTGTTTCATAAGTGTTGGAAAATGTGAGGGTTACTCCTCGGTTTCCTCATCCCCTTGGTCTGCAATCCAGGCGACCGAGACAACCTCTTCCCCCTTGCCGGTGTTGAATACCCGCACGCCACCCGAGCTGCGCGAGCGGAAGGAAATGCCATCGACCGGAACCCGGATCGATTGGCCCTTGGAGGTCGCCAGCATGATCTGATCGTCGATTTCGACCGGGAAGGACGCCACCAGTTCGCCGCCGCGCATAGCCTTGTCCATCGCCGCCACGCCCATGCCGCCACGTCCACGCACCGGGTAGTCGTGGCTGGAGCTCAGCTTGCCTGCGCCGCCGGTGGTGATGGTCAGGATCAGGTTCTCGGCCGCCGACATCTCGGCATAGCGTTCCTGCGTGATCACGCCGGGGGCTGCTTCGTCCTCATCGGTCTCGCCATCGTCCGCGATACCCGCCACGGCGCGGCGCATCTTGAGGTAAGCGGCGCGTTCATCCGGGTCAGCCTCGAAATGGCGGATTACGGACATCGAGACCACGCGGTCACCATTGGTCAGCTTGATACCACGCACACCGGTAGATTCGCGCGAGTTGAAGACCCGCACATCGGTGGTGCGGAAGCGGATCGCGCGGCCCGAATTGGTGACCAGCATCACGTCTTCATCTTCCGAACAGATGCGCGCGTTTACCAGTTCCACATCCTCTGGCAGTTTCATCGCGATCTTGCCGTTGCGGCGGACATTGGTGAAGTCCGACAGACGGTTGCGGCGTACGTCTCCGGCGCTGGTGGCAAAGACGATTTGCAGGTTTTCCCATTCCTCATCCGGCACATCCACCGGCATGATCGCCGCGATGGAAACCCCGGTCGGGATCGGCAGGATGTTGACGATCGCCTTGCCCTTACCTGTCCGGCTGGACTGCGGCAGACGCCAGGTCTTGAGCTTGTAGACCATGCCTTCGGTGGTGAAGAACAGCAGCTGCGTATGGGTGTTCGCCACGAAGAGGTTGGTGACCACATCCTCTTCCTTGGTCTGCATCCCCGACAGGCCCTTGCCGCCACGCTTTTGCGCGCGGAAATCGGCCAGCGGCGTGCGCTTGATGTAACCGCCCGAGGTGACGGTGACGACCATATCCTCACGCTCGATCAGGTCCTCATCTTCCATATCGCCGGACCAGTCGACAATCTCGGTGCGGCGGGGTACGGCGAATTGCTCACGCACACTGCGCAGCTCATCACCGATGATCGACATAATGCGCTCGCGCGAGGACAGAATATCCAGGTATTCCTTGATCTTGGCGGCCAGTTCTTCCAGCTCGTCCGTGACCTCTTTGACGCCCAGTTGGGTCAGGCGCTGCAGGCGCAGGTCGAGGATGGCGCGGGCCTGAACTTCGGTCAGGTTATAGGTGCCGTCGTCGTTCATCTTGGACAGAGGATCGTCGATCAGGCGCAGATAGCCTTCGATCTCGGAGGCTGGCCAACGGCGGGTCATCAGTTTTTCGCGCGCCTCGGCGGCATCAGCCGACGAGCGGATGGTGGCGACCACTTCATCCACGTTTGACACAGCCACAGCCAGACCACACAGGATATGGCTGCGTTCCCGCGCCTTGCGCAGGTCGTAGGCGGTGCGGCGGGCGACAACATCCTCGCGGAAGTCGATGAACGAGGTCAGGAACCGGCGCAGGGTCAGTTGCTCGGGGCGGCCACCGTTCAGGGCCAGCATGTTGCAGCCGAACGAGGTCTGCATTGGTGAAAAGCGGTAAAGCTGGTTCAGCACCACCTCTGGTGTTGCATCGCGCTTCAGCTCGACCACGACGCGCACGCCGTTGCGGTCGGATTCGTCCTGAACGTGGGCCACGCCTTCGATCCGCTTCTCGCGCACGGCCTCGGCGATCTTTTCGATCATCGCGGCCTTGTTCACCTGATAGGGGATTTCGTCCACGATGATGGCATAGCGATCCTTGCGGATTTCCTCGGTGCGGGTCTTGGCGCGGATGATGACGCTGCCGCGCCCCTCAAGATATGCCTTGCGGGCACCGGACCGGCCCAGCATCACGCCGCCAGTCGGAAAATCGGGGCCGGGGACGTATTCGATCAGTTGCTCGGATGTCAGGTCCGGATCGTCGATCAGCGCCAGCGTGGCATCGACCACCTCGCCCAGGTTATGCGGCGGGATGTTGGTTGCCATACCCACGGCGATACCACCGGCACCATTGACCAGCATGTTGGGGAAACGGGCGGGCAGGACGGTTGGTTCGCGGTCCTTGCCGTCATAGTTGTCCTGAAAATCGACCGTGTCTTTTTCGATATCGGCCAGCAGCGAGGCGGCGGGCTTGTCCATCCGAACTTCGGTATAACGCATCGCCGCCGGGTTATCGCCGTCCATCGAGCCAAAGTTGCCCTGACCATCCAGCAGCGGCAAAGACATCGAGAAATCCTGCGCCATCCGCACCAGCGCGTCATAGATAGCTGAGTCCCCGTGCGGGTGGTATTTACCCATCACGTCGCCAACCGGACGGGCCGATTTGCGATACGCCTTGTCATGGGTGTTCCCGGTTTCGTGCATGGCGTACAAAATCCGCCGATGCACCGGTTTCAGCCCGTCGCGCAGATCGGGGATCGCGCGGGAAACGATGACCGACATGGCATAGTCCAAGTAGGACGTGCGCATCTCGGATTCGATAGAGACCGTCGGGCCGTCATACACTGGGCGCTCGGGCGGGGTTTCGTCCATGTTTTCAGGGATTTCTGGCGTATCGCTCACGTAAACTGCTCGTCCTTAGTGCAGACTCTATATTTTGTGGTTACATCCTATCAGACCCGGCACATAAGGTGCAAGCAAGCAACGAATCTTGCCCGGAAATTCCGAAGTAACACTCAAGTAACATCTTGTTATCCAAGTATTAGGCAGTTTCGGTGTTACTTTGAAGAGACCTTGCACGGAATTGGAGGTCTGAATGGAGCAGAGCGAAACGGAATTGATGCTAAAGGGATACGGGCTGACGACGGCAGAGTTTTTCTATCACATGCCCGACTATATCCACGTCCTGAACACGTTTATCTGGCAGGAATACGATCTGGCCCCGGATCACCCGAAACTGTTTGAATTCATCGATTTTTGGCAGCGTGAGATCGAAGGTCCGCTGCACTCGGTCAAGTTCACCCATCGCAAGATGATCGCGCCTGGCGAATGGCGCAACATGGTGGGTGAGTTTCGCGTGAATTAACGGCTTATCCCGCACGCCAGGCGTATACGGAACAGCCGGTCGAGCCTGAGGCGGTAAAGCTGTTGCCATCTTCGGCCAGACGCCCGCGCCATTTGACGGTGATACCGGGGAAATAGTCCGTCCCGCTGATCTGACCCTCGTTCACGAATATCACCGTATTGGCGGTTTGACCCAGTGAGTCGGTCAGGCGCCCGGTATATTTATTGCCGCCCGCATGTGTGTAGCGCGTCGTGCCTGTCACTTTGACAACCAAAGCGCAGGTTGCCTTGAATTGCCACGTCCCGGCCATGGACAAGCCGGTATCGGCAGGTTTTGGGGCGGGTGCCGTGGCTTTGCAGATGGTGCCGGATTTGCCTTGCAACTCTTCCAACGCATGGCTGGTTCCCAGATCATCAGCACCCAGATTTGAGCCACTGGCCGACCGATACCGGGCAAAGGCCTGACGGGTCCGAGGGCCTGCAACTCCATCCGCGCCACCAGCACTGCATCCCAGCGCATTCAATGCGGCCTGTGTTGCGCGCATGACCTCTTGCGAGTCTGAAACCGTAGGCGCGGGCGGGGCAGAGGTGCGCTCAACATCCGCTGATGTATCGGCCGAGACCAACCCGTCGCGCAGTTGCAGGGCGACCTCGTAGGCATAAGTCTCGGACTGATCAGCATATTTCTCAAGGAAACTGTCCAGCGCAGTCACCGTTCCAAGCGAGCGCGCAAGCTCAAGATCGGCGCGCATGTCGTCGCTTGGGCGCGCCGATGGGCTTTGTGGCTGTGCGGTGCTTACGGCGGGGGTGAAATAGAATTCCCCAAGCAATTCATCGTAATAGGCCGGAATTTGGGTGTGCTGAACGCTGCTGGACAAGTCCCGCACTTCGCGCCGCAGGTCGGCCACCATGCTGCGCAATTCCAGACCCGGCTGCGATAGGCGTGGCAACAAGGCACGGGTGAAGACTGAATTCTCGGCTGGTTCATTATCGCTCAGCCGGTCCAGCGCCATCTGTCCGGCCCCGGCTGAAAAGATCACGAACATGCCTTCGGGTGCGTTGATGCGGCCCAGCCCACGCGTCCGTCCGACACTGCGCCCGGCGACGGTTTCAAACGGGTTGTCGCGGCAGGCGTCGATGATGGCGATCGAGGTGCGCGCACCGGTTGAGCGTACGCGGTCCAGCAGATCCGAAAGGGCGATGGATTCGGATTTCACGAAATCGGTCTCACCCGACAGGGGCGCGACGATATCTGTGGGCAGCAGGTAGTTTTCGCCGTCAATTTCCACCCCATGCCCGGCAAAGAACACAAACGCCGTATCGCCCGGATCCAGGCGAGAGGTGAATTCGGAGATCCTCTGGTTCATGCCGCGCCGGTCGAGGTTCAGCCCCTCGATGGTCTCAAAACCTGCACCCTGCAACTTGTCCGAGACAGCGCGGGCATCGGCCACAGCTTTCTGAAGGTCGGTGACAGATTGGTATTGGTCATTGCCGATAACCAAGGCCAACCTTTCTTGCGCGCAAAGCGGCGCGGCGCAAAGTGCAAAAGCAAAAACAAGAAATCTGAACATCACAACAGCCCAACAGCAAATGACCCTTTTCCTTCTATACAGAAAAAGGGCGCAAAGGCTCAGTGACTTACATTACTTTTTGTTTTTGTCGGATCAGCCCGAGCAACTGGCCCCGCCCAGAACGCAGAATTTGGCGCAATGGGGGTGGTTCAGATACACATCCGCCTCAGCCTCGGCCAGGGTTGTGCCCATTTCGAACTCGGGGGCGTAAGGCAGAAGGGTGCAGGCCAGCACAGCAGGGCGTTCGGCGCCTTTGCGTTTGACGACCATTCGCGCGCTGGCGCACATCACGGCGTCGGGGGATTTGTTCAGGATACCCCAGCAGGCGGTCGTGATTTCTGGGACTTCGACGGTTTCGTCCATTTCCGGGAACAGCACGGTCTGGCCGGGGTTCGTGGCGTCGATGTCAAAGCCGTGTTTTTCGAAAAACGCAGCGTATCCGGCGCGGCTATCCGCGTCGCTGTCGCCCCAGACGGTGCGCCCAGCAACAGCCATGTTGAAGCCGTTGTCGCGTAGCCACTCCATCCCCGTCACGGTCTTGGCGAAACTTCCCTTGCCGCGTTCCTCATCATGCAGTTCGGGGCGGTAGTGATCGACGGAGATGCGCAGGGTCAGCTTGTCGTTGTAATCGCGCTGCAAGTTCAGCAACCCTTCGCGCATTTTGCGGCGCATCATCGGCAGCATGGCGTTGGTCAGGATCAAAACCTCGTACCCGCGTTCCAGTGCGGCGCGAGTCATCTCGATCATCTCGGGGTTCATGAACGGCTCGCCGCCCGTGAAGCCGATTTCGCGGATGGGCCAGTTGCGCTGTTCGATCTGGTCCAGATAGTCGGTCACTTCAGCCGCAGCGATATAGACCAGCGCATCATTTGTGGGGCTGCTTTCGATGTAGCAGTTTACACATTCGATATTGCACAAGGTGCCGGTATTGAACCACAAGGTTTGCGGATTTGTCAGCGCAACCGAGGCGCGGGTCTGCCCGTCTGCCGTCACCAATCTGTCTTGAAACTTGCCGATATTGGCAAGCTGGGGGGCATTGTCTTTCATTCCCGCATCCGGTTCTTTGAAGTGGTTTGACTGACTTAGCTGTTTATTGTCCTGTTGGTAAGGGCTTGGGGCTGTTCTGACAGAGTTTTGATGAATGAGAAGAAATCTCAAAAAACCTCGATGTGATTGCGCTAACATTGGACATGCCGACAGGGGCAGGGTAAGGACGGGCCATGGTTTCTCGCGTCATACCTGTTGACCCATTTGATCTGGTCATTTTCGGCGGCACCGGCGATCTGGCGCAGCGCAAGATTCTGCCTGCTTTGTTTCGCAGGTTTTGCGCCGGGCAATGGCCCGGTGATGCCAGAATCATCGGCGCAGCCCGCAGCGACCTGACCCCGGATGGGTTTCGCGAAATGGTGGCCGGTTCGCTAAGGCTGAACGCGCCCAGACGGGCGGCAGATTCGGATGCATTGCGCGGATTTTTGCAGCGCGTCGATTATGTTGCGCTGGATGCGATGTCGGCGGACGGGTGGGGCGATCTGTCGACCAGACTGACGGATGATCGTGTTCGGGCCTTTTATTTCTCGGTCGGGCCGCGCCTGTTTGGTCCGTTAGCGGAACAGATCAGATCGCATGGCTTGGTCACGGCGCAGACCCGGATTGTGGTCGAAAAACCCTTTGGTCATGATCTGGAAAGCGCGCGAACGCTCAACGCCACGTTGGCGGCGCATTTTGACGAGGGGCAGATTTACCGGATCGATCACTATCTGGGTAAAGAGACGGTCCAGAACCTGATGGCCGTGCGCTTTGGCAACATGCTGTTCGAGCCGTTGTGGAACAGCCAGTATGTCGATCACATCCAGATCACCGTCGCGGAAACTGTCGGCGTGGATGGGCGCGAGGAGTATTATGAGCGCGCCGGTGCCATGCGGGATATGGTGCAGAACCACCTGATGCAGCTGCTCTGCCTGATCGCGATGGAGCCGCCAGCCAAGTTTGATCCCGACGCCGTGCGGGATGAAAAGCTGAAAGTGATCCGCGCGCTTGATCCGGTCGAACCGCATCACATCGTCCGGGGTCAGTTCGCGGCCGGTCCGGACGGGCCGGGCTATCGTGAGGTCGTGGGCCACCCACGCTCGACCACTGAAAGCTATGTGGCCCTGAAAGCTCATGTCAGCAACTGGCGGTGGGCGGGAACGCCGTTTTATCTGCGTACCGGCAAGCGGCTGGTCGCGCGGTCCTCGGTCATCAATGTGCAGTTCAAGGACGCGCCGCATTCGATCTTTGGTGAGGCTGCGGGGCGGCACGCGAATGCGCTGTCCATCCGGCTGCAGCCGAACGAAGGCATCACGCTGAAGGTGACGATCAAGGAACCGGGACCGGGTGGAATGCGTCTGATCGACGTGCCCTTGGACATGAGTTTCGCCGAAGCGCTGGGGCCCGAAAATCAGGATCCGCCCGATGCATACGAGCGATTGGTGATGGACGTGATCCGGGGCAATCAGACCCTGTTCATGCGCGGCGACGAGGTCGAGGCCGCATGGGCCTGGACCGACCCGATCATCGCCGGTTGGCAGGCGCGCGGCGATGTGCCCAAACCTTATGACAGCGGCAGCACAGGCCCCGGCGACGCCGAGCTGCTGATGAAACGAGACGGTCGCCTCTGGCAAGGAATAAAGCCATGAAAATTCAGGACTATGCCGACCGCGATATGCTGGCTATAGACGTCGCGAACGCCTTGGCCGGAGAGCTTGAGGCGGCGCTGCTGCACAATGAAACGGTTGCACTGGCAGTGCCCGGTGGCACCACGCCAGGTCCGGTGTTCGACGTGCTTTGTGCCGCCGATCTGGCATGGGATCGCGTGCGCGTCATGGCCACCGATGAGCGTTGCGTGCCCGCTGATAGCGACCGTTCGAACGAGCGTCTGATCCGCGAGCGGCTGCTGACCAACCGCGCCTCGGTCGCGCAGTACATCCCGCTTTATGTTCCGGGGGCCGAGCCAGAGGCTGCTCTGCCGGAAATCGAGTCCCTGATCGCGCCGGTTCTGCCGCTTTCGGTTTTGGTTCTGGGTATGGGCGAAGACATGCACACGGCCTCGCTGTTTCCGGGAATGGAGGGGCTGGCCGCTGCGCTGGACAGCCACGCGCCAACGCTTGCCGTGGCCCGGACCGAGGTTCAGCCGGAACCGCGCATCACGCTAACCGCGCCGGTTCTGGACGGGGCACTGTCCAAACACCTAATTATCTTTGGCGCGGCCAAACGCGATGCGCTGGAACGCGCCATGTCTTTGCCCCCCGAGGATGCGCCGATCGCCGCTGTTCTGAGTGGCATGACCGTACATTGGGCGGAGTGACTGTTATGAAACTGGATCACCTGAAATCGCTGGCAGGCAAGGCTGGGCGTATTCTGGATTTGTTCGACGCTGACCCGAACCGGGCGCAGGGCTTTTCCGCCTCAACCGGTGACATGGTGTTTGACTATTCAAAAACCCTGATCGACGCGGAGGTGCGCGCAGGGCTGATCCGCCTGTGTGACGAAGCCGACCTGGCCGCGCGGCGCGAGGCGATGTTCTCGGGTCAAAAGATCAATGAAACCGAAGGGCGCGCGGTGCTGCATACGGCGCTGCGCAATCTGGATGGGGGGGCGGTGCAGGTCGATGGGCAGGACGTCATGCCTGACGTGCTGGATACTCTGCACCGGATGCGGGTCTTTGCCGAAGAGGTGCGCGGTGGTGCGATCTCGGGCGTGGGGGGCAGTTTTACGGATGTGGTGAATATCGGCATCGGCGGCTCGGACCTTGGCCCGGTGATGGCGACCCATGCGCTGTCGCCGTATCACGACGGCCCGCGCGTTCACTATGTCTCGAACGTAGACGGGGCGCATATTGCGGATACGCTGCGACAGCTGGACCCGATGCGAACGCTGATCATCGTCGCCTCAAAGACCTTCACGACGATCGAGACCATGACCAACGCCCGCACCGCACGGGCGTGGATGAGCGACGGCGGCGGTGACCCGACCAAGCAATTCGCAGCGGTCTCCAGCGCGTTGGACAAGACACAGGAATTTGGCATCCCGGCAGAACGAGTCTTTGGCTTTGCCGATTGGGTCGGTGGGCGCTACTCGGTCTGGGGACCGGTAGGTCTGCCGGTGATGATCGCCGTGGGGTCGAACGCGTTTGATGCGTTTCTGCGGGGCGGGCAGGCGATGGACCTGCATTTCCGCTCGGCCGAATGGGGTGAGAATATGCCGGTTCTGCTGGCACTTGTCGGCATCTGGCACCGTCAGGTGTTGGGCTATGCCAGCCGCGCGGTTCTGCCCTATGACCAGCGTTTGCTGCGCCTTCCCGCCTATTTCCAACAGCTTGAGATGGAATCGAATGGCAAATCGGTAGCGATGGATGGATCGGACCTGACCGTTCCCTCTGGCCCGGTTGTCTGGGGCGAACCCGGCACAAACGGCCAGCACGCGTTTTACCAGCTGATCCATCAAGGCACCGACGTCATCCCCTGCGAGTTCATGGTTGCCGCCGAAGGGCACGAGCCGGAACTGGCCCATCATCACCGCCTGTTGCTGGCCAATTGTCTGGCCCAGTCCGAGGCGCTGATGCGTGGCCGGTCACTGGACGAGGCCCGCGCCCGGATGGCAGAAAAAGGCTTTGAAGGGGCCGAACAGGACCGCCAGGCCCGCCACCGCGTGTTCCCCGGAAACCGCCCCTCGACCACGCTGATCTATCCCAAGCTGACTCCGTTTGTGCTGGGCCAGATCATTGCCCTTTATGAACATCGCGTGTTTGTCGAAGGCGTGCTGCTGGGCAGCAATTCGTTCGATCAGTGGGGCGTGGAACTGGGCAAGGAACTCGCCACCTCGCTGGGGCCGATTGTGGACGGCGATGAAAGCGCGGCGGGTAAGGATGGATCGACCGCGGCATTGGTTGTATATGCTCTACGGCACCGCGATTAACGCCATTTAACGCAGCTTGCCCTGCGGGCGGGTTGCATTTTTTAATTGTCAGACAATTAAATGCTTGGCAGGGTTCCCCCTGAGGATAAGTCTGAATTGACGCGCGGGGCCACACCCCCAGGTGTCGAGGACAAGGCGATGGCCGCACATGGTCGCGCCGAGAATGGGGAGGATGTCCATGCTGGGACAGATGATGACGCAGCCTTTGCTGATCTCGTCGCTGATTGATCACGCCGAACGTTATCACGGGCAGACCGAAATCTACTCGGTCGAAACCGATGGCACCGTGACGCACACGAACTGGGCCGAGGTCGCCGGCAATGCGCGCAAACTGGCATCCGCGCTGACCAAGCTGGGATTAGAGCCTCAGGACAGGATCGGCACGTTGGCCTGGAACAACCGGCGACATCTTGAGATCTACTATGGCACTTCGGGCGCGGGATATGTGTGCCACACGGTCAATCCGCGTCTGTTCCCCGAGCAACTGTCCTATATCATAAACCACGCGCAGGACCGGGTTCTGTTTTTTGATGCCACCTTTATCCCTCTGGTCGCGGCTCTGAAATCCGCGCTGACCGAGGTCCGGCACTTTGTCCTGATGGGACCACGTAATGACGAGGCGCTGTCCCAGATCGATGGGGTGGAGTTCTATGATGAACTGATCGAGACCGGCGATGCGGATTTTGTCTGGCCCAGTTTCGATGAAAACATGGCGTCGAGCCTGTGTTACACCTCGGGCACGACGGGGAACCCCAAGGGTGTCTTGTATTCCCATCGTTCGACTTTGCTGCACAGTTTTGGGTCAAACACCCGCGATTGCATCGGGTTTTCGGCCCGCGATGTGGTGATGCCGGTTGTGCCGATGTTCCATGTGAATGCCTGGGGCTCGCCCTATGCCTGTGCGATGTCGGGGTCCAGAATGGCGTTGCCCGGCCCGGATTTGCATGGCGAGGCGCTGGTTAACCTCATCGACACCTACGGCGTGACGCTGGCTATGGGCGTTCCCACGATCTGGCAGGGATTGCTGGCCCATGCGGCGCAATCGGGCAGCCAGCTGACCAGTCTGCAACGCACCGTGATTGGCGGCGCGGCGTGCCCGCCATCGATGATCGACACGTTCCGCGACACCTATGGCGTTGACACGATTCACGCCTGGGGGATGAGCGAGATGAGCCCGCTGGGCACAACCAATACGCCGCTTGCCAAGCATCTGGACCTGCCCATCGAAGAACAGCGCAAAATACGCGAGAATCAGGGCCGTCCGCCGTTCGGGGTGGAACTGAAAATCGTTGATGACGATGGCAATGATCTGCCCCATGACGGCGAAACCCAAGGTGATCTGATGGTGCGCGGCCACTGGGTTCTGGACAGCTATTTCCAGATGCAGGATCAGGAGTTGTTGCAGGATGGCTGGTTCGCCACCGGCGATGTGGCGACCCTGGACCCGGACGGCTACATGACGATTCGGGACCGGTCCAAGGACATCATCAAATCCGGTGGCGAATGGATCAGTTCGGTGGAACTGGAAAACATCGCCGTTGCCCATCCAAAGCTCGCCACCGCTGCCGTTGTAGGTGTACCGCATCCGAAATGGGACGAACGCCCCTTGTTGGTGGCTGTGAAAGCCGAAGGGCAGGACCCAAGCGAACAGGAACTGCTGGCCTTCTTCGATGGAAAAATCGCCAAATGGCAAATCCCGGACAAGGTTGTTTTCGTTGATGCTTTGCCACTGAACGCAACCGGCAAAGTGCTGAAACGCAACCTGCGCGCGGATTACAAGGACGCCCTGGCGGGATGATCTTGCGCGTGTGAGGGTGAATGGCTCCGGCGGTAGGGATCGAACCTACGACCAATTGATTAACAGTCAACTGCTCTACCGCTGAGCTACGCCGGAACGGTCCGCGCCGTATAACAACCAGATTTCGCGTCGTCCAGAGGGTACAGGCAAGTTTTTTTGACAGGGCAACTCTGGCCGCAATTCATTGGTGATTGCGCCCAATAGAAGCATGATTTTGAGGGGGAAGATTTTGGCTCCGGCGGTAGGGATCGAACCTACGACCAATTGATTAACAGTCAACTGCTCTACCGCTGAGCTACGCCGGAACTGAGGGCGCGTATAACAACCCGGATTTTCCTCGTCCAGTGGGGAAGCGTGCGTTTCGTAAAATTTTTTCGGGCTCAATCCTGCCGGGCAAAAACGGCGTCTGCGGACAAGGCGCCGCTATGGGTTGCCTTGGATTTTCCAACCAGATCAACCAGATGGGCAAACACATTGCGTTCCGCTGCGGGCAGAAGGGATTTGGGAGTTTCTGTGTAAATACGCTCGGCCAAGTCTCGGGCCGTGCCGGGGCGGTCTTCCAGCGCCGACAGGATTTGCGCCTCGCGTCCAAGGCGGTGCTGAATCAGCCACTCCAACCGCCCGGACGGGTCGGTGATGGGCGCTCCGTGCCCGGCGTGGAAGACCGCCCATTCGCGTTCCTGAAGCCGGTAACAGGCGGTCATGAAATCGGTCAGGTCTCCGTCAGGTGGTGACACCAGCGAACTGGCCCAGCCCATCACGTGATCTGCGGTGAAACAGGTCTGGCCCCAGGCCAATGCGATGTGGTTGCCCAGATGTCCCGGCGTGTGGATCACCTCAAGCTGCCAATCCTCTCCCTCAATCACCTCTCCATCGGCGACTTCGATGTCCGGGCGAAACTGCGTATCGATGCCTTCACCGCCTCCGGCCAGACCGTTTTGGGCCAGTTGGGACATGACCGCGCTGCGCCCGGCCTCGGGCCCCCCAAAGGCGTAGATCTGCGCTCCGGTGCGTGCAGCCAGTGGTGCCGCCAGCGGTGAGTGATCCAGATGGCTGTGCGTCACAAAGATATGACTGATCTTCTGGCCCGGTTCCAAAGCCTCCAGAATCGCATTTAGATGCGCGTCCGACAAAGGGCCGGGATCAATGATTGCGATATCCCGCTGCCCCAGCAGATAGGTATTGGTGCCCCGATAGGTCATGGGCGAAGGGTTGGGGGCCAGAATGCGCCGCACCCCCGGTTGCAACTGCGTGGCAATCCCGGCGGGCGGGTTGAAATCGTCTCGGGCCTGCATTCTGTCCTCTTCCTCTTACCCGGGCAGCCCGCTAGGTTTAGCGCATGTCTTCGCAATGGCTCAAACCCTATCTGCCACACAGTCTTTACGCCCGGGCGGCGTTGATTCTGGTTGTGCCGGTGATCGTCCTGTTGCTGGTGGTCGGGAATGCGTTCCTGCAACGGCATCTTGAGGACGTGACCGCGCAAATGGTCCGTGCCGCCGCGCGCGAAGTTGATCTGATCACAAGCGCGATGAGTGATGTCGAGACACAGCAACAGGCCATCGCTGCCGTGCGTCCAGATCTGGTTGCGCTTGAAATCAGCGCGCGATTCCTTGGCATCAATGAAGAGCCGAATATCGGAACGCGGCGTTGGTATGATTTCATTGCGCCGCAGGTCGAGGCCAATCTGCACGCCCTTTTGCCGGATCTGGATGCCGTGGCGCTGCCCAACGGCCCGGACGCCCGGCTATATCTGGATACGCATCTGGGGACGCTCGAACTTGTGTTCGACCGCAGGCGGCTGGCCCCGACGGCACCGCACCAGTTGATCGTGACCATGCTGTTCTTTGCGATTGTCATGACGTCGATCTCATTTCTTTACATGCGCAACCAGTTGCGGCCGATTACGCGGCTGGCTGATGCAGCACAGGCGTTCGGACGCGGGCGCGTTGTACCTTACAACCCGGGCGGGGCGATTGAAGTACGTGCAGCCGGAAACGCTTTTCTGGACATGCGCGCCCGCATTGAACGCCAGATGGAGCAGCGGACGCTTATGCTGTCCGGCGTCAGCCACGACCTGCGGACCCCCTTGACCCGCCTGAAGCTTGGCTTGTCGATGCTGCCCGAGGATGAGGCCGCGCCGCTGCAGCAAGACGTCACCGAGATGCAGTCTTTGCTGGATGCTTTTCTGGATTTTTCCCGCGGCGCTGCCGAAGGTTCTCCGGAAGAGGTCGAGCCCAAGGCGCTTGTGCGCCAGATCGTCGAGGATGCCAAACGGGCCGGTTATCAGGCTGAACTGGTTGACGTTGACGGGCAGGGCACCGTCATGCTGCGCCCCATGGCCATTCGACGCGCGGTCGAAAACCTGATCGGGAACGCCGTCCGCTATGGCAATCGCGCTGACATAAGCCTGTCGGTCACGCCAAAAACCCTGCGCATCCGGGTCGAAGATGACGGCCCGGGCATCCCTTCGGAGATGCGGACCGAAGCGGTCAAGCCTTTCACCCGCCTTGATCCTGCGCGCAACCAGAACCAAGGCAGCGGCGTCGGCCTTGGCCTTGCCATCGTCGCCGACGTCGCCCGCGCGCATGGCGGAGTGCTAAGGTTGGGCAAAAGCGAGCGACTGGGCGGATTGTGCGCCGATATTATCATTGGGCGGTAGATGCGGCAGACATTTGGGCAACGCCGTGTCGGATCAATTCGAATGCGGAACGAGGAATCTAAGACCTGATTCCGTAAGAAAACCCGGTTTTCTGGTAGGCCCGGCAGGACTTGAACCCGCAACCAAAGCGTTATGAGCGCTCTGCTCTAACCAATTGAGCTACAGGCCCGCCTGAGGCTTTGAGTACCACGGTGAACGCCCGCGTCAAGCCTGACCGTTGCATAGATGCGCACAATCGACTAACCCGCCCGCAAAGCATTCGTAAGGGACCTACCATGACAGCGGGCAAGAACGGAATCACCTATGCCGATGCAGGCGTTGACATTGATGCAGGCAACGCTCTGGTCGACCGGATCAAGCCCGCCGCCAAGCGGACCAACCGCCCCGGCGTGATGAGCGGGCTGGGCGGGTTCGGAGCCCTGTTTGACCTCAAGGCGGCCGGGTATGAAGACCCCATACTGGTCGGGGCGACCGATGGTGTCGGCACCAAGCTGCGGATCGCGATCGATACCGGCGTCGTGGATGGCGTGGGCATTGATCTGGTGGCCATGTGTGTCAACGATCTGATCTGTCAGGGCGCTGAGCCCTTGTTCTTCCTCGATTATTTCGCCACCGGCAAGCTGGACACCGATACCGCTGCGCGGATCATCGAGGGCATTGCCGAAGGATGCGCCCAATCGGGCTGTGCCCTGATCGGTGGTGAGACGGCGGAGATGCCGGGTATGTACCCCGATGGCGATTTTGATCTGGCCGGCTTCTCGGTCGGCGCGATGGAGCGCGGGGCGGACCTGCCGGATGGGGTGCAGGCGGGCGATGTGCTGCTGGGGCTGGCCTCGAACGGGGTGCATTCCAACGGTTATTCTCTGGTGCGCAAGCTGGTTGAGATTTCGGGGTTGGGCTGGGACGCTGACTCGCCCTTTGGCGGCGGCTCGTTGGGTGAGGCGCTGCTGACGCCGACGCGGCTGTATGTAAAGCCCGCGCTGGCGGCGATCCGGGCAGGGGGCGTGCATGCGCTGGCGCATATCACCGGTGGTGGCCTGACCGAGAACCTGCCGCGTGTTCTGCCCGAAGGACTGGGTGCGCAGATCGATTTGGATGCGTGGGAGTTGCCGCCGGTCTTTGGCTGGATGGCTGAAACTGGCGGGATTGCCGAGGCCGAGATGCTGAAGACCTTCAACTGTGGTATCGGCATGATCGTTGTCTGTGACGCCGATCAGGCAGATGCGCTGTCGGCGCTGCTGACCGACGCAGGCGAGACTGTCTCGCGCATCGGCACGGTCACAGACACTGCGGGTGTGGCCTATTCAGGCAAGCTGCTGTGAGCCACAAGCGCGTCGCCATCCTGATTTCCGGGGGCGGGTCGAACATGGTGTCGCTGGTCGACAGCATGGCCGGCGATCACCCCGCGCGGCCCTGTCTGGTTCTGTCGAATGACGCGCAGGCAGGCGGTCTGGTCAAGGCCCGGGATCGCGGGATCGCGACCGCAGCCGTCGATCATCGCCCGTTCAAAGGCGACCGCGCCGCGTTTGAGGCTGAGCTGCTGAAACCGCTGGAAGAGGCACAGCCGGATATCGTCTGTCTGGCCGGGTTCATGCGGGTTCTGACCGGCGATTTCGTCTCGCGCTTTCAGGGCCGGATGCTGAACATCCACCCGTCTCTGTTGCCCAAGTACAAGGGCCTTCATACCCATGCACGGGCCATTGAGGCGGGTGACTCAGAACATGGCTGCACCGTGCACGAGGTGACGGCGGCGCTGGATGATGGTCCGATTTTGGGTCAGGCGCGGGTAAAGATTTCGCCCGAGGATACGCCCGAGGATCTGGCCGCAAAGGTTCTGGTGTGGGAGCATCAACTCTACCCGGCGGTGCTGCGCCGTTACGCAGAAGGCAACAGGTCCGTTCTTATGCTGCCCTGATCGCCCTTGGGTGATTTACACGCGCGTAAAAATCGTCTTATGGTCGCCTGTATCGCTCGGGACGCGGAAAAACGGGCAGTCACACAAAGAACAAGAGCAAGAATAGTACGGCGCATGAAAACCCTGACGACGACGCAAGAGCTGGCCGAATTCTGCTCGGCTGCTGCCGGATACCCCTATGTCACGGTAGACACCGAGTTTCTGCGCGAGCGGACCTATTATTCGAAACTGTGCCTGGTGCAGCTGGCCGTCCCGTCCGAGGATGAGGACAGCGCCGTTCTGGTCGACCCGCTGGCGGATGGCCTGTCGCTGGAGCCTCTGCTCGAGTTGTTCAAAAACGAAGATGTGGTCAAGGTGTTCCACGCGGCCCGGCAGGATCTTGAGATCTTCTGGGTCGAGGCCAATGTATTCCCGACCCCTCTGTTCGACACCCAGGTCGCCGCGATGGTCTGCGGTTTTGGTGAGCAGGTCGGCTATGAGACACTGGTGCGCAAGATTTGCAAGCAGGGCGTGGACAAGACATCCCGGTTCACCGACTGGTCCAAGCGCCCGTTGACGGATGCGCAAAAGACCTACGCCCTGGCCGATGTAACCCATCTGCGCCGGATTTACGAACATCTTGCGGCCGAGCTTCAAAAGACCAAGCGCAGCCATTGGGTATCCGAGGAATTGCGCACGCTGACGCAGCCGGGAACCTATGACATCCGACCCGAGGATGCGTGGAAACGGGTGAAAACCCGCACCAACTCGGCCAAGTTCCTCGCCGTCGTGCGGGAACTGGCACAATTCCGTGAAGCGTACGCGCAGGAAAACAACGTACCACGCAACCGGGTGTTCAAGGATGATGCGCTGATCGAGCTTGCCTCGACCAAACCCAAAAACCCGTCGGAACTGGGCGGATCGCGCCTGTTGCTGCGCGAGGCGCGTAAGGGTGCGATTGCCGATGGTATTCTGACTGCCGTGAAGCGTGGCGTGAACTGCCCGCCGGACCAGATGCCCAAGGTCGATACCTCGCGCGACAAGCTGAAGGTCAACCCGGCGCTGGCGGATTTGCTGCGCGTGCTGCTGAAATCGAAAACCGAAAGTTCGGGCGTGGCCGCCAAGCTGATCGCGACCAGTTCCGAACTGGATCAGATCGCAGCGGGCGAGCGCGAATTGCCTGCCATGTCAGGCTGGCGGTTCGAAGTGTTCGGCGAGGATGCTTTGAAGCTGTGCGAGGGCAAGATTGCACTGGCCGCCAAAGGTCAGGCCGTCAAGGTCGTTTCACTGTAAACGCCCTTAACGCCGCCGCGATTCCAGAGCGTTTTGCTGTCCGACCACCCGGACCACGCGGATGCCCTCTAGGTCTTGCTTGGTGACATTGATCGCGTCGGACACCATGCGCGTCCTCTCAGACCCTTGAGCGGTCTGATAGGTCGGGTAGTTCACGCGAAACACAAATTCCAAAACGCCGTTCTTCCGGTTTTCTTCTGATTCCACAGGTACAAGCCGCGCCTCATATGCGCCCTGACGGATTGCAGTACCCGAGGCGTATACGATTGCGCCTGACGGTATGGCATCGATCCGCAATTCATCGATCTTGGCGATAGGAACGCTGGTATCGACCTCTTCAGGGCGCGCAAACAGACCGCGACCGCCGCGTTGTTCGGGAATCAACGCATCGGCGTCATTTGCCGGAGCTGTCTCGACCGGGGCCGGGGTGCTGGAGCCAAACCAGTTCGACGGGTTCACGCGCGACTCGCGCCAACTGTTACAGGCGGTCAGGGTCAGTGCGACGACGACAAGGATGGACAATGATTTTTGCATGGACCCACGGTTCTTTGGCTGTATTTCAGTCAATGGGTTAGCGCAATTTCCGCCCCTTGAAAAGCCACGGCAGGGGCTGGACAGCCGTGCATCGCCGCCTTAGGTCACAATTGTGAATGCAACGGAAGGACCGCCGCACAATGGCAACGCCCGCCTTTGAAGACATCGTCGAGGATTTTGAGTTTCTGGAGGACTGGGAAGACCGGTACCGCCATGTGATCGAGCAGGGCAAGGCGATGGACCCGCTTGACGATGCGCTTAAGGTTCCGGCGACCAAGGTGGACGGTTGCGCCAGTCAGGTGTGGCTGCACCCGATGATCGAAAACGGCGTGTTCCGGTTTGACGGCGATAGCGACGCGTTGATCGTGCGCGGGCTGATTGCGGTTCTTCGGTCGCTGTATAACGGTTTGCCCGTGGCCGAGGTTCCCAAGGTGGACGCAGGCGGTGAACTGGCGCGGCTTGGGCTGAACGACCACCTGTCAGCGCAGCGTTCAAACGGTTTGCGTGCCATGATCGAACGTATCCGCGACGTCGCGCAAGAGAACGCCTGACTCTAACCCGGTCGCTTGGCCCAGTTTTTCAGGGTGACCTCAAGATCGCCGTATCCGGTGAGGCGGCGTTCAAATTCCAGACCCATCTTGTCGGCACAGGCGCGGGCGCGTTCGGTCAGGGCAGGGTCATCGGTCTGGGCCTGATATACGAGCTTTGTGTAATTGCCGAAATACATGTCCCGCAGTTCCGGGTGACGGTCCAACCCTAGCGGTTTCCATACAAAGGCATCGAACTGCCGGGCCAGAAAATCCGTCAGATAGAAAGCCGTCGTTTCATCATCGCCGTGGTCGGCGAAGGTTTGATTGCCTTCGAAAAACGAGTAGCAATGGGGGCCTTTGACCATCTCAACCCCCAGACGCTCGCAGGCTTGTTGCAGCAGTCCACCGGTGCCGCAATCGGCGTAGACCACAAAGATCTGGTCGTAATGATCGCGGTGTTTGGCCACGGCGTCCTCGACCGCCTGCGTGATCCGTTCCGGATGAATGTGCAGAATTGCCGGAAGACAGGTGAGCGCCATGTGATCCCAGCCATTGCGTTTTTTCAGATCCAGGATCTCGCGCGCCAAGGCTCCGCAGGCGATCAACAGGATGCTTCCGGACGCATCGGTGGAGTATCCCTGATTGGTCAGGCTTGTATCGTCGGGCAGGGTGTCGTTCGGCATGGCTGTGCTTTCTGCTGCGCTGTGTTCAGAAAAGGACGAATGACGGTTTTGGGCAAGCCTTGCACCGACATCCTGTGTCAGGTCGCCGACGCCTTGGTTCCTGACCGCTTCACTTGTGACAATCCAACAAAAAAGCCGCCCCCGGTGAGGGCGGCCTTTCAATCAGATATGTCTGACGGGTCAGCCTGCCAGTTGGTTGTGCTTGCGCGATACGAATTCTTTCGCTGTCTCCACCGCAACGGCGGCGTCCCGGCAATAGGCGTCGGCACCGATGGCCTTGCCGAATTCCTCGTTCAAAGGTGCGCCGCCGACCAGAACGATGTAGTCGTCGCGCACGCCTTGCTCGACCATCGTGTCAATCACCACCTTCATGTAAGGCATGGTGGTGGTAAGCAGGGCGGACATGCCCAGAATGTCGGGCTGTTCGTTTTCCAGCGCTTCCAGGTAGTTTTCGACCGGGTTGTTGATGCCCAGATCGACAACCTCGAAACCCGCGCCTTCCATCATCATCGAGACAAGGTTCTTGCCGATGTCGTGGATGTCGCCCTTCACGGTTCCGATCACCATCTTGCCTACGCGCGGGGCACCGGTTTGCGCCAGCAGAGGCTTGAGGATAGCCATGCCGCCTTTCATGGCGTTGGCGGCCAGCAGAACCTCGGGCACGAACAGGATACCGTCGCGGAAGTCATGGCCGACGATGGTCATGCCACCGACCAGCGCTTTGGTCAGAACGTCATAAGGCATCCATCCGCGTTCCAGCAGGATGTTCACACCTTCTTCGATTTCTTCCTTCAGGCCATCGTAAAGGTCGTCGAACATCTGTTCGACAAGTTCGTCGTCGTTCAGTTCGGACAGGATGATGTCTTCTTCATCAGACATGGGGCGATTCCCTGAGCTGTTTGGACCACAGGTCCATGGTGGCATTTGTTCCGTTTTGGCTAAAACGTCGCAGTTTGACTGTGACGATTACGACCTCAGTGGTTTCGGGACCGACCTATAGGATAGAAATTCGCAATCTGCGACTGAATTCTTCGCAAGATCATTCTGCATATGGTTCAGGTCGTTAGGCGAAATCCCTTGGATTCTGTTTTTTGGCCGGAAAGCCGCGTGGCACTTGCCGTAGCGGCGGTCTTTGGTTACTTTGCCAATAGGAACAAAGAGCGAACAAGTGGCCGATCATTTCACAATCCGGGGGCGGGGAACCGCATCAAACGACGCTGGTCGGTTTGAACGCTATGCCACTGTCGCAACCGATGATGGCTGGTCGGCGGACGAAGACCTGCCACCCCTGCGTACCGAGGTTCGGGATGAGGTCGCGCGGAGTGTGATCACCTATAACCGCTCTCCGGATTTGCCCTTTGATCGATCGATTAACCCATATCGCGGGTGCGAACATGGTTGCGTGTACTGTTTTGCCAGACCCAGCCACGCTTATTTGGGTCTGTCCGCAGGGCTGGACTTTGAAACGCGTTTGGTTGCCCGTCCGAACGCGGCGGATGTTCTGCGCAAAGAACTGTCGTCGCGGTCCTACCGCGTGGCGACTATCGCTTTGGGGACCAACACAGACCCCTACCAGCCCATAGAGAAAACCCGTTTGATAACAAGGGAATGCTTGCAGGTTTTGCAGGATTTCAACCACCCGGTTGCCATTGTCACCAAAGGCGCACTGATCGAGCGGGATCTGGATATTCTGGCCCCAATGGCCGAGTTGGGACTGGCGCGGGTCGGTATATCGCTGACGACGCTGGATGGGGATTTGTCGCGTCGGATGGAACCTCGGGCCCCGTCACCAAACCGACGGTTGCAGATGATCCGCAGATTGACGCAAGCCGGGGTGCCGGTGCGCGTGATGACATCTCCGCTGGTTCCGGGGCTGACCGATCACGAATTGGAACAGTTGCTGGAGGCAGGCCGGGACGCCGGTGCAGACACCGCAAGTTGGATCATGCTGCGCTTGCCCAGAGAGGTCTCGAGACTATGGCAAGAATGGCTGGCCCAGCATGAACCCGCGCGCGCGGGTAAGGTGATGTCCCGCCTGCGCGACATGCACGGAGGTCGGGATTACGATCCCCGTTGGGGTCACAGAATGCGGGGCGAGGGGGAGTATGCGCAGGTCATTGCGCAGCGTTTTACGAAAACCTGCAAGCGCCTTGGGCTGGCAATCAAATCCGACGCTCTGCGCTGCGATCTGTTCTCGACCCCGCCGCAGGCCGGGGACCAGCTGAGCCTGTTTTGAGATGGACCGGGCATAGTCATTTCTGGGCCAAAAGGCTGCTGGCGCCATCTTATCAGGCCTCTTGTGGACCAATTGGCTGGGTCGCTGGTTCACTTGCGGCAAGGATCAAAGCCCTGACCGAAACCCGCAAACAGAGGCATTGGTCAAGAAAAAGAGCATTGGCGACGCTAGAAGAATTCGAAGCGGCGGCACGACGAGGTTTACCGTTGCCGGCCGGATCCACATTTGACCGCTCAAAAAAAACCCCGCAAATCGCGGGGTCTTTCTTGTGTCATGCCGCCTTAGCGGTTTTCGATATCCACGTAGTCGCGGTTGGTCTCGCCCAGATACAACTGACGCGGACGGCCGATCTTGTTCTGTGGATCGGCAATCATCTCTTTCCACTGGCTGACCCAGCCAACGGTGCGTGACAGGGCAAAAATAGGGGTGAACATCGAGGTGGGGAAGCCCATCGCCTCGAGGATGATGCCCGAATAGAAGTCCACGTTCGGGAACAGTTTCTTCTCGGCGAAATACGGATCTTCCAGCGCCTCACGCTCAAGTTCCTTGGCGACCTGCAGCTTCGGATTGTCTTCGATGCCCAGTAGATCCAGCACTTCGTCAGCCGACTGCTTCATCACCTTGGCGCGCGGGTCGAAGTTCTTGTAGACGCGGTGGCCAAAGCCCATCAGGCGGAACGGGTCGTTCTTGTCCTTGGCGCGGGCGATGTATTCAGGGATACGGTCAACGGTGCCGATCTCTTCCAGCATCTCTAGACAGGCTTGGTTCGCACCGCCATGGGCCGGACCCCACAGGCAGGCGATGCCGGCGGCGATACAGGCAAACGGGTTTGCACCGGACGACGACGCCAGACGCACGGTCGAGGTCGAGGCGTTCTGTTCGTGATCCGCGTGCAGGGTAAAGATGCGGTCCATTGCACGGCTGAGGATCGGGTTCACCTCATACTCTTCGGCTGGAACGCTGAAGCACATGCGCAGGAAGTTCGACGCATAGTCCAGATCATTGCGCGGATAAACGAAAGGCTGACCGGTGTGGTACTTGAAGGCCCAGGCCGCGATGGTGGGCATCTTGGCGATCAGACGGTGCGAGGCGACCTCGCGCTGATGCGGGTCCGAGATGTCGGTCGAATCGTGATAGAAGGCCGACATCGCGCCAACCACGCCCACCATGATCGCCATCGGGTGCGCGTCCCGGCGGAAGCCGCGATAGAAATACTGCATCTGCTCGTGCAGCATGGTGTGACGGGTGATCGTGGTCTCGAAGGTTTCAAGATCCTTGGCGCTCGGCAACTCTCCGTACAGCAGCAGATAGCACACTTCCAGGAAGTGGGATTTCTCGGCCAGTTGATCGATCGGATAGCCCCGGTGCAGCAGCTCGCCCTTTTCGCCATCGATATAGGTGATGGTGCTGTCGCAGCTTGCGGTCGAGGTAAAGCCGGGGTCATAGGTGAACACACCCGCCTGACCGTACAGTTTGCGGATATCGACAACGTCAGGCCCAGCGGTCGGCGAGTGAACCGGCAACTCATACTCTTTTCCATGCACGGTCAGAGTGGCTGTTTTGTTGCTATCAGTCATGGTTGTCCCTTCTTCATTCGTGCGCAGGCCAGATCGTTGCCGAAACCTGCGGGCAATGACCGCGCGCAAGCGCGCAGTCCGGGTGTTAGCGGAGCAGCGTTACCCGTTTATGAAGCTTGGGTTTATTTCGCTGCCTCAGAAAGCCGCGCCAGGGTTTCATCGCGTCCCAGCACAAGCATCATGTCAAAAACCGAAGGTGTGACGGCCCGACCAGCCAATACAGCCCTAAGCGGGCCTGCCAGCTTGCCGAACTTGACCTCCCTTGCTTCGGCAAAGGAATTCAACGTCTCTTCCAGCTCGTTCCGGGACCAGCTAGCATTTTGCAACTGCGGCGTCAATTCATTCAGTATACCATCGGATACTGATGCCAACGCTTTTGCGGCTTTCTCATCCGGGGCAATCGGACGCTCGGTCAGTACAAAATGCGCTTTTTCAAGCAGTTCCGGGAAAGTGCGCGCGCGATCCTTGAGGCAATACATCGCACGTTCCAGATCACCCGATTGTGTCTGTGTGAGAGCGGGCAGCTCTGCTGCCGCGAGGTAATCTTCAATTTCTTGCCGCAGCGCAGCATCATCCGAGATTGCGATGTGCTGACCGCACAGGTTTTCCAGCTTTTTCAAGTCGAAACGCGCCGGGCTTTTGCCGATTCCATCCAGATCGAACCACTCTTTCGCCTGTGCGTCGGTGAAGAATTCATCGTCACCGTGGCTCCAACCCAGACGTGCCAGATAGTTGCGCATACCGGCGGCGGGATAGCCCATCGCCTGATATTCCTGCGCGCCCAAAGCGCCGTGGCGTTTGGACAGTTTCTTGCCGTCAGGCCCGTGAATCAGCGGAATGTGCGCCCAGACTGGAACGTCCCAGCCCATCGCCTCGTAGATCATCATCTGGCGGGCGGCGTTGTTCAGGTGATCGTCGCCGCGGATCACATGGGTGACGCCCATATCGTGGTCATCAACCACAACCGCCAGCATATAAACCGGTGTCCCGTCCGAGCGCAGAAGGATCATATCGTCTAGCTGATCGTTGCGGATGGTCACATCGCCCTGAACCTGATCCCGGATCACGGTCGCGCCGTCCTGCGGCGCCTTGATGCGGATCACAAAAGGCGCATCGGGGTGGGTTTCAGGGGGCGCATCGCGCCAGGGGCTGCGGAACAGGGTCGATTTCCCCTCGGCCCGTGCCTGTTCGCGGAATGCGGCGATTTCATCCTGAGACGAGAAACACTTATAAGCCTTGCCCTCAGCCAATAGCTGATGCGCAACCTCGGCGTGTCGTGCGGCCCCTTCGAACTGAGAAATCACGTCGCCGTCGTGATCCAGCCCAAGCCACTCCATGCCTTGTAGAATCGCCGCGGTGGCCTCGGGGGTCGACCGCTCGCGGTCCGTGTCTTCGATTCGCAGCAGGAACTTGCCGCCGCGCCCGCGCGCATAAAGCCAGTTGAACAGCGCTGTGCGTGCACCGCCGATGTGCAGAAAACCGGTGGGTGAGGGTGCAAAACGGGTGACGACCTGATCGGACATTATTTTGATTAACCTTTTGGTAACCGCGACGGGCATAGTGTGGCGCTTGTCTAACGAGCCCGAAGGACGGGGGCAACCATGCGTGTTCTTGCACGGGCCCAGGCGGCGCTGCTGAACCAGACGGGGTTCCTGTTTCCATGGTCTCCGGTATGTCTGGCGCTTGGGATTGGCCTCTATTTCGGATTGCGGTTCGAACCGGGCTGGCCGATCTATCTGGGCTTTGCGACCACCGGTTTGGTGCTGATCGGCCTGTGCCGCTTTTTACCGGCCGGATGGGGATCGTTGGCAATCGGGGGGGCGCTGGTTGCTGTCGGCTTTCTGCTGGCAGGTGCCCGCGCCCATATGGTGGCGGAACCGGTTTTGTCATGGCGGTATTACGGCCCCATCGAGGGGAGGGTCGTCGCCATGGACCGGTCTGCCTCGGATGCGCTGCGACTGACGCTGGATCAGGTGCGGGTAGGGGACGTGCCGCATGATCGGCGACCGCAGCGCATCCGTCTTTCCGTACATTCTCAGATCGATCCCATTGCGCCGGGGCAGCGGATCATGACCACCGCCCATTTGTCGCCGCCGCAAGGCCCGGTCGAGCCCGGCGGTTTCGATTTCCGCCGCCACGCCTGGTTTCAACGCCTTGGCGCGGTTGGATACACCCGCGTTCCGGTCATGACCATTGCCCCGCCGCAGGACGCGATGGACGGGGTTCGGATTACCGCGATCCGCATGAAGATTTCCGAGCGGGTGCGTGAGATCTTGCCGGGTGAGGTTGGCGGCTTTGCCGCCGCCGTCACCACCGGAGACCGCAGCAGTATGGGGCAAGCGGCGCTTGGGGCGTTACGGGCCTCGAATCTCGCGCATCTACTTGCGATCTCGGGCTTGCATATGGGGCTGTTGACCGGGTTTGTCTTTGTGGCCTGCCGGATCGGGCTGTCCGCGATCCCGGCCTTGGCCCTGCGCGTTCCGGTTCGCAAACTGGCTGCGGGATGTGCGCTGGTCGCTGCGGTGATCTACCTGATGCTCTCGGGCGGTAACGTGGCGACCGAACGTGCCTTTGTCATGGTCACCGTCATGTTGGGGGCGGTTCTGATCGACCGCCGTGCCATCTCGTTGCGGGCGGTGGCCGTGGCGGCGTTGATCGTGCTGGCCTTGCGCCCCGAAACCCTGCTGAGCCCCGGTTTTCAGATGTCATTTGCGGCAACCACGGCCCTTGTGGCCGTCTTTGGCGCATTGCGCGACTTCGGCCCGATGCCCGGCCCCAAATGGGTGCAGCCGATAGCCGGCGTTCTCATGTCATCTGCAATCGCCGGTCTTGCCACTGCGCCAATCGGCGCGGCACATTTCAACACCATGTCGCATTATGGCCTGCTGGCGAACCTTCTGTCGGTTCCGGTGATGGGGTCGGTTGTGGTGCCCTTTGCCGTGGTTGCGGCCTTGTTGGCCCCGTTTGGGTTGGAGGCGATTGCCATTCAGATCATGGGCATTGGCCTGCGATGGATCTTGATGATCGCGGACTGGGTCTCGGGCCTTGAGGGCGCGCAAGGTTACGTTGTCAGCCCGCCCTGGTTCGTGCTGCCGGTGATGGCCCTGGGCGCGCTTTGGATTGCCCTGTGGCAGGGCCGGGCGCGGTGGATCGGCCTTGCCCCCGTCGCCCTTGCCTTTCTGTTCTGGACGTCTGGCCATCGCCCCGAGGTGCTGATCGCCGAGTCCGGAGGGTTGGTGGGCGTCATCACTGAACAGGGCAGGGCGCTGAGCAAAGAAAAAGGCAGCGGTTTTGTTGCGACTGTTTGGTTAGAGAATGACGGGGACGGGCAGGATCAGGGGCACGCTGCCGGTCGTTGGCCGGGGCAGTCCGGCCTTATCCAGCGGATTGCCTTGCAGGACAAAGAGGTCATCCATGTCACCGGCAAAAGGGCCGCGCAGGAATTCACGGAGTGCCATGAGAATCAGATCGTTGTTTCAGCAATAAATCTGGACATGGACGGAGATTGCAGCGTTTTTGACCCCGAGCGGCTGTATGAGACCGGAAGCCTCTCCATCACTGATGGAAAGCTGGTCACCAGCGCGGATCTGACCGGGCATCGCCTGTGGTCCCCGAAACCCTCCGGGGACAGGCGTTAAAGGTGGGATCAGTAGGTGCGGATCAACCCGACCAGACGACCCTGAACCTTGATTTTGTCTTCGGGCAGCACCCGCGTTTCATAAGCCGGGTTCGCGGCCTCAAGCGCGATGGCCTGACCACGGCGGAAGAAACGCTTCAAGGTGGCCTCCTGATCCTCGACCAGTGCAACAACGATGTCGCCGTTGTCAGCGGTCGATGTCTCGCGGATCACGACGACGTCGCCATCATTGATCCCGGCATCGATCATCGAGTCGCCCTTTACCTCAAGCGCGTAATGCGAACCCTGACCCGAGACCATGGGGCCGGGTACCGCCACACGATGCGAGACGTGGCTGATCGCCTCAATCGGCACACCAGCGGCGATCCGGCCCATAACGGGCAGTTCCATAGCGTCCACCGCAACAGGTTCAAAGTTTGCCGGGCGTTGGCCTTCAGGCTTGTCACCATCGATCACGCGCGGGCTGAACCCCGCCGTGGGTTGTCCGCCAAGGCTTTCGGGCAATTTCACAATCTCGATCGCGCGGGCACGGTGGGCCAGACGGCGGATAAATCCACGCTCTTCCAATGCCGTGATCAACCGATGAATGCCGGATTTCGAACGCAGGTCCAGCGCGGCCTTCATTTCGTCAAAGCTGGGCGGAACACCGTCCGCCTGCACGCGTTTGTGGATGAATTCCAGCAAATCCAATTGCTTCTTGGTCAGCATCGCTCACACCTCGTCGCTCATGCGTTTTCTTTTGTTCTACGCATGTTCACGTTTTGTGTCAACGAATTTGACGATGTTCTATATCGGCAGGTAGCGCACCTTTGCCCCCGCAGGCAGCGCGGGATCGTCGGGCGGGCGCACCAACAAGGCGTTGGCCTGTGCCAGAACGCTCAGCAGAGAACTGTCCTGATCGGCACAGGCGCGGATGCCGTTCTCGTCGAGGATTGCGCGCATATAGTGCTCGCGCGGGCCGTTCGGCGACAGCGGCTCGACCAGGGTGGCGGTCCTGAACGGTGTCACAACCGAATCCAGACCCAACATGCGCCGCACCATCGGAGCCAGGAACAAATAGCCGCAAACCATTGCGCTGACGGGATTTCCGGGCAGACCGACCATGGCCGTATCGCCCATCCGTCCGGCCATCAGGGGTTTTCCGGGCCGCATTCTGATCTTGTAGAACGACCGTTCCATCCCCAGCGCCTGGGACACGTCGGACACCAGATCATAGTCGCCGACCGACGCGCCGCCGATTGTCACCACCAGATCAGCGCCCTCGGCCAGACCAAAGGCGGTTTCAAGCGACGATACCGTATCCTGCGCGATGGGCAGGACGCGGACATGTGCGCCAAGCCCTTCCAGCAAGGCTTTCAGTCCGAACGTATTCGAGGCGATGATCTGGTCAGGGCCGGGCGTTTCGCCGGGCATGACCAACTCATCACCGGTCGAAATCAGCGCGACCTGAGGTTTCCGCGTCACCGGTACCATTGCGATGTTCATGGCGGCCATCAGGGCGGCATCTTCGGGGCGGATCAGACGCGGGGCGGTGATTTTGGTACCCTTGGCAAAATCCACCCCGGCGGGCCGGATGTTGGTTTTGGGGCCGGGGGCGTCGGTTATGGTGATCAGGTCGCCCCGGCGATCCACATCTTCCTGAATAGCAATGAAATCAGCACCTTCCGGCACCGGCGCGCCGGTGAAAATGCGCACAGCCTGACCCGGCCCGACACGTCCATCGAAGCGATTGCCCGCAGCGGATTCCCCTACGACTTTGAACATGGCATGCAGTTCAACCTCAGCCGCTTTGACCGCGTATCCATCCATGGAAGAGGCCGCAAAGGGCGGCTGGTCGCGCGTCGCTGCGACGTCTTCGACCAGGACCCGGCCTGCGGATTGGGCCAGTGGCACATGCTCGACCGGCAGCGGAGCAACCAGATCGAACAGCAGGGCGCGGGCGTCTTCAACGGTGATCATTGCGCTTCGTAACGCCCCGATTTTCCGCCATCTTTCAAAAGGACCCGAATACCGCCGATCTCCATCGCCTTGTCCACGGCTTTGGTCATGTCATAGACCGTCAGCGCGGCGGTCGAGACGGCCGTCAGCGCCTCCATCTCAACCCCGGTCTGGCCCGAGGTCTTTACGGTGGCTTCGATCTGAACGCCCGGCAGATCAGGGTCCAGCGTCAGCTCCACGGCAACCTTGGTCACCGGCAAAGGGTGGCAAAGGGGGATCAGGTCAGGCGTTTTCTTGGCCCCCATGATTCCGGCCAGTCGCGCAACGCCCAGAACATCGCCCTTCTTGGCGCGACCTTCTGAAATCAAATCAAAGGTTTCTTGCGCCATCTTGATGTGCCCTGCGGCCACCGCCACACGGTCCGTCACCTCTTTATCCGAGACATCGACCATATGGGCCTGACCTTGCGCATCGAAATGGGTGAGCGGCATCACATCGCTCCGGGGATCAGCGGGTTTGACAGGATGTGCCGGGTCGCGGCGGTCACGTCGTCCTGACGCATCAGGCTTTCGCCGATCAGGAAACACCGCGCGCCGTAACGGGCGATATCGGCCAAATCCTCGGGCGCGCCCAGACCGCTTTCGCAGACGATCGTCCGGTCTCCTGGAACCAGCTTCGACAACCGCCGGGTCGTATCAAGAGTGGTCTCGAACGTCTTGAGATTGCGGTTATTTATCCCGATCAGAGGGCTTTTCAACTGCGTCGCGCGCTCCAACTCGGCCGCGTCATGAACCTCGATCAGAACGTCCATGCCCCAGTCACAAGCGGTTTGTTCCAGTTCGGCGGCCTGAGCATCCTCGACCGAGGCCATGATGATCAGGATACAATCTGCCCCCAATGCGCGCGCTTCGACGACCTGATAGGGGTCATACATGAAATCCTTGCGCAGGGCGGGCAGGTTGGTGGCGGCACGGGCTGCGGTCAGATAGTCTTTGGCGCCCTGAAAGCTTGGCGTGTCCGTCAGCACCGACAAACAGGCCGCGCCGCCATCTTCATAGGCTTTCGCCAGAACCGGTGGATCAAAATCCGGACGGATCAGACCTTTCGAGGGGCTGGCCTTTTTGACCTCGGCAATCAGTCCATACCCGGTGCGGGACGCATCGTGCAGCGCTGCAGCAAAGCCGCGAACCTCGGGCGCTTCGCGCGCCTCGCTTTCCAACTCGTCCAGCGATTTTTGCGCCTTGTCCGCTGCGATCTCTTCCAGCTTGTAGGCTTTGATTTTGTCCAGAACAGTCTCGGTCATGCGGCTTCCTGTGTGATCCGCGCCAGGGCGGTTATTTTCTCTTTTGCTTTGCCACTGTCGATGCTTTCGGCAGCCTTTTCAACGCCTTCGCGCAGGTCCGAGGCCGCCTCGGCCACGACCAGAGCGGCTGCCGAATTCAGGAGAACGGCGTCGCGATAGGCCGACGGCGCGCCCTCCAGCAAGGCGCGAAAAGCGGTGGCGTTTTCCTCGGGCGTGCCGCCGATGATGTCCTCGAACGGGTGCACAGGCAGGCCCGCGTCTTCCGGGTGCAGTTCAACCTCTTTGACGGTATCGTCTTCCAACGCGGCAACCCAGCTGACGCCGGTAATGGTCAACTCATCGGTGCCGTCCGAGCCATGGACCAGCCATGCACGGTCGGAACCCAACAGACCCAGCGTCTCTGCCATCGGTCGGATCAATTCGCGCGAGAACGCGCCGGTCAACTGGCGCTTGACGCCCGCCGGGTTGGTCAGCGGCCCGAGAATGTTGAAGATCGTGCGCGTCCCAAGCTCTTGCCGCGAGGGCATGACATGGGCAATGGCCGGGTGGTGCATTGGGGCCATCATGAAGCAGATACCGGCCTCATTCAGCGCCTTTTCAACCACTTGTGGGCCAACCAGCACGTTGATTCCCATCTGGCCCAACGCATCCGCCGCGCCGGATTTGGAACTGAGATTCCGGTTGCCGTGCTTGGCCACGGTGACACCGGCCCCCGCCACGACAAAGGCCGTCGCGGTCGAGATGTTCAGGGTTCCCTTGCCGTCACCGCCGGTGCCCACGATGTCCATTGCACCCGCAGGTGCGGTCACGGCGTTGCACTTGGCGCGCATCACAGCGGCGGCGGCGGCGTATTCGTCCACGGTTTCGCCCCGCGTGCGCATCGCCATCAGTAGCCCGCCAATCTGGCTGGGGGTGGCTTCGCCGTCGAACAGAATGCCAAAGGCCTGTTCCGCCTCGGCACGGGTCAAAGGCCGATCAGCCGACGCGCCGATCAGTGGTTTCAATGCGTCGCTCATGCGGGGACTTTCAGTTCTTGCAGGAAGTTCTTGAGCAGGGCGTGGCCATGCTCGGATGCGATGGATTCCGGGTGGAACTGGACGCCGTGAATGGGCAGTTCCTTGTGTTGCAGCCCCATTATGGTGCCGTCTTCCAGTTCCGCCGTGATCTCAAGGCAGTCCGGCAGCGTCTCACGCTCGACGATCAGGGAATGGTAGCGGGTCGCTTCAAAGGGTGAGGGCAGTCCGGCAAAGACGCCTTTGCCGGTATGTTTCATCGTGCCCATCTTGCCGTGCACGATCTCATGGCAGCGCACGACCCTACCGCCAAAGACCTGTCCGATAGTCTGATGGCCCAGACACACACCCATAAGGGGTGTCTTTGTCTCGGCAGCGGCTTCGGTCAGGGCCAGGCAAATCCCGGCCTGATCCGGGTCGCAGGGGCCGGGGCTGAGCAGGATGCCGGCGGGGTTCATCGCCATGGCTTCCTGCACATCCAGCGCATCGTTGCGGCGAATGACCATTTCGGCCCCAAGTTCGCCCAGATAATGCACCAGGTTGTAGGTAAACGAGTCGTAGTTGTCGATCAGCAGCAGCATTTGGGCACTTATCTTCGCTTGGGCATTTCAGGCTGGCGATGCAGCCCCCGGCCACGGTATAATGTCGGGACATACATGCTCAGGCTTGTGCGGCAGCGTCAAGAGGACATCCCGTTCCCGGCGCGTCATCAGGCCAAGCGTCGCAGCAGACGGCGTCGGGATGGGCAAAGCAGTAAACAGGCGAAAGGCACTGGTCATGGGCGGATTTATCGGGGGAATGGTCGCGGGCGCGGTCGTTGTTTTGATTCTGGGCACGGTACTGTCGTTGCAGGCGCCGTTGGCTCAGCGAACCGCGGTCACGACCGAAGCGCCGCAACCCGAAGACGTGGCGACATCCGAGGCCCCGGAAGGTGTGGCCGAGACCGGATCGGATGCGGATCTGGTCGAAGTGCCCCCCGCTGCGCCAAATGTTGCCGAGTACCAAGAAGAGGACGCAGCCGATCTGTCAGGTCTTGAGGCCGAGGCAGATGCCCAACCTGTGATCACGGATCCGGCGCAACAGGCCGAACAGCCTGATCCTGCGGTGTCCGAGGACGTCGCGGTGCTGACGGATCCGCCCGCCGCGCCACAACTGCCGGGGGCAGCGCCGCAGGCCCCTCAGGACGATAGCCAACCGCTGGTGATCGATGAGACACCCGCGCCGCCTGCAAACGAAGATGTGGCTGGACTGGAACCCCAGCCAGAACCGGCGCAATTGCCGGGCACGTCCAACGAGGACACCGAAGAGAACCCGTTTGAAAACAGCCCGATTGCCGTTGAAGGCGATGAGGATGTTTTGCCCCGGACCTTGCCGCGTCTTGCAGCGCTGCCTCAGATCGGGGGGGAGGGTGAGACCAGCACCAGCTCAATCATTGGTAAACGCGTTGTTCCCCTGACTGAACGGGACGATCCGCCAGCGACGGATACACCAAGCACGGACGCGGCAGGTACGGATGGATCGATTGCCATCGCGGTCGGAAAGCCCATCGAGGCGTACGCCGCGTCGTTCGATAACCCCGAGGCCAAACCGCTGATGTCGATCATTCTGATCGATGACGAGGACGCATTTGGAGCCGAGGCGCTGCAGGATTTTCCCTATCCGATCAGCTTCGCCGTCAGCCCGTCCGACCCGAATGCAGCCGAGAAGATGGCCCGCCACCGAGCCGCCGGGTTCGAGGTGATGGCCTTGGTTGATCTGCATGAGGCGGCCAGCGCACAGGATGCCGAGGTTTCGATGGCCGTGTGGCTTGAAGCGCTGCCGGAAACCGTGGGTATTCTGGAAGGGGTCGATACCGGCATTCAGGGCAATCGCAAACTGGCCGATCAGGTGGCCGAGATTGCGGGTGTGACGGGCCGGGGGCTGATCACGCAGGATAACGGGTTGAACACGGTCCAGAAGATCGCGGCCCGCAACGGTGTGCCGTCGGGCGTGGTGTTCCGCGATATCGACGGGGCGCGTCAGGACCCCAAGATCATGCGTCGGTTCCTGGACCAGGCCGTGTTCCGCGCCGGACAGGAAGGCACGGTTGTGATGCTGGGTCGCGTGCGGCCCGAGACGATCTCGGCCCTGTTGCTTTGGGGATTGGAAGATCGCGGCAATCGGGTTGCGATGGCCCCGATCTCGGCCGTCATGATGCGCGAAGTGCAGTAAGATAAAGAAAGGCGGCTGATCCGGGATCGCCGCCTTTTCTTATTAGTTGCCGCTGCCGGTGAACCGGGCAGAATCTGCCGCAGCCCGTCGGATCGCATTGGATTTGTGGACTGTCTCCATATACTCAGCCTCTGGGTCGCTGTCGTAAACAACGCCGCCACCGGCCTGAATATAAAGCTTCTGATCCTTCACGATCGCTGTGCGCAGGGCGATGCACATATCCATATCGCCGCCCGCGCTGAAATAGCCGACACCGCCGCCATAGACGCCGCGCTTTTCCGGCTCCAGCTCGTCGATGATCTCCATCGCGCGGACCTTGGGCGCGCCCGAGACGGTCCCCGCAGGCATCCCGGCAAAGAAGGCATCCAGCGCGTCTTTGTCCTCGGCCAGTTCGCCAACCACGTTCGAGACGATGTGCATCACGTGGCTGTAGCGTTCGATGATGAACTCTTCGGTTGGACGTACGGTGCCGATCTTGGCAACGCGGCCTGTATCGTTGCGGCCCAGATCCAGCAGCATCAGATGCTCTGCCAGTTCTTTCTTGTCAGCCAGCAGATCGACCTCGTTTGCCTTGTCTTCTTCGGGCGTCGCGCCGCGTGGGCGGGTGCCTGCGATGGGGCGAATGGTGACTTCGTCGCCGAAGACGCGCACCAGAATCTCCGGGCTTGCGCCCACAACCTGAAAGCCGCCGAAGTTGAAGTAAAACATGAAGGGCGAGGGGTTGGTGCGGCGCAGCGAGCGATAAAGCGCAAAGGGCGGCTGGGGAAAATCCTGCGTCCAGCGCTGCGCCGGGACGACCTGAAAAATGTCGCCCGCGCGAATGTATTCCTTGGCCTTTTCAACGGCTTCCATATAGCCGGATTTGGTGAAGTTCGACACGGGCGGCGCAACCTCGGACGCGTCCCCCAGATCGCGGGTCTCGGCAGGCATGGCGCGTTCCAGATCGCGGACCGCGTCCATCACACGCTCAGCCGCTTGGGCATAGGCGGCCTTGGCGGATTGCCCCTCACTGACCCAGGCGGGCGAGACAACGGTGACCTCGCCCTTCACACCGTCCAGCACCGCGATGACCGACGGGCGCAGCATGATGGCGTCCGGCAGACCCAGCGGGTCGGGGTTCACGTCCGGCAGATATTCGACCAGACGCACCATGTCGTAACCCAGATAGCCGAACAGCCCGGCGGCGGCCTGCGGCAGATCGTCGGGCAGGGCGATACGGCTTTCCGCTAGCAACGCGCGCAGGTTGTCCATCGGGTTGCCGTCCTGAGGCGTAAACGCCTCGGCATCGAATCGCGCCGAGCGGTTCAGTTCAGACACTTCACCCTGGCAGCGCCAGATCAGATCCGGCTTCATCCCGATGATCGAATAGCGCCCGCGCACCTCTCCGCCAGTGACGGATTCCAGCATGAACGCGTCTTTCTGCGCGCCGGTCAGTTTCAGCATCAGCGAGACCGGCGTATCCAGGTCAGCGGCGAGCCGAGTGTAGACGACCTGGTTTTCGCCCGCTTCATAGGCGCGGGCGAAACTATCGAAATCGGGGGTCAATGCCATCTTGGTCTCGTTTAATAGCTTGCCTGCACGGCGTTCAGGGCTTGCTGATCGACCACAGGGCGGGCCCGTGTTTGCGCATCGCGCACATAGGCGTCAAAGATATTCTGGGCCAGTGCCTGATCCAGTTGAGCGGTCAGTGCTTCCTGCACCTGACGCAGTTCGTCGGTCTCGGCCGGGGGCAGAATCTCATCCAGACGCACGATCATGGCCGCTTCGTTGCCGCTGATCACGCGCAGCTCACCTGGTTCCATTTCGAACACTTCGGCCATGAAGCTGGGCGGCACATCGTCCAGAAACGCGGTGCGGGTCAGGGCGTTTTCGACGCGGAACGGCAAGCCGGTTGCAGTGAAATCGCCGTCGGTAGCCAATTCCACCAGGACCGAGGCCGCCTGATCCAGCAGTGCCTTGTTGGTTTCTGCAGCAGTCCAAGCAGCGGCGACGCGATCACGCGCGCTGTCCAGCGGTTCAGGGCGCGGCGGCAGTTCTTCATCCAATCGCAGGGCAAAGATCGAGCCGTCCTCAAGAAAGCCGATCTCGGGGAAGTCGCCTTCGCGCACGGCTTCGGCGGCGGTGCGGAACCCGTCATAGGCGGCAACGCTTTCGTCGCTGTCGCCGGTCCAGTTGATCTGGCCCAATTCCATCTCGGTCTCGGCAACCAGTTCTTCTAGTGTCGCACCACCGGCCAGCATGTCGTTGATGTCTTCCGACTGCGCCTCGATCAGACGGCGGGCGCGGTCCGAGGCGATTTCTTCGCGCAGGGCCGGTTCGGCGTCTTCAAACGGAGTGTTGTTTGCGGCCAGTGATCCGTTGATGCGGAACAGGGCAGGGCCGAAGACCGACGGCAACGGGCCGACAACCGCGTCCAGTTCGGCGGCAAACACCGCATCGGCGGCTTCGCCCAGATCATCGCGTGTGACGTCGCCCAGATCAATATCGCTCAGCTCCAACTCGCGGTCGCGAACCAGTTGTTCGAAAGTCGTACCGCCGACTTCAAGCTGCGCCTTGGCATCATTTGCGGCTTCTTCGCTGGGGAAGTTCAGACGCTCGACCAGACGGCGTTCGGGTTGCTGGAACTCGTCCGCGCGCTGATCGTAGAGGCGGCGCAGCGTGTCCTCGTCAACCTCGACCGTGTCCACCAGCATCTCGGGCGACAGGATGGCATAGGTCAGGCTTTTGGTACGAGGCAGGGTGAACTGATCCGTGTTCTCATCGTAGTAAGACTGAACCTGATCTTCGCTCGGCTCGGCGACCGGCGTGGTCAGCGTGTCAACGCCAAGCGTGGCCACGGTAAAGCTGCGGCGCGCGCCGATATAGTCGACCATGGTTTCGGTCAGGGTTGCGGGCATCTTCACGCCACCAGTCACAGCGGCTTGAATGATCGTGCGCGAGGACTCCTTGCGCAGATCGTCTTCGAACTCGGTATCGGTCATGCCGATCTGTTCCAGCTGGAACCGATAGGCTTCGCGGTCAAACGTGCCGTTCACGCCCTGAAAGGCCGGGATCGACACGATCTCTTCCTGCAGGTTTTCATCCCCGATCGAGATGCCAAGCTGAGCGACCTCGTTGTCCAAAGCGGCCAGCGCAGTCAGGCGCGACAGGGCCAGTTGGTCCAGCCCAAATTCACGGGCCTGAGACATTTGCAGCGGCTGACCGGTCTGCGCCTCGACGGCGCGGATTTCGCGCTGAAGCTCGCGCACATAAGCCTCGACCGAGACGCTTTCGTCGCCCACTTGCGCCACGGTCCGCACCGTACCGCTGAGATTGGTTGCGCCAAAGCCTGCGAGACCTACGAACAGAAGGCCCATCAGTATCCAGACAAAGGTTTTTGAAAGACTGTTCTTGCCTGCAGCCATAATGCCCTCTTGGTGTTTTTGGCAGGTCTCTGCCCTGTTGGTCGGGGCCCTGAATACGACGCGTGCCGCCGGGGGGCAAGCTTAGAAGGAAAGCGCCTGCAAACGATCGAACAACCGGCCGATTCCGGCCCGGTCCAGATTGGCAAAAGCCACACGGACCTGCCGTTCCCCGGCAGGGTCGCCTGCGGGCATGAACATGGTGCCCGGCAACAGCAGAATACCTGCTTCGGGGACCAGACGACGGGCCAATTCATCCGAGGGCATGTCGAACGGATGTTCGAGATAGGCGAAATAAGCGCCCAGCCCCAAAAGCCGCCAGCCTTTTGCCGTCAGTGCCTGCATCCCCTCAGCGATGGCAGCGCGGCGGTCGAGGATTTCGTCGCGCTCACCTGCCAGCCACTGGTTCAGGTTCTGCATCCCCCATAGGGCCGCAAACTGGCCGATCTGGCCGGGGCAAATCGCAACGGTGTCCAGAAATTTCTCGATCTCGGCCAGCAAGGCCGCGCTGGTCGCAATGGCGCCAACTCTGTGCCCGGTCAGGCGGTAGGCTTTCGAGAAGGAATAGAGATGCACCAGCGTCTCGTCCCAGCCGGTCTGTTGGAACAACTCATGCGGCGGGCCATTGCGGCTGTCGAAATCGCGATAGGTTTCGTCGACCAGAAGGTAGATGCCAGCCTCGCGCGCCAGATCATAGAAGGCGCGGACCAGATCAGCCGGGTACTCGACCCCGCCGGGATTGTTGGGCGTGACCAGGGAAATCGCGCGCGTCTTGTCGGTGATCAGAGCGCGCGCCTGATCCGGGTCGGGCAGCAGATCCTCACCGGTGGGCAGATCGATAGCTTGCACGCCTGCCATGTCCAGCCACATTTTGTGGTTGAAATACCAGGGGGTTGGCAGGATCACCTCATCCCCCTGATCGGTGATGGCCGAGATGACGGCTGAGAAGGCCTGATTGCAGCCCGAGGTGATCGCAACCTGTTCCGGCATCACAGTGGCGTCGTAATGATCTCCGATCTGGTTGGCCAGTTCGGTGCGCAGATCGTCATTGCCCAAAACGGGTCCGTAGAGATGCGCGCTGTCCTGCTGCACCGTGAAGTCGGCCATGGCCTGCCGCAGGGCCAGCGGCGGAGGATCCACCGGCGCGGCCTGGCTGACATTGATCAGAGGGTGATCATCGGGAAATGTGACGCCGTCCAGCCAACGCCGCGCCTCCATCACCGGGGGTGGGAAGGTGGCGCTGGTGCGGGTCTGGGTCATGGCGTGCCGATCTTTTGCGAGGCTCTGCCTCGCGCTCCGAGGTATTTTTAAACAGAAGAAGGGATCAGTCGGTGCCGCGATAGGGCTCGACATATTGCAGGGCCATATCCCACGGGAAGAAAATCCAGGTGTCCTGGCTGACCTCGGTGATGAACGTGTCCACCATTGGGCGGCCTTTGGGCTTGGCGTAAACGGTGGCGAAATGCGCCTTGGGATACATGGCGCGTACCAGTTCCAAGGTTTTGCCGCTGTCGACCAGATCGTCGATGATCAGAACACCTTCGCCATCTCCCATAAGCGCCGCATCTGGGGCTTTCAGAACTTCGGCCTCGCCCTGTTCCTGATGGTGGTACGAGCGGACGCTGATTGTATCGACGGTGCGAATATCAAGCTCGCGGCTGACGATCATTGCCGGGGCCATGCCGCCACGGGTGATCGCAACAACCGCGCGCCATGCGCCGTCATCGGGGCCTTGCCCGTCCAGCCGCCACGCCAAAGCGCGCGAATCGCGGTGGATCTGATCCCAGCTGATGTGAAATCCCTTTTCGTGGGGCAGGCGGTCCTTGGCGCTCATGTCTTTAGCCTTTCTCGACGTCCGGGGCATCGACGGCCTTCATGCCGACAATGTGATAACCCGAATCCACGTGCAGGTTTTCCCCGGTCACACCGCCGGACAGGTTCGACAGCAGATACAGCGCCGAATTGCCCACATCGTCGATGGTCACGTTGCGGCGCAGGGGCGAGTTATACTCGTTCCACTTCATGATATAGCGGAAGTCGCCGATGCCGCTGGCGGCCAGCGTCTTGATCGGACCGGCCGAGATCGAGTTCACGCGGATGCCGTCCTTGCCCAGATCTTCGGCCAGGTATTTGACCGATGCCTCAAGCGCCGCTTTGGCCACGCCCATCACGTTATAGTGTGGCATCACCTGTTCTGCGCCGTAATAGGTCAGCGTGATCGCGCTGCCGCCTTCGGACATCATCTTTTCGGCCCGTTGCATCACAGCGGTAAAGGAATAAACCGACACATCCATGGTCAGTTTGAAATTCGCCCGGCTGGTGTCGACATAGCGACCGCGCAATTCGTTCTTGTCGGAAAATCCGATGGCATGAACGACGAAATCCAGCTTGCCCCATTTTTCTTCCAGCGCGGTGAACAGCGCATCGATCGATGCTTCGTCACTTACGTCGCAGGGCAGGACAACCTCGCTTCCCAACTGAGCCGCCAATGGATCGACGCGCTTTTTCAGAGCATCGCCCTGATAGGAAAAGGCCAGCTCGGCCCCGGCGTCGGACAAGGCGCGGGCGATTCCCCATGCGATTGATTTGTCATTGGCCAGTCCCATGATGAGGCCGCGTTTTCCGGCCATCAACTGATTTGACATGTTTGGTTCTCCGCCTGTCTTCGCGATGTGTTGCGTTGGTTTATGCCATTGGGTGCGCTGCATCAAGGCCGTGCACCCTTGCCCGCAGCAGGTTCTCGCCTTAGGTTCGGGGACAATACTTTCCAGGGGATGGAAATGACCGAGCGTGATGGCATCTTTGCTGGCTCCGATCCGTTTGAAATAGCGGCTCGGTGGTTAGGCGAGGCTGAAAAGACTGAATCAAACGACCCCAATGCAATTGCCCTGGCAACTGTCGATGCGGATGGCATGCCCAACTCGCGCATGGTTCTGTTGAAAGATATTGAACCGAATGGTTTTGTTTTCTACACAAACTATGAAAGCAAAAAGGCGTCCGAGTTGGACGGTGCAGGGAAGGCCGCTTTTGTCATGCACTGGAAATCATTGCGGCGTCAGATCCGAGTTCGTGGTACAATCACCCGCGAAGATGGGCCGAAAGCGGATGAATATTATGCATCCAGGTCACTGAAAAGCCGGTTGGGGGCTTGGGCATCGCGGCAATCACAACCGCTCAGCAGTCGGGCCGCGCTGATGGCCGAGGTCGCCAAGGTGACGGCAAAGCACGGTCCTAATCCAGCAAGGCCACCGTTTTGGGGAGGGTACAGATTAGCGCCAACCGAAATCGAATTCTGGGCTGACGGGGCGTTTCGTCTGCACGACAGATTCAGGTGGCAACGGGAAAAGCCGGATTCGGCGTGGCATGTGGAAAGGTTGAATCCATGACGTTCACGTGTCGCGAAATGCAACAGTCAGAAAATAAACGACTTTTTCAGCTTGAAATTGTGGGTCATTCCCATAAACAACAAACCCTTAACGAACTGCTAAAATTCGCGATGGGAAAACAGTGCCAGAAGATCTGAACAACATGTATCGCGTCCGGGGACACGTAAAATGGTTCGATCCCGCAAAGGGATACGGATTTGTTGTGTCTGACGAAGGCGGTCCGGATATTCTGTTGCACGTGAACGTGTTGCGCAATTTCGGTCAAAGCTCGGTCGCGGACGGGGCAGGGATCGAGATCATGACCCATCGCACCGATCGCGGCGTTCAGGCGGTCGAGGTGATCAGTGTTGATCCGCCTGCACGCACGGACTCGATGCTGCTGGCTGATTTTGCCGAACTTGATCCTGACGTGATCTCTGACGCCCCGCTGGTGGCGGCGCGGGTCAAATGGTTCGACAAGGGCAAGGGCTTTGGTTTTGCCAATGTCTTTGGTCGCGGCGAAGATGTGTTCCTGCATATCGAGGTTCTGCGCCGCTCGGGCCTTGCGGATCTGCAGCCGGGCGAGGCGCTGGCCATGCGGGTGATCGATGGCAAGCGCGGGCGCATGGCGGCACAGGTCCTTGCCTGGGAAGCCGCGCTGGACGACTGACCCTTTCATGATGCGCTGCCTTACCGTTCCTGCCGTGATCCTTACGATGTGGGCCGGAAACGTGTTTGCCGAATGCCGGCCTGACCGAGTCGAATTGAAAAACGATCAGGCGCAGATTCGGTTCGACGTCGAGCTTGCCGTTACCCCGCAAGAACGATCCCGCGGCCTTATGTTCCGCGAACACCTTGCGAACCGGTCGGGCATGTTGTTCGTGTTCGATCCGCCGCAGCCGGTTGTGTTCTGGATGAAGAATACTCTGATACCGCTCGACATCATCTTTCTGGACAAGACCGGAGCCGTGACGCGCGTGCATCAAGGGGCCATTCCGGGCGATTTGACCCCGATTGAAGGGGGCGATGCCGTGTTTGCGGTGTTGGAAATCAACGCCGGTTTGTCCGCACGATACGGGATCGAGGCGGGAACCCAGATGCGGCACGAAATTTTTTCGCAGGGCCCCGCAATTTGGCCCTGTTAGGGCTTTTCAAATCAGATCGGCATCGTTAGGAAGGCGCACGGTCCGGGGCGTGGCGCAGTCTGGTAGCGCACCTGTTTTGGGTACAGGGGGTCGTAGGTTCGAATCCTGCCGCCCCGACCACTTTCTTCCGTTCAGGTCGGCGAGCCACCCAACGCGCGGTAAAGCGTGCTCATCGTCTTGTCCAATTCTTCGCTTTCCACCGGAACCTCAACTTTTGATCCGTTTTTCTGCGGCACTTCAAATACCAAGGACGCATCGACCCTGTAGCCGCCCGAGGTTTTGGTCGGGATCAGCCGCATGATGCTTTTGGGCAGGTCCTGAGGATCCCCGTCGTAGTTCAGAATCAGGAACGCGGTCGCTTCGGGCGGCAAAAACTCGCTGCACGCAAAACCGCGATCCCCGAGTTTTTGAAAGGTTTCGCCGGGGCCGGAACAGCTGGCTTCGAAGGTTTCGAACAGGCGCGTGGGGTAGGTTTCGAACTGCGCGCTGCGTGACGCATCGGGCACATCTTGTTGTGTGCAGGCCACGATCAGGGCCAGTGCCGGGAGAAAGCGAAACGGCTGCATCTTCTTGTAAGCCCTCAATCATTTGCGTTTTTGTCACGCGCCGGATTTGCCGGATTGCAAAGGCGCGGGATGATTCTGTTTCAACCTAGCCAGTCGGGCGTTGGTTGATCAAACGCTGATAACTGTGCTGGTAAAAACAACAATTCCATTTTGAGAGATTTGGGTTCGGCGGAATTTCGCCGTGGATCATTCTGTGGAGGAATCGCAGCACCGGGTCCCGAGGCCTTTGTCGGGGATCGGGTCAACACAAAAGATTTCAAAAATGACCCAAAAATGCCGTTGACGATCTATGGTGAGATACGTCAGATTGTATGAGCCGAACAAGACGCCACTACATCTGGTATGAAATCCGGGGACGGCGCGGGCGAGGGACGGAACGCACACCAAAGAAATGTGCAACCGCTAAGACGGTTATGTGTTGCCACGGGCAACGCCTGATCTTCTGCGTCTGTCAGGTTCGGCATGGTGGTGGGCCCGGTATTTCATGGGTCTGACGCTGGGTAGACGGTCATTAATTCGAAGGCAGCGGACATGAAAATTGAAAGAAAATTCACCAAACCGGGGCAGGACGCATACGCAGATCTTGATTTCGTGTCTGCAACATCAGAGATCCGGAACCCCGACGGAACCATCGTTTTTCGGTTGGACAACATCGAAGTTCCGTCAAGCTGGAGCCAGGTGGCCAGCGACGTCATTGCGCAGAAATACTTCCGCAAGGCCGGTGTTCCGTCCAAGCTGAAGAAAGTAAAAGAGAAAGACGTCCCCGAATTCCTGTGGCGCTCGGTTCCTGCCGATGGCGCTGAATTTGATGGTGAGACGTCCTCGAAGCAAGTGTTCGACCGTCTGGCAGGCGCGTGGGCCTATTGGGGCTGGAAGGGCGGCTATTTCTCGGATGAAGAGGATGCGCGCGCGTATTTCGACGAGATGCGCTATATGCTGGCGACCCAGCGTGCCGCGCCGAACTCGCCGCAGTGGTTCAACACCGGTCTGCACTGGGCCTATGGCATCGATGGCCCGGCGCAGGGGCACCATTATGTCGATTACAAAACCGGCAAGCTGACCAAATCGAAATCCGCTTATGAACACCCGCAGCCGCATGCCTGCTTCATCCAGTCCGTCGATGATGATCTGGTGAACGAAGGCGGCATCATGGATCTGTGGGTGCGTGAAGCGCGCTTGTTTAAATACGGCTCGGGCACCGGCACCAACTTCAGCCATCTGCGGGCCGAAGGCGAGGCGCTGTCGGGTGGCGGCAAATCCTCGGGCTTGATGGGCTTCCTCAAGATCGGCGACCGCGCTGCGGGTGCGATCAAATCAGGCGGGACAACCCGTCGGGCAGCGAAGATGGTGATCGTCGATGCGGATCACCCGGATATCGAGCAGTTTATCGAATGGAAGGTGATCGAAGAGCAGAAAGTGGCCTCGATCGTTGCCGGATCGAAGATGCACGAGAAGATGCTGAACGGCATTTTCGAGGCCATCCGGTCCTGGGACGGGGCTGCCGATGACGCCTATGATCCGAACGCAAACGACGCCCTGAAAAAGGCGGTGCGTGAGGCTAAAAAGGTCGCGATCCCCGAGACTTATATCAAGCGCGTGCTGGATTACGCCAAGCAGGGCCACGACAGTATCGAGTTCCCGACCTACGACACCGACTGGGATTCCGAAGCCTATAGCTCGGTCTCGGGCCAGAACTCGAACAACTCGATCCGCGTGACCAACGCGTTCCTGACCGCCGTTGAAAAAGACGCCGATTGGGAGTTGATCAACCGCACCGACGGCAAGGTCGCCCGAACCGTGAAAGCGCGTGATCTGTGGGAAAAGGTCGGCCACGCCGCATGGGCCTGTGCTGATCCGGGCATCCAGTTCCACGACACCGTTAACGAGTGGCACACTTGCCCCGAAGATGGTGAGATTCGCGGCTCGAACCCGTGTTCGGAATATATGTTCCTGGATGACACGGCTTGTAACCTGGCCTCGATGAACCTGCTGACCTTCCTGAAAGACGGTGAGTTCCAGGCGGAGGATTATATGCACGCCTCGCGTCTGTGGACCCTGACGCTGGAAATCTCGGTAACCATGGCGCAGTTCCCGTCGAAGGAAATCGCGCAACTGTCTTATGACTTCCGCACACTGGGCCTGGGTTACGCCAATATCGGCGGTTTGCTGATGAACATGGGCTACAGCTATGACTCGGACGAAGGCCGGGCGATCTGTGGTGCGCTGACCGCGATCATGACCGGCGTGGCCTACGCGACCTCGGCCGAGATTGCAGGCGAACTGGGTCCGTTCAAGGGCTATGAGCGCAACGCTGATCACATGCTGCGCGTCATCCGTAACCACCGCCGTGCGTCGCAGGGTGTGACGGATGGCTATGAGAAACTGGCGGTCAAGCCGGTGCCTCTGGACCACGGCAACTGCCCCGATAAACGTCTGGTCGATCTGGCCATGTCCGCCTGGGACGAGGCGCTGAGCCTTGGTGAGAAGAACGGCTATCGCAACGCGCAGGCCACTGTGATCGCGCCGACCGGGACCATCGGTCTGGTGATGGATTGCGACACCACCGGGATCGAGCCGGACTTTGCGCTGGTCAAATTCAAAAAGCTCGCGGGCGGCGGTTACTTCAAGATCATCAACCGCTCGGTGCCCTCGGCGCTGGAAAAGCTGGGCTATTCCTCGTCTCAGATCGAAGAGATTGTGGGCTACGCGGTTGGTCACGGCACCATCGGCAACGCGCCGGGGATCAACCACACCTCGCTGACCGGTCATGGTTTTGGCCCCAATGAGTTGGCCAAGGTGGACGCCGCGCTGGAAAGCGCGTTCGACATCCGGTTCGTCTTCAACCAGTGGACACTGGGTGAGGACTTCTGCACCGGCGTTTTGGGCATCCCGGCGACCAAGCTGAACGACCCGACCTTTGACCTGCTGCGCCATCTGGGCTTTACCAAAGCAGATATCGACGCGGCCAACGACCACGTTTGCGGAACCATGACGCTGGAAGGCGCGCCGCACCTGAAAGAGGAACACTATTCGATCTTCGACTGCGCCAACCCGTGCGGCAAGAAAGGCAAGCGTTTCCTTGGGGTTGATAGCCACATCACCATGATGGCCGCGGCGCAAAGCTTCATCTCGGGTGCGATCTCGAAAACGATCAACATGCCGAATGACGCGACCATCGAGGATTGCCAGAAGGCATACGAACTCAGTTGGTCGCTGGGTGTAAAAGCCAACGCGCTCTATCGTGACGGCTCGAAACTGTCGCAGCCTCTGGCGGCGGCGCTGGTCGAGGATGACGACGAGGCGGCAGAGGTGCTGGAAAGCGGATCGACGCAGGAAAAAGCCGTCGTTCTGGCCGAGAAGGTGATCGAGAAGGTTGTAGTCAAGGAAATGATCCGCAGCCATCGCGAGAAACTGCCGCATCGCCGCAAGGGCTATACCCAGAAGGCGATCGTGGGTGGCCACAAAGTCTATCTGCGCACCGGCGAGTTCGAAGACGGCAAACTGGGCGAGATTTTCATCGATATGCACAAGGAAGGCGCTGGCTTCCGGGCGATGATGAACAACTTTGCCATCGCGGTCTCGGTTGGTCTGCAATACGGCGTGCCGCTGGAGGAATTCGTCGACGCCTTCACCTTCACCAAGTTCGAACCGGCGGGGATGGTGCAGGGCAACGACTCGATCAAGAATGCGACCTCGATCCTGGATTACATCTTCCGCGAACTGGCCGTGTCCTATCTGGACCGCACCGATCTGGCCCATGTGAAACCTGAAGGCGCAAGCTTTGACGATCTGGGGCGCGGTGAGGAAGAGGGCGTCTCAAACGTCTCGGAAATCAGCGACAGTGCTGCGTCTAAGTCTCTGGAAGTGCTGAAACAAATCAGCTCGACCGGGTATCTGCGCAAGCGTTTGCCGCAGGATCTGGCGGTGTTCAACGCGGGTCAGGCCGAACTGAACGGCATGGCGGAAACTGCAGCGGCCTTCGATACCCCGGTCGCGGAAACAGCCGTGGCAACCGGCATGGACGCCCGCACCAAAGCCAAGATGCAAGGCTACGAGGGCGACCCGTGCGGCGAATGCGGAAACTACACGCTGGTGCGCAACGGCACCTGCATGAAGTGCAACACCTGCGGCGCGACAAGCGGGTGTAGCTGAGTTCAGCGCCCCGGCACCCCGGGGCGCAGGGGTCGGATAGCTGCCACAGGTACCGACCCCGACGAATACGGAGAATGGTCGCAAGACTTACCAAAGACCTTTCTCCACTTGGCCGACATGCCCGTGTTGGCCGCAAACAGGGTGGGGCGGAATATTTGCTCCCTCCCACTCTTTCACGGGGCGGGTGCGCTCGCCCCATGCGCAGTCCAGGCCGCAGGCAAAAAATACCGGGCGGTCAACGAAATGAGCCTGGAAGGCGAAACTGACAGGGGGCTTCGGCCCCCTTTCTTTTTTGTTGCGCCGAGTCGCCTCTTATCAGCAAGCCCTTGCCGGATCGGCTGCATTTCGTCGGGCAAGAATCGCCGACTGGCGGGTTGCGCGTTTCGTCCAGCAAGGGATTGCGGACCCGACTCGGGGAAAGTCGCAAAGAATGGCGCGAAATCCCGCAGTTCAGGTCAATGGGGTGACCAGAACCGGGTTGAAGGTGTTTGTAAGACCTGTCCGGACGCAAACACGAAAAACTCACTCAGGAGGCACTAACATGAAACCGCAAAATCTGGCCGTTATTTCGGCAATCGCACTCGGGCTGCCCGCGCTGGCATTGGCGCAATCGGCGGCGGACACGAACGGGGATGGCGTGCTGACCATCGACGAAGTGCAGGCCGTCGTGCCCGAGGTGGACGCCGATACCTTCTCGGCCATGGATGCCAACGGCGACGGCGCGTTGGATCAGGACGAAGTCGCAATCGCGCAAGAGGCCGGATTGCTGCCCAACAACGGGTAATCCGGCATGACAAAAGGCGGTCCGACCTCCATCGGACCGCCTGTTTTCAATATGTTACGCGGGCAAGTGAATGTTAAACTTGCTGCGCAGTTCCGCATCCAGAAGCGGATCAAAGCGGGCAGGCGAAGGCATCCCGAGGATTTCTTCCTTCCGCGCGGTGGCCTTGTCCAGCAAATCCGGCTTGCCCAGTTCAGCCCATTCTTTTGGCGACGTCCGATCCCCGAAGGTGGGATAGACGTAATCGACCTGCATCCGGCTAAGCGTGGCGTCGGTTCCAAGATAATGCCCGGGGCCGCCCATGCAGACCTGAGCAATCTGGTCCAGAGCGAGCGTTTCGTCATTGACCTCGATCCCGCGAACACAGCGCTGCGCCTGTCCGATCAGATCGTCGCTGAGGATAAGGCTTTCGAAACAGAAACCCAGCAGCGAGGCGTGCATACCGGCGGATTCATACACCATGTTCAGCCCGGACAATCCGGCCATGACGTTCGAGCACATCTGCTCCCACCCGGCCTGCATGTCGGGCATTTTTGAATCCGAAGCACCCGCAGCAGCGCCGCCCGGCAGGTCGTAGAACTGATGCATCTGGGCGCAGCCTGCACTTAGCAGTGCCTGCTCTCCGGACCCAATGGACATGGCACCGGTCCGCAGGTCCAGACCGAAAGGCCAGGTGCCAAAAATCGCGGGTGCGCCTGGCTTTACGGCGTTTACATAAACCAAACCGGCAAGACATTCTGCCGTTGCCTGAGTGATGGCGCCGGCGATGGTCGAAGGCGCGGTGGCCCCGGCCATGCCTGCGGACAGCAACAAAACCGGCATTCCGGCCTTGATGCACTCCTCCATCACTTCGCAGCTTTCGGTGGCGAATTTCATTGGAGGAACGACAAAGCAGTTCGAATTGGAAACAAAAGGCCGCTCGCGCCACTTGTCCTCGCCACCTGCAATCATGTGCAGCATCTCCATGGCCGGGGCCACGTGCGACGGCTCGGTAAACGAGGTGCCGATATGCTTGTAAGTTCCTGAACAGGCAGCATAAACCGTGTTGTAGTCCATTTCCATGTTGTCGAGAATGTCGCGACACACCATCGGACGCTGGACAAAGTGGATGTTGTCGAGCTGCTGGCAAATCCGCGCCGCGTCATGCAGATCCTGCACGGTTGAATCGCGGTATTCGCGGCCATGGACGTCAACCATGCTGACAGCGGCCCCGGCGGTGCCATAGTGGACCTTGGTCCCGGTCAGATCCAGATCGTGCTGCCCGTCGCGGCTATATAGGGTGATCGAACGGTTTGCCTTGGCGATCGTATCTTCGACCAACGCGCGGGGAAAACGGATGCGCCCATCATCGCCCAGCGTACATCCTGCACCAACCAGATAGTCGATCCCGCTTTGCGGGGCGTCGGCAAGGCCAATGGTTTCAAGGGCTTGCAGCGCGGCGTTGTGAATTTTCTCGATCTGCGCCTGGGTCAGGGGCTTGTATGTTCCACCCTCCATGCCGGGGCGGATCGGGCGCAGATGCTCGGGCAGCGCCGAGGCACGGGCTGCGCGGCGCGCAGAGCGCCCACCGCTGCGAGAGGTGTTACGGGGTTGGTCATTCATGTCAGGGGTCCGGTCTTTGGAATCAGTCTTGAGTGTGAAGGATCAAGACAGCTGCGGACGCCCGCGCGCCGCACGTCCGCGATCCGCACCGATGGTGCGGCTGATCAGACGTATTTTCCAAATTTCGTTCGGCATGGAACCCCGCTATTCGTGATCGCAATAGTTGCAGCGAAGGGCGACGCGATCTGTCCCGTTTGCGACGCGGTGGTAAAAAACCGGCAGGTTTCGAAGCGGGCCTCGCGAGATAGGTGTCAGAGTCAGATTTTCTCCCGTCAGGGAAGAAATCTGTTATAGTTTATTAACTTATTGCTGAATAACTCGTGAAGTGAATTGAATTTCGGTCCCTGTAGACCACCTGTTATGTGAAGCCTGTTGCCGCTTATTTTGGATTGAGCGTGTCCTGATGACGGAGATGAAATCGCTTTCGGCCCTGATTGTCTGGATGACAATCGCCAGTGTCGGTCCCGCCTTTGCGCAGGACTGGACCGGGGCCTATGCCGGTTTCAGTTTCGGATACGCCGAGGCGGATGGCCCGGCTGGGTCCAGCGGCGACAACACCGTCTTTGGGGCGCATATCGGGTACGATCAGGATTTTGGCAATTTCGTGTTGGGCGGCGAACTGGAATATAACCGTTTGTCCCTGAACCTGAGTCAGGATCAGGGAAGTCTGGACAGCATGACCAGCGTCAAGCTGCGCGGTGGTTACGATTTTGGTGGCGCCTTGGGATATGTTGTTGTCGGCGCCGCCCGCGCAGAGACCTCAGCCGACAGCGATACGGCGGCTGTCTATGGGATTGGCGTGGCCTATCCGATTGGCGAGAATTTTATCATCAGCGGTGAGGCATTGCGCCAGAACTTTGACGATGTGACCCGGTCCGAAGGGGGCCTTGGGTCGAACGTTTTCAATCTGCGCACAACCTTCCGGTTCTAGGCCGGTTACTCTGCCGCCCGTTGATCCGCCAGATTGGCCGCACACTCACATAGGATCTGCAAGGCCGAAGCAAATCGGTCGTCATCCACCGTCATGGCAACACGAATGTGACCAGCAGCAGCGCGTCCAAAACTTTCACCCGGCATCACGGCAATCGCGTGTTGATCCAGCAGGGCATTCGCAAACTCTTCACCACTCAGCCCGGTCGCGCGCACGTCCAGCATCAGGTACATCGCGCCTTGTGCGGGGACGAGGCCAACTGTTTGCTGCCGGGCCAAAATCTCTTTGGCCAGCGCGCGGCGACGGCGGAAAGGGGCGGCGATTTCAGCCTCTAACTCGGTTCCCGCATTCAGGGCAAAACTGGCCGCGTCCTGAACGAAACCGGGCACCCCGTAAGTGGTATGTGTTGCCAGATTGATCAGATGTGAAATCACCTCTTCCGGGCCCACGATCCAACCGCAGCGCGAGCCGGTCATGGCATGAGATTTTGACATCGAGCCAACGACCAGCGTCCGCTCGACCATGCCGGGCAGGGCGCGGGGCGAAATGTGCTCACCTTCCCAAATCTGCGTATCATAGACCTCGTCCGAGATCAGCCACAGGTCGCGGCGGGTGCATAATTCGGAAATGTTTTCAATCGTTTCGCGGGAATAGACAACGCCAGTGGGATTGTTGGGTGAGTTGATCAGCAAGGACACGGCCCCATCTGCGACCGCATCAATATCTTCAGCGCGGGGCTGAAAGGCATTGTCGGCCGACGTTTGAACGGCGCGCGCAATGGCTCCGGCACCGCGGATCGTGCCGGGGTAGGTCGCGTAGTAGGGATCAAGGTAAAGACCCAAATCCCCCGGATCACAGACTGCGGTATGCGCCGCGAACAGGGCGGCTTGTCCGCCGGGGGTGATCAGCACGTTGTTGCGGGACGTGGGCACGCCGGTCCGCATCTGAACCCGTGCTGCCACCGTGTCGCGCAAAAGATCGGTGCCAGGCACCATGGCATAGCCGGTATGGCCGGACCGCGCCGAAAGATCCATGGCTTGCAGGATCGAGGCATCGGTGCGGATGTCATGCTCGCCAATCGTCAGTTCGGTTACAGCGTGACCCTCGCTGATCATGCGACGCGCGCGGTAGAACACGTCCCACCCGTCGCTGCCGCCGCCGGTAAGATGCGTGATGCGATTTGACAGTTTCATGCAATGCCCCTGTTTGTCTTGACGCTGAATGGGGCAGAGCCGTCAGCGAAAGTCAATCAGCTTCGCGCGGGCAGGGTGGCCTGAAGTTTCTTGGTGAGCGATGCGCGCACCAGATCGTACGAAGCGGCCAACCGATGCCGCATCTCTTCCTTATCCGCATCAAAGGGCAGGCGCACCCAACTGCGGTGAAAATACGGAGCCTTTACCCCGACACCCGCATCGATCAGCATCTGCGCCGTTTCGATGTCCGGTGTCTTGACCGAGACACCGTCATTTGCGGTGCCGATGCAGGCAAACATCTTGCCGCCCACCTTCCAGGCGTCATGGCCGCCGCCCCAGGGGTCCGACCATTCGGCCCCCGGCAGGTCGCGGCATACGGAGTTGACGAAATCCCGGCTCATGGTCGCAGAGTGCAGGGGAAGGTCCGCAAACTCAAGCCTTGGCTTGGCGCGTGACGCGTGTTATGCCAAGCGCCATGAACCGGATGAACTGCATCATTATCTGCTGCATTACCTGCTGATTTATCAAGCGGGCCGGTTTCTTTCGTTTTCATCTCTGAGACAAGTTGCTAAGCCCGCGCCAACGCGCAAGCTTTAGGAGCCCGAGTGATGACGACAATCAAGCTGCACAACACACGGACGCGGACGAAGGAAGATTTCGTTCCGATCGATGCCGAAAACGTGCGGATGTATGTCTGTGGACCCACCGTCTATGACCGGGCCCATCTGGGCAACGCGCGGCCGGTGGTGGTGTTCGACACGCTGTATCGGGTGTTGCGTCATGTCTATGGCTCGGATCATGTGACTTACGTGCGCAATTTCACCGACGTAGACGATAAGATCAACGTGACCGCGCTGAAGCGCAAACAGGCCGGGGCCGAAGGGTCTCTGGAGCAGTTGGTCCACGAACGCTCGGATGAGACCATCGGGTGGTATCTGCACGATATGGGCGCGCTTGGGACGCTGGAACCGAACCAGATGCCACGCGCAACTGAGTTTATCCCTCAGATGATCGAGATGATCGAAGACCTGATCGCCAAAGGCCACGCCTATGCGGCCGAAGGTCATGTGCTGTTCGCGGTGGACTCGTGGAAGGACAACTATGGCAAGCTGTCGGGCCGGTCGGTCGATGACATGATCGCGGGCGCACGGGTCGAGGTTGCGCCTTACAAGAAAAATCCGATGGATTTCGTGCTGTGGAAGCCCTCGACCGATGAGCTGCCGGGGTGGGAGTCGCCCTGGGGCAGGGGTCGTCCGGGCTGGCATATAGAATGCTCGGCCATGAGCTATGAGTTGCTGGGCGACAGTTTTGACATCCATGGTGGCGGCAACGATCTGATGTTCCCGCACCATGAAAACGAGATCGCGCAAAGCTGCTGCGCGCACCCCGAGGGTGAGTTCGCTCGGGTCTGGATGCACAATGAGATGCTGCAGGTCGAAGGTAAGAAAATGTCCAAGTCGCTGGGCAATTTCTTCACCGTGCATGACCTGTTGGAACAGGGCGTGCCGGGTGAGGTGATCCGCTTTGTGTTCCTGCAGACCCATTATCGCAAGCCGATGGACTGGACCGAGAAGAAAGCGCGTGAGGCCGAAGCAACGCTGCGCAAGTGGCGGGCGCTGACAGCGGGCATCGAGCCCGCCGCCAGCGCGGCACCCTCGGTGGTCGCAGCACTTGCGGATGATCTGAATACAGCGGGTGCCATCACCGAGTTGCATCGTCTGGCATCGGAAGGCGACGCGCCGGCCTTGCTGGCGAGTGCGCAGTTGCTTGGTCTGTTGATGGATGATCTGGGCGCGTGGGCAACTTCGGAGGCGATGGACTTTTCCGCCTATGAAGAACTGCTCGCCTCGGCGCGCGCGGCGGCCATGGCCAGCAAGGATTTTGCCGAGGTTGACCGGTTGAAATCCCTATTCATCGCCGCTGGTCTTGAGGTGCGCATGAGCAAAGAAGCCGTTGAGTTGGTTCCCGGTTCGGAATTTGATCCATCGAAACTGGAGAGCATCTAACAAAGCGTACCGCCCGACCGCCCCCACGGGCGGGCGCTTCGCATCCACCCTCGGTCGGGCACCGCCCGAACAAGCCAAAGAGCCAGAATAATGACCAAGGAACGCCTCTACCTCTACGACACGACCCTGCGCGACGGGCAGCAGACGCAGGGGGTGCAGTTCTCGACCGCTGAGAAGGTGCAGATCGCGCAGGCGCTGGATGAGTTGGGGGTCGATTATATCGAAGGCGGCTGGCCCGGCGCGAACCCGACCGACAGCGCGTTTTTTGAGGTCGCACCAAAGACCTCGGCCCGGTTGACCGCATTTGGGATGACCAAGCGCTCGGGTCGATCGACCGAGAACGACGACGTGCTGGCGGCGGTGATGAATGCGGGCACGCAGGCGGTTTGTCTGGTCGGCAAGTCGCATGATTACCACGTGACCCACGCGCTTGGGATTTCGCTGGAGGAGAATGTCGAGAACGTCCGCGCCTCGGTCGCGCATCTGGTCGCTCAGGGGCGCGAGGCGCTGTTCGATGCCGAGCATTTCTTTGACGGCTACAAGGACAACCCCGGCTATGCGACCGAGGTGTGCCGTGCCGCGCTGGAGGCTGGCGCGCGCTGGGTTGTGCTGTGTGACACCAATGGCGGCGCTTTGCCTGCCGAAGTTGGGCGCATTGTGTCCGACCTGATTGCTGCGGGGCTACCGGGGGATCGGTTGGGCATTCACACCCATAACGATACCGAGAATGCGGTGGCCTGTTCTCTGGCCGCGGTCGATGCGGGGGCGCGCCAGATTCAGGGCACGCTAAACGGGCTTGGAGAGCGTTGTGGCAATGCGAACCTGACGGCACTGATCCCGACCTTGTTGCTGAAAGAGCCTTACGCCTCGCAATTCGAGGTCGGCGTCAGCCTTGACGCTCTGGCCGGTCTGACGCGGATCAGCCGGATGCTGGACGACATCCTGAACCGGGTGCCCAGCAAGCAGTCGGCCTATGTGGGCGCGTCTGCCTTTGCGCATAAGGCCGGGTTGCATGCCAGCGCGATTCTCAAGGATCCCTCGACTTATGAACATGTCGACCCGGCAACGGTTGGCAATGCGCGGATCATCCCGATGTCGAACCAGGCCGGGCAGTCGAACCTGCGCAAGCGCCTGACCGAGGCTGGTCTGACCGTTGAAAAGGGCGACCCGGCTTTGGGGCGCATTCTTGAGCGGATCAAACAGCGCGAGGCCGAGGGTTATTCCTATGACACCGCGCAGGCCAGTTTCGAACTGCTGGCTCGGGATGAACTGGGGCAGTTGCGCGAGTTCTTCGAGGTAAAGCGCTACAAGGTCACCGTCGAGCGGCGCAAGAACAAGTACAACAACATGGTCAGCCTGTCCGAGGCCGTGGTTGTGGTGAAAGTAGATGGCGAAAAGAAACTGTCGGTCAGCGAGTCTCTGGACGAGCAAGGCAGTGACCGGGGGCCGGTGAACGCGCTGGCCAAGGCGCTGGCCAAGGATCTGGGGCAATATTCGCAGGTATTGGCGGATATGCGGCTGGTCGACTTCAAAGTGCGGATCACCCAAGGCGGGACCGAGGCCGTCACGCGCGTCATCATCGACAGCGAAGACGGGCAGGGGCGGCGGTGGTCCACCGTTGGGGTCAGCGCGAACATAGTCGACGCGTCCTTCGAGGCGCTGTTGGACGCGATCCAGTGGAAGCTGGTGCGGGACTGTGACCCTCAGCAGGCGGCGGCAGAGTGACGGCGACGTTTGACGAGGATGTCAAAGCCTGTGCCGCTTTGGTGCACAAAGCCGATCCTGATCGGTTTCTGGCGGCAATGGCCGCTCCTGTCCCGGCGCGGGCGGTTCTGTTTCCGATCTACGCGCTGAATGTCGAGGTCGCGCGCGCGCCCTGGGTCACGCAAGAGCCGATGATTGCCGAGATGCGCCTGCAATGGTGGCGCGATGCCTTGCAGGAGATTGCGCAGGGTCCGACCGTGCGGCGGCACGAGGTTGTGACGCCTTTGTCTCGGGTCCTGTCGCCCCATCTGGCCGGGATGCTCGACGAATATGTGGCGGTGCGGCGGTGGGACATCTATCGCGACCCGTTCGAGGATCAGGACCACTTTGACGCCTATATCAATCACAGTTCCGGTTCGCTGCTGGTGGCCGCGGCACAGGCCCTTGGGGCTGCGGATGAGGGTGTGCTGCGCGATTTCGGCTATGGCGTAGGCGTTGCGAACTGGTTCCGCGCGATCCCCGAGCTTGAGGCGCGCGGGCGCATTCCTTTACTCGATGGCACGCCCGATGGGGTGAAAACGCTGGCAGAGGCAGCTTTGGTGCGTCTAACGCGGGCCCGATCTAACCGCGATGCGGTATCGGCAGACGCCCGTCCGGCGCTTTATGTCGGATGGCAGGCCGAATGGACTTTGAAACGGGTGATCACACGCCCGGATCGTGTCGCGGCGGGTGCTTTGGCGCAAGGTGAGGCGCGGCGGCGGCTGTCTCTGATGTGGACCGCTGCGACGGGTCGGTGGTGATCAGGCTGTTTTCGGATCGGCTGGCCTGAGGACCAGCCACAGCAGCGCTCCGCCCGCCAGTGTCAGCAACGGGATCATGGCGAGGTTGACAGCCGTCCAACCTTCGACCGGCGAGCCTCCGGAACAGTTCATCAACCCGCCCGAGGCCAGCGAGGCAATCGTCACGCCTCCGAACACCAGCAGGTCGTTGAGGCCTTGCATCCGGCCTCGTTCATGCACTTCGTGCGAGGCGGCGAGCATGCTGGTCGCGCCGATAAAGCCAAAGTTCCAGCCGATGCCCAACAAGATCAGGGCGATGAAGAAATTGCCCAGCTCGACCCCTTGCAGGGCGACGACTCCGGCGCCTGCGAGGATGGCAAGGCCCAGGGCCACGATCTTTTCGACGCCAAACCGCGCGATCAGGTGGCCGGTGAAGAAGCTGGGGACATACATGGCCAGCACGTGGCTCATTACGACGTCCGCAGCATCATTGGTCGAAAATCCACAGCCGACGACGGCCAGCGGCGTCGATGTCATGACAAGATTCATCAACGCGTAAGACACCATCGCACAAATGACTGCCACCGCGATGTGCGGTGTTTTTAACAACTCCAACCTTGATCGCCCCTTGGGGGTTTCTGCGGTCGGTTTTGGCGGCGTCGGGATGTCCAGAAAGAAGAATAAGGCTGATCCAATGACATTCAGCGCAATCACAGCCAAATAAGTGCCCAGAAAAGGTATGACATATGCCTCAGAGGTCATAATAACCATTTGCCGTCCGATCAGCGCTGCCGCCAGACCGCCCGCCATGACATAGGAAATCGCCTTGGGCCGGAACGCGTCCGAGGCGGTATCGGCTGCGGCAAAACGGTAAAACCCGTGAGCGCTCATGTAGATGCCCGTCAGCAGGCTGCCCAGCAGAAAGATCGGGAACGAGCCGAGATAGAGGCCATAGGCCCCGACCAGACCACCCAACGCTCCGGCTGTTGCGCCGACCAGAAAGCCCGCGCGGCGGCCCCAACGCTGCATGATGGCCGAGATCGGCGTGGCGGCCAGCATTGAACCCAATACAATCAGTGAAATGGGCAAGGTGGCGAGGCAGGGGTTGCTGGCCAGCGATTGCCCGGCCAAGCCACCAACGATGAAAATCATCGGCATCTGCGCGCCCAGAATCGATTGCGCGGCGACCAGAACAGCAACATTGCGTTTGGCTTGCGAGTCGTCCGGGGTGGCTGTGGTCATCGTCATGCGCCAATGCGTATCGGTGAAAACGCTGACACACAAGCGGCTTGCATATGCGGCTGTGGCCCCTAACGTGCGATGCGTGTCACAAAGCAGAGATCCCATGGCCGTAGGACGCATCATTGAAACCCCCGACTGCGTGACGGAAGGGGCCGAGTGGTTGGCCAATGCCTGCCCGCGCATGGCTTATGCGATGGAGCAGACCGGTCCTTTGCCCCTGCGGCGTAAGCCCGACGGCTTTGCCCAACTGCTCAGCGCAATTGTCAGCCAGCAGGTCAGCGTGGCCTCGGCCAATGCGATTTGGAAGCGGATGCAGGACGCAAAACTGACCGGACCGCGCAAGATCATGTGGGCCACGGATGATGATTTGCGGGCCGTTGGGTTGAGCCGTCAGAAAATCCGATACGCCCGTGCCCTGGCCGAGGCACGTATTGATTACAAAGCGTTACGAGACGTCCCTGATGCAGATGTCATTGCCACGCTGACGCAAGTTCCGGGCATTGGCGTTTGGACCGCCGAGATATACGCCATGTTTTCACTGGGGCGCGCGGACGTCATCGCGCCGGGCGATCTGGCCCTTCAGGAAGCCGCGCGCGTTCTCTACGATCTGCCCAAACGCCCGACCGACAAAGAGCTTCGTCTGATGGCCGAGGCCTGGTCGCCCTGGCGCTCGGTTGCGGCTCGGGTTTTGTGGGCCTATTACCGGGTGGCCAAGAAAAGAGAAGGGATCAGATGACTCGGGTTTTGAACGCGCTCAGGAAAGAGCCGGTTTCGGGCGATATACGCTCGGTCGTCGTGTTCGTGCACGGCTATGGGGCCAACGGGGCCGATCTGCTGGGCCTTGCCGACCCGCTGGGTGAACACCTGCCGGATACGCTGTTCGTGGCCCCCGACGCGCCCGAGCAGATCCCGGGAATGCCGAACGGCTTTCAATGGTTCCCGATCCCTTGGATCGATGGCTCGTCCGAAGAAGAGGCGCGTCGTGGGATGGAAATGGCGGTCGAGGATTTCAACGCTTTTCTCGACGCGCTGATGGTCGACGAAGACGTGCTGCCCGAGCAGGTCGTTCTGTTCGGTTTCAGCCAGGGCACGATGATGAGCCTGCATGTGGCCCCCCGCCGCGAAGACCCGGTTGCCGGGATCGTGGCGTTTTCGGGTCGGTTGCTGGAGCCTGAACTGCTGGCCGACGAAACCGTCAGCCGAATGCCGATCCTGCTGGTCCATGGCGATGCCGACGATGTGGTCCCACCGCAATCACTGCCCCAGGCTGCGGAAGCGCTGCAAGATGCTGATTTCAAAGAAATCTATGCTCATGTGATGAAGGGCACGGGCCATGGTATCGCACCCGACGGTCTGAGTGTCGCCTTGGCCTTCATGCGCGACAAGCTGAGCCTGTAGCGATGATCGCCATCCGCCCGATGATGCCCGAGGATGTGGCCGAGGCCTGCCGCATCCTCAACCACATCATCGCGGCGGGTGGTACGACCGCATTTGAAATCCCGTTTTCAGAGGCATTGTTCGCGCAAAGCTATCTGAATGGCGCTGATAAGATCTGTTGCCATGTTGCCTTGGACGACCAAGGCGGGGTTGCCGGGTTTCAGTGGTTGGGCACCTATGACGCGTTGCCCGATGAATGCGCCGATATCGCAACCTTCACCCGCCGCAACCCGGTGCTGCGCGGCGCGGGCCGGACCTTGTTTGACGAGACGGAGAAGACGGCCCGCGCGCTGGGGTTTTCTGCGATCAATGCCACGATCCGGGCGGATAACCTTCTTGGCCTAAGGTATTACGAAAAAATGGGTTTCCGGGACTACTCGGTCGCGTACGGCGTACCGCTGCGCGACGGTACCCCGGTCAATCGAATCTCGAAACGTTATGATCTGAGGAAGGGAGCGTAATGCTGGTTGTCACAGGAATTGTCGAAGTGAACGAGGCCGGGGTTGAACAGGCCCGCGAGGCCGCTCAGGCGATGGTTGCAGAAACCGTGAAAGAGCCCGGCTGTTTGGTCTATGAATTCAGTCAGGTGCTGGGACACCCCAACCGCTTCCGCGTCTACGAGGAATGGCAGGATCAGGCCGCGTTAGAGGCACATTTTGCGACACCGCATATGGCCGTGTTCCGCGCGGCCTTGGGTGAGGTTGGCCTGACCTCTCGCGAACTCTACACGATTATAGGTGGGCAGAAGCAGCCGCTTGGTTAATTGGGTTCAACCCCACAAGTGACCTTCGGCAAACTCCACCGAATTGCCCGCCGGGTCGCGGATATAGAGGGATCGCGCACCGCTGGGCCAATCGAACTCGGCGTCGATGGGGACGTTCCAGTCCAACAGGTGCTTGCGCATGGCGGAGATTTCATCGCGGGTCAGCACAAGGCAGACATGCCCCGGACCCCACGCGCCATGCGGCGGAACGGGGAGGTCCGGGTTCAGGGGCGGTTGCTCGGTCTGATCCGGGTTGAACAGCAACAGGACGGACCCGCCGACGCGGTAGAACACATGCCGGTCGCTGATCCGCTGAATGCGCTCGAGCCCCAGAACCTCACCATAAAACTGTTCTGCCGCGTCCAGATCGTCGACGTAAAGCGCGGCCTCCAGAATGGCCGATGGGGCAGGTATGTCCGGCGTGAGTTTCATACCCGCATTTTAGCAGAGATGAGCCGCCCGTGTCACCGCCGCGTGCGGCGGTCGCGTTTGCGCTGCGGGGCTGTGTTGAGGTCGGGCAGGGGCAGGCTGTCCCATTGGCCGGGCTCCAGATCATCCAGCGTCCAGTCGCCGATGCGATAGCGTATCAGGCGCAAGGTCGGCAGCCCAACCGCCGCCGTCATCCGGCGCACCTGCCGGTTCTTGCCTTCGCGGATCGTCAGTTCGATCCAACTGTCCGGCACGGACTTGCGTTCGCGGATCGGTGGCGTGCGGGGCCAAAGGCCATCCGGCTCGTCCATCTCACGCGCTTTGGCAGGGCGGGTCAGGCCGTCTTTCAATTCGACCCCATCGCGCAGCGCCTTCAGTGCGGCTGCATCGGGCTCGCCTTCGACCTGAACCCAATAGGTCTTGGCCATCTTGTGCTTGGGGTCCGAGATCTGCGCCTGAAGCCGCCCATGATCGGTCAACAGCATCAACCCCTCGCTGTCCCGATCCAGCCGCCCTGCCGGGTAGACCCCCGGCAGATCGATGAAATCGGACAGTGTTCGACGTGGCGACTCGGCGCTGCCGCGATCGGTGAACTGCGGCAGCACGTCAAAAGGTTTGTTGAATCGAATGAACCACGACATGCCTCCGCCATAGCCTGCAAAACATGCTGTGTGCAACCTGTGGATAACTGTCATGTGCCTGTTACGGAACAGGCTTACCCAGTCTTCGAGATATTGTGGAAACTCAGGGCTTGTCAGAGATTTACCACGATATATAGTTATCTTAAGGCCGGGGCGGGTGCTCCCCGCTCTGGTGTCACAAACGGGCAGCTGAGAGCGAGGAGCGATTCTGTTATGGACGGAGACTTCAGGACCGAATTTGTAAGAGAGCCGGGGACGCTCAAGCATCACCCGGCGCTGGTTTTGAATGCCGATTACCGCCCCTTGTCCTATTACCCGCTGTCGCTGTGGCCCTGGCAAGAGGCGATCAAGGCTGCCTGGCTGGACAGGGTGGACATCGTGGCCGAATACGACGAAGTCGTCCGAAGCCCGAGCACCGAGATCCGAATACCCTCGGTCGTTGTTTTGAAAGACTATGTAAAACCCAGAAAGCGCGTGGCCTTCACGCGCTTTAATTTATTTCTGAGGGATGAGTTCCGCTGTCAGTATTGTGGCAGTCGCGACAACCTGACGTTTGACCATGTGGTGCCGCGCGCTGCGGGTGGGGTGACAAGCTGGCAGAATGTGGTTGCGGCGTGCAGTCCGTGCAACCTGCGCAAAGGGTCCAAATCTCTGCGCCAGGCAGGCATGACCCTGCGCAAACCGCCGCGTCAGCCCGATGCCGAAGCGCTGCGCAATATCGGGCGAAAGTTTCCGCCGAACCACCTGCACGAAAGCTGGATCGATTTCCTGTACTGGGATGCCGAACTGGACGAGATCTAAGCCTTCGCGCGCCAGGCGGCGAGCCAGAACAGAACCAGCACCGCCGAGATTACCGCGTTCCATCCGGCCATGGACAGGCCCAGCATCTGCCATGGGATGTCATCACAGCGCACCAGCGGGGCGGACATGATCTGATCCATCAGCTCTTGCGCCGACAGCCCCCCAATATCGCCCGAGGTGCAGCTGGTCGGGCCTTCCCACCAGCCTTGCTCGACGCCCGCATGAAAAAGACCGATGGCAGCGGTTGTCAGCGCGGCCAAGGCACCGGCCAGGGGCAGCAAGCGAACAGTTGGCAGGGCCAACGCCAATGCGCCGATCACAATGGCGGCACTATGGGGGTAGCGCTGCCAGATGCACATTTTGCACGGTGCCAACCCACCGACATACTGAAAGGCCCAGGCCCCCAGCAACAGGGCAGCTGATCCGCCGGCCGCCAGCACCACATAGGTTGCGCGTTTCGTCATAGGTATCGCACCGCAAGAAAGCCGCCGAACAGCAGGATGATGAACAGCGTGAACATCAGGCCCAGACGCTTTTCAATGAAGTCCCGGATCGGCTCGCCAAATTTCCAAAGAAGGCCTGCCACCAGAAAGAACCGCAACGCGCGCGCCAGAATCGAGGTCGCGACGAAGGTTCCAAGCGGCATGCCCGTCCAGCCCGACATAATGGTGATGACCTTGTAAGGGAAGGGCGTCACCCCCGCTGCCAGCACAGCCCAGAAGCCGAAATCGTTGAAGCGGGTGTTGAACTCTTCCATTGCGTGGGCTTTGCCCATCGCCTCCAGAATGGGTTGGCCGATGCTTTCATAGGCAAAGGCTCCGATCGCATAGCCCAGCAGACCGCCCAAAACCGAGGCCACCAGAGCAACGCCGGCAATCAGCCAGGCGCGCGAGGGGCGGGCCAGAATCATCGGGATCATAAGCACATCAGGCGGGATCGGAAAAAATGAGCTTTCGACAAAGGCAACAATCGCCAGCGCCCAAAGCGCCCGAGGATGTTCGGCCAGTCGAATGGTCCAGTCGTAAAGCGATCGTAACATGGTTTACTCAAATCCCGGTCTTTGACCGTGCCAGCCAAATCACGCACCCGTGGACCCGTCAACCGCTGGGGTGCAAACAATCGGTCCGAAGGTTGATTTTTGCCTCTGGACCTTCCCCGCTCTGGACGCTAATCCAGTGTCCGTGGCCCAAGTGGCGGAATGGTAGACGCAGGGGATTCAAAATCCCCCGCCTTCACGGGCGTGAGAGTTCGAGTCTCTCCTTGGGCACCACAGATCATTTGAAACTGTGACTTTGGTTTGCGGCTGCAGAGGCATAAGCTCTTGGGATTTCTTCCAGTAGATTTGGATTTTGAGAATTACTTCAGCCCGTTCTTGATCGAATGCTGACATACAAGGTGACGCCACAGTTTGACGACGAAAGCAGGGGCTACCCAAGGGATCAATCCGCCTATAGTCTGCACCACGCCTGTTTGTGTCATATGCGGAGTTATTAGTTAAGGCTTACACCAAAAATGAGTTGCTGCTAATCTTGTACCGTGCTGGTCGAAATTTTGAGAACCAGACAGTTGTGTTTGGTTAGTGAGGTTTTTGGTGGCTGAAAAAATTGGCGCAGAGAAAATCGGTTACATCAATGGGTTAAGAGGAATTGCGATTGTAATGGTGTTAGCTCACCATATTTTGCAACCACTGATTTCCCCGTTGTCCTATGAGGACACCTCGGCGGCCAACTATTTCCTGTTACAGCCGTTTCTGCATAATGGCTGGCTGGGCGTAAACATTTTCTTTGTGTTGTCCGGTTTCGTTCTTTACCTGCCTTTGGCGCAAGAAAACGCTGCACCCTTCGATTCCGTGAAATTCTTAAAAAAGCGTGGGTGGAGATTGCTTCCGCTTTACTATGTGAACGTGCTTGTATGCCTGGTTCTATTCCTCGGCGAACCCTTAATGCGGATTTTATCTCATACAGTATTTTATCTGTTTGCCGCCGTCCCAAGCCCACTACTTTTCTTCCCACCGATGAACCCACCGCTTTGGTCGCTGGGAATAGAGATATGGTTTTCAATCCTTTTTCCGCTAATCCTAATTTTAGTCCGACGCAATGGACCGGTTACGACACTGCTGGTGTTAGCTGCGTTATCGATCGGATTTCATGCCTTTAGCGCGGCAAACTTCCAAGTTGAAGGGAAGTACTTGAACGATTTTTCGGATACTTTGCCCGGACGGCTGTCAGATTTCTGCTTTGGTATGCTGGCGGCGCATTGGTGGGTAAAGTTGGATTCCGGCCAGTCTCTTTCGATCAATCGCTTAAGAGTATTCTTTTTCTTAGGCTGCCTTCTAATTTATCTCGCCTTGGTTTTGTCGCTGGCGCGGTATGTCGGTGATGTGATGCCAATTGCCCAGACTTTTGCAAACCTGTCTATCGCCTTAGGAACCGTGTTTGTCATCTTGTCGTTGGTAGACGGAAGAAGCGCTCCCTCTGCGACGGACCTTCTGGAGATGCGGGCACTGCAACTTGTGGGTATGATGTGTTTCAGTATTTACATCTGGCACTGGCAAATTCTTCATGCGTTTAACGTCTTTTGGGGTGATCAAAGCTGGGCGTTCGGCCCGATGGTTCTGGTGTATCTTTCCGTGCTCGGTGCTGTGTCTGTCATCAGCTACCGTTTTATCGAGTTCTGGCACAAGGACTTCCGATCAATATTCTACGTCCCCAAACGATTGCCCCGGGACCTGAATAGGGCGCAGTCTTGATGGGTGGCGTGATGGGCCACTGAATACGGGGAAAGTTCCGTGATCAGCTTCAGATATGCAGCTTTGCGCTTCGGTGGAGGTCGCCGGACTTGACATTCCGGGTATCTGAATGAAACCTCGAAAACGTTGGGAGACATTGGAAAAATTCAAAAGTTGCACGGATGCATGGCGGCCTGATCTGACGATCCGGCACGTCCCTTGCATTCGCGGGGCTTTTGTTCTTTCCCGCTCACACAATAAAAAATGGGAGTTCTTACATGAAAAACAGCAGCAAGCTTAGCCTCGGCGCATTTGTCACCGCGGCGATGATGGCACCGGCAGCCTATGCCGAAGAGTTCATCACAATCGGTACCGGCGGCGTGACCGGAGTTTACTATCCGACCGGTGGCGCGATCTGCCGTCTGGTGAACAAGGGCCGCAAGGAACATGGCGTGCGCTGCTCGGTCGAATCGACCGGCGGATCGGTCTACAACATCAACACCATCCGCGAGGGCGAGCTGGAGTTCGGTGTGGCGCAGTCCGACTGGCAGTACCATGCCTATAACGGCTCTTCGAAATTCGAAGAGGCTGGTCCGTTCGAAAACCTGCGCGCGGTCTTCTCGGTTCACCCCGAGCCGTTCACCGTTGTGGCCCGTGCCGATGCCGGCATCACCAACTTCGAGGACCTGAAAGGCAAGCGCGTCAATATCGGCAACCCCGGTTCCGGTCAGCGCGGCACTATGGAGGTGCTGCTCGGCGAAATGGGCTGGACCACCGATGATTTCGAACTGGCGACCGAGTTGAAGGCGGCTGAACAGTCGGCGGCCCTGTGCGACAACCAGATCGATGCGATGGTCTATACCGTCGGCCACCCCTCGGGTTCGATTCAGGAAGCAACCACAGCCTGCGATTCCGTTCTGGTGAACGTCAGCGGTGACGCGGTCAGCAAGCTGGTCGACGACAACTCGTTCTACCGGACCGCGACCATCCCGGGCGGTATGTATCGCGGATCGGACGGTGACACCGCAACCTTTGGTGTCGGCGCAACCTTCGTGACCTCGGCAGATGTGTCGGAAGACGCGGTTTATGCGGTTGTCAGCTCGGTCTTCGAGAACTTCGATGACTTCAAAAAGCTGCACCCGGCATTCGCCAACCTCAAGCCCGAAGAGATGATCGCGGACGGCCTGTCGGCCCCGCTGCATCCGGGTGCCGAGAAGTACTACAAAGAAAAAGGCTGGATTCAGTAATCCGGACCCAAAGCAGGGTGCCCACGGGCACCCTGCCACCCAAACCCGTAGCAAACGGGTGATTCAGAAGGCCGCAAAAGGCCGCGACGGGGAGACATTTGCATGAGTTCCGACACACAATCCAATCGTCCGCTTTCCGAAGAAGAGCTACAGGAATTAGTTGCTTCCTCCGACGCGGGTGGGCGCAACCCGGTCGGTAATGTCGGGATATTCCTGGCCATTGTGGCAGCGATCTGGTCGATCTTTCAGGTGGTTCTGGCCTCGCCGCTGGCAAATTACATATTGCCTGGCAGTATCGTGAACAATTCGCGGCAGTTCCATCTGGCCTTTGCCATGTTTCTGGCCTTTGCGGCCTATCCGGCGCTGAAGTCCAGCCCTCGGAACTATATTCCGGTTCAGGACTGGATCATGGGCCTGCTGGGCGCGTTTGTGGCGCTGTACGGCTATTTCTTCTATCAAAAGATCGTCGATGCGGGCGGTTTGGCCGATGATACGGACAAATGGGTCGCTCTGGGCGGTTTGCTGTTGCTGTTCGAGGCGGCGCGCCGTGCGCTTGGCCCCGCAATGGCGATCATCGCGACGATCTTTCTGGCCTATGTGTTCTTCGGCTCGTCCGAATGGGTGCCCGAGGTTATCCGCTGGAAGGGTGCCAGCCTGAAAAAGGCGATGAGCCATATGTGGATCACGTCCGAGGGCGTGTTTGGCATCGCGCTTGGGGTTTCGACCAAATTCGTGTTCCTGTTCGTGCTGTTCGGCGCGTTGCTGGATAAGGCCGGGGCAGGGAACTACTTTATCAAAATGGCCTTTGGCGCGCTCGGCCACCTGCGCGGTGGTCCGGCCAAAGCAGCGGTTGTTGGTTCGGCAGCGACCGGTCTGATCTCGGGCTCGTCGATCGCCAACGTTGTCACCACTGGTACATTTACCATCCCGCTGATGAAGCGCGTTGGGTTCAGCAGCGAACAGGCCGGGTCGGTCGAGGTGGCCTCATCCGTGAACGGTCAGATCATGCCACCCGTAATGGGTGCTGCGGCCTTCCTGATGGTGGAATATGTGGGCATCTCGTATGTCGAGGTGATCACCCACGCCTTCCTGCCTGCGGCGATCTCCTACATCGCACTGGTCTATATCGTGCATCTTGAGGCCGTGAAGCGGAACATGCCTACGCTGGGCGACCGTGACGTGCATCTGGCGCGGACCGTTGTGGGGATGTTGTCTTTCTTCATCGTCTTTGCGGGGCTCTGCTATGGCTCGCAATTCCCGGTCGATGCAGTGACCGCATGGGTGCCGTCGGCGGCCGGTCTGGTGCTCAGCCTGATTGTCTGTGCGGTCTATGTCGCGCTTTTGTATCTGGCCGCTCAGGTGCCAGATCTTGAACCGGATGATCCGAACGCCAAAGAGGTGCAACTGCCCGTCATCGCAGACATCTACAAGGCCGGTCTGCACTACCTTCTGCCGATCATCGTGCTGGTCTATTTCCTGATGATCGAGCAGAAATCGCCGGGCCTGTCAGCCTTCTGGGCGACTGCTTTGCTGTTCGTGATCCTGCTGACGCAGAAGCCGCTCAAGGCGATCTTCCGCGGTGAAAGCAATGTGTACAATCGCTTTATCGATGGTGTTGCCGATCTGTGGCAGGGCCTGATCGATGGTGCGCGCAACATGATCGGGATCGCCTTGGCCACGGCCACGGCGGGCGTGATCGTGGGCACCGTGACCCTGACTGGCGTGGGCCAAGTGATGGCCGATCTGGTCGAGTTCCTGTCGGGCGGCAACCTGATCCTGATGCTGATCATGGTCGGTATCCTCAGCCTGATCCTGGGCATGGGCCTGCCGACCACGGCGAACTATATCGTTGTCAGTTCGCTAATGGCCGGTGTGGTTGTGGAACTGGGCGCGCAAAGCGGGCTGATCGTGCCGCTGATCGCGGTGCACCTGTTCGTGTTCTACTTTGGGATCATGGCGGATGTGACGCCTCCGGTCGGGTTGGCCAGTTTCGCGGCGGCTGCCGTGTCCGGTGGTGATGCGATCAAGACCGGTTTCACAGCGTTTTTCTACAGCTTGCGCACCGTGGCGCTGCCGTTTGTGTTCATCTTCAACACCGACTTGCTGCTGATCGATGTGACATGGGTCGAAGGCATAATCGTCGCCATCTTCGCGACCATCGCCATTCTGGTCTTCACCGCCGGAACCATGGGCTATTTTCTGACTCACAGCCGGATTTACGAAAGCGTTGCGCTGATCTTTGTCGCCTTTGCGCTGTTCCGACCGGATTTCTTCATGGACCGGATCTCACCTCCTTTCCAGTCGGTGGAACCTGCCGCGTTTGAAGAAACGATCGGGCAGACGCCACCAGGGTCCGAGGTGCGACTGGTCGTGTCCGGCCCCGATTTCGACACGTTGGAGATGGTCGACACGACGGTCGTCGTCACTGTGGGTGAAGAAGAGGGCGGAGCGGCCCGGGTCGAGGCGATGGGTCTGCTGCTGATCCCCGAAGACGGGCTGATCAAACTGGAAGAGCCGCTGTTTGGCGCGCCGGTCGCGGATGAGCTTGGCATCTTCGACTATTACGGGGATGAGGCCGTGCGCTTGACCTCGGTCAGCCTGCCGTCCAGCCAACCGCCCAAGCAATTGATCTACCTTCCGGCGATGCTCTTGCTGGGTCTGATCGCCTTCCTGCAACGTGGCCGTGCCGCCAGACAAGAAGAGGTGCCCGCATGACAAAGTCAGTTCTTTGCGCCGTCGATATCAGTAACGGAGATCTGGACAGCCCGGTCCTGAAACAGGCCGCAGCGTTGGCGGATTTGGATGGGGCCCAGTTGGATGTGGTGACAGTTCTGCCCGATTTCGGGGAAAGCTGGGTGTCGGGCTTTTTCGAGCCCGACTTCCACGACAAGGCATTGGAAGAGGCCCATAACAAACTGACCGCGCTGTGCGTCTCGGCGTTGGGCTCGGACCGCAATGCCTCGATCCGTCATGTGGTTGCAACTGGTACGGCCTATCAGGAAATCCTGAAAACCGCCGACAGCGCCGGGTCGGACCTGATCGTGATAGGGGCGCACAAGCCGGATTTCAAGGATTACCTGCTGGGCCCCAACGCTGCGCGCGTAGTGCGGCACGCGGCGGTTTCGGTCTACGTCGTCCGCTGATCCAGAGTGTGCGACCTTTGAGCTGAAGTATCATGCGACAGGAATAGCCCGAGAGCGCCGTAGGCGTGGCAGGGTATTCCTGTCTCAGAATTAAGGTCGCACGCTTTAATACCCGGTCATCTCAAGGTAGCCGCGCCCTGCGTGGCTGCCTGAGACCGTGACAGGGCCTTCCCAATATTCAAATCGCGTCGTCATCCAGGCGTCAGGGATCAGGGCCGAAACCTCGACGTTTATGTCGCGGTCAGGCAGGGTGACGTTCCATCGAATTGGCACATCCCGACCCGCAACGCGTGCGGTTTCAAGTGGTGTGAACTGGGCCGATCCATCAGGCAGTGTCTGGCTGCTGCCATCCGCATTGATCCACGTGGCCGCCGTGAAATCACCCCGTGCTCCGCGCAGGCGAAACGCCATCAGCTTGTCACCATCATCGAAGCTGAGCGAGAACCAGTCCCACCCGCTTTGATCCTCGGCCAAGGGCTGCGACGACCACTCGCGATCCAGCCAGGCATGACCGGTGACGGCGATGTCTCCGTCCGGCAAATGTAGGGTGCCTTCGATGGCGTAGAAGGGTTGGGAGTAGTAATAGCTCGCCTGACCGTCTGCGGATTTCACGGAATATCCGCCGTCTCCGTGAAAGACCAACGGACCTTGAGCGTTCAGGGACAGGGTATAGCCGAAATCCGCTCCATTCGCGGTCAGCGACAGCGAGTCGAAATCCGGCCCGCTCATGCGCCATTCGTCGATCCATGCGGCAAAGGGTTGGGCCGACACTCCGGCCTGACCGATGCCACCGCGGGACAGGCGTTCGGCGAAGTAATGGCGCTCGGGCGTGGTGATTGCTGCGTGACCCATCCAGATTTGCGGGCTTTGCCAGCCGTCGGTGTCAAAGGGCTTTAGGGCAGATCGGAACAGCGTCCACTGAATGCCATAGTCGCGCCCGTCTTCCCCCTTCAGGTTGGCCGTCAGGTACCACCATTCGATGCGATAGCTGGGATGCGCGCCGTGATCTTTGGGAAAGACGAACTGAACGTCTGGTTGAGGCACGTCGAACCCATCTGCCGAGCCACCCAGACCCGCATAGCCCTGCGCCAACGCGGAAACCGGCAGGCAGAAGAGGAGGGCCAGGATTAAGGCTCTAACGTTCATTGGCAAAAACCCTCAGTAAGTTTGCCGGTGGCAGGCGTAACAGGCGCAGTGCGGGCAGGGCGGCTGCGATCAAGGCAGCCAGCAGCGTGAGTGCGAATAAATACAGCCAATCCCATGGGAACAGGTACATCGGCAGGCGCCAGCCGAATGCCTGTACATTAATGACAGCAAGCAGGACCCAGGCCAGAACCAGCCCCAGCGGCAGCGCAAGACAGGCCGTCAACGCCGCCAGTAGAACACTGCGCAACAGCTCGAATTTCGCCAGTTCTGCGCGATTCAGACCCAAGGCCCAAACCGGCGCGATCTGAGGCAGGCGCTGGGTCCATAGGGTCAGAAGGCTGGTTAAAATGGCGAACCCGGCGACCCCAAGTGTCAGGATGTTGAGTGCGGAGGTCACGACAAAGGTCTTCTCAAAAATCGTCCGCGATTGCGCCTTCATCGCGGCCTGCTGCACCACGTTTCGGGGCGGCAGATCGAAACGCGCGCGTAGGGATTGCGCCATCTCAGTCGCTGCGCCCGGGTCCATACGTATACCAAAGCGTCTTGCGTCTGTCCCCGGCGCGATCTGATCCAGTTTGGTCATGGACACAATCGCCTGACCGGTGGGGTTGCCATAGTCGGAATAGACGCCCGCGATTGGCATTTGATGGTCCGGCGCGATCGTCAAAACATCCCCCGGCCAAAGCTGCGCGCGGCGGGCCAGTTGCTCGTTGATCAAAATGGCCTCACCCGCCATCACCCTGTTCCAATCGCCATTGGATCGGGCAATCAATGGCCAGTTATCCCGGTAGACCGGATCGTCTACGACCCCATACAAGAACAAAGGCCCGGTGGTGTGAGGCAACTCGACACTGCGGATCGGCAGGAGTGCATTGACCTGAGGGGCCAGCCATTCGGCCATCTCGCTGGCTTGCTGGTCGTCCTTGGCGGTTACATAAATTTCGGCGGTCAGGCGTTGATCGAGCCATCCGATGAAGGTCAGCCGGAAGCTGGAGACCATGGTGCCAACGCCGATATTTGCAGCCAGCGCCAGCAGCAGGGCCATCAGTGCCAGAGAAAGCCCCGGCAATTGCGCCCGCATATCGGCCCAGATCCATTGCGATACAGGGCCGCGCGCTTGTTTAGCACCTACCGATAGGGCGAAGGACAGAAGCAGTGGCAGCAACAGGGCGGCCCCGGTCAACAATCCGGCGAGCAAGACAAACCCGGCAAGCAGGCCACCGAGGCTGGTATAGAAAAGAGTACCGCCGACAATCAGACACACACCGATGATCCCAGCCAATCGGTGTGTCTGTCCCGAGCTGCTCCAGGCCTGCACGCCGGGTCCTTCAAGCAGTGGCATCCGGGCCAAGCGCCACAACGCATGACCGCTGGCCCCCAAGGTGCCCAGCAGCGCCATGGCCAGCCCCGCAAGCGCCCATTCGGGTTGCAGGGTCAACTGTCCCGTCACAGGTGCGCCGTATAGCCCGCGCAATGTTGCGGCCACGTCGGGCAGCAGCGCGCCTGCCAGAAAGAATCCCAGGATCAGCCCCAGTGCGCCGCCGATACAGGCCAGCAGGGTCAACTCGGCCAGGATCAGCCAGACCAGCCGCCGCATCGAAACACCCAGGGCGCGCAACGTTCGGATCACCCCGCGCCGTTGGGCAAAAGCCAGCCCGACCGTGCCATTTACGATGAACAGGCCGACAGCGAAGGACAGCAGTCCAAAGGCGGTCAGGTTCAGGTGGAAGCTGTCGGTCAGTTGCGCGGTATCGACCTGCGAATCCGGGCTGATCTGTTGCAGTTCCGGTGCGACATCCGACAGTGGCAACCGCCCGCGCGGCTGGTTTGGCAGAACGACAAGGCGCGAGATCGTACTGGGTTGACCCAGCAGAGTCTCGGCCACGCCAATGTCGGTCAGAATGACATCCGGGGGCAGGGACCGGGACAGCAGAATGGGCGGCAGATCGCTCACCGGTTCCAGAACAGGTGCAAGATCGGGATGCACTATGAGACGCCCAGGAGCGGTCAATATATCCGCTGGGTTGGGTGGGTCGGCGCCCTGTTCGGTCTCGGTCACGGCGGGCAGGGCCGGGTAGGCCACCATATCCACGCCCATCAGGCGTATTGTCCGCCCCCCGACACGGAAAGTACCCTCGAGCACAGCTGCAACCTGCCAACCGGCCTGACGCAGTTGGGCATAACGCGCAACGGGGATGGGACCTGTGGGATCGCGCAGTTCATCGAACTGACCAAGTGCCAGTTGTGCGTTTGCGCGGGCATAGCTGGCGCGCGCTTCGGCATTGATCGCCTGCACCGCAGACCACAGACCGGTGGCCAAGGCGATCCCGATCAGCAATGTCGCAAGTTGCAGCCAGTGCGCGCGCCAATGGGACAGCAACGCTTGTATGACCGGTCGCGTCATTGGATCCGGCCACCGGCCAGATGCACGCGCCGTTCTAGCCGCGCAGCAATTTCGGCGGAATGGGTGACCAGCAGCAGCGCCGCGCCTGTATCCGCGACAAGCGACAGCATCAGGTCCAACACAGTGGCGCTGGCGGTTTCATCCAGATTGCCCGTGGGTTCATCTGCCAGCAACAGTTTCGGGCGCGCACCCATGGCACGGCCAATGGCGACCCGTTGTTGTTGCCCGCCGGACAGGTTCTCGGGGAAGCGATCCAGAAGATCGGACAATCCCAACCTGTCCGCCAGATGGGCGCTCCAGTCGGGATCATGGCACCCGGCCAGCCGGGCGTGGAACGAGAGGTTCTGTGCAACCGTCAGCGACGGGATCAGGTTAAACTGCTGAAACACCAACGAAACATGACGGCGGCGCAGGTCGGCCCGTCCAGCATCATCCAGCGAGGACAGGCGCGCTCCGTTCAGCGTGATCTCGCCCCCGTCGAACCGATCCAAAGCGGCTGCGAGGTTCAGCAGAGTGGATTTGCCGCTGCCGCTTTCTCCGGTCAGCGCCAGCGTCTGCCCCTGATCCAGTTCCAGCGACACGTCGCGCAGCACCGGCCGCCCGCCGGGATAGGATTTCTGCACCTTGTCTATTGTCAACAGCATCGACCGACCCACTTTTTCCCAGCAGGATGTGCAACAGTTTTGACCTATGTCCAGTGCAGACCGACCCCCGGTGCGTTTCGCCGCAGGGGCAAAATCCGCCAACCGGGCTTGTGCCAAGGCGCGGCACGGGCCATTCTGGCTGACAGAGTCATGGCTGCAATTCAGGGTGAAAAAACATGAGCTTGCTGCACCAGATTGTATGGGGCAGTGCCTTTCTGGGGCTCTGCTTTGTGGTCGAGATCTTTTTGCTGACCTGGTGCACAATCGTCATCATGAGGATGGAGCCGAAATGGTCCAAAAGCGGGCTTTTTCTGGCGACTGCTGCACCGATTGCAGTGGCTTTGGTGTTCATTGTCCTGACACACACCATTCAGGTCTGGATCTGGGCGGTTGTTTGGGTCCTGCTTGAGGTACTGCCCGACTGGAACACGGCCCTTTATTTCTCGTTGGTCACATTCACCACGCTGGGCTATGGCGACATCGTTTTGGGCGAGGCGTTGCGAATTTTCGGCTCGTTCGCGTCAGTCGCGGGGCTTTTGGCCTTTGGCCTGTCCACCGCCTATATGGTGGCCCTGATGACCCGCGTGTTTCAGGAACGGTTCTTTTCCTAAAGGATGGGCGCAAACAGCCGGGCCAGCGGTGCCCCGAACCGGATATGGGCCGGTTGTTGTTGCAAAGACCGGGTGAGTTCATAGCAGTTCTCGAAATCCGCCAGCAGCATCCGTTCAACGGCTTGCGTTGCCCTTTGATCGAAGAACAGGGCCATCGCTTCAAAATTCAGGCGGAAGGAACGGTTGTCCAGATTTGTTGTTCCAACCGCGGCCAGCGTGTCATCAACGACAAACACCTTCTGGTGCATGAACCCGTCGGTATAACGAAACACCCGCGCGCCGCAGTCGCGAACCTCATCGAAATAGGCGAAAGCGGCCAGCCAGGGCAGGCGGTGATCGATCATGTCGGGTACCAGGATTCGCACATCGACGGCACGCATCGCCGCGTGTTGCAGGGCGGTCATGATGTCGATATCGGGCACGAAGTAGGGTGAGGCGATCCACAGCCGTTCCTTCGCCTCGGCGATGGCGGAAAAGAACAGCATCGCCCCGGTTTCGGTATCGTCTCCGGGCCCGGTTGCGACCAGCAGGGCGTTCATATCCTGCTCGGACTCGGTTCCGGCCCAATCCACTTCGTCGATCAGGTCTTCGTCGCGGGCCCAATGCCAATCCTCGGTGAAGATAAGTTGCAGCTGCCGGACGATATGCCCGGTCATCTTGATATGCGTGTCGCGCCAATGGCCAAAATGCTTGCTTTGGCCAAGATACTCGACCCCGACATTATGCCCGCCGATAAACCCGATCTCGCCGTCGATCACCACGGTCTTGCGGTGGTTGCGGTAGTTGAGTTGGAAACGGAAATTCGGCCCGCGCTGATCTTTGGGATTGGCAACGTCGATCCCGGCAGTCTGCATGGTCTCAAGATACTCGGTCGGCAGCCCGTAACTGCCCACAGCATCGGTCATGAACCGGACATGCACGCCGCGTTTTGCGGCAGCGATCAGCTTTTGCTGCAGTTTCAGACCCAGATCATCGGCGCGTACGATGTAGAACTGGATTAGGATGTAGTTTTTGGCCGCATCGATGGCGTCAAAGATCGCATCAAACGTGGCTTGCCCGTCGATCAGCAACTCGGCCCCGTTGCCGCGCGACACCGGGAGGTGCGCCAGAAACTCGAACGGGCGGGGGTTGATCGACATCGTGGACGGGTCGGGCTTGGAATAATCCGCAAAGCTTTTGATGCCTTCGACCACACGCTCGCTTTCCTGTCGTGCGATGCGATAGCCGCGAAACCGGTGGTGGCCCAGAAACAGGTACATAGGCACCGCAAAGAACGGGGCCGAGACCAGAAAGACCACCCAACCCACCGCACCTTGCGGGGTTCGGGCGGTCTGCGCGGCGCGAACGGAAAACACGACCGCCGTTACGTACAGGGCAAAAACGGCGGTCGAAACAAGCAGTGTCCACATAAGGTTCCAGGATCCGGGTGGTTTTTAGTTCGCCCCAGTGTAGACGCGAGACCAGTCCTGCGCCATATCCACGATCACCCATCCCATATCTGGGCCTTTGGCCAACCCATCGACCAGCTTGCCAATTGGGCTTTCGCGGTCATAAGCCCATTCGCGGTCTGCATCCGTGTGATGAATCAGGACACCCAATCTGGGCCCTTCGCCTGCGGTAACCCACTCCATCATCGCGAAATCCCCGTCCGAGTTTCCACCCGCAAGGATCGGTCGCTTGCCGATGGTGCGTTCGATATTGATCGGCTTTCCTTCCTTGTCATCAATGAAAGCGATGCCCGGCGTCTTGACCACGGTGGGCACGCCATCGACATGGTCGAAACTGGTATTGCCGTAGGTGCCCAACACCTGATGAGGGGGAATGCCATAGGCATCTTCGGCAAAGACCCGCATGAAATGGATGCCGCCGCCGGAGACGATATAGGTGGTGAACCTTTCGTCACGCAGATAACGCAGCAGCTCGACCATCGGCTGATAGGTCATTTGATCGTAAGGCAAGTCAGTATCCGGGTGGCGCGCCGTTTCCAGCCATTGGGCCACGGCGGCCTGAAACTCGGTAACGCTGGTGCCGGAATGCGAGGCATTGACGACCTCGATCAGCGCGTCATGACCGCCTTGCAGGATCGTGGCCAGATCGCCTTCGGCGGCGGCCTTCAGGGCAGGCGTTGTCAGGATCGACGGATCCTGCTCGGCCATGTCCGCAAGGCGATCCATGGCAAAAATGAACTGAAAATAGACGGGCTGTTCTGCCCAAAGTGTGCCGTCATTGTCGAACACGGCAATCCGGTCGGATGGGGTGACATAGGCGGGGCCATCCGGATCGGTCACGCCCTCGACAAAGTTGATAATCCGGGTGCGGGCATCGGTATCCTGCCAGCTTGGCAGCGGGTCAGCCTGTGCCATCAGGGGCAGGGCAAGCGCGGACACAACAGCGGTCAATCGCAGCATGAGAATTACTCCGTTCAATAAAGGAAGGGCCGCCATCATCGGCGGCCCCCTGAGTGGCAAGCGAACTTAATTGCCTGTCGGTGTGCTGAGCTTTTCCATCACCTGATCCAGGCTGAAGCTGGCGGCTTTCTGGCGTGGTGGGAATTCCTGGAAGGTGCTCAGGAAGTTGCCCACATATTGCTGCGCCGGCACCAGGAAATACGCCCGGTCGAGGATCCAGTCGTAATAGGTGTTCGAGGTGCGATAGCCACGCTCGTACGGGTCGCGGCGCAGGTTGACGATGATCGGCACGCGCAGTTCGGTGAACGGCTCCATCCACGCACGGAAGGTTGCCCATGCTTTCTGCTCAAGGAAGATCAGTTTCCAGTCGTCAAAGCGCAACGCCGACAGATCGCCATCGTCGGTGAAGTAAAAGATCTCGCGACGGGGGCTTTCTGTGGTCTCACCAGTCAGCAGGGGCAGGATGTTGTAGCCATCCAGATGCACTTTGTAGTCTCGGCCCATCGCGGGCGAGGAATAGCCTGCTTTCAGCTTGTCCTTGATCTCGGGGTCACCGGCAACGGCCAGGTAGGTCGGCAGCCAGTCCATGTGATGCACGATTTCGTTGTTGACGGAACCGGCCTCGATCTGTCCGGGCCAGCGCACCATCGAAGGCACGCGCCAGCCGCCTTCCCAGTTGGTGTTCTTCTCACCCCAGAACGGGGTCGAGGCCGCGTCGGGCCAGGTGTTGTAGTGTGGTCCGTTGTCGGTCGAGTAATGCACGATGGTGTTGTCGGCGATGCCCAGTTCGTCCAACAGGTCAAGCAACTGGCCAACATGCATGTCATGTTCGATCATGCCAGCGGTGTATTCGTCCGCCGGACCGCCAAAGATCTCATTGGCCTGCTGCCGCATCTCGTCTTTCACATGGGTGCGGAAGTGCATCCGCGTCCCGTTCCACCAGACATAGAACGGCGTCCCGTTGGCGTTGGCTTCGCGAATGAACTCAACAGCGGCTTCCAGCGTTTCCTCGTCCACCGTCTCCATCCGTTTGCGGGTCAGGGGACCTGTGTCCTGAATCTCGCCCCCGGCGGAGGAGCGGATTACGCCGCGCGGACCATAGGCTTCGCGGAAGGTGCGTCCGTCAGGCAGGATCGCGTCACCGGGATAGTCTTCGTGTTCGGGTTCTTCTTCGGCGTTCAGGTGGTAGAGATTGCCGAAAAACTCATCAAATCCGTGGTTTGTGGGCAGATGTTCATCCCGGTCACCCAGATGGTTCTTGCCGAACTGACCGGTGACATAGCCATGGTCTTTCAAAAGGCCGGCAATGGTAGGATCTTCGACCTGCATGCCTTCTTTCGCGCCGGGCAGACCAACCTTGGACAGGCCGGTGCGGAAAACCGATTGCCCCATGATGTATGACGACCGCCCGGCGGTGCAGGACTGCTCGCCATAGTAATCCGTAAAGATCATCCCTTCCTTGGCGACACGGTCGATATTGGGTGTGCGATACCCCATCAGGCCCATCGTATAGGCCGAGATATTGGATTGACCGATATCGTCACCCCAGATGACCAGAATGTTTGGCTTTTGATCCTGCGCCCAGGCGGGCAGGGCCAAAAGCACCGAAAGCGCACCGACGGCTGCGCGGCGTATCCCAGTACGCCAGTGTTCCACCAATTGAATAGAAGGTCGCATGTCTTGCTCCTGAATTTGCGGGCAGAACCGCCCGAGAGAATTTTTTGTGCTTTAACGTCGAGAGCCGGATCGACTACTCTGCGGATAGCTGTAAACGTCCTGTTCAAGCCCAGCTTGCGCAGGAATCGCTTGGCACCAAATTAGGCCAACAGCATGGGCCAAAACTTATCACATGATGATTTTCAAATATACCGATGTTAAAAAACACACCTGATCTCAAGCCGTTGCAAGATTCAAATTGGCTGCAAACCCGGTCTGCCGGGTTCCGAACGGCGTTGATGGCCTGCGCCGTACACCGCAGGTATGAGGCCGGAGAAGCGCTGTATAACCACGGTGATCCGGCAGACGGCATTCATGGCGTGTTGGACGGCGGTGTTAGGCTGACCACCCCCGCGGATGACGGGCAGGAGTTCGTTCTGCATCAGGAAGGGCGCGGGTTCTGGGTCGGTGATCTGGCGCTGTTTGCCAATGCGCACCGACTGGTTGGGGTGGTCGCGACAAAGCACACCGAAGCTTTGTTTTTTCCGTCGGCCATGCTGGACAGGATGGTGCAGCAAAACCCGGAATACCTGCGCGATTTCTATGTGTTGTCGCATGAGAACATGCAAAAAGCGCTGCGGATCATTGCCAACCTTGGCGTAACGGGTACGGAAAAGCGTCTGATCCTGCGGTTGCTGCATCTTGAGGAGGTTGCCGCAGACGCCGATGGCTGGCTACAGGTCTCGCAAGAGGAACTGGCCGCGATGATCGCCGTATCCCCGCCGACGCTGCACCGGACGCTGCAACGGCTGATCAAACAGGGCCTGATTGCTGGCGGCTATGGGCGCCTCAAGCTACAGGACCGCCCGGCTCTGATCGCGCTTTGCCAAAGCTGAGGTCAGGGCTGATCATCCCCTAGTCGCCCGTCCAGCGACATCAGGATGGCCACCGGGCGCAAGGCGGGGATGTGGCTGAATACGATCAGGATGCAAACGGTTAACGGCACGCTCAGGAACGCTCCGATAAGGCCCCAGACGGTGGTCCAGAACATCAGGGCCAGAACGACCAGAAACGTGGACATGTTCAGCGACCGGCCCAGCATCGCCGGGTCTACGAAATTGCCGATCAGGAACTGGATGGTGCCGCAGCCCAGAACCACCACCAGAAACGGGCCGATGCTTACGAATTGCACAAGCGCGATCATGGCCGGGAAGACCACGGCAATAATCGACCCTATTGAAGGGATGAAGTTCAGCGCAAAGGTCAGAACCGCCCAAGTCTCGGCATACTCCAGTCCGAGGATGCGGAAGACGGTGTAACTGATGCCCGCCGTGATCAGGCTGATCAGGGTTTTAACCCCGACATAGCGCTGCAGGCTAAATGAAATTGCGTCCAGCATCGCAGAAAACTCTTTGCCGGTGTCGGGGTTGCCTGCGGCCAGTTGGATTTTCTTGCGAAAGGCCAGTCGTTCGGCCATCAGGAATGCGACATAGAGGCTGATCAGAAAGAACTGATTCAGCAGCGAGGTCGCGCTGCCCAACAACAGCCGCGCCAGATAAGACATATCGATACTGACCAGATTGTCCCGAATGAAGGTTGTGACATCACTGCCCACCAGCCCCGCGACGCGGTTTACCGCGTCATCGAACTGGGTCTCATATGTGTTGATGCTGCGGGCGAACTGTGTCGCCTGACTGCCCAGAATATACATGATCATGAACAAACCTGCCAAAACCACGGTTACCCCGGCAATATTGGCCAGCCAGACGGGGGCGCGGGTCACTGCAATGACCCGGTCGCTGAGCGCGATGATCAGAACATTGATCAACAGGGCCATCGTCAACGGAATCAGAAACGCGGATCCGGCATACAGCCCCAAAACAACCAGCGCTGCGATGATACAGCTGTCGCGTACCACGGACAGGCTGGGGCGATAGCGATCTTTCGGGCTGTTTGGATCAAGGGTCATTCACAAACCTGAACTATGATAGGGCGGGCGCATGCAAAGCGGGTCGGGTTGTCCTGATCCTGCACAGCCGGGTAAGTTTATGCAATGCAGTCAGTTATTTATATATCGGGATTTGCGACTTCCCGGGTTCTACCAGGGCGACGGGCGGGCTAGGGTTTCAGAATGTCGCAACCATCGATTCTTCTATCCGGCCGTCTGATCAAAGCGCTGTTTCTGGCGTTTCGGCGGTTCAGCGAGAAAAACGGCTTTGTCATGAGCAGCCATGTCGCCATGTCGATGATGATGGCGTTGTTTCCGTTTGTGCTGTTCACCGTGGCGCTGGCAGGGACGTTGTCGCAAGGCTATGTGACGGACGAGTTGATCGACCTGATTTTCGGCGCATGGCCACAGGATGTGGCTGGTCCGATTGTGTCCGAACTGCGGGCGGTTCTTCAGGGGTCAAGCTCGGGCGTGATCACGATCGGCGGTTTGCTGGCGGTGTATTTTGCTTCGAACGGGGTGGCGGCGGTGCGGGCTGCGATGAATCAGGCCTATCACGATCATGACAGCTGGCCCTTCTGGAAGACGCGGCTGCTGTGTATCGTTCTGGTCATTCTGGGCGGGGCCGCCATTCTGATCGTCGCCGCGGTCGAGGTCGTGCTGCCCGTCTACACAACGCTGGTGTCCAAGCATACGGACGTGGATGTCTCGACCTGGCTTTCGGTGGACCGGCTACGCTGGACCTTTACCGTGGCCGTGCCTGTGGCGACCATTCTGTTGGCGCATCTTGTTCTGCCGACGCGGCGCCACCGGGTGATGCAGATCCTTCCAGGTGTGTTGCTGACCCTGCTGCTGTTGGGAAGCGGCGGCTGGGCCTTTTCGATCTATATCGCCCAATTCGCCAGCTACAGCGCCACCTATGCCGGTCTGGCCGGGGCCATGGCGGCGCTGATCTTCCTGTACCTTTGCGCGGCGATCCTGATCCTTGGTGCGGAATATAACGGCGCGCTGATGGACCTGCGCAGCGAGGATGAGGGCGCATGAAGTGGCTTACCTTCGCGGTTCCCGTGTTGATATCGGGGATCGCCTACGCTCAGACCCCATCTTACGTCGGATCCGAGCAATGCGCAGATTGTCATACCGAGGAAACAGCCGCCTGGGCCCAATCCCATCACGCATTGGCCTGGGCCGGGATTGAAGACGGGGCGCTGGTCGCGGATTTTGACGGCACGGTGTTCGAACATGACGGCATGTCGGTCCGCTTCGGTTATCGTGGTGCGACGCCTTATGCGGATGTGACCGAGAAAGATGGCGCAACGACCAGCTATGACGTGCATTCCGTCGTCGGGATCGAGCCTTTGCAGCAATATCTGTTCGAAACCGAACCCGGACGATTGCAAAGCTTTGATGTGGTCTGGGACACCGAAAACAAGCGTTGGTTCCACCTCTATCCCGATCAGGACCTGCCGCCGGATGACGGGCTGCATTGGACCGGGCCGTATAAGAACTGGAACGCACGCTGCGCCGAATGCCACGCCACAGGATTCGAAAAGAACTATGACGTGCAAAGCCGAACCTATCAGTCCCGTCAGGTCGAAATCGGTGTCGGGTGCGAGGCCTGCCATGGTCCGGGCTCGGCGCATATCGACTGGGTTGGCGGAAAATCGGTTGCAGAAGGTCTAAGCGAGTCTGGCTTTCTGATGTCATGGGGCAGGGGCCAGACCGAGGCGGAAATCCAGCAATGCGCCGGGTGCCATTCCCGGCGCGAGGCGCATGAGCAAGGCAACCCTCTGCCCGGCACGCCCTATCACGATGCCTATAATCTGGCCCTGTTGCGGCCCGGAACCTATCACCCGGACGGGCAGATACTGGACGAGGTTTATGTCTACGGCTCGTTCCTGCAATCGAAGATGTACGCGCAGGGCGTTGGCTGTATGAACTGCCACGAACCCCATAGCGCCGAGTTGCGGGCCGATGGCAATGGCGTTTGCACGCAATGCCATTCCCCGGCGGGCAACCCCGATTTTCCGACTTTGGCGCGCAAGGAATACGACACGCCTGCGCATCACCACCACCCCAAGGACAGCGTGGGTGCGCAATGCAAAACCTGTCATATGATCGAACGTGTCTATATGGGCGTCGATGGTCGCCGCGATCACAGTTTCCGCGTGCCGCGCCCGGATTTGGGGCTTGGACAGGACGCCTGCACCGATTGCCATGTGGACAGGGATCAGCCATGGGCAACCGCCCGGATTGAAGAATGGTTTCCGAATTCATCGCATCGCGGCCCGCATTTCGGGTCGGCCTTTGCCCCGGCGATGGCGGGGCAGGCAGACAGCCCCGAAGGGTTGCTGGCCATTGCTCTCGACCCCGCACAGCCGGGCATCGTCCGGGCCACGGCAGCTTATCTTTTGCAACCGTTTGGCTCTGCAGACGTGGCAGAGGCGACAGTTGCGCTGCTGGCGGATGCCGACCCGCTAATACGGGCCAATGCGGTCGCCTTGCAGCGACAGGCATCCCTCGTCGATCAGGTGCAGCGGCTTGAGCCGCTTTTATCTGATCCGTTGCGCAATGTGCGTATATCGGCGGCGAAAGAGTTTCTGAACATTCCGCCCCAAGCCCTGACACCGGATCAGCAGGCCCTGGCCGGGCAGGCGATGTCCGAATGGCAGGGCGCAATTGCCAACCGTCTGGATTTCCCCGAGACCCATATGGTGCTGGGCGGCATGGCCTTGACCTTCCGCAATGCACCTGCCGCCGAACGGGCGTTTCGCGAGGTTGTCACGCTTGATCCGCAACGGGCCGAGGCCTGGCCGATGCTTGTGCAACTGGCGCAGATCAACCGGGGGGCGGATGCAGCACGTGAGGTAGTGAAAGAAGGCCTAGGGCGCATACCGGATGACCCAAACCTGCAAGAATTGTCCAGACAAATCGGGCCATAACATTGGCATCTGCCTGCCCGTATCGCGCCATTTTCCCGGCAAATTCTGACGTTAACCCTTAGGTCGAGCGTGTCGGCCTAAGGTGCAGTCAAAGGTGGCAATATGTCGAAGCATTCAAAGAAACTGACCATTCCACGGGGGAAGTGGGTCTCGCTTGACCAGCGGATCGCGCAGTTGCGCGAGCAAAAGCCGGTTGATCTGAACCACGGAGAGGGCCTGATGCTGCAAGGCATCGCAACCGCATCGCTGAGAGAGCAGCGTTTGCCCGGCCAGATCTCGCTGGAAGATTAACTTCAGCCGCGAAACCCGGTTGCCACCACGAATTTTTCGGAACTGTCTGAACGCGATGCGGGTGGTTTGACGTTGGCAACCTTGTCGAATTTCTGCTTCAACAGTTTCTGCAAATCGCCCTCGGCCCCTCCGGCCAGAACCTTGGCAACAAACGTGCCGCCTTCTTCCAGCACGTCGAACGCAAAGTAGGCAGCGGTTTCACACAGTGCCATGATCCGCAAATGGTCGGTCTGTTTATGCCCCGAAGAGGCTGCGGCCATGTCCGACATCACCACATCCGCTTTGCCACCCAGCCAGTCTTTGACCTTTTGATCGGCATCATCTTCCATGAAATCCAGCACATGCGCTGTGGCTCCGGCCACGGGTTCAACCTCTTGCAGGTCGACGCCCAGAACCGTTCCGATCCGCTTGCCACTTTTCTCGCCCAGCGCGTTCACCCGTTTGACGGCCACTTGCAGCCAGCCACCCGGGGCGCAGCCCAGATCGACCACGCGTGCGCCGGGCACGAGAAAGCGGAATTTCTCGTCCAGTTCCAATATCTTGAACGCCGCGCGCCCGCGATAGCCTTCGGCCTGCGCACGTTTCACATAAGGGTCATTCAACTGCCGCTCGAGCCAGCGGGTCGAGCTGAGCTTGCGCCCGCGCGCAGTCTTCACCTTGACCTTCAGGTCGCGTTGCCCACGGCCTGAGGTGTTTTTGCCACTCGGTGTCTTCGCCATCAGAACGGTCCGTCTTCCAATACACCGTCCGCACTCATCTGCGCATAAAGCAGACCCTCGCGCAGCCCCCGGTCCGCCACGGAAAGGCGGTCGGTGGGCCAGCATCTAAGCAGCGCCTGCAAAATGGCCGAGCCGGACATGATCAGGGCCTGCCGGTCATCCCCGATCCGGGGGTCGCGGCGGCGCCCGTGAGGGCCGAGTTCTAAATACCCGCGTATGACTTTGTCAATCTGATCGCTGGTCATGCGCAGACCGTCCACCTTGGTCCGGTCATAACGTTTCAGCCCCAGATGGGACGCCGCAACTGTGGTCACAGTGCCGCTGGTGCCGACGATCTGAAACCCGGCGCGGGCCTGTTCGTCCTTGTAGGGGGCAAAATCGGCCAGATTTTCTTCGAAAAACCAACTCATCAGGGCGAAACGGGCCGAGTCATCTTCGACATCGTTGAACTGATCGCGCAGCGTGGCGACGCCCAAGGGAACGCTGATCCAATCCACCACCTTGGCGGCGGGAAACGGGCTGTCGGCAGTGTGGAACCCATTGTGGAGGCGCATGATTGCCGCCGGACGGTCGCGGCGCGGAACCGAGGAAATGTCGATCCACACCAACTCGGTCGAGCCTCCGCCTATGTCGACGACCAGTAATTGCTCGGTCTTGGTCGAAACCAGCGGCGCGCAGGAAATGACGGCCAGACGCGCCTCTTCCTCGGGCTGGATGATCTCAAGCGTCAGGCCGGTTTCGCGTTTGACCTGCCGTATGAAATCGCGCGAGTTTTTGGCCCGACGGCATGCCTCGGTCGCGACCAAACGCATGCGTTTGACCTTGTTGCGTTTCAGCTTTTGCTGACAGATTCGCAGCGCCTGGACGGTGCGCGACATCGAGGCCCGGGACAGCCGCCCGGTCCGTTCCAGACCCGCGCCCAACTGCACGGATTTGGAGAAACTGTCGACCACATGGAACCCGCTACCCTTGGGTTGGGCTATCAACATGCGGCAGCTATTTGTCCCCAGATCCAGCGCGGCATACAGCGCATCTGGATCGGGTCTTGCCGGCGCGGGGCTTTCGACCGCCTTCGGGAACGCGCCCGCACCTTTGGGACGCTTGGGCGCCATTCGTCACGCCCTCCGATTTTCGAGTTAATTTGACCCTAGGCGGGGGATCGCCGACGCGCAAGTGATTTCAATTTTGAATTTAACGTGAGTGTCACACAGCGTTCATACTGGAATGCGATCCCCGCGCGGGATCCCCGATACGGGATTCTCTACCAGCTTTCAGCCAGATACGGAGATTGCCATGAAAGACGAACGCACCCTGTCCTTTGATGAATACGATGAGGTCGTAAACCCACGCCCCGAAGAATGTGAATTTGATCGCGTGGTCGAACGCGCCTTGTCGCGTCGCGGATTCCTGGGCGGCGTTCTGGCCATGGGCAGCTTCACCGCCGTTGGCGGCGCGCTTATTCCTTCTGGCGCGCGTGCTGCAGCGGACCGGTTCTCGTTCGAGGCGATCCCTGTTTCCACCGCAGACGATGTCATTGTACCGCCAGGCTACAAGGCCGAAGTCATGGTGCGTTGGGGTGACCCGCTGTGGTCTGATGCGCCCGAGTTTGATCACGCGACCCGTGGGACGGCTGCCAGTCAGGAGCGCGCCTTTGGCGACAATACCGATGGTCAGGACGTGTTCTATCACGACGGGCACGTGTTGCTGGTGGTGAACAACGAATACACCAACCGCGACATTCTGTGGGGCAACAACCCCGATGCCAAAGCAGCCTCGGACGACGACGTCGCCAAGGGCATGATGGCCCATGGTGTGACCGTGGTTGAGATCGCCAACACCGACGGTACATGGGGCATCGTCAAGGACAGCCCGTATAACCGCCGCATCACGCCGCAGACTGATATGACGATCACCGGCCCTGCCGCTGCTCATGATTTGATGAAAACCGCTGCTGATCCAACCGGGACCACTTCGAAAGGCACCTGGAACAACTGCGGCAACGGTATGACCCCGTGGGGCACGTACCTGGCCTGCGAAGAGAACTTCAACGGCTACTTCTCGGCAGAAGACGAAAACCACGAGGTCAGCGCCGAACTCAAGCGCTATGGAGTCTCGGCCAGTGACTGGGGTTATGGCTGGGCCAAGATCGACGACCGTTTTGATGTGTCGAAAAACCCCAACGAGCCGAACCGCGCCGGTTATGTGGTTGAGATCGACCCGACCGATCCGAACTCGACCCCGCGCAAACTGACCGCTTTGGGTCGGTTCAAGCATGAAAACGCCGAAGCGGTCGTTAACAATGACGGTCGTGTTGTCGTGTACATGGGCGATGATGAACGCGGCGAGTTCCTGTATCGCTTTGTCTCGGACGGCGTCTATGCCGCTGGCGTGGACACCAACGCCCTGCTGGAAAACGGCACCCTGTCGGTCGCCAAGTTCAATGACGACGGCACCGGTGAGTGGCTGGATCTGACGCCCGAGACAACGGGTCTGGCCTCGCAAGCCGAGATCAGCATCCACACCCGTCAGGCAGGCTCCGCCGTTGGCGCGACCACCATGGACCGCCCGGAATGGGTTGCTGCCAACCCGAACGTGGCCGAGGTGTATTGCTGTCTGACTAACAACAAGAACCGGGGCGTCAAACCGAATGCCGGGGGTGACGACACCTCGGTCAACGGTCCCAACCCGCGCGAGGCCAACAACTACGGCCAGATCGTGCGGTGGCGCCCGGACGGTGGCGATCACACTGCCTCGGGCTTTGCTTGGGATCTATATGTTCTGGCGGGTAACCCCAATGTGCATCAGGATGCCTATGGTGGCTCGGACAACGTCAACGCCGACAATATGTTTAACTCGCCCGATGGTCTGAAATTCGACAGCAACGGCCTGCTGTGGATCCAAACCGACGGCAACTATGGCAACGAAGGCGATTTCGAAGGGCAGGGCAACAACCAGATGCTGGCAGGTGACCCGGTCACCGGTGAAATCCGTCGCTTCCTGGTTGGTCCGAACGAATGCGAAATCACCGGCCTCAGCTGGTCTCCGGATCGTCGCACCATGTTCGTGGGCATCCAGCACCCGGGCGAGGACGGCAACAGCCACTGGCCGGAAGGGGGCGATGCAGTGCCGCGTTCGGCGATCATCGCGGTGACTCGCGAAGATGGCGGGCTGGTGGGTTAACCCCTCTGGACCCTTAAAAACATGCCCCGGACGCGGTTTCCCGTCCGGGGCTTTTTGGTTTTATGAAGCGGTTTCATAGTGAATTGAGGATTATGATATGCGCAATTGCAGGGGCACTGTGTAAAAGCCCGGTACACCACCCTGGGCAAAAACGTCGTTTGGAAAGCGTTGGGTGTCGAAAATCGACTGACCCGAGCCCAGATTGAAGTTTAGAACCGCCCCATCGGGTTAGGAGGAATCACAGCAATGCCTGACGTCACCATCGTTTACTGGCGCGACATTCCCGCTCAGGTCATCGTCGGCAAGGGCCGTCGTGGGGCCAAGCGGCAGTTGGAAGAACGGTTCGAGCAAGCCATCGACCGGGCTGCCATGAAGGTGAACGCCAAGGACAGTGATGCCTATCTGGCCGAATGGCGCAAGGCCGAGCCTTTCGCGGTTGAGGGCGACCCGTCCGAGATTGCCGAGGCGCAGGCCGTGCGTCTGGAAACGGAATACGATCAGGACCGCATCAAAGCGCTGATCGCCAATGACGGTTGGGCATGAGCCCGAGACAGCTATGGGAGGCCGCAATGGCTTTGCTGAACTTCAAGAAACGTGATGCGGTCGAAAACGGGCCGGTGAATCCGACCGTCGAAGCCTTCTTGCAAGGCTATTCGATCGAGGTGATGCCCCGCACCGCCGAAAAGGTCGAAGATTTCCGCGCGCTGCTGCCAGAAGGCACCCGCGTCTACATCGCCCATATCGAGGGCACGCCCATCGAAGACATGGTCAAGACCGCCAAGCGTATCGCAGCCGAGGGCTATCCGGTCATGCCGCACTTCCCGGCGCGTATCATCAAGGACGCGGCGACGCTGGAGAACTGGATCTCCATGTATCAGGGCGAAGCGGGCGTCGAGCAAGCGCTGCTGCTGGCAGGTGGCGTTGCCAATCCGCATGGTGATTTTGACAGCTCGATGCAGTTGCTGGAATCCGGTCTGTTCGACAAGGCGGGTTTCAAGCGCCTGCATGTTGCCGGCCACCCCGAGGGCAACAAGGACATCGACCCGGACGGCTCGACCAAAAACGTCGACGACGCGCTGCGCTGGAAACAGAAGTTCAGCGAAACCACCGACGCCGAAATGGCCCTGGCCACACAATTCGCGTTTGATGCCAAGCCTATCATCGCATGGGCCGACAGCCTGAAAGAGGCGGGGATCGACATCCCGGTCCATATCGGTATCGCCGGTCCGGCCAAGCTGCAGACGCTGATCAAGTTTGCCATCGCTTGCGGTGTTGGCCCTTCGCTGAAGGTTCTGCAGAAACGCGCCATGGACGTGTCCAAGCTGCTGCTGCCTTATGAACCGACCGATGTGATCACCGAACTGGCCAACCACAAAGCGGCCAACCCGGATTTCAACATCACCAACGTCCACTTCTTCCCGCTGGGCGGGATCAAGACCAACGCCAACTGGGCGATCAATAACGGCGGCGCTTCGGCAAAGCCTGCAAACTCCTAAGGAACGGATATGACCCGTACAGTCGTAGAATCAAAAACAAAAACTGCCGTTCTGGGCTTTGACGAACCGTTCTGCGTGATTGGCGAGCGGATCAACCCCACAGGCCGCAAGAAACTGGCGGCCGAACTGGAAGCGGGCGATTTCTCGACCGTTGAGAAAGACGCGCTGGCGCAAGTCGCTGCTGGCGCGACCGTGTTGGATATCAACGCGGGCGTTGTCTACAACTCGAACCCCAACCCGAACGAGACCGAACCGCCACTGATGCGCAAGATCGTCGAACTGGTGCAGGGGCTGGTCGATGTGCCGCTGTGCATCGACTCGTCGGTTCCGGGCGCTTTGGAAGCCGGTCTTGAGGCGGCTGAGGGCCGTCCGCTGCTGAACTCGGTCACCGGCGAAGAAGAGCGTCTGGAACTGGTTCTGCCGCTGGTCAAAAAGTACAACGTGCCGGTTGTGGCGATTTCGAACGACGATACTGGCATCTCGGAAGACCCTGATGTGCGCTTTGACGTCGCCAAAAAGATCGTTGAGCGTGCAGCCGATTTCGGCATTCCCGCGCATGACATCGTGGTTGACCCGCTGGTCATGCCAATCGGCGCAATGGCAACAGCTGGTCAGCAGGTGTTCGCTCTGGTCCGTCGTCTGCGTGAGGAACTGGGTGTGAACACCACTTGTGGTGCGTCCAACATCTCATTCGGTCTGCCGAACCGTCACGGTATCAACAACGCCTTCCTGCCGATGGCAATGGGTGCTGGCATGACCTCGGCGATCATGAACCCGGTTGCATTGCCGGTGACGCAGAAAAAGATCGCTGAGAAGAAAGAGGCAGTCGCTGCCGCTGGTATCATCCTGCCCGAAGGCATGGATGATGAGACCTTCGTGCAGATGTTCGGTCTGGGTTCCACCCTGCCGCGCGCCGGTAAGGAAATGGAAGCCATCCGCGCCGCCAACCTGCTGACCAACAACGACCCGCATGGCGGCGAGTGGATCCGTTTCAACAAAGCGCCCGAAGCGCCCGGCGCCGAGGGCGAAGGCCGCGGACGCCGTGGAGGTGGCCGCCGCCGCCGCGCCTGATCCAAAGGCTATCGCAAAATTCAGAGGCCGGGCATTTGCCCGGCCTTCGTCAATGCCGAAGCCCGATGGCCCGGTTGATTTCAACCCCGGTGTTCACTGCGCAATAGGTGGGGAAGAGTGGCCGCGCGGATAGATCGATATCCCGCTGGATCCACTCACGCTCTTCCAATTGATGCAGCGCGGATGACAAGGCGCGATCGGTGATCGAGGCCAGCGTTGTTTTCATGGTCGAAAAGCGCTGCGGGGTTTCCGTCAAGGCCAGTATCGGAACTGACCAACTGCGCCTTAGCAAGGTGAATTCGCTTTCATCAGGAACGGTTGCCACAATTCTGCTTGCGATTTCAGCGGCCTTCACGCCCTCTGCGGTCAATCTGAACTCGGGTCGCAGGGGATGACCGTGACCTGGGTTTCTTTCCAACAGTCCCAATTGAACAAGATGATCCAGACTGGCGGCAAAGGATGTCCGGCTTGCACTGGTCGCGGCAAGCAATGGGGCCTGACGGCCCGGAACCCCAGAATGCAGCGCAGCCATAATATTCAACGACCACGCCCTTGAGGTCAGCTTGACAAGTGTCGCTATGTCCATAAAGTATAGTTAATATAATTTCAGACATAAGGAAAGCGCAATGGCCCTGATTTCTCTGGACAACACGATTACGCTCGCAATCTCGGTTCGTGATCGTCATGCAAGCGCGGAATGGTATGGCGATAAACTTGGCTTCGAATTGATCCACCACATTGACGAAGCCGGGTGGAGCGAAATGCAAACCAAGACCCAAGGCGTGACCCTTGGATTGGGTGAGCAGGCAGAACCAGCGCCGGGCAACACCGTGCCGGTATTCGGCGTGGCCGACATTGCAGCGGCCCGAACTGCGCTGGAAGAGGCCGGAGTGCGGTTCGATGGCGAAACCGAAACCATTGAAGGCATGGTCAGCACCGCAACATTCTACGACCCGGACAACAATGCCCTGATGTTGGCGCAGGATTTGACCACAGCCGGATAAGCACGTGTTTCAGAGGTAAGTCGGGAATACCCTCTGAGTGACCACCACACCTAACAGCCGCGCATTTCCTTGCAATATGGACCTGTTCCGGGAACAGTGACGACGGCGTCGGCTCGTAAAAAGGTGGTCACTATGTCCAAACATCACCCCCCGAAACTCTCGGACGCGGATCTGACCAGCAAGTTGGGAAAGAAGGACTATTTCGACCAGTTGATCGATCTGCAGGCCAAGCTGGCTATCGTTCAGCAGGCGTTTCTGTTTCATGGCCTGAAAGGCGTGATCGTCTTTGAAGGCTGGGACGCGGCGGGTAAGGGCGGCACGATCCGCCGGATCAGCCAAGCGCTGGATCCGCGCAGCTTCAAGGTCTGGCCCATCGGCGCGCCGCGCAATTACTATCTGAACCGCCACTACCTGTTGCGATTCTGGGAGCGTCTGCCGCCCTCGGGCGCAATCTCGGCCTTTGATCGCAGTTGGTACGGGCGCGTTCTGGTCGAACGGATCGAAAAATTGACGCCGGAACATCGCTGGCGCGCGGCTTATGACGAGATCAACGCCTTTGAACGGATGCTGACTGACGACGGCACACGGATCATCAAGCTGTTCTTCCACATCTCGCAGGATGAGCAGATGGAGCGATTCACCGAACGGCTCACAAATCCGCTGAAACGTTGGAAACTGACCTACGAAGATTTCCGAAACCGCGAAAAATGGGCCGAGACAGAGGTGGCAGTGGACGAGATGCTGGCCCGCACCTCGACCCAGAACGCGCCCTGGCACGTGATACCGGCAAACAACAAAAAATATGCACGTATCAAAGCGATGCAGGTTATTGTTGATGCGTTTTCGAAGGATGTTGACCTGAACCCACGCCATCTGGACAGCGAAACCCTGGATGCCGCGTGCGAGGCGCTTGATGTCGATGAGACGCTGATCGAAAGCCTGCGCGCGCGGACCGAGTGAGTTTTGAGCCGAGCCGGGTGACAATCCCGCTTGAACCCCGGTTCCCGGTGGTGCTATCCACTTCCACGCGGCGGGTATGATGTAATGGTAGCCTGTCAGCTTCCCAAGCTGAACGCGCGGGTTCGATTCCCGCTACCCGCTCCAGAGTTTTCCCCATCGGACCAAAATACTGCCGTTCGCTGGTACACTTGCGCGCGGAGTCGCGACCTTAAATTCGAAGCAGATCGCGACCGTGGTCTTTTTGGGTTTACCCCCGGCGTCGGCGACGGCGGCCACCGCCTGTATCGGCGTCTGCGCCGCCCGTGTTAAAGCTGGGCGCGGGCAGGGTGACGACCTGACCGAGTTCCGGGAACGGGTCTATTTTGTGCGGGATGGCGTTGGCGGCGACGAAATGGTCCTGAAACTTCGGCTCGATGGCGGTTTCGATCTTGGTGATCTCGCGCACGACCCGTTCGATCTCGGCGCGCGATCCGATGTTGCAGAGCGCAATCCGCGCACCGGTGCCAGCCGCGTTGCCCGCGCTTGTGACCTTGTCCAGCGGCGCGTCCGGGATCATACCCAGAACCATTGCGTGTTTGGTCGAGATATGGGCGCCAAACGCGCCCGCCAGAACGACGCGATCCACGCGGTCGACCTCCATCTCGTCCATCAGCAAACGTGCACCGGCATAGAGCGCGGATTTGGCAAGCTGGATGGCGCGAATGTCGCCTTGGGTGACGGTGATGCGCGGGCCGCCCTCGGCGCTGGCGTCGTGGATAAGGTAAGCGTGGGTGCGGCCTTCGGGCACGCAGCGGGGGGTGCCGGTCTGCTCGGCCGACCCGATCAGGCCGCTTTCGTCCAGCAGCCCTGCAATGCGCATCTCGGCAACGGCTTCGATGATGCCGGACCCGCAGATGCCGGTGATGCCGGTGGTGCCGATGTCCTTGTCAAAGCCGTCCTCGTCGGACCACTTGTCCGACCCGATGATGCGGAACCGGGGTTCTTTTGTGACAGGATCAATCTCGATCCGTTCGATGGCACCGGGTGCGGCGCGCTGGCCGGAACTGATCTGAGCGCCCTCGAACGCAGGCCCGGTGGGCGAGGAACAGGCCAAAACGCGGCTGGTGTTGCCCAGCAGAATCTCGGCATTGGTGCCCACGTCGACGATCAGCACCAGATCCTCGGATTTGCCCGGCTCTTCCGACAGGGCCACGGCGGCGCAGTCCGCGCCCACATGGCCCGCGATGCAGGGCAGGATGTAGACCTGCGCGCGCGGGTTCATCGCGGTGAGGTCCATCTCTCGCGCGGGCAGGGACATGGATTCCGACGTCGCCAGCGCAAAGGGGGCCTGTCCCAGCTCGACCGGATCGAGGCCCAGCAGCAGGTGGTGCATGACCGGGTTGCAGACAAACACCGTCTCGACAATCAGCGCGGCGTCAATCCCGGCCTCCTCGGCGATCGAGGTGGTCAGGTCGTTGATCGCCTCGCGTACGGCCCTGGTCATCTCGGCATCGCCGCCGGGATTCATCATGGCGTAGGACACACGGCTCATCAGGTCTTCGCCGAACCGGATTTGCGGGTTCATCAGGCCCGAGGACGCCTTGACCTCGCCGGTTTCCAGATCGGTCAGATGCGCGGCGATTGTGGTCGAGCCGAGGTCGATGGCCAGACCATAGAGGCCGTGTTCATGCAGGCCGGGCCAGATCTCGACGATACGGCCCACCGTGTCCTTGTGGCCTTTGTGGACGGCGACCGTGACCTCCCATTTCCCTTTGCGTAGAACCGGTTGCAGCTTGGACATCAGCGACAGATCGGCGGTCACGGCGTCGATGTTCCACTGCTGGCGCAGGGCGCGTTCCAAGCGCTCCAGATCGCCGGTGGGGGAATGCATGTCGGGCTCTTCGACCACCACAAAATACAGGCGCGTCGCCGGGTCCATGGTGATGGCGCGCGCGGCGGCGGCCTTGCGGACGACCTGGCGGTGTACCTGGCTTTCGGGCGGGACGTCGATCACCACATCGCCCTGAACAGATGCCTGACAGCCCAGACGCCGACCGGGTTTCAAGCCGCGCTTGTCGTCGTAGCGCTGCTCAACCGCGTTCCATTCGCTTAGCGCGTCTTCGGATACGGTGACGCCATGCTTGGGAAACTCGCCATAGCTTGGCGTGATCTGGCATTTCGAACAGATACCGCGCCCGCCGCAGACCGAATCCAGATCGACGCCCAACTGGCGCGCTGCGGTCAGAATCGGGGTGCCGACGGGAAAGTGCCCGCGTTTGCCGGATGGGGTGAAGACGACAAGAGGGTCGGTGGTCATGAATGGCCTGCCTTTGTATTCGCGCGTATGCGGCGCAAGATATGAGTTTATGCGCAAAGGGAAAGGCCATTCAGCGGCAGGTTTTGATCAACCAGCGTCGTTTTGGGCGCGGCATTCCCCGACATTTGGCAACAACTTGGGGTCAGGGGCTTTTCCTTAGGGTTGATCCATGCAATAGGGTCACCGCCAAACGGGCTTTTGCATGGGGTGAACAGATGCAGATTCGTGAGGCGCTTACCTTTGATGACGTTCTCTTGGTGCCGGGGGCATCCTCGGTCTTGCCTGCAACGGCGGATACCAGCACGCGTGTGACGCGGCAGATCACCATGAACATCCCGCTGCTCAGCTCGGCCATGGACACGGTGACCGAGGCGCGCATGGCGATTGCGATGGCGCAGGCGGGTGGCATCGGGGTGATCCACAAGAACCTCTCGGTCGAGGAACAGGCCCGCGAAGTGCGCCGGGTCAAGCGGTTCGAATCGGGGATCGTCTACAACCCGGTCACGCTGCGCGCGGATCAGACGCTGGCTGACGCGCAGGCGCTGGTGCAGCGGTATAATTTCACCGGTTTTCCTGTGGTGGACGATCAGGGCCGTGTTGTTGGCATCGTGACAAACCGCGATATGCGCTTTGCGACCTCGGACGACACGCCGATCCACGCGATGATGACCTCGGACAATCTGGCGATGCTGCAAGAGCCTGCGGATCTGGAAGAGGCCAAAAGCCTGATGCGCGCTCGCCGGATCGAGAAACTTCTGGTTGTCGATGGTGAAGGCAAGCTGACCGGACTGTTGACGCTGAAAGACACCGAACAGGCGGTCCTGAACCCAACTGCCTGTAAAGACACCCTTGGACGTCTGCGCGTCGCGGCAGCAACCTCGGTTGGCGATGCCGGATTTGAACGGTCCGAGTTGCTGGTCGATTCGGGTGTGGACATCATTGTTGTCGACACCGCCCATGGCCATTCGCAAGGCGTTTTGGATGCGGTGAAACGGGCCAAGACCCTGTCGAATGAGGTTCAGATCATCGCAGGCAACGTGGCCACGGCGGATGCGACCAAGGCGCTGATCGATGCGGGGGCGGATGCGATCAAGGTTGGCATTGGGCCGGGATCGATCTGTACCACCCGGATGGTGGCTGGTGTTGGCGTGCCTCAGCTGACCGCGATCATGGATTGTGCGGCTGCCGCCGGGGACGTTCCGGTGATTGCCGATGGCGGCATCAAGTTCTCGGGCGATTTTGCCAAGGCGATTGCGGCGGGTGCGTCCTGCGCCATGGTTGGTTCGATGATCGCAGGGACAGACGAAAGCCCGGGCGAGGTGATCTTGTATCAGGGCCGTTCGTTCAAATCCTATCGTGGCATGGGCAGCCTGGGCGCGATGGCGCGTGGGTCTGCGGACCGGTATTTCCAGAAGGACGCCGCCAATGACAAGCTGGTGCCTGAAGGGATCGAGGGGCAGGTGCCCTACAAAGGCTCGGCCAGCGCGGTTGTTCACCAATTGGTCGGTGGTCTGCGGGCGGCCATGGGCTATACCGGCTGTGGCACGGTCGAAGAGATGCGCAAGAACTGCAATTTCGTTAAGATCACCGGGGCCGGTTTGAAGGAAAGCCATGTGCATGACGTTCAGATCACGCGTGAAAGCCCCAACTACAGGGTGATGTGATCCGGTATTTGGATGCAGACGGCACCCTTTAGCGGGTGCCGTTTTGCATTTGCGCCGCGCGTAACAGGAAACGGAATAGGCAATGACACCTGCAGCCCGCATTCAGGCCTCGATTGAAATTCTGGATCAGATTTTGGATGGCGCGCCGGTTGAAAAGGCCTTGACCGGCTGGGCCCGGCGCAGCCGGTTTGCCGGGTCAAAAGATCGCGCGGCGGTTCGGGATCATGTATTTGATGCCCTGCGCTGCAAGCGGTCCTTTGCCGCGCTTGGCGGCGCATGCACCGGGCGCGGGCTTATGATCGGGGCAATCCGTGCAAAAGATGGCGATGTGGACACCCTGTTCACTGGCGATCGACATGCCCCTGCACCTGTTCAATCCTCCGAGACTGCGCGCGCGGTCACGACGGATGCGGAACGTTTTGACATCCCAGAGTGGCTCTGGCCTCGGTTCTCGGCTTCGCTTGGAGATGACGCCATAGCGGCGGCTGAGGCTTTGCAAAACCGGGCTCCGGTGCATCTGCGGGTAAACCTTCTGAAGGCCGACTTGCCCCTTGCCACGGAACGCCTGAAGGCCGACGGCATAACCGCTCACCCGCTGGGGATCTGCCCAACGGCTTTGGAGGTAACCGAAGGCGCGCGCAAGATTGCGCAGAGCCGGGCCTATCTCGACGGTCTGGTCGAGCTGCAGGACGCCGCGAGCCAGGCGGTCGTCGCGGCGCTGGACATGCGGTCGGGCCAGCGGGTTCTGGATTATTGCACTGGCGGTGGCGGGAAGGCTTTGGCCTTGGCCGCGCATCAAGGGGTCGAGGTCTTTGCGCATGACGTGAATGCCGCGCGGATGCGGGACCTGCCCAACCGGGCCGAACGCGCCGGTGCCAAGGTGACGTTGGTAACGTCAGACGAGTTGGCCCGACACCAGCCGTTTGACATCGTTCTGGCCGACGCGCCGTGTTCAGGCAGTGGCTCATGGCGGCGCGCGCCTGCGGGCAAATGGGCGCTCACCGAGACGCGATTGCAAGAACTGACCCGCATTCAGGCGGATATTCTGGTCACGATTGCGCCTTTGGTCCGGGACGGTGGCGTACTGGCTTACGCGACCTGTTCGATGTTGGATAGCGAGAACGCAGACGTTGTTGACGCGTTCCTGAATGCAAACCCGGAATGGCGTGAACAGCTACGCAAATCGTGGCGAGTGGCGCACGGAACGGACGGATTCTTTACGGCACACTTGACGCGGTAGCGCGTCACCGAATAGCAACCTTGGGTAGAAGCCCGTTGTTCGATTTTCGTTAAGCGGGAATTAACCAAATTGGGGTCGAAATACCCCAACGCCCAATTGACCGAACCGTTCATGTCCGACGCTGCCGAGTTTTTTCCCGATCCGCCCGACCAGAAATCACCGCCCGCGTGGCGCGCGGGCTCTTTGGCTGTTGTAGCGCTTGTTCTGACCTTGGCGCCGATTTCCGGTCTTTTATCCTCGGACTGGATGTATGGCTTGTGGGCGTCGGGTGGGTCCTTGCTGGTCGTCGTGCTGGGCGTCGTTGCAAAGACGATGCTGGCAAATCGCTCGGCGCAACAGATGGCGTCGGTCATGGCCGCCTTTGCGCAGCAAGACTCGTGTCCATGCCTGATCGCGAACGCGCATGGCGACATCCTTATCGCGAACGCACAGGCCCAAAAAAGGTTTCAAGCCGATCCGGGTGCAGGCCTGGCCAGATGTTTGCGATCGGTCTTTGCCAATCCCGCCGCGATTCTGCTGCGCCTTCAATCGCAGGCGCAGGCTCAGGGGCGCGCGCATGAGGATATTGTCACCCATGACGCAACCATCCCGGTTTCTGTTTTCGGGCTTGGAAACGGCCTGTTTTGCTGGCGGTTTCATCTCAATGACGGCGGTCCGTGGACGGATCTGTCCCTGCCTGTTTTGACCGAGGGGCGAAACGGCGTGGTGCTGGACCTTAACGCCGCCGCCGAACGTCTTTTGGGATTTCGGCCCGAAAGAATGGACCAGTTTCTGCCGGATAGCCTTGGGTCCGACGGTGGAATTCGGCAACTCACAACACAAAACGGCACGACGCCTGCCGCCGTGACACAACTGTCGCGCTCGGGTATTGGGCGCAATCTGGCGCTGGTGCCTTTGGCCGAGACACCAAGCCATGGGGTCGGAACATGCTTTGCCGATCTGCCTGTTCCGATCATGTGCCTGCTGCCGGACGGAACGATTCAGGAAGCCAACCGTCTTGCGCTGAAACTGCTGGGCGGAAGCCATCTGAACCACACCAACATTAGCCACATCATGCAGGGGCTGGGCCATCCGATCCTCGAATGGTTGGAAAGGACCGCGGCTGGAGAAGACACGCAGCGGTCCGAATTCCTGCGCCTCACCCGCGATGACAAAGAGATTTTCGTGCAGGTGACGCTGAGGCGGGTGATCGATGACGGGCAGGTCTGCCTGATTGCCGTTCTGAACGACGCGACCGAGCTTAAGACCCTTGAGGCCCAGTTTGTGCAGGGACAGAAGATGCAGGCCGTCGGGCAGTTGGCCGGTGGCGTCGCGCATGATTTCAACAATTTGCTCACCGCCATCTCGGGCCATTGCGATTTGCTGTTGCTGCGCCATGACCACAATGATCCCGACTATGCCGATCTCGTCCAGATCAACCAGAACGCCAACCGCGCCGCAGCCTTGGTCAGCCAGCTTCTGGCGTTTTCGCGCAAACAAACCCTGCGACCCGAGGTTTTGGACCTGCGCGACACGATCTCGGACCTGATCCATTTGCTGAACCGGCTTGTGGGGGAAAAGGTGCAGTTGACCCTCAGCCATGATCCGGTGCTGAAACCCGTGCGTGCCGATAAACGCCAATTGGAACAGGTGCTGATGAACCTTGTGGTCAACGCCCGCGACGCTATGCCGGATGGGGGTGAGATTCGGATCGAGACCGAGGTGCTGGCCCTGACAGAACCCCTGCGCCGCGACCGTGCGAGTGTACCGCCGGGCGAATACGTGACTGTAAAGGTCAGCGACAGCGGCATCGGCATTCCCGCCGACAAACTGCAAAAGGTGTTCGAGCCGTTCTATACGACCAAACGAACGGGTGAGGGGACAGGGCTGGGCCTGTCCACCGTCTATGGCATCGTCAAGCAGACCGGCGGTTTCATCTTTGTCGACAGCGCGCCGGGGCGGGGAACCGATTTCACCGTGTTTCTGCCGGTCTGCACTTCGGCCTCGGCCCCGAAGGCGGTGGAAGAGGCACCACCGGTCGTCCAATCAGCGCGTCAGGGCGAAGGGGTTGTGCTGCTGGTGGAAGACGAAGCGCCGGTTCGCGCCTTTGCAACCCGGGCCTTGCGCCTGAAAGGCTATACGGTGCTCGAGGCGGAATCGGCCGAGGATGCCCTGCGCCTTCTGGAAGACCCTGACCTGATCGTGGACGTCTTTGTCACCGATGTGGTCATGCCGGGTATGGATGGGCCGACCTGGGTGGGCAAGGCGTTAGAATCCCGGCCTGATGCGCGGGTGGTCTTTGTGTCGGGCTACACCGAAGGTGCATTCGGAGACTCAGGGCCACAGATCGCCAACTCGACCTTCCTGCCCAAGCCGTTTTCACTAAACCAGCTAACCGAAGCCGTGCACCAGCAGCTTGCCTAAAGCGTGCGACCTTTAGCCTGAATTACCCTGCGACACGAATGGCCCGCGAGCGCCCAAGGGTATTCGCGTCTCAGATTTAAGGTTTGCTTCAAAGGGCGGCGTCATGGGCTGCGAATTCCTCGGCGTGTTTGCTGCGGAACTTTCGTTCGGTCTCGGCTAACAGGGTCAGGTCGCCCGGCGGGGATACATTCTCGCGCGGCAGAGAGATGTCCATCTGCAACCGGTCCTGCAAAAAGCTCAGGATCTTGTCCTGATGTTCGTATTTGAAGATATGGGTCGCACCGACCCCGTTGTTTCTGGTCCGAAAAAACTGGCTTTGGCTGCCCACATCCGCAAACCCGGGGCGTGGGTTCTGCATATAGGCGCGAACATACTCATCAAAGCTCAGATCGCGGGTCGAATGGGGATGGCCGATCCGATCCTCGCGGCTGCGAAAGCGGTACCAACTGCCCAGCCAGTCAATCGGTTCGCGTACGACGGCCATGATTACCATCTCGGTGTCGTACATCTTTCGATACATGTTCTGAAAAAACCGATCAAAGCGGCGCACCGGCGCGTGTTTCAACTCGGGTGGGCCGGTCACAACCAGATCGGCCCGCGCACCCAACGCGGTGTGGTAAGCCGTGCTGCCAGTCTTGGGGACAGATAAAAACGCAAGGCGTTCTTTATAGAAAACAAGCATTTATCAGCCCCGAACTGTATTTCACCATGCTGCCAGAGTGTCGTAAACGACTCTTTAACACAATTGCCCAAAAGTAAGTTCTGTAAGTTTTAGTTGAAATGTTCTCTTTTTGGTCCCATAAGGAACAAGAGGCGAACAAAGCAGCGATTGCCGCCCGGCAAAGGGTGTGACAAAAGGGAAGGCGACAGGACAATGGCGGATCTTCTGACGATGAGCGACAAGAAAAACGCGGATAAGCAAAAGGCGCTCGACAGTGCGCTGGCCCAGATCGAACGGCAGTTCGGCAAAGGCTCGATCATGAAGCTGGGCGAGGATGCCAAACAGGATATCGACGCAAGTTCGACCGGATCGCTGGGTCTGGACATCGCGCTGGGAATCGGCGGTCTGCCGATGGGCCGGATTGTCGAGATTTACGGGCCGGAAAGCTCGGGTAAAACGACGCTGACGCTGCACTGTATTGCCGAACAGCAGAAACGTGGCGGTGTCTGCGCCTTTGTCGACGCGGAACATGCGCTGGACCCGCAATATGCCCGCAAACTGGGCGTCGATCTGGATGAGTTGCTGATCTCGCAGCCCGATACCGGCGAACAGGCGCTTGAGATTACCGATACGCTGGTGCGTTCGGGGGCTGTGAACATGGTCGTGGTCGACTCGGTGGCGGCGCTGACGCCGAAATCCGAGCTTGAGGGCGACATGGGCGACAGCAACGTGGGCGTTCAGGCCCGCCTGATGAGCCAGGCGATGCGTAAGCTGACCGGCTCGATCAGTCGTTCGAACTGTATGGTGATCTTCATCAACCAGATCCGGATGAAGATCGGTGTCATGTTCGGCAGCCCGGAGACCACCACCGGTGGCAATGCGCTGAAGTTCTACAGCTCGGTCCGTCTGGACATCCGCCGCATCGGCGCGATCAAGGACCGCGACGAGGTGGTCGGCAACCAGACCCGCGTGAAGGTTGTGAAGAACAAGGTGGCACCGCCGTTCAAGCAGGTGGAATTCGACATCATGTATGGCGAAGGTATCAGCAAGATGGGTGAGTTGCTGGATCTTGGCGTCAAGGCTGGCGTGGTCGAGAAATCGGGCTCGTGGTTCAGCTATGGCGACGAACGGATCGGGCAGGGGCGCGAGAATGCCAAGCAATACCTGCGCGACAATTCCCGCATCGCGCTGGAGATTGAGGATAAGATTCGCGCGGCCCACGGTCTGGATTTCGACATGCCGCCCGGCGCTGCCGATGATGGCGACATCCTCGAAGCGTAAAGGACGCTGACGGGAACAGCAGAAATCCCCCGGCACCCCGATGGTCCTGAGAATACTGGGAACGGGGCGGTCCATCGGGGCCGCCTTGTTTCGTTTGGAACGGCTATGCTGTGGACACTCCCCGGACGCGGCGGTAAACCTGCGCAAACGAGTATGATTTCGCGCTGAGAGAGCCTGATGCCCACGCTGAACGATATCCGATCGACCTTTCTGAACTACTTCGCCAAGCAAGGGCACGAGGTGGTCGCGTCCAGCCCATTGGTGCCGCGCAACGACCCGACGCTGATGTTCGTGAACTCGGGCATGGTGCAGTTCAAGAACCTGTTCACGGGCGTTGAAACCCGCGACTACCAGCGCGCCACCACGGCGCAGAAATGTGTGCGTGCCGGCGGCAAGCACAACGATCTGGACAATGTGGGTTACACCGCGCGGCACCATACGTTTTTCGAGATGTTAGGGAATTTCTCGTTCGGCGACTACTTCAAACCCGAGGCGATTCCTTTCGCGTGGGAGCTGATCACCAAGGAATTCGGTATCGACAAGAACCGTTTGTTGACAACGGTTTATCACACCGATGATGAAGCGTTCGAGATCTGGAAAAAGGTCGGCGTGCCTGAGGATCGGATCATCCGCATCGCCACCAGTGACAATTTCTGGCAAATGGGCCCGACCGGCCCCTGTGGCCCGTGCACCGAGATTTTCTATGACCACGGCGACCACATCTGGGGCGGGCCACCGGGATCAGCCGAGGAAGATGGCGACCGGTTCATCGAAATCTGGAACATCGTTTTCATGCAGAACGAGCAGTTCGAGGACGGCTCGATGGTGGAACTCGACATGCAGTCGATTGACACCGGTATGGGGCTGGAACGGATTGGCGCGCTGCTGCAGGGCAGCCATGACAACTATGACACTGACCTGTTCAAAACGCTGATCGAGGCGTCGGCGGATGCAACTGGCGTTGATCCCTATGGCGACCAGAACGTGCACCACCGGGTGATTGCGGATCACCTGCGCTCGACCTCGTTCCTGATCGCGGATGGTGTGATCCCATCCAATGACGGGCGCGGCTACGTGCTGCGCCGGATCATGCGCCGCGCGATGCGCCATGCGCATCTGCTGGGCGCAAAAGACCCGGTTATGCACCGGCTGGTTCCGACTCTGGTGCAATTGATGGGCGCGCAATATTCCGAACTTGGACAGGCGCAGCCGCTGATCGAAGAGACTCTGCTGCTTGAGGAAACCCGTTTCAAAGAGACATTGGATCGCGGCCTGAAACTGCTGGATGATGAAGTTGCAGGCCTGCCCGAAGGTGCGGCTTTGCCCGGCGATGCGGCGTTCAAGCTGTATGACACATATGGGTTCCCGCTGGACCTGACGCAGGATGCGCTGCGCGAAAAAGGCCGAACCGTCGATACCGATGGGTTCGACGCCGCCATGGCCGAGCAAAAGGCCAAGGCCCGTGCCGCGTGGGCGGGTTCGGGCGAAGCAGCGGATCAGGCCGTTTGGTTCGACGTGCTGGACAGCGCGGGGGCCACGGACTTCCTGGGTTACGATACCGAGAAAGCCGAAGGTCAGGTTGCCGCGCTGATCGTCGATGGCGCTTTGGTCGACAAGATCGAGCAGGGCAACAGCGGCTGGGTCGTGGTGAACCAGACGCCGTTTTACGGCGAGGCCGGCGGTCAGGTTGGCGACACGGGTGAAATTCGACGGCTGGAGGAGCGCGATGATGTTTCGCGCGTCGAAGACACAAAGAAATTCGCAGACGGGAAGGTCTATGCGCACAAAGTAACCGTGGATCACGGCGCTTTGTCCAAGGGCGACGCGGTTGAGTTGGAGGTTGATCACGCGCGCCGTTCGGCGATCCGTGGCAATCACTCGGCGACGCATTTGCTGCACGAGGCCTTGCGCGAAACACTGGGTGATCACGTGGCGCAGCGTGGGTCGTTGAATGCATCCGACCGCCTGCGGTTCGATTTCAGCCACTCCAAAGCGCTGACGCTGGATGAAATCCAAAAGGTTGAACGCGAGGTGAATGATTTCATCCGCCAGAACTCGACCGTCGAGACCCGGATCATGACCCCGGATGACGCGCGGGGGCTGGGTGCGCAGGCCCTGTTTGGTGAGAAATACGGCGACGAAGTGCGCGTTGTGTCGATGGGCAAGGCGCCGACCGGTAAGGGACAGGATGGTGAGACCTGGTCGATTGAACTGTGCGGCGGTACGCATGTGCGCCAAACCGGCGACATCGGAACCTTTGTTGTTCTGGGCGACAGCGCCAGCAGCGCCGGTGTCCGGCGGATCGAAGCGCTGACCGGGGATGAGGCGTTTCGCTATCTTTCGGCGCAGGATCATCGTCTGGCCCAGATCGCGACAGAGTTGAAAGCACAGCCGGATGATGTGGTCAGCCGTGTCAAATCCTTGCTGGACGAACGCAAGGCGCTTCAAAACGAGGTCGCTCAGCTGCGCCGTGACCTGGCCATGGCTGGCGGCGCGGGGCAGGGCAACGGGGCCGAGGCGCGCGAGGTCAATGGCATCAAGTTCCTGGCCCAGGCGCTGAGCGGTGTATCGGGCAAGGACCTGCCTGCGCTGATAGACGAACACAAAGCCCGTCTTGGCTCGGGCGCGGTATTGTTGATCGCGGATGCTGGTGGCAAGGCCGCCGTTGCGGCCGGTGTGACGTCGGACCTGACCGACACGGTTTCCGCGGTGGATCTGGTGAAGGCCGCTGTTGTGGAACTGGGCGGGAAAGGCGGCGGAGGCCGTCCCGATATGGCGCAGGGCGGGGGCAAGGATGCCTCCAACGCCGACGCGGCGATCAAGGCCGCCGAACAGGTATTAGGAGCGTAACATGCCCGCACTCTGGATTTCGCACGTAACGGTGACCGACGCCGAATCATATGGAAAATACGCCGAGCTGGCCGGACCCGCGATCGCCAAACATGGCGGTGAGTTCATCGCCCGCGCCGCCCGTTACGTTCAGTTAGAAGGGAAAGAGCGGCCACGGAATGTGGTCGCCCGGTTCCCGTCCGTCGAAGCGGCGGTGGACTGTTACAATTCGGATGACTACCAAACGGCGCTGGATCACGCGCGCGATGCCAGCGAACGTGAGTTGGTGGTGGTTGAGATCACCGACTGAGAATCACCAGGCGCGGTGCGTTTTGGGCGCGTCGCGTGCAAGTGGGCCGTATGTAAGCGAAAATCAGCCAAGGCGCGGATGGCATAATTGTGGCAACAGCAGGCTCGCGAAAAGCGTGAGTTTTACTTCATAAATGTCATACACTTAAGCCTGCTCGGGCGAGTGTCCGATCAGGTTTCCCGTCACAATTGTGGCCATCTGAACCCATTTCTTGCCCGAAATGGTCAAAATAAGTGACGAATTTCCGCCCTTTTTCCCCTTCAGTTTCGACCTAGATTGCATAATCGGCCACGTTTACGGATAGTTTCTGAAAACGGAATATGGTCCGGTTTGACGACAATCGCTCGGAGAGACTTGGATCGAGGGACAGGCATGAAATCGAATGGCGGGAAATTCACGTCCATCTTAGGACGCGCTGCGGCAGGTTCGGGGCGCTTTTTGGGTGTCGTTGCCATTACTTTTGGCACGTTCTTTGGGGCAACCATTGCCAAGGCCTCGGAAGGGGCTTTCATCACCAGTGTGTCCGCGTCCCCTCCGCCAACCGGCGCACGTCAGTTGTGCCGCCAGTATGATTGGGCCTGCACCACGAAACGGTCCGGGTCCCTGACCAGCCAGCAAGAGATGCAGATTGTTCAGCGCATCAATCGCCACGTAAATGCCACCATTCGCGAAGTGACCGATCAATCGCAGTACAGAACCCGCGAACGTTGGGCGCTTCCGACCTCGCGCGGCGGCGATTGCGAGGATTTCGCCTTGTTGAAAAAGCGCGATCTGATCAACGCAGGTATCGATCCCAGAAAACTGCTGATCGCAACTGTCCTCGATAAACACCGCAATGCACATGCTGTATTGGTCTACCGTTCGGCGCAGGGGGATTTGGTTCTGGATAATCTGACCAATCGAATAAAGCCCTGGTCCGCGACCCAGTATCTGTTCCTTCGCATGCAGGATCCCAAACAACCTCGGCGTTGGGTTGGTGTCTACGGTAGCAGTTAACGTAAGACCTAGAACGCATCGCAAAAAGCCAGCGGCGATAGGTACAACCGCTGGCTTTTTTGCATTCTAACCCGAGCTTAGTTCGTGCCCTGATCACCGGCTTCAGGCGAGCCGCCGCCTTCGGTTCCACCACCTTCGGGCGAGTCACCCCCTTCGGTTCCGCCGCCTTCAGATCCACCGCCCGAGCTGGAACCACCGGAGCTCGATCCACCAGAACTGGAGCCACCTTCGGACCCACCAGAGCTGGAGCCGCCCGAACTGGAACCACCAGAGCTGGAGCCACCCTCAGAACCACCGGAGCTTGAACCGCCTGAGCTTGATCCGCCCGAGCTGGAGCCACCTTCAGAACCACCGGAACTGGAGCCACCCGAGCTTGAACCACCAGAGCTGGAGCCACCTTCGGACCCACCGGAGCTGGAGCCGCCCGAGCTCGATCCGCCGGAGCTGGAGCCACCTGAGCTTGATCCGCCGGAGCTGGAGCCACCGGAACTTGATCCGCCGGAGCTGGAGCCACCGGAACTTGATCCGCCCGAGCTTGATCCACCACTGGAACCGCCAGTAGGCGTCACGCCGCCGGAGCTTGAGCCGCCAGAGCTTGATCCACCACCGGAACTGGACCCACCTCCGGAGCTTGATCCTCCGCCAGAACTGGACCCACCGCCGTTTTCGTCAGCCGGACCGTCGCCGGAACGCTGTGACGGCGCGCCGATCGACGCTGTCGGGAAGTCGGTCAGAACTGCTGCGAACGCGGGGCAGGTCTGAAGCGTCCGGGCCAGAATATCTTCGAAATCCGAACGGCGCTGCAGATACCGCAGCATACGGGATTCAACGACGGTACAAGCACACAGGGTTTCCGTCGATACAGACTGTTTGGCGGTCCGAACTGTACATTTCCCATCAGCCAATGCGGGACCAGCCGCGAGCAAAGGAAGTGTAGCTGATGCAAAAATAACGGGTAGTAAACGAGACTTGATGCGCATGGCGCTACTCCTTGAAACTCATTACTTACTGCGTCGATCTTATGCACTATTGAAACCGTGCGTTGTATGAACGACGTCACACTTTAGTCATGAATACACCTTTCTCTGGCCGAATTTACAAGGGCCGGAACGGGTGAGTCACTTGATTTTAACTTTACTAAAAGTTGAACGGCCATGAAAAACAGGGGTTAGACCTGCCGTTACGGAAGGTCTCCCCATTTTCATCATTTTTGGGATGGATGAAAAAATGTCACACTCGTGTCATTGTTTCCAATTTCGAAATCGACCATTTGCCACAACTTAGGCGGATTTCGCCATGCGCTTGCGTTCATGGGGGTCCAGAAAGCGCTTGCGCAGACGAATGGCGTTGGGGGTTACCTCGACCAGTTCGTCATCGTCGATATAGGCAATCGCCTCTTCCAGCGAGAACTGAACATGCGGCGTCAGGCGTACTGCGTCATCAGATCCGCTGGCGCGCACGTTGGTCAGTTTCTTGCCCTTCAGAGGGTTCACCTCCAGATCGTTGTCGCGCGAATGCTCGCCGATCACCATGCCCTGATACACTTCTGCCTGAGGGCCAACAAACATGCGGCCACGCTCTTCCAGGTTCCACAGCGCGTAAGCGACGGCCTGACCTTTTTCCATCGAGATGAGAACACCAGCACGACGACCGGGGATCTGGCCTTTGTGAGCAGCCCAGTCATGGAACACCCGGTTCAGTACGCCTGTGCCGCGCGTGTCAGTCAGGAATTCGCCGTGATAACCGATCAGGCCGCGCGAGGGGACATGGGCGATAATGCGGGTTTTGCCCGCACCTGCGGGGCGCATTTCGACCAGCTCACCTTTGCGCGCGCCGGTGATTTTTTCGATCACAGCGCCTGAGTATTCGTCATCCACGTCAATGGTAACTTCTTCGACCGGTTCCAGCCGCTGACCGTTTTCTTCGCGGAACAGAACCTGCGGGCGTGAGATGCTGAGTTCGAACCCTTCACGGCGCATGTTTTCGATCAGAACGCCCATCTGCAATTCGCCCCGGCCTGCAACCTCGAACGCTTCACCTCCGGGCGTGTCGGTGATGCGGATGGCGACGTTGGATTCGGCCTCTTTCATCAGGCGGTCACGGATGACGCGGGACTGCACCTTTTTGCCGTCACGCCCGGCCAGAGGCGAGTCGTTGATGCCGAAGGTCACGGTAATGGTCGGCGGGTCGATGGGTTGGGCGGGCAGGGCCTCGTCCACTTGCGGCGAGACCAGCGAGTCGGCGACTGTCGCCTTGCTCATCCCGGCGATGGTGACGATGTCGCCTGCTTCGGCCACGTCGATGGGCTGCTGCGCCAGACCGCGGAAGGCCAGAATTTTTGATGCGCGGAAGTTTTCAATCAGCGTACCGTCGCGGCTGAGCGCCTTGAGGGTGTCACCGGCTTTCAGGGTGCCGCTTTCAACGCGCCCGGTCAGGATACGGCCAATGAACGGGTCGCTGCCCAATGTGGTAGCCAGCATGCGGAAAGGTTCGTCTTTCTTTTCGGCCTGCTTGGGGGCGGGGACGTGATCCACGATCAGGTCGAACAGGGCGGTCAGGTCCTTGCGGGGGCCGTCCAGCTCCATATCGGCCCAGCCGGACCGGCCCGAGGCATACATGGCCGGGAAATCCAGCTGATCGTCATCGGCGCCGAGGTTGGCGAACAGGTCAAAGCATTCGTCCAGCGCTCGGTCGGGCTCGGCATCCGGCTTGTCGACCTTGTTCAACACCACGATCGGACGCAGACCCAACGCAAGCGCCTTGGAGGTCACAAACTTGGTTTGCGGCATCGGACCTTCGGCGGCGTCGACCAGCAGGACCACGCCGTCCACCATGCTGAGGATCCGCTCAACCTCACCACCGAAATCCGCGTGGCCGGGGGTGTCAACGATGTTGATGCGCGTGCCCTTCCACTCGACCGAGGTGGCTTTGGCCAGAATGGTGATGCCACGCTCGCGTTCCAAATCGTTGCTGTCCATGGCACGTTCGGCCACGGCCTGGTTTTCCCGGAACGCGCCGGATTGTTTGAGCAGCTCGTCCACCAGGGTCGTCTTGCCGTGGTCCACGTGAGCGATGATTGCGATGTTGCGCAGGTCCATGAGAGGTCAGCCTTTGAACGGGAAGTTGCCGCGCGCATAACGCGGCACGCGCAAAGTTACCACCCCTAACAGGCGTTCAATGGCCCGCAGTCTTCGAAAACAGGTGAATGATCAGAATTCCGGCCAGGATCAGGGTCAGCCCCAGAACGGCCCAGATGTCCAGTTTTTGTCCAAAGACAATGAAGCCAATTATTGCGATGAAGAATATCCCCAATCCGGACCAGATTGCGTAGACGATACCAACCGGCATGAATTTCAGGGTCAGGCCCAAAAGGTAGAAGGCAAACCCATAGCTGACAACGACCAGAACCGACGGCCAAAGCCGCGTGAATTGCTGGCTGGCCTGCAACGCAGTTGTTCCGACGGTTTCTGCAAAGACCGCAAGCAGCAGGATCAGGTAGGCTTTGGGCATGTTCTATACCTTTGTCTCAGTAAACCCAGGCAAGCTTGACCACGACTTTGCGATCTGCGGCAAGCACATTCAGTTGGAAAGCAGCGCTGACCCACAACATGAAGGTCAGGTATACCTGACTATGGGTAAAGTTGAATTTGTGTAAAGTTCCCCCGTGTATTGGTTTTTTTGTTACTGAGTATTGTTTCATGACGTTATTTGCAAAAACCGTCATTCTTGCTGCGTTTGTTATCGTAGCGCTTGGGTGGCTTGCTGGCGGGGGGTCCGTCGATACTGATGCAGCCAATATGGTTGAAAAGTTGGATGGTAGCGTAATTTAAGCGCCGATCAGAACGAAGCAGAGGGAAAAGGGGCCTTTGGGCTCCTTTTCCTATTTATGGCTATGCGTCCGCTGTGCTGTGCGATTGAAAAAAGGCGGACAGTTGCGGCTGTAGCCACTGCCAAAGCTGCGGGGCACCGCCTTCAACCGCCGGTCGTACCCGTGTTTCCAGCTGAGCATAGGTTACGTTGTAATCGACCCACGACCCGCCACCTGTTTCCAGATTGGCCACCGGGGTCTGGAACCGGTCAACGGCCTTGGCAAACCGCGCATCCGGCGTCTCCGCCGCCTCGAACTCGTGCCACAGAGCCGCGAATTGCGTTTGCTGCGGTTCGGGAAGCAGGCCGAACAGACGTTTTGCTGCCGCCTCCTCTTTGGCGGTTTGGGCGGCGTGATCCACTTGTCCGTGGATCGGGTGATCTCCGGCGTCGATTTCGACGATATCGTGCAGCAACAGCATGCGCAGGGCGCGGGCCTCGGACACTCCGTCCTCGGCATATTCCGCCAAGACCCAAGCATAGAGCATAATGTGCCAGGAATGCTCGGCAGAATTCTCAAACCGGTCGGACGCCATCAGGCGCGAGGCGCGCAGGACTGTTTTCAACTGATCAGCCTCGGCCAGGAAGGGCAGGCGTGTTGTAAATGCGTTGGAGTCCGTATCCGCGCCGTCCAGCAGTGCCCGCGCATGACCAAAGGCCAAAGGGAAATCCTGCGCCAGGTAAGCTGCGCGCCCACCGTCCAGATTATCTTGCACGACGTTAATATGATCGGCCCGAGGATGCTGCGCGCAGAGCACCTGAAATAGGGGCTGAGAGCGATCCAGAATTTTTGCAAAACGGGCGTCGGCGGATTGATCGGCCTCGAACTCCTGCCAGAGGCTTTGAAACTCCGCCGCCTGATCGGCGGGCAGCAGGCCAAACAGTTCCGAGGCCGCGGCTTGTTCAGCCTTGGCGACGGCCTGCCAGTCGGTCTGCAGATGGATCGGATGGTCGCCCACGATGATCTCAACCAGATCATGCAACAGCAACATGCGGATCACCCGGTCAATCGAAACCTCGGGTCCGGCCAATGGCTCCATGACCAAAGCCCAAAGGGCCAGATGCCAGCTATGCTCGGCCGAGTTTTCACAGCGGGACAGGTCCAGCAGGACGTTTGCCCGTTCCACTGTTTTCAACCTGTCGGCCTGTTTCAGAAAGGCGATTTGGGCCGACAGACGATCACTCATTGCTTTTCGATAGCTTTCACTTTTGAGCGGTGGTCGCTGAGACGCTTGATCACAAAGGTGCGCGCCTTGCGTTCCGCCATCCGGACGCGGATTTCGGTCAGAAATGCCTCTTCCAGCGATTGCGACGCCGCGCCCAGAACCTCACCCACCTCGACAAAGAACCGGTCGTCGCCGGTTTCGTCCATAACCTTCATCGTATCCTCGGCCAGTTTGGCGGCGAGGGTGGTGATGGTGTCAGACATCAGCGCGTGGTCTCGGTCAGGCGGCGTTTCACATAGTCGCTGACATCGGTGATCAGTGTATCCATGTGACGGTCCTGGAAGAAATGGTCTGCACCTTCGACCTCGTTATGGGTGATGGTGATGCCTTTCTGTTCATGCAGCTTGTTCACCAGCGATGTGGTGTCCGCCGGAGGGGCAACGCGGTCGGCTGATCCGTTGATGATCAGACCGGAAGACGGGCAGGGCGCCAGGAACGAAAAGTCATACATGTTCGCCGGGGGCGACACGCTGATAAAGCCCGTGATTTCGGGCCGGCGCATCAGCAATTGCATCCCGATCCACGCACCGAACGAAAAGCCAGCGACCCAGCAGTGTTTCGAGTTGTTGTTCATCGACTGCAGGTAGTCCAGAGCCGAGGCCGCATCGCTCAACTCGCCTACGCCCTGATCATATTCGCCCTGGCTGCGGCCCACGCCGCGGAAGTTAAAGCGCAACACGGTGAAACCCATGTTGTAGAACGCATAGTGCAGGTTGTAGACGACCTTGTTGTTCATGGTCCCGCCAAACTGTGGGTGCGGGTGCAACACGATGGCGATCGGTGCGTCTTTTTCCTTTTGCGGGTGGTAACGGCCTTCCAGGCGGCCTTCGGGTCCGGGAAAAATCACCTCGGGCATGTGTGCTTTGGTCCTGTCTTTTTCTTCCGAGAGCCCGGATATACTTGACGATAATCGTCGGGCACCTTAGAACGGTTCTAATATGTAGCGGCGCGTACCGTCGCTGTCCGTCGGAGATACGCACTGGCGGCGGCGGCGTCAATGATTTCGCGCGCATCTTGCCATGAGGGATTGTCAATGAAGCTTTCGACGAAAGGTCGTTACGCCATGGTTGCGCTGGCTGACATTGCGCTGCAGCCCTCGGATCAGCTTGTGACGCTGGGCGAGATCTCAGAGCGTCAGGACATCTCATTACCGTATCTTGAGCAATTGTTCGTCAAACTGCGCCGGGCCGAGCTTGTGTCTTCGGTCCGTGGCCCCGGTGGCGGCTATCGACTGGCGCGCCCGGCCTCGGACATTCGCGTGGTCGAGGTTCTGTCAGCCGTTGACGAAACCGTTGACGCGATGACCAAAGGGGCAGGTGCATCCGGCGCGTCCTCGGGCAGTCGCGCGCAATCCCTGACCAATCGTCTGTGGGAGGGGTTGAGCGCGCATGTTTACGTATTCCTGCATCAGACGCGGCTGTCGGATGTGATCAAGAACGATCTGGCGCCTTGTCCTGCTGTTCCCAGCCTGTTCGCTGTGGTGGATGAGTAAGGCGATGGTGTTTCACGTTACAGGCAACCGAAAAAAGATGCATCCATGAATCGCGTTTATCTGGATCATAACGCGACCACGCCGTTGCGACCCGAAGCGCGGGACGCGATGGTCGCGGCGATGGAGGTCTGCGGGAACCCGTCCTCGGTCCATGCAGAAGGGCGTGCCGCCAAGGCGCTGATCGAACGCGCGCGGGCGCAGGTCGCATCGGCCTTTGGGGCGGATGGAGCGGATGTGGTGTTCACTTCAGGCTCGACCGAGGGTGCGGCCTTGACGCTGGCAGGGCGCGATATGCATGGGTCTGCGATTGAACATGATGCGGTAAGAGCTTGGATTGATGAGGATATTCCCGTTTCAACAACGGGGCTGGTTTCCTTGGAAGATCCGTCGCGCTCCACACTGCAACTGGCCAATTCCGAAACCGGTATTGTGCAGTCCTTGCCATCAGGTCTGGCCGTGACGGATGCCACGCAGGCGTTTGGCAAATTGCCTGTTGCGTTCAATTGGCTGGACGTGCAGATGGCGCTGATCTCGGCGCACAAGCTGGGTGGGCCCAAGGGCGTTGGCGCGGTTGTGATGAAACGCGGCACTGATCTGGCGGCTCAGATCAAGGGCGGCGGACAGGAAATGGGGCGTCGGTCCGGAACTGAAAATGTGATTGGAATTGCGGGGTTCGGGGCCGCAGCTGAAGCAGCCGCGCGGGATTTGGCCAACGGTGTTTGGGAGCAGGTCGAAGAATTTAGAAATATTCTAGAAAACGCTCTTGAGGCCGGAGTTAAATCACCTATTTTTGTCGGGAAAGGTCAAAAGCGACTGCCGAACACTCTGTGTTTCGCGACCCCCGGCTGGAAGGGCGAGACGCAGGTCATGCAGATGGACCTGTCGGGTTTTGCAGTCAGCGCGGGCTCTGCCTGCTCCAGCGGCAAGGTTCGTGCCAGCGCGGTGTTGACTGCAATGGGATTTGATGAGGTCACAGCAGGCAGCGCGATCCGCGTTTCGCTGGGTCCTTTGACAACAAAAGAGAATGTGCTGCGTTTCGCTGAAACGTGGCTTGAGAAAGAGAAAAAGCATCGCGCGCGCGCCGCGTGATCTGACGGAGGGTAAGTTATGGCCGCTTTGGACCAGACCCAGGTGAAAGAAGGTGTCGACCAGGAAACCGTGGATGCGGTACGCGAGGTCGGAACCTACAAATACGGCTGGGACACCGATATCGAGATGGAGTATGCGCCAAAGGGCGTGAATCCGGATATCGTGCGGTTGATTTCGGAAAAGAACGAAGAGCCCGAATGGATGACTGAATGGCGTCTGTCGGCCTTTGAACGCTGGACCAAAATGGACGAGCCGAAATGGGCCATGGTGCACTACCCGCCGATCGATTTTCAGAACCAGTATTACTATGCCCGTCCGAAATCGATGGAGGAGAAGCCGAAGTCGCTGGATGACGTCGATCCCAAGCTGTTGGCGACTTACGAAAAGCTGGGTATCCCGCTGAAAGAACAGATGATTCTGGCCGGGGTCGAAGGTGCCGAAGATGCGCCCGCCGAAGGCCGCAAGGTCGCTGTGGACGCAGTGTTCGACTCGGTTTCGGTCGGGACGACATTCCAGGCCGAATTGAAAAAGGCCGGAGTGATCTTCTGTTCGATCTCCGAGGCGATCAAAGAACATCCTGAGCTGGTCAAGAAGTATCTGGGCACCGTGGTCCCAGTGTCGGACAACTTCTATGCCACTTTGAACTCGGCCGTGTTCTCGGATGGCTCGTTCGTCTACATCCCGCCGGGTGTCCGCTGCCCGATGGAGCTGAGCACCTATTTCCGCATCAACGCGGAGAATACCGGTCAGTTCGAACGCACGCTGATCATCGCCGACAAGGGCTCGTACGTGTCTTATCTGGAAGGGTGTACGGCGCCACAGCGTGATACGGCCCAGTTGCACGCAGCTGTGGTGGAAATCATTGTCGAAGAAGACGCCGAGGTGAAATACTCGACCGTTCAGAACTGGTTCCCCGGGGACGAGAACGGCAAGGGCGGCATCTATAACTTCGTAACCAAACGCGCCGATTGTCGGGGTGATCGGTCCAAGGTGATGTGGACTCAGGTCGAAACCGGCTCGGCTGTGACGTGGAAATATCCGTCCTGCATCCTGCGCGGCAATGAAAGCCAGGGCGAGTTCTATTCGATCGCGATTGCGAACAATTATCAGCAGGCCGATACCGGCACCAAGATGGTTCATCTAGGCAAGAACACCAAGTCGCGCATCGTGTCCAAGGGCATCAGTGCGGGCAAGGCGCAGAACACATACCGTGGTCTTGTCTCGATGCATCCTAAAGCCAAGGACAGCCGGAACTACACGCAATGTGACAGCTTGCTGATCGGCGACAAATGCGGCGCGCATACGGTTCCGTATATCGAGGTCAAGAACAACTCGTCCCGCGTCGAGCATGAGGCGACGACGTCGAAGGTGGATGATGATCAACTGTTCTACTGCCGTCAGCGCGGTATGGACGAGGAAGAGGCCGTGGCGCTGGTCGTGAACGGGTTCTGTAAGGACGTGTTGCAGGCGCTGCCGATGGAATTTGCCATGGAAGCGCAGCAACTGGTGGCGATTTCACTGGAAGGCTCTGTCGGCTGATGACGCGGTCACCCCGGAACGGCATCCAGAAGGATGATGTGCTGACCTGGCTGGGCTATGCGCTACCGGTTTTGGGCGGCCTGCTAGGGGTAGCTTACGTGAACATCAATCACATGGCTTTCATCAACCCGGTCTGGGCGGTTGGTGGTGGGGTAATCCTGGGTTGGATTGCTGCACGGCTGATCCGCAAGGTACTGGGATAGGGATTTATCGGGGCGACGATGCCCCTTGCGAGATGCAAAAGGACAAAACATGCTGGAAATCAAGAACCTGCACGTACAGCTTGAAGAAGAAGACAAGCAGATCCTCAAAGGTGTGGACCTGACGGTCGAGGCCGGCAAGGTACACGCGATCATGGGGCCGAATGGCTCGGGCAAGTCCACGCTCAGCTATGTGCTGTCGGGCCGTGATGGATACGAAGTGACCGAAGGTTCAGCCACTCTGAACGGTGAAGACCTGCTGGAGATGGAGCCGGAAGAGCGCGCCGCTGCTGGTGTGTTCCTGGCGTTCCAGTACCCGGTCGAAATTCCGGGCGTCGGCAACATGACCTTCCTGCGTACGGCTGTAAACGCTCAGCGAAAGGCACGCGGGGAAGAGGAACTGTCGGCAGCGGACTTCCTGAAAGAGGTGCGCGCCAAGGCCAAGACCCTGAAGATCGACGCGGACATGCTGAAACGTCCTGTGAACGTTGGTTTCTCGGGCGGTGAGAAAAAGCGCAACGAGATCCTGCAGATGGCCATGCTGGAACCCAAGATGTGCATCATGGACGAGACCGACTCGGGCCTTGATGTGGATGCGATGAAGCTGGTGGCCGAAGGTGTGAACGCGCTGCGCGACGAAGGGCGCGGGTTCCTTGTGATCACCCACTATCAGCGCCTGCTGGATCACATCAAACCCGATGTGGTGCACATCATGGCGAACGGTCGCATCGTCAAATCCGGTGGCCCGGAACTGGCGCTTGAGGTCGAAAACAACGGTTATGCCGACATTCTTGCCGAGGTGAACTGATGGCCTTGCCCGAAGTCAAACAAACCGCAACCGAGGCGCGGCTGGCAGCGCTGACCATGCCGGATGCCGGATGCACCCGCGCCGCGCGCGAAGATGCGCTGGCCCGTGTGCTTGAGATGGGTCTGCCCAACCGTCGCGACGAATATTGGAAATACACACGGCCCGACACTCTGGTCGCGCCTGCGGCCATGCCCGCTGCGGTCTTCGTGGATGATGAACCCTTGGTGTTCCACGAGTTCGACCGCCTCAAGATCGTGTTTATCGACGGTGTTTTCAGCGCCGAGGAATCGGATGATCTGACGCAGGAAGGCGTGAGCATTGATCGTCTGGAGGACATCTGCTGCAAGGACATCCATTGGGCCAAAGACCTGTATGGCGTTCTGGAAGCCCGCGGACAGGTTCCGGTGCAGCGCCCACTGGCCGCGCTGAACACCGCCTTTGCGTCGGACGGGGTTGCAATTCATGTGACGGGTAAGCCGTCCAAGCCGATCAACCTGATCTACCGGCACGAGTCCTCGACATCGGACGCGATCCTGCACCACGTAATCCGCGTTGAAAGCGGTGCCGAGGCGACCATTCTGGAAACCGGCCCCGCCGCGTCGCGCTTCAACAAGTGCATGGAGATCGACATTGCCGATAACGGCACACTGCATCACGTCCGCGCGCAGGGCAGGGATTGGGAGCGTCGGGCCGCGACCCATATGTTCACCCGTCTGGGCACCGAGTCTGTCTACAAGTCCTTCACCCTGACCGTGAATGGTGTACTGACCCGAAATGAACAGGTTGTCGAATTGACCGGCGATGACGCCGTCGCGCATGTGGCGGGGGCCTGTGTCGGCGATGGTGACTTTCATCACGATGACACCGTCTTCATCACCCATGACGCGGTGAATTGCGAAAGCCGTCAGGTGTTCAAGAAAGTGCTGCGCAACGGTGCGACCGGCGTTTTTCAGGGCAAGATCCTTGTGAAAGAAGGTGCTCAGAAAACCGACGGTTATCAGATCAGCCAGTCGCTGCTTCTGGATGATGACAGCCAGTTCCTCGCCAAGCCCGAGCTTGAGATCTACGCCGACGACGTGGCCTGCTCGCACGGCTCGACCTCGGGCGCGATTGACGAGACCGCGCTGTTCTACCTGCGCTCGCGCGGGGTTCCGACCAAGGACGCGACCAACATGCTGACGCTGGCGTTCCTGGCCGAGGCCGTCGACGAGATCGAAGACGGCGCATTGGCCGAGGCCATCGTGAGCCGTCTGGAAGGTTGGTTGGCGCGCCGCAGCTGATGCCTGTGTCGTCAGATATCGTTGCCACATACCGGGGGCCGGGGCGTGTCGTGCGCCGGCTTCTGGATATGGGGCCGCGCGAAGACCGGGCGCTGATTTTCGTCATGGCCTTCTGCATTGTGTCCTTCATCGCCCAGATGCCAAGCCTTGCGCGCCGTGCGCATCTTGAAGGGGTGGAGCTGAACATGCTGCTGGGCGGTGCCTTGCTGGGCTCGGTCTTTATCCTGCCGTTGTTCTTTTACAGTCTGGCGCTGATCTCGCATTGGGCCGCGCGTTTGGCGGGTGGCAAAGGGACGCCCTATGGCGCGCGTTTGGCGTTGTTCTGGGCCTTGCTGTCTTCCGCCCCCTTGGTTTTGCTGAACGGGCTGGTCGCCGGGTTCATCGGCTCTGGTCCAACGCTGACCCTTGTGGGTTTGATTTGGGTTGCCGTTTTTGTCTGGTTCTGGTTATCCGGACTGCGACAAGTACAAAGGTCCGCTGAATGAATACTCCGAACCTGGGTCAACTGGCGGTTCTGACGCTAAGACAACCCGCCGAGGCGGCGCGTCAGCTTTTGGCCCTGAACCCGGGGCGCGAGGTGCTTTGGCTGGCGTTTTTCCTTGCCGTTGTGCTGAACTGCATAATCCAGTTGGGCATTGATCTGTCGATTCCGGTTGTCGAAGGCGATGCTGGCCCGATTACGGAAAGCGTTCCGATTGTATTGGTTCGCTCGGCAGGTACGATGATGTTCAGTATCCTTGCCTTCCTGTTCGTCGGCCGTTTTCTGGGCGGAACGGCGCGGTTCGAGGGGATGATGGTGCTGATCGTCTGGGTGCAATACCTGCAGATCGCGGCATTGCTTGGCGTCCTGATCCTGAGCCTGACGATCCCGTTTCTGATGGCGGTGTTGCTGTTGGCCACCGCGATCCTGAGTCTCTACATCACGTTGCATTTCCTGAACGAGGCGCATCAGTTCGGATCGCTTTGGAAATCGTTCGGTGTGGTTTTGTTGTCCGCTTTGGTTGCGGTTCCTTTTGTCCTTATGCTCGCCCCCGTGGCGCCCGTCTAGGAAGACAGCCCTATGTATGATGTGCAGAAAATCCGCTCTGATTTTCCGATCCTGTCGCGGCAGGTGAACGGCAAGCCGCTGACCTATCTGGACAACGGGGCCTCGGCGCAGAAACCTCAGGCGGTGATAGATGCAGTGACCCGTGCCTATGCCGAGGAATATTCGAACGTTCATCGCGGTTTGCACTACCTGTCAAACCTCGCGACCGAGAAATACGAAGGCGTTCGTGGCACGATTGCGCGGTTCCTTGGGGTGGCGAATGAGAACGAGATAGTCCTGAACTCGGGCACCACCGAAGGGATCAATCTGGTCGCGTACGGCTGGGCCATGCCCCGGCTTGAGGCAGGCGACGAAATCGTGCTGAGCGTGATGGAGCATCACGCCAATATCGTGCCCTGGCATTTCCTGCGCGAACGGCAGGGCGTTGTTCTGAAATGGGTCGATGTGGATGCAGATGGCGGCCTTGATCCGCAGGCCGTTCTGGATGCGATCGGGCCCAAAACCAAACTGGTGGCGGTGACGCAGTGCTCTAACGTTCTGGGCACGGTTGTAGATGTCAAAGCCATCACCGAAGGCGCCCATGCCAAAGGTGTTCCGGTTCTGGTGGACGGTAGTCAGGGCGCGGTTCATATGCCGGTCAGCGTCGATGAGATCGGCTGCGATTTCTACGCGATCACCGGGCACAAACTCTACGGCCCTTCGGGGTCCGGCGCGATCTTCATCAAATCCGAGCGTATGGCCGAAATGCGCCCCTTCATTGGTGGCGGTGACATGATCAAAGAGGTCAGCAAGGACCAGATCACGTATAACGACCCGCCGATGAAGTTCGAAGCCGGAACACCCGGCATCGTGCAAACCATCGGTTTGGGCGTGGCGCTGGACTACATGATGGATCTGGGGATGGAGAACATCGCCGCCCATGAATCCAGCCTGCGCGACTATGCGATGCAACGCCTGACCGGGTTGAACTGGGTACAGGTCCAGGGCACCCGCCCGGACAAGGCCGCGATCTTCAGCTTCACGCTCGATGGGGCGGGGCACGCGCATGACGTCTCGACCATCCTCGACAAAAAGGGCGTCGCCGTGCGCGCCGGTCATCACTGCGCGGGTCCGTTGATGGATCATCTGGGCGTCACTGCGACCTGCCGGGCGAGTTTTGGCCTGTATAATACCACGGATGAGGTCGACACGCTGATCGAAGCGCTTGAACTGGCGCATGATTTGTTTGCGTGAAACCTTGCCGGGTCGCGCAGATTTCCAGTTGCACCCGACCCGGAACAAGGTTAGCTAACGGCCAAGGCACCTGTAGCTCAGCTGGATAGAGCGCTGCCCTCCGAAGGCAGAGGCCAGAGGTTCGAATCCTCTCAGGTGCGCCATCTTTCACTAGGTTTAGCATCCGCGCTCCGGTCGGATCGCATTGCGCAAAACAAAACCCCCGTCAGACGATCTGCGGGGGTTCGGAACAATTGGTATTGGCGAGGCGGATTAGCCGCGCCAGGTGCGGACCACGCCGCAATCCATATGTACGAAGTTCGACCGGTAGTATTGGCCTACACCGCCCGCGCGACACGACATCGCCGCTTTGGCCATTTGCGAGACGGAACGCGAGCCGAGGCGAAGGTCTGCCGCCTGGCCTTGCATGTGCAGGGAGTTCCGGGCAACGCGGCGCGATCTGGAACGCAGCATGGCGTTTGTCTGCGGCGAACGATAGCCGGACAGCAGCATGTAAGGCTCGTTCACGTCCAGAAGATTGTGGGCGGCGGCCATGATGTCGACCGTGCGCAAATCCATGCTTTTGACCTGATCGGTCCGCCAGTCGCGCATGAAATGGTTCACTTCCTTGACAGCATCCTTGATGTATTTGCCGTCAACCCAATATATCATATCGATCCGTTCGCCTGTGCGACCGGAATACATGCGGATACGACGAATGTCGCCGCCGCCGCGAAGAAAACCTGCTGCATTGGAATAAGTCGGTGCTGCAGCAACTGCTGTGGCTGCGAATGCCCCCAATAGGGCACGCCGGGTCAAGCCCGATGTACTGCTCTTGGTCATTTTTGTTTCGTCCCGTACTGTTCCTGCCTGCGCACGATGTTACGCGCGCTGTATTAATATTTTCCCATCCCAGATGGCGAATTTATGGCACAATCGGATTCGGTCGCCAAGAAGTGTTTGATACTCACCTTTTCAAGGGGGAATTTTCGGCAGTTTTTTGCGCAGATGGGGCAACCGGCACATTTTTTGCGCAATTGAGGCGTTTCGGCACCGCTTCGATGCAAACGCGCATCAGGCCGAAATAGAAGAGGCCGAGTAAGGAATTTGTGAATAGACAAAGGCAGAGTGCAAAAATGATATTTGTTCGGCGCATCCCCATCAGCGCAAACTATTGAATAACCAAGGGCATCCCATGTTCTCAGTATTGCGGACCAGTACCAGTATCCTTGTCGCGGCATGTTTTGCGGCCACAGCAGCCATTGCCAACACAACGTCTGACCCGATTCAGGGCACCGCGTTTCAAATGGCTGTGGCCGAGCACACTCCGACATCCAGCGATATTGCGGCGTTTTACCGGACCAACGGGTTTTCGCCTGTCTGGGTCGGAGCCTCGCAAGATCATGCCGACCGGCGCGCCGCGTTGATCAACGCGCTGTCCAACAGCCATATGCACGGTCTGCCCTCAGCAGGTTACGATGTAGACGCGCTGGTTGAACAGATGCGGCAGGCGCGATCTGTTCGGGATTTGGGCGCGGTCGAGGCTGAACTGACGCGGGTGTTTCTGGCTTACGCCGACGATCTGTATTCCGGTGCCCTGCGCCCGGCCAGCATTGACGACGGGCTGGTGCGCAAGGTGGAACGGCGCAGCCCCGAGGAACATCTGCAGCAACTGAACACGCATGGTGCGGCCTATCTGGATCAGCTCGCACCGCAGACGCGCCAGTATCGTGCGCTGATGAAGCAGAAACTCGCACTGGAGGCTCTGGTCGATCAGGGCGGCTGGGGCGCGAGTGTTCCGGTGGCCAAGCTGGAACTTGGGGATTCAGGGCCAAATGTCATCAAGCTGCGCAACCGTTTGGTGGCGATGGGCTATCTGAAACCCACTGCCAGCCCTTCGTTTGATGCCACTTTGCTTGAGGCTGTTCGCAGCTTTCAAACCGCGCATGGGTTGGAGCCGGACGGTGTTGCCGGGCAGGGCACGATTTCGGAACTGAACCGCCCGGCATCGGACCGGTTGAAGTCGGTTCTGGTGGCGCTGGAACGCGAGCGTTGGTTGCCGCGTGAACGTGGGACCCGCCATATTCTGGTGAATCAGGCCGATTTCTCTGCCAAGATCGTCGATGACGGGCAGGTCACGTTCGAGACCCGCGCAGTAATCGGCAAAAACGTGCATGACCGCCGCAGCCCCGAGTTTTCGGACGAGATGGAGCATATGGTGATCAACCCCAGCTGGTATGTGCCACGCTCGATCATCACAAAGGAATATCTGCCCAAGCTGCAATCCAACCCGAATGCCGTGGGTCATATCCAGATCACCGATCGCAGTGGCCGTCAGGTCAACCGCGGGGCCGTGGACTTCACCCAATTCACCGCGCGCAACTTCCCGTTTGCGATGCGTCAACCGCCGAGCAAAAGCAATGCACTGGGGCTGGTGAAGTTCATGTTCCCCAACAAGTACAACATATATCTGCATGATACGCCTCAGAAATCTCTGTTCGCGCGCGAGGTGCGGGCCTTCTCGCATGGCTGTATCCGATTGGCGCAACCGTTCGAATTCGCCTATGCGTTGCTGGCCAAGCAAGAGGAAGACCCAAAAGCGTTTTTTCACCGAGTGCTGAATACCGGCAAGGAAACCACAGTGAAACTGGACCAGAAGGTTCCGGTGCATCTGATCTATCGCACCGCCTATATGGGCCCGAAGGGCGAGGTGCAGTATCGCCGCGACGTCTACAACCGCGACGCCAAGATTTGGGACGCGCTGCAAAAGGCAGGGGTAGCCCTGCCGGACGTTCAGGGGTAAGCACGGGGGCAAATCCTGCCGAAAGAAAGCCCGCCATGCAGTTTACCATTCAGCAAATCGCCGACAGCCTCGGTGCCGAGTGCCAGGGCGACACCGGCCTGACGATTGTGCGCGCGGCCGAGCCCGGTGACGCCGGACCCACCGATCTGGCCATGGCGATGTCACCGAAATACGCCGAGGCTCTGGCAGGTGGTGAGGCACGCGCGGCGGTTCTGTGGGAAGGTGCGGATTGGCAGGCCATGGGCCTGCGCGCGGCGATTTTTGTGAAACGTCCGCGCATGGCGATGGCAGGCATAACATCGATGCTGGATCGCGGGCAGGGTGTTGAGCCCGGCATTCACCCCTCGGCCGTGATTGATCCGACGGCAGAGATTGGCGCAGATGTGTCGATTGGGCCTTTGGCGGTTGTCGGGGCCAGGGCGCGGATCGGGGCCGGATCGGTAATTGGCGCCCATTGCACGATTGGTATCGACGCTGTTCTTGGCGAACAGGCGCTGCTGCGCGAAATGGTCAGCATCGGCGCGCGCGCTCAGATCGGGGATCGCTTTATCGCCCAACCGGGCGCGCGGATTGGTGGAGACGGTTTCAGCTTTGTAACTCCCGAAGTATCTGGCGCAGAAAACGCGCGCAAAACCATGGGGGATCAGGGTGAGGCGAAGGCGCAAAGCTGGCTGCGCATTCATTCTCTGGGCGCGGTTGAAATTGGTGACGATGTCGAGGTCGGCTCGAACTGTACCGTAGACAATGGCACAATTCGCAACACCCGGATCGGCGATGGGTCGAAACTGGATAACCTTGTGCATGTGGGCCACAACACCCGTGTGGGGCGTGACTGCCTGCTGTGCGGACAGACCGGCGTGTCCGGCTCGGTCGATATTGGCAACAACGTGGTGTTGGGCGGCCAGACCGGCGTGGTGGACAACATTTTCATCGGCGACGGCGTAATCTCGGGCGGCGGCACCAAAATCCTGTCCAATGTGCCCGCCGGTCGGGTGATCATGGGCTATCCGGGGATCAAGATGGAAACCCATACCGACATCTACAAAGCGCAACGCCGGTTGCCGCGTCTGGCCCGCGACGTTGAGGCACTTAAAAAGGCTGTTTCCAAACAGCCCCCGAGCGATTAAATCATCCTCAGATTGATAATCAGGGGATCGATATGAGCATCAGCGACCGCGTCATCGCAATAATTGCAGAGCAGGCCGTGCTGGAGCCATCGGATGTGACACCCGAAAGCACGCTGGAAGATCTGGGCATCGACAGTCTGGGTCTGGTCGAAAGCATCTTTGCGATCGAGGAAGAGTTCGACATCTCGGTTCCCTTCAACGCCAACGAACCTGAATCGAACGATTTCGACATCTCGAACGTGGCCGCGATCATTGCGGGCATCGAACAGCTTGTGTCGGAAAAGGTCTGACCCGGAACAATGAAACGGGTTGTTATCACCGGCGCGGGCACCATCAACTCGCTGGGTCACTCTGTCCCCGACACGCTGGAGGCCATGCGTGAAGGGCGCTGCGGTATCTCGGAACTGGAGTTTCGCGATGTCGATCGTCTGGCCATCAAGATCGGCGGTCAGGTGCGCGGGTTCGAGGCCGAAGGGCGCTTTAATCGCCAACAGATGTCTCTGTATGACCGGTTCACGCAGTTCACACTGACCGCAGCCAAAGAAGCCATCGAGCAATCGGGGATCGAATTCCACGGGGAATTGGCGGCCCGGTCCGGCGTCGTGCTGGGCACGGCAGGCGGCGGTGTTTCGACCTGGGACGACAATTACCGGTCGGTCTACGAAGACGGAAAAAACCGCGTGCACCCCTTTGTTGTGCCAAAGCTGATGAACAATGCGGCCGCCAGCCATGTGTCAATGGAACATAACCTCAAAGGACCCAGCTTTACCGTTTCAACAGCCTGCGCATCGTCGAACCATGCGATGGCGCAAGCGTTCCAGATGGTCCGCAGCGGTGCTGCGCCTGCGATGGTCACCGGCGGGTCGGAATCGATGCTGTGTTTTGGCGGCGTGAAAGCCTGGGAAGGCTTGCGCGTCATGTCCAAAGACGCCTGCCGCCCGTTCAGCGCCAACCGTAACGGGATGGTTCAGGGCGAAGGTGCCGGCATTTTTGTCTTCGAGGAATACGAACATGCCCGCGCGCGGGGTGCAGAAATCCTGTCCGAGGTCGTCGGGTTCGCCATGTCCTCGGATGCGGCCGATATTGTCATGCCCAGCAAGCAGGGCGCATCACGCGCCATGGCCGGGGCTTTGGCTGACGCAAAGCTGAACGCCAGCGATGTCAGCTATATCAACGCGCATGGCACCGGAACGGCAGCAAATGACAAAACGGAATGCGCCGCAGTTGCAGACGTGTTCGGGCCGCATGCGGATGACCTGATGATCTCGTCCACCAAGTCCATGCACGGGCACCTGATCGGCGGCACTGGTGCTGTCGAATTGCTGGCCTGCATCATGGCTCTGCGGGATGGCGTTATTGCGCCGACCATCGGGTACGAGGAACCCGATCCGGAATGCGCGCTGGATGTGGTACCGAACGAGGCGCGCGAGGCCAAGGTGGATGTTGCCCTCAGCAACGCCTTTGCCTTTGGCGGCCTGAATGCTGTTCTGGCTTTGAAGAAAGTCTGACGACAGCCCGAAAGTCGCCGCAGCGTTTCCACTGCGGCGACGAAAGCATCGCTCAGTTTACGTTGACGCTGAGACTGTCAAACCCCGAGGTGAAGCCAGACAGCGACATGTCCATGGTCAGAACCTGATCCGGGAAGCGTGCGGGCACCAGCGAGAAGGTCGCCTTGCTGCCCGCCTTCATGGCATCGATGTCACCCTGGCTCAGACCCAGTTGGGCGACGCAGCCGACCGGCACACAGTGGTGATAGTTATACAGCTTGCGCGGCGCGCCATCGATGGACAGCGCCAGTTGCGCCTGCAGCAGGGTTTCCAGCGGAACGATCACATTCGCCCAGGCCACGGCGGCCCCACCTTCGGGCAGTTTGCCAATGGACACCTCGGCAATCGGATCGCCTTGCTGGCCGTTGAGAACCTGAACGATGGCGCATGGGTCTTCGCCTTCCTGCGCCTTGATGCAGGACACCTCCCAGTCGCCGGAAGTTTCTTTGACGAACTGTTCGCCCGCACGCGGACCGGTCTCGCCCAGGTCCAGCCCGTTATCGGCCTCGGGTTCCGAGGTTTCCTGTGCACTGACAGCGCCGCAAACAAGGACAGCAGCGAGCGTATTGATCGAAAGGAGTGACTTGATCATGAATGCCTCGATATTTGGTGATTGAGTTTTTTTTCTTCCTCTAGCACCGTTCACGGCTGGTGTCAGGCACTAAGCGATGGGTCGGTTCGAAAATGAACAATTTCTTGCCACTCAGGTAGGGTTTCCACCCCTTAAAAACAAGAAAAAGGGAGCTGGTGGAGCAGCTCCCTTCTATAAATGTTTCTCCCCGTCGGACTGGCCGACTTAGTTATGTGGCAGACGTTACGAGAGGGGGACGCGGTGGTCAACTGCTAACCTGAACTTTTAATATACTCGTCAGTTCAGTTTAATCCGCGTGAACGGGCAAAAAAGCCGTGCCCGAAGGCACGGCCAGTCAACAGGGAGGAAGTGCGCCTTTGCGGCTGGCACCGCAAAGCGCGCAAAATGACTATCGCAGTCAAAGGTTAACTTTGTATGCTGGGTCCGGATCGGTGAGACATAAGGCAGTGAAAACATGGGCGAAGATATCTTTCTGGGCGGCGGCGGTCAGGACTATGGCCAGCCGCAGGGGCTGACGCTGAAATACGCGAACCGGCATGGGTTGATTGCCGGGGCCACCGGGACCGGCAAGACGGTGACGCTGCAAATTCTGGCCGAAGGGTTTTCCAAGGCAGGCGTTCCGGTTTTCCTGTCGGACGTCAAAGGTGACCTGTCCGGGCTGGCATTGCCGGGAACCGAGACACACAAACTGCATCAGGCTTTCATGGATCGCGCCACGCGGATCGGATTCACCGATTTCGCGTACCGTGCTTGCCCGGTGACCTTCTGGGACTTGTTTGGTGAGCAGGGGCATCCGGTTCGTACGACAGTGACCGAGATGGGGCCATTGCTGTTGTCCCGCCTGATGGAGTTGAGCGAAGCGCAGGAGGGGATACTGAACATCGCCTTCCGTGTGGCCGATGAAGAAGGCATGCCGCTGCTGGACCTCAAGGACCTGCAAGCGCTGTTGGTCTGGATTGGTGAGAACCGGGCGCAGCTTTCATTGCGTTACGGCAATGTCTCGACCTCTTCAATCGGTGCGATCCAGCGCCGGTTGCTGGTGTTGGAGAACCAGGGCGGCACGCGGCTGTTCGGGGAACCGGCGCTGGACCTCGCCGACCTGATGCGCACGGATGAGGCCGGGCAGGGTGTTGTGAACATCCTTGCCTCGGACAAACTGATGGGATCGCCGCGCCTTTATGCAACTTTCCTGCTATGGCTGCTGAGCGAGTTGTTCGAAGAACTGCCCGAGGTTGGTGACCCCGAGAAACCCAAGCTGGTCTTCTTCTTCGATGAGGCCCATTTGCTGTTCGAGGATGCGCCGAAGGTTCTGATCGACAAGGTGGAACAGGTGGCGCGCTTGATCCGCTCCAAGGGTGTCGGGGTCTATTTCATCACGCAGAATCCGGCCGATATACCCGAAGATATTCTGGGACAGTTGGGCAATCGCGTGCAGCACGCCTTGCGGGCGTTTACCGCGCGCGACCGGAAGAACCTGCGCCTTGCCGCAGAAACCTATCGCGAGAATCCAGCTTTTGACACCGAAGAGGCAATCCGCGAGGTCGGTGTGGGTGAAGCCGTCACATCAATGCTGCAAAAGAAGGGTGTGCCGGGCATTGTCGAACGTACACTGATCCGCCCGCCGGCTTCCCAGTTGGGGCCGATTTCTGACGCTGAACGCCAGGAGGTTATGAGTGCGTCACCAATGGCTGCAAAATACGACACACCCGTGGATCGAAAATCGGCCTTTGAGATCCTTCAGGCCCGCGCCGAGGCCGCCGCCAAGGAAGCCGAAGCCGCCGAAGCCGAAGAGGTTGTGGAAATGCAGACGGCTATGGAGCGCGAATTCGCCTCGGCCCGCAGATATTCGGGCAGTCGGGTGGGGCGGTCTTCCTCGCGCGTGACGCGCAAGAAAGACACGTTTGCCACCGCGATGAGCGAGGCCGTGATCAAGGAACTGAAAGGCACCACCGGTCGCCGCATCGTGCGCGGCATCTTGGGTGGATTGTTCCGAAACCGCTAGCTCAACCTTTCAGGCGGCGCTGGCCTTCCTGACGGCAATAGGCATCAGCCTGACGCACCGACATCTTGGTCGCCGGGAAATCAATGGCCCGGTCCCAGGTCACGCGGTCATGGCGATAGAGCTGACAGGTCACAACACCCTCGGGCGTGTTGACCTTGACCGGTGTGGTTTCCAGATCTTCGGGCGAGGGGACACAGGCCGCAACTGCCGCAACAAGCGGCAACAGGATGACAACTTTGCTGAGTGGTTTTTTCATGGTTCTAAGATCTACTCTTTAGACTGGGTAACTGGCCTCATAAGACCGGCGAGAGGGTGTGTGAGTGAGCGTCGACAGAAATGAAGACGTATCCAATGCCGGGAATGGTGGGTTGGTTTAGTCAAAAAATCTTTAAGAATCAAGAAGCCGCGCCGGTATTCGCCGACACGGCTTTGTGATTTGAGAAGATTTCAGCCTATTTCTCGGGGATCAGGCCCCTTGGACTGAATCTGAGAACAATCAAAAGCACCAGCCCCATGGTAAACAGGCGCATATGCGCGGCGCTTTCGATCAGGTGCGCTTTCAGTGCGCTGCCGTCCGGCAGGCCAGAGGTGATCAGGTTCATGATCCATAGACCCATCGGCTCGACCTGAACCCACAGGAACCAGATCAGGAACGCGCCGAGAACCGCGCCAAAGTTGTTGCCCGAGCCGCCTACGATCACCATGACCCAGACGAGGAAGGTAAAGCGCAACGGCTGGTAGGCGCTGGGGGTCAACTGCCCGTCCAGCGTGGTCATCATCGCACCAGCGATCCCGCAAATGGCCGAGCCCAGAACAAACACCTGCAAATGGCGGCGGGTGACATCCTTGCCCATCGCCTCGGCAGCCACTTCGTTGTCGCGGATCGCGCGCATCATGCGACCCCAGGGGCTGTGCAGCGCCTTTTGCGCCATCCACAGCAGCACCAGCAGAACGATCAGGAACAGCAGCGAGTATCCCAGCTTGACGGACAACGTCGAGGCAGTTACCGGGTCCAGCCCCAGCCATTCCGCACGCGCGATGAATCCGGGATCCTGTTGCAGGTCGATCTCATACCCGACCACGGGGGCGGGGCGAGGCAGGCCGTAGACGTTCTTGACGCCGCGGGCCAGCCAATCCTCGTTCTTGAGGACCGCAATGATGATCTCGGCGATACCAAGCGTGGCAATGGCCAGATAGTCGGACCGCAGACCCAAAGCCGTTTTCCCGATCAGCCAGGCCGCGCCCGCCGCCAGCAGCCCGCCCGCAGGCCAGGCCAGAAGAACCGGCAGGTTCAGGCCGCCAAGGTTGCCCGCAATCGCAGGATCGATGGCCTCGACCCCCGCAACGCTGGGGTCAAACACCGCGCGATAGATGAAAAAACCAGCCACAAGGATACCGAGGATGGACAGGTTGCGCACATTGCCCTTGGGCAGTTTCTGCGCCGCCATAACAGCCGCAACAACGGTCGCCGCACCCAACAGCAAAGCAAGCACAATGCCATACCCGCCAGAGGACCACGCCCCGGGCGTCGGCGGCGTAGATACCAGCACAACAGCCAGACCGCCCAGCGCGACAAAGCCCATGACGCCAACGTTGAACAGGCCCGCAAAGCCCCATTGCAAGTTCACCCCAATCGACATGATGGCCGAGATCAGCCCCATGTTCAGGATCAGAATCGCCGCGTTCCAGCTTTGCGTGAAACCGGTCATCAGGATCAGCCCGCCGACCACGGCAAACAGAAGCGTGTTTTTGGTTGCTTCGCTCATACCGCTTTCCCTTTGAACAGGCCCGTGGGCTTAAAAAGCAAGACGATCAGCAGGATCACAAAGCTGACGGCAAATTTGTAATCGGTGGACAGGAACTGCACCAAACCCGACGGTGCCAGCGTCTCTGGCGCGAGATAGGTCAGGACCTTTTTCCAGGCGTAAGTAATCGTCACCTCGGAAAATGCGATTATGAAGCCACCGGCAATTGCGCCCAGCGGGTTGCCCAGCCCGCCGACAATGGCCGAGGCAAAGATCGGCAGAAGAAGCTGGAAATAGACGAAGGGCTTGAAGCTCTTATCCAGCCCGTAAAGCACCCCGGCGGTTGTCGCCAGTGCCGCCACGATGATCCAGGTGATCATCACAACGCGCTCGGGGTTGATACCGGACAGAAGGGCCAGATCTTCGTTATCCGAATAGGCCCGCATCGACTTGCCCGTGCGCGTCTTGTTCAGAAACCAGAACAGCAAAGCTACCGCAACGACGGCTACAACAACGGTAATCGCTTGGGATGTGCGGATCGCCAGACCCTCACTCAGCCCGGTCATCGACTTGAAATCCCGCGCGGAAATCAGAAACCGCGCGCCGTCGGAAAACCTCTGATCGTCGGGTCCGATAACAAAGCGAACCAACCCGTTCATGATGAACATTACGCCCATCGACACGATGACAAGGATCACCGGCTTGGCCTTTTGCTCGCGATAGAACCGATAGACCAGCCGATCCGTGATCAGAACCAGAACAATACAGCCTAGGATCGCAAAGGGCAGCGCCAGCAGAGCGGTCGGCAGCGGCCCAAAGCTGACACCGGCAGCCTGCAGGCCCCAGGTTACCAGCACGGCGATCATCGCGCCAAAGGCCATCGTATCGCCATGGGCGAAGTTGGAAAACCGCAGGATGCCGTAGATCAGAGTGACGCCCAGCGCCCCCAGCGCAAGTTGGCTCCCATAGGCAATCGCAGGAACGATCACAAAATTCGCAAGCGCAACAAGCGCGTTCAGTAAATCCATCAGTTCTTCTCACTGTCCGAGTGCAGCCTTATGGCATGCCCTGCCTGCCGGGCACAATATTTTGCGCCCGTTTTTGGGCCGTAAATTACAGTTCCAGTGAGAAAATTGTACGATCCGTCAGCTTATCGGATCATCACAAGCACCATGGTCCTGGGTGGCGTGCGGACCCTTGATTGTCAGGTCATAGCTCAGGTTGTCGAAATCAACCACAAAGGTGATCACTTCCCGCTCCATCAGGTGTAGAAATGTCAACGACCCGATGCCCGATAGGATGGTCGCTTCGCCCCGGATGGCGTCGGTCACGATATAGCCCTTGTTGGTGCCACCCGAACGGGCGAGGGTCACCGAGCTGCCGTCTTTGTCCGACACGCAATTGACGACAAAATCCGCGCCGTCCAGTGGGCCTGCATTCTGGGCCGAGGCCAGCTGGGGGATCAGCAGCGAAAGGGTCAAGGCGATCATCTTCTTCATCGGTCACATTTCCAACTTTTGGGCGGTCTACGGGGCGCTGGTATTCACGCCACCTACCGCCTGGTCTTAGGTCTGATGAGATCAGGTTTGGCGTCGAATCCAAACACGGATCACATCAATAGACCTAAGCCAGAAAGTCGGTCGGGAAACGGTGTTACATCCGTTCTCACCGTCAGTTGAGTCGCGGTGAATATTCCGTGTAATGAAGAATTATATCACATTGATATTTAACGGTTAATTTTACTCAACCGTGCCAAGATCAAACTTGCCCTTCCGTGCACGTCCCTTTGTCATTTGCCGAGTGTTCCCCATTGATCGACAAATCATAGGTCATGTCGGAAAAGTTCACGACATAGGTCAGAACCTGCGTTTCCTGCATCGACAGGAAAGTAACACTGCCAACACCTTTCAACACCTGGGCGTCAAAGGCCACAGTGTCGCCAGCGATGTCGATGGTCGAAATCGTGCCCGCGCTGCCTTCCGACGCGCTGTTGAGGACAAATTCAGTTCCGTCCAGATTTGAAACGCACGAAAAAACATGCTCCTCTGCTGCGGCACCCGACGCCACCAATGCGAACAGCGTCGCCATCATCCATTTTGTCATTTTTGTTGTTTCCTGTCGTTCTTCATTGATGTTGTGCGCACGCCAATCCGAGCAGCGCGATGTCAGGCGCAGATGGAACTGGAGCATCAGCACGCACGCGATAGGAGAATATTCTGACCGGAATGCATCCTTAAGCGGGCAATCTTTGGATTGAATGGCAGCTACATCGAACCGTCGTGATGCTGATTAGATGTGTAATAACATAAGCTTACAATGCATCTTTGAAAGGCGACCTCTAACGCCGAGCATCTTCGCCGCAAAACCGCCTTATTTTGGCGCGGAATCACTCAATCCTCCGCGCGCAAGGATACCGGAGTCAGCCGCCCAGAAAACTCTTACGCACTTCCGGGTCTGCCAGCAGTTCCTTTCCGGTGCCGGAATAGGCATTGCGGCCCTGTACCAGCACATATCCCTTGTCCGCAATCTCCAGCGCCTGACGGGCGTTCTGCTCGACCATCAGGATCGGCAACCCGGTGCGCGATACCTCGATAATCCGGTCGAACAACTCATCCATCACGATGGGCGAGACACCGGCGGTGGGTTCATCCAGCATCAGCACTTTCGGTTGCGTCATCAGCGCGCGGCCCACGGCAACTTGCTGGCGTTGACCGCCGGACAGTTCGCCGGCGGCCTGGTTGCGCTTGTCGCGCAGAATAGGGAACAGATCATAGACCTGCTCCATCGTTTGGCTGATGTCATCTCGACGAATGAAAGCCCCCATCTCAAGGTTCTCTTCCACCGTCATCGAGGTAAAAATATTCTGGGTTTGCGGCACAAAGCCCATCCCCTTGTTCACCCGGTCTTGCGGGGACAATGACGTAATATCTTCTCCGTCCAGCCGAACAGAACCAGCGCGCACGTCCAGCATCCCAAACACGGCCTTCATCGCCGTGGATTTACCGGCCCCGTTCGGGCCAACGATCACCGCAATCTCGCCCTTGTCCACGGCGATGGTGCAGTCATGCAGAATATCCGGCCCCTTGCCATAACCGCCGGTCATGGTGTCCCCGATCAGAAACGGCTCAGCCATTCACAGGATCCTTCTTCATCTGGCTAAAAATATCTCGGGGGTCATGGGGGCAGAGCCCCCAATCAAACAATTCAAGCGCGCCGCAGGCGCACATCTGGATCACTCCATTCACGCGCCTGCCTCCAGTTTGTCTTTGTTTTTCAACCCGGTCCCCAGATAGGCCTCGATCACATGCTCATTGGCCTTGATCTCATCCAAGGTCCCCTCGGCCAAAACCTTGCCTTCGGCCATGCAGATGACCGGATCACAAATCTTGCCGATGAAATCCATGTCATGCTCGATGACCACAAAGGTATAGCCGCGTTCCTTATTGAGGCGTAGAATTGTGTCGGCGATAGTCATCAGCAGGGTGCGGTTCACGCCTGCACCAACCTCGTCCAGAAACACGATCTTGGCGTCAACCATCATGGTGCGTCCAAGCTCCAGCAGTTTCTTCTGCCCGCCCGATACCTGACCGGCCTTGTGGTCGGCCAGATGTTCGATGGTCAGAAACTCTAAAACCTCATCCGCCTTGGCCTTCAGCGCGCGTTCTTCATCCGCGATCCGCTTGCGTCCGAACCAGGTGTTCCACAGCGATTCCCCGGCCTGCGCGCCCGGCACCATCATCAGATTCTCGCGACAGGTCATCGAGGAAAACTCATGCGCGATCTGGAACGTGCGCAGCAAACCCTTGTGGAACAGATCATGCGGGGGCAGGCCGGTAATGTTCTCGCCATCCATGAACACGCGGCCAGACGTCGGTGGCAGAACACCCGCAATCACGTTAAACAGCGTGGTTTTTCCGGCACCGTTCGGGCCGATCAGCCCGGTGATCGAACCCTTCTGGATTTCCAGCGATGCCCCATCCACCGCGTGAAACCCGCCGAAATGCTTGTGCACGTCCTCGACGACGATCATCTTTTCCCCTAGCCGCCGTTTTCGGCGTTCTTATCCCATCCTCGAACCCGAGGTGCGGCCTTTTTTCATTGAAACAGCCCGGACACAAGGCCCGGGCTGCTTTGTTTTATGACGCTTAGCGCAGGATCAACGGAAGTTGACGGTCTTGTTCTCGCCGTCGGTCACTTCGATCTCACGATACGAGCCCGCGCTTTCGCCGGGGCCGATCAGTTCAACACCCGAAGCGCCGACATAATCGATGTCCTGACCCGCAGCGATCAGCTCCAGACCCTTGACCAGCTCACCCGGATAGATCTTCTCACCCGGCGCGTTCGCGACGTCCATCACCTTGGCACCGTAATCCGCCGGGTTGGTGGACCCTGCGGCCTGCATCGCCAGCATGAACAGCGCGGCGGCGTCATAGGATTCAGGCGAATACGGCGACGAGCCGTCAAAGCCCGCAGCTTCTGCCATGGCAAAGTATTTCTCGGCGCCTTCACCACCCGAACCGGCGATCTGCCCGAACGAGCCGTTCAGGTCGGGGCCAACATTTGCAGGCAGCGAGTCACCGATCATGCCACCAGGCAGACCGAACGTGTCAAACGCGCCGCTGTCCAGCGCCGACTGAATGATACCCAGACCGCCCTGATCCAGATAGCCAGCAACAACCAGAATGTCGCCACCGGCCGAGGCCAGCGCGCCCACTTCGGCCGAGTAGTCGGCTTTGCCGTCTTCATGCGCGGCCACGATGGTCACTTCACCCCCCGACGCCTCGAACGAGGACTGGATCGCATCCGCCAGGCCCTTGCCGTAGTCGTTGTTGGTGTAGGTCAAGGCGATCGAGCTGATGCCGCGGTCATTCAGAATGTCCGCCATCACCTGACCTTCACGCGCATCCGACGGCGCGGTGCGGAAGAACAGGCCGTTGTCTTCCATGGTCGACAGGCCGGGCGACGTGGCCGAAGGCGAGATCATGACCATACCGTTCGGAATCGCCACGTTCTGCAGGATCGCGCCGGTCACGCCCGAGCAGTCACCGCCGATGATGCCGGCAACGCCATCCGCGATCATGCGCTCACCATTCGAGGTGGCCAGACCGTTGTCGATACAGCCGGTATCGGCGCGGGTGCCAACAACTGTCTTGCCGTCCAGCAGTTTGCCCGACTCGCTGACCTCGGCAATCGCCATTTCCGCGCCCGATCCCATGGCCGGTGCCAGAGATTCGATGGGGCCGGTGAAACCGAACAGAATGCCCAGCTTTACATCCTCGGCCATGGCGGTGCCCGCCAGCAGAGCGGTTGCTGCAGTTGCTGTAAGCAGCTTTTTCATAAGGTTACTCCCTGATGTCGTAGTCTAACTGGGCACGACCCTAGGCAAGCTATCGGGAAAAGAAAAGTCTTATAGAGGTCCTGCTTTTTGACAAAGCGCACCTATCTGTTTGACGTATTGGCTTGCCCTGACGACTGAACCCCAACTGATGGAGGTCACATATGATCCGGCTTTTCGCGTTTTTCGTTCTGATCTGGTCCGGCGGTGTGGCTTATGCCCAGACATTGCAGACAGCCGACGGCCCGGTTCGGGCCACAAAGATGCTGGGCGGGCTGGATACGCCCTGGGCGCTGGGTCTTCTGCCCGACGGCAGCTATCTGGTGACCGAGCGGGACGGCGCGCTGATCCATGTGTCTGAAGGCGAGGCCCGGTATGTGTCGGGTGTGCCAAGAGTGGCTGCCTCGGGGCAGGGCGGTTTGCTGGATGTCACCATTCCCCGTGACTTCAACCGCAGCCGCGAGATTTTTCTGACCTTCTCCAAACCGCAATCTGGCGGCGCGGGCACCGCACTGGCCGTTGCGCGCCTTTCCGAGCGCGGGGACAAACTGACCAATGTCAGGGTCGTTTTCGAGGCCAAACCGGGCGGCTCTGGCGGTCGCCATTTCGGCTCGCGCGTGGTCGAGGCGCAGGACGGGACCCTGTTCATTACCATCGGAGACCGGGGCGACCGGCCTTCGGCGCAGGACACCAGCACTCATATGGGGTCGGTCATTCGGATCAACCGCGATGGTTCGGTTCCTGCGGACAATCCGTTTGTCGGGCAATCCGGTGTGCGACCAGAAATCTGGTCCTATGGCCACAGAAACCCGCAAGGGGCCGGTCTGGATGCGCGCGGAACATTATGGGTGTCCGAACACGGCGCGCGCGGCGGGGATGAGGTCAATTTGGTGCAACCGGGCAAGAATTACGGGTGGCCCGTGATCTCGTACGGCACCCATTATTCCGGTCAGAAAATCGGAGAGGGGACGTCAAAACCGGGTTTGGAGCAACCGGCGCTGTATTGGGACCCCTCAATCGCGCCCTCGGGCCTGCTGGTTTATTCCGGTGACATGTTCCCGCAATGGAAAGGCGACATTTTCGTAGGTTCGCTCAAGTTCGACTACATCGCACGCCTGTCCGGCTCACCCTTGCGCGAGGTGGAACAGATCAAAGGCCCGGAAACCGAACGCGTCCGCGACATTGTTCAAGGACCGGACGGATCGATCTGGTTCATTTCTGTCGGGCAGGGCGCTGTTTACAGGCTTACACCCGGCTAATCAGATCGACAACCGCCCACTTTGTGATCCGCGCTCGCGGTATGGCGTCGTATTGTAGTGCGCCCGGTAGCATTTCGAGAAATGACTGGGTGAGGCAAAGCCGCAGGCCAAGGCCACGTTGATAACACTCATATCGGTCTGCATCAGCAGGTTACGCGCTTTGTGAAGGCGCAACTCCATGTAATACCGCTTGGGAGACCGGCTCAGATACCGGCGGAACAGGCGTTCCAGCTGGCGGGTTGACATGCCGACATCTTTGGCAAGGATCGAGGGCGAAATCGGCTCTTCGGTGTTTTTCTCCATCATCAGGATAACCTGGCTCAGCTTTGGGTGCCGCACCCCGATCCGGGTCGGGGTGGACAGGCGCTGGGTGTCCTGATCGGTGCGGATCGAGGAATAGATCATCTGATCCGCCACCGCGTTGGCCAGTTCCTCGCCGTAATCATCCGCAATAAGCTTCAGCATCAGATCGATCGAGGATGTACCGCCCGCCGTTGTCATGCGGTTGCCGTCCACGATGAACACGGATTTGGTCAATTCGACCGCGTCGAATTCTTCTGAAAAGCTGTCGGCGTTTTCCCAGTGGATCGTCGCCCGCTTGTCATCCAGCAATCCGGCCTTGGCCAGCGTATAGGCGGCGGTGCAAAGACCGCCAATCTTCAGACCCTTGCGCGCCTCGCGCCGCAGCCAGTTCAGAACCTTCTTGGTGGTCGAAGCTTGAACGTCCACCCCGCCGCACACCAGGATCAAATCGTCGCGATGTAGCTCTTCAAGGTCCGAATCGAGCTTGAATGTTGTTCCGGCGGAACACGACACCAGTTCGCCGCCTTCGCCGACCAGCGACCAGCTATAGATCTCGCGCCCGGCCATGCGGTTGGCAATGCGCAGGCTGTCCAGCGCAGACGCAAACGACAAAAGCGAGAACTTGTCCAGCAAAATGAATACGAAATTGACAGGCTTATCCGACCCGCCGTCCACTGTGACAACTTGGCGTTGCTCTTGCATGGCTGTTGTTTCCCCGAATCCACGACGGTTGACCCCCCGTCGCGTGTGATTTGCCAGACACCATGCTCAAAGCTTGTTTCCGGCGTCAAGAGGCGCAAATGGGATATGGTCACTCTGCAATGCATTTTGTATAGAAGCGACCTGAACACTTCAGCGGAGATCAAAGCTATGACCGAATGGCAAAAATCGAACTGGCGCAACAAGCCCCGGGTTCAGATGCCAGACTATACCGACGCGGCCGCGCTGGCCAAAGTCGAGGCTCAGCTTTCGCAGTATCCCCCGCTGGTCTTTGCGGGCGAAGCGCGGCGTCTCAAGCAACATCTGGGTGCCGCCGGTCGCGGCGAGGCCTTCCTGCTGCAGGGCGGGGATTGCGCTGAAAGCTTTGAACAATTCAGCGCGGATGCGATCCGTGACACGTTCAAGGTGATGCTGCAGATGGCGATGGTTCTGACCTATGGTGCCAAGGTGCCAGTGGTCAAGGTGGGCCGCATGGCAGGCCAGTTTGCCAAACCGCGCAGCGCGCCGACCGAAGTTGTGGATGGCGTGGAACTGCCCAGCTACCGCGGCGACATCATCAATGAACTGGCGTTCACCCCTGAGGCGCGGATTCCGAATCCGGCCAAGATGCTTCAGGCCTACACGCAGGCGGCGGCGACGCTGAACCTGTTGCGCGCCTTCTCGACCGGCGGTTTCGCGGATATGAGCCGCGTTCACTCGTGGACCCTTGGGTTCACGGATGAGCAGGACGTGCAGAAATACTCCGAGATTGCCGACCGCATTCAGGACACCATCGACTTCATGGATGCAGCGGGGATCACGGCGGATACCACGCATGAATTCTCGACCGTTGAATTCTACACCAGCCACGAAGGTCTGCTGCTGGAATATGAAGAGGCGCTGACGCGTCTGGATTCCACGTCGGGCAACTGGCTGGCTGGATCGGGTCACATGATCTGGATCGGCGACCGCACCCGTCAACCTGACGGTGCCCATGTGGAATTCTGCCGGGGCGTTCAGAACCCGATCGGTTTGAAATGTGGCCCAACCACAACTGCCGAAGACCTCAAGGTTCTGATGGCCAAGCTGAACCCCGAAAACGAAGAGGGTCGCCTGACCCTGATCGCCCGTTTCGGGGCCGGCAAGGCGGGCGAGCATCTGCCGCGTCTGGTCAAGACCGTGAAAGAAGAAGGGGCCAATGTCACCTGGGTCTGCGACCCGATGCATGGCAACACGATCAAGTCGGCCACGGGCTATAAGACGCGTCCGTTCGATTCCGTCCTGCGCGAGGTGCGCGACTTTTTTGGCGTGCATCAGGCCGAGGGCACCATTCCCGGCGGTGTGCATTTCGAGATGACCGGTCTGGATGTGACCGAATGCACCGGCGGCGTCCGCGCCGTGACCGAAGAGGACCTGTCCGACCGCTACCACACCGCGTGCGACCCGCGCCTGAACGCGTCGCAGTCGCTGGAACTGGCCTTCCTGGTGGCAGAAGAACTGACCAACCTGCGCCGGAACGGCTCGAAACGCGCCGCAGGCTGAACAGGGCAGATATGAATGCGAAACGGCAGGCCAATGGCTCGCCGTTTTTCGTTAGTCGTCTCTGGAAACAACCAGCCGCAGATGGCTTGCCGCCGGTTTGAATCCGGCCTGATCTTCGGCAAAGCCTGCGGATTCTCTGGCCGCAGGTGCCGCTGGGGTCTGCAACTCGGACACCGGCTTGATACGCTGGTCCGAGATCGTGAAGCGGCGCGGAGTAGGGCCGATAGTGCCATCGCAAAGCATGACGCCCATGATCCGGCTGACATCGCCCAGATCGCTTTTCAACGGCAACAGGATCAAACGGGCCTGCAGGCGGGCGCGACCGAACCCTCCGCCGGACACAAGCCCCATCTCGGCCGTTGCGGGGGCCGAAAACACCTGTTCCAGCGTGTCTTTGACCTTGGGCCGGGAATCAGCTTCGAAAAAGGCGGTGAACGGCATACCGCGCACTTCCATACCGGCAAGCTGGTTCAGATGTGTGCCCGCCAGCCGGAACCGGGCCAGACCGGGCGCGATGCGTTCCAGAATGAACGTGTATTGCAGAACGTTTTCTAATCCACGCGGGTCAATCTGCGACCGCATGGGCACACCGTCTTCCGAAAGCAACGCGGTCCAATACGCCTCGGCCTGACGGATCGGCGAAAGAGAGCGTCCACTGTCAAAGCGATCCATTGCGACGATCTTTCCAAATTCTGAGCCGGAGCCAGTCCCGAAAAAGGTTTTCATTACCATCACCCTACCGTCAATTGATCGCAATTTTCTAAAATGCAGTGCATCGGGGGCATTCGCGGCCCGACAGCCTGTGCTACGGCCAAATTGACACGGGTTAATACAATTTTGGAGGAATTCTTTAACGAATGGTTAACTTCTGCGGATGAATTGCGTGTTGAGCAAACTCTTGCTCTGGACCAGCCAATGGCATTAGGTGCGGCAGACAAGAAAAAGACGTGTGGGACAGAAAGGGCAGTCATGATCAGATCCATGACCGGGTTCGCCTCGGGGACGGGGGAGTTTGGCCCGCATAGCTGGAGTTGGGAGCTGCGTAGCGTCAACGGTAAGGGCCTGGACATGCGCATCCGTGTGCCGGACTGGCTGACCGGGCTTGAGGCTGCGCTGCGCGCCACCCTGTCCAAATCGCTGAGCCGGGGCAACGTGACCCTGTCGATGCGCCTCAGCCGGGATGAATCGCAACCCGATCTGGCCCTGAACGCAACCGCAATGGCTGCGGCGCTGGACGCCTTGCAGCAGACGCAAGAGATGGCTCAGGCCAAGGGGATTGCCTTAGCCCCATCCACGGCGACCGATTTACTGGCCCTGAAGGGGATGATGGACGCAGGCACCGAAGCCGATGATCCCGCGCCTCTGGTTGCGCATCTGACATCCGAGTTTGCGCCCCTGTTGGCGGCTTTCATCGACATGCGCCGGACCGAGGGGGAGGCGCTGGCCCAGATCCTGCGCGCTCAACTGGATCAGGTTGAAGCCCTGACAACGCAGGCTGCCGATCTGGCCGAACAGCGCAAGGACAAGATGGCAGACGCGCTGCGCGACAACCTTGCGCGGGTGCTGGACAATGCGCAGGGTGCCGACCCGGATCGGGTGGCGCAGGAACTGGCGCTGATCGCGGTGAAGGCCGACATCACGGAAGAGATTGACCGCCTGACCGCACATGTCGCCGCCGCGCGCGATCTGTTGGCGCAGGACGGGGCCGTGGGGCGGAAACTGGATTTCCTGATGCAGGAGTTCAATCGCGAGACCAATACCCTATGCTCCAAGGCGCAAAGCGCGGAACTGACGTCGGTCGGGCTGGAACTCAAGGCCGTGATCGATCAGATGCGCGAGCAGGTGCAGAATGTTGAATGAAAATAGGAAGAACTGAAATGGCAGATCGCCGCGGGCTACTTATCATCCTGTCTTCGCCATCAGGCGCGGGCAAATCCACTTTGGCCCGCCGGCTAATGGCCTGGGACACCGGCCTTGAATTCTCGATCTCGGCCACAACCCGCGCCCCGCGTCCGGGCGAAGAACACGGGCGCGAATATTATTTTCAGACCGAGGATGAGTTCAAACAGCAGGTCGCCAATGGCCAGATGCTGGAACATGCGCATGTGTTCGGTAATTTCTATGGCTCTCCCGCTGGCCCGGTGCGCGAGTCGATCGATGCGGGCAAGGACGTGCTGTTCGACGTGGATTGGCAGGGCGAGGTTCAGATCCGTAATTCGGACCTTGGAAAACACGCGTTGTCGATCTTCATCCTGCCGCCCTCGATCCCCGAACTGCGCCGCCGTCTGGAAGGCCGGGGTCAGGACAGCGAAGATGTGATCGCCAAGCGGATGCTGAAAAGCTGGGATGAGATCAGCCACTGGGGCTATTACGACTATGTTCTGGTCAATGATGATCTGGACGCGACCGAGGAAAAGCTGAAAACCATCGTCAGCGCCGAACGGATGCGCCGCATTCAACAGCCGAAACTTCAAGACCACGTCCGCACATTGCAAAACGAATTCGAGGCCCTGTCATGACCATTTATGCTCTGGGTGATCACGCACCCGAAATCCATGAAGACACCTGGGTCGCGCCGGATGCAAATCTCATCGGCAAGGTCGTTCTGGAAGAAGGCGCCTCGGTCTGGTTCGGCTGCACGATCCGGGCCGATCATGAAGAGATTCGGGTGGGCGCAGGCAGCAACGTTCAGGAAAACTGTGTCATGCATATCGATGCGGGTTATCCGCTGACCATCGGGGCGAACTGCACCATTGGTCACAAGGTCATGCTGCATGGCTGCACCATCGGTGAAAACACTCTGATCGGTATGGGCGCGATTGTTCTGAACGGGGCAAAGATCGGGAAGAATTGTCTGATCGGGGCAGGGGCCCTGATTACCGAGAACAAGGAAATCCCGGACAATTCGCTGGTCATGGGATCACCGGGCAAAGTTGTGCGCCAGTTGGATGATGCCTCGGCCCAGCGGATCACGTTCAGCGCGCTGCACTATCAGCAGAACATGCGCAAATTTCGCGAAACCATGAGGCCTGTGTCCTGACAGATCGGGACAAGTACGGAATCAGCCGATGTCAGAAGACCTGCTTACGGAAATAGTGTCGGCCATTCCGATGCCTGCGCTGATGGTAGATCAGACCGAGCGCATCATCGCCGCAAATACCGATGCCCGCACGCTGCTGGGGCAAAATATGCAAGGTCGGCATTTCGCGACCATCCTGCGCCAACCGCAGGTGATCGACGCGATGGAGCAGAGCCTGCGCAGCAAAGGGCCCAGCAAAACCCGACATCTGTCCAATGACGGCGCGCAGGACACCACGTTCGAAGTTCAGTGCCGCTATATGAACGGTGTCGGTGCCGTCTCGGGCGGGGCGGTTCTGGCCATCTTTCAGGACATTACCCATCTGGAACAGGCCAGCCAGATGCGCCGTGACTTCGTCGCAAATGTCAGCCACGAATTGCGCACGCCCCTGACCGCGCTGATGGGCTTTATTGAAACCCTGCGCGGCCCCGCGCGCGAGGACGCGGCGGCGCGGGATCGGTTTCTTCAGATCATGACGGATGAGGCGAACCGGATGAACCGGCTTGTTGGCGATCTTCTGTCGCTCAACCGTGTGGAAAGCGAAGAGAGGGTGCGCCCCAAAGAACAGCTGGAACTGACGGGGCTTTTGCAATCGACGCTGAATTCGCTGAAACCCTTGGCCGAGGATGCCAGTGTCGTCCTGAATTTGAACGCGCCGCAGGACCCAGTGCCTTTGATCGGCGACAGCGACCAGTTGCGGCAAGTGTTCACGAACCTGATCGAGAACGCCATCAAATATGGCGGCAGCGGCGGCAGTGTCGAAGTGCGCATTGTCCCGTCCGAGCGTGACACAGCCATGCGCGGCCCGGCGGTTCGGGTTCAGATCGTGGATAAAGGCCCGGGCATCGATGCGGTGCACCTGCCGCGCCTGACCGAGCGATTCTATCGCGCCGACAGCCACCGCTCGCGTCAATTGGGTGGAACCGGGTTGGGGTTGGCGATTGTAAAGCACATCGTCAATCGCCACAGGGGGCGGTTGCGCGTGGAAAGCGATCTGGGCAAGGGATCGGTCTTTACTGTTATTTTACCACGGTAATGACTGGGTCCGTGGTTGAACCCGTCGGTATGTAAACGGCGCATGGCAGCTTTGCGTCACGTCACTCAGTTTTCATAACGACTGTCATAAAGCTGTTACATAGCTGTCACAAAAGGCTTACGCACCTCACTTAAACGTGCCCGCAAGATCATCATGGGGGTGATCAAGTTCTACTTTTCAGGGAGACTGAAATGTCCTTTGTAAAACTGTCGGCATCTGCGCTGGCAATCGCTGCCGTCTCGGCAACCACTGCTGCAGCTCGTGACAACGTACAGGTTGCCGGTTCGTCGACCGTTCTGCCTTATGCCTCGATCGTTGCTGAACTGTTTGGTGAAAACACCGATTTCCCGACACCTGTTGTCGAATCGGGTGGTTCTTCGGCGGGTCTGAAGCGTTTCTGTGAGGGCGTTGGCGAAAACACCATCGACGTTGCAAACGCATCGCGCGCCATCCGCGAAAAAGAAATCAAAGCCTGTGCCGAAAACGGCGTGACCGACATCATGGAAGTCCGCATCGGCTATGACGGCATCGTTTTTGCCAGCCAACAGTCTGGCCCTGCCTTCACCGCGTTTGAGCCCGCAGACATCTTTAATGCCCTGGGCGCGAAGGTCCTGAAAGACGGCGAGATCGTCGACAACCCCTACAACACCTGGGCCGAGTTCAACGGCGACCTGCCTGACGTTGAAATCGCCGGTTTCATTCCGGGCACCAAGCACGGCACCCGTGAAGTGTTCGAAGAAAAAGTTCTGCTGATCGGCTGTGAAGCAACCGGTGCAATGGAAGCCATGGTTGCAGGCGGCATGAGCGAAGATGACGCCGAAGATGCATGTCTGGACGTGCGCACCGATGGCAAGTCGGTCGACATCGACGGTGACTACACCGAAACCCTGGCCCGTATCGACACCAACCCGAACGGCATTGGCGTGTTTGGTCTGGCGTTCTACGAGAACAACACCGACAAGCTGAAAGTTGCGACCATGTCCGGTATCGCACCGTCGACCGAGACCATCTCGACCGGTGAATACCCCGTGTCGCGTCCGCTGTTCTTCTACGTCAAGAAAGCCCATATCGGCGTGATCCCCGGCCTGAAAGAATACGCTCAGTTCTTCACCGCTGACGAAATCGCTGGCCCGTCGAGCCCGCTGGCCAACTATGGTCTGGTTGCTGACCCTGAGCTGTCCAAAACTCAGGAAGCAATTGCCAACGAAGTCACCATGGGTTCGGGCAGCTAAGCCCCCTTCGATATGATTTGCGGGGGGCGGCATTCTGTGCCGCCCCCATGTTTCTTTTCTTCCCGATCAAGACCTGTGGGGGCGTTATGCCGATAGTTTGGCTTTTTCTGATTGTCTTGGCGATTGCGGCAGTCGGTTATGTGTTGGGGCGGTCTCGCGCCTTGCAAAGCGCCGGGGGCGACAGTCGGGAACTGCATTCCCTTCCGTCCTTTTATGGTGCCAATGTCGCGCTGAAGGTGGTCATACCTGCCTTTGGGTTGTTGATCGTGTGGCTGCTGGCGCAGCCGTTATTCGTGAACTCTCAGATCTCGGGGATGATCCCGGACTCGGCCATTCAGGAAGGCTCGTCGCGCGGGCTGGTCATGGCCGAAGTGCGCCGTACCGCTTCGGGGCTGGATGCCGCTATCACTCAGGGTCAGTTGGATGAGGCTGTCGCCCAAAACCCAAGCGCGGACGTCGCCGACATCACGCAACTTTTGAAAGACGCCGGGCAGGTTGTGACATCGACCATCACGCAACCGGTTCTTCAAGCCGCGCAGCGCTATCGCGTGATGAATGCAAGCGGCTATTTGGTGATGACGATCGCTGTGATCCTTGTTGCTCTGGCAGGCGCAGCCGTCAGCCTGGTGCAAACCAATGCCAGCTATCGCGCGCGAAATGTGGTTGAGCAGGGCGTCCGCGTTTTGCTACTGGCCGCCGCGTCCATCGCCATCCTGACAACCGTTGGCATCGTTCTGTCGTTGGTCTTCAACACGTGGGAATTCTTCCGACTATACCCTGCCTCTGATTTCTTTTTTGGCACCACCTGGGCGCCCAGCTTTTCGGGCCGGGGTGGCGCGTCGGATCTTGGCATCCTGCCGCTGCTGTGGGGCACGCTGTATATCTCGGTCGTTGCCTTGCTGGTGGCGGTGCCGATTGGCCTGTTCGCTGCGATTTACCTCAGCGAATATGCCTCGCCCGCCGTTCGTTCGATTGCCAAGCCGCTGCTCGAAGTTCTGGCTGGTATCCCGACCATCGTCTACGGCCTGTTCGCCCTGCTGACCGTTGGCCCGATGCTGCTGGGTGTCTTCGGCGATGAAGGTTTGGGCTGGATGAAAGCCGGTACGGCTGTGATGACCGCCGGTCTGGTCATGGGCATCATGCTGATCCCGTTTGTCTCATCCCTGTCCGACGACATCATCAACGCTGTGCCACAAGCGATGCGCGACGGGTCATATGGGTTGGGTGCCACGCAGTCCGAGACCATTCGTCAGGTGGTTCTGCCTGCCGCGTTGCCGGGGATCGTTGGTGCCATCCTGCTGGCAGCCTCGCGCGCCATTGGTGAGACCATGATCGTGGTTCTGGGGGCAGGGGCCGCAGCGCGGCTTAGCCTGAACCCCTTTGAGGCGATGACAACCGTCACCGCGAAAATCGTAAGCCAGCTGACCGGTGATGCAGATTTTGCCTCGCCCGAAGCGCTGGTTGCCTTTGCGCTTGGCATGACACTGTTCGTTGTCACGCTGGGCCTGAACGTCTTTGCCCTTTACATCGTGCGCAAGTACCGGGAGCAGTACGAATGACCGACGCAAGCATGCAAACCTCTGAGCCGCGTCGCAAATCTGTGTCGCTCACGGCGTCAGACGCACATACCCGCAAACGTGCCAATGCCGAAAAACGCTTTCGCGCCTATGGGATCGTGGCCATTGCCACCGGCCTGTTCTTTCTGCTCGTCCTGTTCGCCTCGATCCTGTCCGAAGGGATCCCGGCCTTTACCCGGACCGTTGTCAGCGTGGAATTCACACTGACCGAGCAGGAACAGGAAGAAGCCGAAAGCACCTTGTTCAAGACCAAGGCCTATTCTGACCTGTTCATCGCGGCCTTGAACAAAGAGCTGGATGAAAGCGGACTTGAGGTCGATTTCGACGAGGCCGCGATTGAGCGTCTTCTGGGTAAAGTCGGCGGAACCATTCGGACGTTCTATGCGGACAACCCGGATCAGTTGGGCCAACCGGTTGAGTTTGATCTGGCAGCGTCCAGCCGGGTGGACGGATACTACAAGGGCCGAGTGTCGCGCGACAGCATTCAGGACAGCCGCTTCCTTCAGAAAAGCGACCTGGATCTGGTGGATGCGCTGGAAGAGGCCGGGATCATCAAGCAGGTCTTCAACTGGCCCTTCATCACCGGCGCAGACTCGGGCGTGGACAACCCCGGCGGTGCTGGTATCGGCGCCTCGGTCGTGGGTTCGTTCTTCATGATGCTGGTCGTTCTGGGCCTGTCCCTGCCGATTGGTGTGGCGGCATCGATCTATCTGGAAGAATTCGCGCCGCAGAACAAGTTTACCGATCTGATCGAGGTAAATATCTCGAACCTCGCCGCTGTTCCGTCGATTGTGTTCGGTATCCTCGGTCTGGCTGTGTTCATCCAGTTCATGCACCTGCCGCAATCGGCCCCGCTGGTCGGTGGTCTGGTGCTGACGCTGATGACATTGCCGACGATCATTATCTCGACCCGCGCGTCGCTGAAGGCGGTTCCTCCGTCGATCCGTGACGCGGCGCTTGGGGTAGGGGCCTCGAAAATGCAGGCGGTGTTCCACCACGTTCTGCCGCTGGCTGCACCCGGCATCCTGACCGGAACCATCATCGGTTTGGCGCAGGCTTTGGGGGAAACCGCCCCGCTGCTGCTGATCGGGATGGTGGGCTTTGTGGCCCGTGGCTACCCCGACGGCTTCCTTGCCGGGTTTACCGAGGCAAACTCGGCCATGCCCGCCCAGATCTACACCTGGGCCGCCCGCGCCGATGTGGGTTTCTACGAAAAGGCCTGGGGCGGGATCATCATTCTGCTGATGTTCCTGCTGACCATGAACATCATTGCAATCATCCTGCGCCGCCGCTTTGAACGCCGCTGGTAAAAAGGGGCTATACTATGAACGACATGTCGCGAGTGGAGAGACAAGTGGACACCAATGAAATCAAGCTGGAGTGCCGGGACTGCCAAGTCTACTACGGCGACACCCACGCCATCAAAGATGTGAATGTCGATATCGAAGACAAAACCGTCACCGCGTTCATCGGCCCGTCGGGCTGCGGTAAGTCCACCTTTCTGCGCTGCCTGAACCGGATGAACGACACAATCGACGTGGCGCGCGTTAAGGGTAGTTTCAAACTGGATGGCGAAGACATCTATGACAAACGCGTCGATCCGGTGCAGCTGCGCGCCAAGGTCGGCATGGTGTTCCAGAAACCGAACCCGTTTCCCAAGTCGATCTATGATAACGTAGCCTATGGTCCGCGCATCCACGGTTTGGCCAAGAACAAGGCGGAACTGGATGAGATCGTTGAGAAATCCCTGCGCCGCGGTGCGATCTGGGATGAGGTCAAAGACCGTCTCGATGCCCCGGGCACCGGCCTGTCGGGTGGTCAGCAGCAGCGCCTGTGCATCGCCCGCGCCGTAGCGACTGAGCCGGAAGTTCTGTTGATGGACGAGCCATGCTCGGCGCTGGACCCCATTGCGACCGCGCAAGTCGAGGAACTGATCGACGAACTGCGCGCGCAGTATTCGGTGGTGATCGTCACCCATTCGATGCAGCAGGCCGCGCGCGTCAGCCAGAAAACCGCGTTCTTCCATCTGGGCAATCTGGTCGAGTTCGGAGAAACCGGTCAGATCTTCACCAACCCCGTAGATCCGCGCACGGAAAGCTACATCACAGGCCGCATCGGCTGAGCACAGGTATTCAGATATGACCGATATGAGCGAACAACATATTGCATCTGCTTTCGATCGTGACCTTGAGGCCATCCAGGCGCATATCATGAAGATGGGCGGCCTGGTCGAAGCCGCCATCATGAGCGCCGCCCGCTCGCTTGAATCCCGCGACGTGGAATTGGCGCAGGAAGTGCGGCAGGGTGACAAGGCCATCGACGCGCTGGAAGAGGTGATCGATGAGGAAACCGCCCGCCTGATCGCGCTGCGCGCGCCGACAGCCAGCGACCTGCGTCTGGTTCTTTCAGTGCTGAAAGTATCCGGCAACCTCGAACGAATCGGTGACTATGCCAAGAACATCGCCAAGCGTACCACGGTTCTGGTCGATGCAGGCGAGGTCAACGGCAGTGCCGCCGCCCTGCGCCGCATGGCGCGCGAAGTCGAACGGATGCTGCGCGACGCCCTGGACGCCTATATCCAGCGCGATGCCGAACTGGCGACCGACGTCATTAACCGCGATGAAGATGTCGACCAGATGTATAACGGCCTGTTCCGCGAGTTCCTGACCTATATGGCCGAGGACCCGCGCAACATCTCGGCCTGTATGCACCTGCATTTCATCGCCAAGAATATTGAACGGATGGGCGATCACGTTACCTCGATTGCCGAGCAGGTGGTCTATCTGGTCACGGGTGAACGCCCGGCCGAAGCGCGGCCCAAGGCCGACACCACGTCGCAAACCGTCTAGGAGACGCAGAAGATGTCCGCAGATCAGCCAACTGTCCTGGTTGTCGAGGATGAACTCGCCCAGCGTGAAGTGCTGGCATATAACCTCGAGGCCGAAGGGTTTCGGGTTTCCAAAGCCGCCAGCGGTGACGAAGCATTGCTTCTGGTGGATGAAGACAGCCCCGACATCATCGTTCTGGACTGGATGATGCCCAATCTCAGCGGGATCGAGGTTTGTCGGCGGTTGAAAACCCGGCCTGATACCCGCTCGATCCCGATCATCATGCTGTCGGCGCGCTCGGAAGAGGTCGACAAGGTGCGCGGCCTTGAAACGGGCGCAGACGACTATGTTGTCAAACCTTATTCGGTTGTCGAACTGATGGCCCGCGTGCGCACCCAATTGCGGCGCGTGCGTCCGGCGACCGTGGGCATCCTGTTGGAGTTCGACGACATTGTTCTTGATTCCGAGACGCATAAGGTCAGCCGCGACAGCAAGCCGCTGAAACTGGGCCCGACCGAGTTCAGGCTGCTGAGTACCTTCATGGAAAAACCGGGACGCGTCTGGAGCCGCGAGCAACTGCTGGATCGGGTCTGGGGCCGCGACATCTATGTCGATACGCGGACCGTCGATGTTCATATCGGTCGGCTGCGCAAGGCATTGACCCAACATGGCGGTGAAGACCCTGTGCGCACTGTGCGCGGCGCCGGTTACGCTTTGGGATAACACATCAAGGGCAGGGACCTCGGACACCGGTTTCCTGCCCATGACAATTGCTTGTGGACACGTGCCAAACTCTTGCTGTTTTTTGCGGCAGACCCACGTTAGGGTGCAGCAAATCTGATCAAGCGGAGAAGCACAATGAACGCGCCTCAAACGAAACCGACCTTGCGTGCAAAAGATGCGCCGGATCTGGGTAAATTTTCGTGGGAAGACCCGTTTCGCCTGTCTGACCAACTGCAAGAAGACGAACGGATGATCACCGACAGCGCCCGGGCCTATGCTCAGGAAAAGCTGCTGCCGCGCGTGACTGCCGCTTTCCAGACCGAAGAAACCGATCCTGAGATCTTCCGTGAGATGGGTGAGATGGGCCTGCTGGGCACCACGATCCCGGAGGAATACGGCGGTTTGGGCGGCAACTACGTGTCCTACGGCCTTGTCGCGCGCGAGATTGAGCGTGTGGATTCCGGCTATCGCTCGATGATGTCAGTGCAAAGCTCGCTGGTCATGTATCCGATCTATGCCTACGGCAGCGAAGAACAGCGTCAAAAATACCTGCCGAAACTGGCTTCTGGCGAATGGATCGGTTGTTTTGGCCTGACCGAAGCGGACGCAGGCTCGGATCCCGCAGGCATGAAAACGCGGGCCGAGAAAATCGATGGTGGTTATCGGTTGACCGGCAGCAAAATGTGGATCTCAAACGCTCCGATTGCGGATGTATTCGTGGTCTGGGCCAAGTCCGATGCCCATGACGGCAAAATTCGCGGGTTTGTTCTGGACAAAGGGTTGAAAGGCCTGAGCGCGCCGAAGATTCAAAACAAACTAAGCCTGCGCGCGTCGATCACCGGTGAAATCGTTCTGGACGGCGTTGAAGTGGGCGAGGGCGCGTTGTTGCCGCATGTTCAGGGCCTGAAAGGTCCGTTCGGCTGTCTGAACCGCGCCCGCTATGGCATCAGCTGGGGCGTCATGGGGGCTGCGGAACACTGCTGGCACGCAGCGCGTCAATATGGGCTGGACCGTAAGCAGTTCGACAAGCCGCTTGCACAGACCCAACTGTTCCAGCGCAAACTGGCGGATATGCAGACCGAGATCGCCTTGGGCCTGCAGGCCAGCTTGCGTGTCGGTCGTTTGTTGGACCAGGCCGAGGCCGCGCCCGAGATGGTGTCGATTGTGAAACGCAACAACTGCGGCAAGGCGCTGGACATTGCACGCATGGCCCGTGACATGCACGGCGGCAACGGCATCTCGCTGGAGTTCCACGTGATCCGCCATATGGTCAATCTGGAGACCGTGAATACATACGAAGGCACGCATGATGTGCATGCGCTGATACTGGGGCGTGCTCAGACGGGGTTGCAGGCGTTTTATTAAGTCTTGCACCAATCCCAAATCTGCCGCCAACCGTGCGATTGGCGGCAGTGGGAGCAGTGTTTAGATAATCGTATAATCAGTATTATGTAAAGTTAGGTGATTTGAAAACACTGCAAAACCCGACGCTTAGCGCACATATCTGAACCACACCGGAAACGCCCTATGGATATAAATGGAAAAACAGTTGTTGTAACCGGCGCCGCTGGCGGCATTGGCAAAGGTCTGGCCGAGCGGTTTGCGCAGGACGGTGCAACGGTCGTGTGTTCGGACATTGATCTTGCAGCCGCGCAAACCGTTGCCTCTGGTATCGGCGGCCATGCCTATCCCTGTGATGTGTCCAGCGAAGCGCAAATCAAAGTTCTGATCGATCATGTAGAAAGCGAGATCGCGCCGATAGATCTATTCTGTGCAAATGCTGGCATCCTGACGCTTGGCGGCCCGGATATTCCGGATGACGACTGGAACAGGATCTGGACCATCAACGTTATGTCTCATGTCTGGATGGCGCGCCATCTGGTGCCGCGCATGATCGAACGTGGCAACGGGTATGTGCTGATAACGGCCTCGGCGGCCGGACTTTTGAACCAACCGGGCGCTGCGCCATATGGCGTGACGAAACACGCAGCCGTAGGATTTGCCGAATGGTTGTCCTTGACCTATGGCCACAAAGGCCTGGGCGTATCGGTCCTGTGCCCTCAGGCCGTGCGGTCCGAGATGACGCGCGGGCACGAGGCTTCGGTCGCCGCCATAGACGGGATGCTGGAACCCGAAGACGTCGCAAACGCCTGTGTCGAGGCCATTCGCGCCGAACAGTTTCTTGTTCTGCCACACCCTCAGGTTCTGGATTACATCCGCCTCAAATCCGCCGACTATGATCGTTGGCTGGGCGGAATGCGGAAGTTAAATCAACAGTTTGTGGAAGATAACTAAACCCTCGACTGTGGTTTGCGCATCAAACCTTCCTGCGCGACCGAGGCGACCAGAACGCCGTCCTGCGAATAGATCGAGCCGCGATTGAACGAACGTCCCTGCCCTGACCACGGTGAATCCATCGCGTAAAGATGCCAGTTCTCGAAACGCACCGGCGCATGAAACCACATTGTATGATCAAGGCTTGCGCCGTTCACCTGTCCGGTGAACCAGCTTAGCCCATGCGGGCGCATTCCCGAACTCAGCAGACCCATATCCGAGGCATATGCCAGCAACAGGTGCTGTGTTCGGGCATCAGCGGTTGCGGCGGCCCCCATGCGGAACCAGATCTGGTTGCGGTCATCTGCCACCGCCGGATTGAACGGGTCCAGATGCCCAACCTCTCGCACCTCGATAGGACGTTCGCGCATCAGTTCCTTGCGAAGCCTCTCGGGAACGCGGTCCAGGTATTTGCCCCGAAGCTCGGCTCGGGACGGATAGGTTTCTGGCCCGTTCAGAGCGGGCATCGCATGCTGATGTTCCCATCCTTCATCCTGAACATGAAACGAAGCCGACATGTTCAAAATTTGCCGCCCATGCTGAACCGCAACAACCCGACAAGTTGTAAAAGAGCCTCCATCCCGCGCTCTATCCACTTGATAAATAACAGGGATCGACGGATCGCCGGGACGAATGAAATAGGCGTGCAAAGAGTGGCAAAGCCGATCCTCAACCGTTCGATAGGCTGCGGCCAGGGCCTGGGCGATCACCTGCCCGCCAAAGATGCGGGTCGGGGTTTCGCCGCCAGACCCGGTGCCCCGGAACAGATCAACCTCAAGCCGTTCAATATCCAGAAGGTCAAGAAGAATACGTTCGGCTTCGGTCATGGTCCTGTCTCCGGAAGTGATCGTGCTTTGGGTATCAGCCGGTATCGGATCATTCAATCATGGCGGCCAGAACCAGCGCCTTTAACTCGGCCCGGGACGGGTAGGAACTGGATGGCGACAATTGCGTAAAAAACACGGCTGTAAGATCGTTTTGCAGGTCGAGCCAGAAATAGGTCGAGGCCATGCCGCCCCAGCTGAAATCCCCGACCGATCCCGGCACACGCACCCTGCCCGGATTCAGGACGACCGATCCGCCCAGACCAAAACCCATCCCCTCCATCGGTTGTTCGGCAAAACTGCTGGGACCCATCGAGGCAATATCGCCCGGTAAGTGGTTGCAAAGCATGAAGTCTACGGTCTTCGGCCCCAGCAGACGGTGACCGTTAAAAGCCCCCCGATTGCGCAGCATTTCGACAAACCGCGCATAATCGTCGATGGTGCCGATCAACCCGCCACCGCCGGAAAATGTGGTCGTGCGTTCAAAGGGCGATGATCCGGCCTCATCCACAAGGCGCAGAGTTTCCGTGCCCCGCTCGGCAGAGTTCAGCGCCATGGCATCGCCGGACAAGGGCGAGTAGAGCGAGGCAAACCGGTCCCCTGCCCCTTGAGGCACCGAAAAGCCGGTTTCGGTCATCTGAAGTGGTGCGAATATCTCTTGCGCGAAATACTGATCCAGCGGCAGGCCGGACACGATTTCGATCACGCGGCCCAACACATCCGTGCTGACCGAGTATTCCCACCGCGTACCGGGCTGAAACGCCAGCGAAAACGCGGCCAGATCACGGATACGATCTGCCAAAACCCCTTGGTTAGGCTTGAATAACAGATCCTGTTCATCCATCGCTTCGGGCAAAAGGCCTGGATTGAACGGATAGCTGAACCCGCTTGTATGCGTCAGCAACTGATGAAGCGTTGGCGTCGGCGCATCCTCGGTTTGATCCAGCCGTTCGGCACCGGGAACAAGCGCCTGCATCCCCCTGAATTCCGGTAGAAAATCGGACAGAGGCGCATCCAGGTGGAACAGCCCCTTCTCGGCCAGCATCATCAGCCCGACCGACGTGATCGGTTTGGTCATCGAGTAAATCCGGGTCAGCGTGTCCCGCTGAAACGGCAGATCCTTTTCAACACTGCGCTGGCCGCAGGCGTGAAAGAACACCTCGGTACCTTGATGTGTCAGCAAAAACGCGCTGCCCGCGTATTTTCGCTGCGTGACATACCGATCTATCCAGGTGCGGATGCGGTTCAGGCGGTTTGGGTCGAAGGATGTCATGATGAACCTGTCTGAATGCTGCCTGATTTCACCCTATGCCAGCACGGCAAAGTTTGTCCCTTGCAATGTGCAGGCCATAAGCGATTACTTTCTATGAAAGGCTGCCCCCGTCGCAGATTCGTTGCGTGCCTGTTCTAAAGATCTGCCGACACCTTCTTTTGGAGTACCGACATGGCGCAAACCATAGATTTCGTTTACGATTTTTGCAGCCCGAATGCGTTTCTCGCGTATAAAATGCTGCCGAAAATCGCCAAGGGGCACAAGGCCACGGTCGTGCCGGTCCCGGTGATGTTGCCGGTTATCTTCAAATCCACGCATAACCAAAGCCCGTTCGAGGCTTTTTCAGAGAACCGTCAGAAATCATCCTATCTGACCCATGACCTGCATCGCTTTGCCCGCCGTCGCGGCGTAAGCTTTCACATGAGCCCGCATTTTCCGGTGAACACCAAATTCGCCATGCGCGGCGCGTATTTTGCCTCCGGAAAGCCATGGGAAAACAAATATATAGACGCAGTATTTGATGCGATTTGGGTGCATGGTCAAAAGGTCGATGAGCTGAATGTACTATCAGAGATCCTGCGCGAGGCCGAACTGCCCGTCCGCAAAATCCGCGAGGCCATCGCCGCGCCCGAGACCAAGCAATTGCTGAAAGAGCAGACCAAGGACATCGTCAGGCGGGGCGCCTTTGGTGTTCCCAGTATGTTCGTTGGGTCCGAGATGTTTTTTGGCAAGAACAGCCTTGCCAATCTCGATCTTGAACTTTCTCTGAAAAATTAGATGCTTGACGACCCTACCTAACGTCGTTCCAGCGCGGCCAGCCCGTGTTGCGCGAAGATGGGAACATAGGCTCCGAACGCCTGGGCGCGCTTTGGATCGGACGCGTTGCCATCCAGAGCGCGTTTGTAGACGCCCTGCAAAATCCCCGCCATCCGAAAGAAGTTGAAGGCCAGATAGAAGCCGAAATTGTCGATCCCCGGCAGTCCGCGCCGTTCGCAATATTGTGCGATAAAGGCCCGATCACTAGGCAGGCCCAGAGCATCCCGGTCGATTCCGGCCAGCCCGCGCCCCTCTTTTCCCGGAGGCATTTGCCACTGCATGATCACGGCTGCCAGATCTGCATAGGGGTGGCCGATGGTCGACAATTCCCAATCCAGAACACCGATGCAGTTTGTGCCGTCTGCGGCGAACATCAGATTGTCGATGCGATAATCACCATGCACCAGCGTCCGTTGCCCGTCATCCTGCGGAAGCGACGTCTCCAGCGCGCCGATCAACCTGTCCATGTCCGCAATGTTCGCGGTTTCGGATGCGCGGTATTGCTTGGTCCAGCGTGAGATCTGGCGTTCGAAATAGTTCCCCGTCGGGCCGTAGTCAGTCAGACCAGCGGCGTCGATGTCCACCATATGCAACTCTGCCAGAACCCGGTTCATTTCGTCGATGACCGCGCGGCGGGCATCGTTGCTTTCGCCCTCCATCTGCGGCTCAAGAAAGACCCAGCCTTCCAGATGTTCCATTACGTAGAATGCCGACCCGATCACCGAATCATCCTCGCACAGTAACAGCATGCGCGGCACCGGAACGCGGCTGTCGGCAAGGGCGCGTTGCACCCGGAACTCTCGATCCACCGCATGGGCGGATTTCAGCAGCACACCCGGGGGCTTGCGGCGCAAAACGTACGATTGTTTTGGCGTACGCAACCGGAAGGTCGGGTTCGACTGGCCGATGGCGAATTTCGTGGCGTCCAGCGGACCTTCATACCCCGCCAGATGTTGGGACAGGTAGGCGTCGACAGCATCCAGGTCCAGATCGGTTTCGGTGCTCATAACTGGCCCTCGCACTTAGAACGCAGCTTCAAAGATATTACCGGCAGTCACAACGTTAATGCCACCTGATACTGGGATAACCGCACCGGTCACGTAACTGCCACCGCGTCCGCACAGAAACAGCATACAGCCCGCAATATCCTCGTCCCGGCCCACGCGGCCCAGAGGGACGGATTTGCCGACCTTTGCGCGAGTATCTTCGTCCGCTGTGGCAAAAGCTGTCATGCGCGACACAAACGGCCCCGGGGCCAGGGCGTTCACGGTGACATGGTAAGGCGACAACTCTTTCGCCAAGATTTTGGTCAGGTGCAGCACCGCAGCTTTAGACGCCGAATAGCTATAGGCCCCATCGCCCATCGGAACCTCACCCATGACCGAGCCGACATTGACGACCCGCGCAGGATCTTCGGCGGTGCCGGACTTCATCAGCAAGGGCAACAGTTTCTGGGTCAGATCAAATATACCAGCAACGTTGACGGACATGACCTTGTCCCAAGCGTCATACGGGAACTGCCCCATTGGCGCGCCCCAACTAACGCCGGAATTATTCATAATAATATCAAGGCGATCAGTGCGCGCATTAATGTCCGCAACCAGTGCATCAATCCCTTCCTGGCTTCCCAGATCCCCGGCAAATCCAACCGCGCTGCCCGGTGCATCCAGCGCGTTCAGCTCTTGGGCAACTGCTGCGCAGGCGTCGCCTTTTCGCGAGGCGATCAGGACATGGGCCCCGGCCCTGACCAAAGCCTCGGCCGCCATGCGCCCGATGCCGGTTGCACCACCTGTCACCAGCGCGGTTTTGCCTTGCAGCGAAAATAGGGTCTCGGGGGTCATGGTCTGCTCCTCACTGACATCTGTGGGCAGGTGCCGTTGCGGGAACCAAGGGGGTGGCCCGTTGACAACACATGATCCTGCACCAAAGCTTCCTGTGACAGAATAACAGAGACATCAGGGTCAACATGCAAGCATTACTCAGCGTCGCGCCCGGCGGGCCCGAGACTTTGGAACTGACCACCCTGCCCGATCCAACCCCCGGCAAAGGCGATCTGTTGATCGAAGTGAAAGCGGCTGGCGTGAACTTCCCCGACACGCTGATCATCCGCGATCTTTATCAGATGAAACCCCCGCGCCCCTTTGCCCCCGGCGGAGAAATTGCCGGAGAGGTTCTGGCCATCGGTGAAGGCGTCACCGGATTTGAACCGGGTGATCGGGTGCTGGCGCTGACTGGTCACGGCGGATTTGCGACGCACCTGACACTCAAGGCTGCGACGGCGATCAAGATTCCGGACGAGATGCCGTATGAGGACGCCGCCTGTTTCATTTTCACCTACGGCACCTCGTACCACGCCCTGAAAGACCGCGCGCATCTGCAATCCGGCGAAACCCTCTTGGTTCTGGGCGCGGCCGGAGGCGTCGGTTCGGCCGCGATTGAGTTGGGTAAGGCCATGGGCGCGCGGGTGATTGCGGCGGTGTCTTCGCAGGACAAGGCCGAGTTCTGTCGTCAGGTCGGCGCGGATGAAACCATCGTGTACCCGAAAGACATGGACAAACAGGCGCAAAAGGACTTCTCGGGCCAGATCAAAGCATTGGCCGGGTCAAATGGTGTGGATGTCGTCTATGACGCGGTCGGAGGACCCTTTGCCGAGCCCGCCCTGCGCAGTATGGCGTGGAACGGGCGCTTTTTGGTTGTCGGCTTCCCGGCAGGGATCCCGAACATCCCGCTGAACCTTCCCTTGCTCAAAGGGTGTCAGGTCGTTGGCGTATTCTGGGGCGCGTCCGTATTCCGTGACCCAAAGGGGCACGCGGAAAACGTTGCCGAGCTGTTTGGCCTCTATGCTGCGGGACACATCAAACCGCGCATCAGTGATCGATTCCCGCTGGCCAAAGCCGGACAGGCGCTGGATCTGCTGGCCGGGCGTTCGGTTCTGGGAAAGCTGGTCGTCACGCCCGGTTCAGACTGAAATTCCCGCTGAACAAGCGGCACAAGATCACAGCCCGAGGCGCTTATGCTGCAATGCGACACAGCGCGGTAGACAATCTGGCCTATTCATGTCTATGAACCTGTAATGGGGATAGTAAAGACATGAATAACGTTCTGGTTTTGAATGGTCCGAACCTTAATTTGCTGGGCACGCGCCAGCCCGAGGTTTACGGCAGCACCACCTTGCAGATGGTCGAGGATTTGTGTGTCGAACATGGTGCGTCCATCGGCCTGAATGTCACGCATTTCCAATCCAACCACGAAGGCGCGTTGATCGACGCGATTCATGCGGCGCGGGGCGCGCAGGACGGTCTGGTTCTTAACGCGGGTGCGTATACGCATACCTCTATCGCGCTGATGGATGCGATCGCCTCTGTCGAACTTCCGATGGTCGAAGTTCATCTGTCCAACATCCACGCCCGCGAAACCTTTCGCCATACGTCTTATATCGCAAAGGTAGCACTGGGGCAGATTTGCGGGTTCGGGGCGCAGAGCTATGTTCTGGCGCTTGACGCGCTGGCCGCCCATTTGGGGTCAAGAGGTGCCGGATGACTCTGAAAGAATACCTGCATTTCGTAAGCTACGCCAAAACCCTGGAAGAGTTGTGGGACGCGCATTGCCGGCAGATGGCCGAATATGGCTTTGACCGGCTGATTTATGGCTATACGCAGTTCCGCACCGAAACCTCACTGGGCGACCCCGAGGATTTCGTGATCCTGACCAATCACTGCCACAACTACGTGGACGGTTTTCTGAAGGGCGGACTGTACTTCCATGCCCCGATGCTCAAATGGGCGCTGGACAACGAAGGCGCTGCCAGTTGGCGGATGATCCAGGACATGATGTCCAGCGGTCGTATGACGGCGCAGGAACGCAAGGTCTTTGAGTTCAACAAGTCGATGGGCGTAGTGACGGGCTACACGGTTAGCTTCAATTCCGTTTCGATGCGGTCGAAGGGTGCGATTTCGCTGTCCGCAAAAGGTGGGCCAAGTCAGGATGAAGTTGACGAGATCTGGGCAGAGCATGGCGAAGACATCCTGTTGATGAACAACATGGCGCATCTCAAGATCCTGACCCTGCCCTACAATCCCCCGAACCGGGCGCTGACCAAACGACAGCGCGAGGCGCTGCAATGGGTCGGGGATGGCAAGACGACTCAGGACATTGCGCTGTTGATGGGGCTGACCTCGGCCACCGTGGAAAAGCACCTGAGGCTCGCGCGCGAGTCGCTTTCGGTTGAAACCACGGCGCAAGCGGTCCTCAAGGCCTCGCTACACAACCAAATGTTCATCATGGAGGCCTGATGTTGTTGATTTCTGACGCTAAACTGCGTCAATTTACCTTAGGTAAGGAAATCATGACTTCCGGTTTACGCGATAAAGTTGCAGATTGATATTGTTCCGTGAGTGGTGGCTTTAGCCAGGGAACACATCGATCAGATCTTTGCAATTTCAGAGCTCTCTGGTCACTCTGACACTGAGGCGCCTATTTGTCCGCGTCACGAGGTCGGAAATTTGGGGGGCCTCGACCATCCCCATCATGCGGGGCCCTCCATCCTTCTTCCTCTTGGTTTGCGTCGGCCTGACGTTGGCCAAAAAGAAAACCGGTTACGCTGTGCGTAACCGGTTTTTTTGTTGTGTCGGGCCACTGACGAGGCCCTGAATGGTCGCTTAGCCTTGGGCCGCCTTGGCGACTTCGGCTGCGAAGTCTTCTTTTTCGACCACGATGCCTTCGCCAACTTCCAGACGGATGAAGCCGGTGATGGTTGCGCCCGCTTCTTTGGCCGCTGCTTCAACGGTCAGGTCAGGGTTCACAACGAACGACTGGTTCAGCAGAGTCGATTCCGCGACGAATTTCTTCATGCGGCCTTCGATCATCTTCTCGATCACCTGCTCCGGCTTGCCGGATTCGCGGGCGATGTCCATCTGAACCTGCTTTTCTTTCTCGACAACTGCCGGGTCCATGTCGGCCTCGGACAGAGCTGCCGGGTTCACAGCAGCGATGTGCATCGCAACCTGCTTGCCGATCGCTTCGTCGCCACCGGTCAGAGCGACCAGAACGCCGATTTTACCCATGCCGTTGGTGGCTGCGTTGTGGACGTACGACACAACAGTGTCGCCCGACAGCTTGGCCATACGGCGTACCGACATGTTTTCGCCGATGGTGGCGATCTTGTCGGTCAGGGTGTCGGCAACGGATTTTCCACCCAGATCAGCGGCCAGCAGCGCTTCGACATTGTCGACGCCTTCGGCTGCGTAAGCGATCTTGCCAACCATTTCCTGGAACTCGGCGTTTTTCGCAACGAAGTCGGTTTCCGAGTTCACTTCGACTGCAACACCGTTGCCACCGTTGACGTGAACAGCAACCAGACCTTCTGCTGCGGTACGGCCCGATTTCTTGGCCGCTTTGGCCAGACCTTTGGTGCGCAGCCAGTCAACGGCTTCGTCCATGTTGCCGCCGGTTTCGGTCAGCGCTTTTTTTGCGTCCATCATGCCTGCGCCGGTTGCGTCGCGCAGTTCTTTAACCATTGCTGCTGTGATTGCCATCTCTTGGCTCTCCTCAATTCAAACGGAATTGGGGCAGGTCATACCCTGCCCCATATGTCATTTACGTGACGGGCAGCTTACGCTTCGGCAGGTGCTTCAGCTTCTTCTGCAACGGCTTCTTCAACCGGGGCTTCTTCGAACTCGCCCAGGTCAACGCCTGCGGCACCCAGCTGAGCGGTCATGCCGTCCAACGCGGCACGGGCTGCCAGATCGCAGTACAGAGCGATGGCGCGCGCTGCGTCGTCGTTGCCGGGGATGATATAGTCAACGCCGTCGGGCGAGCAGTTGGTATCGACAACGGCCACAACCGGGATACCCAGCTTGTTGGCTTCGGCGATGGCCAGTGCTTCTTTTTTGACGTCGATGACGAACAGCAGGTCAGGAACGCCGCCCATCTCGCGGATACCGCCCAGCGACGCCTGCAGCTTGGCCTGGTCACGTTCCATGCCCAGACGCTCTTTCTTGGTCAGGCCTTCGGCGCCTGATTCCATCGCTTCGTCGATCTGGTTCAGACGGTTGATCGACTGGGAAACGGTTTTCCAGTTGGTCAGCGTGCCGCCCAGCCAGCGGTGGTTCATGTAGTACTGAGCCGACTTTTCAGCGGCTTCGGCGATCGGGCCGGCGGCCTGACGCTTGGTACCAACGAACAGAACGCGGCCACCTTTTGCAACGGTGTCACGAACGGCCTGCAGCGCCTGGTCCAGCATCGGAACAGTCTGGGTCAGGTCCATGATGTGGATGCCATTGCGCGAACCATAGATGAACGGGCCCATGCGGGGGTTCCAACGCTGTGTCTGGTGACCAAAGTGAACGCCAGCTTCCAGCAGCTGACGCATGGAGAACTCGGGAAGAGCCATGCTATTTTCCTTTTCCGGTTTACGCCTGGGCGGGGGTGAAAGAAGCGGATGCTCCAACCGGCGGTCTTGATGAGGATGTCTCCCTCAAAAAGCCCAAACCCCGCCTGCGGGTTTGAATGGCGCGCGTATACGGCAGGTTTTGATGCAGTGCAAGGGCCTTTTGCCCTTATTTTTCAAGCCGCGCCAGGCTGTGCGCATGCCGCACGGCCTCTTCGCAATGGGCTGCCAGCGCCTTGCGGTTTTCAAAGTCGCTGACCTTGGCGGGCGCGTGGTAAATCAGTTCGACCGAACCCTGACGCAGTGCGCCGAGTGTCTTGAGAAGGTGCGGACCGAACTCCATATCACCCCACCAGCCATAGAACCGATCCGGTTGCTCCTTTGGCGCGTGAAACACGACGGAAACAGGCTGCACATACATAAAATCACGCAGTTCATCTGCGAAGAATGCCGCGAAGAGCGTTGTTTTAAATGGCAAAACCCGCAATCCATCGGTCGAAGTCCCTTCGGGGAAGAACAACAGTTTGTGTCCGGCCTTCAGGCGAGACTCGAACACTTTGGTCTGCTCGCGCGCCTTTTTTGGGTTCCGCTCGATAAATACGGTTCCGGTCGAACGGGCCAGCCAGCCGATTCCGGGCCATTTCGCGACCTCGGCCTTGGACACAAAGTAAATCCGCTTGCGCGCGTTCAGGGCGAAGATGTCCAGCCAGGACGTGTGGTTCGCCACCACAGCTCCGCGCTGCTGCATCAACTCGCCCGACGTTCGAAAACCGATACCCAGAAACCGGAGTGCATTGCGGCACACAAATTGCGCGATGAACGGAGTAATCGGACGACGAACCCCGAAGAGAGGGAGTTCGAACAGGCGAATGGTCAGAAGGACGATCAGGCCCCCAAACACCAAAAGCGCCAGAGGCACCCCGCGCAAGATGACAAGAACCCAGCCCAGCGGACCCAGATTGATCGGGTCAGGTGCCTCGTCACTATTCCACAATGGATCGTTCACGCCGGTTATGCCCCACCATAGATGCGTTTTTGCCGCTCGTTCATACGGGCGGTATCCAGGATCAGGCAAACATCCGTGGTGTTGAACGCATGGTCGATAAACGCCCCCTCGCCCACAAATCCACCCAAACGCAAATAGGCTTTGATCAGCGCGGGCACCTGCACCATCGCGGCGCGGCGGTCGAGGTCTTCGGGCGCGACCAGATCCATCGATTGAAACACGTCCGGCTGTGCCCGCACCCGCAGATCCTCGGGGGCCAGATGGTTGTGGTGCAGCATGGACAGGGATTGCGCGAGGGGTTGAACATCGGTGCCGTGAAAGCTGGCGACGCCGAACAGAACTTCGATCCCGCGTTCGTTCACATAGGCGGCCAAGCCATTCCACAGGTGATACATCGCAGTACCACCGCGATAATCTGCATGCAGGCAGGACCGGCCCAATTCCAACAGCTTGCGTCCGCTTTGCTTTAAGACGGTCAGATCATACTCGTCTTCGGAATAGAACTGCCCGATTTCCGCAGCACGTTCGCCCGGTAACAGCCTGTAAACGCCCACAACTTCGCCACTCAGGTCGTCAATGGCCAGCATGTGATCGAAATACGGGTCGAACTTGTCCTGTTCCAGACCCGCGTCGTGATCGACCATCTCGCCGCCGCCGCCCAGTTCGCGCACGAACACATCATAGCGCAGCCGTTGCGCGGCGCGCAGGTCATCCTCGGTTTCGGCGAGTTTGATGGTAAATGAGGGGCCTGTATCCGGCATGTCTATCCTTTGAATTGCCCCCGGCTGATACCGCAGGTTTTCACGTAAAGGCAACACGGCCACATCTGGTGTTCAGCGTTAACCTTTCCTAAACCAGTTTCACGGATCAAAGACCGGCACCAGGGCAATGCGTGTCCCGTCGATTACCACTTTCCCCTGCTCGCGAAAGTTAACGGTGATCTTGCCTGCGATGTTGGACTGCACCTGTCCGATACCCCAATCGGGGAAATCCGGGTGGCGGACATACATGCCCGGTGCAAGAATGGCATTGAGGTCTGACATTTGGGCTCCGGTCCGGTGGCAGATACAGCAGGAGGTACGCATGGGCGCTACGGACGTCAACCTGGCCGAGCTGATCGGCTCGCGGATCTGTCACGATCTGATCAGCCCGATTGGGGCAATCACCAACGGATTGGAACTGTTGGACATGGTTGGCGCAGTGCAGGGCCCCGAGATGGAGTTGATCTCGGGCAGTGTTGGCAGCGCGGGCGCGCGTATCCGGTTCTTTCGGGTGGCGTTCGGGTCGGCCAGCGATCAGCCGCTGGGGAAGACCGAAGTCGCTGAATTGCTGAAGGATATCGAACGCGCCGGACGTGTGCGGGTGAACTGGAACCTGACCGAGCCGGTGCCGCGCAATCAGGTCAAGCTGGCCTTTCTGGCGCTGATGTGTTGCGAAAGTGCGATGCCCTTGGGTGGCGAGGTCGAGATTTCAGTCAATGGTACCGGCTGGCAGGTGACCGGGACGGCGGACAAGTTAAATGTCGACCCTGATCTTTGGAAGAACGTCACAACGGGGCGGTTTCCCAAAAAGATCACGCCTGCGCAGGTGCAGTTTGCCCTTCTGCCGGAGACGGCGACCGCGATGGGGCGGCGGGTTAGCGTAGAAACCAACTCAACCCGCGTCGCCCTTCGGTTTTAGGCGCGGGTGGTGCCGTTGCCGCGCACCAGGTACTGAAAACTGGTCAGTTGCGCCGCGCCCACCGGTCCGCGCGCATGCATCTTGCCGGTGGCAATCCCGATTTCAGCGCCCATCCCAAATTCACCACCATCAGCAAACTGGGTTGAGGCGTTGTGCATCAAAATCGCACTGTCGAGCCGTTCGAAGAAGCGCCCTGCGGCAGCAGTGTCCTCAGTCATGATACAGTCGGTGTGGTTCGAGCCGAACTGTTGGATGTGCGCAATCGCCGCGTCGATATCGGCAACGGGTTTGGCAGCGATGATGCTGTCCAGAAACTCTTTGCCCCAATCATCGGCGGTGGCTGCGACGGTCCCTTCTGTGGCCAGAGCGCCCTCGGCATGGACCTCGACACCCGCTGCAATCAGCGCCGCGATCACGTCACGCCCCAACGTGTCTACGACGTCCTGATGGACCAGAAGACACTCAGCCGCGCCGCAGATACCGGTGCGGCGGGTTTTTGCGTTCAGCACCACGTCCAGCGTCTTTTGCGGGTCAGCGGCTTTGTCGATGTAGATATGCACGATGCCTTCCAGATGCGCAAAGACCGGAACGCGCGCCTCGCGCTGAACCAGCCCGACAAGGCCTTTGCCACCTCGGGGCACGATGACATCGACATAGTCGGTCATGGTCAGCAATTCCTGAACTGCGGCGCGATCACGGGTCGGAACCAGTTGAATCGCATCTGCGGGCAGGTTCGCGGCCTTCAACCCTTCGACCAGACACGCGTGGATGGCGGTTGAGGAGTGGAAGCTTTCGGACCCACCGCGCAGAATCACCGCATTCCCTGATTTCAGGCACAAAGCACCCGCATCCGCTGTCACATTGGGGCGGCTTTCGTAAATCACGCCGATCACACCCAACGGCGTGCGCACCCGCTGAATATTCAGGCCCGAGGGCATGTCCCATTCGGTGATCACCTCACCCACAGGGTCGGTCTGGTCCGCGACAGTGCGCAGCCCGTCAACCATGCCCTGAATGCGGGATTCGTCCAGCATCAGGCGATCCATCATTGCGGGGCTCAGGCCCTTGTCACGACCAAACTCCAGATCTTTCTTGTTGGCCTCGATGATTTCCGCACGGTTGGCCCAAACGGCCTCAGCAGCCGCGATCAGGGCCGCATGTTTGCGCTCGGCGCTGGCAAAGGCCAGTTCGCGCGCAGCCTCTTTGGCGCGTTTGCCAAGGTCGGCCATCAGGGCGGGGATATTGTCGAGGTCCTTCATATCATATGCCTTTCTGCGCCATTACAGCGCCAAATCATCCCTGTGGATCAGCGCCGCGCGACCGGGATAGCCCAGCGTCGCCTCAATCTCCGAGGATTTGCGCCCCTTGATCGCGTCCGCTTCCTGCGCGGTATAGCGGCTGATCCCTTGCGCCAGTCGCCGCGCCTGCGGGTCGAGGATTGCAACGGGGTCGCCGCGCCCGAAATCTCCGGTGACTTCGACGATACCGGCGGGCAGCAGGCTGTTGCCATTGGCCAGCGCTTTTGCGGCACCCGCATCCACCTTGATCTCCCCACGTGGTTTCATGGCTGAGATCCAGCGCTTGCGGGCTGCATGCGGGTCCAACGTCGCCGTGAACCACGTGCAGTTCGCGCCATTTTCAAGCAATTTCAATGGGTTGATGGGCGATCCTTCGGTTATCGCCATGTCACAGCCCGCCGCAGTCGCCATTTTGGCGGCCAGCAACTTGGTCTTCATCCCGCCTTTGGACAGGCCGGACCCGGCATCGCCTGCCATCGCCTCAATCTCGGGCGTGATGGTGTCGATGGTGTCATAGCGGGTGGCCGAGGGGTCTTCGTTCGGATTGCCGGAATAGAACCCATCGACGTCGGACAGAAGGATCAGCTGATCGGCCCCGACCGTCACCGCGATTTGCGCGGCCAGACGGTCATTGTCGCCATAGCGAATCTCGTCCGTGGCGACGGTGTCGTTTTCATTGACGATGGGCACAACACCCAGCCCCAACAAAGTCTCAAGCGTGGCGCGCGAGTTCAGATAGCGCCGCCGATCCTCACTGTCCTCCAGCGTGACCAACACCTGAGCCGTGGTGATGTCATGAGGGGCCAGCGCCTCTTCATAGGCGCGCGCCAGCCTGATTTGACCCACTGCCGCTGCCGCTTGCGATTTCTCCAGTGGCAAGTCTGCCATCGGCAATCCCAGAACGCCGCGACCCAATGCGATTGAGCCGGAGGACACCAGAATGACATCCGCGCCCTGCCCCTTGAGCCACGCCACGTCCTGCGCCAGTGATTTCAGCCAGTCCGAGCGCAGCAAACCGGTGTGCCGGTCAACCAGCAAGGCAGACCCGATCTTGACCACCAAGCGGCGTGCTGCGGTCAGGGTTGCCAAGACTGAACCTCCTCAGCGGGCTTTTGGCGAAGGCGGTTTTCGTCGATCTGCGCGCGCAAAGCCCGCAACACCTCGGTCACGCCGAGACGAGCAACACCGGACATGGTCATGACGGGGCCACCAACGGCCTCTTCAAGCTCGGCCTTGATCAGATCGCGCTCTTCCTCGTCCAAAGCGTCGATCTTGTTCAGCACGGTGATGCGCGGCTTGTCCGCCAGCTCTCCGCCATAGGCTTCAAGCTCGGTGATGATGGTCCGATAATCCTCGACCACGGTTTCCGAGGTGCCATCGACTAGATGCAACAGAACCGCGCAGCGTTCGACATGGCCAAGGAACCGGTCGCCGATTCCGCGCCCCTCATGCGCGCCCTCGATCAGGCCGGGGATATCGGCCACGACGAATTCGACGTTATCGACGCCGACAACACCAAGATTGGGATGCAGCGTTGTAAACGGATAGTCGGCGATCTTGGGTCGGGCATTCGAGGTCGCTGCCAGAAAGGTCGATTTGCCCGCGTTGGGCATGCCAAGCAGACCCACATCCGCGATCAGCTTCAGCCGTAGCCAGATGGTGCGGTCAATCCCCGCCTGCCCCGGATTTGCACGGCGCGGGGCCTGGTTGGTGGCCGATTTGAAATGCAGGTTGCCGAACCCACCATTGCCGCCCTTGGCCAGCAAGAACCGCTGTCCGACCTCTGTCAGGTCGCAAATGACGGTCTCTTCGTCCTCGTCCAGAATCTCGGTCCCGACAGGTACGCGCAGGATGATGTCGTCACCATCCTTGCCGGTGCGTTGTTGACCGCGACCGGGCTGGCCGTTCTTGGCGAAGAAATGCTGTTGATAGCGGAAGTCGATCAGGGTGTTCAGCCCATCCACAACCTCGGCCCAGACAGACCCGCCCTTACCGCCGTCCCCGCCATCGGGTCCGCCGTATTCGATGTATTTTTCGCGTCGGAAGCTGACGCAGCCGCTACCGCCGGCCCCGGACCGGATGTAGACCTTTGCAAGATCGAGAAATTTCATGTCAGTCCCCTACTGCAAAGGCCCCATCGGCCACAAGTCAGAGTTTTTTACTATAGGTCCAGGTGGGCACATTTGCGTCGCGCGCCACCGAATAGCTTTCGGCGTCCCCCAGATATTCAAACCCGCAATGGGTCAGCACCCGGGCCGAGGCCGGGTTGTCCTGAAACACGCTGGCGAACATGGTCGAGTTTTCCAGCGGATTCGCCAGAACCAGAGCCTCGACCGCCAAGGACGCGATGCCTGTGTTCCAGTAAACCGGAGCGACCCAATAGCCGACCTCGGACTGGTTGCGATCCAGCCGCTGCAACGAGATCAGGCCGATCAGTTCAGGCCCGCCATCCTTGGTGGCGTCCATCGCCCAGACGTCTTCGTCCCGGTCTTCGGCCATCGAACGGGTCACAAAGGCCTCAATCGAGCCCGGCGGCAATGGGTGCGGAATCGACGTTGTCATCCGCGCCACGCGCTCATCGCCTGCATAATGTTCAATGAGACCCATATCCGACCGGCGCAGGGGGCGCAGGTCGAACCGCTCGGTTTCGATGACCGGCTGATTGATTATCGTCTCAAGTTTCATGAGTGCGTTCCTCCTCCGAACAACACAAAAAGTACGGACGCAACGGTTAAACTGGCTAACGTCCACATCAGATATTTTTCCGCAGGCCGACCTTCAACCGTCTGGGCGATCCGATCGCCTGCAAAAGTCCAGACCGGGTGCAATAAGACCTGACAAAACAACAGGCAAAGAGCGATTGTTAACGTCGCTTCAAAACTTGATGTGCCCACGGCCACAAAGCCCGTAAACCCGGCAATGATCATCGCCCAGGCCTTTGGGTTCAGCGGGTGAACGATCAGCCCGGCCAGAAAACCCGGCACTTGCGTGTCAGCGTTTCCGCGCGACAGCCGCAGATTGGCAATCTTCCACGCCAGCCAGACAATATACGCGGCCGAGGCATATTTCAGCACCTCAAACACCAACGGCGCCTGATCGGCCATTTGCATCAGCCCGAACCCAACCGGCCAGATGATCAACTGCTTGCCCAATATAACGCCGCCCACAAAAGGCAATGCCGCCCGAAAACCATAGCGCGCACCTGTTCCCAGCAGGACCATATTGGCTGGTCCCGGCGTGCCGACCTGGCTGGCGGCAAAGATCAGGAAACTGGTGGTTGCGACTGTCATTAGGGTGGTCAATCACGACTGCGTTAAAACGAAAAAGGGACCGGCACTTTCTGCCGGTCCCCCATGAATTTTTTATTAACCTTATGGGTTTCGGCTTACTCTGCGGCCTCCGCCACTGGCAGGACCGAAATGAAGGTGCGGTTTTTCAGTCCCTTGTGGAACTTCACGGCGCCATCGGTGGTTGCAAAGATGGTGTGATCTTTGCCCATGCCTACGCCTTCGCCCGGCCAGAACTTGGTGCCGCGCTGACGTACGATGATGTTGCCTGCGATGGCTGCCTGGCCACCATAGAGTTTCACGCCAAGGCGGCGACCCGCTGAGTCGCGACCGTTACGGGAGGAACCGCCAGCTTTTTTATGTGCCATTCTCTCTCTCCTTAGCCCTGAGCCAGCTCTTTGGCTTGCTCAACCCATTCGGGTTTCACTTTGATGGTGTCGATAGCAGCAATCTGCTCGTCCGACAAGGCGGCCAGAGCGGCAAAGCTCTCGATACCGGCTTCAACCAGCTTTTTGGCAGCGGCAGGGCCGACACCGTTCAGCTTGGTCAGATCGTCGGCGGCAGCAGCAGCGGCAGGTGCCTCTGCTTTGGCTTCAGCTTTCTTGGCGGGCTTTCCAGCAGGTGCTGCTTCGCCAGCCGGGGCCGATCCGGTTGCAGCTTTGATGCCCGACTTGTCAGCGCCCGACGACAGGATGTCGGTGATCTTGACCAGAGTCAGCTTCTGACGGTGGCCAACGGTACGCTTCGAGCTGTGCTTACGACGGCGCTTGACGAATTTGATGACCTTGTCACCTTTGATCTGTTCGATCACTTCGGCCTGTACGCCTGCGCCTTCAACGAAAGGTGCACCAACAACCGGAGCGTCACCGCCCAGCATCAGAACATCGTTGAATTGAACTTTTTCACCTGCGTCGGCAGCCAGTTTTTCAACGCGGAGGATATCACCCGCCTGAACCTTGTACTGCTTGCCGCCAGTCTTGAGGACCGCAAACATGCGTCTTTCCTTTTCATACCCGCGTTCTGTGGTCCCCGTATGGGTGTTGCCGGCTTTCGCCACCTCGAACAGCGCGCCCTTTTCGGGCTGTGTGACGACCCCGGGACAATCCCGATGGGTCAAATAATAACGAGACCCGGCGCGGAAAACCGGCCGGGATGCGCGCTTATCCATAGATTGCGGGGCAAAGTCAACACCCAACCGGGCCTAAAGATCCGGGGCGTTCAAAACCTGTGCAACGGCCTCGCCCAAGCGGAAGGAAATTCCATCGAACATCCGGTCGAACCCGTCAAACAAGGCGTCGTTCAGGGCCTTGCCCGTCTCGGTTCGGGAAAAGGCAATGTATTCGCGCATCTGCGTCTCGTCCAGCGGGGCATAGGCCATCAGCAGAAAGGAATAGACCCATGAGGTCGTATCTGCGGTAACCGCATCCTGTTCGGCCAAAAGCTGCGCCAGCAACTCGGCATCGTCAGAGCTGGGGCCGTATTCCAACCCCTTGAAGAAATTGTAATCGGCACTCAGCGCGCCCTGAACGTTCAGGTCAATCAGATCGTTTACCTGTATAAACTCGTCCACCAGTTCATAATGCACGTCGTCCTTCGAGGCATTTTCATAAGCCTCCCGCGCCATATCCTCGATGGTTTCATCCAGAAATGCCCGCCGGGCCGAATTTTCCAGCGTGATAATGGTCTGTCCCAGGTCGCTTTCGAAAAACTCGATTGCCTGATCCAGTTGAGCATCGGTCAGTCCGACCTCAAAAGCGTCGGTCATCCGGTTGCGCATCCAGACAGGGTCAAAGATGTCCTCGACCTGCGCCTCAAAGAACTCGCCACCGGAATTGTCCAATAGGGTCTTGTCCAGTTCCTGCCGCTGGGTGTCGCCTTCGTCGACAATAATGTCCATCGCCTGCATTAAATGCATGGCCAGGGCCAGCCGTTCGACCTTTTCACTGGCAAAGCCGGGCACAACCCAGAAAAGCAGCGCGGGAATAAGTGTCAGCAGACGCATCATATGTCTTGCGCGGGGTGCAATTCAGCCATTCGGGCTGCCAGAACTTCGAACCGCATGGCCATGATCTCGTATTGGATCGCGTTCAGTAATTCGTAGACTTCCTGCATCAGCGGGTGTTCCAGCGCCTCGACATAGTCATCCACTTCGGCGTCCGAGAAGCCCTGATAGGTATACGCAGCCCCCGCCAGCCCGGACAATTGCAGCGATTGGCGCATCCCGGCCTCATTGCGTTTCAGCATTTCCCGCAACTCATCCGCACTCAGCTGCAATTCGATAACGCCCGAAGCGCTTGCCGCCAGCAGAAACCGCACCTGAATCTCCTGCAAGGCCCGCAATGCAGTGCCCGACGAGTCAATCGCCGCGTTCATACGCTTGTAGCTTTCAACCCGTGGCGACCCCGCCTCGACCAGCGCGGCAAAGATCTGCTGTCCTTCCAGTTGCTTGCCGTCCTCATCCTCTTTCAGGTGCGAGGCATTTTCGGCCACGACCAGGCGCTGACCCAGATCCGAGGCATAAAAGTCTACCGCATGGTTCAGTGCTTCGTCATTCAGGGTCTGCTCAAGGATCGACACAGCCGTTTCATGCATGCCCTCGGTGTCGAACACCTCTTCCGTCAGGCGCGTCCAGTCCGAGCCGAATCCGTCCGGGTCAATTCCCAGCATTTGCGGTGCCGACCCGGACGCAAGCGCGATGCTTTCCAGGGCAACGTCAAACCCCGTGGTGGTCAGAAAAGCCTCGATCCGGTCTCGATTGGCTGCGGCCACAAGTGAAGGCAAAAGCAACAGTGCGATAAGCGGGGCCAAAAACGAAAGAGCAAGGCGTTGGGCATGATGTGTCATACCCATCAGCCTAGGTGTTTTGATCCGGCAGGCAATGGAAAATCACGGCTTTCTGAATTTGAGGAATTTTCTGCTTGCACCCCTGCCCGTTCCTCACTAAATCCCCCCCTCACAGACCCCCGCGGAGAGGTGCCGGAGTGGTCGAACGGGGCGGTCTCGAAAACCGTTGTGGGTGCAAGCCCACCCAGGGTTCGAATCCCTGTCTCTCCGCCACTCAATCAGAGTAGCCAGAAATTCCGACATCATAGGGCGCGCAACTTTCAAGTGGTGTGTGGCCAGAAATCTAAGATCATCGTGCGGGTTGGCGTGTTATTGCCGTGCCGGACCGGCTGGATCAGCGTAGCATGGCGCATATCTCGCAGATGCAGAAAAACTCGCGGAATTCCCCTTTGAGAACAGCTAGTTTTGCCGCATCCCGGCGACACAAATTCCAAAGGAGATTCACATGTCGCGTACTCTTATTCTGGCCATTGTCATCGCTGCAATCGGCGCTGGCGGCTATTACTATCTGAACCAACCCGAGCCCACCCCGGCAGAGCAATTGCAGGACGCCGCACAAGATGCAGCCGAAGCTGTGAACGACGCGGCGACAGAGGCACAAGACGCGGCAAGCGACGCGGTGGCCGACGCGCAAGAGGCTGTGACTGACGCGGTTGAGTCCGCGCAGAATACCGCCTCGGAAGCGTTGGATGCTGCTGCGGATCAGGCAGCCGAGGCCGCGTCTTCGGTCGCGGATCAAGCCGCGGATGCGGCCGAGCAGGCTGGCGATCAGGTTGCGGCGCTGGCAGGTCAGGGTCAGGAACTCTTCAACTCGTGGCTGCAGGACGGAATGCTGACCGCGCAGCAGTTCGACTATGACGCCATGGTTGCCTCGGTTCAGGACAGCGTGCTGTCGGAAGAGCTGAAAACCCAGGCGATCCAGATCTTTGATGAGATCAAAGCCTCGCCCGAGACGATTTTGCAAAAGATCCAGGACCTGCGCAATCTGTTGACGCAACAATAAAAAAACGGGGGTCAGCTTTCAGGGCTGACCCCTTTTTTGGACGTTACCGTCCCTTCCGTTGGGTCAGGTATCCGCGCGATTGACGCAGCAGCCCCCATTTGCTTGGCTCACGTTACACCCAAACCATCGCCATTTCGCAGGGTCCTTCGGATTCAAGCGATACAACGGCGACAATTTTTAGGACGTAACCGTGACCGATATCCCCTCTTCCATGTTCGCAACCATCCTCAGGCATGAGGGTTATTCCGGCACCATGACCGGCCCGGTGATCGAGGATGCCGATGACTGGCTGGCCGAAGCGGAACTGCCCGTTCCCCAGCCCGGCCCCGGTCAGGTTCTGATCAAGCTGCGTGCAGCCTCGGTCAATCCATCGGATCTGCATTTCATCAAGGGCGAGTACGGACAACCTCGGGTCAAGGGGGCTGCGGCGGGTTTTGAGGGGTGCGGCGATGTGGTGGCCACCGGCAAAGGGGCCGAGTCGTTACAGGATCAGCGCGTGGCCTTTGTGGCGGCAGGTTCGGGCGCGTGGGCCGAGTATGTGGTGACCCAGATGCAGATGTGCATCCCGCTGCGCCCGGACATCTCGGACGATGACGGTGCGGCTCAGATCGTCAACCCGCTGACCGCGATGGCAATGGTCGACATGGCGAAAGAGGCAGGCGACGCCTTTGTCATCTCGGCCGCGACCAGCCAACTGGGCAAGCTGATGTGCAGCTTGGGGCGCGATCTGGGTCTGAAACCCATCGCTCTGGTCCGGCGGGCCGAGACTGTCGATATGCTCAAAGACCTTGGCGCGTCCGAGGTGCTGGTCACCTCGGACCCTGATGTGGGCCAGAAATTCGCCGAGCTGAGCCGCACACTGAAACCTCGCATGTTTCTGGATGCGGTGATGGACCAACTCTCGGAACAGGTGTTCTGCGCCATGCCAAACAAGGCGCGGTGGGTGTGTTACGGCAAGCTGGGCAGCGAGGCCCCGACGCTGACGCAAACCGGCCAGTTGATCTTTATGGGCAAGCGGATCGAAGGCTTCTGGCTGACGCAATGGATGATGTCCACGCCGCCCGCAGACCAGATGCGCGTTGTGACCGAAGTTCAGGCCCGGTTTGCCGATGGGCGATGGAAAACCGATGTGTCAGAACGGCTTACACTCAGGAATCTGATCCCAAATCTCGCCGATGCGCTAAAAAAGAGTGACGGGAAGGTGATTATCACGCCATAGTAGAACGAACGCCGCACCTTTGCTGTGCGGGTTGGACATGAACCGGATAACCGGCATGGGGAGGGTGAGCTTGGATAACGCGCAGCTGCTGATCAGCGGGCTGGCGAACGGGTGTGTTTATGGCCTGATCGCGCTTGGTTTTGTTCTGATCTACAAGGCGACCGAAGCGGTGAATTTCGCGCAGGGCGATTTCATGATGCTGGGGGCCTTTGTCACGATCGGCCTGACAAACACCGAATATATGGGCCTGCCTTTCTGGATGGCACTGCCGATTTCTCTGGGGATCATGGGGGCGCTGGGGTATCTGCTGGATCGCCTGATCATCCGCCGCATGTTCGGTCAAAGCCAGACCGCCGTTGTCATCCTGACCATCGCTCTGGGCTTTGTGATCCGCTTTGTCGCCGGGCTGATCTGGGGGCATGAACCGCAGACACTGCAAAACCCACTGGCCGGGAAAGAGGTCCGCTTTGGCGGGCTTGTTCTGGGGATGGAGGACGTTGCTGTCATCGTCGTCACCATCCTGCTGACCTGGGGTCTTTATGTGTTCTTCAGCAGAACCAAGCTGGGGCTGGCGATGCAGGGTGCGTCACAGAACCAGTTGGCGGCCTATTACATGGGCATTCCGGTCAAGCGCGTGCAGGGGTTCATCTGGGCGCTGGCCGGAGTTGTGGCCGGGATCGCCGGTATCCTCTTCGCCGCGAAGGGCTCGGTCGATCCAACGACGGGCTTGCTGGGGATCAAGGCTTTTGCTGCCGCCGTGATTGGCGGCTTCGGCAGCCTGCCCGGCGCGTTGGCGGGTGGTCTGATCGTCGGCGTGATCGAGCCGTTTGCCAGCCGTTATATCGCCGCAGGCTACAGCCAGATCGCCCCTTATGCGCTGCTGCTGGCCGTGCTGATCTTCCGGCCCAACGGCCTGTTCAGCCAGGTTCGGGTCAAGAAGGTCTGATCGATGCGCATCGTTTTCAAAACCAACTACATGCAGGATATTCGGCCCTGGAAGGACCGCTACCAACTGGTTCTGTATCTGCTCCTGCTAGTCGTCGTCGCGGTTGCCCCGTGGTGGCTGGATGACTTTTATCTGGGTGAGTTGACCAATGTCCTGATCTGGGCCATCGCCGGTCTGGGTCTGATGATCCTGACCGGCCATACGGGGCAGGTCAGCCTTGGTCACGCTGCATTTCTGGCCTTTGGCTGTTATGCCAATGTGATCCTGATCGAGGCTGGCGTACCCTTCCTGATCGCTTTCCCGCTGGCCGGTGTCCTGACCGGAATAGCCGGTGTCACCGTGGCCATCCCTGCCCTGCGCCTGCACGGGATCTATCTGGCGATCTTTACCATGGCATTGTCCATCCTGATGGATGACGTGATCGTTCTGGCCGAGCCTCTGACGGGTGGCGTGGCGGGCAAGTTCATCGGCGGCGTCGACATCTTTGGCCTGAGTGTGGATCGCTGGGGCACCCCCGCCCCATTCTTCTGGCTGGTGCTGAGCGTCGCTGTTCTGGTCACGCTGGGCTATATCAACCTGCTGCGCGCACCTTTGGGGCGCAGCTTCATCGCCGTGCGGGATTCGGAAGTCTCCGCGCAAGCCATGGGGGTCGATATTGCCCGAACCAAGATGATCTCGTTCGCGTTGTCCTGTGCCGTAACCGGCTGGGCCGGCGCGTTGATGGGCATGTTTTCCGGGGCGTTCAACAATGAAACTTTCTCAGTTCTGATCTCGATCCAGTTGTTGATGATGATTGTGATTGGTGGGCTGGGCTCGATCCACGGCGCGTTTCTGGGGGCTATCGTGATCGGCTTCCTGCCGCAATTCCTGTCAATCTCGAAGGAGTATGTGGGTGTCCTGTTCGGCGGCAGTACAGTCGCTATTCCGGGGCTGGAATTCGGCATTTTCGGCATGATCCTGATCGCCTTCATCCTGTTCGAACCCTTGGGCATGTATGGCCGCTGGCTGAAAATCCGCACCTGGTTCGAGCTGTTCCCCTTCTACCGCAAGGACATGTTCAAACGGCAGAAATCCTATCTCAAGACGGAGCGTCTGAGATGAGTCTGCTGGAGTTCGAGAACGTCACCCTGAAATTCGGCGGCGTCACCGCGGTCGACAATCTGTCGTTTGAGGTCGAGGAGGGCGAGGTGTTTGCCATCGTCGGCCCCAACGGCGCGGGCAAGTCCACTGTGTTCAATCTGATCTCACGCTTCTATGACCCGGTCGCGGGCTCGATCCGCTTTGACGGGCATGATCTGTTGCGGGTGAAACCTTCGGGCGTGGCCGCCTTTGGCGTGGCGCGGACCTTTCAGAATATCGAGTTGTTCGAACATGCCACCGTGCTGCAAAACCTGCTGGTCGGTCGGCACCGGCACCGCAAAACCAACCTGCTGTCCGAGGTTCTGTTCCTACCCTCGGCCCGCAGGCAGGAACTGGAAAACCGCGAGAAGGTCGAACAGATCATCGACTTCCTCGACCTGCAGGCCTATCGCGACAAGATGATCTCGGGCCTGCCATACGGTGTGCGCAAAGTGGTCGAGGTGGCGCGCGCGCTGGCCACCGATCCAAAGCTGTTGCTGCTGGACGAACCAGCCTCAGGCCTGTCGGTCGAGGAAACCACGGATATGCGCTGGTGGATCGATGACATCCGGCGGCAGATGGGGATCACCGTGCTTATGGTCGAACATGACATGGGTCTGGTCTCGGGCGTGTCTGACCGAGTTCTGGCGATGGCGGATGGGGCCAAACTGGCCCTTGGAACACCCGCCGAGGTGCAATCCCACCCCGCCGTGGTCGAGGCCTATCTGGGGAAAGCCTCATGAGCGAGCCGATCCTGAAAATCCGCAATATCGAAAGCTTCTATGGCCCGATCATGGCCATTCGCGGTGTCTCGCTGGATGTGCATCCGGGTCAGATCGTCTCGATCCTTGGGGCCAATGGGGCGGGTAAGACCACGCTGATGAAAACCGTCTCGGGCGTCATGGACCCCGAAAAAGGCAAGATCACCTTCGACGGGCGGGATATTCAGGGGTCCGAGCCGCATAAGGTTGTGCAACAAGGCATCGTTCATGTCCCCGAGGGCCGCGAGGTATTTCCCCTGCTGACCGTGAACGAAAACCTCAGCCTCGGGGCCTACACGGCCAAGGACAAAGCCCAGATCGAACAGGATCGCGAGATGGTGTTCAGCTATTTCCCGGTTCTGAAAGAGCGTCGCGCACAAGAGGCCGGAACCCTGTCAGGCGGTCAGCAGCAAATGCTGGCGATTGGCCGGGGCCTGATGGCCAGTCCAAAGATCATGCTGCTGGACGAACCCTCGCTGGGTCTGTCGCCGCTGCTTGTTCAGGAGATCTTCGGCATCCTCAAACGGTTGAATGACGAACAGAACATGACGATGATGCTGGTTGAACAGAATGCCCACGCGGCGCTGGAACTGGCGCATCATGGTTATGTGATGGAGGTCGGACGCATCGTCATGGATGGGGCTGCCGACACATTGCTGCAATCCGAGGACATCCAGAATTTCTATCTGGGCGTGCAGGAAGAAGGCGCGCGGGAAAACCGCCGCTGGAAGCGGAAAAAGACGTGGAGGTGACACGGATGGACAGCACCCCCCTGCCCCCTCAGATCACGATCAACGGCGTGCAGTTGAACGCAACGCCCGGTCAGCGCCCCGTGCGCGTGGATGGCTGCATCACGATCTCGGACCTTTTCCAAAGCCGCTGCGCGGAACTGGGTGATCGCTCGGCCCATCGGGAAAAGGATCTGGGCATCTGGAAGTCCTATTCGTGGACCGACTATTGGCAACACGCCAAATGGATCGGTCTGGCGCTGCGCAAACTTGGGCTTGAGCGCGGCGAAGTGGTCTCGATCCTGTCCGAGGACCGTAAGGAATGGGCCTGGTTCGATATGGGCATCCAAGGCGTTGGGGGTATTTCTTCCGGAATCTACACCACTGACGCGGCCAAACAGGTGCAATACCTGATCAATGACAGCGATAGCCGGTTTCTGGTTGTCGAGAATGAAGAACAACTGGACAAGTTTCTTGAGGTCGAAGACGAGGTTCCGGGGCTGCTGAAGGTCATCATTCTGGAAGACGAAGGTCTGCACGATCTGGATCATCCCCGCTGTATGATGATCGAAGACCTCTATGCGCTTGGCAAACAGGCCGAAGCCGAAGATCCGAGCCGGTTCGAGGCCGAAATTGCCCTTGCCAAACCGCAGGACACCGCCTTGCTGGTCTACACCTCGGGCACCACTGGCCAACCAAAAGGCGCGATGCTGAGTCACGAGAACATTCTGGCCGGTATCGAATGCGGTGCAAGGGCGCTGCCGACCCTGGCCAGCGACGAGCAGCTCTGCTTCCTGCCCCTGTGCCATATTCTCGAACGGGATGTTTCCGTCTTTTTCCCCTTGGCCGCCCGCTGCACCGTCAATTTCGCCGAAAGCCCGGAAACGGTGTTCGCCAACCTGCAAGAGGTCTCGCCCACCACATTCACCGCTGTTCCCCGTGTGTGGGAGAAGATCTATGCGCAGGTACAGATCATGTCGCAGGATGCCACGCCGCTGGGCCGGTTGGCCTTTGGTCTGGCGGTAAAGGCCGGGTTGGCAAGGGCCGAGTACCTGACGACAGGCCAGCCTGTCCCAACCAGTATTGCCGCGCGGTTCTGGGTCTGGGATCATCTGGTGCTGCGCAATCTGCGGCGGATGCTGGGCATGGACAAAATGCGCCGCGGCGGGTCCGGGGCGGCGCCGATCTCACCTGATCTGCTGAAATGGTACTGGGCCATTGGTGTCCCGTTGATCGAAGGGTTTGGCATGACCGAGACCTCGGGTCTGGCATCCCTGAACACGATCGAAGACAACCGCGTCGGCACCATTGGCCGCGCGGTCGAGGGGTGTGCCATGCGTATCTCGGACGACGGGGAAATTCAGGTAAAGGGCCTGAATGTCTTTCAGGGCTACTGGCGCAACAACGCCAAAACCGCTGAAAGCTTTACCACCGACGGTTGGCTGCGCACCGGCGATGTCGGGAAAATTGACGAGGACGGGTTTCTTTCGATCACCGGTCGGATGAAGGACATTATCATCACGGCGGGCGGCAAGAATATCACCCCGGCTGAAATCGAAAGCCGATTGAAGTTCAGCCACTATATCTCGGACGCGGTGATCGTGGGTGATCAGCGCAAATACCTGACCGCGCTAATCATGATCGATCAGGAAAACGTCGAGAAATTTGCGCAGGACCGCAAAATCCCCTTCTCGAACTTCTCATCACTTTGCGCGGCAACCGAAATCAAGGACCTGATCGGTGCCGAAGTCGCCTCAGTCAATTCCGATTTCGCGCGGGTAGAGCAGATCAAGGATTTCCGCCTGATCGATGTATTGTTGACGGCAGAAGACGATGAACTGACTGCCACGATGAAGTTGAAACGAGGGCTGGTAGAAAAGAAACACGCACATTTGATTGAAGATATGTACAGTTAACCAAGGGATAAAACGGGAGGAGAAAGATGAGCAAGCTGAGGAACCGGCTGACTGTTGCTGCGGCGCTGACTGCAGCGGCAACGATGGGTTGGGCGCAAACGCAAGGGGTCACCGACGATGAGATCGTGATCGGCTCGGTCAATGATCTGAGCGGTATTTTCGCCGCCGTGGGTGTTCCGGCCACCAAAGGCGCGAATGTGGTCTTTGATCGAGTGAATGCCGCAGGTGGCGTGCATGGTCGCACGATCCGCTATGTGGTCGAGGACAATGGCTATCAGATGCCGCGCGCGATGCAGGGCTATAACAAGCTGCTGAACCGCGACAAGGTGTTTGCCATGCTGCAATCGCTGGGCACACCGATGAACCTGGCCGGGTTCAAGTTGCTGGACCCCAAAGGTATTCCCAACGTTGCCCCTCTTACCGCCGCGCGGCAGATGCTGCAGGAACCGATGGACAATAAGTTCACATCCTTCTCGACCTATTATGATCAGGCCCGGGTTGGCGTGAAATACCTCAACGGTGAGTTTGGATCACAATCTGTCTGCACCATGTATCTTCCCACCGATTTTGGAGAGGAAATTCTGGAAGGCAGCAAAGCCGGAGCTGAAGAAGCCGGGATTTCCTTTGTCGCAGAAACCACCCACAAGCCGGATGAGACGGACTTTGTCGGCTCGCTAAGCAAACTCAAGGAAGAAGGCTGCGACATCGTCACCATGGCGCTTGGCGTACGGCAGGCGATCACGGTCGTTGGGACTGCCAAGAAAATGGGCCTGACCGACATGAAATTCCTGGGCACCTCGGCCAGCTTCCTGACCGTTGTCGCGCAGGTGCCGGGCGGTGTGACCGACGGTTTCTACGCGGCGGCGTCGTGGAAGGATCTTTGGGCACGCGCCGACGAACCTGCGCCGGCTGCGTTTATCGAGGAATACAAGGCCGCAACGGGTGAAGATCCGGTTGGCTTTGCGATGCTGGGCTATTCCGCTGCGGAAATGATGGTCAAGGCGCTAGAGGCCGCCGGTCCGGACCTGACCCATGAAAGCTTTATCGCGGCAATGGAGTCGCTGGACTACACCGACGAACTGGTCGGTAACCACATCACCTACGGCCCGGATGACCATCAGGGCGCGGACACGGTCTTTGTGAACGTGGTCGAAAACGGGGCGTGGAAACTGGTCTACGAAGAGTAATCGCAAAGAAAAAGGGCTCGCAAATGCGAGCCCTTCGAATGTCGTATTCCGCAGCGATTAACGCTTCGAGAACTGGAACGAACGACGCGCTTTGCGCTTACCGTATTTCTTACGTTCCACAACGCGGCTGTCGCGGGTCAGGAAGCCAGCGGCTTTCAGAGCGCCGCGCAGCGACGGATCGTACAGTTGCAGCGCTTTCGAGATGCCGTGCTTGACCGCACCGGCCTGACCGGTCAGGCCACCGCCTTTGACGGTTGCAACAACGTCAAACTCACCTTCCACGCCGGCAACCTGGAACGGCTGGCGCAGGATCAGCTGCAGAACGGGACGCGCGAAGTACTTGTCCTGGTCTTTGCCGTTCACGGTGACCTTGCCGGAACCCGGCTTGATCCAAACGCGGGCAACAGCGTCTTTACGCTTGCCGGTGGCATACGAACGGCCCAGTTCGTCACGCACGGGTTCACGTGCGATGACTTCTTCGACTACGGTTTCGACGCCTGCGACGGCGCTCAGCTCTTCGAGAGTATTGATCTGATCAGCCATCGGTCATTAGCTCCGGGTGTTTTTCTTGTTCATGGACTTGACGTCCAGAACTTCGGGCGCTTGCGCCTCATGAGGGTGCTCGGCACCGGCATAAACGCGCAGGTTGGTCATCTGCTGGCGCGCCAGACGGTTGCCCGGCAGCATGCGCTTGACCGCCTGGGTCACAACGCGCTCGGGGTGTGCACCTTCCAGGATCTGCTGTTTGGTGCGCGACTTGATGCCGCCCGGGTGGCCAGTGTGCCAGTAGAAGTTCTCTTCGCGCTTCTTGCCGGTCATCTGGATTTTGTCAGCGTTGATCACGATGACATTGTCGCCCATGTCCATGTTCGGGGTGAACGACGCTTTGTGCTTGCCACGCAGGCGCATGGCGACGATCGAGGCAAGACGGCCCAGAACAACGCCCTCGGCGTCGATCAGGATCCATTTCTTGTCGATGTCTGCAGGTGTTGCAGAAAAGGTTTTCATGGCAGGATAGTCCTGTTTGATGTGAAAGACCGCCCCAGCGGAGCGGCCCGAATTCGATGGACGGGTTTTAGTCGCGCGGGAATGCCGCGTCAACAACCGAAAACCTTATTTTATGACGTAATTACAAAGTGTTAAAAAATAGGTATTATTTTACCCCATCTAAATTCCACCTCGCGCAGTATCCTGCTGCCCTATTTTTCAATTTCTGACAGTTTCCAAAACGCGATTGCATCGCAAGCACATATTTCAGGAGGGGAACATGCTGGACCTGTCCGCGTTAGACAAAATCGATCCGGGTACACGACTGGATGACCTGAACAAAACCCGACTGGCCGCCGTTCAAAGAGGGTTGGCCATCTGCGCCCACCCCCTTGGCGAAGCAGATGGGTTGATCGGACCCAAAACCCGAAACGCCTTTGCCGAACTGGTGCAGGACATCGGAAATGGCCATCCCTCGGTTGTCTCTGATGCTGTGATCGATCACCTGAAGAAAAAGGCCAAGCGGCTGCGCACAATTTTCGCAATGCCCGCCGACAGCAAAGATGACGTCAAAGACAGCATCGCCGCCATGTTCCGCTTTATCGGTTTGGGATTGAAGACCCAGATCGCCTACGGCCTTGCAACCGCGCAGTGGGAAACCGGGCACACTTTCGAACCGGTAAAGGAAGCCTACTGGCTCAGCGAAAAGTGGCGGAGGGACAACTTTCGCTACTATCCCTATTACGGACGCGGCTATGTGCAACTGACCTGGGAGAATAACTACAAGGTGTATTCCAGTATTCTGGGGCTTGATCTTGTCGGCGACCCCGATCTGGCCCTTCGGCACGACGCGTCCCTGTTCACCATCGCTCATGGTATGAAGATCGGCACATTCACGGGGCGAAAGCTTGAAGATTACGTGTCGAAGGGAAAGACCGATTTTCTTGAGGCGCGACGGGTCATCAATGGCACCGACAAGCAAAAGGAAATCGCCGATCTGGCCGAGGATTACCTGGACGAGTTGTAACCGCTTAGACGCTGATTTGTTCAGGTGGATTGTCCAGCAGTGCCCGCAGCCGCAGCATGGCATCCTCGAACCGTTGCAATGAGACGTGACCGTTCATTGCGATACGCACAGCGTTCGGCGCGCGCCCGTCACGCAGGGCGAACTCATCCGCGGATCGCAACTGTATCCCTTCCCGCTCAGCCGCGCGGCTGAACGCGGCGGCGCGCCAGCCGGATGGCAGGTTCAGCCAGACAAAGGGCACATCCGGCGCCCAGTTCAGATCAAAGCCCCCCAGCGCATTCACCGTCACCCGCACGTATTCGCCCATACAGGACCGTACGTCCTGCGCGATCTGACGGGTGCGGGGATCGGACAGGATCAACCGGGTGAGTTCCGCAAGCGGCTGCGCCAGACCGAAATACCCGTATTCCGCCGAGCGTCGCAGATCCACGCTGCGTTCCTTCGGAGCAATGGCAAACCCGACCCGCAAGGCCGGGGTCAGGGTCTTTGAGATTGACGAGACATGCCAACCCCGTTCCGGTGCCAAAGCGCGATAGCTGGGTTCGCGGGCGTCGCCCATACGATAACAATCGTCCTCGACGATTTGCAGATCGAAACGGCGGGCCACTTCGACAACCTCCTTGCGCCGCTCCAATGGCGTATGTGCGCCGGTTGGGTTTTGCACTTCGGGCGAGACGCAAACAGCCTGTGCCTGGTTCTGCCGCAGCACATGCTCCATCGCTTGCGGGTCGATGCCCCATTTGTCCATTTTCACACCAATGACCTCGGCCCGCATTAGCTCTCCGGCCCGTCGGAACCCGGCATAAGACAGATCTTCGACCAGAACAGTCGGCTTTGGACCGCGCAGGATTGTCTGGAACACAAGACACAGCCCGTTCTGACCGCCGTGGGTCAGTACAATGTCGTCATGCGAGACGGCACCCAAAGGCAAGTCCGACAACCAGTCGACAACCGCCTGACGCATCGGTTGATAGGCATCGCGCGTTGGATAATTCAAAAACAGCCCCGGATCGGCTTGCGAGACCTTTTGCAGACACTCCCGGATCAACGCCACCTGCCCGGCATCTGCCAAACGAGGACTAAACAGGCTGACATTGGCATTGTACTTATCGTCCCGCAGATGCAGCTGCCGCGCCCAGACATCGTCCAGAATCGGTGATTTTGGCGGGGCCACGAATGTACCACGCCCAACCTCGGCTTGTAGCAAGCCTTCGTCCGTCAAAATCGTATAAGCCCGCGCAACTGTGCCCGGAGTGATTTTCAATCGATACGCCAGCTCACGCACCGGCGGCAGCTTGGTTCCGATGTCTAACGTTTTGCTTTCGATGGCTTTTCGTATTGTATCAGCGACCAGAGTATACTTCGGTCCCTTGGATTTCGGTAGCGCCTCTGGCCAAATTGTATCCATTACAATTCTTCCTTTGCATTTGACACAATATCAAATGTATCAAGCAACTGTACCGAACAATAATACTTTGTGTCAATACAATTTGAAAGGAATACTGAGATGACACGCACAATGCACAACCCCGCCCTCTTGCTGCTGAACGACAGCCCCCGGCTGCCGCTGATCGCCGCGCTGGCCGTGCGGTTTGCGGCGGCGGTCACTCAATGGGAACGCCGTCGTCGCAGTCGTATTAACCTGAGCTATCTGGATGACAGGCTGCTTGAAGATGTGGGTTTGACCCGCATGCAAGCCACACGCGAAGTAAAACGCTATTTCTGGCAGCTTTGAATTATCCCCAGTCCCATCACGGGACCTCTTCCTAGGCCGGGGTTCGTCCCCGGCCCTTTTTCAACCGAATTTCGCCGCAGCCGAACCTTCGGGCGGGATGGAATAGGTCATATTGGCCCGCGCCACAGGCTTGTTCGACCCTTCCGAGAAGATCAGCACATCCCCGACCGCTAGGCTGCGCCCCAGTTTCAACAACCGGCATTCGGCTATCAGATCCTTGCCGCCTTCCGGTTTGCGCAGAAAATCCAAGGATCCGTTGGTGGTAACAGCCAGGGATTGACGCCCCTTGCGCGCCAAAACCATCGCATAGACGCTGACATCCGCCAGGCTGAAAATGGACGGGCCAGATACGGTGCCACCGGGGCGCAAGTGACGCTCGGCCACCATCATCCGCATGGTCACACTGTCTTCGGTCAGGTCCTCGACAACAAAATCCTGTTTCACCTGCGGAAATACCTGGTGAAGGTATTGTGACAGTTCGTCCTTCTGCAGCGCTAAACCCATACTTCCCCTCCTGAACGTCGCGCCCTAGAGTTGGACCAACAGCCAGCGGGAGGGCAAGATGGCAATTTTGGAACGTAACGACACAGGCGCGGTTGCTCAGTTGAAACTGAACGCACCTGACAGGCTGAATGCCCTGAGCGATGAGATGCTGGCGGCCCTTCAATCCGAATTCGACGCGCTGCGCGAGGACAGCTCGATTCGAGCGATCACGCTGTCGGGCGCGGGCAAGGCCTTTTGTGCCGGGCACGACCTGAAACAGATGACCGCAGGACGCCAGTCCGAGGATGGCGGCAAGGCCTATTTCCAGGACCTGTTCGCGCGTTGCGCCAAAATGATGATGTCCATTCAGACACTTCCGCAACCGGTTATCGCGCAAGTGCACGGCATCGCCACGGCTGCGGGCTGTCAGTTGGTGGCAACCTGTGATCTGGCGGTCGCTGCCGAGGGCACGCGATTTGGCGTGAATGGTGTGAATATCGGGCTGTTCTGCTCGACCCCCATGGTCGCGCTCAGCCGCAATATCCCCAGAAAACATGCGTTTGAGATGCTGACAACGGGTGATTTCATCTCGGCTGAACGGGCCGCGGAATTGGGTCTGGTCAATCGTGTTGTGCCAGAAATGTTGCTGGAGCATGAAACGATCTCATTGGCCGAGCAATTGGGCAGCAAGCTGGGAACGGCCGTTAAAATCGGAAAAGAGGCGTTTTATCAACAGCTTCAGATGCCGCTGGATCAGGCCTATACCTATACCGGAGAGGTAATGGCGCAGAATATGCTGCATCGGGACACAGAAGAAGGCATTTCCGCCTTTATTGAGAAACGCCCCCCGAATTGGACGCAATGACGCAATTGTTAGGTACATTTTTTGCCACTGTTTTCATTTTTGCACTTTTCAAAAGGGCGACACTGTGGCAAAGCTGAGACGAGGCTGAGGCCTCAGGTACACTTTTGGGTCGCCGTGGGCGGAAGGTCCCTCCAAGCTGGTTTCTCTCACCGGCGTTGACATTCCCGCAGCGGCGACCCCAAGACCCTCCCATAAAATTCGAAGCCACTGACAGGGTTGAGTTGCGTCTGCCAGCCCCCTGCCCTATGTGGCAGCGCATGACACAAGTTTTGCATATCGTGGGCGGCGGCATGGCCGGGTCCGAGGCCGCATGGCAAGCCGCCGAGATGGGCGTGGATGTTGTGATCCATGAAATGCGCCCCAATGTCGGCACTTTCGCGCACCAGACCGGCAATCTGGCCGAGATGGTGTGTTCGAATTCCTTCCGGTCCGACGATGACGAACAAAACGCCGTGGGCCTGCTGCATTGGGAAATGCGTGCCGCGAACGGCCTAATCATGACCACCGCCGATGCGCACCGCCTGCCCGCCGGGGGCGCACTGGCCGTCGATCGCGATCCGTTTGCCGAGGATGTCACCGCCAAGCTGCGCGCCCATCCCCGTGTAACCGTGACGGACGAAGAGGTCACGACCCTTCCCGATGACGGGCATTGGATCTTTGCCACCGGCCCCCTGACCTCTCCGGCTTTGGGTGAGGCAATCCGGGCCGAGACCGGTGCGGACTCGCTGGCCTTCTTCGATGCCATTGCCCCCATTGTCTACGCTGACAGCATCGACATGAGTCAGGCCTGGATGCAGTCACGCTATGACAAGGGCGAGACGGAAGAGGAACGTACGGCCTATCTGAATTGCCCGATGGACCGCGATCAGTATGAAGCGTTCATCGATGCCCTGCTGGCCGCCGACAAGACCGAGTTCCACGAAGGCGAGACCGCAGGTTACTTTGACGGCTGTCTGCCGATCGAGGTGATGTCCGAGCGTGGTCGCGAAACCCTGCGCCACGGTCCGATGAAGCCTGTCGGCCTGACCAATCCGCATCAGCCGGACGTGAAACCTCATGCGGTGGTGCAATTGCGTCGCGACAATGCCTTGGGCACGCTGTTCAACATTGTGGGTTTCCAGACCAAGATGAAATACGGCGCACAGACCGAGGTGTTCCGCATGATCCCCGGGCTTGAAAACGCCAGTTTCGCACGTTTGGGCGGTATTCACCGCAATACGTTTATCAACTCGCCCACGTTGCTGGACGCGCAGATGCGGTTGAAAACCAAACCGAATATCCGCTTTGCCGGTCAGATCACCGGGGTCGAGGGGTATGTCGAAAGCGCCGCGATGGGTTTGCTTGCTGGCCGATTGGCTGCTGCCGAAATCTTGGGGCGCACCCTACCCACCGTACCGCAAGACAGTGCCATGGGGGCCTTGATCCACCACATCACCGGCGGGGCCGAGGCAAAGACCTTTCAGCCCATGAACGTGAATTTCGGCCTGTTCCGCCCTGTCGATGGCCTGAAAGGCGGCCGTCGCGGACGCAAAGACCGTTACAAAGCCTACACGGATCGCGCCAAAGAAGAATGGACCAACTGGCTGGCCGCGTGCTGACTGGACGCGACGCCGTTGATCAGCCTACCATGTGGTTATGAGCGACGAATTCTTTAAAAGCACCTACGATCTGGAAACACCCGAACAAACCGAAGCCCACTATCAGAAATGGGCCGCGACCTACGAGGCCGAGGTGGCCGAGCAAGGCTATGCCACCCCCGACCGCGTGGCCCAGGCGCTCTGGTCGAAAATGCCGGAACCCCTGACGCCAGTTCTGGATTACGGCTGTGGCACCGGCCTGTCCGGCGTCGCGCTTCGCAAGGCCGGGTTCGAAGTGCTTGATGGCATGGACCCAACCGAAAACATGCTGAAGGTTGCGCGCGACAAAGCTGTTTACCGGGATCTCAAGAGCTTTGAAATTACCGAACCCGCACCGTTGACCCCAGATGCCTATGCGGCGATCACGGCTATCGGTGTGATTGGTTCGGGGGCCGCTCCGCCGGAAACTCTGGACATGCTTATGCACGCGCTTCCCAAGGGTGGAAAGCTGGCCTTTTCCTTTAACGATCATACGCTTGCGGATCACAGCTACACGTCACGATTGAACGACTGGCTCGATATGGGGGCTGCGCGTCTTCTGTTCCGGGAACATGGCCCGCATTTACCCGGCCTGGACATGAAATCTGACGTGTATGTATTAGAAAAAACGTGATTTTTACCACGCGCTTCGCGCCTTCTCCGACGGGTCCCCTTCATCTGGGTCACGCCTATTCGGCGCTGCTGGCCAGTGACATGGCGGCTGCCGAGGGCGGTGCCTTTCTGCTGCGGATCGAAGATATCGACCAATCCCGATCCCGGCCTCACTGGGAAGAGCAGATCTATGACGACCTGCATTGGCTGGGCCTTGACTGGCCCGAGCCGACGCTGCGCCAGTCGCAGCGGCAATCCATCTATGACGCGGCTTTGGACAGCCTCTGGCAACGCGGCTTTCTTTATCCCTGCACTTGCAACCGCAAAGACATCGGGGCGGCGGTCAGCGCCCCGCAAGAGGGCGCGCCGCTGCTTGGTCCGGACGGTTTGATCTATCCCGGAACCTGCCGGAACCGCCCCCAAACGCGGGGAACATCGCCCCGACCAAGGACCGAGGCACTACGACTGGACATGGCCAAAGCCGCGCGCCACGTCTTCGATAAAAACCCCACTGCAGGTCAATTTGCCGAATTCGGCCAGGGGCCAAACGGCGAAACGGGTACTGTCACCTTCACACCCAAAGAATTGACCGAAACCATCGGTGACGTGGTCCTCGCGCGCCGGGGAATGGGCACATCCTACCATCTGTCCGTCGTGCTGGACGATGCCGAGCAAGGCATCACACGGGTTATCCGTGGGCAGGACCTGTTCGAAGCCACCCGCATCCATGTGCTGCTGCAAGCCCTTTTGGACCTGCCGACGCCTGAATACCTCCACCACGACCTTGTCCGGGACGAAAATGGAAAACGGCTGGCAAAACGCGACGACGCGCGCGCGATCTCAAAATACCGATCCGAAGGTGCGTCGCCTCAGGACATCCGCGTCATGGTCGGCCTCTGACCGCGCTTCATCTTTTTAAAAATACTCTCGCCGAAGGCATGGCGCTTGCGCCATTCACTCCATCGGTTTCATCAACTCGGTCTCATCTCCGTCCCGAATGGCCGTATAGAAACAGCTGCGCCGGTTGGTGTGACAAGCGGGACCTTTCTGATCAACAAGAACCAACAGGCAGTCCCTGTCACAATCGACACGGAAATCGACCAGTTCCTGAGTGTGTCCCGAAGACTCACCCTTGATCCAGAAGGACTGCCGCGACCGCGACCAATAGGTGACGCGCCCTGTTTCCAACGTGCGTTCCACCGCCTGCGCATTCATCCAGGCCATCATCAGCACCTCGCCGGATGTGTGATCCTGCGCGATGGCGGGGATCAACCCAGCCTCGTTATATTTCAAAGTCGATGGGTCAAACACGACAGGGTCAGACATGACAAAAACCTTTTGCATCCCGGGGGCTGACCACTATGTATGGGGAACACGCAACGAGGGAAAGCCATGAGCGGCGAGAACGATCTGATAAAGCTCTATTCCGGACGCATTCTGGCGCTCGCGGCGGATATTCCGCATCTGGATCGGCTGGATAACCCCGATGCGACGGTCAAAAAACGGTCTCCGCTGTGCGGTTCGACCGTGACCGTTGACGTGAAGGTGCAGGATGGCCGAGTCGCCGCTTTCGGGCAGGACGTGAAAGCCTGTGCATTGGGTCAGGCATCGGCTTCGGTTGTCGGAGACGCGGTATTGGGGGCCACGCGGGCGCAGATCGAAACCGCTCGGGATCAACTGGCTGCGATGCTGAAAAAAGACGGGCCGGTCCCCGACGCGCCGTTTGACGGGTTAGAGGTGCTGATACCCGCGCGGGACTATAAGAACCGCCACGCCTCGATCCTTTTGTGTCTTGACGCCACCGCCGAAGCAATTGCGCAAGCTGAACAGGCCAACTGCGCCTGATCGTAGCGTTTTGCGGCAATCCCGTCTAACGTCAGTCACAATTTGGCGGAGAGATGGGTGTGAACAATTTACTCGAACATTTCGTGACATTGTGGGTCGTGATTGACCCCATCGGGACGATTCCTGTGTTCATTGCCGTAACTGCCGGGCTTGAGGCCGCCGCGCGACGGCGCACCGCTGTTCTGGCCGCCTTGATCAGCGCCGGCGTTTTGCTGTTCTTCCTGGTGTTCGGCCAGTTGCTGATCGAGGCGCTGGATATTGGCCTGAACTCGTTTCAAGTAGCTGGCGGGATCATCCTGTTCCTGTTCGCACTGACCATGATCTTTGGCGAAAGCAAGCAGGACATGGAACAACGCGCCGCCGAGGATGATAAGGACGACAAAACCCACACGCATAACCCGGCCATCTTTCCGCTTGCCGTGCCGTCCCTTGCCTCACCGGGCGCGATGCTGGCGATTGTGATCCTGACCGACAACAACCGTTACAGCGCGGCAGATCAGGGCATTACCGCGCTGGTCATGCTGTCGGTTCTGGTGATTGCCTTTGTCCTGATGTTGCTGGCCGAGCCGATCATTCGCCTGATCGGACATTCCGGTGCCGCGATTATCAGCCGGGTGATGGGAATGATCCTGGCCTCGGTCGCAGTCAATTCGGTGCTGTCGGCGATGTTGGAAATCATGAAAACCGGTCAGCTATAAAAAAACCGCCGCACCTTCCGGGCGGAAAGGGCGGCGGCAGGCAATGCGTTTCTCGTGTGGGGTCCGGGACACCGCGCGGGGCCGAGGCATGGCCCCTTCAAGGGGTTTGGGACAGGCAGGTCACCCTTGATCGTATTGGGGATGACAGGCGCGGGTTAATCGGCACGAGAGCGCAGGCAGAAAGGCTTAGAATCCAATCGGAAGGTGAAGGGCAACCATCAGCATAACGACCAAGGAGGCCACACCCACCGCATCCTGCAGGATCGTCGGTTGCGAGCGGGTAAAGACTGTCTTGATCTGGGTCAGCATGGGTCACCTCCGGTCAGGGATTTAATCCTTTGTTGACCTTTTGTTCTCATATTTTGCCGAGTCGGTAAAGAACTTTTTGAGAACATTTGTGAACTTTACGGGATTTATGATCTAACCCACTGAAATCAAACGGATCGCCTGATCCTGTTTCATAAGCCATAGCAGAACACGCGCGGCCTTGCCCCGGTCCGAGGTCAGTTTCGGGTCCGCATTCAGCAACGCGCGGGCATCTGATTGCGCAACCGCCATCAACCCGGCCTGCCGCTCCAGATCGGCAATGCGGAACTTCGGCAACCCGGATTGCGCCGTGCCGATCAGATCGCCCGCCCCGCGCATCTGCAAATCGGTTTCCGAGATGCGAAAGCCGTCCTCGGTCTCGCGCAGCACTTCCAGCCGCTTGCGCCCGCCTTCGCTGAGCGGCGCTTGATACATCAGCAAACAGGTCGAATCCGCGTCGCCCCGACCAACCCGACCGCGCAGCTGGTGTAGTTGCGCCAGACCAAAGATCTCGGCCCGTTCAATCACCATGATCGTGGCATTGGGTACGTTCACACCGACCTCAATGACCGTCGTGGCCACCAGAACCTTGGTGTCCCCGTTCTGAAACGCTGTCATGGCCGCGTCTTTTTCGGCGGGCGGCATCTGACCATGCACCAGCCCAACGATGCCTTCGCCCAACACCGCCCGCAGACGCTTGAACCGTTCTTCGGCCGCGGTCAGATCCGACACCTCAGATTCGTCGACCAAGGGACACACCCAATAGCACTGTCGCCCCTCATCAATCGCGCGACGCAGATGGGCGACGACCTCATCCATGCGCCCAGTGCTGACAATCGCGGTTTTGATCGGCTTTCGCCCGGGCGGCTTTTCGTCCAGAACTGAAACATCCATGTCGCCATATTGCGCCAGCGCCAGACTGCGCGGGATCGGTGTCGCGGTCATCACCAAGACATCGGCGCCCTTCCCTTTTTCAGACAATTCCATCCGTTGACGCACCCCGAACCGGTGCTGTTCGTCAACGATGGCGAGCCGCAGGTTTCTAAATGCCACGTCGCTTTGGAATACTGCATGGGTGCCGACAAGAATCTGAATATCGCCACGCGCCAAAGCCTCAAGCTTGGCGCGACGCTCGGACCCCTTGTCGCGTCCGGTCAGGATTTCCAGAACGACTCCGGCCTCTTCGGCCAAGGGGCGCAGGCCTTCCAGATGCTGACGGGCCAGAATCTCGGTCGGGGCCATCATCACGCCCTGCCCGCCAGCCTCAACCGCGATCAGAAGCGCCATGAACGCGACCAGTGTCTTCCCCGCCCCTACATCGCCCTGCAGCAACCGGTTCATCCGCAGATCAGATGCCATATCGGCCGAGATCTCTTCAATCGCGCGGGTTTGCGCCCCGGTCGGCCGATACGGCAGGCTGCGCAGAACTCTGGACTGCAACGCCCCGGTGCTAACGCTGGAGATCCCCCTCGCCTTGCGTTCGATCTGACGCGCCAGAGCCAGGGTCAACTGATGCGCCAACAGCTCATCATAAGCCAAACGTTCCCGGGCCGGAGAGAACGCGGCCACATCATCGGCGCCCTGCGGATGATGGGCGGCGTGAACCGCATCATGCCAGCTTGTCCATTTTTGCTGGGCCACTTGTGCCGGATCAATCCATTCGGCCAATTCAGGCGCGCGGGCCAACGCACTGCGCGCGGCCTTGTACGCCGTTTTCTGCGTCACCCCTTGCGTCAAATGATAGACCGGTTCGAATTCGGGAATGTCGCGCGCCTGCTCAACCGGCAGCATGTGATCGGGATGCACCATCTGCGCCATCCCGTCGAACAGCTCCAACTTGCCCGAGATCACCCGGCGCGATCCTTGCGGCAGCACCTTCTTCAGATAGTCGCCGCGTGCGTGAAAGAACACGAGTTGAAAATCGGCCTGACTGTCCTCGACATGAATCCGATAGGCCCCGCCCTTGTTTCGGGGCGGACCGTGCGGGCCAACAGTCACCTCAACCGTCAGAGTTGTCGGCAAATCAGCCCCTTGGATCGTGTCACGCCTGCGCCGGTCAACCACGGCATATGGCAGCCCAAACAGCACATCGCGCGGGCTTTCGATCCCGCTTTGCATCATGGCCTGTGCGGTTTTGGGGCCGACACCCTCCAGCGTTTCCAACCCGGCAAACAGCGGGAAAAGTTGTTCGGGCCGTCCGCTCATGCGCCGTAGATCAGCTGCAGCCAGCCATCCTCATCCAGCGTTTCGATGCCCAGTTCTGCGGCTTTCTTGGCCTTGGATCCTGCCCCGGGCCCGGCCACCAACAAATCGGTTTTTTTGCTGACCGAGCCTGAGACTTTGGCACCCAAAGCCTCAGCCCTCGCCTTGGCCTCGGCGCGGGTCATCTTTTCCAGCGTTCCGGTGAAGACGACCGTCTTGCCTGCAACCGGGCTGTCCGATGCAGGGGCGTCGGGTGATATGATCGTCAAATGCCGGATCAGGTCATCGAAAGCGCGGCGCTCATCCGAATTGGCAAAGGCATCCGACAGGGACAGGCCCAGCGTTGCGCCGATGCCGTCGATGCCAATCAAATCGGACCAGGCCGTGGCAGCGGCCTCGGGTACATCCGAAGTTGCGATTGCAGCGTCGCGTGCTTCTTTCACGCGGGCCCGACGGTTTTCTTCGGTGGCGGCGATGCGCTCGGCCTCTTCGGCCTGATCGGCGCGTCGTTGCGCCAGTGCGGCCGGGCGGGCCGCATCAATCGCCTGCGCCATAGCCTCCCAGGTCAGGTAGTGTAGCGCCAAGTCGCGCGCGCCAACCTCTCCGACATGGCGAATGCCGAGGGCGAACAGCAAGCGCCCCAGTTCGATGGTTCGTTTTTCGTCAATGGCGTCGAACAGGTTCCTGGCCGACGTCTCACCCCATCCGTCCCGGTTCTTGAGCCGAGCCAGATTGCCCGCGTCGCGCGCCTGCAGCGTGAAAATATCTGCCGGAGTGTTGATCGGCAGAACCTCATCGCCATGAAACATCTCAATCTGTTTGGCCCCGAGCCCTTCGATATCGAACGCCTTCCGGGATACAAAATGCTTTAGTTTTTCAACTGCTTGTGCGGGGCAAATCAACCCACCTGTACAACGCCGGACGGCATCACCATCTTCGCGGATGGCGGCGCTGTCGCATTCGGGGCATTCTTGCGGGAAAGCGTACGCGATACTGTCTGCCGGGCGTTTGGTCAGATCGACATCGGCCACTTTGGGGATCACGTCACCGGCGCGATAGACCTGAACCCAATCGCCGACCCGAATGTCCTTGCCGTCTCGGATGGTGCCACCCTTGGCATCCCGACCCGCAATATAATCCTCATTATGCAAGGTGGCGTTCGACACGACGACGCCGCCCACTGTCACCGGATGCAGGCGCGCCACGGGGCTGAGGGCACCGGTGCGCCCGACCTGAATGTCGATTGCCTCCAACCGGGTCCAGGCCAGTTCGGCGGGGAATTTATGGGCGATGGCCCAGCGAGGCGTCGTGGACCGGAACCCCAACCGTGCTTGCAGCGCCAGGTCGTTCACTTTGTAGACGACCCCATCGATGTCATATCCAAGGGTTGCACGCTGCGCTTCAATATCGCGGTAATGCGCGAGAATATCTTCTGTCGCATTACAAAGACGCGTCAAGGCATTGGTCGAAAACCCAAAATCCTTTAGCCGTTCAATTGCACCCATCTGAGTGTCCGCCAGCGGCTCTGACACCTCGCCCCAGGCATAGGCAAAAAACCTTAAAGGTCGCGCGCGGGTGATTTCCGCATCCAGTTGTCGCAAGGACCCGGCGGCCGCGTTTCTGGGGTTGGCGAATGTCTTCCCTCCGCTCTCCGTCTGGCGCTGGTTGAGCGCATCGAAATCCGCGTGGGACATATACACCTCGCCCCGAACCTCCAGAACGGCTGGCGCGTCTTTGATCCTTTGCGGGATGTCCGAAACCGTGCGGGCGTTTGCGGTGACATTCTCGCCCACCTCGCCATCGCCACGCGTTGCGGCCTGAACCAATTCACCGTCCTCATAACGCAAGGACAGGGACAAACCGTCGATCTTGGGTTCCGCCGTAAAGGCCAGCGGCGCGCCTGCGGCCAACCCGAGGTATTTTCGGATCGACCGGTCGAAATCGCCTACGTCCTCGTCATCAAAGGCATTTCCCAATGACATCATGCGCATCGCATGGGTGACCTTGGAGAATCCGTCTGCGGCCCGGGCGCCGACCTGTTCGCTGGGGCTGTCGGCGCGTTTCAGGTGCGGGAATTGCGCCTCGATCTCGGCATTGCGGCGTTTCAGAGAATCGTATTCCGCATCCGAAATCTCGGGCGCGTCTTCGGCGTGGTACAACCGATTGGCCCGCAAAAGCGCTTTGGCCAAACGCTCCAGCTCGGCGCGGGCCTCGTCTTCGGTCATGTCTGCGGGTGTAATGGAGTTGCTCATGGCCTCGCCCTGTCACGTCTTCTTGGACATCAGTGATAGGGCGAGGCCATGGCCAGGTCCAGACGTGCTGATCCGTGAGTGCGGGTGCCGCCCTGGACCACCGGCGGCACAGGTGTTCTTGTGTCAGGCGCCGACGGCCATACGGGTCTCGTCCACCGTGTTGCTTTGCGGGTCGCGCAGAACGTAGCCACGGCCCCAAACGGTTTCGATATAACTGTCGCCACCGGTCGCGTTGCTGAGTTTCTTACGCAGCTTACAGATGAAAACGTCGATAATTTTCAGTTCGGGCTCATCCATGCCGCCATAGAGATGATTCAGAAACATCTCTTTGGTCAGAGTCGTCCCTTTGCGCAGGCTCAACAGCTCCAGCATCTGGTATTCCTTGCCGGTCAGATGAACCGTTTTGCCATCCACTTCGACCGTTTTTGCATCCAGATTAACTGCGACGCGGCCCGTGTGGATCACCGATTGTGAATGCCCTTTGGAGCGGCGGATGATCGCATGAATACGCGCGACAAGTTCTTCACGGTGGAACGGCTTCGTCAGGTAATCGTCAGCCCCGAAGCCAAACCCTTTGATTTTGCTCTCGGTATCATCGGCGCCCGACAGGATCAGAATCGGCGTTTCTACCCGCGCGATCCGCAATTGCCGCAAAACTTCGTGCCCATTCATGTCCGGCAGGTTCAGGTCCAGCAAAATAAGGTCGTAATCGTAGAGTTTTGCCAGATCGATCCCCTCTTCCCCCAGATCCGTCGCATACACGTTCAGGTTTGCATGCGTCAGCATCAGTTCGATGCTTTTGGACGTGGTCGGATCATCCTCGACAAGAAGTATTCTCATTTCACTGCTCCAATTCGGGTCAAATATTCCAATTAAAATTAAACCTGACCAAGAATGGTTAATATGACGTTACCGTTGAATCATTTATTCACTTTCTCCTTTAGGTTGTCGATATTTTTTTAAGGCGGTGACTTTCAGCGCCTCAACACCGTGCTCGGCAACCGCTGCGACCCAGGTGTTGAACTCTTCATCGCTGATGCCATAGCGCTTCTTGGCCTCTGACAGCGTAATCAGCCCATAAAGCACCCCGCGTACGACTACGATCTTGCGCGAGGCCACCCAGCGCCGCGTGTCCGAAGGCGGAAGATCGGCGCGGGACAAAATCGTTCCATCCGGCAGGGTTACGGACCGCGGTCCTTCAACTTTGTGCAAATACATCTTTCAACCCTTTTCCTGCTGCATCAAAGCTGGCACCAGCCTACTTAATGCCGGGTGAAACCGCCCCTTGAGAGTGTCTAGAATTTTCCTATATTCTGCCGGTCTTTCTTAACCCGGACTGGAATCGCCATGGCCCTCGCCGCCGAGACCCAACTCAATTCGCTTGGCTTTGCCAAACCTCCCTCGGAAACGCGGGTGGTTGTTGCCATGTCTGGCGGCGTCGACAGCTCCGTCGTGGCAGCCTATCTGGCCGATCAGGGGTATGACGTGGTGGGCGTGACCTTGCAGCTGTACGACCATGGCGCGGCGCTGGCCAAGAAAGGTGCATGCTGTGCAGGGATCGACATCCACGACGCGCGCCGCGTGGCCGAGGAACGTGGCTTTCCGCATTACGTTCTGGATTACGAGAACATCTTCAAGGACGCGGTGATCGACGAATTCGCCGACAGCTATCTGGCCGGCGCGACACCGGTGCCCTGTATCCGCTGCAATGAACGGGTGAAATTCAAGGATCTGCTGGAAACCGCCAAGGATCTGGAAGCTGATTGCATGGCCACCGGTCACTATATTCAGCGCAAGATGGGCGCGAACGGCCCGGAATTGCACAGTGCCGAGGATGCAAACCGCGACCAGTCCTACTTCCTGTTCTCGACCACGCCCGAACAACTGGATTACCTGCGCTTCCCGCTGGGCCACCTGCCCTCCAAAGACGCAACGCGCGAAATGGCGGCGCAATATGGGCTGGCAGTGGCCGACAAGCCCGACAGTCAGGACATCTGTTTCGTGCCCAACGGCAACTATGCCAGCGTGATCGAGAAGCTGCGCCCTGGTGCTGCGGAACCGGGTGAGATTGTGCACGCCGATGGCCGTATTCTGGCGCAGCATGACGGGGTGATTCACTACACCATTGGTCAGCGGCGCGGTCTTGGCATCGGTGGGCTGAGCGAGCCACTTTATGTCGTCAAGCTGGACGTGGATAAGAAACAGGTTGTTGTCGGCCCAAAAGAGATGCTGGCCACCCGCACCGTTCCCGTGCGCGAGATCAACTGGCTGGGCGATGAACCCTTCACCTCACGCAGTGAATGGCACTTGTCGGTCAAAGTTCGCTCGACCCGCCCCCCGCGTGAGGCGATCATCCGCCCCCTGTCGGACACCACGGCTGAGGTCGAGTTGCTGACACCCGAAGAAGGTATCTCTCCGGGTCAGGCCTGCGTGTTCTATGCCAATGAAGGCAGCCGCATCTTTGGCGGCGGCTGGATCTGGCGCGGGTATTAAGCCGAGACCGGCTCGACCTCGGGTTCGATCTGGATTTGCAGCGCATCGTTGAACCGGTTGAACGCGCCGCACAGCGCGATGCGCCAGGTCAGTTCGACGATCTGCGCATCGCTGAACCATTCCCGCAGGTCCGCAATCTCGGCATCGCGCATCCGGCCTGAACGGGTTGTCACCGCCTGAGCGTAGAGCACGACCGCCTTGTCGCAGGCGTCCAGTTCGGGGTGATCTTCAACATCGGGCAACCGCGCCGCGCCTTCGGGGCTAAGCCCGGCAACCGTCAGCAATGGCGCGTGATGCGACACGCAATAATCGCAGGCATTCAGCTTGGACACTGTCACCATCGCCAGTTCCAGCGCCCGGCGCGGCAGAGTTTCCTGCGCGCGCAATGCGGTCAGCATACCGCTCACGTGTTCCAACACCGGCGGGCAATGGGCCGCCACCCGCGCCCAGTTGTCGAACGGGCCGTATGCACCCAGCTCGGTATGGGCCGCGCGGGCCTGCGGAGTCATCTGATCGTCGGTCAATGGGGGAATGCGGGTCATCTGCGATCTCCTTTGGCCGCAGGGTATTGCAGGGCCAGATCGCCGCGACAACAGCGCGGCGATCACAACGCCGAGACGGCGGATCAAAGCACGTCGGTCGGCGAATTGAGCAGGATGTAAAGGCCGACACAGACCATGATATACGGCGCGATCCGATCCAGACGCGCAACACGAGGCCCAAGGTTCTGTGCGTAAGGCGCCCCCCACGCAGCGACCGAGGCCAACAGAACCGCGGCGCAAATCGCTCCGATCAGGGCGACCAGCCGGAAAACCGGGGCCGAATCCGCCAGCAGTGGCGTCATCACTGCGAAACTGTCCACTGACAGGCTTAGAAACAGGGTCACAACCGAAGTCACCGCCCCTTTGGGTCCATCCGCCTGTCGCTCGGCCCCCGAAAACTGCTGCCAGATACCGCGAAGCCCCAAGGCCAAGGGGATCAGCCCCAGATACCCGATCCAGCCCGGAAGGCCGCTTTGACTGACACCGATGGCCACCGCGAAAGCCAGCGACAGCACAATCGCCTGCGCCATGGCGAACCCTGCCACGGCCCGCTTGTGATCCATGACCAGCATCAGCCCTAGCAGCACCGCCAGATTATCGAGATTGGTCGACACCATCGCGATCCCGGCGGACACCGCAAAGAGCAGGTATTCACCCATCTGCGGCCGTCATGCGCTGCAAAACCGCCCTTGCCGCCCGCAGACCTGGCGCTTCGCCGCCGCGGCCCAGACGCTCCATCGTGATCTCCATGGCCTGCCGCTGGGCATCCGGTGCATCCGCAACTTGCGTCAACGCAGCGGCGATCTTGTCCGGTTGGCAGTCATCCAGCAGACATTCGGGAACCGTCCGGGTTTCCGAGACCAGATTGACCAGAGTCACGGTGTCCAGTTGCACCATGCGTTTGGCGATCAGGGTCGTTAGCCAGTTCAGGTTGTAAGCAATCACCATTGGTGTCGCCTGCGCCGCCAGCTCCAGCGAGACCGTCCCCGACGCAGCCAGCGATAGATCGGCCGCCGCAAAGGCTGCTCGTTTCTGGGCCACCGCCTGATCCGAGGGCATATCACGCGGGTCGATCACAACTGGCGATCCGGGCCAGTCGCGCAGATGCTCGGCCACTGTATCAACCATATGGGCCACGGCGGGCACCACGACGCGCGTGTCTGGTCGGGTTCTGAGATACTGCCCCAGCGCCTTCCCAAAGACGGGGGCCAGCCGGTCCACCTCGCCCCGGCGCGAGCCCGGCAAGGCCAGAAGAATGGGCGCATCGCCCAGATCATAGGCGGCCCGGAAATCGCGGATTTCCGTCTCGGTCGCAATTGGTTCGCTGGCGACCGGATGGCCGACAAAGTCGCACTCCATCCCCGCGCGTTCCATATAAGGCGGCTCGAAGGGCAGCAGGGCCAGAACGTGATCGATCACCTTGGCCATCTTGTCCGCCCGCCCCGGACGCCAGGCCCAAACGCTGGGGGCCACGTAATGCACGGTGCGAATGTCGCTGGCCGCCTTCACCAGTTTTGCCACACGCAGCGAGAAATCGGGGCTGTCGATGGTGATCAGCACATCGGGCTGCGTGTCCAGCACCGCTTGCGCAGTCTCGGCGATCCGGCGTTTGAGGTGGAAGAACTTGGGCAGGACCTCGACCAGCCCCATGACGCTCAGCTCGGCCATCGGGAACCGGCTTTCCAACCCTTGCGCCTGCATCAGTGGCCCGCCTACCCCATCGAATTCGATTTCGGGAACAAGGGTCCGTAGCCCCTCCATCAAAGCGCCGCCCAGCCGGTCGCCCGAAGGTTCCCCGGCGACCAGAAAAACACGCATCAGGAGGCACGCTCGCGCACGTAAAGGAACAGCCCCAGACGGTCGCATTCGGCAATCACGCGGTCGCGTTGCAACACCAGAACGCCGCCCTTTTCGATGACGATCCCCGCAAGGCCCGCAGCCACCGCGCCCGACACGGTATCGGGTCCGATCGCAGGCAAATCGGCCCGACGATCCTGAGCGGGTTTGGGGCCTTTGAACAACACACCGCCACCAGCATCGGGCCGCTGAGTCAGAGATTGCAGCATCCAGGCAGTGCCAAAGATGCTTTCGACGGCCAGCACCTGCCGTTGCGAAACCGCACAGGCCTGTCCGATATCAGCGTTGCCCATTGCACGCAGGACAGTTGCGGCGCGCTCAGCGTCAGCCAGATCAGCCTCGGACGGTTGCGCCTCGGTCAGACAACCAAGCGGAGGCAGCAAATCAGGCGCAATGTCATGCGCGGCTTGAACGGTCAGGCCAGCATCCTCGAAGATGCCGATCACCGCCCGCAAGGCACCATCGTCGCCAGACATGATTGCCTGTTGCAGGATCGGCACCAACGGCAGCGTCGCCGCATCAATGCGTGCGGGATCAACCTTGGGTCGCCGAACTGCGCCTGCCATGCAAATTTGGGTCACGCCCCGCGATTTGAGGTCGGCGATGAAACTGCCCAATTGTTCCAGCGGAAACACCAGATCGGGTGTCAGGTTATCGGGCTCGAACCCCTCCATTGCACAGACCAAAGGCCGCTCTGCCAGCGCAGACGCAACCTCCTCCGGTAAAACACCCGTTCCCGCAATCAATGCCAGCATGGGGTTACTTCCTTGGGGTCAGGAACGACCGGTCCGTGTCACCTGTGACGAAATCGACGATACGGCGCACATATTCGCTTTCGGTATCTTCACCCGCGCGGCGGGCACGCTCCTGAAAGGTGCCCTCGCCGCCCGACAATTCGCGGAACGCCGCCCGCAAAGCCGAGATATCAGCGCGCGACACGCCGCGCCGCTTGAGGCCCACCAGGTTCAGTCCATCCAGTTCACCGCGCGGTGCCTGTACCAGCCCGTATGGAATCACGTCATTGGGCACCATGGTCAGCGCGCCGATAATGGCCCCGCGACCCACACGCACCCATTGGTGCAGGCCCGAGATTCCGCCCACGATCACGTCATCCTCGATGATACAATGACCTGCCGCACCTGCATGGTTCACCATGATCACACGGTTGCCGATTTGAACATCATGGGCCACGTGAACACCGGCCATCAGCAAGCAGTCATCGCCAATGCGGGTCACACCGCCGCCGCCTTCGGTGCCGGTGTTGATGGTCACATGCTCGCGGATCCGGTTGCGCTGACCGATTTCCAGCCGCGTGTTCTCACCACCGAACTTCAGGTCCTGCGGGATCTCACCGATGACCGAGAAATTGAAGATCACCGTGTCGTCGCCAACCGAAGTTTCGCCGGTGACAACCACATGAGACTTCAGCTCGACCCGGTCCCCCAACCGGACCTGCGCCCCGACGTAGCAGAACGGCCCAACGACGCAGTCCTGCCCGATCTGGGCGCCTTCTTCGATGATTGCACTGGGGTGAATGCCGCTCATGTTGTCTTTTCCATGTCCCAGTCAACATAGGCCGAAAACTCAGCTTCCGCTGCAACCTCGCCTTCAACGGTTGCACGACCGCTGAACTTGAACAGCTTGCCGCCCTTCTTGCCACGGATCGTCTCGACATGCATTTCCAGCACGTCACCCGGAACAACCTTGCGACGGAATTTGCACTTGTCGATGCTCATGAAATAGATCAGCAGTTCGGTGTCGATCACATCCATGCCAACGCCCAGCATAACACCGGCGGTCTGAGCCATCGCCTCGACAATTGTCACGCCAGGCATGATCGGGGTTCCGGGGAAGTGGCCCTGGAAATGCGGCTCGTTCATGGTGACATTCTTGATGCCACGGGCCGAGTGGTAATCGGTAATATCGACCACCTTATCGACCAGCAGAAACGGATAGCGGTGCGGCAAAATCCGCTGGATCAGCTGAATGTCAGCGCTTTTGGTTTCCGTGGTCATAACTCAAATGTCCCGTTTTGCATTCTCAGTTTCAGCGTGGTTAGCAATACAGGCCCGCAAGGGCAAGCAAACCTATTCGCCTGTCCCGTCCTGCAAGCCGGTTCCATCACCGATTGCAGCATCGATACGCTCAATCGCGGCGCTGGTAATGTCCGAAGTGTCCGAACTGAGCAGCACGCTGGAGCGTTCGAGGATGATGGACGCCCCGTTTTCACGCATAAGATCGATCAGAACCGGGCGCGCCAATTCGTAAAACCTTTGGCGGCTTTCTTCGCTGATGCGGCCCAGAGCATCCAGTTTGGCGCGCTGACCCTCGCGATGCGATTGTACTTTGCGATCAAATGCCTCCGCCAGAGGACGGAAGTCTTCGGGCGCCAATTCAGCACGTTTCTCGGTCAGGTCCTTTTCTTCGGTGCTTAGCTCGGCAACAATCCGTTCGTTTTCCTCGGACAGCAACGTGCCTTCCTGCTCAATCTCGCGCAGCACCCGCTGGCCAAATTCGGATTCGGTGAACAAGCGATCACTTGAGACTGTCAGCACAACGGTCTGCGTGACGCCCAATTGCTGCGCCGCCGCTGATGTCACGCCAAACAGAGCCAGAAAAACACACAGGGCCCCCAAAGGGCCCTGAATGAGACGTTTGCAAATCCACCGCATCGCGGATCAGAACCGGGCTTGAACGGTCAGGTCAAAGTTCTGCTCGTTGTCGAACTCTTCTTTTTTCAGAGCTTTCGAGAAGTTGAACCGCAGCGGGCCAAACGGCGTTTCCCACAGGACCGAGACGCCGATGACGTGACGGATCGATCCGTTGGCGCCCACGATGTTTGCACCGGCCGTGTTCACGTTGTCGATGTTATAGAGGTTCCCGACATCATAGAACACACCGCCGCGCAAACCCAGTTCTTCCGGCAGGCCCAGCGGGAAATCCGACTCGAACCGGGCAACCCAGTAGTAGTTGCCGCCGATGGCGTCGTCCTGACCGTTGGACAGGTCGCGCGGGCCAAGACCTGCGGGCTCAAACCCGCGGAACGTGTTCGGCCCCAGAAGGAAGCGGTCAATTGTGCGGCTGAAATCGTTGCCTGTCCAATGCAAGGCACCCAGTTCCAGTGTCGCGCGCAACACCACTTCTTCGCTTAGGACGCGGGTCTGTGCGATACCGCGCGCGGTTGTTCTGAAGAACTCGTTGTCGCCACCCAGACCGGCCGCATCAACACCAACCTCGAACAGCACACCGGCATTCGGATTCAGGCCACCAAGACGGCTGTCATAGACATAAGATACACCGATTGAACTGGTCGTGCGCTTGCCCTGATCGATTTCCGAGGAAATGACCGCGCCGTTGATCTCATCATCCTGCTGCGTCATCTCACTGCGTTCCCAGCCGTACCGCAGGCGAAGCGAGGACAGCTCGCCAATCGCGTAGGTCAGCTGCGGGTTAAAGAACACGCGCTCGGTGTCGTAGCTTGCAAAACCCGAGTTCGTACCGGCCAGACCGAGGCCCAGATCGAAACGCAGACGACGTCCCAGCAGATAAGGTTCGGTAAAGTTGATGGTGTACTGCTCGGAATCCTGCGCCGTCGATAGGGTCAAACCCAGGTTCTGGCCGCGACCGAGGAAGTTGGACTCGTTCAGGCCAATCGCAATCCCGAAGCCATCCGAGGCCGAGAAGCTACCACCAAGGCTGAGCGATCCGGTCGGTTGCTCTTCGACATCCACATCGAGAATAACCTGACTGGGCGAGGATCCTTCGCGCGGCTCGACATTCGCCACGGCAAAAAAGCCCAGTGCGTTGATGCGTTCCGCTGCCTGCCGGATCTCACGCGGGTTGAAGGGGTCGCCTTCGACCGTGTCGAACTGACGCCGGATTACGCGGTCAAGCGTGGTGGTGTTGCCTTCAATGTCGATCCGCTCAACAAAAATGCGTGGTCCCTTGCTCAGGACAAATTCGACATCCAGCGTCAGATCGCGTGGGTTGCGGGTCACCCGAGGTTCGACTCGAAGGAAATCGACACCTTGCCGGATCCCCAAACGCTCCTGCCGGGCAATCGAGTTTTCGATCAGCGTGGGCGAATAGGTCACGCCCGGTTTGATCTTCAGCGCTTCCTGATACGGGGCCGGATCGACGCCGGGAATTTCGCTGACAGTCGTGATCTTGCCGAACGAGAATTTCTGCCCCTCGGTCACGTTCATGACCAGGAAGAAGGCATCACGCTCGCGGGTGAATTCCACATTTGCGCTGTTTACGCGGAAGTCGATATAGCCGCGCGACAGGTAGAAGTCGCGGATAACCTGTTTGTCGAACTCGATCCGGTCACCGATGAAGGTGTCGCTGCGGAAGAAAGTGCGCAGGAAGGTCGCTTGTTTGGTTTCCAGCACACGGCGCAGGCGGCGGTCCGAATAGGCCCGGTTGCCGACAAAGCTGACACGCTCAACCTCGATCGTCGTGCCTTCGGCGACTTCAAAGACCAGATCTACGCGATTGTCGCTGCGGCGGATGATGCGCGGGATTACGGTTGCGGCGACCCGACCTTGGGCCGAGTACACCTCGGCAATCAGATCTGCGTCGGTTTCCGCGACCTGAGGGGTGAAAACGCGTCGTGGTTGGGACGAAATCACTTCGAGCAGGACATCGTCTTTGACGCGACGATTCCCTTCGATGCTGATCTGGTTGATCGTCGGGTATTCCTGTACCTCGATCAGCAGAGTTGTGCCGCGCGGGGTCAGTTCGACTGTTTCAAAAACACCACTGTCAAGCAAACGCTGGAACGCGTCATTCAACTGACCGGTTGTGACGGTTTGCCCCGGTTCGATCCCCGTTCTGGCGATGATCGTCCCCGTCTCGATGCGGCGGTTTCCTTCCACCTCGAACGAGTTGATGGTGAAACTTTGCGCCTGTGCCGTATTCGGCAAAGCCAGTAAGTTGGCGGCAACAAAAAGGAAAAGAAACGTCAGCGATTGCCACAAAATCTTGTTTGTAGACTTACGCCCCCCGCAGGATGTGCCCGCGCCTCGCCCGTCGGTCATTTTTTTCTCAACCCAGAATTTTAAGACTTTAATGCTGAGTAGCGGGAATGGATGGGGTTGTCAAAAGGCCAAAAAGCGCATCCGGCATTTGATGGCCTTTAGGGCGTGAAAAGACGGTCTGTCAGAATCACAATCCCGCCAGATAGGCGCCAGCGGCCAGTGCCAGAGCGGTGACGGCAAAACTCAGCAACACATCCCAGTTCAGCATGAACAGGAAGCTAAAACTCCGATAGGATTTGCGCAGTGCTTTGGTCATGATCGCCCCTCAACGTCGCGCAAACCGTACCGTCGGAATGCGGCAAGAATGCGGCTTTCCTGTGCGGCTTGCGCCACAATCAGCAAAACAGGTCGTTGGTCACCGAGAACAACATCAGGCTGAGAATAACCGTGATTCCAACAGTCATCAGAATCCGCAATGCCATGTCGCTGGGTGGTTTTCCGGTCACGGCCTCATAGGCGTAGAACAGCAGATGACCACCATCCAGAGCCGGAATCGGGAACAGATTCAGCAACCCGACTGCGGTGGACAGGACGGCGATGAAGAAGATAAAGCTTTGCGCGCCTTGGCTGGCCATTGCGCCCGACGTCTCGGCGATGCCAATCGGGCCGGAGATGTTGCAGGTGCTGATCGCGCCGGTGATCATATGCCACATCCCCGACAGCGATCCTTCGATGATGCGGATCGTTTGATTGACGCCGCCTGTTAGCGAGTCAAACAGACCCGCAGGCTGGGTTGCAGGTTCCAGCATCATTCCACCGACGATACCGATGCGCCAATGGGTCTGAAAACCGCCATCAGACTTTGGTTCATCCGTGCGGCGCGGGGCCAGTGCAAACTCAAGATCGGCCCCGTCGCGCCAGACATTCAGCAACAGAACCCGACCATCCGAGCTTTCGACAAATTCCTTGAGCTGCTCGAACGCAAAGATCGGTTCACCATTTACCGAGGTGATGACATCCCCCTGCTCAAGCTGGATATCCATGGCCGCGCTGCGCGGCGCGACCTGACGGATCAGCGGCGGAAACAGCCACGGGGCTTCAACATCGATGGTCTGCCCATCGCGAATGACCGTGTAGTCCAGCACTGGCTCAACCGGCAGCGAGTCGGTGAACTCGCTCCAGGTGCTTTCCTCATCGAAATCCGGTGTTTGGATGCCTGCGATTGCGACGATCTCATCACCGACCTGCAAACCCTGAACGGTGCCCGGCAGGGGTTGCAACTCACCCACGGTCAAAGGCTCGCGCGAAACGCCCTGAGACCAGAAGATCAGCCCGAACACGATGATCGACATTGCAAAGTTGAACACAGGACCCGCCGCAACAGTGGCCGCCCGCGCCCAGAGCGGCGCGCCGTGCATCGTGCGACGCAGTTCTTTGGGGCTTTGTTCGGCGATCTCTTCCATCGCCTCTTCGTCCTTGCCCGACGCCGCGTTGGCATCGCCCAGAAACTTCACATAGCCGCCAAAGGGGAGCAAAGCGATCTGCCAGCGGGTGCCGCGCTTGTCCATGCGGCTCCACAGCACCGGGCCGAACCCGATGGAAAACACCTCGGCATGAATGCCTGACCAGCGCCCGACGATGTAATGGCCATATTCGTGCACCGCGACAATGGCGGACAAGGCGATGACAAAGGCCACAATGGTCCAAAGCAAATTGCCAAATTGCGGGATCAGGGAAAGTAGGTCCAAATGTCTATCCTGCTCGTTTGCTTACGGCTTCATCCGCCCATTGCCGTGCCAGTTGGTCCGTTTGCTGTACGTTATCAAGAGTCAAAGCGGCATCAATAAGACTATGTCCCGCTTCGAATCTGTCCAGAACCATTGCGACAATATCCGCCATGCTGGGGAAATTGATTCGACCCGCGATAAAGTGATCCAGCGCCCGTTCCTTGGCCGCGTTGAACACAGCCCCCGACAAGCCCCCGCGCGCCATCACGTCCCGCGCCAGTTTCAGCGCCGGATAGCGGGCCAGGTCGGGGTCCTGGAAGTTCAACTGCCCAATGGCGGGCAGATCCAGCCGCTGAACGGGCAAGTCCTGCCGATTGGGCCAATGTAGCGCGAATCCAATGGCGTGGCGCATATCCGGCGCGCCCAAATGGGCCATCACCGCCCCGTCGCGAAACCCGACCAGCGCATGAACGATGGATTCGGGATGGACCAGAACCTCGATCTGATCCGGGGCGACGCCAAAGAACTCTTTCGTTTCGATGACCTCAAGTGCCTTGTTGAACATGGACGCGCTATCGATGGTAATCCGCTGACCCATATCCCAATTCGGGTGGCTCGAGGCCTGTTCGACCGTCGCCTTGGCCAGATCGTCCAGCGGCCAGTCCCGGAATGCGCCGCCGCTGGCGGTGATGATGATGCGCTCGACCGCATCAATCTCTTCCCCCAACAGTGCCTGAAACACGGCCGAATGCTCGCTGTCCACCGGTAGCAGGCGGGCATTGTGGGTCTTGGCTGTTTCCAGCACCAAAGGCCCGGCACAAACCAGCGTTTCTTTGTTGGCAAGCGCCAGTGTCGCGCCTTGCTTCAACGCTTCGATCCCCGGCGCAAGACCGGCGGCTCCGACAATCGCAGACATGACCCAATCCGCCGGGCGCGCCGCCGCTTCGGTCAGTGCTTGAGATCCTGCGGCAGCTTCGACACCAGACCCCTGCAACGCGTCGCGCAGGTCCGGCAGGCGATCCTCAAAGGCCGTGACGGCCAAATCGGCCTTCAATCGACGGGCATCAGCAGCAAGCTGTTCGATATTCGCACCACCTGTCAGCGCCACGACGTCATAGGCCTGCGGATCCCGCGCGATCAGATCAATCGTGTTCTGACCGACAGAACCGGTCGCGCCAAAAATCGATACTTTGCGCATCACATTGCCCCGGGTGAATAAAGCAGGCCTGCCAGCAAGACAAACAGGGCCGCACCCATCATGCCGTCAAACCGGTCCAGAAACCCGCCATGGCCCGGTATCAGGTTCGAGCTGTCCTTGACCCCGAACCTGCGCTTTACCGCGCTTTCCACGATATCGCCTGCCTGACTGGCCATGGACGCAAAGACCGAGACCATTACGAACAGAACGCCAAACCCGCCATGGGCGGCAAACGCGACCCCGACAATAACAGCAGCGACCCAACCGCCTGCCGTACCAGACCATGTCTTCTTGGGGCTGACCTTGGGCCAGAACTTCGGCCCGCCGATGGTCTTGCCCACGAAATAACCCGCGACATCGGTGGCGACCACAATGGCGATCAGCCAGATCATCCAGCCGAACCCCATATTCTCGCGGATCGAGATAAATCCCAGCCCTGCCCCGGCAATCCAGATCACAAAGATGGCGTACAGCCCCCTGGAGTGGCTGACCTGCCCGGCCCCCACCAGCGCCGGGGCCAGCAAGATCGGTAGTTTGTAAAGCGGCGGCACATGGTAACTCAGAACCACCGCGATGCCCGTCAGAATGCCCAGTTGAACCGCCACACCCATGCGCTGCGGTTCGATCATCCGAACCAGTTCCCATGTCATGATGGCGCAGGCGATGGCGATGAACGCCTCGAACCACAGACCGCCCAGCCACACCTCGATCGAGCCGATGGCCACAAGCACAATGGCGGACAGAACCCGCGTCGTCAGATCAGACCATCGGCCTTCGCTCATGCCGGAACTGCCCCAAAGCGTCTCTCGCGCGAGCCGTAGTTGCGACACAGGCGTTCCAGTTCAGCGGCGGTGAAATCGGGCCACAAGGTGTCGATGAACTCATATTCGGAATAGGCCGACTGCCAGAGCAGAAAGTTCGAAATCCGAGCCTCACCACTGGTGCGGATCACCAGATCAGGGTCGGGAAGAACCCGGGTATCCAGATATTTCGGCAGGGTTTCTTCATCCACATCTTCAGGCTTCAACCGCCCCTCGGCGACATCACTGGCCAGACGTTTGGTGGCCCGCGCAACCTCATCCCGACCGCCGTAGTTCAGCGCCACCGTCAGATGGACAAGGTCATTATCCTTGGTCTCTTCCTCAAGAGAATCCATCAGATCGGTCAACTTGGAATCCAGGCGCACCCGATCCCCGATGAACCGCACACGAATGCCGTTATCCGCCAGCGTCTTGGTTTCTTTCAGGATATACCGGCGAAACAGGCTCATCAGCCCGGCGACCTCGACCTGTGTCCGCTTCCAATTCTCGGTCGAAAAGGCAAAGATTGTCAGGTATTTGATCCCCAGTCCCGGGCAGGCCTCAACCACTTCGCGCACGCGCCGTGCGCCTGCATGGTGCCCAAACAGCCGGGGCCGACCGCGCGCCTGCGCCCAACGGCCATTGCCATCCATGATAATGGCCACATGGCGCGGACCAGCACAGGGCTCGGTGTGGGGATCTTTGGGCATGAGACCGGCTCAGACCTGCATGATTTCGGACTGCTTGGTCTCAAGCGCGGCATCAACGGCCTTGATCATCTCATCCGTCAGGTCCTGCACTTCGCTTTCCCAGAACTTCTGATCGTCCTCGGACATGCCGTCAGCCTTGGCTTTCTTGATCTGGTCCATCCCGTCGCGGCGCACATTCCGGATCGAAACCCGGGCGCTTTCGGCGTACTGCCCGGCGACCTTGCCCAACTCGCGGCGACGTTCTTCGTTCAGTTCGGGGATCGGCAACATGATGATCGTGCCGTTTAGCTGTGGATTGATCCCCAGCCCGCTTTCACGGATTGCCTTTTCCACCTTACCGACCAGGGACTTATCCCAGACATTGACCGTCACCATCCGGGGCTCGGGCACATTGACCGTGCCAACCTGATTGATCGGTGTCATCGACCCATAAGCATCCACCATCACCGGCTCCAGCATCGAGGCCGAGGCCCGCCCGGTCCGCAGTGAGGCAAATTCGGTTCTGAGGTTGGACATCGCGCCTTCCATGCGGCGCTTCAGATCATCGGTGTCCAGTTCGAAGTCGTCAGACATGCAGCTCACTCCCCGTCTTCAGGTGCTGTTTGGATGGGTCTTACGCCATCGCACTTGGGATGTATAGCAATCATGATCAGGAATTGTGCCAATGACCAGAGTTGTTTCGGTCCTTTTTCGCCAGGTTTTGATCAGCCGGGACAGGCACGCCCCGGCTGCCATGTCAGATCAGGCGTTCACGTCGACAACCACGCGCCCTTTGACCTGACCTTTGAGAATATCCGCGCCCAGTCCGGGCAGATCGGACAGCGCGGCGGGGTGCACCATCGCCTCCAGCTTATCCATAGGCAGGTCGGTCGCGATCCGCTGCCACGCGCGCACGCGGTTTTCATAGGGCTGCATCACGCTGTCGATGCCCAGCAGGTTCACACCGCGCAACAGGAAGGGAATCACTGTCGCAGGCAGCCCCGCGCCCCCGGCCAGACCTACGGCCGCGACCGAGCCGCCGTATTTCATCTGCCCCAGCACCCGCGCCAGCATCTCTCCGCCAACAGCATCCACACAACCCGCCCAGGTTTCGCTTTCCAGCGGGCGTTTGGTGGTCTCGTTCAACTCCTCACGCGGCACAATGGTCGTGGCCCCAAGCGACTTCAGATAATCCCCGGTCTCGGGCCGCCCGGTCACGGCGGCGACCTCGTAACCCAGGTTGCCCAGAATGGCGGTCGCCACGGACCCAACGCCGCCTGCGGCACCGGTGACCAGAACCGGACCTTTGTCCGGGGACAGACCATGATCCTCCAACGCCATGACAGCCAGCATGGCCGTGAAACCAGCAGTTCCCACCGCCATCGCCTGCCGCGCGCTCAGCCCGTCCGGCAAGGGAACCAGCCAATCCGCCAAAGCGTTGGCTTTCTGCGAATATCCGCCCCAATGCGCCTCACCCACGCGCCAACCGGTCAATACCACCTTGTCGCCGGGCGCGTACCGATCGTCCGAGGACGCCTCGACCGTACCCGCATAATCGATGCCCGGCACATGTGGGTACGACCGCACCAACCCGCCCCCTTTGGGCGACATGCACAGACCGTCCTTATAGTTCACTGTCGAGTATTCGACGGCAACCGTCACCTCACCATGGGGCAGATCATCTGCTGAAAGCTGCTTGACCGAAGCGCTCGCCAGCCCGCTTTCTTCATCCTTGTCCATTACTAACGCATTGAACATTTGCAGTTCCTTTCGTTTCCAAAAAACCAGATCCGAGTCTTCTTCTGGCTAAAAATATCCCGGGGGAGTCGCGCAGCGACGGGGGCAGAGCCCCCTTCCCCCTCTACACCCAGAAATGCGCCTTCACCTGCGCGCGGCGCGTGCCATCCGGCGTTTCAACATCCAGTTCGGTCCCCGGTTCCCAATGACTCAGGCGGATCATGCCGATGGAGACATTCGTTTCGAAATCGGGCGACCAGACAGACGAGGTCACCTGCCCCACCTGTTTCCCATCCACAGAAGCCGGCCATGGTCGATCGCAGGGCGGCACCGGGTCGCCCTGAATTGCAATCGGTCGGATTTGTTGCACCGGGCCTTCCTTGGCCACGCGCAGCAAGGCATCGCGCCCGATGCAGCCAATGGCCGTGTGCGTGTTGCAGAACTTGCCCAGTCCACATTCATGCGGCGTGTTGTCGTCGGTCATGTCATTGCCATAAGACAATAAGCCGCCTTCGATACGTTCGATCAGGTTCGGACACCCGGCCCGCACCTGAAGGTCCTCGCCCGCCTTGAACAGCGCGTTCCAAAGCGGCATCCCGATATCGCCGCCCTCGACATAGATCTCGAACCCGCCCTGTTTCGAATAGCCAGATCGCGCAACAGCCAGATCGCGACCTTCGAACTCGAACATGTCGAACTTGAAAAACCGGATATCACGCACCCGATCTCCGAAGACACGCGCCATCAACTCATCGGCCTTGGGCCCCTGAACTGCCAAAGGCGAGACGTCAGGCTCGTCCACCAGCACGTCCAACCGATACCCATTTGCCAATCCTTTGACCCACAACAACAAATCACTGTCGGCAATGGAAATCCACCAGCGGTCCTCGGACAGCTTCACCGCAACGGGATCGTTTAGCATCCCACCGGTTTCATCCACGATGGGCACGTAATAGCACTGCCCCGGCAGCATCCCGCGCAGGTCACGGGGCGTCAGCATCTGCATCAGCCGCGCCGCATCCGGGCCGCGCAGTTCCACCTGCCGCTCGCAGGATACATCCCAGACCTGAACATGCTCTTTCAGATGGCGATAGTCGGCTTCTACACTTTCAAAAACCGTCGGCAACAACATGCGATTGTAAACCGTATAGCCTTTGACCCCCGCAGCCTCGACCCCGTCGGAAAAGGGCGTGCGCCGCAAGCGGCGAGACAAGGATATTTGCGGCATTCAGCCCTCCTGCGGCAGGAAAACCAGATCACTGACCGGGGCCTCAGACCCGGTCTCGGTCAGCATTTTGTGCAATTGACCGCGATGATGCGTCTGGTGGTTGAAAAAATGCATGATGCATTGCGCGTAAGGCAATGTAATATCACCTTCTTTTGCCGCCGAATACCAGGTAAACGGGCCGGTGATCAGATCATCACCCAACGTGTTCGCCCAATCGGCAATCCGGATATCCACGGTCTTACGCAGAGACAGCCAACTGGCCAGATCAGGACACAGATAGACGCTTTCATGGATGCCGCCGCCTTTGCGATGGATGTTGCTTTCCGGGCCCGGCCCTTTGTCGAACCGGGACATCCAGATCCAATCGCCCCACAGCAAATGGTTCGCCGTGCCCAGGATCGAGCCAAAAAACGCCCCGCGTTCGCGCGTTAGTTCCTCTGAGGTCAATGCTTGAAGGAACTCGGCCAACTGACTGTTTTGCCATTGATTGTAGCGCGACATCTCACGCGCATAGGCTCCGGTAATCATCACTTTGGCCCATGCCAATCGATGGGGCAAATTTCGGCCGATTTGCCGCCGAAATCCCAGACACGGCCATAATCGCGCACCTTGGACTTGGTGCCGCGCGCCACGATGATGTCCGGTCCCATCCAGTATTTCGAGTTCGAGACCATCACGGGATGCTCGGGGTCCTTGCCCGCCAGCATCTCGATCTCACCCTGAATTTTGCGACCGATTACGATCCGGCGTTTGGTGCCGTCGCGCTCGATTACGACCGGAGCCCGCTCTGCCCCGATGATCTCGCTCACCAGCATGGTGAACAAGCCGGTGGTGCCGCCCGCCTGACCGCTGAAAATCTGCAATAGCCCGTTATACGCCTTGCCGCTGGCACGTTCGTCCACATAGGCGGCGACTTTCCATTGCCCCTCGCCCATGCGGCCCGGAATGTCGACCAGCAGGCCGACGCACAGACCCGAGAGGTCCTCACCCTCGTAATGCCCCTCATCAATGATGACACCCATCCACGCGTGACAATGCCCCTCGGTCGGAGGGTGCGCGCCCAGCGAGACAACGCAGGGACAAAACACATCGCACGAGCAGTTCAGGATCAGCTCGCCCTTTATGGCCCATTCCGTCGGGCTCATCTCGCGCCGTTTCGGGTTGGGCATACGGCTGTCGATCCGCTGACTTATGGGAAGCCTGTCCGCTTCGGGTTTTCTGTTTTTTGCCATCGGCTTATCCTCCGTATGCAAAGGGATAGATCAGCAGGACAAGACCGCCTGCAATCAACGCAAACCCCATGGGTCGGGTCACAACATGCCCGATCTGGGGAAGTTTTTCCAAAACCATGAACAGGGTGGCCAGACCCATCCACAAAAGGCTCATGACACCACCGACAAAGCCAAGTGCCATGAAGCCCCAGCAACAGCCCACGCAAAACGCGCCAAGGCCCAGCCCCATTTTCACGCCGCCTGTGAAACCGGTTTTCCAATGGCCCAGGAAATAGGTCATCGGCGCATGGCAGACGCCGTGGCAGACCTCTTTCACGCGGGTGAACTGGAAGGCACCGACGACGATCAGCAACCCTCCGGCCACCCAGTTGGACTTGGCGATGCCCAGCATGTAAATGGCGCCGCCGAACAACAAAGCCAGCTGAACGCCGGTGATCAGCGCCGCGAAGCCCACCCAGACGATGAAATATCCGGTCAGAACGCCCAGCCATCCGCCGCGCGAGCCATTCGCGCTGTGGATCAGGTCGTCATAGCTGCGCAGGGTTGGCACCAGAGTCGGCAGCATCATCGCCGCCATCATGATCGCCCACATCCAGAACAGCGGGCCAAACTCGGCCATGGGCATATACATGTCCATACGCGGGTCCATCGCCGCCATGGCCTGCCCCATCGGACCCGGACGACCGATCCAATCCAGGTCCATGTCGCGGCTCATCGAGAACATGACCCACCAGGCCCACAGGATCAGCACATAGAACGCCAGCCACATCCCGCTGCGTAGCATTGCGCGACTCATGTGATCCCCTCCGACTCAACTCCCTTGCTTTTCAAATGTCAGACTTTTAAATGTCAGACAAATAAAATCGTAAAGCCGCGTGCAAAATGAAGATTAACCCACAGAAAACCGCAGACCTGTCCGCGCAAATCGCGCAGGCCATTCGCGATGCGATTGTCTCGGGTGAGTTGATCGTGGATGAGCGTTTGCCGTCCGAGGCCGAATTGGCCGACCAATTTCAGGTCTCACGCCCAACGGTCCGTGAGGCGCTGAAACGTCTGGCGGCTCAGTCCCTGATCCGCACCCAGCGCGGGGCAACCGGCGGGGCCTTTGTGAACCGCATCAGTTTTGAAGATGCGTATTCGCAGCAAATCACCACTTCGACCTTGTTGCTGTCGATGAACGCGGTGCGCTTCGATACGGCTTGCGAGGCGCGATATGCGCTGGAACGCGCCTGCGCCCCCTTGTCTGCGCAGCGTCGCACAGCAGATCAACTCGCCACCATGCGGGCCGAGATTTTCCGACAGGCGCAGCCCGGCTTGACGGATGAGGCGTTTTGCGCCTCGGACGTCGCCTTTCACCGGGCACTTGTGGATGGCGCGGGCAATCCGGTTCTGTCCTATCAACTGGCAGGCGCGGTCGAGGCGATGCAGCCCCTGATGAACATGATCACCTTCACCGCAAGGTCACGCGAAGAGATCATCTTGCTTCACACCAAGATCGCCGACGCCCTTGAAGCGCATGACGCCACAACGGTCGATGCCACCTTGGTCGAGCTGGAAGCTTACACCCGCCAACTGGCCCAGGACGTGGCCGAGCGCAAACGCAAACCCGCCTGATCCCGATCAGGCCCCAGGATTGACGCAGACGAACAGGCACAAGGAAGACAGAGCAGGCAGGATGTCACCCGGCGCCAAGACCGGAACTCTCAATACAAATTGAATATCAATTGCTTACGGGAGGACGTTATGAACACAAGACCGGACCCAACCTTTTATCCATCCGCCAAGCTGGCGATGGAGGGCCCCGCCGAGACGCTTGCTTTCACGCTGATGCTGAGCCCGGATTTTTCGCAACCCGACGGGCTGGCGGTTGTGAATGTCGATCCGACATCCGACGATTTCGGCAAGATCGTCCACAAGGTGATGATGCCGGAAAAAGGTGATGAGTTTCATCATTTTGGCTGGAACGCCTGTTCCTCGGCCTTGTCACCGCTTACCGGCCATGCGTTTCTGGAACGGCGCTATCTGATTATTCCGGGTATTCGGTCGAGCCGGATTTACGTGATCGACGTCAAGAACCCGCTTGAGGCCAAGATCCACAAGATCATCGAACCCGAAGAAGTCTTTGCAAAGACGGGGTATTCCCGCCCTCACACCATCCATTGCGGCCCCGAGGGCATCTATGTCAGCACGCTGGGTGGTGGCGGTGAAGATGGGACCGATGGCCCGCCGGGTATCTTCATCATGGATTGCCAAAGCTTTGAGATCATAGGGCGGTATGAGATCGAGCGCGGCGTGCAGGACAAGCACTATGATTTCTGGTGGAACCTGCCACGCGATTACATGGTCAGTTCTGAATGGGGACTTCCTCCGCAGTTCGAAAACGGCATCGTGGCCGAGGATCTGTTGTCGAACAAATACGGTCACAGCATCCACTTCTGGAACCTGCGCAACCGGACCAATATCCAGACCATCGATCTGGGTGAAAACCACCAGATGGCGCTGGAAATCCGCCCGGCCCATGATCCGGTCAAGCAATACGGGTTCTGCGGCGTGGTTGTGGACACCACCAACCTGCAAGGCGCGATTTTCACGTGGTGGCGCAATGAGGACGGCACGTTCGAGGCCAAAAAGACCATCACCATCGACCCGCAACCAGCCGACCCGGATGACCTGCCCGATCTGCTGAAGGGATTCTCGGCCGTTCCGCCATTGGTCACTGATATCGACCTGAGCCTCGACGACAAATATCTCTATGTCGCTTGCTGGGGCACGGGTGAGATGCATCAGTACGATGTCTCGGACCCGATGAACCCGACGCTGGCGGGCAAGGTTGAAATCGGTGGTATCGTCAAGAAAACCAAACATCCAAACGGTCAGGATTTTGGTTACGGCCCGCAGATGGTGGAGATTAGCCGAGACGGTAAACGCGTCTACTGGACCAACTCGCTTTATTCCACATGGGATGATCAGTTCTATCCCGGTGAACGCGGCGCGGCGATGGTCAAGGCCGATGTCGGCGAAAACGGTGGCCTGACGCTGGACCCGAACTTCTGGGTCGAATTCCCCGACGGCTACCGCAGCCACCAGATCCGGCTAGAGGGCGGAGACTGCTCGACCGACAGCTTCTGCTACCCCTCGGTCTGAGTTGGAGGCTCTGATGACATCAACGGCTGGCCTGTGGCTGGCCGTTGTTCTCAGCGGCGCGTATCACGGGCTGAACCCCGGAATGGGCTGGCCGCTGGCTGTTTCTTCGGCATTGATGGAGCAGCGCCAATCCGCCCTCTGGCGCGCGCTGGTGGCCTTGGCAGGCGGGCACTTCGTGGCGATGCTGGGGGTCCTGCTGCCCTTTGCCCTTATGACCGTACTGGTTGACTACCAACGCGAGATTCGCATCGGGGCCGCACTGATCGTCATCGCGATGGGTCTGTATATCGCCCTCACCCAGCGCCACCCTCGATTTTTGTCGCGCGTCCCCCCAAGCAAACTGGCGCTTTGGTCCTTTCTGGTGGCGCTGGCGCATGGGGCCGCGCTGATGCTGGTTCCGATCTATCTGGGCCTGTGCGGCTTGGATGAATTGGATGCCGGGCATCAGGCAATCTTGCGGATCATGACAACGAATGGCCTGCTGGTTCTGGGCGTGGCGGCGCTGCATACCGCCGCGATGATCCTTGGCGGGGGTCTTTTGGCCTATGCCGTCTATCGCTGGCTGGGCCTGCAATTCCTGTCCCGCAGTTGGTTCAATCTGGAATTGATCTGGGCGCTCAGTCTGATTCTGGTTGGAGTTCTGGGGCTGTGGTCTGCGATTTAGTTCTTTTCTTCGGAAAACAACGGATTACCGTTGTCGTCGGATAAGCAAGTTGGAAGAGGCCGAAATGGTAACAACCCTGAATGTAATCGTCGCATTGCTGACCATCGGATTCGGCCTTTTCGGCTTTCTGGCCCCCGCCCACACCGCCAACGCGCTGGATCTGGCCCCGACCGACAGCACAATGGGCCTAAGTGAATTGCGCGCCTCGGTCGGAGGGTTGTTTGTTGTGACCGGCATTGCCGTGATCTGGCTGAACGCGCCGATGGCCTACACAATGTTGGGCGTGGTCTACGCAGGGGCGGCGCTTGGGCGGTTCGTGTCGCTGGCGTTGGACAACCCGCCATTCGTCAAAGCAGCCACTTTTGGTGGAATCGAACTTGTACTGGCCGTCTGGCTGATTGCGGCGAACTTCAACAAAACAACGTAACCATCTGTTCTTGAACGTATCCGCATCCAAAAATCTGGATTTGCAACCCAGCGCCGCCTCACCTATATAGGGTATGTCCTTCGGGACTATGGACATAAACGCGCTCGTAATAAGCGGATCGGACCCGGGGGCGGTACCCGGCGGCTCCACCAACCATCCTTCGTTTGGGGATTTTGGGGCCGAAACAGGATCGACGAACGTCTAAAGGGGTTAGCTTTGTCTCGGCTGTCTGCCACCGTTACCGGCGAAAATAGTACAATTGCAAACGACAATCGTGCTCCGGTTGCAGTTGCTGCGTAAGCAGTAACAAGACCGAAATCTAAGCCCTTGCGCCTAGCCGCGTAAGGCGGGGTTCGCAGGTACCTGGCAACAGAAACCTGCATTTCCACATTATAATGTCTGAGTTTAATTCTTTTTCTGTGCAGATTTAGAGTTTGTTCATCCCTTTCGTCCACTGTCATCCCAGTCAGACAGGAGAGCCGGGATGAAACACACAGATATCCTAAAAGCATGGTACGCCGAGGTTTGGGAACAGGGAAACACCGAAGCGATCGATCAGTATTTTGCGCCCGATACGATGGCCGAGGGGTTGATCCCCGAAATGCAGGTGGGCGCCGACGATTTCCGCGATCTGGTCATGGCCTTCCGTCATATCCTTGGCGAGATCACTGTTGAGATGCCCAAAATCATCGAAAACGGCGATTGGGTTTCAGCCATTCTGCACGTCAAAACCTTCCGCGCCGATAACGGGGCACCGCTGGAGGTCACCGGGCAGGTCATGGCGCGATTCAAGGGCGACAAGATGGTCGAAGCCTATAATCAGTTCGATTTCGTCTCGCTTTTCGAACAACTGGGGCAGTTTCCGCAGGACACACTGCCGGTTTGTATGACGGGGCAAAGACTGGATTGGGCCTGATCCAAGGGTGGTGCAATCTTGACCCATGGGCGGCTTGCACGGTAGCTAGAGCCATGGGGTAAGATTGCGAACGCCCCGTGAGGCGTCAGCCCAAGTTTCGCATGTATCCGAGACTACAAGGAACATGCCATGGCATCGCCAAACTCCATTACCCCAAAGCAATTGTCGCGTCTGATCGGCACACCTCAGGCCCCGATGCTGGTGGATATTTGTCTGGACGAAGATTTTGCGGAGGATCCGTATCTGATCCCCGGTTCATTCCGGCACCCGGTCGCAGACATTGCGGGGCTTGTGCGGCTGGTCTCGGATCGCCGCAGCGTTATCATCTGTCAAAAGGGCAAGAAACTCAGCCAAGGTGTCGTTTCCTGGCTGCGCAGTGAAGGCTGCGCGGCTGAGTATCTGGATGGCGGCATGTATGGTTGGCGCGACCTGCCGGACGGCCTGCGCATTCCGGCCGCGTCTGTGCCGTCGCCGGTTAACGGGCAGACACTGTGGGTCACGCGGCACCGTCCAAAGATTGACCGTATCGCCTGCCCCTGGCTGATCCGTCGCTTTGTCGACCCCAAGGCGAAATTTCTGTTCGTCGCGCCAGCCGAGGTGGAAAGCGTCGCAGAAAAATTCAACGCCACGCCCTTTGACATCGAAAACGCATTCTGGAGCCACCGAGGCGACGCCTGCACATTTGATACACTGTTGGACGAGCTGCGCCTGCGCTCTGAAGCGTTGGATCGGCTTGCAACCGTGGTGCGGGCTGCGGACACCAATCGCCACGACCTTGCCCCCGAGGCAGCCGGATTACTGGCCATCTCGGTCGGCCTGTCACGACAATATCGTGACGATCACGAAAACCTTGAGGCCGGGATGCATCTCTATGACGCCCTGTACCGATGGGCGCGCGACGGGTTTGAAGAAACCCATGACTGGCCGACGGATCGCAGATCATGACGCCTACACTCAGGGAATTAACGCAAGTGTTCGGCAGGATTGGCCTTCTGTCCTTCGGAGGGCCGGCCGCTCAGATCTCGCTGATGCATCACGAGTTGGTTGAACGTCGGCCCTGGCTGGATGAGCAAGCCTATCTGCGAGCCTTGTCCTTGTGCATGTTACTGCCGGGCCCCGAAGCCATGCAACTGGCGACCTATGCGGGTTGGCGCCTGCGCGGCGTGACCGGCGGGTTGATTGCCGGAACCCTGTTTGTGCTGCCCGGCGCGATTGTGATCGCGGCTTTGGTGATGCTTTACGCAGCATTTGGCACCCTGCCCCTGGTTCAGTCGGCCTTTCTTGGGATCAAGGCCACGGTCATCGTGATTGTCCTACAGGCTTTGCTCAAACTGTCCCGCAAGGCGCTGTCGGATGGGGAACACCGCATCCTCGCGGGTCTCGGGTTTCTGGGCATTTTCCTGTTCAACATTCCGTTCCCTTTGATCATTCTGACGGCTGCTCTTTGGGGGTATCTCAGTTTCAAGGGCGCGGTACCCGCACCCGAACCCACCGCTGCAACGACCTTGGCAAAACCGTTTCGTACGATAGCCATTTGGCTGCCCCTGTGGCTGGGACCGCTGGTCCTGCTGACACTGTCGGGGCACCAACTGCTCAGCGATCTGGGCTGGTTCTTTGCCCGTCTGGCGGTTGTGACTTTTGGCGGCGCTTACGCGGTTCTGGCCTACATGACTCAGACGGTCGTCGATCAGTACAACTGGATCAGCACAGGCCAGATGATCGACGCGCTGGGCCTTGCCGAAACAACGCCGGGGCCGCTGATTCTGGTGACGCAGTTCGTTGCCATGCTGACCGGGCAGATAAACGGCGGCGTCACATTGGCCCTGGCAGCGGGTGCTGTGGCGCTATGGGCGACATTTGTTCCCTGTTTCCTCTGGATTTTTCTGGCCGCCCCCTATCTGGACAGCCTTGCGACGAGGCCAAGGCTGACAGCCGCGCTGCACGGCATCACGGCGGCGGTGGTCGGTGTGATTCTCAACCTGTCCGTGTGGTTCGCCCTAAATGTTCTCTTTGATGTGGTCGGTCAGGCAAGCTGGGGGCCGCTGTCAACTCCTGTTCCGGACGTGTTATCCGCAAATTATACTGCTCTGGCCCTGACATTTGCCGCAGGTCTATTGATTTTCAAGGCAAAATTGGGGATGGCAACGGTACTGGCGCTGATGGCTCTGGCTGGCATGGCCATCCATCTATTCTGATCAATCCGGCCATACCTGCTCTTTCGTTTCCAGTTAAAACGCCTATGCTGGGGATAACCACTTTCGAGGATCACACATGTCGCAAGACATCGACTATGGAAACCTGATGCACACCGCCATGCGCGGTCTCATCAAAACGGTTCTGACCGGCGTTTCCGAAACCGGCCTGCCCGGCACCCATCATTTTTTCATCACCTTCGACACCCGTGAACCCGGCGTGCAGATCGCGGATTGGCTGCGCGAGCGGTATCCAGAAGAGATGACAATTGTCATGCAGCACTGGTTCGAAAACCTTGAGGTTGGCGAGACCGGCTTTGCCATCACGCTGAACTTCGGCGACGCGCCCGAGCCGCTGTATATCCCCTATACCTCCATCAAAACCTTCGTGGACCCGTCCGTCGAGTTTGGCCTGCGGTTCGAAAGCCCCGAGGACGAGCTGGAAGAAGACAACTTCATCGAAGAGTCGATTGAGGTTGAAGAGCCTGAGGAACACCACGACGCAGACGTCGTCTCGTTGGACAGCTTCCGCAAATAGGCCCTGAAACCCCGCGACCCACGCGGGGTTTATTATTTCTTCAGAAACGTTTCGACCGAGCGGGACTTTTCGCCGTTGATAAAGCGCGAGAAGGACAGGTTCAGACCACCCTCGGCCAGAGTGCGGTCGAACTGCTGCAATTCATATCCGCCGGTCTCATCGATAAACAGTGAAAACACGGTCATCGTGTCCCCGTCGATGCGGCCCCAGACAAAGGGTTCACCTTTCATGGGGTCCAACGGAACCTCATGACCAAAGACATTGCGCTTCATCGCGGCGGCGAACACGTCGGGCCGGTCAGACGGTTGGAAATCGATTGAAAACGCCTGTTCCTTGACGCGCCCGTCCAGCTTGTAGGTCGTTGTTTTCCAACTGACATTAAAGCCGTTCTTGGTCTCGTGAATCGAAACGCTCATGTCTCGGGGCGTGCTTGTTCCGTCCGCGTCCACCACATTTGCCGAACCGATATAGTCTCCGACAAACGGCGTTACGTCGGCGGCGCGGGCCGACACGCTTAGAACTGCGATCCACAAGGTTGCGGCCAAAGCCACCGCGATGGCGTTGATTGGCGATATCCGTTCAGATTCGGGCATTTAAACCTCCTCGACCGCAGCCACCTTATTCTAAACAAGCGCGCGGTGCGCACAATGGCACAATCCTGTGCGGTGCAAATTAAAATGATGCCATCCGGCGGCTATACCTTTCGGGACCGTATGTCTAAGGTGCGCGCAACTGGCCGATTGCGTCACGGCGTTGTGGCCGCTAAACGGCATACGACTGCATACCAGACGGAGTGACAGATGTCTCAGACCCGCACCGAATCCGACAGCTTTGGCCCGCTCGAGGTTCCTGCCGACAAGTATTGGGGGGCGCAGACGCAGCGCTCGATCATGAACTTCCCCATCGGGTGGGAGAAACAGCCCGTGGCCATCGTGCGCGCGCTGGGCGTGATCAAGCAAGCCTGCGCCATGGAAAACAAGGCGACCGGCAAGCTGGACGCCAAAATCGCTGACGCGATCATTCAGGCGGCCGGTGAGGTGTTTGAGGGCAAGTTTGACGACAACTTCCCTCTGGTCGTCTGGCAGACCGGTTCGGGCACGCAGTCGAACATGAACTCGAACGAGGTGATCGCAAACCGCGCCATCGAGATTCTGGGCGGAGTCATCGGTTCGAAAGACCCGGTGCACCCGAACGATCACTGCAACATGGGTCAGTCCTCGAACGACACCTTCCCCACCGCCATGCATATCGCCACCGCGATGAGCGTGCGCGACGTGTTGCTGCCGGGTCTTGAGAAACTGGCCTCGGGGCTGGAACAGAAGGCCGAAGAGTTCAAGGACATCATCAAGATCGGCCGGACCCATACTCAGGACGCAACGCCCCTGACATTGGGTCAGGAATTCAGCGGCTACGCCCACCAGATCCGTCAAGGGATTGCCCGCGTGCACGCGGCGATGCCGGGGATCTATGAATTGGCGCAAGGCGGCACAGCCGTCGGCACCGGCCTGAATACCCAAAATGGATGGGGTGAAGCGGTCGCAGGCCATATGGCCGAGATCACCGGCCTGCCCTTTGTGACGGCCCCGAACAAGTTCGAGGCGCTGGCCGCCCATGACGCCATGGTCTTCCTGTCTGGTGCTTTGGCGACGATTGCAGGCAGTTGCTACAAGATCGCCAATGACATCCGGTTTCTGGGCTCCGGCCCGCGTTCTGGTCTCGGTGAACTGATCCTGCCTGAAAACGAGCCCGGCTCATCGATCATGCCGGGCAAGGTGAACCCGACTCAGGCCGAGGCGCTGACTCAGGTCGCGGCCCATGTAATGGGCAACAACGCCGCGATGACCTTTGCCGGGTCGCAGGGGCATTTTGAGCTGAACGTCTATAACCCGATGATGTCCTACAACCTGCTGCAATCGATCCAGTTGCTGGGTGACGCTGCCGACAGCTTTACCGAACGGATGCTGTTGGGCATCAAGGCCAACGAACCGCGCATCGACAAGCTGATGAAGGAATCGCTGATGCTGGTCACCGCACTGGCGCCCACGATCGGCTATGACAACGCCACCACCGTTGCCAAGACCGCGCATAAGAACGGGACGACCCTGAAGGAAGAGGCCATCGCGCTGGGCTTTGTGGATGAGGCAACCTTTGACGCCGTTGTCCGGCCCGAGCAGATGATCGGCCCGAAAAACTGATGGGCAAGCCGGTCAATCTGAACCGGTTTCGCAAAGAAAGGGCGCGGGCCGAAAAGAAGGCCCGCGCAGATCAGAACGCTGTCGCCTTTGGGCGGACCAAGGCCGAAAAAGACGTCGTGAAACTGCGGCAGGACAAGCAGAAGCGCGACCTGGACAATCACGAGTTGGATGAATGAGCGGCCGTCCCGTCAAACGGTCCCTGACGCTTAAAGGGCATCGCACTTCGGTGTCTCTGGAAGATGAGTTCTGGCGGGCCTTTCGGGATATTGCACAGGAAAAAGATCAACCAATCAATGCTTTGGCGGCAGAGATTGATGTGGCTCGTGATCCCGAAACAGGCCTGGCATCCGCTATTCGGGTCTTCATATTGAACTGGTACCGCGACAAGGTTTGACCCTTGCAAGCACGCTTGCAATGCGTGTAGCGTGAGGTGAGAACAAAAAGGGTACGCGCATGACGGACACAGCCATCGGCCCAGACGGAAAACCTCGGTGCACGTGGTCTTTGGCCGCGCCCGAGTTTCCGGACTATCACGATAATGAGTGGGGATACCCGGTGGCCGACGACCAACGGTTGTTCGAGAAACTGTGTCTTGAAAGCTTTCAGTCCGGCCTCAGCTGGCTGACGATCCTGCGCAAGCGCGAGAATTTTCGCGCAGCCTTTTGTGGGTTTGATTTCAACAGGATGGCCGAGTTTTCCGATGCAGAGGTCGAACGTCTGTCGCAGGACACAGGCATCATCCGCCATCGCCGCAAGATCGAAGCGGTGATCAACAATGCCCGCCGCGCGCAAGAACTGGTCGCCTCGGAAGGCTCTCTGGCCGCTTATGTCTGGCGGTATGAGCCGGAAATCCCGCCGCCGCCACGCAGCGCCTCAACCTCGGCTGAATCCATCGCCATGTCGAAGGACCTGAAGAAACGCGGTTGGAAATTCGTCGGACCCACCACGGTCTTTGCCTTCATGCAGGCGATGGGATTGGTCAATGACCATGCCGAGGGCTGCTTATGCCGGGAAAAAGCGGCGCAGATGCGCCGCGATTTTGTCAAACCGGTCTGAGGCTTAGCAGGACGCGTTGAAGATCTTGTCGATATTGCCGCCCAAAGCCGCGTTGAACTCGGCTTCTGATTGCTGCTTCGACAGTCCTTCGGTCAATGCGCGCGAGAACGAGGCGATCATCTTGCCGTTCTGACCCAGAAGATCACAGGCCTGCTCGGTCGAATACCCGCCCGACAGCGCCACGACACGCACGACGCGCGGATGATCTGCAACCTCGTCATACAGGTTCGCGTTGCTCGGGATGGTTAGCTTGAGCATCACATCCTGCCCCTCGTCCAACTGGTCGAGGTTTTTCAGCAACTCACCCTTCAGGATATCTTCGGCCTCGGCCTTGGTGTCCGAGTTGATGTTCACCTCAGGCTCGATGATCGGAACCATGCCTGCGGCGACAACCTCGCGCGCAACGTCGAATTGCTGCGCGACCACAGCGGCGATGCCTTCGGCGTTGGCTTCGTGGATGACCGAGCGTTCCTTGGTCCCGAACACGCCCTCAGCCTTGCCCAAGGTTTCAGCCAGCCCCGGAATGGGCTTCATCATCTGAACGCCATTGGCCTGATCTTCCAGCCCTTTGTCGATTTTCAGGAACGGCACGATCCCTTTGACCGACCACAGATAATCGGCCACTTTGCGACCTTCGATTTCCTCGCCCAAAGTGCGTTCGAACAGGATCGCGCCGATCACTTTGTCCTTGGTGAAGTCATCCGCCAGAATAATCCGCGCGCGCATTTGCTGGATTTCGCCGAACATTTCCTCGTCCGATCCATATTGCGAGGCATCCACGCCATAAAGCGCCAGCGCCTTGGGAGTCGATCCGCCGCTTTGATCCAGTGCTGCGATAAACCCTGCGCCATTGGACATCTGCGCGCGCTGTTCTGCTTTGGACATAATGTTTTCCCGTTCAAGAATGATTCCGATTTCATTCTTCGCATACAGCACGGCGTTGGGCGATGATAGTTTGTTAGCGCTCAACCACGCGCAACCAAATGCCGTCTTTCGATCTGACGGTCAGATGGGCCACCGGAACCGGTGTTTTTTCGGCGATTGTTTCGAATCTGAACCTGCGCAATAGCGTGGAAAGGATCAACGGCCCCTCGACCATCGCAAACCCCGCCCCGGTACAGACACGCGGGCCGGTGGAGAACGGGATATAGGCGTCGCGCTGACAGGACTTGCCATTTTCGGTGTGCCAGCGTGCCGGATCGAATGCGTCGGGGTTATCCCACAACCGTTCTTGGCGGTGCAGATGCCACGGGCTGATAACGATCTGGGACCCCTTCGGCACTTCGCGATTGCGAAATCTTTCAGGGCAAGAGGCTTGCCGCACCATCATCGGCACCGGCGGGTACAGCCGCAATGCCTCGCGAAACACATCACGGCTGAGCTTCAGCTTGGACATGACGGCGAAGGAGGGGACGTCCAACGCCTCGGCCTCTTGCGCGACTTTCTCCTGCCACTCAGGGTACAGCGCCATCAGGTACAACGTCCACGCAAGCGCCGAGGCGCTGGTTTCATGGCCCGCCAGAAAGAAGATCGCGACCTGATCGATCATCTCTTCGGTGTCAAAACACGCACCGGTTTCGGGATCAGGCGTCGTCATGATCTTGGTTGCCAGATCATCCGGGGCCTCGCCTTGGGCAATCGCCACGGCCCGCTCGGACGTGAGTCTGGCGATAAGGTCGCGGATTTCCCGAGCCGTCTGACGGGTGCGTTTCGAATGCAACCGGGGCAACCAGCGTGGCAGCGGCACAAAGGCCGCCAGATTCAGCAACGGTTGTTCGCGCTGATAGGTTCGGAACTTACGAAACACCTCGGCGGCGATCTCATGCTCGATCGGTACGGAAAACAGCGTGCGAAAGATAACATCGGCTGCGGCGTGGCTGGTCACCTCTTCGCATTCGACCTCAGCCCCGGCCTGACCGCGCAGCCGTTCAACGCAGGCGTCCGCGGCGGCCAGCATGGCGGGAAACGTGTCTTTCAGACGTCCGCCCTCGAAAGCAGGGTCGATGATGCGGCGCTGGCGTTTCCAGACCTCGCCATTGGTCAGGAAGACCGAATTGCCCAACAATGGGCGCAGCCCCTCACTGATACGGCCGGATTTAGGAAAGTCGTCGGGGCGCTTTTTCAAAACGGTTTCAACCAGGTCCGGCTGGTTGATCATGTAGGACCGGAAGAAAGGCGTTCGAAACTCGGCCATCCAGGCGCGGTACAACCGCTCGGGCTGCGCGGACAGCAGATCGCGGCGGAACAGTTTGAGAAAGCGCCACAGCGAAACACGATCAGGACGAGAGCGCGGTTTGGGCGGGGTCATGCGTCGACACTCGTATGTTTCGAAACCGCGGTCTCGATACGGGTTTTGGACGGGGTTCGCCCCTTGAACCGTGCGCCCAGTGTTTGGGGGCCTGCCGTGATGCGGAAGTAGTCATAAGTTCCGGGTTGGTCAAAAGCGCAAAGGTATTGAAAATGCAGCCGGAAGAATTTCCACCGCAATTCTCGCCAGCGTTCAGGCGACAGCGTCTGAGTGAACGCCGCAGACAGGACCAGCGGCCAGATCTTGTCCGGCCCGGCCACCCCGCTAACCGCAACCGGATCGCAAAGGGCAAAGGAACACCCATCGCCCGGCGCCGAAACATCGACCCAGGTCACGGCCTTTTGCGACGACATAAACCGCAGATCACCGCGCAGTTTTGTGGCCTTGGGCAGAAACGAGACCATCGGAACCACCTGCCCGAGGGTCAAAAAGGACAGAACCGGGCGGTTCGGCAGATCGCCGCGCGCGCGGATCAAATCGGCCAGAATGGACACGCCCAGATGCGCGCCAGAGCTGTGGCCGACGACCAGAACCTCGTCCACGTCCGTGTCAAACGCGGCATCAATCAGGTGCACAAACTCATCCAAACGATCCTGCAGCCCGGCGGGAGTTTCCCCGTTCAGCTGCGCTGAATAGGCGTAATCGTGCATGAGGTAGTAGGCGAACAACCGGTTATCGATCTTTCGAAACCATTGAAGCAGCAGGTAAGCTAAAGCCAATGAGGGCAACAGACCCCACAAACCCAGAGTAGCCACCGCAACCGCCACGACGATCATCGCAGCCGCCAATTGCAGTAAGAGCATGCCAACCGGATACAGCGCCGCGATCACCGGCCCTTTCCGCAACTGACTGAGCCGTTTCAGCGTGCCGGTTGAGATATAAGTCCACGCCGTGCGCCCGAGTTGAAGATAGGTCGCCAAAATCGACCCGGACATGCTGTCGCGCACGATGTCGGACCAGACCAGAACGTCTATGTCCGTCTGGACCTCCATGCCATCCTGAGCCGATGTCACGTGCCAGCCAAATGGTCCTTCGACAGGTTTGGGAGACATAGCAATCTTATAGCCCGAAATTTCGGCCTGCGCCTGCGACTCGGTCCGATACAGCTCACGGTACCGGCGCGCCGGAATCGGGTCGTAGCCAGGGATGTAGAACACCCGGCGTTTACTCACCTGAGGCTGATTTGTGTGACTGCTCATGGCCTTACCTTCTGCTGCGCAGGTTAACGCAGCATTGCGGCCAAGGTAAGGAGGATCAGCCCAGAACCGCCAGTGCCGGGAAGGTTTCCAGCAGCCACCAGCTGAATTCGGTGAAAAGGCCGGTGATCAGCATGATCCCAACGAACAGCAGTAGACCGCCCATCACCTTCTCAATCGTGCCCATGTAGGGCTTGATCCGGTTCATCACACTCATCGAGCGGTTCAGGAACATCGCCGCCAGCAGGAACGGAATGCCCAGACCCGCAGCATAAACACCCAGCAACAACGTGCCGCGCGCAACCGATGCCTCTGACGCCGCCAGGGACAGGATGGCTCCCAACTGCGGGCCGATGCAGGGCGTCCAGCCAAAGGCAAAGGCCAGACCAAGGATATAAGCGCCGAACACCGAGCCTCCGGAATCACCGGTTTCAACCCGCGCCTCGCGGTCCAGCAGCGGAATGCGGAAAACGTTCAGAAAGTGCAGACCAAAGACAATAACCACCGCGCCCGAGAGCTTTGCAAACAGCACCTGATTCTTCAGCACAAACGCCCCAAACGCCGAGGCGGTAAAGCCCAGCAGCAGAAAGACGGTCGACAGGCCCAGAACAAAGAACAGCGCCGACAGGGTCGCCTTGCGCCGCGCGCGTGCCTCATCCTGCATCTCATTGATGGTCACGCCGCTCATATATGCCAGATAGGGCGGCACAATCGGCAGAACGCAGGGCGACAGAAAACTGATCAACCCACCGATCATGGCGATGAACATGGCGGGCAGCAGCCCCGCGTCGATGATATCAATTCCGAACATGACTAAGCACATATGGTATCAGGTGGATTTCGTCACGGGGCCATTCAGTCACATCCTCGTGGTCGTATGTTGCATGCTGGACAGCGTCGCCTGTTGGAAATATCTCAATCAACATGACTGACGAACCCGAGATACTCGACGCGCTAGGGCTTTTGTGCCCCCTGCCCGTTCTGAAGGCCCGAAAGCGGCTGAAATCCCTGCCTGCTGGGGGGCTTTTGCGTGTGCTGGCGGATGACCCAGCCGCAATCGTCGATGTTCCACATTTCTGCATGGAAAGCGGCCATAACTTGCTGTCGCAGGAAGAAGAGAATGGCCATCAGGTCTATCTGATCCAAAAATCAGCCTGATCGGATCGAGCCAAAGAAAAAGGCGGGCACCTGGCCCGCCTTTCTTTTGTTTACTGGCCCAAGGACCACCATCCGCGCCGTTTGGGTTTTGGCGGTTCGCTGGGCTTTTCGGGCTCTTCCGCCACCGTTTCCAAGACCGGTTCGGCTGCGGTTTCTTCTGCTACCGGTTCGGCAGGCGTGTCTTCGACGACAGGTTCGGCTGTAACCTCTTCCGCCTCAGCAGGGTCTTCCTGAGCGTCTGCGGCTTCGATTGGCTCTTCCACCGACTCAGCGACTTCAACAGCCTCAGCCTGAACCTCTTCGGGCTCAGACACTGCAGGGGCTTCGGCTTCTGCGGCAACGTCTTCGGCTTCGGGTTCTGCAACAGGCTCTTCGGCCTCGGGTTCCGCAACAGGCTCAGCTTGGGCTTCCTCAGTCACCTGCGTTTCCGCCGTTTCCGGGTCACCGGTTTCTGCCTCAGTTTCGGCCGCAACCGGTTCCGCATCCTTCTTCTTACGACGCGGTGCACGGCGGCGTTTTGGCTTCGCGGGCTTGTCCTCATCTTCGAACGCGTCGGCACCCTCTTGGGGCTTTGCATCGTCAGAGCCATCCTCGTCAGAACCGGCCTCTTCGCTCACGGCATCAGAATCCGCCCCGGCGTCTTGCTGTTCAGCCGCATTGCCACCCTTCTTCCGACGGCGACGGCGACGCTTGCGCTTGGGCTTGGTCTCTTCCTCGGCCTGAACGGTTTCCTCTTCAGCCTCATCCTCATCGGTCGCATCGACCAGATCCATCAGCGAGGCATCCGCAGACACAACAGGCGCGGTCGCCTCGGGCACGATCCGGCTGGCGGTCTTGAATTTCTCCATCGAGAAATCAGGGCTGACCAGATGCAGATCACCTTCGACCCGTACCGACAGACCATAGCGCGCCTCGATCTGAGCGATATGCTCGCGCTTCTGGTTCATCAGGAAGTTTGCAATGCTCACCGGGCAACGCACCAACACCTCGCGCGAGCGGCGGCGGGTGCCTTCCTCTTCGATCTGACGCAGGATCGACAGCGCCATATTGTCGTCCGAGCGGATCAGGCCGGTGCCATGACAGGCCGGGCACGGCTGCGTGGTCGCTTCCAGCATACCGGGGCGCAGGCGCTGGCGGCTCATCTCTAGCAGGCCAAAGCCCGAGATGCGGCCAACCTGAATGCGCGCACGGTCGGTTTTCAGCTTGTCTTTCAGGCGCTTCTCAACAGCGGTGTTGTTCTTGCGCTCGTCCATATCGATAAAGTCGATGACGATCAGTCCGGCAAGGTCACGCAGACGCAACTGCCGCGCCACTTCCTCAGCCGCCTCAAGGTTGGTCTTGAGCGCCGTTTCCTCGATCGAGCCTTCCTTGGTGGCCCGGCCCGAGTTCACGTCGATCGCCACCAGCGCCTCGGTCACGCCGATCACGATATAGCCACCGGATTTCAGCTGCACAGTCGGGTTGAACATCCCCGCCAGATAGCTTTCCACCTGATAGCGCGCGAACAGCGGCAGCGCGTCCTCATACCGTTTCACGTTCTTGGCGTGCGACGGCATGATCATCTTCATAAAGTCCTTGGCGATGCGATAGCCGCCCTCGCCTTCAACCAGAACCTCATCGATATCGCGGTTATAGAGGTCGCGGATCGACCGTTTGATCAGATCGCCTTCCTCGTAGATTTTCGCGGGCGCGATGGATTCCAACGTCAGCTCGCGGATCTGCTCCCACAGACGCTGCAAATATTCATAGTCGCGCTTGATCTCGGATTTGGTGCGTTTGGCCCCGGCGGTCCGGATGATCAGGCCCGCGCCGGTCGGTACGTCGATCTCGGCTGCAATCTCTTTCAGCTTCTTGCGGTCGGGGGCATTGGTAATCTTACGGCTGATCCCGCCACCGCGCGCGGTGTTTGGCATCAGAACGCAGTAGCGCCCGGCCAGCGACAGATATGTGGTCAGCGCAGCACCCTTGTTGCCGCGTTCTTCCTTGACGACCTGCACCAGCAGAACCTGGCGCACCTTGATGACTTCCTGAATCTTGTAGCGACGCGGCCGCGGCTTGCGCGGAGGGCGAATATCCTCGCTGTCATCTTCATCCGCAACCGATTCAATCGAAGCATCCTTGGCAGTTGCATCCGATGGTGCGTTACCGTCTTCGGGGTTCTCACCTTCGGCATCGGCCTTGGCTTCTTCTTCAGCCTGCTCTGGCTCGCTCACCTCGTCCGACGAGTCCGCAGCGTCCTCTGCCGAGGCGTCCACCTCTGCATCGGCCTCACCCTCTGCTTGCGTCTCAGCCGCAGAGTCAGTTTCTTCCGCGGCCTGCTCACCGGCCTCGACCGCTACATCCGCCGCGTCTTCTGCAGGCGTTTCCTCATCCGCCGGCTCTTCCACCGGAGTGTCTGCAACCAAATCAACCGGTGAGGTCCCCTCGGGCACCGCCAGTTCCGCCTCTTCCCCGTCTTCAAGATCGATGGTTTCCATGCCGCTCGGTTCGGACGACACTTCAATCGACTCGACCGCATCATCGGATTTCACATCCGCCGCCTTGGTCCGCGACCGCGACCGGCGTTTTTTCGGCTTGGCCTCTTCCGCCTCATCCCGGGCCTTCATGGCCTCGGCATAAGCGCGTTCTTCTTCCATCAGCGCCTCACGGTCGGCGACGGGGATCTGGTAGTAATCGGGATGAATCTCGGAAAACGCCAGGAACCCATGCCGGTTCCCGCCATAATCCACAAAGGCCGCCTGCAGCGACGGCTCGACCCGGGTTACTTTTGCAAGATAGATGTTGCCAGCAAGCTGGCGTTTGTTTTCGGACTCAAAATCGAACTCCTCGACCTTGTTTCCGTCGACCACCACGACGCGGGTTTCCTCCGCGTGGGTGGCATCGATAAGCATTTTCTTAGCCATGTGTCCTTGGTGCACCGCGCCAAACGCGTTGTCCTGACCCGTCCAGGCGGACAGGCGCTTTTGGGGAGGTGTCTTGTCAGGGCGATATCAGACGGCGCGCGGCAGGGTCTGGCGCTTTGGCCCCCTGCCCGGTCTCTCAAACGTTGCGCGCGCGTCATCGCGGTTCTTCTCCGACAGGCGCGATTAGGATCGCTGCCTGCCCATTTATTCCTTTCACCCGACGCATCGGGCTCAGGTACTCAACTGCCCCATGGATCGGGGCACAATCGGTCTGCCTCGCGGTGAAAACCAAAGATCACCTGCTGCGACGCAGCGAAACTCAAAGATTCGGGGCTTAAAGGCGCAAAAATGGCCCGGCCCGTCCGGACACAATAAAAGCAGTCCTGTGGAAAACACAATGGGCAAACTGCATCCCTTCCATCTCAAACGCGCCGCGCCCATCTTCTTCTGTTCAAAAATACCTCGGGGGGGTGAATTGAGCCTATGGCTCAAGAGGGGGGCTGGCCCCCCTCCCCGGCCTCACAAATAATCCGACCGTTGAAGCCCGTATTTGGCCATCTTCTCGTTCAACGTCCGGCGCGGCAGGCACAGCTCATCCATGACCGAGGCAATAGAACCTTTATGTCGCCGCATCGTGTTGTCGATCAACATCCGCTCGAACGCCTCGACGTATTCTTTCAGCGGCTTGCCTTCGGTGGTCATCACCGGCTGCATTTCCTCGTGATCCGACATCAGCAGGGACGCAATCGTCCCCGACCCGCGCCGCGATTGTAGCACGGCCCGTTCGGCGATGTTGATCAACTGACGCACATTGCCCGGCCACGGGGCCTGCAACAGCTGCGCCGCTTCCTGAGCGCTGACCTGCGGCGCATCACAGCCATATTCCTCGGCAAATTGCTCGCTGAGGCGGGTGAAAAGGGTCAGAATGTCTTCACCTCGCTGACGCAGCGGCGGCATGGTGATCCGCAACGCGGCAAGCCGATAGAACAGGTCCGGGCGCAGCACGTCTTCGCTGGTCTTTCCGGCCTCTTGCAGGTTCGAAATCGCAACGATGCGTGTTTCCGCCGGGGTGCCCTGTTCGTTCATCACGCTCAGCAACCGCGCTTGCAGCGTGTCACTTAGGGCCTCCACATCCTCCAGTACCAGCGTCCCACCACGGGCTTCCTCAATCGCAGGCAGTTGAGCGTCTTCGGGCATCATGGGGCCAAACAGGCGCTTGGACAAAGCCTCTTCTTCCAGTGCCGCGCAGGACACCAGAACGAACTTTTTACCCGCCCGGCTCCCAACCGCGTGCAGGGCATGGGCCACCAGCGTCTTACCCGTTCCGGTCTCGCCGTCGATCAAAACGTGACCGTCCGCCTGACCCAGATCCAGAATATCCTCGCGCAGGCGTTCCATAACCGGGCTGGCCCCGATCAGTTTGTTCATGATTTGGGTGCCGCCCGACAGCTCGCGCCGCAGCGCCCGGTTGTCCAGCGTCAGACGCCGCGCATTGCTGGCGCGTTTGGCCAGTTCCGACATGCGATCCGGATTGAACGGTTTTTCAAGGAAATCGAACGCCCCAACCCGCATCGCTTCAACCGCCATGGGTACATCGCCGTGACCGGTAATCATGATCACCGGCAGAGTGCTGTCCGCCCCCATCAGCTTTTTCAAAAGCTGAATACCATCCATCCCGGGCATCTTGATGTCCGAGATCACAATGCCCGGATAGTCCGGCCCCAGCACCTTCAACGCATCCTCGGCGCTGGCAAAGGTTTCGGTGTCATATCCGGACAATGCCAGCCATTGGCTGATCGACTGGCGCATGTCCTGTTCATCATCCACAATGGCGATCTTCATGGCCTGTGCCATAGTCTTCCCTTTTATTCTGCGGCCTCAAGGCCGTCGCTTCCCAGTATCGGCAATTGCATCTCGAACACCGCGCCGCCGTGTTGTCCGTTGCGCGCGGTTAGCCGTCCACCATGGTCGTTCACGATCCCGGACGAGATGGCAAGCCCCAGTCCGACGCCATCGCCGGGCTGCTTGGTGGTGTAGAACGGCTCGAACAGGTTCTCGATATCCTCGATCCCGTAGCCGTTGTCGCGCACGGTCAGCACCGCCATGTCACCCGCTGCCAGGATGATTTCCACATCCGGCTCTGCCACCGATTTGGTGGCGTCCAGCGCGTTGCGCAAGAGGTTGACCATCACCTGCTCGATCCGCATCCGGTCACCCATCACCACCACAGGTTCTTCCGGCAGGATCTGAGTGATCTTCACATGTCGTTGGCGCAGTTGCGGTTCCATCATCGACAGGGACGAGGCCAGTGCTTCACCAAGATTTACAGGTGAAAACGCGTCCGCCCCTTTGCGGGCGTAGGATTTCAACTGCCGCGTGATTGCGCCCATGCGCTCGATCAGCCCATCGATGCGGCCAAAGCTGGCCAACGCTTCTTCGGGGCGGTTGCGGCGCAGCAGCAGACGCGCGCCAGCCAGATAGGTTTTCATCGCGGCCAGCGGTTGATTGAGCTCGTGGCTCACCGCCGCAGACATCTCGCCCAACGCCGCCAGTTTCGAGCTTTGGGCAAGGGTCTGCTCGGCCAAATCCAGCGTCTTTTCAACCCTTTCCCGCTCAGCGATTTCCCGCTGTAGCCTTGTGTTCAATGCGCGAAGCTCTGCCGACTCGCGCTGGAACAGGGCCATCCGCAACGTGGCCCGACGGCTGAGCGCATAGAAGGTCAGCGCCAGAAGAATCGCAAATCCCATGATTTCCAGCGCAAGCACGCTGTTCACCCGCTCGCGCACCGACTCATAAGAGGTGAACGAGGTCATCTGCCAGCCGCGGAACGGGATGCGTTTTTCCATTCGCATCACCGCCTCACCCTGCAGGTACGCGTCGGGCGGCAGCGCCGTCCAATCGGTCGTGGCCCGGATCGCACGTTGAATTGCGCCCTGAGGCGGCTGGCGCAGCATCGCCGACGTCTCATCCAGACCCCGCCATTGCGGCTCGGTGGACAGGATGATGTTGCCGGTGCTGTCGGTCACAAGAACGGCGTGCGAAATCCCGGCCCAGGCCCGCTCGAATTTCTGCAAATCGACCTCGACCACGATCACGCCGAGGATTTCGGCCGCACCTTGAATTCGGCGCGAATAGACAAAGCTGTAGCCGCCGGATTCCCTTGGTATGACCGAAAACAAGGTCGAATTGGCCCGGATTGCATCCACGAAATAAGGCGCGTTGCGATGCGCCTCACCCAGCCGGTTTCGGTCGGTGGCGGCAACCGTGCGCCCGTCTCCATCCAGCAGCATCAGCGACGCGGCACCGATTTCCTCGACGAATGAAATCAGGCGTTGGGTGGACAGCGTATAATCACTGGATTGCAACGCCGAGATCAGCGTCGGGTCGCGCGACAACAATTGCGGTACAATGGCGTTGCGGCGCAACTCGCTCAGCAAGTTGCCGGAATCCAGCGCCAGCCGCAGTTCGGCGCTGTTGCGGGTGTCTTCGGTGAAGCGGTCGGTCAGCAGACGGTTGGTGATCCAGACCGTTGCTACCGTGACCAAAAGCAGCAGGATGATGGCCAGACGCAGCCGCCACCCCAGAGGTGCCCCGCGAAAGGGTCGTGCCAGTTTGGACCAGCCTGTGCGAACCTCGGTACTCATCCCCAGAAGGTACGCGCGCTAGGGCCCAACCTCAAGTCACGCCGGAGCGAGCACACCCGACAATGCGCGGAACAATGCCGTACCATCGGTGCCGCCGTGACCTTCATCCGCGGCCCGTTCCGGGTGCGGCATCATCCCGAGAACACGACGGTTTTCCGACAGAATACCAGCAATATCCCCGACCGAGCCGTTCGGGTTCTCGGTATAGGTGAACGCTATCCGGTCCTGATCGCGCAGCGTGGACAATGTGGCATCATCCGCGAAATAGTTGCCGTCGTGATGCGCAATCGGAATGCCGATCGCATCGCCAGCATTGTAGCCTTCGGTAAAGGCGCTGTTGCTGGTTTCGACCTTCAGGCCGACGGTTCTGCAGATGTATTTCAGCCCCGCATTACGCAACAGCGCGCCCGGCAGGATACCGGTCTCGGTCAGGATCTGAAAGCCGTTGCAGATACCCACGGCATAGCCGCCACGCTCGGTATGTTCGACCACCGCCTTGCAGATCGGCGATTGGGCCGCAATCGCGCCGCACCGCAGGTAGTCGCCATAGGAAAAGCCGCCCGGAACGCCGACGATGTCGATCCCGTCCGGCAATGCCGCGTCCTTGTGCCAGACCATATCGACCTGAAAACCGGCCTGTTCGAAAGCCACGGCAAGGTCCCGGTCGCAGTTCGAGCCGGGGAATACGATGACGGCAGCACGCATGGCAGACCCTCCTTTGCGGGTAATATCAGACCAGTTCGATCTCGTAGCGTTCGATGACCGTATTGGCCAACAGCTTCTCGCACATCTCGGTCACGTCAGCCTCGGTCGCGCCGTCTGCCAGCTCAAGGTCGATCACCTTGCCTTGGCGCACACCTTCGACCTGATCAAAGCCCATGGCGCCCAATGCGTGCCGCACAGCCTCGCCCTGCGGGTCCAGCACCCCGTTCTTGAGCATCACATGCACCCGTGCTTTCATTTTCGCAACTCCACCTGCGGGCCGCGCGTCAGGGCCCATTTCGTTGCGCGGGGGATAGCGTGGTTGCGGCCTTGGGACAACCCTGTTTGCACCGCAGTTTGACGCAGGTCGTTTTCTCGCCGCCACCGACGGGCTTGTGCGACAAAGCCAGGCAATTCGGCGGCCCTGAATCCCCAAAGGGCGGTCACACTGGACGGGCTTTCAATCCCAACAAAAAAGCGCCACCGGTTTCGCGGCGGCGCTTTGTTTCATCAGCCAAAGGGATCAGTTGATCAACGTTGGCTTGGTCACGTTGCTTTTCGGCAGCACACCCAGACGGCGCGCGACCTCGGAATAAGCATCGGTCAGATTGCCCAAATCACGGCGGAACACGTCCTTGTCCAGCTTCTGACCGGTTTCAATATCCCACAACCGGCAGCTATCGGGGCTGATTTCATCGGCCACGATCAAACGCTGGTAATCGCCATCGAAAACGCGCCCGATTTCGATCTTGAAGTCGATCAGGCGAATTCCGACAGCCAGCATCAGGCCGCTCATGAAATCATTAACGCGCAGCGCAAGGCTTAGAATATCGTCCATATCCTGCTGGCTGGCCCAGCCGAAGGCAGCGATATGTTCCTCGGTGACCAGCGGATCGCCCAGCGAGTCATCCTTGTAGCAATACTCGACAATCGGGCGCGGCAGCTGCGTGCCTTCGGCAATGCCCAGACGTTTGGACATCGTCCCTGCGGCATAGTTCCGCACGATCACTTCCAGGGGCACAATCTCGCAATTGCGCACCAGTTGCTCGCGCATGTTCAGGCGGCGGATGAAATGCGTGGGCACGCCGATCTGGTTCAGACCGTTCATGAAGAACTCGGAAAGGCGGTTGTTCAACACGCCCTTGCCATCGATCACGTCCTTCTTTTCCGCATTGAACGCGGTGGCGTCATCCTTGAAATACTGCACAATCGTGCCCGGCTCGGGGCCTTCATACAGAATCTTGGCTTTGCCTTCGTAGATTTTCTTGCGACGCGCCATAAGCGACCTTTCCAGACTGATCAGAGGGATCGAGTCCCCTCACGTTGGCGTCCTCATAGTCCAAGCCCCCTCTTCCCGCAAGTTTACAGACCAGCGAGACTTTGACACAGCGCAAATACCTTGCACCGATGGTCCCGTATGGTCATATCATCAATGCAGACATCCTAACCCAAGAGGCCCCTGTCCCATGACCACTTTTGACGAGCGTGAAGCTGCGTTTGAATCGAAATTTGCACATGACGAAAAGATGCAGTTCATCGCCCGGATGCGCCGCAACCGGTTTATGGCGGTCTGGGCCTCGACCCTGAAGGGCGAGACTGTTGAACAGGCGCGCAAATATGGGCAGGAACTGGTGCACACGGACCTGCAGAATGTCAGCGAAGATGACGTGATCAACGCGGTCAAAGGCTATCTGGGCGATCTGGCGGATGAAGCCAAGATCCGGTCCAAAATGGCAGAGCTGCTGGTTGAGGCCAAAGAACAGGTCATGGCCGAAGCCGATATCTGACCCTTCTCCCAGAATTGCTCATGATCTTCATGAGTAATATGAATTTGATTTGACGCCCCTGTCATGAGACATGGGGCGTCTCTTTTTTCTTACAGGCGCATTACGCCTTGCTTCGGAATACCCCAATGACAAACGCGCTGACTGAACTTCTGAACACCGCCGATGCCATTCTGGCAGACGGCGCGACCGGCACCAATCTGTTCAATATGGGCCTACAATCCGGCGATGCGCCCGAGCTTTGGAACGTTGACGCGCCGGACAAGATCAGGGCGCTGTATCAGGGTTCGGTCGATGCGGGCAGCGATCTGTTTCTGACCAACACCTTTGGTGGCACAGCCGCACGGCTGAAACTGCACGACGCACAGAATCGCGTGGGTGAGCTGAACCGCATTGGGGCCGAACTGGGCCGTGAAGTGGCGGACAAGGCCGGGCGCACGGTGATCGTGGCCGGGTCCGTCGGCCCGACCGGTGAGATCATGGAGCCTGTCGGCAGCCTGTCCCATGCCGAAGCGGTCGAGATGTTTCACGAACAGGCCGAGGCGCTGAAAGAAGGTGGCGCTGACGTCTTGTGGTTGGAAACCATCAGCGCGCCCGAGGAATTCCGCGCCGCTGCCGAGGCGTTTGCACTGGCCGACATGCCCTGGTGTGGCACCATGAGCTTTGACACCGCCGGGCGCACCATGATGGGCGTGACCTCTTCCGATCTGGCCCTGTTGGTCGAGACCCTGCCCAACCCACCAGTGGCCTTTGGCGCGAATTGCGGCACAGGCGCATCGGACATTCTGCGTACGGTTCTGGGCTTTGCGGCTCAGGGTACCGAACGCCCGCTGATTTCCAAAGGCAATGCAGGTATTCCGAAATATGTGGATGGTCACATCCACTATGACGGTACGCCTGATCTGATGGCGCAGTACGCCGTGATGGCCCGCGATGCCGGGGCCACCATCATCGGTGGCTGCTGTGGTACCATGCCCGCGCATCTGGAAAAGATGCGCCGCGCTTTGGACACCACGCCGCGCACGGATCGTCCAACGCTGGATCAGATCACCGACGCGTTGGGGCCGTTCACGTCGGCCTCGGACGGCACGGGCGAGGATGCGGCAGCGCCGGAACGGCGCACGCGCCGTCGCCGCCGCGCCTGATTGCGATCAGCGCCCCTCGAACTTTGCGGGGCGCTTTTCCAGAAAGGCCACAACACCTTCGGCAAAGTCACGCGAACGTCCGCATTCGCCCTGCAAATGCGCCTCGGTCGTCAACTGCTGCGTCAGCGTGTTTTCGTATGTTCCGCGCAGGGCCTGTTTCATCGCTGCAAAGCCTGCGGTCGGGCCGTTGGCCAGATAGGTGGCCCGCTTGCGCCAATGCGCGGCAAAATCCTCATCCGCGACCGCTTCCCAGATCAAACCCCAGTCATCCGCCTGACGGGCGCCGATTTTCTCGGCAAACAGCGACGCCCCCATCGCCTTGGCCAGCCCCATCTGACGCGGCATGAACCAGGTTCCGCCCGCATCCGGCAACAGTCCGATCAGGGCAAAAGCCTGCAGGAAATACGCACTTTCGGTTGCGATCACCACATCGGCACACAGCGCCAGATTCGCCCCCGCCCCGGCAGCCGGGCCGTTCACGGCGGCGATGGTCGGAACCGGGCAGTCATGGATGGTTTCAAGCATCGGCTGATACTCATCACGCAGGGACCGTTCGAGATCGATCTTCCCGGTCGATGACGCATCGCCCAGATCCTGCCCCGAGCAAAACGCCCCACCGGCCCCGGTCAGCACGACACAGCGCGCGTGGCGAGCGGCGTGTTTCATGGCATGGGTGATTTCCGCGCGCATCTGCGTGGTCAGAGCGTTCATCTTGTCCGGACGGTTGAATGTCAGAACGGCAAGCCCGTCCGTGATGTCCAACAGGATCGTTTCATAATCCATGCAAAGCCTCCCCTGGCGACAGTTTCAGCGAACCCTGACGTATTCGCAGGACAAGGGGAAGTGGAACCGCGCGTCAATCTTCCAGAATCTGACGCAGCCGTTCCTTTTCTTCGTCGCTGAGCGTATCCGTCTCGCCCGCCGCCTGAACTTTGGAACGGTTTCGAACAAAGTTCCACCCCATGCCAGCCGCAACCAGCAGCATCAGCGGACCGGCCAGCCACAGCATCAGGTTGGATCCCGTAACTTTCGGTTTCAGCAACACATATTCGCCATAGCGATCGACGATAAAGGAAATCGCCTGCTCGTCTGTATCCCCCGCGACCAGCCGTTCCCGCAGCAACAGGCGCAAATCGCGGGCGAGGTCCGCGTTGCTTTCATCGATGCTTTCATTTCGGCACACCAGACAGCGCAACCCCGTGCTAAGGTCACGCGCGCGCTGTTCCAGAACCGGATCGTCCAGAACCTCGTCAGGCTGCACGGCAAATCCGGGCGTCGCCAGCAGCATCAGGATCAAGATCAGGCGCTTCATTCCGCAGGTACTCCGGCCGAGGGGGTCTTGCGCGCGCCAGCAGCAACCCGGAAACGACGGTCACACAGGCTGAGAACACCACCCAGCGCCATCAGGATACATCCCGCCCAGATCCAGTTGGCAAAAGGTTTGACATAGGTCCGCATCACCCAGCCCCCATCGGCCTGTTGATCGCCAATCACCACATAAAGATCACGCAGAACCCGGTAGTCAATCGCCGCCTCGGTGGTGGGCATGCGCGCCACCGGATAGTCTCGTTTCTCTGGGTGCAAAGTGCCAATCACCCGATCGCCGGATTCAACCAGAACATCGGCCGTGGTCGAAAAATAGTTCGGTCCCTGCACGCGTCGCACGTCTTCCAGCGTCAGGGTAAACTGCCCCACCTCGAACGGCTGACCGGGTTGGGCGACCCGAATATCCTCAACCTCCCACGCGGTCAGACCGGCGATGGCGAAGATGGTGACGCCCAGCCCGGTATGGGCCACGGCCTTGCCCCAATCGGCCCCCGGCAGGCGAAACAGCCGTTTCAGATTTCCTTTTCGGCCCGTACGGCTCCACAGATCAATAATCGCGCCGAGCGTGATCCAGGCCCCAAGGAACAGCCCCACCGGACCCAGCGCGCTGCGCCCGGTCTGCATTGCCCAAACCAACAGCCCCAAGGCCACGGCCAGCAGAAAGGCATAGCGCAGAGACCATGCCGTCTTGCCCAGCTTGCCCCGTTTCCAAGGAAGCATCGCACCAATGGGCAGAACGAGACCCAGCAGCACCATGAACGGCGTGAAGGCGACATTGAAAAACGGCGGCCCGACCGAGAGTTTCCGGTCAAACATCATCTCGGCCACCATCGGCCACATGGTCCCGGCGAATACGACAAAGCAGCTGACGGCCAGAAGAACGTTATTCACCACCAGCGCGCTTTCACGGCTGACAACACCAAAGACGCCCTTAGCCTCCATCGCCTGCGCGCGCGCCGCAAACAGGGTCAGTGCGCCGCCGATGAAGAAAACAAGGATCATCAGGATGAACACGCCGCGCTCGGGATCCGTTGCAAAGGCGTGCACCGAGGTCAGTAGGCCCGAGCGGACAATGAACGTCCCGATCAGCGAGAACCCAAAGGCGATGATCGCCAGCAAGATGGTCCAGCTTTTTAACGCTTCGCGCTTTTCAACCACAATGGCCGAATGCAACAGCGCCGCCGCCAGCAACCACGGCATGAACGAGGCATTCTCGACCGGGTCCCAGAACCAGAACCCACCCCAGCCAAGCTCGTAATACGCCCACCACGATCCCAGCGCGATACCGATGGTCAAAAAGACCCAGGCCGCCAGAGTCCACGGACGTACCCACCGCCCCCAGGCCGCATCAACCCGCCCCTCGATCAGCGCGGCGACGGCAAAGCTGAAGGCCATGCTAAGGCCCACATAGCCGAGGTACAGAAACGGCGGGTGAAACGCCAAACCGGGGTCCTGCAGCAGCGGGTTCAGGTCGCGCCCATCAAAGGGCGCAACGGCAAGCCGGTCGAACGGGTTCGAAGTGAACAGGATAAAGGCAAAAAACGCCACCGCCACGGCCGATTGCACAGCCAGCACCCGTGCCTTCAACGTCGGCGGCAAGCCACCCCCAAACACCGCTGCCATGGCACCAAACAGAGTCACGATCAGCACCCATAGCAGCATCGACCCTTCGTGGTTCCCCCATGTCCCGCTGATCTTGTAGATCATCGGTTTCGCAGAGTGACTGTTTTCAACCACGATCCGCAGCGAGAAATCCGAGCTTGTGAACGCCCAGACCAAGGCCCCAAATGAAAATGCGGTCAGCAGGAACTGTGAAATCGCGGCAGGTTCCGCAAATATCATCCACCCGGTCCACCGCTTGGCAGCGCCGACAAGGGGCACCACGCTTTGCACGATGGCGATCAGAAAGGCTAGAATTAGGGCGAAGTGACCAAGCTCTGTAATCATGCCCATGGATATACTCCGCGGGCTTCCTGATCGCCAATCACTTTCGCCCATTTCAGGCGCACATAGTGTCGCGGTTCAGGCGCAGCGCAACCGTTTCCAATCGACCAATGCAGGATTGGGATCGGAGCGCATCACCTCAAGCTGCAACCCGGCATCCGGGCCGGTATCGGCAACGCCCGGGCTGTCACTGCGCAACTCCCTCAGCGCGCGCAGATTGTCCATGACCTGCGGGGCCCGCAACATGGTCTGAGATATCTCACGCTGCAGATCCTGCGCCTTGGCCTGATGCCGCGCACCGAAATAGAACGACACGATGACACCCAGCAACCACCACAAAGGTTCAGGCACCAGTGCGATCCCCTGCATCCGCGCGGCAAACCACAATGGGTCGATCATCGCCGCCGCAAACAGGCCCAGCGTTCCCAACGCCAGCGCCGGGCGCGGTACGCGGTTCAGCCCGTCCATAAACCGATCAAACGCACCTTTGCGCGGCAACTGAAACTCGGCCCGGAATTGCGCCATCGCCTGCCCTTGCACGGCCAGCGCCCGCCTGGCCCCTTCTTCGGAGTTTTCTCTGAATATTTCCGCAGTTTCACGCACCACGTTGCGCCCGCCGCCGAACAGAAAACCCAATAACCCCGTAATCAACCCCATACCGCAACTCTCCTTTGAAACTCAACGTCGCCCATGTGGTATTTGGGCGAAATGAACTCCTCGGCCCGCCTGATCCATCCGCCTTTCCCACCGGCACGGCTGCGGGCGTATTTTCGCGTTGCGGGGCGTCGATCCGCCAACCGGAAATAATAGTTTCGGCGCGCCACGCCATATGCATCCCGAAGGGCAACAGCGTCAGGGCGCAACGCCTCTTCACAGGCGCGTTCCGTCTGCGGCCCAATGACCCCATCAACCGCCACATCAAAGCCCATCTCGCGCAATAACCGCTGAAGGATTCGAACCGCCTGCGCACCCGCGTTGACATACATGTCAAACACCGTCGCGTGCAGAATATCGGGCAAAGCGGCAATGCGTGGCTTCTCAAAATAGTGCCGCACGAAAATATCGACCGCCTGCCCACGGCTCAGCACCCGGACATCAGCGGTGTCGACCTGCCCATCGCCGTTCAAATCCAACCCAAGCCTGCGCATGGTGTGAATGGTGACGCCAAACTTCGTGGCCCCGCCCGGATCGTCCGGGTCGTCCACAAATCCGCCTTCCCGCGCTACGATCTCTGCCGCTATCTGTCGAACCGTCTGCATATCTTCCCCTGACCAATCTGCCGGGCAAAACGGTCACGCAAGACAGTTTACATCCCCAAACGAAACAGGGCGCTGCCGCCTGATACGCGCAACGCCCCTGCTTCTTCTGTTCAAAAATACCTCCGCCGGAGGCACGCAGCGCAGCTGCGTTCAGCTTTCCTCAGGCCCCTTGTAGACGCCTTGTTCTTTCAAAGCATCCATCACTTCCTTCGGCATATAAGTCTCATCGTGTTTCGCAAGTATTTCAGTGGCTTCAAAGACACCGTTCACGTAACTTCCGGTCCCCACCATGCCCTGATTTTCAGAAAACAGATCCGGCAGAACACCGGTAAACGCCACCTGCACGCTTTCGCCGCCATCGGTCACAACAAAACGCACAGTCTCGCCCTGCCCGCGAATGATCGAGCCTTCCTCGACCAGGCCACCGATACGAAACACCTCGGTCGGTGCGGGCGGTTCCGCGATTACCTGACTGGGCGAGCGGAAAAAGTTGATGCCGTCGCGCATTGCGTACCCAATCAACGCCGTCGACGCCACAAGGGCGACAACGGCCACCAGAATGACCTGAACTCGACGACGTTTCTTGAGCGTTTTCATACCGTCCTCACGGGAATAGAGGGGCCATCATCAGCCCCCGGGTTTCATCCTCACCTAACATCAGGTTGGCGTTCTGCAAGGCTTGGCCACTGCTACCTTTTGTCAGGTTATCCAGCGCAGCGACCACTATCGCGCGCCGTTCGATCCGGTCAGCCACCACACCGATATGGCAGAAGTTCGAGCCCCGCACATGGTGGGTCGACGGGGCTTCGCCCATTGGCAGCATCTGAATGAACGGCTCGCCTTCATAGGCCTTGGCCAGCGTCTCATAGATGCTCTGCGGGTCGCCCTTTACATAGGTCGTCGCCAGAATCCCCCGGTTCGCCGGGATCAGATGGGGGGTGAATTGCACATGGACCGTGCGCCCGGCGAGTTTCGAGAATTCCTGATCAAACTCACCCAGATGCCGGTGCGTACCACCGATGGCATAGGCGTTATACCCCTCGCTCAACTCGGCGTGCAGCAGATTCTCTTTCAAAGACCGCCCCGCACCCGAGACTGCGCATTTCAGGTCCAGCACGATATCGTCCAGATCGATCACACCAGCCGAGATCAACGGCCGCAGCACATACTGCCCCGTCGCCGCGTTGCAGCCTGTACCAGCCACCAGCCGAGCGGTGCGGATCTCGTCGCGGTAGAACTCGGTCAGGCCATAGACAGCCTCTTCCTGCTGCTCCAACGCACTGTGCGGATTGCCGTACCATTTTTCGTACTCATCCGCGTCCCGCAGCCGGAAATCTGCGGACAGGTCGATGATTTTCAGGGTCTTCGGCAGATCGCGGATCACATCCTGACTGGTTTTGTGTGGCAAAGCGCAGAAACACAGATCGATCTGAGAGAAGTCGATTTCCGAAATCTTGCACAGATCCGGCAGGTCCATATGGCGCAGATGCGGGAAGACCTGCGCCATGCTCATGCCTGCCTTACGCTCGGCCGCCAGCGCGACGATCTCCATGTTCGGGTGCTCGGCGATCAGCCGCACCAATTCGGCGCCGGTATAACCGGAAGCGCCCAGAATTGCGATTTTGTGGGTCATGTCAGACCTCTTCTTTCCATGTGTCACATTTCATGACCGCCGATGTGACGGTCTTGGATTTAGAAAATTGGAAGGGGCGCGTCCTTGACCTAAATCAGGCCGCCTCGAACGAGATTTGTCGTCGGAGGAATTGTGTCGCCCGATCACTGACAAAACCCGGCTTGCCGGTGGTCAGGAATCCGCTCGTGCCGTCGCCCAGCATGTTGGGGTGGCGTTGCAGGTAGTCCGCCAGACTTGCGGCAACCAGATCGCCCTGGCTGAAAACCTGAACATCCGGGCCCAACGCGGCCTGAAAAGTCTCGGCCATCAACGGGTAATGGGTGCAGCCCAGAATCGCGGCCTGAGGGTCGGGCATTTTCCGTTTCAACGCATCCACATGGCTGCGTACCAATGCCTCGGCCAGAATCATGTCGCCATCTTCAATTGCATCGACCACACCACCGCAGGCCTGCGCCTCGACATCGACGCCAATCGCGCGGAACGCCAGTTCCCGCTGAAAGGCCCGGCTGGAGACGGTTGCAGGTGTGGCAAACAGGGCAACGTGCTTCACGGCAACCTCGCGCGGGGGTGAGTTATCGCCCCACTGCCGTTCAGTCAGAGCTTCGATCAGAGGAACGAAAACGCCCAGAACCCGCTTACCCTCGGGCACACCCGCTTCCTGCATCCGCCGCAGCGCAGCGGCGCTGGCGGTATTGCAGGCCAGAATCACCAGATTGCAGCCGCGATCCCACAGATCGTGCACCGCCTTGCGGGTTAGCTGATAGATATCTTCCGCGTCGCGCACACCGTAAGGCGCATGTGCACTGTCCGCAAAATACAGGAAATCAACGTCCGGCAGGTGTTTCTGCGCGGCGTTCAGGACGGTCAGACCGCCCAAACCGGAATCAAAGATGCCTACTGCCATTTGCCCCTTCAGGCGCGATGCCGTTCCTCGAATTCATAGCCGTAGTCATAAGACTTCAGCGGCTTCGGAGACAGCTCATACGTGGCTTTGCGCAGGAAATCCATCATCTTGCGCGTATCCTTGCCCAACGGGTCCAGAACATCGCGCCCGATGGGCTCGCCAATCACCACTTTGACCGGGGTATCGACGCGTTTCTTGAATTCTTTGATCAGCAGTCCCATGCGCAACGTGTTGTGCAGATGGCTGGCGATCTGGAACAGGCGAGAGGTGTGCCCGTCGAAAAACACCGGCACCACGGTCGCGTTCGATTTTGCCACCATTCGGGCCGTGAACCCACGCCAACCCGGATCCATCGGATAGGCAAACGGGTTGACCGCCGTGCTGACCGTACCGCCCGGGAAAATCCCAATCGCCCCGCCATCCCCCAGATAGTTCAGCGCGGTTTTGCGGGTTTCCAGGTTCAGCTTCATCGCCTCTTTCGTCTCATCAAACGAAATCGGCAGGATGATCCGGTTCAATTCCTCGGCCTTGCGGAACACCCTATGGGCCAGAATGCGGAAATCGCCGCGCGTCTCGGACAGCATGTGCCCCATCATCAGACCATCCAGAATGCCATAGGGGTGGTTGGCAATCAGGATCAAAGGCCCGTCCTTGGGGATATTCGACAAAGACCCGCCTTCAACGTCCAGCGTCAGCCCATATCGTTCGACCATGACGGCCCAGAAGTCGCGCCCTTTGGCCACGTCTTTTTCATACCCATCCGCACGCTTGATCAGGCGCATTCGGCCCGTTGTATTCTCCATAAGCTTGATAACCATCCGACCGCCTTTGGTTTCGGCGGAATGGGCGTAGGAAATGTCACGAACGACATGACGGCGCGAGGGCATTTACGGACTCCGGTTGTTCGCCTGTATTATATGTTTGAGGCGCAATTTTGCCTAGCTATCGTGACAGGTTTGTGACGCCTCATTCCGCCGCAGCGCGCAGCTCGGGCCCGCCGCTGTGGATGGTGGCCAGCAACTCTTCACGCCGTTTCGCGGCTTTGGCCTCGTTTTCCAGCAAGACCGGGCCGAAACCACGGATTTCCAGCGGTAGACGCGCCAGGGCGGCAATGGCGTCTTGCGTGTCCTGAGACACCAAAGGCAGGACCTGCTTCATGTCTTTTTCATACTGCCGGATCAAAGCGCGTTCCATTTTGCGCTCGGCCGAGTATCCGAAAATGTCCACAGGCGTTCCCCGCAGCACCTTCATCTTCGCCATAAGCTTAAGCGGCCCCAGCATCCATTCACCAAAGGCGCGTTTGCGCGGTCTGCCGTTACCGCCTGCTCCGCCAAAGATCGGCGGGGCAAGATGGAAGGTCATCTTGAAGTCGCCATCAAACTCCGCCGCCGCTTTGTCGCGGCTGCTGAGCAACAACCGGGCAACCTCGTATTCATCCTTGTAGGACAGAAGTTTGTGGTATCCCTTGGCCACCGATTCCTGGATCTTGGCATCCTCGATCCCATCCACCAGCTTGCGGTAACGTTTGGCCAACCGCTTGGATTGGTAGTTGGTCAGGTGCTGCGCCCGGAACTCAATCATCTGGTCCAGAGATTTCGGCAACTCGGTGACCGAGGGCGACAACATCGCCTGCACCTCGTCCGGGTGCAGAACAGCCCAGCGGCCTACATCAAAGGCGCGTTTATTGCGCTCAACCGCTGTGCCGTTGAGTTCGATGGCACCCATTATGGCCTCGTAGGTAACCGGCAGGACGCCGCGCTGCCAGGCCGCACCAAAGACCATCATGTTGGAATAGATCGAATCGCCCATCACCACCTTTGCCAACTCGGTGGCATCAAATAGCGTGACATCGTCTTTCAGCCGCGCCTGCAAGGCCAGTTCCAACTGATCGGCCGGGATGCGGAATTCGGTGTCGCGGGTGAAGTCGCCGGTTACGGTTTCGTGGCTGTTGACCACGGCACCTGTCTGTCCGGCCCGTGTCAGGCCCAGCGTCTTGGCCCCGGCTGACACCACCAAATCGCCACCAATCAGCGCGTGCGCCTCACCGGTGGCCACGCGAATGGCGCTGATGTCTTCCGGCTTGTTGGCCAGACGGCAGTGGATGTGAACCGCGCCGCCTTTTTGCGCCAGACCCGCCATCTCCATCATGCCCGCGCCCTTGCCATCTATCTGCGCGGCCTGCGCCAGAATAGCACCAAGGGTCACGACGCCCGTGCCACCAACCCCGGTGATGACCACGTTATGCGTGCCCTTGATCTGCGGTAGCTCCGGCAGTGGCAGATCGGGCAGATCAAGCTGTTTCGTCGCCTCTTTCCGAATTTTAGCCCCTTCCAGGGTGACAAAGGACGGGCAGATCCCGTTCAGGCAGGAAAAATCCTTGTTACAGCTTGATTGATCAATCGCCCGCTTGCGGCCCAACTCGGTCTCCTTCGGCACGATCGAGACGCAGTTCGATTGCACGCCGCAATCGCCGCAACCTTCGCAGACATCCGTGTTGATGAACACACGCTTATCGGGGTCCGGGAATTCGCTCCGCTTGCGGCGGCGGCGTTTTTCAGCAGCGCAGGTCTGGACATAGACGATGACCGAGACACCCTCGATCTCGCGGAACCGATCCTGCACTTGCATCAGTTCGGCACGTTCGTAGATTTCGACGCCGGAGGGCAAGGCGCCAAGGTTCACGTCTTCTTTCTCGTCGTAGACCAGCGCTACGTGTTGGACGCCCATGGCCTTGACCTCAGCCACGATCCGTTCGGCGGTCAGATCGCCTTCGTTTCCCTGTCCACCGGTCATTGCAACCGCGTCGTTGAACAGGATTTTGAAAGTGATGTTCGTGCCCGCCGACAAAGCGGCCCGGATCGCCTGCACGCCCGAGTGGTTATAGGTTCCGTCGCCAAGGTTCTGGAACACGTGATTGGTGGTCGAAAACGGAGCCTCCCCGATCCAGTTCGCGCCCTCTCCGCCCATCTGAGTGAACCCAGTCGTTTCCCGATCCATCCACTGGACCATGTAATGGCAACCGATCCCGGCATAAGCCCGGCTGCCCTCGGGCACTTTGGTCGAGCTGTTATGCGGACAGCCCGAACAGAAATACGGCAGACGCGTCGCGATTTCCTGGGCGTTGTCGGCCCGACGCGCCTCGGACAGTTTACCCAGACCGGCGCGAACGCCATCGGTATCGCGGCCTTCTTCGATCAGGATCTCACCCAGTTTCTCGGCAATCATGATCGGGTCCAGCGCGCCGCGCGTGGGGAAAAGTTCCTCGCGGTGCAAGGCCCCGGCCCCGCCCTTGTACCAACCGTAAACGCGGCGACCCCGGCGGTCGTCAAAGATGGCTTCCTTGACCTGCACCTCGATCAGTTTGCGCTTTTCTTCAACGATAACAATCAGGTCCAGCCCTTCTGCCCAGTCATGGAACCCGGCCATATCCAGCGGGAAGGTCTGCCCGATCTTGTAGGTGGTGATACCCAGGCGCTCGGCCTCGGCCTCATCAATGTTCAGCAGCGACAGCGCGTGGGCCAGATCCAGCCAGTTCTTGCCAGCCGCCACAAACCCGATCTTGGCCCCCGGCTTGCCCCAGACCCGTTTATCCAGCTTGTTGGCATGAGAAAACGTCTCGGCCGCGAAACGTTTATAGTCGATGATCCGCGCCTCTTGCAGATGCGGCGTGTCGCCCAGTCGGATGTTCAGTCCGCCCTCGGGCATGTCGAACTCGGGCATTACCAGACCCACCCGGTCCGGCCTGCCATCCACGACCGAGGTCACCTCGATCGTGTCCTTCATCGTTTTCAAGCCAACCCAGACACCGGCAAACCGGCTGAGTGCAAAGCCGTAGATGCCGTAGTCCAATATCTCCTGCACGCCCGCCGGGCTGACCACCGGCATATACATATCGACCAAAGACCACTCGGATTGGTGCAAAACGGTCGAGCTTTCGCCCGTGTGGTCATCCCCCATCGCCATCAGCACGCCGCCATGCTGTGCCGTTCCCGCCATATTGGCGTGACGCATCACATCGCCCGACCGGTCGACACCCGGCCCTTTGCCGTACCAAAGACCGAACACACCATCATAGCGCCCATCGCCGCGCAATCCTGCCTGCTGGCTGCCCCATAACGCGGTGGCGGCCAGATCTTCGTTCAGACCGTACTGAAAGGTAACGTCACTTTCGGCAAGATACCGCTGCGCCCGCATCATCTGCTGATCGACCGCGCCAAGCGGCGAACCGCGATATCCGGTCACCAGTCCCGCCGTATTCAGCCCGGCCTGCTGGTCGCGCGCGCGCTGCATCAGCATCAGCCGCACCAGCGCCTGCGTTCCGTTCAAAAGAACAGGCGATTTCTCAAGATCGAACCGGTCGTTCAGCGATATTTGTGGCTGACTCATCAGACGTCTCCCCTCGTCAGATCAGTGTGCTTCATATTCTCGCATATTAGGTCACAAATACTGACCTGTATAGAGTTTATCCACTGAAACCTAACGATTTCACCGTTTGTTTGTGGAACTTGTTACCTATTTCATATAGGCCTTCCCGAGGATAACGAAAGTTGCGGCGATGGATTGGGATAAGCTTAGGATATTTCACGCGGTTGCAGATGCAGGCAGCCTGACCCATGCGGGGGACAAGCTCAATTTGTCTCAATCCGCCGTGAGCCGTCAGATCCGCGCGCTGGAAGAATCACTCGACGCGACCCTGTTTCACCGTCACGCCCGTGGCCTGATCCTGACCGAACAGGGTGAGTTGCTGTTCGATGCGACCTCGGCCATGTCCAAACGCCTCGACGCTGCCGCCGCCCGCATCCGCGACAGCGAGGATGAGGTGTTCGGCGTCCTGCGTGTTACCACGACCTTCGGCTTTGGTACCCTGTGGCTGGCCCCGCGCCTGCCAAAGCTCTACGAGCAATACCCCGATCTGAACATCGACTTGATGCTGGAAGAACGCGTTCTGGACCTGCCCATGCGTGAGGCCGACGTTGCCATCCGCATGAAGGAACCCAGCCAGGCCGATCTGGTGCGCAAGCGGCTGATGACCGTACAGATGACGCTGTATGCCACACAGGAATACATCGAAACGCATGGGGGCAACCTGAAGTCGCTGGACGAGATCAAGGATCATCGCCTGATCTGCCAAACGCCCGCAGCGCCTCAGGTCGGGGCAAGCGCGTCAATGGTGCGCCATTTGATGACCTATAATCCGGGATCGCTGCTGACGGTGAACAACTACTTCGGCGTCCTGCAGGCCGTGCTGCACAATCTGGGCATTGGCGTTCTGCCAGACTATGTCACGCAGGATTTCCCGCATCTGGTCCCGGTCCTTTCCGATATCGAAACTGCCGATGTTCCGGTTTATCTGGCCTACCCCGAGGAATTGCGGCACTCCAAACGCGTTGCAGCGTTCCGCGATTTTGTTCAGGCCGAAATCATTGAACAACGCAAGCAGTTGAAGAAATTGGGTAAACTATAGATATGCGCGCAGGGCATATCAGGGTTGCCAAATGCACAGCCTGAATCTCCTTGAACGTTAACAAACTGATCCCTAAATGAGCACTCGAAGGCGGTGATGCTGAAACGCTCATCATCTTCATACCTCCCTGTTGGACTATGGCCGAGCTTAGTGCTCGGCCTTTTTTTTGGTTTCACGGGTTGTCAGGGCGGTGAAACTGCTGGGAAATCTGACGTCTTGTGCCTATGATCCCGAAAAACAACTAAATTTTTCGCGATCGAGGACAAATCAATGTTCCACCCCCTACGCCTTTTGGCGGCGCTTTTGTCATTTGTGCTTATGACTGCGCCATTGCATGCGCAAATCGCCACAACGTCGTCATCGGACGCACCTGCCACAGTGACCATCCCCGAGGACCTGACCCCGGAACAGGTAGATGGTCTGGTGGCCCGCATGTCGGACGATCAGGTCAGGTCGATCCTGTTGGAGCGTCTGGATGCCGTTGCCGAGAAAAACGCGGCAGAGGCGGAAGAAGTTGATGATCCGATCACGGAACTCAACGAAATCTGGACCGAAATGGTGACGTCGTGGACGCAGGTCATCATGACTGTGCCGAACATCTTCCATGCCCAGGTCGAGGCGGTTTCGAATTTCACGGGAACTTTTGGAGCCAGCGGAGCGCTTACACTTATGGGGTTGGTCCTGAGTGTTCTGGTCGTGGGCTTCATCGCGGAAAAGCTGTTTGAGCTGCTGACGCGTCGTTGGCATGTACAGGCTGAGGTTGAAGAAGAAGGCGATCTATGGGGCGCTGTCCGCTACCTGTTTGGTCGTTTCTGCCGCGAAATCGCCGGGCTTGTGGTGTTCTATGTCGTGATCCGCGCGGTCGGTCGCGGCCTTTTGTCTGCAGAACAAATCACCTATGCCGCGCCTTTCGTGTTCTATCTGATCTGGGTTCCGCGACTGGGTGCAGCCGCTTCGCGTTTCATTCTGGCACCCAAAAAACCGCATTACCGTTTGGTCAATATTGACGATCACTGGGCGAAATATCTGCATCGTAACCTGATTGGTCTGCTGATCCTGATCGGCTTCACGCTATTCCTGTTGCACTTCAACCGTCTGAACGGGATCACCAGCGGCGAGACGCGCATTGGTTTCTGGCTGAACGCGGGGATTCACATCTATATCGGCGTCATCGCGTGGAAAGCGCGTGAGGGGCTGTCGCAGATGATGCTGGGCACCGACCCGGACCACACAAAATTCGACGAGGAAGTGGCGCATTACTATCCCTACTTCGCGATCGGTGTCTCTGCGGCGATCTGGCTATTGGTCGAATTTCTGGTGGCTCAGCGCGATCCGTCTTCACTTGCGCTTCTGGTTCAGGGCGCGCATTTCGCCACGATGTTCTGGCTGCTGATCGCGCCTGCGCTGGATACGTTGATCCGGGGTCTGGTGCGTCACCTGCAACCGCCAATGCTGGGCGAAGGCCCGGTGGCCGAGCAGGCCTACAGATCAACCAAACGCAGCTATATCCGCATCGGTCGCGTTCTGGCCGGTATCCTGGTGATCCTGATGATCGCCAAAGCCTGGAACCTGAACCTGCAGGAAATCGCAGGCGGCGCGCAGGAAGAAGGCAGCCGGCTGATCCAGTTCTTCATCATCATCGCGGTCGGCTACATCCTGAACGAGGTCGTCTCGCTTTGGATCAACCGTCGCCTGGCGAAAGAGATGACCGCCGATCAAAGCCCCGATGAAGAGGCTGGCGAAGGCGGCGGTTCGGGCGGATCGCGTCTGGCGACGGTTCTGCCGCTGCTGCGCGTCACGGCTCAGGTCGCGATTGCGGTGATCTTCCTTCTGCTGGCGCTGGGGGCCTTGGGTCTCGATATCACGCCGTTGCTGGCGGGTGCCGGTATCCTTGGTCTGGCCATCGGTTTCGGCGCGCAAAAACTGGTCTCGGACATTGTGGGCGGGATCTTCTTCCTGATCGACGATGCCTTCCGCGTGGGCGAATATGTCGATGTGGGCGGCACCACCGGCACGGTCGAGAAGATCTCGATCCGGTCGATGCAACTGCGCCACCATCGCGGGCCGGTGCACACCATTCCTTACGGTGAGATTCAGAAGCTGACCAATTACAGCCGCGACTGGGTCATCATGAAGCTGAAATTCACCGTGCCTTTCGACACCGACCCCAACAAGGTCAAGAAGATCTTCAAGAAGATCGGTGCCGAGATGATGGAGGACGAGACTCACAAGGATGGCTTCCTGCAGCCCTTCAAGTCGCAGGGTGTGTTCGACTTTGACGATGTCGGCATGATCATCCGCGGCAAGTTCATGGCCAAGCCGGGCAAACAATTCACCCTGCGCAAGGAAATCTTCAATCGGGTCAAGGCGTCGTTCAAGGAAAACGGCATCGACTTTGCCCGCCGCGAAGTGCGTGTTGCGATCCCGGGTCTGGATGAGGCCGAGAACCTGACGGATGAACAAAAGGCAGCCGTAGGTGCAGCAGCGGCGGATGCCGCCAACAAGGCGCAAAACCCCGCGTAACGATACGCAGCCAGCCCTCATTCTGTTGATGGCTGGCCGCTGAATTGCAAGGAAAGAACACGGAACCGCCCCTACCGTCGGTTCCGTTTTTCTTTGCCATAACCGCCCTGCGCTGACTTGGCCCTTTCCACAGGCCGCCCCTTGCCCTAAAAGGCGCGCAATCTCGGCCCACTTGGACACAGGACAGACGATGCAAGAGCCCGCTATCACACCCGATCTGATTGCCGCACACGGGCTCAAGCCCGAGGAATACGACATGATCCTCGAGATCATCGGGCGTGAACCGACCTTTACCGAATTGGGCATCTTCTCGGCCATGTGGAACGAGCACTGTTCCTACAAATCCTCCAAGAAATGGCTGCGCACCCTGCCGACCTCTGGCCCTCAGGTGATCTGCGGTCCGGGTGAAAACGCGGGTGTGGTCGATATCGGCGACGGACAAGCCGTGGTCTTCAAGATGGAAAGCCACAACCACCCCTCGTATATCGAACCCTATCAGGGCGCGGCGACCGGCGTGGGCGGCATCCTGCGTGACGTCTTTACCATGGGCGCGCGTCCCATCGCCTCGATGAACGCGCTGTCGTTTGGTGAGCCCGGCCACCACAAGACCCGCCAGTTGGTGAACGGCGTGGTCGAAGGCATCGGCGGCTACGGCAACTGTTTCGGCGTTCCCTGCGTCGGCGGCGAGGTGCGGTTCCATCCCGCCTATAACGGCAACTGCCTGGTGAACGCATTTGCCGCCGGTCTGGCCGACAGCAACAAGATTTTCTACTCGGCCGCATCGGGCGTCGGGATGCCGGTCGTCTATCTGGGTGCTAAAACCGGCCGTGACGGCGTCGGCGGCGCGACCATGGCCTCGGCCGAATTCGACGACACTATCGAAGAAAAACGCCCCACCGTTCAGGTCGGCGACCCCTTCACCGAAAAGCGCCTGATGGAGGCGACGCTGGAGCTGATGCAGACCGGTGCCGTGATCTCGATCCAGGACATGGGCGCGGCGGGTCTGACCTGTTCTGCCGTGGAAATGGGCGACAAGGGCGGTCTGGGCGTGCGTCTGGATCTGGAAAACGTCCCCCAGCGCGAAGAGAACATGACCGCATATGAGATGATGCTGTCGGAATCTCAGGAACGCATGCTGATGGTTCTCAAGCCAGAGCTTGAGGCCGAGGCCCGCGCCGTGTTCGAGAAATGGGATCTGGATTTTGCCATCGTTGGCGAAACCATCGCCGAAGACCGCTTTCTGATCATGCATAATGGTGAGGTCAAAGCAGATCTGGTCCTGTCGAAACTCTCCTCGACCGCGCCGGAATACGACCGCCCATGGGTGCCGACCCCCGAGGCCGCACCGCTGGAGGATGTACCGCAGATCGATCCCATTGACGGTCTGCGCGCCCTGCTCGCCTCGCCCAACTACGCGGGCAAGCAATGGGTTTATGAACAATACGACACCATGGTCATGGCCGACAGCGCCCGCACACCCGGCCTGGGCGCAGGCATGGTCCGCGTCCACGGCACTGACAAGGTGCTGGCCTTCACCAGCGACGTGACGCCGCGCTACGTGCGTGCCAACCCGGTCGAAGGCGGCAAACAGGCGGTGGCCGAAGCCTATCGCAACCTGACTGCCGTCGGGGCCAAACCGCTGGCCACCACCGACAACCTGAACTTCGGCAACCCCGAAAAGCCCGAGATCATGGGTCAGTTCGTTGGTGCCATTCAGGGCATCGGTGCCGCCGTCGGCGCACTGGACATGCCCATCGTGTCGGGCAATGTCTCGCTTTATAACGAGACCGACGGTCAGGCGATCCTGCCCACCCCGACCATTGGTGCCGTGGGTCTGCTGAACCATTCCGATGAAATTATCGGCAATGAGGTTCGCGAGGGCCATGTTGCCCTGATCATCGGCGAGACCAATGGCCATCTCGGCCAATCCGCCCTGCTGGCCGAAGTGTTCAACCGTGAAGACGGCGACGCCCCGCATGTGGATCTGGACGCAGAAAAGCGCAACGGCGATTTCATCCGCGCCAACCGCGAGATGATCAAGGCCTGCACCGATCTGGGCGATGGCGGCCTGGCGCTGGCCGCGTTCGAACTGGCCGAGGCCGCTGGCGTGGGCGTCCAACTCGACGAAGCCCCGACCGAGTTCCTGTTCGGCGAGGATCAGGCCCGCTATCTGGTCGCCTGCAACTTCGATCAGGCCGAGGCGCTGATGATCGCCGCCGGTCAGGCCGGCGTACCGCTGGTCTCGGTCGGTCGTTTCACCGGCGACAGCGTCAAGATCGGCGCGTCCGAGGCATCGCTGGCGGATTTGCAAGACACGTTCCGCACCAGCTTTGCGGCGGCAGTTGCCTGACCTACAGGCTTCTTCTCGTCCCAAATACGGACATCCTGCGCGCGCAACCGGGCGCAGGATTTGCCGGTTTTGTCCGCGCGTGCCATCTTGCACGCCCCGCCCCATCGCTCTACATCTTGGGAAAGACTTTCAGGAGTAAACCTACATGCCGATGAGCGCCCACGAAATTGAAACCCTGCTGCGCGAGAGCTTTCCGAACGCGGAAATTCAGGTTGGCGGCAGCGATGGCGTGCATATGTCCGCCATGGTCGTGGACGAAAGCTTTCGCGGTAAGAACCGCGTTCAGCAGCAACGCGCCGTTTATGCTGCCTTGAAAGGCAAGATGGACGGCCCGGACGGAGAATTGCACGCGCTGGCGTTGACCACGAAAGTCCCAGAATAGCTCTTGGTTTTCCGCAGAAAACAGAGATCCCATTGCATTCCCTAAAGGGGAAGACCACAAGGAAACGCGAAATGACCGATGTGAAAACCCAGATCGATGAGACCGTCAAAGCCAATGACGTGGTGCTGTATATGAAAGGCACCAAAGAGATGCCGCAATGTGGCTTCTCATCCCGTGTGGCTGGTGTTCTGAACTATATGGGCGTCGATTATGCGGACGTGAACGTTCTGGCCGATGACGCGGTGCGTCAGGGCATCAAGGACTACTCGGACTGGCCGACCGTGCCGCAGCTATATGTCAAAGGTGAGTTTGTCGGCGGCTGCGACATCGTAACCGAGATGACCTTGTCGGGTGAACTGGACACGTTGTTTGACGAAAACGGCGTTGGCTACAACAAGGAAGCCGCAGACAAAATCCGCGAAGCAAACGCGTGATCCAGCCTTAGCGGCTGGAGCAATTCTGATAGATCACCTGCTCGCTGGCGGCATCGCTTGCCGCCAGATAGCTGATGGACGCGTCCCACCCTTTCGAGCGCAGAACATAGGTGCCTTCCGTGTCGACGGATTCGTAGCGGATGCCCGAACCGCTTTCGACCTGACGCAACGCAACAAGGGTGTTGTCCACAATAGTCGCCGCCGCACCCGTCCCGTCAGCAGCGTTGAAATAGGTGACCGGCAGCGGCACACCGTTTTCGCAGGCGAAGGTCACAGACAGAATGTCGATCTCGGCCAACGCTGCCGAAGCAGACATCGCGACCAGTGCGCCACCGGCCAGAACACATAGCTTGTTCATTGGGATTTCTTCTCCTCAACGACCGAGGCAATGGCTTCGGCCCGTGCCGCCAATTCGGCCAGCGTATCGGTCACCGAAGGCGGAACCACCGCAACCTCGACCCGTTCCGGCTCGGGCGCAGGGGCGTTGCGCAGGGTGTTCAGCTCGGTTTCGGCCTCGGCCAGTTTGGCTTCCAGCGCCTTGACCTTATCCTCGGTCGCAGCCGTTTTGTCGGCCAGCATCAGACCCGCCATCAACAGCATCCGGGATTCCGGCATCCGGCCGATCTGATCCGACAGGACCTGAGCCTCATCATCCAGCATCTTTGCGGCGGATTGCAGAAACACCTCTTCCCCGTCCTGACAGGACACATCGAATCCGCGCCCGCCGATATGAATGGTAACCTCGGGCATTATTCCACCTCACCTTCCGCAAGTTTCGCCTGGTTCAGCAACGGCTCCAGCCGCGCCAGAACCGCGTGGGCCTCAGCCGCATCGGTTGCCTGCGCTGCGCGCGTCGCCTCCAATTCCGCGATCGTCGCCCGGTTCAGAAGTTCGGCATCTGTCACGCCTTGTTCCGCTGCGGCCCGCAACTCATCTACCGAGCCGCGAAGTTGTTCGTTGGCTTTGCGCATCCGTTGCAGATCATCATCCAGCCGAGACATCGCTGCCCCATGGCTGGCCCGTTCGGCGCGCAACATCTCAAGCTCGGCGCTCAGGTCGCCAACACGTTCCGTATCGGCAAGTTCCGCCCGCAACCGGCTGTTTTCCGCCTCAATCTGCTTGGCCTGCGCCACAAGCGCCTGAAGCTGTTCCAACTCGGCCTGCAAGGGCGCGGTATCATCAAGCTCCTCAAGCTCGGCTTTCAGCTGTTCATTCTCGGCCTTCAGTGTGTCCAGTTCTTCCGAGTTTTCCAACGCGGCCTTGGCGTCGGCCAATTCCGCACGGGCCGCTTCGACCGATGCCAGCTTTGCAGTCGCCTCGGCCAGTTGTTCGCGCAGTGTCTCGGTTTCGGACCCATCGCCCGAGGCCCCGCGGGCCTGATCCAATTCCGCGCGCAGCCCGTCGACTTCCTGTTCATGCCGTTCTTTCAGGGACTTCAGCCGTTCCTGTAGCTGAGCGTTCGCGACGCGTTCATCCTCAAGCTCGGCCTTCAACCCTTCATCCGCGTCGCCACTGCCGGGGGCTGCGTCCTGCAAGGCGTCGACGCCCGCGCCAATGCGCTCCATCGCTGCAATAATGCGATGCTGTAATTCCTCGATCTGGCTCATGCCCCTGTCACCTCTTTATCAAGGTTCGTTCTGTTGCAGGGTGACCCGAATCAACGTCATCCCCGCCTGCAAGTAGTTTAGCGGAATGCGGCGGGAAATACCCACTGTTTGGTTTCAACAACTTGGACTGCTCTCTTGAAGCGCCTGGTCTTTGTGACACGCGGTTCTGCTTGCACTTTGAGGGGTGGATGCTATTGAGCGCGCAATCTGCTTCAAATCCAAAGGAACAACGCCCGTGGACCTGACTGCGCTGCGCAATGCCAACCCCGAACACTGGGACAAAGCTGCGGCCATCCGCACCCTGACCCTGGACGCCGTCGCCGCCGCCAATTCCGGCCATTCCGGCATGCCGATGGGCATGGCCGATGTTGCGACCGTGCTGTTCGAAAAGCACCTGAAATTCGACGCCGCAAACCCCAGCTGGCCCGACCGTGATCGGTTCATCCTATCGGCAGGCCATGGCTCGATGCTGGTCTATTCGCTGCTGTATCTTACGGGTCATGCCGACGTCACACTGGACGAGATCAAGAATTTCCGGCAGCTGGGCGCGAAAACCGCCGGTCACCCGGAAAACTTCCTGATCGATGGCGTTGAAACCACCACCGGCCCGCTGGGTCAGGGTATTTCGAACGCGGTTGGCTTTGCCATGGCCGAGGAAATTCAGCGCGCCCATTACGGCAAGAAGGTTGTCGATCACTATACTTACGTGATCGCAGGCGACGGTTGCCTGATGGAGGGTGTCAGCCAAGAGGCGATCACCCTGGCGGGCCGTCACGAACTCAGCAAGCTGATCGTCTTCTGGGACAACAACAACATCACCATCGACGGCACCGTCGACATTGCAGACCGCACCGATCAGGTGCGCCGTTTCGCAGCCTCGGGCTGGCATGTGATCGAGATCGACGGCCACGACCCCAAGGCCATCGATGCCGCTATCGTGGACGCGAAGAAATCCAGCAAGCCGACCATGATCGCATGTGAAAGCCATATCGCGCTGGGTCACGCGGCGCAGGACACGTCGAAAGGCCACGGCGCGCTGACCGATCAGGATCAGTTGAAAGCCGCCAAAGACGGCTATGGCTGGCCGCATGATGCGTTCGAAATCCCCGCGAATGTCAAATCCGCTTGGGAGGCCATCGGCTCGCGCGGTGCTGCTGAACGTGCCGCATGGGAAGAACGTTTTGCGCAACTGTCCGAACGCAAACAGGCCGAATTCAACCGTGCCTACGCGTTTGAGGCCCCCAAGAAACTGGCCAGCGCAATCCGTGCGTTCAAAAAGCAGGTGTCGGAAGATCAGCCCAAGCTGGCCACCCGCGCCTCGTCTGAAAAGGTTCTGAACGTCGTGAACCCGATCATGACCGAAACCGTTGGCGGCTCGGCTGACCTGACCGGTTCGAACAACACTAAATCAGCCGATATGGGTGTGTTCCTGCCGGAAAACCGTAAGGGTCGTTACATCCATTACGGTATCCGTGAACACGGTATGGCCGCCGCGATGAACGGCATGGCGCTGCATGGCGGCATCCGCCCCTATGGCGGTACGTTTATGGCGTTTACCGACTATGCCCGCCCGTCCATGCGTCTGGCGGCACTGATGAAGATCCCGTCGGTTTTTGTGATGACCCATGACTCGATCGGTCTGGGCGAAGACGGCCCGACCCACCAGCCGGTCGAGCATCTGGCAATCTCGCGCGCGACGCCGAACACCTATGTGTTCCGCCCCGCCGATACAGTTGAAACGGCTGAGGCATGGGAACTGGCGCTGACCTTCAAGGACAGCCCCTCGGTCCTGTCACTGACCCGTCAGGGCGTACCGACCGTGCGCAAGGATCACAAGACCAAGAACCTGACGGCGCAAGGCGCTTATGTTCTGGCCGAGGCCGAAGGCAAACGTCAGGCCATCCTGATTGCCACCGGGTCCGAGGTTTCGCTGGCGATGGACGTCAAAGCGATGCTCGAAGCCGAAGGCATCGGCACCCGCGTCGTCTCGATGCCCTGCATGGAGCTGTTCGCGCAGCAGGACGAAGCCTATCGCAAGCGCGTTCTGCCCGCCGGTGCCGTGCGCGTCGGGATCGAGGCCGCCGTTCGCGCCGGTGGCTGGGATCGCTGGCTGCTGGGCGAGCGTGGCCGCGAAGCCAAAGCGGGCTTCATCGGCATGTCTAGCTTTGGCGCATCGGCCCCTGCGGGTGAGCTTTACAAGCATTTCGGCATCACCGCCGAAGCGACCGTCGCCAAGGTCAAGGAATTGCTGGGCTAAACCCAAGCGCTCAACCCAAAAGCCCCGGCCAGCGCCGGGGCTTTTTTGTCAGACGAAGATGATAACCGACTGCATCCCGTCCACGATCAGATCGCCGTCGGTATTCCACACCCGCATGACCTGCGAGCTATAACCGTCGCGCCCTGCCGTCAGTTGATGTTCCAGCAGCCACCAGCCATCGCGAGTGTGAACATCCTCGGACAACACGTTGAAAATCCAGTTCATTGATGAATTCGGGCCGGGTTTCTTCAAGGTCGGATAGATCGCAGGCGGTGGCAGATCCGCGACCGAGATCAGCCCTTCCATCCGATCCCACATTCGCGGGTCACGGTGCCGCGCCCATAAACGCAAGTACCCGTTTTCCGCACCCGAAAACGGCAAAGAGCCTTCCACCCGTTTGACATCGAAATTCTCAAGGAACGGAATTGGCGGACGCGGCAAGCCCGGCGGGAAATAGGGATCACAGGCTTCGGGGTCCGGGGCGGGTTTTGCGGGGTGGTCAAATGCAACATGGCTGTCCTGCGCATGACCGAACGAGAAAGTGGCGGTTGCCGCCACCTGCCCTTCAATCTCGGCGCGGGCGCTGATGATTGTCACATTGCGGCCCTGGCGCAAAACCTCGGTACTGATCGTGGGCGCAGCGCCAATCGGGGCTGTGAAATTGATCAGAGCGGATCGCAAAGGCGGCAGGCCCTTATGATGTGCGTGGACAGTTGACAGCATCAGGGCCGAGGAAAACCCGCCAAAGGTCGTGCGGCCCTGCATCCAGTTCTGGGGCACAGGGAAACTCAGGCCGTTGTCTTTGGCGACCCGCGCCTCAAGAACATCGATCAAAGACTGATTGGGCATGAGGGTACCAATTCTACTGTGTCTTACCCGACACTAGCCGCCTGACAACACATCACCATCACAACCCAACGTCACATTCGGATTCTGTTTCAGTGCTTCTCGGCTGATCCGCTGAAAGCGCCCATCATCGGACCGACGACCTTGGTCGCGACCGGAATCAGAACAAAGCCCCAGGCCAGACCGAACACGCCGTCCATCGTGGCTTTGGACACCCACTCAATCACACCGACCCACTGGCCGGATGCCATATGACCAAGCGCATAAGCCCAATCGTGAATATGATGACCAAGCCAGCCAAAGCCCAGAACCTCCATCCCGTGGATGACAATCGATCCGCCGACCCACAACATCGCCGCCGTGCCGACGATGGACAGAATTTTCATGACCACCGGCATGGCCTTGACCAGACCCCGGCCTGTCCCACGCCCAATCGGCGTTGGCGCGTTCTGCGCCAGAAACAGCCCGACATCGTCCATCTTCACGATCAATGCGACCGATCCGTAAACGGCCACGGTCACGCCGATGCCCACTACTGCCAGAGTCGCCGCCTGCATCCAGATATTCGGGGCCTCAATCGCCGCCAGTGCAATCGTCATGATCTCAGCCGACAGGATAAAGTCGGTCTTGATCGCGCCCTTGACCTTTTGTTCTTCAAGGTGGCCGGGATCGCGCACGCTCATGTCTTCTTCGATGGCGTGGCTGCCATGAGGGAACAGGGCGTGAAAGATCTTCTCGGCCCCTTCGAAACATAAATAAGACCCGCCAAGCATCAGTAGCGGAGTGATCAGCCACGGCGCGAAATTCGCCAACAACAGCGCGACTGGCAAAAGCAGGATAAGCTTGTTGAAGAACGACCCGCGTGCAATGCGCCAGATGATCGGCAACTCGCGCGCAGGTGCGAAACCCTGAACGTATTTCGGCGTCACCGCCGCGTCGTCGATGATCACGCCCGCCGTCTTGGCCCCGGCCTTACCGGCCGCTGCTACCACATCATCGACCGAGGCCGCAGCCACCTTGGCAATCCCCGCCACGTCGTCCAAAAGGGCCAACAGACCGCTCATTGCGCATCCTTTCCTGTCACCTGTCGCACCGCGACCCTACCCGATCTCACAGCTAGCGCAAGCGTTAGCGCAATCGCGTGAGGTTTGCGCTAACACCTTAAAAATATGCCGCTTTTGCCCTTTTGAGATTCCAATTTCGCCGCTATATGGCCAGCAACGCAAGCGCATCTGGAGACATCTCATGACCATTAAGGTCGGCATCAATGGTTTTGGCCGCATTGGCCGCTGTACCCTGTCGCATATCGCCGCCTCTGGCCGCAACGACATCGAAGTGATCAAGGTCAACGCAACCGGCCCGCTGGAGACTTCGGCGCATCTGTTGAAGTATGACAGCATTCATGGCCGTTTCCCGCGCGATGTATCGATTGACGGAAACACCATGGATCTGGGTCGCGGCCCGATGCAGATGTTCTCGACCTACGACATGAACGAGCTGGACTGGGAAGGCTGCGATGTCGTTCTGGAATGCACCGGCAAGTTCAATGACGGCATCAAGGCGAAAACGCACCTTGAGCGTGGCGCCGGCAAGGTTCTGCTGTCCGCACCGGGCAAGAATGTCGACAAGACCATCGTGTTTGGTGTCAACCACAACACCCTGACCGCGAATGACAACATGGTGTCGAACGGCTCGTGCACCACGAACTGCCTTGCCCCGCTTGCCAAGGTTCTGGATGAAGGTGTCGGCATCGAACATGGCATCATGACCACGATCCACGCCTATACCGGCGACCAGCCGACCCTGGACCGCCGCCATAGCGATCTGTATCGCGCCCGCGCTGCCGCGATGTCGATGATTCCAACCTCGACCGGTGCCGCCGCAGCGCTGGGTGAAGTGCTGCCCAACCTCAAGGGTCGTCTGGACGGCTCGGCCATCCGCGTGCCGACACCGAATGTCTCGGCCGTTGATCTGAGCTTCCGCGCCTCGCGCGATGTGACCGTCGAAGAGGTCAACGCCATCGTCGAAGAAGCCGCCAAAGGCCCGATGCGGCGCGTTCTGGGGTACGAGCCCGCGCCGCTGGTCTCGACCGACTTCAACCACACCGAAGAAAGCTCGATCTTCGCACCCGACCAGACCCGTGTTGTCGACAACCGCATGGTCCGCGTGCTGGCCTGGTATGACAACGAATGGGGCTTTTCGGTCCGCATGGCAGACGTTGCCGTTGCAATGGGTCGTCTTAACTGACCCTTCGGACTTCGCTTGTAGCTTTGCACCCGCTCAGGTTATCTGGGCGGGTGTTTTCGTTCGGGGACAGAATGACAAATCAACTCGCCATCTGGCTCGGATTGCTTATCCTCGGCGCGATCGTGCTGGACTATGCGCTGTTCGGACCCGAGCATTTGGTGTTCCTCAGCAAGAAGCTTTACGCCTTCCTGGACTGGGTCGCTTTCTGGCGCTGACGGAGGTTTTTCTTGACATTCGCGCCAATCTGGAATTGTTAGCGCTAACCAAGCCCAATTCGGGACTCTCTGACGAATGAAACGGAGCGCGACATGACACTCAAACTGGCAATCAACGGCTTTGGACGGATCGGGCGCGGAGTGCTACGGGCGGTCATGGAATCGGGCCGCACGGATGTGCAGATCGTGGCGATCAACGATCTGGCGAAACCCGAAATGAACGCGCATCTGTTCGAATTTGACAGCGTGCATGGCCGTTACCCCAACACAGTCACCCTAAGCGACGCAGGTCTTGACGTCGGCGCGGGCCCCATCCGTCTGACCAGTGAACGCGATCCCGAAGCGCTGGATTGGTCGGACGTCGATGTCGTGCTGGAATGCACCGGCGTCTTCCGGACGCGTGAAGCCGCTGAGCGTCATCTGAAGAACGGATCGAAGAAAGTGCTGATCTCGGCCCCCGCGCGTGGCGATGGTGGGGTCAAAACCGTGGTCTTCGGTGTCAACGACAGCGAACTGACCGCAGACGACATCATCGTCTCGAACGCGTCCTGCACCACCAACTGCTTGTCACCTGTTGCCGCGGCGCTGGATGCGGGGCTTGGCATTGTGCATGGTAACATGACCACCGTTCACGCCTATACGGCCAGCCAGCCGGTGCATGATACGGCGGGCAAAGACCCTTACCTGTCGCGCGCTGCCGCCTTGTCGATGATCCCGACAACCACCGGCGCGGCTGCTGCGGTCGGGCTTGTGCTGCCGCAACTTGCCGGAAAGCTGACCGGTCAGGCGATCCGGGTTCCTACCCCCAACGTCTCGGTTGTCGATCTGGTGGCTGAGGTATCGCGCCCGACGACCGAGGATGAGGTCAACGCGCTGTTCGTCGATGCTGCTGCGAAAATTCCCGGCGTACTGGCTGCGGAAAACCGGCCCTTGATCTCGGTCGATTTCAATCATGATTCCCACAGCTCGACCGTGTCGCTGGCCGAAACCAAGGTCACCGACGGCACCCTTGTGCGGGTGCTGGCGTGGTATGACAATGAATGGGGTTTCTCGAACCGGATGCTGGACACAGCCGCCGCGATGGGTGCCCTAGCCTAAGCGGTCGCGCAAGGCCGCGTGGACGCTGGGTGTGACGAATTTCGACACATCCCCGTTTAGCCGCGCGATTTCTTTGACCAGTTTCGAGGCGATGGCCTGGTGCCGCGCCTCGGCCATCAGAAACACGGTCTCGATTGAATCGTCGAGGGCACGGTTCATGCCGACCATCTGGAATTCATACTCAAAGTCGGCCACAGCCCGCAGACCGCGCACGATGATCTGGGCGCCCACATCGCGGGCGCAATCGATCAGCAGATTTTCAAAGGGATGAGCAACGATCTCGGTGCCGGTCTGTTCGGTCAGATGCGCGCATTCCGCCTCGATCATGGCGACACGTTCTTCCAGTGAGAACAACGGCCCTTTGTCGCGGTTGATCGCAACGCCGATCACCAGCTTGTCCACCAGCGCAGAGGCCCGACGGATGATATCAATATGACCCAGGGTAATCGGGTCAAAGGTTCCCGGATACAATCCAACCCGCATCAGGATCTCCTGCGCAACATTATTTCTGCGCTAGCAAACATAACTTTGACGCAGGTGCAAGGGGTGGAAACGCCCCCGACCAAGTCAATGGCCCATGATCATGCCCTGAAGGGCGTCCTTTTCCATCGCCAGTTCCGCCAGTTGCGCCTTGACGACATCGCCAAGGGTAACAATGCCGACCAGCTTGCCTTCTTCAACGACCGGCATGTGGCGAAAGCGCCCTTCGGTCATGCGTGACATGATGTCCTGCACCGTTGCCTGCCGCGTGGTCGTAACCAGGTCTGCGGTCATGTAGGAGCTCACCGGCTGATTCAGGCACCCGCTGCCGCTGGCAGCCAGTTCGCGGACGATATCGCGTTCGGACAGAATGCCCACCGCCGTCTGCCCACCGTCTTCGGATACGACAACGGTCCCGATCCGTTTCTCCGCCAGGATTTTTGACGCCTCAGAGACCGTCGCTGAAGGTTGAACCGTGACCACGCCTTCTGCGGCCTTGGACTTCAGAATGGCCTGAACGAGCATTAAGAACACCTCCGGAATAATAAACTTATTCCAAAGCGTTGCGCGATTAGGACAACCTGTCAAGCTTCGGCGGCGGCTTCCAGCCGCGTCACTTCTTCACGGATGCCCTGCGTCAGCGCCTCGGCAAAGCGGTTCAGGCGTTCATTGCGCTGATCGCCCTGATGCCGGACCAGATAGAAACTGCGGGTCAAATGTACTTGGTCCGTCAGGATTTTCCTCAGGTTCGGATGGAACGGCAGGGTGAAATCATGCGCGACACAGACCCCGGTACCCAACGACACCTGCCGCAACTGAACCGAGACCGAATTCGATGCAAGCGCGACACGGTCAACGCCGATGTCATTCAGATAATCCAGTTCCCGGTCAAAAATCATGTCCGGGATATACCCGATCAGACGGTGCCCTTTCAGATCGCCAACCTTGCGGATCGGATCATGACGATCCAGATAATCCTGCGCGGCGACCATGTGCAGGCGATAGTCGCTGATTTTCTTGACCAGCAATTTTCCCGCCGTCGGAGCACTTACGGTAACGGCCATATCGGCCTCGCGCCGGGACAGGTTGATGATCCGGGGCAAGGCGAGGATCTGAATGTCCAGATCCGGGTTGGCATCGCTGATCTTGGCGCAGACTTGCGGCAACAGATAGTTGGCCGACCCATCCGGCGCCCCGATCCGGATCTGACCGCTAAGCGATTTGGTCGAGCCAACCACCGCACCGGCGGCGGCACGCATCGCCTCTTCGGCTTGCAGACCGTGATCCAGCAAGCGTTGACCTGCCCGCGTCAGGATGTACCCCTGCTGCGATTTGGTAAATAACGGCGCGTCCAAAGTGGCCTCGAGCCGGGCAATGCGCCGACCGACCGTGGCCGGATCGATTTTCAGGATACGACCCGCTGAAGACAGGCTTTCCTCGCGCGCGACGGCCAGGAAAACCCTCATATCGTCCCAATTTGGGTCCATGCTTTGCCTTCCGTGCTTTTCCCAGCGCGTATTTTTCGAACATTTCCTCTGTTCGGGTGATTTTTGCAAGCCTATCCTGCGCCCAAACGTTCGGAGGAGATATCAATGCAAGACCTGACTCATTTCCTGAATGGCGCGCAAGTGGCCGGCACGTCAGGCCGGTTTGACGACGTCTTCAACCCTGCAACGGGCGAAGTGCAATACAAATGCCCGATGGCCGGCGCCGCTGAAACGACGGCCGCCATTGAACAAGCCGCGATTGCGCAACCCGCATGGGGCGCGACCAACCCGCAAAAGCGGGCGCGCGTGATGATGGCGATGGTGCATCTGATGAACCGCGACATGGACAAGCTGGCCGAGGCGCTCAGCCGCGAGCACGGCAAGACCATCCCGGATGCCAAGGGGGATCTGCAGCGTGGATTGGAAGTGATCGAATACTGCATCGGCGCGCCGCAAATGCTGAAAGGAGAGTTCACCGACAGCGCAGGCCCCGGCATCGACATGTATTCGATGCGTCAGCCGCTGGGCGTTGTGGGCTCGATCATGCCCTTCAACTTTCCCGCCATGATGCCCTTGTGGCATGTCGGTCCGGCGCTTGCCTGCGGGAACGCCGTGGTTCTGAAGCCGTCTGAACGTGACCCGTCGGTTCCCCTGATGCTGGCGGAACTGTTCGTCGAGGCAGGTCTGCCGAAAGGCGTCTTCCAGGTCGTCAATGGCGACAAGGAGGCGGTCGATACCATCCTTGATAGTGAGATCATTCAGGGAGTGTCATTTGTGGGCTCGACCCCGATCGCGCAGTATATCTATTCCCGCGCCACCGCGAACGGGAAGCGCGCGCAGTGCTTTGGTGGTGCCAAGAACCATATGATCGTGATGCCCGATGCGGATCTGGATCAGGCTGCCGACGCCTTGGTCGGTGCCGGATTTGGCGCGGCGGGCGAACGGTGCATGGCCGTTTCGGTTGCGGTTCCGGTAGGTCAGGACACCGCCGACGCGCTGATCGAAAAGCTTGTGCCGCGCGTCGAAAAGCTGAAGGTCGGCCCCTACACCGCAGGCGATGACGTTGACATGGGTCCGGTCGTGACCGCCGCGTCAAAGGAACGTATTCTGGGCCTGATCAACTCAGGCGTGGAACAGGGCGCAAAGCTGGTCGTGGACAACCGCGATTTCAGCCTTCAGGGGTATGAGGACGGCTTCTTTGTCGGGCCGCACCTGTTCGACCATGTGACACCCGATATGGACATCTACAAACAAGAGATCTTTGGCCCCGTACTGTCGACCGTGCGCGCAGAGTCGTATGAAGAGGCGTTAAAGCTGGCGATGGACCACGAATATGGAAATGGCACCGCGATCTTCACCCGCGACGGGGACACAGCGCGTGACTTTGCCAACCGGGTCAACATCGGCATGATCGGCATCAACGTTCCCATCCCGGTGCCGCTGGCCTACCACACCTTTGGCGGCTGGAAGAAATCCATGTTCGGGGACCTGAACCAGCACGGACCGGACAGCTTCAAGTTCTACACGCGCACCAAGACCGTGACGGCCCGCTGGCCGTCGGGCATCAAGGAAGGTGGCGAGTTCAACTTCAAAGCCATGGACTGATCTGAGCCCTAAAACCCTCAAGCCCGGCCCATTTGGCCGGGTTTTTGTGGCAAAGACTCGCCAATACCCCTGAAAACCTGCGCCTTCACGATAAATTCAGGTTTCACAGGCTGGAAATTCGCATCCCGCACAAATAATTTACTCTCAAATTTTTTGATCGAGCAGTTCAAAAATATCGGAGGCCGTTTTGTCCAATTCCCGCATGACCCGCCGCTCGGCCCTTTTGGGGGTCGCGTCCGTTCTGGCAACGCCCGCGCTTGTACGCGCGCAAAGCACGGATGCCTTCCCGCAGACCGAAGACGCGATCAGCACACAGTTGCCGGTGCGCCGCAATGTATCCTCGTTCTCTCAGCAGAACTGGCAGGATCACTTTGACGAGCTTGGCTCGGGCTGCCTGCTGGCCGACATCACCAGTCGCGCCGTGCATTATTGGGGCCCGGACGGGACCTATAAGCTGTACCCAAGTTCTGTACCGATGAGCGAAGAACTGACCAAGCGCGGTTACACCAAAGTTGTGCGCAAGGCCGAAAACCCAAGCTGGACACCGACCGCGTCAATGCGGGAACGCGATCCTTCGCTGCCCGTTCGAATGGATGGCGGCGATCCAGGCAACCCGTTGGGCACCCGCGCCATGTATCTGGACTGGCCCGCCTATCTGGTGCACGGCACCCATGATACGCGCAAAATCGGTCGTCAGAGCTCATCCGGTTGCATCGGACTGTATAACCAGCATGTGGAAGAGCTGTATCCGCTGGTCCAGATCGGCACGCAGGTGCGTCTGGTCTGATCTGATCATCAGTTACACGAAAGCCCCGGCCAATAGGACCGGGGCTTTTGTTTTCTGCGGTCGTGGCGCTTATTCCGGCAGGATCACCGCGTCGACCACATGGATCACACCATTGCTGGCCTCGATATCGGCCTGAACAACTTCGGCAGCGTTGACCTTCACGCCGTTGCGCGCATTCACGCTCAGACGGTCGCCCTGCACGGTCAGAACCTTCGCGCGCTTGCCAGCGATATCGCCCGACATCACCTTGGCCGGAACCACGTGATAGGTCAGAATCTCAACCAGCTGATCCTTGTTCTCGGGCAGCAAGAGGCTTTCGACAGTCCCCTCGGGCAATGCTGCAAACGCCTCATCCGTCGGCGCAAACACGGTGAACGGGCCATTGCCCTTCAGCGTATCGACCAGACCGGCCGCCTGAACGGCTGCGACCAGGGTGGTGAACGATCCGGCAGATACTGCGGTATCGACAATGTCAGCAGCCTGGGCCTTGAGCGGCATGGCAAATGCGAGTGCGGCGGCAGCGCCCATAAACGTGCGACGAAACATGGCTGTCTTCTCCTCTCCAGCTTGTTATGGAAAGGGGTACGGGCCTTTTGTCACACCGGATCACTTTGAGATCACTGTTCCTTGATCTGAACCCAGATACTCTGGGCGCGACCCTCTTTCAAAAAGGGCAAGGCTTCGACGGCATCCGGACGCTCCTGTTGCAGGTAGTATCCCGGCCAAAGCATTGAAAACGCGCCAGATTGCAGCAAAGCGTGCAACATGTACTGTTCCCCCCAGCCGGGGCAGTCATAGAAGAACCGCTTGGGATATTCATAGGGCAAAAAAACATCATGCACGTGGATGACAACACCCGGTTTCAGGCTGGGAATGATGCGGCAGAACAGGTGCGCGACATCGTTCGACATCCGAACAACATGGCTGGAATCGATGAACAGGACATCGCCGGCCTCCAATTGGTCGAACAGCGCGGGGTCCACATCTTCCAGCCGTTTCTGTTCGAACGCGTCCACCACATGCGCAATATCCGCCCGGGGATACGGGTCGATGGCCGTGATCTTGGTTTCCAACCCACCATCGATGATCGCCTGACGTGTGACGCGGGTCGAATTTCCGCAGCCGACCTCGATAACCTGTCTTGGCTGAAACCTTCGGATCATCAGGTACAGCGCATCCGCGTCAGGGCTGTCATAGTAGCCATTGCCGAGGCGATAACCGGTCTGATTGCGCGTGGGGTCTTTCAGAGCGGCCAAGGCGTCGCGGTGTTCCGCAAACTCCTGTTTCAGCGGCTCGATATCGAACCCCTCCATCCCCGGTGACAGAGTGTATGCCGGTTTGGTCAGCCCCCCTGCCCGCTCGAACGCTTCAAGCCGTGCGCGTTCGTCCTGTTCGGCGGCCTTGTCGATCAGTTTCACCCCCAACTCATCAAGCGCTTCGTTGATCTTCGGGAATTTTCTGAGTTTCACGCGCGTCGCTCCGGTTCGGTGGCTTTCTGCATTTCCATACCTTTCCGGCATGGGCCTTCGCAAGCGGCAGAACGGCAAACCCTTGGCAAAACGCCGATTTCCGTATTCACTGAGGTCGTAAAACAAAGGGAGGTCCGCGTATGCAGCAGGATTTCACGCTGGGCATTGAAGAAGAGTATCTGCTGGTTGACCGCGACAGCCTGCAACTGACCGAAGCCCCCGCCGCCCTGATGGAAGCCTGCCAGGCCGATTTCGAAGGTCAAGTCAGTCCCGAATTCCTGCAATGCCAGATCGAGGTCGGCACGCGCCCTCATACCACGATCAAAGGCGCGCGTGAGGATCTGAAACGGCTGCGATCTTGTGTGTCGAAACACGCCGCCGCATATAACCTCAGCCCGATTGCGGTATCCTGCCACCCGTTCGCCAATTGGAAGGATCAGCACCACACCCGGAAGGAACGCTACGATGCCCTGCAACATGCATTGGGTGGTGTTGCGCGACGGATGCTGATCTGCGGAATGCACGTTCATGCAGGGGTCGAGGATCCGGCGCTGCGGGCTGACCTGATGCCCCAGCTCTGCTACTTTCTGCCTCACCTTCTGGCGCTGTCCACATCCTCGCCCTTCTGGAACGGAGAGGATACGGGCCTGTCCTCCTACCGCCTGACCGTCTTCGACAACCTGCCGCGCACTGGGCTGCCGCCTGACTATAACAGCTGGTCCGAATACGAGCGCACCACCGGCGTTCTGGTCGAATTGGGCGTGATCGAGGATACCTCAAAAATCTGGTGGGACCTGCGCCCCTCGCACCGGTTTCCGACGCTGGAAACCCGCATCATGGATGTGCAACCCCGGCTGGAACATACGCTGTCGCTGGCGGCCCTGGTGCAGGCCCTGACCCGAATGCTGTGCCGCCTAAAGGCGCGAAACCTGCGGTGGCGTCAGTATGATCGGTTCCTGATCAGTGAAAACCGGTGGCGCGCGCAGCGCTATGGGGTTGGCGAAGGGCTGATCGATTTCGGGGATCGCTCGATCAAACCGATGGCCGAACTTATGGGCGAACTTATGGGCATGCTGGCCGAAGATGCCGAGGCGCTGGGCACCATGACCGAACTCGCGCGATTGCGGCAGATTGCCGAAAACGGGACCTCGGCCACACGTCAACGGCGCGCGCATGCCGAAGCTGTTGCCAAAGGCGAGGACCCCGGTCAGGCGGTCGTTCGCCATTTGATCGAAGAGTTTCACGCCGATCTGTGACCCTGCGGCGCGTAGTCGCCGCGCAGCCCGCGAACGATTGCTGATCTTGCAAAATTTCTGTAACGATTGCGAAATAAACAAGCGTTCAATTCTTTACCTGCGGGAGGGTACGCCATGGATTTCGGGCTGACCGAGGAACAGACAGCCATCTTCGATATGGCATATGCGTTTGGGCAGGAAAACATCGCCCCATTCGCGCGCCAATGGGAAAGCGACGGCACCATTCCAAAGGACTTGTGGCCCAAAATCGGGGAACTTGGATTCGGTGCGCTATACGTGTCCGAGGACAGCGGCGGGTCGGGCCTGACCCGGTTGGACGCGACACTGGTTTTCGAGGCCTTGTCGATGGCCTGCCCCTCGGTCGCGGCGTTTCTGTCGATCCACAACATGTGCGCCAAGATGCTGGACAGCTTCGCCAGCGACGACCTTAAATCCCAAGTTATGCCAAGCGTGCTGAGCCTGAACACAGTGCTCAGCTACTGTCTGACCGAACCGGGCTCAGGCTCGGACGCGGCCGCGCTGAAAACCCGCGCCGAACGCACGAATGAAGGGTACACGCTGAACGGGTCAAAGGCCTTTATTTCCGGCGGAGGATATTCGGACGCCTATGTTTGCATGGTGCGTACCGGTCAGGACGGCCCAAAGGGTATTTCGACCGTCTATGTTGAAGACGGAACACCCGGCCTCAGCTTTGGTGCGTTGGAACAAAAGATGGGCTGGAAAAGCCAACCCACCGCGCAGGTCCAGTTCGACGACTGCAAAATTCCATCCGGCAATCTGGTCGGCGTTGAAGGCGACGGGTTCAAATACGCCATGAAGGGTTTGGATGGCGGGCGTCTGAACATCGCCTCTTGTTCCTTGGGCGCGGCACAGGCCGGGCTGGACATGACCCTGCAATACATGTCCGAACGCAAAGCCTTTGGCCAATCCATCGACCAGTTCCAGGCCCTGCAATTCCGCCTGGCGGATATGGAGATCGAGCTGCAGGCCGCCCGCACTTTTCTGCGCCAAGCGGCCTGGAAACTGGATCAAGGCGCTCCGGATGCGACCAAATTCTGCGCCATGGCCAAGAAATTCGTGACCGAGACCGGATCGAAGGTCGTCGATCAGTGCCTGCAACTGCACGGCGGCTACGGCTATCTGGCCGATTACGGCATCGAAAAGCTTGTGCGTGATCTGCGGGTGCATCAGATATTGGAAGGCACGAACGAGATCATGCGCGTGATCGTCGCGCGCCAGATGATTGCACAAGGCTAAAGGTTACATGTCTGACATCGACATCCGCACAACCGGCCGCGCTGGGCGCATCACCCTGACCCGACCCAAGGCGCTGAATGCGCTGACCTATGATATGTGCATGGCCATCGACACAGCCCTGCGCAACTGGCGCGAGGATGATGCGGTCGATCTGATCATCTTCGACGCCGAAGGCGACAAGGCCTTTTGCGCCGGAGGGGACATTGCCGAACTTTACCAGACCGGGATCCAGGGCGACTTCGCCTATGGTCAGACATTCTGGCGCGACGAATACCGGCTGAACGCCCTGATCTTCGAATACCCCAAACCTATCATCAGCTTCCTGCAAGGCTTCACCATGGGCGGCGGCGTCGGAATCGGCTGCCACGGCAGCCACCGGGTTGTTGGCGAAACCTCTCAGATCGCGATGCCCGAATGCTCCATCGGGCTGGTTCCCGATGTCGGCGGCACGCTGATGTTGGCGCTGGCTCCCGGTCGATTGGGTGAGTTTCTGGGCACCACCGGGCACCGCATGGGCCCCGCTGATGCGATCCTTGCCGGGTTCGCCGATCATTTCATCCCGCAGGATCAGTGGGCTGATCTGATCGAAATGCTAGAGGCGTCCGGCAACGCCGATCTGATTGGCGAACATGCCGCCACGCCGCCCAACGGCGAACTTGCCGGTCTGCAACCCGAAATTGACCGCACCTTCGATGGTGAGACACTCGGCGATATTCTCACCAATCTGCGGAGCAGTGGTTCCGAATTCGCGGTGAAGGCGCTGGCCAAGCTGGAACGGAACGCGCCGCTGTCTGTGGCCTGCACGGTGGAAATGCTGCACCGCCTGCGCGGGGCCTCGCTAACCATGCGTCGGGCGCTGGAAATGGAATACCGTTTCACCTTCCGCGCCATGCAACATGGTGATTTTCTGGAAGGTATCCGGGCGCAGATCATCGACAAAGACCGCAACCCCCGTTGGCAATATGCGGATATGACCGTGCCAGCGGTGGCGGTGTCGAAGATGTTGCAGCCGCTGGGCAAGGACGCCCTGACATTCGAGGAGGAGTAAGACATGCAAATCGGGTTCATCGGGCTGGGCAATATGGGTGCGCCCATGGCCGCCAATCTGGCCAAAGCCGGTCACACGGTGCGCGGTTTTGATACCGCAGGGGTCAGCGTGGACGGTGTCACCAATGTTGAGACAGCTGCCGAGGCCGTAGCGGACGCGGACGCCGTCATCACCATGCTGCCGAACGGAGCCATCCTGCGCGCCGTCGCCGATCAGATCATCCCCCATATGCAATCCGGTGCCGCTCTGATCGACTGTTCAACCGTCGATGTCGACAGCGCTCGCGCGGTCGCCGATCAGGCCAGTGCAGCCGGGCTGCTCTCAGTCGATGCTCCTGTTTCGGGCGGGATCGGAGGCGCCTCGGCAGGCACGCTGACCTTCATGGCCGGTGGATCCGAAGACGCCTTTGCCAAAGCTGCCCCCCTGTTCGAGATCATGGGGCAAAAGGCCGTGCACTGCGGCGAAGCCGGGGCCGGTCAAGCGGCCAAGATCTGCAACAACATGATCCTCGGCGTCACCATGATCGCTACTTGCGAAGCCTTTGCATTGGCTGACAAGCTGGGGCTGGACCGTCAAAAAATGTTCGACGTCGTCAGCACGTCCTCCGGCTATAGCTGGACCATGAACGCCTATTGCCCCGCCCCCGGCGTTGGCCCAACCAGCCCTGCGGATAACGGCTACCAACCCGGTTTTGCCGCCGAGCTGATGCTGAAAGACCTGCGCCTCAGCCAGCAAGCCGCCGAAAGCGCCGATGCGGACACTCCGATGGGGCAAGCCGCAACGGCGTTGTATGAACAATTCGTCGAAGGTGAAGACGGGAATGGTATGGATTTCAGTGCCATGCTGCCTCGATTCGAGAAACGCGGTCGCGGCTGATCTAACTTTCGTCTTGGGATAAGATACAAAGCCGATCTGCGTATTCGGACAAATCAAACCCAAACGGCATCCGCGTTTGCAGCGCGCGCGCGGATGCCGAAACACTGTCCGGATCGGCACACGCCTCTTTGCATCCGAACAGAACATGCGTGCCCTCGACTTCAACCATGCAGGCATCTGCAAAAACCGCCTGAAAGTCCGCTTTCTGCTCAGACAGCCGAGGGTCGCTGTCCACGAGATTCATGCAGACCACGCCCCGGGGCCTTAGCTTGCTTGCGCACATTTCAAAGAACGCGGGCGTGGACAAGGACTGCGGCACACGCCCGTCCGCCGCGAAGCAATCCAGATAGATGTGGTCGAATTGCGCGTCCAACTGTTCGGCCAAATGCAAGCTGCCGTCGGCGCAGGAAATCCGCAGGCGCGGACCGTCTTTCAGACCGAAATACCGGTATGACAGGTCAAGAACTTCCCGATCAATCTCCGAGCCGGTGATCATGACATCATCGAGCAGCGCATGAAGAACCGTGGGCACCCGCCCACCGCCACCGCCCATGACATAGACGCGCTCGGGCCGAGGCACGAAAGCAAGGCACAACAGCATCGCCTGCGTATAACCACCGGTCAGAGTCAGCGGGTTTGTCAGATCAATGCGCGACATGACTCCGCTGAGCGCGTCGTTGGTCAGAGGAACTCCGCTGGGGCAAAACACCAGAAACAGCTCGCTCCCGCTCTTTGCAACGACCACCTGACCGATTTGGCCCTGCCGATGCTCGACCAAACCATCCGGCAGATCCTGCAAATGCCTCAGCCGCTGTGCAATTGAGCCGGGTAAGGATGCCGAGGTGAACACGGTCGGATCTGGATCGGCCATGCGACCTCCGTTCGCGTTGGACGCACCGACACCGCCGATTTGCCAGGCGCCGTCCCCAATAGACGTATTCCTGGCAGTATGCGTGAGCGGGCTACTCGGCGGCAACCGCCTTTGCATCAAGCATCTGTTTCAGATACCGCCCGGTGTGGCTGCGCTCGACCTCGGCCACCTCTTCCGGGGTGCCGGTCGCGACAATCTCACCACCACCGTCACCGCCTTCGGGGCCGATATCGATGATATGGTCGGCGGTTTTCACCACGTCCAGATTGTGTTCGATTACAACAACCGTATTTCCCTGATCGACCAATTCATGCAGCACTTCCAACAGCTTGCGCACATCTTCGAAATGCAGACCCGTGGTCGGTTCATCCAGAATATACAAGGTGCGCCCGGTGGAACGTTTGCTGAGCTCTTTCGACAGCTTAACCCGCTGCGCCTCGCCCCCTGACAGGGTCGTGGCCTGTTGACCGACCTTGATATAGCCCAGCCCCACACGCGCCAGCGCATCCATCTTGTCGCGGATCGACGGCACGGCTTTGAAGAACTCCTGCGCGTCCTCCACCGTCATGTCCAGCACGTCGGCGATGGATTTGCCCTTGAACTTGATCTCCAGCGTCTCGCGGTTGTAGCGCGCACCCTTGCAGGTCTCGCAGGTCACGTAAACGTCGGGAAGGAAGTGCATCTCGATCTTGATGACACCGTCACCCTGACACGCCTCGCAACGGCCACCTTTGACGTTGAAGCTGAACCGCCCGGGCTTGTACCCGCGCGCCTTTGCCTCGGGCAGGCCAGCGAACCAGTCGCGGATCGGGGTGAAGGCCCCCGTGTAAGTCGCTGGATTCGAACGCGGAGTCCGCCCGATGGGCCGTTGGTCAATGTCGATAACCTTGTCCAGAAATTCCAGCCCCTTGATGGTCTCACATGGCGCGGGTGTCTGACGCGCGCCATTCAGACGCATCGAGGCGGTTTTGAACAGCGTCTCGATGGTCAGCGTGGATTTGCCGCCCCCGGACACGCCGGTCACGCAGACGAATTTACCCAGTGGAAAATCGGCGGTGACGTTCTTCAGGTTGTTTCCCGTCGCTTTGACAACCGAAACCTTCTTTTTGTTACCTTTGCGCCGTTCGGTCGGCACCGAAATCTCTCGCGTGCCGGCCAGATATTGACCCGTGATCGAAGCGGCGTCAGCCGTGATTTCCGCTGGCGTTCCTTTACTGACCACCTGCCCGCCATGCACACCCGCGCCGGGGCCAATGTCGAACACATAGTCCGCCTCGCGAATGGCTTCTTCGTCATGTTCTACGACGATGACCGTGTTCCCCTGATCCCGCAGGTTCTTCAGTGTACCCAGCAGTCGGTCATTGTCGCGCTGGTGCAGGCCGATGGATGGCTCGTCCAGTACATACAGAACACCCGTCAGGCCCGAGCCGATCTGGCTGGCCAAGCGGATACGCTGGCTTTCCCCTCCGGACAGTGTGCCACTTGAACGTGACAGCGTAAGGTATTCCAAACCAACGTTATTCAGGAATCCAAGGCGTTCGCGGATTTCCTTGAGGATGGCGCGCGCGATCTCGTTCTTCTGCACGCTCAGATGGTTCGGCGCATCCTCAACCCAAGCCAGCGCCTCGCGGATCGACATCTCGACCACCTGACCCACATGCAGGCCCGCGATCTTTACCGCCAACGCCTCGGGGCGCAGGCGGTAGCCTTCGCAGGTGCCGCAGGGGCGGTTGTTTTGATACCGTTCGAATTCCTCGCGAATCCACGCGCTGTCGGTCTCGCGATAGCGGCGTTCCATGTTCGGTATCACGCCCTCAAAACTGCGCGTGACCTGATAGACCCGCCCGCCTTCGTCATAGCGGAACTGGATTTCCTCATCGCCCGAGCCGCGCAGGAAGACCTGCTGCACCTTGGCGGGCAAATCCTTCCACGGCGTGTTCTTGTCGAACTCATAATGCCGCGCGATGGCCTCGATGGTTTGCAGGAAATACGGGGACTTCCCTTTGCGCCATGGGGCCAAGGCACCATCGTACAGCTTCAATGTCTGATCCGGCACGACGAGGCGTTCGTCAAAGAACAGCTCGACCCCCAAACCGTCACAATCCGGGCATGCCCCGAAAGGGGCGTTGAACGAGAACAGGCGTGGTTCAATTTCGGGAATGGTGAAGCCGCTGACCGGGCAAGCAAAATTCTCACTGAACGTAATGCGTTCCGGGTCACCTTCGCGCGGGGCGGTTTCCAGAATCGCGATCCCATCCGCCAAATCCAAGGCCGTGCGCAGGCTGTCGGCCAGCCGGGTTTCCATCCCTTCGCGCACAACCAGACGGTCGACCACAACGTCGATGTCGTGACGGAATTTCTTGTCCAGCGTCGGAGGCTCATCCAACTCGTAGAATTCGCCGTCAACTTTCACACGTTGAAAGCCCTGTTTGCGCAGTTCCAGAAACTCTTTCTTATATTCACCCTTCCGGTCGCGCACGATAGGGGCCAGCAGGTAGCCGCGCGTCCCCTCCTCCATCATCATGATCCGATCGACCATGTCCTGCACCTGCTGCGCTTCGATCGGCAAACCGGTCGCAGGGCTGTAAGGCGTTCCTGCGCGCGCAAAGAGCAAACGCATATAGTCGTAGATCTCAGTCACAGTACCCACGGTGGAACGTGGGTTTTTCGACGTCGTTTTTTGTTCGATGGAAATCGCCGGGGACAGACCGCTGATATGGTCCACATCAGGCTTTTCCATCATGTCCAGGAACTGACGCGCATAGGCCGACAGGCTTTCGACATAGCGGCGCTGACCTTCGGCATAGATCGTGTCAAACGCCAGCGAGGATTTGCCCGAGCCGGACAGACCGGTGATCACCACCAGCTGATCCCGTGGAATATCGACGTCGATCCCTTTCAGGTTATGCTCGCGCGCGCCGCGCACTTCGATGTTCTTCAGCTCAGCCATTCAGGCCCCCAACCAGACAAGTGTCCTAGAAATAGGCGAGCGGCGCTGAGTCTCCAACAGAAAAGTTAGAACAAAGTGTGAACGAACCAATTATTGCCGACACCTACTGACAAGGCGCGACGCAGTTGGGCCTTGCAGGGCAATCGCTGATGGTCTGAGGTGTAAACTAAAGGAGAAAATGGCGCGGTTGACGGGGCTCGAACCCGCGACCCCCGGCGTGACAGGCCGGTACTCTAACCAACTGAGCTACAACCGCGCATCTATTTTCATGGCCTTTATCCTGGACCAAGGATTGCAGCGATGGCGCGGTTGACGGGGCTCGAACCCGCGACCCCCGGCGTGACAGGCCGGTACTCTAACCAACTGAGCTACAACCGCCCGCTGCACGTTCGCTCTGAACGTTGGGGTGTATTATGGCCCCGCCCCGGCATCGTCAAGCGGCGTTTTGAAGTTTTTTCCGAATTCCAGAATTTTACGCATGCCGCTGTCCGGGCGGCGGCGTCAGTTTTCTGGATACGGTCAAATGGCACGCGGTTGTCCGTGGATTTCCGCACAGAAACAGCATGCTTCACCCTCAATGTGACACCCCGGCAACAGCACCAGTTAATTCAAGTGAATCAATACACCGCAAAGCAGAATCAACCTAATGCTGCGCGCGCAAAAAGGGCCACATTCCGGGGCCCGGCCAACAAAAAAAGATCGGAGCATAATCTTGAAAAAACTCTTTATCTACAGCGCCCTGTCAGCAACCCTGTCGACCGGCGCGGCGCAGGCTGTCGAACTTACAGGCGGTTATCTTGATCTGGGGTATTCAACCTTCACCGACACCGATTTTGGTGACGTCTACAACCTGAACGGAGCTGCTGAACTGGCCTTCACCCGCGCGTTCAGCGCCCAGTTGGATCTGGGCGGCTATCGTTTTCAGGACCTCGGCGAAACCGCAACGAACTGGACACTGCATGCCAACTTGCACACCAGCGGCAACGCGTCGTTTGGTGCGTTCTACGGTCAGGAAAAGTTGGAAGATGCTGATTTCGACTATTTCGGAATCGAGGGTGGCTTCGACGCAGGCCCGGCAGAGATCGAAGGTTATATCGGTCGCCAGGAACTGAGCAACGTCTCTGGTCTGGACGGAACAGTCTTCGGAGTTTCGGCCAAAACCGAACTGAGTGACCGCTGGGACTTCACCGCAAGCTGGGACATTGTCGACAACTTTGTCGGTGCGTTGGATTACAACCTGTTTGCAATCGGCGCCACCTATGCCGCCGCTGACAACGCCGAAGTTTATGGCAATATCGGCGTCGCACATATCTCATCCCCGCTGGTTTCCGGCAGCTCGAACGAGGCCTATGTGGGCGTCGGCGTTCGTGTGAACTTTGGCAACGATCGCGGCACGACATTTGGCCGTCGCGGCGTTCTGGCCAAACTGCCTGGCCTGCCCGGTCTGTAAAACACCAGGGCCCCGGTTTTCCGGGGCCTTCCGTTTTGCGCATGTTAGCCGGGAAAACTGATCTTCCCGCCCTTGCAGAGCACCAAGACCTGCGGTAAGAGGCCGCCCTATGGGTGATTAGCTCAGTGGTAGAGCGCTTCGTTCACATCGAAGATGTCAGGAGTTCAAATCTCTTATCACCCACCATTCCCCTTTCCAATCGTGTGACTCCACCCAGCTTGCCACCGGGCGTTGTAACTGCGTATCCTTTTCACAATCGCTGAATTAACGGCGCGTGAACAAGAGGATACGCATGGCCAAACTGAAGCGGGATATTGGCCTTGTGGGTCTGACCTTCATTTCAGTCGGCGGAATCATCGGGTCAGGATGGCTGTTTGGGCCGTTGCTGGCGGTGCAACACGCAGGCCCTGCTGCGATCCTGTCATGGATCATTGGCGCGGTAGCGATGTTCATCCTTGCCATTACATTCGCCGAGATTTCGGCCATGCTACCGATCCCCGGCGGCATCGCCCGCGTACCACAGTTCTCGCACGGCAACATCGTGTCGATGGCGATGGGCTGGACGGCCTGGATCGGCTACAACACCACGGCCCCGATCGAAGTCGAGGCAATGTTGAAATACCTGGCCCCCTACGCCCCGTGGCTCCACACCGCAGCGACCGGAGATCTGACCGGCGCGGGTATTGCAGTGGCCCTGTTCTTCATGCTGCTGTTCGTGGCCATCAACGCCTTGGGCGTCAAGTTCTTCACCCAGGTCAACGCCGCGCTGACATGGGCCAAGGTTGCAATTCCGATTGTGCTGTCGGTGCTTCTGATTGCCAGCCGGTTTGACACGCAGAATTTCTCGCACCCCGACGGATTCGCACCTTACGGTCTGCAAGGCATCATGGCCGCTGTATCGACCGGAGGGGTGATCTTTTCGTTCATCGGTTTCCGCCACGTGGTCGACATGGCCGGAGAGGTTCGGAACCCGAAATTCGATATTCCCGCCGCGCTGATCCTGTCGATCATTCTGTGCGCCGCCATCTATCTGGGCCTGCAAGTCGCATTCATCGGCGCGCTTGACGCCGACATGCTGAAAAACGGGTGGAGCAACCTGACCTTTGGCGGCGAAGGCCCGCTGGATGCGGTCATCATGTCCGTTGGTATGGTCTGGTTTCTCAGCCTGCTGAATGTGGGATCGGTCATTGGCCCCTTCGGTAACGGGCTTGTGGCCACCGGGTCGAATGCCCGCATCGCGCTCGCCCTGTCGAAGAACGGGTTCCTGCCGCAGCGCTTGACGATTCTGTCCACGTTTGGCGTGCCGCTTTGGGCGCTGGCCTTGAACTTTGTGATCGGCATTGTGTTTCTGCTGACGGTGCCCTTTACCACAGTCATCGCCCTGAACGGGGCCGCAATTGTCTTGTCCTTTGCGGTGGGGCCAATCGCCGTTGTCTGCCTGCGCCGCTTGATGCCCGACCACCCCAGATCCATCCGCATCCCCGCCGTCAAACTGGTGGCCGTCACCGCCTTCGCCGTTGCAACTCTGGTCGTCTATTGGAGCGGCTGGGACACCGTATGGCGGCTGGGCATCGCGCTGATGGCAGGGATGGTCCTGCTTTTAGTCCGGTTCTGGGGTCGGCTGGATGAGATGGACGTGACCGAGGCGCTGTGGCTGGTGCCCTATCTGGCGGGCATCGGCCTGATCTCATACCTCGGTCAGTTCGGTGACGGCGCGCTGAAGCAAATTCCGTTCGGGTGGGACATTGTACTCTGCACCCTGTTCTCGGCGGTAGTTTTCGCCCTCGCCGTTCGGTCCGCCCTACGGGATGAAAAGTTTCAACAATACATTGCGGAAGAAGAGATACTGGACCCCAAAAAACCGATTATTGGGTTCTGAAACGAAAAAAGGCGGGGTCCGGCCCCGCCTTTTCAATCTTTTCCGCACGCTTAATGCGCCGTCGCTGATGGGCCTGCGTTTTCCGCAGCCTTTGTCGCAGCGGCAGCAGCTTCCTCGGCGGCCTCGTCCCATTCGATGGGCTCTGGCTCGCGCACCAGTGCTTGTTTCAATACTTCCGAGACATGTTTGACGGGAGTGATTTCCAGCCCTTCTTTCACATTGTCCGGAATCTCGGCCAGATCCTTTTCGTTTTCTTCCGGGATCAGAACCGTCTTGATGCCACCGCGCAGCGCCGCCAGCAGTTTCTCTTTCAAACCACCGATGGGCATCGCATTGCCGCGCAACGAAACCTCGCCCGTCATGGCAATGTCCTTGCGCACTGGAATGCCGGTCAGGACCGAGACAATCGAGGTCACCATCGCCAGACCCGCCGAGGGGCCGTCCTTGGGCGTTGCCCCATCCGGCACGTGGACGTGAATGTCCAGCTTGTCGAACTGCGGCGGCTTCACCCCGATCTTCGGTGAGATCGACCGCACATAGGACGAGGCCGCGTCGATGGATTCCTTCATCACATCGCCCAGCTTACCGGTGGTCTTCATCCGACCCTTGCCGGGCAGTTTCAGCGCCTCGATATGCAGCAGATCACCGCCCACGGACGTCCAGGCCAGACCGGTCACGACGCCGATCTGGTCGTCCTGCTCGGCCAGGCCATAGCGGAACTTCGGCACACCCAAGAAATCATCCAGATTGTCCGGCGTCACCGTCACGGTCTCGGCCTCTTTCTTGATGATCTTGGTCAGCGATTTCCGCGCAACCTTGGCGATTTCACGTTCAAGGTTCCGCACGCCCGCCTCGCGGGTATAGGTGCGGATGATCTTTTGCAGCGCCTCATCGGTCAGTTCGAACTCTTTGGCTTTCAGACCGTGGTTCTTGACCTGCTTGCTGATCAAGTGCTGCTTGGCGATCTCACTCTTTTCCTCTTCGGTGTAACCGGCCAGCGGGATGATTTCCATCCGATCCAGCAGAGGCCCCGGCATGTTGTAGCTGTTCGAGGTTGTCAGGAACATCACGTTGGACAGGTCATATTCGACCTCAAGGTAGTGGTCCATGAACGTGCTGTTCTGTTCCGGATCCAGCACTTCCAGCATCGCCGAGGCCGGGTCGCCACGGAAGTCCTGCCCCATCTTGTCGATTTCATCGAGCAGGATAAGCGGGTTCGTGGTTTTCGCCTTTTTCAGCGCCTGAATGATCTTGCCGGGCATTGAGCCGATATAGGTGCGACGGTGGCCCCTGATCTCGGATTCGTCGCGCACACCACCCAGCGAGATGCGGATAAACTCGCGCCCCGTGGCTTTTGCAACCGATTTACCCAGCGAGGTTTTACCCACACCGGGAGGGCCAACAAGGCACAGGATCGGGCCTTTCAGCTTTTTCGAACGCTGCTGAACCGCCAGATATTCGACGATCCGCTCTTTGACTTTCTCAAGCCCATAGTGATCAGCGTCCAGAATGTCCTGCGCGCGGCCCAAGTCCTTTTTGACGCGGGATTTGGTGCCCCACGGCAGCGAAAGAATCCAGTCCAAATAGTTGCGCACGACGGTGGCTTCGGCCGACATCGGGCTCATGTTACGCAGCTTCTTCAGCTCGCCTTCAGCCTTTTCGCGGGCCTCCTTCGACAGCTTGGTCTCGTTGATCTTGGCTTCCAGCTCGGCGACTTCGTTCGAACCGTCCTCACCATCGCCGAGTTCCTTCTGAATGGCCTTCATCTGCTCATTCAGGTAATACTCGCGCTGCGTCTTCTCCATCTGAGATTTGACACGGGTCTTGATCTTTTTCTCGACCTGCAGAACCGACATTTCACCCTGCATCAGGCCATAGACTTTCTCAAGCCGCTCACTGACGCTGAGCGTCTCAAGCAGTTCCTGCTTTTGCTCAACCTCAATACCCAGATGACCCGACACCAGATCGGCCAGCTTGGCAGGCTCGGTGGTTTCACCGACTGCGGTCAGGGCCTCTTCTGGGATGTTCTTGCGCACTTTTGCATAGCGCTCGAACTCATCCGCCACAGTACGCAGCAGCGCCTGTGTGGTGGTCACATCGCCCGGGATTTCGGTCAGATACTCGGCACGGGCCTCGAAAAACTGATCGTTTTCAAGGAATTCAGTGATCTGCACACGCGCCTGTCCTTCGACCAGCACCTTGACGGTGCCGTCGGGCAGTTTCAGCAGTTGCAGGACGTTGGCCAGAACACCAGCCTGATAGATGCCGTCCACTTCCGGATCGTCAACACCGGGGTCGATCTGGCTGGACAACAGAATTTGCTTATCATCCTGCATCACCTCTTCCAGCGCGCGGACCGATTTGTCTCGGCCCACGAACAGCGGCACGATCATATGCGGGAACACCACAATGTCGCGCAGCGGCAGGACGGGGTATGAGGAATTCAGAGGCTCTTGCATGCTCTATCCTTATCGTTGGCAAGACGGCTCTGGTCCCTGCTTGAGGCAACGCTTGGCCGTCTCCTGTCTTGGATGGTTAAAGGTGGGGCTGTCACCGCCCTATTTCAACCTCACCATCATGTCTCTGGCGCAGCATGACCCGAGGTTTTCCGGACTGCAAGGCGTCCCGGAAACATATCCACCGAAATTAACACACCCTGCGTGAGAAATACGCAGGCAAAAGATCAGAACACGCGCTGCACGGCGCGGGACAGGAAAAACCCGTGGCCGTCCTGATTGCGACATTCCAGACCTTTCCGCGAGGAGCTACAGGTAAACCCACCAAACTGGCCCGTGACACCATATTCCGCACGGTTAAACCCACCGCGGTTTCGATTCAACGGCTGGCACAGCATTTCCACGGGGCCGGTATCGAACATCAGGAAATCATGGCCCCAGTCGGATTGGCAGTCGGAAGGCCGCGGCAACGCGGGCTGGCCAGACTTTTCGATTATCGTGCATTGGATATCAGAAGACTCAGCGCCTTCGCCCACCGAACACTGAATATTTTCGGAAGGGGTTTCAAAGGTCCAGACATCTGAAATGGCAGGTGTCGCGCAGAAAATTGCTGCGCCGAGAAAAAGGCGAAACATAAAAACTCTCCGGGTCACGAACTAAAAATAGCATTGCTTGAAGTGGCCTCAGACTACCTGAAAACCACGCATTTGTCACCCGAACGGGACGGCTATTGCGGCTCGATATCGCCCTGCGCGCGCGTTGCATGGAAATCGGCCTGCCACGCATCGAAGCTTCCGGCCGAGATGGCATCCCGCATGCCCTGCATGATCTCCTGGAAATAATGCAGGTTGTGCCAGGTCAACAACATGCCCGAGATCATTTCGTTCGACCGGAACACATGATGCAGATAGGCGCGGGAATAATTCGCGCAGGCCGGGCACGAGCATTCCTGATCCAGTGGTCGCGGGTCGTCCGCATGCCGCGCGTTTTTGATGTTCACCACGCCACGACGGGTGAAAACCTGTCCGGTACGGCCAGAGCGAGACGGCAGGACACAATCCATCATGTCCACACCGCGCGCAACGGCGCCGACGATGTCATCCGGCTTGCCCACACCCATCAGATAGCGTGGCTTGTCTGCGGGCAGGAAATCGGGGGCGTAGTCGAGGCAGTCAAACATCGCCTCCTGCCCTTCACCCACGGCCAGACCGCCAATGGCGTAACCTTCGAAACCGATGGCTTTCAGCGCCTCGGCGCTTTCTTCCCGCAGATCCTGCTCCAAACCGCCCTGCATGATCCCGAACAGCGCGTGACCCGGACGATCCCCGAACGCATCGCGCGACCGCTCGGCCCACCGCACCGACAGGCGCATCGACTCGGCAATCCGCTCCCGGTCGGCGGGCAGCGAGGGGCATTCGTCGAAACACATCACAATGTTCGAGCCAAGCAGGCGCTGGATTTCCATCGATCTTTCGGGCGTCAACTCGTGTTTCGAACCGTCGATATGGGATTTGAAGGTCACGCCCTTTTCGGTCAGCTTGCGCAACCCGGCCAGAGACATGACCTGAAACCCGCCTGAATCCGTCAGAATGGGCCGCTCCCAATTCATGAATTTGTGCAGGCCCCCCAGACGGTCAATCCGCTCGGCCGTGGGACGCAGCATCAGGTGATAGGTGTTGCCCAGCAGAATATCCGCCCCGGTTGCACGCACGCTTTCCGGCATCATCGCCTTGACGGTCGCCGCGGTGCCGACCGGCATGAAGGCCGGCGTGCGCACCTCGCCCCTTGGCGTGTTGATCACGCCGGTACGGGCCTTGCCATCGGTGGCTTTCAGCTCAAAAGAAAACTGCTGGGTCATATCATTGTCTCTGATCGCGGAACCGGGCAGGCTTTGCCCGATCCACCGGTGCTTTGCAACCCGTCAGGGCAACGAGGCGACGCGGGCCGTAAACAGATCCACCACCCCTGCCCCGTCCACATCCCGACAGACCGAGACCTTTGGGCGACCGTCATGTGGCACCGTGGCCCCAAGTGCAGCGCCTTCAGTGGTGACGTGCAATCCGGTCTGAACGATCTCGAACATATGATCATGGGTGCAGGCGATCACTGCGGTCGAATCGTGCAGGCCGCAGCCTTCCAACCCGCCGATATCCTTGTAGAACTTCAGATAAAACCGCGAAATATCGCGCAGGAATGCGCCCATATTGGGTGACTGATCTGCCAGCGCCTCGAAATCTGCGGTTTCGTACAGGGTTTTCAGCGTGACATCCAAACCTACGACCACTGTCTCTGGCGGCGCGGCGAACACCGCATCGGCTGCCTTGGCGTCGTGGTAGATATTCGCCTCGGCATGTTCGGTGATATTGCCGGGGCAATAGACAGCACCGCCCATGATGACCAACCGTTTAAGGTTCTGCGCGAACTCGGCATCCAGCTTCATGGCGTCGGCGATGTTGGTCAGTGGACCAACGGCGCAGACGACCAGTTCACCCCTATGTTGACGTGCCATGTCTGCCAGAAATTCGGCCGCAGACAAGTCGTGGTTCTGCCCGATCTCGGGAATATCGGTCAAATCGCCAAAACCCTCGGGACCATGCACATGCTCAGACGGGCTGTGGCTGTCCTGCCCGTGGGCAAACGGCGCGCCTTGGGCGACCGGAATGCCCAAACCCAGCTTGTCGACCAGAAACCGAGCGTTTCGGCTGGACTGGTGGACATGCGTGTTGCCAAAAACAGTGGTCAGCCCGATCAAATCAATCTCGGGCACGGCAGCGGCGTAGGCGATGGCCATGGCATCGTCGATACCGGGGTCTGTGTCGATAATCAGTTTCATCCCGCTCCGATAGCGCAATCAGGCACAGATGCAAAGCGATCACTGTCACCGCTTGCAACCGTCCGAATGGGCCATACCGCTATTTGCAACCGCCTGCATTCACGCCATACCAGAGTTGAAATCGGGCGACTCAATCCCCAAATGTATACTAATGTACACAATAAAAGAGGACAGTTATGACAGAAGAGCAGATCATTGGATTGCTTTCGTCGAATATCATTTACTTTTTGGCTGCCATTCTGGTGGTCATCGTTACGCTCAAAGGCATCAAGATCGTTCCCCAATCCGAAAAATACGTGGTTGAACGGTTCGGACGCCTGCACTCGGTGCTTGGACCGGGCATTAACTTTATCGTTCCGTTTCTAGATGTTGCACGCCACAAGATATCCATTCTGGAACGCCAGCTGCCCAATGCGACACAAGACGCGATCACCAAGGACAACGTGCTGGTGCAGATCGATACCTCGGTCTTTTACCGCATTCTTGAACCTGAAAAGACCGTTTACCGTATCCGTGACGTGGACGGCGCGATTGCCACGACCGTTGCCGGTATCGTCCGCGCCGAGATCGGTAAAATGGACCTGGATGAGGTCCAGTCGAACCGCGCCCAGCTGATCGCTCAGATTCAGGAAAGCGTCGAAACCGCCGTGGATGACTGGGGTATCGAAGTGACCCGGGCCGAGATTCTGGACGTGAACCTGGATCAGGCCACCCGCGACGCGATGTTGCAACAGCTGAACGCCGAACGCGCCCGCCGCGCGCAGGTGACCGAAGCCGAAGGTCAGAAACGCGCCGTGGAACTGCAGGCCGATGCCGAGCTTTATGCCGCAGAACAAACCGCCAAAGCCCGCCGCATCCAGGCCGAGGCCGAGGCATATGCCACCGGCGTCGTCGCCAAGGCCATTCAGGACAACGGGATCGAGGCCGCGCAGTATCAGGTTGCGCTGAAACAGGTGGAATCGCTGAACGCGCTAGGCAATGGCACCGGCAAACAAACGATTGTCTTGCCTGCAAATGCTCTGGAAGCCTTTGGCGATGCGTTCAAGATGCTGAAAGGAGGCAAGTGATGGCCGACCCCTTCTGGCTGACATGGTGGATCTGGTTGGCGGGCGCTTTGGCGCTCGGCATCCTCGAAATCGTTCTGCCTGGCTTTATCTTTCTGGGCTTTGCCATCGGGGCCGCGGTGACCGGGCTGCTGCTGCTCATCCCGGGGCTTGCCCCATCGCTGCCGGTTGTACTGCTGATCTTCGCGGTGCTGTCGCTGATCGCGTGGCTGGGCCTGCGCCGAACCTTTGCGCACCCGCATGGGCAGGTGAAAACCTTTGAGCATGATATCAACGACTAACGTCAAGGGTCGCGCGGCGGCCTTTGCAGCACTGGACGCTGCCACAGCCATTCCCTATATAATCACTCAGGCAACCGACCCGAGGCGAAGATGACGCACCCGAGCGAACACTTAGAAGGCACACCGCTGATTGCACCTTCGACAATTGAACACCCCCTTTACGACCAGGTGGTCGAGGCGTGCAGAACGGTTTATGACCCTGAAATTCCTGTCAATATCTATGACCTCGGCCTGATCTATACGATCGACATCAAGGACGACAATGCGGTCAAGGTGATCATGACGCTGACCGCGCCCGGCTGCCCGGTTGCGGGCGATATGCCCGGCTGGATCATGGAGGCCATCGAACCGGTTCCGGGGATCAAGGAAGTGGACGTTGAACTGACGTGGGAGCCGCCCTGGGGCATGGAGATGATGTCGGACGAAGCCCGGCTTGAACTCGGGTTCATGTGATCGCGCTTAAGGCATTGTCACAAAAGGTTAATCCATCCGTTACCGAACTGTAGGCCCGCTGTCACATTTCTGCGGGACACATACGGCGCATCGACAACCGCCAAGGTTTAATTCTGTCATGCGCATGGGCCGGTACCGACTGTGCCATCCCCCATCCCCGGCCCGGAAATTGGACCGCTCTTGCCCGAGAGCGGTCTTTTCTTTTTCCGGATGCGCTGGGGCCTAACTCAGACCGCAGGTCGCTTTGATGTCTGCGGCCCGCTGGTCCAGCTCTTTGACGTAGTCGCCGGACAGCATTTGCAATCTTTTGTTCTCGGTCCCGGTTACAAGACCCAGTAATGCACCTGCCGGAGTGATCGCTGCGACGCTTTCCAATTGCTGGTCCTGAGCGTGTTTCTTTTCCGATGCAATCGCCCGCAGATCCCCTTCGGCTGTGGCACAATTGATCGGATGCCGCTTGAGTGTTGTGTCCGAATAAGCGGGAATGGCCGTGATCATGGCTGCGGTGCCGATCAAAGCAGTATAAAAAATTGCATTAGCTTTGTCGCGTAACCCATTCATTTCAATATAACTCCCCAAATGTAATCTGATCTCTGGCCGACTTTGGCAAACTGTCTTGGGTCAGGCTACGCGCATCCGTCACGTCAAGGCAACCCGCGCAAGCCGGTGGTAAATTTCACAACATCCAATCGCACTGACTTGAGCCTGCCGGGATACGCCCCTAAATTAGCGGTAACGCGCGACGACGGAGACACAGATGTTCGGCATTCCCGGCAAACAGGCCGTGACCATAACGCCCAAAGCTGCAGAGCAGATCACCCGCCTGATGAAATCCGGCGGTCATACCGGTCTGCGTATCGGCGTGAAAAAGGGCGGCTGTGCAGGCATGGAATACACCATGGACTATGTCGACGAGGCCGACCCGCATGACGAGGTGGTCGAGCAAGACGGCGCACGCGTGATGATTGCCCCCATGGCGCAAATGTTCCTGTTCGGAACCGAGATCGATTACGAAGTCTCGCTGCTGGAATCCGGGTTCAAGTTCAAAAACCCCAACGTGGTCGATGCCTGTGGTTGTGGCGAGTCGATCAAGTTTGACGAAAGCCTTACATCGCAGCCCTAAGCTGATTTCAGGTGCAGATAGGTTTCATTGAAACGTTTCGTCAGGTGATCTCCGGCCGAAATCAACTGCCCTGACCCCGGTGGGGCGACATTGGTGTCGTAGGTTGGGTTGAAGAACATCGGGACCGAGGTCCTTTCGTGGGACCCGCCTATTACCCGGTGCTCGGTCGCCTTGACGCGGCCTGCGGTCCAGAACTCCAGCATCTCACCGAAATTGATCACAAAGACGCCCGGTTCGGCCTGAACCTTCTCCCACGCCCCATCGGGCATCCGTACTTCCAATCCGGACGTGCCGTCGGTGGCCAAAAGGGTCAGACAGCCGTAATCGGTATGCGCGCCAATGCCGAAGTCTTTGTCTCCGGCCCAGACAGGCCGCTGGGGATAGTAGTTCCCGCGCAGCAGTGCCATCGGCGTGTCGAAGGCCGCATCAAAACTGCCTGCGTCCCGCCCCAAGGCAACAGCAATCGCTCGCAACACCCGCATGGATACATCGCTGGCATCCGCGTAATACGCGCGAATGGTATCTTGAAAGTGTTCTGGTTCCTCGGGCCACAGGTTCGGGGCATACACGCTCAGGTTCTGGGCGCGGTAAGGGTTGTCCTGCGGCAGTTCATAGCCGCAATCGAACACTTCCTTGAAATCCGGATTGGCTGTCGGATCAACCTGCTCTGACTGCGGCGCGCCCCAGCCCCGATTGGAACCGGTCACAGCCATGTCGACAGCGCGTTTATCCTGCTCGGGTAAGCGGAAAAAGTCGTAATAGGCCGCGATCACGTCCTGAATGCGTTCCCGCGTCAGCCCTGTGTCGCGCACCTTCAAAAACCCAACCTGTCCAACGGCTTGCCGCAAGCGCGCAAGCTCTTGCGGGTCCCGGTTGTCCAGCTTTTCAAGATCAAGGTTGTCGATCATGGCATCCTCAGAAGACTCAGCGCGGAAACTGCCCGTCACAGATATGAACTGCAACCGCAATTGTAAGGTCCGATCATCGATGCTATCCGATGGCCCAAACAACCAAATTCGCAGGGAGAGTTCGATATGCGGCGCAAGCTGGCGGCTGGAAACTGGAAAATGAACGGAACCGGCGCAGCGCTTGCCGAGCTAAAGCAACTTGCGGCCAAGCACCCCTCGCCTTCGGTCGATATTCTGATCTGCCCCCCGGCCACCCTGTTGCACCGCGCCGCCGAGATGGTTGAGGGTACTGGCGTCTCGGTCGGCGGGCAGGACTGCCACGCAGAACACTCGGGCGCGCATACCGGTGATGTCAGCGCCGAGATGCTGCAAGACGCCGGTGCCACGGCAGTCATTCTGGGCCATTCGGAACGGCGCGTGGATCATGGCGAGCAGAACGAAGACGTGCGCGCCAAGGCCAGATCGGTTATGGATCAAGGGCTGAAAGCCATCATCTGCGTCGGCGAAAGCCTTGAACAGCGCGAGGCCGCCAACACGCTGGACATCATCGGCGGGCAGATGTCGGGTTCGATCCCGGACCAGTCAACCGGCGAGAACCTGATCGTCGCTTACGAACCGATCTGGGCCATCGGCACCGGCAAGGTTCCGACGCTGGAAGAAATCGGTGAGGTCCACGATTTCATCCGCGCCCGTCTGGAACGCCGGTTTGGCGAGGGCGTCGGCCGCTCGGTCCGGTTGCTATATGGCGGTTCGGTCAAGCCGTCCAATGCGGCCGAAATTTTCGGTGTTTCGAACGTAGACGGCGCGCTGGTCGGCGGGGCCAGCCTGAAAGCTGCGGATTTCTCGGGCATCATCGAGGCGCTGGAAGGCATCTGAGCCGGGGCCGCACAATCAGGCCAGCTTCATCGTCACGATCCCGGCAATGATCAACGCCGCTGACAGAAGGCGCATGGGCGTCAGCGCCTCACCCAGCACCGTGACGCCCACCAGAAACGCACCAACCGCGCCTATGCCGACCCAGATCGTATAGGCGGTGCTCAGCGGCAGATCCCGCATCGCCAGTGACAGCAACCCAAACGAGCCGATCATGGAAACGCCCATGATCGCGGTTGGCAAAAGCCGCGTGAAACCAGCGGATTGCTTCATCGCGCCGGCCCAGACAATTTCGAGAATTCCGGCAAAAACAAGCATGATCCATGCCATGAGGTGACCCCTTGTCAACGCGGGTCGTCCCGCATGATCTGCCCGTGATGGGGAGGTCGTCCTCTGACCCCGAGATAGGCATCCCCGCCCCGGGTTCAAGGGTGTGGCCGGGCAACACGCGCCGCCCGGCCACAAATTCGCTAGTTCGTTATGATCTCGGGCCCCATGACCGAGTTCGGCAGGAATGTCGAAATCCACGGGATATACGTCACCATGATCAGGAAGACGAACAGCACCGCAAGGAACGGCAACGCAGCCCGCACGACGCTCATCATCGGCATGCCTGCCACGCCGGACGTCACGAACAGGTTCAACCCGACCGGAGGCGTGATCATCCCGATTTCCATGTTCACCACCATGATGATGCCCAGATGGATCGGGTCGATACCCAGCTCGATCGCAATCGGGAACACCAGCGGCGCGACGATGACCAGCAGACCCGAAGGCTCCATGAACTGACCACCGATCAGCAGGATCACGTTCACCACGATCAGGAAGGTCACCGGACCCAGACCGGCAGACAACATCGCCTCGGCAATGTGTTGCGGGACCTGCTCGTCCGTCAGCACATGTTTCAGGATCAGCGCGTTGGCGATCACGAACAGCAGCGTGACGGTCAGTTTACCAGCCTCGAACAGCGTATGCTTGGTGTCAGGGTGAAAGAACGCGGTGACCAGAGCATGCGGTTTCTTGAACAGCGGAATATTCGCCGTCCCCTCTTCCGTACTGAGCGGCCCCATGTCCTTGTAGACAAAGCTGGCAATCAGGAAGGCGTAAACAGCGGCCACCGCTGCGGCCTCGGTCGGGGTGAAGATACCGCCATAGATGCCGCCCAGAATGATCACGATCAGGAACAGGCCCCAACCCGCCTCGCGCGCCGAGGTGAAAATCTCGCCCCAACCCTTCCAGTCACCTTTGGGCAGGTTCTTGACCTTGGCCATAACGTAAATGGTGATCATCAGCATCAGACCGGCCATCAGGCCCGGAATGACACCCGCCAGAAACATCCGCCCGACCGAGACCTCGACGGCTGCCGCGTAGACAACCATCACGATCGAGGGCGGGATCAGGATGCCCAACGTCCCCGCGTTACAGATCACACCGGCGGCGAATTCCTTGGAATAACCCACCTGACGCATCCCGGCGATGACAATGGAGCCGATGGCCACAACGGTCGCCGGGGACGACCCGGACAACGCAGCAAACAGCATACAGGCAAACACGCCCGCAATCGCCAGACCACCGGGCAGATGCCCCACGCATGCAATCGAGAACCGGATGATCCTCCGTGCCACCCCACCCGTGGTCATGAAGGACGAGGCCAGAATGAAGAACGGGATCGCCAGCAGGGTAAAGTGCCCCTCGAACGCCTCGAACAGCGTGCCCGCGACCGAAGCCAGCGAACTGTCGGAATAAATCAGCAGGAACAGGGTCGAACTGAGGCCAAGCGCCACCGCAATCGGAACCCCGATCAGCAGCAGGCCGATGACCATCGAGAAAAGAAGTACAACGTCCATCAGTCATGTCCTCCCTGCTGCGCGCGCACTTCTTCGATCTCGTCCTCAACCTCGTGGCTGGCGACCAGACGGTCCGTTTCACCGCGCCAAATCTGCAGGGCAACCTGCGCAAAGCGGATCACCAGCAGCAGCATCGACAAAGGCAGGATGAAATACGGAACGACCTTGGGCAGTTTCTCGTAATATTCGCCATAGTTGATCAGGTCTTCCAGGAACCGCAGCGGTGCGATCATCGGAATATCGTCAACTTCATAGAAACTCTGGCTGCGGGCGTCGAAATTGAACCCGGTCGGGAACCAGCGACCCGATGTGGGCGGCAGGTCAGCAAATACCGCCCAGTAATCATAGGCACCCTTGAGCAACAGCAGCGAGAACACCAGACAACAGGCCACGGCGATCAGCGCCAGGATCCGACGCGGCGCGGGGGCCAGCATGTTCAGGATCGCATCGACCCCCAGATGAGCGTGTTTCTTGACCGCATATGACGCGCCCAGCAGCACAAGCCAGCCGAACATGAACACCGTCAGTTCCAGCGCCCAAAGAATGTTCGAGTTAAAAAAGAACCGGGCGATCACATTGGCAAAGGTCACGGCCGTCATCAGGCCCAGCAGCAATGCAATCACGGTCTCTTCGATATGGTCGACCAGCCCAGCCGGGCCGGATTTCGCACCAGACATCTTTCTGTCCCCGCATTTTTCGTGATGAGAGTAACTTGCGGCGGGCCTTTGAAGCGGCCCGCCAAGGCCGCGCGTCGTTAACTCCCCAGTCCCCGGACGCGCGGCCTGACCGGATCAGAACCCGGCGTTGATGGCCTGTGCGGCGTCGATCTTGTCCTGCCCCACGTCACCGGCGAACTGATCCCAGACGGGCTTCATCGCATCAACCCAGGCCTGACGCTGTTCGGGGTTCAGTTCACGAATGATACCACCCGCGTCGGTGATCGACGCTTTGGCTGCTTCATTCACGGCAAAGGCTTCCTTGTTCCGGGTTTCGGTCACTTCGTCCATGATGGTCATGAACTGGTCACGCACCTCGGGGTCCAGGCTGTCCAGCCAATCCACCGAGGTCACGACCAGATAATCGATGATGCCGTGATTGGTCTCGGTAATGCCGTCCTGCACCTCGAAGAACTTCTTGCCGTAGATGTTCGACCAGGTGTTTTCCTGCCCGTCCACAACGCCCTGTTGCAGCGCGCCATAGACTTCCGAGAACGCCATCTTCTGCGGGCTGCCACCGATCGCTTCCATCTGCGCAACCAGCACGTCCGAGGACTGCACCCGGAATTTCAGACCATCCGCATCCGACGGATCAACCAGCGGCTTGTTCGCCGACATCTGCTTCATGCCATTGTGCCAGAAGGCCAACCCCTGCAGGCCACGGCGCTGCATGCTGTCCTTCATCGCCTGACCATCGGCCGAGGCCTGGAACGCGTCCACGGCATCGATGTTCTTGAACATGAACGGCAGGTCGAACAGGCGGAACTGTTTGGTGAACTTCTCAAACTTCGACAGCGACGGCGCGGCCAGTTGCACGTCGCCTTGCAGCATCGCCTCAAGCACCTTGTCGTCATTGTAGAGGGTCGAGTTCGGATAGACCTCCATACACATCACGCCGTTCATCTCGTCATTTACACGCTGTTCCAGCAGCGAGGCAGCGATACCTTTCGGATGCTTGTCGGTGTTCGTCACATGCGCGAACTTGACGACGATTTCACCGTCGTCGCACGCCGCAATACCCGCCGAGGCGGTTACCGCCAATGCCAGAGCCGTCGCGGCTGTTGTCAAAACTCTCATCTGTTCTCCTCCCAGACTTCAAAACATTCCATCAGATGCCAGAGGGGCACCGCATGCCGGGCAGTGAAGCGAATCAAATCCTACCGCACAACGTTTTGATTCCGGAGATGACGGGTCGGCTATTTTAAAATAATAACAGCTACTTAAATTATGTCTTTCACGTACGTATTTTATCACCCAGCCAAGGATGTGCGGAAATCCGCACAGCGGAAAACCAAGATGTGCGGAAATCCGCACGGTTTTCGAATCACCGGTCCAGAATCAATCCCTTAACCCATCACACCCACCGCAGCCCGCGCCAGCGGGCTGCCTGGCCCAACAGGTTTGATCGCATGAAAATGCGGGCAAAGCTGGCGGGAGGGTCTGCTTATCTGCGATAATCCTCGGGGCGGATCTGATACCGCGCCAGCTTGTCATAAAACGTCTTGCGCGGCAGTTTCAGTGCCTTTGCCGCGTCCGAGGCTTTGCCATTGTGCCGCCCCAAAGCCGCAATCAACAACGACCGTTCGACCCGCGCCATCTGATCGCTCAACCCAAGTTCCGCGGCCTGAGCGACATCCTCGGGCATCCCCAACACAAACCGCATCGCTGCAGACATTAACGAGCGTGCATTCCCCGGCCAATCGCGCGCCATCAACGACGCCAGATGGTCCGAGGTGATCTCGGGCTCGGGGATACCGGCCTGTTCAGCGGCTTGCGCCACATAGTGACGAAAGATGACCGGGATATCCTCGGGCCGCTCGGCCAGAGACGGAATGCGCACCTGCATCACGTCCAGACGATAGAACAGATCGGCGTTGAAACGCCCCTCGTCCGACAGCGCGGCCAGATCCGCTGTTGTTCCCGCAAGAATCCGGGCGTCCGTACCCTGTTCAATCCGTTCCAGAGCCGCATATTGCGTGGCCTGCGGCATTGCCGAGATCTCATCCAGAAACAAGGACCCGCCGGCGGCATCCTCGCACCCTTGCAGTAGCTCCTCAGCAGTCAACGCGGATCCCGCGCGCTTCACAAAGGGACCCTGTGCAACAGGAGACATCAGATGCACAACTTCGGCCACCTTGGACACCCCGCTGCCCGGCGGCCCTGTCACCAAAACCTCGGCCCCGGTTGGGGCAACGTTTCGCACCCGCTCGCGCAACGCCTCGGCCTGTGGTGACAGGCCGAACAACAAACGCGCTGCGGGATCGCCGCGCTCAAGCTCGGACTTCAGTGCACGCTTTTCCATGACCTGCGACCGCTGCGCAAAAGCGCGTTCAAGCACCACCAGCAGATCCGAGGCCGCGCAGGGCTTTTCCAGAAAATCAAACGCCCCCTGCCCCATGGCCTGCACCGCCATCGGAATATCCCCCTCACCGGTCAACAGAATCACCGGCAGTTCGGGGTCCACATCGCGCGCATAGGTCAGAAGATGAAAACCGTCACGCCCCGGCATCCGAATGTCCGAGACGATGACACCGGGAAAATCCGCCCGGATATGATCCTTTGCCGCAACAAAGGATCCTGCCGGAACCGGCGTGAATTCGGCCAGTTCCAAAGTCTGCGCCAGCGCCTCACGCACGGCGGCATCGTCATCGACCAGAAGGACCCTGCGTGTCATGCAACCTCTTCCTCTCTGAAATACTCAAGCTCGACAGTGAATACCGCGCCGTTTTCGGCGTTCGCACCGCGAATATTGCCGCCAAAACTCTGCACCAGCCCGTAAGAAATCGACAGGCCCAGCCCCATGCCTTCGGACGAGCCGACGGATTTGGTGGTATAAAACGGCTCGAACAATTTGTCGGGGTCTTCGATACCCGGCCCGCTGTCGCGTATCGCCACAACAACGCGATCTCCGGTTCCAATCTCGATCAAGATACGCTTGTCTGCCTGCCCGCTCATCGCGTCGATGGCGTTGTTGATCAGGTTCACAAAGACCTGCGCCAAACGAACCTCACCGCCCCACGCATTCACCGGATGGGTCGGTGGGGTCCAGTCCAACGTTACCCCTTCTTCACGCAATCTTGCCTCTGTCAGTTCAATCGCCGATTGGATCACCTGAACCAGATCGACCTTGCCCATAGGCTCGCTTTCGTTGCGCGCAAAGGCCCTCAGGTTCTTGATGATCCGCGCCATGCGCGCGGCCATTTCCGAGATACGGCCAAGGTTTTTTCCGGCCTTTTCACCCTGCCCCCGCTCCATGAAGGCTGCACCATTGTCGGCGAACTGTTGAATGGCCATCAAGGGCTGGTTCAATTCGTGACTGATGCCCGCCGACATCTGACCCAATGCGCTCAGCTTACCAGCCTGTACCAAATCCGCCTGAGCTTGCTTCAAGGCAGCCTCCGCCTCCTGCCGCTCAGCCACTTCGCGCCGCAGGGCTGTGTTGGCGGTCGTCAGATCCCGTGTTCGCTTTGCCACGCGGCCTTCAAGCACGGCATTGGCTTCGGCCAAAGTACGCCGCCGCTCGGTGGCCAGAAACAACAAGGCGCCAAAGGCCAGACAGATCGCGGCCACCGCCGCCGCCTGCAACCCGGCCAACCGGCGCGCCGGGGCCACATCCACCAGCACCTCGGCGGTCATGTCGATCACCGGCAGATCAAGCGTCAGATGCAGCGCGTGCTGCGGCAGGTAACGGCCCCAGTTCAACCGCCATAACTCGTGCCCGCCAACCCAGGACGAGGCAAAATCGACTGGCGCGCCCTCGGGCGGCGTCAACCCCCGCTGCCCGTCGGCGCGGTACCAGAACAACAGATCGGACCGGTTCGAGATAAAGACGACGCCGTTGTGATCAACAAAGAAAACCGCTTCGGTACTGCCGCGCCAGGTCTGTTCGACATCCTGAACATCTGCGAACACCATCAAGGCCCCTACGACCTGTCCGGCTGGACCAAAAGCCGGGGCCGCGTAGGAATAGATCCTGTTTCCGCTTTCGGTTTCGACACCATGCGCACTGCCTATCGCGCCCTGCAATGCACGCTCAAACGCGGGATGCCCCGCCATGCTGCGTTGCGCAACTGGCTGGGCCGAGGCCAGAACGCGGCCAGTTCGATCCAGATACATCATGTTGACCGCAGCTGTCTTGTCGGCCACATCCAATAGCACCTTGCGCGCCTCTTGCTGCTGCTGGGACGTTTCCAGCGCGGCCAGCGTCGGGTGACCTGCCATCAGAACCGCAAGCTCCTGATAGACCTGCATCTGAGTGCTCAGCCGGTCGGCGGCAAGCTCCAGATCGGCTTCGGCCTTTTCACTCAGCTGCGACAGCGCCTGCCGATACCCGTAGGACCAGACACCTGCCGACAATAAACCGACCGCGATCAGGAAACCGCAAATGACCCAAAACCTTTGCATGACATAGGGTCTTGCATTCACGCCGCCTGATGGCAAGTCTGCGCCGCATGAAGACCGTCTCTCAATCTCCGACCGATCCGGGTTTCGTTCAGGACCCCTATCCGTTCTATGACACAGCCCGCGCGCATGGAGATCTGGTTTATTGGAGCGACTACAACATGGTCGCCGCCGTTTCGCACAAGGCGGTCCACGCGCTGTTGCGCGACCGCCGCTTTGGTCGCGAAATCCCTGCTGAGCTTGCAAAACCCGGCCCGGATCACCTGGCCCCGTGGCTGGCGGTCGAGGCTCATTCGCTGCTTGAGACTGAACCACCCCGCCACACGCGGCTGAGGGCTTTGGTCACACGGGCCTTCACCTCGCGCGCCATTGCCGCCTTGGCCCCGTCGATCGAAACCCTGTGCCATGACTTGATTGATCAGTTTCCGGACCGGCCCTTCGACTTACTGGATGCCTATTGCACGCAAGTTCCTGTCATAACGATCTGCCGCCTGCTGGGGGTGCCCGAAAGCATGTCCCCCGACCTGCTCAGATGGTCCCACGACATGGTCGCGATGTATCAGGCAAGCCGCACGTCAGAGACTGAACAGAACGCAGCGCAATCCGCACAGGATTTCACCGCCTTTCTAGACGGTTACATCCAACAACGACGCACCGACCCGCGTGACGACCTGATCACCCGCCTGATTGCGGCAGAAGAAGAAGGCGACAGGCTGTCAACCGATGAACTGATCGCCACCTGCATCTTACTGCTCAATGCAGGGCATGAGGCGACGGTCCACTCACTTGGGAATGGTGTAAAAACCCTTCTTCAATGCGGTCTGGGCAGCAGTACCCTCGGGCCGGATGCAATCGATGGCACTGTGGAGGAGATCCTGCGCTTCGATCCGCCCCTGCATATGTTCACCCGCTATGCCTATGAAGAGGTTGAGGTTTTTGGCCATTCCTTCAAACGCGGCGATCAGGTTGCGCTGTTGCTGGGTGCCGCCAACCGGGACCCCGAGGCATGGCCGGACCCGCATATCTTCAATCCAAAGCGTCCGGTCAAAACAAACTCAAGCTTTGGCGGCGGCCTGCACTTTTGCGTTGGCGCGCCCCTGGCCCGGCTCGAGATGCGCATCGCTCTGCCCATCCTGTTCGACAGATGCCCCAATCTGCACCTGACCGAGCCGCCAACATACTCGGACAGCTACCATTTTCACGGCCTTGAACACCTAATGGTTCTGGCCTGAAGCCTAAAATCAAATCGCGCGTTCCGCGCGATGCCTCCGGCGGGGATATTTTTAGCCAGATGAAGTCTGGATCCCCTGTTCATCTGGCTGGAAATATCCCGGGGGAGTCGCCCCGACAGGGGCGGCGGGGGCAGCGCCCCCAACCCCCTTAGGTGCTGGCCAAGGCGTTCAAGGGAAGCATGGTCGTGGACTTGATCTCTTCCATTGACAGCAATGCGGTGACGTTGTGGACACGAACCTCTGATATCAGAGACTGGTAAAATTGATCATAGGCGCGGGCATTTTTAACCCGTACTTTCAGAATATAGTCGATGTCCCCTGCCAGTCGGTGTGCCTCTTGCACTTCGGGTTGATCCCGAAGGGCTTTCAGGAACTTACGCTGCCAGTCGGCTTCGTGCTCGGATGTGCGGATCAGAACAAAAAAAGTGGCCTCGAACCCCAGCGCTTCGGCGTCCAGCAATACCGTTTGCTGACCAATGATTCCGGCGCTTTTGAGCTTGCGGATTCGATTCCAAACCGGGGTCTTGGAACTGCCGACCCGGGCTGCTATTTCGTCCAGCGACTGGCTGGCATCGCGCTGCAGCTCAGCCAGAATTTTCCGATCCGTATCGTCTATCCGCACCGACATTCCATTTTTCCTTCAGTTTCGAAACGCTCGTCCCAAACAGGTCGCTTAATAAGACGCACGTTCTTATTTATTCCGCGATATGGCGGTTTGGTGGGAATATTTCCTATATTGTAGGGCAAGTCAAACCAAGCTCTGGACGATCTGATGCAGCTTACGAACGAAACAGGACGCACAGGACATGTCGACTTTGTCGGCGCTGGTCCCGGTGATCCGGAATTGCTGACGCTCAAGGCCCTGAAAGCCTTTGAGCGCGCGGATGTCGTTCTGCATGACCGTCTCATCGGCGAAGACGTCCTGACCCTTGCCGGGCAAAGCGCGCATCTGGTGGATGTTGGCAAGGCTGGGTTCGGCCCGTCATGGAAGCAAGCCGATATTGACGCACTGCTGGTCGATTATGCCCTGAAAGGCAACCGCGTTGTGCGTCTGAAATCCGGCGACCCCACCGTGTTTGGGCGGCTGGACGAGGAAATCGAAGCGGTTGAGGCTGCTGGTATCTCGTGGCGCATCGTTCCCGGCATCACTGTGGCCTCTGCAGCCGTTGCGGGCATCGGTCAAAGCCTGACCCGGCGTGGGCGCAATTCCTCGGTCCGGTTTCTGACAGGGCATGACATGAAGGGTTTCGCCGATCACGACTGGACCGCTCTGGCGCGCGAGGGATCGGTTGCCGCGATTTACATGGGCAAGAAATCCGCCCGTTTCATCCAGGGTCGCCTGATCATGCACGGTGCTGATCGCGCCACACCTGTAACACTGATCGAAAATGCCTCGCGCCCGGATCAGCGCGTTGTGGCAAGCACACTCGATCAACTGCCCACCGACCTGAGCGCCGCCGAAATGGACGGCCCGGTTCTGACATTCTATGGCCTTGCCCCGCGCCAAGCGGCCGAGGCCCTGACCGAATTCAATAAGGAGCTTGCCTGATGGCCCGCGCTTTTACCCCTAAAGTTGTCACTGCAAATGACCTGCTGGAAGGCGACGTGATCTACCAGACCGAGGATGACCGCTGGTCGCGCGATCTGTCCGAGGCCGAGCTGATCACTGATGAAGCCCACGCGCAGGTCCGTCTGCTGGACGCCGCCCGACAGGCCAACAAGATCGTTGGTGCCTATCTTGCCGATGCAGCCGCTGGCGCAAACGGCCCCGAAACCACCCATTTCCGCGAGGAGTTCCGCCGCACCGGGCCCTCGAACTATGCCCATGGCAAGCAGGAAACTGAAACGCAGCCCCGGGCCTGACTTCCGGCCCCTCTTCCTCTCCCCAAAGGCCCCAAAGTTCGGGGCTGCAACTAAGGACAGCTAGATATGTATCGCTACTCCGAGTTCGACACAGCATTCCTGGCAGAGCGCAACAAACAGTTCCGCGCGCAGGTCGAGCGTCGTATTGACGGCTCGCTGACCGAAGATGAATTCAAACCCCTGCGCCTGATGAACGGCCTGTATCTACAGCTGCACGCGTATATGCTGCGGGTCGCCATTCCCTACGGCACGCTGAACAGCGCGCAGATGCGCCAACTGGCCCTGTTGGCCGAGAAGTGGGACAAGGGCTATGGCCATTTCACCACCCGTCAGAACATCCAGTATAACTGGCCGAAACTGAATGACGTGCCGGATATGCTGGACGCGCTGGCCGAAGTTGGGATGCACGCCATCCAGACCTCAGGCAACACGATCCGCAACGTGACCGCCGACCATTTCGCCGGTGCCGCCGCGGACGAGATCGCCGACCCGCGCCCCTATGCCGAACTGCTGCGCCAGTGGTCCACCGACCACCCCGAGTTCCAGTTCATGCCGCGCAAGTTCAAGATCGCCATCACCGGCAGCGAAAATGACCGCGCCGTGATCAAGGCGCATGACATCGGCCTGCAACTGGTCGAGCGTGACGGCGTTCTGGGTGCCCGCGTCATCGTGGGCGGCGGCCTGGGCCGGACCCCGATGATCGGCAAGGAACTGTCCGAATTCGTCGCCTTTGACGACCTGCTGGCCTATCTCGAGGCCACCGTTTCCGTGTGGAACCAGATCGGCCGCCGCGACAACAAATACAAGGCGCGTATCAAGATCACCGTGCATGAACACGGCATCGACGCCATCCGCGCCAAGGTCAACGAGCGCTTCCTGCAGGTTCGCCCGCAGTTCAAAGGTGCCGACATGGCGCTGCTGGAAGAAATCAAGGGCCACTTTGCTGCCCCCGCCTTCCGCGAAGGTTCGGTTGCGTCGTTTGAAAGCGCCTATACCAACGATCCGGTTTTCCGCTCGTGGGTCGATACCAACATCGCACCGCACAAGAACGCGGACCACGCGATTGTCACGATCTCGATCAAAAAGCATGGCGCAACGCCCGGTGATGCAACGGCTGAGCAGATGCGCGTAATGGCCGATCTGGCCGAAACCTTCGCCTATGACGAGCTGCGTATCAGCCATGAGCAGAACGTGATCCTGCCCCATGTCCACAAGTCGGACCTGCCCGCGATCCATGCCAAGCTGAAAGAACACGAACTGGCCACAGCCAATATCGGCCTGATCAGCGACATCATCGCCTGCCCCGGCATGGATTACTGCGCGCTGGCGACGGCCCGCTCGATCCCGGTTGCGCAGGAAATCGCGACCCGGTTTGACGAGCTGAAGCTGGAGCATGATATCGGTCACCTGAAGATCAAGATCTCAGGCTGCATCAACGCATGTGGTCACCACCATGTAGGCCATATCGGCATTCTGGGTCTGGATCGCGCAGGCGTCGAAAACTACCAGATCACGTTGGGTGGTGACGCGACCGAAACAGCCGCCGTTGGCGACCGCATTGGTCCGGGCTTTGCCTATGACGAGATCGTGCCAGCCGTCGAACGTATCGTGGACACCTACCTGAACCAGCGTGAGAGCGCCGAAGAAACCTTCCTGGAAACATATCGCCGCGTCGGTATGGCTCCGTTCAAGGCGGCCCTCTACCCCGAGGCTCAGGCGAATGCCGCTTGACCTTATCCAGACGGAACTGGGTGCAGACCGGCGCGAGCTGACCGACAAGGTTGACGCGCTGAACAACCGGTTCCGCCACCACAGCGCCCATGACGTTATGCATGGCGCAATCGAAGAGATCGACGAGCTTGCTTTGGTCTCAAGCTTTGGGGCGGAATCGGTGGTGTTGCTGCATATGGCGGCGGTGGTCGACAAAATGACCCCGGTGCTGTTTGTGGACACGCAGATGCTGTTCACCGAAACGCTGGAATACCAGCAGGAGGTCAGCGAGCGCCTGGGCCTGAAAAACGTTCAGATCATCCGCGCGGATGATCAGGACATTCAGCGGGAAGACCCCTATGGCGCGCTGCGCCTGCGGGATACGGATGCGTGCTGCAACCTGCGCAAGACCTTCCCGCTGCAACAGGCATTGACCGGGTATTGCGGCTGGATTACCGGGCGCAAGAGATTCCAGTCCGGCACCCGCGCCGCGCTTGACTTCTTCGAGGTCGAGGACGGAACAGGCCGGATCAAGGTGAACCCGCTGGCCCATTGGGCGCCCGAAGATGTGCGCGCCTATATGGAAGAAAACAACCTGCCCCGGCATCCGCTGGTGGCCAAAGGATACCCATCGATCGGCTGTGCGCCCTGCACCTCGCCGGTCAAAGAGGGCGAAGACCCCCGCGCCGGGCGCTGGCGCGACCAGAACAAGGAAGAATGCGGCATCCATTTTGTCGATGGCAAGATGGTGCGCGCCGGAGAGAAAACATGAACGTAATCGTAACGGATGAGGGGTTCGCCCCCGATGACTGGACCGACGGCTTTGTGACCCTGGAAGACGCCGCGAATGATGTTGTGGCGCTGGATGTGGCCTCGGACACCGACCCGGATGAGCTGATTGACCGTCTGGGCAGCGCAAAAATGGTACGCGTGGACTTTCCGTCCTCGGCGGATGGGCGTGGGTTCACCATCGCGCGCGTGCTGCGCCTGAAAGGCTTTACCGGACGTCTGCGCGCCAAGGGGCACGTTCTGGCCGACCAATACGCCATGGCCCGCCGCAGCGGGTTTGACGAGGTTGAAATCGACAACGCCCTGGCGACCCGTCAGCCCGAAGATCAGTGGCTGGCCCGCGCCGACTGGAAAGAGAACAACTACCAGGCCCGCCTGCGCGGTTAAGACCGCCATCGCCAGCTTGTGAAGGAAGGGGGCAAACTGTCCCCTTTTCCTGACTTGGATCAAAGATTAAACGGAGATGTCGGTTTACCTCACCGGCAGTGAAACGATGACAGAGATGAAACCCGTGAGTGAAGCAACCGCCGTAAAGGCCCCCGTACTGCCCGACGCGCAGACTGTGACCGATGTGAAGCATTGGACCGACAGCCTGTTCTCGTTCAAAGTGTCGCGCCCTGCGACGCTGCGGTTCCGCTCGGGCGAGTTTGTGATGATCGGCCTGATGGGCGACCCCGACCCCAAAACCGGGCGTCAGAAACCTCTGCTGCGCGCCTATTCGATTGCTTCGCCTTCGTGGGATGAAGAGCTGGAGTTTTACTCGATCAAGGTGCAGGACGGCCCGCTGACCTCGAAGCTGCAGCATATCAAACCCGGCGATCAGATCATCCTGCGGCCCAAGCCCGTCGGCACGCTGGTGCATGATGCCCTGCTGCCCGGCAAACGTCTGTGGTTCTTTGCCACCGGCACCGGCTTTGCGCCATTTGCCTCGCTGCTGCGCGAGCCGCAGACCTATGAGGATTATGATGAGGTCATCATCACCCACACCTGCCGCGAAGTGGCCGAGTTGGAATATGGCCGCCAGCTGATTGAAAGCATTCGTCAGGACGAGTTGCTGGCCGAACTGATGGGCGAAGGCTTTGCCGACAAGATCCGCTACTACCCGACAACAACGCGGGAAGAGAGCCCCAAGATGGGCCGCATTACGGAACTGCTGAAAGACGGCACCGTGTTTGCCGATCTGGGCATCGAAGGCGGCATCAAGCCCGAAACCGACCGCGCGATGGTCTGCGGCTCGCTGGCCTTCAACCTGGACATCAAGGAAATCCTGGAAGAGTTCGGCCTGCGCGAGGGCGCAAACTCGGAACCCAAGGAATTCGTGATCGAAAAGGCATTTGTCGGCTGATCGACACGGCTGGCTGGGCCTTTCCTGACCCGGCCAGCCGATTCCCGCGATAATTCACGGGAATTTCCGACTTACAGGCGTTTATGCTGCTTGAAACGCTGCCCGGCCCGGTCTAAATTCCGGGCTCGAAATTCTGCAATCATCAAAGGAATGAACCCATAGCTCGCAGACCCCACAACGCGCCGCCGCAGAGAGATACCGGACCGCGCGTCAACGACAAAATCCGTGCCCCCGAAATCCGCCTGATTGGTGCTGAAGGTGAAAATGTCGGGGTGGTTCATCCCGCCAAAGCCATGCAACTTGCCGCCGATGCCGGCCTCGATCTGGTCGAGATCTCGCCCAACGCGAATCCGCCGGTCTGCAAGATTATGGACTTTGGCAAGTACAAGTACGAAACGCAAAAGCGCGAAGCCGAGGCCCGCAAGAAACAAAAGATCATCGAGGTGAAAGAGGTCAAGTTCCGGCCCAACACCGACACGCATGATTATGACGTCAAGATGAAGAACGTCTTCAAGTTTCTGGAAAAGGGCGACAAGGTCAAAGTCACCCTGCGGTTCCGCGGTCGTGAGATGGCGCACCAGAACCTGGGGCGTGAACTGCTGGAACGCGTTGCCGAAGACATCAAGGATATCGGCAAGGTCGAGAACATGCCGAAGATGGAAGGCCGTCAGATGATCATGATGATCGGCCCGCTGCCGCAGAAATAATCCCGGCAAGCAATCCCAATTCGAACCCTGTCAGAGACGATCTGGCAGGGTTTTTTCGTTCACCTGAACGTCATTGATCGCGATTTGCATCCCATCGAGATAATCCGCACATCCTGAAGGCCGGAAAGCGACAACAGGTCGATTTCAGACGCTCTGATTTCGACGCCGCCTTGGCGCAATCCGGAAAGATGTGGATCGGGGTTTGGATCAATCCGAATGCCACGGATCCTTGGGAGGCTACGATGGGTGAAATGTCTTTTGCCGGCGGCGTTTATCAGTCGCTTCCGTCGCAGGCCTATTGCGACGAGGCCGTGTTTGCCACCGAACGCAGCCGCATATTCAGACGCGCGTGGCAACTGGTTGGCCATGTAACCGACCTGCCCGACCTCGGAGACTATGTTGTCGAAGATATCAGCGGTATCTCGGTGATTGTGATCCGGGGTCAGGATGGTGAAATCCGCGCTTTCTACAATGTCTGCGTGCATCGCGGGCATGAGCTGCTGAATGGCAAGGGCTGCGCCAAAAAGATGACCTGCCCCTATCACGCCTGGACCTATGACACGACCGGTCAGCTGCGCGCCGCCCCAAATGCCACTGCCTTTCCCGGGTTCGACAAAAGCCAGTACAAACTGCGCCCGGTGCGGATTGAGGTCTTTTTTGGGCTGATCCTGGTCAATCTGGATGCGGATGCTCGCCCGATGGCCGAACTGGCACAGGAGGCGCTTGGCGAGATTTCGGACTATGCCCCCAACCTGCCCACCTACCAGCGCGCCGACCGCACGGAACGCTTGGCCAGTGCGAACTGGAAGGTCGTGGCCGAGAATTTCAACGAATGCTACCACTGCGCTGTGGTGCACAAGACCCTGACCACAGGCGTTGTCGACCCGGATCAATACCAGACGCGCGGTCACGATTACGGCATTCGCCACGCCAGCCCGGCCCGGCCGGATTCCCAGAAATCCTATGAGTATGTGGCGGACCCCGCTGCGCGCACGGACAAATTCTTGACCTGGTGGTTCTTTCCCCTGTTCGCGCTTCAAGTCTATCCCGGTGGCATCGTGAACACCTATCGCTGGAAACCGCTGAGCGTGAACTCCACCAAGATCGAGGTAGACTGGTGGCTGCCCGACGCCACCCCCAACACGGTCGAGCGCGAGATCATCCTGCAACACCGCACCACCACCTTTGCCGAGGACGGCCCGATTGTGGATTCAGTACAGCGCGGATTGGAAAGCGGTGCCATTGGTCATGGTGCACTGGTCGTGGACAATGCCTGCTCTTCCCAGTCAGAGCATCCGATCATGGCATTCAACGCGCATTATCAGAAGGCCATGCAGAACACGGCCCTCTGACCGCTTTTTCAGACCGGAAGCGTCGCGTCGATGGCTTTCGCCAGTTTTGAAACCAACTCGTCAATCTGCGCCTCTTCGATGATGAAGGGCGGTGCCAGCAGGATGTGATCGCCGTTCTTGCCGTCGCGGGTTCCCGACATCGGGTAGCAGATCAGCCCCTCGGCCATTGCCGCCTTCTTGATCTTCCCGGCCACACCATGCGCCGGATCGAACGGGGTTTTGCTGTCCCGATCAGCAACCAGTTCGATCCCCCGAAACAAACCGCGCCCGCGAATATCGCCTACATTCGGGTGCTGGCCAAAGGCAGCTTCCAGCGCCGATTGCAGTTTCTCACCCATCACACCGGCGCGCGTGGGCAGATCACGCCCGGTCAGTTCGCTAACCACCGCCAAAGCCGCTGCCGTGGCCACCGGATGGCCGATATAGGTATGCCCGTGCTGAAAGAAGCCAGAGCCGTTCTGAATAGCCTCATAGATCCTGCCCGCGCACAGCATTGCACCAATCGGTTGATAACCAGCCCCTAACCCCTTGGCGATACACAGAATATCCGGAGCGATCCCGTCATGATCGCAGGCAAACAGATGCCCGGTCCGCCCCATGCCGCACATGACTTCATCCAGGATCAACAGCACGCCATACTGATCGCAGATTTCGCGAATCCGCTTGAAATACCCGTCCACCGCCGGAACAGCGCCCAGCGTCGCCCCGATAACCGGCTCGGCCATGAATGTCATAACCGTTTCAGGACCAAGCCGCAGAATTTCGGCCTCCAACTCATTGGCGACACGTTGGCCGTAGTCAAAACTGCTCTCACCCTCGGGCTTCTCGGCATATTCATAGCAGGGCGCGATATGAGTCATTTCGATCAGCATCGGCGCAAATTGCGCGCGCCGCCAGGCATTGCCGCCCGCCGACAAAGCCCCCAGCGTATTGCCGTGATAGCTTTGTCGCCGTGCGATCACGTGGCGGCGCTCGGGCTGGCCGATCTCAAGATAATACTGCCGCGCCAGCTTGATCGCGGCCTCGGTCGCCTCGGACCCGCCCGAGACAAAATACACCCGATCCAGATCGCCCGGAGCATGCTCGATCAGCAAATCCGCCAGCGCCTCGGCAGGTTCCGAGGTCATGAACCCGCTATGAGCAAAAGCGATCTGTTCGACCTGCTTTTGAACCGCTTCGATAACGGCAGGATTGGAATGCCCCAGACAGGACACCGCCGCATCGCCACAATCCAGATAACGCTTGCCATCGGCATCAATCAGGTAACACCCCTCGCCCCCGGCGGCGACAGGCAAAGCAGCCTTGGTGTGGCGCGGAAAAACATGGCTCATTTCGAAACTCCCTTGATCAAAGACACCAGCGCCGCAACCGACGCCGCATTGTCAGCCCATGGCTGTCCGTCAGAATTCGTCAGGCTGTTTTCGAACCCGACCCGCAGGTCTCCGCCGCGCTGCGCGGCATTATGCAAGCACGCATGTTCACGCGGCCCAAAGGCGCACACCATCCAAGGTGAGCGATCCTGCGGGAACTGATCCAGATCCTCGGGCGACGACACCTGACCGGTCGAATAGCGTCCCAGCACCAAAAGGCGAACCTCCTGCCCGTCCCGGACAATGCCTGCGCGCTGCCATTCGGTCAGCAATGCCGCATCCTCAGCATCATACAGAATATGCTGAACGCGCGTCCCCTGATCTTGACACAGCCCATAGACACGATCCGCCATCTCGGGCGCCCGCGCGATCTCACGCACCGAGACCGATGCCCAACCGGGCCGCACCTGTCGCAAACACCCATACTGGGCATCGACGCCATAAATGCCCGCAGCCTCGGTCGTGATCTGAATGTCAAGATCGGGCACCTGCTTTTTCAGTTCCGCGACGGCTTCGAGATACCGCCCTGCATCCAGCGAATGTTGCCCGTGCGCATCCCGAATATGAAGATGCAAGCCATCTGCCCCAGCCTCACGACACGCCCGCGCGGTTTGGACCGTCTCTTTCAGGGTAACTGGCAGGTGCGGGTGATCCACATGCCCGCGCCGCGCGCCATTGGGTGCGACGAGGATGTAAGGTTTGTCAGGCAGGTCGGTCATCGGTTGCTCCGTTAAACACAAAGCCGATCTATCCATGCCCCGGACGTTTTCAATTGGAAAATTTAAAAACATATGTTTTCTTTCACACCATGACCGACACCCTCAACCAATTGACCAACGCTCTCAGACACGAGATCGACCACATGCCGGCGCAATTGCAGGCGGCGGCCAAATACGTGATCGACCATCCCGGCGACTTTGGCCTCGACCCGATCCGCGTCACAGCCGAGAAGATCGGCGTCAGTTCAAACGTCCTTGTGCGCCTTGCCCAGCGTATGGGGTTTGACGGCTACGACGCCTTCCGCCACCCGTTCCGGCAAGCTCTGGTCACGGACGGAGAGGACCGCCTGCATCAGGACTGGCTGTCACGCCAAGGGGCAGACGGACCGTTCAGCGCAGCCCAGGCCGATTTCGCCCGCAACGAGTTAAATGTGGCTACAAGATCACTGCGGTTGATGGACCCCGGAGACGTCAAGGACGCGACCAACCTTATTCTGAACGCGCAGCGCTGTTTCATCACCGCGACGCGGGCCAGTTACGCCCTGGCTTACTATTTCCACTACGCGGGCCGCATGGCGCATCCCGGCCTGCAACTGGTGCCACGGCACATGGGCTCTGCCACTGACGATCTGCTGGACGCGGACAGCAACGATTGCCTGCTGGCCATGACCGTGCGGCCCTATTCGGCAGAAACCATCCGCACCATGCGCTTTGCGGCAGACAAAGGGGTCCGGATCATCCTGATCTCGGACAGCGACGTGATCGCGCCGGGATTGCGACCCGATGTCAGCTTACAGATCAGCACGCGGTCCATGCACCATTTCTCCAGCTTTTCCGGGGCCATGGCCGTGCTGGAATGCCTTCTCAGCCATCTCTTCGCCGCAGGTGGCGAGGACGCCCGCCGCCGGGTCGAAGCCTATGAAAAGGCTCGCGAGGATACAGGCGCCTATTGGCAGGCCCCGAAACTGCCCAGAATACGCAGCACATAAAAAGCCCCGGCGCACAGGCCGGGGCTTTCCAGAAAAATCTGCCCGCTTCACATACAGGCTTCAACGGCCCGCTTTGTCATCACCCCAACCAGATGCGCCCGGTATTCCTTGCTGCCATGCAGATCGGCAATCATGTTCATCGGATTGACCTTCAGATCCATCAACGCATCCGGACGGAATGCAGTGTTCAGTGCCGCCTCGGCCTCGTACCACCGGAACACACCATCCTCGCTGGCCCCAGTTATGGCAACACGGACACCATCCGAGAACCGCGCCACAAACACACCGACCAGAGCAAAGCGCGAGGCAGGTTGCAGGAACTTCTGATAACTCGCCGCCTGTGGCACCGGGAACCGGACCGATGTGATGATCTCACCCTCATCCAGCGCCGTGCTGAACATACCGTCAAAGAAATCATCCGCCGCGATCTGGCGCGTATTGGTCACAACCGTTGCACCCGATCCCAATACACCAGCCGGATAACACGCCGCCGGGTCGTTATTTGCAATCGATCCTCCAAGCGTGCCACGATTTCGCACCGCCGGATCACCGATCTGACCCGCCAGCGCCGCCAACGCCGGATAGTTTCCCGCAGCCTCGCGCGCCACCACCGCATGCGGTGTCGCCCCGCCAATAGCGACCGAGCCGTCATCCTCGATGCAAACCCCCTGCATCTCGGCAATCCCGCTCATCGACACCAGTTTGGACGGCGCAGCCAACCGCTGTTTGAGGGTCGGAATCAGCGTCTGCCCACCCCCCAGCGCCTGCGCATCTTCAGACCCTAACGCAGCCACCGCATCAGCGATGGTCGAGGGCTTCTCAAACTCGAAATTGTACATTTCGTCTTCCTTTCCGAAAGGCGCGGATCCGCCCTTCATCTGGCTATAAATATCCCGGGGAGCGCGAGGGGCTGGCCCCTCGCACCCCAACCTCTCAGCTGTTCATCGCCGCCCAAACGCGCGACGGGCTCACCGGCATGTCGATGTGATCGACCGCCTTGCCGCCCGAATTCAGCGCATCCAGCACCGCATTGACCACCGCAGGCGGAGAGCCAATCGCCCCTGCCTCACCGCAGCCTTTCACCCCCAGTGGGTTATGCGTGCACGGCGTCTGGCTGGAATGATCCACGCCATAGAACGGCACGTCATCGGCGCGGGGCATGGCGTAATCCATGAAAGACGCGCTCAGCAGTTGCCCGTTTTCGTCATAGGCGCAGTTCTCTAGCAGGGCCTGACCGATCCCCTGCCCGATCCCGCCATGAACCTGACCATCCACAATCATCGGATTGATGATGTTGCCGAAGTCATCCGCAGCGGTGAACTTTTCGATGCTGACCTGACCGGTTTCAGGATCGACCTCAACCTCACACGCATAGGCCCCCGCCGGGAAGGTGAAGTTGGCCGGATCGTAGAACGCAGTCTCTTCCAGCCCGGGCTCCACCTCCAGCGGGTAGTTATGCGGCACATAGGCGGTCAGGGTCACATCACCCCAGGCCACCGACTTGTCGGTGCCTGCGACACTGAATTGACCGTCCTTCAGCTCAATATCAGCCTCAGACGCTTCCAGCAGATGGGCGGCGATCTTCTTGGCCTTCTCGATCACCTTCTCGGTCGCTTTCACCATGGCCGAGCCACAGACCGCCAGAGACCGAGACCCATAGGTCCCCATCCCAAACGGAATCTTGGACGTATCCCCATGCACGATTTCGACCATCGACTCGTCGATGCCGATCATGTCGGCCACTACCTGCGGAAAGGCGGTCTCGTGCCCCTGCCCGTGGCTATGTGCGCCGACCATGACGCTGATCGACCCGGTGGCATTCACCCGCACCGTCGCAGCATCATAAAGGCCCGCGCGCGCGCCCAGTATGCCAACGATGTTCGACGGTGCAATCCCGCACGCCTCAATATAACAGTTGATACCAAGGCCCCGAAGCTTGCCATTGGCTTCACTGGCCGACCGGCGGGCGGCAAAGCCTGCCAGATCGGCGGCGGCCTCCAACTTGTCCATCGTCCCGTTGTAGTTGCCGGTGTCATAGGTCAACGCCACCGGCGTGTCATAGGGGAACTGAGTGACAAAGTTCTGGCGGCGCAGCGCAATCGGATCGACCCCCAATTCGCGCGCGGCCTTGTCCACCACGCGTTCCAACTGGAACGTCGCCTCGGGTCGGCCCGCACCGCGATAGGCATCCACCGGAACCGTATTGGTGAACATCGCCTTCACGTTCACCTGAATGACCGGCGTCTTGTAGTTGCCCGCCATCAGCGTGCCGTGCAGCCATGTGGGCACAGAACTCGAGAAGGTCGACAGATAGGCCCCCAGATTCGCGAAGGTATTGGTGCGCAAACCGATGAAGTTATTATCGGCATCCAGCGCCAGTTCGATGGTGCTCACATGATCGCGACCATGAGCATCCGACATGAACGCCTCGGACCGGCTGGACGACCATTTGACCGGACGGCCGCAAGCTTTGGCGGCAAAGGTCACGAATGCCTCTTCCGCATAGTGGAAGATCTTGGTGCCGAAACCACCGCCCACATCCGGCGCGACCACGCGGACCTTGTGTTCAGGCAGGCCCAGAACAAAGGCGCACATCAGCAGGCGGATCACATGCGGGTTCTGCGAGGTGGTATAAAGCGTATATTCCTCGGTCGCCCGAGCGTATTCAGCGACGGCAACGCGCGGCTCCATCGGGTTAGCAACCAATCGGTTGTTCACCAGATCCAGAGTGGTCACATGCGCCGCGTTGGCAAACACCTCATTGACCTTGGCATCGTCGGCCTCACCCAACTGCCAGTCATAGCAGATGTTGTTTTTCAGATCGTCATGGACCAGCGTCGCGCCATCCTGTGCGGCGGCCTTCATGTCGATCACGGCGGGCAGTTCTTCGATATCGACCTCAATCGCCTCGGCGGCGTCGCGGGCCTGTTCCAAACTGTCGGCCACAACGGCGGCAATCGGATCGCCCACATGGCGCACCTTGCCCTGGGCCAGAATCGGATGCGGAGGTTCCTGCATGGGCGCGCCGTGCTTGTCGGTCACTTCCCAGCCGCAAGGCATCCCGCCCACGCCTTCGAAATCCTTGCCGGTGAAAACCTTGACCACACCCGGCATCCCCTCGGCCGCCGACGTATCGACGGATTTGATCCGCCCATGCGCGATGTCGGATCGCAGGAAATGCACATAGGCCTGGTTATGTACGTTGATGTCGTCGGTGTAATTGCCTGCTCCGGTCAGAAAGCGCACGTCCTCGCGGCGCTTGGAACTGGCTCCGATGCCACTGTCTTTGGGCATTGCTTGTTCTCCTCCCATAAACGGATGCGGATGCATCCTCTGTCATCCCACGGGCGTCTCCCTTACGCCCGCAGTGGCATCATTCGGCAGCGATGCTGCCGGCGTCCTGACCCGAAGCGGCCATGATCGCCTTGACGATATTGTGGTATCCGGTGCAACGGCACAGGTTGCCTTCCAGATACTTGCGGATCTCGGCCTCGGTCGGGCGCGGATTGTCTTTCAGCAGGGCCGCGGCACTCATCACCATACCCGGCGTGCAGAACCCGCATTGCAGCCCGTGGTGATCCTGAAATGCCTGCTGAATGACATTCAGCGACCCGTCCGGATTGGCTTGCCCTTCGATGGTACCCACGTCGGCCCCATCAGCCTCAAGCGCCAGCATGTTGCAGGATTTGACCGCCTCACCATTCACATGCACCACACAGGCGCCGCATTGGGCCGTATCGCAGCCTACATGTGTGCCCGTCAGCGACAGGTGGTCGCGCAGAAAGCTGGACAGCAGGGTCCGGCCTTCGACGTCACCGCTAACGGATTTACCGTTCACGGTCATTGAGACCTGTGTCATGAGTTCCTCCCAGTTTTGATTTTCTCCCTTGCGACCGAGTTAAACACGGGAATTTTCGTTTGAGAACAAAAATCTTGTCGCGTTCAACACCCCGAGCGTCGCTTAACACTCATAACCTAAAGTGGCGGGGATAGAGGTCAAAATGCCGTAGCGTCACGGCCTGCGCTGGGCGCGCGGCTGAGGTCGTGTCGGGATTTCCTTGAGCAATCCGCCCACACCCATGGCCGCAATATCCGCGCCTGTGGTCTCAACACCGCAGGCAACGCGGGACAGAACCCAATCCGCGCCGTTCAAAGCAGGCGAGCGTGCGCAACCCGGCAGGCCAATCACGGGCCGATCCCCCATCGCACCCAGAAACAGCAGATTACCGGGATCGACCGGCATGCCGAACCGATCGACCGCCCCACCTGCCGCGCGCACAGCCGAAGGTGCCACATCATCCACATCCGAGGTGGCCGAAGCGGTCAGAATCATCAGAACGTCGCCCTGCGTTCCGGCAATGGCCTTCGCAAGGGGATCGGTGTCATGCGCGACGATCTGCACATCGCACAACTCCATCCCCAACAGTTCGACCCGCCCCCGCATGGCCGCGATGCCTTTTTCGTTCGGTGGTCCACCGGGAATATCCGTCACGATCAGACCAGCGGTTTTGTGAACCGGCGCAATCAGTTGAACTGAGCTTTGCGCAAGGCTTGCTGCGCGCTGAACGTCCGCCTCGGGCACGGCGTAGGAAATCACCTTGATCGTCGCGACCATTCCGCCGTCGCTCATCTGCTGATGCTGCGGAACTGTGGCGACGGTGATCATTGGGTTGACCTGATTAAATTGCTCCAGCGCGGCCACGTCCAGCGCCACGACGCCCGGCCCGTTGGCCAGCAGGTTGACGCGCCCCGTAAATGCTTCGGTCACGCGCAGGTTCGCCGCCGACAGGTCAGGTACCAAAGCCTTGGCCAACAGCGTAGCCGCCTCGTCCTCATGACAGTCGCCGGGTTCCAGACGGGCCACGACAATTTCGGTCAAACCGGCCTGTGTCAGTTGTGTGATGTGATCTTCGGTCAGTCTCAGACCCTTGCGCAGTTTGCGACGCGCCGCCATGACCGAATGCGCCAGAATCGCCCCGCTTGCATCAGCTACGGGCACCGGGCCAAACTTCATGCCTTGCCTCGCAGAACAGCCGTCATCTGAGCCAGGATCGCAACGGCAATTTCCGACGGGTCAGTGGCCCCGATGTCCAGACCAATTGGCCCGTGTATTCTGCCGATCTGCGCGTCGGTAAACCCGGCAGCTATCATACGCTCGACCCGTTTGGCATGGGTTCGCTTTGACCCCAGCGCGCCGATGTAGAACACGTCCGCCTCCAACGCGGCTTGCAGCGCAGGGTCGTCCAACTTGGGGTCATGGGTCAGCAGAACAACCGCTGTGCGCGTGTCCAGTCCCAGTTTCAAAACGGCTTCGTCCGGCCAATCGGTGAGAATCTTTTCACCGGGAAAACGCGCATCTGACGCAAAGGCATCGCGCGGGTCCACAATGGCCGGGTCATATCCCGCAATCCGCGCCATAGGCACCAAAGCCTGCGCGATGTGAACCGCACCGACGACGATCAGGCGCAAGGGCGGGTTATGGACGGCGACAAAGGTCTCTCCATCCTCTTCAAACCCTGACCGGTCCATGCGCAGTCGGTCGGGGTATTTGTTGCGCCTCAGGGCGCGGTGGCCGCTGTTGATATTGACCTCATAAGCCAGCGGCTCGCGCGCCGCCCGCGCGGCGACCAGTTCGGCCAGCATCGATTCAGGCAGGACGCGGCCAACCGGTTCAACCAAAACCCGAATTGTTCCACCACAGGCCAGACCCACGGCAAAGGCGTCTTCGTCGCTGACACCAAACTCCAGCAATCGCGCCTCGCCCTCATCAATGGCTTCCAGCGCCTCGACAATCACCGCGCCTTCGACGCACCCGCCGGACACGGACCCTTCGATCCGCCCCTCACCGCCAATCACCAACTGAGCGCCCACCCGGCGCGGTGCACTGCCCCAGGTCTCGACCACCGTCGCCAGGGCCGCACCACGCCCTTTGCGGTGCCAGTCCAAAGCGGTTTCCGGGCTGTTGTCGAATCGCTCCATCGAAGCCTCCTGAGGTCATCGGACTCAACATAGTCAGGAAAAGCGGGAAGAAAAGCATGTGGGGGCGGTCCCCGCTCAAGGACGAGGTCGCTTTGGGGCAAAGGTTCCTTCGTATTCACATAAGCAAAGCATTGATTGTCTGCGCCCGTGCTTTTAGCCTGCAGCTACCTTCGGGGCCTATCCCGGACGTGCCCCCATTTTCAAAACGGAGACAGAGAGTTGAAACGCATTCTTACACTCGGCGCAGCCATTGGGCTGTTGGCGTCAACCGCAGCCTGGGCTGATACATTTGAACGCTATGGCGAGGTCGAAGGCTGGAAGGTTTTCATCGACAATGAAAAGAAATCCTGCCTGATCGAGGCGATTGATGACTCGGAGAACGTGGTTCAGATGGGCCTGACAGAGGATCGCGGCGTGGGCTATGTCGGCGTTTTCACCAAGGCCGAAACGGACATCAAACGCGGTGAGAAGGAAGAGGTGGCAATCATTCTGGGCGACAACCTGTATCTGGGTGAGGCCACAGGGATGAAGGGAAACATCACCAAGGGGTATTCAGGCGGCTACGTGCTGTCGGACGATCCGCAATTCGCGGAAGATCTGGCCAAACAGAAGGTCATGATCGTGTTCCCGGAAAAATCCTTTGGATTCACCGTCGATTTGACCGGCACTTACAAAGCCATCGAAATGGCGCGCGAGTGCAATGAAAAACAGCTGGACTGACGCTTAGCCGGAAAGCGCGGAGATCAGCCGCGCTTTCTCTCCCACATCCTGTGGTTCCGAAATGACGGTCGCGAGATCTTCGAGCGATGCAATCGAGTGACCGGCGCGGAAGCTGTCCACATGCGGCAGCATGGCAGCCACGCCCTGCGCCTTGGGCGCGAACCCATCCCATCGCAGCAACGGATTGAGCCAGATCAGACGGCGCGCCGACAGGTGCAGACGTTCGGTTTCCTTCGCCAAGGCGTCCGGGTCGCCACGATCCAGCCCGTCCGAGATCAACAGAACAACGGCACCCTGCCCCATCACCCGTCGTGACCAGTCACGATTGAACGCGTGCAGACAGTCACCGATCCGTGTGCCGCCCTCCCAATCCTGCGCCTCGGCCCCAGCAGCGGCCAAAGCGGCATCCACATCGCGTTGATGCAGATGGCGAGTAATATTGGTCAGTCGTGTGCCGAAGGTGAAAGCGTGGACCTTGGCCCATCCGGCGCCCTTGGCGTTCGAGACGGTGTGCAGGAAATGCAGGATCAGGCGGCTGTATTGGCTCATTGAACCCGAGATGTCGCAAAGAACCACAAGATTGGGCCAGCGTGGCCTAGGTTTTTGCAGCGCAATGTCCCGTATCTCACCACCCTGACGCATGGCTGCGCGCAGGGTTTTGGCGCGGTCGATGCGGTGGCCCAGAGGGTTGGCCTGCGCCCGCCTGCTGGCAATCGGATGAACCGGCAAGGTAAGACGCGCCAGAAGGCGTTTGGCCTGTGCGATTTCATCCGTGCTCATCTGCTCAAAATCCAGACTGCGCAGGCGTTCTTCGGAAGACGCGGTTTGCGAGGCGTCAATGTCGAGCTCGGTCTCGCCTTCATCTTCCGCAGGCTCGGGCAGATCACGTTCAACCCCGTCCAGCAGCGCCTCGGCTGCGCGCTTTTCGGCAGCGTCTGCTTTACGTTCTTCCTGCACGCCCCGAATGGCGGGCAGCATCATGGACATCATGTGTTCCAGATAACGCGGGTCGCGCCAGTAGAGGCGGAAAACCTGTGCAAAGACGGTGCGATGTTCAGGTCGGTTCACGAAACAGGCGTGCAGGGTCCAGTAGAAATCCTGCCTTTGCGTGAAACCCGCCGCCTGCACGGCGCGTATGGCATCCACCACCCGACCTGTCCCGATGGGCAGTCCCGCCTTGCGCAGCGCGCGGGCGAAATGGGTGATGTTTTGCGCCAGTTTCGGATCTGCGGGGGTGTCGAGCGTAAGGTGTTCGGCCATTACCTTTCATGGGGGCTCTGCCCCCATACCCCCGAGGTATTTTTGAACAGAAGAAGCATCAGGCGGGTTCGAGGTCGGCTTTTGCCTCATCCAGAATGCGTTTGGCTTCAGAGCCTTGCAGTTTCTGGATGTCGTCCTGGTATTTCAGGATCGCGCCGAGCGTGTCGCCGATGACCTCGGGGCTGAGGTTGATAACGTCCAGCGCCAGCAGGCATTTGGCCCAGTCGATGGTTTCGGCCACGCCGGGCTTTTTGAACAGGTCTTCTGTGCGCAGGCGTTGAACAAAGGCGACAACCTCGCGGCTGAGTGTCTCGGCGGCTTCGGGGGCGCGGGCGTGCAGGATTTCGATTTCGCGGTTGAAATCGGGGTAGTCGACCCAGTGGTAGAGGCAGCGGCGTTTGAGGGCGTCATGCACCTCGCGCGTGCGGTTCGAGGTGACGATGACGATGGGTGGCTCGGGCGCATGGACGGTGCCGAGTTCCGGGATTGTGACCTGAAAATCGCTGAGCGCTTCCAGCAGGAACGCCTCAAAAGGTTCATCGGTGCGGTCGAGTTCGTCAATGAGCAGCACCGGCGCGCCGTGCTCATCAGGTCGCATGGCTTGCAGCAAAGGGCGTTCGATCAGGTAATCGTCCGAGAACAGCTCGGTTTGCAGGGCTGTTCGGTCCGCACCGCCAGCGGCCTCAGCCGTGCGGATGGCAACCATTTGCGCCGGGAAGTTCCATTCATAGACGGCTGAGGAGGCATCCAGCCCTTCATAACACTGCAGGCGGATCAGGCGGCGCCCCAAACCCGCGGCCAGTGCCTTTGCGATTTCGGTCTTTCCAACGCCTGCCTCACCTTCCAGAAACAGCGGGCGGCCCAGCTTGAGCGCCAGAAAAACCACCGTCGCCAATGCCCGGCCGCACACGTAACCTTGCGCGCCCAGTGTTTGCTGAACGGCATCAATGGAACTTGGTTGGGTCATGCATGTTCTCCTTGCGGCCTAACAGGTCATGGGCCGGGGTCTTCGTCAAGCCTGCGGTGGGGGAAGAGGTACGGCGATCCTGCGCGCTGACAAGGTCTTTTCCGGCGGCGGGGTCTGTGCTAGCGGGTGCGTCATGACCGATAGCATCACGATCCGCCGCCCCGACGACTGGCACCTGCATCTGCGCGATGGCGCGATGCTGCAGGCCGTTCTGCCCGAAACCGCACGCCATTTTGGCCGTGCGATCATCATGCCCAATCTGGTGCCCCCGGTGGTGACCGGTGCCCATGCCGCCGCCTATCGCGAGCGCATCATGGCCGCGCTGCCCGAGGGGATATCCTTTGAACCACTGATGACCCTGTACCTGACCGAGGATACGGACCCGGACGATCTGGCCGCTGCCCATGCAAGCGGGCTGGTCAAGGCGGTCAAGTTGTATCCGGCGGGGGCCACGACGAATTCGCATTCCGGCGTGCGGAATTTCGACAATGTGCGCCCTGTGCTGGAACGCATGGCCGAGATTGGCCTGCCCCTGTGTGTGCATGGTGAAGTGACAGATGCCGAGATCGACATTTTCGACCGCGAGGCGGTGTTCATCGACCGCGTTCTGGACCCGATCCGCAAGTCCACGCCGGGCCTGCGGGTGGTGATGGAGCATATTACGACCCGTGACGGTGTTCAGTACGTCAAAGCCAACGACACCGATCTGGGCGCAACAATCACGGCGCATCACCTGATCATCAACCGCAACCACATTCTGGTTGGCGGGATCAAACCGCATTACTACTGCCTGCCCGTCGCCAAGCGCGAGGAGCATCGGTTAGAGCTGCTGAAAGCCGCGACCTCGGGTGATCCACGCTATTTCCTGGGCACCGACAGCGCGCCTCATACCGATGACAACAAGGAAATGGCCTGTGGGTGCGCGGGGTGCTTCACGGCGACCAACACCATGTCGCTGGTGGCCGAGATGTTCGACCGCGAAGGGGCGTTGGACAAGCTGGAAGGGTTCGTTTCCCTGAACGGGCCTGCCTTCTATGGCCTGCCTGTGAACGAAGGTTCGATCACGCTGACCAAAGGCGAACCGGTCGAATACCCCGACAAGATCGAAACCGGAGATGGCCCGGTAACCGTGTTCGACCCCGGTTTTCCCCTGCACTGGCGCGTGGACTAACCCGCCAGTTTTGCAGCCAGATCGCGGGCGCGACCACCGGTGCGCAGCATCGACCAGATCGCGTCCGCCTCAATCCCTCCGATCAGTTTCGAGGCTTTGGCACGTACCCGGTCTTCCCGGTCGGACAGAGACATTGGGGTCATGAGGTCATAGGTTGCCTCGCGCCGCGCCCCGTCGCGCCGCAGCAAGGTCAGGCGAGCCTCAGTTTCGGAAAGGGAGTCATCCGCTTCGACAGTGATACGATCTTGCAGCGACCGGATGCGCGGGTCGGCACAGACCTTCTCAGAGTAGCTGCCCGGTAACGCGGTGTCATATCCCAACGCCTGCATTGCAATCACCGTGCGATACGAGAATTTCGCGCCCAATCCGGTGGTCGGAGATATCTGGTTACACACGCTCATCCAGCGCGGGTGGGTTATTACCTTGATCTCGGCCACTTCGGGTTCGGCGATATCCAAAGAAAGCGCCGCCTCTAGCGCCGCGTGCAACCCATGGCAGCAGGCGTGGAACTTGTGGCTGACGGATTCGAACAGCCATTCGTCGCCCAACCCATCCAGAGCGGCCGCAGCATCCGCAGCCCCCTGATGCGTCGCGCCAAAGCCATAGGGCCCTTCCAGCGCGTCCGCGTTGGGTTCAAATCCGCGCTTGACCAGCAGCGCCGCCTCAACCCCATTCGAGGCTGCCAAACCCGCGTTGTAAGGCTTGCCCATCGTGCCGAACTGAGCCTTCAGACCCGCCGAACGGGTCGCCGTCAGGCCCAGCACCTGACGCATCTGATCGGCGTCGAACTGTAACAGACGCCCCACCGCCACCGCCGCCCCAAAGGCCCCGGCCGTTGCCGTTTGGTGAAACCCGGCCTGATAGTGGCCGCGCCCCAGCCACAGGCCGATGCGGATCGAGACCTCCATCCCGATCAGGGCCGCTTCGAGGAAGTCCACAAGAATACGATCATCCCATTCCGACACCGCCAGCGCTGCAGGCAGAACCGCGACCGAAGGGTGGCCGATATGGGCGAAATGGGTGTCGTCATAATCCAAGGCATGGGACACCGTACCATTGACCAGAGCCGCCGCGCGAAGGGGCGCGCGCGCCCCGCCGAATATATGCGCCTGGGCGGTGCCCCCCTCCTCTAGCACCATATCCCGAACGGTATTGGATACTGGTTCATCCGCCCCGGCGCGGCCAACGGCGACCCAATCCAGAACAGATAGCGACGTGACAATCCGTGCCTGCGCAGTGGTCGAGATCGGGCCCGCGGCAAAAGCCGCCAATGCTGATGTGAAATCTGACATGAGGCGCAGTCTAACGTGCGCCGTTCGTTGGTAAAGCCTTAGCTGTAAAGCTCGGCGGCACGAGCCTCAAACGCGCGAACGATGCGCTGCATGGCCTCGTTGAAGACCACGCCAATGATGCCCTGCAGGATGGCGTTCTTGAATTCGAAATCCACATGGAACGACACGTTGCAGCCCCCGTCCGGCGCGTCTTCGAACTGCCAGTCGGATTTCATGTATTTGAACGGACCGTCCAGATATTCGGTGTCGATCTTCTTCTGATCCGCGAACAGCGTCACCCGGCTGCCGAACCGTTCGCGAAACACTTTGAATGAGATGACCAGATCGGCCTCCATCACCTCGGCCTCGCCTGCCGCATAGGTCTTGCGGATACGGGCCGCTGCGCACCAGGGCAGAAACTGCGGGTATTTCGCCACATCCGCGACCAGATCATACATCTGCTGGGCGGTGTATGGCAGGTGGCGGGTTTCCGAGTGGATGGGCATGGCATTCAGGCATTTAAAGGTGACAATGGCGCGTCATGTCGTATGTTGCGCGCCAAAGATCAAGGGGGCTGCGATGACTGACCGCGCTTATGTGATAGATGAGATGATCTCGGCCAAGGCCATCGCGGCGCGGATTGAGGAGCTTTGCCGCAAGATTTCCGAGGAGTTCGGCAATACCGACAAGCTGGTTGTGGTGGGCCTGTTGCGAGGCAGTTTCGTCTTCATCGCCGATCTGGTGCGCGAGCTGGACCTGCCCATCGAGGTCGATTTTCTTGAGGCGTCGTCTTACGGCGATTCGATGGAAAGTAGCCGGGAAGTGCGCATTCTCAAAGACTTGCGCGGCGCAATTGAAGGGCGCGACGTGCTGGTGGTCGAGGATATTGTCGACACCGGTCACACGCTGAACCACGTCACCAACCTGCTGCACAGCCGCAATCCGAAGCGTTTGAAATCCATCGCCCTGCTGGACAAACCCAGCCGACGCGAGGTTGATTTCCGCTCGGACTGGATCGGGTTTGAGATCCCGGATGAGTTTGTTGTCGGTTACGGAATTGATTACGCACAGCGCAATCGCAATTTGCCCTTTATTGGCAAGGTGCGCTTTACCGAAGACACGTAAGCGGCTGGCTTAACCCAAAACCTGACGGACCGCATTCAGAAAGATTCCGGTTCCGATCGGGATCAACACATCGGGAAAATCGTAATCCGGGTTGTGCAACTGCGGATGATCGCGCCCGGCCCCAAGCCAGAACATCGCGGTCTTCGCGCCTTTGCTGAATTGGCCGAAATCCTCGGAAAACCGTTGCGGTGTGTTGGTCCGTTTGCACGCAACGTTTTGGGCGGCGCAGGCTTGGGCCAAAATCTCTACCGCATCCGAATGATTGGTGCAGGCGTCGAAAACGTCTTCGTAAGTTATCGTGGCACCCAGCCCATCGGACTGCGAGACCTGCTGCACCAGGGTCTCGACATCCGCAATCAGTTTGGACATCCGGTCGTCGGATACCGTTCGCAGCGTTACCCAAAGCTCGGCCTGTCCGGGGGCGACGCCGAATGTTTGCTCTCCCAAGCTGGCATGGGTGATCGTGGTCAGCGCGTAATCCGCGTTCAGCACGCCACCGCCACCAAGCGCTGTCAAAGCCGGGATCAAAGCCGCCAATGCGCCGGCCGGAGATACGCCGTCCTGAGGCGCCGCTGCGTGCGAAGTTTTGCCGGTCAGCGCAATACGCATCCCGCGTGACGCGCAATTGGCGGGGCCTTTACACAGCTCGACCGCGCCAAGCTGCAAACCCGGAAGATTATGCAGCGAAAACACGAAATCAGGCGCGATTTCAGCAAATTGCGGATCAACCCGGAAGGCTTCGGCCCCCTGCCCGGTTTCTTCGGCAGGCTGGAAGATCAGAACAACGCGACCGCGTTCGGGGCGCTGTTCCTGCAACGCCAGCGCCACGCCCAACACCATCGACATATGGCCGTCATGCCCGCACAGATGCCCCCGGCCCGGTCTCTGCGAGACGTAAGGCACATCCGAGAGTTCCTGAATCGGCAACCCATCCAGCTCACACCGAATACCAACGCATGGCCCGTCCCGACCGCCGTCGAACACAGCGGCGACGCCGTGCCCACCAAGCCCGGTCAATACGCTATCCGCGCCGATGCCGCGCAACTCATCCGCAATCCGGGCGGCGGTCTCGTGCTCGGCTCCGGACAGTTCGGGCTGTTTGTGCAAGTCGTGGCGCAGCCGGATCAGCCGCGCCAGCGTGTCAGGTGTCACGCCTGCCCCAGCTTCTCTTGCCGGGCGGCGCGCAGGCGGGCGAAATCATCGCCTGCGTGATAGGACGACCGGGTCAGCGGCGTGGCCGAGACCATCAGGAACCCTTTGCCATAGGCCGCTTTTTCGTACGACTCGAACTCTTCAGGCGTGACAAACCGATCTACCGCGTGGTGCTTGGGCGTCGGTTGCAGATACTGCCCGATGGTCAGGAAATCGATATCGGCTGCGCGCATGTCGTCCATCACCTGACCGACCGATTGTTTATCTTCACCCAGACCCACCATGATGCCGGATTTGGTGAAGATCGACGGGTCCAGTTCTTTCACGCGCTGCAACAGGCGCAGCGAGTGGAAATACCGTGCGCCGGGGCGGACCTCGGGATAAAGGCCCGGTACGGTCTCAAGATTGTGGTTGAACACGTCCGGTTTCGCTTCGACCACGGTTTCGAGCACTTCGGGCGCGCATTTCAGGAAATCCGGCGTCAGAATCTCAATCGTCGTTTTGGGCGAGCGATGACGGACCGCGCGGATGGTCTGCGCAAAATGCTCGGCCCCGCCATCGGTCAGGTCATCGCGATCCACCGAGGTAATCACCACGTGGTTCAGACCCAGTTTTTCAACCGCATGTGCCACGCGGCCGGGCTCGAACACGTCCAGCGCATCGGGGCGCCCGGTGGCGATGTTGCAGAAGGTGCAGCCGCGCGTACAGATCTCGCCCATGATCATCATGGTGGCGTGGCCCTGGCTCCAGCATTCGCCTACATTCGGGCACCCGGCCTCTTCGCAGACGGTGACCAGATTGTTTTCACGCATTATCTTATGGGTGTCGGCATAGCCTTTCCCACCGGGGGCCTTGACCCGGATCCATTTCGGTTTCTTGGGCTGTGCATTGTCCGGGCGATGCGCCTTTTCGGGGTGACGTTGCTCGGGGATTTTCAGATCTCGCACGGGCTGTTTTCCTGACTTTGGGTCAACTTTCTGTTCTCATAACATAAAGCAGTCATAGGTGTTACGCCAGCGACGCATAGCCGCCATGCAAGCCATCCCAATAGTGCAATTTAGTTTAACCTTAAACTACATCTTTGCCATACATTTCAATAGACAAACCCAAACGCGACGCTTTGCGCCCGCAGCATTTCTTGGATTGAAGGCAGTTTAGACCTGTTTTAAATCACGCCCGGATCACATGTGAATCACAGGAGCTTGAACGTGAAAACCGGAACCAAACTGCCGCAGGTTACCTTCCACACCCGCGTCCGCGACGAGGCTGTCGAAGGCCCCAACCCCTATCGCTGGCAGGACATGACAACCGCAGATTACTTTGCGGGCAAGCGGGTCATCCTGTTCTCGCTTCCTGGCGCGTTCACGCCGACCTGCTCGACCTATCAACTGCCCGGTTTCGAAAAAGGTCACGCAGATTTCGTCGCCAAGGGCGTGGACGAGATTTACTGCATGTCGGTCAATGACAGCTTTGTCATGAACAAATGGGCGCAGGATCAGGGCCTGAAAAACGTCAAGGTCATCCCCGACGGATCCGGCGAGTTCACCCGCAAGATGGGCATGCTGGTCGACAAGGACAATCTGGGCTTTGGAATGCGCTCGTGGCGCTATGCTGCGATCATCAATGACGGCGTGGTCGAGGCATGGTTCGAAGAGCCCGGCCTGATGGATAACTGCCCTGAAGATCCCTATGGCGTGTCCTCGCCGGAAAACCTGATGCAGCACCTGCAACAGGCGGCCGAGCCTGAACTGGCCTGAGGCACGATCCGTCTTTATCGGATTGGCCCGCCCCTTCGGCGGGCCTTTTCAGTTTCGGGTGGCGGACACGATGGATTCTCCGACCTCGCGGATAACCTCGGCCAGCCGGTCAGACCAGTCTTCATCCCCGCTGGACGCGCGGCGGACCAGACCCACAGTACGGGCCGGTTGTGGCGCGCCAAAGCGGAGCAGTTTCAGGCCGGGAACCGCTTCACCCTCGGCCCGTGCGGCAAGTTCCGGGATCAGGGTCAGGCCAAACCCTTCGGCCACCAACCGCGACAGGGTCGCCAGCGAGGATGCGCCCATGTTGATCTGGCCGCTGCCCCGATCCTGACCACATACCTCAAGCGCCTGATCCGTCAGGCAATGACCGTCTTCCAACAGCATCAATTGCGCAGATTGCAGGTCCAGCGGGCGCAGCATGTCCGGGGTTGCGGATACTTTTTCCAACCGCGCGGCGCTGCCTGCCAACAGGAACTGATCCTTAAACAAGGGCGTCTCCCTGAACTCCGACCCCGCGACAGGCAGGGCCAGAACAGCGGCGTCAATCTCTCCGGTACGCAGCAGGGTCAGTAGGTGTTCGGTTCTGGCCTCGCGGATCTGCACCCGCAGCGAGACATCGCCCGCCCTTAACCCGGCCAGAACGCCGGGCAGCAGATACGGCGCAATGGTCGGGATGATCCCGATAGACAGCGACCGATGCCCGCCTGAATGGTCGCGCGCAAACTGATCCAAACGGTCTGCGGCACCAAGGATCAACCGCGCGCGGTCCAGAACATCCCGGCCAAGCGGTGTCAGAAGAATATCGCGCGCCTGCCGTTCGAACAGCACCCCGCCCATGGTTTCCTCAAGCGCTTTGATCTGAACGGACAAAGCGGGCTGCGATACGTTACAGACCTGCGCCGCGCGCCCAAAGTTGCGCTGCTCGGCCACGGCCTGAAAATACTGTAGCTGTCTGAGTGTGAAATTCATAACCCCTGCTTATCACTACCCAAGTGATCTGCAAGGGTTATGTATGGCTTCTAACCGATCATCCGATCCCGTTCAGCCTGATCTTCATAGTGGCGTTTCAGGCGCTGCAAAGCGATGCGCAGGACGATTTTACCGGACCGCGCCGACCATCCCATGCGCTTTTCCGCCAATTCCAGCCCTTCCAGATAGCAGCAACACCGCAAGGCAACATCGCTGAGACCCGGGCCCAGATCAGACAAGGCCCGCGCCACCCGGTCGCGCGCATCAGAGGACCCGCGTCCGCCATGCGACTCGCTGCCAAAACTGCCCCGGCCACCGCTTGTCAGAAACCGGTCCCAATTCTGCGCCACCTGAGGGCCGATCTGCGCCAGTTCAAAATCTTCGCGCAGGCGCTCTCCTGCACTGACAAGGGTCTCGTCCAGAAAGGGTTTACCGTCCCGATCCCGACGCCGCGCCAGCGCGATCAGCGGGCTTTCTGCAGCGCTATAGCGGATGCGCCGCGCCCGTTCGCCCTGGTCCGAGGCGGCTTTGGCCTGAAACGGTGTTTGCGCCTCGGCCATACCAAATTCATTGCGCGCGCGGGCTTTGTTCTCGGCCTCAGCCACAAGACGGCTCAGCGCGGTGCGACCTGATGCCGATATCCGGTAACGCGAAATCCGCCCGGGATTGTCGCAGGTGATCCAGTCCTGCAAGGCCAGCGCCTGTGCAATCCTGCACTCGACCACGGCGGTTCGGGTCGCACCGGCCTCGCCCGTATCCCGAACCACAACTGCCTTGTCCATATCTTCGGCCACGGCAAGCACCGACCCGGTTTCGCACAAACGGCGCAGAACGCGCATGGCTTCCTGATCGAAAACGTCCTCTTCCCCGTCGTCCTGCAGGGCACGGTGGTTTTCGGAAATCGAAAAATGGGTTTCGGCCAGCGATTGCAGGGCTGCATCCACAAGCGGATCGTCACGGCGCATTTCAATGCGTCTGATCTGCCGAAGAATGGTCGACGCATGGCACCCTGCCGATCGCGCGATATCCCGTATCGATCGGCCGGTCTCGGTATGAGCAAGGTATCTTTGCGCCCCTTCGGGCACCCATGCCGGGATGGTGAAAGCCACGTTGTTTTCCATATTCATTTGCCCTCGTCGACAAAACAGACTGCCACTTTTCGCCCTCGGAATTTGAGTTAACCAAATCTAACTAGAGGTGCTTTCGTTACTCGTTCGTTAACCCCAACGGCCTGGAACCAGATTTGATTCAAAAAGATAAACAGTCGTGAAACCATCGTTCGGGGGGAGCCGAACTAAGGCAACACCCGCTTAGGTTGTGTGACAAACAGGCCGTCAAAGCTCGTACAAGGGAACACGAACATGCAGGACCTGATGACCATGATCACAACGCTTCGCCGCCCCCGACTGCTGGCACGGGCGGCCAAACACGGGGCGCAGGATTACAATCGGGACCGGCACCTGCAACGCATTCTGGGATATGGTTCGCTGCCCGGCACAGGCGCGGCCCTGATGCGGTTGCTAGAGCTTGAGAGAGAGGTAAATGAGCAACGAAAAGAAGAAGATGCTGCCTATTCTCTGGTCCGGCATCTGGATCTTCTGATTGCCCTGTTGGGCGAGGCGCAGCTGTATCAGGCCAGCCGCGCCTCGTACACTACTTGATCAGATGAAAGCGTCCGGCATAGAGGCTTTCTTTTCCGCTACATAAGCCTCAAGCGCGGCGGCTTTGTCCGGGTCCATCTGCGGCTGCTGATAGTTTGCCAGCAGATGCTCGACCCGCGCAGTTGCCAGGGCGCGCGTATCGCGGGCGCCTTCTTCCTGCCAGGTCTCGAACGGCTTGTAGTCCAGCATTTCGGTTTTCCAGAACGCGTCCTTGAAATTGGCCTGCGTATGCGCGCAACCCAGATAGTGACCGCCCGGCCCGACTTCGCGGATCGCGTCCATGGCCAGCGCGTTTTCGTCATAGGTCACGCCTTTGGCCAAGCCGTGCAGAATGCCCAGTTGATCGGCATCCATGACGAATTTCTCGAAATCAGCGACCAGACCGCCTTCAAGCCAGCCGCAGGCATGCAGCATGAAGTTCACACCCGACAGCAGACCCATGTTCAACGAGTTGGCTGTTTCATACGCCGCCTGCGCGTCCGGCAGTTTCGACCCGCAGAACGAGCCGGCCGAACGGTAAGGCAGGTTCAGACGCCGCGCCAACTGGCCCGCGCCATAGGTGATGTGCGAAGCCTCGGGCGTTCCGAATGTCGGCGCACCCGAGTTCATGTCGATCGAGGTCACCATCGCGCCGAAAATCGCAGGTGCGCCGGGGCGAATAATCTGGCTATAGGCGACACCGGCCAGAACCTCGGCCAGAACCTGCGTCAGCGTCCCGGCGACCGACACCGGAGCCATCGCGCCGCCGACGATGAACGGAGAGATGATGCAGGCCTGATTGTTGCGTGCATAGACCTCCAGGGACCCCATCATCACATCGTCGAAGGTCATCGGCGAGTTGATGTTGGTCAGCGAGGTCATCACCGTGTTTTCCTGCACGAACTCTTTGCCGAACAGGATCTCGCACATCTCAACCGAATCCTGCGCGCGACTGGGGTCGGTCACGGATCCCATAAAGGGTTTGTCCGACAGGGTCATATGCGCCAAGAGCATATCCAGGTGACGCTTGTTCACCGGAATATCGGTCGGTTCGCACACTGTCCCGCCCGAGTGGTGCAGCCACTTGGACATATAGGCCAGTTTCACGAATTTGTTGAAGTCATCCATGGTCGCATAACGGCGACCGCCCTGCGCGTCACGCACGAATGGCGGGCCATAGACCGGGGCAAGCACCAGATTGCGGCCGCCAATTTCGACCGATTTCTCGGGGTCGCGGGCGTGTTGCGTGAATTGGCTGGGGGCGGTCTTGATCAACTCTCGCGCTAGACCGCGTGGGATGCGCACACGCTCACCATCGATATCCGCGCCCGCATCGCGCCAGCGTTCCAGCGCCGCCGGGTTGTCGACGAAGTTGACGCCGATCTCTTCCAGCACTGTTTCCGCGTTGTATTCGATGATCTCCAACGCTTCTTCGTTGAGAACTTCGAAATTCGGAATATTGCGTTCGATATACTTTGCAGTTTCGATGCGAACCGCGGTGCGCTCGGCCCGGCGGGCAGCGCCACCGCCGCCTCTCGCCCTGCGCCGGGTGTTTGCCTCTGCCATGAGAAAATCCCGTCTGAATGGTTAGATTGACCGTTTAGTTACAGGATTGAGCGTCATCGAGCATATGGTTTACGGCGCTCTGGGGGGAAAAGCGACATTGCGCTTCACGTTGGCGTAGATCTGCACCGCGGCGTTACGCTTCGGAAACCATATCCCATTCAATGCTGTCGATGCTCGGCTCAAGCATCAGAGGAGCGACAACCTTGTGCTGCAGTTCCTCGGGGTGATCTTCCATCGAGACCAGAACAGCGATTGTTCGTTTGCCTTCCACCGCATCGCCCTTTTCAAAGCCAACGATTCGAACATCGTTTTGCGCCAACGCCTTGAGAACAGCGACACGCGCATCTGCCTGCGCTTCTTCCGAGCATTGAAGAAGGATCTTGAACTCTTGCGTCAGCGGCACCCCGGCACGTGTGGTGCGCTTGAGCCATTTCACCAACGGCCTGAGCCCGAGATTTACAAAAATCACGAAACCCGTCATCATGACGGCAAACACCCAGGCCCCTGCCCCCGCCATCATTCCGACGGCAGCCGAGCACCACAGGGTAGCAGCCGTATTCAGGCCATGAATGGTGAATCCGTGCCGGAAAATGATACCGGCCCCCAGAAAGCCGATTCCCGAAACGACCTGCGCCGCAACGCGCGTCGGGCTCACCTCATCCGGAAACAGCGCCGAGAATACAACAAACGCAGCGGCACTCAGCGCGACCAGCGCATTTGTCCGCAGCCCGGCCATTCTTTGGCGGACCTGACGCTCGGACCCGATTAGCGCGCCGCAAAACAGCGCCAAAGCCAGATTCAGTGCGGCAATCTCGATGGAAATCGGCAATTTCGGTCCCTTGTTCTATTTGTATATACATCGACCCAGCCGAGTTGTCATATTTTCGTTACAAAACTTTTACAATTCCTTTTTTTTTGAATCGCTGACCCCCTTTGAGAATCAGAGGTTGCTCTTGCGAAACAGGTGCGCTTGGCCTAAGGCGCGGATATGACCCAAGACACCCATGACCGCCTTCTGATCATCGACTTCGGCAGCCAGGTGACGCAGCTGATTGCCCGTCGCCTGCGTGAACTGAACGTCTATTGCGAAATCCACCCCTACCAAAATATCACGATGGATGTGGTGCGCCAGATGGCGCCGCGCGCCGTGATCTTTTCGGGCGGCCCGGACAGCGTCACGCGCGATGGCTCGCCCCGCGCCCCGCAAGAGATTTTCGACTATGGCGTGCCGATCCTTGGTATTTGCTACGGTCAGCAGGTGATGATGCACCAGCTTGGCGGCAAGGTCGAAAGCGGCCATGGCACTGCCGAGTTCGGTCGCGCCTTTGTCACCCCGAAGGAACAGCTGGACATTCTGGACGGCTGGTTCGCTGACGGCGACGAACAGGTCTGGATGAGCCACGGCGACCATGTCAGCGAAATCGCCCCGGGTTTTGAGGTCTACGGCACCTCGCCCAACGCGCCCTACGCAATCACGGCAGACCCCGCGCGCCACTTCTATGCGGTGCAATTCCACCCCGAGGTGCACCACACGCCCAAAGGCGCAAAGCTGTACGAAAACTTCGTCAAGCTGGCCGGGTTCAAGGGCGATTGGACCATGGGTGCCTATCGCGAAGAGATGATCCGCAAGATCCGTGAACAGGTTGGCGACAAAAAGGTCATCTGCGGTCTGTCCGGCGGAGTGGATAGCTCGGTCGCGGCGATCCTGATCCACGAGGCTATCGGCGACCAGCTGACCTGTGTCTTTGTCGATCACGGCCTGCTGCGCAAGAACGAAGCCGCCGAGGTCGTGGGCATGTTCCGCGACAACTACAACATTCAGCTGATCCACGCGGATGAAAGCGAGCTGTTCCTTGGCGAGTTGGACGGTCAGAGCGACCCGGAAACCAAACGCAAGATCATCGGCAAACTGTTCATCGACGTGTTCCAGAAACACGCCGACACCATCGATGGGGCCGAGTTCCTGGCGCAAGGGACACTGTATCCCGACGTGATCGAATCCGTCTCGTTCTCGGGCGGGCCATCGGTGACGATCAAGTCGCACCACAATGTCGGCGGCCTGCCAGAAAAGATGGGCCTGAAACTGGTCGAACCCCTGCGCGAATTGTTCAAGGACGAAGTCCGGGCACTGGGCCGCGAACTGGGCCTGCCAGCCAGCTTCATCGGTCGCCACCCCTTCCCCGGACCGGGGCTGGCCATCCGCTGCCCGGGCGAGATCACCCGCGAAAAGCTGGAGATTCTGCGCGAGGCCGATGCCATCTACATCGACCAGATCCGCAAACACGGTCTTTACGACGACATCTGGCAGGCCTTCGTTGCCATTCTGCCCGTGCGCACCGTTGGCGTGATGGGTGATGGCCGCACCTATGACTATGCCTGTGCCTTGCGCGCTGTGACCTCGGTCGATGGTATGACCGCCGATTACTATCCGTTCAGCCACGAATTCCTGGGCGAAACCGCCACGCGAATCATCAACGAGGTCAAGGGCATCAATCGCTGCACCTATGACATCACATCAAAACCCCCCGGAACGATCGAGTGGGAATGATAAAGCATCGCAAAAGCCGGGATTGGTGATCACCATCCCGGCTTTTTTGTTTACTGGCGCTGCTTCTGCGCCGACCTTAGGTTCTTAGGACCCTGCTGAACTCAGGCGTGACCCATTGCGCGATTCAGCGCAGATCCGTCAAAACCGGATTCAGGGTGCCCGATCCGCCCGAATCCGTTTAAGCCCTGTAAGACACAGGAACAAAGCGCGGAGGATGCGGGGTGGAGAAAGGATCGGTCCAGGTCTTCAAGGCCGGTTTCTGGATGATCGGCGCGATCCTGTCGTTTTCCTCGATGGCTGTCGCCGGGCGCGAACTGAGCCTGCATCACGACACGTTCGAAATCATGATGTATCGCAGCATCGTGGGCATCATTGTCGTCGCGACTGTGCTAAGCGCAATTCGCGGGTGGCATCAGGTCACCACCGAACGCCTGAGCCTTCATGCGATCCGGAACGCGCTGCATTTCACCGGACAGAATCTGTGGTTCTACGCGGTCGGGGTGATTCCTTTGGCACAGGTCTTCGCGCTGGAGTTCACGCAGCCGCTGTGGGTCATCCTGCTATCGCCGTTGTTTTTGAATGAGCGTCTGACAACACTCAAGGTCACTGCGGCCCTGATCGGTTTTGCAGGTATCCTCATCGTAACGCGTCCCGGCACCGCCCCGCTAAGCCCCGGCTTGATGATGGCTGCCGCCTCGGCGATTTTCTTCGCGTTTACAACGATAACCACCAAAAAGCTGACGCGGTTTGCAAGCATCGGATGCATCATGTTCTGGCTTGCCGTTATGCAGGCCGTTCTGGGGGCTGCGGCCGCAGGTCTGGACGGTCAGATCGCCCTTCCCACCCTGCAAACCGCACCCTACTTGCTGTTGGTCGGGTTGGCCGGGTTGCTGGCACATTTCTGTATTACCAACGCGTTAGCCATCGCTCCGGCCACTGTGGTCATCCCCTTTGACTTCGCACGTCTCCCCACAATCGCCGTTGTCGGAATGCTTCTTTACAACGAGCCCATCGATCATTGGACAATGCTGGGGGCCGCCGTGATCTTCTCGGGGATTTTCCTGAACGTGTGGTCCGAGAATCGTAACAGTTTGGCAACAGTCCGCGACTCTAGTCGTAACTAGTAACGCACGGTCACGACTTGACCTTAAACTAACCGGAAAGAAAGTATCGGGCACATTTTTGCAGGTTGGTGCGCATCTCACACTCAACGCGTAGCCGAAAGCACCTGCGAGGGACTGTAAAGGGAGGTTCAAAATGAAAAAAGCGCTACTGACGACATGTGCGCTTTGCTTTGGGGCGACAGTTGGTCATGCAGGTGGCCTGGATCGAAGCGGGCAAGGCATCAACCTGATCTTTGAGGAGGGATCGGTTGTTCAATTCCGTCTTGGGTATACCGATCCAAGCGTCACCGGGACGATGCCCGCTTTGTTTGGCCCAAATGCTGGTGAGCCGGTCGACTCAGGCGATGTTGCAAACTCTTTTTTCACACCGCATCTGGGTTACAAGACTTCGCTGACCGAGCAGTTGGACTTTGCGATCATGTATGATCAGCCGTTTGGGGCAGATCTGGAATATGCCGACGACTACCCGCTGTCGATCAACCCGAATCCCGCCGGTCGCCAGGATACTCTGAATGCAACCGCTGAAACGGATGCTATCACCGCGCTGTTGCGTTACAAATTTGACAACGGTTTCAGCGCAATCGGCGGCGTTCGCGCGCAGCGGGTTACCGCTGCAGTAAGTGTACCGGTTGTGCAGGGGTACGAAGTCAACACGGACGCGGACATTTCGTTCGGCTATGTCGTCGGTGTGGCGTGGGAAAAACCTGAAATTGCAGCGCGTGTTTCGCTGACCTACAACTCCAAGATCAGCCATAACCTCTCGCAGACTGAGACACTTGATTCTACCGGCCCGATCAGTTCGGGAACCGAGATCGAAACACCGCAATCGGTCAATCTGGACTTTCAGACCGGCGTTGCTCCGAAAACCCTGCTTTTCGGATCGATCCGCTGGGTTGACTGGCCTCAGCTGAACTTTTCGCCACCAAACTATCCGCTGAATCCGCTCGTGGATTACGACAACTCGACGTTTACGTATTCGCTTGGTCTGGGCTACCAGTTTACGGACGAATTTGCGGGTGCAGTAACACTGGGCTACGAAACGGACGAAGGCATCCCTGTGTCTAACCTGGCACCAACCGACGGCTTCTGGAGCATCGGCCTTGGCGGGACTTACTCGCTGGAAAAAGCTAAAATTTCGGGCGGTGTTCGCTATACCGACATTGGTGATGCAATTGCAGACGGCGCAGGCCCAGGTGCCCGTGGCGACTTCTCGGGCAACAGCGCATGGAGCGTTGGTTTCCAGATCACCTACGCGCTGGACTGATCTAACCAATCAAACAAACACAAGGCCCCGCCAATCCGGTGGGGTCTTTTTTTTGTCGCATGTTTCGGGTCGCTTCGGCGTTCGCGTGGTGACAGGTTGGCGCTATGGAGCCTCAGAAACATCTCTCATCCCGCGCCTGGGCCGAACTGTTGCTGCTTGGCCTGATCTGGGGCGCGTCCTTTGTGTCGATTCGCATAGCTCTGGATACGATACCGGTGATGACCTCGGTCCTGCACCGCACGTTCTGGGCCATGGCCGCGCTGTGGCTGGTCGTTTGGATCAAGCGCCTTGAGCTGCCCAGGGACCCACGAACCTGGCTGGCCTTCTTGATCATGGGTCTTTTGAACAATGCCGTTCCCTTCTCGCTGATGGCGTGGGGACAGTTGCACATCGACACCGGGCTTGTGGCTATTTTGAATGCGGCAACGGCGATCTTTGGCGTGCTGGTTGCGGCCTTATTCTTCGTGGATGAACGGCTGACAAAATCGCGCCTGACTGGAGTCGTTCTTGGGTTTGCGGGCGTCTCGGTCGCCATTGGCCTTGGCAACTTTGCAGGTTTCAACCTGCAAAGCCTGGCTCAGCTCGCCGTTTTGGCGGGAACGGTGTCTTATGCCTTCGCCAGCGTGTGGGGCCGAAAACACCTGTCCGGCATGTCCCCTGTCGTCGCAGCGGCGGGTATGCTGACCGGCGCGACGCTCTTGATCCTGCCGATCACGCTGATGGTTGATGGCGTGCCAACCCTGCGCCTTCCGGCGGCAACATGGGCGGCCATTGGATACTATGCCATCATTGCAACGGCGGGGGCCTATCTTCTGTATTACCGGGTGCTGGCAATGGCTGGCAGCGGCAACCTGATGCTGGTCACTTTGGTCATCCCGCCCGTCGCCATTGTCCTTGGCGCGGGGCTAAGGGACGAAGCGCTGCCGCCCAATGCCTATGTCGGTTTTGCAATCCTTGCCTTTGGGCTGGTAATCCTGAACCGCTCGGGCAAGCGCGATTGACGCGGTCCCCTGCCCGTTCTAGCAAAGGCAAAACTAAGGGACAGCGGAACATGATCTACGGCTCGGCAAAGGATTGGCGCAGCGCTGCGCGGAAGAAAGTGCTGTTTTTCGGCATGTCGGGCCTGGGCAAAACCTATGTGTCGAACATCCTGCGGGATTCGGGCGATTGGTTCCATTACTCGATCGATTACAGGATCGGCACGCGCTACATGGGCGAATACATCACCGACAATGCCAAGGCCGAGGCGATGAAGGTGCCGTTTCTGCGCGACCTGCTTTTGTCGGATTCGATCTATATCGGCTCAAACATCTCATTCGAGAACCTGACACCTGTCGCCGCCTATCTGGGCAAGCCCGGCGATCCAGCCAAAGGCGGGCTTGAGATGCCCGAATACCACCGCCGTCAGGAACAGTTCCGACTGGCCGAGATTCATGCCTTGCTGGATACCGAGTATTTCATCGACAGGGCGCAGCGTCTGTATCATTACCCGCATTTCATCTGCGACACCGGCGGGTCGATCTGCGAATGGGTCGATCCGAATGATCCGTCTGATCAGGTGATGACCGAACTGTCCAAGCACACGCTGATGATCTGGCTGAAAGGGGACGAGGATCACACGGCAGAACTTGTCCGCCGCTTCGACAAAGCTCCGAAACCGATGTCCTATCAGGCCGAATTCCTGACCCGCGTGTGGACCGACTATCTGGACCAGCACGGCTGCGCCGAGGCCGAGGTCGATCCGAATGCCTTCATCCGCTGGACCTATGCGCAGGCGCTGGCCCATCGTCAGCCCAGATATGCGGCCATGGCCAAAAACTGGGGCATCACCATCACCGCCGATGAGATAGGCAAGGTGCGCGACGCGGCCGATTTCGATGAGTTGATCGAACGCGCCCTTGAGACCCAACCCAAGAACGCCTAACTACAAGCTTCTGTAAAAACCCAAAAAAGCCTGAACCGATGCCGATCAAGATCCCCTCAGACCTGCCCGCCTTTGACGTCCTGACCAAGGAAGGCGTCATGGTCATGGCCGAGGATCAGGCAATGCGTCAGGATATCCGCCCCCTGAAGATCGGGTTGCTGAATCTGATGCCCAAGAAGATTCAGACGGAAAATCAGTTCGCACGTCTGATCGGTGCAACGCCGCTGCAAATCGATCTGTCCCTGATCCGCATGACCGAGCATCGGACTAAGAACACCGCAGCCGAACATATGGCCGAGTTCTATCGCCCCTTTCAGGAGGTCAAGGACCAGAAGTTCGATGGCCTGATCATCACCGGCGCTCCGATTGAACATCTGGAATTTCCGGACGTTACCTATTGGGACGAGATCAGCGAAGTTTTCGAGTGGACCCAGACCAACGTGCATTCCACCTTCGGCGTCTGTTGGGGCGGGATGGCGATGATCAACCATTTCCACGGCGTCAAAAAGCACATGCTGGATGCCAAAGCGTTTGGCTGTTTCCGACACCGGAACCTGAACGCGGCGTCTCCGTTCCTGCGCGGCTTCTCGGATGATTGCGTCATTCCGGTCAGCCGCTGGACCGAAATGAAACAGGCCGAGATTGACGGCGCACCGGGGCTGAACACCCTGCTGGGCAGCGACGATGTGGGCCCCTGTCTGGTCGAGGATCCGGGGCATCGTGCGCTCTATATCTTCAACCATTTTGAGTATGACAGCGATACGTTGAAGCAGGAATATGATCGGGACGTGGCCAATGGCACGCCGATAAACGTGCCGATGAACTACTACCCCGATGACGACCCGACCCGGACGCCGCAAAACCGCTGGCGCAGCCACGCGCATCTTTTGTACGGCAACTGGATCAACGAGATTTACCAGACCACACCTTTCGACATGGACGAAATTGGCCGTTAAGCTTCTGATATCATTCGCCGTACTCGTTCTTGGCTTTGCCGCATTCACCGCGTGGCGCAGCGCCCAGATCGAAACACGGGCCGAGGCTGCCTTTCCACCGGAAGGTCAGATTTTAGATGTCGATGGGATCGCAGTCCACGCTGTCGTGATGGGCGAAGGCCCCGATGTGGTACTGATCCACGGGTCCAGCGGAAACACGCGCGACATGACCTTTGCGTTGGCGCCAATCCTTGCCCAGACCTACCGTGTCATCGTGTTTGATCGTCCGGGGCTGGGCTATTCCGCCAGTTTCAATCCTGACGGAGAAACCATCACCGAACAGGCTGACATCCTGCAGAAGGCTGCCGCTCAGCTAGGGGCTGATAAACCCATCGTCGCTGGCCAAAGCTATGGCGGATCCGTCTCGCTTGCCTGGGCCGTAACGCGGCCCGACAATATCTCGGCCCTTGTTCTGATCGCCCCCGCGGCCATCCCGTGGGAGACGCCGCTTGATGGGTTCAACCGCCTCGCCTCGACCCCGGTCGGGAACACGCTCGCACTGCCCCTGATCACCTCTTACGTGCCGGGTTGGTATGTCGAACAGGCGATGGACAAGGTCTTCGCCCCGCAGACGGCCCCCGAAGGATATGCCGCGCATTTCGGGCCGGAACTGACGATGCGCCGGGCCTCGATGCACGCCAATGCCAAACAACGCGCCAACCTGCTGGACGAAGTCGCCACGTTGCAACCCCGCTATGCCGAGATTTCGGTGCCGACGGAAATCCTGCACGGCACCGCCGACGACACCGTGGGGCTTGAGTGGCACTCGCACCGCCTGATCGAACAGATACCGGGGGCAGAGCTGATCGAACTGCCCGGCATCGGCCACATGCCGCAGGTCGTGGCTGCCGAGGAAGTGGCCGCCGCAATAGATCGGGCCGCGCAGCGTGCGGGTTTGCGTTAGGCAGGCACCTAATCCATAGTAAGAAATGGATTTTATTGCGAGGTGATGCATGGCCCGGTCCGAAAAAGGTTCCATCGATAACTACTTCCGCAAAGGCGCGCCGAAGGATGTGCGCGACCTGATCAAAAAGGCAAAAAAGGGCGAGATCCTGAACCCGACCTACCCCTATGCGGAAAAGATGAAGTCCAAGGACTATGAGGCGCAGATTGAGGCGTTGCAGATCGAACTGGTCAAAATGCAATCCTGGGTCAAAGAGACCGGTCAGCGGGTTGCAATCATCTTCGAAGGCCGCGATGCGGCGGGCAAAGGCGGCACGATCAAACGCTTTCGCGAAAACCTGAACCCGCGCGGCGCACGCAATGTGGCACTGGCCAAACCGTCCGACGCCGAACGCAGCCAGTGGTATTTCCAGCGTTATATCCAACATCTGCCCACGGCTGGGGAAATCGTGTTCTTCGACCGCAGCTGGTACAATCGCGGTGTGGTTGAAAACGTTTTTGGCTTTTGCGAGCCTGAACAACGCGAACGTTTCTTTCGTCAGGTTCTGCCGCTGGAAACCGGGCTGGTGAATGACGGTATCCACCTGTTCAAGTTCTGGCTGAATGTCGGGCGCGCCGAACAGCTGAACCGGTTCCTCGCGCGAGAAACCGACCCGCTGAAGCAATGGAAACTCAGCCCCATTGATGTGGCGGGATTGAACAAATGGGACGAATACACTCAGTCGATCTCGGAGACTTTGACCCGATCCCATACCGAGCATTGCCCCTGGACCATCGTCCGATCAGACGACAAGAAACGCGCCCGCATCGCAGCGATTCAGACGGTTCTTGGCGCGCTGGACTATGATGAAAAAGACAAGGGCGCGGTGGGCAAAATCGACCCAAAGATCTGCGGCGGGCCAGAGATTTGGGACGCGTAGGCACGCAGCACCAAGTGATGGACGCTCAGACACAGGTGGACTATGTCTTTGCTTCCCAAGGAATGAAAACTGACCTGAGGCCAGGATGACGAAACGCGGTTACCACCATGGAAACCTGAAACAAGCCCTGATTGAGGCTGCGTTGTCCCTGATCGAGGAAAAAGGCCCAACGGGGTTCACTCTGTCCGAGGCGGCGAAGACGGCCGGGGTCACGCCAGCGGCTGTTTATCGGCACTACCACGGGCGTGAAGATCTGATTGCAGAAGCTGCCAAGCAAGGCTTCGAGATGTTTGCCGACCTGATGCAGTACGCCTATGACAAAGGCCAGCCCTCGGCCCTTGCCGCGTTCGAGGCGACGGGCCGCGCCTATCTGGCTTTTGCCCGCAAACATCCCGGCCACTATATCGCGATGTTCGAAAGCGGCGTGTCTCTGAACCGCACGCCCGAGCTGTCTCTGGCGGCCAATCGTGCCAAGAACGTGTTGGAAAAGGCCGCAGCCGATCTGTCGCAACATATTCCACCGGAAAAGCGCCCGCCTGCCTCGATGTTCAGCGCACATATCTGGGCGATGAGCCATGGGGTTGTCGAACTCTACGCCCGCAACACGGGCGCAACGTCGCCCTTCCCGCCCGAGGACCTGCTGGAAAGTGGTATCGGTATCTATCTGCGTGGATTGGGGTTGGTGCCGCAGGACGACTGAACCGGTTCAGACCCGCTGACTGTTTTGCGGTACGCTCAGGCCAGAGGTGACATTGATCAGGTTCATCTGCCCCATGCCCTTTATGTCGACAAGACCGATATCCGAGACCTGAAATTCGTCGATCAGGGCGTATTTCATTTCCTCCGGCGCGACGATATTCATCGGGTTTGCAAAGACTTGCAGACGCGCGGCGGTGTTCACCGCTGGACCAAAGACGTCATAGACGTATTTCTGGATACCCACGACCGACCCGACCGCAGCCCCCATGCCCAACCCGACACGTGCCTGCCATTTATGGGGGTGGCTTTCATTGCGGCGTTCGAGATAGCGCAGAAACCGCACGGCACAATGGGCCACGGCGGTTGCGTGATCCGGCGTCGCATCGGGCATGCCCGAAACGGCCAGATAGGCGTCACCGATCGTCTTGATCCTCTCGCATCCGAACTGTTCTACGATCCGGTCAAAGGCTGTGAAGATGTCGTTCAACTCGCTCAGCGTCACTGTCGGATCGGTTTTCGCGGCAAAGTCGGTGAAGCCGACAAAATCCAACATCACGACCGAGACCTGATCGTACAATTGCGGGGTCACAACACCAAAGGTCTTGAACTCTTCGTACACCGCGCGCGGCATCACGTTCAGCAGCAGACGTTCGACCCGTTCCTTTTCGCGCTCCAACTCTCGGGTGTTGCGTTCCACCATGGTCGAGTAGCTGTCGATCATGCTTTCAAGTTCGCGAATGCGCGTGATGTTCTGGCATTCGATGATCAGAACCTGCTCGGACAGGCCATTGGCCAATGACACTGTGACCGCAAAGATCAAGGTCCGGCGTCTGGGCTTGATCTGCAACTCGACCGAGTAGCGCAGGCCAGACTGTTTGACGTCATCCAACTCTCTCAGATCAAGATCGGGCACCAGATCCAGCAGCGTTTGACCGTCCTCTGGTTTGCCGAACCATTCGGCGAAAGAGCCATTGTGAAAGACAAACTCCAGATCCTCGGCCCGCACCACGGCCACGCCGACGCCAATAGCGCGCAACAGTTGCTCGTTGATGGCATGGATGCTCATGCAGCGTCCCGGGCGACGATGATCGACCGTTTTCCTTCAATCGCGCCAAGGGCTGTCTTGATGTCGGGCTCTGACATACCGTGCATTTCCAGCGCCTCGCCGAACAACACGGCCATAGCGTCGAAGTCCTCATGGCTGATGTTGAGATGGCGGTGAACCGCCTCGATCCTGTCGTCACTGAAAGCAGCAGGCCCCCCGATCAGAGAGGAAACGAATTTGGTTTGATGGTCGATCAGGCGCGGCATATCGATATCTTCGAAATAGTCGCCGATCTCGTCGGAATCCAATGCCATTTCGTAGAAGGACATCACCACCCGGCTGATCGTTTTAAACCCACCGTATTTCTCATAAAGCGTCTGTGTCACACCAATACCCGGGCGTTACCAATTGAATAACGCCACAAGACTATAACAAATTCCGATTTTTGTTAACGTTTATCAGACTTAAGGGTCTATTCGCCTGTTGTGAGGCTGTTTTTTTAACCCGGAAAGCGCCGCGAAAGGTCCAACCTCAATCCGTTCCATGGGTGCGGCTATAGGCCGAAACGGCCGGCGGTTCATGCGCAGCACGGGCTGTTTCACCGGGGTCGTAGACCTCGATCAACAATGGGTAGCAAGCGGCGGTGTCCGAGGAATGCTCGGACGAACAATCCCCGCCCGGGCAGGCCGACAGACCGACGATCAGATCGATCTCGGCGTAAAACTCAAGGTAATCTCCCGGACGCACCGGGCTGGCCTTCATGAAATACTGACCGGTGTCCCGCGTGAATCCGGTGCACATGAAAACGTTCAACACGTCATGCACGTGCATCTCGGCCTCGTGCAGCGGCAGACTGCAATGCCGGGACAAGGCGCGTGTCAGATTGGAATGGCAGCAATAGTGGTAGTCATCACCAGACAACAGACGACCGGTATACGGGTCACAGCGCGTCCCGATAACATCGTGGACCGAGCCGCCGAACTCATCGAATCCATACCAGTCCAGAGTGTCGTCAATGATGGTCGCCATCGGGCGCATGGCAGGGAAACTCGACCACATCCGGTCTCCGGTCGACAGATGCGTGCCATGCAACGCGCGGGTTTTTCCGGAATAGAACCGCTCGGCCAGATCGTGCTTGTTCCACAGGTTCAGATCGCCGACCTGAGACCCCTGCACCGACACAATGCGGAAAAACGCGCCTGCGGGGACGTCGATACACGCCGCATCCCGAGGGGCCGCAGTGACCTCGGCGGATTTGACGGCTGCGTTGCGCAGGGCACGCAGCCCGGTCAGGTCCGGCGGGTCCAGCGTGTCTGGCGGATAGCAGATGACGGGTTCAATGGCCTTGCGCTGAGACGCATCTGCAGGTGGCGTGGAGTTCGGGATTTCAAGTTTCACGGCGCACCTCTTGGAGAAAGACAATCAAATTGACGAACTCTGTAAGGGATAGAGCAAATCAGGCCGAACCGCCAAGGCCCGGAATCACAAATGCGCACCCCTTTCCGACACGCGTCAGCGCGCCATACGCGCGCGCCGCCGGGCGATTGATTGTCGAAAGGCCCAATCGCTGAACACGGTCAACGGGAACAGAACCCGCTCACCCAGCCCATCGATCACAACAAGCCGACCGCCGCGTTCCTGCGCGCGGACGATGTTTGCGGCCCACAGGTCGCCCACAATGATACGACCGCGCTCCAGATCGTCCAAAAGCTCCAGTAGTTCGGCCTTCAGCTTTTGCTGAACCTCGGGTTTATCCTTTGCCGCCACCATTTCAGCGTGCAGCGAGGGCGCGAGATCTCCGTCCGGCCCGGTCATTTTTTCAACCACAATGGCCGGTCCCCGAGAGGTCGGCGCATAGCCCATGAACCGCGCCAGACGCTCAATCTCGGGACACCCACGATTCAGGGCCGCCAGATATTCATTCGCCTCACGCGCCCACTGTCGCAGATTTCCGTACCGCCACTCGGCATAGCGCGGAATGAGATGGTTGCGCTTTGGCTCATCAACCCGAACCTTCAACAAGGCGTTTTCCAGTTCAGGATGTTGGAATATCTCGTAATTCTGGCTTTTGCGCAGCGGCGCATTACCGTCCAGCTCAATCATTTTGTTTTTTGTCCTGTCTGCCGATATGCAGAATTGTCCGCTTGAGGCGAATATAATCCCGTCATCAATTCGTTACAATGCAAGCAGTTGGCGCACCGGCGCTCACAGCTTGGAAATTGGACGGTGAGTTGGGTGAAAGTGGCGGAAACGAAGGAACTTTGTACGAACCTCACAAGCTCTCATCGTTCCTTGGGAACGACTGCCGCTCAGCGCTTTGATCAGAAGATGGTTGGCCTTTCTCGCGAAAGTCCTGTGGCGGAGAGACAGGGATTCGAACCCTGGAGACGGTTTCCCGCCTACACACTTTCCAGGCGTGCGCCTTCGACCACTCGGCCACCTCTCCGTGACGGCGATATTTGGACCAATGCCGGTGGATTTGCAAGGGCCGAATTCAGGGAAAGTGAACGGTTTCAAACAAATCCGTGACGTCGAAATCCGATGTCTTCTATGGACGGATCAAAGCTCATCCCCGGCGTCAGGATCCAGATCCGCCTCGGTCATTTGGATCGGCGCAGACGTCGCCTTTTTCGGGGCCTCGGGTTCTTTCTCAGGCGGCTCGGACGGGCCTTGAGGCGCCGGGTGCAGAACTTCGGGGTTGCGCAGCCAAAGATCACGCTGCGCAAACGGGATCTCGATCCCGGCCTCGGCAAAGCGGCGGTTGATTTCGTGGTTCATGTCGGATTTCACCGACAGCACCCAGTTCACGTCGCGCAGGATGGCCCGGATTTCGAAATCCAGCGAATCCGCGCCAAAGCCCTGGAACACCACGCTGGGCGCAGGGTTCGCCAGAACCATCGGATGGGCATTTGCGATCTCACCCAGAATCGTTTCGACTTGTTGCGTGTCTGTGCCATAGGCCACGCCTACCGGCACGATCACCCGCCCGATGGTATTGCCCCGCGTATAGTTCGTAACCACGCCGCTGATCAGGTCCGAGTTCGGAACGATCACATCTGTTCGGTCGAAGGTCTCAATCGTCGTGGACCGGACCGAGATATCGCGCACGTAGCCCATCATCCCGTTCACATCGATCCAATCCCCCTTCGAGATCGGACGCTCGACCAGCAGGATAATGCCCGACACGAAATTCGACACGATGGTTTGCAGACCAAATCCAATCCCGACAGACAGCGCCCCGGCCACAATCGCAAGCGAGGACAGATCGAACCCGGCCACCATGATCGCGATCAGCGCAGCGATGGTGATCCCGACATAGCCGGACCCGGCCACAATCGCGTTCTGGCCGCCGGGATCAATTTTTGTTTTGGGCAACAAAGAGTTGCGCAACCCGCTTTGAACCAGCCGCGTCACCGTATAGCCGATGGCAAATACGGCCACAAAGGTCAGGAAATTGCTGGGTGAAATTGTGACGCCACCGATGTCGAAACCCAGCAGAATGCGCGTCCAGACTTCGATCAGATCAGTCTCGCGCGCGCCCCAGTAGATGGCCAGAACAGGCACCGACAGGATCGCAAGCGCAAACCCCAGCAGCACCGAAAACAACGAGTCGCGCGCGGCGTCGCCCTGCCCCGTTATCCAACCGTAAACCGTTGTCAGGAAGCGCTGCGCGATCACCAGCGCCGCAATCAGGATCAGCGTTTTAACAGCAGGGAAAACGATGGCCTCGGCTGCATTCGTATAGCCGAACATCGCCAGAACTGGCGTCGCGATGCCAAGCAGGAACAGAACGCGACGAAGCAGCTCGATCAGTTGGCTCAGGCTTGCGCCCCGGGTTGACGCGTTTGGATCGACCTCATCCTGTTGGACGTCATTGGTCCGGATATGGCGCACCCGCAGCAGAAGCAACGCGGTCATGACAACAACCGGGAAGCTGACAACAGCCCGCGTCGCGTCCGAGATATTTTCGATCTGATCGAACAGAATGGCCAGTTCGTGCAAAATCAGCATGATGGCCAGCAGATCCAGATAGACCCGCAATTCCTTGATTTTGTTTGCCGACAGGCGGCGGAAATTCTGCGCCTCTCCGATCAGATAGATCTGCCGACCGATCCAATCGTAGAAGAAAATGATCGCTGCCCAATACGGAACGCTTTGCAACAGAAACGTGCCGCGCAAGCCCAGCACCCCGGTCAGCGTGATCGCCTGTACGGCGGCCCAGACACCCAACCAGGGCAGAGCAATGCGGAACAGCGAGACGACAAAGGTCCAGACCCCGGTGCCTCCACCGCCCAGTTTACGCAGGTAGTCCCCGCCTCTTTCCGACCAATAACGCCCAAAGATCAGCAGAACCGCCGAGGCAACCATCAACAGAAAAATGCCCAGACCGCGCTCGCGGATTTGTTCGCGGACGGAATCTGTACGCAGGTTCTTGGCGGTCTCGTTGAACAGGCTGCGGGTGGCTTCGGTCACATCTGCCCAGGCCGGCCGCCAATAGATCGGGTTGATCGGGGACGGGCCACGCTGCAACAGCTCTTTTTTCTGGCGGTCCCGGATGATCCGGTCAATCTCGCTGATCAACCCGTTGGCCCTGCTATAGGCCTCTTCCGAGATGATCCGGGGGACGCGCAGGCTGTTGAGTTGTTCGTCCAGATGCGCGCGCAACATCGCCAGTTGTTCTGGTTCTTCGGCATCACCTTCCGGCTTGGGACCTAGCGCCTTGATCTGGCCTTCTAATGTCTGAATGCGGTCAGTGTTTGCCCCGCGCGCCTGATTAAAGTCCTCGCGGTAATTGTTTATTTCAGAACGTAGATTTTCTAACGCAGCATTCGAGGCCCTGTTGGCCTCGATCACCGTTTCGGCCCGGTCCGCCGTCTTGATCCAGCCCTGATAGTATTCGCTCTGCCGGTCGGTCAGTTGCGCGGTGGCCGCGCCGACAAACCCGAACAGACACAGGGCAACCAGAACAAGGCACAGGCGGACCTGCTGCAGCATCATACGTCCTCGAACACGCCCGGAATGCTGCGGGGTGCTTCGGTCATCCAATCCGGTACCGGCAGTTCTTTTTCACGCAGGAATTCCGGGTTGAACAGCTTGGACTGATAGCGCGTGCCATAGTCGCACAGGATGGTCACGATAGTATGGCCGGGGCCCAGATCCTTGGCCAGACGCACCGCGCCCGCCATGTTGATCGCGGTTGAACCGCCCATAACCAGACCTTCCTCGCGCAGCAGATCGAAGATCAGGGGCAGCGCCTCATTGTCGGTCATCTGGTACGAAAAGTCCGGCTTGAAGCCTTCCAGGTTCTTGGTGATGCGCACCTGTCCGATGCCTTCGGCGATCGAGCTGCCCTCCATCGCGATCTCACCGGTGGTGTAGTAGGAGTAAAGCCCTGCCCCCATCGGATCGACCAGGCCGATCTTCACACCTTTGGGCTGCAAAGCGTCGGCCACACCGGCCAGCGTTCCGCCTGAACCTACGGCACAGACAAAACCGTCCACCTTTCCATCGGTCTGTTCCCAAATCTCGGGGCCGGTGGTTTCCACATGGGCCTGACGGTTGGCGATATTGTCGAACTGGTTGGCCCAGATCGCGCCATTGGGTTCGGTTTGCGCCAGTTCCTCGGCCAGACGGCGCGAGTAATGCACAAAGTTGTTTGGGTTGCGATACGGCGCCGCCGGAACCTGAACCAGTTGCGCGCCGGCAAGGCGCAGCATGTCTTTCTTTTCTTCCGACTGGGTTTCCGGAATCACGATCACCGTCTTGAAGCCCATTGAGGCACCAACCAGCGCCAAGCCGATCCCGGTATTGCCCGCCGTGCCTTCGACAATGGTGCCACCGGGTTTCAACTGACCCCGCGCGACCGCATCGCGGATGATATAAAGCGCCGCGCGGTCCTTGACCGACTGTCCCGGGTTCATGAACTCGGCCTTGCCGAGGATTTCGCATCCGCTCTCTTCACTGATGCGCTTCAGCCGGATCAGCGGTGTTTTCCCGACTGCGTCGGCAAGGTCTCGTGCAATGCGCATGGCGCCCTCTTGTCGTTTGGTATCAGGGAAGATTTACAGCCGAGCCGCCGCAACCACAAGCGCGATAGTCACTGGCGCAAACGGTCCCGGTGACGGGCCAGCCAATGGGCCAGCGACAGCAAGGGCAAATCCTTGAAGGCATGGCTGTCCACAAGACTGATGAATTCCGAATACGGCAGAATTCGGGTGCGAATATCCTCGCCTTCGCTGTCCAATCCGCCTGCGTCGGTCGTTTCGGTCAAAGCTCCAAGACCGACATACAGATAGACATACTCGGTCGAAGACCCGCTTGAGGAATAGGCCCCACCCGCAAACTCTAGCGCATCGAGCGTGACCTGAGCCTCCTCCAACGCCTCGCGATGGGCCGCCTGTTCCGGTGTTTCGCCAGCGTCGATCATGCCCGCCACCGGCTCCCACATCCAGGGCTCGGGGTCTTCGATCAGGAAGATCGGGGGGCGGAACTGCTCGACCAGCATCACGGTGTCCTGCACCGGGTCATAGGGCAGAACCACAACCGCGCTGCCCTGCATCAGGCTGTTGCGGTTCAGAACAGGACCCATCGAACCGTCGTGCTGGCGGTGCTGTAGCTGGATTTCCTCCATGCCGAAGTAATCGACATAGGCGCGTGTATGACTGTGGACGACAACATCCGTTGCCGTATCGCGCGGATCACCCGAGCGGCGCTGCCGGGCAAACAACTTGGCCTGGGCGCGAGTCTGTATTGCCGGGATGCTGCGGGTCATCTTTTTGGCATCAACCTTGCCGAAATAGGCCATCTCCTCTTCGGCGGCCAGCGCGGTGACCTCGCCCAGTTTCTCGGCCCACCGCTCCAGCGACCAAAGACCCGCAGGCACCCAGGCACCGGGGGCCGGGAAAAACACCTGAGCGGTCGTCGTGCTGCCATCGGGTAAGGCTACGGCCAAGGGCTGCAAATCATAGTCAAACCCGCCTTCGTAATAGGCCAGTCGTGCCAGATCCTGCTTGGTCAGGTCGCGGGCCAAAAGGCCGTCGGCCTCAGCCCCCGGCATTGGCTGGATCATCGGAAAGTCCTCTCCTACCACCGCATGAACTGCATGATCCGGCAGACTGGCAGGGGTCAGCGACACATCCCCAGCGGACCGACCCAGCACGCGTTCCAGCAGTGGAACGTAGCGCAGGGTGCCGTAAAAGAACAAATCAGACACGGGTGAACAGCTTTCCTGTCGGGTTGAGGGTATCAGCGCCAGCGTCGGCTGGCGATTTCCGTGGCCAGACCGGCCAGAACCGACCCGACGGCCAGAGTGATCAGGATTTCCGGAACCAGCAGCAACCGCCCATAGTCGACACCGATCACGAAGATCGCCTTGAGCGCCTCGAACGGGCCGTCATAGCGGTTGCGCATGGCAAGGCGAAACATCTCGTAACAGCCCTGCACAAACAGCGCCCAGAACACCAGCGAGGCCACGCCGGTCAGCCCGTTGTTGATCCCGGCAGTCCAGCCGCGCCCTGCCCGTTTGCCCATGATTTTCCAGCCACATGCGACAGCGATTACAAGGTTCACCACGGTAAAATAGCCGTAATCCTTACCCTCTTCCCCGTTGTTGATAACCATGCTGGAGACCAGAAAGGCCACCACCGCAAGACAAAGGGCGGCAACTAATCGCGCGGCTGTGGGCATTTACGAATTCCGTTCCTTAACTGGGCTTTGCTATGGTGATCTGTGTCACATCGCAATTGCCCGTGTCAAAGGCCGCGCCACATGCGGTCAAATAATAATTCCACATGCGGCGGAAACGCTCATCAAACCCCATGTCAGCGATCTGATCCCACTTGGCGTTGAACGTGTCATACCAGCGGCGCAGCGTCAGGTCGTAGCTTTTGCCAAACTCTTTCGAACGCACCAGATCAAGCCCCGCCAGATCGATCTGTTGGCGCAGGATCGTGGGCGATGGCAACATGCCGCCCGGAAAGATGTATTTCTGAATGAAATCAACGCCGTTCTTGTAAAAATCCCAGCGGTGATCGCCCACGGTTATGATCTGCAACGTGGCCTGAGCGCCGGGCTTCAGACGTTCGCGCACCGTCTCGAAATAGACAGGCCAGTACTTTTGTCCTACAGCCTCGAACATCTCGATCGAGGCGATGCCGTCGTACAATCCGCGCTCGTCCCGATAATCCTGAAGCTTCAGCTCGACCATGTCGGAAAGTCCAGCTTTTTCCATACGTTGTCGCGCAAAGTTCAACTGTTCCTGACTAATGGTCAGGCCGGTGACGCGCAAACCACGCTCTTTCGCGGCATATTCGGCAAAGCCGCCCCAGCCGCATCCGATCTCAAGCACATGATCGCCGGGTTTGACGCCCATTTCGTCAATGAGGCTGGCGTATTTGGCCGTCTGCGCCTTTTCCAGGCTCTCCTGTCCGGTCTCGAACAGTGCGCTGGAATAGGTCATCGTGTCGTCAAGCCACAGGCCATAGAAGTCATTGCCCAGATCGTAGTGGTACGAGATGTTCTTCTTGGCCTGTTTCCGATTGTTGCGATGCAGCCAGAACCGCAGCCGTTCATAGGCCTGCACCAGGAACTTGCCGGTGAACCCGTCATAAACCGTTTCCGAACCGAGATGGACAAGATCCATAAAGGATCGCAGGTCGGGCGTGCTCCAATGTCCTTCCAGATAGGCGTCCGAGAACCCAAGCTCTCCTTCCCGGATAAGACGTGCAAAAACATCCGGGTCGTGGATTTCGACCGCTGCAATCGGGCCGGGTTTGGGGCCTTCTGATCGAAACACGCGACCATCCGGCAAAGTGATATCCAGCCGCCCGGACTCCATCTTGCCCAGCATCTTGAAGACTTGCGCGAAATATCTGGGCAGGTCTGTCTGCCCCTCGGTCGACGTCAGGATCATCCGCTCTCCCCTCTGCGGTGTTTGGTTCAGGCTAGGACGGCTTTTTGTTTCTGGCAAGTTTTCAGTTCCTTACTGGGTTTTTCGGCTTTCATACGCAGACAGAGCGCGCTTGCGCCCGTCAGCCAAATCCACGACCGGTGGCGGGTATGGCGTGGACGGGTTCATTCCCCAGAACCTCGGGATCGCGTCGAAATAGGCCAAGGCGGTGGCGCTTGGGTTTGCGTGCCTTTCGGCGATCCAACGCTGCAGATAATGGTTCCTAGGGTCGAACTTCTCTTGCTGCGTTTGCGGGTTGAAGATGCGAAAAAACGGGGCCGCATCCGGACCTGAACCCGCCACCCATTGCCAGCCCATCGCGTTTGAGGCCGGGTCCCAGTCGATCAGACAGTCCTCAAACCAATTCATCCCGACTTTCCAATGGGTCATCAGGTGCTTGGTCAGGTAGCTTGCGACGATCATCCGGGCACGATTGTGCATTCGACCGGTCACATACATCTCGCGCAGGCCCGCATCGACTACAGATATGCCGGTTCTGGCCTGTTTCCAGGCCAACACCTCGGGGTGGTCCGGGTCGGTATTCCATGGGAAGGCATCCCATTCGGGTCGCCAGTTGCCGGTCAGCAGGTGCGGCGTGTGATACATCAGGTGATAGGCGAACTCGCGCCAGACCAACTGCCGCAGGAAACTGTCGGTCCCGGTCGTTCCCATCAACGCGGCCTGTTGCACACGGTGCCACGCCGCCCGAGGGCCGATCTCGCCCAAGGACAAATATTCCGAGAGGTTCGAGGTGCCATCGACATCCAGCCGGTCCCGGTCTTCGGAATAGCGCGAAACGCGCTCCAAAAAGGCGTTCAGTTGGTCATAGGCCGCGTTTTCACCGGGTCGAACATGCGGGCAAACGACCCGAGCGCCCCTGTTCATAGACTTTCCCATACTCCAGTCACCCAGCGTCTCTGACACAGGCCAACGGGTGGGCGCGTTCAGGTTGGTTACTTTGGGAAATGGCTCGGGTACCTCGCGCCCCTGCACTGCGCGCCACATCGGAGTGAACACGCGGAACGGCTGCCCGGTTTTCGTGGCAACGGTCCAGGGTTCAAACAGCAGATGGCCCGCAAAGGACCTGGCTTCAACGCCATCATCGATCAGGGCCGCTTTGACTTTGATATCCCGCGCAATCGACTCTGGATCATAGGCCCGAGACCAGTAGACCTCGGTCGCGCCGGTTTCGGACACCAGTTTCTGCAACTGGTCCAACGCATCGCCGCGTCGTAGGATCAATTGGCTGCCAGCCTGACCCAGCGATTGCGTAAAGGCTTCAAGCCCCAAACCCAGACGCCATTTGGGTGCAGCGCCAAGTGTCTCGGTCAGTGAATCAAGAATGAACACCGGAATGACGGGCCGACCGGTTTGCGCGGCGGCAGACAAGGCCGGATGGTCCGACAGGCGCAAATCCCGTCGGAACCAGATAATGATTGGGGACTGTATAGATGACATGACCGCCCTGGTGTTTTCTTCGTACTACGAAACAGGGCTTTGAGTGGATCACAAAACGCGGTCAAGCGCCTCCAACAATTGATCAATTTCCTGTTGCGAGGTGTAGTGGGTGAAGCTGACCCGCAATACACCCTGCGCCGGATCGACGCCCATCGCCTGCAACGGTCGCACCGCGTAGAAATCACTGCCACCCGCCATGATGCCATATTTGGCCAACTCGGCTGCCACAGGCTCGGCCGGTTTTCCCAAGGCCAAGGCGACCGTCGGTGCACGACGCGCCGCATCAGAAGGTCCGATCAGGCGCACGGCATTGCGCGATTTGACCGCATCCAGAACCGGTTGCAGCAACGCCTCTTCATGGGCGCGCATCAGATCATGGACAAAAGCCCCCTGCGCGGCCGCGCCTGTGTCCGGTCCGCCGTGGTGCTGACACAGCAGTTCGATGTAATCCGCCATCCCTGCACTTGCCGCGATCTGCGCGTGGTCGGGTCCAGCGGGGGTAAAGCGCTTATACAGAACGTCCCCGTTGAAATAATGCGCCTGGTTCGGCAGCAGTTCCCCAAGCGTTCGCCGAATGACCATGCAGCCCTGATGCGGGCCGTAGGTCTTGTAGGCCGAGAACAAATAGATATCCGGTCCCAGATCCCCGACATTCGGCAACCCGTGCGGCGCATAAGACACGCCGTCAACGCAGACAAACGCCCCGGCGGCATGAGCAATGGCGGTGATTTCCGTCACCGGATTGATCTCACCCACCACGTTCGAGCAATGCGGAAAGCAGACAAGGCGGGTTTTCTCGTCCAGCAGATTCTCAAGGTCCTGCGGGTTCAGCGTGCCTGTCTGGGGGTCGATCTGCCATTCCCGGATTTCGATCCCCGCATCTGCCAGGCGTCGCCACGGACCGGAATTTGCCTCGTGATCCTGGTTGGTTACGACAATCGCCTCACCCGGCTTCATCCATTGCCGCACCGCCTGCGCCAGAACGTAAGTGTTTTGGGTGGTCGAGGGTCCAAAGCTCAGCTCATCAGTGTCGACGCCCAAAATGGCCGCCAGCCGCGCGCGGGCTTCGTCCATTTCAGCCCCTGCAAGCTGGCTTGCCTCAAACGGCGCATAAGGCTGCACCTTGCGCTGGGTGTAGAACCGCGTCAGCCGGTCGATCACCGGCTTGCACGTACATGACCCGCCCGCATTTTCGAAAAAAGCCTGCCCTTTCAATCTGGGCTCGGAGAAGGCCGGGAACTGAGCCCGAACGAAATCGATATCCAAAGACGTCATGGCCGGTCCCCTTCCCCAATTGCTTTCAAAAGCGCCGCGTCAGCCCTGAACCTTGGTATAGGTTCCCTCACCCGCCAGAATGCCGCGGAAACCTCCGGGCTCATCAAGGCCGAACACAATCAGCGGCAGGTTGTTGTCCCGCGCCAGCGCAATGGCCGAGGCGTCCATGACCCGCAGCCGCTTGGCCAGCACATCATCATAAGAGACGGTGTCGTAGCGTACCGCATCGGCGTGCTCTTTCGGGTCCTTATCATACACGCCATCAACGCCGTTCTTGCCCATGAAGATCGCCTGACAGGCCATTTCGTTGGCGCGCAGGGTGGCGGCGGTATCGGTTGTGAAATACGGGTTGCCGGTTCCGGCGGCAAAGATGCAGACCCGCTTTTTCTCCAGATGCCGCACGGCACGGCGGCGGATATAGGGCTCGCACACCTCATCCATGCGAATGGCCGAGATCACGCGGGTGAACACCCCAATCTCTTCCAGTGCCGACTGCATCCCCAGCGCGTTCATCACGGTGGCCAGCATTCCCATATAGTCAGCGGTGGTCCGCTCCATCCCCTGTGCCGATCCGCTGAGGCCGCGAAAGATGTTGCCCCCGCCGATCACCATGCAAATCTCGACACCCAGATCATGAACCGATTTCACCTCTTGCGCGATGCGTTGCACGGTTGGCGGGTGAAGTCCGAATCCCTGATCCCCCATCAGCGCCTCGCCTGAGATTTTCAGCATGACGCGGTTATACTTGGGTTTCGTTGTTTCGGGTGATGGGGTCAGGCTCATATTGCGCTCCGGGCTGGCACGGGTTTATTTGCGGCGCAAAATGAAGCAAAAGTTCCGCAGGTTCAATGCGGATGCTTAGGAAGAAGGCGACCCTGATGGCGGACCGACCCGCAACACGAATTTGGGACCGGTTGCCGCCTATCGAGGATGGCAAGCCCGTGCTAATCGCGGGCCCGACCGCATCCGGCAAATCGGACCTGGCTTTGCAGATCGCCGAAACCTTTGGTGGGGTCATCGTTAACGCCGATGCCAGTCAGGTTTACGACTGCTGGCAAGTGATCTCGGCCAGACCGTCGCCGCAGGACGAGGCGCGTGCACCGCACAAGCTGTATGGCCATGTCGCCTATGATCAGAGCTATTCAACCGGCCACTGGCTGCGTGAGGCTGTGCCCCTGCTGACCGCTGGGGAACGCCCGATCATCGTCGGCGGCACCGGGTTGTATTTCACCGCCTTGACCGAAGGGATGGCCGAGATCCCGGCCACCCCCACCGAAGTTCGGCAGATCGCGGATCAGATGTCCCTGCCGGATCTGATCGACGGCGTGGACACTCAAACGCTTAGCCGATTGGACATAAACAACCGCGCCCGCGTCCAACGCGCGTGGGAGGTTCAGGCCGCGACGGGTCGCAGCCTTCAATCCTGGCAATCGGATACGCCACCACCTGCATTGAAGCTGGAGGACTGCGTTCCGATCATCTTTGATGTGGACAAAACGTGGCTGCTGGATCGGATCTCACGCCGATTTGATCAGATGGTAAAGACAGGTGCCTTGGACGAGATTGCAGCCATGCGCGACCGGTATGATCCGTCACTGCCCGCTTTCAAGGCCATCGGCGTGCCCGAACTGATGTCTTATCTGGACGGTGAAATGACACTGGACGAGGCTCGTGAACGAGCCACGATTTCGACGCGCCAATTCGCAAAACGCCAGCGCACGTGGTTTCGCGCGCGCATGAAACGCTGGGCAAATGTGGATTTCTCCAAGTAACAACATGGTAAGATTACGACGCGGGCCCCTTCCCTTAAGAAAACTTAATCCTTGTCAATGTTACGCAAGGAATCGATGCGCGATCCCCTAAAAACAGGCGGAAATACTACGAATTTCGTGACAGACCGGCGCAACCTGTTACCGAAAACATCCCGAACACAAGACCGGCCAATGTCGTTTTTGTGCCTCGAATGACGATTTCGAACATTGACGCGTTCCAAATTCTGGTGCCGAATACGCCCATGGGGATGCAGAGAATCCAAAAAACAAATCCCGTAGATTTACCCGTCGGCGCGAACTGCGCCGGGTAAGCTGGTTCATCAAATCAAAAAAACTGTTACTCAGGGAGATAGAGTAAATGTCAGATCGAACACCAACCGGAGCATCGGTTCATTGGGCAGCAGAGATGCACGCCCAGGAATGCCGCGACGGTAAACTCAGCCGACGCGAGTTTATGGCCCGCGCCACCGCGCTGGGCGTTGCAGTGCCCACGGCTTATGGCCTGATCGGCTTGCAAGCACCGGCAGCCGCACAGGAACCGCCGCGTGGCGGCACCATCCGCTATCAGATGGAAGTGCGCGCGCTGAAAGATCCGCGCACCTTCGACTGGACACAGATTGCCACCTTCACCGCAGGCTGGCTGGAATATCTGGTCGAATATAACAATGACGGCTCGTTCAAGCCCATGCTGCTGGAAAGCTGGGAGGCCAATGACGACGCCACCGAATACACTCTGAACGTTCGCAAGGGTGTTAAGTGGAACAACGGCGACGATTTCACTGCCGAAGATGTTGCCCGCAATATCACCGGCTGGTGCGACTCGGCGGTCGAAGGCAACTCGATGGCGTCGCGGATGGCGTCCCTGGTTGACGAAAGCACCCAGAAAGCAGCCGACGGTGCGATCACCGTGGTTGACACGCACACCGTAAAGCTGAAGTGCAACGCGCCGGACATCACCATCATTCCGGGCATGGCTGACTATCCGGCGGCCATTGTTCACAGCAGCCACGACCCCGACAACATGTTGGGCAACCCGATCGGAACCGGCTTTATGCTGCCCGAAAGCCACGAAGTCGGCGTCAAAGGCGTTCTGGTGCGCAACGAAGGCTTCGACTGGTGGGGTTATGAAGCCGGAAAAGGCGGCTATATCGACCGGATCGAGTTCATCGACTACGGCACCGACCCTGCCGCCTTCCTGGCTGCATACGAAGCCGAAGAAATCGACATGAACTGGGAATCGGTCGGTGAATTTGTCGACATCTTTGACGGCATCGGCCTGACCCGCTCGGAAATCCCGTCGGGCTTTACCATCGTCATTCGTCCGAACCAACTGGCCGAAGACGCCGATGGCAACAAGATCTACGGCGACAAACGCGTGCGTCAGGCGCTGGCGATGGCCGTGGACAACGAAGTGTGTCTGGAGCTTGGTATGTCCGGCTACGGCATCGCTGCGGACAACTGCCATGTCGGTCCGATGCACCCGGAACATGATTCAGCGGTCACTCGTATTCCCTATGATCCTGCAAAGGCCAAAGCCCTTATGGACGAGGCCGGCATGGGCGACTTCGAGCATGAAGTTCAGTCCATCGACGATGATTGGCGCCGGAACACAACCGCAGCGGTGGTTGCCCAGTTGAATGACGCCGGGATCAAGGCCAAGCACACCGTGCTGCCCGGTTCGACATTCTGGAACGACTGGACCAAATACGCCTATTCGTCGACCAACTGGAACCACCGTCCGCTTGGAACTCAGATCCTGGCTCTGGCCTACAAGTCGGGTGTGGCGTGGAACGAATCCGGTTTCGCAAACGAAGAGTTCGACACGCTGCTGGCCGAGGCCAACTCGATCGCCGATGTAGACCGCCGTCGCGAAGTAATGGGCAAGCTGCAGGCGATCATGATCGAAGAAGGCGTTGTGATCCAACCTTACTGGCGCACGGCCATGCGTCACCACCGCGAGAATATGGTGGGGGTTGAGAAGCATATCGCGGATCTGCCGCAACTTTATAAGTTCGGCATCCTGTCCTGAGCCAAAACTGCAATAGGCCGCGCCACAAGGGCGCGGCCTTTTCGTCCTGACGACGGCGACCAGAAAAACAGCGACGTGTGTGGCGCACAGACCAGCACGCCAGCCTACCAACAGGGGCTAACATGGGACTATTCATTCTAAGGCGCGTCGGCATCATGCTTTTGACAGCATTATGCCTGACGTTCCTGGTTTTCTTTCTGACAAACCTCTACCCGAACCTTGAAAAGCTTGCGAAGACGCAAGGCAACTTCCGCATGTCGGATGAACAGGTCGAGAGTTTCCTGGAAAAGAACGGCTATCTCCAAGCAACGCCGATCAAATACGGCGAATGGCTGGGCGTGTTACCCTCGTACCGGCACACGAATGAGGACGGCACCGTTCTGGGCCGCTGTATTCTGCCCGGTCAACCCGCGGAAGAAGCGCCCAATTTCTGCGGCATCCTGCAGGGATACTGGGGCTATTCGACGGTCTTCAAAGACGAGGTCTCGGCGGTTGTTGGAACCCGTCTGGCGCTGACTGGACGGCTGATGTTCTGGGTCATGCTGCTGATGGTCCCTTCGGCGCTGATCCTTGGCATTCTGGCTGGGATGAAAGAAGGCTCGGCCACGGACCGCACGTTGTCCACCTTTGCCATTACCACGACGGCAACGCCAGAATACGTCTCGGGCGTTATCTTCATCGCGATCTTCACCTCGTCTGCTGTTGGATTGAAATGGTTCAAGGGGACGGCAACACAGGCGATGGAGAACCCGACGTTTGAGAACTTCTTCCTGCCGGTTCTGACCATTGCGCTATACGGGATGGGCTATATCGCCCGAATGACCCGCGCTTCGATGACCGAGGTGATGACGGCGCAATACATCCGGACCGCGCGCCTGAAAGGTGTCTCGTTCCCGAACATCGTTATGAAACACGCGCTGCGCAACGCACTGATCGCGCCCTTTACCGTCATCATGCTGCAGTTCCCATGGCTGCTGAACGGCGTGGTGATCGTCGAGACCCTGTTCAACTACAAGGGGTTTGGCTGGGCGCTGGTACAGGCGGCGGGCAACAACGACATTCAGCTGTTGCTGGCGATCTCGGTCGTGTCGGTCTTTGTGGTGCTGGTGACGCAGCTGATCTCGGATATCGGCTATGTCTACCTCAACCCGCGCATCCGCATCGCATAAGGAGGGATAGATCATGGAACCACTTACCTGGACCGGCTCTATCGCCTTCCTCAACCCGCTTCTGGCGCTTGCACTGGGGCTGATGTTCCTGTCGATCATTGTCTGGATGCTGGCAAGCATCGTGCTGCCCGAAGACCAGATGACCGTGAACCCGGATGGCACGCTGACCTCAAGCTCGGGGCTGCGCAACATGATCCAGGGCGCGCTGCGCTACAGCTTTCTTGCAAGTGTCGGGATTGCCGTAGCCTATATCGTCCTAGGGATCGTGATGGGCACCGGCGCCGGCATCATCGGCGCGATATCGCAACAGTTCCTGCCGGTTTGGCTGTCACTGATCCTGCTTTATGCAATGTCGATCGCGTTCAAACGCAAGCTGGGTCTTTACGGCAAGCTGTTCGACAGCCCCATCGGCATGATCGGCTTTGGTCTGGTCATGTTCTGGGTGTTCACCGGGATCTTCGGAGCGCTTGATTTGATCGTCACCCATGACCCGCTGGCGCAGGTCTCGGGCATGAAGAACAAGGTGCCTGGAACCCCCCTGCCGGGTTCGGAAGAAGGCGCGTATTCCTGGTATCTGCTGGGCGGCGACAACCTGGCCCGCGATGTCTTTAGCCGTATGGTCAAAGGCGCGTGGATCGTGGTTCAGATCGCGCCACTGGCGACCATGTTTGCCTTCATGGTCGGCATTACGCTGGGTCTGCCCGCAGGATATTACGGTGGTCGTCTGGACACGTTCATCTCGTTCCTGGCCAACCTGATCCTGGCCTTCCCCGTGATCCTGCTATTCTACCTGCTGGTCACGCCCGAGATCGTGGCGACCGGGGTTCCGAACTACATGGCTGCCGTGCTGTTCGTGTTCCCGATCCTGTTCCTGGGTGTATTGCTGAACTCGCGCTACTACACGCGTCCCAATTTCCGCACACCGTTGCTGATCGGGGTGTTGGGGGTGACGATCTGGCTGTATCTGTCGCTGATCTCATCCGGCGGCTACATCATCGATACTGATGCCTATCGCATCTGGGGTCTGCCGACCTATCTGGACCTGTTCGATATTCCGGGCGGGATTCTGGTGGTGTTCGTCTCGGTGGTCTTCGTCAACTCACCCACGGTGTTCCGCATCGTGCGCGGTCTGGCGCTGGACATCAAGACACGCGATTATGTGGCGGCGGCGCAGACCCGTGGTGAAGGCCCGTGGTACATCATGCTGTGGGAAATCCTGCCCAACGCGCGCGGCCCGCTGATCGTCGATTTCTGTCTGCGCATTGGCTACACCACCATCCTGCTGGGGACCTTGGGTTTCTTCGGGCTGGGCCTGCCGCCGGAAAGCCCGGATTGGGGGTCGACGATCAACGAGGGGCGTAAGCTTCTGTCGATCTATCTGCACCCGGCCCTGCCGCCCGCGCTGGCGTTGTTGTCGCTGGTTCTTGGGTTGAACCTGCTGGCAGATGGTTTGCGCGAAGAAAGTCTGAAGGACTGATGTGATCTGTTCTGGGGGCGCTGCCCCCAGACCTCCGGGATATTTTTAGCCAGATGAAGGGGATCCCCGGACTCTCGCGAGGAGATACAAGATGAATAAACTGGCGGATTATGACGGTCCAATTCTGGAGATCGACAAGCTTTCGATTTCGTTCTTTACCCGTCTGCGTGAAATTCCTGCCGTGATGGATTTCTCGGTCAGCGTACAGCCCGGTGAGGCTGTGGGGCTGGTTGGTGAATCCGGGTGCGGTAAGTCCACCGTGGCCCTTGGCGTAATGCAAGATCTTGGCAAGAACGGCCGGATTGTCGGCGGCACGATCAAGTTCAAAGGGCGCGACCTGTCCGAGATGACCTCGGATGAATTGCGCGACATTCGCGGCAATGAAATCGCGATGATTTATCAGGAGCCGATGGCATCGCTGAACCCCGCGATGAAGATCGGCAAGCAACTGATGGAAGTGCCGATGATCCACGAGGGCGTCGGTGCCGAAGAGGCCTATGCCCGCGCGCTGGAGGTTGTCACCGACGTACGCCTGCCCGACCCCGAGCGGATGCTGAATTCCTTCCCGCATCAGTTGTCGGGCGGTCAGCAACAGCGGATCGTGATCGCGATGGCGCTGATGTCGAAGCCTGCGCTGCTGATCCTGGACGAGCCGACCACCGCGCTGGACGTGACGGTCGAGGCCGCCGTGGTGGAACTGGTCAAAGATCTGGGCAAGAAATACGGCACCTCGATGCTGTTCATTTCGCACAACCTGGGGCTGGTTCTGGAAACCTGCGACCGGTTGTGCGTGATGTATTCGGGCGAGGCGGTCGAGCGTGGCTCGATCAAGGATGTGTTCGACGAGATGCAGCACCCCTATACGCAGGCGCTGTTCCGCTCGATCCCCCTGCCCGGCGCGGACAAGAACGCACGCCCGCTTGTGGCCATTCCGGGGAACTTCCCCCTGCCACATGAACGCCCGCCGGGCTGTAACTTTGGCCCGCGCTGCGACTATTTCGAAGAGGGTCGCTGTGACGCGCAGAATATTCTGATGGAGGCTGTGCCGGGCAATGATCGCCACCACACGCGCTGTCTGAAGTTCAAGGAAATTGACTGGAATGCGCCCATTACCGTCGGCGAACAGAAAGAAAAGGCCGAGATCGGGCGCACGGTCCTGAAAATGGACAACCTCAAGAAATACTATGAGGTGGCGGCCAACGCCCTGTTCGGGGGCGGTGAAACCAAAGTTGTGAAAGCCAATGAGACGCTGAGCTTTGAGGCGCATGAATCCGAGACCCTCGCCATTGTGGGTGAATCCGGATGCGGCAAGTCCACCTTTGCCAAGGTGTTGATGGGGCTTGAGACGGCAACGGACGGTCAGATCCTTCTGGACAACCGCAATATCGAAGCGGTGCCTATTGAGGAGCGCGATGCCAAGACCGTGGGCGAGGTTCAGATGGTGTTCCAGAACCCGTTTGACACGCTGAACCCGTCGATGACGGTTGGGCGACAGATCATCCGGGCGCTGGAAATCTTCGGTGTCGGCAATTCCGAGGCCGAGCGAAAGCAACGGATGCTGGAACTGCTGGATCTGGTGAAACTGCCGCGTGCCTTCGCCGACCGAATGCCACGGCAATTGTCGGGCGGCCAAAAGCAACGCGTCGGTATCGCACGCGCCTTTGCAGGCGATGCACGGATCGTGGTTGCGGATGAACCCGTATCTGCGCTGGACGTGTCAGTACAGGCCGCAGTGACCGATCTGCTGATGGAGATTCAGCGCGAACACAAGACCACCTTGCTGTTCATCAGCCACGATCTGTCGATTGTCCGATACCTCAGCGACCGGGTGATGGTAATGTATCTGGGCCATGTGGTCGAGTTGGGGACAACCGATCAGGTCTTCTCGCCGCCCTATCACCCCTATACCGAGGCCTTGCTGAGCGCGGTTCCGATTGCGGATACTTCGATCGAGAAAGAGCATATCGTTCTGGAGGGCGATATCCCCTCGGCCATGAACCCGCCGCCGGGTTGCCCGTTCCAGACCCGCTGCCGCTGGAAGTCCGAAGTTCCGGACGGGCGATGCGAGTCGGATGTGCCACCGGTCAAGACACTGGCTGATGGGCATCAGGTGAAGTGCCATCTGGCCGACGAGGTTCTGGCCCGTATGGAACCGGTGATCAAAATCGCAGCGGAATAAACCCTGCAACACTGGAAAAAAGGGCCGGTTCAAGGACCGGCCCTTTCTTTTGCGCCCTGAGGCGGGGAAACCGTCAGATTACCGGCGCACTTGATTTGCGAGTGGTGGTTCTGCCGGTCCTTGTATCAACCGGTCATTACGTTGTTGCCGAAATGCATGAATTCCTGAGTCATGCCGCCAATCTCTCCGGCCTCAAGCGTCAGGCTCGCGCTGTCGAGCATTTTGTAGCTGGGCTGCGCCTTCACCCAGTCATCTGCCGATTGCAGCGTGGTCAGCGTGTAGGACGTGACCTCGTTCAGATAGTGGGTCGGAATGACAACCTTTGGTTTCAGCTTTGAGACGATGTCGTTGCCCTGCTGGTAGCTGAGGATATGCTCTGACCCATCGACCGGAAGGGTCAGCACGTCCACCTGCCCGATTGCATCCCAGAATTCCTGCGGCGGGTTATGGCGGTTGTCGCCCCAGATCAGCGTGCGGATGCCGCCGGTTTCGACCAGATAGACCACCATATCCATGTGGCCCACGTTGTTGGGCGGACAGGCTTCCACGCCAAACTCGGCCAGCGCATTGGTCCATTCGTACCAACCCGGTGCCACACAGGCGTGTTTGTCTGCAAAGCCGGTGATTTTGACATCGGCAAATTCGAAATGGCCGACCATCCGGTCCAAAACCATGGTCGAGCTTGGGCGCTCGATCGCGTCATGGTCAAAATGGGCGTGGGTCGACAGGGTTATGTCCACAGGGATCTGAGGGAACTCATTGCGGAACCACAAGCCCCAAGCACCCGACGGATCATCGCGCCACGGGTCGAACAGCACGGTCGCACCGTTGGGCGAGGTGATCTTGATCGCGCAATGCCCGTAATAGTCGATCCCGACCGTGCCTGTACTGGCCTGACCGGTCGAGCCTTGCAGGTCGATAACGTGGTTATTGTTGCCCGGCTGAAGCCAGGCTTGCGATTGCGCCTCGGCCGGTTTGCCGTTCAGCAGCGATGCGCCGACTCCGGCCGCGCCTGCCGCCATAAAGAAAGACCGGCGCGACAGGCCCTTGGCCAATCTGTCTTTCTGTCCGTTCAGGATTGTGGGCTTCAGATCTTTGCGATCCATCTTGTACCTCCTTGTTGGTCAGGCGCGCGTGCGGCGCACCTGATCGGAAGGGTAACAACAGGGGAACAACAGGCTCAGATCAGAAAAATCTGGGGGGAATATGGGGGCATTCCCCATATTCTATGTTCAGGAAATAGAAAGCAGATGACTGCGCAGATTCTGATCGCGCCCATCCAAGCCCAATTTCCGGCGAATGTTGTTGCGATGAAAATCGATGGTCGACGTCTCACGCGACAAGGCCCGCGCAATGTCTTTCGTCGTTTTCCCGGACATCACCAACTGCGCAATTTCGATCTCGGTCGGTGTCATGATCGAGAACGCATCGGACAGTTTGTCCGACAGCATCGAGGTCATATCCCTAAGGTTGCTTTCGGCCAGATCCAGATAAGCATGGGCCGCGCCGCCCTCGGGCAGATGTCCGCGCAGCTTGTCCAGATAGGGCAAGACCATCAGGCGCACCCGCTCGACAATATCCTGGTCATGGTCTTTGCGGTCATCATCGACGCTGGTCAGCAGAACGCGCAGGGCGGTGTTTGTTTCTTGCAATTCACGGGTGCGAGCCTGCACCCGGCTTTCCAGTTGCGCCAATGTTTGATTCAGCTTTTCTTCCAGCGCGCGACGCAGATAAACCTCTTGAATCAAAGCGAGATCGGATTCGACCATACGCGCGAATTGTGCCAGCCCTTCGCGAAACAACAGCGCGCGACGATTGCGGTGCCGGTCCAGAATGCAGATGGTTCCGAACACCGCCCCGTCCGGCCATTTCAGCGGCAATCCGATGTAAAAGGACATGCCGTGTTCCATGTCGTCATTACCGCTCCAGACGGGATCACAGGTGGCGTCCTCGACCACCAACTCGCTGTCCTGTTGCAACACGCCCTGACAATAAAGCTTGGGATTCAACTGAAAGTTCATCCCCACGGGATACGGATTCTGAGGGTGGTCCGAGGTGATCAGGACCGTATGATCCGGCGCATCCGTTTTCATGATCAGACTGGCAGGCACATCGGCAAGCTTGGCAACAAGGTCCACCAACCTTTGCCAATTGGCCTTTGTTTCAGCGGGGATTTCCGGTCGGTCTTGCAACATCGGCACCTGTTCGGGTCCTGAAAGATCGCCTACAGGTTAGGTCAGCGGTCATTGCCGGATCAAGGATCAGATCATGCCGCCTTGCAGCATCACCCGATCAGCCGCCCCAGATTACCTTCACGTAGTTCTGGGTTTCCTTGTAGGGTGGGATTCCGCCGTGCTTTTCAACCGCTTTCGGGCCAGCGTTATACGCCGCCAGCGCCAAAGGCCAGGATTTGAACTTGCGGTATTGCCAGGACAGATAGCGCGCGCCGCCTTCAAGGTTCTGCTTGGGATCATGCGGGTTCACGCCCAGCAACTTGGCGGTCTGAGGCATCAGCTGCGCCAGCCCCAACGCCCCCTTGTGAGATTTGGCATGCGGGTTCCAGCCGCTTTCCTGCTGCACCAGCCGCAGGAACAGATCTTCGGGGATGCTGTGCAACCGGGCCGCATCGCGCGCGAGGCTCAGGTATTCGCCCCGGTAGCTGCCGGTATAGCGCTTGTTCACCTTGACCCGCTCGGTCTTTGGTTTCAGGCGCTCGGAGCCGCGATACTGCGTTGCCGCCCTGCCATCCAATACTTTGGATTGTTTCAGAAAAATGTCCATCCGGCTTTTCGTGGACAACGTGTCCGCCTGCACAGATCCAGACAGCAACACAACGCCCAGAACCGTTAACCCAACACACACAGAACGCATGAAAGCCTATCCCGCTCGCTCAAAAATCAGTCGGAGTATAGGTATTCCAGTCAAAAATGAAAGCTTGGTAAAGACAGACGCAAGAATTCTTGCCGAACGTTGTCGTGATCAATCATGTTTTAACCAAGACGCAGGCGATATAGGGTCGCAAAGACATCCGGCGCCAGATTCGGCGCACTCAGATCAATACAGAACGGGGAAATACATGGCGGGTTCAGTCAACAAGGTCATTCTGGTCGGCAATCTTGGCCGCGATCCCGAGGTTCGGTCATTTCAGAACGGCGGCAAAGTGTGCAACCTGCGCATCGCCACCTCCGAGAACTGGAAAGACCGCAACACCGGTGAACGCCGGGAACGGACGGAATGGCACTCGGTTGCCATCTTCTCGGAACCGCTGGCCCGCATTGCCGAGCAGTATCTGCGCAAGGGCAGCAAGGTCTATATCGAAGGCCAGTTGGAAACGCGCAAATGGCAGGATCAATCGGGGCAGGATCGCTATTCGACCGAAGTGGTGCTGCGCCCCTATCGCGGTGAACTGACACTGCTGGACAGCCGCGGCGGTGAAGGCGGCGGCGGTGGCGGTTATGGCGGAGGACAGTCGGGCGGCTATGGCGGCGGTCAGGCCGGTGGCGGCTATGGCGACCCCTATGGTGGCCAATCCAGCGCCCCTGCCACTGCATCCGGCGGAATCGACGACGACGAGATTCCGTTCTAAGCGAAACGGAGTAAACACATGACATGGTCCTTCGCCCTCGGCCGGTTCCTCGGGTCCGAACTGAGGGTCCATGTCACCTTCTTCCTTTTGTTGGCCTGGGTCGGCTTTGCCGCCTACTCCAACGGTGGCTGGCCTGCGGTCATCGACAATCTGCTGTTTGTGCTGGCCCTGTTTGCCTGCGTTGTGGCGCATGAGTTCGGTCATGCCCTGATGGCCCGGCGCTTTGGCATCAAAACCCCCGATATAACGCTGTTGCCCATCGGCGGTCTGGCCCGTCTGGAACGGATGCCCGAAAAACCGATGCAAGAGGTCTGGGTGGCGCTGGCCGGGCCTGCGGTGAATATCGTCATTTGGTTGGTGTTGGTTCTGCTGGGCGCGGGCATATCGCCCGGTTCAGTCACTGATCTGGACTCGGCCAGTTTCGGGATCTTGCAACGGTTGGCCTATGTCAATCTGCTGCTGGCGGCCTTCAACATGATCCCGGCTTTCCCCATGGATGGGGGGCGCGTGGTCCGCGCCCTGTTGTGCCTCAGGATGGACCGGGTTCAGGCCACCCGCATTGCCGCATTCAGCGGGCAGATTGTTGCCATTGGATTGGGGTTCTGGGGCCTGAGCTCGGGCAATCCGATCCTTGTTCTGATTGCCGTTTTTGTGTTCATCGCAGCCAATGCCGAAAATCAGGACGTCGCCCTGCGATCCGTCGCGCGCCGTGTGCTGGCGCGGGATGCGATGATTACCGAGTTTCACGCGCTGTCGCCGCAGGACAGTTTGAACACCGCCGCCCAAGCCGTCATTCACACGACGCAGCACGAGTTTCCCGTCTTGGATACCGACGGGGCCTTGCTTGGCTTTGTCACGCGGGATCGTTTGTTTGCCGCGCTGGCGGGGGATCATCCCCGGTCGGACCCTGCGACCTCGATCATGGAGGGCGATATCCCTCAGGTTGGACTGACTACCGGCCTTGAGGCGGTTCTGAAAGGGCTGCACAAGGGTGCCCCGGCGATTGCTGTCACCAGCCGCACGGGTCGTATGATCGGCTATATCACGCGGGAAAACATCGGCGAATTGATGGTGATCCGGGGGCGTTAGAGCGTGCGACCTTGAACCCGAGACACGAAGACCCTGCCACGCCTAAGGCGCTCTTGGGCCATTCGTGTCGCATGGTGCTTCAGGTAAAAGATCGCACGCTCTTGTTTCAGGCTGTAGGCAACGCGTCCTGCAGCACCGACATCACCGCATCACGCGGCACATCCGATGTGACAAAGGCCTGACCGATCCCGCGCGCCAGAATAAAGCGCAACTGACCGTCAATGACCTTCTTATCCTGCGCCATCAGATCGACCAGAACCTCGGCGCCCGGAAGCTGTCCGGGAATGTCGGCCAGATCGGTTTTCATCCCCATCGCTTTCAGATGCGCCCGCACGCGGCTTGGATCTTCCTGAGAACACAGACCCAAACGGGACGATAGCTCGAACGCCAGCGCACAGCCGAGGGCGACACCCTCGCCGTGCAGCAGGCGGTCGGAATAGCCCGTCGCGGCCTCCAGCGCGTGACAGAAGGTATGGCCGAGGTTCAGCAGGGCGCGGTCGCCCTGCTCGGTCTCATCCCGCGCGACGATGTCAGCCTTCATCTGAACAGACCGGGTGACAGCGCGCACCCGTGCGGCCATATCACCGGATGAAACGTCGGGGCCGTTGGCCTCCAGCCATTCAAAGAACTCCGCGTCGCCCAGCAGGCCGTATTTGACCACCTCACCATAGCCAGACAGGAAATCCCGCTGCGTCATGGTCCCCAGAACCGAGGTATCGGCCAGCACCAGCGAGGGTTGATGAAACGCGCCAATCAGGTTCTTGCCTTGCGGCGCGTTGATCCCGGTCTTGCCACCCACCGAACTGTCGACCTGCGCCAGCAGCGAGGTCGGGATTTGCACAAACCGCACCCCGCGCCGCAGCACGGCAGCGGCAAAGCCAGCCAGATCGCCGATCACGCCGCCACCCAAGGCAACAATCACATCGCGCCGTTCGACCTTTTCGGCCAACAGCCATTCCACCGCGCGTTCGAAATGCGGCCAGCTTTTAGTCGCCTCACCTGCTGGAAGGGCCAGCGCCGACATCTCGATCCCGGCAGCGGCCAGACCGTCACGCAGCGCGTCCAGATGCAGCGCGGCGACTTTTTCATCGGTCAGAACCGCAACCTTCGGACGGTGCAGCAACGGGGCAATCCGCGCACCGGATTGCGCCAGCAGATCGGGGCCAATCTCGACATCATACGAGCGTTCGCCCAGTTCCACATGTACGGTTTGATGCATTTACTTCCGTTCCAAAACATCCGGGCGGGCCAACAGGGCCTCGACCACGCGGTCCACCATATTGTCGATCGAGGTCTCACCATCCGACTCGGCAATCAGATCAGCCTCGGCATAGACCGGCACGCGATCCTCGTACAGGGCCTTGAGCGTCGCATACGGGTCGGAAGTGCGCAGCAGCGGGCGGGTGTCCTTATGGCGCACCCGGTTCCACAGCACGTTCAGATCGGCCCGCAACCAGACCGAGGCCCCACGCTCGCTTATCATCACGCGGTTGCCTTCTGCCATGAACGCGCCGCCGCCGGTGGACAGAATGCCGCGTTCCTCATCCAGCAGACGGCCAATAACTTGCGTTTCCTTCTGGCGAAAAAACGGCTCACCATCCCGTTCGAAGATCTCGGGGATGGTCAAGTTGGCCGCCGATTCGATCTCGGCATCGCTGTCGAGAAACGGAACACCCAGCCGCGCGGCCAGGGCTCGGCCCACAGCCGTCTTCCCTGCCCCCATCATGCCGACAAGAACCACGGTTTTGTGCAGATCATATCGTGATCCCGTATCCGCCGGATGCGTGTTATGCTTAATTTCGCTCATTTCACCGTGAATGACGTGATCTTGGAAAAAATGCCAGTTATAACTTGGCCAAAATCAAAAATTGAGGCAGCGTGGCGCCATGGGTCGTCTGATCAAGTTCCTGATTTACTTAATTTGCCTGAGTTTCATCGGGCTGGTGGCCTATGCCTATATCGGCCCCTATTTCGGGGCGGATTTCTCGGCCCCGCAAACTGAAATCCGTGAACCGGTCACTCTGGATGTCGACTAAGCACATTGCGGTGGCATTGCTGCTGGCCGGGGCCGCGCAGGCGCAAGAGCCGCTGTCGGCTATCGAATGGCTGACCGAGCCGCCGGAAAACCTGCCCGGAACCGTCCTGCTGGAGCCGCCTGTCACCCAGAACGGGGTGCAGCCTCAGGTCGAGGTCACACCGCTTGAGGCGCTGTCGCAGCCGCTGGGTCTGGTGTCATCCACTGTCACCGGCTTGCCGGTTGATCTATGGCAGGGCAGCGACCCGGAACGTCTGTCCGAACTGATCGCGCGGGTGCCAGTCAAACATAACCCGGCCATGCAGCGGTTGCTGTTCACCCTGCTGCTGTCCGAAGCCCGCGCGCCCGCAGGTTCCGGCGCCGAAGAGGTTTTGCTACTGGCGCGCCTTGATCGGCTGATGCAATTGGGGGCCGCTGATCCGGCGCAATCGCTGGTGCAACTGGCTGGTCCCACGGATTCGCAGGCTCGGTTTCAACGCTGGTTCGATGCTACTCTACTGACCGGGGACGAAGACCGCAGTTGTACTGCCCTGATCGCGCAACCGCATCTGTCGCGTGATTATGCGGCACAGATTTTCTGCAAGGCCCGGCGGGGCGATTGGCCTTCGGCTGCGCTGACGCTGGAGGCCGCGCATGCGCTGAAAATCCTGCCGCAGGATGAGCTTGACGTGCTGGACCGTTTCCTGAGCCCGGAACTTTACGAAGACGCAGCGTATCTGCCGCAGCCCGAAGACCCGACGCCGCTCAGCTTCCGCCTGTTCGAAGCGATCGGGGAACGGTTGCCATCTGCCCCGCTGCCCCGCGCCTTTGCCAATGCAGACCTGCGCGATGTGGCCGGGTGGAAAGCCCAGATCGAGGCCGCCGAACGTCTGACGCGTATCGGTGCCCTGACGCCCAACCAGTTGCTGGGGCTTTATACCGAGCGGGACCCGGCTGCATCGGGCGCGGTCTGGGATCGGGTCGCGGCCATCCAGCAGTTCGAAAGCGCGCTGGACAGCGGCAATGCCGAAGCGATCGGAAAGACCCTGCCCCGCGCATGGGATCAGATGCGCAGTGTCGGGCTGGAAGTGCCATTTGCCGAGCTGTTCGCCGACCGGCTGGCCAACGTGACCCTGCCCGTTCCGGCCACGGACAACCTGCGCTGGCGCATTCTTATGCTGTCCGAGCAATACGAGCGGGCAGCCCTGACAACACCGGACAAATCAACCGAGGCTCAGTTCCTCGTGGCCCTTGCGCAAGGGGACCCCGGTCGCGCGGTCTCGCCCTCGCCGCTGGCTGATGCGGTGGCGCAGGGGTTCGAATGGGCCGCGCCTGTTCCGTCAGATATCGACGCCCTGCTGGAACAGGGCCAGTTGGGAGAGGCCATTCTGGAGGCCATGCAACTGTTCACCCATGGTGCACGCGGCAATCTGGTCGATCTGACAGCGGCCATTGCGGCCTTTCGGCACGTGGGGCTGGAAGACACCGCCAGACGCGCGGCGCTGAACCTTCTGATCCTGCAGGGGTGACGGTCATGGGTGGACCAGCCTCGCAAGAATTGTGGATCTCGACCTTTTTGCAGGCGCAAGCGGCCGAGTTGGGGGCCGCAACCAACACTCTGCTGGCCTATGGGCGAGACCTGAAGGATTTCGCCGCGTGGTTGGAGCACCGAAACATAACGTTCGAACAGGCTGATCGCGACCAGATTGAAGGGTATCTCATCGATTGCGATGCACAGGGGTTGTCGAAATCCACTCGGGCGCGGCGGCTTTCGGCGATCAAGCAATTGTATCGGTTCGCATTCGAGGAAGGCTGGCGCGAGGCCGATCCCGCCATTCAGATCAAAGGCCCCGGACGGACCAAGAAACTGCCCAAAACGCTGGACGTGCCCGAGGTCGACCGGCTGCTGGAAGCCGCCCGCAATACCGGGCGCACCGAAGCCGACCGCGTGCGCAATTCCTGTTTGATGGAGTTGCTATATGCCACCGGCATGCGCGTGACCGAGCTGGTCTCACTGCCGGTCTCATCAGCGCGGGGTGATCCGCGCATGTTGCTGGTGCTGGGCAAAGGCGGCAAGGAACGCATGGTGCCGTTGTCGCCCCCAGCCCGCGAGGCACTTTCGGAATGGCTGAGAATGCGGGACGAAGCCGAAGACAAGATGGTCGAAAAAGGCGGGCAGCGATCCAGGTTCCTGTTCCCGTCGCGTGGCAAATCCGGCCATCTGACGCGGCACCGGTTCTTCCTGCTGGTCAAGGAACTGGCGGTTCAGGGCGGTGTATCGCCCGAAAAGGTCACGCCCCACACTCTGCGCCACGCCTTTGCCACCCATCTGCTGGCCAACGGGGCCGATCTGCGCTCGATCCAGACGCTGCTGGGCCATGCCGATGTTGCCACAACCGAGATCTACACCCACGTTCTGGACGAAAGGCTTGCGGAACTGGTGTTAGAGCATCACCCGCTGGCGAAAGACCCCGGCGACAAGGGCTAAACCCTTGATCCATAGGGGCAGCATCCCCATAACGGATGCAGAAACACGAACAACCAAGGACCGATGGAACCCACATCCTCTCTGATCGACGGCGCATTCTGGTTAACCTCGGGCGCTATCCTGCTTTTGCTATTCCTGTCTGGCTTTTTCTCCGGCTCTGAAACGGCACTTACAGCGTCATCGCGCGGTAAGTTGCGCGCGCAGGCCGACAAGGGCTCGCGCGGGGCCAAGAAGGCGCTGGAAATCACCGACGATAATGAGCGTCTGATCGGATCGGTCCTGCTGGGCAACAACCTTGTGAACATTCTGGCGGCCTCGCTGGCCACGGCCCTGTTCACGCGCCTGTTCGGTGAAAGCGGCGTGGCACTGGCGACGCTGGTCATGACCCTGCTGGTTCTGATCTTCGCTGAGGTCTTGCCGAAAACCTACGCCATCACAAACTCGGAAAAAGCGGCCGCAGCCGTTGCCCCGATCATCAGCGTGGTGGTAACGGTGTTTTCGCCCATCGTCGCGGCGGTTCGGCTTTTGGTGCGGGCTGTTCTGCGCCTGTTCGGGGTGCAGATCGACCCCGACAGCAACATCCTTGCCGTGCGCGAGGAAATCGCTGGTGCTTTGCAACTGGGTCACTCCGAAGGTGTCGTCGAAAAGGAAGACCGCGACCGCATTCTGGGCGCGCTGGATCTGGGCGACCGGGTTGTGGAAGAGATTATGCTCCACCGTTCGAACATCGAGATGATCGATGCAGACGCAGCGCCCGAGGCGATCCTGAAGCAATGTCTGGAAAGCCCTCATACCCGCCTGCCCGTCTTTCGGGATGAGCCCGAGAATATCGTCGGTGTGGTCCACGCCAAAGACCTGTTCCGCGCCATGTACGCGCAGGTTGGTGGGGCCGACGGCGATGCGGACCGGCTAAAGTCCTTCGATATCGCAAGGGTCGCCAATGACCCGTATTTCGTGCCGGAAACGACCACTCTGGACGACCAGATGCGAGAGTTCCTGCGCATGCACAGCCATTTTGCGCTGGTTGTGGACGAATACGGCTCGCTGCGTGGTCTGATCACGCTTGAGGATATTCTGGAAGAGATCGTCGGCGAGATTGCCGATGAGTTCGACCTTGAAGAAGAGGTTCCGGTCACCCGAACCGATGATGGCCAGTATCTGGTCGAAGGGGCGATGACGATCCGCGACGTGAACCGCGCGTTGGATTGGTCCCTGCCGGACGAAGAGGCCAACACACTGGCCGGGCTTGTCATTCACGAGGCGCAGATGATCCCGGTGGTGGGTCAGGTCTTCTCGTTCCACGGCTTCCGGTTCGAGGTCACGGCCCGTGAGGGCAATCGGGTAACGGGCCTGAAAATCCGCCCGCTGTAACCAGCCGAAAGAAAAACCGGCGCCCGATCACAGGGCGCCGGTTCTGTTTAAGGGGTTACGCAAACCAGGTCCGGCTTGCGACATAACCGTCCATCAGGTCGCCATTGGCATGCGCGGCCCAGCCGGTCACCTTGTCCGAATAGCCGTCGATGAACTGGTTGAACATCGGATTGATCAGACCGCCTTCTTCCCAAACGATCCGGGCCATTTGGCCGTAGATTTCCTTGCGCTTGGTCTCGTCCAGTTCGGCACGGGCTTTCAGCAGCAGCGCGTCGAATTCTTCGTTCTTGAAATGGGTGTCGTTCCAATCGGCAGTCGATAGGTAGCCAACCGACCACATCTGATCCTGCACAGGACGCCCGCCCCAATACGAGGCACAGAACGGCTTGTTGTTCCACACTTCCGACCAGTAACCATCTGCAGGCTCACGCTGGATTTCCAGCGGAATACCGGCCTCTTGAGCCGACAACTGGAACAGCTGCGCCGCGTCGACCGCACCGGCAAAGGCACCGTCCGAGACATGCAGAACGATAGGAGAGCCGTCATGGCCCGACGCCTTGTAATGCTCGGCAGCCTTGGCCAGATCGAACTGGCGTTGCTCCATCGTGCCGTCGAACAGCGGATAGGCTTCGTTGATCGGAATGTCATTGCCGACCGAGCCGTAGCCACGCAGCACCTTGTCGACCAGTTCCTCGCGGTTGATCGCGTATTTCAGCGCCAGACGCAGGTCTTTGTTGTCGAACGGCGCGGTGTCGCAATGCATGACAAAGATGTAATGCCCACGGCCCGAGGTTGCGTTGATGGTCACACCGGGCGCGCGACCGAACAGTTTTGCGGTGCGCGGCGGCACGATGTTGATCGCGTGCACCTGACCGGCCTGCAACGCGGCCGAGCGGGCGGTGTCGTCGTTCAGAACCAGAATCTCGTGGCTGTCGAAATGGCCGACACTGTCATCCCAATGGTTCGCAAACTTCTCGAACGCGTAGCGAATACCGGGCTCATCCGCGACCACCTTGTAGGCACCGGTCGAGATCCCCTCGGCCGGGTTGTCCATGCCACCGCCCGGCTGCATGATCAGGTGGTAGTCGGACATCAGGTAAGGAAGGTCCGCGTTGGGGGTGGTCAAGCTGATCACGACATTGTCGCCATCGACGTGAATATCCTCGATCCCGCGCATGATCCCCAGCGCACCGGACTGCGACTCTTCGTTTGAATGACGCGCAAGGGTCAGTTGCACGTCTTCGGGTGTCAGGGTCTTGCCGTTGTGGAACTCGACCCCTTTGCGAATGCGGAAGGTCCAGTCTTTGGCGTCTTCAGACGCCTCCCAGCTTTCAGCGATGCTGGGCTCAAGCCCACCATCAGCCGAGACAACGGTCAACGTGTTGCCAAAGGCCCGCAGCGCCTTGGCGGTCACATGCGAAGCCGACAGCGCCGGGTCCAGCGTGTTGGTGCTTTCGCCGCCCTTCAGGCCCAACACGAAGTGGCCGCCCTTCTTGGGGGTATCCGCCAGACCGGCCTCGGCCCAGATCAGGTTTGCCGCAGCGGCGCTCAGGCCCAATGCGCCTGCTTTTGCCATGAATTCACGGCGGCTCAGCGACAGCGGTTTGAGGTCAAACTTGCTCATCTCATTTTCCTTGTTGAGTGTTTCAGGAGGGATCCAGTCGGCGCGGCAGTTAGCTTGATTCTGTAACAGCCTTGTGACCGCTTTTGTCTGTCTTTGACCGGAATTGAGGATTTCGTCCAGCGACAATTCTTGTCGCATTTGGCGTTGCATCTGCGCGCGCGCAGATCACAGTGGAAACCAAGCAAATCGGAGGCGTTCATGAAACTTCAAACCCGTGTGGCGGTGATAGGCGGCGGCGTTGTCGGGTGTTCCGTGCTGTATCACCTGACCAAGCTTGGATGGGCTGATGTGATGCTGCTGGAACGCTCGGAACTGACCAGCGGTTCGACCTGGCACGCGGCGGGCGGGTTTCATACGCTGAACGGCGACACCAACATGGCGGCGCTGCAAGGCTATACGATCCGGCTGTATAAAGAGTTGGAAGAGATCACCGGCATGTCCTGCGGGCTGCACCATGTGGGCGGTGTGACCCTGGCCGACAATCAGGACCGCTTTGACATGCTGCTGGCCGAGCGGGCCAAGCATCGCTTCATGGGGCTTGAGACCGAGATTGTCGGCCCGGACGAGATCAAAAACATCGCCCCCATCACCAACACCGACGGCATCATCGGCGCGCTTTATGATCCGCTGGACGGGCATCTGGACCCCTCGGGCACGACACACGCCTATGCCAAAGCGGCGCGGATGGGCGGAGCCACGATCGAGACCCATTGCATGGTGCGCGAAACCAACCAGCGCGCCGACGGCACATGGGACGTGGTCACCGACAAGGGCACGATCCACGCCGAGCATGTGGTCAACGCAGGCGGCCTTTGGGCACGTGAGGTCGGCGCGATGGCGGGGGTCTATTTCCCGCTGCACCCGATGGAGCATCAGTATCTGGTGACGGACTCGATCCCTCAGATCGAGGCGATCATCGACGCGGGCGGCGAGCATCCGCATGTGATGGACCCTGCGGGCGAAAGCTATCTGAGGCAGGAAGGCCGCGGCCTGTGCATCGGGTTCTACGAACAGCCCTGCAAACCCTGGGCCGTAGACGGAACGCCATGGGAGTTCGGGCATGAACTACTGCCGGATGACTATGACAAGATCACCGACAGTATCGAGTTTGCCTATAAACGCTTTCCGGTTCTGGCCGAGGCCGGTGTGAAATCGGTGATCCACGGGCCGTTCACCTTTGCGCCGGACGGGAACCCTTTGGTCGGGCCGGTGCCGGGGATGCGCAACTATTGGTCGGCCTGCGGTGTCATGGCCGGGTTCTCTCAGGGCGGCGGCGTTGGCCTGACGCTGGCGCAATGGATGATCGAGGGCGAGCCCGAACGCGACGTCTTTGCCATGGATGTGGCCCGGTTTGGCGATTGGATCAGCCCCGGCTATACCCGCCCGAAGGTGATCGAGAACTATCAAAAACGCTTCAGCGTCGCCTACCCGAACGAGGAACTGCCCGCCGCCCGCCCCAACCGCACGACCCCGATGTATGACATCTTCAGCGATCTGGGCGCGGTGTGGGGGCAGCAATACGGGCTTGAGGTGCCGAATTACTTCGCCCAAGGGGATGAACCGGGCTACGAAACGCCGTCCTTTCGCCGCTCGGACGCGTTCGACGCCACTGGCCGCGAGGTTCGCGCCGTCCGCGACAGCGTCGGCATCAACGAGGTCCACAATTTCGGCAAATACCGCGTCACCGGCCCCAACGCCCGTGCATGGTTGGACCGGATCATGGCCGGACGCATTCCTCAGCCGGGGCGCGTGTCTTTGACGCCAATGTTGTCGCCCAAGGGCAAGCTGATCGGCGATTTCACCGTTTCCTGCCTGCGCGAGACCGAGTTCCGCCTGACGGCCGCATATGGCAGTCAGGCCTATCATATGCGCTGGTTCCAACAGAATTTGGCCGAGGGCGTGACGGTTGAAAATATCAGCGACCGTCTGAACGGCTTCCAGATTGCAGGGCCAAAGGCCACCGAAGTACTGGCGGCCTGCACACGTCAGGATGTGACAGACCTGAGGTTCCTCGACGTTTGCCCGATGACCATCGGCATGACCGACTGCATCGTCCAGCGGGTAAGCTATACCGGCGATCTGGGGTATGAGATCTACTGTGATCCAATGGCCCAAAGGCAGCTCTGGTGGACCTTGTGGCAGGGCGGGCAGCCGCACGGAATAACCCCTTTTGGTATGCGTGCCATGATGTCCCTTCGGCTGGACAAGTTCTTTGGCTCATGGATGCGAGAGTTCTCGCCCGATTACACCGCCGCCGAAACGGGGCTGGATCGCTTTATCTCATTTTCCAAGAACGCGGACTTCATCGGCCGCGCCGCTGCCGAGGCGGAGCGTGCCAATGGCACCGCCCGCAAGCTGGTCGCTTTTGAGGTCGACACCGAAGATGCCGATGTGAATGCTTACGAGCCGATCTGGCTGGACGGGTCCGTCGTCGGTTTCTGCACCTCGGGTGGGTTTTCGCATTATGCGCAGAAGTCCGTCGCCATGGGCTTTCTCCCAACAGAACGTGTAAGCGACGGGCTGGTGGTCGAAATCGAAATCCTGGGCCAGATGCGCAAGGCCCGCGTGATCTCGACCCCATTGTTTGACGCGGATGGTGCCCGGATGAGGGGATGACTTGGCGCCGCCCGGACGGCATGGTGGCGGAATGACGAGGATTCCCATCATCCTGCTGGCCGCCGGGCAATCGTCGCGGATGGGCGGTGCGGACAAGCTGTTGCAACAGGTGGACGGTGTTTCGCTGCTCAGGCGATCCGCCCAAACTGCGCTGGCCGCCGGGCCTGTGACGGTCGCCCTGCCCCAAAGGCCTCATCCCCGGTATCAGGCGCTGGACGGTCTTGATGTTCGTCGGGTGCCGATTCCGGACGCTGCGGAAGGAATGAATGCCAGCTTGCGCGGTGCGTTGGCGCATATAGGCCCGGACGCAACGGCCGTCATGGTGATGCTGGCCGATTTACCCGACCTGACATCGAACGATCTGGCGGAGGTTCTGGCAGCACACAACAACAACCCCGACTTCCTGATCTGGCGCGGTGCCACACAAAGCGGCAAGCCGGGTCATCCCGTGGTGTTCGACCAAAGCCTGTTTGCGGCGCTGGCCCAATTGACCGGAGACGAAGGCGCGCAATCCGTCGTGCGCACAAACAAGGACCGGGTTTTCACAGTTGCCTTGCCGGGTTCACATGCATTGCTGGATCTGGACACGCCCGAGGACTGGGCCGCATGGCACCAAAACCAGCCCCCAAAATGATCACGGCCCGGTCGATGACGACCGGGCCGCGTACCCAAACAGGACTACCACTTTTCTTCGATCTCAAAAGCGCGACCAATCTCGCCAAACAGGCTGACTGGGTTTTCCGCCGCTAAACCTAAACAAGACCCCCTCGTTAACATGCCGCTAGCGCTATTTAAGACCGAGATCACCGTTGGCACCCCCTAGTGCCTTCGGCTCCCCCTCACTTGGGCATGTTCATATTCCCCGATCCGATCCGTCGAAACAACGTAAAATTGGACAAAACTGCCCAGTTCAGCAGCAAACGAATGGCTTTTAAGCAACATTCTGCTTTCGCTTACACAACTTCCAAGTGTGCTTAGATTTTTAGGAATTCACAAATAAGGCCGTTATGCACATGCGTAATGCGCTATCTGATAACAATCTCGTGTTGTTAAACCGGTCGGCTCACAGTTTTTGGAACCGGTCCACAACTAAAGGAAGATCACTCTCTTTTTGATATTTCAGGCCACCCGATTGTCCACAAGGGAAACGAAATTCAACACTTTTGAGTGTTTGACACACGTTTCGGCAACAATCCTCCGATTCGCTCAAGGCCTTCGCCCGAATCTCTGACCCACATCGCGGCACACCGAACAGGCGGTTTGTGGCAAAATTAAGATTTCTTAACCCTCTCGCCACGTAAGCCAAAGACTGGCGTTCTATCTGCCTGTTAACGCGCGACAGCAATCGCGCGATATGAACAGGAGACACAAATGAGCATCCGTAAATCCTCGCTTCTTTTGCCGCGAAATTCCAGTTGGATCGGCGTCAGCGCACTGGGCGCTGCATTGCTGGCGACAACCGCTCTGCCCTCGATGGCGGATGAGGCACTGGCCGATCTGGTCGAAACCGTATCCCCGTCGGTGGTGACCATCATCGCCGAGCAGGACATCGCCACAAGCCCGGCGCAAGGTCAGGAGTTTGACTTCGAAGGCCATCCCTTTGGCGAGTTCTTCAAACGCTTCGGTGGCCCCGAAGGTTTCCAAATGCCACAACGCGGCCCGGCACAGGGTCTGGGATCGGGGTTTGTTCTGGATGAGGCCGGGTTTATCGTGACCAACCACCACGTGGTCGACAACGCCTCATCGGTCACTGTGCGCCTGAACGATGACCGCACGTTTGACGCCGAAGTGATCGGCACCGACCCGCTGACCGATATTGCCGTTCTGAAGATCGACGCAGGCGAAACCCTGCAAGCGGTCGAAATGGGCGACAGCGACGTGATCCGCGTGGGCGAGGACGTGGTGGCCATCGGCAACCCGTTCGGCCTGAGCTCGACCGTTACCACCGGGATCGTCTCGGCCAAGGGCCGCAACATCTCGCAAGGGCCTTATGCCGAGTTCATTCAGACCGATGCGGCCATCAACAAAGGCAACTCGGGCGGTCCGCTGTTCAACATGGAAGGCGAAGTGGTCGGCGTGAATTCGGCCATCTATTCGCCCAGCGGCGGCTCGGTCGGCCTTGGCTTTGCGGTGACATCGAACATCGTGGAACATATCGCAGCCGATCTGCGCGATGACGGTCAGGTCAGCCGTGGTTGGCTGGGCGTGTCGATCCAGAATGTCAGTCCGGAACTGGCAGCGGCGCTTGGTATCGACAGCTCGACCGGTGCTTTGGTTTCGGACGTCGTGGCCGGTAGCCCGGCGGACGGTGTTCTGCAACAGGGCGACGTGATCCTGAGTTTCAATGACGAGACCGTGGATAACAGCAGCGACCTGCCCCTTCTGGTTGGCACCACCAAAGTTGGCACCGACAGCACCCTGACCGTGCTGCGCGACGGCACCCAACAGGACCTGCAATTGACGATTGGCCAGCACCAGTCTGCCCAGGCCCAAGTGGACGGCCCCGTTGATGCGGAAGCCACTGGTACCCAACTGGGTGTCACCGTTGCGCCACTGACCGAGGCCGCCCGCGCCGAGATGGGTGTGGCCGAAGGCGTTGACGGCGTGGTTGTGACCGACCTGAAGCCCGACAGCCCTGCCGCCAAGGCCGGTCTGCAGCGCGGTGATATCATCGTCAAACTGGGTGGCCAGGACACGCTGACGCCGGACGCACTGAAAGCTGCGCTGGACAGCGAAAAGACCGACCCGGCGCTGGTGCTGATCAATCGCAGCGGCAACCAGATCTTTGTCGCGGTTGAAATCGCCTGACCGACGACCCGCGCGCGTCACATGATGGGGATATATGACGTGCGCTTCCTGGCGGAATTGATTTGTCCGCAATCCGCCGGGCTTGCCGGGTGCGCGAGGCCGCACCCGGCTCGATCCCTCAGATACGAACCATTCTCAAACCATGTGCTTTATCTGAAAATTGTGTTTAAATCCCGATAGAAAGGAACCCCGATCATGAGCCGACGCCTGCTGATCGTCGAAGATGACGAAGACACACGGGACTTCATCGCCAAAGGTTTCAGCGAGGAAGGCTATGTGGTCGAGGTTGCCGCCGATGGCCGCGAGGGGCTGTATCATGCCACCGATGGCGGCTTTGACGCCATTGTTCTGGATCGGATGCTGCCTGGCTTGGACGGGTTGTCCCTGATCAAATCCATGCGCGCTGCAGGGTTGAAAACCCCCGTTCTGATGCTGACCGCCATGAGCGCGGTGGATGAGCGCGTGAAAGGTCTGCGCTCGGGCGCGGATGATTATCTGGTCAAGCCGTTTTCCTTTCAGGAACTACACGCAAGGATCGAGGCGCTTTTGCGTCGCCCGCAGGAATCCGAGGAAACGCCGACCCTGACCTGCAAGGATCTTGAGATGGATCTGCTGACCCGCAAGGTCACGCGCGACGGGCATGAGATCACGCTGACCCCGCGTGAGTTCCAGATCCTCGAATTCTTCCTGCGCCGCAAAAATCGCGTCGTATCGCGCACCATGCTGCTGGAAGGCGTTTGGGATTATCACTTCGACCCGAACACCAATGTCGTGGACGTCCATATCTCAAAACTCCGCCGCCAGTTGGACGAAGGCGGCGACGCGCCACTGATTGAAACGGTCCGGGGTGCGGGTTACATGATGTCTGATGGATAACCTGCGGCTTTCCCTGAACAATTCACGCACACGGCTGGTTCTGGCCAGCATGGTACTCAGCACGCTTTTGACGGCGACGGTGCTGGCGTTGGTCTATGTTACGGCCAATCGCAGTATTGAATCCGAGACCCGCTCGGTCGTGTCAGCAGAACTCACGGGGTTGGCTGATGAATATGAACGCCGGGGCCTGATCGGGCTGATCACAGCCATCGAACGCCGCCTTCCCAGCGCCTCGGAACGCGATGCGCTGTATCTTCTGACGGATCGGTTCGGCAACAAGCTGGTCGGAAACCTCAAGCAATGGCCCGAACATATCACGGCAGGCAGTGGCTGGGTTGAACTGGAACTGCGCCGCGCCGATGACGATCAACTCGTCCCCGTCTCGGCCGCGTCGATCCGCCTGCCCGGCAGGGAGCGCCTAATCGTCGGCCGCGACGCCGTCGCGCGGCAACAATTCGACCGGGTTCTGCTGCGATCCGTAGCGCTGGCCCTTGGCATCGCATTGGCGCTGAGCGTGCTGACCGGCTGGTTGTTCACCCGGCTGGTTTTTTCCCGCCTGTCCGACATCGCCAGCACTGCCGAGAACATCGTCTCGGGCGATCTGTCCCGCAGGATGCCGTTGCGCGGCACTGGCGATGAGTTCGATCAGGTGGCCGGAACACTGAACAACATGCTGGATCGGATCGAAGAACTGATCAGCAACCTGCGCACCACGTCCAACTCGATAGCCCATGACCTGCGCTCGCCCCTGTCGCGCCTGAAACAACGGGTCGAGGCGCTTTCAGATCCCGACAAAAGCGACTTGGATCGTGAGGTTGATATTGCCCGCGCCACCGGTGAAATCGACCACGTTTTGCGGGTTTTGGGGCAGTTAACGGAAATCTCACGCGCCGAGGCCGGGCTGGGCCGTGAACAGTTCGAACAGGTGGATTTGCAGCAACTCGCCCGCGACGTTGTTGAACTCTACGAACCTGTCGCCGCTGATCAGAACATCCGGCTAGAGGTTCAGGGACAGGCCGCCCCGATACAGGGCCACCGGCCCCTTCTGTCTCAGGCGCTGTCGAACCTGCTGGAAAACGCTATGCGCTATGCGCCCGAAAACACCGCCATCACAATCTCGATCGGTGAGGATGGTGACACGGCCCACTTTAGTGTGCGTGATCAGGGACCGGGCGTCCCGCCAGAGGACCTGCACCGCCTGCAACTGCCCTTCGTGACGCTTGACCCCGCCCGCACGGAACGCAATGCGGGGTTGGGGTTGGCGCTGGTCGCGGCGATCTCACACATGCATGGCGGGCGGTTCGCGGCACGGAATTGCGAACCCGGCCTGGAAACCACCCTAAATCTGGCGCGCCGGGTTTAGTCAGGCGCGCCGTCGATGGCCATGTTCTTGTTTTTATAACGCTTATCCTCGGTCACATCCACGCCGAACCAAGCGGGCGGCGCAAAACTGTGCGCCTCGTCTTCTGACGAGAACTCAACCTCGACCAGTTGCAGCGGCGCCAAATTGCCCTGAAAAATATCCAGTTCGAATACCCGCCCATCCGGCAACGCGCCGGTGAACCGTTCTTTTTCGACCCGCCGCCCTTCGGTCTCCGGCCAGAAGGTTTCGAATTGATCGGCCGAGATTTCGGCCTCACGCTCTACCCGAACCAGCCCTCCGCTGCCTTTGAGGGTCAGGAAGTACCGGTCATTTTTCTGCCGCAACCGCAGCTCGGTCGAATCGTCCGGGGCCGTCAGATAACCCTGCCGGACAACCGCTTTCTGCGCGCCGCTCAGCTCCGGCAGACTGTGGACCAGAAACTTACGCTCGATTTCCTTGCTCATTTGGTCGAAACCACCCCGTTTTCCAATTCCTCATAAAGCGCCCGATAGGCCGCCCCCGCCACGCCGCGCGGGGCATATGTGACCACCGGCGCGCGATATTTGCCCATTTTCTCGATATCCGAGGCAAAAGGAATGCAACTTTGCATGAACCGCTTCGGATAAGCCTTGCGCATCGTCTCCATCGTCTGCTGATGCAGGGTTTTGCGCTGCTGCACCATCGAAAAGAATGCCTTCAGCTTTTTCTTCGGCAGTTTGTGTTCGTCAAAGAACCCCACCAACTGATCGAACGTACGCTCCGACAGGGTGGTTGGGATGACTGGCACGACAATCTCATCGGCGGCTTTAAAGATATTCTCGGACAGGGTCGAAAAATTCGGCGGGCAATCGAGGATGATGACGTCATAGTCACTGCCCGCTGCCGTCAGAGCCTTTTTCAGGCGCGAGCGCTTGTTCCGCATCCGCGATAGAAACACATCAAAATCGCGGAAGGTCAGATTTGCAGGCAGAATGTCCAACCCTTCGAAATCGCTGGCCCGAATGGCGTTGGTAAAACGCTTCACATCCTCAAAAAACCGCGCATCCGTTAGTTTTTTCGATGGCTTGACCCGAAAGTAAAACCCCGAGGCCCCTTGTGGATCAAGATCGCACAGCAGCACCAGCTTGCCCGCCGCGGCATAGGCATGGGCCAGATTGACCGAGGTTGCGGTTTTCCCGACACCGCCTTTGTTGCTGTAACAGGCAATGATCTTCATTCCTCACTCCTTGGGCTGGTGAAACAGGCTGCGGAACAGATGGCGTGTTTCGGGGGCATCGAATTGCTGGAAATTGGCGATCACCCGGTCACGCTCGGCCCGCTGACGTTGATCCAGTACGGCGATCAGCCCGCCAACAGCCAAACCGACCTGAGCATCCACACGGCCTTGGGCGTTTGATTGCTGAGACGTAAAAGCCAGCAGAGCCTCTTGCTGGACCGAGTAATCGTTGAACAGCCCAAGATTGTCCTGAAGCTTTTTCAGGGGCTTGAGGATCGATTTGAAGTCTTTCGCATCGAACAGTGGCGCAAAGAACTCCATCAGATATCGCAGTTTCTTGCAGTCGATCCGAAGGTCATGCACCGTTTCATCCGGAGTTTCGGGGGTGATGCTGCGTGCGATTTTACAAACCTTGCGATAACGTTTCCAAATAAGCGCGCAGGCATAGTCATACGCCCCGCGCTGCGCATTCGGTCCCGGTTTTACGTTTTCCGTCCCGTCAAACAGCGCCCTGAGGTCAGACATCTGGCTCTGGTAAGCCTTGCTGCGCAATCGGCGCGTGATGCGCGACAGTTCTTGGGCGCGTTCCTTCTGGAATTGCGCAAACATGGCGTCCAGACCAGCATGAAGCGTGCTTGGCACCAGGTTGAAATACATATCCTTTTCCAGAAGATAGACGTCCAGATCCCGCATCCGCCCTGTCGGCGCCATCAGCTCCGAGAAGGTCTTTTTGAATTCGGCGGTCTGCGCCTCAGAAAACACCCCTTTGAACAGGCTGATGACCGAGCGAATTCGACGCAGCGACACGCGGTAGTCATGCAGAAACTCGGTATCAATATCCGCGATCAGGCCACTTTCATTTTGTTGCGCAACCTTCAGATAAGTCTTGATAATATCGGCCGCGACTTGGATCGAGGGTTCGTCGGTCCCCAGTGCGATCTCGGGCTTTGCACGATAGCGCGCGTCGGTCGCCGATATCGCATCCACCAGTGTTTCAATGTCTGGGCTTGCCCCAGCCATTGCACGGACCGCAGCGCAGGCTTTGTCAAAGGCTTTGTCGTACCCACGCAATCGCCGAAGGCGCAGGATTGTTGCCTGACCATTGTCCGTTGACAGCGAAACCACACTGCCGCGTACTTGCGTCTTTTGCAGATCGTCCAGCAGGGCCACGTCGCTTTCCTGCCTTTCGCCCGTGGCGATATCCATCAAGGCGCGCAGTTTGGGAAAGCCGCTCAAAGCCTCACGCACAGGACCTGCTGGCAGATCCTTCACAAACCGGCCCCGGCCCTTACCTTTTTGGCTCCGGCGCGCACCGTCCTTCTGCAACAGGTGCAACGCCCCTTCCGTTTCCAACAATATCCGACCAGAGGCGCGGATCGACTGATCATGGCAATCCAGCAGAATAAACGGCTTACCAGCGTTCGACCTGGTGACACGCACCGACATATCAGTCAGGGCCGACGCAAACGCAGCCTGATCAAACGCGCCAAGAACAAAGAAAAGCGCCTCGGACTTAGAATTCATGAACTGCTCTTTCGCTTTGCTTCAAGGTCGTCACTGACCAAAATCTCCGTGACCTTCTGAATGCCGTTGCTTTCTGCAATCGAACTTTTTTCAGCAATCTAAGGGGCTTTCCCTCAAGCGAATGTGGGGTGTTTTTCGCTATTCTCCACAGTTTGGCCGAAGCCTTTGGTCTTATCCATCCGGTTTTCTGCGATGGCTTGACGTTATGAATGCAAGACTCTGCATTCGTTGCAAGTAAAACCGGGCGCGACCCAACGAAATGCGCGGGTGACAGCCCTGCAACGGCTGTTTAAACCAAAGGCATGTCTGATCCCGTGTCATCCATCCGCAATCTGGGCCCCGCCTTCGAGCAAGCCTGCGCCCGCGCGGGCATCCATTCAGCGCAGGAACTGCGCGAGTTGGGGCCGGATGAGGCGTATTCCCGGCTGCTACAGGCCGGAACCAAAGCGCATTTCATCGGGTATTATGTGCTGGTGATGGGCCTGCAGGGCCGCCCTTGGAACGACTGCAAGGGTGAAGAGAAAAAGCAGCTGCGTCAGCGGTTTGACGCCATCAAGGCCAGCACCAGAACCGCGCCGGAAAACCAGATGATCTCGGATCTGGATGCGATTGGCGTGCGCGTCGCCGCCAAGGATCTGAAACAGGTCTGAACGAAAAAGACCGCCCCAAAACGGAGCGGCCTCAAAATCCGATATAAGCCGTAGCTTAGCCGACCAGTTCGATGCCCGAGAAGAAATAGGCAATCTCGACTGCTGCGGTTTCCGGTGCGTCCGAACCGTGGACCGAGTTTTCACCGACCGATTCAGCGAACTCGGCGCGGATGGTGCCGGCGGCCGCGTCAGCGGGGTTGGTTGCGCCCATGACTTCGCGGTTCTTGGCAATGGCGCCTTCGCCTTCCAGAACCTGAACAACGACCGGAGCCGACGACATGAATTCGCACAGTTCGTCATAGAACGGACGCTCGGCGTGGACTTCGTAGAACTTGCCAGCCTGTTCCTTGGTCATGTGGATGCGCTTTTGCGCAACGATGCGCAGGCCCGCGTCTTCGAATTTGGCGTTGATCTTGCCAGTCAGGTTGCGGCGGGTTGCATCGGGTTTGATGATCGAGAATGTGCGTTCCAGTGCCATGTCGGCCTCTCCTTAACATAGGGCGCGACACTCGCGCCGAAATCCATCGCGCGCCGCGTAGCATGGTATCGGGCGTAAGAAAAGGACAATGATTGCCTGACATTCAGATCGTGTCGGGAAGCGGGTCGTGCAGATCGATCCAACGCACATAGAGGATGGACAAAAGCCCCGCAAAGCTGCTGGCGCACATCATGCCCAACACGACAAAGGGCGCGTTCTGGGCACTGACCAGTGCGCCGGTGGCTGAGGTGAGAATAGCGCCCAACAGAACGGTGATCGCGCCGGACAATCCGGCGGCGCTGCCCGCAAGCTGCGGCCTGACCGACATCAACCCGGCCGTTGCATTGGCGACAGTCAGACCGTTGCCAAAGCCCACGAAGACTGCGGACCCAAAAAACGTCCAGACCGTGCCGAACCCGCCAAGGAATGTCAGCAAGCCGATCAGCGGACCAAGCGAGGCGATTGCCCGTCCAACAAGGATCATCGTGCTTAGTTTTGTGTGGGCGGCGAGGCGTCCGGTCAGAAAGCTGCCAGCCATGAACCCCAGCGTGATAATCCCGATCCCTACCCCTAACAAAGCCGGGTTGAGATCGAACCACGCGCCCGCGACCAAAGGCGCGCCAGTGATGAAGGCATAAAAGCCCCCGATCGAAAATGCCGCGCAGAACGAATAGCCCCAGAACCGGCGAGAGCCGAACAGCTGCGGATAAAGCCGCATCTGCGCGGCGAAAGTTGCGTTGGCGTTTGTGTTGGTCTCGCCCATATCGGCCCAGACCAGCACCAACATGGCCACGCCCAACATGGCATAAAGGACAAAACCCGCGCGCCAGCCGAACAGCATTTCAAGCACGCCGCCCAGCATCGGGCCCAGCATTGGCGCAAGGGCCATCGCCATCGAGATGTAACCCAGTTTGCTGGCGGCTTCGTTGGGCTCGTACATATCGCGCACAGCAGCGCGCGACAGCACCTGCCCCGCGATGATTGCGCCCTGCAACATGCGAAAGCCAAGAAAGACCCAGATCGACTCGGCCAAGGCGCAACCGACAGATGCCGCAACAAAAATCACCATGCTGAGCAGCAGAACGGGCCGCCGCCCGAACCGGTCGGACAAGGGCCCCATGATCAGTTGCAGAACAGCGGACAGAGCCAGATAGCCCGCGACCGCCAGATTGACCAATCCATAGTCAGCCTGCAAATCCTCACCAATATGGGCCAGTGACGGCAGGAACATATTCAGCGACAGCACCGACAGCGCGGTCAGCAGAACCAGCGTGATCAGTGTCGGGTGCGATTGGGCCGCGCGCATAAGGTGTCTCCGGTGCTTGCAGAACGCGCTAACACATTGCCCGGCGGTTGAACATGCCAAGCCGCTGGCGGCGGCATCACGGCTCTGCTAAGAGCGGCCTCATGCTACGGATCGAAGACATCACCTATGCCGTTGAAGGCCGCCCCCTGTTCGACGGGGCCAGTGCAACCATTCCCGACGGGCACAAAGTCGGGCTTGTGGGCCGCAATGGCACCGGCAAGACCACCCTGTTTCGACTGATCCGGGGGGAACTGGCGCTGGAGTCCGGCAATATCTCGGTCCCGAAACGGGCGCGGATTGGTGGGGTGGCGCAAGAGGTGCCCTCGTCCGATGTGTCGCTGATCAACACGGTTCTGGCCGCCGATACCGAACGTAGCGCGCTGATGGCCGAGGCCGACAGCGCCACCGACCCCGCACGGATCGCGGAGATCCAGACCCGTTTGGCCGATATTGATGCGTGGTCGGCCGAGGCGCGCGCGGCCTCGATCCTCAAGGGTCTGGGGTTCGATGACGACGACCAGCTGAAACCCTGTTCCGATTTCTCGGGCGGCTGGCGGATGCGCGTGGCGTTGGCGGCGGTGCTGTTTTCTCAGCCTGATCTGCTGCTGCTGGACGAACCGACCAACTATCTGGACCTCGAAGGCGCCTTATGGCTGGAAAGCTATCTGGCGAAATATCCGCATACGGTCATCATCATCAGCCACGACCGCGGGCTGCTAAACCGCGCGGTGGGCTCGATCCTGCATCTGGAGGATCGAAAGCTCACCTACTACGCGGTGCCATACGACAAATTCGCCGAACGCCGGGCCGAGCGGCTGGCGCAGGCGGAATCGGAAAACGCCAAGGCCAAGGCCCGCATCGCGCATCTGCAAAGTTTCGTGGACCGGTTTCGCGCCAAGGCGTCCAAAGCCGTGCAGGCCCAATCGCGCCTGAAGATGATCGAACGCATCCAACTGGTCTCAACCCCGCAAGAGGCCGCGTTGCGCGCGTTCTCTTTCCCGGAACCCGAGGAACTGTCGCCACCCATCATCAATCTCGAAGGCGGCGTCACGGGCTATGGCGAGACCGAAGTGCTGCGCCGTCTGAACCTGCGCATCGATCAGGACGACCGCATCGCGCTGCTGGGCAAGAACGGTCAGGGTAAATCGACCCTGTCCAAGCTGCTGTCCGACCGCCTGCCCCTGATGGTGGGCAAGATGAGCCGCTCCAACAAGCTGCGCATCGGCTATTTCGCGCAGCATCAGGTGGATGAGCTCTATGTGGACGAGACGCCGCTGGACCACTTGCGCCGCCTGCGCCCGGATGAGGCGCCGGGCAAGTGGCGCTCGCGTCTGGCCGGGTTCGGCCTGAACGCGGATCAGGCTGAGACCAAGGTGGGGCGTCTGTCGGGCGGTCAAAAGGCGCGGCTGTCGCTGCTGCTGGCCACCATCGACGCGCCGCATATGCTGATCCTGGACGAGCCGACCAACCATCTGGACATCGAAAGCCGCGAGGCGCTGGTCGAGGCGCTGACCGCCTATTCCGGCGCGGTTGTGCTGGTCAGCCATGACATGCACCTGCTATCGCTGGTGGCGGACCGGCTATGGCTGGTCTCGGACGGGACGGTCAAGCCGTTCGATGGCGATCTGGAGGCCTATCGTTCCTTGCTGCTGGCCCGCGACAAACCCGTGAAGGCGAAGCCGCAAACCGCCAAGCCCAAGCGCCCCTCGCGTGAGGCGATGCTGGCCCTGCGCGCCGATCTGCGCAAATGCGAGGACCGGATCGAGAAACTGACGGACATGCATGACAAGCTGTCGGCCAAGCTGGCGGACCCGGCCTTGTACGAGGATGACAAGATCAACGATCTGGAAACCTGGAACCGTAAATTCGCCGAAGTCACCGAAGCCATGCAAAAGGCCGAGGCGCTTTGGGTTGCTGCGGCTGAAAAACTGGAACAGGCCGAGAGCGCCGCATGACTGACGCCGCCTTCTTCATCACCGCTTTCACCACCTTGTTCGTGGTGATCGACCCGTTTGGCACCGCGCCCATCTTTGTCGCGATGACGCAGGATATGGACGCGCGCACCCGGCGGCGAACGGCCTATCGCACCTGCGTTGTGGCTTCGGGCATCCTGATTGCCTTTGCCGCCTTTGGTGAGGCCGTACTGGGTTTCGTTGGCATTTCGATGGAGGCGTTCAAGGTCGCCGGCGGCGCACTGCTGTTCCTGACCGCGCTGGACATGCTGTTCGAACGCCGCACCAAACGGCGCGAGGATCGGGCCGAGGAAGAGGAACACAACGATCCGTCCGTCTTTCCGCTCGCCATCCCTCTGGTCGCCGGGCCGGGATCGATTGCGACCATTATTCTGCTGTCCGGGCAGCATCCGGGCATTCAGGGAATTGCTGCGGCAGTGGCCGTAATGCTGGCCGTCATGGCGGTGGTTCTGTTGTTCTTCTTGTCGGGCGGTCTGATCGCCCGCATTCTGGGCAAAACCGGTCTGAACGTGTTGACCCGGTTGTTGGGTATGCTGCTGGCCGCCCTGTCGGTGCAGTTCATTCTGGATGGCCTCAAGGCCTTTGGTTTTGCGTCCTAAATCCCCATATAGAGGGTCAGAACCAAGGATAAGGGCAGCAGCATGAATGGCGACGATATCGGGCGTTTGGTGTATCTGGTCGTGTTGGCCGCGGCCATATTGCTGTGGTTTGTCGCCCAGAACCGCCAATCCCTGAACAAGACCCTGCAACAGGTGATGGCCTGGGTGTTCATCTTTGTGGGCGTCATCGCGGTCATTGGCTTGTGGGAGGATATCCGGTCCTCGGTCGGCCCTGCTCCGCAAATGGCCGTCACCGGCGACACCATCGAGGTTCCGCGCGCGCAGGACGGGCATTATTACCTGCCGGTCACGGTGAACGGCGAGCCTATTGTCTTCCTTGTGGATACCGGGGCCAGCCAGATCGTCCTCAGCGCGCAGGATGCGGAACGTGTGGGCATTGACCCGGATCAGCTGAACTATTTCGGGCGCGCGATTACCGCGAACGGCGAGGTCCGGACCGCGCCCGTGCGGCTGGATAGCCTGGAACTGGGGCCGATCACGGACCGCAATGTCTCGGCCTGGATCAATGAAGGTGAACTGCATCAGTCGCTGCTGGGCATGGATTACCTGCATCGGTTTTCGAACATCCAGTTCACCGATAGTCGCCTGATCCTGTCGCGCTAAACGCACCCCACTTGAGAACAAAATAAGAACATGATACGAACATATCATGTCTGCTCAGCTTCTTGGTCAAAAATCCGCGCGCGCCGCGCCGGGGGTCAAACTTCATGAGGAAATCGCCCTGCAACTGGGCCGCGTGCACGAAGTCTGCGGTCCGGCCCGGCGCAGTTTTGCCATGTGGCTGGCCGGTCAGATGCAGGGGCCGGTCTTGTGGATTTCCCCCGCGTGGGAGCCCGGCCAGTTACACCCCGACGGGATGATGCCCTTTGCCGATCCCGCCCGGTTCATCTTTGTCCACCCCACCCGCGCCGAAGATCTGCTGTGGTGTCTGGAAGAGGCGCTGCGCAGCGGGGCCATTCCGCTGATCGTCGGCGATCTGCCCCGCGCGCCGGGGCTGACCCCGATCCGGCGGATGCATCTGGCTGCCGAACAGGGCGGCGCGATGGCGCGCGCGCCGCTGGGTCTGCTGCTAACCCCCGGCGATGGTGGCGCGCAAGGGGTCGAGACGCGCTGGCACATGGCCGCCAATCATAAGGGAGAGGCCCGCCGCTGGACCCTGACCCGCCGCCGCGCCCGCGCGCTGCCGCCGGTCACATGGCAGGCCACCATGACCGCCGCCCGCGCCGGTTTGCACCTGAAACGGGTCGAAACCGAGGATGTTCTGACCTGAGACCGCATCGATCACGCAAGATGTGACTGGTCAAACCCCGGACTGCACCCTAGCGTCACCGCATGACTCACCCGATCCACGATAGCCGCTACTCGTGGCTGCGCCTTCTGATCACGCTCGCCATCGCAACGGTGGCGAATGTGGGCATGTGGGCGGTGATCGTGGTGATGCCCGCGATCGAGGCCGAATTCGGTGCAGGGCGGGCCGAAGCCTCGTTGCCTTATGTTCTGTCCATGATCGGCTTTGCCCTGGGAAATATGTGGTTGGGGCAAATGGTTGACCGTCTGGGCGTGACCATAGCGCTGATCGGGGCTGCAATGCTGAGTGCGGTCAGCTATCTGCTGGCGACTTGGGCCCCGAATATCCTGCTGCTGTCGGCTGCGCATCTGCTGCTGGGTCTGGGCACATCGATTGGGTTTGGCCCCCTGATCGCCGATATTTCGCATTGGTTCATGAAGCGGCGCGGAATTGCCGTGGCGCTGGTGGCCAGCGGCAATTACCTGTCCGGGGCGATCTGGCCCACGCTGCTGTCCGACATTCTGGCCCGCGATGGCTGGCAACAGGTCTACCTGACCCTGGCCGCCCTGACCCTGCTGGTCGTCATTCCCCTGTCGCTGCTGCTGCGCCGTCAGGTCCCGGTCGAGGCGCACAGCACCGCCGCCGCGACCGCGCAGATCAACGCCCGCAGCGTTGGCGTCTCACCCCGCGCGCTGCAATATATTCTGGGCCTTGCCGGTATCGGCTGTTGTGTGGCCATGTCCATGCCGCAGGTCCATATCGTCTCGTATTGCGTCGGACTGGGATACGGGCCTGCCGTGGGGGCCGAGATGTTGTCGCTGATGCTGCTGGGTGGTGTTGTCAGCCGGATTATCTCGGGCTTGCTGGCGGACCGGTTGGGTGGTGTCATGACCCTGCTGATCGGCTCGGTCCTGCAATGTATCGCGTTGTTTCTGTTCCTGCCTTATGACGGGATGGTCTCGCTTTATGTCATCAGCATGCTGTTCGGTCTGGCACAGGGCGGCATCGTTCCCAGCTACGCGCTGGTCGTGCGTGAATACATGCCCCCGCAAGAGGCCGGGGCGCGTGTCGGCTTTGTCATGATGATGACCATTCTGGGCATGGCCCTTGGCGGCTGGATGTCGGGATGGATTTACGACGTGACCGGAAACTATCAACTGGCCTTCGTGAACGGCATTCTGTGGAACGGGCTGAACATCGCCATCGTGCTGATGCTGCTCAAACGTTCCCGCCCCAGACGAGAGGGGGTCATGGCATGACCACCCTGACCCGCCGCTGTGTCCTTGCCGGGTTGGCTGCCCTGCCCCTGACCCGGACGGCGCAAGCCGCTTTGCAACCCTATGTTCTGTCGGCTCGGGACACCCGCGTCGGTTTCAGTTTCGATCTGTCGGGCGTTTCCCAGACCGGGTCGATGCCGATCCGGTCGGCGAATGTTCAGATCGATACGCGCCGATTGCAGAACAGCCGGGTCGACGTGGTGCTGGATGTTAGCAAGGCGCGCACACGGCTGCCGTTTGCCCGGATGCCGATGCTGGGGCAGACCGTGCTGAACGCAAAAAGCCATCCGACCATTCGCTTTGTCTCGACCGACGTTCAGCTTGGCCCGTCGGGCCGCATCTCGGACGGGGCGCGGATTACCGGCGATCTGACGGTGCGGGGCGTCACCCGTCCGGTGACCCTGGATGCGAGCCTTTATCGTCGCCCCGGAACAGCCCCGGACGATCTGGACCAATTGTCCATCGGCCTGACGGGTGCGCTGAACCGGCATGATTTTGGCGCCTCGGGCTATCCCGATCTGGTGGCAGAAAACGTCGGGCTGGACATCCACGCCGAAATCTCACGCGCCTGAAATCGGCCAAAGGTCAAAAAACGACCCCCTCGCGTCGAATAGGCGCGCGCATCTGCCTGTCAGAGCGTCAGTGTAACCCCATTATGCGCACGATCATTTCCTTCGCCGCCCTGTTTCTTTCCGTCATTCTGTTGCAACTGTCGACAGGCGGCGTCGGGCCATTGGACGCCATCTCGGGCATCACGCTTGAGTTCACGACCGAGCAGATCGGTCTGCTGGGATCGGCACATTTCATCGGGTTCTTTGTCGGCTGCTGGTGGGCCCCGCGTTTGATGGGGACTGTGGGCCATTCCCGCGCCTTCGCGGTCTGCACCGCCTTGGGTGCGATGGGGCTGATCGGGCACACACTGACCGAAAACCCCTATATCTGGGCCGCGCTGCGGATCGCATCGGGCACCTGTGTCGCCGGGTGCTATACAGTGATCGAGGCCTGGCTGAACGCAAAAGTCAACAATGAAACGCGTGGGCGCGCGATGGGCACGTACCGCATTGTCGACATGGGTGCCTCGCTGACCGCGCAGTTGATCATCGCGGTTCTGCCACCTGCCTCTTACGTGTCGTATAACCTGCTGGCCATTCTGTGCTGCGCCGCGTTGTTGCCGCTGACACTGACGCGGGCCAGTCAACCTCAGACACCTGATGCGCCTCGGTTGCGGCCAAAACTGGCCTGGCGCAGCTCACCCCTTGCCGTTGCGGGCGTGATCGTTGCCGCGCTGAGTTCCGCATCGTTTCGAATGGTTGGTCCTGTCTATGGGCAGGAGGTCGGACTGGGCGTGGACCAGATCGCGTTCTTCCTGGCCTCATTCGTGTTGGGCGGGGCATTGGCGCAATATCCGATGGGCTGGCTTGCGGATAAATATGACCGGCGCTGGGTTCTGATCTGGCTGTCCGCCGTCGCGGTCCTAAGCTGCGGGGTCACCATGGCGGCCAGCGGCACCGGAACTGTGGGTGTCATGCTGGCGGCTGGTTTCTTCGGCTTTACCACCTTCCCGATCTTTTCGGTTTCATCCGCCCACGCAAACGACTTTGCCACAACCGAACAGCGGGTCGAGCTGTCGGCGGCGCTGATGTTCTGGTATGCGCTGGGGGCCATTGCATCGCCCTACATCTCATCAACGCTGATCCAGCAATTCGGTCCCGGGGCGCTGTTTGCCTTTGTTGCGCTGGGTCACATCTTCCTGATCGGATTTGGCCTGGCCCGAATGCGGTCGCGCCCCACGCCCGAAGAGCGAACAAATTACGTCTATGCACCGCGCACCTCCTTCACCATTGGCCGATTGCTGAAACGGTCCCGGGAAGGATAAAGAAGCAGGACCAGCATTGATCGCATCTGCCCCCAACGGTGCGAAACATGAGTGTTATACCCAAAACCCCGCGAGCGGATCATGCCTGAACGACCGTCCCAAGGCGGAACCTGCGCGAGTCCTGAAAAAAACTGACCTTCAATCTGTCCAAGTTAACGTCGGGTCGCAGGCGCTTATTCCGGAAAAGCATATAGTCTGACCCCGAATACTCGGGAGGAAGACGACAATGATGACCAGAGCAGCCATGCAGGCCTTCAGGGCGAAATACCGCGCTGGCATAAGCAAAATGTACAGCGGGTATTTCCATATGCTGTCGGTGGCCATCGCTGGCCTTTTCGTCATCTGCTACAGCCTGACCTTCGTCACGGACGTGACCGCGTCACAGTTGCTGGTGATCCCGGCGACGCTTTTGTTTGTGAACTTTGCCGAATATGCCTCGCACCGCTGGCTTGGTCACGAAAAGACCAGGGTGCTCAAACTGTTCTACCAGCGCCACACCGGGGATCATCATTCCTTTTTTCTGGACACCGACATGGGATATGAAAGCCCATTTGACTGGCGTGTGGTTCTGTTCCCGCTCTATCTGATCTTTCTGTTCACGATGGGCATTGCGCTGCCCGGTGGCCTTGTTCTGGGATGGATATTCAATCCAAATGTCGGCGCGTTGTTTGCCGCTTCGACCATCGCCGGATATCTGCTTTATGAGGTGTGTCACTTCAGCTATCACGTCCCGCCCGGCAGCCGGGCTGAGGCGATGTTCCAATCCGTACCCGGCTGGTGGCGTCTCAGGCATCTTCACGCCCTGCATCACAAACGCGAACGGATGCAGGAGGCGAATTTCAACATCACCTTTCCGGTCTTCGATATCGCATTGGGGACCTTGTATTAGGAACGCCCTGAAACAAACGGCGGCTGAACCCCTGAGGTCGCATTAGGGTCGGCAACACAGACGTTAAAATCGCTTCTGCCCGAAAGCCGGGCTTTTGCTGGCCAGTGACTTACTGTAGACGAGCGCGCAGACAGTTACGTGGACACGCAAAATGGCTCGGATTCTCATCACCTCGGCGATCCCCTATATCAACGGGATCAAGCACCTCGGCAATCTGATCGGCTCGCAATTGCCTGCTGATCTTTACGCACGTTATCAGCGTGGCCGCGGGAATGAGGTCATGTTCCTGTGCGCCACCGACGAACACGGCACCCCGGCCGAGCTGGCGGCCGCCAAGGCGGGCAAACCGGTCGCGGAATACTGCGCCGAGATGTATGGCGTGCAGGCCGATATCGCCAAGCGGTTCGGGCTCAGCTTTGACCACTTTGGCCGCTCGTCCAGTGCGCAGAACAAGGTGCTGACGCAACATTTCGCGGGCAAGCTGGACGAGGCCGGGCTGATCCGCGAGGTCAGCGAGAAACAGGTCTATTCCAACGCCGACAAACGCTTTCTACCCGACCGCTACATCGAGGGCACCTGCCCCAATTGCGGCTATGACCGCGCGCGGGGGGATCAATGCGAGAACTGCACAAAGCAGCTGGACCCGACCGACCTGATCGAGCCGCGCAGCGCGATCAGCGGATCGACCGATCTGGAAGTGCGCGAGACCAAGCACCTGTATCTGCGTCAATCCGCGATGAAGGACCAACTGGACGCGTGGATCGACTCCAAGACCGATTGGCCGATCCTGACCACATCCATTGCCAAGAAGTGGCTGCACGATGGCGACGGCCTGCAGGACCGTGGCATCACCCGCGATCTGGATTGGGGTGTGCCGGTCAAGAAAGGCGACCAGGACTGGCCGGGGATGGAAGGCAAGGTCTTCTATGTCTGGTTCGACGCGCCCATCGAATACATCGCCTGCGCCAAGGAATGGGCAGATGCGAACGGCAAGACGGATGCGGATTGGGAACGCTGGTGGCGCACCGACAAGGGCGCGGATGACGTGCGTTATGTGCAGTTCATGGGCAAGGACAACGTGCCGTTCCATACGCTCAGCTTCCCGGCCACCATTCTGGGCTCGGGCGAGCCGTGGAAGATGGTCGATCACCTGAAATCCTTCAACTACTTGAACTATGACGGCGGCCAGTTCTCGACCTCGCAGGGGCGCGGTGTGTTCATGGATCAGGCACTGGAGATTCTGCCCGCCGATTACTGGCGCTGGTGGCTGCTGAGCCATGCGCCCGAAAGCAGCGACAGCGAGTTCACGTGGGAGAACTTCCAGCAATCGGTGAACAAGGATCTGGCGGATGTGCTGGGTAACTTTGTCAGCCGTATCACCAAGTTCTGCCGTTCGAAATTCGGCGAGGCTGTGCCCGAAGGCGGCACCTATGGCGAACGTGAGAACACGCTGATCGAAGAACTGACCAAACGTGTCCGCGCCTATGAGGGCCACATGGAGGCGATGGATGTGCGCAAATCGGCGCAGGAATTGCGGGCCATCTGGGTGGCGGGCAACGAATACCTGCAGGCCGCAGCCCCTTGGTCGACCTTTAAGGAAGACCCCGAACAAGCCGCCGCGCAGGTACGTCTGGGCCTGAACCTGATCCGGCTCTATGCGGTGCTGAGCGCGCCGTTCATCCCCGACACCTCGGCCCGGATGCTGAGCGCGATGAACACGCTGGACACCGGCTGGCCCGAGGATGTGGCAGCGGCGCTGTCCGCCCTGCCCGCCGGTCATGAGTTCACCGTTCCCGATGTCCTGTTCGCCAAAATCACCGATGAACAGCGCGAAGACTGGCAAACCCGTTTTGCCGGCACCCGTGACTGAATTCAGACCATCGTGACAGATACGACACGGGGGCCGCTTCGGCCCCCGTTTTTTATGCCGATACATCGCGTGACGCATGCTGTCTTACCGGGGTGCCAAACCCTTGGGGTCCTAAGTTAGCCGAAGCACGAAGAAATTTCTGCGCCCAAGGCCGCACCAGTCGTATTCAAGAAGCTTGAGATAAAGTCTCAAAACGTCCATCCTGTCGAGGAATTCTATCGACTCGCGCCGGGGCCTTTGGGGTCCGGGCAGCTATTTCATATCTACTGTGAGGCACGCGCCATGTCCCTTGATTTGACGAATATCGGTTTTCCCATCTTCGGGTCAGCCAAAATGCTGGGGCGGCATCTTGCCTTACTGACCTGCCTTGGGGTGGCGCATGGGGCTGCGGCGCAAGATCAAAGCGACGCGCCGCCACCAAAGGTTTCCATCGCTGCGGCCTATACCCAAGAGATCACGGATGAAGCCGTTTTCATCGGTCGGGCGGAAGCCATAGACAAGGTGGACATCGTCGCGCGGGTCAACGGGTTTCTTGAGTCTCAGAACGTCGAGGACGGCGCACTGGTCCAGAAAGACGATCTTCTGTTTACCATCGAGCCCGACCTCTATGAGGCCACACTTGAGGCGCGCAAGGCCGATCTGGACCGCGCCGAGGCAAATCTGGAACTGGCAAAGGTCGATCTGGCCCGGAAAGAAGAGTTGTTCCGCCGTGATGCAACCCCGGAATCCGAACGCGACATTGCGCGCGCCAACGAACTGGTTGCCGAAGCCGAAGTCAAAGCCGCAAACGCAGCCATCCAGCAAGCCCAGCTTGACCTGAGCTACACGCAGATTCAGGCGCCGTTTTCGGGCCGCATCGGGCGCGTTGCCACAAGTGTAGGTGACGTTGTTGGCCCGTCGAACCCTCCGCTGGTCAACCTGGTCAGCGAAGCGCCGATCTACGTGAACTTCTCGCTGAACGAAAAACAATTTACTTCGGTTCTTCAACAGTTTGGCGAGAATGCCAGCACTCTGGCAGAAAGTCAGAAGAGCCCCAATGTGCACGTCACCCTGCCCAACGGGACGGAATTGGGTGAAACCGGCGAAATCGTGTTTGTCGACAACCGCATCGACCCTCTGACCGGCGCGATTACCGTGCGGGCCGAGTTTGAAAACGCGGATCGGCTGATCATCGACGGCGCATTCCTTAACGTCCAGATCGAAGCGCTGGAGCCGACCTTGCAGGTGCTTGTCCCTCAGGCCGCGCTGCAACGGGATCAGCGGGGCGAGTTTGTTCTGGTCGTCAATGACCAGCAGATGGTCGAACAGCGCTATATCACGACCGGTGACACGGTGGACACCGCCATCATCGTCACCGATGGGCTTCGCGAAGGCGAGAGCGTGATCGTCGAGGGCCTGCAAAGGGTGCGTCCTGGCGTGGCCGTGGATGCGGTCGTGGCCTCTGAGCAGCCGGGAGAATAACGGATGTTCTCAGCCCTGTTCATCAGCCGGCCCAAGCTGGCGCTTGTCATTTCGCTTGTCCTGACGATCATGGGCGGCATCGGCTATATGGTTCTGCCGGTCGCCCAGTTCCCGGACATCACACCGCCCGTGGTCAGCGTGACGACCACCTATACCGGCGCAAACGCCGAGACCGTGGAAAACACCGTCGCCGCCCCGATTGAGGCGCAGGTGAACGGTGTGGACGACATGATCTACATGACGTCAACCTCGTCCGATAACGGTTCGTATTCCCTGAATATTACCTTCGAGGTGGGCACGGACCCGGACATTGCCTCGGTCAACGTGCAAAACCGGGTGGCGCAGGCCATGTCATCCCTGCCTTCCGAGGTGACATCCTCGGGCGTCGTGACGCAAAAGGCGTCGACCAACATGCTGCTGTTGGTGACGTTGACCTCGCCCAACGGGACCTATGACAGTGTGTTTCTGTCCAACTATGCCTCGATCAACCTGAAAGACGCGCTGGCGCGGGTTCAGGGTGTGGGCAAGGCGGATGTTCTGACCAATCTGGAATACGCCATGCGGATCTGGATGGACCCGGACAAGATGGCCGCCCTGTCGATCACCCCCGGAGATGTAATCAATGCGATCCGCGAACAGAATATCGAAGTCTCGGCAGGCTCGATCGGGTCTCCGCCCGTGCCTGAAGGCCAGACATTCCAATACACGATCAAAACCAAAGGACGCCTGACCTCAGCTGCCGAGTTTGGCGAAATTGTTATCCGCACCGGCGATGCCGGGTCCATCGTGCGCGTGCGCGACATTGCACGGGTTGAGCTTGGGGCGCAGTTCTATTCAGCCTCGGGCTACTTCCAGGCGGTTCCTGCCACAGTGATCGGCATCTATCAGGCCCCCGGCGCCAACGCGCTTGCGGTGTCTGAACGGGTACAGGCCGAGTTAGAACGCTTGTCCCGCTCTTTCCCGACGGATGTGGAATACGAAGTGCCGTTCAATACCACCGACTTTGTCGAGGCGTCGCTGAACGATGTGGTTTCGACCCTGATCCTGACCTTCATTCTGGTGATCTCGGTCGTGTTCATATTCCTTGGGAATTGGCGAGCGACCATCATCCCGGCGGTGGCAATTCCGGTATCCTTGATAGGAACGTTTGCCTTCCTGCTGGCCTTTGGCATGTCGCTGAACACGATCTCGCTGTTCGCTCTGGTTCTGGCTATCGGGATCGTGGTTGATGACGCCATCGTGGTGGTGGAAAACGTCGAACGGATCATCGCGGATGAAGGGCTGCCCCCTGCCGAGGCGACCCGCAAGGCGATGGGCCAGATCACCGGTCCCGTGATCGCGACAACGCTGGTTCTGTTGGCCGTGTTTGTGCCCGTGACCTTCATGCCCGGCATCTCCGGACGGCTGTATTCGCAGTTTGCGGTGACGATCTCGACCGCTGTTGTGATCTCATCGATCAACGCGTTGACCTTGTCGCCCGCTCTGTGTGGCCTGGTTCTGCGTGCCCGTTCCGGCCCGCCCAAGGGGCTTCTGGCCCTGTTTGAAGGGTTCATCGGAACGGTGCGCAGCGGCTATGTCGCGATTGTGCGCAAGCTGTTGATCCTGCCCGTCGTCGCGCTGGGTGTCATTGTGGCGCTTGGGATGGGAACGGGGACGATCATGTCCAACACCTCCAGCGGCTTTATCCCGCTTGAGGACAACGGCTATCTGTTCGTGGACATCCAACTGCCCGACGCGGCCACTTTGGAACGGACCGAAACGGTCTCGGCCCGCGTGGACGACAAGATCCGCGAAATCCCGGGTGTCGCCAGTACCGTGCTGGTCAACGGCTTCTCGCTGCTGAACGGTACAACCACAAACGGCGCGGCGATCTTCGTGAACCTGACCAATTGGGATGACCGTCAGGACGATGATGTGAGCGCCAATGCCATTTTGGCCAAGGTGCTCGCCATCGCCAATGGCGAATCCGCGGCCTCGATCGTGGCCTTCAACCCACCGCCCATTCAGGGCCTGGGCATGTCCGCTGGGGTCGAGATGGAGGTGCAGCAGACCGGCGGCGGTACACCGCAGGATCTGGCTTCGGCCGTGGGGTCCTTTGTTTATGCGGCGAACCAACGCCCCGAGATCGGACAATCCTACACGACCTTCCGCGCAAACGTGCCACAGCTGTTTGTCGATCTGGACCGCGAGAAAGCCAAAACCCTGCAAGTCTCGGTTGCCGAGATCTTTCAGACCATGCAGGCGCAGTTGGGATCGTACTATGTGAACGATTTCAACTTGTTTGGCCGCGTCTACCGCGTGATGATACAGGCGGACGGGACATACAGGGACAATGTCGAGGATATCTCGAACCTCTACGTCCGCTCGCAACAGGGTGAGATGGTTCCGCTGGGCACGCTCATCGATGTCGAAAACGTGCTGGGCCCGGTTTTGTTGAAGCGGCATAACCTGTTCCGCTCGGCCACTGTGACTGCGGTGCCTGCGCCGGGCCTGTCCACCGGTGATGCCATCAATGTAATGACCGAGGAATCGGCGACCGCCCTGCCCCCCGGCTATGCGTTCGAATGGACCGGAACGGCGCAGCAGCAGTTGGCTTCGGGCAGTCTTGTGATCGTGATCCTGGGGCTGGCGATCCTTTTTGGCTACCTGTTCCTTGTCGGTCAGTACGAAAGCTGGTCGATGCCTGTCTCGATCCTGCTATCGGTGGTTGTCGCCCTGTTCGGGGCGGTGGCGGCGGTGGCCATCGTGGGCAGCGACATCAACCTGTATACGCAGATCGGGATGATCATGCTGGTCGGGTTGGCCTCGAAAAACGGGATTCTGATTGTTGAATTCGCGATGGAACAACGCGCCAACGGTTTGTCGATCAAGGATGCCGCAGCCGAAGCCGCCTATCAGCGTTTCCGCGCGGTGATGATGACGGCTTTGTCCTTCTTGCTTGGAGTTGTTCCCCTGCTGGCGGCAAACGGCGCGGGTGCGGCAAGTCAGAAAGCCATTGGTGTGGCCGTATTTGGCGGAATGCTGGCCGCAACGCTTGTCGGCGTGATCCTGGTGCCGGTGCTCTACGCCCTGATGCAAAGCCTGCGCGAATGGCTGAAGGGCAGCAAAAAAGACCCGGACCCAACGGGCGAAGCAACCTGACCCAGTCAATGATGCAGAAAAAAGCCCCGTGCAGGTCACGGGGCTTTTTTTAGTTCAGAATATCACGCAGCAACTGTCCGACCGCGTCGCCGGGCGGTGACGGCGCTAATGACGGTTTGCGCCTCTGCCGGTGGGGCCTGTTCGACACGTCGATAATCGCTGCAATCGCTTTGCCGGGTCAGCATTCCGCAGCCAATCATCGTGCGCCGCAAGGTGGCCGGATCGTGGAACAGATGCTCGCGCCCCAGCATGTTGTTGATTTCTTTCTCGCTCAGACTGATGCCTGCGGGAAGGCTGGCCCACAAGGCCCACAACGCAAGGGTTTGCACCGCGCGTCGGGACGGCCACTGGCGCAAGCGGCCATGTGCATCGAATTGAAACAGAGCCCGCTCGACCAGACGCATATCAACGGGCACAAGGTCGGGCCGGGCCTCGATACGCCGTTTCGCAGCACTCGCAGTCCGCATATGTTGCAGGTTCTGGTACCCCGCAGCGCGGGACAGCATGTTCATCAGGGTCAGATGGGACGGGCTGCCCTCACCCAATTGGCGGCTTAAGCTGCGGGCAAATCCGGTCAGGTCATCCACGTGTAAAGGGACAGGTGTTTTGGTCATCATGCATCCATATCGGGCGTTTCGCACGCTCGTCGGTCGCTGACTTGACGAAACAACGCCCCTTTTGGTTTGCGATGCCGTCTCAAACTGAATGGCAGGTTTAGCTCTCTGATGTCAGAGCAGCGACGCCTCGGTGTCTGCCGACCGTTCCCGATGGCTAACACGATCTGTCGGCCCATCCAAGGGTCAGGCGACCTGCGCCTGCGCGCGCTGCCCCATCCACTGATCAATCCGCGCGATCTGATCGGCATTCAGACGCAGCCCCAGCTTGTTGCGCCGCCAGACCACATCCTCGGCCAACCGGGCGTATTCCTTGTCCATCAGCCATGCGACCTCGCGCGCGGTCAGGGTCGCGCCGAAATCCTCGCCCAGATCAGAGGCTTCCTTTGCGTCGCCCAGCATCACCGCCGCGTCGGTGCCATAGGCGCGGATCAGGCGCGCGGCCCAAGCGGCATTAAGGAATGGATAGTCTGCGCGCAGCGCGTCGGTAAGGGCCTGCACCCCATCAACTGGGAAGTCCCCGCCCGGCAAGGCCACTCCTGCTGTCCATGGTCCCGACAAATCCGGGAAATGCTCTGCCACTTTCTCAAGCGCGCTTTCAGCCAGACGGCGATAGGTGGTGATCTTGCCGCCAAACACGTTCAGCACAGGTGCCCCGCCATTTGCGTTCACCTTCAGCGTATAATCCCGCGTCGCCGCTGTCGCGCTGCTGGCACCGTCATCATACAACGGGCGGACGCCGGAATAGGTCCAGACGATGTCGTCCCGCGTCACGGGCTGCGCGAAATATTTCGAGGCAAAGGCGCACAAATAGTCCTTCTCGGCGTCGGTGCAGACGGGATGTTCGGACGGTTCCGCGTGGTCTTGATCCGTTGTTCCGATCAGGGTGAAATCCTGCTCGTAGGGAATGGCAAAGATGATGCGACCGTCCTCACCTTGAAAGAAATAACACTTGTCGTGATCGAACAGCCTGCGTGTCACGATATGGCTGCCCCGCACCAGCCGCACGCCTTCGCGCGAATTCACGTGGATTTTGGATTGGATGATGTCCCCAACCCACGGCCCACCGGCATTGATCAGCATTTTGGCACGGATCACACGCGTTTCATCGCTGTCGCGATCCCTGACCGTAACCTCCCACAGATCGTCGACCCGGTGGGCCGAAATCACTTCGGTCCGCACCATGATCCGAGCCCCGCGCGCCTCGGCGTCGCGGGCGTTCAGAACCACCAGCCGGGCGTCTTCGATCCAGCAGTCGGAATACTCATAAGCCGTTTCGAACCTGTCCTGCAACGGAACACCTTCGGGCGCGCTGCGCAGGTTCAAAGAGCTGGTCCCCGGAAGGATTTTGCGCCCACCAAGGTTGTCATACAGGAACAGGCCCAACCGGATCAGCCAGGCCGGTCGTCGCCCGCGCATCCATGGCATCACGGTGCTGAGCAGCTTTGATGTCGGCGTCTCAGAATCGAACCGCATATCCTTGTGATAGGGCAGCACAAAACGCATCGGCCAACTGATGTGGGGCATAGCAAGCAGCAGCGTCTCACGTTCGATCAGCGCCTCGCGCACCAGGCGGATTTCGAAATACTCAAGATACCGCAGACCGCCATGAAACAGCTTGGTCGAGGCGGAAGACGTAGCCGACGCCAGATCGTTCATTTCAGCCAAAGTGACAGACATTCCCCGCCCTGCCGCATCCCGCGCGATGCCGCATCCGTTGATCCCGCCGCCGATGATGAACAGGTCGGTGATCTGATCGTCCGTCGATGTCATAGCTTTTGATTCCCAATCAAACCCATCTGCGCGCATTAATCAGAAGGGTATTCGTATTATCAAGCTTTATGTTCGTTTATTTTCGCTTTGCAACACTGATTTGAATTTCACGCATTGCAACTTGCCAATTCGGCCAGAAAGAACAAAAACGAAAGAACTCTGACTATTTGGAACTGCTATGTCCCTTTCCTTCCGCCAAGCCGACATTCTTGAGATCGCAAGCACCGAAGGCCGCGTCACGGTAGAGGGGCTGGCAGAGCGGTTCGGGGTCACCGTCCAAACCATCCGGCGCGACCTGACCGAGCTGGCCGATACCGGCAAACTCGACAGGGTGCATGGTGGTGCGGTTCTGCGTTCCGGGGTGTCCAACATCGGGTATGAGGATCGCCGCACCCTGAACGCGGATGCCAAGACCCTGATGGCGCAGGCCTGCGCACAGGATATTCCCGACGGTGCCTCGATCTTTCTGAATATCGGCACCTCGACCGAAGCCGTCGCGCGGCAATTGCTGAACCACAAGACCCTGATGGTGGTGACCAACAATATGAATGTTGCAAACATACTGGTCGAAAACCCGGGCTGCGAGATTGTTGTGGCTGGCGGCGTGTTGCGGCGCTCGGACGGTGGTCTGATCGGCAACCAGACCGTCAACACGATCCGACAGTTCAAATTCGACTATGCGGTAATCGGATGCTCGGCGTTGGATACCGAGGGCGATTTGCTGGATTTCGACTTTCAGGAAGTGCATGTCAGCCAAACCATCATCGCACAGGCGCGGCGCACGTTTCTGGTGGCCGATCATTCAAAGTTCCAACGCTCGGCCCCGGCGCGGATCGCCTCACTGGCCGAAATCGACACGGTGTATACCGATCAGCCACTGCCTGCGGACCTGTCGGGAAAATGCACCGCCTGGGACACAAACGTTCGACTGTGCCCGTGACCCGGGATTGCGACCGCCTTCCACCATAAATGGATTGACGATCGTCCCCCTACACCTGAGGATGGGGCAACCGTCCAGAAAGGAGGCGCGAGCATGGGACTTCTGGGACAGCCTTTGGGCTACTACGATTACCTGACCTTCGTTGCATTGATCCTGTTGCTGGCCGCTGTGATGGCGCTGTTTCTGTTCATCATGGGTCTGCCCGGTCGCATCGCGATCAAACGCAACCATCCGCACGCCGAAGCCGTCAAGATCATGGGATGGATGGGGTTTCTGGCCGTTGTGCCATGGGTCCATGCCTTCATGTGGGCATTTCACGACGGCATCACGGTTGATATGCGTCGCGGCCCCGACGAAGAAAAAGAAGCCATCCGCAAAGACATTGAACGCTTAGGCGGGACCGTCAAAGAAGAATATCAGGCCGCGTCGGACGAGACGCAGAAAAGCTAAGGCCAAAGGAAACATCCGCACATGTTCGTCGCCCTGGGCATCACGCTTTTCTACATCATTTTCGTCTGGTTCATCTTCTTCAAGATGGAGTGGCTGAAGTTCAACATCGCCTGGGGGATTGTATCCTTCTGGGTCGGCGCGCATCTATTGCTGATCTTTTTGGTCGCGCTACGGTTCTTCCAGCCTTTCTCGGTCGACAGTCACGTCGTACGGTCCACCATTCAGATCGTACCCAAGCTAACACAGCCGACGATCCTGACCGAAGTTCTGGTGGAACCGAACACACCCGTCACCAAGGGCGATCCGCTCTATCGCTTCGACGATACGGTGTTTTCGCTGGCGGTGGACAATGCGCAGGCGCAGTTGGTGGCCGCGCAGCAGAACGCTAAAATCTTGGAACAGGATGTCATCGCCTCGACCGAAGCGGTTGAGCGGGCCATTGCGCAACTGGATTATGCCTTCACCCAGCAGGCGCGATACGAAAATCTCGTTCCCGCCGGGGGTGCACGACAGGATGAACTGGATCGCTGGAACGAACAAGTGACCGAGGATCAGGCGGCGGTGAAACAAGCCGAAGCCAATTTGCAAAAATCCATTCTCGCGCAGGAATCCCAGATCGACGGGGTTAATACCGGCATCTTACAAGCACAGGCGCAATTGGCCGAGGCCGAGTATTTCTTAAACAACACAACGATCTATGCCCCTGAAAACGGCATGATCGTCTCGCAACAGGCCCGCCCCGGCTTGGTTGTTGGTGACATTCGTCTGGGCGCAATCGCCAGCTTTGTGACCGAGGACAACCCTTATCTTCTGGCAACGTTCCGCCAGCAAAACCTGAAATTCGTCGAGGTCGGGCAAGAGGTTGAGGTCGCCCTTGATCTTTATCCCGGCGAAATCCTACCCGGCAAGGTCGAGGCGATCTGGTGGGCGACGCGACAGGGCCAGTACCTGCCCTCGGGCCGCCTGCCCGGTTTCGAATTGCCGAAACTGCCCGGTCGGATTGCGGTTCAGATTACGGTCGATCTGCCCGAAGACCACATCCTGCCAGCGGGCGGTCACGCGGCGGTGGCCATCTACACGGGTCAGGGCAAAAGCTTTGAGTTTCTGAGGCGCATCAATATCCGCCTGTACTCCTTCGCCAATTTCATCCGACCGCTGGACATTTGAGGACGCAGAGCATGACACGGGCCAAACCCTTTCGATACCTGATGGGAACGGCCCTGTGTGCAGCGATGCTGGTGGCCTGTACGCCGGTTGGCCCGGATTTCGTGCGCCCGAACTCTCCGGTCGTGAAAGAGTGGATCGAGGTCAACAGCCCCAGCACGGGGCCAAGCGGCCTGACTTCGCGCAGCGCGCCGGTGGTGAAATGGTGGGAGACGTTCAATGACCCGACCCTCAACAAACTGGTGGCCGAGGCTTATGCCCAGAACTTAACGCTGCAGGTTGCCGGAGCTCGCGTGTTACAGGCCCGCGCGCAGTTGGGGATCGCCTTTGGCGAGCTTTACCCTCAGTCGCAGGCTATTGGTGGATCTCTGGAACGGCGACAGATCAGCGATAACCTTGGACCGATCTCGGATATCAACCGCATCATCCCGCTGGATACCGAATTTTCGACGTCGCAAGTGGGCTTTGATGCCCAATGGGAGCTGGATGTCTGGGGCGCTCAGCGGCGTGGCGTTCAGGCCGCGCGATCCAATCTGGCCCTGCAGGTGGCCAACTATGACGACGCGCTGGTGACGCTGACCGGGGATGTGGCGGCACTGTATGTCAATATCCGCGCCTTGCAGGAATCCTTGGCCGTTGCCCGCGAAAACATCACCCTTCAGCAAGAGTCGCTGGACCTGACCCAGCTACGTTTCAACAACGGCGTCACCACTGAACTGGACGTTCAGGAATCCACCGCACTGTTGAACAACACCAAAGCCTTGGTGCCCGAGTTGGAAAGCGACCTGCAACAGACCAAGAATGCGTTGGCCGTCTTGCTTGGCGCAACGCCCTCGCGAATGACCAGCCTTTTGGGAAACTCCGGGCGCATCCCTTCGGCCCGGTCCAATGTCGCCGTGGGTGTTCCGGCAGAATTACTGCGTCGCCGTCCGGATGTGCGCGCGGCGGAACTGGCGGCCGCCACGCAATCGGCGCAGGTGGGTATCGCCATGGCGGACCTGTATCCACAGTTCGTGTTGTCCGGCTCGATCGGCTTGCAGGCCTCGGGCGGGCGCGATCTGTTCAGCTCGAACAGCACGACGGGTCTGGCCAGCGCGGGCGTGGTCTGGAACGTGCTGAACTATGGGCGCATCAAGAACAATGTCCGCGCACAGGACGCGGCGTATCAGGCGCTGATCGCCAATTACCAGAACACCGTCCTGACCGCCTATTCCGAGGTCGAAAGCGCCATGGTCGCCTATGCACAGGCGCGCAAGCAGGTCGGACTGTACCAGCAAAGCGTCGATGCCTCGCGCAAGGCCGCGGATATTGCCGTCAGCCAATATCGTGATGGGATCGCGGACTATTCGCGTGTTCTGAATACGCAAACCGCGCTCTTGCGGTCTCAGGCCAATCTGATCGAGGCACGGCAGCAGGTCTCAAGCAATCTGGTCGCCGTTTACAAAGGCCTCGGTGGCGGGTGGCAAATTCGACAGAACCAGGAGTTCCTGCCGGAAACGGTTCTGGCCGAGATGGCGTATCGCACCGATTGGGGCGACCTGTTGCAACAGGACCCGACCGGGGCGAGTCTAAACTAGGGGTTACTTTGTCAGCCCGCGCAGTCCGCCCGAGATCAGGATATTCACCTCATACAAAATTCGCGGCGCGGCCAGACCGCCGGGACTGGCCAGATAGTTCGGGCTCCATTCCGGGTCGAACTTCTGTTTGAACGCGCGCAGCCCTTCGAAGTGATAGAACTGCTCACCATGTTCATAGACAAAGCCGCCGATCCGGTTCCAGAGCGAGGCCAACTGGCGGTTTTCAATGCCTGAAAACGGGGCCGCGCCCAGCGAGAACCAGTGAAATCCCTGCTCGGATCCCCAGACCATCATCTCGGCAAACAGTGCATCCATGACAAAGCTGGGGCTGTCGGGTTCATACCGCATCAGATCCAGTGACAGTTCCGACTTGTTGCCGCCTTGAAACAGGTTGGCAAAGGCCATGATCTGCCCGGTCTCACCATTTCGCAGCACCGCATGATCGAAATAGGACAGGTAGTCGTCGTCGAATCCGCCCAGGGCAAAGCCTTTTTCAGCCCCTGCTTTCTGCGCCAGCCAGTCATCCGAGATTTTCCGCAGCTCCGGCAATATCGGCGCGAGGTTTTCTTTCGGAATGATCTCGAACACATACCCTTCCCGCTCGGCCCGGTTCTTGGCCTGCCGGAACCGTTTGCGGGATTTTCCATCCAGCGAGAAATCTTGCAGCGGCACGCGCGCGACCTCACCGATTTTCAGGATCGACAGGCCCAGATCCAGAAAAGTCGGCAGATACTTGGTCGAAACGCTGTAAAACGCACACAGCTTGCCTTCACGATCCGCCATCTCTCGCAACTGCCAGACCAATTGTTGCCCGGCCTTTTCATCCCCTACCGGCTCGCCCTTGGAAATGATGGCGTTGCCGGTGTCGGCATAGGCAATGAATGCTGTCTGATCCGGAGCGATCAGGAATTGCTTGTCTCCGGTCAGGGAGATTTGGGATTCGGTGTCCTCACTCTCCATCACCAGCCGCTCGACGACCTCGGGGATTTCGGTGCGGACCGGTGCCGGTATCTCGCGCCCGAACAACGAGGTCACGGCCACGATGCCCACGATTACCGCCACCACAAGGCTGGATCGCAGGAAGCGTGAGGCGTCGCCGTTCCACGCGAATTCCCACCACAGCGCATTCTGGTATTCAACATGGGAATAGGCAAAAAGACCGATCCAGAAGATCACCGCCAGCAATACGACCACGCTGATCAGCCAGGGGATGTTCAGCCGGAAGATCGACGCCCCGCTGACCCGGTAAAACGCACCTCGGAACAGCGCCAACACGGCAATCGTGACCAACAGGCCAATGGCTTCATGCGTGTCCAACCCCTTGGCGAGTGAGGCGGCAAAGCCCGCCACCATCAGCAACATCGCCACGACCCACGCCCGGTAGAGTTTGCGGAACAGACCCCGCGAAACCAGCAGCAGCAAAACCCCCACCGCGCTGCCCGCCAGATGCGACGCCTCGACAAAGGACAAGGGCAGCACGTCACGCAAGACACTCAGGTTTTGGGAATTCGACGGCAACGCGCCCGAAACCAACAGGATGATACCTGCGGTTGCGGTCACACCCGCTGCGACCATCGGCACAATCGGGCGGATGGCCCGGTACACCCAAACCGCTGCCCCGCCAATCCGGTGGCGCTGTGTCAGGGCCGAGGCGACTGCGATGGACAAGCTGGCAATTGCAAAAGGAACAAAGGTGTAAACAACCCGATACAACAGCAACGCAGCGATCACGTCCGACCGACCCGAGGCCCCCAGCCCCGCGATCAAGGTGGCTTCGAACACGCCGATCCCTCCGGGCGCGTGGCTGAGGATACCGACCGCAATGGCGGCCACGTAGATCGTGAAGAAATAGGGAAATCCGACGCCCAGATCGTCGGGCATGAGCACGTACAAAACCATCGACGCACCCAGAAGGTCGCCCAAGGCCGCCAGCGTCAGCAAGCTGGCCAGCTTGCCACCCGGCAGGTTGAACTCAAACCCTGCGAACGAGAACCGGCGCCCTCCACTTGCCAACCAGAAGAACACTGCGACCAACCCGGTCAGCAAACACAGGCCAATGATCGTCTCGACCGTTTCGCTGATCGGCAGGACTTTGGAGATCCCATCGGGATGCAGCGTTAGCAATACCCCAAGGATCAGAACCAACCCCATCCAGAACGCAACCCAGGACGTGGCGATCACCCCGGCCACACGCCCAAGGTCGAGGCCCAGCGAGGCGTAGATCCGGTACCGGATCGCTGTGCCGGTGATGTAGGAAAACCCCAAGCAGTTGGAGACCGCATAACCGCTGGCCCCCGCCAAGCCCGCAATCGGCAAGGGTACCTTGCCACCGCCTACGCTTTGCACCGCAAAGACGTCATACAAGGACAAGGAAAAATAGCTTACTCCGGCCCAGAACAGGGCGACCAGCAGCAAAGTCCAGGGCGTAGCGGCGATGTCGGATTGCACATCCGCCCATTTCACATGTGATGACAGCTCGTGCAGAACCGTCAAAGCGATCGCTGTGACCAGAACCGGAATGGCGATACGCACCCAGGGTTTTTCTAGCATCCCGGTCAGCTTTTCAGCCCATTGCATCGCCTTGGACTCGTCGCTGTGGTCCTGTGCTGTCATGCTGCGCGTCCCTGCCGTTTTCTTAACCGTGTGCGACGCCAGCCCCTTGGTCTGACGCGCCCCTTTGGGGCGACACGCAAAGAAACTCTGTCACAAATTCCTTCCGGGTCAAAGCGCTATGCCCTGTCAGAACCGACCCTTGCGAGTAGACAGCAGCAGGTTCGTCTCGGATCGGGTGATCCCCTCCATCCTGCGGATCTGAAAAATCACCTCGTCCAATTCGACCAGCGTTTCGGTTCCGATCTCGGCAATCAGATCCCAGCTGCCGTTGGTGGAATGCACGGCCCGTACCTGCTGCATTGCACCGATACGGGCCATCGTACGCTCGGTCCCGCGCCCTTCGATTTCCAACATCATCAACCCACGCACCGGGCTTTGCGCCACATCGCGGCGAGTCAGAACCGTAAAGCCGACAATCTCACCCGACTGTTTCAACCGCTGCATCCTGCTGCGCACGGTTGTGCGGGTCACCCCCAGCGTCTCAGCCAGTTCAGACAGGGACGCCCGCGCATCCCGGTGCAGCGCGCTGATCAGTCGATTGTCCAGTTCGTCCATAACTTGTTTCCGTTTCGGATTTCTTAAGTTCATTTTGAACAATTTGCCGTCTTCCAGCAAGATATATCGAACGGTTAAATGGACACATGGATATCAAGAACATCATATTGATCGGTGCACCCCTGGATGCCGGCAAACGGCGTCAGGGGTGCCGAATGGGCCCCGATGCCTATCGTGTTGCCGGGTTGGAAACCGCGCTGGCCGAGTTGGGGCATACTGTCACCGATTGGGGCGATGTGGCCCCTGACGCGGTGCAGATGCCGGAACATGAACACCTGTTTTCGCTGCCCGAATGCGTGGGTTGGACAAGCGCGCTCAGCCGCGCAACGCAGAAGGCCGCGCCCGAAGGAACACCGGTCTTTTTGGGCGGGGATCACGCCTTGTCGATGGGCACCGTTGCCGGAATGGCAGCATATGCACAACAGATCAACCGCCCGCTATTTGTCCTGTGGCTCGACGCCCACAGCGATTTTCATACGCCGACCAGCACCGGCAGCGGAAACCTGCACGGCACGCCGGTCGCCTATTTCACTGGCCAGCCGGGGTTCGAGGCGTTTCCGCCCCTGCCCGCCACAGTGCCCACAAATCGGGTCGGCATGATCGGCTTGCGTTCTGTCGATCCCGCCGAACGCGCGGTTCTCGAGCAGGACCAGGCCATGCTGGCCGACATGCGCAGTATCGACGAACACGGGATCAAAGCACCTCTGATGGCATTTCTGGATCGGGTTCGGGCCGAAAACGGCCTGCTGCACGTGTCGCTGGATGTGGATTTCCTCGATCCGGCCATTGCGCCAGCGGTCGGAACCACCGTGCCCGGCGGCGCAACTGAACGTGAGGCGCATCTGGCCATGGAACTGCTGCATGAAAGCGGATTGGTCAGCTCGCTCGATCTGGTGGAACTGAACCCGTTTCTGGACGAACGCGGGCGCACCGCACGACTGATGGTGGATCTGACCGCGTCGCTGATGGGACGCCGGATCTTTGACCGCCCCACACGGAGCTTCTGATGACTGCACCTTCCGACAAGGCCCTGGTCCCGTTCGTGTCCGTCGACAACATGATGCGGCTGGTCCACCACATCGGCGTCGAAGCGATGATCGCCAAAATCGCCACTCAGATCGAAGCCGATTTCAAACGGTGGGAAAGCTTTGACAAAACCCCGCGCATCCCAGCGCACTCACCACATGGGGTGATCGAGCTGATGCCAACATCGGATGGTGAGGCTTACGGGTTCAAATACGTCAACGGCCACCCGAAGAACACGTCCGAGGGGCTGCAGACTGTCACCGCCTTTGGTTTGCTGGCAGATGTTTACACCGGCTACCCCACTCTGTTGACGGAAATGACCATTCTGACGGCGCTGCGAACTGCGGCCACTTCGGCACTGGTGGGTCAATATCTTGCGCCCAAGGGCGCGACCACCATGGCTATGATCGGCAATGGCGCGCAGTCCGAATTCCAATGCCTTGCGTTCAAAGCAATGTGCGGGATCGAAACCGTTCGCCTCTACGACATCGACGCAAACGCGACCGCCAAATGCGCGGCAAACCTTCACGGCAAGGGCTTGAACGTGGTGGCTTGTAAAACGGCCGAGGAAGCGATCGAGAGTGCTCAGATCATCACCACCTGCACTGCCGACAAGAAATACGCCACCATCCTGACAGACAACATGGTCGGACCCGGTGTTCACATCAACGCAATCGGCGGCGATTGCCCCGGCAAAACCGAACTGCACCGCGATATCCTGCTGCGCTCGGACATATTTGTCGAATACCCCGAGCAGACGCGGATCGAGGGTGAGATTCAGGCGCTTGAACCTAATTACCCCGTCACCGAGATCTGGCAGGTTATGACCGGCCAGATCGAAGGTCGCACCGATGACAGGCAAATCACCCTGTTCGACAGCGTGGGTTTCGCAATTGAGGATTTCTCGGCCCTGCGCGTGATCAAAAGCGTGGTCGAGGGGACCGATTTCTACGAACCGCTGGATATGCTCGCTGACCCCGACGACCCGCGCGACCTGTTTGGGATGCTGATGCGGGCGGGATAGTAGCCCAACCGATCACTGCTTGAGCCATGGCCGGCAAAGGGGGCTCTGCCCCCGCCGCCCTGCGGGCGACTCCCCCGGGATATTTATAGCCAGATGAAGCAGGGATCCGCCCTCTGACCGACCGGCCAGAGAGCTTCACCTGGCGCGGTCATCGGCGTCCCCGCCTGTACCGCAGAACTCTTTTCCATCAGAATGGTTAAGGATCCGTTTCTTCATCTGGCCAAAAATATCCCGGAGCGCGAGGCAGAGCCTCGCATGGCTCTACCCGGCCAAAGACGGCAGGTAGAGAACGATCCCCGGGAACGCCACAAGCAAGGCAATCGTCGCAGCATCTGCGATGAAGAAAGGTGTGACGCCTTTGAAGACATCCTGAACACTCAGATCCGGCCGCACGCCTGCGACGACGAAACAGTTCAATCCGATTGGGGGCGTGATCAAACAGAACTCGGCCATTTTAACCACCAGTATTCCGAACCAGATGGCGCACATGGGGCCAGACATGCCAAAGGCGCTCTCGACCGCGCTGACGGTTTCACCGCCGTTCAGGGCCATGACCGCCGGATAAACCACCGGAAGGGTCAGCAACAGCATGCCGATTGCGTCCATGAACATGCCCAGCACGGCATAGGCCAGAAGGATGCAGATCAGGATCAGCATCGGGGACATTTCCAAAGAGGTAATCCAGTCCGAGAACGCGCCCGGCAGGTCGGCGAAGCCAAGAAAGCGAACATAGATCAAAACGCCCCAGATGATCGAAAAGATCATGGCCGTCAGTTTGGCCGTTTCCAGCAGGGCGGATTTGAACTCGGGCCAGCGCATGCCGTGAAACAGGGCGAAGCAGAACACGATGAAAGCGCCAATTGCGCCGCCTTCGGTTGGGGTACCCCAGGCTTTGTCTCCGAACGGGTTGTAGACAAAGCAGATGATAATCAGGATGACGGCAACGATGGGGATTGCGCCCGGCAGAGCAGCGAAACGTTGTTTCCAACTGAAGCCGGTGACGGGGGGGCCGACGGATTTGAACACGACCGCGATCCCAACGATCAGTAGCCCGTAGACAAGGGCTGAAAATGCCCCCGGTATGAACCCGGCCAGAAGCAGTTTTCCGACGTCCTGCTCGACGATGATTGCGTAGATCACAAGGATCGCTGAGGGCGGGATGAGAGAGGCCAATGTGCCCCCAGCGGCCACAACACCAGCGGCGAAGCGTTTGTTGTATCCGACGCTCAGCATCTCGGGGATGGCGATGCGGGCGAACACGGCAGAGGTGGCGACTGACGCGCCGGACACGGCGGCAAATCCTGCGGTGGCGAAGATGGTCGAGACGGCCAACCCGCCGGGCACCCAGGCAATCCAGCGTTTGGCCGCTTCGAACAATGCTCGGGTCAGACCGGCGTAGTAGGCCAGATATCCGATCAGGATGAAGGTCGGGATCAGGCTGAGTGTATGGGCCGCCACCTTGGAATGCGGCACCTGCCCCGCCGTTTTGACGGCAACGGTAACGGCCTTGCCGAACCGGTCGGGGTCGTAACCGAACTTGGCCCAGAAGATCCAGATCAGGCCGAACAACCCGGCCAGACCCGCCGCAAAGGCCACTCGCATACCGGTTACAACCAGAACCAGCAGGCCACCTGTGACCCAAAGGCCGATCTCGATCGTGTCCATGCGCTAGTCCTGCCCTTCGAACTGATCGGCCTCGGCTGCGGCCTGTGCTGCGGCGTCCTGGATTAGGGGCACGGCCACCGGCGCATCCAGCCCCAGTACAAAAGCGCGCCCGTATCCCCAGACCTGCAAGACCAGCCGCAGACACAGCACCGAGAACGCCACCGGTGCCAACAGCTTGGCGGGCCACAGAGGTATTCCGATGTCGATGGAACTGTCGCGGCTCCATAACGGCGCACCAAAATCGAAGGACCGGTCGAAATGGGACCAACTGCCCCAGACCAGCGCCAGCATCAACACCAGGATCAGGATGACCGACACCGTCTCGAATAACCACAAAGCACGTCCCCGCAGGCGCGAGATGACAATATCCATCCGGATATGTCCGCCGTCCCGCTGAACGTAGGAGATGCCCAGAAAGGCAATCAGGGGCATGGCCTGCTCGATCCAGTCCACATAGCCGGGCAGAGGTGCGTTGATTGCGTTTCGCCCGCTGACCGAGACTACGGCCAGAACCATCAGACCAAATACGGCAAGACCGCTGATCAACGCCAATAAACGCTCGACCGTCAGCAGACGCTGATCCAGCTGGCTGAGGCGGCTGCCGTCTTCCAGCACCGTGGCTGTACCTGCCATTCCGGTGATCCTTTATGTCAGGGATGTCCGGGCACCCTGTCCGAGCGCCCGGAAATACGATCAGTTGCCGCCGCGCTGTTGCTGCAACGTGGACTGAACCAGATCATAAAGCTCTTGTGCGGGAAGACCTTGCGCGGACATGTCGGCAATCCATTGTTCACGGATCGGATCAGCGGCCTTGGTGCGGAACTCTTCGATGACCGCATCATCGATCATCACCTTGGTCACGCCCTTTTCTTCCAGAACGCTGTCCCACTGTTCCAGCAGACCGCCGTAATTGGCCAGATAGTGATCGATGGCCTCGTCAATCGAGCTGTCGAGCGCTTCGCGGTGTTCCGGTGACAAGGCTTCATACGCGTCGATATTGACAACAACCGGGCAGTTCACCGTGCCGGGGTTCAGGTTTGCCGTCCACCAATCAGCCTCATTGATCGTGCCAAAGGACAGATGCGCGTGCTGGGCAAAGGCCACTGTGTCGACCACGCCGGATTCCATCGCGTTGAAGGCTTCGGTGGCCGGAACCGAGGTCGGGACCCCTCCAACCGCTTCAAACGCCTGCCCAAGACCACCGGTTGCACGGACGCGCATGCCTTCGAACTCGGCCAGTTGATCGCGCGGGTCGCCGGTGCCGACCAGATTGTATTGCGGCATGGGCGAGGTCATGAGCAGGCGCGCGTTCCACTGTGCCATCTCATCCTGCACGGCGGGATGGTCATAGACCGCGTGGCTGACGGCAACCTCTTCCGCCAGGTTGTTTACCCCCAGAAATGGCAGTTCCAGAACGGTAATCGCCCGGTTCTTGTCGCGGTGATAACCTGCGCAGAACTGCGCCATCTCGAAGGCACCGATCTCGATCCCGTCCAGATTCTCACGCGGCTTGGACAACCCGCCATAGCTGACATTGATGGTAAAATCCCCGCCGGTTTTTTCATTCACCAGCTCGGCCAGTTTTTCGACATGTTCGGTAAAGGCCCGGCGCTTGCCCCAGACCGAGGCATTCCATTCGGTCGCTGATGCCTCGGCGACAAAGGCAATGCTTATTGCGGCGGCGGCAGCACCGCTCAACATCTTTTTCATGTGATCTCTCCCTTATGTGCACCTCCTCCCGAGGCGCTTGGAAAAATGCTAGCGCCAACATTCGCCGATGCCAACCCTGCACAGAGATTGGCAAAGTTTTGCCGGACACTTCGAGAGGCGCTTGATCGGTACATCCAGCGGATCCACCCACCCATCATGGAAGCCTGAGAGCAAGCCAGCGCCGTTATCATCATTACAACTTAGCTTTTGTTTTTTAACAATATTTAATCAAAAGTTTAGGCTTTGTTTACACATTTACCCAACGGAAAGAAATTTTTTGACAAACAAATTCAAGGATTACGGCAATTTATTTCATTATTTTCTGAACCCGGCCATACTGCGATCGGGGAGGAATGGGATCGACTTTGCCCGATCTTGGGGAAAGAAATGACCCAGTGAAATCCAGTCCAGAGGGAGGAGCCTCAAAAATGACCACCGCTGCCCAGGCAGATGCCAAGACTTATCCGCCATCCGCAGAAACCGTCGCACGTGCGCATGTCGATGCTGCGAAATATGACGCGATGTATGCAGCTTCGATCAGCGACCCTGACGCGTTTTGGGCCGAACAGGGCAAGCGCGTTGACTGGATCAAGCCTTTCTCTCAGGTCAAAGACGTCGATTACAGCTTTGGCTCGGTCAAGATCAACTGGTATGCCGATGGTACGCTGAACGTCTCGGCCAATTGTCTGGACCGTCATCTGGAGACGCGTGGAGATCAGACAGCGATCATCTGGGAACCGGATGATCCAAACGACCCTGCCCAGCACATCACCTATGCCGAGTTGCACCGCCGCACCTGCCGGATGGCGAATATTCTGGAATCACTGGGTGTGCGCAAAGGCGATCGCGTGGTGATCTACCTGCCGATGATCCCCGAGGCGGCCTATGCCATGCTGGCCTGCGCGCGGATTGGTGCAATCCATTCCATCGTTTTCGCCGGATTCTCGCCCGACGCGCTGGCGGCGCGGATCAACGGCTGCGATGCCAAGGTTGTCATCACCGCCGACGAAGCGCCGCGTGGAGGGCGCAAGACGCCACTGAAATCGAACGCGGACGCGGCCCTGTTGCACTGTAAGGACACGGTGAAATGTCTTGTCGTCAAGCGCACCGGAGGTCAGACCACGTGGATCGATGGACGCGACTATGATTACAATGAGATGGCCTTGGAGGCAGACGACTATTGCGCGCCCGCCGAGATGAGCGCCGAGGATCCTCTGTTCATTCTCTATACCTCCGGTTCGACCGGACAACCGAAAGGCGTTGTGCACACCACCGGCGGCTATCTGGTTTACGCCGCCATGACGCACGAGATCACGTTCGATTATCACGAAGGCGACGTGTACTGGTGTACGGCGGACGTGGGCTGGGTGACCGGCCACAGCTATATCGTCTACGGCCCGCTGGCCAATGGCGCGACCACGCTGATGTTCGAAGGTGTGCCGACCTATCCGGATGCCAGCCGCTTCTGGCAGGTTTGCGAAAAGCACAAGGTCAACCAGTTCTACACCGCGCCGACTGCAATCCGCGCCCTGATGGGTCAGGGCAACGAGTTTGTCGAGAAATGCGACCTGAGCGATCTACGCACACTGGGTACCGTGGGTGAGCCGATCAACCCCGAAGCCTGGAACTGGTACAACGACGTTGTCGGCAAGGGCAAATGCCCCATCGTGGATACATGGTGGCAGACCGAAACCGGCGGTCACCTGATGACCCCCCTGCCCGGCGCACATGCGATGAAGCCCGGTTCGGCGATGAAGCCGTTCTTTGGCATTCAGCCCGTGGTTCTGGACCCCCAATCCGGCGTCGAGATCGAAGGCAACGGCGTCGAAGGCGTTCTGTGCATCAAAGACAGTTGGCCCGGTCAGATGCGCACCGTCTGGGGTGATCATGAGCGGTTCGAGAAGACCTATTTCTCGGACTACAAAGGCTATTACTTCACTGGTGACGGCTGCCGTCGCGACGAAGATGGCGACTACTGGATCACCGGCCGTGTGGATGACGTGATCAACGTATCCGGTCACCGCATGGGCACGGCCGAGGTGGAAAGCGCTCTGGTCGCGCATGCCGCTGTGGCCGAGGCCGCCGTTGTGGGCTATCCCCATGAAATCAAAGGACAAGGCATCTATTGTTATGTCACTTTGATGAATGATCGCGAACCTTCGGATGATCTGCTGAAAGAGTTGCGCACATGGGTTCGGACCGAGATCGGCCCGATTGCCTCGCCCGATGTAATCCAGTGGGCCCCGGGCCTGCCCAAGACCCGTTCAGGCAAAATCATGCGCCGTATCCTGCGCAAGATTGCCGAGAACGACTTTGACAGCCTGGGCGATACGTCGACACTCGCCGATCCTTCGGTTGTCGAAGACCTGATCGAAAACCGTGCGAATAAGTGAGGATGTGATGGACGCTGCCACGACCATATCCCCCGCTGTTCTGATCCTTCTCGGGCCTCCGGGCGCCGGGAAGGGTACGCAAGCCCGGATGCTTGAGGACAAATTCGGCCTCGTTCAACTCAGCACGGGCGATCTTTTGCGCGCCGCTGTAGCAGCAGGCACCGAGGCCGGTAAAGCGGCAAAAGCAGTAATGGAGGCTGGTGATCTGGTCAGTGACGAGATCGTCATCGCCATTCTGCGCGACCGTATGGCCGAACCCGATTGCGCCAAGGGCGTTATCCTAGACGGCTTCCCCCGCACAACCGTTCAGGCCGAGGCATTGGATGGATTGCTGGCGGAAAGCGACCAGAAGATCAGCGCCGCAATCAGCCTTGAGGTTGAAGACGCCGAAATGGTGATCCGCATCTCGGGCCGCTACACCTGTGCTGGCTGTGGCGAAGGCTATCACGACCGGTTCAAACAGCCCGCCGTTGAAGGCACCTGCGACAATTGCGGCGGCACCGAGTTCAAGCGTCGCGCGGATGACAACGCGGAAACGGTGGCTTCGCGCCTGACCGCCTATCATGCGCAGACCGCACCGCTGATCAGCTACTACGAAACCCAGGGCGTGCTGAAACGCACAAACGCCATGGGCCAGATTGAGGACATCGCACGCGACCTGGAGGTGATCGTCAGCGACGCGATGAAGTAAGGGGAGGAGAAAGGCCGCAAGGCTTTGATCCCACAACAGAATACTTCAATGAACCGCCCTGGCGGAACAGAGAAGTTATGCCGGACGTCACGGGGCGTTTGGAAACATCGAGAAGCGGCCCGCAGCACTGGAGGAGTTGGGCAACGGGCCGCCCAACGAGGAAGCGAAGGAGGAAACCGCAATGGCGGATCAATCTACAAACTCCGCGCAGACTGCCGAAGCCGATAAGGGCTATTGGCAGGCCAACCTGCGCCTCATCTACATCAGCCTCGCGATCTGGGCGCTGGTGTCGTTTGGATTCGGCATTCTGCTGCGTCCGCTGCTGTCCGGCATTTCTGTTGGCGGCACCGATCTGGGCTTTTGGTTCGCCCAGCAGGGATCGATCCTGGTCTTTCTGGTGCTGATCTTCAACTACGCCTGGCGCATGAACAAGCTGGACGCCGAATACGGCGTGGATGAAGAGTAAGGGAGAGCGGGGATAATGGATCAGTTTACCATCAACCTGCTGTTTGTTGGCGCATCCTTTGCGCTATACATCGGCATCGCGATCTGGGCCCGCGCGGGTTCCACATCTGAATTCTACGCCGCCGGTCGCGGCGTTCACCCGGTCACCAACGGTATGGCAACAGCGGCAGACTGGATGTCTGCGGCCTCGTTCATCTCGATGGCGGGCCTGATTGCCTTTACCGGCTATGACAACTCAACCTTCCTGATGGGTTGGACCGGTGGTTACGTGCTGCTGGCTCTGCTGCTTGCGCCCTACCTGCGTAAGTTCGGCAAATACACCGTCTCGGAATTCATCGGCGACCGTTTCTACAGCCAGACCGCACGTGTCGTTGCGGTTGTCTGTCTGATCGTTGCGTCGGTGACCTACGTGATCGGTCAGATGACCGGCGTGGGCGTGGCCTTTGGCCGCTTCCTCGAGGTTGACAACACCACCGGCCTGCTGATCGGTGCCGCTGTTGTGTTTGCCTACGCGGTGTTTGGTGGGATGAAGGGCGTGACCTACACTCAGGTCGCTCAGTACTGCGTGCTGATCACCGCCTACACCATCCCGGCCATCTTCATCTCGCTGCAGCTGACAGGCACGCCGATCCCGGCGCTGGGTCTGTTTGGCGATACCGCAAGCGGTGAGCCGCTGCTGACCAAGCTGGACGCGATCGTGACCGAGCTGGGCTTTAACGAGTACACGGCCCACCATTCGAACACGCTGAACATGGTTCTGTTCACGCTGTCGCTGATGATCGGTACCGCCGGTCTGCCGCACGTGATCATGCGCTTCTTCACCGTGCCGAAAGTGTCTGACGCACGTTGGTCCGCTGGCTGGACGCTGGTCTTCATCGCTCTGCTGTATCTGACTGCCCCTGCGGTTGGTGCCATGGCGCGTCTGAACATCAGTGACATGATGTGGCCCAATGGCGGCATCGAAGGCGGAGCCGTATCGGTCGAGGAAATCGACAACGATCCACGCTATGACTGGATGGCCACTTGGCAGAAAACCGGTCTGCTGGATTGGGAAGACAAAAACGGCGACGGCAAGATCCAGTACTACAACGATGCCAACGCAGACATGCAGGCACTCGCTGAAGAAAAAGGCTGGGTCGGAAACGAGCTGACCAAGTTCAACCGCGACATCCTGGTTCTGGCGAACCCGGAGATTGCCAACCTGCCGGGTTGGGTTGTGGGTCTGGTTGCTGCCGGTGGTCTGGCTGCTGCCCTGTCCACGGCTGCGGGTCTGTTGCTGGCGATCTCGTCGGCGGTGTCCCACGACCTTGTCAAAGGTGCGATCAACCCGTCGATCTCTGAAAAGGGTGAACTTCTGGCGGCGCGGATTGCAATGGCCGTGGCCATCGTGGTCGCAACTTGGCTGGGTCTGAACCCACCGGGCTTTGCGGCGCAAACCGTGGCCTTGGCCTTTGGTCTGGCGGCAGCCTCGATCTTCCCGGCGCTGATGATGGGGATCTTCTCGACCCGCATCAACAACACCGGCGCGGTTGCTGGCATGATGGCTGGTCTGGTTGTGACCCTGGTCTACATCTTCCTGCACAAAGGCTGGCTGTTCATTCCGGGCACCAACTCGTTCACCGATGCTGACCCGCTGCTGGGTCCGATCAAGTCGACCTCGTTCGGCGCCATTGGTGCAATGATCAACTTCGGCGTTGCCTACGTCGTTGCCGGTATGACCAAAGAGACTCCGCAGGAGATCAAAGATCTGGTCGAAAGCGTTCGCATTCCCCGTGGTGCTGGCGCAGCTCAGAATAAATGAGCATGATGCGGTGCATGGATAACCTCTATGTGCCGCGTCTTTCGACTTACTGTTCCCGCCCGGCATTCCACCGGGCGGGATTTTTACTCAGACCATCCGGAGGTATCTGATGCCCCTGTCCCACGACCAGATCACCCGGTTTCTGAAATCCGTACACCCCTATGACGCGCTTCCCGACTCGGTGCTGGCGGATATCGCCCAGCAGATCGAAGTGTGGGAGGTCGACGAGGACTCTGAAGTCTATGATCTGGGCCATACCCTGCCCGGCGTATTTCTGATCTACGAAGGTCAGGTCGAAATATCCGATGAAAACGGCGCTGTGGTTTCGCAACTTGGGCTGCGTAATTCCTTTGGCGAACGCGGGCTGCTGAAGGACGGCAAGGCAGCCACCAAAGCGCGGGCGCATTCGCCATCTGTGCTGATCGTTCTGCCGCCTGATCTGGTGCGCGAGCTGATCGACGGGCACGAAATCGTATCGAAATTCTTTGACCGGTCACGCGGCGACCGGGCCGGACCGCAAAGCCTGGCGACCAGCGCCATCGACACGCTGATGGCGCATAACCCGGCCACCTGCTCCCCTGCGACGCCGGTGCAAGACGCAGCGCGCATCATGCGTGACAAGCGCATTTCATCCCTTTGCGTGACGGATGCTGATGGCTTGGTGGGAATTGCCACGCTGCGGGACATCTCGGGCAAATACGTGGCGGACGCGCTTCCGGCGGATACCCCGGTCTCGCAGATCATGACGCCGAACCCCATGACGCTTTCGCCTTCGGACATCGGATCGGATGTGCTGCATGTGATGATGGAGCGTGGTATCGGCCATATCCCGATTTGCGAAGGGGGACGTCTGGTCGGGATCGTAACGCAAACGGATCTGACCCACTATCAGGCCGTCAATTCGGCGGAGCTGGTGCGCCGCATCGCCAATGCCAACAGCGCCGAGGACATGGCCAAGGTCACGGCAGAGATCCCGCAGCTTCTGGTGCAGCTTGTGGCCGGGGGCAACCGGCACGAGATCGTGACCCGGCTGATCACCGATATTGCCGACACAGCCACAAGACGGCTGTTGGCGCTGGCCGAGGAAAAACTGGGCCCACCACCTGTTCCTTACCTGTGGCTGGCCTGCGGTTCACAAGGGCGGCAGGAACAGACAGGTGTATCCGATCAGGACAATTGCCTGATGTTGGATGACAGCGCCTCCGACGCCGATATGCCATATTTTCAATCACTTGCGAAGTTCGTCTCGGACGGGCTGGACGTGTGCGGGTACTTCTATTGCCCCGGCGACATGATGGCGACCAATCCGCGCTGGTGCCAGCCTGTGCGGGTCTGGCGCGAGTATTTCAGCGGCTGGATTGCCAAACCCAACCCCGAGGCGCAGATGCTGGCCTCGGTCATGTTTGACCTTCGCCCCATCGGCGGCGCCTTCGAGCTGTTTGCCGATTTGCACGCCAATACACTGAAGGCGGCCAGTTCGAACTCGATCTTTGTGGCGCATATGATCTCGAACTCGCTGAAGCATACTCCGCCGCTGGGCTTGCTGCGCGGGTTTGCCACGATCCGGTCAGGCGAGCATCGCAACACTTTGGATCTGAAGCATAACGGCGTCGTGCCCGTGGTCGATCTGGCCCGGATTTACACCTTGCAAGGGCAATTGACCGAGGCAAACACCCGCGCGCGCCTGAAAGCTGCCGAGGCAGCAGGTGTTCTCAGCCCGTCCGGGGCGCGGGACCTATTGGATGCCTATGACCTGATCGCGGAAACCCGGCTGGAACATCAGGTCCGGATTGTGAAAGCTGGACGGGAACCGGATAATTACCTGCCACCCTCGGACCTGTCGGATTTTGAGCGCAGCCATTTGCGGGACGCTTTTGTTGTCATCAAGACCATGCAATCGGCTGTGGGTCACGGCAAGGGGATGTTAGGCTAAACCTGCGCCTGTGTCGCACAAGGGATCGCCTTCGGCGACCGTATTTGGAACGAGAAGAAGGGGCGTGTCGCGCCCGAAAACTGGAGGAACCGCATGTTTCTGGAATTGATCGGCACAATATTCGCGGGTTTTGCATTCGCCGGGATCGTGATGGTGCTGAACAAACTGACGGGCGGGCTGTTGCCGCGTTGGGCCACTCCGGTCGCGGCAGGTTTGGGGATGATCGGGATGACGATCGCCAGCGAGTATTCCTGGTATGATCGCACCCGAGACACTCTGCCCGACAGTCTGGCGGTGATCCAAGAGGTCGAAAGCCGCGCGTTTTATCGTCCCTGGACCTATGCGGTGCCCTTTGTAGATCGGTTCGCCGCGATAGATACGGTTTCCGTGAAGACCAACGATCAGTTACCAGATCAGCGTCTGGTCGATCTGTATTTCTTCGGCCGGTGGTCGCCGGTCTCCAAACTGCCCGTCGCAGTGAATTGCGCCGAAAATCGCCGTGCGAGCCTGGCGGATGGGGCCGAATTTGGCGATGACGGTCAGTTGCTGAACGCCGACTGGATCACAGCCGAGACCGGCGACCCGATTATCGAGGCAACCTGCGGAGTGTAACCATGCTGACCCGCCTCAGCCTTCGGATCCGGATTTTTCTGTTCTTCTGCCTTCTTGCCGCTGGCGGGGTGGCCGTCAGCACCGTTGCGCTGTGGGTCAGCTATGCCCGCGCAGACATGCCGGAATTGTTGGATGCCTTTGTCTTCTCGGGCCTGTTGATCGGGTTTGGATTGCTGGCGCTTGTCGCGGGGGTTTGGCTGTTGTTCGACGACAACGTCGCCAAGCCCATTGAGCGCCTCTCGGCTGAATTACGGGCCCGCGCGCATGCCGGCGTCAGCACCGATATGGATGTTGATGCGGCGAAATATCTGGGTGATCTGGCCCCTGCCGCTGCGGGATTGGCGGATCAGCTATCCGACAAAACCCTGAACATCGCCGAGGCGGTCGCCGCCGAAACCGCCAATCTGGCCGCGGAAAAGCAACGCCTGACCGCGTTGTTGACCGAGATTCCGGTGGCCATGCTGCTGTCCAGCCCATCGCACAAGATCGTTCTTTATGACGCGCAGGCGGCAGAGGTTTTGGCGCAGATCGCACACCCACGCCTCAACGCGTCCCTGTTCGAATACCTCAATCCCGAGCCGCTTGAGAAAGCTTATGCCCGATTGACCAAGACCGGCATGGATGTCGAATGCACCCTGATCAGCATTGACGGCAATCAAAGCTATCAGGCTCGTATGAAGCCTTTGGGTGATGCGCCGGGCTATATGCTGATCTTCGGCGACAGCGCCGCGCGGATTGCGCCTGAGGCCGCCCGCCCCCTGGTTTATGACTTCGACCTGCTGACCACGGCTGCAGAGGAATCGTTCGAGCAGCGCGCCCTGTCGGATTTGTGCTTCGTCGTCTTTGATACCGAAACCACCGGCCTTTTGCCGCACAAGGATGAAATCGTTCAGATCGGCGCAGTGCGTGTCATCAAAGGGCGCATCGTTGAGGGTGAGCAGTTGGACATGCTGGTCGATCCGGGCATCCCGATCCCCGCAGCCTCGACCAAAGTGCACAAGGTCAGCGACCACATGGTTCAGGGCGCGCCGGATATCGCGCAGGCCGGACGGGTGTTTCATCAATTCGCCCGCGACGCCGTGATCGTGGCGCATAACGCGCCGTTCGACATGGCCTTTTTGCGCCGTCATGCGAAACGCATGGATGTCGAATGGGATCACCCCATTCTGGACACCGTTCTGCTGTCGGCGGTCCTGTTTGGGGCCAGCGAAACGCATACGCTGGACGCTGTGTGTGACCGGCTGGACGTCACCATCCCCGAGGCGCTGCGCCACACCGCCCTTGGGGACGCCGTCGCAACGGCCGAGGCCTTGGTCAGGATGCTGCCGATGTTGCAGGCAAGGCAGATGACCACGTTTGGCGCGGTTATTGCCGAGACACGCAAACATGGGCGTCTTCTGGAAGACCTCAACTGATCGGGAAATATGCGCGCGACATTAAGCTTTTGATGGACAAACCAGATGGCGCGTGGCACCTCAGGCGCGCCGGAACCAAGAGCGTGCAATGACCGAAAACACATTCACCCCCAGCCCCGAACAAAGCACCGCCTTTCGCGAGGCATTGGGCTGCTTCGGAACGGGTGTCACGGTCGTAACCACGCACACGGAAAACGGCCCGCGGGCGATCACCGTGAACTCTTTTGCCTCGGTCTCGCTGGATCCGCCTTTGGTGCTGTGGTGTCTTGCCAAGGATTCATACCGTTTCAACGCCTTCAACGGGTGCCAGCACTATGCAATCCACGTCATGGCACAGGAACAGCAGGATGCCGCGCTGAAATTCGCGCGCGACGGCACCGATTTCTCTCATGCCAAATGGGAACTGGATGCAGCCGGTCGCCCACAACTGGCCGAGTGTCTGGCCCGCTTCGACTGCCAGCTTCATGCCAAACACGAGGCCGGGGATCATCTAATCCTTGTCGGTCAGGTGGAACAGGTGATGTACCGCACCGGCAAGGGCCTGATCTTCAAGCGCGGTCAGTTCGGCGGCTTTGTCGACAACGTTTAATCGTCTAGCGACCCATGAACCGCCAGCGCCTCTAGCTGGGTTTCTTGCGGCGTGATCACGCGGAACGCCTCGTGCACGCCGCTTTCGGTCAGCTCACGCGCCACGGTCAGCAGGGTGTTCGGCGCGTGCTCATCGCACAGTTCCGACATATGCTCGATTTCCGCCTGCGCCACGCCCAGCGCATCCTCGACCGATGGCGCGCCGTAGAATTGCACGAAATGTTCGGCCAGGTTTTGGATGATCTGATCTTTTTCGGCCGCTTCGATCTGGGTCACCGCAACAAATGTCACGCGCCCGAAGGTCTCTAACCCCAACCAGCCATTGGCGTAGGCCTGCCGGGATTTCCCTTCCAAATCGCCCTGCCCCCAGTTCGAGAATTCGAACCCGCCTGAGATGCACCATTCTCCGGTCCGCGCAGGGGAATGAAACACATTCATGTCGCTTTCATCGAAATGGATCGCACGGGCGAGTTTCATCAGGTCGTCTCCAATAATTCTGTCAGCGGGCGCAACTGGGTGTCATCGCCGTCCCGGATCAGCATACCGAACCGCTCATCCGTGCCCAGAAAGACGCCCCGGTCGGCCAGCGGTTCCCCGACGCCACGCAGAAGACCCAGCCATTCGCCGTGCAATGGCGCGTTGCCGTCCTCTTGCCAGCGGTTGAGCCATGTCAGCATGTGCCGTGACCAGCTTTCCACCAGTTGGGTCGCAGATACGTCGGCGCAGCCTTCGTCATACAGCGCGGTGATGTCCGGGGTATTCCCCGGCGCATCGCTGGTTTGCAGCAGCGCCAGTTCCCAACCGATCACCAGCCAGTCGGGCATCTGATCCGGGTCTGTGGTCGAGGCTGCGACGTGGAACTGTCCACATTTCGCGCCATTCACGCAGATCAGCCCGTCCCAACCAAGATGCACGGCCACTTCGGGCGGAGCCAGCGCGCCCAGCGCATTCTGGAACCCCACAGCGCACAGCGGCAGCATCGCCATGGCATCCTGCAATGGCACCTCAGGCGCGAAGACGATGGCCACGCGCAGGCGGTCGGCCTGAATGTTGTAGACCACCGACCCCGCATCACAGCCCAGTGCCGCCATGGCCTGCGCCTTCTCAAACGGGTCTTCCCCGCCCTGCGCAGGATGGCCCGTCAGCAGCGGAGGGAAGACCGGTTCGGTCATGCGTTACCCTTGGCAATCATGTCGCGGGCGATCTTCCGGAACGCTTCGGCCTGCGGGCTGTCGGGTTTGGTGACGACGATGGGCGCACCTCCGTCAGCGGCCAAACGGATGTCCAGATGCAGCGGAATTTCACCCAGCAGCGGGACGCCCAGCGCCTCGGCCTCTGCGGTGACACCACCATGGCCAAAGATATGTTCCTCATGCCCGCAATTGGAACAGATATGGGTCGACATGTTCTCGATCATACCGACGATGGGCGTTTTGAGCTGATTGAACATGTCGATCCCCTTGCGGGCGTCGATCAGGGCCACATCTTGCGGGGTCGAGACGACAATGGCGCCGTCCACCTGGAACTTCTGGCTCAGCGTCAGTTGCACGTCGCCAGTGCCGGGTGGCAGATCGACGATCAGCACGTCCAACGCACCCCATTGCACCTGGCTCATCATCTGTTGCAGCGCGCCCATCAGCATTGGGCCACGCCAGACAACCGCCTGCCCTTCGTTGGTCATCAGACCCATCGACATCATGGTGACGCCATGGTTGCGCAGCGGCAGGATCGTCTTGCCATCCGGGCTGGCGGGCCGACCCGAGACACCCAGCATCCGGGGCTGCGATGGGCCGTAGACATCCGCATCCAGCAGACCCACGCGCCGACCCTCGGCGGCCAAGGCACAGGCGAGGTTGGCCGAGACGGTGGACTTACCCACCCCACCCTTGCCCGAGGCAACGGCGATGATCCGATCCACACCCGGAACCGCCTGCGGCCCGGTTTGCGAGGGTTTGGGCTTGGGCTTCAGATCCGGCGGGGCCTTGTCGGAATGCGCGGTCAACATGGCCGAGACCTTGGCGACACCGTCCACCATCTGCGCGGCCTGTTCGGCAGCGGCGCGCACAGGTTCCATGCGTTCGGCCTGCTTGGGATCGATCTCGAGCACAAACCGCACGGTGTCACCTTCGACATTCAGCGCGCGCACGACACCGGCGCTGACGATATCCTGACCGGACACCGGGTCGGTGATCTTTTTCAGGTTTGCAAGAACCGCGTCACGGACACTCATGCCTTCATCCCCTTACCCTGCATCGCATGGTTGCTTTTCATTGCATGTGTCTCCGTCTTTCTTCGTTCATTTGACGCATTTGCCAATTGGCCGTTAGGTTTGGCCATGCGCTTTGTCCTGTTGTGCCTCAGCCTGACGCTCACCGCCACCCCTTCCGGGTCGCAAGAGGCCATCGGCCTTGCCGCCCCGCCCGAGGTTTCAGACACGGGCCTTTTGCAACATATTCTTCCGCGCTTTTCACTCAAGACCGGGATACGCGTTATTGCCGCAGAAGACGGTGTTATGACGTTGTCGGCTGAACCCGACGGCGATCCGGTCTTTGCCCGCAACGCGGTGATCTATCATCTGAGCATTCAGGACGACCCGCGCCAGTCCCGGTTCCGCGAGTGGCTGCTGTCGGATACCGGCAAGCGCACGGTCGAGAGTTTTGCACCGGATCAAGGCGCGCCGTTCAGCGCCAGTTTCGAAGTCGTCACTACCGACGACACCCCGACCACCGATGGTGACACTGCATTGGGCGAGGAACTGTCGATGACCCATTGTGGCAGGTGCCATGTGATCGGCCCTCAGAACCGGATGAACGGTCTGGGCTCGACCCCGTCTTTTGCGGTGTTGCGCACCCTGCCCGACTGGTCCGAACGGTTTCAGGCCTTCTTTGCGCTGAACCCGCACCCGGCTTTCACGCAGATAGACGGGCTGACGCCGCCGTTCGACCCGTCGCGCCCCTCGCCCATTCATCCGGTTGAAATGACGCTGGACGATCTTGAGGCCATCCTTGCCTTTGTCTCGGTCATCGATGCGGCGGATCTGGGCGCGCCGCTGCAGCATCAATGATCCTTCCGTTTTGAGAAATAGTCGTCCGTCGTGACCACCCGAGGTTTCGGATTGGACTGGAACGGATTGTCCTGGATTTTGAACTGCGCATTCACCCGGCAATTGTCACACATCTGGATCATCCGCGCCTGCTCGGACGAGGCAAACATCGGATGCGTGCCTGAAAGTTTCTCCATGATGCGCTCGACCGTTGATTTTACTCCGAACAACGCGCCGCATTCCACGCAGGCAAACGGCTCTTCTTCGTTCAACACCTGCTGGGACAGGGCCGCATCGCTCAGGTCAAGTTGCGGCACCAATGTAATTGCATCTTCCGGGCAGATATTCCGGCAAAGGCCGCATTGCAGGCAGGCGTCCTGCTGGAAGTTCAGTTGCGGGTTGTCCGGGTTGTCGATCAATGCCCCCGATGGGCAGAGCGACACACAGCTAAGACATAAGGTGCAGGCGTCGGTGTTCACCGCAACTGCCCCATATGGCGCACCTTCCGGCAGTGCCAAAGACGCATCGGTTTTTGGGTTCAGGGCCTGCGCAGCCAACCGGGTGATTTGCCGACGGTTGCCCAAGGGCAGAACCGGATCGGCCAGCGGTATCGGAACCTCTTGCGCGTAAAGCTGATCCGACACGGTGTCCGGGTCGGCCTCATCTATTAACCCCAATGCGCCATCTCCGGCTATGGCTTTCGCCAGTTCAAGCTCTTGGTCCAGCGCATCCCGTTCGGTTGTGGGGGCAAGCAGTATATCGACCCGCGCAAAGCCATGGGCCAGGGCGGCCAGCATTTCGGCATGGCCAAACCCTGAAATCACGCTCAACTCTATCGGGATCACGTCGGCGGGCAGACCCCGGCCAAAGCGCGCGGCCAGACGGATCATTTCGGCCCCGTGGGCATCATGCACCAGCAGGCGCGGCGCTGCACCTCCGGCCCGGCGGTAAGTGCGGGCCAGAACATGCATCCGGGACAGGATCGCCGACACGGGCGGGTCCTCATAAGTAATCGCGGTCGAGGGGCACAGGGCGGCGCACGCCCCGCAACCCGCGCAGATCATCGGGTCAATCGCAACATGCTCACCCGCCGGGGTGATTGCGCCAGTCGGGCAGATGTCGAGGCAATTGGTGCACGCAACTTGTTCGGCGCGGGAATGAGCACACAGGGTTTCTTCCAACCGGACATATAGCGGCTTTTCGAACGTCCCCACCAACTGCGCGGCATCAAAGGCCAGACGGGCAACCGCCACCGGATCGCGCGGGTCAGCGCGCAGATACCCTTCGCGCTTGGTCGGGGACTGAACCAAGGCCGTCCCGCCGGTCAGATCAATCAGGATATCGCATGCGGATTTCGCACCATCGCGGGGGGCTGACCATGTGAAGGCCCCGCGACCACCCGGTTCGACCTGCTGAACCTGATCGATCTGCAGCGAGAATCCCCCCAAGGCACCAGTGACCGAACGCACCTGCCCGCGCACCACATCAAAAGCGCGGCTGAAGGGAACACTGTCCTCGGACGTTAAAACCGTGACCGCCAAGGTACCGGACAGACGTTCCGCCAATTCAAACGCAGCCTCGGCGGGGCCAATGATGCAGCACGTCCCTTCGCTGATCACATCCACGCTGGGTGAGATTGGCAAGGGCACCAACGCCTCGGCGGCCAACGCGGCCATCTTGGGTGCGGCGTCCCGGGCCTGATCCGACCAACCGGCGCGGTCCCTCAAATCGACGAAGGCGGGCAAATCGACGTCGAGGTCCTCGGCCAGATCGCGGAACACTTCCTGCTCTTGCCCGCAGGCGATCAGAACCGGATCATCGCCTTTCATGAACTCGGCCACCACGCCAAGCTCGCGGGTGCACAGGGCTGTGTGGGTTCTGGAACACTCGACATCGCAGGCAGAGCCTATCCGGTCGGCGTCAACGGGCTGTGACCCTTCGCAGTCACATAGGATGAGTTTGGTGGCCATGTCCCTCCCCCGGACAGCTTCCTTACTTGTCTACATTAGATGGTATCCTGCCGCTAGTAATCCAGCCCCTGCGCCCAGGCAGCGGCAAGTTGTTGGATAAAACGTAAATCCCCTTGTTTTCCGACTGAATCGGTCGGAATTTCACATGTTAAATTCTAGGTGATCACGCCTGTTTTTACGTCATTGAGACTTGGCATGATAGCGCTATGTGTACCATAGTAGACGCTAGGTAAGGCAGGGGAGAGCCTTACGGGGAGGAGCCAGTGGCCAAGGCCGCAAGCCGTATCGAAATGCCTGTTGGCGTCGTTGTGCGCAAAACACCCGGTGTGACCCGCTGGGCCAAGTGGAACTGGCGCGCTGTCGCGGCGCTGCCCGGAGCGGGCCCGGCCGATTGGCTGGAGTTGCGGCGCGAAGGCGAAGCGGTCGAATATCACGCCGCCACCCTGCCCCTGACCTTGTGGGCAGATGAGACCGAGGCTTACATGGTCAACCTGTCTGACGGTCAGCCTTCGATCTATCTGGTTCTGCGCGATGCTTTGGACGGGAAACGCCCGATGGATGCGGTGCTGATCACCGCCTCGCCCTTCGAAGGTCAGGATTACGCCGATACCGGCGAAGAGATCGTCGAAAAAATCCCGATGACCGATGGCCTGATTGCCTGGATGCGGGACTTTACCCTTGAGCACCACCGCGATGAGGTTTTCGTCAAACGCCGTCGCGACAAGAAACGGACCGATCTGATTGAGGACGGCAAGGGCGATGCGCGGATCCGGCAGGACTCGGACGTCTACCGCGCCCCGCGGAGGGTTGTGCAATGACCCAAGCCCGCGATTTCTGGTCCCGCCGCAAAGCTGCCGTTCAGGCCGAAGCCAAGGCCGAAGTGATTGCGGCGGAAGAACAGGCTATCGCAGCACAGCACACCGAACTGGAAGAAAAGGCCGACGCAGAAATTTTGGCCGAGTTCAACCTGCCCGACCCGGATCAGTTGCAGGCGGGCGACGATGTCTCGGGCTTCATGGCCAAGGCGGTGCCGGACCGGCTGCGTCGTCGGGCGCTACGTCGGTTGTGGCGGCTGAACCCGGTGCTGGCCAATGTGGATGGGCTGGTCGATTACGGCGAGGATTACACGGACGCCGCCTGCGTGATCGAGAACCTCCAGACAGCGTATCAGGTTGGCAAAGGCATGCTGGCGCATGTTGAAGCACTAGCTGCTGAGGCAGAGGAAGAAACGCCCCAAGACCTGGCTGAGCCACCTGTGATCGAACAGGAACCGGCTTTGGATCAAGCCCCTCCTGAACCCGTTTCGGTAGCCGCAGCCCACGAGCCGGAAGAGGCTGAACTGCCCCCTTCCCCGCGCCGTATGAGATTTGAATTCGAAGGATAACGCATGACCGCAGATAACGCGCAGACCATAGACATCTCAGCCGAAGATCGGCTTCGCGCGGATTTCTACAACTTTCTGGGTCTGCTGCTGGCTGGCCCGCCCGATCAGTTGCTTTTGGATCAGATGGCGGGCCTAAGCGGCGACGACACCGATCTGGGTCAGGCCATTCAGGCGATGGCGCGGGTGGCAAAAGTCACCAAACCCGCTGCCGCCGAGCGTGAGTTCAACGCGCTGTTCATTGGGCTGGGTCGTGGAGAATTGCTGCCTTACGCAAGTTTCTACCTGACCGGGTTCCTGAACGAAAAACCCCTCGCGCAGCTTCGCAACGACATGGCCGCGCGTGGGATCACACGGGCGCAGAATGTGTTCGAGCCCGAGGACAACATCGCCTCACTGATGGAGATGATGGCGGGCATGATCGTAGGCCGCTTTGGCGCGCCTGCCACGCTGGAAGACCAAAAAGCGTTCTGGAACAAACATATCGGCCCCTGGGCCGCACATTTCTATTCGGATTTGGAAGCCGCCGAAGCGTCGGTTCTCTATGCCTCGGTCGGGACAGCCGGTCGGGTGTTCATGGAGATCGAACGCGAGGCCTTCCGAATGACGACAGCGTGATGCGCTGTCACTCGTCAGCGCCCCGTTTGGCGCTAGTTCGCAACTGGGACAGGAGGAGCCCATGAGCAAGATCAAGGAAGAAGGCACCACGCGCCGCAACTTCCTCAAACTGGCCGGAACCGCAGCACCCGCTGCCGTCGCCGCCGCCAGCCTGAGCGGTCAGGCCGAAGCAGCCGAGCTGCCAACGGATGAGACCCGCATGCAGGACACCGCGCACACCCGCGCATATCTCGAAAGCACGCGCTTTTGAGCGACGATGAAAGCACCCGGTTCTAGGATCGGACGTTTTCACCACCCGACTGACGGTTGCGATTGGCCCTGACGTCGGCATCACCAGCACCAAGCCAGCCATGGCTTACATGGCCAGCAAGGGAGGAAACCAATGTTAAGGAAAAAGACCAACGGGGTTGCGAGACGCCCCCAGCGGACAAGTATCCTGTCCCAGGTCGGCGAGAAAACCGTCGATCGCCGCGCATTCCTGCGTGGCTCGGGCCTGACGATCGGCGGCCTTGCCGCGATCAGCGCCACGGGTGGAACCGTGACGCCAGCCAGCGCCCAGACAGCGGCAAACACAGCCGTTGAAAACATCAAATCCGTATGCACTCACTGTTCGGTCGGCTGTACGGTCGTTGCCGAAGTGCAGAACGGTGTCTGGGTCGGGCAGGAACCCGGCTGGGACAGCCCGTTCAACTTGGGTGCACATTGCGCCAAGGGGGCCTCGGTCCGCGAGCACGCCCATGGCGAACGCCGCCTGAAATATCCGATGAAAAAGGAAGGTGGCGAGTGGAAGCGCATCAGCTGGGAACAGGCGATCGACGAGATCGGCGACGGCATGATGAACATCCGTCAGGAATCCGGGCCGGACAGCGTGTACTGGCTGGGCTCGGCCAAGCACAATAACGAACAGGCCTATCTGTTCCGCAAGTTCGCCGCCTACTGGGGCACGAACAACGTGGACCATCAGGCCCGTATCTGCCACTCAACCACCGTTGCGGGTGTTGCGAATACATGGGGCTACGGCGCCATGACCAATTCGTATAACGACATCCACAATTCACGGGCCATCTTCATCATCGGCGGCAACCCGGCCGAGGCGCACCCCGTCTCGCTGCTGCATGTTCTGCGCGCGAAAGAGCAGAACAACGCCCCGCTGATCGTCTGCGACCCGCGCTTTACGCGCACCGCGGCGCATGCGGATGAATATGTGCGGTTCCGCCCCGGCACAGACGTTGCGCTGATCTGGGGTATCCTGTGGCACATCTTCGACAATGGTTGGGAGGACAAAGAGTTCATCCGCACCCGTGTCTGGGGTATGGATCAGATCCGCACCGAGGTTGCCAACTGGAACCCGGAAGAGACCGAGCGTGTGACCGGCGTGCCCGGCTCGCAGCTCAAGCGCGTTGCCCGGACCATGGTCAACAACCGCCCCGGCACCGTGATCTGGTGTATGGGTGGGACGCAGCACACCAACGGCAACAACAACACCCGCGCCTATTGCGTGCTGCAGCTTGCGCTTGGCAACATGGGCACTTCGGGGGGTGGCACCAACATCTTCCGCGGCCATGACAACGTGCAGGGCGCAACGGACCTTGGTGTTCTGTCCCACACCCTGCCCGGCTATTACGGCCTGTCCGCAGGGGCATGGGGCCATTGGAGCCGTGTCTGGGGTGAGGATCTGGATTGGCTGAAAGGTCAGTTCGCCACGATCAAGGACAAGGAAGGCAAGGACAAGCCGCTGATGAATGAGCGCGGCATCCCGGTCTCTCGCTGGATCGACGGTGTTCTGGAAGACCCGGCCAACATGGATCAGGACAACAATGTCCGCGCCATGGTTCTGTGGGGCCACGCGCCCAACTCGCAGACCCGGATGACGGAAATGAAGACGGCGATGGAGAAGCTGGACATGCTGGTCGTGATCGACCCGTATCCCACCGTTTCCGCCGTGCTGCATGACCGCACCGATGGCGTCTACCTGCTGCCCGCCTGTACGCAGTTCGAAACCCGTGGTTCTGTCACGGCCTCGAACCGCTCGCTGCAATGGCGCGATAAGGTGGTGGATCCGCTGTTCGAAAGTCTGCCGGATGAGGTCATCATGGCCAAGTTCGCCAATAAGTTCGGCTGGGCGGATCGGTTGTTCCGCAATATCGAAATGGAGGACGCCGAGACCCCCAACGTTGAAAGTATCACGCGTGAGTTCAACGCGGGCCTCTGGACCATCGGCTATACTGGTCAGTCGCCGGAACGTCTGAAAAGCCACATGGCCAACCAGCACACGTTCGACAGAACCACGCTGCAAGCCATTGGTGGACCAAACGACGGCGAGTATTACGGACTGCCATGGCCCTGCTGGGGCACGGCCGAGATGGGTCATACGGGGACACCGAACCTCTATGATATGTCCAAGCCGGTGGCCGAAGGTGGCCTGACTTTCCGCGCTCGTTTCGGGGTGGAACGCGATGGTGACAACCTGCTGGCCGAAGGGGTCTATAGCGTTGGATCGGAAATTCAGGATGGTTATCCCGAATTCACGATGCAGATGCTGATGGACCTCGGCTGGGACGGCGATCTGACGGCTGAGGAACGCGCAGCCATCGACGCCGTTGCGGGACCAGAGACCAACTGGAAAACCGACCTGTCCGGCGGCATCCAGCGGGTTGCGATCGAGCATGGCTGTGCGCCCTTCGGGAACGCCAAAGCCCGCGCGGTTGTCTGGACCTTCCCGGATCCGATCCCGCTGCATCGCGAACCGCTCTATACCAACCGGCGCGATCTGGTGGAGGATTATCCGACCTACGAAGACCGGCACGCGTATCGCCTGCCCACCCTTTATGCTTCGATCCAAAAGAACGACTTTTCAAAGGATTACCCGATAATCCTAACGTCAGGTCGTCTGGTCGAATATGAAGGCGGCGGTGATGAGACACGGTCGAACCCGTGGCTGGCCGAGCTTCAGCAGGACATGTTCGTCGAGATCAATCCCCGCGATGCCAACAACCTGGGCATTCGTGACGGATCACAGGTCTGGGTCGAAGGTCCTGAGGGTGGCAAGGTCAAGGTGATGGCGATGCTGACCAACAGGGTCGGTGCCGGTGTGGCCTTCATGCCGTTCCACTTTGGTGGCCATTTCCAGGGCGAGGACCAGCGGCACAAATACCCCGCCGGTGCAGACCCATATGTGCTGGGTGAAAGTACCAACACCGCCCAGACCTATGGCTACGATTCAGTGACCCAGATGCAGGAGACCAAAGCGACTCTCTGCAAAATCTGGTCAGCGTAAGGGAGGAGAAGAGAAAAATGGCAGCAAGAGCAAAATTTCTCTGCGACGCCGAACGCTGCATCGAGTGCAATGCCTGCGTCACCGCTTGTAAGAACGAACACGAGGTGCCGTGGGGCGTGAACCGCCGCAGGGTGGTGACGATCAATGACGGTGACCCGGGCGAACGCTCGATCTCGGTGGCCTGTATGCATTGCTCGGATGCGCCCTGCATGGCGGTGTGCCCGGTCGACTGCTTCTATCAGAACGAAGAAGGGGTTGTCCTGCACTCCAAGGACCTGTGCATTGGCTGTGGTTATTGCTTCTACGCGTGCCCGTTCGGCGCGCCGCAATACCCACAGGCGGGCAACTTCGGATCGCGCGGCAAGATGGACAAATGTACCTTCTGTGCCGGCGGTCCCGAGGAAACGCACTCGAACGCAGAGTTCGCCAAATACGGTCGCAACCGGATCGCCGAGGGCAAACTGCCCATCTGCGCCGAAATGTGTTCCACCAAGGCCCTGCTTGCCGGTGACGGTGACGTGGTCTCGGCCATCTACCGCGAGCGCGTCGTCGCGCGCGGGTTTGGTTCGGGCGCATGGGGTTGGGGCACGGCCTACGACCAGAAAGACGGATAAACCGTCTGCATCAAACTCAGGTGACCCGCCCGCGCGGGTCGCCTGCTTTGGAATTTTGACCGAGGTTCAGATGTTCCGCTTATTCTTCGCATTATTGCTTACGATTGGACTGGCGCAGGCCGCACTTGCGCAATCCGACGAGACCGAAGTACCTGCCCCCACGACCGAGCGCAGTTCGACCGGCGGCGCGACGACGCTTGAGGATATTCTGGCTCGACAGCGCGGCGAACTGGTGGATAACGCCTATCGTTCGGAAAACACCGGCCAGGGCAATGTCGAGGGTCTGCTGGGCCAGTTTGGCCCAAGCGGCGTGTCATCGGACAGCGATGTCTACCGTGCGTTGCGCTTTGGTTCGGCAGACGTCACCGTCTCATCCCGTGGGCCTGCCGACAGTGTTCTGATACAGGACGGCGGCATGTGGTGGTGGGAATTCCGCACCGGACCGTTACGCGAATACGGCGGCTATATTATCGCAGGAATGCTTGCGATCATCGTCTTGTTCTTTCTGATCCGCGGAAAAATCCGCATCGATGGCGAGAAAACCGGCCGGACTGTCCTGCGCTTCACCAGTTTTGAACGCTTCGGGCATTGGCTGTTTGCCGGGTCCTTCCTGATCCTTGGCCTTACCGGCCTGCTGACGCTTTATGGGCGCGACTTCCTGATCCCGATCTTCGGCAAGGAAGGCTTCGCGACCATCGCCCAGGGCTGCAAATGGCTGCACAACAACCTGGCGTGGGCCTTTATGCTGGGGCTCATCATCGTCACCGTGAACTGGATCGCCCACAACATACCAAACCGCACAGACCTGAAATGGCTGGCTGCCGGAGGTGGGCTGTTCACCAAAGGCTCTCACCCGCCCGCCAAGAAATTCAACGCCGGGCAAAAGATCATCTTCTGGGCCTGCATCCTGCTGGGCGTCTCGATCAGCCTGTCGGGCCTGTCACTGCTGTTCCCGTTTGAATTGCCGATGTTTGCCAAGACTTTCTCGGTCGCAAACGCCACCGGTATTCCGCAAGCATTAGGCCTGAACCTGCCGACACAAATGGCACCGCAGGAAGAGATGCAGTATGCGCAGGTCTGGCACGTTATGGTGGCCTATGTCTTCATTGCCATCATCATCGCCCATATCTACCTCGGCTCGGTCGGGATGGAGGGCGCATTCGATGCCATGGGAACCGGTGAGGTCGAAGAGCAATGGGCGCGCGAGCACCACTCGCTGTGGCTGGAAGAGGTGCAGGAAAAAGAGGCCGGTAAAGCAGCGGCTTCACCCGCAGAATAGATGCGCGGGCTGATCCTGGCCCTGGTGCTGGTCCCCCTGCCCGCCTGGCCCGAGTTCTTCACGCTCAAAGGTCATGGCGGCCCGATCATGGGGATCGCCACCGCGCCTGACGGGCGCATAGCGACAGCCAGTTTCGACAATTCCGTGGGTCTATGGTCGGGCAAATCCCCCGAATGGCTTGAAGGCCACGAAGCCGCCGTCAACAGCGTCGTGTTCAACGGAACCGCGATCTATTCCGCCGGGGACGATTTCACCCTGCGTCGCTGGCCCGGCGGTGCAATTGTCGGCCAGCACAAAGGCAAGATCGTCGGGCTTGCAGCTTCGAAAACCCACGTTGCCACAGCCAGTTGGGATGGCACCATCGGGCTTTGGCCGGTCGACGGGTCAGACCCTGTTTTGCTTGGACCAACCGGCAGCGGTGTGAACGCAGTGGCCTTTTCGCCAGATGGCGCGCATCTTTATTCTGCGGGGGTCGATGGCGCTCTGCGGCTTTGGGATGTTGCCACCGGTCAGGAAACAGATCGGTTGGTCGAGCATGGCTTTGGCATCAACGAATTGATCCTGAACACGCAGGACAACTGGATCGCCTATGGCGCGGTTGACGGCGTCACGCGCATTCTGGACCTGTCCACGCGGGAAGAACGAGACTTCACCCTCGACCGCCGCCCGATCCTTGCCCTTGCCCTCAGCCCCGACCGCAGCCTGCTGGCGGTTGGTGATGGCGAAGGTTACATCATGGTGATCGACACGACCGAATGGCGCATCGCGCAGGACTTCCGCGCCACCCTGCGCGGGCCGGTCTGGGCGCTGGCCTTTTCCACCGACGGGCAGAACATCCACGCGGGTGGCATCGACGACGCCATGTATAGCTGGCCGGTTTCAGCCCTTGGCGATCAGGACCAAATGGCCGCTGTCGAGCCAAGCTTTCTGAAAAACCCAGACGAAATGAGCAATGGCGAACGCCAATTCGCCCGCAAATGCTCGATCTGCCACAGCCTCACACCTGATGGGCAACGACGCGCCGGTCCGACGCTGTATGGACTGTTCGGTCGCCCGGCCGGAACCTTGCCGGGCTATTTCTACTCGGAAACCTTGCAAGACTCTGATATCATTTGGAATGATGAGACGATAAATGCCCTTTTCGACGAGGGGCCGGATCACTACATTCCAGGGTCAAAGATGCCGATGCAGCGGATTACCCAAGCACAGGACCGGGACGATTTGATCGCCTTTCTGCGCCGCGCAACGGTTGACCAGGACTGAACCCGGAGGGGACCATGAAAGCCTTTTTTGCCGCCCTGGCCGCGATGGTCGTCATCACCGTTGCAGCCCCTTACACGCTGGAGCAGATGGGCTTCAGCGCCGAAGAGGCCACTTCCGGCTCAGCCGTGCGCCTTGACTGAATGTCCGACTACCTGACCACCAAAGAACTGGCCGACCTGCTGCGGATCGGCGAGCGAAAGGCCTACGATCTGGCCTCCTCGGGCGAGGTGCCCTGCGTCCGCGCCATGGGCAAACTGCTGTTCCCCCGCGCCGAGGTGATCGCATGGCTCAACGCCTCTCGATCCGGTCCACAGGTGGCCGAACCACCCCTGCCCGCCATCGTCGCGGGCAGCCATGATCCTCTGCTGGACTGGGCGCTGCGGGAAAGCGGATCGGGGTTGGCGACTTATTATGACGGTTCTTTCGACGGGCTGACCCGCCTTGCAGATCGCAGCGCGCAAGCTGCGGTCTTGCACATCCACGAAGAAGATGGGTTCAACACAACCTCCCTGCGCGATGCGTTGGGCGAAGCGCCCATGGTTCTGGTCGAAATTGCCCAGCGGCAGCGCGGGTTATTGCTGGCCCCCGGCGTCACCGACATTACTGGGTTTGCCGATCTTAGAAATCGGCGCGTCATCCTGCGCCAGAACAGCGCCGCAAGCCAGCGCCTGTTTGATGCGCAGCTCGAAGCGCATGGCATGGCACGGGATGATCTGAACGCCCTGCCAAACTGCGCCCGCACCGAAGAGGAACTGGCCATCACCTTGTACGACACAAAAGCCGAGGCCGGGTTCGGTCTGGGTGCGCTAGCCAGCCTCTACAATCTTGGCTTTGCCCCGACCCATTCCGAAAGACTGGATCTGGCCATCTGGCGACGCGCCTATTTCGACCCACCGATGCAGAAATTGCTGCGCTTCTTGCGTTCCGACCAATTCCACGCCCGGGCCTCCGAATTCGGCGGCTACGATCTGAACGGATTGGGACAGATCCACCATAATGGCGCCAGCGGGTAAAACTTCATCTTTTCAAAAATACTCTCGCCGAAGGCATTGGCCGCAGGCCAATTCACTGCGCGTTGGGAAAGAACACCTGCTGCCCCTGCAGCCGGAATGACTCGATGGCCGCCTGACCGTCCGGCCCCAGCAGCCAGTCGATAAACCTCTGCCCTGCGTTGGCGCGCACTGTGGGGTGTTTGTCGGGGTTCACAAGGATCACGCCATATTGGTTGAACAAACGCGGGTCGCCCTCGACCAGTATTTCAAGATCGCCCCGGTTGCCAAAGGACAGCCAGGTTGCCCGGTCGGTCAGCGTATAGGCCCCCATGCCGCTGGCCACGTTCAACGTCGCCCCCATGCCCGAGCCGGTTTCGCGATACCACGTCCCGGACGCCTCGGTCGGATCAATACCGGCCTCCGCCCAATGGCCGAGCTCGGCCTTGTGCGTACCGCTGTCATCCCCGCGCGAGACAAAAACGGCCTCTACCGCCTCAATCGCCGCCAATGCAGACAGAATATCCGACCCGCCCTTGACGCCAGCCGGGTCCGATTTTGGTCCGACCAGAACAAAATCGTTATACATCAGGTCAAATCGCTCAACGCCCCAGCCATCGGCCACGAACTGCTCCTCGGCCGGCTTAGAATGCACCAGCAGCACATCCCCGTCCCCATTGATCGCGTTGCGAATGGCCTGACCGGTTCCAACAGCCACGACGCGCACATCGATCCCGCTCTCCGCCTCAAACCCCGGCAGGATATAGTCCAACAGGCCCGAGTTCTGGGTAGACGTGGTGGATTGCACGACAATGAACGGCTCCTCTGCCAAAGCAGTCCCTGCCATCAGGCCAAGACCCACCAGTGCTGCGCGCAAAACTGCCCGAACCATCGCGACCTCCAAGTTTCCTGCTAAGTGACCAAACCGCCTGCCAGGTAGCGCCGGGATGCCTCGCTTTGCGGGGCATCCAGAACCTGCTTTGCGGAACCATGTTCAACCACATGGCCGCCCTGCATCATGACAATATCCGCCGCAAGCCGCCGCGCCTGCCCGATGTCGTGGGTGACCATCACAATCCGCACACCCCGAGACGACGCGCGCAGGATCATACGTTCGATCATCTGCGTGGCACTTGGGTCAAGCGCGCTTGTGGGTTCGTCCAGAAACAAAGTCTCGGGGTTCACCGCCAGCGCGCGCAGGATCGCCAGCCGCTGCGCCTCACCCCCTGACAGTGAACGCGCGGATTGCCGGGCTTTGTCCTCAAGCCCACCCTCGGCCAGCAATTCAACGATCCGGGCTTTGCGCGCGGCGCGTGCCAGCCCCTGACGTTTCAACACAAAATCCAGATTGGCGGAGACCGAGCGTCGCAGCAGAACCGGCTGCTGAAACACCATCGCCTGCCGCGACAGGTGATCGGCGTTCAGCGGTGTGTCGTCCTGCATCACCCGCCCCTGATCCGGCACAATCAACCCGTGCAAACAGCGCAGCAACAGGCTTTTACCCGCTCCGTTCGGTCCCAGCAAAAGGGTCGGCCCCGGCCCGTCCAACGTCAGATCAGCAACGTCCAGCAGAGCTTTCCCGTTGCGGCGGATCTGCACGTCGCGGACATGAAGGCGATTTGTCATATCCGAGACCAGATCACGCATGGCGCAATCCCTCCTGCTCGGCCCGCAGGCTGGCGGCGCTGACCATCGCATTCACGGCCACCGCAATCCCGATCAGGATCGCACCCAAAGCCAGCGCCAGCGCCAGATTGCCTTTCGAGGTTTCCAGCGCGATCGTCGTGGTCATCACCCGCGTCACGTGGTTGATATTGCCGCCCACGATAATCACCGCCCCGACCTCGGCAATCGCGCGGCCAAACCCGGCCAGCAATGCTGTGATCAGAGCAAGCCGCGCATCCCACAGCAGCACCGGAACCGAGGCCAGACGCGACACCCCAAGCGACCGGAGTTGTTCCGAATACTCCTCGGCCAGCATCTCAACCACTTGTCGGGTCAGCGCGGCCACGATGGGCGTCACCAGCACGACCTGAGCGATGATCATTGCGGTGGGCGTATAAAGCAGTTCAAGCACGCCCAGCGGCCCCGAACGGGACAGCATCAGATACACCAACAGCCCCACCACCACCGGCGGAAAGCCCATCAGCGCGTTCATCAGCACGATCAGAACCCGCCGTCCGGGGAACCGGGCAACAGCCAGAGCTGCCCCAACCGGCATCCCGATCAGCGCAGAAATCAGTACCGCAAACAGGGAAACTTTCAGGGACAGAAGCACAATGGCCCACAGCTCTGCATCCCCATTGAGGATCAAAGACAGCGCGCGGCTGAATTCTGATGCAAATCCCTGCATTATTTTCCTAGTTGCAACGCAAATCGGATGAAATGCGATAAATTACAAAGAAATACTAACCCGGTTTGACCCCAAGTACATACACAATTCCGACAGTTGGAATGAAAAACGCGGCCCCGTTTGGGACCGCGTCGTGACGTGCGAAATGCCTGTTTGGTTTAGTTCAATGCCGCATCGGTGATCTGATGCGTCCAGGCACCTTCGGGCTGTTTGGTGATAACCGGGTCAGAGCCACCGGCCAGCAGGGTGCCAACGGTCCGCTCGAAATCCGCCGGGTCAAGCGCGCCGTTCGAGCCTGCGGTCAACTTGGCGATCTCACCCATCATGCGCTTTTGATGCTCTTCGGTCTGCGCACCGGTCGCATCATTGTCCAGAACGATCAGAGCGGCCTCTTCCGGGTTCTCCTCGGCATATTTCCAGCCTTTCATCGAGGCACGGACGAAGCGCTGCATCTTGTCCACGAAAGCCTCATCGCTCAGGTTCTCTTCCAGTACATAAAGACCGTCTTCCAGCGTCGCGACGCCCTGATCTTCGTACTTAAATGTCACCAGCTCATCCGGGCTGACGCCTGCATCGATGACCTGCCAGTATTCGTTATAGGTCATGGTGCTGATGCAATCGGCCTGACGCTGCAACAGCGGATCGACGTTGAAACCCTGTTTCAGAACCTCAACCCCGCTCTCGCTTTTGCCGCCGGTATCGATGCCAAGCTGGCTCATCCAGCTCATGAACGGGAACTCGTTGCCAAAGAACCAAACACCCAGGGTGCGGTTTTTCAGATCCTCCGGCGCGGCGATCCCGGCATCCTTCCAGCACGTCAGCATCATGCCCGAGCTTTTGAATGGCTGCGCGATATTGACCAAAGGCAGGCCCTTTTCGCGGGCAGCCAATGCGGCAGGCATCCATTCGACGGTCACATCGGCCCCGCCACCGGCAATGACCTGCGTCGGCGCAATGTCAGGACCACCCGGCAGTATGGTCACGTCCAGATCTTCTTCCTCATAAAACCCCTTGTCCTTTGCCACATAGTAGCCAGCGAACTGAGCCTGCGTGACCCACTTAAGCTGCAAGGTCACCTCATCTGCGGCCAGTGCTGAACTGGCGGCCAGGCTAAAGGCGGCAACCGCCCCGCTGAGTAGCTTTTTCATCTTCATCTTCTCCTAGTTGCGTGTTGTGCCCCGTTTTCGGGGTCTGTTAAGTCTTCTTTTTGTTATCCGCGTTGTGAGGGGTGCCAGAAGGTTACCACCTTTTCGAGCCCTGCCACCAATGTATAGAACACCGTCCCCGCCATGGCCGCCACAGCAATCTCGGCCCAGACCAGATCGATGGACAGACTGCCCACTCCGGTCGAGATCCGAAAGCCCATGCCGCGCGTCGGCGATCCGAAATATTCGGCCACGATAGCCCCGATCAGCGCCAGCGTCGTGGCGATCTTGAGGCCGTTGAAAACAAACGGCATCGCCGCAGGCAGGCGCAGCTTGATCAGCGTTTGCATGTAACTGGCCGCATAGGTGCGCATCAGATCGCGCTGCATGGCGTCCGCCTCGCGCAGGCCCTGCACCGTGTTCACAAGGATCGGGAAGAACACCATCACGACGACAACAGCCGCCTTGGATTGCCAGTCAAACCCGAACCAACTGACCAGAATGGGCGCAATCCCCACGATGGGCAGGGCCGCGACAAAGTTCCCGATGGGCAGCAGCCCACGTGTCAGGAACACCGACCGGTCGATCAGGATTGCAGTCACGAAAGCGGCGCTGCTGCCGATGGCAAAGCCGGTGAACGCCCCTTTTAAGACGGTCTGGGTAAAATCCTGCCACAGAATATCCGTCGAATTCGCAAAGGTCTGCGCCACCATAGACGGCGGCGGCAGGATCACGGGTGAGACGTTCAGCCCCCGCACCAGTCCCTCCCACAGGATCAGCAGCGTGACACCAAACAGCACCGGCACAAAGACCCGAATACCTTTCGAGTCGCGATAGATCGACCGCGCCAGCCAGGCATTCAGCCACCAGGCACCTGCCCAGAAGATCAGGGAAAAGATCAGCCAGTTCATGCGCCCATCCCCATGCGTTTCAGGGTCACCCGTTGCAGCACGTCCAGCAACGTCACCAGGATGCCCGCCAGAATGGCCGCCGCAAACAGCGCTGCCCAGATGGCCAGCGGTGTGCCGAACTGATCCCCGATCAATATCCGCGCACCCAGGCCCGAGATTGCACCCGTCGGCAACTCGCCCACAATCGTCCCGACCAAGGCCGCCGCGATCCCCACCTTCAGCGAGGTAAACAGATACGGCACCGAGGACGGCAGGCGCAGTTTCAGAAACGCCTGCAGTCCGTTTGCATTGTAGGTTCTGAGCAAATCCAGTTGTGATACGGCAGGCGACCGCAGCCCTTTGACCATCCCGACCAGAACCGGGAAGTAACACAAGTAGGCCGAGATAATGGCCTTGGGCACCCCACGCCCCTCGATCCCCAATTGCGAACTCAGGACAATGATCATCGGGGCCAGCGCCACAATCGGCACCGTTTGGCTGATGATGGCCCATGGCATCAGGCTCATGTCGACAACGCGGGAATAGACAATGGCGACGGCCCCCAGAATGCCCACGGCAGTGCCCAGCACGAAACCCCAAAGGGTGGATTGCAGCGTGATCCAGCCGTGGTAGATCAACGACCGCTTTGACATGGCCCGCCCGCGCATCGCCATCTCGCCAGTGGTTTTCCACAGCTCCTGCCCCACCTGAACCGGGGTCGGCAGGCGCGGACGGTCGAGTTCGTACCCGCGAACGATATGCGCTGAATTCTGCGTCATCAGAACCCAGACCGAGACCTGCTGACGGTCCCGTGACGCCTCGGGCGTGACGGTTTCGCCCGCACGTTCGGCCTGATCCAGCGAGACACGGATGTTCATCGGTGCAACCGCCAGATACCACAGCACAACAATGGCCAGCAGAACGGTCATGACTGCAAAAAACTGTTTCATGCCCGCCACTCCATCCGGAGGACAGGAACGGTGTCCGGAGGCACCGGCGGTTCCTCGGCTGTCACCTCAAACCCTTCGCGCCGGTAAAATCGCTGCGCCGCCGTGTTGGGGGTGTGGGTGGTCAACCAAAGAAAGTCCCGCCCCTCTTTGGCCTGATCGACAAATCTCTTGCCGATCCCCTGTCCGGTTCGGCTGCAATAGAGTCCACCGATTTTGTTTTCCTTTGGATCGACCGACATATAGCAATCAATCGGGTCTCCGGTGACCCAGATTTCGCGCGCATCAAACGCCTTGCGGATCATGTCGGCGATTTGACCTACGGGCAGTTCGTCCGGCATCCAGTCGGTTTGGCTGGCCCAGTCATGAACCACCCGGGCGCATGCCTCCACATCCTCGGGCCTTGCGCGTCTGATTTGGACGGCGTCAGTCATCATAGGAATGCCCCGCCCTCAGCCCGTCGCGCACTCGATGCGCAACTTCGATAAACTCCGGAGTGTCACGAATGTCCAAAGGCCGCTCCTTCGGTAAGGGGCTGTCGATCACATCTGTGATCCGCCCGGGCCGGGGGCTCATGACCACTATCTTGGTGCTCAGATACACCGCCTCGGGGATCGAGTGGGTCACGAAGCCAATCGTCTTCTCGGTCCGTGCCCAAAGTGCCAAAAGCTGCTCATTCAGGTGGTCGCGCACAATCTCATCCAAAGCCCCGAACGGTTCATCCATCAGCAGGATATCGGCATCAAAGGCCAGGGCTCGCGCGATGCTGGCCCGTTGCTGCATGCCGCCAGATAATTGCCACGGAAATTTCCCACCAAACCCTTCAAGATCAACAAGTTCCAGTACGTTCCTAACGCGCTCATCCTGTTCCGCCGAGGAATAACCCATAATCTCAAGCGGCAGTTTGATGTTCTTGGCGATGGTCCGCCACGGATACAGGCCCGCCGCCTGAAACACATACCCATAAGCCCGCTTGCGCCGCGCCTCATCCGGGGTCATGCCATTCACGGTCAAGGTTCCCCCGGTCGGGGTCTCCAACGCCGCAACACAGCGCAGGAACGTGGTTTTACCGCAGCCTGAGGGGCCAATGAAGCTGACAAAATCGCCCTTGTCGATTGTCAGGTTCACATCCTTGAGGGCATGAACCGGCCCGTCATTAGTTTGGAAGGTCAGGTCAAGTTGCCTGGCTTCGATCACGGACGGGGTCTTACTTTCAGTATTCATTCCATTGCCTTGAAAAGAGTGGATTTGAGCCGCCGCAAGACGGCTCATCTGCGTCATACGCCCGTTGCCGGAATACCCGTCCGCTCGACCGGTCGCGGCGCGGTCAGCTCTTTCCATGTGCTCAACGCCTTGTTTACGGTCGTATTCGCCTCACGCGCCACAAACTCGCCATGGCCTTCCTGCGTGCGGATCTCTCCATCATGCACAGCGACCTGACCACGTGTCAGGGTAAAGCGTGGCAGGCCCCTGACCTCTTTGCCTTCGAAGACGTTGTAGTCGATGGCCGATTGCTGAGTGCCCGCGCTGATGGTCTTGGATTTCTCAGGATCCCAAACCACCAAATCGGCATCCGCGCCAACCAGAACAGCGCCCTTTTTCGGATAGCAATTCAATATCTTGGCGATGTTTGTTGAAGTTACCGCCACGAACTCGTTCATCGTCAGGCGCCCGGTATTCACCCCATGCGTCCACAGCATCGGCATCCGGTCTTCAAGCCCTCCGGTCCCGTTCGGGATCTTGGTGAAATCCCCCACGCCATAACGTTTCTGTTCCGTGGTAAAGGCACAATGGTCTGTGGCCACAACGCTCAGCGTGCCGGATTGCAACCCGTTCCACAGGCTGTCCTGATGCTGCTTGTTCCGGAACGGGGGGCTCATGACCCGCCGCGCCGCGTGATCCCAGTCCTGATTGAAATACTCGCTTTCATCCAGGGTCAGGTGCTGGATCAAAGGCTCTCCCCACACCCGCTTGCCCTGCATCTTGGCCCGCCGAATGGCCTCATGCGCCTCTTCGCACGAGGTATGCACGACATAGAGTGGAACTCCGGCCATATCCGCGATCATGATGGCGCGATTGGTCGCCTCGCCTTCCACCTGCGGCGGGCGGGAATAGGCATGCGCCTCGGGGCCGGTATTACCCTCGGCCAGCAGTTTGGCGCTCAGTTCCGCCACCACATCGCCATTCTCGGCATGGACCATCGCGGTGCCGCCCAGCTCGGCCAGACGCTTGAACGAGGCGAACAATTCGTCATCATTCACCATCAACGCGCCTTTATAGGCCATGAAATGCTTGAACGTGTTGATGCCCCGCGTCTCAATCACCGTCTTGAGGTCATTGAACACCTGCTCGCCCCACCAGGTCACCGCCATGTGAAACGAGTAATCGCAATTCGCACGCGTCGACTTGTTGTCCCAGCGCTTCAACGCATCCAGCAGGCTCTCGCCCGGGTTTGGCAGCGCAAAATCGACCACCATGGTCGTCCCACCCGCCAAAGCCGCCCGCGTGCCGCTTTCGAAATCGTCGCTGGAATAGGTCCCCATGAACGGCATCTCCAGATGCGTATGCGGATCGATGCCGCCCGGCATGACGTAACATCCGGTCGCGTCCAGCTCGGTATCGCCCTTCAGGCCCATCCCGATCTCAATGATCACGCCGCCTTCGACCAGCACATCCGCCTTGTAAGACAAATCTGCCGTAACAACGGTTCCGTTCTTGATGACTGTGCTCATGTTAAACTCCCTGATGTGGTCTGCGCCACTTGCTTCTTCTGTTCAAAAATACCTCGGGGGAGTCGCCCTTGGGCGACGGGGGCAGCGCCCCCTATTCCACGATTTCCGCCGTCTCGACGACCGCATGAAACAGAACATCGGCCCCGGCCGCAGCCCAGTCCTTGCTGATCTCTTCGGCCTCGTTATGGCTCAGCCCATCCACACACGGGCACATCACCATCGCGGTCGGTGCAACCCGGTTGATCCAGCAGGCATCATGCCCGGCGCCCGAGATGATGTCCGTGTGCGAATAACCCAACCGTTCCGCCGCATCGCGCACGGCAGCAACACATCCATCATCGAATTTGACCGGATCAAATCCGCCGACCTTCTCGAATTCGATCTCAAGGCCCATCTCATTGACAATGTCCTCGGCCGCGACGCGCAACCGGTTCTCCATATCGGTGATCACATCCAACTCGGGCGAGCGGAAATCGACCGTGAACACCGCCTTGCCCGGGATCACATTGCGTGAGTTCGGATAGATGTCGATATGTCCCGCCGCCCCAACGGCATGGGGTGCATGGGACCAGGCGATCTCATCCACCTTCTCAAGAATGCGCGCCATCGCCAGCCCGGCATTCTTGCGCATCGGCATTGGGGTCGATCCGGTATGCGCATCCTTGCCGGTCACGGTTATCTGAGTCCAACTCAACCCCTGACCATGGGTGACGACCCCGATATCCTTGCCTTCGGCCTCCAAAATCGGCCCCTGTTCAATGTGCAACTCAAAGAACGCATGCATCTTGCGCGCGCCGACCTCTTCATCGCCGCGCCAGCCGATACGCTGCAACTCGTCGCCAAATTTCTTGCCCTCAGCATCTTCGCGACCGTAGGCCCAATCCTGCGTGTGCATCCCGGCAAACACGCCCGAGGACAGCATGGCAGGCGCGTATCGCGTGCCTTCTTCATTGGTCCAGTTCGTCGCCACGATAGGGTGTTTGGTCTTGATCCCAAGATCATTCAGGGTCCGGATGATCTCCAATCCCCCAAGCACGCCCAGAACGCCATCATATTTGCCCCCCGTCGGCTGCGTATCAAGATGCGAGCCCACATAGACCGGCAGCGCATCCGGGTCCGTGCCCTCGCGCCGGGCAAACATGTTACCCATCTGGTCCAGCCCCATGGAACAGCCCGCATCCTCGCACCATGTCTGGAACAGGGCGCGGCCTTCGGCGTCTTCATCGGTCAATGTCTGGCGGTTGTTACCGCCCGCGACGCCGGGCCCAATCTTGGCCATTTCCATCAGGCTGTCCCACAACCTGTCGCCATTGATCCTGAGATTCTGCGCCGGAGCTGCCATTGTCTTTTTCCCTGTCGCTTGCGATTTGGCTCGCTTTTGGTGTCTTGATTTGACCATCTGGTCAAACTCACGCTATCACGGGTTCGACATCAGTCAAGAAATTGCGAAACACAGCGGAATTTTTCCGCATAATTCACACTCACTTGGCTAAAAAGAGACACGCAGGAACCATGCCCAAAGACCGCGCACCAACCCGAATTCAGAAAAAGAACCGCGCCGCGATTCTCGAAGCCGCTTTGAACGTGTTCTCGGCGCATGGGTTTCGCGGGGCGACCGTCGATCAGATCGCGGCCGAGGCCGGTCTGAGCAAGCCCAACCTGCTGTATTATTTCCCCTCGAAAGAGGCGATCCACACCGCGCTTTTGTCCGGTTTGCTGGACGTTTGGCTGGCCCCATTGCACGATCTGGACGAAAACGGCGATCCGATGCAGGAAATCCTGTCCTACATCCGGCGCAAACTGCAGATGAGCCGCGAATTACCGCGCGAAAGCCGCCTGTTTGCCAATGAACTGGTACAGGGCGCGCCGCGCATACATGATGCCCTGTCCACCGACCTCAAGGCCCTGGTCGACTCGAAATCCGAGATCCTGACCAGATGGATGGATGACGGTAAAATTGCCCGCGTGCACCCCTATCATCTGTTCTTTTCGATCTGGGCCCTGACCCAGCATTACGCCGATTTTGACGTGCAGGTCCGCGCCATTCTGGGCGAGGAAGACCCGTTCGAAGGGGCCGAACCCTTTGTCGAGATGCTCTATCGCAAACTGCTGACACCCTAAGGTTTATTTCGCGGGTTTCAGAGCCAGTATTCGTTTCAAAATCACGATGGCCATGGCCAGCAATATGGTCAGATCGCCCATTGTGTTAACCGTGTTGATCTTGGGCACTTTCCCGGCATCCCGTACGATGGCGGTATACATCTTGGGCTGCTGGACGCCGATGGAATGCTCACGCTCGGACGCTTTGATGAACTTGTCAAAGTCCTGTAATGCTTTGACCTTTTTCTTGACCTGCCCCAGAAAGCGCTGATCCAGCTGGCGATCCTCTTTCAGCTTTTTCAGCATCTCTTCGATCGAGCGGCGCAGCTTGATCATCTGATCCAGGTCCTTTTTGACCTGCTTTTGGTGCAGCACGAAATTCTTTGCCGCCAGCGCGTCTCGCTGTTTGGCTTTGGACAGGGCGACATTCTTTTTGGATGTGTCCCGGTCAAGCTTTGTGACCCGGTTGCCTCCCTTGTTCCGGCCCGGTGGTGCCGCTGGCATGACATTCTCCTTTGATCCTGTCTGTCAGCGGCACTGTATCACCGAACCGGTTTTTGCGGGATACCGGTATCTCTTACTCGGCGGCTTTCGCCATCGGGTTGTTCGGGTGGGACGTCCAGTTGGCATATTCCTCCTGAACAACTTTGCCGGTGCGCGGATCGACCGCGCCCGCGGCCATCGGCTCCATCGAGATGCAGCCTTCGACCGGGCAGACGTCCACGCAGAGATTGCAGGCGACGCATTCCTCATCGATCACCTCGAACACGCGATCCGGCGACATCGAAATCGCCTGGTGGCTGGTGTCTTCACAGGCGGCATAGCAGCGGCCGCATTTGATGCACTGGTCCTGATCGATCTTGGCCTTGGCGATGTAGTTCAGGTTCAGATACTGCCAGTCGGTCACATTCGGCACCGCGCGCCCAACGACTTCTGAGACGCTGGTATAGCCTTTCTCATCCATCCACTCGGACAGGCCCGCCGTCAGTTCATCGATGATCTTGAACCCATAGGTCATGGCCGCCGTGCAGACCTGCACATTGCCACAACCCAATGAGATGAATTCTGCCGCGTCGCGCCATGTGGTCACGCCGCCAATGCCCGAGATCGGCATGCCATGCGTCGCCTCGGCCCGTGCGATTTCCGAGACCATCGACAGCGCAATCGGCTTGACTGCCGGGCCGCAGTAACCGCCATGGCTGCCTTTGCCGTCAATCGAGGGTTCGGGGCTGAACGTGTCCAGGTTGACGCTGGTGATCGAGTTGATCGTGTTGATCAGCGATACCGCGTCTGCCCCACCATTCCGCGCCGCAGCTGCAGGTTTGCGGATGTCGGTGATGTTCGGCGTCAGCTTCACGATGACCGGGCGGTCATAGTACATCTTGCACCAACGGGTGACCATTTCGATGTATTCCGGCACCTGCCCTACGGCAGACCCCATGCCCCGCTCGCTCATCCCATGCGGACAGCCAAAGTTCAGCTCGATGCCGTCCGCGCCGGTTTCGGCAACACGCGGAAGGATGGCTTTCCACGCTTCTTCCTCGCACGGCACCATGATCGAAGCGATCAGCGCGCGGTCCGGGTAATCCGCCTTGACCCGCGCCATTTCTTCAAGGTTTACCTCCAAGGGCCGGTCGGTGATCAGTTCGATGTTATTCAGGCCCAGCAACCGCCGGTCCGCGCCATAAATGGCCCCGTAACGCGGGCCGTTGACGTTCACGACCGGAGGGCCCTCGGCCCCCAGCGTTTTCCAGACCACACCGCCCCATCCGGCCTCGAAGGCGCGGCGGACGTTGTATTCCTTGTCGGTCGGCGGGGCCGAGGCCAGCCAGTAGGGGTTGGGGCTGGAAATGCCCAGAAAGTCTGTCGTCAGGTCAGCCATGGGTACTCCTTTCCGGCTCCTCAGCCGGTTTTCTTGAAAATCATCTCGGTCGGGCGGATCCGCCCGGCATGCAGGTTTGCGACGTAGTTTTGAAACTTCTCGGGCGCCGTCTCGCCCATCATCAGGTGGATGCCCAACGGCGCGGGGCCGGATTCGGCAATCTTTGCAAAGGCTTCCTCGAAGAACTTGATGGCGAATTCGGTACGATCCGTCTCGGTCACCAATTCAAGCCCCGCCGATGCGGCTGCGTCCTTGTAAACCTCGGGCGCATGCACGAAGGACGTCTCCTCCACCGTCGACCAGGGTAGCGGAAACGCCAAGGGTTCGTCTGTTTCTCCGGCCATCACGTCGAACAGGGCAAAACTGCCACCCGTTGCCAATGCGCGCGACACCTCGGCGAACAGCCCGGCCTTGTCTTCGATGTTCATGCCCACATGCAGCATCACCGCCAGATCGAACCCGGCATCCGGCACCGGCATGTCCAAAGCACTCCCGACATGGAACTCGACCTTGTCGGAATGCCCCACGATCTCGCTAAGCGCCGTTGCCGTTTCGACAAATTCAGGCGTCAGGTCGACCCCCGTCACCCTCGAGTCATACCGGTCCACGACATAACGCGATGTCCCGCCGATCCCGCAGCCGACATCCAGAACTCGCGTTGCATGGGTGGGCGACAGCTGGGCAAACAGATGATCCGTGGCGAGAACCCCGCCCGTGTGAAACTCGTCACCGGCTTTCAGGTCCGCGACCGTGGCCGCGTCCGGGTCTACGCCACTGGCTTTCAGCGCATCGCGCACGCGATCGGTCAGGGCGCCGGTGGTATAGTGTTGGGCAACTGCGTTTTCGATCTGGGACATAACGGTACCTCAGCGAATGGGATGAGTTGAATGCCTCACCCTATCACGAAACAAGGCTCGCGTGGATGTCCATCGCCGCATCCCGGCCCTCGGCCACGGCGGTCACGGTCAGGTCTTCCCCGCCCGCAGCGCAGTCTCCTCCTGCCCAGACACCAGCCATCGAGGTGCGCCCGGCACCGCTGACGGCGATTTTGTTACCGTCCAGTTCCAGCCCTTCGGGTGCGCCATCCAAGGTTTGACCAATCGCTTTCAGCACCTGATCGGCAGGCAGGCGAATGGTCTCGCCGGTCCCGGTCAGCTGACCATTCTGGCTTGAGGTATATTCCAGCTCGATCTCGACCGCTGCGCCGTTGCCATGAACCGCAACAGGCTGAACATTAGTCATGATCCGAACCCCGTGCGATGCCGCGAGATCCTGCTCATACCGGCTGGCACCCATTGCGTCCCGCCCACGGCGGTAGGCAATCGTGACATGCTCGGCACCCAGCAGTTTCGACTTCACCGCCGCGTCAACAGCAGTCATGCCGCCCCCGATCACAACGACATTGCGCCCCACTGGCAAATCGGCCAGATCCGACGCTTGCCGCACGTCCGAGATGAAATCGACCGCAGCGCGCACGCCGTCCTTGTCTACCCCTTGCGCCCGCAGCGCGTTCACGCCAGCAAGACCGATGGACAGGAACACGGCGTCGTAATTCTCGATCAGGCCTTCAAGCGAGAGGCCCTCGCCCAACAGCGACCCCGTTTCGATGGAAATACCGCCGATCTTCAGCAGCCAATCCACCTCGGCCTGCGCGAAGTCATTGGTCGATTTGTAAGCGGCAATCCCGTATTCGTTCAGACCGCCGGGCTTAGGTTTGCCTTCATGGATCACCACATCATGGCCCAGCATTGCCAGCCGATGCGCGCAGGCCAGACCGGCAGGCCCTGCCCCGATCACAGCGATGGTTTTGCCCGTCGCGGCGGCACGTTCGAACGGATGAACGCCCGAGGCCATCACATCATCAGTCGCAAAGCGTTGCAGACGCCCGATCTCAACCGGTTTGCCTTCGGCTGTTTCGCGCACACAGGCCTCTTCGCACAAGGTCTCGGTCGGACAGACACGGGCGCACATGCCGCCCAGAATGTTCTGGTCCAGAATGGTCCGTCCCGCAGATTGCGGCTGACCCGCCTGAATCTGGCGAATGAACAACGGAATATCGATATCCGTCGGACAGGCCGTCACACATGGCGCGTCATAGCAGAAATAGCAGCGATCTGCGGCCACGGCAGCCTCGTGCGGGGCCAGCGGCGGATGCAAATCGGTAAAATTCGAGGTCAGCTCATCGCTGGAAAGCCGCCCGGAAACGATTCCGGGTGCCATCTGGCCCTGTGCCATCGCTCTACTCCCTGTAGATATGTTTGTTGTGACCTCAGCTTGCCACATTTTGATTTTTTATCAATTGGTAAAATTTGCCAAATGGTCAAAAATTTGAATCCGGCAGCCGATACAGACCGGATTTGGCCCCGTTTTGCTCACTTTCTAAGCATTTTGCAGGGCGGCGTGTCGGGATAACCCGTTCAAGTCGGGTCGCCGGACCTCAACAGTCTTTTGACGCCCTATCCGGCTTGCTGTAAGCCCGAAGGCAGGTGCGTGAGACAACGCGCATGTTTGGGACGGGCACAGATGCGGGCAGCTTCGCAAGATTTCAACATCGTCATCATCGGTCAGAACAACCGCCTGCAATACGAGGCCGTGCTGTTCGCTGCCTCGCTGCGCCATTCATCGCCCGATTTCAAAGGGCGTCTGTTTGTCGCCACGCCCAATCCCGGCCCGCGCTGGCCTCAGAACCCCGCCATTCAGGACGAGGACGTTCTGAAAGCCCTGAAACATCTGGGTGCCGAGATCCTGCCCTTCGACAGCCATGTCTTTGGCGAAAGCTATCCCTATGGCAACAAGATCGAGGCGCTTTTGGCCCTGCCCGAAGGCGAACCCTTTGTTTTCTTTGATACAGATACGCTGATCACGGGCGATCTGGGCAGCGTTCCGTTTGATTTCGACCGCCCCGGCGCATCCTTGAAGGTCGAAGGCACCTGGCCCAAGCCGACCCTGTACGGGCCGGGATTTGATGGCATCTGGTCCGCGCTGTACCGGCGTTTTGGTCTGGATTTCGACAGCTCGATTGACACCAGCCAACCGCACGAGCACTGGCGGCGGTATCTGTATTTCAACGCGGGCTATTATTTCTACAAATGTCCGCGCCAGTTTGGCGAACGGTTTCTGGACTTCGCGCGCACCATCCGGGACGAGCATTTTCCGGAACTGGTCGGACAGAACCTCGATCCCTGGCTGGATCAGGCCGCCCTGCCCCTTGTGATCCATTCCTTCGGCGGCGGACGCGATGCCCTGCCCGAGGGGCTTCTGGAAGGCTCGGTCAGCTGTCACTACCGCCTGTTTCCAATGCTTTATGCCCGCGAAAGCGACCATGTGATCGATGTTCTGGAAACCGTTACGGCCCCGAACAAGATCAAGAAGGTCCTGAAACAGTACGACCCGATCAAAAAGCTGGTGATCCAGGGCAAGGGTAAGAAAATCCGGGACCTGTTCGACCGCAACGCGCTGCCCAGCCGCGAACAGGCCATTCGGAACCGGATCAAAGCGCAAGGCCTGTGGATGCGCTGACAGCAGCGTTGTGTGACGGCGGGCAATGTCCTACAGATTCGGCAACACACATTCCAACAGGAGATTTTTTGATGTCTGACGGCCCCACCTACGGTTTCGACACGCTGCAAATTCACGCGGGCGCACGCCCGGACCCGGCAACCGGCGCGCGGCAGACACCGATCTACCAATCCACGGCCTATGTGTTCCGCGATGCCGACCACGCTGCAGCCCTGTTCAACCTGCAAGAGGTTGGGTTCATCTACTCGCGCCTGACCAACCCGACGGTGGCCGTGCTGCAAGAGCGTGTGGCGACCCTGGAAGGCGGCGTTGGCGCGGTCTGCTGTTCGTCGGGCCACGCGGCACAGATCATGGCGCTGTTCCCGCTGATGGGACCGGGCTGCAATGTGGTGGCCTCGACCCGTTTGTATGGCGGCACCGTCACCCAGTTCAGCCAGACGATCAAACGCTTTGGCTGGTCGGCCACGTTTGTGGACACCGATGATCTGGACGCGGTGAAGGCTGCCATCGACGAAAACACCCGCGCGGTGTTCTGCGAATCCATCGCCAACCCGGGCGGCTATGTCACCGACATCCGCGCGCTGGCGGATGTGGCTGACGAGGCAGGCATTCCGCTGATCGTCGACAACACCTCGGCCACGCCCTACCTGTGCCGCCCGATTGAACACGGGGCGACGCTGGTTGTGCATTCGACCACCAAATACCTGACCGGCAATGGCACCGTCACCGGCGGCTGCATCGTGGATTCGGGCAAGTTCGACTGGTCGGCCAACGACAAGTTCCCCTCACTCAGCGAACCGGAGCAGGCGTATCACGGCCTGAAATTCCACGAGACCTTTGGGCCACTGGCCTTCACCTTCCATGGCATCGCCATCGGGTTGCGCGATCTGGGCATGACCATGAACCCGCAAGCCGCGCATTACACGCTGATGGGGATCGAGACCCTGTCGCTGCGGATGGAGCGTCATGTCGAGAACGCGCAAAAGATCGCAGCATGGCTCGAAGCCGATGATCGCGTGGACTACGTGACCTATGCGGGCCTGCCCTCGTCGCCCTATCACGACCGGGTCAAGGCGCAGTACCCTCGCGGCGCGGGTGCGCTGTTCACCTTTGCCGTCAAAGGTGGCTATGACGCCTGTATCAAGCTGGTCAACGCGCTGGAGATTTTCAGCCATGTCGCCAATCTGGGTGATGCCCGGTCGCTGATCATCCACTCGGCCTCGACCACGCACCGTCAGTTGACACCGGAACAGCAAGAGGCTGCGGGCGCAAGCCCCAACGTGGTGCGTGTATCCATCGGGATCGAGGATGCCAATGACCTGATCGCCGATCTGGATCAGGCCCTGGCCAAAGCCAGTAACTAAGCCATGAGCGGGCACGACACCAACGCGCTGGGTCAACCCATCGGTCTGCCGGTCACAGGCGATTTCCCGCGCCCGACACCGCCTTATACGCCGATGATGGGCCAGTATTGCTCGGTCGTGCCGCTGGACGTGAACAGACATGCGCCCGGATTGTTCCGGGCGTTTGCCAATGACGCCGATCATCGGAACTGGACCTACCTGCCCTACGGCCCGTTTGAGTCCGAGCCGGATTTTGAAACCTGGGCCCGCGCCAACTGTATGGATGCGGATCCGATGTTTCACACAGTCTTGGATGCGGATGAGGTGCCGGTGGGCATGGCCTCGTACCTGCGGATTGCGCCTGCGGCCGGGGCAATTGAGGTGGGGCACATCCACTTCTCCCCCCTGTTGCAGCGCAAGCCGCAATCGACCGAAGTTATGTACCTGATGATGAAACGTGTCTTCGACGAGTTGGGCTATCGCCGGTATGAATGGAAATGCGACGCGCTCAATGCCGCCTCGTGCCGGGCGGCGCAGCGATTGGGTTTCACGTTCGAGGGCATCTTCAGGCAGGCGACCCATTACAAGGGCCGCAATCGGGATACGGCGTGGTACGCGATCATCGACAGTGACTGGCCCCGTATCAAGGCCGCGTTCGAAGAATGGCTGTCGCCCGACAATTTCGACGCGGCGGGCCAGCAACGAAAACCGCTGATGACCCGCGCCGAGGCGTAGTCTTACTCGGAAATCTCGAATTCCATCGAGACGCTGACCGAAACCGAAATCTCTCCGCTGGCCACGGGTACACTACCGGCATCCGCCGCGCTGAAAGCGCGCATCTCGGCCATAGGGCGCACACCGCCACCGCGTTCCGAGATTGTCTGGACCGGACCCAAAGTGACATTTGCCGCTTGCGCCAGTTGCTCGGCCTTGGCTGTAGCTTCGCCCACCGCCTTGGCGCGGGCCTGCACCTCAATCGGTTTGGGGTCCTGCAAACCAAAGCTGAGGCCGCCGAAATCATTGGCCCCGTCCTGAATGACGGCATCCATGATCTGTCCCAACTGGCTCAGATCTCGCACCCGCACAAATACCCGGTTCGACGCAACAAAGCCTGTGATCTCGGGCGCGCTGCCGTCCCGCTGATTTCGATTCGACCAGACCGGCGACAGGGACAGGTCGCGCGTTTGCACATCCCGATCCTCGATCCCCATGTCGGTCAGACGGGCCAGAACCTGCGCCACAGCGTCCGATGTCGCCTGCATCGCCACAGAGGCTTCGGCGTTTTCGTTTGTCACGCCCAGCGTGATCGTCGCCATATCGGGCGCGACCTGCACGGTTCCCGTGGCGTCCACATTGATGCGACGTTCTTCCGCATGTGCCAGCCCGGCGGTTGTTGCGGCCATCATGGCGGCCAGAAAAGCGAATGTCTTCAAGGTCATCCCTCCAAACTAATTGCCTTCAACATGGGTTGGCAGGGCTTTGCCATACAAGGGGGGTGCTTGGCTTTTTCTTTCCCTCGGCGGCTTCCTGCTTTAGGGTCGGTCTGCAGGCGTGTTATCGTTTGCGCTGATGATATGAGTTATGGTTCCACGGGATTATGAAACCCGCCTTTGCGCTGTCATTTTCTACAACCGGAATTTTGCTGCACCACCTGTCCGAGGGCGAGTGGTACAGTATTGGAACCGTTTCTCTGGATGCGGATGATCTGAACGCGCAGATCCATGCGTTGCGGGATCAGGCCTTTGCGCTGGAAAATGACCTAAGCTGCAATGTGGTGATTCCGGCGGACCAGATTCGCTACCTCTCGGTTGAAACGGGTGATCTGTCGCCTGAAGACAGCGCACAGAAGGTTCGCGATGAGCTGGTTGCAGCAACGCCTTATGAGCATTCGGAACTGAGTTTCGCCACTGTCTGTCAGGACGGAACGACATTTGGCGCTGCGGTGTCGCTGCAAACGCTGAACGAAGCGCAGAGCTTTACTGCCGAGCACGGGTTTGTCCCGGTCGCCTACACGGCAGACCCCGACGAAGACACATTTCCCGGCAAGCCGGTGTTTGATCTGGACCCTGCGCCGGTTGCGCCCGTTGCTGTGCTCGAAATCGAACATCCTGCCGCACAGGTAGAGCCCGAGGTCGACGAAGAACCCGAACCAACGGTCCACGCCATTGCCGAAACGGCAGCACCCGATGCTTTCCGCTCGCCTGCTCCGCCGGATGCTGATGTGCCTTCGGGTGGCAACGGTTTTGATCCCAAACGTCTGACCGTTCCAGCCATCGCAGCGGCTGCTGTGTTGGCGGTGGCAATCGGCGCATGGTCCCTGATAGGCGCGCAAGATGAGGATGTTCTGGCCGAAGGCGAGCCCGACTTTCTGACCGCGACACCGGATGAAGAGGTCGCTCAAGACCTCGCCGAAACACCGCCGATTGAAACCGAGGTGGCGGGTGCGCCAACAACCGACCTTGTGCCGGATGAGGATACCTTGGCCTCGGTCGAACCTTCTGCGACACAACCGCAGGCGCCCGACGACCAGCCCGCCTTATCGCCAACAGACGCGGCGATTCTGGAGGCGTTGAAGGTGCAGCCAACCCCGGTGGAAGAGATCGAACGGGACTCCGACACCGCGCAAGACGTTGAACCGGGCGTCGTGGTTGTTGATCTTGCACCCGACCGCCCCAGCGAACCATCTCTGATCGAGCCGGACGATCTGTATCTTGCCTCAATCGACAAGTCCGATTTCTCGAACGACGCAGTGGCGCTGGCACCTGCCGAAAGCTTCGAAACGGATCTGCCGTTTGACGCCCCTGCCCTGACGCGCGCAGCCGTGGCGGGTTTCGATCTGGATGAGCGTGGGCTTGTGACACCTTCCCCGGACGGCACCCTGAACCCTGACGGCATTATGGTCTATCTCGGTCGCCCCGCCTCGGTTCCGCCGGATGTTCCCACGCGTTTCGAAGAGGAACCCGTGGTCGAGGAAACCGACACACGCCTTGCCAGGTTCCGCCCGAAACCCCGCCCGGACAATCTGGACGAACGGTTCGAGCGTCAGCAGTTGGGCGGTCGGTCCCTGGAAGAACTGGCAGTAATGCGGCCAAAACTCCGACCCGAATCCCTGCAAGCCGCGCCCGAGGTGGATGACACGCCCACCGCCCTGGCCGTTGTGCGCGTGCCACGCCCCAAAACCCGGCCCGCAGGTCTTGTGCGCGTCGCCGCAGCAGCCCCGGCCGCATCCAATCTGGGCTCAACCGCTGCTGTTGACCAAAACAGTGACGAGGCCGGATCGTTCCAGCCCAAGGCCGTCGCCCCCAAAATCCCGTCCACCGCGTCTGTTGCGCGGCAGGCGACCATCGACAACGCCATCAACCTGCGCAGGCTGAACCTGATCGGGGTCTATGGTACGCCCGCCAACCGGCGCGCTTTGGTCCGCTTGCCCAGCGGTCGGTACAAAAAGCTGAAGGTCGGTGACCGGGTTGACGGCGGCAAGGTCATCGCCATCAGCGACAGTGAGTTGCGGTATCAGAAAAAGGGCCGCAACGTGACCCTGTCGATGCCGCGTGGATGATCGCTTCGCCTATCAGGCGCGCGTCAAGCCGCCGAAATCTCGCCGCTTTCGATCTGCTCACGCTCGATGGATTCGAACAGGGCCTGAAAATTACCCTCGCCAAATCCGTCATCGCCCTTGCGCTGGATGAATTCGAAGAAGATCGGGCCGATCACGGTTTTTGAGAAGATTTGCAGCAAAATCCGGGTCTCACCCCCATCCACAACGCCTTCACCGTCTATCAGGATGCCGTGTTTCATCATCCGGTCCAACGGCTCGTCATGATCCGTCACACGCTCTTTCGACATGTCGTAATAGGCGCGGTTCGGGCCGGGCATGAATTTCAGACCGTTCCCGGCGATAGCATCGGTCGAGGCATAGATATCCTCGCTGCCCACCGCAATATGCTGAATGCCTTCGCCTTTGTATTTCTTGAGGTAAGACACGATCTGCCCGGTCTCGCCGCGATCCTCATTGATCGGGATACGAATGCGGCCACAGGGTGAGGTCAAGGCGCGGCTGTAAAGCCCGGTGAACTTGCCCTGAATGTCGAAGAACCGGATTTCGCGGAAGTTGAACAGATCTCCGTAAAACCTGAACCACTTGTCCATGTTGCCCTTGTAGACATTGTGGGTCAGGTGATCGAGGTAATAGAACCCCTCGCCCCGCGGCTTGGATTCCTTGATCCACTCGAATTCCTGATTGTAGGGCGATGTGTCGTAATACTGATCGATGAAATACAGCAACGATCCACCAATGCCTTTGATGGCAGGCACGTCCATGGTTTTGTCCGCCCCGTCATAGGGTTCGGCCCCTTTGGACACCGCGTGATCATACGCCTTTTGCGCATCCACCACACGCCAGCCCATGGCAGGCGCGCAGGGGCCGTGCTCGGCCACGAACTTGTCGGCAAAGCTGTCCGGGTCGGCGTTCAGGATATAGGTGACATCGCCCTGTTGCCACAGCTCGACCAGGGGTTTGGCCTTGTGGCGGGCGACCAGATCGAACCCCATCTTGGCGAACAGATCGCGCAGTTCTTGCGGGTTCGGATGGGCGAATTCGACAAATTCAAACCCGTCGGTGCCTGCGGGGTTTTCTGAACTGATAACGGATTTCGGGGCGTTGTGCGGGAAAGGACCCATGGCGCGTCTCCTTGGGAAGCCGGTAATTCATTGCTGATTCTAAAATACGCCTTAACCAACGCTGTTTCTGCGCATTGTTTTCATGTAAAATAAAGAAAGACGCGCAAAACTCGCATCTGTGAAAAGAAAACTGAAAAAACGCCGCACATGCTTGATCATATCGATATCGGATTGCTTGCAGCTTTGCAGCGGGACGCGCATCTGACGGCGCAACAGTTGGGCGAGGTGCTGAACCTGTCGGCCAGTCAGGCGGGTCGCCGCCGTCAGCGGCTTGAAGCCGAGGGTTATATCACAGGGTACGCCGCCCGGCTGGACCCGCTCAAGCTTGGGCTACATGTTCAGGGATTTATTCAGGTTCATTTGGGGACCCATGGCCCCGAACAATCCGCCAGCTTTGCCCGAATGGTCGACGCCCGCCCCGAGATCACCAGCGCCTGGACGATGACGGGTGAGGCAGATTACCTGCTGCATGTCTATTGCGACGATCTTTCCGCGCTCAACAGCTTGCTTCATCAGGTGATCCTGCCGCATCCTGCTGTAGCACGGGTTCAAAGCCAGATCGTGATGGACCAACTGAAACGCGACGCCCCCCTGCCGACCTGAGCAGGCAACGAGGACACATATGGACGATTTCCTTTACCAGGCTTCAATTTATCTGGCTGCCGCCGTGATTGCCGTGCCCCTGTCGGCACGTCTGGGGCTGGGGTCAGTGCTTGGATACCTGGCCGCCGGCATCATCATCGGCCCCATTCTTGGCCTGGTCGGCGCGGAGACCGAAGATTTGCAGCACGTGGCCGAGTTCGGCGTCGTCATGATGCTGTTCCTGATCGGTCTTGAGCTGGAGCCACGGGCCTTGTGGGACATGCGGGACAGGCTGCTGGGGCTGGGCGGGCTACAGGTCTTGTTGTCAACTGCCGTCATCGCAGGCGTTGCCTTTTATGCAAATCACCCTTGGTCCGTCGCCTTGGCCGTTGGTTTGACCTTATGTTTGTCCTCGACGGCGATTGTGCTGCAAACCCTGTCGGAAAAGGGCTTGATGCAGACAAATGGCGGGCGGGCCACCTTCTCGGTACTGCTGACGCAGGACATTGCGGTCATCCCGATTCTGGCCATGCTGCCCCTGCTTGCCCTGCCCGCCATCCCTCATATCGAGGCTGACGGCTCGATCGATCGCGGCGCTGAGCATCTGCATGACGCCGGACATCACAGCCTGTCTCTGGTCGAAGGGTTGCCGGGCTGGGCGGTTACGCTGGTGACGTTAGGCGCTATCGCTTTTGTCATTCTGGCAGGCGTCTACCTGACCCGCCCGCTGTTCCGTTTCATCCACGCCACCCGCCTGCGCGAGATGTATACGGCGCTGGCGCTGATGATCGTGGTGGGCATTTCCTTCCTGATGACCCTTGTCGGCCTGTCGCCCGCTTTGGGTGCCTTTCTGGCGGGCGTTGTGCTGGCCAGCTCGGAATTCCGGCACGAGATGGAAAGCGACCTTGAACCCTTCAAAGGGCTGTTTCTGGGGCTGTTCTTCATCACCGTCGGGGCCGGGATTGACGTTGCCTATTTCTTCAACGACCCGCTGGACCTGATTGGCTTGGCCCTGCTGGTGATCCTTGCCAAGGGGATCATCCTGTATATCGTCGGCAAGGCGTTCAAACTGAAGGGCCGGGATCATTGGCTGTTCACCCTGGGTCTGGCGCAGGCAGGCGAATTTGGCTTTGTGCTTCTGGCCTTTTCGCGGCAGCAGAACGTCATCCCGCAGGATCTGGCCCAGAAACTGCTGATGATCATTGCTCTGACGATGCTGATCACGCCCCTGCTGTTCATCATCTATGACGTGCTGTCGCGCAAAATCGGCGAACCCACCACCACGATGGAACCCGATGAGATTGACGAGAGAGGCCCGGTGATCATCGCCGGCATCGGGCGGTTCGGTCAGATCGTCAACCGACTTGTGGTGGCCAGCGGCTTCAAGACCATCGTTCTGGACCACGATATCGAAACCATCCAGTTGATGCGGCGTTTCGGCGTCAAAGGTTTTCTGGGGGATCCGACACGGCCCGAACTTTTGCGCGCTGCGGGGCTCGAGAAAGCCTCGGTTCTTGTCGCCGCGATGGATGATCGGAAAACGGTGACGCGGCTGGTCGGCTTTGCCCGACGACAGCGCCCGGACCTGCACATCATCGCGCGCGCCCATGACAGAACCCATGTGTACGAGCTGTATCAGGCCGGAGCCAACGACATCGTGCGTGAGATGTTCGACAGTTCCTTGCGCGCCGGGCGCTATGTTCTGGAGAATATCGGCCTCAGCGAATACGAGGCCGCGCAGGCCGAACAGACCTTTTATCACCACGACCGGACGTCAGTGCGCGAACTGGCCGAGCTGTGGATCCCGGGCATGCCGACGGCCGAGAACAAAAAGTACATCGAGCGTGCGCAGAAACTGGAAAAGGATCTGGAAACGGCGCTTCTGGAACTGGCCGAAGAACATGCCAAGAAATCCGCCTGACCGGGGCCGCAGCCCGGGTCAGGCGCTTTGTTTATCCGTCTGAAACGCCTGCCTCGGCAAAGGTTGCCATGCCCGAATGGCAGGCAACCGCGCTTTTGAGGATGTTGATCGCCAGGGCTCCGCCCGAGCCTTCGCCCAACCGCAGACCAAGGCTCAGCAGGGGATCCTTGCCCAGCTTCGACAGCATGGCCCCATGTGCGCCCTCTGCGCTTTGGTGACCGGCAACCGCGTGATCCAGCGCCGAGGCGGACACGCGCGCCAGACATGCGGCGGCTGAGGTGCAGATAAATCCGTCCAGGATGACCGGAATACGCAGGACGCGCGCAGCGGCGATAGCGCCTGCCATTGCCGCTATCTCGCGCCCGCCGAGGCAGCGCAGAATATCCAGCCCGTCCTCGCTGGCATGGCGCGCCACGCCTTCGGCCACAACGCGGGTTTTGTTGGCAAGGCCCGCATCGTCAACGCCGGTCCCGCGCCCGGTCCAGTCTGCAGCATCCCCGCCGAACAGCGCACAGGCAATGGCCGCTGCGGGGGTGGTGTTGCCGATCCCCATCTCGCCGACCACCAGCAGATCGGATTGCGGGTCCACGGCATTCCAACCGGTTTGCAAGGCGCTGAGAAGTTCGGCCTCGGTCATGGCAGGCTCTTGCGTGAAATCCGCCGTGGGGCGATCCAGTTCCAGCGCGTGGACGTCCATCTTGGCTCCCGCTGCCTTGGCCAACTGATTGATCGCCGCGCCGCCATGTTCGAAATTCATCACCATCTGAACGGTGACCTCGGGCGGAAAGGCCGAAACGCCCTGCGCCGTCACCCCGTGGTTGCCCGCAAATACGATGACCTGAGGGGCTTCGATCTGTGGCCGCGCATCCCCGCGCCATGAGGCGTACCAGATCGCCAAATCCTCAAGCCGCCCCAGCGCGCCGGGGGGTTTGGTCAACTGACCATTACGCTCGGCTGCTCCGGTCGCCGCGGCGGTGTCCGGTTCCGGCGCGTTGGTCAACGCTTCGCGGAACGTGTTCAAATCATTCAGTTCGGGCAGCATCAAAGCCTCATTGCATCAGAGTGGTCCTGTGTGTTTAACCGAAGCTGAGATACCAACAAGACCCCGAAAGGCGCGAGGGTGCATAAAAACGACACCAATCCGGTTTCCGTACGGGATATACCGCTGGCGCTGGTCCTGCTGACTCGCCTGCCCCTTCCCCGCTTGCCTAAGCATGTATTTGCCCGTCAGGCACAGGCGGTTTGGGCCTTTCCCATCGTCGGGCTGGTGATCGGCGCATTGGCCTGCTTTGTCGGCTGGATCGCGCTGACGCTTTCGGTGCCGCCATTCATTTGCGCCGCGTTGCTGGTGGCAACCCTGATCATGACGACCGGAGCGATGCACGAGGACGGGTTGGCGGACACGTTCGAAGGGCTGTGGGGCGGGTTCACGCGCGAACGACGGCTGGAGATCATGAAGGACAGCCAGATCGGTACTTATGGCGTGTTGTCCCTAATTGGTTCGCAACTGATCCGCATTTCGGCAATCGCAAGCCTTCTGGCTGCCGGCGCGGTCTGGGGTATTTTGGCGGCCTGCGTGTTTTCGCGCGCTGTCATGCCCGTTCTGATGGCCGGGCTGCCGAACGCACGGCAATCGGGGCTAAGCCAATCTGTTGGCGCGCCGACCTTTATGGCCGTTGTAATTTCCTTGGGTTTGGCTCTTGCTATCGGTCTGCTGCTGATCGGTGCGCAATTCCTACTGCCTGCCCTGTGCGCGGCGTTGATCGTGGTGGGGCTGGCACTTGTCGCCAAGGTAAAGATCGGCGGGCAGACCGGGGATATTCTGGGCGCGTCCCAGCAACTGGCCGAGATCACGTTCCTGATCGCCCTGACCGCTTTGATCTAGGAAACGCCGCCCGTCTTGATGTGCAGGGTGCAACCGCAATGTTTACAATGCACCGCGTCCGGGTCGTGCCGGTACAGGCCACAGCTGGGGCATTTGTGGCGCACTTTCTGCGGCATGAAGATCGCCTGCGCCAGCCGCACAAACAAGGCCACACCAACCACCATGATAAAAACCGAAAACAGCTTGCCCCACGGCGTGGACAGCGTGATGTCGCCAAACCCTGTCGTGGTCAGGGTCGCCATCGTGAAATACAGCGCGTCGATATAGGGGTTGGGCGTGTTCTCGGGGATGAAGAACACCAGAACAGCGGTCGAGGTTGCAAAGACGAAAACCAGCAGGTTGATAGCTGCGATAACAGCGTCTTCATGCGTGCGGAAAAAGTTGCTGTCGCGCCGCAGATCCCGCAGCAGATGATAGGAATGGATCAGACGCAGGGCCCTGAGGATACGAAGGAATGCCAGATTGCCTGTCAGGAACGGATCAAGCACCAGCGATACGATCACAACAATATCGGCCAGCGTGTAAATCTGGCGCAGCAGCTTCCACCGGTCCTTTGAGATCCACATCCGGGCTGAAAAATCCAGCATGATCAGCAAGCCAAGTATGATGCTGATCGCCGTCACCCATGGCCCATGCGGGAAATGGGCCGTGGCGACAAAAAATACGATTGTCGCCACGTCGAACAGGATCAGCCCATATCGGAACCAGACCGAAACCGGGTCTTTGCCAATGTAAAGAAACTTGACCGTCTGCTTCATCCCGACCCTGTATCTGCTTGCATCTACAGCAAAACTAGCCGGTATTCAGAAATCCACCAAGCAACGAAAAAGGCCGCCCCGGTGCCAGGGCGGCCTTTCCAATTCAAGCGTCGCAAACTTAGGCAGCGGCAGCGCGCGAGGTCAAAACGTCATCCACCTGCTTGGCAGCCGAAATCTCTCCGGCACCGGAAACGGCGGCGACTTCGCGGGTCAGACGCTCAAGCGCGGCTTCGTACAGCTGACGCTCGGAATAGCTCTGCTCGCGCTGATCGTCGGTGCGGTGCAGGTCGCGGACCACCTCGGCGATTGAAATCAGATCGCCCGAGTTGATCTTTTGTTCATATTCCTGCGCCCGGCGCGACCACATGGCGCGTTTCACCTTGGCCTTGCCCTTCAGCGTCTTCATCGCCTGACTGATCACGTCAGGCGAGCTGAGCGACCGCAGACCGGATTCGGTGACCTTGTTGGTCGGAACCCGCAGGGTCATCTTGTCTTTCTCAAATGAGATGACAAACAGCTCGAGCGAGAAACCCGCGACGTCCTGCTCCTCGATCGAGATGATCTGGCCCACGCCATGGGCGGGGTAGACAACATAGTCGTTGGGGCGGAACTCAAGCTTTTTCGACTTTGTCATTCAGTTTATTCCTTGGTTACGGACCGGGACGCAGACGACAAAACGCCACAAGCGGGGTCTGGTTCAGCCCCGTCTGGCGGCATATTCGTCACAAAATCAGAACTCCAAAGCGAGCATACTTACGGAGTACATCCCAATCTCAGTCATCATGTAGGATCGGAGTATATCACAAAAATGCGACACCCGAAAGTTTACCTAAGGTAAAATTTCATTATTCGACCTGTTTTCAACAGGCTAACCCGCGTTGGCGCTGAAATCACACCAACGCGGTTCAGGCGAATCGCTTAGCCGCCCTCGCCAGGAGCTTCGGAGAAATACTTCTCCATCTTGCCTTCTTCGCCATCCCGTTCTTCCGCGCCGGGCAGAGGGTCTTTTTTGGTGACGATCACCGGCCATTGTTCCGAGAACTTGCGGTTGAACTCGACCCACTGCTCCATGCCCGGCTCGGTATCGGGCCGGATGGCATCGGCGGGGCATTCGGGTTCGCACACGCCGCAATCGATACATTCATCGGGGTGGATGACCAGCGTATTCTCACCCTCGTAGAAACAGTCCACCGGGCATACTTCGACACAGTCGGTGTATTTGCAGGCGATGCAGTTTTCGGTGACGACATAGGTCATGGTGGGATTCCCATTAGCGGTTTGGGCGTCTAGCTAATTCAGTCTGCGCGCCTCTTCAAGAGAGGATCACCCTTTGTGGGTGCGAGAAAGATCAAGCGCGCGGCGTTCTTTCTTGGTTGGACGACCTTTTCCCTCATATCCCGGATTTTCAGGAGGGCTTTCCCGTTTTTCCGTCATATCGAAGTAAAGCGTCTGCGCCTCGGGGGCCGGACCGCGGCGTTCGCCCAGCTTTTCGACGCGTACAACCCGGACGATACGCCCCTGCGGGAAGGTCAGAACATCACCGGGCGCCACCGCTTGCGCCGGTTTCAGCACCCGGTTTCCGTTCAAACGCACGTGACCGCCGCTGACCTGTTTGGCGGCCAGGCTGCGGGTCTTGAAGAACCGCGCCTGCCACAACCATTTGTCGATCCGGAGCTTGGTATCAGTGGTCATGATGACCTTCAGGGTGTAAGTAAGTTGAATTTCAACAGCAGATCATAGCCGGTCATGATCACATTTATGAACAATGCCACAACGATTGTGGAAATATTGTCCCGCATGACCCCGCCAAATTCTTCGGCTGAAGATTTTTCGCAGGTTGCCAAAATGAAAAACAGACAAATGATCGCCGATATATTGAAGAAATTCACCGCGACGGCAATGAAGTCATTTTGGGTTTCCGTGACGCCGTTCCCGAATGTCCAAAAGTAGTAGACGGCCACTCCTATCAAGGCGGCCGCCAGGGAAATCGTCAGGGATTTTGGCATTTTGTCTTACTTTTGAGGAATTTCATTTGTCAGGACAACACCTGACACACCGGCAGCCGCACCCAGTAAAACCGCCAGCGCCATCGGGCCGGAAACAGCCAAAACTGCCGCACACGCGCCCAAAGCGGGAACCCCCCCGTTAACGATCATGTCGCGGGAGGAGAACTTCTTTTTAACTTTCTTACTTTGAGCGGGCATATCGCTATTCCACCTCAAATCCATCTGGCCTTTATGATATAGGAACCCTCTGGAAACCTGCAAGAAAAAACGCCAAAGGCTGGATAACGATCAGTTACCGTCCTTCAGGCCCATCAGCGCGGCAGCGAACGGGTTATCGGGATCGATGGCCTTTTCCTTTTTCGGAGGCCGCGACGAGAAGGTCTTGGAGCCTTGCGGCTTGCCACCTTTCTTGCCCTGCGGTTTGCCGCGTCCGTCCTGAGGCTTGCCGCGCGGTTTGCCCTTGCCCTGCCCCTGCTCGCGGCGCGGGCCACGGGATTGCTGGCGCTGGCGACCCCAGGTGAAGGTGTAGAAGACCTCGACCTCGGGTTCATCTGACGCGGGTGCCTCGGCTTCCGCCTCGGTGCTGTCGGTGGCCTCGGCTGACGCCTCGGCGGGTGCGGCGGTTTCTTCCGCAACGGCTTCGGCTGCCGGGGTTTCTTCGGCGGCGGGTTGCTCGGTCGTTTCTGCCGCTGGCTGTTCAACAGGCTGTTCGACGGGCGCAGGTTTGACTTTCTCGCGCTCGCCGCGTTCAGCCTTGTAGCCCAGCCCCTGCATCAGGTCGGCAAACTGCTCCAGCGTCATGCCGGTGATCGACAGCATGTCGGGCTTGGCTTCGAACCCGCCCCGGCTGTCCTCGGCACGCAGCATGTCGGCCAGACGTTCCAGCATGTCGATCCGGATCGAGCGTTCGCCCGCGTCGCGGTAGCCGCACATGGTGTCATAGCCCTGCGGCGCGTCCTTGGCGACGGGCACGGTGACCAGACCCGGAGGCGGTGCGTCCGGAAACTCCTGCAAGCCTTGTGCCAACGCCCACAGAACCAGACGCAGGCGCGTGGGTGCGGGTTTCAGCAAGAGCGGCATGAAGATGGTGAACTGACCAAAACGGATGCCATGCTTGCGCAGCGCACCACGGGCGTCCTGATCCAGATCCTTGACCTCTTGCGCGACCTGCGCGCGGGGCAGCACGCCCAGCGCCTCGACCATGCGGAAGGCAAAACCCTTGGCCAGACCGCTCAGTTCCTCGTCTCGTGACAGGTTCAGCAGCGGCTCGAACAGCGCGGCCACTTTGCGGTCGATGAAGTGTTGCAGACGGCGCTGAACTTTCTGTTCCACATCGGGACCTGCGGCCTCATCTACAAAAACCTCGACCACGGGTTTCAGGGGGTCTGCCCCGGCAACCAGTTTGCCGACAGCATATTCGCCCCACATCAGGCCACCCTGATCGGTGAAATCAATTTCGGTATCGGGCGCGTTGTAGAAGCGGTCGGCACGCAGATGGAATTGCGGCGCGAGTGCTTGCAAGGACGCCGATTTCAAAGCTTTCGCCTCGGTCCCCTGCGCGCTTTTGTCCGGCGAGAACCGGAACCCTTCCAGACGACCGACGAATTCGCCTTCGACGGTCACTTCACCCTTGTCATTTACTTCGGCCAAAAGGGCCTCCTTCTGTTTGAGCCGGCGCAGCAATACGGATGTACGCCGGTCCACAAATCGTTGGGTCAGACGGTCATGCAGAGCGTCCGACAGCCTGTCTTCTACAGTGCGCGTCTCATCACGCCAATGCGATTCGTCGCGTACCCAGTTGTTTCGTTGCGCAACATATGTCCAGGTGCGAATATATGCCAACCTTTTGGACAATGCATCGATATCGCCGTCGGTCCGGTCAATCCGGCGGATTTGCCGCGCCATGAAGTCATCGGGGATGCCGCCGCGTTCGTGCAGGTGGCCATAGATCACCTCGAGCAGGCTGGCATGTTCGGCATGGCTGATGCCGCGGAAATCGGGGATTCGGCAGACATCCCACAGCAGACGGATCGACGGGCCATCACTGGCCCGGGCCGCCACTTCGGTCACTTGCGACAGCGATTTGAGCACGTTCAGGTCATCGGCAGGCCGCGCCTTGATCAGATGTTCGTCATTCGGGCTGACCTCAAGCGAGTCGATCAGCGCGTCGATCGAGCCGAAACGCAAAGCGGCATTCCGCCAGTTCAGCTTTTTCATCGGCGTGAATCGGCTGTCCATGATCGCCTGCGCTGTACCTTCGTCCAGCGGCGGGGCCTCTCCGGTCACGCCAAAGGTGCCGTCGGACATACCGCGCCCTGCCCGGCCTGCGATCTGCGCCAGCTCATTCGGCGCAAGCGGGCGCATCCGGCGGCCGTCGAATTTGGTCAGGGACGAAAACGCCACATGGTTCACATCCAGATTGAGGCCCATGCCAATGGCGTCTGTGGCGACCAGATAATCAACCTCGCCATTTTGATAGAGTTCAACCTGAGCGTTCCGCGTGCGCGGGCTGAGCGCGCCCATGACTACAGCCGCCCCGCCTTTTTGGCGACGCAGCAGTTCGGCGATGGCATAGACGTTATCGACCGAGAATCCGACGATGGCGCTGCGCGGCGGCATCCGGCTGATTTTCTTGGATCCGGCATAGACCAGTTGCGACATGCGTTCGCGGCGGACGAACTGCGCCTCGGGGACCAGCGCCGCAATCGGGCCGCGCATGGTGTCCGAACCAAGAAACAGCGTCTCATTGGTGCCACGGGACCGAAGCAGGCGGTCGGTGAACACATGGCCGCGCTCGGGGTCGGCGCAGAGCTGGATTTCGTCAATGGCCACGAAATCGGCGCCCATTCCCTCGGGCATCGCTTCGACGGTGCAGACCCAATACTGCGCGCGCGGCGGCACGATCCGTTCCTCGCCCGTGACCAGCGCCACGACCGAGGGGCCACGAATGGCGACGATCTTGTCATAGACCTCGCGCGCCAGCAGGCGCAGCGGCAGGCCTATGACACCGGTGCGGTGCCCCAGCATGCGTTCGATCGCGTAATGGGTTTTGCCTGTGTTTGTCGGGCCAAGTACGGCCACTATTCGGGATGACCCGCTCACCTTTGCCCCCTGCCCCGGTTCGTCAGAGCGCTGAGCCCTCGACCTGAGGCTTCAGTCGATTCACGGCATTGGTTACTTCTTCGTGGTGCGGATGTATAGCCAGCGCGCGCGAATAGGCATCGAATGCCTGTTCGGGCTTTCCAACGATCTCGAAAATCAGACCCAGGCCATAGATCGCTTCGTAATTGTTGGGGTTCAGGGTCAGGGCATATTCCAGATCGGCCGCAGCCATACCGAACCGTTCTAGCCCAAAAAACGCCGAGGCGCGCAGATGCCAGCCTTCCGCGAAATCGGGCGCGTGATCCGTCAGAGCGGTCAGATGCTCGATAGCTGCGTCAACGTCGCCCTCATCCAACGCGTCGCGCCCGCGCTCCAGCAGTAAATCCGCCGAGGCCGACCCCGATTGCGACCACAGCGCCTGCAACTGCCGGTCAAGGCCAATGGCCTGCTCGGGCGTTGATTGCGCCAATTGTTGCAGCAACTGCGATTCATCCCGGGAATCGGCCTGCTGAGCGGCAGAAACTCCGGAAAACATGACTAGGACGGCAAGTGCCGCAACGGTACCTTTGAGATTGATCATTGCAATGCCCATAACAATCGTCAGTGTAGCGTTGCGACCGCGGATGTCCATTCACGGCGCACTAACAAAATGAGGAACACCATGAGCGAGATTCTTGAAAAGGCGGCAGCCGCACTGAACGAAAAACTGTCGGGTGGCGCGTTTGACGCCTCGGCCAAGTTTGCGATTGCCGAGCACGGTGCCATCGTTCTGGATGCAGACGGCGCACGCGTCAGCGATGAAGACGCAGATGTGACCCTGACCGCCGATGCTGATACGTTCGAACAAATCCTCAGCGGTGAACTGAACCCGACGGGCGCGTTCATGTCCGGCAAGCTGAGCGTGGATGGTGACATGGGTATTGCCATGAAACTTGCCTCGGTGCTGGCCTGATGGAGTTATCGCCGGCCCCCTTGTTCGAAGATGTGGCCGGCGGTCCTGCTGGTGGTGCGGCCCATTGGCTGCGCACAGCAGATCAAAAGCGTATCCGCGTGGGCCATTGGCGGCCCGAAGGCGATACGCACGGCACGGTCTTCATGTTTCCGGGCCGAACGGAATATATCGAGAAATACGGCAGCACAGCGGGTGAGTTCGCAGAACGCGGTTTTGCCATGCTTGCCGTCGACTGGCGCGGCCAGGGTCTGGCGGATCGCCTGCTGGACAACCCGCGTGTGGGTCATGTGGACCACTTCCCGGACTATCAGCACGATGTGACTGCGGTTTTGGATCTGGCGACACAGCTTGACCTGCCGAAACCCTGGTATGTGATCGGCCACTCGATGGGCGGTGCTATAGGCCTGCGTGCTGTGATCGAAAAGAATTGCTTTGCCGCGTGCGCCTTCACGGGGCCTATGTGGGGCATTTTCTTCACGCCTATCATGAAACCGCTTAGCCGTGTCACCGCGTATTGGGGAACGGCCCTTGGGTTGGGCGAACGGACGCCGCCGACGACCTCGCTGGACAGCTATGTGTTGACGCAACCGTTCGAGGGCAACGTCCTGACCCGCGATCCGGTGATGTACAAGATGATGCAGGATCAGCTAGAGGCGCATCCCGAATTGTCGCTTGGCGCACCGTCAAACCTGTGGCTGCGCGAGTCACTGGACGAATGCGCCTGGTTGATGGATCAGCCTGCCCCGGACACAGCCTGCCTGACCTTCCTGGGCAGTCATGAACAGATCGTGGATCGCAAGGCAATCCGTGCGCGTATGGCCAACTGGCCCAACGGGAAGCTGGTCGAGATACCAGATGGCGAACACGAGGTTCTGATGGAGGCCCCCGACGTGCGCGGACCGGTTCTGGATCAACTCGCAGCGCATTTTCTGGCCAATCAATCCAACGGTACACCCTAGCCCCCACTTGTATTGATCGCCTGTGTGCAAACTGGCCGCTTGTGATCCCCGCGCGCCAGCCCTAGATGTTTGCCAAAGCAGTATTCAAAAGGTGATCTATGCGCGACCTTCCCTTTCCCGTCCGTGATGCGAATGCCGTCGGCGGTGCCGACAATCTGGGCAACTTGCCGGAATGGGATCTGAGCGATCTCTACACCGCAGAAGACGCGCCCGAGCTGGATCGCGATCTGGGATGGCTGGAAGGCGAATGTGCGTCTTTTGCTGCGGACTACGAAGGCAAGCTGGCCGAACTGGACGCCAACGGCCTGCTGACCTGCGTGCTGCGCAACGAAAAGATCAACGCGATCGCCGGGCGGATCATGTCCTTCGCGGGCTTGCGCTATTACCAGCTGACCACCGATGCCGACCGCGCCAAATTCCTGTCGGACATGCAAGAAAAGATCACGATCTTCACCACGCCGCTGGTCTTCTTCACGCTGGAACTTAACCGCATCGACGACGATGTGCTGAAGGCGCATTTCGACGCCAATGCCGATCTGGCCCGGTACGAGCCGGTCTTCCGCCGCATTCGCGCGATGAAACCCTATCAACTGTCCGACGAACTGGAAAAGTTTCTGCATGATCTGGGCGTCGTCGGTGACGCATGGGAACGCCTGTTCGACGAAACCATCGCTGGCCTCACCTTCACCGTTGACGGCGAAGAACTGAATATCGAGGGCACCCTGAACCTGCTGACCGAACAGGACCGCAGCAAACGCGAGGCGGCGGCGCGGGAATTGGCGACGGTGTTTCAGCACAACATCAAAACCTTCGCCCGTGTGCACAACACGCAGGCCAAGGAGAAAGAGATCCTAGACCGCTGGCGCAACATGCCGACGGCTCAAACCGGTCGCCACCTGTCGAACGATGTCGAACCCGAAGTGGTCGAGGCCCTGCGCGAGGCCGTCGTGGCCGCCTACCCCAAACTCAGCCATCGCTACTATGAGTTGAAACGCAAATGGCTGGGTCTGGACGTCATGCAGGTCTGGGATCGCAACGCGCCCCTGCCGATGGAAGACACCCGCATCGTTGGATGGGATGAGGCCGAAAAGACTGTTATGGACGCCTACAACGCGTTTGATCCGCGTATGGGAGAGATCGCCTCGCCCTTCTTTTCGAAAGGCTGGATCGATGCAGCGGTGAAACCGGGTAAGGCGCCCGGCGCCTTTGCGCATCCGACCGTGACCGACGTGCACCCTTATGTGATGCTGAACTATCTGGGCAAACCGCGCGACGTGATGACCCTGGCGCATGAGCTGGGCCACGGCGTGCATCAGGTTCTGGCCGCCGATCAGGGTGAGATGCTGTCCTCGACGCCGCTGACATTGGCTGAAACGGCGTCGGTGTTTGGCGAAATGCTGACCTTCCGCAAAATGCTGGATCAGGCCGAAACGCCCGAGCAACGCAAGGTACTGCTGGCCGGCAAGGTCGAGGATATGATCAACACGGTGGTCCGCCAGATCGCCTTCTACGATTTCGAATGCAAACTGCACGCCGCCCGCCGCGAAGGCGAGTTGACCCCGGATGACATCAATGCCCTGTGGATGAGCGTTCAGGCCGAAAGCCTCGGCCCGGCATTTGAATTTATGGAAGGGTACGAGACCTTCTGGGCCTATATCCCCCACTTCGTCCACTCGCCCTTCTACGTCTACGCCTATGCCTTTGGCGACGGCCTCGTGAACGCGCTCTATTCTGTTTACGAAAGCGGTGCCGAGGGGTTCGAGGACAAGTATTTCGAGATGCTGCGCGCTGGTGGGTCGAAACATCACAAGGAATTGCTGGCCCCGTTTGGGCTGGACGCGAGCGATCCGAAGTTCTGGGACAAAGGCCTGTCGATGATCTCGGGCTTCATCGATGAATTGGAGGCGATGGAGGGCTAAAGCGGCCCTTCAAAGGATTGACTGCCACGCTTTGCGCAACAATGCGTTTTTTTTGACCACAATCTCCGGGCTTCGATAGGAGCCCGGTGATCAAAGGGACATGAGCCACTTCTTGAATATTCTCACCGTGACCCTCTCCTGATCGCCGAGGCGGCAGACAAAGTAGAGCCCGCGATCCAGAGGAACACGGCTTTCATCAAGGCGGATCAATCGGCCAAGGTTCAAATCCCTTTCTGCCAAAAGATGTCTGGCCAGCGCCACGCCTTGTCCGTCTATCGCCGCCTCTAACAAAACAGCACTGTCCACGTATTTGATGCTCTGCGCGTTGATCCGATCAGGGTTCAACCCGACTTGTGCGGCCCAGCTTTCCCAGCCGACATTGAAGGCATCGTGCAATAAAGGCAGGTCCGCCACATCCTCGGGCCGCATCGGCAGGCGCGTTTTCCCAACAAGGGACGGCGCGGCCACGACAATCAGGTCTTCTTGCCTGATTTGCTCATGATACAGCCCGTCCCAACCGGGCTCCCCAAACCGCAGGGCGACATCGACCTCGGATCTATCGAAATCCGCAAAGACATCGTTTGTATCCAGCAACAACGCGATCCCCGAATGTTCCTGCTGAAACGAACCAAGCAGCGGCACAAGCCATTTGAGCGCCAGCGACGTGGACAAAGACACAGTGATCGACTGGCGGTGATGCAGCCGCTTCACCTCGGCCACGCCCAGTTGCAACGTGGAAAACGCCCCGCGTGTCGACTGGTACAGACGTTCCCCGGCCTTGGTCAGTTCAACGCCATTCGGGCGACGGTGAAAGAGCGTCACACCCAGATGCAGTTCCAGCAGTTTGATCTGCCGACTGATCGCCCCGTGCGTGACGTTCAGCGCATCTGCGGCCTTGGACAGGCTCGAATGGGTTGCGGTTTCGTCAAAGGCCTGAAGCGCGCGCAGGTGTCTGAGGTTTTCCGTCATGTGAGGAAACCTAACAGCTATGCCCGATAAACTCGATAGGTCCGCTTAAACCTGCAGGGTTATTCTGCCGTTAACTCAAAAAACCTCACACAACTTTCGCACGGGAAGGACACACTATGGCTGACGTCAAAGTTGCACTTATGACAGGGACCGGACAAGGCATTGGCCGAAGAACTTGGCGGCATTGGCCGCCGAGGCTCGGTGCTGGATATCGATGATCTGCAGGCAATGATCGACACAACCATGAGCAAGTATGGCAGGATCGATGCCATCGTCAGCAATATGGGTCATGGCGGGACGGTTCCGGAAGCCATCAAAACCGTGGGCTTCGATCCTGATTTTGACGGGCCACTGTTGGAGCTGAGCGATGAGCTTTGGCACGAAAGTCTGGACATGTATGTGCTGAACGTCGTCAAGATCGCCCGCATCGTCACGCCCATCCTGATCGAACAGGGCGGCGGTGCATTCGTGAACATCTCGTCCATGAACACGATCGAGCCGCGTGCGCCCTACCCCATGAGCATGCTGCGCGGTGCTCTGCACAGTTTCTCAAAGCTTTACGGCGACCGCTATGCACGGCACAACATTCGCATGAACAATCTGCTGCCGGGATTCTGCGAGAACGTGAACCTGTCCGAACGGGCCCGCCGGGAAATCCCCGCGCAGCGTCCCGCGACATTCGAGGAGATTGGACAGGCCTGCGTATTTCTCGCCAGCGAGGGGGCCAGATACATTAATGGTCAGAGTATACTGTCCGACGGCGGGATGAACCGCGCGGTACGATAACAACGAGGCGGCGAAAGATGATTGTAAAGACGCTCAAAGATATCCTTGGCACAGATCGGGACGTTTCCGGCCCGGGGTGGAAAAGCCGGCGGCTATTGCTGGCATCTGACGGCATGGGATTTACGCTGACGGATACGATTATCAAGAAGGGTGCCGAGCTTGAGCTTGAATACACCCATCATCTGGAGGCGTGTTATTGCATCGAAGGCAGGGGCCAGATCAGGGCGTTCAACGACGAAACCTGGCATCCGCTTGAACCATTTACCCTATATGCCCTGGATCAGCATGACCGGCACATCGTGCGCGCCACAGATGGTGATCTGCGACTGGTCTGCGTCTTTACCCCGCCCCTCAGCGGGCGAGAAGTGCACCGCGAAGACGGCAGTTATGCGTTAGATGAATCCTGACAGCAATGTTTCGGGCAGGTCCGCGATTTATGCAAATTGCAACATCGGCTGAGATGGGGTCAAAGCAGCCACAACACAGGTCACTTTAACTGGCTATCCTTGGACCCCCGCCGATTGATCCCGCCGCGCGACTTGAAACTGCTGTCCCGCTCCTGCTGGCACTCCAGACACAGCTTCACACCCGGCAGCGCGGCGCGACGTTTCTCGGGGATCGGTTCCTCGCACTCCGCGCAATGGGTCAGGCTTTCGCCCTCGGGTCGCTTTTGCGCCTGCATCCGGGCCAGTTCGTCAGAAATCGACGCCTCGATCTGTTCGCTTACCGCACCGTCGCGTGCCCAGCCGCCTGCCATGGGTCCTCTCCTGTTCCGAAGGGTGACAGGATAACCGAGCCAGCGCCTATGGCAAGTTATGGAGGCAAGTTACAGGGCCACTGCCCCGTCAAACACCTGATCGATCATCTGTTGCGTCCCGTGCGAGAATTCCAGCGGGCAAGGGTAATCGACACCCTCGCGCACGGATCGACAAAACGCCTCGATCTGCAGTTTGTAGTGATCGTCGCCCGGAAAACGCGTGACCTGCACCTCAAGCCCGGGGCGGTGCAGTTCAACCCGCGCCTCGCCAAAGACCCGCGCGTTGAACGGGGCGGTCAGGCGGATCACGCCGCCTTCGCCGTGAAACACCATCTCTTGATGCGGGTGCATCCGGATCGAGACATAGGCCGAATAGGTGAAGTCGGGGAATTGCGCCCGAATCTCAGTGAAGGCATCAATCCCGTTTTCCCAACGGATCGCAGATTGAACGCTGCCCGGCTCCTGCCCTGTCGCGAAGCGCGTCGAGCCGATCACGTAAACGCCGATATCCCGCAGGCCACCCCCGCCCGTTTCCGCCTTGTTGCGGATGTTTCCAGTGTCCGCGCGGTTATCAAAGCTGAACGCGCCGGTCACATGCGCCAGTTTGCCAATGGCCCCGTCGGCGATCAGCTTGCGGGTCAACTGCCACTGCGGGTGGTGGACGACCATATAAGCCTCAGCCGCCAGCAGACCGGTCTGGTCGCGCTTGTCAATCAAAGCGTCGAACTCATCAGCGCGCATGGTCATGGGCTTTTCGCACAGCACATGCTTGCCCGCATCCAGCGCCTTCAGGCTCCATTCTACATGCAGGTGGTTTGGCAGAGGGATATAAACCGCATCGATCTGCGGGTCCGCCAGTATCGCCTCGTAGCTGTCATAAACGTTCAGATCCGGACAGAACGCCTGAAACGGAGTGGCCTTCGCAGGATCCGAGGTCGCCAGCCCGTAAAGCTGCGCACCGTCCGCCGCGTGGATCGCCGGGGCCAGATACTGACGCGCAAATTTCGAGGCCCCAAGAACGCCCCATCGAACCGGTTTCTGCATTTCCCCCTCCGCCGTTAGCGCAACCAAAGTTGGGTTCTACTTAACGGCAGAAGGTTGCGCTGTCATGCAGGTTTCGCCGGGATCAGCCAAAAGAAAACCGGCCCAACAGGGTTGAGCCGGTCATCCTGTTCACAAGCAGCCCGTTCAGACAGTGCCGAGCATACCCTTCTCGCGCGCCAAATCGCGCATCTTCTTCTGCAGCTTTTCAAAGGCGCGCACCTCGATCTGGCGGATGCGTTCGCGGCTGACATTGTAGTGTGTGCTCAGCTCTTCCAATGTAACGGGCTGATCCATCAACCGGCGTTGAGTCAGAATGTCCTTCTCGCGATCATTCAGAACTTCCAAAGCGGCTGCCAGCAACTCGCGCCGCGCGTCCAGTTCATCGCGCGCCTCATAATCACCGGCCTGATCTGCGTCTTCATCCTCAAGCCAGTCCTGCCATTGCATGGTACCTTCGCCTTCGGATCCGACGGTCGCGTTCAGCGAGGCATCGCCGCCCGACATCCGGCGGTTCATGCTGATCACTTCTTCTTCGGTCACGCCCAGATCATTGGCAATCTGCGCGACATTCTCGGGGCGCAGATCGCCCTCTTCCAGCGCACCAATGCGGGCCTTGGCCTTGCGCAGGTTGAAGAACAGCTTTTTCTGCGCCGAGGTCGTGCCCAGCTTGACCAGCGACCAGGACCGCAGGATGTATTCCTGGATCGAGGCGCGGATCCACCACATTGCATAGGTGGCAAGGCGGAAACCCTTTTCCGGGTCGAACCGTTTGACGGCCTGCATCAGGCCTACGTTCGCTTCGGAAATCACTTCGGCCTGCGGCAGGCCATAGCCGCGATAGCCCATGGCGATTTTGGCCGCCAGGCGCAGGTGCGATGTCACCATTTTATGCGCGGATTCAGTGTCCTGCTCTTCGACCCAACGCTTGGCCAGCATGTATTCTTCTTCCGGCTCAAGCAGAGGAAACTTGCGGATTTCCTGCATATAGCGGTTCAGGCCGCCCTCGGGCGTCGGTGCGGGGAGATTTGCGTAATTGGCCATGTATGATGTCCCTCCGACAAATGTTTAAGTCTTTAACATAGGAGATAGGTAAGGAACCCACCCCTTTCAAGAGGTACCGTTAACAGTTTGGAATTAAGCTTAGGTAAAGGAAAGATAAGAAAGCCTTACTCACGACAGTTTGCGGATTATGTCAGCGGTGTGCGCAGAGTGTCGATCAAATTCTGCATGTCGGCGGGCAATTCGGCCTCAAACCGCAGGTTTTCGCCCGTTACAGGGTGTTCAAAGCCCAAAACAGCGGCATGAAGCGCCTGTCGCGGAAAGGCGCGCACGGCTTCGGCAGTCATCGGGCTAAAGGCTTTTGCCGCCGGTTTGCGCTTGCCGCCATAGACCGGGTCTCCGACCAGCCCGTGCCCGGCATGGGCCATGTGAACCCTGATCTGATGTGTCCGACCGGTTTCCAGCCAGCATTCGATCAGCGCCAACCCTGCAGGAGCGCCAAACGTCTCGACAACCCGTGCCCGTGTCACGGCGTGCCGCCCGCCATGGAACAGCACAGCCTGTCTTTGCCGATCCGTCTTGTGCCGCGCCAACTGAGTCGTCAAACGCATGATGTTGCCGGGTTCGAAGCTGACCCCCTTCGCCCCACGCAGACGCGGATCATTGGCATCGGGCACCCCGTAGCAAATGGCGCGATAGTAACGCTCGACGCTATGCGACTCGAACTGAGCGGCCAGCCCGTGATGTGCCGCATCTGATTTAGCGACGACCAGCAAGCCGCTGGTTTCTTTATCTATTCTATGAACGATGCCGGGGCGTTTGACGCCACCGACCCCGGAAAGATCCTTGCCGCAATGGTGCAACAGAGCGTTGACCAGCGTTCCATTGGGCGAGCCCGGCGCCGGATGCACCACCATGCCTGCCGGTTTGTTGATCACGATCAGGTCTGCGTCCTCATAGACAACCTGCAGCGGAATATCCTCGGGGCCGATATGGCTGTCTTCGGCTTCGGCGACGGTGATGGCCACCGTAGCACCTTCGGGTACTTTGTATTTCGGATCGAGAATCGTGACCCCGTCAATGGACACCGCGCCCTCTTCAATCAAACGCGCCAATCGGGTGCGCGACAGGTTCTCATCGGCTGGCACATCCCGCGAAAGCGCCTTATCAAGGCGGGGCGGCGGATCGGCCGCGATCTGAAACTCTATCTGGCGGGTGCCCATGACTGTTCCTTCCGACCCCCAAGACGAACCGCAAGAGACGCCACAACTGCGATTGCTGCGGCGCATGGTCATGCTGCTGACCGCGGTGATGATTGGCGGGGTTCTAGTGACATTCGCACTGATTGTCATCCGCTTAACGGACCGCACCCCCACCCTGCCCGATCAGGTCGAATTGCCCGATGGTGCAAGGGCGCAGTCGGTCACGATTGGCAACAACTGGTACGCGGTGGTGACCGATGACAATCGCATTCTGATTTTCGACAAGACAACTGGCCGGTTGCGTCAGGAAATCACGGTCGAATAAACCCGCGATTTTAGGTCGGGAACAAACGTGTCCCCGTCCACGCCTCGCCCAACTGCGCGTCCAACTCGGGCGTGCGCATCTGACGCTTGCCGCCAAAGGGGCAGAGCGTGATTTCACCAAGGTAAATCTTGTCGCCAATCGCATAGAGATCCACCCGCGCAAATTCGACCCGCTGACCAATCGCTTCGGCGATCTGAACCATGTCGTCAAACCGTTCGGGCCTTGGCTCGGTGTCTTCACTGGTTTTGAAATACAACTCTTTGGGAATGAAGTTGAAGTCCCGGTCATGGATCATCTGCACATGCCCACGAGACCGATCCCGGTCGACCTGAACAAGCTGCACCCGCCCGGCGACAACCCAGAATTTCCAGTCGATGATATCCTCGCCTTCGGCGGCAAGGTCTTCTTCGATGAAATATTGCGTGTCTATGGTCGAATACCACCATTCGGCCGCCCAATATCCGTGCGGGACCGGCTTTTTGCTCCAGTTGACAAGCTTTTCGTTGGCCAGATCATGTTCTTCGGCGGTCATGGGCCAGGTCATACGATGATTTTGACCCTGACCATTGTTGCACTTTAGCCAATAGCTACCCGGTTCCAGATCAATATCCGCCGGCAACTCTGGCGTTGGTGAATTCCAGTACCGTTTGACAGGGGTTAGAAGATGTCTGGCGGTGTCCGGCACATATCTTTCAGCAGTCAGCTTATCCGCGGCAGAGACAACCGGCATCTCGGCAAACAGCTTCATGACCAACAGTTTTTCCGTCACGGTCTTCGGGTTGGACAAGTCCGGCAAATAGCGCTGGTTGTTGGCAAAGCGCGATAAGGACATCGACAAGGCATGCATGCGGGACACGTCGCTTTGATAATGATCCCAGCCCCGTCGGTGTCCTGCGCGCGGCTCGCTGTTCACACCGTAGAGACCGCGCTCTCTGATCTTGTCCAGTTCAAGCTGAGCGACCTTAAGATACTGTTCCGAATTGGAAACCTGCGCAACGGACATAACACCTTTGGTGGATGCACTGATCTCTTCCTTGCTGATGCGCAGTTCAGGCAGGTCACCCGGAAACACGATCTTCTTCGGAGCGCCCTTGCCCTTTCTCGGCAAAGGCGCATCCGCCGGGCGGATGCCCAATCCCCGCAATCGCCGATCCAAAAACGAATGACGGTTAATTCCTTTGGCGATCCACCACCGCATCCGACGGCCCCAAAGATGCACAGCAAGGGTTTCGTCCGTTAGATACTTCCGTCGGAACTCGCGCGCGGAAATATCGTTCGCCTGCCCCGTGTGCCGGAACGGAAGGGGATAGAAAACCGAAACAGGGCTCGCGTGTTCAATCTCACCATGGTGCCTCAGGAACCATGTCAGCACGCCTGGCCCATACACACTGTGCGCTTGTTCCGACGCATGAGGCAGCTCACCGGTGCGTTTCTGGCGTTCCAGCTCTTCCCGCTCTTCACCCTCGATCCACGGGCGGATCGGGAACGGATCAAGGCTGTATTCAGTGTAACCCCGCAATGCCGGACTGTCAGATGGCAACCGCATGATCGCGTTGCAGATCGTGGTATTGTTGAAATACCCAAAAATATGATCCGCTTTCGGGATCGGGGCCAGCGAGATTACATCCGTATCGCACCACAGAAAATCGGTTTTCTTCATAAGTTGCAGCCGGAAGATATCCGACTGCGGGACCGGAGTTTTGAACTGGTTGTTCATGATGAATTGCTGCGGCTCGTGAATTTCATTTGCCGACACCAGCTCGATACCTTCGGGTACGTTTTCGACCTCGCCATAGTGGAACAGCACCACTTTGTGTCCGTTCGCCACAAAGGACAGCAGGCACATCTGCTCGAGAAAACTCAGCGGTCCTTCCAGCCAGAGCATTCCAACCGTCGGAAGCTTGTTGTCGACAACCATTAATTCGATTCTCCGGGGTCTTTAATCACATATCCGGTTGATTTTGATCAGACGGGCGCGGCAAAGGTTCGCTTCTGACGCGCTCGCGTACGCCACGATCCTGTTCAACAAAGCTGGCTGCGGGTCGCTCCACAAGCCGTTGATACAGTTCATTATAATCCGGAACCTTCATAAGGTCGGAAATAAGGTCTTTGTGCCAGCGAAACGCCCTGCGATGCAACCGCTGCAGCACCTCGTCCGATTTGAACTGCTTCAGCATCTCTGCCGTTTCATCCTGATAGCACAGAATGGTTTCATCGCGCGATCCACCTCGGTTCCAGCGATCCCAGTATTCGGTTCCAAGGGTCTGAGACGAATGGTTCGCCCGGCCGCGGCTGCGTTTTGCCAGATATGCTTGGGTCGAGCGCACGGCATAGTGGTTGATCTGCGCGACCTCAAAGCCAAACGGCGGCGAGACGTGGTTTCCGAAGGGCGCGGGTTCCCTGGCATGCCCCCCCGGCACAGAGCGGAACACGCTGGACTGGAACTCGGGCCTGGGATGTGGGTTGTGCAGACCGAAGCGGTTATAAAACTCCCCCTGCCGGAAGATCGACTTTACAAATCGCCGCCCGGCCCCGCCCTGTTCAAAATCCAGTTCGCCGTCAAGAAACTGTGCCGTAACCGGAGAATCCCGCAACACATGACGACCATTGTTCGAGAATATCTTCCACGGGATCGAGATAACATCCACATCCGGGGTCGCCTCGATCAGGTCGTCGACCTTGTGGTTACCGACATGGATATTCAGAAACTCGTCAGCATCGCAGACATAGATCCACTTTGCCTCTTTCACCACCGGCAATCGACGCGCCTGCCGAAGGGCAGACCGGTGAATCCCTCCGACGCCGACCCGGTTGCGGCGAAACTCGACATGCCCGAGCTCTTGCAGCCGTCGCAGGATGCGATTTGTCCCGTCCGAGCAATCGTTGGTGTAGACGATGATCTTGTCAAAGCCGAGCACTTTGTGATGGGCCACCCATTCAAGAATGTAAGGCCCCTCATTCTTCATGGCGGTGATGACGATTTTTTCAGGGTTTTGCATCTGATGCGCTCGGTCTCAAAACTGGGTCAGATCAGCCTTTGCTGTCATCCTGAGGCTCGATCTTCTCGATCGCGATCTGTGCGCCTGCGATGGCCCGGATACGCAAGTGGCGCGGATACTGGCCCAGGAATTCGTTCACGGCACGGATCACCCCGTCCCCCCACCAGCCACGGCGGTGATAGTCATCAAACGCCATGATCCCGCCGATCTTCATCTTGGGGAACAGCGCGGCCAGATCTGCCGAGACCCCCTCGTAGGAATGATCGCCGTCGACATAGGCGAACGAGATACTCTTTTCTTCAAACAGTTCCAGCGCGGGAACCGAGAAATCGCGAATGATGCCAACCTTGCCCTCTTCGATCTCGGCCTCGAACGCCTTCACGACCTTTTGGAAGATCGCTTCCATCTTCTCGTCTTCGGTCCGGCCAACAAACGCGGTTGTATGGGATTCTTCGCCAATGTGCTTCCACGGGTCGATCAGGAACAACTGACTTGGCTCGATCAGTTTCAGAATGGTCGGAGAAAACTCGCCCTGCCAGACGCCAATCTCAACCGCGACGCCACCCTTGGGCAGCCTTGAAAGAAAGGTCCGTCGGATGGCCTCTTTCGAATTCTTGCGCTTGGTCGCCTTGTCCGCCTTCGGTTTCAGCGGGCTTCCGGGTGCTGCACCTATGACCTTGGGTTCGTTTGACATCTCGACCTCGCTTGGCAGACGGGTTTCAGTCACACACAGAACCCGTTTTGTTCATTGAGCAATGGCTACCACGCCAACAAGACAAGAGCCAGAAGCTAAGTCTCTTCTGCGTTAAGTGGCGGTAACTTGTCGATCCCAAGCCACGGTGGTTGCAGACTGGTCACCCTATAACGGGTCGCATTCTGCCCCAAAAAGCTGTTGATGGCCGCGTTCATCCCAGCATAGGACCCACCCCCACGGCGCCGATAGGTCGTGAAAGCGATGCTTCCACCGGGGGCGAGGACGCGGTCAATCCGGCGTAACAATTGGTTCGTGATACGTTCAGAGCGCACACCCCTAATGATCGCAACACCAACAGATTCATTTTTGAAGAATTTAAGCATCAGTTGTGGCATCGCACGGTAGATACGCAATCGCCCTGCTAGAATTGGTTCACGAAAAAACTCCAAAAATGCGTAGAACGCGCGGTCCATTGCCTGAAGGTCCGGGTTCTGCGTTGTGTCATCACAAGCGTAGCCGTCCCACGACAACCCCCAAGGTGCCAGGATCGTCAGCCTTGCAACCGACTGTAAGGCAAGAATCTCTTCAACGATTTCAGTTTCAACCTGCCCAATGAGAACCCAATTTTTCTTCCCACTAATTGACTGCAAGAAATCTCGCCGCTGCTCTGCCGTTCTTGCGATTTCGGGCGAAGCAATAGGCAGATGGCAGGAATCCTTGGGATCAAAGGGCACAGAAACCTGTGTTGGTTCGGTGATGATCGCGTGCTGCGCGGCAGCCTCTTCATACTGTAGCGGCGTCTCCAGAGCATCCAGTCGCACAAACCACGGATAATTCTTTGGTTTCGAGTTCTGCGCTTTCGCCATTTGCCCAATGCGGTTCCACTTGGCGACCTGAGCAAATGTAACGTTTGGATCTTTGTACATCGTAGGATCAAAGGAAATATTGGCCTCTTCAATAACCCCCAGATCCAGCGCTTTCACATTCTGCCCGCCTTTGAAGTTCCTGTATTTCTTTATAAAACTGCTTGCAGCTTCGGTTTCCCGAATGACCGAGATCCGATCCTTGTGGAATGCCACCGCTTGCTGGTGCAATTCATCCAGAACAGTGTCCGACCGCAGCCGATCAAAGGTTTCACGAAGACGCGCAACCTTTGACAGGATCGAGGTTTCTTCAACCTCGTTATAGCAGTGCAAATGCCAATACGCCTGCCCGGTCGCCTCCATCTTCGGATGAAAGGCCGTGGTATTCACGTCACCCCGTACGCGCTTCATCAGGTAGCTTTCAATGGACCGCACCGCATAGTGGTTCATGCGGAACAAGTTGCCCCCGAACCCTGCACCGGTGGTGGAAAAGGCCCAGCCCCTGCGCCGCATCGCGGGCGGCAAAGGATCCCCGTCCCCGTCAATCCAGGCAAAGCGCTCTGCCTTGCCACGAACAGGTCCACGAGGACGGTGCGTATTGAGCGCATAATACGATCCGTTGTTTCGGATCAGAGATTTGAACGCGCGCAGATTTTGTGGCAGCACCGCACCCAGCTCGCCTGCTTTGGTGAACTGTTCGGTTATGAAGCGATCTTCAAAATCCACGATCCCATTGTGACCAAACAGCTGCCAAAGCGCCGCGAACCCGTCGGCATGCGGCTGCGCCTGAAACAGGTCATCCAACGTTCCGTCGCCGACGCGGATGTCAAAAAACTCATCCACATCGCACACCATGATCCACTCGGCTTCCTTGTACCAGGGATGCTGCATCGCATTTGAATAGGCCGACGCCTGCGGCCCGAACTCCCACGGGCCCGGATTGTCTATGTGCGCCAGAAACCCAAGCTCTTCACACCGTTTCAGGATGGCGTCCGTACCGTCCGAACAGTCATTCGAGTTGACAATGAAATGCGTGAACCCGATTGAAATATAGTAGGCTATCCACTCCAGGATGAACGGCCCTTCGTCTTTCATCGTGGATACGACAAGTCTCATCAACTATCACCAGTGACCTTCATTCCGAACCGTTGGAGTTCCTGCAATATCAGGCCTTGCCGGGCGCTTGCAGACAAACTTGAACGCCCAGCTTTGTTACGGTTCCGCACGGGGCTTTGCAAGCGAGCAGACGTGATCGCACGGACACGATGCCCCGACAATTGTCCCTTTTCCAAATAAGCGCCTTGCCACTTGACCGGCGCGTCATGCACCACGAACAACGTGATCGTACACAGCAACTGATCAGTCCATTGCCTTGCGCAACCGATATGCGACCACACAGACCTTACTGGTTGAGGTCGGCAGGCGGATTGTTGATACAGGTAAATGCGACGACGACTTTGCGTTGCGCTTTAAGGGCCTGAATAGGGATTGAGTTAATGCCGACGATTTTTTCCAACGCGCCGCTGGGGAACAATCCGTATCAGAGCATGATTTACAGCAGTTTCTCAGGCTACGATGTCCGGGTTGTGCGGCTCAGGGCGTTTTATGCTGGTGAACTGCCCCCTATGCAAAAGGGTGACATATACTGGATACATTGGGAGACAGTTGAGTTCGGCAGCAGGAATGACATCCCGGCTCAAGATCGTTTTGCAAAGATCGAAGCAGGTTTGGCGGCGTTGAGAGAAAAAGGCGTAAAGATCGTTTGGACCGTTCACAACTTCCACCCGCACAATTCTGCGAGGGACATGGACACCATCCACGAAGGGCGCGCCCTGCTGGTTCGGCAAGCAGACAAAATTCACTTGCATACGCCTTATGCAGTTGAGCTGATGACCGAAACTTACGGAATACCCTGGGAAAAAATCCTACTGGTCGCGCATCCAAGCTATCTGGGGGTCTACGAGCCGGCCGAAGACACTTTGGCGCGGCGTGGCGCTCTCGCACCATCCCAGCACCGCAGGTTTGTTCATATCGGAAAAGTGCAGGAAAATCGCGGCGGGCAGTTTATGTGGCAAGCGCTGAAATCGCTCTATATCCGGGATCAAGCGTGGGAGCTGGACATTGCAGGGGCCGTTATCGCGGGCGAGCGCAAGGGACAGCAACCGATCCGGGAAATGCCCAATGTCAGGTTTCACGACAGGTATCTGCCAGACCAAGACCTGCGCGATGTTATTGCAGGTAGCCATGCCTGCGTCGCGCCATTCAGCCGAATTCTGACGTCGGGTTCGGTGAATCTGGCGCTGACCTATGGCCTACCCATTGTCGGGCCGAACGTCAGACCGCTTAGAGACCACCTTCCGGACGCCGCGCACGAGTTCCTATACGCAGACGGAAATCCGCGCGGCATGATGTTCCAAATGCGTAAACTGATCGATTTTGATCCCGAAGACCTGCTGAAAATCCGTGCGGTCTGTATGGATCATGCGGTATCAATTCGGCCGGAATTGCAAAGCCGGGCGTTACGGGACGCGATGATCGAAGATGAGGCTTCCGCTTCTCAGGCCACTTCCAAACCCATGGGGCTGCTGAATGCCAAAGATTGATGCTTTTTCGTTTCGTAGATTGTTGCGGTCTGTCGGCCTGAAAGTTGTCGAATTTGAAAGTGGCGACTTTATCGGCCCCCGACCCGTCATGCGCAGGCTCAACAGCGCGGGTCTGTCCGTGATCAGCGGGGGTGTGACTGCGAAGAACCTTGGCAGTTTCGGCTTTGATGTGGACACGATCCTTGATGTCGGCGTGGACGCCGGAACCCCTTTCCTGTACGAGGCTTTCCCCGACAAGAAGTTCGTCCTGTTCGATCCGATTGAAGAAACAGCCCAACGGGTTGCACCATGGCGCGAGCGTATCGATTATGACCTCAACATCGTGGCGCTGGACGCAGATGAAGGCCAGGCCGAACTGATCATCCCCACCACGGATCGCAAACGGCGATCTTTGGCGAGTGTCGCGGGTTTCTCTGAGGAATATGAAAATCGCATCGTGAAGATGGAAAAGCGCATCGTGGACAAACGGCGCCTTGATTCCTACACCTCCGACATTCTTGGCCGATTTGGTCTGAAGATCGATACGGAAGGCAATGAACTCGCCGTTATCCGAGGGGCCGAAGAAACCTTGAAGCGGACCGATTTCGTCATTGCAGAGGTCTCGGTAAAACGGCGTTTCAAGGACGGGTACCGGTTCAGCGATTTTGTGGCAGAGATGGGCAAACACGGCTTTGAATTGATAGAGGCTCTGCGCCCCGTCGACAGGGACGCGCCCGATTGTGATTTGCTGTTCGTTCGGTGGGACTCAAAGTGGTTCGATTTGGAGTAGCCGTTGGTTCACAAAGCAGCTTTGGTAAACCAGTTGACGAGCTGAAGGAACCAACGCAGCGCGGCACCACACCGAAAGTCCAATGCTTCGGATTAACGCCCTAAACTGCATGTTTTCTTGAAAATTTGGTGCGGTCGAGAAGACTCGAACTTCCACGGGAGTTACCCCACAGCGACCTCAACGCTGCGCGTCTACCAATTCCGCCACGACCGCACTGCCAGTGACTTGGTAGAGGGGCGTATAGACGCTGATGCTGGCGATGTGAAGAGGCAAAAATGTCTTGGTTTAAATTCGCCCAGGCCAAGCTTATCTATCGCAGGGAAGCCAAAGAATTCGATCTGACAGGAAACTGATATGACCAGCTCTGACCCGCGCCCGATTGTTCAGGTTGATATTGTTTCGGATGTTGTGTGCCCCTGGTGTATCATTGGCTTTCGACAGCTCGATCTGGCCTTGCAGCAGCTTGGCATTCTGGCGCGTCTCAGGTGGCATCCGTTTGAACTGAACCCCAATATGCCGCCCGAGGGCCAGAATCTGCGCGAGCATATTGCCGAGAAATACGGGTCCACGCCCGAGCAAAGCCAGCAAGCACGTGACAGGTTGACCTCATTGGGTGCGGAACTTGGGTTTTCGTTCAATTTCAATGATGAAAGCCGGATTGTTAACACGTTTTCTTCGCATCAGTTGTTGGATTGGGCCGAGGGTCAGGGGCGCCAGCATCCGCTGAAGCTGGCGCTGTTCGATGCCTGCTTCACGCAGCAACGGGATGTCTCAGACGTTGACGTCCTGATGGATGCGGTTGGGACCGTCGGCCTGGACCCTAAGGCCGCGCGCGTGGCGCTGGAATCGGGCACGCATGGTGCGCCCGTGCGCGAAAAACAGCAGTTCTGGACCAGCCGTGGTATCTCGGGCGTGCCGTCGATGGTGTTTGGCGGCAAATACCTGTTGACCGGCGCGCAGGGCACAGACACCTACGCGCAGGTTCTGCAGCGCTGTCTGGCCGAGGCGGCATAGGCCCTTCCCCCTGCCCCGCATGCGCGATATGAGGCCAGCATGGAATGGAAAATCACCGATGGTTTGACCCGGTACGAGGACGCCGTTGCCTTTATGGAGGCGCGCGTGGCCGCCATCGCCGCAGGCGAGGCAGATGAATGTGTCTGGCTGTTGGAGCACCCGCCGCTGTATACGGCCGGGACCTCTGCCAGGATCGAGGATCTGACGGATCCGGACCGGTTCCCTGTCTATGAAAGCAAGCGTGGCGGGGAATACACCTATCACGGACCCGGACAGCGCGTGGCTTACGTGATGCTGGACCTCAACACGCGCGGCCGCGATGTGCGGCGGTTCGTGAAACAGCTGGAGACCTGGGTGATTTCCGCGCTGGCGGAATTCAACGTTCAGGGCGAGATTCGCGACGGGCGCGTTGGTGTCTGGGTCAGGCGCGATGACAAGCCGCTGACCGTGACCGGCAAACCCGCCGAGGACAAGATTGCGGCAATCGGCCTGCGCCTGCGCAAGTGGGTCAGCTTTCATGGCATCTCGGTCAATGTGGAACCGGATCTTGAGCATTTCTCGGGGATCGTTCCCTGTGGCATCACCGAATATGGCGTGACCTCGCTGGTCGATCTTGGTCTGCCGGTGACGATGGGTGATATGGATGCCGCACTGCAGAAGACATTTGCCGAAGTGTTCGAGAACGCAGAGGTCTAGCGCCCCAAAGGCACCCGGTTGGCGAATCGAAAAGTGACGTAAAGGGAAACAACAATGCCCTCGCAACTGCTGTTCTGTTTCCCAGGACAGGGGCAATTTCAGCAGAATTAGGCGGAATTATCGTTTTCTTTAACTAAAATTCAGTTCTTCTGGATACATGGGACCCGTTAAAGAGTAACATATAACGACCAGTCTAGAGTGAGTGGTATGTTAACCGGTGCTCCGGGGCTTGCCCCCGAGAAATCCGATAAGTGTTTGGTTACGAGTCTGCCGTTCCGACCCCAAATCGGAACGGCAATTCTCAGGCCCCGCTCTTCCCAGCCATCTGAATTGCTGCATCGCAACGCGAATTATGCCTCCGCTCAACTTCTGGGCTTTACCATTTCCGCGCAGAGTGGCGCGGGATCAGGGCAGTTCGTTTGATCCAAGAACCGCCCGCTAGGTTTTTGAGGCCCTAAGATTACAAAGCCGCTTTGATCTTCTCTGCATGTTCGGCAATCAGATCGAAATCCCCCATTTTACCGGGCGGGCGCATCGACACGCCCTCGTGACGGGGCAGAACGTGGAAATGCAGATGGAACACCTCTTGCCCGCCTGCAGCCTCGTTGAACTGTTGGATCGTGATGCCATCGGCAGCAAAGGCCGCCTTCGCGGCGACGGCCAGTTTCTGAACGGTCGCCATCACGGCGCTTAACTGATCCGGTGTGGCGTCCAGAACATTGCGGCAGGGCGTTTTTGGGATAACAAGAAAATGTCCATCCGAGCGCGGCATGATATCCATGAAGGCCAGCGTGTCGTCATCCTCGTACACACGGGTCGAGGGGATTTCCCCGCGCAGGATCTTGGCGAAGATGTTATCCGGGTCGTAAGCTGACATGGCGGGCCTCTGGTTTGGAGCGTTTCCCACCGTTCTGCGGGTCCGGCGGCAGGTGGTCAAGGTGGAACCGCCACGCGCATGGCGCCGGTCTCTTGAACAATCCGAAGACATACCCAGATATGGGGCTGCTTCAGGCCCAAAATCGCGATGCAGTCCCCTGCCCGCGACAATTATTCTTGATCCAGATCAAACTCGGCCATTGAAGGTGCTGACTTCGCATTCTAAAACCAGCAGGAAACCCGCGCGCCGGAGAGGTCCGGCTGCGCGGTGCATTTGCAACAGGAGGCACCTATAATGGCAGACGCAGCCATTCATGGTCACGATCATGAAGACCAGCGCAGTTTCTTCGTGCGTTGGTTCATGTCGACCAACCACAAGGACATCGGGATTCTCTACCTGATTTTCTCGGCGCTGGCCGGGTTTATCTCGGTCGCGATGACGATCTACATGCGGCTTGAGCTGATGCACCCCGGTGTTCAGTACATGTGCATGGAAGGCTTCATGGCCGACCCCTGCACCCCCAACGGTCACTTGTGGAACGTGATGATCACCTATCACGGTGTTCTGATGATGTTCTTCGTGGTCATCCCGGCGCTGTTCGGCGGATTTGGCAACTATTTCATGCCGTTGCAGATCGGTGCGCCGGATATGGCGTTCCCGCGGATGAACAATCTGTCCTTCTGGCTGTACGTCGCTGGCACCTCGCTGGGTGTCGCCTCGCTGCTGAGCCCTGGTGGCAATGACCAACTCGGTTCGGGTGTGGGCTGGGTTCTGTACCCGCCGCTGTCGACGACCGAGGGCGGCATGTCCATGGACCTTGCGATCTTTGCCGTGCACGTATCGGGCGCCTCCTCGATCCTCGGCGCGATCAACATGATCACCACCTTCCTGAACATGCGTGCCCCGGGCATGACCCTTTTCAAGGTGCCGCTGTTCAGCTGGTCGATCTTCATCACCTCATGGCTGATTCTGTTGTCCCTGCCGGTTCTGGCGGGCGCAATCACCATGCTGCTGATGGATCGCAACTTTGGCTTCACCTTCTTTGATCCGGCCGGTGGCGGTGACCCGATCCTGTATCAGCACATCCTGTGGTTCTTTGGCCACCCCGAAGTGTACATCGTGATCCTGCCCGGTTTCGGCATCATCAGCCACGTGATCGCCACCTTCTCGCGCAAACCGATCTTCGGTTACCTGCCGATGGTCTGGGCGATCATCGCGATCGGTGTTCTGGGCTTCGTTGTTTGGGCGCACCATATGTACACCGTTGGCATGTCGCTGCGTCAGCAGGCTTACTTCATGCTGGCCACGATGGTCATCGCGGTTCCGACCGGCGTTAAGGTCTTCTCGTGGATCGCGACGATGTGGGGCGGGTCCATCGAGTTCAAGACGCCGATGCTGTTCGCCTTCGGCTTCCTGTTCCTGTTCACCGTCGGCGGTGTGACCGGTGTGGTTCTGTCGCAGGCTGGTATCGACCGCGCCTATCACGACACCTACTACGTTGTGGCGCACTTCCACTATGTGATGAGCCTGGGTGCTGTCTTTGCGATCTTCGCGGGCATGTACTTCTACTTCTCGAAGATGACCGGTCGTCAGTATTCCGAGTTCTGGGGCAAGGTTCATTTCTGGATGTTCTTCATCGGCGCCAACCTGACCTTCTTCCCCCAGCACTTCCTGGGCCGTCAGGGCATGCCGCGTCGCTACATCGACTATCCGGAAGCCTTCGCACAGTGGAACTTTGTATCGTCTATCGGCGCGTTCATCTCGTTCGCTTCGTTCCTGCTGTTCTTCGGCATCGTGATCTACGCCCTGCTGCGCGGCGCGAAAGAAACACGTCCGAACCCGTGGAACGAGTACGCAGATACGCTGGAATGGACCCTGCCCACACCGCCGCCTGAACACACGTTCGAGCAGCTGCCAAAGCAGGAAGACTGGGACAAAGGCCACGCGCACTGATCCGGTCAGAGACCTAAGAAAACCCCGCCCGAACAGGCGGGGTTTTTTCTTTGCCCTACGCCAATGCGGTGCACAGATCGCCAGATCACGAAAAATACGCTAGAATGGTTCGGGCAACTGATCCGGCAACCCTGGGGGTTCAGATGCCCGAAATCGACTTTTGGTACTCGATTGGCAGCACCTACAGCTTTCTCACCGTCATGAGGCTGGACGACTGGTGCGCGGAAACCAATGCGACCGTGAATTGGCGTCCGTTCAACGTGCGCACGATCATGTCGGCGCAACAGAACATTCCCTTTGCAGGCAAGCCGGTCAAATCCGCCTATATGTGGCGCGACATTGAACGCCGGGCGGCCAAGTACCGCATCCACGCCAACCTGCCAGCCCCTTACCCGATCTCGAACCTTGGGTTGGCCAATCAGGTGGCCTTGCTGGGTATGCAAGAGGATTGGGGCAAGGAGTTTACGCAAAACCTGTATCGGATCTGGTTTGAAGAAGGCGTCGAGGGCGGCAGCGAAACCGCATTGTCCGAGGCCTTGCTGCGCTGTCAGCAGGACCCGCGCCTGATCCTGTCCCGCGCCCGCAGCCCGGACTGCATCGCCGCGCTGGACGCGCAAACCGAGCAGGCCACAAGGCTGGGCGTTTTTGGAGCCCCAAGCTTTGTCGTAAGTGATGAGGTTTTCTGGGGCGACGACAGGTTGGATGACGCCTTGTCCTGGGCTCGTGTCGGGCATGTTGTGTGACAATAAACCTTAGACACGACCGCAGACTGCGCTAGGTTTCGGCCATGCCGTATCAATGGAATCAAACCTCGGACACCGAACAGGAACTGCGCCTGTGGCCGCATAATTCATTGCCGCCGCGCGGGGCGATGATTGTGATCCTGTCTGTCTTCCTGTTTGGCCTGATCCCGATACTGGCCATGCTGGGGTCGGTCGTCCTGTGGGGTTTGCTGCCGTTCTTGCTGCTGACCGTATTGGGCCTGTGGCTGGCGATTCAAACCAACTACCGCGCCCGCAGTGTTTTGGAGGTCCTGACGCTGGACGGAAACCAGGCCCGGTTGATCCACCAAACACCGGGCAGGCAAGCGCAGGAATGGTCCTGTAACCGCTACTGGGCACGGCCCGAAATGCACGAAAAGGGCGGGCCTGTGCCGCATTACGTCACCCTGATCGGAGACGGGCGCGAGGTCGAGATTGGCGCATTCCTGTCCGAGGATGAGCGCATCACCCTCTATGACGATCTGGTGCAGCGACTGCGCGGACCCGCCGCGCAGTAAGCGTTTCAAGTCTGATTATGAGTTCAGCAGCCGCCGTTCGATGCGGCGCACAGATGGTCTTTGACCATCGGGCCCACCTTGCCGAAATCCATCTGGCCGGTATAGCGGGTCTTCAACTCACCCATCACCTTGCCCATATCGCGGATCGAACCCGCGCCGGTGGCTGTAATCGCGGTCTGAATCGCTTTTGTCACCTCATCGTCGTCCAGCTGTTTGGGCAGGAATTCCTCGATGATCGCAACTTCGCGCATTTCACGCTCGGCCAGGTCCAGGCGTCCGCCCTCTTCGTAGGCGCGCGCGCTTTCCTTGCGCTGCTTGGTCATTTTACCAAGGATTTCAAGAACCTCAGCATCGCCGCAGCCTTTCGCCTCTTCGTTCTCGGAAGCACGGGACGCAATATCCCGGTCTTTGATCGCAGCGTTGATAAGGCGCAAGGTCGACAGACGCTCGGCCGCTTTGTCTTTCATTGCTTGCTTCAGGGCGGTGTTCACCCGTGATCGCATGTCCATTTGGTTTGTCCATCCCCATGACAACGGAACCCCGAACATATCTAAACAAAAAGCGTGACACAACAGGGCACAGACACAGCTAACCCATTGAAAAACAACAATAGCCGAAAATTTGAACACACTTGACCAAAGCGGTTAACCCCCTTAGGTATGCGCCGATTTACCCTGTAGGAGAGTTGCGCCATGGCCCAGAACGCCCCGTCCAAGCCCACCGCATGTCTGGCATTGGCCGACGGAACGCTGTTTTACGGCACAGGCTTCGGCGCAACCGGCCAGACAGTGGCCGAGCTGTGCTTTAACACCGCCATGACCGGGTATCAGGAAATCATGACAGACCCCTCTTATGCCGGGCAGATCGTCACCTTCACCTTCCCCCATATCGGCAATGTGGGCGTGAACCCCGAAGATGACGAAACCGGTGATCCGGTGGCTGCGGGCATGGTGGTCAAATGGGACCCGACCGAGCCGTCGAACTGGCGCTCGGCCGAAGAGTTGAAAACATGGCTGGAACGTCGCGGTCGTATCGCGATTGGCGGCATCGATACCCGCCGCCTGACCCGCGCCATCCGTCAACAAGGCGCGCCGCATGTGGCGCTGGCGCATGACCCCGAAGGCAATTTCGATATTGCCGCGCTGGTTGCCGCTGCGCGTGGCTTTGCCGGGTTGGAAGGCATGGATCTGGCCAAGGACGTCACCTGTGCCCAAAGCTACCGCTGGGATGAGATGCGGTGGGCCTGGCCCGAGGGGTATGCGCCACAGAAGGCACCCCAACACAAGGTCGTGGCGCTGGACTATGGTGCGAAACGCAACATCTTGCGCTGCCTCGCCTCGGCTGGTTGCGATGTGACCGTGCTGCCCGCCACCGCGACTGCAGCCGAAGTTCTGGCGCACGAGCCTGACGGCGTGTTCCTGTCCAATGGTCCCGGCGACCCGGCGGCAACCGGCGAATATGCCGTGCCGATGATCAAAGAGATCCTGAACAGCACCGAACTGCCCGTCTTTGGCATCTGCCTCGGCCACCAGATGCTGGCGCTGGCGCTGGGTGGTCAGACCATCAAGATGAACCACGGCCACCACGGTGCAAACCACCCGGTGAAAGATCTGGAAACCGGCAAGGTCGAGATCACCTCGATGAACCACGGTTTCGCTGTCGATGCCGAGACCCTGCCCGACGGTGTGGTCGAGACCCATCGCTCGCTGTTTGACGGCTCGAACTGCGGTATCCGCATGACGGACCGACCGGTCTATTCGGTGCAGTACCACCCCGAGGCCTCGCCCGGCCCACAGGACAGCTTCTACCTGTTCGAACGCTTCGCAGCCGCCATGGCGGACAGAAAAGCGCAGGCGTAACTGGCGCAAAGCCCGGGGTTAACCCGCTGTTAACCTAGATTGATCAACCCTGACGGCAGGTCACTGCGTCAGGGTTTTTTAATGGTTGAATTGAATCTTCAGGATTTTACCACTGCCGCCCCGATCCCCCCTCAAGGGCAACGCAAACCGTTGGGCACCTGCCTGATCGAACAAGGTGCGATTTCGTGGGAGCAGTTGGACCAGGCGCTGCATCTGCAATCCCAGCAAAAGGCCCCGCTGGGCGAAATTCTGGTTGGCGAAGGCTGGGTCAGCCGCGCGGATGTCCTGACCGCCCTGTCCGTGCAAAGCGGATGGCAAATCGCCGATCTGGACAAGATCCCGCCCGCACCCGGCCTGTGCGATTTCAAGCCGGTTGAATTCTGGCTGGCCCATAACGTCATACCATGGATGCGCGTCGGCCCGCTGCTGTTGGTTGCCACTGCACGCCCTGATCGCTTCCCGACCGTCACTGCAGAAATGCAGGACTGCCCCTACGCCGTCCTTCCGGTTCTGGCCGCACCGGATCAGATTGATCGCGCGATTGCCCGTCAATTCTCGCAGGTTCTGGCCCAAGCCGCCGAGACCCGTGTGGATGAGGCGCAAAGCTGCCGCACCTGGACTCCCCGGTCGCGCATTGGCCCTGCGGTTCTGGTTCTGGGGCTAATGGCGTTTTTTGCGGCCCTTCCCCAGCTTGGGCTTGCCGCCCTGCTGATCGCAGCCGTCGCAACCCTGATCCTGTTCATGACCTTGCGGATATCAGGCGCGCTGGCATTTGCGCTGGGAGAAATCAAACCATCCAAAACCGATCCCGGTTGCACGCCCGTTTCGCTACGACAGCCTTGTGTGTCGATCATGGTGCCCCTGTATAAAGAGCGTGAGATCGCAGGCGCCCTGATCAAACGTCTGCAACGGCTGACCTATCCCAAAGCCCTTCTGGACGTGATTTTGGTGCTGGAGGAACGCGATGACGTCACCCGCGAGACCGTCGAGAAAGCCGACCTGCCAAGCTGGATTCGCACCGTCGAGGTGCCCGCACTGAACGGGCTGACAACCAAGCCGCGTGCGATGAACTATGCGCTGGATTTCTGCCGGGGCGATATTCTGGGGGTCTGGGATGCCGAGGATGCGCCCGAACCAGATCAGATTGAGCGGGTGGTGCATCATTTCACTCAGGCCCCGCCGGATGTGGTCTGTCTGCAAGGTATGCTGGATTACTACAACCCGCGCACCAACTGGCGTTCGCGCTGCTTCACCATCGAATACAACTCTTGGTTTCGGGTGATCCTGCAGGGCATCGCGCGCCTTGGGCTGGTCGTTCCATTGGGCGGAACCACCTTTTTCTTTCGCCGTGACAAGCTGATAGAACTGGGCGGATGGGACGCGCATAACGTCACCGAGGACGCCGATCTGGGCGTCCGTCTCAGCCGCGCGGGATACCGGACCGAGATGGTCGAGACCACCACCTATGAAGAGGCCAACTTTCGCTCATGGCCTTGGGTGAAACAACGCTCGCGTTGGCTGAAAGGGTTCATGGTCACCTATCTGGTGCATATGCGGAACCCGGTAGGCCTGTATCGCGAACTGGGAGCGCTCAGGTTCGCGGGGGTGCAGGCGTTCTTTCTGGGCACGCTGGGTCAGTTCCTGCTGGCCCCGATCCTGTGGATGTTCTGGCTGTCCGCGCTGCAACTGCCCAACCCGATGCAAACCCTGCTGACGGCACCGGTGATGACCACGCTGCTCTGGCTGTTTCTGGCGGCTGAGCTGATCAATATGGCCGTCGCCATGCTGGCCGTGTCCGCCCGGGAACGTCGGCATCTTTTGCCGTTTGTGCCGACGATGTGCTTTTATTTCCCGCTGGGCGTCCTCGCCGCATATAAGGCGTTGTGGGAGCTCGCAATCTGCCCGTTCTTTTGGGACAAAACCCAGCATGGGCAGGCCGAAGAGGACCTGCCGCAAGCCTGAAGGTTAAGACTCGCGCCGCACCGCGTCCTGCTTGAGACGGGTCATGAAGGCGATCGAGATATGGTCCTTCAGCGCCCGCCCGGCTGCTTCTTCGTCACGTGCAGCGATGGCTTCGACGATCCCCTTATGCTCGCTCTGCGCAATTTCACTGCGCCCCTGCGCCGCCAGCGACGTGGTCGCCATCAGGGCCATGGTGCGATGCACCAGATCCAATTGCTGAACCAGATAACGGTTGTGCGAGGCCAGATGGATCTGCTCATGAAACCGCCGGTTCGCCCGTGACAAGGCCGAGGGATCATCGACCAGTGCATCATCCTCTGCCACCATTTCCTGCAGCACGCGGATCTCTTCCTCGGTCGCGTGTTTGGCGGCCAGACGTGCGGCCAACCCCTCAAGCTCGCGCCGCACGACATACAGTTCGGCCATCTGGTTGTGGTCCAAAGACGCCACAATCAGCGACCGCCCGTCCCGCTCCAGCAGCGACTGCGTCTCCAGCCGCTGCAACGCCTCGCGGATGGGGGTGCGCGAGACGCCGAACCGCTCGGCCAGTTCGCTTTCGACCAGACGGTCACCGGGTTTGTAGACGCCCACATCGATGGCTTCGAGAATCAGGCTGTAAGCGTCCTTGTTGGACTGTCGGGATTGGGGCATGGGGTGTTGTCTCTCCTCGTTCGGCCATGTCTATCCGTGTCCGGGGGCCGCAATCAAGTGTAGCATTGAAAACCCAGCCTTCGCGCCCTACACCGACATCATGGTCAAACCTGCCTTTAGCCACGTCACCCAATGGGTGTTCGATCTGGACAACACCCTTTATCCGCCGCACATGCGCCTGTTCGACCAGATCGAGGTGCTGATGACCGATTACGTCGTGCAGGCCATCGGCGTGGACCGGGCCGAGGCCGACCGCCTGCGCAGCCACTATTGGCGCGAATACGGTACAACTCTGGCCGGGCTGATGGCCGAACATGATCTAGACCCCGACCCCTATCTGCACGCGGTCCATCAGGTCGACATGAGCCATATGGACCCCGATGCCGAGCTTGCCGCCCATATCCGCGCCCTGCCCGGTCGGCGCATCGTCTACACCAACGGCAGCGCCCCCTATGCGGAACGGGTGCTTGAGGCGCGCGGGCTGACGGGTCTGTTTGATGCCATCTATGGTGTCGAACATGCAGGCTATCGCCCCAAGCCGGAAAAAGCGGCCTTTCAGGCGATCTTTTCGCAAGATGGTATTCAGACCGAAAAGGCCGCCATGTTCGAGGACGATCCCCGCAATCTGGCCGCGCCGCATGAGATGGGAATGCGCACGGTTCACGTCGCGCCGGACCCGCATGAGGCCGATCATATCCACCACCATACGGATGACCTAACGGCATTCCTGGCCCGCCTGCGGTAGGCTGTCACACTGCGACGATCTGCATATTCTGCAGCTGCACAATCATCCATATATGCCCGTCTGCGACGAACAGAACGGAGACCCCAATGAGCGCGACCCTGATGCCGCAGCGCCTGCCGATTTGGCAACGCCTGCTTTATGCAATCCCCTTGTTTGGCTGGATGGCCCGCGACGTGGCCGATGGCGAGCCCGAGGATTTAGGCTATACGGCCGCCGCGATCTTCAGCATGTGGGGCTGTTCTGCCCTGCTGTTCGGCCTGCCCGGTCTCTACATCCCCGCCGTGATGATGGTGCCGGTGATGTTTCTGATCCTGATCCTGATTTCACGCGGATAAGACACGGGACAGGATGTCACTTGGCGCAGGCGCGGGAACCGCACTAGGGTCTGCCGGGAACGGAGACAAGTGCCATGACTGACAGCTGTGAGATCCTGATTTCCGGCGGCGGAATCGCTGGCCTGACCGCCGCCGCCGCCTTTGGAACCGCCGGGTTCAACGTGATCTGCGTTGATCCGACCCCGCCGATCACTGAACGCGACGTCGATGGGTCGGACCTGCGGACCACCGCCTTCCTGCAACCTTCTCGTGGGTTGCTGGACCAATGTGGATTGTGGGCCCGGCTTGATGCCCATGCGGCCCCGCTGCAAGTGATGCGCATCGTCGATGCGGGCGGAGACGTCCCCGAACCGCGCGTTGTGCGCGATTTCAACGCCTCGGACGTTTCGGAACAGCCCTTTGGCTGGAACCTGCCCAACTGGCTGCTGCGTCGCGAAATGGTGGCGCGGCTGGCCGAACTGCCCAATGTCGATTTCCGCCCCGGCACTGGCACCGTCAGCCTGTTCACCCGCACCGCCGAGGCGCGGGTTGGGCTAAGCGACGGCAGCCGCATCCGGTGCAAACTGGTCATCGCCGCCGATGGGCGAAACTCTACGATGCGCGAGGCTGCCGGAATTCCCGTCCACACTACGCGCTATGGTCAGAAAGCGCTGGCTTTTGCGGTAACGCATCCAATTGCCCATGAAAACGTTTCGACCGAGATCCACCGGTCTGGCGGGCCGTTCACGCTGGTACCGCTGCCCGACTGGCAGGGTCAGCCCTCATCCGCCATCGTGTGGATGGAACGCGGCCCGCGCGCGGTGGAGTTGCTGAACCTCGACACCGAGGCCTTCGAGGCCGCGATGACGGAGCGGTCCTGCGGGTTGTTCGGGCCGCTGAAACTGGCCTCGCGCCGGACGATCTGGCCGATCATCAGCCAATCGGCCGCGCGCCTGTCGGGCGAACGCATCGCCCTGATGGCCGAGGCCGCGCATGTGGTGCCGCCCATTGGCGCGCAGGGTCTGAACATGTCCTTGGGCGATCTGCGATCCCTTCTGGACCTGGCACAAGCCCGGCCTGATGGCTTGGGCGATGCGCAAATGCTGGATGCCTACCACAAAGCCCGCCATGCCGAGATCGAGCTGCGGGTGAAAGGCATCGACCTGTTGAACCGCACCTCGATGCTTGAGGCGCGGCCGCTGCGCGATGCCCGCGCCTTGGGGCTGAACGCGCTCTACTCCATGGGACCGGTGCGCAAGACGCTGATGCAGATGGGCCTCGGCGTGCGTTAGGTGGTAGGGCGGGCTTCAGCCCGCCACCCGGTCACAGAACCTGATCCAGCACCCGTTTCAGACGCGCGATTGTGCCGTCCACATCATACAGTTTGTCGAGGCCGAACAGCCCGAGGCGGAACGTGCTGAACCCGGCAGGTTCATCACATTGCAACGGCACGCCAGCGGCGATCTGCATCCCCAAAGCGGCGAATTTCTTGCCATTCTGAACCTCGGGATCAGCCGTATAGCTGACCACAACGCCCGGCGCGCCAAAACCATCTGCGGCCACCGAGACAACGCCCATGTCCTTCAGCATCGCGCGTACGCCATTGCCCAAAGCCCATTGCGCGTCGCGCAATTTCTCGAACCCGTATTCCTGCGTCTCAAGCATCGTGTCGCGAAACGCCGTCAGGGCATCGGTCGGCATGGTCGCGTGATAGGCATGGCCGCCGTTCTCATAGGCCTGCATGATCTGACGCCATTTCTTCAGATCGACCGCAAAACTGTCGGACTCGGTTTCCTGCAACCGCGCTTCGGCCCGCTCAGACAGCATGACGAGGCCCGCGCAGGGCGACGCGCTCCACCCCTTTTGCGGGGCCGAGATCAACACGTCCACGCCGGTCGCCTTCATATCAACCCAGGCGCAGCCTGATGCGATGCAATCCAGAACCATCAACGCACCAACCTCATGCGCGGCAGCTGCCATGGCGGTTACATAATCGTCAGGCAGGGTCACGCCCGCCGCAGTCTCGACATGGGGTGCGAAGACCACGTTGGGGCGCTGCTCGTGAATGGCAGCAACCACATCTTCAATCGGAGCGGGCGCAAAGGGGGACGGGCTGGTATTACCTGTTTCCCGCGCTTTCAGAACGGTAACCGATCCGGTCAGCGCGCCGCTTTCGATGATCTGGCTCCAGCGATAGGAGAACCACCCATTGCGCACCACCAGAACGTTGGCACCACGCGCGAACTGACGGGCCACGGCCTCCATCCCGTAAGTTCCGCCGCCGGGAATGATGGCAACACCGTCGGCATTATAGACCTCGCGCAGCATGCTCGAGACATCGCGCATAACCTGTTGAAACTTGGCCGACATATGGTTCAAAGAGCGGTCGGTAAAGACAACCGAGAACTCTTCAAGACCATCCCGGTCCACGGTTTCCAGCAATGCAGGCATTCAGTTTCCTTTCCAGAAGTCGTTCCCCAAAGCCAGGCCCAATTGCCCTGTCTGATTCCGGCGTACACTGCCACGAAAGTGACCCTACGTCACGAAAAACAAAACCGAAATATTTAGACCAACTAGTTCGAAAACATCAAAAATGACGCCAATTAGAGTCACCTCCCCTTTACACTTCTACTTGCTTCTGAACAGATGCATACACTTTATGCTTGAAGGGAAATTTCAACCCGTGACTCACCAAAAGCGGATCAGCTTCCAGGTCGTTCGTGACGAAGTGAAACGACGGATCGAAAGCCGTGTGTGGCCACAAGGCTCGCTTTTGCCGACGGAAACGCAGCTGGCCGAAGAATTCAACTGCGCGCGGGCCACCGTGAACCGCGCGCTGCGGGAACTGGCCGACCAGGGCTTTGTCGAGCGCAAGCGCAAAAGTGGAACGCGGGTCAAGAAAGAGCCCAGTAAACACGCCAGGCTGGAACTGTCGCTGGCCCGGCAGATGATTGAAAACCAGAACGCCGCATACCGCTATGCACTGGTCGAGCGTAATGTTGTGCCCAGCCCCGGTTGGCTGGCCTCGCAACTCAGCGTTTCGCCCGAGGCCCGTGTGCTGCACGTGATCTGCATGCACTATGCCGACAACCGCCCCTTTCAGCTTGAGGAACGGTGGATCAACATCGCAGCCGTTCCCGAGGTGGAAGAGGCCGATCTGAGCGCGCACGGCCCCCACGAATGGCTGCTGAACGCTGCCCCCTTCACCGAGGCCGAGGTCGCCTTTTGCGCGATTTCCGCTGACAGTCGTCTGGCCGAGTTCATGGGCACCACCGCCGGAACCTCGATGATCCAGATGGAGCGGACGACGTGGAAGGATGAAAACCCGATCACCTTCGCCCGCATGACCCACCATCCCGGCTATTGCGTTCGCACGAAATACTAGGCGCGATCAGCCTATCGGACCGGGCAGGCGTTCTTCGCTCAGCAAGACATTGGCCTCGACATCCCCCGCGCCGGGCAACGTCATGATCCGTCGGCGCAGGACCCGTTCGAAATCGGACAGGTCACGCGCCACTACGCGCAGACGGTAGTCATACAGCCCCAGCACATGCTCGACGGTCTGCACTTCGGGAATGGCGCTGACAGCGCGTTCGAAGTCTTCCAGACTGACCTGTCCCTTGCGCGCCAGCTTCACGCCCAGAAAGACAGTGACGCCAAAGCCCAATGCCTCGGCATTCAGGCGCAGACGGCGGCCTTTGATGACCCCCGCCTCTTCCAGCCTGCGGATCCGCCGCCATGTGGCGGGTTGCGACAGCCCCAGCCTGCGCCCCAACGCACCGGCGCTTTGCGTTGCATCCTGCCGCAAGGCCCGCAGGATCTTTCGGTCTGTTTCGTCCAGCTCGATCATACCGGCAGCACCTCATCCCGCTTGACCCGCGCGATATGCATCAGCGCTTCGATATCGGCGATATGCGGCAAGGTCAGAATGCGGTCACGATAGAGTTGCTGGTAATGCGCCATGTCCTTCGCCAGAACCGACAGCCGCACATCCACGCGGCCCAGAAAGGTCTGTATCTCGATCACTTCGGGCACCTCGCGCGCCGCAGCGGTGAATTCGTCAAACGCGCGCACCTGCGTCTTGTCCAACGTGACCCGCAGCGACACCTCGACCGCATAACCCAGCGCAACCCAGTCGATCACCGCCTCCTGCCCCTCGATGATACCGGCGGCCTGCATCTTTTCTATACGACGCCAGCAAACGCCTTGCGTAATCCGGCACCGCTCGGCCAGTTCGGCGTTGGACAGGCTGGGATCAGCCTGAAAATGACGCAGAATACGTCTGTCGAGGTCATCAAGCATAGATTTCTCATCATTCGGCTAAATGAAGAATAGTTCTTCATCTTTTTTACAAATACTCAACTTCAATACGCTCGCCAATCGCAAAACACCCGGGTAAAAGCGCAGCAATCGAAACAGAAAGGACCGGCAAAATGCGCGTCTATTACGATCGCGATTGCGACATCAACCTGATCAAAGACAAAAAAGTGGCCATTCTGGGCTATGGTTCGCAAGGTCACGCCCACGCGCTGAACCTGCGCGACTCGGGCGCCAAGAATCTGGTCGTCGCTCTGCGCGAAGGCTCTGCCTCGGCCAGGAAAGCCGAAGCCGAAGGTTTGCAGGTCATGGGCATCGCCGAAGCGGCGGCCTGGTGCGACGTCATCATGTTCACCATGCCCGACGAACTGCAGGCCGAGACCTACAAGAAATACGTACATGACAACATCAAGCCCGGCTCCGCCATCGCGTTCGCCCACGGCCTGAACGTCCACTTTGGCCTGATCGAGCCGAAAGAAGGCGTTGACGTCATCATGATGGCCCCCAAAGGCCCCGGCCACACCGTGCGTGGCGAATACGTCAAAGGCGGCGGCGTGCCCTGCCTTGTCGCCGTTGACACCGACGCAACCGGCAAAGCGCTGGAAATCGGCCTGTCCTACTGCTCGGCCATCGGCGGCGGTCGCTCGGGCATCATCGAGACCAACTTCCGCGAAGAGTGCGAAACCGACCTGTTCGGTGAGCAGGCCGTTCTGTGCGGCGGTCTGGTTGAACTGATCCGCTGCGGTTTTGAAACCCTGGTCGAAGCAGGCTATGCGCCCGAGATGGCCTATTTCGAGTGTCTGCACGAGGTGAAGCTGATCGTCGACTTGATCTACGAAGGCGGCATCGCCAACATGGATTACTCGATCTCGAACACTGCCGAGTACGGCCAGTACGTCACCGGCCCGCGCATCCTGCCCTACGAGCAGACCAAGAAAGCGATGAAAGAGGTTCTGAACGACATCCAGCAGGGCAAGTTTGTCCGCGACTTCATGCTGGAAAATCAGGTCGGCCAGCCGACCCTGAAAGCCTCGCGTCGCGCCAATGACGAGCATCTGATCGAAGAAACCGGCGCCAAGCTGCGCGGCATGATGCCGTGGATTTCGGCTGGCAAACTGGTCGATCAAGAAAAGAACTAAGTCTGATATCCATCAGCACTGGGGCGGCCTTTAACGGGCCGCCCTTTTCTATGCAGCGCATGCTGTCGCGAAGCACTCGCCCAACACAAAATCCCAGCCCGAATCGTAACCGCCTCGCTTGTCCGCGGCGGCTTCGGCCCAGACCTCCCACCCGGAATGGGTCAAGGTCACTTGAGTTTGGTTCGCACCGACCCTTTCAAACGCGACATCAACCCGCGTGGGGTTGTCCTTGTTGGTGCCCGGATGCCAGGTGAAGGCCAGGCGGTGCCCCTCTTCATATTCCAACACCGTGCCCCAATCGGCCCTTTCGCCGTCATACATCGTTTCGAACAGTGCTCCACCAACCCAAGGCTCGATCGTGACGGCCAGCGCCGGTTGTCCTGTGGATGCGGACACCGCGTGACCATCCAGCGGCCACCAGCTTGCGATGCGATGCACAAAGACCTCAAAGGCGCGATCCGGCGCGGCGTTCACAACCACGGTTTTGACGATTGGATCAGTCATGTATCTCGCCCTTCCCGGTTTATCTCAGCTGCAAAACTGTCCAGCACATCCGACCAGTATTGATCCAGCCAGGCGCGCATTTCTGCCAAGCCGTCAGGCCGGGCAAAGTAAATCCGGCGCGTCCCTTCCGACCGGCACCCAACCAATCCCGCATCCGACAGAACCTTCAGATGCTGCGACACCGCCGGGCGGCTGACAGGTAGCGTGTCAGCCAGAGCCCCGACCGCGCAGGGCCGGGCTGCAACTGCTTCGAACACTTTCCGACGAGTCGGGTCGCCCAGAGCGGCAAATGCATCTTGGTAAGTCATTACTTACGGTAAGTAAAAACTAACGCTTTGTCAATTTCGGGCACGTGACATCGGCAAAATCAAAGGATATGGGGGGTTTATGGTGCAAGAACCCGATTACCGCGACTGGAGCGGCGTCCTGACACTCGGCCTCATATGGGGTGGCACGTTCATGGTCGTGGCCATGGCGCTGGAAGGCTATGGGCCCGTCACAGTGGCAACGGCGCGCACAACGCTGGGTGCGGTCACCCTGCTGGGCCTGATGGCAATCACTGGTCGCAGGATACCCGGACCGGACCGCGCCCTGTGGGGCGCAATCGTCATCATCGGGCTGTTGTCGACCGCAATTCCGTTCATGATGCTTAGTTGGGGCCAGCAATACGTGCCCTCGGCCTTCGCAGGCCTGTCCATGGCGGCGATCCCGCTGATGGTGCTGCCGCTGGCGCATTTCTTTTCCGACGAGCCAATGAATGCGCGCCGCATTTTCGGGGTCTCTCTCGGCTTTGCCGGGGCTCTGGTTCTGATCGGCCCCGGCTTGACCCAGATCGGCCAGGGGTTCGAGCCATTGGCGCAACTCGCCTGTATCGGAGCCGCGCTGTGTTACTCGGTGGCCTCGATCTTCACCCGCCGTTGCCCGCCCATTGACCCTGTCACGCTGGCCGCGCTGACGCTGGTCGTCGGCGCAGTGTGCCTGGTGCCGCTGATGCTGGTGACCGAAGGCCTCCCAAGATGGGAAGGCACGCGCCCGGGCCTTGCAATCATTATCCTGGGCCTGTTGCCCACCGCCTTTGCCACGCTTCTGCGCGTATCGATCATTCGCAGCGCAGGGTCGGTCTTTCTGACGCTGGTCAATTATCAGGTGCCGATCTGGTCGATGGTGTTTGGCGCGTGGATCTTGTCCGAGGCCCTGCCCCTGCGTTTCTTCATCGCCCTGGCCATGATTCTGACCGGGCTGGCCATCAGCCAATGGTTCAGCCTGCGAAAACTGCTGACCGGGCGCTAGCCTGTTGCGGCTTCAACCTCGGAGACAATGCTGTCGACGACCTGAGACAAAAGCGCGTCATCCTCACACTCGGCCATCACCCGGATCAACGGTTCCGTGCCGGACTTACGGATCAGCAAGCGGCCCTGCCCGTTCAGGCGCGCCTCGGCATCGGCAATGGCAGCTTTGACGCTTTGCGCTTCAAGCGGCATTTGCCCCTCGCCATAGCGGACATTCTTCAACAACTGCGGCACGGTCTCGAATTGCTGTGCCAGATCCGAAGCTGATCGCCCGGACAGAACCATCTCGGCCAGAAAGTGCAACCCGGCCATCAGGCCGTCACCGGTGGTGGCGTAGTCGCTCATGACGATATGGCCGGATTGCTCACCACCCAGATTGAACCCGCCTTCACGCATCCGCTCGACCACATAGCGATCGCCGACGGCCGTGCGCTCCAGCCGCAGGCCTTGGGATTGAAGGTGACGCTCCAGACCCAGATTGGACATCACTGTGGCCACCAGCGCGTCACCTTTCAACTGACCGGATGCAGCCCAAGCCGAGGCCAGCAAGGCCATCAGCTGATCGCCATCAGCCACCTCACCGTTTTCGTCAATTACAACAACGCGATCGGCATCCCCGTCCAGACAGACGCCCACATGTGCGCCATGCGCCACGACTGTTTCGGCGGCAAGCTGAGGCTTGGTCGATCCGCAATTTAGGTTGATGTTCTTGCCGTTCGGCGCGACACCGACCGGGATGACCTCGGCGCCCAGTTCCCACAACACCTCGGGCGCGGTGCGGTGTGCCGCGCCGTTGGCGCAGTCTATCACGACTTTCAGGCCATCCAGCTTCACATCGCGCGGCAGTGAGGACTTGATCCGCTCGCCATAACGGAAACGCGCATCGTCCACGCGGCGCGCGCGTCCGATATTCTGAGCTTGCGCGGGTTTAACGCCTTCCTCGATCAGCCGTTCGATTTCCAACTCGGCCTGATCGGACAGTTTAAACCCATCGGGCCCAAAGAACTTGATGCCGTTATCTTCCGCCGGGTTATGACTGGCCGAGATCATCACGCCCAGATCGGCGCGCATGGATTGGGTCATCAGCCCAACGGCAGGCGTCGGTACCGGCCCCAGCAGCAGCACGTTCATCCCCGTCGAGGTCAAACCAGCAGTCAGCGCGTTTTCCAGCATATAGCCCGACAAGCGCGTGTCCTTACCGATCACCACACGGTGCACGCCCGAGGCATCGCGACGGAAATACCGCCCCACGGCGGCCCCGATGCGCAAGGCCATTTCCGCTGTCATCGGATGTGTATTGGCTGTGCCCCGCACACCGTCAGTTCCGAACAGCTTGCGCATCTTTCACCCCTCACAAAAATGTTTGCGACCGGATTACCGGACTGCAGCCCATAGACGCAAGGCCTGAGCGGTCTCGGCCACGTCATGCACGCGAATGATCTGCACACCTTGGGACAATCCGTCCAGAGCAAGGGCAATTGATCCCGGAGCGCGTGCGGTTTTTTGCGGCTCGTTCCCGATGGACCCGATGAACCCCTTGCGCGACACGCCCAGAAGGATCGGACAGCCCAACCCGTGAAACAGGCTGAGGTTGCGCAGAAGGTCCAGATTGTGCTGTTCGGTTTTGCCAAAGCCGATACCCGGATCGACAATGATCAGATCGCGGCTCAGACCCAGTGTTTCCAGCCGCGCGATCTGACCTTCGAGGAAATCGTAAACATCCAGCACAACGTTGTCGTATTCGGGATTGTCCTGCATCGTGGCCGGGTCGCCTTGCATATGCATGACACAAACCGGCGCGCCCAATTCAGCGCAAAACGGCGCGAGGTCAGGATCGAAGGTAAAGCCCGAGACATCGTTGACCAAACCTGCCCCGGCGGCGCAGGCGGCCTTGGCCACTGCGGCCTTGCGGGTGTCGATTGAGATCAAGGCTTCCGTTTCCGCCCGAATCGCTTCGATCAGCGGGCGCGTGCGGGCGATCTCTTCCGCTTCTGGGACAAAATCTGCACCGGGGCGGGTCGATTCTCCGCCAATGTCCAGAATGGTCGCGCCTTGCGCCACCATGTCAGCGGCCCCTGCCCGCGCACCCTCTACCGAGCTGTGAACGCCGCCATCCGAAAAGCTGTCAGGTGTCGCGTTCAGGATGCCCATGATATGCGGCTGCGCCATGTCCAGACCGGATATTGCTGCACGCTGGCGGCTGAGGCGTTGCAAAACATCGGCTGGAATTTCAGCCGCCGGGACGACCTTGGGCGCATCCAACCGCGACAGGGCTTCCGCATGTGTGAACCACAACGCCTGACCGGCCAAAGACACTGCACCATCCGGGCGGGCCGGGCCGTGCTGAACCAGCGGTCGGTAATAATGGCTCACAACTGCGCCTGATCGACGGCGACGGCGCGCAGGGGCGTCTTGGGTTCTTTCGGCAGCTCGCCACCGATCACCATCATCTCACTGGCTTCAAACGTCGCGGCAAACCACGCGGCCAGAGCAACCGCGTCCGACGGCGCGGCGGATGGGCCGTCCACCGCATCCAGAACGATCTTGGACGGGGCCCAGACGCAGATCTGGCCGTTTTTCATGGCCCAATCCAGCTCGGTCCGAGTCGAGACGACGACACAGCGATGATCCCGCGCGGCCAGAACCCAGGCGTTTTGTTCGATGGACAGCAGATCGATCCGGCGCTGCGTCATGGCATGGCCGGTCTGCGGCGCAGCCAGATCCGAGGCCCCGACGCACAGGATCAGCGGGCGCTGACGATTTTCCAGCTGATCGATCCAGCCTTTCAGATTGCCCGACGCAATCGCGTCATTGGACAGGAACACAAGGCGCGGATGCGGGCGTTCTTCTTCAACAACGTCATGATGAACGGCGTCCTTGCCGCGTACGATCTCTACCCCCAGCGCGCCGGGACCCCGATCCAGCTTTTCGATCCGCACGAAAACCCGAACGGCCTGAGGTTCCAGCAGGATGCGCTCGGCCACGCGCTCGGCGAGCGTTTCAAGCAGGTTCAGGCGTTCAGCCGCCAGTTCATAGGCGATGGCCTCGGTCACGCGGTCATAGGACAGGATACGGTCCACATCGTCGTCAATATCCGAGGTCAGCGGGCGCACCTCGACCACGATGTTAAAGCAGATGCGCTGCGTCGTGCCGCGCTCGGCCTGAAAGGCCCCAATTTCAACCTCGACAGTGTGGTCACGCAATGAGATGCGATCCAACGGCCCCCGGGGCGAGGTCGCCTCGGACCGCTCGGACGGGTGCGCAAAGGCAAGGCGGATTTCAGAACTCATGGGTCAGGCCTTCTCGGGCTTGCAGAACAGTTCGCCTAATTTAGGCGGTCCGAGGGGCTATAACACTCACACAAGCGCCATTCCAGCCGCTGATTGCGGCGTCAGGTGACGCGAAACCAACTCATCATACCCGCGGCGGCATGTCCCAGCATATGGCAATGCAACAGCCAATCACCGGGATTATCGGCAAATAACGCGATTTGACGGGTTTGTCCCCTCTCGATCAAAACCGTATCGCGCCACGGACCCAACGCGCCGTCGTCCAAAACAAGCCGAAAGTGGTGGCCATGCAGGTGCATCGCATGGGGGAATGCGGTTTCGTTCACGAACTCGATCCTGTGAAGGCTACCCAGAGACGCATCGAGAAAAGGATCAGACGGACGTTCGGCATATCCGTTCAATGCCCAGAACCGCCCCAACTGCGCCAACTCGCGCCCTGACAGGTCGGTCTCACCAATCCGAGCGCTTTCCAACCACCTCATAGCCCCGCCCTGCAGACGCATTCGACGCAGCGGGGCATCGTCAATCCCAGCGATTTCCGGCAGGGGATTAGGCGGTAGCGCGACTATGTCCGTCCGTTGAGCGTTGGCGGACGGACCGCCGATGTCGAAACGCGCCAATCCAAATGCCCCGTCGCGTTCAACACTTACAAGGCTTGCGGTCGGCCCATCAGCCACAACGTCAACGATCAAATCCGCCCTTTGCGCCGGGGCCAGTGGGAAGGACCCGCTCAGGGCAAGCGGCACTTCCAGCGGCATCCCGTCCAGAGCGACAATCCTGCCCGTAAGGCCATCCAAGTCCAGATCGTAGATCCGAGCGTTCGAGGCATTGATCAGCCGGAGCCTGAGCCGTTCGTTTCGACGCACCGGAAAGGCCGGATCGAACGAGCCGTTAACAGTGACAATGTTTCCAAGGCGTCCGGCATGGCTTAGGTCGTGGCCGTTGTTGAAATCGTCGGCAATCTGAGCCGTTTCCGGGTCGAGCCGCCAGTCATCCAGCATCAGGATCAGATCCTGATCGACATCGGGTGGTACGACCTCATCAACGATCAAGGGACCGTATAGCCCGCGGGCAACCTGCTCCATCGACCGGTTATGGGCGTGGTACCAATATGTGCCCGCATCGGGGACGACGAATTCATACTTGAAAGCCCCGTCAGCTTCGACGACGTCTTGCGTCAAACCCGGTACACCGTCCATCGCGTTGTCTATTCGAATTCCGTGCCAATGAACCGAACTCGGCTGCGGAAGTCTGTTCACAAAGCGTTGCTGGACGCGCGTTCCCCGATTGTATCTGAGCGTCTCGCCCGGAACCGAGCCTCCATAGCTCCAGACTTCGGTTTCAGGAAACCCGACAGGCGCAAGCTGTTGACTTGTAACACGCGCCTCAAGATGTGGGACGTTCGCCCTGACCGCAGCCGGCAAAAGCGAAGCCGCCGCAGCGGTTTGCAAAAATCGTCTTCTGTTGAATGGCATTACGGGCCTCCTGGCCCGCAATATAGACTGCAACTCGCCCCGCGCCATCAAGCTTCCAGCGCGGGTGCGTCAATCAGTTGCTCGCCGTCCGATAGTTGTGGCGGTAGAAGATGTGCACACCGATCCGCGCGGTCTGCTTGTAGACGCGTGACCAGGATGGGCGCACCGCGGTCGTGTGATAATGGGTCGCGCCTTCGGTCAGTTCCTTTGCAATCCCGTCCATCGCGGCCCGCGCGACTTTCGACACACGCTCAAAGGCTTTCTTTTCGTGGATCACCTCTTTGCGGCCATCGCAGGTATAGGTGAACTGGCACTGGTATTTCTTCCCGGTGCCCTGACGGATCACACCGCACAGGCTGTCAGGGAAACGGCTGCTTTTGACCCGGTTCAGGATCACTTCAGCCACGGCAAACTGTCCCCGCACGCTTTCACCGCGGGCTTCGAAGTACAGCGCCTCGGACAGACACTTCCAGTTCTCGTCCCCGGTTGCTTTGGGTTGCTGATCCAGCCAGTCCTTCGAGTAGGAAACTTCGACCGGCGCAGCCGGCTTCCGAGGCTGGAACAGTTTGAAATAGTCACGGAAACTTTGCGCCGGCAATTCGTTGCGGGCGACAAGTTCTTCCTTGGCGGAATCGGTTGCTTCCCTCTCGGCGAAGGACGCACTTGGCAGCACGGTTGCTGCCAATGTGGCAACAGCCATTATGTAACGTAGCATCAGATAACCTCGCACAGGCACTTCTCGCGCCTAACCCTCCCCCGGCGGGCGCGACGAGGCATTTAGCGCAGTCCGGCGCAAACGTCCAGAACCGAAGGAAAAGCAAGTGGAAAATCGCTCGTGGGGAAGATTTTTTCCGCCACAAGTTCGCCTGAAACCCACTAATCCTTGGGTTAAATGGCGCTGTCAACCCCCAAGTCTGGACGAAATCGCCAGTTGAGCGGCAGCCAGCCGAGCGACCGGTACCCGGAAGGGGGAACAGGACACATAGTCAAAGCCGAGGTCCCGACAAATCGCGATTGATTCGGGATTTCCGCCATGCTCGCCGCACACCGAAAGCGTCACATCGGGTTTTGCCAGACGCCCCCGTTCGGCCCCGAGTTTCAGCAATTCACCCACGCCATCGGGGTCCAGCACGTGAAACGGATCTTCGGTGAACACACCCTGACGGACATAAGCCGACATGAAACGCCCTGCGTCGTCACGCGACAGTCCATAGGTCATTTGGGTCAAGTCATTGGTGCCGAAGCTCAAAAAGGCGGTGCTGGGGGCGATTTCCTCGGCCCGCAGGCAGGCGCGCGGCGTTTCCACCATGACGCCCAGACGGTATTCAAACTCCTGCCCCTGCTCTGCCGCAACCGCTGCCGCGACCGAGTCGATGCGGGATTTCACCAGTTCGACCTCGCGCTTGGCCGACACCAATGGGATCATCACCTCGGGCACCACGGGGGCGCCGTTTTTGCTGGCCTCCAACGTCGCCTCAAAGATCGCGCGGGCCTGCATGTCATAGATTTCGGGCACGGTCACACCCAGACGCACACCGCGCAGGCCGAGCATCGGGTTATATTCGGTCATCGCGGCAACCCGGCGTTCAACATCCGAGACCGGCAAATCCAGCGCCTCGGCCAGTTCACGCTGGCCACTGCGGGTGGTCGGCAGGAATTCGTGCAAAGGTGGGTCGAACAGGCGGATACAGACCGGTTGACCCTCCATGATGCGGAACAGCTGCACGAAGTCCTCGCGCTGCATGGGCAACAGACGTTCCAGCACAGCCTCACGCCCGGACGATGTTTGCGCAAAGATCATCTCGCGCATCACGATCAGACGGCCGGGATCAAAGAACATATGCTCGGTCCGGCACAGACCAATGCCCTGCGCCTGAAAGTTCCGGGCGGTTTGTGCATCGGCGGGCGTATCGGCGTTGGCGCGTATCTCGATATCGCGCTCGGCGTCGGCCCAGCCCATAAGCGTTTGAAAACAATCGTCCAAAGCGGCTTCCAGCATCGCGGGTTGCCCCGCCAGAACCTGCCCCGAGCTTCCGTCAATGGTCAGCACGTCCCCGGTTTTGAACACCCGCCCATCCGGGGCGGTCAGCATTTTCTTCTTGGTCTGAAAGCGGATGTCGGACGCGCCGACGATACAGGGCAGGCCCAGACCACGCCCGATCACCGCCGCATGGCTGGTCATGCCGCCCTTCTCAGTCAGCACGGCCACAGCGGCGTGCATCCCACGCACATCCTCGGGCGAGGTTTCGCGGCGGACCAGAACACAGGCCTCACCCCGCGCCGCGCTGGCCTGCGCTTCGGCGGCGGTAAACACGATCTTACCGGTCGAGGCTCCGGGGCTTGCGCCAATCGCCGTGGTCAGCACATCGCGCTCGGCCTCGGGATGGACCTGACGGTGCAGCAGCTCGTTCAGCGCGTGGGGATCAACCCGCATCACCGCCTCTTGCTGCGGGATGATCCCGTCTTCGGCCAACCGAACGGCAATCCGCATCGCCGCACGCGCGGACCGCTGCACACGCACACCGTCCAGAATGTGCACATGGCCGTTTTCAATCACGAACTCGACCTGCATTTCCTCGCGCAGTTTCTCGCGCATCAACGCGGCCTGCGCCTTCAGGTCGGCGAACGCCTTGGGGGCTACCTCTTCCAGCGACTGCCCCCGCGGGTCCTTCTCAAGATACAGCGCCGAGACACCTTCGCCCAGCGCATCGCGCCCCTGACTCTGGCTCAGATATCGCCCCGTGATCTGGGGCATTCCGGTTGTGGAATCAACCAGTTGCAACACACCCGAGCCGCATTCACCCTGCCCCACGCCGGGGATCATTTCCTGAATGACCAGCCCAAGCCCCGCATCTGCTGGGGCCCCTTTGGCCTGACGCAGCAACCGGGCCGACGTTCCGTCCCATGCCCGCGCCATCGAGCGCAGAACGCCCACCAACTGCTCGCCCCGATCCTGCGGAAAGGCCTCGTCGGTCTCATCTTCATAGGCGCGCAGACTGTCCCGCAATCCGTCCATACCGACGGTATCGATATCGTCAAATACGTCGGCATCCAGACGCGCCACGTGAATGGCGTAGCTTTGCACAAATCGCAGCGACAAGGCTGCGGCGGCCTCGGACCCCATCTTTTCCGCGAAATCGCCGTATCGGGCTTCGTTCATACCAATATTCAGGATAGCCCCCGGACCGCCCCAATCCGGGTCTTCCGAACTGGGCCGCACGCACAACAGGGCGTCTTCGTCAAACTGGTCCAGAATCGCCGCGATATCCGGCACCTGCCCTTCCGCAATGCGGTGAACTGCATCGAAGGACAACGCCACCGTGCGAGGCACCGGCATCTCAAGCCGGACCAGACGTTGCAGACATTTCGCCCGCCCGCCATGGGTATTGGCAGCGATGGGCGCTTTGGGCGTGATGAGCGTGGTATGCGGGTTATTCTGCACTGCGGCACCTTTTGGTTTCACCGCAGCATAGGCAGCTTTACCCCTTGCGCAAGGGTGATATGGGCGCGCAAGGCCGCGCGCCCGGTGTCTTAGCCTTCGATCTTGGTCAGATCGGCGACGCTGGAACAGATCGTGCGGATCTGGCTCAGCAGGTTCAGACGGTTGCGGCGCAGGATGTCGTTGTCAGTGTTGACCTGCACATCCTCAAAGAACGCATCCACCGGGCCACGCAAAGCGGCCATGGCGGCCATGGCGGTCGGGAAATCCTCGGCCTTCAGCGCCGGATCAATCTGCGCCTGCGCCTGATCCAGCGCGGCAAACAGCGCCTTTTCGCTGTCCGTTTCAGCAAATTTCACATCCGCACCGTAGGAGTATTCGACGCCGTCCTTCTCCTCGGCCTGCGTCAGAATATTGTTGGCGCGTTTGAAGCCCTGCACGAGGTTCTCCCCATCCTCGGTCGCGATCACCGCATTCAGAGCGCGGGCGCGTTTGACCAGCAGGTTGAGGTCGTCATTCCCCTCCATCGCGATACAGGCGTCGATCACGTCGTGGCGGATGCCCTCGTCTCGGAGGAAGACTTTGAGGCGGTCGTGGAAGAAGGCGAGAAGGTCTTCGATTATTTTGAGTGTTTTTTCTGGATCATAAAGTGCCAATGCCGCTTCGTCGTCCTTGCGGTCTTGATCATTCCACTCACCCATAGGCTTGCCCATACGACGCCAATGGTTGGGGTAGACATGGCCATTGTAGCCCATCGCAAGAATTTCCCGAAAACTCGGTGTGTCATTAAGGTGCAAGTCATTCTCTAACGCCAACCGAACAAAACCTAGCGCTGCCCGTCGCAACGCAAACGGGTCTTTCGAACCGGTCGGCTTCTCATCAATCGCCCAGAACCCGGTCAACGTGTCCAGCTTGTCGGCCAGCGCCACGGTCACCGACAGCGGCGCAGTGGGCACGTCATCCGATGGCCCCAGCGGCGAGTAATGCTCCTGTGCCACAGCAGCCACGGCGGTGTCCTCGCCTGCGGCTTCGATATAGTACCGCCCCATAAGCCCCTGAAGTTCGGGGAATTCATAGACCATCTCGGAACTCAGATCGGCCTTGGCAAGACGTGCGGCTTTCTCGGCCTGATCTGCATCCGCGCCGGTCACCGGGGCCAGTTCGCGGGCCAGCGCGGCGATGCGGTCGATGCGCTCGGCCTGCGTACCCAGCTTGTTGTGGAAGGTCACATTCTCCAGCGCGCGGGTCCATTGGATGATGTCCGATTTGGCAACGCGCAGGTCGTTCTCCCAGAAGAATTTCGCATCGGCCAGACGGGCCGACAGCACCTTCTGGTTCCCCGCCAGAATGGTCGCGCCATTGTCGGCGGTTTCGCGGTTGGCGACGGTGATGAAACGTTCGATCCGACCGGTCTTGGGGTTCCTCACGGAAAAGAACTTCTGATGCTCTTTCATCGAGGTCTGCAGCACTTCGGGCGGCAACTCCAAGAATTCCTCGTCGATCTGCCCCATCAGCACCACGGGCCATTCGACCAGCCCGGCAACCTCGGCCAGCAGGCCCTTATCCTCGACCACTTCCAGACCGGCGGCAAAGGCCATGTTCTGGGCGTCGTTCCAGATATGCTCGGCGCGCTCGCCGGGCGATAGGACTACGAACGCGCGTTTCAGTTGAGCGGCGTAGTCTTCGAAAGACGAAACCGAGAACCGGGCCGGAGCCATGAAACGGTGACCGGCGGTGGTATCGCCGGAAGTAATCCCTTCGACCTCCAACGGCACGACCTGTGCGCCGGTCTCATCATTTAGAATGCAGAGGATCGAGTGCAAAGGCCGCACCCAGCGCATCGGGCCACTGCCCCAGCGCATCGACTTGGGCCAGGGGAAGTTGCGGATGGTCGCCTCAAGCACCTCGGCCACGATTTCGGCCGCCGGACGCCCGGCTTTTTCGATGGTCGCGAAATAGACTGCGCCCTTGGGCGTGTCACGCTCCTCAAGCTGGTCGCGGGTCAGGCCCGCGCCACGCAGGAAGCCCTCGATCGCTTTGTCCGGCGCGCCTACCTTGGGGCCTTTGCGTTCCTCGCGGATCGTCGGACTTTCAGCCAGCAGCCCTTCGACCGCCAGTGTCAGGCGGCGGGGCGTGGTCAGGGCGGCGGCCCCGGCATAGGTCAGACCGGCCTCGACCAGACCATCGGTGATCCGCTTTTTCAGGTCCTCACCGGCGCGGGTCTGCATACGCGCGGGGATCTCCTCGGAAAACAGTTCGATCAGCAGGTCGGGCATTTTCGGTCCTTAGAATGAAACGATCGTCTGGATGACGATGGCATTGGCGATATCCACAAAGAATGCGGATACAAGGGGCAGCACGATAAAGGCAATAGGCGACGGGCCATATCGCTTGGTTACGGCGGTCATATTGGCAATCGCGGTGGGGGTTGCGCCAAGGGCGAAGCCCCCGAACCCTGCTGCAAGCACGGCAGCGCGGTAGTTCGAGCCCATGACGGGGAACAGAACCCAGATCACAAAGACGACGGCAAACAGGGTTTGCGCCGTCATGATGACGACGATGGCCAGCCCCAGTTCCGCGATTGTCCAAAGCTGCAGGCTCATCAGCGACATGGCCAGAAACGCGCCCAGCGAGAATTCCGAGATCAACGCCAGCGAAGGTGTGCGCGACACTTGCGGTGCATTCGGGGCAATCCAGTCGCGTAGGTTGGCGATCACGATTCCCATGATCAGGCACGGAACAAACAGCGGTAGTTTCAACCCGGCGGCCGTGATCGCCTCGCTCAGCACATATCCGAAGATGATCGCGAGGTTGAGGTGCAGAAGGACGCGCATGATCGTCAGGTGATCGATCTTGGAATTGCGCTCGTCCGCATCATCGGGAAGGCCGATTGTGTGTTCCTCATCCGGGCGCGCCGGTTGCAGGTTCCGGCCCTCGACCAGAACCCGCGCAATCGGCCCGCCGACAAGCGCGGCAAGAACAAGGCCAAGGGTCGCCACCGCGACACCCAACTCGGTCGCACCGTCCAGGCCAGTCACTTCGGCCACATCCGGGGCCCAGGCAATCGCCGTTCCGTGCCCGCCGATCAGGGAGGCTGAGCCAAACAGCACCCCGGCCTGCGCGGGATAGCCGAACGTCACCGCCCCGGCAGCACCAATCACGTTCTGGAAGATGATGGTCGCAAGCGTCAGAACAAGAAGCAAAAACAGTGGCTTGCCGCCTGCAATCAAATCAGACAGCCGCGCATTCAGGCCGATCCCGGCAAAGAACACAACCAACAGGAAATCACGGGCCGCGAGGCCGAAGCCGAGTTCCAGATCGAACAGAAGATACAGCCCCAGAACGACAAGAGACGCCAACAGACCTCCGGTCACCGGCTCGGGGATGTTGAACTGGCGCAGCGCCGCGACCCGAGCGTTGACCTCGGCCCCGATCAGGTAGACCGCGAAGCCCAGCGTCGCCGTTAGAAAATCCGGGATCTGCAGGGTCTGCGCGTCCATGGCGTTTTAACTTTCAGGCCGGGGCGGGCATTCTTCGCCTACAACGGTGCCGTCATAGGCCTTTTCGCCACAATTGTTCAGCGCGTGCCAGATGTAACCTTTGCCATCCTGTGTGACAGCCACGATCCGATCCACACCATAGTGGATATTCTTCTGCCCGATGAATGCCTGCGCCTGACCGGATTTCAAAGCATCTGCCAGAGCGACCGCATCGTAACAATCAAACCAGCCCGGCGCGGTCAGGGGGGTCGCCTCGTCCGCCAACTGGTACGTCGATTGCAACTCATCCAGCGTCAGATCGGTGTCGAAACAGGCCCGAAACCGGATCGGAGAACTGTCGGCGTCGATCGCCTGAAAACCCGAATATTCGATCGCAACCGGTGCATCGGCCCCGTCGACCAGCAGCGCCACGTCCTCACCTGGCGATGGTGCGACATCGTAATAGAACCCATAGACCTGCAAATAATACATCCCGCCGCCCGCAAGCGCGGCGGACACCAGAAGAAGGATGGCGAGCAATTTGCCAGTCATGTTTTGAAGGTCCCTCGTTCGCAGTCTTTCTCAGGTATTGCAGAGGTAGCGCGTGCTACGGGACAGTACAGTCCGCCCGTCGCCCGCTGTCCAACTCTCAGGCCAAGGTCACCAAATCCCTGTGACCCTTGAGGTCGTGTTTCCCGTTGGACGCATCAGGCCGCGTGCCCTGCGGCCTCGGTCTGAACAAAGGCATCCGCGCATTGTTTGGCTAGGGCCCGCACGCGCCCGATATAGGCCTGCCGTTCGGTCACCGAGATTACGCCGCGCGCGTCCAGCAGGTTGAAGATATGCGACGCCTTGATGCACTGATCATAGGCGGGATGCGCCATGATGATGCGCTTGCCGGTTTTCGGATCGTCATGTTCCTGCGCCAGAATGGCGGCGCATTCGGCCTCGGCCTCTTCGAAATGGCGCAACAGGACCTCGGTATTGGCGACATCGAAATTCCAGCGGGCGTATTCCTCTTCGGTCTGTTTGAAGATGTCGCCATAGGTCAGCGGACTGGGGGATTGCGGGTCGTTGAACGGCATGTCCATCACGTGATCGATGCCCAGCACATACATCGCCAGACGTTCCAACCCATAGGTCAGCTCGCCCGAGACCGGGGCGCAGTCATGGCCGCCGACCTGTTGGAAATAGGTGAACTGGCTGACCTCCATCCCGTCGCACCAGACCTCCCATCCCAGCCCCCAGGCGCCCAGGGTGGGGCTTTCCCAGTCATCCTCGACGAACCGGATGTCGTGCAGGTCCATATCGATGCCGATGGCCTGCAGCGAGCCCAGATACAGCTCTTGCAGATCCGGCGGGCTGGGTTTGATCAGCACCTGATACTGGTAGTAATGCTGCAACCGGTTCGGGTTCTCACCGTACCGCCCGTCGGTCGGGCGGCGCGAGGGCTGCACATAGGCCGCGGCCCAGGCCTTGGATCCCAGCGCGCGCAAGGTGGTCGCCGGATGGAAGGTCCCTGCCCCGACCTCCATGTCGTAGGGTTGCAGGATCGCACAGCCCTTGGACGCCCAATAGGTCTGAAGCCGCAGGATAATTTCCTGAAAAGAACGAGGTGCGCTGGACGGTTCGGTCATGACATTCCCTTTGGGCGTCGCTTGCGCCCTGTTCCGGTCGGTTTTGCCCTTCCTATGCAAGGGGCCAAGGGGCGTCAACGGGCCAATGGCCCCATGCTGTATCTGCACGGCCACACCGTAAATTCCCCGTATTCCCGCCATGGCATTTGAAGGACGAAATCGCGTATTCTGCGCCAAAGCACCAACACTGCATAAACGGGCAGACAATGACACGAGTTTTAACGGCATTTCTTTTGTTTCTTCTATTCGGCCTGCACGCCGCATCCGCTCAGCAAGACCAGGGCGTTTGGGTACAGGTCGAGGCTCAGCCTTCCTTGCGCGAGGCGCAGGAGCGCGCGCAGGTTTACGCCAGCGCCCTGCCCGATGTGAACGGGTTTCGTCTGAACAGCGGCTGGTACGCCATCGTCATTGGGCCTTACGCCCGCAGCGATGCCGAACAGGTTCTGCGCGTCTACCGCGCCGAAGGGGAAATCCCCCGCGACAGCTTCATCGCATTCTCCAGCGCCTTTGGTCAGCAGTTCTGGCCGGTCGGCGCCAACCTGCTGGACCGTGGAATCGCCACACCACCGGTAGAGCCCGAACCGCAGCCGGAACAAAACCTGTCCGAGGTGACACCGCAGGCGTCCGACGAAACCCGCGCGCAGGCGCTGCAATCCGAACGGCTGCTGAGCGCGCAGGAACGGAAGGACCTGCAAACCGCGCTACAGGCCGCAGGGTTCTATAACTCGACCATCGACGGAGCATTCGGGCAAGGCACCCGCCGGTCGATGGGCGACTGGCAGCGCTTTAACGGCTATGAGCCGACAGGCGTTCTGACCACCTTGCAGCGCAAGGCGCTGATTGATGACTACAACGCGCCGCTGATCAGCGTTGGCATGGCGCAATATGTGGACGATAAGGCCGGTATTGCGATGGACATGCCTTTGCAGGCATTGGCGTTTGATCGCTACGAAGCCCCCTTTGCCCATTTCAAGTCTGGTTCGGATATCGGAGCCAAGGCGCTGCTGATTTCTCAGGAAGGCGACACATCCACGCTGCGCGCGTTGTATGAGGTGATGCAATCGCTGGAAATCGTACCGCTGGATGGCCCGCGCGAGCTGCGCGGCGACCGGTTCTCGCTGGAAGGGCGCGGCAATGGCGTTGTTTCGTTCACGCAAGCCAAGCTGGACGACGGGCGGATCAAAGGATTCACGCTGGTCTGGCCCGAAGGCGATGAGGCGCGCCGCCTGCGCGTTCTGGCGGCCATGGCGTCCAGCTTTGCGACCACCGACGCGGTTCTGGACGCAACCGCCGGGGCCAATTTGGATCAGCGGATCGATCTGGTTTCGGGCCTGCAAGTGCGCAAACCGCGCCTGTCCCGCTCGGGCTTTTTTGCCGACACAAGCGGCGCGGTGCTGACCGTGTCCGAGGCAGCGGACAATTGCACCCGGATCACACTGGATGGCGATCAGGAGGTTCAGGTCGCCTGGACCGATACCGATCTGGGTGTTTCTGTCTTGCGCCCCAACCAAAGCCTGGCCCCGATGAGCGTTGCCGCCTTCAGCGCAGGCACACCGCGCATTCAGTCCGAAGTGGCGGTGTCCGGGTATTCCTATCAGGGCGCACTGGGCGCCCCGACCCTGACCTATGGGCAAATCGCGGATGTTCGTGGTCTGAACGGTGAAGAAGGGGTCAAACGTCTGGCCCTGAACGCCCAGCCCGGCGATGCCGGAGGCCCCGTGTTCAACGACAGCGGCAATGTGGTGGGCATGTTGCTGCCGACACCCACCGAAGGACGCACCCTGCCCGCCTCGGTCAGCCTTGCGGCGACCGCGGACCGTTTGACGGACGTTCTGACACAGGCAGGCGTTTCCGGTCAGTCCGGCCCTGAAGAGGCAACGCAAATCTCGCCGAACGAATTGAACCGCCGCGCAACGGGAATGACTGTTCTGGTTCATTGCTGGGACTGATCCCAGCCCTATCCGCAGAAAAAGAAACGCCGCAGATTTCTGCGGCGTTTTCTTATTTCAGGATCTCCGGCGTGACGTGGATCAGCGTTGGAACCGGCGCATCGAACGCGGCCTTCACCGCCTCCTGCAGTGCAGCCAGAGTGCCGGGCGCGGCGGACCGTGCCCCAAACGCCTCGGCCAGTTTGCAGAAATCGGGATTGCGCGCCACGACCGCATTCGGCGCGATCTGACTGCGGACCATGCTGTCCTCAATCTCTTTCAACTTGCCGTTGTCCCACAGGATGATCGGCAGCGACAGGCCCAGTTCGACCGCGACGCCCAGTTCCTGCATCGTATAGTGAAACCCGTAATCCCCGGCGATCACAGCGGTTGGTTTGCCTCGCCGCGCCACAGCCCCGCCAATCCCCGCTGGCAGGCCATAGCCCAAGGTGCCAAAGCCGGTTGGGTGGTGCCAGTGATGGGGATAGGCCATATCCCAGACCTCTTTCGCGACATAGGCAAACTGGGTCATATCGGAATAGATCATCGTGTCGGCGGGCATCGCGGCGCGCAGAGCGTCAAGGATCGGTACGATGCCCGGACGTTCGGCATCAACCTCGGCCCGCCAACGGGCGCGCGCCTCGGCCACCTCTTCCTGCGTCCAGCCCGTGGCCGGATTCGCGTCTTCGGTGGCGACCCAAAGGGCGCGGGCAATGCTTGCGCTATCCGCCTGAATCTTGATTGCAGCGCGGTGATGGTCTGACAGCACCTCGGGGTCCAGATCGACGCGGATCAGAGTGGCCGAGTGCCCCAGTTCCCGCCGCCAGAGATCGACCTCACCCAATTCAGCCCCCACCGCGATCACCAGATCGGCCGAGGCGATCACCTCGGCACTACCGGGGCGCGGCAACATTGAGCCGAAGTCCAGGGGATAGTTCGTGCCAACCATGCCGCGCCCGGCATAGGTGGTGAAACAGGCGGCACCCACCTGCGTCAGAATCTGCCGCCAGTCATTCGACCGACATCCGCCGCCCAGAATGAACAAGGGGCGTTTCGCGATGTTCAGCAGGGACACAACCGGCGCCACATCCGGCGGCAATGCTTTGGTCCGCAGTGCTGGCTGATTTGGGAACGGGGCCGGTTCGGCCTCGGCCTCTAGCCGGGCAATCGGTACCTGAATATGCTTGGGACGGGGCCGCGACAGTTCGAATTCTTCAAATGCGCGCTCGATCAGGCCATAGGCGGCCTGTGCGGTGTTCGCCTGAGACGACCAGTCGGCCACTGTGCCCGCAGCCGCCTGCTGATCCTTCATCTGATGCAATTGCCCCCGCTGCGCCTGCGTCTCATCCAGACATGACGACAGAACCAGCATCGGCACCGAATCGCTATAGGCCTGCCCCATCGGCGTCATTATGTTGCACAGACCCGGACCGGTGATCACATAAGCCACGCCCGGCTTGCCCGTCGCGCGCGCATAGCCGTCGGCCATGAAGCCTGCCCCCTGCTCGTGCCGGGCAAGAACATGGGTGATCCCGGCCTCTTCGATGCCACGGTACATTTCCTGATTATGAACGCCGGGAATACCAAAGATCACGTCAACGCCACGATCTCTGAGCATATGCGAGATCTGCGCGCCAAGAGCTCTTTTCATCAGCTTCTCCAAAATTGAACGGTGAAGATTGCGTAAACGGCCAGCAACTCGAGCCGTCCGACCAGCATGCCGATGGTCAGCAGCCATTTCGCCGAGTCGTTCAGCCCGGCAAAATTACCCGCCGGACCGATCTGATCGCCCAGCCCCGGCCCCACGTTGGCCAGCGCCGTCGCCGCGCCCGAGACCGATGTGATGAAATCCAGCCCCGTCAGGGCCAGCGCCCAGGACAGAACGCCCATGGACAACACGAAGAACATGAAGAAACTCATGACCGAAGTCAGAACATCGCGGCTGACCGGGCGTCCGTCGTAAAGCGGCATGAACACCCCATGCGGGGACCGGATACGCCGAATCTGGGTTTTGATCGACGCAAACAACAGCTGATACCGGAACACCTTGATCGAACAGGCGGTCGAGCCCGCGCAGCCGCCGATCAGGCCGATCAGGAAAAACAGCATCACCGGGAAACTGCCCCAGGTCATGTAGTTGACGCTGGCATAGCCGGTGCCCGAGATGATCGAGGTGATGTTGAACAGCGACTCGCGGAAGGCGCGCTCCCAGTGGTGCGGAAAGACGGACATCAGGAAGACGGCCATGACAACGACCAGAACGAAGATCGTCGCCAGAAACGCCTTGATCTGACTGTCCTGCCAAAGTGAGTTGGTCTTGCCGTTGGCCAATTGCACATAGCGGACAAACGGCAGCGCGGCGAGGATCATGAACACCGAGGCCGCATATTCCGCCGGACCGGTGAAGGTCGCGAACGAGGAATCGTAGTTCGAAAAACCACCCGTTGCGATGGTGGTCATGGAATGAACTGTGGCGTCAAAGAAGCTCATCCCGAAGCTGGCGTACACCAGTCCGCACGCCAGTGTCAGAAACACGTAGATCAGGGAAATCTGGCCCGCAATCTCTTGCGCGCGCGGCAGGATTTTTCCCATGGTTTCAAACCCTTCCGAGCGGAAGATCTGCATCCCACCCACGCGCAGCTCGGGCAGGAACACCATGGCGACAACGATGATGCCGATGCCGCCCAACCATTGCAGGATGCCGCGCCACAACAAAAGGCCCTGTGGCAGATCATCCAGCCCTGATATCACGGTCGAGCCTGTGGTAGTCAGGCCGGACATCGCCTCGAAATAGGCGTCGACAAAGCGCAGTTCCGTTTCACCGAACAGAAACGGGATCGCGCCAAAGACCGGCAGCGCGACCCAGACGCCGGTTGTCAGCACAAAGGTCTGCCGGATGGTCAGCCCCTCGCCCACACCGTTCGAGCAGCTCATGGCCAGAACCGACCCGGTCAGCATGGTGATGATCGCGCTTTCCAGGAATACATACCATTCGCCGCGCCCTTCGATCAGGTCCGCGAGCATAGGAAACAGCATGGTCGCCCCAAGAATGGCGACCAGCAAGCCAATCACATATCCGACCGGGCGAATGTCCATCATGAGGCGCAGCGTTGGCGCGCCTGCCCGACCGTGTCAAGCCGATGATCCGCGATTACTCGTCGGATTTTGCAACAGGTTGCGGCATCACCGGTGGTTTTGAAGGCGCCCGGGTGCGGCGTGCCTGCGGCTTAGGCGCCTCGGAAGCGGCAGGTTTTGCCGTCTCGGGTGCTTTTGCCGGAGCCGCCTGAACAGGCTTGGCCGCAGGTTTCGGCGCTTGGGCAGTTTTGGCCTTGGGCGCGGTTTTTGCGACCGCTGCTTTGCGTGGGGCGGGTTTGGCAGCCGGAGTCTTGGGCGCAGTTTTGACCACCACCGTTTTTTCCGGCGTAGGTTTCGCTGCAGCTTGCTTTGCGGGTGCCGGCTTTGCCTCGGTGGTCTTTGCAACAGGTGCCGCAAGTTTCGGCGCGGGCGCTGCGGCTTTGCCGGGTGCTTTCGCCTCAGCTTCGGGCTTCACAGCCGGTTTGGCCACAGCGCGTGGTTTCGCGGTAAACTTGGCCGCAGGTGCCGATTTGGGCTTGGCCGCCGCAGGTTTCTTGACCGGGGTCGCCGCTGCACGCTTGGCAACCGGTTTGGTCGCAACGGGCTTGGCCTCTGCCGGAGCGGGTTTGGATGCCGTATTGTGCAACGCGTGGACCGGGGCCATGGGCAGTTCCAACGCCGAACGCGCCATGATCTGCATGATCTTGATTTGGCTCACCATGGCGTAACCTGCCACGCGAAACGCCGCTGCCTGAAGTTCCAGCGGTTGGGTAATCGGATTCATTACATGTCTCTCCTGTAGTAGCGATGCAGCCAGGTCTGTGAGAGTGTAAGACCCGCCCCGCTCCGATCGCTCGGGCGGCAGGTTGGGTATTGCAGTCCAAGGCGTGGCACGTCTCGGTGTCCCTCCGGGGCGGCACGCACACAGTACGCAGGCGTGCCGCAGCTGCATTCAGGACCATGCATACCTCAAACGACTGCGCAATTGCAGCATTTCTGCTGCATTGCGGCGAAAAAACGCTGGTAGTCGCACTATGCGATGAATTTTCAGCCGCTTACCGGCCGCGGTTCATCCCACGTGGAACAGAGTCGCAAACAATCTGGGATCAAGGCTGGCCGATTCGAATGTCGGCCCTTCGGTCAGAACCGATACCGCATCGTGGCTGTGAAGGCTTTCCTGATGGCTGGCAATCACGCGGAAATCGCCGACGTGGTGATCTGCCAGCAGCTCGGCGCAGAACAGACGCGCGGCATCCTCGACGAAAATCGGGTTGGCGGCGTTCAATTCGGCAAACGCCTGCTCGTCCTCGCGTTTGACCATGACCTGTGTTTCGGTCGGAACCGCGCGGCGGCACAGTTCGATCAGGTCTTCGAACCACAGGCAATCCGCGTCACGATCCACGACAACCGAAATCCGGGCGACCGACCGTTGCGAGTGTGGCGTTGCAAGCTGCCCGCGCTGAGACCTTGCATGTTCACTCAGCTCCAGCGAACAGGGGCACGTGGACGAATAGACATAGTCCAGATGCATGATCTTCTGGCGAACGCCGTTCTGTTCCACCAGTTCCAGCGCAATGTCGTAATACTGGTACCCTTCCAGCCCCGACCGCAGGCTTTTCACCTTGATCGGATAGGAGAACCGCATCTGGATACGCGCGTCAAAGCTGTCCAGATCGGTCAGATAATCGCTCAGCGCCGATTCCATCACTTCGAAACTGAACGTCCGCTCGGTATGTTTGTAGAAAGACCGCATGATCCGGGACATGTTGATGCCCTTTTTCTCGGCCTCAAGGCTGACCGTGCCAGTGATCGAGGTTTCCAGCGTCAGAACATCACCGTCCTTGCGGTGGAATCGGATCGGCAGGCGGAAATTGGAAATCCCCACATGCTGAATCTGTTGCTTTGCGCCACGGATCAGACTGGACGGGCCGTTTTGCAGATCGGGCAGCGATGCGCGATAGGCGGTGTCCACGGCAAAGCCATCGGGATAGTCCCGCGCAAGGGTCGGATAGTTCACCGCACCCGTCCCCGGCAATAGACGCGCAACCGCCGGATCAAGCTGCGAGATTTCCAGCGACGACGCAGTCTCGGCCCATTTCCGCAGCACCTTCAGGGCAGCAGCAGCTTCATCACGATCCGGGGTGTCAATGTCGCGCGGGTGAACATTCATGGACTGAGGTTCCTCGATTGGTCGTCATTGATATATACCACGGCAAGTTATTTGCCAGATAAACCTACTACGCGTGCAATAGCAGCCCGGATCGAAATGAGTGACGCATTTGCGGCATTTTCAGTCAAAAACCGCCCGCGAATGTAGCTGACAACCATTCAGCAGAGTAAATCCGGGGGCTGACAGGCCCCCGGCAGCGCCTTGTTAACCTTGCGAGGCTTTCAGCGCGTTCTGAATATCGGCCAGAAGATCGCCTGCATCCTCAAGCCCAACCGAAAGGCGGATCAGACCGGGTGTGATGCCCAACTCATCCTTCTGTTCATCGCTCAGACGTTGATGCGTGGTTGTGGCCGGATGGGTCGCGATGGACTTGGCGTCACCCAGATTGTTCGAAATCACAGGGATCGTCATCGCGTTCAGGAACGCAAACGCCGCATCCTTGCCCCCCTTGATGTCCAGCGACAGGACAGTACCACCCTTGCCACCCAACTGCCGCTGCACCAGATCGTTCTGCGCATGAGTCTTCAGTCCGGGGTACAGGGTCCGGTCCAAGGCCGGGTGCCCTTCCAGCGCCTCGGCAATCTGCTGCGCGGACGCGGCCTGCGCGTTGACCCGCAGCGCCATGGTTTCCAGACCTTTCAGCATGATCCAGGCGCTGAACGGGCTCAGCGCGCCGCCGGTGTGCTTCATATACGGCTCGACCGTGCCGCGAATGAAGTCCTTCGTGCCAAGAATGACACCGCCCAGCGCGCGCCCCTGCCCGTCGATGTGCTTGGTGGCCGAGTAGATCACAACATCCGCGCCCTGATCGATCGCGCGCGAGAACACAGGCGTCGAAAACACGTGGTCCACCACAACCAGAGCACCCACCGCATGGGCCAGTTGGGCCACGGCCTCGATATCGATCACTTCCAGTGTCGGGTTCGACATGGATTCGAAGAACACCGCCTTGGTTTCAGGCCGGATTGCGGCCTTCCACTGGTCCAGATCGGTGCCGTCCACAAAGCTCACCTCGACGCCAAAACGCGTCAGGATGTTTTCGACGATGTACAAACAGGATCCGAACAGAGCTTTGGCCGAAACGATATGATCCCCGGCCTTCAGCATCGAGGTCAGCGCGCCATTGACCGCCGCCATGCCCGAGGCGGTGGCAAACGCGTCCTCGGCCCCTTCCAGCGCCGCAATGCGCTGCTCAAAGATCGAGACGGTCGGGTTGCCGTAACGCGCATAGATGAACTCGTCCGGGCCACATTCCAGGAACCGGCCCTCGGCCTGTTCGGCGGTGTCATAGACGAAGCCCTGGGTCAGAAAAATCGCCTCGCTGACCTCATTATACTGACTGCGACGGATGCCGCCATGGACGGCTTGGGTGCGTTTGTTCCAGCTCTCGCTCATGTCATTCCTTTCGGCCTCGATCCCCAAGGCGCATCAAAAAAACCCCAGACGCGGTCAAGCGAAAGGGGCCTTTCATCCTGACCTTTTAGCGGTGTTGTTTAGCGTGGCCCGCAATCCGGTAACAAATCGCCACGTGATGCTGTTGCCCTTACGCCGCAGTCGCGAATTCGTCAACCCCGACCGGGGCAACGTCACGGTTCTGTAATCGTTCATTCATCGAAGCGTCATAGCGTCATGACAAAGCAGCACCACAACATCTTGTATGAGGCAGAGCCAATGCCAGTAATCAGGATCAATGCTGTCGACGGACACGCCCGGTTGCACGGCAGCCCCCGACCCATAACTGGGGTCTTGCGCCAAACGCGTCACACCAGCTGCCCGGTCATCATCATGACCCATGGCTACAAATACCGGCCCGATGACCCGAACGCCTGCCCGCACCTTCACATGCTGTCGCTGCGCCCCAAAGCAATGCCGTGGTACAGCCCCAGCTGGCCGCAACATCTGGGCTTTGGCGCAGGGTTCCGGGATGAAGGGCTGGCCATCGCCTTCGGCTGGGACGCGCGCGGCCCGCTGTGGACAGCGCGGCGACGCGCGGTCGAAGCCGGGCGCGTTCTGGCCGATGTCATTCAACAGATGCACAGGCTGAACCCCGACCGCCCCATCCACTTCATCGGGCACTCCTTGGGCACAGAACTGGCGTTGGAAGCGCTGCATCACATTCAGCCGGGGGCGCTGAACCGAATTGTCTCGCTGACCGGGGCCGTCTACCAATCGCGCGCCGTTGAAGCCTTGCAAACCCCCGCAGGGCGTCAGGCGGAATTCATCAACATCACCAGCCGCGAAAACGACCTGTTCGACTTCCTCTACGAAACGCTGATCCAGCCGCCTGCACCGGGTGATCGCAGCATCGGGGCCGGTCTGAGCGCACCCAATGCCGTCACGCTACAGATCGACTGCCCTGCGACCGTGGATCACTTGTCCACGCTGGCCTTCCCCCTCGCGGCACCGCAGCGGCGTATTTGTCACTGGTCCAGCTATACTCGGCACGGCGTTCTGCGTACCTACAACGCTTTGCTGCGCGACCCCAAGCGCCTGAGCCTGACCGCATTGCGGCGCGGTGTGCCCGACCAGCCGAACCGCCGCTGGTCACGGCTTTTTCCGGTGCCCCGCCCGCAAGCCCTCTTGCCGTTTGCGCAGAAAACCTCATGATTTCCTCAACCTGAGGAGACATCATGATCGATCTGTATTTCTGGCCCACGCCGAATGGCTGGAAAGTGTCCATCGCGCTGGAAGAGATGGGACTGCCCTATACGACTCACCTGATCAACATCGGCAAAGGCGACCAGTTCGACCCCGCGTTTCTGAAGATCGCACCCAACAACCGCATGCCTGCGATTGTCGATCCCGACGGCCCCGGCGGCGCGCCCGTTTCCGTGTTCGAAAGCGGCGCGATCCTGATGTATCTGGCCCGCAAGACCGGGCGTTTTTACGGCGAAACCGAGCGTGACCGGATCGCGGTCGAGGAATGGCTGATGTGGCAGATGGGTGGCGTCGGCCCCATGGCGGGGCAAGCGCATCACTTTCTGAGATACGCCCCGCAACTGGACCCACCACAGGACCTGCCCTACCCCAAAGACCGCTACCGCGCCGAGGTCGGCCGGCTTTACGGCGTTCTCGACCGCCGACTGGCCGAGAATGAGTTTGTCGCGGGCGATTTCTACTCGATCGCGGACATGTCAATCTGGGGCTGGGCGAGCCTGTGGGAAGGGCAGCAACAGGTGCTGGACGACAAACCCCATTTTGCACGCTGGCTTGAAACGGTCAGCGCCCGCCCCGGCGTTCAGGCCGGTCGTGCGCTACATGCCGAATTGCGCGGCGATCATCGCGACAAGCAATCGCAGGGGGTATTGTTCAAGCGGTGAGCCGTTTTAACCTTCCGTCTTAACCAAAGGATCAGATAACGCCCGCGACCGCAGCCAATATCACCCATATGCTGAGAACAATCCACGTCCCGGTGATCAACCAGAACACCCCGGGCCGTGTTGCGCGGTCGATCGGCTCAACAAAATCGGCCCGCCCGGTTCTGAGGGCAAGCCAGGTCCAGATCAGAAACAGGAGACCCCAGAAAACCTGCAAATCCAAAAACACGGCAAGCCAAACGCATGTCACCGCGATCAGCGATTTCCACGCCAACACGTGGGTCTTTCGCGTGACATCGGAGTTTAGCCCCTGGGTAACATCGACCGAGTCACCAAACGCGGGCTGGATCATGAAATGGGCACCCTGCCGGTCCGAGACCAATATACGCTCGTCCGGCAAGTCATTGTGATGGCACCCGCCCCGCGCTTTGATGCGCTGAACGGTGTCGTCCACCGATCTCACGCCGAAACATGGCATCCAATACCGAAACTTGCCCCGGATGGCCTCGGGCACCTCTTCGGCCTGCGCAACCACAGTGCCGTCAGGGTGGCGAATATCGTATCGGGGCCACGGGGTTTCCACGCTTTTCTCAAAGCGCCAGTTGAAGAGATCCGCGTAAAACGGTTCGATCAGGGCGATGTCCGGGACATGATGAAATCGGGCCACAACTGCGCCGGGCCCCGACGTTGCAGAGGTGATCTCCGGCCTTTCATACATTGTGAAACCCGCGCCTGATGGATCCCGGACCAGAGCGATGCGCGCCTCATCGCTGAACGGCTGAGGTTCCACTTCGATGATAACCCCTTCGTGCCGACGTGCCTGTTCGACCTTCGCATCCAGATCATCGACATGGATATAGGACATCCAGAAAGACGGCATGTTCATCTGCGCCAACCGCTCGGGCATCGGGAAGATGGCCGCGACCTGCTGCCCGCTGATGCTGGCAAAGTCGTAGGCGCCATCGCCGCCGAAAGACCAGCTGAAGACGTCGCTGTAATCGGCTCTGGCCGCCTGCATGTCGTAGGTAGACAGGTCGGTCCATAGAAAATGCCCGTGTGCCATAGCGCCCTCTTCCCGTTTCGGTACCTACCCGAGCTATGACCGGAAATTCGGGCTTTCCAGAGGTCGCACTATACGCAGATTGCTTTATTGTCCCTCGCCCCGCACCAGCACATCCAACATCCCCGAAATATCCTCGATCTCTTCCGCGATCACATGGGTCACCGAATGCGCCCGCTGCATCCGCCCCGTAACCCGCAGCAACCGACCCGATATCACCGCGCGGCGAAACTGTTCGTAAACCTTGCGCCAGACCACCACGTTCACGATACCCGTCTCGTCTTCGAGCGTGACGAAGATCACCCCCTTGGCGGTCCCCGGCCTCTGCCTCAGGATCACCAGCCCGGCCACGGCCACACGCGCGCCCTCGGGCGGTGCGGTCAACTGATCTGACGGCAAACAGGACGGCGGGCGCGGCCAGTCCCGCTTTGAAACCACGGGGCGAACAAGCATAAGAACAAAAATAGAACATACGCACGGAAAGTCCAGACACGGCGTCACGAGTCGCAAATGGTACTGGAAAGACCTAAATGCCTTCACTAAGGAAGAATTCGAACATCGCAAAAGGAAGACGCACGCAATGGCAAAGATCACCTATGTCGAGCATGGCGGTACCGAACATACAGTCGAGGTCGCCAACGGACTGACCGTCATGGAAGGGGCCCGTGACAACAATATCCCCGGCATCGAGGCCGATTGCGGCGGCGCATGTGCCTGTTCTACCTGCCATGTCTATATCCACCCCGACTGGGTCGAGAAAATCCCCGCCAAGGATGACATGGAAGAGGATATGCTGGACTTCGCCTATGAACCCGACCCCGCCCGCTCGCGCCTGACCTGCCAGATCAAGGTCACCGATGCGCTGGACGGTCTGGTCGTGCAGATGCCGGAAAAGCAGATCTGATGCATCCCAAAGCGCCGCGCCTGCCCGTCCGCCTGTGGCAAGGATGGGCTCGCGGCGCGCTGACGGCCTTATGCATGTGGCTGGCGGGGGCACCCATCGTAACCGCCGACACCATAGCCTCTGCCCGATTCACAGAACCCACCACTCGTTATCCGCATGGCGTTCTGGGCGACACTATCGAATATGGCGCGCTGGAGCTCACCATCCAGACCGCTAACACAAGCGCCAGCCCTTCAATATCGACGATACGTTTACCGCAAGATCGCGTTTTCGAAGACCTCGCGCCGCGGCTGGTGGACGTCACCAAAGACGGCTCACCCGAAGCCATTGTCGTCGAAAGCCAGGCCAACACCGGGGCACAGCTCGCGGTCTATGACGCACGCGGGGAACAGATTGCCGCGACACCGCATATCGGTACACGCTTCCGCTGGCTCGCCCCCATCGCAGCGGCTGATCTGGACGGCGACGGCCATATCGAGATTGCCTATATCGACCGCCCTCACCTTGCCAAAACCCTGCGCATCTGGCGCTACCAAGACGATGCTCTGACCGAAATCGCCTCGCTCCCCGGCCTGACCAACCACAAGATCGGAGAGGATTTCATCTCAGGCGGCCTGCGCACCTGCGCCAACGGTCCGGAACTCATCGTTGCCAGCGCCGATTGGACCCGGATCATCAGTATCACTTACCAAAACGATTGGACCCAAACCGATATCGGCCCATTCGCCGGCCCCGAAAGCCTCGTCCAAGCCCTGGAATGCTGATCCGTTTTTCATCTGGCCAAAAATATCTCGGGGAGCGCGAGGGGCTGGCCCCTCGCCCAGAAAATTGAGACGGGCGCAGCCCGGCAATCAGATCACAGAGCCCGCCACCCGATATCGCGGCGGAAAAACCCCTCGGGCCAGTCAACCCCATCCACCATCGCATAGGCCCGATCCCGCGCCTCTTGCAGTGTCTCACCGCGCGCCGTGACGTTCAGCACCCGTCCGCCAGAGGCCTGCACCTGCCCCTCAACCGCCTTGGTGCCCGCATGGAACACCATATTGCTGCTGTCTTCAGGCAGACCATCCAAGTCTTTGATAACCGACCCTTTCTCATACGCCCCGGGATAGCCTTTCGCGGCCATGACCACGGTCATCGCATGATCATCCGCCCAGTTGACGCGGGTCTCATCCAACCGCCCCTCGGCTGCTGCATGCATCAGGTCCATCGCCTGCGCGCCCAGACGCATCATCAGAACCTGACACTCGGGATCGCCGAACCGGACGTTGTATTCCACCAGACGCGGTTGCCCGTCCTTGATCATCAGACCGGCATAGAGCACCCCCTGAAACGGAGCGCCCCGGCGTTTCATCTCGGCCATGGTGGGACGAATGATCTCGTCCATAGCGCGGGCCTCGACCTCGGCGCTGAGAACCGGTGCAGGAGAGTACGCCCCCATTCCGCCAGTATTCAGCCCGGTGTCCCCTTCGCCAACCCGCTTGTGGTCCTGCGCGGTCCCGACAGACAGAATGTTTTCACCGTCACACAGCACGAACAATGACGCTTCTTCACCATCCATGAACTCTTCGATGACCACTTCGGCCCCTGCACCACCGAACGCACCGCCGAACATGTCGTCGATAGCCTCCAGAGCCGCCTGCTCGTCCATCGCCACAATCACGCCCTTGCCCGCCGCCAGGCCGTCAGCCTTGACGACAATCGGTGCGCCCTGCTCGCGGATATAGGCTTTGGCCGGTTCCGCCTCGGTAAAACGCGCATAAGCCGCCGTTGGTGCGCCAGAGGCATCGCAAATCTCTTTGGTAAAGCTTTTCGAAGCTTCCAGCCGCGCCGCCTCGGCTGACGGGCCAAAGACCAGCACGCCTGCCTCACGCAGCCGATCCGCCACGCCTGCGGCCAAAGGCGCTTCGGGGCCGACGATCACGAAATCGATCGCGTTGGCTTCGGCGAAATTGACCACCGCGCCGCCATTTTCGATATCCAAAGACGCGCATTCGGCGATCTGAGCGATCCCGGCATTGCCCGGCGCAACAATCAGACGGTCGCATTTGGGGTTCTGCATCACCGCCCAGGCCAGGCTGTGCTCGCGCCCGCCGCTGCCGAGAATAAGGATGTTCATGGGGTCGTCTCCGATCTGCTTGGCCTCGCCTGCGCGGCGTTCTAAGCTGGCCGGGCATTTGACACAAGGCGCTGAAATGTCCGACCTGCTAGACGACCCCATTCCTGGCCAAAACACCCCTGAATATTCGGTTTCCGAGATATCCGGCGAGGTGAAGCGCACGCTCGAAGGATCGTTTGGGCGAATCCGTGTTCGGGGTGAGGTCGGACGGGTGTTCAAGGCGCGCTCGGGTCACCTGTACTATGACATCAAAGACGACCGGAACGTGCTGGCCTGTACGACATGGAAAGGCCAGATCTCGGGCTTGTCGGTGGTTCCGGAAGAAGGGTTGGAGGTCGTTGTCACCGGTCGCCTGACCGCCTTTGGTGCACAGTCCAAATACAACATGAATGTCGATGAGGTCGCGGTCGCAGGCCAAGGCGCGCTGATGGCGCTGCTGGAAAAGCGCAAGAAGCAGCTGGAAGCCGAAGGGCTGTTTGCCCCTGAACGCAAAAAGCCGCTGCCCTATCTGCCGCAAATCATCGGCGTTGTGACCTCCCCCTCCGGTGCGGTAATCCGGGACATTCTGCATCGCCTGCGGGATCGGTTTCCCCGCAAGGTTCTGATCTGGCCGGTCGCTGTGCAAGGCGCCAACTGCGCCCCCGAGGTCACGCGCGCCATCGAAGGTTTCAACGCGCTCACACCCGGAGGCGCGCTGCCCCGTCCCGATCTGATCATTGTCGCACGCGGTGGTGGCTCGATCGAAGACCTGTGGGGGTTCAACGAAGAAAGCGTGGCCCGCGCGGCGGCGGCCTCGGACATACCGCTGATCTCAGCCGTGGGCCACGAGACGGACACAACGCTGATCGATTTCGTCTCGGACCGCCGCGCGCCCACGCCAACTGCAGCCGCCGAACTGGCCGTGCCCGTACGGATGGAACTTCTGGCCTGGACCAACGAGCAAGGCGCACGTCTGTCCCGCGCCGCCAGCGATGCGGTCCAGCGCCGCGCCCAGCGTTTGCGCGATGTTGCCCGCGCCTTGCCGCGCCCGGACAGTTTGTTGAACTCCCCCCGGCAACGCCTTGATCTGATTGCGGAACGCCTGACACCTGCTTTGAACCGAGGTGTTCAGAACCGCCGCCTGCAACTGGTCGAAATGTCCGCCCATCTGCGCCCCTCGACCTTGCGCAACGTCGTTTCCTCACGTCAGGAAAGCCTGCGCAACCTGTCCTCTCGCCTGTCCCTGCGCCCCATTCAGCGCGAGATCGACCAACAGCGGCAGGCCACCGCCCGACTGGCCGAACGTCTGAACGCAGCCCAAAATACCCGGCTGGATCGCCTGCGTCAGCAACTGGACGCCACGGATCGGTTGCGCGAAACGCTCAGCTACAAGGCCACTCTGGCGCGCGGCTATGCGGTTGTCCGGGCCGAAGGCGATGTGGTCACCACCAAATCGCAGGCCGCCAAGCACCCGGCTCTTGAGATCGAATTCGCCGATGGTCGCCTGACGACCGGAGGGGCCGGTAAAACCCCTGCCAAAAAGGCCAAAGCGGATACCCCGGATCAGGGCTCGCTGTTCTAAGCCATGCTGACGATCTGGGGCCGCAAAACGTCATCCAATGTGCAGGCTCTGATGTGGTGCGTCGAAGAACTGGGCCTGGATTATGAACGACAAGATGTCGGTCATCGTTTCGGCGGTCTGGACACGCCGGACTTCGCGAACCTGAACCAAAACCGCACCATCCCCGTGATACAGGACGGCCCCAACCCACCCCTTTGGGAGACCGGAGCAATCCTGCGCTATCTCGCCGACCGCTACGGGCCCGACACCTTTTGGCCCAAAGACTCGGCTCATCGGGCCGAGGTCGACAAATGGGCCGAATGGGCCAAGATCAACATTGCGATGGCCTTCACCGTTCCCGTGTTCTGGCAGGTTGTGCGAACGGCCAAGTCAGAGCAGGATGAAAAATCCATCAACTCCGCCGTAAAAGCCCTTGAAAGAAAACTTGAAATTGCGGACACGCAGCTTGTAGGAAGGGCCTTCATTGCCGGAGCTGACCTGACTTTGGCCGACATCCAGTTGGGTCACATCCTGTACCGATATTATGATATCGACATCCCAAGGGCACCTTTACCAAATCTACAACGTTACTTTGACAGGCTGAGCCAGCGACCTGCGTATCAGGAACACGTCATGATCAGCTACGACGACCTTCGCGTAAACTAGGATCAGACCCCGACCTCGGGACCAAGGCACACCATGTCCTGGCCCAGATCCTCGATCCCATACAGCTCGGTTGCCTGAGGATCGCCGTCTGGCCGCGCGATCAGGCCACCGCCGGACCGTTTGAACACCCAGCATTGCGGATCCAGCCTGTCTTCGTAGACAAAACAGATCTGTTCCTCACGCTGATACCAGACGCCTTTCTTGCACTGCCCGTCCAGAAACGACCAGATGACACGCCGATCGGGCAGATACTGCTCAACCCCATAAACCTTCCCTTGGAAACCATAAAACAGGGTTTTTCCGCGCGTATACTCATCGAACTCCGCGCCGGAAAGCGCTGTTTGCGCGCCAACGGCTTGGGCCGAGAGGGCCAGTAGAATCGCAAGATACCTCACCATGCGACCATAGTGTCAGATACCGGCAGCCAAGGCTAATCGCATTGCCCGGTTTCGCCTGCCTCTACGTCACCTGTTGCCTGGGCTGCAGATCAGGAAGGACAGTAGGCCCAAAACAACCGAGAGGATACGACATGACCGTCCTGTTCTGGATCGCAGCGGCATGTGCGCTGGCCTATCTTCCCCTGGCACCGCGCCCGGCAGGTGCTGCGCGAACGGTGCTCAAAACCGCCTCGGTCGCGTTGCTGGCCGTGATCGCTGCGCTTGAAGGCGGCGCGATGCTGCTGATCTTCGCGCTTGCGCTCTGCGCCGTCGGGGACGCCTTGCTCTCACGCGAGTCCGAGGCAACCTTCATGGCAGGCATCGGCGCATTTGCGGCAGGCCACATCGCCTATATTGCCCTGTTCCTGTCTCATCCTGCCAGCGCAGCCGGCCTCATCCTTGATCGACCGGGGATATTCTGGTCGCTGATCCTTCTGGGTGTCGTCGTCATTACAATCCTCCCGCCCCGCGCCGGAGAGCTGAAGGTCCCCGTTCTGATCTATATCCCCATCATTCTCGGCATGGGAGTATCGGTCCTGTCCCTGCAACCCACCGGCATGCTGGTCTGGGCCCTTCCGGCCGCGCTGGCCTTCATTGCCTCGGATCTGGTTCTGGCGACCGAAAAGTTCCTTCTGCCCCCAAACCACCCGGCCCTGAAACTCACACCCTATGCGATCTGGCCGCTCTATTGGGTGGCGCAGGCCGGGCTGCTGATTGCCTTTACCTGACCCTTTGCAACTCGGGTAAATCCGCATTAGGTGGGGGGAACACCTGCGGAGATCGAAAATGGCGTTTTTTTCAAAGCTGAAGGACAAGCTGTTCAAATCCTCTTCACGCCTTGAACAGGGGCTGGACGCCATTGTCGAAGACGGCGGTGAGGAAACCGCCGCTGATCCGGTGATCCCACAGCCCGAGCCCAAACCGCAGCCGGTGCCGGAGATTCCTACGCCCGTACCGACCACCGAGCCTGTCGAGGTGCCCGAGCCTGCCCCCGCAGACCCAACCCCGGCGCCTACGCCGCCCGAAGTCCCTGAAAACAAGGGGCTTCTGGGTCGTCTGTTCAGTCGCTCTGAAAGCAAAACCGAAATCCGCCGCACGCTGGATGACGACATGCTGGAACAGCTCGAAGAACTGCTGATCGCCTCTGACATGGGCGTCGACACCGCCCTGCGTGTCACTGCCAATATTGCCGAGGGGCGCTTTGGCCGCAAACTCTCGGCCCGCGAAATCAAGCAGTTGCTGGCGCAGGAAGTCGCCCGCGTGATGGAACCCGTTGCCCGCCCGCTGCCCATCTACCCCAAACGCCCGCAGGTGGTTCTGGTCGTCGGCGTCAACGGCTCGGGCAAAACCACAACCATCGGCAAGCTTGCCAGCCAGTTCAAATCCGCAGGCAAAAAAGTCGTCATCGCCGCCGGAGACACGTTCCGCGCCGCCGCCGTCGAACAATTGCAAGTCTGGGGGGAACGCGCAGGCGTCCCAGTTCTGACCGCCCCGGAAGGGTCCGACCCCGCCAGCCTCGCCTTCGACGCGCTGACCAAAGCACAAGAAGACGGTGCAGACCTGCTGATGATCGACACGGCGGGCCGCCTGCAAAACCGCGCTGACCTGATGGAGGAACTGGCCAAAATCGTGCGCGTCATCCGCAAGGTCGACGATACTGCCCCGCACAATACCCTGCTGGTGCTGGACGCGACCACGGGCCAAAATGCACTCAGTCAGGTGGAAACCTTCCGCAATCTGGCTGACGTTTCCGGCCTGGTGATGACCAAGCTCGACGGCACCGCCAAGGGCGGCGTGCTTGTCGCGCTGGCAGACAAGTTCGGCCTGCCCATCCACGCCATCGGCGTCGGAGAACAAATCGACGACCTCGCCCCCTTCGACCCCGAAGAATTCGCCGCCGCCCTCACCGGCCTCGACCAAAGCTGATCCGATTCTTCATCTGGCTACAAATATCTTCGGGGGTCTGGGGGCAGACAGCCCCCAGCCTCTCCACCCAGCACAAAGATCTGATACTTGAGCGACTGGCTAATCTCACTCGAAGGCACCGAAGCGGGCCACCAGCTTGCCCTTGGGCTGGCGCTGATGGCTGCCTTCCTGCACGCCGCGTTCGGCGCACTTCAAAAAGGCCGCCACGACCCGTGGCTGTCGCGGGGGGCCATCGACGCTTGCTATTGCCTGATGGCCGCCCCCTTCGCCTTCTTCGTCGTACCATGGCCTGAACCCTATATGTGGCCCATCTTTGGGGTCGTCTGGCTGATCCACATCGCCTACAAAACGCTTCAAGCCATGGCCTATACCAAAGGCTCCTATACGGTCGTCTACCCTGTCGTCCGGGGCACCGGCCCGCTGTTCACCGTGATCGGAGCCTATCTGCTGTTCGGGGAAACTTTCACAGGTACCCAGTGGCTGGGCGTGGCGGTCCTTCTGGCCGGGATATTCGGCCTCGCGATCTACAACCTGCGCTTTCTTGAGACCAACCGGGAAACGCTTGGCATCGCGCTGGCGCTGGCCGTGGCTACCGGGTTGTTCGTGGCGCTTTATACCACCTATGACGCCTATGGCATCCGCGCCACTGCGGACCCGTTCACTTTCCTCGCGTGGTTCTTCATGATCGACGGGGCCGCGATGCCGATCTACGCCTTCCTCAGATGGCGCGCCATGATCAACCGTCCGGCTATCGGGCCCCTGATGCTGCGCGGGCTTGCGGGCGGCATCATCGCGCCGTTGTCTTTTGGGTCCATCATGCTGGCCACGCGGCTGGACAAGGTGGGCGAGGCCGCCGTCTTGCGTGAAACTTCCACCGTATTCGCCGCCCTGATCGGCTGGCTGGTTCTGAAAGAAACCGTTGGCCCCAGACGCATTGCCCTGATGGCATTGATTGCATTGGGCGCCGTAATAGTTGAAATGGGCGGGTAAGCAGCAGGAAGACATGATGACAGGCAAAAAAGACATCAACCCGTTTCTGAAACAGGTGCTGGAGCTTGGGCCCCCGCTGGCCTTCTTCTTCATCTACCTGCGCCTGCGCGATGACAGCTTCCTGATCGGCGGCACCGAGTATTCGGGGTTCATTATCGCCACCATCATCTTCGTGCCGCTGATGCTGGGCGCGATGGGCATCCTTTGGTTCCTGACCGGGAAACTCAGCCGATTGCAGATTTTCACCGCCTTCATGGTCATCTTTTTCGGCGGGCTGACCGCCTGGTTCAATGATGAGCGGTTTTTCAAAATGAAAACCACGCTGGTCTATGGCGTTTTCTCGACGATTCTGGGCATCGGACTGCTGCAGGGGAAATCCTATCTGGCCTATGTGTTGGACGAGATGCTGCCGATGAAACACGAAGGCTGGATGATCCTGACGCGCCGTCTGTGTGCCTGTTTTGCTGTGCTGGCTGTCGCCAATGAAATTGTCTGGCGGACCATGTCCACCGACCTGTGGGTCAAGATCGAAACCTTCGGCTTTCCGATTGCCCTGATGGCGTTCCTGATGCTGCAGTTCAGCCTGTTGCAAAACTACATGGACGACCCCGACCGCCAATAAACGGTTCGCACCGTGGAACATACCGTCGGGTTCAACCGTAAAGAGAGCAAATCCATACAAAAAACCTTGGCTTAGCGGGCAAGCTGTGAAAGGTTAAGGCACCACTCACCATTCACAGCCGGAGTTCACCGCCCGCATGACGGCCTTTCCCAATAGTGGCTTTTTGTCCGAAGCCTCAGACGAGCTACGAGATATGCTCTCGGCGCTTGCCTCCGAAATATCCCTGGACCAGGACGAAACCTTGTTTGAACAAGGGGATGAAGGCGATGCGCTTTATGCGATCATCGAAGGGACGCTTGAGGTGTCGTTTCTCGCCATGAGCGGCCGCAAGCTGTCGCTGACCCTGATGCGCCCGGGCGAAGTCTTTGGTGAGATTGCCCTGTTCGACAGCGGCCCGCGCACCGCAACGGTTGCCGCGGCCGAGCCCACACGCGTTCTGCGCGTTAGGCGGCGCGATGTCATGAACCAACTCCGCCAACACCCCGATCTGGCCGTTGATATGGTGCGTCTGGCCGGTCTGCGCATGCGCTGGATGGGATCGCAATTGAACGAGCAGGTCTTTCTGCCGATGCCGATCCGACTGGCCCGCAAGCTGCTGCACCTGTCCAACCTGCAGGACAACCCCAACGAACGCATCACCTTGTCGCAAAGCGAACTGGCCGAGTTTGTCGGTGCAACGCGCGAAGCCGTGTCCAAGACCATCTCGACCTGGAAACGCGACAACGTGGTCGAGGCCTCCCGTGGCGGTCTGCAAATTCAGGATTTCGAAGCCCTGCGCGAGCTGGCCGAATCGGATTTGATCTGACGACAGATGCGCCCGTGTGAACTGGTTCACAGAACAGAACCCAGGTTCAAGCTAGCGTGATCTTGTTACCGTAGGAGGTCAGAGAATCATCCCCGATATCTGTCCACTGACCTCTCCCTGTACCTGAGCCATATGCTGTCCCGGCATATGGCTCATTTACCTTCAAGGGGGTGGCACGGCGGGTTTACGTGTCAGTACCGGCGGTTCACGCGCTTGCCGCGCAGCACCTTTCGGTTCTTTTGCTTTTCCCGAAGGAACACAAACAGGCCGGATCCCAGAATCAAAACGATCCCCCATACGACCGGCAGATCGGGCCATTCACCCCAGATCGCCCAGCCCCAAAAGATCGCCAAAGGCAGCCCCACATATTCGAACGGCGCTACAGTGGCCGCGTCGGCCATGCGATACGCCTGCCCCAAACAATAGCCGATGATGGCAGAATTCAGACCGAGGCCCGCAAAAAGCCAGACGTCTCGCCCCTCGGGCCAGACCCAGGCCCGCAGAAGAAACACAAGGCTTTCGTTCTCCAGCCCCTCTGCAAAACGCCCATCCCCGGCCACGGCCCAGAACAGGATGCTGATGGCGATGAACGCGGACTGGACATAGACCGCCATTGCAGACGCCTTGGATTTCGCGCCCAGAAACCGCGTCATCACGTTGTTCAGCGCATAGGTGAACGCCGCCGCCACGGGCAGTGCGTAAACCCACAGGCTGACTGAGCGCTCGGCCCCGCTTTCCCACGGGCGCGTCATGATGATCACACCGGCAAACCCCACCAAAACCGCGCCGATGCGCAACGGCCCGACCTTTTCGCCCAGCAGCGGAATGCTCAGCAACGTGATCATCAATGGCGCCACGAAGAAAACAGCCGTGGCCTCGGCCAATGGCATGACGGCCAGGGCGCTGAAAAAAGTGAGGTTCGCGATCACGATGAATATGGCCCGTAGCAGGTGCAGACCGGGTTGATCCGTTTTCAGAATGCGCCAGCCGCCTTCCAACTGAACCAGAGCCAGACTGAAGCCGATCCCGATAAAGGACCGGGCGAAAACCATCTGATGCAGAGGGTAACCGCCCGACAGGAACTTGATCATCATATCGTTGAACGAAATCGCCAACATGCCGAACAGGATGAAGGCGATGCCGACGGTAGGGTTTTGTAATTTCTGATGTTCTGCCACGGGATACCCTTTCATCCGGCCAGTAACACGGGCCTTGGGTCAGGTCACTTCCGTTTGCGACATAATGGATGGTCGCAATTCCCCGCCGTTCCAAAAGAAAAAGAGGCCCCGGATCGGAGCCTCTTTTCATGTCCTGACGACGCGTTCCCGCGCCCGGTCCTTTATTCTTCCAGACTCAGCGCCACAAAGCGTGGGTCACCGCCGCGACGGACCAGCAGCAGCAAGGATTTGCGCCCCGCAGTCCGGGCTTCTTCCATGCGCGCCTCAAGGTCCTCGACCGTCACAACCTTCTGCTGACCGGCTTCGGTGATCAGATCACCAGCGCGCAGGCCCTTGGCATAGGCCTCGGATGCTTCGTCCACATCCGACACCACCAGCCCTTCGGCATCCGCGTCCAGCCCCAGATCCTCGCGCAGCGTGTCGCTGAGCGGCGAGATTGTGAGGCCCAGAATGTCGGTGTTTTCGTCGGCCGGCGCGTCCGGGGTATCCTCTTCCCCGTTCTCGGCACGCTCGGCATCTTCACGGCGGCCCAGAGTGACCAGAATGGTCTGCGTGGCACCATCGCGGCTGACCACAACGCGGACGGATTTGCCCACCGTGGTTTCGCCGACCTGACGCACCAGACCACGGGTATCCTCGACCTCGACCCCGTCAAAGCTGAGGATCACGTCGCCCGCTTTCAGCCCCGCATCCTTGGCCGGACCATCCGGCACATCGCTGATCAGCGCGCCACCGGGTTTTTCCAGACCCATCGCCTCGGCCATGTCCTCGGTCACGTCCTGAATGCGCACACCCAGCCAGCCACGACGGGTTTCACCGAACTCGCGCAGCTGGTCGACCACCTTCACAACCACGTTCGAGGCCATCGAGAACCCGATGCCGATCGAGCCGCCATTGGGCGACAGGATCGCGGTGTTCACGCCGATCACCTCGCCATTCATGTTGAACAACGGCCCGCCCGAGTTGCCCCGGTTGATCGCCGCATCCGTCTGGATGTAGTCGTCATACGACCCGCTCAGCGCCCGGTTCCGGGCCGAGACAATCCCGGCAGAGACCGAAAAGCCCTGCCCCAGCGGGTTGCCCATGGCGATCACCCAATCGCCGACACGCGCAATGTCGCTGTCACCGAACTGCACATATTGCAGCGGCCCCGTGGCCTCGACCTTGAGCAGCGCGATATCGGTTTTCTCATCCGTTCCGATCACCTTGGCGGGCAGTTCTTTCTTGGGCTGACCGTCGCCCGGGAAGAACTCGACCAGAATCTCGTCCGCTTCGGCAATGACGTGATTGTTGGTCACGATGTAACCGTCCTCGGAGATCACAAACCCCGACCCCAGCGCATTGCTGCGACGGGGGCGATTGTCATCGTCGTCGTCCCCGTTTCGGTCCTGAAACTCGCGAAAGAAATCCTCGAACGGGGATCCTTCGGGCACGATACCCTGCGGTCCGGTCTGGCCTTCGATCAGCGTGGATGTGGTGATGTTCACTACCGCCGGGCTGATCTGCTCCGCCAGCGGTGCAAGGCTTTCCCCGCGCGCATAGGCGGCAACGGTTTGCGCCGCGATCAGGATCATCCCCGCAAATGCCAGCCACATCAGCCGCATGAAACCAACACCATCGTCCCGCCGGACGGAAATACTGCGTGCTTGTGCCTGCACTTGGGAACTCCTTGTCGTCAAATCCTTGTTGTCCGCCCGCAGGCAGACCCTTCTTGGCATCCAATGTAGTCGGTTTGTTCCCACTCGCAACTCAGGATCGCGGGGAAATCACCACCAAGTGAAACAGATGGGTTAAAACCCGACCTGATACGCGCCCCAAAGCAGGACCAGACCGCTGACAACACATAAAAGCCCTGCAAGTCGTCGTGCCTGTTCCGGCAATGATCGAAGCGCCTCGAGCATCCGCTCAATAAGTGAAGGGGCCAGCGCATAGGCCAGCCCCTCGACAATCAGAACCAGCCCGAAGGCCAGAAGGATCATACCCATTACTCAGCGACCGCAGCAGCCGCCGGCCGCCGCCCCGTTGGCGAGGCAAGATAGTTGAAGAACTCCGAGTCCGGGCTCAGGATCAACGAACTGTTGCTGCCTTGCAGAGCATTCTCGTAAGCTGTCAGCGAGCGGTAGAATTCAAAGAACTCCGGGTCCGCGCCATAGGCTTCGGCGAAGATCGCGTTGCGTTCGGCGTCGGCCTCACCGCGAATGATCTCGGCCTCACGGTTGGCGTCAGACACCAGTTCCACCACGGTCCGGTCAGCTTGCGCGCGAACCCGCTGCGCGGCTTCGTTACCACGTGCGCGTTCGTCGGTTGCTTCACGTTCGCGTTCTGCCTTCATCCGGTCGAAGGTGGCTTCGAGGTTGGCTTGCGGCAGGTCGGTCGCTTTCAGGCGCACATCGATCACGTTGACGCCCAGCGCCCGCGCTTCGGCAATTGCGCTGTTGCGGATGCGCAGCATCAGGGCCGCACGGTCGGAACTGAGGATATCCCGCGAGGATACAGAACCCAGAACTTCCCGCGTTTCGGCGCGCAGGATGCGGTCCAGACGATCTTCGGCGACCGGCACACCGCCAACACCAACGGCCTGACGGAACTGTTCAAGATCGGAGATCCGGTAACGCGCGAATGCGTCAACCACCAGACGACGGTCATCCAGCGGGGTGACTTCCAGTGGCTGAACGTCAATCGACAGAATCCGGTCGTCGTACCGAACGACTTCCTGGATCAGCGGGATTTTGAACGCCAGACCGGGCTCTTCTTTCACGGCGACAACGCGACCGAATTGCAGAACCAGCGCACGTTCACGCTCGTCCACGATGAAGATCGAGGACAACCCGGCAACGGCCAGAATTGCAACGATGATCAGGATAATGGGTGACTTACGCATCAGTTGCTCTCCGCGGCTGGGGTGCGACGCAGTTCGTTCAGCGGCAGATATGGCACAACGCCCTGCCCTTGACCGGTCGAGTTCTCGTCGAGGATGATCTTGTCGACATCACCCAGAACCTGCTCCATCCGTTCCAGATACAGGCGTTTGCGGGTCACATCAGGCGCTTTGGTGTATTCTTCGAGAACCGCGCTGAAACGGCTCGCCTCACCTTGCGCGCTGTTGATCTGCTGGGCGCGATAGGCTTCGGCCTCTTCCAAAACCTGCGCGGCTTCACCACGGGCTTCCGCCAGAACACGGTTGGCATAGGCGTCGGCGACGTTCTGCAGCCGGTCACGTTCCTGCGCAGCGGCCTGAACGTCGCGGAAAGCGGCGATCACGTCCTGCGGCGGGTCGGCCTTGTCAAAGTTCACGCGTACGATGTTGATACCAGAATCGTAACTATCCATTGTGGATTGGATCAATTCCTGAAGGCGATCCGCGATAATGCCACGATCCCGGTTCAGGATCGGTGCCAGCTCGCTTTGTGCAATGATTTCGCGCATCGCCGATTCCGACACGGCGCGGATCGTCTGACGCGGATCACGCAGGTTGAACAGGAATTTGTCCGGTTCGGTGATGTTCCATACGACCTGATAGTCAATATCGACCACATTTTCGTCACCGGTCAGCATGAGACCATCATCGCTGCCGCGCGCGCCGCCCATGTCTTCCGTCTGTTCACGGGTAACCGGAAGTACCTCGGCCGTCACGAATGGCCACGGCGCAAAGTTCAGACCCGGATTACCCACAGCAGAGAATTCGCCCAGAAACAGCTCAACAGACTGTTCTTCCGGCTTAACCGTGTAGAAACTTGCAGCCGCCCAAAGGCCAATCGCCACCAAGCCACCGATTATTACAGTGCCTTTGGTAAAGATCGGGCCACCGCCGCCCGAACCCTGACCATTGCCGCCACGGCCACCGCCGCGACCGCCCATCAGGACGCGCAGCTGTTCCTGGCCTTTTTTCATCAGCTCATCGATCTCGGGGATCTGCGGGCCGTCGCCTTCGGGGGGCTTGCGCCCGTCCCCGTTATTTCCCCGATTTCCTCCGCCGCCCGAGGAGCCTCCGCCCCCCCAGGGGCCACCGCTGTTGCCCGCCATATGTATCAATTCCTTCGTTTAGGCCCGTGTGATCACGGGGTCTCTTGTAACTTGTGTGCGCGCGCTTGCAAATCAAGCAGTGCGCACAGGTTGCCGCATTGTCACCAGTTCTTCGGCCATCACGGGATGAACCGCGACTGTACGGTCGAAATCTTCCTTGGTTGCGCCCATCTTTACGGCAATGCCTGCCAGCTGGATCATCTCACCCGCGCCCGGCGCAACGATATGACATCCCAGCACCTTTCGCGTCGCCTGACTGACAAGCAGCTTCATCAGAACCCGCTGCGTTCCTCCGGCAAACGCCTTTTGCATCGGTTTGAACGAGGTCGCATAGACCTCAATCGGCTCCTGCGCTGCCGCATCTTCTTCGCTGAGGCCCACGGTGCCGAATTCCGGCTGGGTGAAGATCGCGGTCGGGATCAACTCGTGATCCACAGGCGTTGGGTTGCCTTTGAACACGGTTTCGACAAAGGCCATGCCTTCGCGGATCGCAACCGGGGTCAGGTTCACACGGTCGGTCACGTCACCGATGGCGTAGATCGAAGGTACACCCGTCTGGCTGTATTCATCCACGATGATCTCGCCCTTGCGGCCGCGCTCGATCCCGACCTCTTCAAGACCCAGATTGTCGGCATTGGGCGCACGGCCCGTGGCATACATGACCACGTCGAACTGATCCTCGGTGCCATCCGTGGCTTTGACGCGGATCTTCTCGCCTTCTTTGGCCATCTCAAGCACGTTGGTGCCCAGACGCACATCGATGCCGTTCTGGCGCATCTCTTCACAGATCAGCCCGCGTGCCTCTTCATCGAAGCCGCGCAGGATTTGTGCCCCGCGATAGAACTGAGTGGTCTTTACACCCATCCCGTTCATAATCCCCGCAAACTCGCTGGCGATATAGCCGCCCCCGACGATCAGGATGCTTTCGGGCAGCTTCTCCAGGTGGAAAATCTCGTTCGAAGTAATCGCCAGATCCGAGCCCGGAAAGTCCGGTACAACCGGGCGACCGCCAGTGGCAATCAGGATGTGCTTGGCGGTCTTGCGAGTGCCATCAGCCAGTTCGACGGTATGCGGATCAACGACACGGGCGCGCTGATCAAAGCTTTCAACGCCGTTGTTCTTCAGGATATTGCGGTAGATGCCTTCCAGACGATCCAGTTCGGCCACCAGCTTGTCGTGGAACGTGTTCCAGTTCAGCGCGCCGGGCTGAATGTCCCAGCCATAGGCTTGCGCATCGCCGACCATGCCCGAAAACTCGCTGGCAAACACCATCAGTTTCTTCGGCACACAGCCCCGGATCACACAGGTGCCGCCATAGCGATCCTCTTCCGCCAGTGCCACTTTGGCTCCGTTTTCGCCAGCGGCGACGCGCGCCGCGCGAACCCCGCCCGAGCCGCCTCCGATGACGAACAGATCATAGTCAAAGCTCATGCTGGGTTCCTTCGTTCAGCTTTCAAAAAGTCTCTGGGTATCTGGGCGCAAAAACCAGACTGCCAACCCCTTGATGCACATATTTCGGTTTTTTCACGGATGCTTGCATCAAAGGTCGCGCCGGGATCAATCCGCAAGGTCCGAAAACAGGTTTTCGCGCGCACCGCCGATCAACTGGTCCATCTCAATCGTGCCTGCGTTGATATCGCGCAGCTCGACCCGGCCATCGCCGTGGCCGACCACAACCTTGTCGCAGATGTCGATGAACAGGCCATTTTCGACCACGCCCGGCACCTGGTTCAGAACCAGTGCCATCTGGCGCGCGTTGCCGATCCGTTGCAGATGTAGGTCCAGAATGTGGTTGCCTTCATCGGTGACAAAGGGCGCCTCGCCATTCATGCGCAGGGCGGAAGTCGTGCCAAGCACATCCATCGTATCCAGCGCCTCTTCGATCAGGGTACGCGTGGTTTGCCAGCCGAACGGGATCACCTCGACCGGCAGAGGGAACGCACCCAGCGTTTCGACCTCTTTGCCTGCATCGGCGATGACCACCATCTGATCGCTGGCCGTAGCGACGATCTTCTCCTGCAGATGCGCGCCACCGCCGCCCTTGATCAGGTTCAGACCACCGTCAAACTCATCCGCGCCGTCAATCGTCAGGTCCAGCCACCCGGCCTGATCCAGCGAGACGACCTCGATCCCCACCTCTCGGGCCAATTGCGCGGTACGGGTCGAGGTCGGGACGCCCTTGAACCGCAACCCTTCTTGCTGCGTGCGCTCACCCAAACGTCGCACCAGCCAGGCGGCGGTCGAGCCGGTTCCCAATCCGACACGCATCCCGTCTTCGACCATCTCTGCCGCGCGTCGGGCCGCGACGTATTTTGCGGTATCGATTGGCGACAATTCTCCGGTCATTGGCAGCATTCCCTGATTGGTCTGCCAGACTTATACGGAATGCACATCGCGACTTCGAGACCCAATTCACCCGGCATCCCTGCGAAAGATGTCGCAAGACTACGCGTTTCCGATAGGAAACGTCGCAATCATGTCTTTTTGGATTCGCGGTGCGGTATAAATAGACCTCATGACGACGTCCTACCGCCTGCACTATGCCCCCGACAACGCCTCGCTGGTGATCCGGCTGGTGTTGGAAGAGATGGGCCAACCCTATGACACCGTTCTGGTCGACCGACGGCAGAACGAACAGGATAGCGCGGCCTATCGCGCGCTGAACCCAAACGGGCTGATCCCGGTTCTGGAAACGCCCAACGGACCAATATTTGAAACAGCGGCCATTCTGTTGTGGTTGGCTGACACACATGGGCAACTTGCCCCTGCACCGGACAGCCCGGATCGGGCATCGTTCCTGAAATGGCTGTTTTTTGCATCAAACACGCTGCATGCCGATCTGCGCATTCTGTTCTATGCCGAGAAATACATCGATGCCGCGCAGGCCGAGCCTTTACGCCAAGGTATCCGCCCAAGGCTGCGCACCCATCTGAAACATCTGGATACCGAGGCCGCAAAGGCCCTTGACTGGCTGAGCGCAGATAAACCATCGATCCTGACCTACTACCTTGCTTGCATGATGCGCTGGATGGCGCTGTACCCGGCAAGCGCGGATCGCAGTTGGTATCAGTTGGCCGACACGCCTTATCTGCAAGCGATCCTGATGCAGCTTGAATCCCGCCCCGCGACCCGTGCGGCCGTTGCAGCCGAAGGTCTTGGGGTCACCCCGTTCACCTCTCCGATCCACGCCAACCCTCCAGAAGGCTCAGCTATCTGACATGTTCCTTTCCGTTTTTGATATGTTCAAAGTCGGCATCGGCCCGTCCTCATCACACACAATGGGCCCGATGGTCGCTGCGGCGCGTTTCCTTGACATGATGCGCGCCTCACCATTTGAGTTCGCCGGGCTGCGCGGGTCGCTGCATGGGTCACTGGCGTTTACAGGCGTGGGACATGCCACCGACAGGGCGACAATTCTTGGTCTGGCCGGGTTCGTGCCCGACACCTATGACAACGACAAGGCCGAGGCCGCTTTGGCCGCGATTGCCGAGACGCATACGGTCACCCCCGAGGGGCTGCCGACCCTGAAGTTCGACCCCAAGGCAGATCTGGTCTTTGATTACGACCACAACCTGCCCGGCCACGCCAATGGCATGATCCTGATGGCTACCGATGCGCAGGGTGATGTGATCCTGCGGCAGGTGTTCTATTCCATCGGCGGCGGCTTTGTTCTGACCGAAGAGGAACTGGCCGAAGGCAAAGCGACAGATGAAGGCGCACCGGTCCCCTTCCCCTTTAAGTCAGCGGTCGAGATGCTGGAGATGGCCGCCTCCAGCGGCAAGTCCATCGCCCAGATGAAGCGCGAAAACGAAATCGCGCGCGGATGCGCGGACAGTTTCGCCAAAGGAAGCGCGCGTCTGTGGCAAGTGATGAACGATTGCATCGAACGCGGTCTGCACACCGATGGCATTCTGCCCGGCGGTCTGAGCGTGCGTCGCCGCGCCAAAGGCATCTATGACGCGCTGATGGCGGAACGCGGCATGAACCTGACTGCGCCGCACACGATCAACGACTGGATGAGCGTTTACGCCATGGCCGTGAACGAGGAAAACGCAGCCGGAGGACAGGTTGTCACCGCCCCCACCAACGGTGCGGCAGGCGTTCTGCCTGCGGTGCTGCGCTATTACCTGGACCACGTGCCCGGCGCATCGGAAAGCCATATCGAGGATTTCCTGCTGACCGCCGCCGCTATTGGGGGTTTGGTGAAATTCAACGCCTCGATTTCGGGGGCTGAAGCGGGATGTCAGGCCGAGGTCGGCAGCGCCTCGGCCATGGCCGCCGCCGGTTTGTGCGCCGTGATGGGCGGCACGCCCGAGCAGGTGGAAAACGCCGCCGAGATCGCCTTGGAACATCATTTGGGCATGACCTGCGATCCGGTCGCGGGTCTGGTGCAGGTGCCCTGTATCGAGCGCAACGGCCTGGGCGCGATCAAGGCCGTCTCGGCTGCGTCGCTTGCATTGCGCGGGGACGGCAAGCATTTCGTACCCTTGGATTCCGTCATAGAAACCATGCGCCAGACCGGGCATGATATGCATGAGAAGTACAAAGAGACATCGCTTGGCGGTTTGGCTGTGAACATCCCCAACTGCTGAGGTCAGACAGGAGGCGGCATCATGCGTGGACATTGCCTGTGCGGCAGGATCGCGTTTGAGGTTGATCCTCCGATCCTGTCCTGCGTCTCGTGTCATTGCGACAGCTGCCGCCGCCAATGCGCCGCGCCCATGACCACCTATTTCGCGGTCCGCGACACCCAATGGCGCTGGACCAAAGAGGAACCGAAGAGTTTCAATTCCTCTCCCGGTGTCGAGCGCACATTCTGCCCGCATTGCGGAACGCCGATCTCTTTCCGCTCGGCTAAGATGTCGGATGTGCTGCACTTGTATGTTGCGACGCTGGAAACCCCCGAAGCGCTGCAACCGACTCTGCATGTGTCGCATGAAGAGAAACTGGACTGGCTGCATCTGGATGATGGTCTGCCGACCTGCACCGGCCCGGATTACACCAAAGTCCAACCCCTTCCGGACGCCTGAGAACAGAGCTTTCCCCCGCGCCGCGAAACCGCTAGCGTCGCGGCCATGACCCAGGATCGTCCCGTATTCGGCATCGTTCTGATGCTCGGCTTTTGCGTGCTTGCGCCGCTTGGCGACTCGATGGCCAAGCTGTTGGGGGAAACAACGCCTCTGGGCCTGCTGGTGCTGGTGCGCTTTGCCATACAGGCGGCGATTCTGATCCCGCTGATTGCAGTCACGGGACGGCCATGGCGCATGCGGGGGCGCGTTCTGCGGCTGACCCTGATCCGCACGGTTCTGCACATCATCGGCATCACCGCCATGTTCAGTGCGTTGCAGTTTCTGCCGCTGGCGGATGCAATTGCCATCGCCTTTGTCATGCCCTTCATCATGCTGCTGCTTGGGAGATACGTCTTGCAGGAAGAGGTCGGCCCGCGCCGCCTGATCGCCTGTATCGTCGGTTTCATCGGGACCTTGCTGGTGATCCAGCCCAGCTTTGCCGAGGTCGGATTGCCCGCCCTGCTGCCCCTGATCGTGGCCGTGGTTTTTGCCTTGTTCATGCTGGTGACGCGTCAGATCGCCAAGGAAACCGATCCGGTCTCCCTGCAGGCCGTGTCCGGGGTGTTTGCCACGGTCCTGCTGCTGCCGGTGGTCCTTTGGGGCACCAATGCGGGGATTTGGGAATTGTCCTTGATCATCCCCGCTGGCAACACCCACTGGCTGTTGCTGGCCATCGGCGTGCTGGGAACGGTCGCGCATCTGCTGATGACCTGGTCGCTGCGCTATGCGCCGTCGGCCACGCTGGCCCCGATGCAATATCTGGAAATCCCGGTTGCAACCCTGATCGGCTGGCTGATCTTTCACGACCTGCCCGACGGGATCGCGGCGATTGGCATTCTGATCACAATCGGTGCCGGGCTATATGTCATTCTGCGTGAGAGGGCCACCGCCCGGTCTGGTCCGACAGAAACGCCTGCATAACCTGATCCAGCGCCGCGCGCGGCACCATCAGCAACATGCCCGGCCCGTCCATATGCAGTTCGACATCCGACACCGCGCGGTTCGAAGTTCCGACCCGACCATCCGGTTCGAACACCAACCCTTCGATCGGCCATTCCAACCCCTGGCTGCGCCCCGTGACGCGCCGCATCGGAAACAAGGACACGATATCGCCGGGTGTCAGGTGCAGGGTGATCCAGCGCGGTGCGTGGAACACCACCTCATGTTCACCCAGCAGGATGCAGGGACGATCCAAGCGCGCGACCAGAGTGTTCAGAACCGCCAATTGATGATCCAGCCGCCCGCCCAGAAACCCGGCGCCCAGCACCAGCGGGGCCTCTATGTGCCTCAGCGCCTTGTCGAAATCCGTACTGTTCTGCTCCGAGATTTGAAACAACCGATCCGAGGGAACCTGCGCTCGCACTTCCTGAGGCATCGAATCGAAATCGCCGATCACGGCCTCGGGAATTATGTCCGAATCGACCAAAATGGCCGCTCCGCCATCCGCCGCGACAACCGATCTGACGCGATTCAGCACCAAATTCAGGTCCTCAAACCCGACAAATCCCCCTCCAAACAGGCCAATTGGACCGTTTGAACGCACAATCGGCTCATTTTTTCTAAGATTGATCATTTTTCCCGGATTTGGACACATTGAGACCACAAAATGATAGGTTCATGCAGAAAGTTCTGAGCCGATGTGTGTGCCCGATTCCGGGTAGGTTGGCTCTCGTAGTTTGTAGAGGACGTGCGTCTGATGGTACAGAATAACAAGGTATTGACCGTTTCTTATGGGACTTTCTCCTGCACTTTGGAAGGGTTTGACGACTCGTTCGAAACGATGAAGTCCATTGCCGAGTATTTTCGCGACCTCGCAGCAGATGACCGGTATTTCGGTTCGGAACCCCCCCAGCCCGATGCCGAGATGCTGACCCGTATTGCACAGCGCGACGCCTCGCAGCACGTGGAAGCCCGGCAAAGCGAAAGCGGCCTGTTGCTGCGCGCCACCGAAGCCACCCCCGCACCGTTGGCCGCGCCTGCCCCTGCCCCCGTACCATCTGAGGTGAACGTGGCCCGAACTCCGGCCCCGATGCCGGTACACCAGCCCGCGCCGCAGACGTCGTTTGAACAAGCTGATGCCGTGCCTGCCCCTGCTGCCGACAGCATCGCCGCGAAACTGCAGCGCATCCGCGCCGTGGTCTCGCACTCGGACGCCACCCCTGTGGCCTATTCCGAAGATGATGACTCGGCCCTGCTCAGCGCCGCCCCGGCTCCGGTTGACGCCGTAACCGCCGCCTTCGAGGCCGGTGCGCTCAGCGCCGAAGACCTCGAACCGCAGAAGCCAACGTTCGAGCCGCAGCCCGTGGCCATGAAAGAACCGGCGCCTGCCCCGGCCGCGTTCTTTGAAGATGAGGCGGAAGACGATCAGCCCGCCGACGTCTTGTTCTCGGATTTCGAAGATACCGCCGAAGACGATGCGGATGATGATGGCATTCTGAACATCCTGAGCGATCACGAAGCGAAGGCGGAAGCCGAAGAAGAAGCTCAGCAAGACATTGCGCCCGGTGTTCTGACGCTGGACGACGAGGTCAACCTGCTGAACAAAATCTCGAGCGTCGAGGCAGATATGTCCGACCGCGTGGACCAGAAACAGCCGGATGAGCGCGCATCGGATCAGGACGTTCTGCGCCTGATGGCCAAAGCTGATGAACAGATGGGCGATCCGGCCACCAGTGACGCGCGTGAGACATATTCGCACCTGCGCACCGCCGTAGCGGCCACCGAAGCCGAAGGTGAAATCGACAAGGCCTCGCCAGATCAGCAATATCGCGGCGATCTTGCCTCGGTTGTCAGCCCGCGCCGCCCGGAAATTCAGGTCACCAGCATGCGTCCGGAATCCGATGACGCCGCGCCGCTGAAACTGGTTGCAGAACAGCGTGTAGACGACGAAGCCGTCGAAACCGGCCCGGTCATGCCCCGCCGCGTGACCACGCAGCAGGACGACATCGCAGCGGATGAAGGCGGCTTTGCGCAATTCGCGCAGGATCAGGGCGCGCAGTCCCTGCCCGATCTTCTGGAAGCGGCGGCGGCCTATCTGTCCTTCATCGAAGGTCAGGAACAGTTCTCGCGCCCGCAGCTGATGAACAAGGTCCGCTCGTTGAAGCAGAACGAATTCAACCGCGAAGAAAGCCTGCGCTCCTTTGGTCAGTTGCTGCGTGACGGCAAGATCCAGAAAGCAGGCGGGGGCCGGTTCGCAGCCTCGAACCTGATCGGTTTCCGCCCGGATGATGAACGCGCGGCGGGTTGATCACTCAGTCAGAAAGACAAAGGGCCGAGAGACATCTCTCGGCCCTTTTCTTTTGCCCGCAGTTTAGGCGGCGACGTCTCTGGATCGAGTCAAGAGTCGTCCGGGTCCTCTTTGCCGACGCCCCGGAAGACGAACTTGAAAGGCAAGGCCCAGACAATGCCAAGGGCAATGTAAACCAACAGCTCAACCAGGATCGACGGGCGATCCAGCCAGTTCACAACGGTCACCACCGCAACAATGTAAAGCGGCAGGCCGACCAGCAAAATCACCAGCGACCAGCGGCGTCGGGCCTTGTAACTCAGGCCCGGCTTTTTGTCCGCGCCCATCAGTCTGCGAACGGGTCGGTCACCAGAATGGTGTCGTCCCGCTCCGGGCTAGTGGACAAAAGCGCCACGGGGCATTCGATCAGTTCTTCGACCCGGCGCACGTATTTGATCGCGTTGGCGGGCAGGTCGGCCCAGCTGCGCGCGCCTTCGGTGGATTCGCTCCAACCCGGCATTTCTTCGTAGATCGGGGTGCAGCGCGCCTGTTGGTCGGCTGCCGTGGGCAGATAATCCAGACGCTCACCGTCCAGTTCATAACCGGTGCAGATTTTCAGCGTCTCGAACCCGTCCAGAACATCCAGCTTGGTCAGCGATATGCCGTTCACGCCGCTGGTCGCGCAGGTCTGGCGTACAAGGCAGGCATCGAACCAGCCACACCGGCGTTTGCGGCCTGTTACCGTGCCAAACTCGTGGCCACGGGTCCCCAGGCGCATCCCGTCATCATCGTCCAACTCGGTCGGGAAAGGCCCCTCTCCCACACGAGTGGTATAGGCTTTGACGATGCCCAGCACAAAATCAACAGACCCCGGGCCGATACCCACACCCGTCGCCGCCTGACCGGCAATCACGTTGGAAGAGGTCACAAACGGGTAGGTTCCGAAATCAATATCCAGCAACGCGCCCTGCGCGCCTTCGAACAGGATCCGCTTGCCCGCCTTGCGCTTTTCGTTCAGCACCTTCCAGACCGGGGCGGCGAACGGCAGGATTTGCTGAGCGATCTCCTTCAACTGCGCTACCAGCGCGTCGCGATCGACCGGATCAATGCCCAGGCCCTTGCGCAACGGATCATGGTGCTGCAACGCGCGGTCTACACGCGCCTCAAGCGTCGCGTCATCGGCCAGATCGGCAACACGGACAGAGCGTCGCCCGACCTTGTCCTCATAGGCCGGACCAATTCCGCGACCGGTGGTGCCAATCTTCGTGCCCTTGCTGGCCGCCTCTTCCCGCGCACGATCCAGCTCGCCATGGATCGGCAGGATAAGCGGCGTATTCTCAGCAATCATCAGAGTCTCGGGCGTGATCTCGACGCCCTGCTTACGGATTGACGCGATCTCAGTGACCAGATGCCACGGGTCCAGAACGACGCCGTTCCCGATCACGCTCAGCTTTCCGCCACGCACCACGCCCGAGGGCAACGCGTTCAGCTTGTAAACCTCGCCATCAATAACCAGAGTATGCCCGGCGTTATGTCCGCCCTGAAAACGCGCGATGACGTCCGCCCGCTCGCTGAGCCAGTCGACGATCTTGCCTTTTCCTTCGTCACCCCACTGGGCGCCGACAACAACCACGTTGGCCATATCCGGTCCTTTTCGTGCTGAGTAATCAAACTCGGCTCGTATAACGGGGCACAGAGGACAGGGAAACCGCTATTTCGCCGCAGATGGAAATCGCGCTGGCGCGCGATGCCTCCGGCGGGGATATTTATAGCCAGATGAAGATCGGATCCCCTGCTTCATCTGGCCAAAAATATCTCGGGGGAGTCGCCCGGAACGGGCGGCGGGGGCAGCGCCCCCTACCCGCCTGGTCGCAAGTGGACCGGCTGGCCATGGGGTGTGGTCAGATACGCCTGCTCCCACGCGCGGTGAAGCATCTGCACGTCTTCCGACACCGCCGCGCCCTGTTCGACCAACAACCCTTCAAGCGTTTCCAGCCAGGCGTGGAAATAGTCGTCTCCGCCGTCCAGTTCACGGTCCAGACCGTTGCGCTTCAACGTGTCCGAAAACCGGGCCGCCCAATCGGGCCAGCCGAAACGTCCGGCTTCATTCAGGGCAACCGTTACGGCAAAGACCTGCGCGTGCCATGGCTCGGCAAACACCGGTTCCGGCGCGGAATGTGTGGTGCAGTCACTCATGCGGGCTCCAGATAGCTTTGCCAGAGGTCCAGCACGACCTCATCATCCGGGTGTTCGGGGGCGGCCCAAAGCTCGGACGCCGGGAAGACAACGGCATATAGCGGTTCCGGCGCTTCCCCCAAACGATGCGCGTTGGAATCTGGCAGGACATGGGTTCCATGCAATCGCAGGATACGACCTCGCGCCCCTGCTGCATAAACTGGCAAGCGCGTGTGGCCACCATCGACAAGGCGATTGGCGGTTGGTCGCGCTGTCACCACCTGCTGACCGATCGTAAAATGCGCGGCAACGTTTGAAGGCCGATCTGCTGGTCCGCCTTTTGCAAGTGCAGCGGCGACAGCCTCGGCCTTCAGCGTCTTGTCCGTCAAGGGATGCGGCGCATCATCTCCGGCCCCTCGCAGATCATCCAGGGTCAGTACGCCTTGTTCAACCAACAGATCGGCAAGGCCCGAGATCCATTTCTCATAGTAGGAAAACCGGGTGTAATCCTTGGGCGACAACCGCTCTCGCGCGTGGCGAGATATGTCGATGTTCCACTGCCCCAGAAAACCGGCAGCCAGCGTCACGGCCAAAGCCCGCCCGTGCCAGTCTTCGGCAAAGACCGGCGCGCCCTCAGCCTCGGGCCGGATTTCGCCATCGCCAAAGCGTCCGCCCATGTCATGGACACGTGTCATGAGGGCACCTTGGGCAAGCCTGTCCCGATCATGCTGTCGCGTGTCACCAAAGCGGTCAGCTCATCCTCGCCCATACCTTCTGTGCCTTCGGGACGCATCGGCAACACAAGGTACCGAATCTCGGCGGTCGAATCCCAGACACGCACTGCGGTGCTTTCGGGTAAGGTAACGCCGAACTCGGCCAGTACTTTGCGTGGCTCCCGCACGGCACGGGCGCGATAGGCATCGGATTTGTACCATCCGGGCGGGATACCCAGCAGCGGCCACGGGTAGCAACTGCACAGGGTGCAGACGACCATGTTGTGCTGCCGGGGCGTGTTTTCAACGGCGACCATGTGTTCACCCTGACGGCCGTAGTACCCCAGCTCGGCAACGACCGGCGTGGCATCTTCCAACAGTGCCGCTTTGAAATCAGGGTCGCTCCAAGCCTTTGCCACGACGCGCGCGCCGTTTTGCGGGCCGATCTTGTTCTGGTAGGTGTCGATGATCTCATCTAATGCTGCCGGATCGATCAGCCCCTTGCGGATCAGAATCGTCTCCAGCGCCTTGACGCGCAGCGCGGGTTCGGGTGGCAAAAGGGCGTGCGGGTGGTCGGGATCGTCATGAGGCATAGCCCGAAGCCTGCGTCAGGATTTATCGCTCTGTCCAGTCCCTTTGCTGTGATATGATACATCACGCGGGGTGATGTGAACTCGTGTCTTGCCCCCAAGTTGAAACTTGCATAAGTACCACGCGATACACGTCACGCTGCACGGGACCACCATGGAAAACGTTGTTCTCATCATCCACCTTCTTTTGGCTTTGGGCCTGATTGCCGTTGTGCTGATGCAGCGGTCCGAAGGCGGTGGCCTTGGCATGGGTGGCGGCGGCGGCGGTGCCATGACCGGCCGCGCAGCGGCGACGGCATTGGGCAAAGTGACCTGGATTCTGGCGGCCTGCTTCATCGTGACCTCGATCACGCTGACCATTCTGGCGGCGCAGAAATCCTCGGGCAGTTCGGTGATCGACCGTCTGGGCGTTCCGGCCCCTGCGGCAACCGAAGAAAGCACACCTGCGGTTCCGTCGGCAGATGATCTGCTGCCTCCGGCAGAAGGCGACAACGCGCCGCTGATCCCGCAGGCCGACTGATCCACTAGACCTAGAAACCTGAAAGAGAACTGCAACAGCATCTTGCGGTTCTCTTGCGCTATGCGCGCGAATCCTTTATACGTGAAGTCCCGTGATGCAGCGGTTTTTCGGAACCGTCGGGCAGCTGATTTTGACGTCTCACGGGAGCAGCCGAAAAACTATGGCGCGATTTATTTTCATCACTGGTGGTGTGGTTTCGTCCTTGGGCAAAGGACTGGCCTCGGCGGCCTTGGGCGCGCTGTTACAGGCCCGGGGATATTCGGTGCGCCTGCGCAAGCTGGACCCCTATCTGAACGTCGATCCCGGCACCATGTCGCCGTTTGAACATGGCGAGGTTTTCGTCACCGATGACGGGGCCGAGACCGATCTGGACCTTGGCCACTATGAACGTTTCACCGGCGTGGCGGCCCGCAAGACCGACTCGGTCAGTTCGGGGCGGATTTACTCCAACGTGTTGGAAAAGGAACGCCGCGGGGATTACCTCGGCAAAACCATTCAGGTGATCCCGCACGTCACCAACGAGATCAAGGATTTCATCGCCATCGGCGAGGATGAGGTTGATTTCATGCTGTGCGAGATCGGCGGCACTGTCGGCGATATCGAAGGCCTGCCCTTTTTCGAAGCCATCCGTCAGTTCAGCCAGGACAAGCCGCGCGGTCAGTGCCTGTTCATGCACCTGACGCTGCTGCCCTATATCAAGGCGTCGGGTGAGTTGAAAACCAAGCCGACCCAGCACTCGGTCAAGGAACTGCGGTCCATCGGTCTGGCCCCCGATATTCTGGTTTGCCGCTCGGAAGGACCGATTCCGACCAAGGAACGCGAGAAGCTGGCACTGTTCTGCAACGTGCGCCCGGACAGCGTGATCGCGGCGCAGGATCTTTCGACCATCTACGACGCCCCGCTGGCCTATCACCGCGAGGGTCTGGATCAGGCGGTTCTGGATGCGTTCCAGATCAGCCCTGCACCCAAGCCCGATCTGGCCAAATGGGAAGACGTCAGTGACCGCATCCACAACGCCGAGGGCGAGGTGAAGGTGGCCATCGTTGGCAAATACACCCAGCTGGAAGACGCCTATAAATCGATTGCCGAGGCGCTAACCCATGGCGGCATGGCCAACCGCGTCAAGGTCAAGGTCGAGTGGGTGGATGCCGAGATTTTCGACACCGAAGACGCCGCCCCGCATCTGGAAGGCTTCCACGCGATCCTCGTGCCCGGCGGGTTTGGCGAGCGTGGAACCGAAGGCAAAATCAAAGCGGCGCAATATGCACGTGAGCACAAGGTGCCCTATCTGGGTATCTGTCTGGGGATGCAGATGGCCGTGATCGAAGCGGCGCGCAATGCGGCGGGCATCGCCGAGGCAGGGTCCGAGGAATTTGACCACGAAGCGGGCAAGCGGCGGTTTGAACCCGTGGTTTACCACCTGAAAGAATGGGTGCAGGGCAACCACAAGGTCGAACGCAAGGTTGGCGATGACAAAGGCGGCACCATGCGTCTGGGGGCCTATAACGCGGTTCTCGCCGACGGCTCCAAAGTGGCCGAGGTTTATGGCGGCACCCAGATCGAGGAACGTCACCGCCACCGCTATGAGGTGGACATCAAGTACCGCGACAAGCTGGAAAAGGCGGGGCTGAACTTCTCGGGCATGTCCCCTGATGGCCGCCTGCCGGAAATCGTCGAATGGTCGGACCACCCGTGGTTCATCGGGGTGCAGTATCACCCGGAACTGAAGTCCAAACCGTTCGATCCGCACCCTTTGTTCCGCGACTTTGTGCGCGCGGCCAAGGACACGTCGCGTCTGGTCTGATCCGGTCGCTGCAAAGTGATGTACCGACACAATTAAGCGCTTAGCGAATGCCCGGCATGGGGTTAACTGTTGAACAAGCTTCGACAGGAGATACCCCATGACCACCCAAGCCCAACACGCCGAAACCTTCACCCGCCTGCACAAGAAAGGTGATCCGGTCATCCTGTTCAACATCTGGGACGCAGGCAGCGCCGCCGCCGTGCGCAACGCAGGTGCGCAGGCGATTGCGACCGGCAGTGCTCCGGTCGCGATGGCGCAGGGGTTCAAGGACGGCGAGAATATCCCGCTGCAGGCCGCTTTGGACAATGCTAAACGCATTGTGGCCGCGGTCGATCTGCCTGTTTCTCTGGATTTCGAGGGGGCCTATGCCGCTGATCCTGACGGAATTGCGGAAAACGTATCGCGGGCCCTGGACTGCGGGGTGGTGGGCTTCAACTTCGAGGATCAGATCGTCGGCGGTGATGGCCTTTACCCCATTCCCGAACAGGCCACACGGATTGAAGCGATGCGCAAGGCGTGTGATGCGGCAGGGGTTCCGGCCTATATCAACGCCCGGACCGACATCTTCCTGAAAGCGCCCGCCGACACGCATAACGCAGCCATGCTGGACGACGCGGTTAACCGTGCGGCGGCGTTCCAGTCCGCCGGGGCCAGCGGGTTCTTTGCCCCCGGCCTGAAGGACGAAGCGATGATTGAGCAGCTCTGCGCAGCAACCGAGCTGCCGGTCAACATCATCGCCCTGCCCGGCACCCCGGACACACCGCGATTGGCGGTGTTGGGCGTGGCGCGTGTCAGCTACGGCCCAGTGCCCTATCGCCAGATGGTGGCATGGCTGACGGAACAGGCACGTGGCGCCATCGACTACGCCAAGTAGGCGTCTGGTGACCTAGATTTGGGGACCGGACAATCTCAGTATCCTGCCGTGTCACAAAAATGCGGATACCAATTCGCCAAGGCTGGGCGGGATTCGGTCGCTCTCGGCGATCTTGTGATTATTCATGCCTATGACGGGTAGTCCCAGCTTGGCGTGCCACAAAATATGGACTAACCTGACCTCATGTTGAAAAAGTTCTTTCAGGCGTTCAGACCGCCTCAGACCCAGCAACTGCCTGACCCTGATGCCGAACTGGCGTTGGGGGCGTTGATGGTGCGGGTGGCGCAGGCGGATCGCGATTACAAGCTGGAAGAAATCAGCCTGATCGACCGAATTTTGGCGCGTCTTTATCAGCATAACGCAATCGAAGCCGCCAAGGTGCGCGCAACCTGCGAGAAACTGCATGCAGCCGCCCCCGAGACCGACACCTTCGGCAAGCTGATCCGCGAGACCACGGGCCTTGAGGAACGCATGGCCGCGTTGGACGCCCTGTGGGAGGTGGTGCTGGCCGATGGCGACTCGGACGAGGGCGAGATCAAGATCGTCGAAGAGGCCCGCGCCGCCATGGGGCTGAGCTTTAATGACAGCAAGGCCGCGCGCGAACGTGTGCAAAGCCGCTTGGAAGCCAGCTAAGCCGCGTCTATATCTGTGTCATGTTTAGCGATTTTCTGTCCCGGCTGACCCAGCCAGATCCCGACCCGTTGGTCGAAAACGATGCCCGGCTGGCCCTGACGGCCCTGTTGGTCCGCATCGCGCGGTCCGACAATGACTATGCCGACACTGAAATGGCGCGGATCGACAAGGTCTCGGCCGAGCGCTACGGTCTGTCACCGTTCGAGGCCGCAGCCCTGCGCGCCCAGGCCGAAGACCTTGAGGCCGAGGCCCCAGACACCGTCCGCTTTACCCGCGCCATCAAAGAGGCCGTCGCCTACGAGGATCGTCTGGCCGTGGTTCAGGCCATGTGGTCAGTCGCGCTGGCCGATGGTCAGCGCACCGGCGAAGAGGATTCGTTGCTGCGTCTGGTTGTCAGCCTGCTGGGCGTCAGCGACGTGGATTCGGCGCGCGCCCGTCAGAAGGCTGCAAAAGCGTGACAGCGATGCTGGGCATGTATGACATGCCCGCCCTGCGCGCCGCCAATGACCGATTCTGGTCTTTGATCCATGCGAATCTGGGCTATGGCCCGCAGCATCTGGACCGAACCCGTGACGTCTGGGACGTGTGGCAGGATTCCGATCTGATCTTTGCCCAGACCTGCGGGATGCCCTACCGCACCCGGCTGCATGGTCAGGTGCAGTTGGTTGGCACCCCGGATTACGACCTGCTCGGCTGCCCTGCTGGCCACTATTGCTCGGTTCTTGTTGCCCGTGCGGATGATCCGCGCGATCTGAGCGATCTGACCAACGGAGTTTTTGCGTATAACGAGGCGCTGTCTCAATCCGGTTGGGCCGCCCCGATCACGCATCTGACTGCGCTGGGTCTGGCTCCGACCCGGCTTTTGGAAACAGGCGGCCACGCACTGGCCGCGCAGGCCGTGGCGGAGGGTCGCGCAGACTTTGCATCGCTGGATGCGCTGACATGGGAGTTGCTGAATGAGCATACAGATTTGGGCAGCCGTTTATGCGAAATCGCCCGCACGACCCCGACCCCTGCCCTGCCGTTCATAACCTCGCTCGGGCAAGACGCGGACCAGATCGCCAAGGCTGTTCGGTCCGCCATTGTGGACCTGTCAGTTGAAGACAGACGGCGGCTTCACATCCGCAGGTTGATCGATATTCCGGCGGATCAGTACCTTGCGGTTCCAACTCCGCCCACGCCCGAAGCATTTGCGCGCAGAAGCTGACCGATTTGGTCATACCCTCTGGCCATTTTGGTTGATTAACCGCACGAATCTGTGATTTGCGCATTGCATTGCGCCCGTTTTTCCGCCCTATTACCGCACCAATACCAACAACAACTGGACCTTCCGTGTCAGACGCATCTGCCGTAATCGAGATCAGGAACCTTCACAAAAGCTTCGGTAATCTCGAGGTGCTCAAGGGCGTGGACATCACCGCAAAACGCGGCGACGTCGTGTCCCTGATTGGCTCATCCGGCTCTGGCAAATCCACCCTTCTGCGTTGCTGCAACCTGTTGGAGGACAGCCAGCAGGGCGAGATCATGTTCAAGGGCGAGCCCGTGAAGTGGAGCGGGTCAGGAAACGGACGTCGCCCTGCCGATCCCAAGCAGGTCCTGCGCATTCGCACCAACCTGTCGATGGTGTTTCAACAGTTCAACCTGTGGGCGCACATGACCATTTTGCAAAATGTCATGGAAGCTCCGGTAACCGTTTTGGGCCGTGACAGGGCCGAAGTGGAAGACAGCGCGCGCAAATACCTTGAAAAGGTTGGCATCGGTGACAAATGCGACGTCTACCCCGCGCAGCTGTCCGGCGGCCAACAGCAACGCGCGGCCATCGCGCGCGGCCTGTGCATGGAGCCCGAGGCGCTGTTGTTTGACGAGCCGACTTCGGCGCTGGACCCCGAGTTGGAGCAGGAAGTCATCAAGGTCATCAAGGACCTGGCCACCGAAGGGCGGACGATGATCATCGTGACCCATGACATGAAGATGGCAGCGGATATCTCCAGCCATGTCGTGTTCCTGCACCAAGGCCGGATCGAAGAAGAGGGCACGGCCGAAGATATCTTTACCTCTCCCGAATCCGAACGGCTTCGGGGCTTTCTCTCCGCCACTCAGGCGGCATAGTTTCAAAAACAGAACCAAACTGGGGAGTAACCAATGAAAAACCTGATTCTGTCCACCGCAGCGCTGGCCCTGACCGCCGGTATAGCCATGGCCGACACGGTTCGCATGGGGACCGAGGGCGCCTACCCTCCGTATAACTTCATCAACGACGCCGGCGAGATCGACGGGTTCGAGCGTGAAGTGGGCGACGAGCTGTGCAAACGCGCCAATCTGGACTGCGAATGGGTCAAGAACGACTGGGATTCGATCATTCCGAACCTTGTGTCGGGCAACTACGACACCATCATCGCGGGCATGTCGATCACCGACGAACGCGATGAAGTTATTGATTTCACTCAGAACTACTTCCCGCCTGCAGCCTCGGCCTATGTCGGTGCGTCTGATGGCGTTGACGTGAGCAGCGGCATCGTTGCGGCGCAGACCGCAACCATTCAGGCCGGTCACGTCGCCGAATCCGGCGCGACTCTGGTCGAGTTCGCAACCCCGGAAGAAACCATCGCAGCCGTGCGCAACGGTGAGGCTGATGCGGTCTTTGCCGACAAGGACTTCCTGGTCCCGATCGTCGAGGAATCCGGTGGTGAGCTGGTCTTTGTCGGTGATGACGTCCCGCTGGGCGGCGGCATCGGCCTGGGCATCCGCGAATCCGATGGCGAACTGCGCGGCAAGTTCGACGAGGCGATCACCTCGATGAAGGCCGATGGCTCACTGAATGAGCTGATCGTCAAGTGGTTCGGCGAAGGCGTGCCGACCTATAACTCTGACGGTTCGGTCGTCACCAACTGATCTGCACACATGGGTTCGGCGCCCCTCATAGCGCCGAACCTGTCCCGGCCCTACGCCGGGGCTGACGTTCGAAAGACGCCGTATGTTTTCCTATTGCGCTGATCCCGACACGCTGGGCACGTTCCGCTGGTTCTCGTGCTACCTGACCAACGGTGTGCACTGGTCGTTCTACTTGTCGTTTCTGAAGGTCCTCGGGTTGCTGGCCGTGACCGCCCCAGTCGCGCTGAGTTTCGGGTTTGCAGGTGCAATGGCGGCCCGGTCGCATTTCGCTCCGCTCAGCTGGTTGGGTAAAGGATACATCGCGGTCGTACGCGGCGTGCCCGACATCGCGTTTTTCCTGTTCTTTGTCATCGCTCTGGATCAGGCGTTCGAATGGACACGCCACCAAGTTATGTGCCCCGAATGGACCGACCCGGTGCGTCAGGGCAATGACTTCATCGTCTGTCAGGCCGCAAAACTGCCCTTGGGCAGCGCACCGGAATGGGTACACGAAACCTACGGGTTCGTGCTGGCCGTCATCACCTTCTCGATCGTCTTCGGTGCGTTTGCCGCCAACGTGCTGTTCGGCGGGATGCGGGCGGTTCCGCATGCCCAGCTTGAGACCGCCGAAGCCTATGGCATGAACCGCCGCCAGACCTTCTGGCGTATCCTCGTGCCGCAAATGTGGGTCTACGCCCTGCCCGGCCTGTCGAACCTGTGGATGGTGCTGATCAAGGCGACGCCCCTGCTGTTCCTGCTGGGCATCGAGGACATCGTCTATTGGGCGCGCGAACTGGGCGGCACCAAGACCTCGCGCTTCACCGATTACCCCCATGGCGACTGGCGCATGTGGTATTTCCTGTTCCTGCTGATCTTCTATCTCGGCATGACCCGCATCTCGGAAATCGTGCTTGAAAGGCTGATGCGCCGCCTGTCCCACGGTCAGGCCACTGCGGGCGGAGAGTTGCTGCGCAAGGAGACGACGGCATGACAATCGCGCTTCAAGACCTCAACCGGGTGCCGCACGCGATTGCAATGCAATCGCTTTCGCGCACGCGGTCTCCTTTGCAAGGAGCCCGGGCATGAGTTGTATCCAGACAATTCAGGACTACGCCCTCCGCTCTGTCGGCATTGGCGAGCGCTTGTTGCCCAAATCAGACTTTACCCTGTGCGAACAGTTCACCCTGATTGGTTCGGGCATGATCTGGAATATCTATTTCGGCATCATGGCCCTTGCGACCGGGTTCTTTCTGGCCACCGCGCTGGCCGTCGGCAAGGCGTCCCCGAACAAATGGCTGCGCAAGCCTGCGGAATGGTTCATTTTTCTGTTCCGCGGCTCTCCGCTGTTTATTCAATTCTTCTTCGCCTATTTCTTCTTCCTGTCGTTGAAGAAACCCTACCCGATGTTCGACGCCTTTACCTCGGCCTGGCTGGGCGCGCTGATCGTTCTGTTCCTCAACACCGCGGCCTATTCAGGTGAGATCTTCTATGGCGCCCTGCGCTCGATCCCCAAGGGCGATATCGAAGCGGCAGACGCCTATGGTATGACCGGCTGGGCTCGCTTCCGCCGGATCGTCTGGCCCACCATGCTGCGTCTTGCGTGGCCCGCCTACACGAATGAGGCGATCTTTCTGTTCCACGCCACAACGCTGGTCTTCTTCTCGGCCTTCCCCGCCTGGCAACAACGCGGAGATGCCCTCTATTACGCCAGCTATTTCGCGGACAAGACCTTCAACCCGTTTGTGCCTTACCCGATTCTGGCCTTCTATTTCATCCTGCTGACGCTGGTGATCATCTGGGGCTTTGGACTGGTCAACAAGCGCCTGAACCGGCATTTGCCCGCCGCGAAACAGAGCAAGATGAAGTTCAAACTGAACCTGGCGCGCTGAATTCAGGCGCGTCTTAGGCACACAGCACTGAACCCGCCAAAAGCGCGATTTTTACGTCTCATTTTGGGGAAGTGGTACCGCCTCCCTGGCTTGAACAGGGGACCTCTGGATCCACAATCCAGCGCTCTAACCAACTGAGCTAAGGCGGCACTCGTGAGGGGCGATTTACCGAACGCGCCCGGGGAATGCAAGAGGATTAAAGCCGAAATTTCCAGCTTTGTTCGACAAGATCGACCCCGAAAGACCGCACCGGTTTGCTGTCCACCAACTGCCAACCGGTGGCCTTATACAGCGCGCAGGCAGCCTTGTGGCTTTCATGGGTCCAAAGCTGCATCTGCTGGTATCCGGCAGCCCGAGCAAAACCCATACAGGTCGCCAAAAGCCGCTTGCCCAGCCCCAAACCGCGCGCCTCGGGCACCAAGAGGAACAGACGGAGTTTTGCCGTCTGGTCATCCAGCCTGACGCAGAAGATACTGCCCAACCGCTCTCCGTCCCGCTCGGCGATCCAGCCGCGCTCGCAGGTCGGATCGTGATCCGCGACGAAGTCGTCGAGAATACGTGCCACCAGCGGGGCGAATGTCTCATCAAAGCCTTCGTCCCGCGCATAAAGCGTGCCGTGCCGTTCAACCAGCCACGGGGCATCTTCGGCCCGGAATTGTCTGAGATCCACATTTGCCATGCCATATCTGAGCGCATTGGCGGCTTGATTCTCAACCCCGCGCGCGCTAGCACGAGTGCTCAGTCCCGGAGGCGCGTATGGGTATCAACACCGAACGAGACATTCAGGCCAACCTTCAGATCGGGCCTACCGATCAGGGGATGGTGCGTTTGTTCATCGAGGCCGATGGCATCGAAATTCCAATGGATTTCGACCCCGAAGAGGCTGAAGAAATCGCCGACGAACTGCGCGCAGCAGCACAGGCGGCGCGCGCCGTCAAAGACTGACCAGCTTCAAATTCGCGGATCACGCAGCGCCAGCAGACGGCGGGCCGCGTCGGTTGCAAATTTCTGGATCATCTTCTTGCGCCGCGCCGGGGCCAGCTTGTCTTCGGGTGCCATTCTGATGATCTCGGCATCATAAGCGTCGGCGATGATCAGGCCGGTTTCCTCGGGCAACAGCTCGGTCGGGAACTCGGTATCCACGGCCCAAAAGAATCGGTCGCACCACTCCAGATAGCCCTGCCATTTCGAATCCGACTGATAATCGGCGCGACTGGATTTACACTCGATCACCCAAAGCTCACCCTTCGGGCCCAGCCCCATCACATCGACGCGCAGGCCACGCGCCGGAACGAATTCCTCAACGGAAACAAAACCATGCGCGGTCAGGTGACGCGCCACGCCACGCGCAAGTTTCTGTCCGGGTTGCAGATCCAGTGTCATGTGAGAAATGTGAACAATTCGTGAACAAATGTAAAGCCTCCGCACGGGACTTGACATGATACCGTATGGTACTGCATTAATATGATACCAAATGGTATCTTTACCGAGGTGACAAATGCAGACCCTAACCCAAAACGCGTTTCGTGCGCTGGCCGACCCTACCCGGCGTGACATCGTCAAACTGCTGGCGTCCGAGGATATGACAATCGGCCAACTGACGGACCGCTTCGACATGACCCGCGCCGCCGTCAAGAAACACCTGACGGTCCTGTCTGATGGCGGGTTGATCACGGTTGAGGCGCGCGGTCGTGAACGCATCAATCGCATAGAACCCCGCGGTATGGCCCCGGTTCTGGACTGGCTCAGCTACTTTGACCAGTTCTGGGATGACCGCCTCAACTCTCTCAAGAAAGCTATTGAAAGGAAAGACAAATGACCAAATCTGTATTACAAAAAACGATTTTTCTGCGGGCCGAACCGGAAACCGTATGGGCCTATTTGACCGAGCCCGATAGGCTGGCGGAATGGTTCCACAAACCCCAGCGCCCATTGGCCAAGGGTCAAAAGCTTGAGATGTACGGAACCACCAGCGGCGACCTTTTGATCTGGGGCGACGTCCGCGAGGCGCGCGCGCCGGAATATCTGGAATACACCTTCACCGTGAAACCCATGGGCGACGCCGTCAGCGTGGTCAAATGGACGCTTACTCCGGTTGCGGGCGGAACGCGTCTGAGCCTGTTGCACGAAGGCCTGCCGCAGAATGCCGACGCCTTCGGCCTTATCCTGGCGCTGGACAACGGCTGGGACGAGCATTTCGGCAAGATGCGCACGGCATTGCACGAAACTGTTGATGCGTGACCCCTTGTGCGAACCCGTCAGACGCCCTAACTAAGCGCTTGGCGGGTTCTGCCCTTCTTGTGACAGGTAGCATTCTGGTGGCCTTAAGCAATTCCGAGGGGGCTGGCTCTGTTCAGGTCCTGGCCTGATTACCCGGCGCCCACCTGTACATACAGGTCCTCGGGAATCACACCGCACGGTTGGCTGGCGGTCCCGCCACTTTTCCCCTGAAATTCAGCGCTCTGCGCGGGCTTCCTGCTTGGCCATAGCGGGCTTGAAGCTGTGCACGACGGGCGATCCGCGACGCGGACCACCGGGCTTTTCGGCCATGCTCATGATCTTGTAGGCGAACTGCACCCCGGCAAAGACGATCCCGTTCATGAACCAGATCATCGCAAGCGCGATCAACCCGACCTCGGACCCGAAAATCAGCCCCCGCAGGTTCGCGACATTCAGCGCCAGCAGCACGCCGACAAACACAGCCGAGATCACAAATCCCCATGCAACTTGCGTAATGTAAAGGCGGATCAGTTTGGGCATCACAAAGCTCCTTGTCTGATGCCACGAGGATAGCGCATGGTCGGACAGAGTAAACCGCGCCCCGCCGGGGTGCGACACTGTATGCGGAGTTTCAATGAATGCCCTCAGCCTGTTCGCGCTTGACCTACTCGAAGCGCTGTCTTTGCGTCACGACGATCAGGAACGGTGGGAGTTCACGTTAGACCGGCTGGCCGAGATCGGATTCAACGCGCTGAACATGGTGTGCTTCACGCCCGAGACCGGCGCGATCCATTGGGTGCGCAGTTCGATGTCCAAGGGCTGGCTGAACCGCTACGACACGCAAGGCTATGCCGAAGCGGACCCCATGCTGGCGCAGGTTCAGAACGGCAAGGAAAGCCTTTACGTGCAGGCCGCAAGCCTGAAACCGTCGGATGGCCATTCCGACAAGGCGCTGGGTCTGAACCACGATCTGGAGAAGGCCGGATATATCCACCTGTATTCTCTGGTCGTGCCCTGCCCCGACAACGAGGCCAAGCTGGTCGTGCTGGCCTCGGACCAACAGGACGTCCAGTTGATGATGACCGAACAGCAGCGGGACATGCGCGTCTTGGCCACCGTGCTGGCCACCAATCTGGGGTCGGACATCCCCAGCAATCATGGCCGTGTCTACGACATCGCCAGCATCGCACCGACCGCGCCGGACATGACACTGCGGGAATTGCAGGTTCTGAACCTGCTGGCGCTTGGCCACCGCAACGACAGGATCGCTGAACAATTGGGCCTGTCCGAGATCACGATACGCACCCATCTGAAAAACGCGCGTGACAAACTGCAGGCCCCAACCCGCGAATCCGCCTTGGTCCGCGCGATGCAGCTGGGCCTGATCGATCCGCAGCGCTATCGGAATCGATAGGTGGCGCGTCAGAGGATTTCCGTTAAAGTGCTGGTGTCTTTGGATAAAACTGTGAGTGGTGGACACCGGAGGCTTGTTTTAACAAGTGTATTGCAAACGTTCAGGCGCAGCTCGGTTTCGAGTCTGCGCCTTATTCTTGTCGTCCGGTGATGTGGCTCAGAACGCCTCGGGCTGGGCCTCACGCGCCATGTGGTCCAGCACGGCGTTGACGAATTTCGGCTCTTTGCCTTCAGGGAAGAAGGCGCGCGCGACGTCGACGAATTCGGTGATAACCACCTTGGGCGGCGTGTCGCTTTGGGTCAGTTCGGCCCCGGCGGCGCGGAACAGCGCCCGCAGGGTCGGATCGATGCGCGAGATCGGCCATTTGGCGACCAGCGCACGGTCGGTCATCTGGTCAATCGGAGCCTGATAGTTCACAGCATTGTCCACCAGCGAGCGGAAGACGCTGATATCGCCATCCAGCATCTCGTCCCCTTCATAGACAGCGCCAAACCGGTGATCCAGAAACTCATTCACGACGGCTTCGGTCGTCTGGCCCGACTGCTCCATCTGGAACAGCGCCTGCACGGCATAAAGCCGGGCGGCGGATTTCATCAGGCGTTTCTGGTTGGCCGGTTTCGGCGCGTCTGTCTTGGTCATGCTGTCGAGGGTCCGTTGCTGTCGCCCGCCACAAGGATGGACTCGGACGGCGGCTTGAATCCGACGCCCTTTTTGGAAGAGCCCCACTTACGGCTGAGCGCGATCAGATGCAAGGCCGCAGCAGCCGCGCCGCCGCCTTTATTCATCTTTTCGGGGTTGGCGCGAACTTCGGCCTGATCGTCATTTTCCACAGTCAGGATGCCGTTGCCGATGCACAGGCCCTGCAGGCCCAGCAACTGAATGGCGCGGCTGGAGTCGTTGCAGACAGTCTCATAGTGCGTGGTCTCACCGCGAATGACGCAGCCCAGTGCGACATAGCCGTCGAAATTGCACTGGCGGTCCGCCATAGCGATGGCGGTGGGGATCTCCAGCGCGCCGGGCACCTCGACAACCTCACAGGCGCCGCCAGCTGCTTCGATCTCGGCCTTCGCACCGGCGATCAGGTTGTCTGCAATCGCGCGATAGAAAGGGGCCGCCACGATCAACAGCTTCACCGGCTTGTCGAATTTGGGTGTCGGCAAAACGCCATGTTCGTCTTGAGCAGCCATGATCAGTCTTCCTTCAGGATCGAACGGGTACCGACGATGGACAGGCCAAACGCGTCGAGCCCCAGATATACGGTTTCAGGCGAGTCCGTCAGCAGCACCAGTTCCTGAATGCCCATCTTGGACAGGATTTGCGCGCCCAGACCGGTTTGCTTGATCGTGCGCGGGCCTTCATCTTCGGCCGCATACAGCGAGTTACGCGGCTGCCGGAACAGGCAGACCACGCCGCGCCCCTCTTCTGCGATCTTCTCCATCGCGCGCGGCAACTCGCGCGAGGATTTGGGGCCGAGGCCCAGAATATCCGGCGCTTCGTGCAGGGCGTGGGTGCGGGTCAGAACCGGCTCTGGTGTAGTCACATCGCCTTTGACCATCACCACATGCTCGATGCCGTGCGTCTGATCGGTGAAAATCCGCATCTCCCATTCGCCGCCATATTCCGAGTTGACGGTTTCACGCGAGGTTTCGACTACCAGATTGTCATTGCGCGACCGGTAGGTGATTAGATCGCTGATCGTACCGATCTTCATGTCATGCTCTTGCGCGAATTCCACCAGATCGGGCAGACGCGCCATGGTGCCGTCAGCCTTCATGATCTCACAGATGACACCCGACGGATTCAGCCCCGCCAGACGCGAGATATCTACGGCGGCCTCGGTATGGCCTGCACGCACCAGTACCCCACCCCGCTTGGCACGCAGTGGGAAGATATGGCCGGGGGTTGCGATATGGGCCATCGTGTTCTGCTCGTTGATCGCAGTTGCCACCGTCAGCGCGCGGTCGGCGGCGGAAATCCCGGTGGATACACCCTCGCGCGCTTCAATCGACACGGTGAAGGCCGTCTCGTGACGCGACGAGTTGTTCACGGCCATCATCGGCAGGCCCAGAGCATCCACGCGTTCGGCGGTCATCGGCAGACAGATCAGCCCGCGCCCATGGGTGGCCATGAAGTTGATCGCCTCGGCATCGGCAAATTCAGCCGGGATCACCAGATCGCCTTCGTTCTCGCGATCCTCGTGATCGACCAGGATATACATCCGGCCCTTGCGCGCCTCGTCGATGATCTCTTCGATCGGGCTGATCGCGTCACGCAGTTGGGCCTCGACCGGACCGGGGGTTTCAAAGCTCATGGGGCAGCCTTTCACAAGAGCATTTCTGCAAGGCGGGATAGACCACACTGCGCCCAAAGGCCAGAGCGCAAACGGCGCTGGCCTGTCAGGACGCGACGTATTTCGCGGTCAGGACATCTCGGCCAGGCGGGCGACGTACCGGGCCAGCGTGTCGATTTCGAGGTTAACGTGATCCCCGACAGCAACATCACCCCAGGTCGTGACCTCTTTGGTATGCGGGATAAAGTTGATACCAAAATCACGACCGTCCACGTCATTGACGGTCAGCGAGGTTCCGTTCAACGCAACCGACCCTTTCGGCGCAATGAACCGCGCCAGATCCGCAGGCGCGCGCAACGTGACCCTTGTGCTGTCGCCTTCATCCTCAACCGCGACAACCTCGGCAACGCCATCGACATGGCCCGAGACGATATGACCGCCCAGTTCGTCACCCACCTTCAAGGCGCGTTCCAAGTTCACCCGCGATCCGGTGGTCCAGCTGTTCAGGTTGGTTTTTGACACAGTCTCGGCGCTGATCTGAACGTCATACCAGTCGTCGCCCAGCGCGATCACGGTCAGGCACACGCCATCGCTGGCAATCGACGCCCCGATATCGATGCCGGACGTGTCATAGGCCGTCTGAATACGGGCGCGCAGGTCGCCTTGTTGCTCCAACTCGGTGACAGTGCCGACATCGGTGACGATCCCTGTAAACATCCTGTTAACCCTCGTTCCCTAACCTGAGCGTGTTTTCACAAGCTGAGGTACGCCCATCCCTTTGCGCGGGCAAGGACCCGACACGGTAAAAAAGGCCGGATTGAACAAAAAACTGGCGAGATACGGCATAGATTCGCCCAGAAGTTTGGATATTGTCACCAAGATGAACCACTCAACCACCGCCCGAAATAACCGCGTCTTCCTGTTTCTTCAGGGGCCCCATGGGCCGTTTTTCAGCGCCCTTGGGCGGATGTTGCAAGCATCGGGCGCGCAGGTCTGGCGCGTAGGGTTCAACGCAGGTGATCGGGCGTTCTGGTTCGACAAATCCAGCTATATCCCGTTTCGCGACACGCCGGACCGCTGGTCCGAAACCCTGATTGACCTGATCGTCGGAAAAGGCGTGACCGACATTGCGTTGTATGGCGACACCCGCCCGATTCATGCGCGCGCCGTTGAAATCGCGCGGTCGCGCGGCATCACCGTGCATGTGTTCGAGGAAGGGTATCTAAGGCCCTGGTGGGTCACGTATGAGCGTGGCGGCTCGAACGGAAACTCGCGCCTCATGTCGCTGAATGTCGAGGATATGCAACAGGCGCTGGAGCATTCGGACACGCAGTCCCCGCCGCCACCGTCGCATTGGGGGGATATGCGCCAGCACATCTTCTACGGCGCGCTTTACCATTGGTTCGTGTTGTTCCTGAACCGCCGTTACCGGAACTTCCGCCCGCACCGGGAATTGCCGGTGTCAAAAGAATTCCGGCTATATTTCAAGCGGCTGGCACTGATGCCGTTCCATCGCATTCAAAGGGGTTGGTCCACGGGATTGGTCCGCAAAAGCCCCCACCCCTATCACCTTATCCTTTTGCAACTGGGTCACGACAGCTCGGTACAGGCGCATTCCGATTACTCAGGGATGAGCGCGTTTCTCGAACAGATGATCACGGGTTTTGCCAAGGGCGCGCCGGGACATCATCGGCTGGTGATCAAGGAACACCCGTTGGAAAACCACCGCGAACCGCTGCGTCGCCGCGTACGTCAGATGGCACGCGCGCTTGGGATCGAAGATCGCGTTCACTATGTGCCGGGCGGCAAGCTGGCCAAACTGCTGGATGAGGCGAACTCGGCCGTCACGATCAACTCAACGGCCGGTCAACAGGTGCTGTGGCGAGGCATTCCGCTGCGGATCTTTGGCAAATCGGTCTATGACAAGCCAGAATTCGCGTCGCATCAAGCCATCGAAGACTTCTATGCAAATCCCGATATGCCGGATGCCAAGGCCTACCGCATCTATCGTCAGTTCCTGTTGGAAACCAGTCAGGTTCCAGGCGGGTTCTATTCGCGCCGGGGGCGTCGGCAATTGCTGCGCCGCGCCGCAGACATGATGTTGCGCGCCAACGATCCTTATCAGAATGTCCTCAGAAACAACGAGGCACTGACGCCACAGTTGCGGCTCGTTGAGTGAAATGGGGCATCCTCTGCTGGATGTTGTATCCCGAAGCGGGTAAGTTTCCCAAAACTAAGAATACTGAGGATCATCGGCAGTGCAGAGCTTTCCAATCCGATGGATGCGGGGGATTACCCTTGTGGGCCTTTGCGGCCTTTTGGCCGCGTGTCAGCTTCCCAAATCCGGACCGAACAAATCAGAGATTCTGGCAGGCTCGGTCGAAAATGGCGGCAATGCCTTCGTGGTTGAGGTCGATGATCGTGTCACACGGGCAACCTCCAGCGTTCCGCAATTTGGCTTTTCGTCGTCGTTCAGCAGTGCGCAAAGCGTGGCGGCCGATACGGTGCGCCCCGGCGATGTTCTGGGCCTGACCATCTGGGAAAACGTGGATGACGGATTGCTGGCTGGCGAAACCGGCTCGGCCACTGCGCTGGACGAGGTGCAGGTCGATAGCGAAGGTTTCATCTTTGTACCCTATGCCGGACGCCTGCGCGCCGCCGGGAACACGCCCGAGCAGTTGCGCATCCTGATCACCAACCGCTTGCAAGAACAAACCCCCGACCCGCAGGTTGAGGTGCGCCGCGTTGCCGGCGATGGCTCGACCGTGTCGCTGACAGGCACAATTGGAGCCCCCGGTATTTACCCGATTGAACGCCCCACCCGCACCTTGCTGGGCATGTTGTCTCAGGCGGGCGGCGTGGCCGTCGGATCGGACATTGCGCTGGTCACCCTGATCCGGGGCGACCAAAAGGGCACGGTCTGGTATGAAGACCTGTTCACCAATCCGAGGCTGGATGTGGCGCTGCGTGGCGGTGACCGTATTCTGGTCGAGGCGGACAGCCGATCCTACATCGCGCTTGGCGCAACCGGCGGGCAGTCCCGCATCGCCTTTGACACTCAGGACCTGTCAGCTTTGGAAGCCCTGGCGCAGGTCGGTGGTTTGCAGGGCCTGTCCTCGGATCCGACCGGGATTTTCATCCTGCGGAAAGAACGTCAGGACATCGCCCGCAGCGTGACGGGCCGGGCCGAGTTGCAAGGCGATCAGCGGATGATCTACCTGCTCAACCTCACCGCGCCGAATGGCCTGTTCATCGCCCGTGACTTTGTCATCCGCGACGACGACACGATCTACGTGACCGAAGCGCCTTATGCGCAGTGGAGCAAATCGATCTCGCTTATCGCGGGCGGGCTGACTCCGGTTGCAAACGTCGCGACCCTGACCGGCAACTGATCCGTGACCCCCGAAATGGACACCGCAGCCGGGGCGGAGCGCTCTCGGCTGTTTGTGTATAATGGGGGATTTCTGACCAATCGGCGCATTCGGCGCATCCTGTCCTTGGCTGGCTATGACATTCGTCTGGGCCTGCTGAAACCCGGCGACATGGTTGGGGTTTGGGGCAATAGTCCGACCGCCCATCGCGGCCTGCGCGTTGCGGGTAAGTACGATGCCCCGGTCCTGCGGGTCGAAGACGCGTTTCTGCGCTCGCTTCACCCCGGTCGTCAGGGCGAAGCGCCGCTGGGCCTGCTGTTGGATCGAACAGGTCTGCATTTCGACCCGTCTGCGCCATCTGATCTTGAGACCCTGTTGGCCACGCACCCGCTGGATGACACTGCGCTGCTGGACCGGGCTCGGGGGGCAATCGCGCGACTGAAAGACCTGCATCTCAGCAAATACTCGGCCTTTGATCTGGATATTGCACCACCCGACCCCGGATATGTGCTTGTCATCGATCAGACCCTAGGTGATGCGGCAGTAACGGCCAGTGGCGGCGACTATGCCCGCTTCCGCGAAATGCTGGTGATCGCGCAAGAGGAAAACCCGGGCGCAAGGATCATCATCAAAACGCACCCGGAAACGCAGACCGGCCATCGCGCGGGGCATTTCAGCGATCAGGACCTGTCTGACCGGGTGTCCTTTCTAAGCGACCCGATCAGCCCGTGGTCCCTGCTGGAAGGCGCGGTTGCTGTTTACACACTGTCGTCGCAACTGGGATTCGAGGCTATTCTGGCCGGTCACAAGCCCCGCGTCTTTGGGCAGCCTTTCTATGCGGGTTGGGGGCTGACGCAGGATGAAAACCCAATCCCGCGCCGCACCCGCAATCTGACCCGACCGCAGTTATTCGCGGCATCCATGCTGCTTTACCCAGTCTGGTACGACCCATATCAGGACCAATTGTGCGAGTTGGAAACCGTTCTGGACACGCTCGAAGCGCTGAGCCGCGCGTGGCGGCAGGATCGGTTTGGCTGGACCGCGTCGGGCATGCGGCTGTGGAAGCGCAAGCATCTGCAACAGATGTTTGGGCGTCACAAAAAGATGCAATTCACCTCGGCCCCGCCGACAACGTCCGATCGCCCCCACATGGTCTGGGCCAATCAGGCCCGGGATGCCGAAGGGGCCATTCGGGTCGAGGATGGCTTTTTGCGCTCGCGCGGATTGGGGGCCGAGCTGGTTCCGCCTCTGTCACTGGTGACGGACGATCTGGGGATTTACTACGACCCCACACGGCCTAGCCGGTTGGAGGAATTGATCGCCCAGCGCGAAACCCTGCGCCCCGATCAGGAACGGCGGGCCGAGCGGCTGGTCAGCAGGCTGCTCTCGGACGGTCTGAGCAAATACAACACCGGCCAGCCCGCGCCGACCCTGCCAGATGGGCACCGCATTCTTGTGCCGGGACAAGTTGAGGATGATGCCTCGATCCTGTTGGGCACCAGCGGCGTGCGCACCAATCTTGAGTTGCTGCAAACCGCGCGGGAAGCGAATCCGGACGCCGTTTTGATCTACAAACCTCATCCCGATGTCGAAGCCGGGCTGCGTGAGGGGCGCATTGAGGCGGAGGAACTGGCGGATCTGATCCTCGACAATTGCGATCCGGCGTCTTTGCTGCCTCATGTGAACGAAGTCTGGACCATGACCTCGCTACTGGGGTTCGAGGCGCTTTTACGCGGTGTTCAGGTCACGACGCTGGGCGCGCCCTTTTATGCCGGTTGGGGGCTGACAACCGATTTGGGTGCGGTGCCTGTCCGGCGCGGCGCGCGCCCGTCCTTGATAGGGCTGGTTCATGCGACGCTGATTGATTACCCGCGCTACATGGATCCGTTGACCGGACAGCCCTGCCCGGTCGAAGTCGCCGTTGATCGGTTGGTGAGTGACACGGCCGCGCCAACGGGGCCTTTGAACCGGTTTCTGTCCAAGCTTCAGGGGGCGTTTGCCACACATGCGCATTTGTGGCGCTGACCGGAACGTCACTGCGTTGGACGTCGCCAACGATGCAGAATGTCGGGACCGATAGCGCGGGTTTCGATCAGTTCGAACCGGGGGGCCGCGTCCAGCTTTTCCAGCCCCAACCGACCAACTGCGGCCAAACCCTCGGCCCCGATGGTCAGGCCCGCGGTGAAGCCGACCAGCTCATCCACCAGGTCCTTTTCCAATAGTGAGGCAGCAAGCGCGGCCCCGCCTTCGCAAAACACTCGGGTCAGCCCGGCCTGACCCAGTTGCTGCAACAGATCCGCCGCATCAATATGGTGATCCTGCAAGGCACAGGGGATCAGGCGCGCGCCCAGCCCGTCCCATGCGCGCGCACGTTCGGCATCGGGATGGGGGCCGTGGCACAGCCAGACCGGAACCTCGGCTGCGGTGCGCGCAAGCTGCCCCATAAGCGGCAAGTCGAGATGGCGGGACACGACAACGCGCACAGGCTGCTGCGCGACGCCCAGATCACGCACGGTCAGCGACGGATCATCCGCCCGAGCCGTGCCTGCACCCACCATCACCGCATCATGACGCGCGCGCATCGCGTGAACGGCGCGGCGCGCCTCGGGGCCCGTGATCCACTGGCTATGCCCGGTCTGGGTTGCAATGCGCCCGTCAAAGCTGCTGGCCAGTTTCAGGGTAACAAAGGGGCGGCCTTGCTCGGTCTTCAGGAAAAAGCCTGCCAGATCCCGTTCGGCCTGCTCGGCCAGAACGCCGGTTTCAACCTCGATCCCGGCTTCGCGCAACATGGCAAAGCCCTGCCCCGCCACGCGGGGATCACTGTCTTCCACGGCAGCAACAACACGCCCGACCCCAGCCTCGATCAGGGCTGCAGCGCAAGGCGGTGTCCTACCGTGATGCGAACAGGGTTCCAGCGTCACATAGGCCGTCGCGCCCCTGGCCGCGTCTCCTGCCTGAGCCAAAGCCTCGGTTTCCGCATGGGGTCGCCCGCCGGGCTGGGTCCAGCCTCGCCCGACAATCCTGCCACCCTGCACGACAACGCACCCGACTGCCGGGTTAGGCCAACATGACCCTTGGCCGCGCTGACCCAATGACAAGGCCAGCGCCATAAATCGCTTATCTGTTTCGCTCACTCGTCCGTCGGAGGCTGCGGCGGGCGCAGTTCGTGGACAAACTCCTCGAAATCATCGGCCGCCTGAAAGTTTCTGTAGACACTCGCAAAGCGAACATAGGCGACGGTGTCGATCCGCGCCAGAGCTTCCATGACAATCTCACCGATCTTTTCGGAGGGTATGTCGGTCTCTCCCATGCTTTCCAGACGCCGGACAATCCCCGAGATCATCTGATCGATCCGCTCGGGATCAACAGGGCGTTTCTGCATCGAGATGCGGATTGATCGCTCCAGCTTGTCGCGGTCAAAATCCTCGCGTTTGCCGTTGGTTTTGATCACCACCAGATCGCGCAGTTGCACGCGTTCATAGGTGGTGAACCGACCCCCACAGGCCGGACAAAAGCGGCGTCGGCGGATCGCGACGTGATCCTCTGCCGGGCGTGAATCTTTCACCTGAGTGTCGATATTTCCGCAAAACGGGCAGCGCATCCGCCGTCTCCTCGTCCCATGTTCGGCCTCTTTTTGTAAGCGCTACGGCTTACTTATCCACAACTATAGGGCAGCCGCTAGGATTTGGGTAGTCGGAATTTTCAACCCCTAGATAAAGGGTTACCCCAGATGCGCAGCGACCAAACGGCGATGCGGTGCGGTCCGGTGTTCGAACAGGTAAATCCCCTGCCATGTCCCAAGTGCCATACGACCCCCAGAGACAGGGATCGAAAGCGAGACCGGCATAAGCGCCGCCTTGATATGCGCTGGCATATCGTCCGGCCCCTCATATGTGTGGCGCAGATAAGCCATCGAAGGGTGGTTCGAGGGCGGCACAAGCCATTCAAAAAACGCGTGCAGATCGATTTGAACCTCGGGGTCAGCGTTTTCCTGAATCAGCAAAGAACATGAGGTGTGGCGAACGAACAGCGTCAATACGCCATCCTTCGCCACCGGGTTCAGCCAGCGATGCACATCCTTGGTGAATTCATAGAGTCCGGGGCCTTGCGTCTGGATCGAGAATTCTGTCTGCATCCGCGCTGTTTCACCACTGCGTCAGTTTATGAACGGGCGCGTCCTACACCGTGCCTCGGCCCCTTGCACAGATACGCTGGACCCAGGAACGAAGGGCGTCAAGACAAAGCTGGGTTGCGCGGGAACCTCGGCCGGTTTTTTCAGCGTAAACTGTACGGCCGTCTTGCGCCCGGTGGTCACGCTGGGCCCATATCCGCGCAGGACGTAAATTTGCTGCTGCCAGCCGGCCCCCAATTTGCGCCGGGCAAAATCTGCGGCCGCACACCAATACCCGTCCGTGAATTGCTGGGCGCGCGGGATGACTTCGAAATCGGTGCTGTTGATCGGCTCGGTTCGGTATCCATTGCGGGCGGCATCAGCGGTGACGGGAACGCCAAGGGCAAAGGCGGCGAGCGTTGCGCAGGCTAAAATCTGTTTCATTGGTAATCTCTTCCCTGATTGTGTGTGGTCAAAATATTAGGATCGGGTCCGGCGCAGAACAGGCCCCCTCACAACCTGTTCAGACCACTGGCAGGTGACTGTGATCGGGCGTGAGCCAGCCATGATAGCGGATCAACTGCCCGACCAGCGGCGCGCGGGCGGACACGTCAAACCGGAACCGGCCCTGATCGTCCTGCCATTCGACCGTTGATGACTGCGGAAGCAGCGTGTTTGGAACGGCAATGCCCCACAGGGTCAAACGCCGGATATTGATCTGCAAACGCGCCCCGGCCACAACCGGTTTCAACCAGATGGACAAGGCACCAAAATCCTCTCGCACGCAGTTGGACTGTCGATCAAAAGACAAGCGGGACTGGGTGATATGCCCTCCGAAATCGCGCCTCCATTCCCATCCCGGCCCGCGCCGAGACACCGTGACCCTGACCGAAACGTCGCGCCCGGAGTGGGGGAACCCCCCTAACCACAAAGACAAACCGGCCAGCCACCCTTGTCCCCGCTGAATATCGCAGCGACCGATGTATGTGCCTTCCTTGCTGTGCAAGTCATGTAACGCCTCGGGAAGCCCTGTCGGTTCCGCCGCAGCCTGCAAAAATGGATCCATCTAAAACCCTTGCACAGCAAAGCGCGAGCGGGTCGCCGCATCCGGCACAAGGCAGGTTTCCGACCTTCCGAAGATGGCATATCGGTTGCGTGCAATCGCGTGATAAAGCGGATCCTTCACAAACCTAGGCAGGATCCGGCACAGCGACAGAAAACGCCATGGCCCGCGCAACTGCCCCATCGCCACTGCGAAGGCATCGAGGCGCTGATGAACCACGCCATTCGCAATCACAAGATTGGTTTCAAAATCCTGCGTTGGCAGACCGAGTTCCCGGTAAAGGCGCTGCCCCAATGGTGACTGAGCTGTAGCAAACTGAAACACCTGCGCCTTGTCATGCCGCAGCATAAAGCGGAAAAACCCGGAACACAGGACACAGACCCCATCAAAGACGATGAGGCTGCCATCGTGAGTTTTCCGCGAAACATCAGGCTTTTGCATGACATCACCGCCTTTCCGCGATCTGCGCAAAAATACGGTGTCACGCAGCGTTCGATCAGGCAATGCGACAAGAATGGCGGGACGGCGCGCGTGCCGGGGAGCCTCCGCGCGATCGCGGCGATCGCATGGTGGCTCTGACCTCATCCCCATAAAGGTCGCGACCCGACAGCACTGACGATGTAGGATACGTTCGGGGCAATCTCTTGATCGCATCGGACAATTCCATTCGATTTCCGGACATTTCAGCCTATGATCCCAATGCGCCTAACAGGTTTCACACCACCTAGGGCGGTTTTGGTTAAATGCATTAGGGCACCGCAATGGATGTTGATATTGGCCGTCTTCATATCCTGACCCAATCGCTGGACCGGCACAGCGGCAATGCCTCGACCTCGCAACGCGTTCTGGCGCAAAGCGGGTTGGCACCCGACCATATGGATCCCGCCGCCACCACCTATGACGCGCATAAAGAAGCGCTGTTTGTCCGCTATGCCTGCGACGCGCTTCGCGACATCACCTTTGCCGCGCGGGCCGGATTGGACGTGACCTCGGTTTCAACCCTGACAGCATATATCAGCAAGTATTCCCGCGATTTGAAGCAAGTGACCGAAAACACGTCCCGGTTTCACGGTATAATTGACCCCTCTATAGCGTTCAGCTTGCGCATGGCCGGGAATTTCGCAGCGTTCGAGGCGGATTGGAAAGACCCCAGCTTTGCCCGCTATCATCGCAGAACCGAGTTTCTGTTGTTCGCCGCGCTGGCGCGAATGCGGAACCTGACCCAGACACAGTTCTATCCCATCGAAATGCGGTTTCAGCACGAAATCGGCGAAAACGCGAAGGCCTTTCAGAAACTTGCAGGCTTTCCGGTTGTTTTTGGTGCAGAACGGATGGAGATCATTCTGTCCTTGTCCTCATTGGACCTGCCCGTTCCAACTTACGACCCAAAGCTGCGCGCGCATCTGCTGGAATATGGCGAGCGTATCCTGGCCGAGCGCCGGTCCCCCCAGCAAAAGACCCGCGCCAAGGTCGAAGGGCTGATCACCCGCTCGCTGCCCGGCCATATCATGCAGGCCGAAGAGGCCGCTGCCAATCTGGGCATGAGTCCCAGAACTCTTGCCCGCAGGCTAAAGGATGAAGGCACCAGCTTCCGAGAGATTGTCGAAGACCTGAGATGCGATCTAGCGCAGACCTTCATCACCAACCGGATGCCGCTGGCCGAGATCGCCTATTCGCTGGGATATGCGGATCAGGCGGCATTTTCGACCGCGTTCAAGCGGTGGACGGGTCAGGCCCCCAGCGCCTTCAAAACCCGTGTCGAACACCCGATCCGCAACTAGAACCGGGGGTCATCAGCAATTGTGCCTCGCCCCGGCCCGTCCCATGAGTGGACAGGGCCGATATAAGGGTGTGCCGAACCCGATCCTTGTGAGTTCGCGCCAATGTGTTTGGCGTGTTAGCCAACCGTGATGGCAAAGAAAAAAGGCGCCTCGGATCCGGGGCGCCTTTGATTTCTATTGATCCAGGAAAGATCGCAGTTTGCGCGACCGGCTGGGATGTTTCAGCTTGCGCAGCGCCTTCGCCTCGATCTGGCGAATACGTTCGCGGGTCACGCTGAACTGCTGGCCGACCTCTTCCAGCGTGTGGTCGGTGTTCATGCCGATACCAAAACGCATCCGCAGAACCCGTTCCTCGCGCGGGGTCAGTGAGGCCAGAACGCGGGTTGTGGTTTCCTTGAGGTTTTCCTGAATGGCGCTGTCCAGCGGCAGAACGGCATTCTTGTCCTCGATGAAATCGCCCAACTGGCTGTCTTCCTCGTCGCCGATGGGCGTTTCCAGGCTGATCGGTTCCTTGGCGATTTTCATCACCTTGCGAACCTTTTCCAGCGGCATCTGCAGCTTTTCGGCCAGTTCTTCCGGCGTAGGCTCGCGGCCGATTTCGTGCAGCATTTGGCGGCCGGTCCGGACCAGTTTGTTGATCGTTTCGATCATGTGAACCGGAATACGGATCGTCCGGGCTTGATCCGCGATGGACCGCGTGATCGCCTGACGGATCCACCATGTCGCATAGGTCGAGAACTTGTACCCGCGGCGGTATTCGAACTTGTCCACCGCTTTCATCAGGCCAATGTTACCTTCCTGAATAAGATCAAGGAATTGCAGGCCACGGTTCGTGTACTTTTTGGCAATCGAGATCACCAGACGCAGGTTGGCTTCGACCATTTCCTTCTTGGCCTGACGCGCCTCTTTCTCGCCCTTCTGAACCTGCTGCACGATGCGACGGAATTCAGAAATATCCAGACCGACATATTGCCCGACCTGAGCCATATCGTTGCGCAGTTCCTCAACCTTGTCGGTCGAGCGTTCGATGAACATCTGCCAGCCCCGGCCCGGCTTTTCCGCCATCTCGGCCAGCCAGTTCGGGTCAAGCTCGCGCCCGCGATAGGCATCGATGAACTCACGACGGTTGATACGGGCCTGGTCGGCCAGTTTCACCATCGAGCTGTCCAGCGACATGACCCGGCGGTTGATGCCGTAAAGCTGGTCAATCAGCGCTTCGATCCGGTTGTTGTGCAGGTGAAGCCCGTTCACCAGCTCAACAATTTCAGCGCGCAGCTTCTGATAGGTCTCTTCGTCTTTTTCGCTGAACGAGCCATCCTCGTTCAAAGTCGCGGAAATCCGGCTGTCCTGCATTTCCGACAGCATCGAGAAGTCGGTTGAGATCCGTTCCAGCGTGGTCAGAACCTGATCTTTTAGCGCGGCTTCCATCGCGGCCAGCGACATGTTGGCCTGATCGTCGTCGTCATCGTCATCGTCATTGTTCAGCGGGTTGCCGTCGGCATCCAGTTCGGGGCCGGTGTCCTTGGCGGGCTTGGCGGCCTGAACGGCGGATGTATCCACCACAGGCTCCTGAACATCGCCGTCCTCGTCCATCTGGTTGCCAAAAGTGGTCTCCAGATCGATGACATCGCGCAAGAGGATGTCTTCGGACAGCAATTCGTCATGCCAGATGGTGATTGCCTGGAAGGTCAGCGGGCTTTCGCACAGACCGGCGATCATGGTGTTCCGGCCAGCCTCAATCCGCTTGGCGATGGCAATCTCGCCCTCGCGGCTCAGCAGTTCGACGCTGCCCATCTCGCGCAGATACATGCGGACGGGATCGTCGGTGCGATCCAGTTTTTCGGTGGCGGCACCAGCCAGCGCAACCTCACGGTTGCTTTCCGTGGTGGTCAGTTCGGTCGAGCCCTTGTTCTCTTCCTCTTCGGCCTCTTCATCTTCGATGATGTTGATGCCCATTTCGGACAGCATCGACATAACGTCTTCGATCTGTTCCGAACTGACCTGATCAGGCGGCAGGACCTGATTGAGCTGATCGTAGGTGATGTAACCTTTCTCGCGGGCCTCGGCGATCATCTTCTTGACCTGGGCCTGGCTCATGTCCAGCGAGATTTCCTGTTCCTGCTCGTCGGATTTGCGGTCTTCGTTCGTATCCTTGGCGGCCATTCAATGCTCCTGCAGGGATGGGTGATTCGTTGGAACCGAATCATTAGCGCGTGAAACTGATTCGGCCACCCGTTTACCCGTTTTTCTTTTCCAGTGCCTTATGAAAACACCACTTTACCGGCGTTTCCGCTCGAAATTGATACCGGACATGATCGCCTCAAACGCATCCTTCTCGTCGCGGTTGATTCGCGCACCGTTGTCGGCGATGTCGAAAATGGCCCTGTCCTCGTTCTGGCTGCGGCTTGCGCGGTTACGCTCTTCGGCGGCCTGACCCACCCGATACGTCAGTGACTCATCAGCCAAGTCGGACAGTTCCTCAGTTGCTTCGGCAATCTCAGCATCCAACCCCCGGAGCGCTTTGATTTTCGCGAGTTCCTCGGCCAGCGTCATCTCGGCCTTTTCAACGTCGCCCGGTTTGAACACACAGGGGATCACTGCGACATGGCGAAGGCCCAGCAGGTTTTCAAGGGGCTCGGGCCCCAAAGTTTCAGCGATGTGGTCTTTCAGATTGTCCGGGTCGTCGATCGCATGGCGCAGAATGGCATCGCGCAAGGCCGCGTGATCCGGATCGCGGCACTCCATATCCTCAAGTTGGTGTTCGAACTGAACAACCACCTGCGGGTTCAGAATGGCAATGGCCAGAATGGCCGCCTCACGCAGGTGGATATCCGCATTCTCCGAAGAGGCCAGGAATGACGACCGCGCGCCCGGCGTTGCCGGTTGCTTCGGCGGCTGCCATTTGCCACGCGGTTGCCACGCACGGTTTTGTGACTGTCTCTGCGGGCGAAACAGTTGCCAGCGCAAATCCTTGATCTCTTGCCCGTAATGGGACCGGATCGATGGGTCGCGGATCAACTTGATCTTATCGCGCAGCACCTTGTCCAACGCCGCCTTGCGTTCGGGGCTGTCGAATACTTTGCCTTCGGTTTCGCGCTGCCACAGCAGCTTGACCATCGGGATCGCACCATCGAGAACTGCTTGTACGGCCCCCGGCCCTTCGGCGCGCAGCAGGTCGTCAGGGTCCTGCCCTTCGGGCATGATGGCAAAGCGCAGGGACTTACCAGCTTCCAGCAACGGCAGCGCCAGATCAACCGCCCGCATCGCCGCGCGCAGACCCGCCGTGTCACCATCCAGCGCGATGATCGGCTCGTCCGAAACACGCCACAGCAGTTGCAGTTGATGTTCGGAAATCGCCGTCCCCAAAGGGGCCACCGACGCACCAAATCCGGCCTCGGCCAGCGCGATCACGTCCATGTAGCCCTCGGCCACGATCAGCGGCTGCCCCTTGCCCGCCGCCTGACGCGCGGGGCCATGGTTGTAAAGACTGCGGCCTTTGTCGAACAGGTCCGTCTCGGGTGAGTTCAGGTATTTGGCGTTGTCATTCGGGTCCATCGCGCGACCACCAAACGCAATGCAGCGCCCGCGCGGATCGCGGATCGGATACATGATCCGGTTGCGGAACGTGTCATAGGGCTTTTTGCCCTTGTTCGAGGGCTTGGCCAGCCCTGCGCCCAGGATCAGATCCTCGGCCACGTTCTTATTGGTCAAATGATCCCACAGCGCCTGCCAGCCATCGGGGGCAAAGCCGATCTCCCACCGATCCAACGCCTGCGCATCCAGACCCCGGCGCGTCAGGTAATCGCGTGCGGCAGCCCCTGCCCCGGTCTTCAGTTGCAGCCGGAAAAACTGCACAGCCTGCTCCATCACATCAGCCAGTTGCGAGCGGCGATCCTGCTTTTCCTGCGCTTTGGGGTCACGGGCAGGCATCGGCATCCCGGCCTCGCGCGCCAGAATCTCGACCGCTTCGATGAACGAGACATTCTCGGTCTCTTTCACGAAACTGATGGCATCGCCTTTCGCGTGGCAGCCAAAGCAGTAATAAAATCCTTTTTGATCATCTACATGAAATGACGCGGTTTTTTCGTGGTGAAACGGGCACGGCGCCCACATATCTCCCTTGCCCTGATTGGATTTGCGCGGGTCCCACATGACCTTGCGGCCAACGACCTGAGACAGGCTCAGCCGGGTGCGCAACTCATCCAGAAATCCGGGGGGCAAAGACATGGATCAAACCTGCCAGAAATGAAAACCCGCGCCAAGGGGAAGGCACGGGCTTATCCACAAGGAAATGCGGGATTGTGGATTACTGCTGCAAACACAGCTCCAACCAGGCGGCACCGAGGTCCTTTTTACGCACGTCGCGCATCTTCTGTTCGTAGACCCAGGGCGTGATCAGCGGGATCGCGGCATTGTAGTTCTCGGGCCAGGTCGGACTGCTGTCGGCAACGGCCTGCGGGACATCGCGTTCCTTCACCCTGTCCAAACGCGCCTGCTGAATCGCGGCAACCACATCGGCCTGATACTTGCAGCTTTCTTCCTTGGTTTCAGCAGCGGCCAAGGGCGTGGCAAGCACAGCGGCGGCGATAGCGATACGCAACATTTAGGTCTCCCGGAATCGTTTGTTCGACGGCAGCTTACCCGCCCGCAGCCAGACCTGCCATTGCCCATTTCGGAAAGGTTGTTGGTGTTTCATGAGGGGGCGGACCAACCGCCCCCTTCCGACCGAGATCAGAGGCCCTTGGCCCGATAGCTGCTGGCCACGCGGTCGATTGCGACAATATAGGCCGCGGTCCGCAAATCCTCGACATCGTCGCGGCTGTGCCAGACCTCGCGCATCGACTGGTAGGCAATGCGCATGGTGTCATCCAGGCCCGACCGCACAAGCTCCAGCTCGTCCGCGCCCTTCAGGTACTTGGCCTTGAAGTCCGGCGACATCGACCAGGCATCACCGAGATAGCGATCGAGCCGCTCCAATTCGCTGACAATCAGCTCATGCCGCGCCTCTTCCTGACGGCGCTGCATCCGGCCAAAGCGAATATGGCTGAGGTTCTTGACCCACTCGAAATAGGACACCGTCACACCGCCCGCATTGGCATACATATCAGGGATGATCACCGTGCCCTTTTTGCGCAGGATTTCATCTGCCCCGGCCGTCACCGGACCATTCGCGGCTTCGATGATCAGCGGCGCCTGAATGCGCTCAGCGTTGCTGAGATTGATCACACCTTCCAAAGCAGCCGGAATCAGGATGTCGCATTCGGCCTCCAGCACGGCCCCGCCTTCGGCAGAGTGGGTCGCGTCCGGGTAATTCTTGACGCCGCCATGCTTGACGATCCACTGGCGCACGGCTTCGACGTCGATACCGTCGGGGTTATACAGCGCCCCATCCCATTCGATGATCCCCACAATGCGCGAGCCATCTTCTTCGCTGAGGAATTTCGCAGCGTGATAGCCCACATTGCCGAGCCCCTGCACCACAATGCGTTTCCCGTCCAGTTTGCCGGACAACCCGGCTTTGGCGATGTCTTCCGGGTGGCGGAAAAACTCGCGCAGAGCATACTGAATGCCGCGCCCCGTTGCCTCGACCCGCCCGGCGATTCCGCCCGCGTTCAGCGGCTTGCCGGTCACACAGGCCCGCGCGTTGATGTCGGTTGTGTTCATCCGCGCGTATTGGTCGGCCATCCAGGCCATTTCCCGTTCACCGGTCCCCATGTCAGGGGCCGGAACGTTTTGCGACGGATTGATCAGGTCACGCTTGGCAAGCTCATAGGCAAAGCGCCGCGTGATCTGCTCCAGCTCATGTTCCTCATACTGGCGCGGATCGATGCATAGCCCGCCTTTCGAGCCGCCAAAGGGCGTTTCAACCAGCGCACATTTGTAGGTCATCAGCGCGGCCAGCGCTTCGACTTCGTCCTGGTTGACCGCCGTGGCGTAACGAATACCGCCTTTTACAGGCTCCATATGTTCGGAATGAACCGAGCGATAACCGGTGAACGTGTGAATTTCGCCGCGCAATCGAACACCGAACCGCACCGTGTAGGTGGCGTTGCAGACCCGTATCTTTTCCTCCAACCCCGGGGGCATATCCATCAGGGACGCCGCCCTGTTGAACATCAGGTCAACACTCTCACGAAAGCTGGGTTCTTTGATGCCGGTCATAAAATCCTCCGTACCGGTAACTGACAAACGTCATGACGTTTTGTCGCACCACTTACTCGATGCTGCAATCTTCTCTTGCACTTTTTTTCATCACTTCCTGAAGGATTGGTTATCGGCTAAGGGCCTGAGTCGTCCGGTTAAGACTCCCCTGGGAATTGTTCGCCCTGACGAAACAAAGCTGACAAGCAACCCCAAACTGCGGCCGATTTTCATTCAATAATAGCATCATAGTGGCAAAGGCGCCCAAATCTCGCCACGTTCCACGGCTAATTTATTAAAGTTGCGACGGACTGAGATCAGTGTGCCTGACCGGCAGAGGGACTCATTATGAAGAAATTTGACTGGAAGCGGATTATCGACAAACCAAAGCGCGCAGACCGGCATGGATCTGCGCCGCATTCGTTTGTCCGGTCAGAAGACGGGACCATGACGATCTTTACGCTGGTCCTTATAATGATCGTATTTGCCGTCGGAGGATTTGCCGTTGACATCATGCGCTTTGACCACGAGCGCGCGCGGCTTCAATACTCGCTGGATCGTGCAGTTTTGGCGGCGACCGACCTGGCGCAGGACCTTTGCCCCACAGAAGTCATCGAAGATTATCTGGATAAAGAAGGTTTAAAAGAATTTCTTCTGAAGGATCAAATTGTCATCGAACCTGCAAACCTTTGCGGTTCCGACGCTGTGACCATTGAAGGTTTCCGTCGCGTCGAGGCGACCGCAGTTATGCCCGTCAAAATGCACTTCATGCAGTGGTGGGACGTTGATACGATCACGACTTCGGTTGTCAGCGCCGCGGAAGAAGCGCTGGGGAATGTCGAGATTTCGATGGTTCTGGATGTTTCTGGCTCGATGAACCGAAACAGCCGCCTTACGACGCTGAAACTGGCGGCACAGGAATTTGTGCAGGAAATGGTCGACAAATCCGAAGACGGCAAAATGTCGATTTCGATCATTCCTTATGCGACGCAAGTTGCGCTGCCAGATTCTGTGATGGGGTATCTTAACACAGACGGCGTTAATCCGCACGCAAACTGCATCAACTTTGAAACCGCGCAGTTTCAGACCAGCGATTTCGATCTGAACCTGGTGTATGATCGCACACTGCATTTCACTCCTTGGAACAATTACGACCAGCGCCCGGTGAATAACAATCTGGTCTACAGCGAAATTTGTGAGACCGACGAGAACCGTGAAGCAATGATTTTTCAGAAGGATGCAGACCTTCTAAAAGATAAAATTGAATCGTTTGTCGCGGATGGGAATACGTCGATCGACCTTGGCGTTAAATGGGGCCTGACCCTGCTTGACGACAGCTTCCAACCCGTAGTTGCGCAGATGGCGGCCGCAGGTGATGTTCCATCCGAGTTCGCATCTCGCCCGGACAACCCGCGAAGCGGTGATACACTCAAAGTTATGATACTTATGACGGACGGTGCGAATACGACCCAATACTGGACGAACGATCCCTACCGCGATGGTAAGTCCGGCGTTTGCTGGAACGATGGGCTGAACGAATACGTTTCATACGCAGATTTGGATGAAAATGACGAAATCACCATTGAATTCGGTACAGACTACATCTGGCCAGATGTCGACATGATCGAATGGGACTCGTCAAATGGCGGCGCGTATTGGGTTAGAGACGAGCTCCAGCCCACTTGCTTTGGCAACACGATTGTAAACACCGATACCCTCACTTACGTAAACGCGGACAGCGTCGCGACAGCTGAAGAAGTGGACCCAACCGGTGAGTACGTAAGGGGGTTTATTCAGTACCGTTGCCTGGCCTTCTCCGGTACCACGGGTGAATGCGTAAGCCTTGATAGGGACAATCCGCGCGTAAAAACCTACCTCGACTTAGACGTACAGCCTTCGGACAATCTGACGTGGCCAGAGTTGTGGGAACGGGCAACGCGATACAACCTGTACCAGCGCTTCTATGACTACTACGGTTCTAGCTGGGCGTACGATTTTTACTATGACGCCGTTTCGTCAAGCGGCCAGGGTACGAAAGATCCTCGTGTGCGCTCGATGTGCACCTACGCGAAAGACCAAATGGGTGTCGTAATCTTTACTATCTCGTTGGAAGCCCCGAGCGCAGGCCGTGCGATAATGCAGCACTGCCGCACGGACGTCGGAACATATTATGAAGCGACACCAGAAGATCTGCCAAACGTATTTGCCTCGATTACATCGAGCATTCGGAACCTGAGGCTCACACAATGATCAAACGTCTTGTAAATAATCTGCGCCGATTTCGCAGCAAAGAAGACGGAATGGCCACCATCGAATTCGTCTTTTGGTTCCCGGTCTTCATGATGACAACCTATTCCGGTGTCGAAATGGGGATCGTGGCCTGGAACCACACCAACCTGGAGCGGGCACTGGATGAGACCATTCAGGACGTCCGTATGAACCGTATTGAAGAATACGATTCTAGCATCGGCGCAGTGTGGACGCATACCTTGCTGAAACAGATCATTTGCGACAAGGCTGGCGTCATCCCGGATTGTTTCGACAATCTGGCATTGGAAATGCTCTCGATCAATCCTTACGCAGAAGACAGTATCTTCAGCGACAATCCCGAGTCAGATCTCGGCAGCGTATTCAGCAACCCTTATTGCGTTGATACGCCTGAAGAAGTGCGCGGAAAAGAAGACCAGTTGTTCACGCCCGGTACGTCCAATCAATTGATGGTCGTTCGGGCTTGCATTGAAGTCGATCCGCTGTTTTTTGGCACAACGCTGGGACGATTGGCCCAACAAGACCCAGACGGCCAGTACGAACTGCATTCAACAACGGTGTTTGTCCATGAACCGTTTTAAGAAGTACATCGTTCAACCAACAGCCAATCGGCTCGCACGTTTCTTCCGCAAGGAGGACGGGATCGTGAGCATCGAGGCGGTCATGATTTTTCCGCTTCTGTTCTGGTCAATCTGGGCCTCCTACACATTCTTTGACGGCTATCGTCAAAGCGCTCGAAACCTGAAGGCGGCCTATGCAGTCGCTGACATTCTTTCTCGCGAAAAGAACTTGGTTACGGCCAATTACATTTCGAACATGTATGACCTGCAAAAATTCATGGTCGCAGACCGGTCAACTGTGTCTATGCGAATTTCTTTCGTCCGCTTTAACGCGGGCGAAAACGAAGCGGACGGAGGAAGCTACGAAAAGCTCTGGTCTTGCGTCCGAGGCGACAGCTTTGACGAATTGGATAACCAAACTCTTAACGAAGAATTCAAAGGGCGTATTCCTGTAATGGCGGACAGGGCCACAATGATCCTGGTCGAAACAAAAGACTGGTATACTCGACCCTTCAGAATCGGGTACGGGGATCATTCGTTCGCCATCGACAAGTTTATTTTCACTCAACCGCGTGGATATACGCAGATTGTCGCAGCTGACGACTGCTAAACCCCTTCCCTCTCCATCAGCATGGCCGAGAGCATTTCTGACATGAACTTGGCCTCGGAGGCGGCGGTCATGCCGCCGACGCCAACACGTCGTCCAAGCCGCCACCACAATCCTGGTGCCCAGGTGTTACCCGGTTTCGACCGCATGCGGACCAGAAATCCGTTTGACGGCTTGAAGGCGAACACGCCCCGGTCCACCGCTTCGATCTCGTCCACGATTGCGATCACCTGCCCTGTTCCGGTGCGCAGTTCGGTACGGGTCAGTTCGATCCGGTCCTGCGTTGCGTGCCAGACGCGATAGGCCAGCCACATAGCCGCCCCACCAACGATCAGCAGGAAAATCTGCCACACCAGCGCGGGTGGGGTGGCAAAGGCGACATACAGAACAAGAAGGCCAACAGTTGACAACATAGCAACCCCCGCCCAGCGTCTGGGCGCTGAGGCCTCTATTGTTGCCAGCACTTCATCTTGCATGGATGCCTCCGCTTTGTACGGGACCCGTCTATCCGCTTTTTCCACGGAAAAACAGGGCCACCGATATCTGCACAAATTCGCACAAGTCCAGTGGGTTTATGCAAATTGACCGCAGCAATGCAGGGGTTACATGCTGTGCAAAGGAATAGGAGGCACTCATGTCCCTGAGACCCACTTTGGAAACCCGCAAAGCCATGCCCACGATGGAAGGGGCTGGCGTCAAATTACATCGCGCGTTCGGATTTCAGGATCCGTCGGAACTGGACCCGTTTCTGCTGTTCGATGATTTCCGCAACGAGCGTCCGCAGGACTATCAGGCCGGATTTCCATGGCACCCCCATCGCGGGATCGAAACCATCACCTATGTGCTGGCCGGAACGGTCGAGCATTCGGATTCGCTTGGCAACAGCGGCACGCTGGGCGCAGGCGATGTGCAATGGATGACCGCCGGGTCGGGCATTCTGCATCAGGAGATGCCGCACGGGAATACCAGCGGTCAGATGCATGGCTTTCAACTTTGGGGCAACCTGCCCTCGGCCCAGAAGATGACTGCGCCGCGCTATCAGGATGTGCAAAGCAAGGACATCCCCGAGGTCATCGACGATGACGGCACAATCGTGCGCGTGATTGTGGGTGAGTTCTGGGGCAAGACCGGCCCGGTGGATGGCATTGCAGCGGACCCTCAGTATCTGGATGTTCAGATCCCGGCGGGTGTGAAAAAGACCTTTCGCATCGATACCTACCGCCGCGCCTTTGCCTATGTCTTTCAGGGGCAGGCCGCGTTTGCCGATGCCTCGCAGCCAACCGGCGTTCTGTTGGAAAAAGAAATTGCCGGGGAAGAGGTGAACATCCGCGATATGTCCGGTGACCGTACTCTGGTGCGCTTTGGAACAGGCGATGAGGTCACCGTTCAGGCCGGGCCCGAGGGCGTGCGCTTTCTGCTGATCTCGGGCGCGCCGATTGATGAGCCTGTGGCCTGGCATGGCCCGATTGTGATGAACACGCGGGCCGAACTGGAACAGGCGTTTCGCGAACTGCGCAACGGCACCTTCATCCGCCCGGCGCATTAGCCGTCAAAGCGGCCTGGCTTCGGTCAGGCCGCGACCGCGCGGCGAACCATGTCCCAGTAAATCTGCTCGACCTCGTCCAGCGACAGCCGCCCTCCGGCCCGATACCATGTCATGACGCCGTTCAGCATTGCGATCACCGCAAGCGTCGCGATCTTGGTGTCCGAAATCGCAAATTCACCCGCTTGCTGGCCCTTGTGCAGGATCGTTTCCAGCGCGTCTTCGTATCGGCGGCGCAGGTCTTCGATCTCGGTAAAGTTCTCGGGCGTCAGATTGCGCAACTCCATATAGGCGATAAAGACCTCGTCCGGGCGTTCCAGATGGAAGCGGATATGGAAACCAACAAAGCGGCGCAACGCCTCTTGCGGATCGGATGCGGTGTTCAAATCGGCATAGGCCTGCAACAGATCCTGCATGTGTTCGCGCATCAGGCGGAACAGCAGGCTTTGTTTGTCCGGGGTGTAGTTGTAAAGCGCCCCGGCCTGTACCCCGACCTCTTTTGCGATCTGGCGCATCGACACCGCCGCATAGCCGTGACGGGCAAAAAGCCTTAACGCGGCGCCGCGAATGCGCGGTCCGGTGATGTCCGAATGTGATCCCTGTGTGCGTGCCATGAAAACACCGTATCTGAACAAACGTTCAGATAGAAGCCCGCTTGATCCGATCCGGCAAAAGGTGCATCACGGGGGGACCTGCGCCAGAGAGAGCCTTTGTCGATGAAAGCTTTGCCCTTTTTGATCCTGACGGTTGTTCTGGCAAGCTGTGCCGATATTCCGGAGTTGGACGGGGTCGAACCGCGCGGGATCCAAAAAGCCGCCTATCCACGTCTGATCCCGCTGCAGGACACGCTGGGCGCACCGGTGGATCCTGTCAGCGAGGCGGAAGAGGTCGAAGAAGACCTGACCACCCGCAGCGAGGCGCTGAAGAAAAAGGCCGAAGCGCTTCAGAACGCTGAAACCAACTAGCTTAAACCGGTCAGGGCCTAGTGACGGATTGCACCCCCGGCCTGAACCCGCTAAGGCAGCGCTGAACGGACAAAAGCGTCCGGTTTCAGAACATGTCGAGCGGAAAGGAACCCACGGAATGACACAGGCGCTGCGGCTTGGAATTGCGGGCTTGGGAACGGTTGGTGTGGGTGTCGTCAAGATCATCCGCCGTCATGCGGATCTGCTGCAGGCCCGCACGGGGCGTCGGATCGAAATCGTGGCCGTGTCGGCCCGCGACCCCAACAAGGATCGCGGCGTGAACCTCTCTGACTATGCGTGGGAGGTTGATCCGGTCGCTTTGGCCAAGCGCGACGACATTGATGTCTATGTGGAACTGATGGGCGGCGAGAACGGTCCGGCCAAAGCCTCGGTCGAGGCGGCGCTGGCCAGCGGCAAGGATGTGGTCACCGCCAACAAGGCGCTGCTGGCGATCCACGGTCAGGACCTTGCGGAACAGGCGGAGGCCGCAGGGCGCGTCATCCGGTTCGAGGCCGCCGTGGCGGGCGGTATCCCGGTGATCAAATCCCTGACCGAAGGTCTGGCCGGGAACGAAATTACCCGCGTCATGGGCGTCATGAACGGCACCTGCAACTATATCCTGACCCGGATGCAATCGCAGCGTCAGGGCTATAACGCGCTGTTCGATGAATGTGCCGAGCTTGGCTATCTTGAGGCGGACCCGAACCTCGACGTCGGCGGCATCGACGCGGCGCATAAACTTGCGCTGTTGTCGTCGATCGCGTTTGGCACCAAACCAAATTTCGACGGGATCGAGATCGAAGGCATTCAACAAATCAGCCTGGAAGATATCGATCAGGCCCATGACATGGGCTTTCGCATCAAACTGCTGGGCGTAGCCCAGCGGACGGCACGCGGTCTGGAACAGCGGATGCAGCCATGTCTTGTGCCCAGCGACTCACCACTGGGTCAGTTGGAAGGCGGCACCAATATGGTCGTGATCGAAGGCGACGCGGTGGAACAGGTTGTTCTGCGTGGCCCCGGTGCAGGGGAAGGCCCGACCGCAAGTGCGGTGATGGGCGATGTCTGCGATCTGGCGCGTGGGCTGCAAATCTCGACCTTCGGCCGCCCGGCGAATTCGCTGGAAGACGCCACCCCGGCCCGCACCGGCCTGCCCGCCCCCTACTATCTGCGGCTGGCCCTGTTCGACAAACCGGGCGCGCTGGCCAAAATCGCGGCCATTCTGGGCGATGCCGGGGTTTCGATCGACCGGATGCGCCAGTATGGGCACAGCGACGACACCGCGCCGGTTCTGATCGTGACGCATAAGACCACACGCGCCACTCTGGACGTGGCGCTGGACGGGTTCCGCGACACGGATGTTGTTGCCGGTGAACCTGTCGCCTTGCGGATCGAACAGGTCTGACCCCTTGCGGCCTGCGCCCCGTGCAGGCTATGCCAGACGTAACGCCATTGCCGACCAAAGGAATACATCGCATGAGTGCTGCCAAGATCGATTTTAACGACCGCCTGTTGTCTTTGGGACTTGCGCGTGTCGCAGAACAGGCGGCGCTTGCCTCGGCCTCGCTGGTTGGCCGTGGTGACGAGAAAGCCGCCGATCAGGCCGCGGTCAACGCGATGCGCGAGCAGTTGAACCTGCTGGATATCGCGGGTGTTGTTGTCATCGGTGAAGGTGAACGGGACGAAGCTCCGATGCTGTATATCGGTGAAGAAGTCGGCACCGGGAACGGCCCCGGAGTGGACATCGCGCTGGACCCGCTGGAAGGCACCACGCTGACCGCCAAGGACATGCCGAATGCGCTGACCGTGATCGCCATGGGCCCGCGCGGGTCGATGCTGCACGCGCCGGACGTCTACATGGACAAACTGGCCGTGGGTCCGGGCTATGACGAAGGCGTCGTCAATCTGGATATGAGCCCGCGCGAACGGGTGGAAGCCTTGGCCAAGGCCAAAGGCTGTGAGCCTGCCGATATCACTGTCTGCATTCTGGAACGCCCGCGTCACGAGGCGATGATTGCCGAGGTGCGCGAGACCGGTGCCTCGATCCGGTTGATTACAGATGGCGACGTGGCAGGTGTAATGCACTGCGCGGAAAGCGAAGTGACCGGCATCGACATGTATATGGGGCAAGGCGGCGCGCCCGAGGGCGTTCTGGCCGCAGCCGCGCTGAAATGCATGGGCGGTCAGATTTTTGGCCGTCTGCTGTTCCGCAATGATGACGAACGTGGCCGTGCGGCCAAAGCGGGCATCACCGATCTGGACCGTGTCTATGCGCGCGATGAAATGGTGACCGCCGATGTGATCTTTGCCGCGACCGGCGTGACCGGCGGCTCGCTGTTGCCGCGCATCAAGCGCGAGCCGGGTTGGGTTGAGACGACCACCTTGCTCATGCGGTCCAAAACCGGGTCGGTGCGTCGTATGTCCTACCGCACGCCCATGTGGTCGCATAACGACGGCTAAGCGGCTTGCGCCGCTGCCTTCGGCGACCGTATTTTGAACGAGAAGAAGGGCCGGGTCCGATTGGGTCCGGCCTTGGCACATGAGGGGCGCGATGGGTTTTCTTGGGGTTGAGCAATCTTTGACGGGGCGGCGTTGGGTGGGCCCCTCGCCCGAGGTTGAGCGCGCGACCGAGATGCTGGCCCAACAAGCCGACCTGCCGCGCGCGGTTTGTCAGGTTCTGGCGCGGCGCGGTGTTCCTCCGATGGAGGCGGCGGGGTTTCTGGAGCCGAAGCTGAAAGAGCTGTTGCCGGATCCGCGCAGCTTGAAGGATATGGAAGTTGCGGCGGCACGGTTTCTGAAAGCTGTTCGGGACAAACAGCGGATCGCGGTTTTCGCGGACTATGACGTGGATGGCGGCAGTTCGGCAGCTTTGCTGCTGGTTTGGTTACGTCAGATGGGGTTACAAGCGACGCTTTATGTACCCGACCGGATTGATGAGGGGTACGGGCCGAATGTTCCCGCCATGCAGGAATTGGCGGCGCGGCACGATCTGATAATTTGCGTTGATTGCGGCACTTTGAGTCATAAGCCAATCGCGGCGGCCAAAGGCGCGGATGTCATCGTTCTGGATCACCATCTGGGCGGTGAGACCCTGCCTGATTGCGTCGCTGTGGTGAACCCGAACCGTCAGGACGAAAGCGGCGATCTGGGCTATCTCTGCGCGGCTGGGGTGGTCTTTCTGATGCTGGTTGAGGCCGGGCGGCAAATGCGTGAAGCCGGGGCGAAGGGACCGGATCTGGTGTCTCTGCTGGATCTGGTCGCACTGGCCACCGTCGCCGATGTGGCCCCTTTGATCGGGGCCAATCGGGCTTTGGTGCGGCAGGGGTTGAAGGTCATGGCCGGGCGGCAACGGCCCGGTCTTGTTGCCCTGTCGGATGTCGCGCGGATGGATTCCGCACCAAACAGCTATCACCTTGGGTTTCTGCTGGGGCCTCGGGTCAATGCGGGCGGGCGCATCGGTCAGGCCGATCTGGGCGCGCGGTTGCTCAGCACCGACTCGATGACCGAAGCCGAAGCCCTGTCACAGCGACTGGATGCGTTGAATTCCGAACGACGTGACATTGAAAATGCCGTGCGCGCTGCAGCGCTGGAACAGGCTGAGGAACGCAGACTGGACGCGCCGCTGGTCTGGGCCGCTGGCGAGGGCTGGCATCCTGGTGTGGTCGGCATTGTCGCCTCGCGCCTAAAGGAAGCCGCGAACCGCCCCGCCATCGTCATCGGCTTTGACGGGGATGAGGGCAAAGGATCGGGCCGGTCGGTGTCGGGTGTCGATTTGGGGGCTTCGATCCAGCGGCTGGCGGCCGAAGGGCTGCTGGTCAAAGGCGGCGGCCACAAAATGGCGGCGGGGCTGACCGTGATGCGGGACCAATTGGAACCGGCGATGGAACGTCTGTCGGAACTGCTGGCGAAACAGGGCGCCGGGCAAGGCGGCCCGGCGGACCTGAAGCTGGATGGTGCTTTGATGCCCGGCGCGGCCACAGTAGATCTGATCGAACAGATTGAAAAGGCAGGCCCTTTTGGGGCCAGCGCCCCTGCCCCACGCTATGCCCTGCCCGATCTGCAAGTACGGTTTGCCAAACGCGTGGGCGAGTCGCATCTGAAACTTTCCCTGTCCGACGGGCTGAGCAGCGGGTTGGACGCCATCGCCTTTGGGGCATTCGACGGGCCCTTGGGCGAGAGGCTTTCGAACCACGGCGGCGCGCGCTTTCATTTTGCAGGCCGGCTCGAAGTAAATTCCTGGTGTGGTCGTCAAAACGTACAGCTTCGGCTTGAGGATGCGGCGGAGGCCAATTGAGCGGATTTCCGGTCTGTTTCGAGCCACCAAAAAACTTTCGCATCCCTGCATTTTTCGGCTTGCGGGGGTCGGGGTGAAACCGTAAAAGGCCCTCCACAAGCCAGCGTGGCCCGTTCGTCTATCGGTTAGGACGCCAGGTTTTCAACCTGGAAAGAGGGGTTCGATTCCCCTACGGGCTGCCATTTTTGCTTGTGCGCCAATACCCAGTGGCCCGTTCGTCTATCGGTTAGGACGCCAGGTTTTCAACCTGGAAAGAGGGGTTCGATTCCCCTACGGGCTGCCATTTCCTTCCTATATCGCGAACGAAAACGGCTGCGATGGCTCAGGCAGACGCGATTTGCATGTCTATGCCCCATTCTGCGATCTGATCGGCCAGCGCTCCGTCCGGGGCTTTGTCCGTTACCAATATGTGAATCCGGCGCGGATCCGGGCCCACATAGGGTGCCGATACGTCGTATTTGTAATGCGCTGCCGCCATCACAACCTGATCCGCATTCTGCACCACGACGGATGCAAGATCCGCCTCGCCAAGACTTTGATACAAAAACCCTTTGCTGTCCGAAATCGCGTCGGTGCTGAGGATCGCAAGGTCAAAGGCATAACGCTGCAGCTGCCGGTGCGCCACGTGGCCGAATGTTCCCCGTTCGTCGCTTTGCATCTCGCCCCCCAACAAATGCACCCGGTTGCCATTGACGCCCACCAGGGTCAGCCCCACCACGATTGAGTTTGTCACGATGGTCAGGTTCTCGGCATGGCGCAGTTCCTCTGCCACAAAAGCGGTCGTCGATCCGACGTCCAGAAAGATGGTCATCCGGTCCCTGACCATCCGCGCGACATGCTGCGCTATGAGGCGTTTTTCGTCAGCATGTTGCGAAATACGGCGGAAAAATCCGGGATCGCCCTGTGCCCCCGCCAGATAAACACCGCCATGAACGCGTTCGACTGTGCCGGCGCTGGACAAGGCTTTGATCGTACGACGCACCGTCTCTTCGGAGACATTCAACATCGTGGCCAGTTCCGAGTTCCGGGCCGTCCCGCCAAGACGTTTCAGGGCGTCCAGCAGTTCAAGCTCGCGATGGGTATTGAGGACGGGCTTTTTCAAGGTCGGCTCCGAAAAATCAAACTGGCGTACAAACTACGAAGCCGAGCCGGCAAATCCAGCAGATTTACAATTCGCACTGCGATCTCTGGCAGGGTTGGTTATTCGGGCAACAGCGCGGATCGGTACTATGAGGGGGCCATTGCCTTGGCATTGGGGGCGAATCGCGATTCTGGCTGCGCCGTAGGGCTGCGAGCGTGTAATTGGCCCCTAAAAACAGTGTCCGCCAAATGAGCCAAAAACAGCCGCATATAAGGTGTATCGCCGTCGGTCTTCGGAACAGAATTTCAGAGCATATGGGTTCAGGGCATCGATTATTCTCACGCGAACGCGTCACGTATCCCAAGGTTGATTGCGCTTTTTAAATATTACTTTACAATTACTTAGATACAAGATGCGAACCAAGAAACGGCGCGGGGTTCGCATCCGAATTCCTCTCCGATCCTCATTTACTAAAAATTTAGTTTGACACATATGCAAAAAATCGCTGATGCTGAGCGCCATCCGGTTAGCGCCGGACAACCATAATCTTTGGGAGGAGACAGATGCGGAGACATCTACTTTCCGCAGTGGCGGCGGCTGCCGTCATTGCGGGGCACGGTCCCGTTTGGGCCGACGAAGCCGCAGCACAGCGTTGGATCGATGATGAGTTCCAGCCGTCCAGCTTGTCGAAAGACGAACAGATGGCGGAAATGCAGTGGTTCATCAAAGCTGCCGAACCCTATACCGGAATGGAACTGAACGTTCTGTCGGAAAGCATCCCCACGCATTCCTATGAATCCGAGGTTCTGGCCAAAGCGTTCGAGGAAATCACCGGTATCAAGGTCAATCATCAGATACTTGGTGAGGGCGAAGTGGTTCAGGCCGTTCAAACCCAGATGCAGACCGGCCGAAACCTGTATGACGGCTATGTCAATGACAGCGACCTGATCGGCACCCACTCGCGCCTGCAACTGGCTTATAACCTCACCGAACAGATGGGCGGCGACTGGGCGGCGACAACCTCACCGACGCTGGATCTGGATGACTTCATGGGCATTCAGTTCACCACTGGCCCGGATGGCAACCTGTATCAGCTGCCGGATCAGCAGTTTGCGAACCTCTACTGGTTCCGCAAGGACTGGTTCGATGACGAAGCCAACAAAGCCGCGTTCAAAGAGAAATACGGCTATGATCTGGGCGTTCCGGTCAACTGGTCGGCCTATGAGGACATCGCCGAATTCTTCACCAATGACGTCAAGGAAGTCGACGGTGTGGCGATCTATGGCCATATGGACTACGGCAAACGCGCGCCTGACTTGGGCTGGCGTATGACCGACGCATGGCTGTCGATGGCCGGTGCCGGTGACGTGGGCGAGCCGAACGGTGTTCCGGTCGATGAATGGGGCATCCGCATGGAAGCGGGCACCTGCAATCCGGTTGGCGCTTCGGTGTCGCGCGGTGGTGCTGCAAACGGTCCGGCTGCGGTCTATGCGATCCGCAAATGGGATGAATGGCTGCGGGCTTACGCCCCTCCGGGTGCGGCGTCCTATGACTTCTACCAGTCGCTGCCCGCGCTTAGCCAAGGCAACGTGGCCCAGCAGATCTTCTGGTACACCGCCTTTACCGCCGACATGGTCAAGCCGAAGTCCGAAGGCAACAATACTGTCGACGACGAAGGCACGCCGCTATGGCGGATGGCGCCCAGCCCGCATGGCCCCTATTGGGAAGAAGGCCAGAAGGTTGGCTATCAGGACGTGGGGTCGTGGACCTTCCTGAAATCGACCCCTTCGGATCGTGCTCAGGCGGCCTGGCTGTACGCTCAGTTCGTGACGTCGAAAACTGTCGATGTGAAGAAATCCCACGTGGGTCTGACCTTCGCACGCGACAGCTCGGTCAATCACGAGTCGTTCACCGAACGCGCGCCCAAGCTGGGTGGTCTGGTCGAGTTCTACCGCTCGCCTGACCGTGTGGCCTGGTCGCCGACCGGCATCAACGTGCCGGATTATCCGAAGCTGGCCCAGATCTGGTGGCAGCAGATCGGTGACGTGAACTCGGGCGCGTTCACTCCGCAAGAGGCGATGGATCGTCTGGCCGAAGAGATGGACATCACCATGTCCCGGATGCAGGCGGCGGACGAAGCAGCCAATGTCTACGGCGGCTGTGGCCCCCGCCTGAACGAGCCGCAGGATCCGTCCTTCTGGCTGGAAAAGGCCGGTTCGCCCAAGGCGAAGCTGGACAACGAAAAGCCGCAGGGTCAGACCGTCAACTATGACGAACTGGTTCAGCGCTGGCAGTCCCAGTAAACGCAACATCGTAGGCCGGGCTTCAGCCCGGCCTACCCCAAATACCCCACGAGTTTCCCCGATGATCGAACTACAGGACGCGACCAAACGGGTCGGCAACGTCATCCATATCAAGCCTACAAACCTGACGCTGCAAACCGGCCATTTCAATGTGCTGCTGGGCGCGACCGGCTCGGGAAAGACCTCGCTTATCAAGATGATGGCCGGGCTGGACCCGATCGCCTCGGGCAAGGTTTTGATGGATGGGCAGGATGTGACCCGGCTGAACACGCAGAAGCGGCAGATCAGTCTGGTGCACCAGTTTTTCGTCAACTACCCGCATATGAGCGTGTTCGACAACATCGCCTCGCCCCTGCGCGTGGCGGGCATGGCAAAGTCCGAGATCGAGGGCCGCGTCGAAGAGGCTGCCGACCTGCTGCAACTGCGTCCCATGCTGCACCGCCGCCCGCATGAGCTGTCGGGCGGGCAACAGCAACGTACTGCGCTGGCGCGGGCGATTGCCAAGGAAAGCCGCGCTGTTTTTCTGGACGAGCCGCTGGCCAATCTCGACTACAAGCTGCGCGAAGAACTGCGTGAGCAACTGCCCGACCTGTTTGCAGGACGCGGCGCAGTGGTGGTCTATGCCACATCGGAACCCGAAGAGGCCCTGCTGTTGGGTGGTCACACCGCCCTGATGGAAGATGGCTGCGTGACACAGTTCGGCCCCACCGCCGACATTTACCGCAACCCAGAAAACATCGCCGCTGCGCGCGTCTTTTCGGATCCGCCAATCAATGTGGGTCGGGTCAAAGTGACAGGCGCGATGGCGCAATTGGAAGGCGGCGGACGCTGGAATGTCTCGGGCATGGCAGATGGCGACTACTCCGTCGCCGTACGCCCGCATCGCGTAACTCCGTTCCGAACGTCGGAAGCGGATGTTGAACTGACGGGCCGGGTGATCGTGACTGAACTGTCGGGCTCAGATTCCAGCGCACATTTCCAGCATGGCGAGGATGCATGGGTCTCTCTGGCCGCAGGGGTACATCCCTACCGGGTGGGTGAGGACCACAGTTTCTACATGAACCCGGCCCATTGCCGGTATTTCGGCCAAGACGGCCAAAGGGTCGCGTGACATGGCTCAGATCAAGCTTTCAAACCTGCGGCACAGCTATATGCCCTCACCCAAAGGCCCTGAGGACTATGCGCTGAAGGAAATCGACGTAACCTGGCGCGACGGCGGCGCATATGCGCTGCTTGGCCCGTCGGGCTGCGGCAAGTCCACGTTGCTGAACATCATCTCGGGCCTGCTGACACCGTCTGAGGGGCAGATTCTGTTCGATGGTCAGGACGTCACCGCCCTGCCCCCCGATCAGCGTAACATCGCACAGGTGTTCCAGTTCCCGGTGATCTACGACACGATGACAGTGGGCGAAAACCTTGCTTTCCCGTTGAAAAACCGGGGTGTTGACCCGGCGACCATCAAACGCCGCGTCGATGAGATCGCCGAGATGCTGGACGTCACGGATATGCTAAACACCCGCGCCTCGGGCCTCAGCCCTGACAACAAACAGAAGATCTCGATGGGTCGCGGGCTGGTCCGCGACGACGTGAACGCGGTGATGTTCGATGAACCGTTGACCGTGATCGACCCGCATCTGAAATGGAAGCTGCGGTCCAAACTGAAAGAACTGCACCAGCGCGTGCAGGCCACGATGATCTACGTGACCCACGACCAGACCGAGGCGCTGACCTTCGCTGATGAAGTCGTGGTGATGCAAGACGGCGAGGTGGTGCAGATCGGCACACCGGTTGAACTGTTCGAGCGCCCTCAGCACACCTTCGTCGGCCACTTCATCGGCTCACCCGGCATGAACGTGCTGCCCTGCGAGGCCAAGGGCGATCGGGCCGTGTTCGAGGGCCACGAGGTCATGCTGGAAGGCCCGACCCATGGCGACGGAGGCCGCACCGATCTGGGCATCCGCCCTGAATATGTGGGCTTTGGCGATACCGGTATCCCGGCGCATGTGACCAAAGTTTCCGACATTGGCCGCCACTACGTCGTCAGCGCGATGGTCGGCAACACCGCCCTCAAAGCTGTCACGGAACATGAGGTTCCCGAACCGGGATCACAGGTTTTTCTGCAATTCAAACCCGAACAATCCCGCGTCTACCGCGACGGCTGGATCGCAACTCAGGAGCGGGCACAATGAGAACGGAAAACCAAAAGGCATGGTTCTTTGTCCTGCCGGTTCTGGCGCTGGTTGCTTTCAACGCGCTGGTGCCGATGATGACAGTGGTCAACTACTCGGTGCAGGAAACCTTCGGCAACAACCAGTTCTTCTGGGAAGGGCTTGGCTGGTTCGAACAGATCCTGCGGTCCGACCGGTTTCAGGCCGCGCTGGGGCGACAGTTCCTGTTCACCTTCCTGATCCTGCTGATCGAGGTGCCGCTGGGCATCATCGTCGCCCTTTCGATGCCCCGCAAAGGCTTCTGGGTGCCGGTCTGTCTGGTGCTGATGGCCCTGCCGATGCTGATCCCGTGGAACGTCGTGGGCTCGATGTGGAACATCTTCACGCTGCCCAAGATCGGGTTGTTGGGGTATTTCCTGAATGACGTTCTGGGCATCAACTATGACATGACGCAACAGCCGATCTCGGCCTGGATTACCGTCATCGTCATGGATGTCTGGCACTGGACGTCGCTGGTCGTGCTGCTGTGCTATGCGGGATTGGTCTCGATCCCGGATGCCTATTATCAAGCCGCCAAGATCGACGGGGCCAGCCCATGGTCGGTGTTCCGCTATATTCAGTTGCCCAAGATGAAAACCGTCCTGACCATCGCCGTCCTGCTGCGGTTCATGGACAGTTTCAACATCTATACCGAGCCCTTCGTTCTGACCGGCGGCGGCCCCGGAAACTCGACCACCTTGCTGTCGATCGACCTTGTGAAAATCGCGCTGGGACAGTTCGACCTTGGCCCTGCGGCGGCGATGAGCCTGATCTATTTCGCCATCACGCTGCTGGTGAGTTGGGTCTTCTACACTCTGATGACAAAGGATGACGCGCAATGAAGAAGCGGTCCCTTATCCCGATCCTCTATATCGCGTTCCTGATGCTGCCGATCTATTGGCTGGTGGCGATGTCCTTCAAAACGACAAACGAGATCCTGTCGGGCTTTTCCCTGTTTCCCCAGACCTTTACGCTGGAGAACTATATCACCATCTTCACCGATCCGACATGGTACTGGGGCTACATCAACTCGATCATCTACGTGACGATCAATACGGTGTTGTCGGTCTGTGTGGCCCTGCCTGCGGCCTATGCGTTCTCGCGCTATCGGTTCCTGGGCGACAAGCAGTTGTTCTTCTGGCTGCTGACCAACCGGATGGCCCCGGCGGCGGTTTTCGCGCTGCCCTTCTTCCAGCTTTATTCGTCGATCCACCTGTTCGACACCTATCTGGCTGTGGCGCTGGCACATACGCTGTTCAACGTGCCGCTGGCGGTGTGGATTTTGGAAGGCTTCATGCGCGGCATCCCCAAGGAACTGGATGAAACGGCTTATGTCGACGGCTATTCCTTCCCGCGCTTCTTCGTGACGATCTTCCTGCCCAATATCAAAGCGGGCGTCGGCGTCGCTGCCTTCTTCTGCTTCATGTTCTCATGGGTCGAGATGCTGCTGGCCAAAACCCTGACGGCGGTCGAGGCCAAACCCATCGCTGCCGTGATGACCCGCACCGCCTCCAGCGCGGGGTATGAGTTAGGTCTGCTGGCCGCCGCCGGAACCCTGACCATCATCCCCGGCGCCATCGTCATCTGGTTTGTCCGCAACTACATCGCGCGCGGTTTCGCGATGGGACGTGTGTGAGGTTCGATATGCGTAAACTTCTTCTCACCCTGCCCTTTTTGCCCACCATGGCATTCGCCCAGCAATCCGGATGGGGCAGCGTCGGCCAGCAAGAGGAAAAAGGCTTCTCGTGGACCGATCCCCTGTGGCCCGATTTCTGGATGGCCTGGACCCCGGCGACCTTGGCCCTGTTTGTCGGCATCTTCTCGGCCATCGCCCTGATCGGTATTCTGGAAGGCTTCAAATACCGCGACGGGGTCGAGCGGCGCGGGGTTTTGGGCCTGACGACCACACTGGGCGACCGGCTGTTCATCACGCTTCTCGGCTCGGCCTATATCTTCCTCGCCTGGCTTGGGCTGGTCGGCCAACCGGTCTGGACCCCGCTTTTCCTGTCCATCGGCTGGGGCATCTTCGTCTTCTGGAAAGTTTAGACTTTGCGAAACGGCGAAAGGATGCTTGTCTGACAGGCAGACCAATCATGACGACACCGAGATCGATGCGTAAGAAAAAGACAACAAATCTGCTGACCGAAGTTGAACTGGAGTTCATGAACGAGCTTTGGGCGCTTGGTCACGGCTCGGTGCGGGATGTATTGGACCGCCTGCCCCCGGAACGGAATCTGGCCTATACATCAGGGGCCACGATCCTGCGTATTCTCGACGAAAAGGGATTTGTCGAAAGCCGCAAGGACGGCAAGACCCTGATCTACAGACCGCTTCTGGACAAGGACAGGTATCAGGCACGCTCACTTCAGAACCTGTCGCGGACGTTGTTTGACAACACGCCCGCCTCACTGGTCGCCCGGCTGGTCGACGATGAAGGTCTGAGCGAAACCGATCTGGAGGAAATTCGAGCACTGGTAGAGAGGAGACTGCAAAATGACCGCGGTTAAACCGGTACTCGACGCATTTCTGGAAATGAACATCGTGCTGGGCCTGTCGGCCCTTATCTGGCTGATCGCCCGCGCGGCTCTGGCCCGCACGTCACTGCGCACCGGGTTTATCTCGCAGCTGCACGCGTTCAAGGCGCTGTGTATTTGCGTTCTGGTCAGCCCGATCCTTGCGCTTGGCGTTTCGGCACTGTCCAGTCTGGCATGGCCTGATCGGGGGTTTGCCCTTGGCGATATCGCGGTGGCCGCCTATCTGCGCGGCGACATTGCGATGCCTGCAACCCAGTTCGAAGCGTTGCTGAACACGCGCGAGCGTTGGGTCGATCTGGTGCTGTCCGGTCAATCCTCTGCCGTTACCGTGCTGTTGACCCTGCTGGCATGCGTCGCTGCCCTGCTGGCTTTACGTGTCACACGCGACGCGCTTGCGATCCGCGACACGGTCACGTCCAGCTTTCTCTGGCGGCGATCCAACAAGGTCGATATCCGCCTGTCCGACCGTATCACCGTTCCTTTCGCCGTCCGCGGTCTGCGCCGCCGCCACGTGGTCTTGCCCAGTCACCTTCTGGATACCCCGCGCGAGCTGCGATTTGCACTGGCGCATGAGTTTCAGCACATCCGCGCAGGCGACGTCGAGTGGGAGTTGGGGTTCGAACTTCTGCGCCCCCTGCTGTTCTGGAACCCGGCTTATCTGATCCTGAAATACCAGTTCGACCGGTTGCGCGAACTGGCCTGCGACCAGTCGGTTGTCGCGCGCAAGCGGATTGATACAAGGGACTACACGACGTGTTTGCTGGATTACTGCGCACGTTCGGTCGCCAAAGGCAGCCCCCGTGTGTTGCATGTCGCAATGGTCACAAGCGGAAACGCCAAGCGCGTGCTGCGACAGCGGGTCATCGCGTTGACCGACACTCCGACCGTTTCCGCGCCCTTGCCGGTGGCCTTTCTGGGACTGACGCTGATCTTCGCGGCCTTGCTGGCCTTGGGATCCGCTTCGATCCAACAGACCGGAGACTGGAGCCATGATCGCATCATGCTGTCAACGGTCGTGAATTTGGAGCGGCTGGAAGCCCGCAATCAGGGCAACTGACGCCGTTACCACCCTCGCCGCCCGAATAGAGAGTGAAGGCGGTTTTGATCCGCAAAAGGCTCAATCGCTTGCGATCTTTGCAGGCCCGAGACAACGCGCATCACCATCACCCAACTGATGACGGCGAAAATGACGCCGCCAAACGCTTGACCCAGCAGAACTCCGGGCGCGCCTGCAAGGTATGAGCCCAAGGTCGCAAACACCCAGGTTCCAACCGTGTGGCGGCCCCAGTTGATCCATGTGGAATAGACCGGGTGGCCCAGATTGTTGAAGCTGGCATTGGCAACAAAGATCACCCCGTTGAAGAACGACGCCAGGGCCAGCGGCCCGCAGAACAGGTAGATCAGCACGCGGGTCTCGCCCTGCGCCACAAACAGATCCGCAATGGGGGCACGTAGCAGAAACAGGATTGCGGCCATGCCAAGGACATAAATCGCCGTGAATTTGATCCCTGCCAGATAGGCCGCGCGAACCCGGTCGAACTTCTCGGCCCCGAAATTCTGGCCGATAATGGGCCCGATCGCGCCAGAAAGCGCGAAGATCACCGAAAACGCCACCGGCAACAACCGCCCGATCACCGCCATACCCGCGACCGCATCTGTCCCGTAATGAGCAATCTCACGCACGACAATCGCGTTGCCAATCGGCGTTGCCACATTGGTCAGAACAGCGGGGATCGCGATGGCACGCACAGGCCGAAGGTCGCGCCCGACCTGTTTCAACGAGGGGCGCGCAAAGCCCTGATGCACGCGCAATGCGGGCCACAACGCCGCCGCCAACATGCACACCCGCGCCACGACCGAGGCAATGGCCGCGCCGTCCAGCCCCAGCCCAACCCCAAAGATCAGGATCGGATCGAGCACCGCGTTGACAAGCCCGCCATAGATCGTGGCCATCATCGACCGTCTGGCGTCCCCGTGCGCGCGCAGAACGGCCATCGCCGCCATGGCAATCGACATAACCCACATGGTAGGCAGAATGATCGAGACATAGCGGGTCGCCAGCCGCAAAACCTCGCCTTCCGCGCCAAGCAATGACAGCAAAAAGCTGATATTTAACAATACCAAACCTGAGGTAATTGAACCGACAATCAGGCCCAGTGTCGCAACGCTGGACGCGTAGTGCCGTGCTTGTTCGGGCCTGCCTGCCCCAAGCTCGCGCGCGACAAGCGCCCCGGCCGCGATAGACAAGCCGATATTGATCGCGTTGGTGAAAAACAGCAGCGTCCCGGCATATCCGACGGCTGCGGCCAATGCGTCATTGCCCAGCATCGAGATAAAAACCATATCGACGAAATCGACGGCAAAAATCGCCATCAAACCAATGCTGGTTGTCAGTGACATCCGTGTCACATGCCGCATCAGGCTTCCGTTCAGAAACACCGCCTCACGCGGGGAAGTATCGGCCAAGGTTCTGTCCCATTATTGTGGTTTTGCAATCGTGTTCCGAAACGGTCCCAATGTGAAATACCTTATCCAAACTGAAACCGCTGTGTGAGGTTTTTGCGCCAAAAAGGTCTGATCACATGGGGACTGGCGCACCTGTTTCAGTTCCTTTCAAAACTCTGGCCACCTCACCCAGTTTTGATCGCCTGCGCCCTCAAATTGCCTCAAAGGCGCACTAGCTCAGCCGCAGGTTGGTGCCGTTAAGGGAACGCCAACCTCCCTGGCTTAATCAATGAATTGAAACAGGGCGGTTTGTTAGGGGATGAGGTTTGGGTTAGGTCATGGCGAACTACTCGTATATCGGCTACGCGCCGGACGTTATTTCAGTGAACTTTGTCGGGCAGGATACGATCACACTGGCGGCCAGCTACAGCCCCGGCACGGATCGCAGGGTCTTTGATGTTCAGGACGACGCAGGCGGCACCATTCTGAACGGCGCGAATCCTTTGCCGGATGACGGCACCATCTTCAACGGGGACCGCTTCAATAACGAAAACGGAGATGACGCAACACAGACCGGTGTTGTGACCAGTCTGGACGGTTCGACCACTTTTGGCAGCGGTGACATCTATCTTGAGGAATCCTATATCCTGACGGTACCCGGTGGCGGCAACATCACGGTTTATGCCGTTGAAATCGAAGGCACGCTGGTTGGCTACATCACGTCCGAACCGTTGGATCCGGGGGTCACTTATGACATCCAGGTGGTCAATGTCACGCCGACCAACGCGCCTGACACGTCAGACCCAACCGCGATCATCGACGTGCCCTGTTTTGTCGCTGGCACCCTGATCACGACTCCTGCGGGGCCAAAACCGATTGAATCTCTGTCCGCCGGTGATCTGGTCTGCACTGCCGATCACGGTGATCAGCCCATCCGCTGGATTGGCGCGTGCCAGTTGGATCAGGCGGCTTTGGCCGCCAAACCCAAGCTAAGGCCGATACGGATTGAAGCTGGCGCTTTAGGCAGCGGTTTGCCCTGTCGCGATCTGCTTGTATCGCCGCAGCACCGGATGCTTGTCCGCTCCCCCATCGCCACGCGGATGTTCGACGCGGCCGAGGTGTTGGTGCCTGCGCATATGCTGACCGAACTGCCGGGCATTGATTGCGAAGACACCGCAAGGAAGGTCACCTATTACCACATGCTGTTTGACCGGCATGAGGTCGTCTTTGCCGAAGGTGCACCGTCGGAAAGCCTGTTCACCGGTCCGCAAGCCATGCGCAGCCTGCCGTCCGCCGCCCGCGCCGAAATCTTAGAGTTGTTCCCGTTCCTACGGATGCCGGGCTACGTGGCACACTCTGCGCGGCGCATCCCCTCAAAAGGGCGACAGGTCCGCAACATGGTGCAACGGCACCTCAAAAACCACCGGTCCTTGGTCTGATACATGGTGCCCTACTCGGTTGATCGCGCGACCCGTGTCGCCCCGATCTGAGCCATGGCGATGCTCATCTCATCGCTCAGCACCTGCCAAAGCTGGTTCAGACCCGCCTCGCCCCCGGCAGCTATGGCGAATTGCAGAATGCGCCCGAAGAAGGTGAAATCAGCGCCGTTCCGGATTGCCTTCAGCGCATCTTCGCCGGATCGCAGCCCGCTGTCGTAGAACAACGGGTAGTCTTCGCCGACCGCCGCGCGGATGTCGGGCAGAACCGAGAACGGGGCCGGTGCGCTTTCCAATTGCCTGGCCCCATGGCTTGAGACCTGAATTGCGTCCACACCGGCTATTTTCAAAGCAACTGCATCCTCGGCATCCAGAACGCCTTTGACGACCAGATGCCCCGGCCATTGATCCCTGAGCCTTGCCAGAGTGTCCCAATCGGCTTTGGCGCGGCTTTCGGTTCGGTCGAAGGTGTAGCCCTCCATCAGGAAATTCGCCATCTGAGGCTTGCCACTTGCGAGGGTCGACAGAGACCAGCGCGGATGCAGGGCAAAGTCCAGAAACTGACGCGGGCCCAGCCGGAACGGCATACGGAACCCATGCCGCAATTCGCGCGGTCTGCGCCCGACCTCGGGCACGTCAACGGTCAGGACCAGTGTCTCGTACCCAGCAGCCTTGGCCCGATCCACCAGCTTGGCGGTCCCCGATCCATCGCCGCTAAAATAGAGCTGAAACCAGGCGTTGCCTTCGGACACGTCCAGCATCTCTTCCATGGGCGTTGAGGCCACAGTCGAGACCCCCAAAGGCACCGAATAACGCGCAGACAGCCGCGCCAGCATCAGGTCGCCCCCCGGACCGGACAGGTTACACATGCCCATGGGCGCAATGCCAAAGGGACGTTGCGCGGGTTTGCCGAAAACCGAGCTTTCGAGCGAACGGTCACTCACATCCCGCAGGATGCGCGGGCGCAGGGTCATCGCATCCATTGCGGCGCGGTTGCGCGCAGCCCCGACTTCGGACCCCGCTGCACCGTCGATATAGTCGAACACCATCCACGGCAAACGCCGCCGCGCAAGGCGGCGGGCGTCTTCGGCGCAGTGAATGGCGCTTGCGCCCATCAGGCCTGAACGGCCTTCATAAAGCGGTCGCGGATCACCACCGGATCCATGGTGATAACCGGCATCTTGGCATTGCCGCTTTCACACTTGGCGACGATGATGGTCATCTGCTTGGCATCCAGCGCCTCTTGCAGCACGCGGCCCGTGTCTTCGGCGGTGCATTCGATCACACGTTCGCACCCGGCGGCCTGCGCCATTTTCGTCAACGAGGTCTTCTGGCCTGCGTAAGTCGGCTGATCCCCGGTCGACCCGTACGAGCCATTGTCGACAATCAGCAGGATGTAGTTATCGGCCACGTTGTTCGCGATGGTCGGCAACGTGCCCAGATTGGTCAGGATCGAGCCATCCCCATCGATCACAATCACCGGTTTCGGTTGCGACAGCGCAAGCCCCAAACCGATGGACGAGGCCAGCCCCATCGTACCCAGCATATAAAAGTTGGTCGGCTGATCGTCGATAGCGTGCAGTTCCTGGCTGGGGATGCCGATATTGCAGACCACCAGTTGGTCACGCAGGATCGGGGCGATTTCTTTCAGAATCTCGGAACGGATCATTGGTCGCCATAGCCTCCCCAGAAATTGGCATCGGTCAGGATGGCGACCGGCTTGTTGCACATGAAGGTGTATTTCAGGATCATGTCGAGCTCTTCGACATCCGATTGTTTGTGGAAATGGTAGGTCGGGATATTCATCTGCGCCAACAACGCTTTGGTATGCACAGCCATCTCGACCTGGCAGGCCACGGGTTCGCGCAGCTCTCCGCGATACGAGATCAGCATGGGCAGCGGCATCCGGTAATACTGGATCAGCGTCGCCAGCGTGTTGATCGTCACGCCGATGGCGGTGTTCTGCATGATGATGGCCGGACGTTTGCCGCCCATCCAGGCACCGGCGCACAGGCCCATCCCCTCGTCTTCCTTGTTTGACGGGATGTGGAAGATGCCGTCGCGTTGGTCGATCTCTTCTATCACCCCGGCCAGTTGCTTGCAGGGGACGGTGGTCACGAACGAGATATCGTTCGCCACCAGATCGTCAGTGATCTTCTTGTCTATGTTCATGGTCCGGCTTTTGGTCCTGATTGGGGCGCGATAAGCGCGATTGAGGAATTCAGCCCCCGCGATGCACATGCACGGCGCAGGGGGCATGGCGAACGACGCGCGACGCGGTCGATCCCAGGAAATAGTCGCTGAGGTCGGGCTTATGAGAACCGATGACAATGCAATCCACATCGTTGCTGCCGGCATAGTCGATGATTGTCCGCGCGGTGTGGCCCTTCACGATCTCAGCGGTCACGCCGTCCAGCCCTTCGACCTTTTTCAGCAGCTCCAGACGGGCGCGCTGAAATCCTTCGGCGACCGCCGCCTTGTCGAGATATGCGCTGACCGAGCCCTGCGGCATCTCGTAGACATGCAGGGCGACGATCTCGGCCCCCTCTTCGGACAGCGCGCGGGCAACCTCGAGCGTGTGCTGCGAAATGCCGTGATCCAGCGCCATCGGGACAAGAACTTTCTTATACATATCAAACTCCTTTTCAGCCCGGTCTATTGCCACGGGTCCAGGATAATCTTTGGCGCGGCAACCGCGCCAGAGCGCAGATCGCGAAACGCCTGAGCCCCTTCGGACAAGGGTCGCGCTTCGGTCCAGTCCAGCGGGCCAAGACGGCCGTCGAAAATGGCCTGTGCCGTTTGGCGGAAATCTTCGGCGGTGTAGGTGTAGGTTCCGATGAACGTGACCTCTTGCAGGGTCATGCGGCGAATGTCCAAGCCACCCGTATCCTCACCCAAACCGACATGAGCAATAACGCCACCGGGTTCGGCGCAGGCCGAGGCGGTCGCACGGGTCGCTGCAAAGCCGACCGCGTCGATCACGATCGGATAGGTTCCTATGACGCCGTCGACGACGCGCAGGCCAAGCCTCAGCAGAAAGTCGCGCCGCCCCGGATTCGGTTCGGCCAGAGTGACCTCTTCGACGCCCATCGCGGTTAACGCAAGCGCAGCGGCCAGCCCAATTGCGCCGCCGCCCAGCACCAAGGCGCGCTTTTCGCTTGCCGGATGCAGCGCAGCGATAGCCAGCCGAACCGCATGCCAGCTAACCGCCAGAGGTTCGGCCAACGCGGCCTTGCTTAGCGGCACATCCTCGGGCACCTCGACCAGATTGCGGTCTGGCATGGTGACATATTGCGCAAAAGCCCCTTCGCGCGGGGGCATCGAAATGATCTGGCGGTTTGGGCACAGGTTTTCCCGACCCGAGGTGCAGGCCGGACAGACCCCGCAGGTGACCAGAGGGTTGACCGTCACGCGTGCACCGTCACGCGGACCGCCGACAATCACGCCTGCGGCCTCGTGGCCCAGGATCAGCGGCGCGGGCCGTCGCGCGTCATGCCCCAGATAGGCATGCATGTCCGAGCCACAGATACCAACCGCCTCAACCCGGATCAGATGCTCGCCAAATTCCGGCACGGCATCCGGCACCTCACGATGCACAACCTGTTCGACACCATCATAGACAAGCGCTTTCATTTCGCTGTGAACCCCCCGTCCACCATGAGGATTTGCCCGGTAACATAATCCGACGCCTTCGAGCACAGAAACAGGATCGGCCCGTCCATATCCTCCATCCGCCCATTGCGTTGGATGCAAGTCTGTGCGGCGTTTCGCGCGGCGCGCTCCGGGTCGTCGAACACGGCCTGCGTCAGTTCGGTCGGGAAGAACCCCGGCCCGATGGCGTTGGCGGTGATGCCGTGCGGCGACCATGCCTCGGCCATGGCGCGGGTCAACTGCCCGATCCCGGCCTTGGTCGCGCCATAGGCGATGCCACCCGGAAAGGCCCGTGTTGTTTGCAGCGAGGCAAAGTTCACGATCCGGCCCCAGCCTTTTTCCTTCATCGCGGGCACCATGGCCTGGCTGAGGAAAAACGGCGCGCTCAGGTTCAGGGCCAGAGTCGCATCCCATCCCTGCCCCGTCACATCATCCGCCGCCTCGCGCGTGTTCACCCCGGCGGCGTGGACGACAATGTCCGGCGGACCGAAGGGGGAAGAGATTTTGGCGACCAAAACCCCCATATTCCCTCGATCCGCAACATCGCCAGTCACTGCGGCGGCATTTCCCCCGATCTCATCGCACAGCTGAGACAACGCATCGGCCCGCCGCGCAACGCCGACCACCTTGGCCCCGGCCTGCGCCAGCACCAAAGCCACCCGCCGCCCCAGCCCCGAGCTTGCGCCGGTGACGCAGGCCACGCGCCCTGTCAGGTCAAAGAGCGAACGTGGGTCATCCATCTGCGGTCAGGTCGAATTGCTCATCCGGGAAATACTTGGCCAGCCGCACATCGGCGGCGCGGGCGTGGCCTTCCATCCCTTCCAGACGTGAAATGCGGGCGGTTGCGACTGCGATGGGCTTGGACCCTTCGCGCGTTGCCCTCTGCCATGTCACGATCTTCATATACTTATGTACGCTGAGGCCCCCGGTATAGCTGGCCGCGCCCGAGGTGGGCAGAACGTGGTTGGTGCCGGTGGCCTTGTCGCCATAGGACACGGTGGTTTCCTCACCCAGAAACAGCGAACCATAGCAGGTCAACCGGTTCAGCCACCAATCCAGATCCTCGGCCTGAACGGTCAGGTGTTCAGGCGCGTAATCGTCGGAACAGGCGGCCATTTCCTCGCGATCTGCACAGACGATCACCTCAGCATAATCGCGCCACGCGGCGGATGCGTTTTCGCGGTTCAGTTCCGGCAGGTCTTCAATCAGCGCGGGCACAAGCTCCATCACCTTTTGCGCCAACGCCCGATCATCGGTCACCAGCCAGACGGGCGAGTTATAGCCGTGCTCGGCCTGACTGACCAAATCGGTCGCGACCACATGCGCATCAGCGCTGCTATCGGCAAGGATCAGGCTGTCCGTCGGTCCCGCGATCATGTCGATGCCGACCTTGCCATAGAGAATACGCTTTGCCTCGGCCACGAACTGATTGCCCGGCCCCACAAGAATATTCGCGCGCGGCAAGCCGAACAGGCCATAGGTCATCGCGGCCACGCCCTGCACACCGCCCATTGCAAGAATACTGTCGGCCCCGCAGATATGCGCGGCATAGACAATCGCGGGGGCAACACCCTCGCCCGGACGCGGGGGCGAACAGGCCGTGATGTGGCGGCACCCGGCTACCTTGGCCGTGGTCACCGTCATGATCGCGCTGGCGATATGGCTGTAGCGCCCGCCGGGCACATAGCACCCTGCCGCATCCACGGGGATGGCTTTTTGCCCCGCGACAACGCCCGGCACGATCTCGGTCTGCACATCCGACACAGTGGCCTTTTGCGTTTCGGCAAAGCGGCGCACGTTGTCATGGGCAAAGCGGATGTCGGCCTTCAGCTTCTCGGGCACCAGCGCGATGGCGGCGTCGATCTCACCTTGGGTCATCAGAACGTTACCCTCGAACTTGTCGAACTTCGCGGCGTATTCCAGCGCCTTCGCATCGCCACCCACCTCGATATCGGACAGAATGGTCTTGACCGTATCGTGAACCTCGGACGCATGAGATTGCGCCGTCAGGGTTGCCTTTTTCAAATAGTCACGCGGCATATTCAGCAGATCCTATTGGTAGATTGCAGGAAGCAAAGTGGTTGAAACGGCTGGTACATAGGCGATCAGGATCACCACGATCAGCATGGTCAGTACAAAGGGCACAGCACGAGCAGCGATTTTCAGGATCGACTCTCCGGTAATGCCCGAAACAACGAACAGGTTCAGACCCAGCGGCGGGGTGATGAAACCCACGCCAAGCGCAGTGATCATCATGATGCAGAACTGAATCTCGTTCATGCCGATATTGTCTGCCAGAGGTTTCAGGATCGGCGCAAGGATCACGATGTTCGGTGTCGTCTCCATCACGCAGCCTGCGGCGATCAGTATGCCGATCATCAGCAGGATCAGCAGGTAGGGATCGTCGGTCAGGTTGGTCACGGATGTCACAAAGCCCTGCGGCACGCCCATGATCGCCAGCGCCTCGGCCAGCGGGGCCGAGAAGGCGATGATCGGCAGGATCACCCCGTTCACCTTGGCTGAGCTGACCAGCATCGATGGGAAATCAGCCAGCGTCAGCGTGCGTAGGATGAAGCCCATGATAATGGTGACGACAACTGCGGTCGCCCCTGCCTCGGTCGGCGTCAAACGGCCCGAGAAGATTCCGTAGAAGATGATGCCCGGCACGATGAAAGCATACCAGCCGGATTTCAGGGCCTTGCCCAGATTGGCCAGCCACTCACCCATCGTCATCATGCCGCCGCCCTCATAGGCATAGAGACGGTTCATGATGATGTTGGTGATGAGGATCGAGACCAGAATGGCCAGACCGGGGATAAGTGCGGCCAAAAACAGGGTCGAGGCGGATATGCCCAGCACAAGCCCGATGATGATATAGGCGATCGACGGCGGGATCAGGATGCCGGTACAGGCCCCCGCCGCAACCAGTGCACAGGCATAGGGGCGCGGGTAGCCGCTTTCGACCAGACGGTTGATCGTCATCCGGCCCACGGCGGCAGCACCCGCTGCGTCCGAGCCCGAGATCGCCGCGAACATGCCGCAGACCAGCACGGTGGCCGAGCCGAAGCCGCCCTTGGCGAAACAGGTCAGCGCCTCGGCCACGTCAAGAAACTTGCGCGACAACCCGGTGCGGACCAGCACGTCGCCGGTCAGAATGAACAGCGGCACGGCGGTCAGGGCGAAGGCGTCGATGCCGGTGAACAGGCTTTCGCCCACAAGGCTCAGCGGCAGGTCGCCGGACATGACCAGCATGACGATCGCGGCGGTGCCAATGGCGGCCCAAACGGGCACGGCCATGGCGATCAGGCCAACGAACAGAATGACGGGCAGGTAAAAATCCCAGCCAAGTTCAACGGTTTGATTGAGGGAATTCCAAAGCATTGCGGGTCTCCTCAGTCAAACAGCTTGTCGCCTTCGAAGACGGGGGTACCGTCGCGAAGGGATTTCAGATCGCGCATCAGGGATTGGATCAAGCGCCAGATCATCAGCGCAAATCCAGTTGGAACGGCCATCAGGAACCAGACCTTCGAGACCCGCAAACCATCCGTTACCGATCCGAACTTGGCCGAGACATGCACCGCCTCGTAGGACCAGTAGAGCGCGATAACCGCCACAACGAACATCACCAGATCACCGAAGATATACAGCAGTGCCTTGGGCCGCTGCGGCAGGTAATGCATGACCACATCGATGCGGATGTGCGCGCGTTCTTTGACCGCGGCCGCGGCCCCGATCCAGGCGAGGTAGATAAAGGAATACCGGACGATCTCTTCGCCCCAGATCGAGGAATAGGCGAAAATCTCGCGCCGCAGCACCTCGATTGCCATGGTGATGACCAGCATCACGTAGAACACCAGCAGCAGCCAGCGCTCGGCATCCCGGTCTATTTTCTGAAGTACAGTCATGTCCGGTCCCAATTCTTGGCAGCACTTCAGAAGGCAGTCACGCTAACCGCTTAAATATGCTGCTTATTGTGGAGCAAACGGGCGCGCCGCAGCGCACCCGCCTAGATCGCATTATGCGTCGTGGACGTAGTATTTGCCCTGCGTACCGGCCGCTTCGACAAGCTTCTCGAAGTTGTCCATCGACCCGGCCAGCTCGGTCTTGAACGGATCCCAGTCGGCGTTCTGATAGCCGCCTGCGTCCTGCCATTCGGCCAGTTGATCGTCGCTGAGCGAGTGGAACTGCACGCCCGCCTTGTTCAGTTCCGCCATGGCATAGGCGCGCGCAGAAGGCACCTTGGACAGATTCTGGTGGCTGGTCATTTCCGAGCCCCACATGATGCCTTCCTGCACATCGGCGGGCATCGAGTTGAACCATTCCAGGTTACAGGAATAGACCTGACTGTCCGGCACTGCCTGGGTAAAGGTCACGTGGCTGAGGATGTCCTTGAAGCCAAAGACAAACAGCGCGCCCACGGACGGGTCAAGCGCATCCGCCACACCCTGTTTAATGGCCGAGGGGGTCTCACCCCATGCCACCGGCGTCGGGTTGGCACCGACCATGCGGTAATACTGCTGCAGCATTTTCGAGCCCGGCACGCGGAACTTGATACCGCTCATATCGCCCGGGGTGAGAACGGCATCGCCGCCCTGACGGACCGCAACCACGCGCGGATCGATGACAACATAGAACAGCGCCTTGAAGCCCGCGGCCTCGACCTTGGGATGCACTTCGTTTTTCCAGGTGTCGGAATGCACCAGGTTGGTGAACCGCTGGTTCGAGCCACACAGATACGGCATGTTGATCAGGTCGACGGTCGAAGCAAACGGCGCAAAGTTCGACAGCGAGTGCTGCGCGGCCTGAATGGTTCCGCCCTGCACCTTCTGCACAAGCGAGCCACCTGCACCCAACTGACCACCCGGCGCCAGTTTCACGTAAACCTTACCATTGGTGGCGTTCTGGATGTTTTCTTTCAGGTCCAGCTGCATGATCGGATAGCTGCGCGACGCGCCCAGCACATAGGCCGTTGCGATGGTCATCACATGATCGGCTGCCTTTTCCCGCTCGCTTTCTTCCTTGGCGGTCTGCGCTGCGGCCTCGGACGACCAAAGCACCCCGCCTGCCCCTGCGACCAGCGCCGCCGTGAACGCCCCACTGGCGCTGAGTTTCAGAAAATTGCGACGTTCTGCGGACGCCAGCTCGTTCTTGTCGTTGTTCATAAATTGCCCTCCCAAGCAAAAAATTCAGCCGCCGTTTTCGGTGTCCCGGTCGGCCTCCTTTTTCAGAATTGCGACAACGAACAGGATCGACGCCGCGAACAGGACCAACATCTCTCCGACATCCCCAAGAAACGCTGCGTTCGAGAAAGCACCCAACGCAACATTCGCAAAGTAGATGACGAATACGACAATCGAGGCTGCAAGAAACATTTCCGGGACTCCCTATAGAATCGGTCCAATTCCATTTGTAAGCGCTTACATCACAAATGCAAGCGCTTACATTGATGCTTTTCCCTGCCCGCGGAACGGGGTAGAGTTAAGAGAAATCGAAACCTGAGTTTGAAGATGCCAAAACCCCATTCCGCGCCAACCCTGGATGACGTCGCCAAAAAGGCGGGTGTGTCCACGGCAACGGTGTCGCGATGCCTGAACAATCCGCAGCGTGTGGTCGAAGCGACCCGCGCCCGGGTGATGACGGCGGTTTCAGACCTTGGATATACGCCGAACTTCGCAGCGCGTGTCATGGCAGCCAAGCGTTCATTCACAATAGGCGCGATCATCCCAACCATGGAAAACGCGATCTTTGCCAGAGGGTTACAGGCCTTTCAGGAGGAAATTCACAGCCAGGGCTACACCCTGCTGGTCTCTAGTTCCGCCTATCAGCCAGAAGCCGAGGAAGAACAGATCCGCACCCTTGTCGCGCGCGGCGCGGACGGGCTGTTGCTGATCGGACATGACCGCGATCCGCGCATTTTCGACTATCTGGAAACGCAGAAAGTTCCGGTGGTCGTAGCCTGGTCATTTGCCCCGAACCAAAGCGCCCCGTCGGTCGGGTTTGACAACCGTCAGGCGATGCAGGCCTTGGCGGAACAGGTGATAAATCTGGGCCATACGCGCCTTGCCGCCATATCCGCGCTTACCAAAGGCAATGACCGGGCGCGGTTCAGAATCGAAGGGATACGGGATGCGATGCGGGCAAATGGCCTGCCCGAGACCTCTCTGTCGGTGATCGAGACGACTTATGAAATCGAAAACGGCGCCGACGCCTTCGGGCGGCTGATGTCCCTGCCCCAGCGTCCGACCGCCGTGTTGTGCGGCAACGACGTGCTGGCCGTTGGTGCGGTGCGGCAGGCGCAGAAAATGGGTATCTCAATCCCGGATGAGGTTTCCATTACAGGGTTTGACGATATCGAGCTTGCACGGATCATCACCCCATCACTGACAACCGTGCACGTCCCCCATCGAGAGATGGGCCGCAAGGCCGCCGCCGAGCTTATTGACATGATCAAAACACGCTCGACCGGGACTTCGCTGCGGTTGGACACCACCGTCGTCACCCGCCAGTCGCTGGGGCCAGCGCAAGCTACTTCCCCGTAATCGTCTTGCGCCTTTTCTGCATCCTCTCGTTCGCCTCGACGGTGCCATCGTGGAACGAGCCGAACCATTTGTCCCACGGCATTTCGAGCGAGCCGTAGTTACATTCGAAATACCGGTGATGCATCTGATGGTGGAACGTGCCCAGCGCCAGCCGGTTTTTGTCTTTGATCACCAGCCCCTGAAACCCGGTATGCGTCGTGACCGCCGTCAGCGTGTAGTATTGCAGGTGGAAGATAATATGCAGCGGATGCGCGCCGATGACGAAATGGATCAGGACGGACCCCAGATAAATCGCATGCTCTGCCGGGTGCATCGACAGGCCGGACCACGGCCCCACATTGATATTCCGGTGATGGACCGAATGGATGTGTTTATACAGAAACGGAATGTGGATCAGCCGGTGGATCCAGTAGAAATAAAAGCTCTCCCATAGTGGGATCAGCAGGAAGATAGCAACAAACCAGATCGGGTTTGCAGCCCAACTGACATACGGGACAAAGCCGTTTGCCATCGACCAGAACATCAGCACTTCGTAAGCGGTCCAGAAAAATACACCGGAACCGAGCGTCCAGAACATATTATCCCGCACCTGACCGCCCAGAGTGAACTGTTTACCCTTCAGCATCAGGGGCCGGGGGTCGTATTTCAGCCGATCGCCTTGGGCCGAATACCTATAAAACCACAGGTGCAGCAGCCCGGCGATGCAAAAGATCAGCACCAGATTGCGAACGTAGATTTGCGCGATCCAACCGAACTGCAACTGCGTCGTCTCTGCCAAGGATGGGCTGAGCCACAGGTAACAGGCGCAGGAAATCAGCAGGATAATCAGCTTTTCCGAGATCAGCAGCCAAGAGTCCCAGACCCAGCGCAGCATCCGAACCGGCCTGAGCGGCCAGGTGAAAAAGGGCGAGACCTGTATCGGAACCTCGGGCATGTGGTTCCAGCCTTTAAGCTTTGCGTCAGACATAAGCGCGATCCCGGTGCGATGACCCGATCAGTGTGGCACGAAGCGACGCCCTGCACCAAGAACTAGCTTGATACGCCCGCGCTAACCGTCGGCCCCGCTGGGCAAGGTTCTGAACTCGTTCTCCATCCAGCGGTGTTTTGCGCCGATGGGGTCGCAATAATTGGTTTGGATCAGTTTACCGAGAACACGGTGGATCAGCAGAGAGGTCGATCTTGGATACACATCCGTGGTGAACAGGGACACGGTGCGCACAAAGTTCCGGCCCGGGAAGGGCTGTGCATTAATGCTGTCATGAAACCGCCGCGCGCGCCGAAAACTGGCCGCCGTGGTCACCGCCCACCCGCTACCTTCGGCCACAAGCCCGACGATGGATTGATTGCATTCCAGCTCAAACCGGTTGGGCAGGTTGTACTTGCTGCGCGTCAACTGAATCTCGATCTGTTTCCCGATGGTATAATCGCGGGAATAGCGCAGGAAAGGCAGGTCCGAGTCGGGTTTCAGCACATCCTCAATCGACCCACCGAAGGATTTAGGCAGAATGACAATGAACGGATCCCGCAGCAGCGGGTATTCGACCAGCCCATCGGTCTTGCCCGGTGGCCGGGTCGCGACGCCTGCATCCAGCTTATGTTCCTGCAGTTTCGCGATGATTTCGTGGCTGGGGCGGGTGAAATGGCGGAAATTGCATCGCGGCAGGGTTTGGGCGAGATAGCGAAACAGCTCGGGCGCGACCTGATTGTCGAAATCGTCGATCAGCGCCAACCGCAGGGATGTGGCATGCAGCCAGTTGCCGGATCGGATTTCCGCCTCTCCCCGTTTCAACACGGTCAGACCTTCGCGTACGTATCGAGCGAACACCTCTCCGGCGGGGGTCAGGCTCATGGGGCGTCGGGTGTGGTCGACCAGATCAATCCCCAACGCGGTTTCCAGACTACGCAAATGGTTCGAGACAGTGCTGATCGATAACCCGGTTTCCGAAGCCGTCTGTTGGATGGACCCGGATTTGGCAATCAGCTGGAACACCTCCAGCCAGCGCAGGCTCAGCGATTTCGACATAGGCGCGCCTCCTCCCGCCCCTTTCTTTCGGTAAAATCGAAACAGAGAATCGTCGGATCGGCAATGTTCAATTCGGAGTTCGGCCACCGAATGCAGCACGGTTGGCCAAAAACCGGGCCGTTTTCGCCTAGCTGCGCATCCGCTCGAACTGTGGATCATAGGGGGACGGGGCGATGATCTTTGCCTCGGCCCGCGTTCCGCACATGTCGATGTCAAACGTGGTATCGACGCTGGCCAAGGGCGCATCGACGAAGGCATAGGCCAGGTTCAATCCCGTCCGATGCCCCCAATCGCCCGACGTCACCGTCCCGACCACACGGTCCCCTTGCATTACCGACGCGCCTCCATGCGCCGGGGCGTGGGTGGCGTTGACCGCGAGGGGCACAAGGCATCGCGACGGCCCCTTGGCGTGTCGCTGGGCCAATGCCTCCCGCCCGATGAATTCACCCTTGTGCGGTTTCACAAAACGGGCCAATCCCGTCTCATAGGGATCAAATTCGGTGATCAGGTCGGCTTTCCAGTGCAGAAATCCCTTCTCCATCCGCATCGAGTCAACCGCGCGCGCCCCGAACAGGCGCATGTCAAACGCGGCACCTGCCTGTTGCAAGGCAAGGTATGCGGCATAAAGCGAAGCGTTGGGCACGTGAATCTCATAGGCCAGTTCACCCGAGAAACTGATATTCATCACCATCGCGGGTGCGATGCCCACGAAACACTCTCGCACGCTAAGCCAGGGGAAGGCGTCCGCCGACCAATCGCCCCGCGCGCAGGCAGACAGAACCGCGCGCGCGTTCGGGCCCGCCAGCACAAGGATCGTCTGGTCATTGGTCAGGCTTTTCAGATGCACATCCTCGTCCGTGCGCAGATGTCGGATCAGCCAGTCCATATCATGAAACTCGCTAGCCGCCGCCGAGCCGTACCAGACCCGCGCAGGGCCGCGATCGCTGGCGGGCAGGTTCGCAACCGTCGCTTCGCCTTTGATCATTCCGTGATGGTTCAGCAGATAACCCAGCCCGACCCGCCCCTCGCGTTTCGTCACCGTGCCGCAGAACATGCGATCCAGAAAGGCATGGCGATCCGCGCCGGTGATCTCGATCCGGTTGAACCCGTTTACCTCGGCCAGTCCGACATTTGTCTGGATGTTCTGCACTTCTGCGGCGACAACGTCGAACGTTTCGTCAAAATCGAAGCCAAGCGTCGGCTCAAACTCAGAACTGGGTTTTATGTAATCGACACGTTCCCACCCATTCACCACCGTGAATTCGGCACCAGCCGCAGCCAGAACCGGGGTCAGAGGCGTGGTCTTAGCTGGACGACCGGCAGGACGGTGTTCATGCGGAAAATGAAACCTGAATTCGTTTTGATAGTCCTCAATCGCCTTCAGCGCCGTGAGTTCGACATTCGCGTGCCCGGTAAACCGGCGCGGATCGAGGCACCATGTGTCATAACACGCCTCACCATGCACGATCTGCTGGGCCAGCAGCCAACCGTGCCCACCACCCTCGCCCAACCCGGCGCGTAGCCCGATGATGCAGAACGCGTTGCGCTTGCCGGGTATCGGCCCGACTAAGGGCGCGCCGTCTATGGTGTAGGTGATCGGGCCATTGACGACCGTATGAATACCGACCTCCATCAAGGCGGGCATCCGCGCAAAGGCCCCTTCCAGAACGTCCGTCACCCGGTCCAGATCATTTGGGCACAGAGCATTGACGAAATTGGGGTCGATCCCGTCCATGCCCCAGGTTTTGCAATCCTGTTCGTAAAACCCCACCAGCAATCCGTTCTTTTCCTGACGGCAATAATAGTCGCTGATCGGACATCTGAGCAGCGGCATTCGGTGCCCGGCATCGCGAATGGCCGCGATCTCTTCGGTCAGGAAATACTGATGCTCCATCGAGGAAACCGGATGATGCACCCCTATCATCGCGCCAACCTCGTTCACACGATAGCCACAGGCATTCACGACGATATCGCAGTCGATATCACCATGTTCTGTCTTAACGGTCCAGGTGTCGTCGCTGTGCTGGATCAATCCGATCACGGGCGTGTTGCGATAAACCTCGGCCCCTGCTTTCCGGGCGCGTCGCGCCAAAGCCTGACACAGTTGCGCCGGGTCAATATCACCATCCAAAGGGTCCCATAGCCCGCCGATCAGGTTATCCGTGGAAATCAAAGGGTGCCTGCGGGCGCATTCCTCGGCATCGATCACCTCAAACTGCACATCCATCCCCCGCGCCATCGAGGCAAAATGGCGATAGCCCTGCATCTGCGCCTCGGTATTGGCCAGCCGAATGCCGCCATCACCGTGGTGGTAGTTGATCGGGTAATCGGGGTCTTCTGCCAGCTCTTTATACAGCCGGATCGAGTGGGATTTCAGCCCGACCATCGTCTGGTTCATGCCGAAATTCGTCACTTGCGCGGCCGAGTGCCATGTGGTGCCCGATGTCAGTTCGTTCCGTTCAACCAGAACCACATCACTCCACCCCTCTTGCGTCAGATGGTACAGGGTGGAACACCCGGCGATCCCCCCTCCGATCACAACGACCTTTGTGCGTGACTTCATCGCGCGCTCCTTCCTGCGTCGGTCAGATGGTGGGGACAAACAGGACTTCTCAGCAACGCGCCTTTTGTTGCTTTGAAAAAATCGAAACTGTGGTTTTAGATTTCGAAAGGCTGATTTCTGGTTTTGCGGGCCGCGATATGTGAGTTTTACGGTGGGACCAGACACGACGGAGGAGCGCCCCGCGCATGGCATCGGACGGAAACAGAAGAAGCGGTCGCAAGGCCCGTCATGCCCAACGCGCGGCCAAGCCCGAGGTTGATCCCTGCGCGCCCGGTCAGGTTGGTGGTTTCTACAAGCCGCTGACCGAGGGTGAGATTTCCCGGATCTTCGACACCGCGCTTCGTCTGCTGGAAACGCTTGGCATGGGCGAAGTCCCGGATCGTTTGCGCAAGGACCTGCTGGCAGCAGGCGCGTTGGAGGCTGAACATGACCGCGTTTTGTTCCCGCGCGCGATGGTCGAACGTGCAATCAACACGGCGGCAAAAACTTTCACCCTGCATGGGCGGGACGAGGCCCGCTCGATCGAAGTCGGAGGCGATCGGGTGTTTTTCGGAACCGGAGGGGCTGCGGTTCAGACGCTGGACCTTGAGAGCGGTGTTTATCGCCCTTCAACCCTTGCCGATCTGCATGATTTCACCCGCCTGCAGGACACGCTGGCCAATGTCAGCTGGTTCACCCGTTGCTGCGTCGCGACAGATGTACCCGATGTTTTGGATCTGGACGTGAACACCGCTTACGCGCTGGTCAAAAACACCACAAAACCCGTCGCGACATCGTTCACTCTGGCCGAGCATGTCGCACCTATTGTCTCGCTTTTGGACATTGCCGCAGGTGGCCCCGGCGCATTTTCCGAACGGCCGTTTCTGAAGGCGCATATCAGTCCCGTAATTTCTCCGTTGCGATACGGTGAAGATGCGGTGGACGTGGTTTATGAATGCGTCCGGCACAACATCCCGATGTCCTGCATCACCGCCGCGCAGGCCGGCGCAACAGCCCCTGCGACGCTGGCCGGGTTTCTGGCGCAATCGCTGGCCGAGACACTGGCCAGTCTGGTGATGGTCAATACGATCCAGCCCGGCTTTCCCATGGTGTTTTCCAACTGGCCCTTCATCGTGGATCTGCGGACCGGGGCATTTGCGGGCGGCAGTGGCGAGACCGCCATCCTGAACGCGGCCTCGGCCCAGATCATCAACTGGCTGGGCCTGCCCTCGGGCGTTGCGGCCTCGATGACGGACGCCAAGGCCATTGACGCGCAATATGGGGTTGAGAAGGGCATGACCTCGCTGGCGGCGGCTTTGGCGGGCGGCAACCTGATCTATGAAAGCTCGGGCATGACCGCGTCGCTATTGGGTGCGAGTTTTGAAGCCTTTGTGCTGGACAACGAAATGCACTCTCACACATATCGCGCGCTAAGGGGGATCGAAGTGACCGAGGAAAATCTGGGCTTCGAGGCGATCTGCCAGTCGGTTCTGGGTGATGGTCACTTTCTCGGCAGCTCTCACACCTATGAAGCGATGGAGCGGGACTATTTCTACCCTGCCCTTGCAGATCGAACCGAGCCGCGCACGTGGCAAGAGGACGGTGCAAAGGACGCCTGGACCAACGCCCGCGAACAAGCCATCGAGACCTTGCAAACACATCACCCCACCTATCTGACGCCCGAGCAGGATGCAGAGATTCGCAAGCGGTTTCGTATTCTCTACTGACCGCAAACTATGGATTGGCGACACACCGCCAGCCGATTAGGGTCACACCGACACGGATCAGGGGACACCATGGCAGACGCATTTTTTCAACCGGTATCGGCGATGGACCTTGCCCGCTTTGCGGGTGTTCCAACCTTCATGCGCCTGCCGAACCTGACACCCGAGCATGAGCGATACAAAGACGTCGATCTGGCACTCGTCGGCATCCCATGGGACGGTGGCACCACAAACCGACCCGGCGCGCGGCATGGTCCCCGGCAATTGCGCGACTATTCCACCATGATCCGCGCCATGAACCCGGTGACCGGCGTCAGCCCATTTTCCTTGGTGAACTGCGCCGATCTGGGCGATGTTGCGCCCAATCCGGTCGACATTGACGACACTCTGGATCGCGTGACCAGCTTCTACGGTCGTCTTGTGTCGGGTGGCATTACGCCGCTTACCGCTGGCGGGGATCATCTGACCACCCTGCCCGTGCTGCGCGCGCTTGCTACGTCCGGTCCGCTGGGTCTGATCCAATTCGACAGCCATACCGACTTGTTTGACACCTATTTCGGCGGCCACAAATTCACCCACGGCACCCCGTTCCGCCGCGCCGTCGAAGAGGGTCTGGTCGATCCCAAACGCTTTGTGCAGGTCGGCATTCGCGGCACCGCCTACAATACCGAGGATATCGAGTGGGGCGAGGCGCAAGGCATTCGCATCATCCGCATCGAGGAACTGTTCGACCGCGGCATCGACGATGTCATGGCCGAGGTTCGACAGATTGTCGGCACAACCCCGTCCTATTGCACCTATGACATCGACTTTGTCGACCCGACCTACGCCCCCGGCACAGGTACGCCTGAAATCGGTGGACCCAACAGCTTTCAGGCGCAGCAGGTCATTCGCCAGATGTCCGGCGTGAACCTTGTCGGCGCCGATCTGGTCGAGGTCGCCCCCCCGTTCGATCCAAACGGGGGCACGGCATGGCTTGGTATTTCACTGATGTTCGAACTGCTCTGCGTGTTGGCACAGGCCGTGGATGCGCGGCGCTAGCTGACGTTTTCGGCAATCATCGAGATCATCTCGAACATCACCGCCGCAGCCGTCAGCGCGGTGATGTTGTTCGGGCTGTCCTTGGTCGGCATCATGCAGACCACATCCCCGCCAATAATGTTTAATCCCCGCGCCGCGTGCAAAAGGCCCACAGCCTCATCAATATCGAACCCTTTCTCGCCGGGTTCCAGATTGGAGACGGCAGGCGCAACAGTCGGGTCAAGGCAATCCAGATCGAAGGTGATATAGACCGGACGGTCGCCCAGCACCTCGCGCGATTGCGCCACCACGTCGGCCAGGCCGCGCTGCCGAAACTCGCGCATTGTCACGATGTTATAACCGTAGTCATAAGATGGCTGGAGCCAGTCCAGACTGCGCGGATGCCCCCTAAGTCCGATTTGCATGGATCGGCTTGGATCAACCTGCCCCTGATCAGCCAGATACGCGCCCCAATGTGCTGCCGACTTCTTGGCACCCAAGAAGTGATCGACCTTGGTGAACACGTCCGTGTGGGCGTCGAGATGCAGGAAACTTACGGGCTCGCCCCCCGCAAGCTTGCCACAGCCCAGCGCCTGAACGATACCGCCTGTGATCGAGTGATCGCCGCCAATGGAAACCGGGCGCGCACCGGCGGCATCGATATCTTTGTAGAACTTGGTGATCTGCTCGATACAGGCTTCGTTGTCATTGGCGCGGGGAAAGGGCACGTCGCCCACATCCGCGATTTTCGCACTGGTCCACGGGTCGATCTGAAACAGGGAATGAATCCTGCGCTGCACAGCCGAAACATGACGCAAAGCGCGCGGACCCAGATGCTGGTCCCGCTCGGTCGTGCCGTTACCCGTGGAATGCGGTACACCGACCAAGGCGATGTCCTGCCCCTCGGGTCCTGTGTTGGGGCAGCGAAACAGGGTCGGCACACCCCACCAGTACAGATTATCCATCATGGATTGTTCGTAGCGATCTACCATCCCGCTCTCCTTCAATGAAAAACGCCCCCGGCGGGAACCGGGGGCGTTTGCATTCAGATTTTCTCGTCTTCTCGCCGGAAGGCACCCTGCACGATGCGGTCGATGACCATGGCGCAGAACAGGATGGCAAAGCCGCCCAGCAGGCCCGGCCCCTTGGCCGCGTATTGCAGCGCTTCAAGGATTTCCTTGCCCAGGCCCCCGCCGCCGATCAGTGAGATGATCACCACCATCGACAGGCACATCAGGATGGTCTGGTTTACCCCGGTCATGATCGAGGGCAAGGCCAGTGGAATCTCCACATCCTTCAGCAATTGCCATTTCGAGGCTCCAAAGGCGACCGCAGCCTCTTTGATGCTTTCAGGCACCCCACGCATCCCCAGCGCCGTCAGGCGGATCACGGGGGGCATGCCAAAGATGATCGTGGCCAGAATGCCCGGTGGGTTGCCGGTGCCAAAGAAGGCGATGATCGGGATCAGGTAGACGAAAGCAGGCAAGGTCTGCATCAGGTCCAGCACCGGTTCCGCCGCGCGATAGGCGCGCTGAGATTTACCGAACCAGATGCCCAGCGGAATGCCGAACACCACGCACAGGATCACCGCTGCACCCACCAGCGCAACCGTCTCCATCGCCACGTCCCAGTATCCCAACAGCGCGATATACGCCAAGGACGCCGCCGTGAAGATTGCGACCCGAGGGCCAGCCGCCCGCCAGGCGGTCACGCAGATGACCAACATGACCACCGGCCAGGGCGACCCGATCAGGGCAATGGTCAGCGCATCCAGAACGGATCGGACACCTGCGACGATCCCGTCAAAGACATCGCCCCCGGCGGCGGCGGCGGCATCAATCTGCGCCTCCATCCAACTGGCAAGCGCTGAGAACAGCGTCCCACCATCCTCGCCCAAAAAGACAGCCGAGACCTCTTGTTCCGGGAAGGCGTCCAACAAGGGCAGCGATGCGTTCACGGTGAACTTGTAGACGATCAGAGGCCCGATGGCAGCGATCAGGATCGCGCCCATAACGATATTCCGCGTGGACCGCCCGCTTTCCGTCCTGTCCGGATTGATCCGCCAGTTCGAATACTGTTTCTCGTACACGCGGTCGGCGTAGAAGCCCTGAACCACCTTGAAAATCAACAGCATCAACAAACCGGTGATCAGGATACCCGTCGCCTCGGACTGTGCCGCCAGCGCGCGTTCCAGGCTCGTGTCCGCCGCTTTCTGGATATTCTCGGCCAGTTTGGTGAAGCGGTCGATATCAGCCTGCTCGGTCGCCTCGGCAGCCCGACCCATCAACTCGTCCGCGCGTTCCTGCTGACGCGCCGCCCGGTCGGCAAATTCCGCACCCGGATTGCCCCAGGCTCCGCGCCCGATCTGGACCCAGGCGATGATCTCGAGGATCAGGAAGGTCCAGAACATGCCCCAAATGGCGCGCGACGCCGACCAGAACGGCCCCAGCACGGCGGCCCACAAGTTGAACGTGTTCGGGATCGCACTGGTCGCGTCGTGGATCTTGTGAAACGCGTTGACGTAATAGTCGCCGTTTGGCCCAGCGAATTCGTGGATCGAGCGATCCAGAGTCTCGCGGTCGACTTCGATATCCGAGGCGGCGGTGACCTTCATTTCCATGGCTGCATCAGTCATTTTTGCCCCCCTGAATTCCGCGCAGCAATCGTGGCTTGGTAACGACACCCACATCCGAGCCAGCATCGGTGATGACCACCGGCATATCCGTATTCACGGCCAGATCGATCAGCTGATCCAAATCGGCCCCTTCATCCGCTCGCGGCGCGCCATCCAGCGGACCGGAATAGCTGGCGACCGGCTCCATGATCGAATGCGCCTTGACCAGTTTCAGTTTCGAGATGCCCTGCACGAACTCGCGCACATAGTCGTCTGTCGGGTTCATCACGATATCTTCGGGCGTGCCGATCTGAACGATCACGCCATCCTTCATGATGGCGATCCGGTGGCCGATGCGAATGGCCTCATCCAGATCATGGGTGATGAACAGGGTCGTTTTCTTCAACTGCGCCACAAGCGCCTTGAACTGATCCTGCAATTGCAGGCGGATCAGCGGGTCCAGCGCCGAGAACGGTTCGTCCATCAACAAAATCTCAGGGTCCGAAGCCAGTGCCCGCGCAATCCCCACGCGTTGCTGCATCCCGCCTGACAGCTCTTTGGGCAGGCGGTCTTCATAACCGGTCAGGTCCACAAGGCCCAGCGCGTGGTCTGACACCGCCCAGCGTTTGGACTTCGACACTTTGCGAATTTCCAGCGGATAGGCCACATTATCGCGGACAGAGCGATGCGGCATCAGCGCCATATGCTGAAACACCATTCCGATCTGTTGCGCGCGAATGCGGCGCAGTTCTGTTTCGGAAATGGCTGATACATCCTTGCCCAGTATCTCGATCTTGCCCGCCGTGGGTTCGATCAGGCGGTTCACGTGCCGGACCAGAGTGGATTTACCCGATCCCGACAGCCCCATGATGCAGAAAATCTCGCCGCGCGAGACTTCGAAACTGGCGTCCTGCACGCCGACCACACAGCCAAAACGCTCAAGTACCTGTGCTTTGGTCAGACCCTCTTTCAGGACGGCTTCCATGGCTTCGGGCGCGCGGTTGCCGAAGATTTTCCAGACATGTTCAAGTTTAACGACAGATTCGTCCATTTGCCCCCCATAAGGCGCGGTTTCGCCAGGCAGATAGGAAAAGGGCCGTCGCGATCTGTCGCAACGGCCCGGGTTTCATCGGCTTAGTTGGTCAGCCAGCCAATCACCGTGTCTTCGTTGTCGGCCACCCATTGCTGAGCGAAATCCGATGCTTCAATATTATCCACGGCCAGCGCCTTGCCCATCGCGCTCAGGTCGTCGCCCTGCATCTGATAGTTGCGGAACAATGCGGCCACTTCGGGATAGGCCTCTTCCAGTTCTTTCGCATAGTGCAGGTGCAAGGTCGCACCGTTCCAGGCTGTTGATGCTTCGGACTTGGCCAGCCAGTCCGGATCATCGGTCGGCTGGACAATCGTCCAGGTCGCCGGATCATGGGCGGGTTCTTCCAGCACAGTCAGGTCCTGCGTCACGAAGATGTAGTGCGGGCTATAGCAGAATCCGATCCACGGATCGCCTGCCTTGGTCGCGTTGGCCAGATTGGCGTAGGCGATGGTCTCTTCGTATTCGGTCAGGTCGAAGATCTGATCATAACCATATGATTTCGCGCGTATCTTCTCGACCACGGTCGAGGCCCATCCGGGCGCGCCGATCCATACCTCAGGCGTGCCGTTACCGTCTGTGTCGAAAATGGCCATCTTGTCCGGATCGCTCAGGTCATCAATCGATGTGATGCCGTGCTGTTCCGCGATGTAGGTCGGGATACACATGCCCTGTTCGGCCTGAACCGGGTTTTCGTTCATCACGACGGTGCCGTTATCCTTGACATAGGTGTCATGCAGGTTCTGCTGGTTCGGCATCCACACTTCGGGGTGGACATGCATTGAACCGCTGTCCATCGCCTCGAACACGATGGGGTTGGTGCCGTTTTGCAGTTCGACATCCAGGCCCAGATTCTCTTCGATGACAACCTCAAGGATATGCGCCGTTGCGTTGACCGAGGCCCAGTTTGGTACGCCAATCACGATGTCGGCCGCAAAAGCCGGCAGGGCGACGACTGCAGAAGCACCACCCAGTAGCAACGATAGTTTTTTCATAAGATCTCTCCATGTTGAACTTTATGGGGCACGGTGTTTCAGCAGGTCCCACCCACCCGCGCCTGTTCTTTTTTGACAACACGTGTGTTTGCAGCTTGTTAGTCTGCACCCATTGGCGATACACGTGTTGGAAAAGTGAAACATGCGAATGTATTGCGCATCAAGCGCGACACAGCAGAAACGAAGTTTGTTCGAAATTACGAAAACCAATATTCGAGATTTTCGGAATTACTTGCCGAATTGCGTATGTCTTCGGCGAAAACCATAGGGCAAAGGCAACGCTTTCCACAATTGCTGCGGGAGAAGCGCAACGCGCCATGCACGCAAGGCACAGCTTACATTATGCAGTTGTCTGATTGCAGCGCGACCTGATCAGCAGCAATCGCATTTGCACGTCGCGACGTAGCTGTCGCAATGGTTCGGCAATACGGCGACCGCAACCAGAACGGGGCGCGAAATGCAGCCATCGGCACTGACGCGGGCATAGGCGACCTCGCACCTGTCCACGTCCACAAGGCGTTGATTATTGTCATCCTTGCGGGCCTTGGCAGCTGAACTTGCCGTACCTGCCGTGCTTGCGGGATCGTCTTTGTGGAAAACCGAACAATCGATATTTACGACAAGTTGAACCACCTTTTCCTCGCAAGGACCAAGCGTGAACTTTGTGTCCGACAGGGCCGCCGCCCAGCCAAGATCGCGCCCGCTGGCGGTTGAAAAGCTGCTCAGCGAAACGGTGACGTCGCGGGTGCGGCGCGAGTCATTTGAGAAGGTCAGCGAGATAACGCGTCGTTCAGAACAGCGCGCTTCGATCAGCACATCGCCATCGCAGATACAGCAGTCGCAGCAACTGTCGTGCCCGCACGGGTCACAGTCGCAGCCACAATCGTCGTAATAGGACCGCCGCGCATCTGGGACGCCGTACAGGCTTTGGGTATAGGCTTGTATCTGCGTATACCCCTCGCGCAGGTTACAGAGATAGTCGTCGACGGTCATCATCCGCATGCCCTGCGTCCGGTAGCAGTAGCCATAAAACACCTCGGGGTTTCTGCCCTTCCCACTACCGCGCCGTGTCATGGTTCTTTGCATTTTCTTGCCTCCTCATCACAGACAGAGCGTTCAAACCGCCAGAATGTGCACTGTCACTGTTTCAGACAAAATCCGGATGGCCGCGTTGGCCTCGACCCCTTTGGGGATCGTGCCCGGTATCGTGAATTCCCACATTTGCGAGACCGTCTGCCCCGCAGCCACCGTTACCGGATCGTTCTTGACCTTGAGTGGTGTGAAGCTTTCCAACTCGGCATCATAGCTCAGCGACATGGCCTTCATGACGTCGTCCAGAGTCCGATCCGTATCGCGCAGTTTCTTCAGGGTCTCGCGCTGCGCCCGGCAATGCAACAGGTCCAGATCCAGTTGCACGGCCCCAATGGCGGGAACATCGACCGGCACATTGCCGTGGTTTCGAAACGCCATCAGCTTTTTGACCTTGGTTCCGGCGGCGCCGACCAGAAACACCTCATCTGGGTTGATCTCGAAATCCACCACCTCGGTCACGATAACCTCGGCCGGGTGGTCGGTGCCATCAACGGGCAGCGTCATCGCGTAGATACCCGGCGGGGTCGTCGGGCTGAGCGATACTGTAACCGGCACGGACTTGCTGGCCCCGGCCCGCAGTTTCACCCGCGGCAGGTCCACGGATAGTGTGGGTTTCGCTGCCGCAGCCCGCGACCCCCGGCCCGATGTGGGTTTGACCTCTGTCAGTTTCAAATCACGCAGGGCTTTGCGTTCCGCACTTGCGTTGCCCAGGTTCAAGGTGCCGTGCACCGCGCCGGGTGCGCCCACCAGAACAAGTGGCTCAAGAAGTGTGACATCCGGCGTCTTGGTCTTTGCAGCCCTGGCCATATCGCACCCCTATTTGATGTGAATTTTGACGCCGCCCGAGGATGGGCTGGGCTTAGCCGTTTTCGACCCACCGGACGGGGCCGAGCTTTGCGCAGGCAATTGGACCGAGGGGCGGAAGGGCAACTCTTCGTAGACCTGCTTGCTTTCGCCGCTATAGGTTACGCCGTAATATTCGACGCCCATATAAGTCACGCCGATATGGTGGTGATAGGGCTGGCGGATGATACCGGTCGGAAGCTTGCCGTAATTGACGGTCGTGCACAGATCCAGCGCCACAGGTTTCAGATCAATCGACAGCGGCTTGATCTCAAGCGTCAGGTCGGTGGTGTTTTCGCTGACGATGGGTTCCGAGATTTTCAGGTCCTGAACGCTCTCGGTCTTGATCGGATCGCCGCCTTCCAGCTTGGTCTCGGTCTTGATCGGTGTTTGACCCCCGTTCAGCGTGACACCGATATCGTCGAGGCCGTTGATGGTGACATCGGCATCTGTGTCCGAGTCGATTGTGATGGGTCCGTTATTGACGTTTACGGTGCTGCGGCCACCGCCACCTTTGCCTCCGCCCCCTGGCATAGTCACCTCCAAATCCATTCCGGTGCTCGCCGCACCTGAGTAAGCGCTTGGCACGAAAACTGTGCAAAAAGTACCGCCAAGGTAGCATATTTTGGCCTCTGTTTCACGGGTGAACCTGTGGTCCGGCGGCTTGGACGGCGTCAAACCCCTGAATTCGTGGTATGATAGGCGCTGACCAAAACGACGTCTGCGCGACGCGAACGAGGGTATCACCAAAGGTGACAGACGCTGTGAGTGTAGAAATCGCATTGACTCCGCAGAACCCTACCCATGCCGGGCTGTCGGGTCGGCTGGTCTGTTTTCCGCATGCAGGCGGCGTGGCAGAGCGCTTTCACGACTGGATGAGCGGATTTGCGCCGGTTCTGGATGTCAGGGCCGTCACCCTGCCCGGACGCGGACGGCTTTTGGACCAACCGCCGATGGATCACTGGCCGGACCTGATCGAGTCGGTTTTGGCCGGGATTCAGCCACTGACCGATCGACCCTTTGCCGTATTCGGTCACAGTTTCGGGGCCTTGCTGGCCTATGAAATCACCCGCGCGCTTGATCATCAGGGCAAGCCGCCCGACTTGCTGGTCGTCGCCGGGTCTGCACCGCAGATGACCCGGCGTGATCGCGCAATATCCGGGCTGCCAAGGTCGAGGTTTCTGTCCGAGATTGAGGCCATCAACGGCACGCCGCCCGATGTTCTGTCCAACGCAGACTTGATGGATCGGTTTCTGCCTGCCTTGCGCGCGGATTTTGCCCTGCTCGAAGCGTATGACGCGGACCGTGCCAGCAAGCACCCCCCATTAAGCTGCCCAATCCTTGCGGTCGGCTCGGACAATGACCCGCAGGTTCCGTTCCACAGCATTCTCGGCTGGCGGCACCGCACGCGCAGCCGTTTTGAATGCCGCCTGTTTGCAGGCGATCACTTCTTTCCCTTTTCCAACCCGGATTTCGCCGACACACTTTTCGACTACGTTGATGATGCCCTGAATGAACACTCAAAGGACCTCCATCGCACCGGATGAGGCGTCGATTGCCATTATCGGCATGCAGGGGCGCTTTCCCGGCGCGGCCAGTGTGGATGAGTTGTGGCAGAACTTGCTCGCGGGGCGCGAGGCCGTCACGACGCTGAGCCCCGAGCAAATGGAAGGCGCGCAGGTCCCGAAAGAGCTGCACCAGCTGCCGAACTACGTCAACAAAGCCACCCTGCTGGATGACGTGGACAAGTTCGATGCCGAGTTCTTCGGCTTCAGCCCTCGTGATGCGGAACTGACCGACCCCCAGCACCGCCTGTTTCTGGAATGCGCCTGGCACGCGCTTGAGGATGCGGGCTATGTCCCCGACCGCTATAAAGGAGACATAGGTGTCTTTGGCGGCTGTGAACTGTCCGGTTATCTGTACCTGATCAACCGCAATCTTGACCGTCTGGGCTTTCTGGACGGCATGCAGTTGATGATCACCAACGACAAGGACTACATGGCCACACAGGTGGCCTATAAGCTGAACCTGACCGGGCCTGCGATCACGGTTCAGACCTCATGCTCGACCTCGCTGGTTGCGACCTGTCTGGCCTGTCAGAACCTGCTGGAAGAAAGCTGCGACATTGCGCTGGCCGGGGGCGTTACGGTCAAGGTCCCACAGCGGCGCGGCTACCTGTTTGCCGCCGGGGGTATTCTGTCGCCGGACGGCCAGTGCCGCCCTTTCGATGCGGCGGCGCAAGGGACAATCGTGGGCAGCGGCGTGGGTCTTGTGGTGCTCAAACGGCTGGACAAGGCCCTTCGGGATGGCGACCGCATCCGCGCCGTGATCCGAGGTTTTGGCCACAACAACGACGGATCGAACAAGGTCAGCTATGCTGCGCCCAGCGCCGAAGGTCAGGCCCGTGCAATTGAAACCGCGTTTCAGATGGCGGGCATCCCGCCCCGCTCGGTCGGCTATATCGAGGCGCACGGAACCGCCACCATGCTGGGTGACCCTATCGAGGTCGCGGCCCTGTCACGCGCGTTCCGCAAATCGACCGAAGACACGCAGTTCTGCGCCATTGGCTCGGTCAAAGCGAATGTCGGACATCTGAGTTGCGCCGCCGGAGTAACAGGGCTGATCAAGGCCGCTTTGGTGGCCGAGACCGGCACGATCCCCCCTAACCCCCATTTCAACGTCCCTGCCCCGGGTATCGATTTTCCGACCAGCCCATTCTACGTCAACCGTGACGCGACCAAGGTGGCGGCAAGCGACGGTCCGCGCCGGGCAGGTGTCAGTTCGTTTGGGGTTGGCGGGACCAACGCGCATATCCTGCTAGAGGAACCTCCGAAACAGGCCCCATCCGGGCCAGGGCGCCCGCAGCATCTGATCGTCATGTCCGCCCGCAACAAAGCCGCGCTGGATCGTCTGGCGCTGTCACATGCACGCCGCATCATGAATGCCGCGCCTTCGGACCTGGCGGATATTGCCTACACAACCCAAACAAGCCGCGCGCGGTTTGCCCTTCGGCGCTATGTGCGCGTTGATGCCAAAAACCCTGCGGGCAGCGCTTTGGCCCTGTTGGCGAATAACAGCGACAAGGTCCGCACGATTGAATCCAGCGGCGAGGATCGCCCTGTCGTTTTCATGTTCTCGGGCCAAGGCGCGCAATACCCTGACATGGGCAAGGGCCTCTATCGGTCGGAAGCGGTGTTTCGCAAAGCCTTCGACCGTTGTTGCCGCGCCTTTCGGGACAGCAGCGGTCTGGACCTGAAGCCCATCGTTTTCGCCAAAAAAGCGGACCGTGAACGCGCGGCTGAGCAATTGAAGCAGACGCAATTCACGCAGCCTGCGCTGTTTGCCGTAGAATATGCGCTGGCGCAGCTTTGGATGTCGTGGGGCGTTCGACCGCGCGCGATGATCGGGCACAGCATCGGCGAATATGTTGCGGCAACATTGGCCGGGGTAATGACATTAAAGGACGCGGCAAAACTGGTGGCCCGACGTGGAGCTCTGATGGCGTCATGCAAGCCCGGCTCGATGCTGGCAGTTCCGAAAGAGGAAGCCTATCTGCGCCCGTTGCTTCCCGACGACATCGCGGTTGCCGCTGTGAACGCTCCCGGAATGACCGTTGTGGCCGGACCGAGCCCGGCAATCAAGCGACTGGCGAAGCGGCTTGAGAACCAGAAGATCAAAGCCACTATTCTGCGAACCTCACACGCGTTCCATTCAGCGATGATGGACCCGATTCTGGACGACTTCATCGACGCATTTCAGGGCATTCGCCTGCGTGCGCCTCAGATCGACATTTATTCGAACCTCACCGGCACCGTCCTGACCAAAACCGCCGCAACCGACCCGGCCTACTGGGCCATGCACCTGCGCAGCGCGGTGCGGTTTGCTGACTGCGTCAAAGCCGGGCTGGACCTGCCCGATGCCATTTTCCTTGAGGTCGGCCCCGGCCGATCCCTGACCAACCTCGCCGGGCTGCAACTGAGCGGGACCGGCTCGGTTGCCCTGCCCTCGATGGACAGCAAATCCGGTCCGCAGTTCGAGGCTGACATGGCCACCGACACGCTCGGGCAGCTTTGGGCGCATGGGGCTGAAATCGACTGGCATCGCTATTATGCGGACGAGGCGCGATGCAAAGTACCCGTTCCGATGTATCCGTTCGAACGGGACAGCTATTGGGTCGGCGGTGCGGAAGATCCCAGCGTGGACGCGGCGGCAACGCGCAAGGCGATGGTCGATTGGGGGTATGTGCCCCAGTGGATGGACGCTCCGATCACGGACACCGAAGCTTTGCCCGATGATGCGCGTGTCCTGATCTTCAGCGACAAGGGTCAAGCAGCCAGAGTTTTGCAAAAAACGTTACGATCCAAGGGGGTCGACGCTACCATTGTCACCGCATCTTTGCGGTTCATGCACCGCAAGGACAGGGCGTTCTCGGTTGATCCGAGCAATCCAACACACTTCACCCGGCTTGCAAGCGAACTGCGGGACAACGACAAGCCGATCACACATATCGTTTACCTCTGGCCTCTCGCGCTATTGGACGCCTCGGCCAATGTCATGGCGATGCAGAGCGCGGCTCTGGCCATCGCCAAAGCCAACGGACTGGCCAAGGTTCGGATGATCTCGGTCACAGCGCAGGCGCAGCCTGCCCGAGCGGACAAGACGACGGGGGTCGAGACCTCGGCAACACTCGCATTGGCGAAGGTGCTGGGACAGGAGGTCCCCTCGCTGCGCGTTACCTCGGTCGACATTGCGGAAAACGACCGGAGCAAACCTGCCGCAGATCGCCTCGCAGGCTGGCTTTTGAACGAATTGCAAGCGCCAGAGTTCGCCCCTTCGGTTGCCTATATCGACGGAAAACGGTGCCGCCTCAGCTATCAGGCGCAGCAGTTGGAACCCGTCGAAGCGTCACCGCTGTTCAAACGCAAAGGTGTCTATGTCATCACCGGCGGCTTGGGCAATATCGGGCTGGCAATGGCCGAGATGCTGGCCGAACGCTACAAGGCCAAGTTGGTCCTTTTGTCCCGTTCCGGCGGACCTGCGGAATCCGAATGGGAGGCGCTAGCCAACGGCCCCAACGAGTTCGACAAAACCGCGATGCTGGCGCGCAGGCTGCTGGACTTGTCGCGCAAAACCGAAGTTATGGTTTTGAAAGCAGATGTGTCGGACGAAAAGACGATGCGCAGCGCCTTGTCCGAAGCCGCCCGAAAGCTTGGCCCTATCAATGGCGTCTTCCACATGGCCGGAAATGTTGGCAGCGGGTTTGGCAAACTCAGCGATCTGACAGCAGACGATCTGCACAGCCAGACTGACCCAAAGATCGGCGGGGCCCGCGCAGTTGCAAAGGTTTTGCAGGATCACAGCCCGGATTTCGTCATGCTGGGCTCGTCCCTGTCCGCTGTTCTTGGCGGATTGAACCTTGGATATTACGCCGTCGCGAACCAGATGCTGGACGCGTTCGCCGCCTCGCGCCCCTCCGATACCCGCTGGATTTCGGTCAACTGGGATCAATGGGCCTTTGCCGATCAGACGCATGGAGAGGACGCGATCTCGCCCGCAGATGGGGTCGAGGCGCTGCACCGTTTGTCTGCATTGAATACCAATCAGATTGTGATCTCAGCCACCCCACTGCAGGCACGTCTGGCGGAATGGGTCGAGTTCACGGCCACGCCCAAAGCCACCGAAACCACTGCCACAGGTCATAGCCGCCCCAACCTCAGCAACCCGTTCGAAGCACCAAAAACGGATATGGAGACCATCCTTGCCGGCATTTGGGAAGATCTGCTGGGTCTCAGCCCCGTCGGCATCCATGACAAATTTTTTGAGTTGGGCGGGCATTCGCTGCTGGCCATCGAAATGACCATGCGGATCGAGGAGCGCTTTGGCTTTAACCCCGAGGTCGGCCAGATCTTTGATACGCCCACAATCGCGGGTCTGGCCCCGATCATCGAAGCCAATATCGGCAAGACCACCGACAAACCAATCCAGCCGGACATTGCGGCCCCACAGCCCGAGCCTGATCTGGACCTGGAAGGGGCCAAGAAAAGCTTTCAGGACATGTATGACGGCGTGACCAACCAGCTTGATAGCTCGGCCTTCGGGACTTTTGCGCATTTCCTGAACTACGGCTATGCGCCCAACGGTGCGCCCGAGGCGTCGGATGTTCGGCTAAGCGACACGATGATGAACCGAAACTCGGTCAAACTTGCGTTGGAGGTGATTGGAGCGCATCCAATTGACGGCACTTCCGTTCTGGACGTGGGATGCGGTCGCGGCGGTACCGCGCGGACTTTGGTGGAGTTCTTTGAGCCCGCCTCTGTCACCGGGCTGGATTTATCCGGGGCCGCCATCGCGTTTTGCCGGAAAACGCATACCGATCCCCGCCTGACCTTTGTGCAAGGCGACGCCGAGAACCTGCCTTTCGAGGATGGCCAATTCGACGCGATTACAAATATCGAAAGCTCACACACCTATCCGGCGATCCAGAAATTCTATGCCTCGGTCCTGCGCGTCCTGAAACCCGGAGGCGCGTTTCTTTACACTGATCTGCTGCCCGTCGGGAAACTGAACCAATGTCTTGAACGTCTGAAAGACCTTGGCTTTGACATCGAAGATGAACGCGACATCACGCCGAATGTTCTGCTGTCCTGCGATGAGATTGCCGCGTCGCGTCTTGGTGCCTTCGGCGGCGATCAGGAGATGAGCAACTTCCTCGCCGCGCCCGGATCGGCGGTTTACGAGTCGATGAAATCCGGGGAATGGAGCTATCGCATCTGGCGGCTCAGGAAGCCCTCTAACTGACGTCGATTTCCATGGAAATCAACTGATTGCGCGCCTGTCCTAACCCTACGATGACCAACGCTGTAGAGTAGCTATGCCCTGCGCGGTACAGTTCGGCGTCGACGGGAACCATGACCTTGACCAGTTGCTTTTGACCCGGTGCCAGATTGATCAGATCGGGGATCACGTCGATCATCGCGCCTTCAACTGCAACGCCGTCCTCGTCCAGAACCGGGGTGGTCGAAATCCGGGGGCTGACACTTGTCGCGGTGCTGTTCTCCACCTCGAAACTGGCCGACAGGGTGCTGCCAGCCGCGCCGCTCAATGAGATCGTGGCCGTCTGGGGTTGCGCGGGCTGCTCGGCAGCAAGCCCGTTTCTTCCCCGATTGTTGAGAAACTGGAACAGTTCGTCCGTATAACGCTTGGACAGGACCTGAGCCGAGGCCGCATAACGGATGGCAAGCTGCAACCCCTCTTGCGCAATCTCGGCCCCGCGCGTTTCGGTGAATTCCTTGTAGAGATCGGCCATGTCAGGGTCATAGCCCTGTTCCGACAATCGCTGATATTGCGTACCTGCGTCGGTGTATTGCTGCGTGAAGGCGGTATAGATCGATTGAAGCTGGCGATAGCTTTCCTCCATCGCTGCCTGCAATTCCGCCTGTTTGCCCAATCCGTGATGCGTGGGCGGTTCAGCGGCATGCGCAACCTCGACCTCCGGCTTAACCTCAACCGGTTCCGGCTTGGGTTTGGGCTTGGGCGCCGTTTGCTTTGCTTTGGGACGCGGGCGTTTTGCGGGTTGCTTGCCGGTTGCTTTAGCCATCTCAGCCCTCTGTCTGCTGCACTCGCCAATGCGGCCAGCTTACACCAAACTGTTGAAATTCGCCAATTTCGCCTCACCCGCCCGGCGGATAGCGGCCTGATACCAGGTTCCAAGCAGGGCGATATATCCCGTCAGATTGGTCGATGTCACGGTTCCGGCGGTATCATGCGGCCCGCGCAGCCCCCGTTCGACTGCCAGTTGGCTGTAATACTCGATGACGCGCAGGATCATGGTGGGCTCGGCATAGGCCAGCGACAGATGCTCGGGCTCCCACACCGTGTTGAAATACAAAACCGCGCCCAGATCGTCGGTGAAATCCATCAGTTCGGAAAGCTCCTGCCAGTTCACCGTCATGATACAGGCTGAGATACCGATGGGCCGGTTGTGATGGTGCGAATAGTCAGCCAGCCAGCGGGTGTTTTGGATCACCTCATCAAAATCCGCGTTGCGCCGGATCGAGCCATAGGTGTCACGCCGGACCGTATCGAGGGAGATACCGATATGTACGTTACCCCGCTCCAGCACGGACAAGGCCTGATCCGGCAGCAGGGTTGCGTTGGTCTGAATGGTAATCTCGCAATCCGGGTTCAGAGTGATCATCTTCTCCCAAATCCGGTAGTAAAGCCGCATCAGGAACGGCTCACCACCATAGAAGGTCGTGCCTTCGAGGTACGGGATAAAATCCTCCAACTCCTCGACAAAACCATCGCCATAAGCTTGCTGCATGGGCGCACGCAGTTCCCTGTAGCGGCGAATGCGCGAGGACAGCTCGCCATTGCACATGATGCATTCAAGATTGCAGGCATTGTGCAACTCGAAGGAAAACGAGGTTGGGTGATCCGGATCAACGCTCCAACGATCAAAATGCTGCGCGACGACCGCGCCGTAGTTCCCGAATTCAATCTGCGATCCGCATCCGTTGCACCCTCCGCCAAGTTCGCCTTTTGCCACGCGCTGGCACAATGTCTGACGCGGACGCCCCTGCCAGATTTCGTGGATGGACTGATCCGGGTACCGGCCCAGCGGCTCGCGATTGTAGCAACAGCTTGAGACATTGCCGTCCGTGCCGAAATACAGGCTGGTCGACGGGCTGTAACACAGGATGGGCCGGGGTCCGGCGCGGCGCTGTTGATTGTAGTGATAGTTCTGAATCGGGTTGATCATGGCCCCACCAAAACTTGCTCGGGCTTGATCATAACACACCGTGGCCAAGCCATGGCCGAAAACTGCCGACATGCGTGGCCCGTGGGCAGAACCTCAGAAACGATGAAGCTGCTTCAAATCCGTGATATGCTTTGTTTTGTCATGATTTTTCACGCAGGGGGTCTGGCGTGCGCAAACGTCGAGTTGAACTGGTTTACTTTTCCATTGTCGCGCTGCCCATTTGCGTCTTTGCGGTCCATGAACTGATCCAGACCCATATGCTGTCAAAGGATCTGGACCTTTCCCCCGACATTCTGGTGCAGGACAAGGACTGGTTGGAGACGGTTGGCAGGTACAGGTTTCTTGCCGCCGCCTGGTTCTTTGCCGCGCTGGCCGTTCTGCCCGTCGCAGTGCTGGCCCGCAATCTGATGCGCCCGACCGAACGGAACACAAGGGTTGCGGCAGTCCTGACCGTTGTGGTCGTATTTTTGCTGGCCATGATCCCGGTGATCCAACAGCACCTGACCGGAACGCCGCCGCAAATTTACCGGCAGGTGGGAAAAGAAGTGTTCGAGATGACCTTGTCCAAAGGAACCCTGCCCGGCTGCCAGGGCGTCGGCGATCGCTGGCTGATGGGCACATGCGGGGAAATTCCGGTGTTCTCGCTGTTCCGTCGTGTGATGGACATCATCACCGGGCTGGCGGGTCTTGCAGTCGGGGCTTTGATTGCAGGGATGATCCTATGCCTGGCAACCGGTGAGAACGGCGATATCGAAGACACCGCTGTCCGATTGGCCCGCAACATACGCCAGATGAAGCAACAGCTTTACCTGTCCAGCCTGATCCTGACCTTCGGCATGTTCTTCGCTTCAAGCTGGATGTACTGGCCCTTGCCCGTGATCGCCGAGTCGGAAAAGTCCGCATTCACATCCTTGGTCACCGCGTCGGCCTTGCTGACCGGCACCTATTTCTGCCTGCTGATGCTCAGCTTTTTCCTGCCTGTGGCTGTAATTCTGGACGGCCGCGTCACAAATCTGGCAATCGCCGCGCGCCAGAACGAAGGCGGTGAGGACGATTTTGACGTTCAGGACTGGCGCAAGGAACACGGGCTGTCAGATGGGCCCGGCGATTTCATGCGCGCGGGTTTTGCGCTGGCCGCCCCCATTTTGGCGGCTTTTGCGGGCGGCATCTCTCCGATCAGCGTCTGACCCCGCAGAACAACCAAGCGACGTATCAATCTGAGCCGACCTGTGGCACGGTTCGCAAACAAAGGAAACTGGGAGGACCTCATGGCTATTCGCAAGACTAAGGGGCGTGGACGCCTGTTCGACAGTGTTTTGGACACGGTAGGTGACACGCCCTGCATCCGCATCGGCAGGATCGCACCGGCGCATGTGTCCGTCTATGTCAAGTTCGAAGCGTTCAATCCTGCCGGATCTGTCAAGGATCGTCTGGCCCTCAACATCATCGAAGCAGCCGAGCGCGACGGTCGCCTGAAGCCGGGTCAAACGGTTGTCGAGGCGACCTCGGGCAATACCGGGATCGGACTGGCGATGGTCTGCGCGGCCAAAGGATACCCGCTTGTCGTGACGATGGCAGACAGCTTCTCGGTCGAACGGCGCAAGCTGATGCGGTTTCTGGGTGCAAAGGTTGTTCTGACGCCACGGGCGCAGAAAGGTTTTGGGATGTATACCAAGGCCAAGGAACTGGCCGAGCAAAACGGGTGGTTCCTGGCCAGCCAGTTCGAGACCGCCGCCAACGCGGATATCCACGAAAACACAACCGCGCAGGAAATCCTTGGCGATTTCGGTAGCGGACGGCTGGATTACTGGATCACGGGGTATGGAACGGGCGGAACGGTGTCCGGCGTTGCACGCGTGCTGCGCAAAGAGCGCCCCGACACCAAGATCATCCTGACCGAGCCTGCGAATGCGGCCCTTGTCGGATCGGGCTATGTAAACACCCGCAATGCGGATCATCAGCCAACGGAAAGCCACCCCGAGTTTGAGCCGCATCCGATTCAGGGCTGGACGCCGGATTTCATCCCGTGGGTTCTGCAGGAAGCAATCGATCAATCCTACTATGACCAGTTGATCCCCGTTCCGGGCAGCGAAGGCATCGCATGGTCGCGCCGTCTTGCCGCCGAGGAAGGTATCTTTACCGGGATCTCTGGTGGTTCGACTTTTGCGGTGGCGATGAAGGTGGCCGAAGATGCCCCCGAAGGTTCGGTGATTTTGGTCATGCTGCCGGATACGGGCGAACGCTATCTCTCGACACCTTTGTTTGAAGGGATCGAAGACGAGATGACGGACGAGGAACAGGCAATTTCGATGTCCACGCCGTCTGCGCAAATGGTGGCCGAGTAGGTCTCTGCTTTTATTGGCGCGTATTGAGACGATCTGTTCCTGATCGTCTCAAAATAGGTTGGCGAAACCGAAAAGAACCCTGCCCTCAGGCGTCAGAACTCTTATTCGGCGGCAAGCGGGACTACGGCATTGCCAGGCTCGGATTTCCGGCTGGCAGGCAGGCATACCGCGCTGGCCCGTCTTCGATACAGCATCGCAAAGACGGGCGGCGTGAAGTAAAAGGACACCACGGTCGACAGCAAAACACCCCCGGCGATTGCCACGGCAAAGGGCGGCCAAAACGCGCCCCCGCCAAGGATCAGCGGAAGGAACCCGCCGAACGTGGTGATGGTTGTCGAGATGATGTGGCGGCTTGATCCCGACACAACCCGCGCCATGGCACTCAGGTCGCCCCAGCTGGCCTCCGGGTCCTTTTGCAACCCCGTTAGAATGATGATCGCCGCGTTGATCGACACACCGATTGACCCAATCACACCAATGATCGAGGTGATCCCGAATGGGAATTGCATGACGGCCAGTGACAGCATCGAAAGCCCGGCTGACAGAATGCACACGACCAGCGTTACAACGGTCAGGCGGAAGGAATTGAAGGTCAGCACAATGGTGGCAATCGACAAGGTGACAATCAGGCCGACAGACGCCAGCAGATTGCCCACGGTGTTTGACCGCGCGTCGCTGTCCCCGCCCAAAGACATCGAATAGCCTTGCGACAGGACAAATCCGGATGCGTCCAGCGCTTCCAGCACGTCCTGCAACGCCTCTTCCGGCAACACGCCCGGCACAATGAACGCCTGAATGGTGTTTTCGCGCACGCCATCTGTCCGGGTGATGGTGCTTTCGGCAGGTTCCAGAACGGGCCGCGCCAGTTCTGACAACGGTACCGCAGGGAAAACCCCGGTGGCCGAAACCGCAGGGGCATTCGGCAGCAGGATCGGCATACTGACAATCGCGCTCAGGTCCGAGCGGACTTCGTCGCCCAGCCGCACGCGCACAGGCAATTGCTCGGTGCCCTCGATCAGCGACCCGCCGGTAATTCCTACAAGTGCAGTATCCAACTGACCGGCAATATCGGCCACGTCCAGCCCCAGCAGGCGGGCCTTAACCTCATCAATCTCGAACCGGATCTGAGGGTTGCCGCCATTGACGCTGGCCCGTGCCTGCGTCACCAAATCCAAGTTCGCCATGATCGAGCGAACTTCGTCGCCCAGATTGCGCAGAACAGTGATGTCCTGCCCCTGAATTTTGACCTCGACCGGGGCGTCAACCGGCGGGCCTTGCACCAGGTTGCGCACGATGATCTGGGCATCGGGGAAATCGGTATCCAGACGGCTTTGCAACGCGCCGACAAGGCGGGCTGCGTCATCGGCGGTGTCGGTCGTGATCATGGCCTGCGCAAACCCCGGTTCGCGGGAACGGTTGCCGACAATGTTGTAGTAAAAGGCCGGGCCGGACTCACCCACAGTCCAGTAGACGCTTTTGACGCCTTCGTCGGCCAGCAGCATTTCGTCGATCTGCCGCGCTGTTGCTTCGGTGGTGGCGATGGATGTCCCGCCTGGCATGTCAACTTCGATATAGAACTGGTTGCGGTCAACACCTGGAAAGAACTGCGCGGTCAGCGTCGGGAAGGCCGCGAACCCAAGCACGGGCAGAACCAGCGCCAGCGCGATGGACCGGACCGGGTTGGCCACCGACAGGCGGATTGAGGCTTCGAACAAGCGGGCAAGCGGCGGGATGCTGATCCCCCGGCTCAGCATTCCGGCATCCGGGCGGTCGGACAGAACCCAGCCCGCAATCGCCGGCGTCACGGTCAGGGCAACGACCAGAGACCACACCAGCATCAAAACCACAGCGATAGCGATAGCGCCGACAAAATCCCCGGCGGGCCCAGGCAGCAGGATCATAGGTGTGAAGGCCAGCGCCGTGGTGACCGTCGATGCCAGCAACGGCGCGGCCAACCGGCGAACGGCGTCCTGCACGGCGGCAATGCGGGCCATCCCGTCTTGCAAGCGACGTCGGATTTCGTCGGTCATGACAATGGCCGCGTCCACCAGCAAACCCAAAGCCACAATCAGGCCGGTGACAGACATCTGATGGATCGGCAGGCCGATCATGTTCATCGTGGCCAAGGTCGCCAGTGAGACGACAGGCAGCACCAAGGCCACAATGGCCGCCGCCCGAACGCCCAGCGTGATGAACAAAACGGCCACAACCAGTGCGACGCCAATGGCCATATTGATCCCGACCTCGGTCAGACGGTCCGTTGTGTACTGGCTTTGATCGAACAGCAGCACTTCCTGAACGCCCAACGGCACCGACGGCGCACCTGCCGCAAGTTCTTCCCGAAGGAAACCGGTCCAGCGGTCGATCTGCACGCCGTCTTGTGCCAGCACGCCCACCAGAACGGCGGGCTTGCCATTGGCAAAGGCGATTGAGGATTGCGGATTGCGCGCGCCACGATCCACGCTGGCGATATCGCCCAGCTGCACCACGGCCCCTTCCGCACTTTCCCGCAGGACGATGCTGCGAATGCGGTCCAGCGTTTCGATTTCACCGCTGATGTTGATGGTCAAATCCACGTCGGATTGCAGCCGACCGGATTGAACCTTGCCATCCGCCTCGGCAATGCGCTGAGAGATCTCGGCAGCGCTCAGCCCCAAGGCCGCTGCCCTGTCCATATCCACGCTGACCAGCACTTCCTCGTCTGGCTGACCAAAATACTCAATGGCCCGCGTTGCAGGGATTGCGCGCAGACGATCCCCCAAGGCCTCGGCATGACGCGACAACAATGTGACCGGGAAATCCGGGCTATCCGCAGCGACTGCGATAACCGCCGAATAGGCCGAAATGCCCTCGGCATCGAAGTCCGGGGGCAGCACGCCCGCCGGGAAGGTCTGGCGGGCATCTTCGACGGCATCGCGTGCCTCGGCCCAGACCTGTTCGATGGTGGCTTCGTCCAGCGTTTCCAGCAACTCGACCGAGACAACCGAAACGCCCGAGCGGGACACGGAACTGACCTCATCCACCTCGGCGATTTTTCGCAGTTCTTCCTCGATCTCTGCCGTAACCAGCGCTTCGACCCGCTCGGGGTCAGCACCCGGAAACTGCGTTGTCACGGTCGCAAAAAGGTTGGTGATCGTAGGGTCTTCCTGACGTCCCAGCGACAGGAAGGATGACAGGCCCGCAGATACCAGAACCAGAATAATCAGAGCAACTAGGCGGGGGTGGCGAAAGGTCAGGGTTTCCATGGGATAGCTCCGCTACTCGCCGGTGCCGAAGGCGACACGCTGACCAACGGTGACACGTTGTGGCCCCTGATCGATCAGGACGGTCCCGTCCGGAAACTGCCCGCGCACAAAGACCCGGTCATCCTCGGCATGCAGTACTTCGACAGTCGCAAGCCGCACGGTCTTTTGCGCATCGGCAACCAGCAGCGTCCACTGCCCCCGCGTCCCTTCCTTTAGGGATGTCGTGGGCACCCATGTCCCGGCACTTTCAACCGGATCAAGGACATGCACGCGCGCAGTCTGCCCGAACGCAACATCCGGCCCGTCTTTCAGATCGAACAGTGCCGTCCGCGTACGGGTCACAGGATCAATATCGGGGCGCAGGGTTGCAAGTTCTGCCAAGTAGCTCTGACCCGCGATTTCGATCTCAACATCCGCCAGCAGCACCGGATCGACATCCAGCGGGATTCCGATCCGAACCTGAGGCGAGACAAGCTCGACCATGCCCAACACCAACTCACCGGACCGGAGCGTTTCCCCGCCATCCACGTGCCGTGAGGTGATCTGGCCCGCAAACGGGGCCTCGATGCTGGATTTCTCGATCCGCACCGTCACATCGCGCAAACCAGCGTCAAGCTCACCGATCCGGGACAACAGCTCATCCTGTTGCGCGACGGCCTCGTCCAGACGGGCCTGGCTGGTAAAGCCCTGCCCGATGAGTTTTGCGTTTCGCTCGACCGTTTTCTTTGCAAAGGCAAGCTGCGCGGCAATGGCATCTCGCGACGCGCTCAGGCGATCGCGTTCCACCTCCAGCAACGCAGTATCCAAGGTCGCAAGGAGCTGCCCCTTGGCCACTGCATCGCCTTCATCCACAAGAATTTGATCCAGCCTGCCATTCAGTTCGAACGAAACATCAGCCGAGCGTTGGGGTTCGACCTGCCCGATGAAGACCCGATCCACCGTATAGGCGTTTTCAGAGATGATCGGAGTGACGGATACCGGGGTCACTGCGGCGGCGTCTGGTGCAGGCACAGCATCCGCCCTGCGCGTCAGTTCCGCGGTTCCGACGTAAACAGCCGCGGCTGCAACGGCGATCACGCTGACGGTCAATCCAAGCCGCACCGTGCCACGCAACACGCGCGAAAACAGACCTTGCTTGGCAGGTTCAGAGGGGGATGTCGCAGGATTCGGCATTTGGGGACCTCATCAAGTTAGCCTCTCTAACATATGTTAGAACTTCTTACTTTGACAAGGGGTACGCGATCTGGCAGATGTTGGATCATGACGAGCACAGAAAAAATCCTCGCGCCAACCAGGGGCACTGACCGCCAGGCCGTGGGCAAGAAAGCCTATCATCACGGTGATTTACGGGCCGCTCTGATCGAAGCGACCCGGCAGTTGGTGGAAGAAAAAGGCCCCGATAGTTTTTCCGTGTCCGAAGCCTGCAGGCTGGCCGGAGTATCCACCGCTGCGCCTTACAAACACTTCAAAGACAAGACGGAAATGCTTGTCGCCACCGTTCTCGAAGGGATGGTCCGGCATCGCGAAAACATGCTGGCGGCGCTCGAGGGCATCCCCGAAGGCTCGCCCGAACGCATCACCGCAATCGGCATGGAATACATTGCCTTCGCGCTGAACGAGCCGGGGATTTTCCGGCTGAAATTTGGCGGGTTCACGGACCGCATCGCCGACCAGCGCCTTGAAGAAGGCGGGCAGCAGAGCTTTGGGATTCTCTTGGCCGAAGTGGCGAAATGTCTGGGTGAATCGGAAATCACAGAGGAGGTCCGCCGCCGAGGCTTTCTGTTGTGGAGTTTCGTTCACGGGTTGTCCTTCATCCTGAAAGACCATGCGCTTGCAGAGAAAGGCCAGGATTTCGATTTGCACGATCTTCTGGAAGACGTCTCGCAAAGAATGCTGAGTTGACCCTGCACCAGCCTATGGGCGCTTCAACCCTTCCCAATCCTTCGCATCATCTGGCGCAGGTAAAGCGTTGGGGACACGCGGTTCAAAATGTTCGAAAGCGTGGCCACACGCCCAACGGGAACAAAATCCTGCTGCTTTTGCACACCGCGAAGAATGATCCGTGCTGCGTCCTGAGGCGCAATGTACTCGATACCATCAGCCGCAGAGCCCGGACGCACAAAATCCGATTGGTTGGCATGCGGTCGCCCGATATTGGTCGCGACAAAAGACGGGGCCGCGATGACCACGTTTACCCCATGAGGCAATTCCTCGGCCCGTAGCGATTTAAAAAACCCCTCCATCGCGTGCTTGCTGGCGGCGTAGGCGGTGCGGTGCAGCAACGGCGCGAACCCGGCGACCGAGGATATTGCCAGATGGGTTCCTTTGGCCAAGCGGACGGGTTCTAGAAAGTGTTTTGCACACTCGACGGCTGCAAAATAGTTGATTTCGAACAGTTTCCTGTGTGCCTGCATGTCGCTGTCGGCAAAGGCCGCTATTTGCGAAACGCCCGCGTTGTAGATGACCAGATCGACCGAGGGTCTGTCACTAATGATCTCGGCGCAGGTCGCCGCACAATGATCTGGCTTGGTCAGATCGCAGGCGTAGACGCTGACATTTTCCAAAGCCGCCAGTGCATCAAGTTCAGGGCCGGGAAGGTCGATCAAGGCCGTATGCCAACCCTGATCCCGCAGCGCCATGGCAAGGGCCTGCCCTAACCCGCCTGCCCCTCCGGTTATGACGGCGGTCTTTGTCATGTCCTGCTCTCCCACCAGCGCTGGAACGCCTCGGCGCTGGAAAGGCTGGAGTGATAGCCGAAGTCGGATTTCAGGGATGCGTTGTCCAGTACGGGCCGATACTGCAAGAACCTGACCTGCTCGGGTCCATAACGGCTCAGACCCAAGGGCCGGGCCACGGTCAAGGCCAGTTTGATCAGCCCCGGCGGCAGCCATCGCACGGTTTTACCCATTGCATTGGCGATTTCGGACAGTGTCAAAGCGCCATCACCCGAAACGTTAAAAACACCCGCTGGCCCGTCGGTTGCAGCCCGCAGCAAAATCTCGGCAAGGTCCTGATCCCAGATGAAAACAAAGGGGCTGTCCGACCCCCTTAACCCGAGCAATCGCGGTTTATGGAACAGGGACGTGATCTGGTTCTCGACACCTTCGCCCAGCACCGTACCCACGCGCAGAACGACCTGTTGCAGGTCGGGGGCATTTTCTCTGGCTTCGGCCAACATCTCTTCGACCAAGCGCTTGTGCCAGGAATAGGCAAACTCCCGATTGCCCCGGATCGCGTCCGTTTCACGCAGCGGTACAGGGTTGTCGGCGTGGTAACCATAAGCCGCGCCCGAGGACGTGACCACCAAACGCCGCACCCCAGCTCCAATGGCCGCGTTCAGCACATTCCGGGTGCCTTCGACATCGACCTGATATTCGATCTCACGCGTTGAATCGGGGCCCGGAGTTACAATCGATGCCAGATGCACAACGGTATCGGGGCGTTCTGCAGGGATGATGCTCTGCGGGTCGTCGCCTGTCACGTCCATCGTCAGAAAACGCGCGTTGGGCGGCAAGTCCTCAGGCTTGCGAATGTCGGTCGCAACCACATCCAGTTCCGGGCGTTCACCAAGGCGCCGCAAAAGCGCGGCCCCCACCGCCCCGGCTGCGCCAGTGATCAATATCCGGGTCATGCCGGAACCGCTCGCCGTGCGAAATAGCGCGCCAGTGCGATCCCCGAGATCGCGTGCCATATGCCCCAAAGGGCCGCTGCAACGGCCATCCCGCCCAGCCCATCGAAGAAAGCAAAAATCAGGATCAGCCCAAGGCCCGAGTTCTGAATGCCGGTCTCGATGGTCACGGACCGGCGATCCCGTTCGGACAGCCCTGCCACGGTCGCGGTGACATACCCGCCCAAAAAGGCCAGCGCGTTATGGATTACCACAAGGCCGATGATCGCCCCGGCAAAGCTTAGGAAATGGGCCCAGTTCGCGGCAAGCGCCAATGCGATGAAGGCCACGAAAATGCCCATCGACACCCACTGCATTGGTCGGCGAATACGGTCGGCAAATGCAGTGAACCTCGCGTTCACGACCATTCCCAGGATCAGCGGCAGGATCAGCATGAACCCAACCGTTATCGCGACCGAGACCGGATCGATTTCCGTACGCTGCAAAATCTCGCGCGTCGGGCCATAAAGATTGCCCCAGAACGCAATGTTTATCGGTGTGATGACAATCGCCCCGACCGTCGCAAAGGCCGTCATGGAAACGGACAGCGCGACATTGCCCTGCGCCCGATGGGTCATGAAGTTCGAGATATTCCCGCCGGGACAGGCCGCAACCAGAATAAGGCCCATCGCAACAGATGGCATGGGCCGAAGCACAAGGATCATCAGAAATGTCAGCGCAGGCAGGATCAGAAACTGCGACGCCAGCCCGACAATCAGTGGCTTGGGTCCGCGCACAACGCGGCGAAAATCGTCAATCCGCAAATCCAGCGCAATCGAGAACATAATGATCGCCAGAACCGCATTCAGAACCCTGAGGTTTCCGGCATCAAAGTTCAGCGCAACCTGATCGATCCCGTTCATCGCTCAGCCGCCCGCAGCGCCGCGATCTGACCGGTGACTTCTTTGCGATAGGTTGCCTTGTCGACGTAATACGCCATGCGCGGCAGGTCGATATAGTTCATGCCCCCCGTCGCCCGCTCATACCCGTCGGATTTGGTGGCACGGATCGCCTTGGCTGCCGCGTTGCCCGAGCGCAAACCAGCGATATAGCGCGCAACCATCTCGGCCTGCTCATGACGGCCCTGCCAGCCCAACCCAGACGCCTCGACCATGCCGAGGACGAACAGGTCATCCCGGTCCGGGTGCATGCAATTGAGGTACAGGTCCGGGGCGTCGCCCTTCCAGTTCAGCAAGTCCTTTTCGATGAAGGGATAGTGCAGCGAATACCCGGTGGCTGTCAGGATCATGTCATAGTCGGATGAACTGCCATCACGGAAATGAACCGTCTTACCCTCGAACCGTTCCACATCCGGGCGCACCTTCAGGTCCCCGTGCCCGGCATGGAACAGGATCAGCGAGTTCACAACAGGATGGGATTCATAAAGCGCATAATCCGGTTTCGGAAACCCGTATTTCTGCGGATCACCGACGAACCATTTCAGGATTGCCCCGTCAACCTTGCGCTTCAGCCACATGGGCAGGCGGATCTTGCCGCCCATCGTATCCGCCGGAACGCCAAATACGTATTTCGGCACAAAGTAATACCCACGGCGCATCGACAGATCGCAGGACAGCCCGTGGTGGATGGCATCCACCGCAATGTCGCACCCGGAATTCCCCGCGCCGATGACCAGAACACGCTTACCGGCGAATTGGGTCGGATACCGGTATTCGGACGCGTGGATCAGTTCACCTGTGAACTCGCCCTTGAACTTGGGCATGTTGGGTTCCGACAAGATGCCATTTGCAATCAGAATACCGGCAAAGGTCTGGGTCTGTTCGACCCCGGCCCTATCGCGCCAGGTCACATCCCATCCGCCATCCTGCAAAGGCTTGGCGCTTAGAACTTCTGCACCGAAGTGAAAGTGCCGATACAGATCGAAGGCGTTCGCGAATTCCTGAAAATAACGCTTCATCTCGCGATGCGACGGGTATTCTGCCGTGTCCTCCTGCATGGGGAAGTCAGTGAATTCCGTCATCCGCTTGGAGGATATGAGGTGGGCGGTCTCGTACATCGTGGACCGGGGTGCATCGATATTCCAAAGACCACCCACATCATCTGCCAGTTCAAATCCCTGAAACGGCACCCCCTGCTCGATCAGTGTCTTGGCCATTGCAAGACCCATGGGCCCGGCTCCGATCAGTGCAAAACACTCTTGGGGGCGGGCTTTTACCTCAACCGGTTGACCCGCCTTTACCTGCCCCTGTTCCATCCGCGCCTCCTCCTGCGACATCTCTTATCTTGAACGAACGTTCCAAATAAGGCAAACTGGTTTTTGAGATGGCCCAACATGCTGTAAAAGAACGTAAAAGAGCACCCTCGCAGCGATCCGTCGCGGCGCGAGAGCGCATTCTGGACGCCGCAGAACAGGTCTTTGCCGAAAGGGGATTCGAAGGAGCCTCGATCCGGGACATCGCCGAACGGGCGCAGGTTCAAAAGGCCAGCGTGAACTTTCACGGCGGCCCGAAAGAGGAATTGTTCGAGCGTATCGTGGCGCGCCGTGCCGCCGAGCTGTCCGAAGAACGCCTTACGTCCATCAGGTTGCTTGAGGCTCATGACAACTGGAGCGTCGGCGATCTGATATCAGCCTTCATGCTGCCCCTTGTGACCCGCGCTTTTGGCGGCGACCCTCAGTGGCTGGCCTATGCGCGTATCGTGGCCATCGTTTCGGCCGACACCCGCTGGCGCGCGCTGGCCAATACGCATTTCGATCCGGTGGCCACGCGTGTTGTACAGATGCTGTGCGCGCGTTTCCCCGGCGCGGACCCGGCGCGCGTCGCTGGCGCGCTGGTGTTTGCGGTGTCGTCCATGCTGGCGCTCTGTACCTCTGACTGGCGGATTGCCGCGCTCGGCGGAACGGGTGACGAACCGCAGTCTGACGACATGATCCAAAACCTGCTGTGTTTCTGCGAGGCTGGCATTCTTAGCAGCGTGGATCAGAACCTCCCGCTACAAAGTTAGTTTTCAGCAAAGGCCGCGATCAGTTCCTGCGCCAACGGCAGCGAGGAATACCCCAGTTTCGAAGGCGTCAGACCCAGCCGGACGACGACCATGTCATGGGACGGGAAAATGCCGATGGTCTGTCCGTCGTGGCCCTGTAACCAGACCGAATCTTCGAAGGACGGCACGCCACCCGGGGCCTCGATCCAAAGGTGCCCTTTGGCATAGGCACCATTCGACGCGGCCACCGGCTCAAACATCCAATCCGTAAATCCTTCGGGCAGTATCTGCTGCCCATCCCAGACGCCCTTTTGCAGCAAAAACTGCCCAAACCGCGCCCAGTCCCGCGCCGTAGCGTACATATAGCTGGACCCGACAAACGTATCCGCAGCATCTGTTTCCAGCACGACCGAGGTCATGCCCAACGGCTCGAACAATGCCTCCTTCGGATAGCTTAGCCCCCCGTCGCCAACCGCGTCTTGCCACACGCGGGACAGTGCAGTGGATGTTCCGGACGAATAGTTGAAGTCGGTGCCAATTTCGCTCTCTGCTGGACGACCTGCCGCAAATCCGGCCATGTCATCACGCAGATAGAGCATTCTGGTGACGTCAGAAACATCCCCGTACTCTTCGTTCCACTCCAGCCCGCTTGCCATAGACAACATATCGGCGACAGTGATGTCCCTGCGGCTGTCATCGGCCCATTCGGGGAAGCTGTCGATCAGTTTATCATCCAACGCCATCTGGCCGGACTGTATCAACGTACCAATTAGGCCCGCCGTCACGGTCTTGGTCATGGACCATCCCAACAGTGGGGTGTTTTCGTCGAAACCCGGCGCATAGCTTTCCCCAACGATGCGACCATCTCGCACGACAACGACAGCGCGATACCCTTCGCCAAGCAAGGTCTCGTCGGACAGAATGCGTTCTATTTCAGCATCTTGAGACGGATTGACTCGGTTTCCCTTCGGCCAGATGCCGTCCGGCAATGACGGCGACGCAGCAAGGGTCTTGTCGCTGAGTTCGGATGTGTACAGGTTCGCACATCCCAACCCCTCGCGGTATTGAGAAGTTGCAGGCGCAAAGAACCGGAAAATCCGTGCCTCGACGTTTTGCGCTTCGCGGTCCACTTTGATCGAGATTTGCCGCAGCAATGGATGCCCGGGGGCTTGCACGTCAACCGACAGAACCTCATCCGGGTCGCGCCCCGCGATGAACACGTTGGAACAGACGATCTTGGCCGAGTAGTTCGTGCCGACCTTCAGCAAATCGGGCGGTGCAATCAACAGATACCCTGTCAGACCGAGTGCGCCGGCGACTGCCGCGCCCGCGAAGATCTTTGCCGCTTTTACCAACATCGCCCCTATCAGCCGGTGTGCCCGGCCCTCCTCTCAACCCGATACCTGCCCTGACTAGAGTATAAGCGCACGCAACTGGCCACAGTTCCGTTGCGTTTTTCCCGGGGCGCGACCACGCCCTTCCTGCCGCGTTGCGCCAAAAAGGCCAACGGCCTTCAATCCGTCAACCTATCCAGCGCGGAATAGAGCGCGTCTTTTTCCGCCCCAAGCTTGCGCTCCAGATCTGCCTGAAAGGCCGAGGCGATCGGGATCAGTTTACCAAGGACCAAGGCCCCCTCTTCGGTCAATTCAAGCTTCACCAGACGCCGGTCCTTGGGGTCGACCGTCTTGGAAACAAGCCCGCGCGCCTCTAACCGCGCCGCTGCCCGGCTGACCATCGATTTTTCCAAACTGACCCGTTTTTCGATGTCCCGAACCGATAAGTTCTCTGCGTATCCGATATTTACAAGAACCCGCCACTCGGGAATCGAAATGCCAAACTCACTTTTATACTGCTGCGCCATGTCCATACTCAGACGCGCAGCCAGGACCGTCAGGCGGTACGGCAGGTATTTCTCCAGATCGAACTCGGGCAAAGTGTTTGGCGTCATCCGGCAACGTCCTCTTTTCCGTATGGAGGCCAAATATTCATTGCAAATGCAACAAAAATATTGACACCGTTGCAAATGCAACGATTATCTGAGGCAATTTCCTATACACTCGGACCAGAAGCGCCCCGGGGCCTTCTTCGTCAAACCAGCAAAAGGACCGATCCTCGTGGCCAAGGCATTTGCATCGCAAGGCGATCTGACTGAAAAGAAAATCACTTTTGATGAGATTGGCGAAGGGCTTTACGCGTTTACCGCCGAGGGCGACCCGAATTCTGGTGTCATCATCGGTGATGACAGCGTCATGATTGTCGAGGCGCAGGCCACCCCACGCCTGGCCAACAAAGTGATCGAATGCGTCCGGACCGTGACCGACAAACCGATCACCCACGTTGTACTAACCCACTATCACGCCGTTCGGGTGCTGGGCGCGTCGGCCTTTAATGCACCGCAAATCATCATGTCCGATGTCGCCCGCTCGATGGTTGTCGAACGCGGGCAAGAGGATTGGGATAGCGAATTCCAGCGCTTCCCGCGCCTGTTCGAAGGACACGAAAGCATCCCCGGCCTGACATGGCCCACGACGACATTCAGCGACAGCATGACCGTCTATCTGGGCAATCGCCGGGTGGACATCAAACAGATCGGCCGCGCCCATACGGCGGGTGACGCGGTGATCCATGTGCCCGACCAGAATGTGATGTTCACCGGCGATATCGTCGAGGATCATTCGGCCTGCTATTGCGGCGACGGGCATTTCGCGGATTGGGGCGGAACGCTCGACGCGATCAAGGCCTATGACGTGGACGCCATTGCGCCGGGTCGTGGTGCGGCGCTGGTGGGCAAGGAGGCGGTGGAGCGCGCTATCGAAAGCACGCGGGACTTTGTGAACTCGACCTATACCCCGGCCCAGCGCGTGGCGATGAAGGGCGGAACGCTCAAAGACGCGTGGGACGCCGTTCGCGACGCCTGCGACCCCAAGTTCAAGGACTACGCCATCTACGAACACTGCCTGCCTTTCAACGTCAGCCGTGCCTATGACGAAGCACGCGGAATCACCCACCCCCGCATCTGGACCGACAAACGCGATCTGGAGATGTGGGAGCAGTTGCAAGGCTGATCCGATTACACACCAATTCGGTACGTCAGGTATTCAGATGCTTCAGGACAGATATTCGCTCGCGTTTCGGCTTTATCCCTATCGGAAATCCGCTGATCAGGACGCACCGCAGGCCAGGCGCCATACGGTTGTTATCGTCGGCGGCGGTCCGATCGGGCTGGCCATGGCGCTGGATCTGGGACGGCAAGGCATTCCCGCGCTGGTTCTGGACGATCACGAAGGGATCGGCATGGGCAGCCGCGCGATCTGCTTTGCCAAGCGGACGCTGGAGATCGCAGACCGCTACGGGTGCGGCGCACCGATGCTGGACAAGGGCGTGGTCTGGAATGTCGGCAAAGTGTTTCAGGACGACCGACAGGTTTATGAATTCAACCTTCTGCCCGAAACCGGCCATCGCAACCCGGCGTTCATCAACCTGCAACAGCCCTATTTCGAGAAGTTCATCTTCGAGGCCATCTGTGCCGAACAGGAGCGCGGAGCGCCCATCGAAATCCGCGGCAAGAACCGGGTTGAAGCGATTGATGCCAAAGACGACCACGTGACCCTTTCCATAGAAACTCCGGATGGTCCCTATCAGGTCGAGGCGGACTGGCTGATCGCCTGCGACGGCGCGGGGTCCCCGACGCGGGACATGCTTGATCTGGGGTTCGAGGGGCGCGTGTTTCAGGACAGCTTTCTGATTGCCGATATCAGGATGAAAACCAGCGAATTCCCAACTGAACGCTGGTTCTGGTTCGAGCCTTACTTCAAATCCGGGGCCTCGACCCTGCTGCACAAACAGCCCGATGATGTCTGGCGCGTGGATTTTCAGATCGGCTGGGACGTGGACCGCAAAGAGGAACTGAAAGAGGAAAACATCCGCAAGCGGCTGGATGCGATGTTGGGCGACAACGTCGAATATGAACTTGTCTGGTCGTCAATCTACACCTTCCAGTGCCGCCGCATGCAAAACTTCCGCCATGGCCGGGTGATCTTTGCAGGAGATTCAGCGCATCAGGTTTCCCCGTTCGGGGCGCGCGGGGCCAATTCGGGGATGCAGGATGTGGACAATCTGGGCTGGAAGCTTGGCCTTGTGATTGCGGGAAAGGCACCGGACAGCCTGCTGGACAGCTATGATCAGGAACGGGTGTTTGCGGCGGATGAGAATATCCTCAACTCGACCCGTTCGACCGATTTCATCACCCCAAAATCCAAAACCAGCAAAAGGTTTCGCGATGCAGTCTTGAAGCTGGCCGAAACGCACAGCTTTGCCCGGCCTCTGGTCAATTCGGGGCGGTTGTCCGTGCCCTGCACTTATGATCATTCATCCCTGAACGGCGAGGATGCCCTGCCCGACGGCCCAAGCGGAACGCGCGTCGGTGCGACATGTGCAGATGCGCCCTTGGGCGATGGCTTCCTGCTCGACCGGCTTGGGGATGAGTTTGTTCTTCTGGCGATCAACACGGATGCGCCGGCACAACTGGACGTGAATGGGATCACCCTGCGCACCGTCTCTGTCCAGACGACCGATGCCCTAGCAGCCCGCTACCTAGGGTCCATCAAACAGGCCGTTTATCTGATCCGCCCGGATCAGCATGTAGCGGCCCGCTGGGTGGCGTTTGATGAGGCGGCGACGCGCGCGGCGGTTCGCAAAGCCTGCGGAAAGGAATAGCAGATGCCGTTGATTACCGAGCCAAACCTGCCATCACCGGATGATTTCTACGCCGATCTGATCGCGGCCCATGACGGGCTGTCGGATGAGGATAGCGAAGCGCTGAACGCCCGACTGATCCTTGTGCTGGCCAATCATATTGGGGATCACGAAACGCTCAGGCAGGCCCTGCAAGCCGCTGCTTGAAAAGCGTCAGACCCGGCGACAGATCCGAAAAACAGCCTAGGGCACCAGTCGATTGCGGCCCTGAGCTTCGAGCACCCAACAGTCCGTGCCTTCGAACACCACCGCAGTCAGCGGGTGGCCATAGCCTGCACCGGTGTCGATATTGATCCGATTGCCCCGGTGATCCGGCGCAGACACGTGGGTGTGGCCGTGCACCACCAGCCACGGATGCTGGCCTTCGTGGTCCAGAAACTCATCGCGGATCCAGATCAGGTCGTCGGGGTCCTGCTGCTTTAATGGCACACCGGGTCGAATGCCTGCATGGACAAACAGCACATCCGACGTCAGGTGATAAGGCTGTAGCCGATTCATAAAGTCGATATGCGCCGGTGGCACCGCCTGTTTCGCCTGAGCGTGGACCTGATAGATACGATCTCCGTCCTCTACCCCTAGCCCGTAAGACTTCAACGTCTCGACGCCGCCAATCCGGGGATGCAGCCAGTGGTAGCCGACCAGAAGGCGGGCATCATTGCGCGGATAAGCCTCAAGGAACATCGCGTACATCTGGTCGTGATTGCCGCGCAGGAACGTCCAGTTCCTGCCCTCGGCCTGCCCCTTGATCAGCAAATCCAGAACCTCGCGGCTTTGTGGCCCCCGGTCGGTGTAATCGCCAATGAACACCACTTTGGCATCGGGGCCGCCGTCGCGTTCGATCCGCGCCAGGGCGTCCTCCAGCATCCCAAATTGACCGTGAATGTCGCCTATTGCGTAGATCGGATCGGGCATCTGTTACGCTCCGTTCAGGCGAAAGAAATATCGACCGAGCCAAACGCGCCGAAATCGGCGTGGATGTCGGCGCCTGACGGGCATTCGACAGGTCGGATGAAGCTGCCGGACAAGATGACCTGACCCGGTTCGATGCTTTGGCCGAACTGCGCCATACGGCGGGCTAGCCAGACAACGCTTTCGATAGGATCGTTCAATACACCAGCCCCCAACCCTGTTTCCTCAATCTCGCCATTGCGGAAAGTCATTGCGCCCACCCAACGCAAATCAAACGCACCAATTGCATGGCGTTCATCGCCCAACACGACGCCTGCATTTGCCGCGTTGTCGCTGATCGTGTCAAACACCGTGCGCGCCTTGCCGGTCTCGGGATCCACCCGCTGAATACGGGTGTCGAGGATTTCGATGGACGGTACGACGTAATCCGTGGCGGCGATGATGTCCTCACGAGAAACGTCCTCGCCCCCCACGGCGGAATGCATGACAAAGGCAATCTCGGCCTCGATCCGGGGTTGGATGAAACGTCCTGCCGGGACAGTGCTGCCATTTTCGAACGCCATATCATCGAACAAAATCCCGCTGTCGGGGATGTCGATATTTAACGCATATTGCATCGCTTTCGAGGTCAGCCCGATCTTCCAGCCAATCACCCTGCGCCCTTCGGCCAGTTTCTGACGGTAGATCGCCTTTTGCACCTCATAGGCGTCGTCCATGCCCATCTCGGGGTGGCGCAGGCTCAGCAACCCGATCTGTTCGCGCGTCCGTTCAGCCTGCAACAAGTCGGCAGCGGCGCGGTCGTGATCTTCGGGGGTCATACCTGTTCATCCTCGACCGTGTTGCGCAGGGTGCCGATGCCGTCGACCGACACCTCTATGACGTCGCCGGGCACCAGGTATCTTGGCGGATCGAACCGCGCGCCCGCGCCGGTGGGGGTGCCGGTGACGATGATATCGCCGGGCTGCAAGGTCATGAAGGTCGAAATATATTCGATCTCGCGCCGGATCGGGAACATCATGCGGTTCAGCGTATCATCCTGCCGTAGCTCACCATTCACGCGGGTCTGGATGCGGGCGTCATCCAGTTGCGCCGCATCTGTGAAGGGTACCAGCCACGGGCCGATTGCCCCCGATTTATCCCAGTTCTTGCCTTGCGTGACATTGAACTTGGCATGCCGCACCCAATCCCGGATCGTGCCTTCATTGCACAGGGTCAACGCCGCGATATGGTCATAAGCGTCTTGCTGAACGATCCTGCGCCCTCCCTTGCCGATCACAATTGCAACCTCGCCTTCATAATCCAGCGTGTGGTTTTCGGGCGGTCGGATCAATGGACGGTCATGGCCGGTAAAGCCGCTGGCAAAGCGCGGAAACAACGACATGTATTTGGGCTGCGCGCTGCCGTCCTTGTATTCCGCATTTCGGTCCGGAAAGTTCACCCCAACACATAGGATACGGCGCGCATCCGGCATCACCATCTCATAGGTGAACTCGGTATGGGTGACGGGCTTGCCCTCGGCAGCTTTGGCCAACTGCCCGAATGCACCCGAGGCGATCACCTCATACAGACTGGCACAGTCCGGGAACGCATCGTTCAGAGCGATAGCGCCGTTGTCGGTGATCGCTCCGAAAAACGTTCTGTTATCTGCTGTGTAGGTGGCAAACTTCATGTGATCTTTCCCCAGACGTCCCGGATGACCTCTGCCGCCATCAGCACGTCTTCGCGCGTTGTATCGAATTGGCCGACCTGAAAGCGGATGATCTTGCGACCGTCGAACAGGCCTTGGGTCAGGTAAATCCGGCCATCATCGTTCAGCGCGTCCACCAATCGCTGTTGCATCTCATCATCGCCGGGACAGCGGAAGGAAAACAGGCTGAGGATCGGGCCCGTCGTCACCTCAAACCCCTCCATCGCGCCAATTACCTCGGCAAGTTCAGCAGCCCAGGCGACATGGTTGCGGATGCGGGTGCGCAACCCCTCCAACCCGTATGAGCGCAACAGGAACCAGATCTTCAGCGCCCGGAACCTGCGCCCCAAGGGGATCGTCCATTCCGAGTAATTCGTGACCTCTGCCCCCGTGGTTTTGAGGTATTCGGGCTCAATCTTCAGTGTATTGAGTTGCGGTGTGGCGTCCTTCAGGAACTGGATCGCACAATCGAACTGCGCGCCCAGCCATTTATGGGGGTTGAAAACGATGCTGTCATAGCGGTCGGCCCCGGACCAAAACGCCTGACGAAATTCAGGGCAGATCATGGCCGACCCTGCCCATGCCGCATCCAGATGGGTGTAGAGGTCGTGTTTCTGCGCCACATCGGCAACCGCATTGAGATCATCGCATGCCCCCACCCCGGTGCCCCCGGTGATGGCAATGATCCCGGCGGGCATATGACCGGCGGCGATGTCGCGCTGGATTGCGGCCTCCAGCGCATCTGGATCAATCGCAAAGGTGGGGCCATGCGCGGGCAGTTTGACCAGATTGTCCTGACCGATGCCCGCAACCCAACAGGCCCGGTCAATCGACGAATGCACCTGATCCGAGCAATAAATCCGCAGCGCGCCCTTGGTGTTCAACCCGTCACGATTGCCGGTAAAGCCCGTGGCCCGTTCGCGCATGGTCAGCACCGCCGACAAGGTGGCCGAGGACGCGCTGTCCTGAATGACCCCGGTCATGCCTTCTGGCAAGCCCTGCGCCTGCCGGAGCCAGTCAACCATAACCCCTTCGACCTCGGTCGCGGCCGGAGAGGTCTGCCACAACATGCACTGCGCCGCGATTGTGGTCACCAGCATCTCGGCCAGCATCGACGGCGGCGCGGCATTGGCCGGGAAATAGGCAAAGAAACGCGGGTGCTGCCAATGGGTCATTCCCGGCATCACGATCCGCTCGAAATCGGCCATGATGGTGTCCATGGCCTGCGCATGCTCGGGCGGCTGCTGGGGAAGCTGCGCGGCAATCTCACCCGGGGCGGTTTGCGCGCGCACCGGCAGGTCGGGCAGAGCCTTGTGATAATCCGCGGCCCAGTCGGATATGCGTTTGCCCCAGTGGCCAAACTCGTCCCAGTCCATTCCCGCCTCCTCAGGGTGCGATGATCGGGGTGGCGTTCAGATCCGCCTCGGCCACGTCAACGCCTGTGAACCGTGACCCATGTTCAAACCAGCTGCGCGGTGCGGGCGCACCCCATAGGGTTTGCCGCTGGGGATCTTTCAGATCCCATTTCAGCGGTTCATGATCAGGATCCAGTGTCTGATAATCCGAGCTGTAGATTTCGATCCGGTGACCATCCGGGTCAAGGATATACAGAAAGAACGCGTTGGAAATACCGTGCCGCCCCGGCCCGCGTTCGATGTTTTCGACGTAACCCGTGGTCGACATGACATCCAGAAGATCGATGATGTGCATCGGGTTGGCGACCCAGAACGCCACATGGTGCATACGAGGCCCGGTGCCGTTGGTAAAGGCCATGTCATGCACACCGCCTTTGCGATGCAGCCACGCCGCCCACAACCGCTTGCTGTCTTCGTCTTCGGTATATTCCGTAACCCGAAATCCCATGTCGCTGTAGAAGGCGACGCTGTGATCGACGTTTGGACTGAAACAGTTGAAATGGTCTATCCGCAAGGGACGCACGCCATGGTATCGGGCATAGTCCTGATGGATCGTCGGCAGCCTGTCCATCTTGTTATAGAATTCCAACGGGATACCGAAATTGTCCGAGGTCAGCAACGTGCGCCCCTGAAACGGGCGTTGGATCCACTGGGTCGGGCGGCCTTTGGCCTGAAACCAGGCTTCGGCGCGATCAAGATCAGCCTCATCAAAGACTTTGAACCCCATGACATCGACCGTGCCGGGCGCATCGGATTTCTGCAAAACCACGCTATGATGCCCACGCTCCTCCAACGCGCGCAGGTAGATGTGGGTGTCGGTCTCATGCGTCACCTGCAGGCCGAACATGTCAACGTAAAACGCCCTGGACACCGCCAGATCCCTTACGTTCAGGCAAACATGGCTCAGGCGGATCGTGTTGAAATCCGGGTAGAGGTTCGGAGCGGGTACAGGCATTTCAAACTCCTAAGTACATTGGATTGTCAGGGCGACGCGCGTCAGGTTCCGAGGCGAGTGATCTTGTGCTGACCGGTGGCAAAGCCGATGTGCTTTTGTTCCATGTAGAACTCAAAGCTCCAATCGCCGCCGTCCCGACCGATGCCCGAGGCTTTGACACCACCGAACGGCGTCGGCAGATGGCGGACGTTTTCCGAGTTCACCCAGATCATCCCGGCCTCAAGCTTGTCGGTGAAACGCAAGGCGCGGGTCAGGTCGTTGGTCCAGACGTAGCCGGTCAGACCGTAGGGTGTGTCGTTGGCGATTTGCAGCGCCTCATCCTCGGTCGAGAATGGAATGGCGGTCAGAACGGGGCCAAAGATTTCCTCGCGCGCGATGCGCATCTGGTTGTTTGCGTTGGTGAAAAGGGTCGGTCGTACAAAATAGCCGGTCTCCCCGACCGTCGTCCCGCCCGCGGCGATGGTGGCCCCGTCCTCTTTCGCGACCTCAAAGTAGCTGGTGACCTTGTTGTAATGTTCCTCGCTCACCAGCGGTCCGATCTCGGTCGCCGGGTCCAGCGGATGGCCGACCTTGATCGTGTTCACGCGCTCGACAAGCTTGGCCTCGAACGCGTCCTTAATCGTGTCCTGCACCAGCAAACGCGACGAAGATGTGCAGCGCTCGCCATTGATCGAATAGATCATGAAGATCACCGCATCCAGAGCGCGGTCCAGATCGGCATCGTCGAACACGATAACGGGGTTTTTGCCGCCCAACTCAAGATGGTTGCGTTTGAGCGTATCTGCCCCCTGCTTGGTGATCAGGCTGCCTGTGCGGCTTTCGCCCACAAAGGCAATGGCGCGGATTTTAGGATGTTCGCACAGCGCCTTTCCCGCCTCTTCGCCAAAACCGTTCACCGTGTTCAAAACGCCTTTTGGCAGACCGGCCTCTTCCGCGATTTCGACCAACAGCTTTGCCGTCAGCGGGCTGGCCTCGGCCGGTTTGTGGACCACTGTGCACCCGGCCGCCAGCGCAGGTGCAATTTTCCACGTGGACAGCATGAAGGGCGTGTTCCAGGGCGTGATCACACCGACCGGGCCAATCGGGACGCGCGTGGTGATGTTCATCAGGGTCGGCGATTTCAGATGCTGACCATCCCGCGCCTGCACAACCTGATCGGCGAAATAGCGAAAGTTCTCGGCCCCGCGCAGTGCGGCCTTCGACATGAATTTCAACGCCTGCCCAGTGTCCCAGCATTCGCACAAGGCGATCTCCTCAGCGCGCGCTTCGATGCCTTCAGCCACACGGATCAAGATCTTGCGCCGCTCGGTTGCGGGCATGTCACGCCATTCGGGAAATGCACCTGCCGCAGCATTGGCCGCAGCGTCGATATCGTCCGCATTGCCCTGGGCAACCTCACAAATCACGCTTTTGTCGACCGGAGACGTGGTTTGGAACCTGCCTGCGGACCCGTCCCGGTCCTTACCCGCAATCCGGTTTTTGATCCCATCCTTCCGGAACCGCGCCAGCAACCCGTTCAGCTTTTCCAGGTTCTGCTCCAAACTGCTCATTTCGGGTCCTCCAGATGGTCGCGGATCGTGCCGCATTTTGGGGAAAGACGGGCGTCGATTTCCCGCAATTCAGACGACAAAGCGATCGAATGCGTGTCCATTGCGGGTTTCAGAAAGGCCCGCGCGGTGTCGAAAATCTGCTTGATGACGTCCTGCTTGACGGCATCCGCCCGTCCTTCGCGCAGGCGGACCGATATGTCGACAAACCCGTGTTTGGGATCGCCATCCGCGATGGAATAATGATCGACGCGGATCGCCCGCACACGCAGCCCGGGCATGGGCAAGGCGTCGATCCGGGCCGCAGATTGCCTTAACGCATCACACAGCCCGGCCATATCCACGACCTGTTCCAGGTTTGCGGAATATTCGATGTGGATATGCGGCACGTCTCAATCCATTTTATTTGCTATGTTAAGTAATATTATACCTATCGAACGTTGCGGCCTCGAGTCAAACAATTTATTTAACATGTGATGTAATTTTGGGATCGGACCATTGCCAGAAACATCGCGAACCAAAAAACCCAACGCCCTGCCCCCAACGGCGCAGTCACTTCCTGTGTCGCTGATCCGCGCGCGTGAGGCCGTAATGGCCCCGATCCGCAAGATGTTGGCCAAGGCGGGCATCACCGAACAGCAATGGCGCGTTCTGCGCGTGCTCAGCGAGGGCGGAAAGATGGACGCCGGCATGTTGGCCAATCGCGCGGCGCTGATGTCGCCAAGCCTCAGCCGGATTGTACATTCGATGGAGAAAGCCGGGCTCGTGTCCCGCGAGGCCGACGCGACAGACCGCCGTCGCCAGCACATTGCGATCACGGCTGCAGGGCAAGCGATCATTGATGATCACATGGCCGAGGCCTCGGACATCGCCGCCCATTACCGAAGCATCCTTGGGGATAACGATCACGACACCCTGTTGGCGCTGCTGCGAAAGCTTCGCCCTGGCGATTGAAGATCAGGATTCAACCCCTTGAAAGGTCACGAAATCACACCAACGCTAGCCCTTTGTCCAGCGCCGAAATCAAAGTGTTCACGTCCTCTTCGCCCAGCACCAGCGGCGGGGACAGAATGATGTTGTTTCCCGACACGCGCACCATGGCCCCGGCCTCATAGGCCGTTTTTTGCACCTTGCCGATAGTGGCCTTGTCGATGGGCGTTTTTGTGGTTCTGTCCGCAACCAGCTCTAACGCGCACATCAGGCCATACCCCCCACGCACATCGCCGATCAGGTCGTATGTCTCGCCCAGCGCCTGAAGGCCCGCATGCAATTGCGCCCCACGCTGCGCGGCGTTGTCCTTGACGTTCAGGCGTTCGGTTTCCTTCAGGCACGCAATCGCGGCAGCGGCGCCCACGGGATGGCCGGAATAGGTATACCCCGACCCGATTGCCGCCTTGCCCGAGCGGTCACCTTCGAACACATCAGCCACCGCATCGCTGATCATCACGGCACCGAACGGAAAATACCCGTTTGTGATGGCCTTCGCCGTGACCGCCATGTCAGGCTTGACGCCAAAGCGGCGCGATCCGCTCCACGCCCCCGTCCGGCCATAGGCTGTGATCACTTCATCCGCGATCAGCAGAATGCCATGTTTCGAGCAAATCTCGCGCACGCCGGGCATAAAGGTTTCATGCGGCGGGATCACACCGCCCGCCCCAAGAACCGGCTCAATGATCATTGCGGCTATGGTCGAAGGGTCCTGAAACCTGATCTCATCCTCAAGCGCCGCAAGGCACAGTTGCGCCAGGTTTTCCGGATCGGTTTCGCCAAACGGATTGCGATAGGTATAGGGCGATGGAATGTGATGGCAGCCGGGCATCAGCGGTTCGTACTGCGTTCGGAAATTCGGGTTACCGTTCACGGATGCGCCCAACGTATGGGTGCCATGATAGCCTTTCTTGAGGCTCAGGAATTTGACGCGCCCGGCCTCGCCACGCACCTTATGATATTGCCGTGCAAGGCGCAGCGCGATTTCAACGCCATCCGACCCGCCGGATGTAAAGAAGGCGCGCGACAGCCCGTCCGGGGCAAAGAATTCGCGCAGCATCCAGCTGAGTTCTATGACCAAATCATTGGTAGTGCCCCGGAAAATCGAATAATAGGGCAGCCTGTCCAGCTGTTGGGAAATTGCATCCTTCACCGGCTGGCACGAATACCCAAGGTTTACGTTCCATAGCCCCCCGACCCCATCGACAACCGTATTCCCATCCACATCTGTGATGCGCACACCGTCACCGCCGACGATAATGTCAGGCGGGTTTGCAAGGCTGTCCGCCGGATGCGCCATCGGGTGCCACAGGTGGCGCGCGTTGTTTTCTTTCAGGAAATTGCTGTCCTTCATCACATCACCTGTTGTGTCTTGGTTTCATCGCCCCAGTCCGGCGGCAGGGCTTCGAACCCTTGTGGAAACGCACCGCCCAGCGCAGTCGAGGCGCGGTCGGCCTCATTCAAAAGCATTTGGGCAATGTCGCGCAGTTTCTCCGGCCTGGCCCGCACGCTTGGGACGGCAACGGCCAAAGCGCCCAGAACGCGCCCACCTTCGCCGAAGACGGGGCATCCGACCGACGTGACCCCTTCATCAAACCCACCGGTGACTGACGCCACGCCGAACCGCCGGACGCGGTCGATCATGCCTTTCAGGTCCGCCGGGTCCGAGATCGTTTGGTCGGTATATTTCGACAAGGGCCGTGCCATGACGCGGGCTTGCCAATCCTCGGGGCAAAAAGCCAGGGCAGCGATGCCGGACGATGTCGCGTGCAGGGGCAACATCTCGGCAATGTCAAAGTTCACCTGAATGCCGTGCAGGGCAGGATCCGCGTGGGCGACCGGCGACAGCGCCTCGCCCTGCAGCAGACTGGCATGGGCCAGTTCGCCAACAGCTTCGGACAATTCGGACACGATGGGCTGCAACAGCTTTCGCACGGGGAACGCCGCCTCACGCAAGGCCGACAGGCGCAACAGCGCCGGACCAAGCCGATAGGCGCGCGTGTCAGGGTGTTGCTCCAGATAGCCGTTTTCCGCAAGCTCGGTCAGGTGGCGATGAACCGTCGCCTTGTCGCGCCCGGTAAGGCGCACAAACTCACCCAGCCCGATTTCTGCGCGGTCGCGCGCGTACAGGGACAGCAAGTCCAAAGCTTTTGTGATCGTTCCCATCTGATACCTTTTGATAGGTTTAATATTTGAACCACTGGTATCAGATATTTTGATCTGGTTTCCTCCTCAGTCAATAGAAAATCAATATTGACAAATGTCGGCATTTGATCAGACACTTTTTTGATACCCATGGTTCACTATTTAAACCGATGAGGCGTGATTTGGACAGAGCGATAATTGACCAACTCCGGTCCCAAAGCGTACCGCCCGCCCGCCATGTGATCGACGGCGCGCGGTGTGATGCCTCGGACGGCGGCACGCTTGATGTTGTGTCACCCATCGACGGATCGACCCTGACGACCATGCCAAAAGGCACGCGGGATGATGCCCGATTGGCAATCCGTTCGGCGCGCGCAGCTTTTGACGACGGACGATGGTCTGGCCTCGCGCCTGCTGCACGCAAGAAAATCATGCTGAAATGGGCGGATCTTATCGAAGCGCAGGCGGCAGAACTTGCCGTATTGGGCGTGCAAAACAACGGAACCGAGATCGGAATGGCCTACAAAGCCGAACCACTCAGCGCTGCCGGGACGATCCGGTATTTTGCCGAAGCCATCGACAAGATATATGGCGAGATCGCCCCAACCGCCCCCAGCGCGCTGGGGCTGGTGCATAAACAGCCCGCAGGTGTTGTGGGTGCAATCGTGCCGTGGAACTTCCCCCTGATGATCGGCAGTTGGAAGCTGGGCCCGGCCCTTGCCGCCGGTTGCACCGTGGTTTTGAAACCGGCCGAGACCGCCTCGTTAACCCTGATCCGCCTTGCCGAACTGGCGCTGGACGCTGGTCTTCCCCCCGGCGTTTTCAACGTCGTGACCGGCGAAGGCGCGGTTGTCGGGACTGAGATTGCCGAGTCTCACGACGTGGACGTACTGGTATTCACCGGATCTGGGGCAACGGGGCGTCGGCTGATGGAGGCATCGGCGCGGTCCAACCTCAAACGTGTTTATCTGGAACTTGGTGGCAAATCCCCAAATATCGTGTTTGCAGACGCCCCCGATCTGGCAGAGGCCGCCAAAGTCTCGGCTGCGGGGATTTTCCGAAACTCGGGTCAGGTTTGCGTTGCCGGATCGCGACTGCTGGTGCAACGCGAAATCCATGACGACTTCGTCGCAATGCTGGTGAAAAACGCCGAAGCCATGCGTGTCGGCGACCCGCTGGACCCTGATACCGATGCCGGTGCGGTGAATTCGGAACGACAACTGGCGCAGAACCTTGCCTTTGTGGACGAGGCCCGCGCCGCCGGGCGCACCATTGCCACCGGGGGCACCCGGATACTGCAGGACACAGGCGGCACATACATGGCACCGACCATCATTACCGGCGTGCAACCCAACGACCGTGTTGTCTGTGAAGAGGTGTTTGGCCCGGTTCTGACCGTTCAGGCCTTTGACACCGAAGAGGAAGCCATCGCCCTTGCCAACGCCACCGAATTCGGACTGGCTGCCGGTGTGTGGACAGCGGACCTGTCGCGCGCGCACCGGATGATCGCGAAAATTCAGGCCGGAGTCGTGCATGTCAACACATATGGCGGAGCCGACATCACTGTGCCCTTGGGTGGCGTGAAACAATCCGGAAACGGGCATGACAAGTCACTGCATGCGTTCGACAAATACCTTGACCTGAAAACCGCGTGGATCAAGCTCTGAACCGACAGGAGGATGCCAATGACCCGAAAGACAATCCTGCTGATTGGCACATACGACACAAAAGAACCCGAGATGCGCTTTATCGAGGATGTGGTTCGGGCGCAGGGGGCCGACGTGCTGACCATGGATGTCTCGGTACTGGGTGATCCGGAAAACGCGACCGATATCAGCAAGCACGAGGTTGCAGCCGCCGGGGGCATGACCATTGATGAGGTCATCGCGCAAGGCGACGAAAACAAGGCCTTCCGCGTGATGTCTGCGGGGGCCGCAAACGTCGTCGCCGAAGCACATGCCAGGGGGCGCTTTCACGGGATGCTCGCAATTGGCGGCACGATGGGCACTGATCTTGCGCTGGACTGCGCACAGGCGTTGCCGATGGGCGTTCCGAAATACATTGTTTCAACCGTCAGCTTCTCACCCCTGATCCCGCCGCACCGGCTGGCCCCGGATATTCAGATGATCCTGTGGGCGGGCGGTCTGTATGGCATGAACTCGATCTGTCGGTCCTCGCTTAGCCAGGCTGCGGGGGCGGTGGTTGGGGCAACCAACGCGGTCATCGAGGTTGATCGCAGCAAGCCCTTGATCGGGATGACCAGCCTCGGCTCATCCTGTCTGCGCTATATGAAAACGCTGAAACCTGCGCTGGAAAGCCGTGGCTTCGAAGTGGCCGTGTTCCATTCGACCGGTATGGGCGGCATGGCGTTCGAGAAGCTGGCAGGCGAAGGCGCATTTGTATGCGTGATGGATTTCTGCATGCAGGAATTCGGGAACCTGATGGCGGGCTCAGTGGTCTCCAGCGGGGAGGATCGTGTGACCAATGCCGGCCGAGCAGGCACCCCGCAGATGGTGGCCCCCGGCGCGTTGGACCTGCTGGATTTTGCAGGCTGGCAGGACATTCCGGACCAATACGCGGACCGCCCTTTTCATGAACACAACCGTCTCATCAAAAGTTCGGTCTTCACGGGTGAAGAACGCCGCGTCTGGGTGCGAGAGCTTGCCAACCGGCTGGAGGCTGCAACCGGACCGGTTCACTTTTTTCTTCCTGTTCAGGGGGTCGAGGCCTGGGACAAGGAAGGCGAAGAAGCATACGACCCCGAAGCGTTAGCCGAAATGGTGGACGAAGCGCGCACCACCATGTCCGGTCGCATCCCGATGACCGAGTTGGACGCCCATATCAACGACCCCGCTTTTTGCGACGCGGTTTTGGCACAGTTTGATGCCTGGGTTCAGGATGGAACGGTATCTGCCTGACACACCGTAGGTGAGGACATCCGCCACACTGACCGGAACTAAGGCACAACTGGCCCAGCCACTAGGCCAGTCTTAAGATTCCGTCCACTTGCTGCTGTACCAGCGTGCAAAGGCGGCCACGTTGGGTTCCAGATCCGGTTGAAACCGGCCGGGCCGCGCGTCCGGACAAGCCAACCCGCGTTGTTGATTTTCTAGCGCCTCGATATCCTCATCCAGTGCCGCATCCATGCGCCGGAGATACGCCTGAGATTTTTCGGCGAAATCCGGCAATGCGATGGTCTCTGACGGAAAGCACGAGGTTTGAACCACCCGACATCTGGATGCGCCAAGCGGATAAGCCTCGTAACACCAAAGCGCGTCGCGGTTCGCGGCGAAGGTCATATTCGGGAAGATCCAGGTATAACGCGCACCCTCGCGGGCCTTGCCGGTCAGGCCGGGAATTTCGGGAAGAGATTTGTCCTGATCGCTTTCCAGCAGTCCTCCGGTCCCTTCGGTCGCGCCGAATTGGCTGGCAAAGGCACCGTTAACGGCATCGGCTGCATCCGGTCTGTCATAGACACTGTCGATCGAATCCGCATGCACAAACGGCAGATGGTAGTATTCGTTGAACACTTCGAGGAAGATCTTCCAGTTGCAATTCACTTCGACCTCTTGCCTGCGGACCGAAACAAGGCGGTCCATGGGCCAAGGGCTATGGAGTTCGGCAAGATCCCCCAGATAGGCATCAATATCAGGCGCGTCAGGAGACAGACAGACAAAGGCAAAGCCCAACCTCTCGGCCACCTGATAGGACACAAGGCCATAGTCCGCCTTGTCGAAGCCCTGCGCCCGCTCCATATACGGTGCGGCGACAAGCTTGCCGTCCAGTCCGTAGAACCACGAATGAAACGGACAGCGCAGCCCCTTGCACCTGCCCTGCCCGTCTGCCAAGCGGGCGCCGCGATGACGGCAGGTGTTTGCGTATGCGCGCAACTGACCCGCCTTATCGCGCAGAAGGATGATGTTCTGCCCGGCCACATCCATCGTGATGAAATCACCCGGATTGGCAACGACATCGGCCCGACCAACGCCAATCCAGCCGTGGCGGAACACCAGGTCCATTTCGGCCAGGGCGTGACTGTCCGAGGTGTAACAGACCGGCGGAATGGAAAAGGCCGCCTCGACTGGGCGGGCGCAATCGGCCAGAGCGGGGTCATAGGCTGAGTTCATCGCTGTACTCCTTACGGGGCGGTAATCGGCGGTGGCTTACGACGCTGCCCGGTCAGGGCATTTCCGGCAATTGCGGCAAGCAGGATCGCCCCGCCGATCAGAGTATTAACGGTCGCTGTTTCGCCCAGAAACAGCCATACCCAGACCGGGCCAAGCAGAACCTCGGCCAGTGAAAGCAACGTCAATTCAGCGGCGGGCAGGCTTCTTGATCCAATTGTGTAAAGGATCAACCCGGCCCCCACCTGAAAGACACCCATGCCCATCGCCACACCAGTGTCATTCAGGCTTAGGACGAGGGATAGGCCCTGTAGCTGGCAGATCGTGAAAGTGATCGCGACGCCAAACAGCCCGGACAGAAAGACCGAGGGCAACATCTCGGACGTGCGCCCCCAGCGCAGCGCAACGGTAAAGACCGCAAAGCCCAATGCCGATCCAAGCGCGGCCAGACTGCCCTTCAGCGCCACGCCCCCGGACTTGTCCGCAACCATGACGGCAATGCCGATCAGGGCGATCCCGATGGCAACCCAGGTGGCCCGGCGCACAGGCTCGCGCAGGACGACCCAACCCAGAACAGCGGTCAAAAACGGAGCCGTCGCAAACAGCAGCATGGCATTCGCGACCGACGTGTTCTGGATCGCGTAGATCGCACCGGAATACGCCGCCAACAGCGACAGCGCGGCGACAACGGCAGGAAAGCCAGAGCGGCGCAGCTGTACAAACGGGTTTTCCCGCGACCGAATTCGTATGACCGCGTACAGAAAAAGCGACATCGCAACCGACCGGTACAGCAGTATTTGCCAAACGCCCGCCTCTTCTATCAGCCGGATGCCAAGCCCGACCGTTGACCACAGAACGCCAGCCGCAAATACAAAGAAAACGCCGTATCTGTGGGCGTCTTGTGAACTGGGTATGTTGGCTGTCGTCGTGATGGCGCTGTCCTTCAAATCTCGGGACAGTGTAGGTGCGCGACAACAGGCCCGCAGGCCCGTTTGCGACAAGGCTAACGTTTCACGGCACAACGCGCGGATTTGGTCCGCGCACAGGTCCGGCTTTTCCCATCAACAAGTGCGCCCCTCGCCAAGTCACTGGCGAAGGGCAAAGGTTGATTACAATGCCTTCCGGAAGATCACCTTGTCATCCCCGGCTGCCCAGAAATCGCGAATTCGCGCTTCTTCCTCATAGCCGTTGCGCGCATAAAACCTGCGCGTCAGTGCAAAGTCTTCGGTCCCGGATGTATCAACGATCAGCAACCGCTGACCCTTGGCTTTCAGACGTTGCTCCGCAGCTTCGACCAGAGCGGTTCCCAGTTTCTGCCCCTGAAGATCAGGTCGCACGGCAAGCGCAAGCATATTCCACGTGCCCTGCGCCAGTTCCTCGGGGACAGAATAACACAGTCCGACGGCTGCGCCGTCCAGATGGCAGGTCAGCCAGATCGCCTCGGCCTTATGATCCAGCGCGGGTTGCAGCATCTCGGGCAGCATTTCACTGGGAAACAACTGCGTTTGATCCAGCACGGTTTGCAACGCTGGAATATCACCCTTGGTGGTTTGTTTAACTATTGGTGTTTTCATCGGGTATTCTCATTCAGTGTCGGGTTTCAGGACAGGTTCTTGCGTGGCGCGTGTGATTTCAGCCATATGCAGACGTGTCCCAATACTCGGGCCGCATGATCGGCGCGACGGCAGTGGTTTTGCCGCCCAGCGCCTTGGCGGACCCGGGTTTCAGCTCAAGCTCCATCCAGGATTCCGGCATGGTCAAAAGGTCCGGATAGGGCGTTTGCTTATCCGTCGGAACAAATCCGTATTTCGGATAGAAGCTGGGCACGCCCAAGACATACACAGCATCAGCATTGACCGAGGTAAGATGCGCGATGCTCGTCTCCATCAATTCCTTGCCGACACCTTGCCCCTGATAGTCGGGCACCACCCCGCAAGGGGCCAAGAGGAAACACTTGGCCTGCGGGTGATCCTGGAACAGGAACGGAGTGAACAGCACATTCCCCGCGATCTTTCCATCGCGTGTCACGCTGATCGAAATTGTGTCTGCAAGCGCCAGAAAGCCCCTGGCAAGCTGTGCAACCTCAGGGCCTTCGTCTTTGCCGAACGCGTCAAGGTGAACGCGTGTTATGGCTTCGATATCTGTATGGTTCATTGTTCTTTCCTATCTTTGGTTCATTTGCGCGCGCACGGATTTGATGCCCAACGCAGAGGCGCGGTAGGGACTGCCATTCTTTGACCGTATGAAACGACGTTTCAGCAGGCGTTTGAAGACGCCCATGGTGCAGTCAGTCAGAATGAACCCGTCGCGCGTGTAACAGGTGACGTCATGGATTTTACCGTTCTCCAGACGTTGATGATGGATCGACCCGCCAAGGGCGAGTTCGTGCAAAACACGTTGTTCGTGCTTTGAGATATTCATTGGGATGTCTCGATTTTACGAAAGCACAGAAACAGGTTCACTCAGCATCGCGCGTGAGTGTGCCTATCAGTGTTGGTGTTCCTGTATCTGGGTCGCCAGGAACGGGCGTTAGGCCCGGGTCTCTTTCATAAAATCTCCGTTGCACGAGGCTGACTGCCTCAGGCGTGATCGGAAGTATTCATCAATCCTTGATGTGTCAAGACGCATCGGCATTATGTACTAGCCCTGCCCTGTCTTCGGATGCGGTCACACCGAATTGTCGCCTGTAGGCTCGGGCAAAGCTTTCTGGGTTTTCAAAGCCGCATAAGGCCGAGATGTCACTGACACGCAAACTGGAATTGCGAATAAGATTGCGGGCCTCAACAAGGCGCAAACCACGATAATAGGCGGCGGGCGAGCTTTTCAGATACTGCTTGAACAACCGTCCAAGGGTCCAGATCGGCACCCCAACCCGGTCGGCAATTTCCGAGATCGGCAAGGGTTGATCCAAAGTCGCCAGCATCAGATCCACCGCCCGCGCAAGGGTTCGGTCAAGTCGGGCAAGCGAAGTATCCGTCAGCAGTTTCTGCTGCGGCCCCTCATGCACTGTCGGGCGATAGGTCAGAATCTCCGCCACTCGTTTTGCCAGACCCTGTCCGTTGAACCGCTCGATCAGTCCCAGCGTCATATCGAACGTCGCCACCCCGCCCGCGCTGGAACAGCGAATGCCGGTGATGGTGAACAGCCGGTCCACGAACATCTCATCGGCAAACTGTTCGCGATACCCGCGCAGGGCTTCGAAATGCACCGCTGCAGGCGCGCGCGACAACAGTCCGGCTTCGGCAAAGATCAGGGCGCCCGTATCGACGCAGCCCATCACCGCCCCGACCCGGGCGCGGCGTTTCAACCAAGTCAGCAGCCTCGGCACCAGCGACGCCTCGGGGTGATATGAGGACAGCAGCAGAACAACATCGGCGGCCTTGTCGTCCAACGGCTCGGTGTTCACCTGCATCCCGCTGGAGCTGAGCATCACGCCCCCTTCGATGGACAAGAAGCGCCAACGCCACAAAGGCTCGGTGCTTTCCCGGTTTGCCACGCGCAGGGGTTCCGTCACCAGTGTCAGCGACAGGATCGGAAAATTCTCGGTCAGTACGATGTCGACACTAGGCAAGGTTGGACCTACTCAATTTGCAAGAAACCATCAAGAAACTGCCAATTAAGATCAAGAAGAATTGCAGGACAGGCAGTACCGTTTGAGTAACGGAGGACACCCCATGACCGAATTGCCCTGGACACCGGATTTCGACACCTGGCCCATTCTCCATACCGTGATCGCTGTGACCCACAACAAGGACGTTCTCAGCATCACTTGGTCGGACGGGGCCACCAGCCAGTACCACGCGCTGCTTTTGCGGGAAAACAGCCCCGACCCCGAGACAGTCCATCCCAAAGCGCGCGAAATGTGCGTGTCGCCCAGCGCGATTGATGGCGATCTGGGTATACGAAGCGCACGGGTCGAAGCGGGCGGCGCGGTCTCCGTCGATTTTACAGACAGCAAAACCAGCCGGTTCCATCCCGGCTGGCTGCGCGGGATCGCGTGGTTCGGCGCGGATGACACGCCGCAACCCATCCTTTGGCGAGGCGAGGATCAGCCAGAACCGCCCAGCTTTGACGGCCCCGAGGCGCTGAGCAATCCGCGTATCTTTCTGCAATGGCTAGAGGCCCTGCGCGACTACGGCGTGGCCCGCCTGCGCGGATTGCCCCAGCAGGACGGCCTGCTTGAACAGATCGTCACCCGCATCGGTCCGATCCGCGAAAGCAATTTCGGGCGGCAGTATACGTTAGAGATCAAGGATGATCCTGACAGTCAGGCCTTCACCTCGGACATGCTGTTGCAGCATATCGACCTGCCAACGCGGGAAACGCCGTTTGGCCTTCAGTTTCTCTATACCCGCGACAACACGACGACGGGTGGCGAAGGGATATACGTCGATGCATACCGCATTGCCGAAGACCTGCGGGTCGACGAGCCCGCACATTTCCACTCGCTGACCACGGATATCTGGGAATACAGCAACCGGGCGCGCGGCTCGGATTATCGCGGTTGGGGGCCTGTGGTTGAGACCGATGAGACCGGAGGCATCACCGGCGTTCGGTACAATACATTCCTGCGCGCGCCGCTGCGGGCTCCGGTCCATATCCAGCGCCGCGCCTATCAGGCGTACCGGGCGTTCTGCGAACGGGCCCAGGACCCGCGCTATATGATGGTGTTCCGGTACGAGCCGGGCGATCTGCTGGCCTTTGACAACCGTCGCGCCCTGCATGGCCGCGCCGGGTACGAGGCCAAAGGCGGCACACGGTTCATCGAAGGTATCTATTCCGACCGCGACGAACTGCATTCTCGCATCCGCACGCTGCAACGCCAGTTTCGGGCTGAGGCGCAGTCATGATCTTCAATCGAATGGCTGCGATACAACTGACCGAGCGGACCCGGAAAGTCATCAGCACCCCAAATTTTAGCAATCGGGTCACGGAGTGCAGCGTGTGACAAAAGCGGATCGTCTGAAACGAATGCTGTCGCCCGCGCGCGTCGCGTGGATTGGCGGTGGGGGTATTGCGCCCGCGATTGAGTACATGCAGGCGGGCGGATTTTCCGGTGATGCCGTAGCCGTGAACCCGAAACGGACCACAATCGCGGGCGTTCCCTGTGTGGCGTCGGTTGCCGATCTGCCATGGGTGCCGGATGTCGCAATTCTGGTGATCCCCAAGGACGCGGTGATCGAAACCGTGCGCGCGCTGTCGGCGCAAGGATGTGGCGGCGTTGTCTGCATTACTTCGGGCTTTTCCGAAAGCGCCGATGGCGCAGCCCGGCAGGCGGATCTGATCGACGCCGCCGGTGACATGCCGGTGATCGGCCCCAACTGTCCCGGTATCGCCAATTTCCTGGATGGCAATGCCTTTATGATGGATCACTTCGGCACTCATGCACCCGGCAAGGGCGTAGCGGTGATCTCAAACGGTGGCGCATACCTCAGCGACCTTGGCTGTGCCGACCGCTCGCAACCCATCGCCTATTTGATCGGGTTGGGCAATCAGGCGATGGTTACGGTTGCCGACATGCTGGATGTAGTATTGGACGACCCGCGTGTGACGGCGGCGAATATCTATTTCGAAGGCATTACCGATGCGGCAAAGCTAAGCCGAGCCGCCGCCAAGGCCGCCCGCAAGGGCATTCCCGTTGTGGCCATCAAAGGCGGTCGCAGTCAGGCAGGCACCCGAGCCGCACAGTCACACACGGCGTCGTTGTCGGGGGATGCGGCCGTCGCCTCGGCCCTGTTCCGACGCTTCGGCTGGATCGAAGTGACAACACCGTCCGAGGCTATTGAAACCGTCAAGATGTTAAGCTTCACGCCTGTCCCAAAAGGCTTGAAAACCGGCTTCATCACATCCTCTGGGTCTTATGCCGTGTTGGGAGGCGATATTGCCGAAAAAGCAGGCCTTCGGATGGAGCCACCCTCAACCGACTCCGCGCCTGCCATTGATGCCGCGCTGCCGCCTTATGTCGGCCCTGCCAATCCGTTGGACATCTCGGACGCGCATGGTTGGCCGCAGGCGGATCAACTGCCAATTTACCAAGCCTTCGCGCGCGACGACTATGATCTTTTCGCGCAAGTCATGTGCTACCCGCCCGATGGCGGTTGGGACATGACGACATGGGACGCAACCACCGGGGCGCTGGCACAGGCCAAGGGGGATCGTCCGGCGGCCTTCGTCAACACTCTGGCCGAGTCCCTGCCGAAAGAGGCGCGGGAACGGATGATCTCCAATGGAATGGCCCCGTTGCAAGGGCTCGAAGACGGCCTGCGCGCGGTCGCCCTTGCGGCGCGATACGGCGCGAGCCGAAACAGCCTGGACGCCGACGCCATGGCTTTGAACGCCGACAGTGGTAAGCTGGTGACAGCGGACCGAACCCTCAGCGAAGCCGAAGCAAAACTGCAACTGCAAGGGCACGGTTTGGACATTCCCCGCCAATGGGTCGTTTCGGGCGCGCATGACCTGCCGAACGTCCACTGCACCTGCGCGCTAAAGGCCATTGTTCCGGGATTGCTGCACAAGACGGAAATGGGCGCTGTGACGCTAAATCTCGCGCCGCCGGATCTTTCGACTGCGATCCGCGCCATGTCAGATCGCCTTGCGGAACACGGCCTGAAGGCTGACGCGTACCTGATCGAAGAGATGATCCAAAACCCGATTGGCGAGTTACTGGTCGGCATCCGCCGCGTGCCAGAGATCGGCTTGGTTCTGACGCTGGCCATCGGCGGTGTTGCGGTGGAACTGATGCAAGACACCGCAACCGTGATCCTGCCCGCACTGCGCCGCGACATAGAGGCCGCGCTAATGGGGTTGAAACTGGCCCCCCTGATCCTTGGCTATCGCGGTTGTCCGGCGGCAGACATGACCGTCACGCTGAACGCTATCGAGGCGCTGTGCGTCTTTGCCACCGCCACCCCCGGCATCGCAGAGATGGAAGTGAACCCTCTGCGGCTGACCCAAACCCGCGCGGTGGTTGCCGATGCGGTTCTGACCCTGAAAGGCTGAGACATGACCGAATACACTCATCTGATCTACGACGTGGACGCCGACCACATCTGCTGGCTGACACTGAATCGACCCGAAAAGCTGAATGCGATGAACCTGAAACTGATCGCCGAGCTACAGGCGGGGCTGGAACGCGCAGACGCGGATGATGATGTGAACGTGATCGTCATTCAGGGTGCGGGTCGCGGGTTTTGCGCCGGGCACGATCTGGATGAGGATGCCGAGGAGGATCGGACCTCGATCTACGAATACCGCGCGCATTATTTCAAACAGTTCGATGAGTTCACGACCCCCTGGCGGATCACCAAGCCGGTGATCGCATCGGTCAACTCCATCGCCATCGGCAAGGGGTTCGAACTGTCCCTTTTCTGCGACATCACCATCGCCAGCGATGATACCCGCATCGGGTATAACGAGGTGCGCTATGGCATTTCGGGCCACTGCATGTTCCTGCCCTGGCTGGTCAATATGAAAACCGCCAAGGATCTGCTGCTGACCGGGCGTGAGTTGACGGCGACAGAGGCAAAGGAAATGGGCCTGATTACCGAGGTTGTGCCGCTGGAAAGGCTGAAAGAGGCAACCCACAAAAAGGCACTGCTGATGGCACGCATGCCGCGTGAAATGCAGCGGATGCACAAGATGTACCTGAACCGGGTCTACGAGATGCAGGGCCTGCGTACCGCAACGGATTATTATCTGGAACAGGTCGCGATCATGGGCGCGCAACCGGTTCCGGAATATGAGGCGTTTTCAAAATCGACCCTTGAAAAGGGCCTGAAGGCAACGCTGGCCGATGCCAATGCCCGATATGAGGGGCTGGATTAATCCCTTTTTCAGGCAAACGGGACACTTGCCTTCTTAGACACTTTGGCGAGGCCTTTGAAGGCCCCGCCTGCATCCGCCTGTCTTACTCGGGCAGGTAGCGCGCCGCCCAGCTTGTTGCAGCAGATTGCTGCGCCAGCATCTCTTGCACCTCGTCATCCGAGTACCCAAGCCTTCCAAGGATTTGCAGTGTGCTGTCGCCAAATTTGGGCGCAGGACCGGGGATGGTGATGCTTGCATTCAAGGCCCGCACCGCATTCGGGGCGGCCAGATCGCACCAACGGCCCATTGGGTGCGTATCGTGACGCACCGCGCGATAGGTGGCTATGCGAATGTCCACCGAACCGTCGCTTTCAATCTGCAGCGCCTGATCACGTGTTTCCAGCATGGATGCCAAAGGCACAACAGCGCTCGCGCCCTGCGTCAGGCATTGAGACCAATGAGCAAGGGGGCGGGATTTGAAACGCGCGATTAACTCTTCCTGCACTGTGTTGTCGGGTAGCGAAACCAAATCGGAAAGCTCTGCCACCTTGCCAAGCACGTCGCGTCCATCGGTCGGTGCAGCCCAAAAGAACCACCCGTCCGACGCTTCGTAGCAGTGATAAAACGGCCCTTGCCCCAGCGCATCGCGACCCGAAGGCTCATCAAAAGGTGCGCGTCCGGCAAAGTCATACATGAATTGCGCCTGTATCATGCCCCCCGCCGCGGCCAGAGACGACCGCGCGATGTCAGCCTTGCCGGTGGCCTGTTTCCAGAGCAGCGCACCGCCCAGCGAAACGCAGGCCGTCAGCCCGGCCAGAACGTCAATCGTACCTGCATGGGCGTGTTCTTCAGGTGTGTCCATACCGCCGCCAAAGCGGATCATGATCCCCGTGGCCGCCTGCGCCAGATCATCATAGCCAAGATGATCCGATTTCGGCCCACGCATCGGCCCGCCAAAGGCATCCAGTTGCACCAGAATGGCATCGGGGTTGATGTGAGAGATCTCCTCTGGCGACAGGCCCAGCCCGTCACGCTGTTCGTTTGTGGCGTTGAGGGTGATCACATCCGCTTGCCGGATCAATCGGTTCAGCGCATCACGCCCGGCCTCATCATGCAGGTTCAGCAGAACGCTTTCCTTGCCGCGATTGGCCTGCAAGCCAAACACCACCGTATTCCACGGATCGACCGAAGGTGTAACGGGTTGGACATGGGTCACCTCGGCCCCAAACCGTGCCAAAGTCGAGGCTATGGTCGGTCCGGCAATTACATTGGTCAGGTCCAGCACCCTGACCCCGTCCAGCCAGCCTGACCGTTGCGTGGGTTCAACATGCGGACGGGTGGGTTCGGCCAGTATTTTCGCCACTTGTTTTCTGGCCGCTTCCCCGGTTACAGCTGGTTTTTTCTCGACCACCGCATGATCCCCGGCCAGCCACGCCACGTTGCCCATCTGCTGCATCGCGCCATGTTTCGGGTCATCCACGCTCAGGATCAGGCCTGACGCGGTGGCGTGCGGATCGTGCAGCCACTCTCTAATTGTACGCTGCGCCGTTGCCGGGGCCTTGGCCGAACCAAACAGGACGTCCCATTCATGCGCGGGCTTTGTCAGAAACGCGGCCTTCATGGCCGACGACACCCGCGCGCGATCCCGCGCACCGACCGGGTAGTTGCTGAGCGTCCATTCATCCGGCCAATCCTGTGTGTCCAGATAAGGGTCGAACAAGGGAAGCTCATCCAGCAGATCGCCCAGACCAAGCGTCCTCAGAACGCGGGCCGGATGGGTGGCAACACTGCCTGCCACCACATAGAACCCGCGCCCATCCTGACAGGTATAGGTGCGATAAAACGGATCGAGAAATTCGGACAACTCAGCAAAGTCCAGATCGCAGGGCTCGCCCGTTCTTGCGCGGCGATCCAGTTCCAGTTCGCGCGGAGATTTATAGCGGTCGGGATAACCTTCGATCTGTTCGTGGTTATAGGCCAGACCTTCGAACAGGGAGGAGGCCAGCGGCACTTCGATATAGTCTCCACCGGTTTTGGCCCGCGACTGCAGGGCAAACAGAACCGACATTGCCCCGTAACTGGCCGCATAAGCCGATGCGAGGTTGAGCGGCGAAAACGACGCCTTGATCCCCATCAGACGCCGGTTCAGCCCCATATCGGTGAATTGCCCGGTGCGGGCGGCGACGACGGCCTCCCACGCGGCCAGATCGGCCAGTTCCGGATCGGTCGAGGCAAAGCCGGGCATAGCCAGATAGATCAGCCCCGGATTGGCTGTTCGCAAAACCTCCGCGCCAACGCCCAGGCGATCCATGACGCCGGGCCGAAAATTCTCGATCACGATGTCGGATCGTTTGGCCAGTTCAATCGCCTGCGCCCGTCCGGCATCCGATTTCAGATCGAGCGCCAGAACATGCTTGCCACGCGACAGCATATCAAAGGCCGGATCGGTCCAACGCGGCCCGCCGGGCGGATCGATGCGCAGCACATCCGCGCCCATGTCTGCCAGCATCATGCCGACCAGCGGCCCGGCCAGATATTGCCCGAAATCCAGAACCCGCACCCCGGCCAGCGGTCTTGCCCCGCTCATTCCGCGGCCTGCGCGGTGGCTGGGGATGTGCGCCCCATATGTTCCAGATAGGTATTGTGGAAATGGCGCATCATGGCCTCTGAAAACTCGATGTTTTCCCAATCAACGATGTACCAACCCTGATCAAAGCACCGCTGGCTCATGCCTTCCTGAACCGACAGCAGGAACGAGATATCTTCGGGCTGCAACACATCCCGCCCCCAGATCGCCCGCTTTTCCTGACGTTCGCGCATACCCGGATCAGTGGGTTCGGGCGGTTCCAGATTGATGCTCCACCGCAGCCCGCGATCGGTGCCGATCGGGTTCCATTGGAACAGGGTCAGATTGCCCGGACCGGCAAATTGCGAGATGCCGATATTGGGGAACAGAAACCAGAAATGCAGATCGGTTTCGTCATGGTCCAGATCCAGCGGATAGGCCAGATTGTCCGCCTTCTTGTTGCCGGGAATGAAGTTGTAGGCCGCGTTTCTGGTCAGTTCATAGGTCTGATTGTTGATGTCCAGCATGTCCGAGAACGAGATGTGCCCGTGGCGGCAATGCTGGCATTCCAGATAGTTGTCGATCTGAATCTTCCAATTGGCGGCCACGTCGACCTCGTGAATGGCGGCGGCGGTTTCGCCTAAGACGTAGCTGTCCACCTTGGGACATTTTTCACGCACCTGCGCCTCGATACCGGGCCAGAACTCGGCAATTGGCAGGGCGTCGGGGTCGAGATTGACGAAGATGAAATCCAGCAGGCGATCCACCCGTACCGTGTTCAGGCAAACCTCTTTCTGCTCGGGCACCGAACTGGTGTCCCGTTTGCGCATGTGCCGCAGCGACCCGTCCAGAGAAAAGCTCCAATGGTGATAAGGGCAAACGATGGCGCGCGTCTGCCCGGCCCCTTCCACCAGCTTGTGGCCGCGATGAGGGCAGATATTGTTGAAGGCGCGGATTTCGTGGTCCTGATCGCGCACGACAAACACGTTCTGGCCTTGAATACTGGTGGCGACGTAATCGCCGGGCTCGGCCAGTTCGCTGATGTGGCAGGCATATTGCCAGGATCTGAAAAACAGTTTCTCACGCTCTTCGGCAAAAACCTCGGGGCTGATGTAGTAGTCGGCGGCCAGGGCGCGCAGGTTTTCATCTGTTGGGGTCATCTTATCCTCCTCAGGATCCGCACTCAGGCGGTGGCGCGTTCCTTGGCGATCTCTGGCACGACAAGGGGTTCACGTTCGCCTGCGCGCACAACGTCCTCGGCATAGGGGGTACGGGCGAAAACCTCTTCAACCATGGGGGCGAAAAACTCTAACGGCAGGGTGTCATAGTCGGGGTCAAAGCTGGCCTGATCCCATCGTTCGCAGAATTCGGCATTGTCATCAAAGCAGGGATGCCCGCGATGTCGCTCGCGCTTGTGCTGATCGAACCCGTCCAGATGGTGACCGTAATAGAGCATCTGGAAATCGCCATGGGTCTGAACCACCCAGGCGCATTGTTCACGCACGAAGGGGCGCAGGATCGTGGCGGCGTATTCGTCGTGATTGTAGGGCGCGAAAATGTCTCCGATATCATGCAACAGCGCCGACACGACCCAATCGATATCAGCCCCGTCGCGCCAGGCCCGTGTGGCGGATTGCACGGAATGCCCCAATCGCGTGATCTGATAACCGGCCATCTCATCATCAAGTTCGACCAGCGCCCTGACCAGCCGTCCGGCGGTGTGACGGGCATCATCCACGGCCTGCGCGGTCAGGAACTCATATTCTTCTTTGCTGCCGTCTTTCATCTGGGTGAAACTGACTTTTTTCATCCTCGCCTTCCCTGTTAAGTGAATTGCGGTTTAGGACGCGTTTTCTTGTTGATTTGCATCCTCCTCCTGAACCCAGCTTTCGGCCTGCAGAACGCCGGGCTGGCCGGTGCCGATCACGCCGACAACCTGCACTTCGCCGGTTTCTGCCGGGGCCTCGACCTGATAGCGCCGGATCAACGCGACCACGGCTACGGAAATGCCGATAGCTGCAAGCAGGAACTGCAACCCCCTGCCCCCCAGCAAGGTGATCGAGTTTGGCCCCAGTATCGTTCCGACCAACAAGCCGATGTTCAGCAACAGCACCATAGTACCGCTGGCGGGCACGATCTGAGACAGTTTCAACTGGTCATTCGCATGCGCTGTCAGGATCGAATATGCCGGATAGAGCCCGATTGCGACCAGAACAAAGCCGATGACAATATTCGACGGTGACGTATCGATGGCCATCCACAGACTGGCCAACGCCGCGACAACGCCCAGGCCGATGATCACATAGCGTCTGTCGGTATGATCAGAAATCCAGCCAACCGGGTATTGCACGATGGCCCCGGCAATTAACGCCGCAACCAACGCGCCCGACGCCTGCGCAGCCGTGAACCCTTGCTGCAATGCGTAAAGGGGCAGCGTGATATACGAGGCAGAGACCCCGATACTGACGATAACAATTCCGATCACTGCAACGGGTGAGACCTTGTAAAGCCGGGTCACAGGCATACGCTCGGGCGCGGTGTAATCCGGCGCTTTGTTGCCGGACAACAAAAGCGGCACGATTGACAATGAGATCAGGATCGAAACGACTCCGAACAGAAGGTTCCCGGTCGGGTCGGGAAACCCGACAAGCGCCGTTCCCAACGCGGGTCCGGCAAGCTGAATGATGAAATACAGCGATAGGACTTGCGCACGAATGCTGTTGTCGGACTTTGCGTTCAGCCAGCTTTCGGTGATCACATAAAGGCCGGGATAGCAGAACCCGCCGAGAAAGCGCATCACACTCCAACTGACCGCATCGCTGGTCAGAAGGTGAACAATCGCAGCGATTGAGACCAGCGAAGCAAGCGCGGAAAACGCCCGGATATGTCCGACGTTTTCGACCAGCCTAGGGGCCAATGCCGTGCCCGCAAGCGCGCCAAGCGGATAGCTAGCCTGCATGATCGAGATCGTGAAATCGCTGAACCCCAGGCTAGCACCCCGAATGGTCAGCAATGTCGCCAGAAGGCCGTTGGCGACCATCAGCATCAGCATGCCAAGGAACAGGGCCCAGTTTTCGTTCAAAGCACGTAGCATAGGCTACGGCTAGGACGGCTTGGTGCCCCGAGTATACCAAACCCGCGACATTGCGATGTCGCGGGTTAGAAAAAATCCGGCGTGGTACGGCGACTTTTTTAGAAGTACGTCAAGGGGCATACGTCTTCTGTCCTCAAACTCGGTCCCGAAAAGGTGCCGCATCTGTTGATGCGCTAGTGTCAACTTGACAGCTTACCAACATGCCGCTCTGATAAAGACGGAGAGAATTGGGGGCAAAGCTGATCATGCGCGACACCAACGGCGTTTTTTCACGCGCATGCGGGCTGTTAGGTCGAACCTGCCCCGAGGAACGCGCGCCCCTTTTGCCTGACAACTCAGAACTTGCAAAGGCGGCTTCGTGACGGGTGTGATGAAGGCTTATGTCCGGCAAGTGGACCGCGCCAACCGTATGCTTGGTCGGATCATCATGTATGGCATCTTCGTCATGATGGCGATCCTGCTGTATTCGTCCGTGTCCAAAACCTTCTTTGTCCCGTCGCTGTGGACGCTTGAAATGGCGCAGTTCGCGATGGTGGCCTATTACATCCTTGGCGGGCCATACGCGATGCAGATGGGCGCGAATGTCCGCATGGACCTGCTGTACGGAGAGTGGTCGGACCGGCGCAAAAGTCAGATCGATGTGATGACCGTGCTGTTTCTGATCGTCTATCTGGCCTTTCTGCTGTGGGGCGGCTGGGACAGTTTGATGTACTCGTTCCAATACGGGGGCGAGCGGTCCTCGTCCGCGTGGCGCCCTTATATCTGGCCCATCAAGACCATCATGGTGATTGGCATCTTTCTGATGCTGCTTCAGGCGATCTCGGAACTGTTCAAAGACATCTTGCGGCTGCAAGGCCATGACATGGGCCCAAAGGATGACGAGCCCGTGCACATGGCGCCCGAGGACCTTGACGGAGGACACCGCGGGTGAGTTACGAACTGATCGCCGCGCTCATGTTCTCGACCATGATGCTGATGCTGCTGACCGGGCAGCGGGTCTTTGGGGCCATCGGGTTCGTCGCGGTGATCGCTGCGTTTTTCCTGTGGGGCGACCGGGGCGGATATGATCTGGGCTTTGCGGCCGCGATCAAGGTGATGCGCTGGTATCCCCTGCTGACGCTGCCGATGTTCATCTTCATGGGCTATGTCCTGTCCGAATCCCGGATCGCCGATGACCTTTATCGCATGTTCCATGTCTGGATGGGCGGCCTGTCCGGCGGGCTGGCCATCGGCACGATTGGCCTGATGGTTCTGATCTCGGCCATGAATGGGTTGTCCGTGGCGGGCATGGCGATCGGGGCCACCATCGCCCTGCCCGAGCTGCTGCGCCGAAACTATGACAAACGCATGGTGACGGGGGTAATACAGGCCGGGTCATCACTGGGTATTCTTGTGCCACCATCGGTGGTGCTGGTTCTTTACGCCATGATCGCACGGCAACCGGTCGGGCAACTTTGGCTGGCAGGCGTTGTTCCCGGTTTGATGATGGCGACCCTCTTCGTCATCTACATTGCGATCCGCTGCCGTCTGAACCCATCGCTGGGTCCGGTGATGAGCGCAGAAGAACGTGCGCAGGTCACATGGGGCGAGAAACTGCGCCTTTTGGGGGCCGGTCTGCTGCCCATAGGCATCTTTGCCGTGATGATGGTGCCTTTCGTGAACGGTTGGACCTCGCTGGTCGAAAGCTCGGCCCTAGGGGCAATCGCTGCATTCTTGGCTGCGGTTCTGAAACGCCGCATGACGTGGCAGGTCTTTGAAACCTCGATCAAGCAGACGCTTGGTATCACCTGCATGTTCATGTGGATCATCCTGGCCGCCCTTGCATTTGGCGCTGTGTTTGACGGCTTGGGTGCGGTTAAGGCGATTGAGAACCTGTTCACCGTGCAGCTGGGTCTGAACCCCTGGATCATCCTGATCCTGATGCAGCTTAGCTTTCTGGTGATGGGCACGTTTCTGGATGACACAGCCATGCTGGTCATCGTCGCCCCGCTATACGTGCCATTGGTCGGCGCGCTGGGGTTCGATCTGATCTGGTACGGGGTCCTTTATACGATCACCTGTCAGATCGCCTATATGACCCCGCCTTTCGGGTACAACCTGTTCCTCATGCGGGCCATGGCCCCGCCAGAGGTAACGATTGGAGATATTTACAGGTCCATCATACCGTTTGTCGCGGTGATGGCCTTGGCTTTGGGATTGGTGATGGCCGTCCCAGAGATCGCATTGTGGCTTCCGGGCATCGTCTACGGAAACTGAGCACGTAAAGAACGAGAAACCGGGTCAACCGGATCAAGTTCAATGAAAAGCACAGGAGAGGACGACCATGACTACAAGACGCAGATTTTTACGGACCGCCGCCCTGGCCGCGCCCGCAACGCTTGCCGCACCGGCCATCGTCAAGGCGCAGGCCCCGATCAAGTGGCGGTTTCAGACCTATGCTGGCGGCGCGTTGGGCGAGCATGTGACCAAGCCTGCAATCGACTACATCAACGCGAACGCCAATGGCGAGTTGGAGATTGAGCTGTTCTTTGCAGATCAGATCGTCCCCACGGGCGAGCTGTTCCAGGCATTGCAGCGCGGTACGATTGACGGCGTGCATTCCGATGACGACTCGATGGCGTCACCCACGCCGCTGCGCGTGTTCGGCGGGTATTTCCCGTTCGCCACCAAGCACATTCTCGACGTGCCGGTGCTGTTCAACCAATACGGGCTGGCGGATATCTGGCGTGACGAATACGCCAAGGTCGGCGTTCAGTGGCTGTCTGCCGCCGGTCAGGACCCGTGCAACTTCAACACCAAAAAGGAAATCACCTCGGTTGCTGATCTGGATGGGCTGAAGCTTTACACCTTCCCGACCGCTGGCCGCTTCCTGGCTAAGTTCGGTGTCGTGCCGGTGAACATTCCCTACGAAGATGCCGAGGTGGCGGTTCAAACGGGTGAGCTTGATGGCATGGCCTGGTCCGGCATCACCGAGGATTACACCGTGGGTTGGGCCGATGTGACCGATTACTTCCTGACCAACAACATCTCAGGCGCGTGGATCGGATCGTGGTTTGCCAATCAGGAACGCTGGAACGAGCTTCCCGACCACCTCAAGTCCATCGTAATGGCGGGCATCGAAGCAGGCCATACTTACCGCAACCAATGGTATTGGGGTGGCGAGGCCGCGCTGCGGGCCAATGGCGACAAGCTTGAACTGCGGTCAGTACCAGCCTCTGAATGGGCCGAGGTTGAAAACGCCGCCAAAGAGTTCTGGGATGAGATCGCGCAGGAAGGCGAAGTTCACGAGAAGATCGTGGGAATCTTCCGCGAATACAACAGTGTGATCAATCAGGCGGGTGCACCGTATAACTTCGAATAAGACGTTTCCAAGTGGCCTCGGACCGGGGCCACTTGGACTTTTTTCATCGCGATTTGACGTCGGCCCACAGGGCGTACGGCGTGAAACTGGTGGGCTGAAAACTCCTCGGTCAGCCACGCAAACGACGGACCTGTTTCGCCGCCATCGGCTGTTTCCCGCCGCCCGGAATCATTGACCCAACGTCAACTTCGATGTAAAAATCAAGGCATCCTGAATTCAAATTTGGGGCAGTCATTTCATGTTTTCTCTTTTCAATGCCAACGGCCTGCGCACCGTTCTCGAGCAGGAATTAATACCGTTCTCAGTGTCACTGGTTATCGCGCAGGTGTTCTTCAAATGGGGAAGCTTCGGTCTGGAGCTTCTTGGTTTTCTCGCACTTTGGTTTGTGCTCGGCCTCATCGTCGTTCCCCTCCTGAGAAAACTCAAAAGATAAATCCGGTTCGCCCCGCTTTGCGGGATTTTTGCGAACTCAATTGCGGTGCATCGCTCTTACGCGCGTGATCGGTGCGCCTTGAAGGTACGCCCATGAGACCGCCAAGGGGGTCCGGCAGGGACCCGTTCGACGACGACAATGACAATGGCCGCCCGGGCGGGCTGCGCCGCCGTATCGAACGGCTTGTCACCGAACGGTCGGTTCCGGACCAGATCCGCAAACGTGTCACCACCGCGCTGCAAGATCTGGAACGCGTGGAACTGGGCGGTCGAAATCTGGGCGATCTGATCCTGTCGCGTGATGATGTGGACAATGACACCGATGAAGAAAAGCAAAGCGATGTAAGCGCCGTTCAGTCAGCGCGCTTGCAACGGGCCATCGGGCGCGCACTGGGGGATACCGTGCTGTCCGATCTGGACCGTGATCGCCTGAGGAATGCGACCGATCAGATCGCCCAGATCGATCTGGGGGATGGCCGTACCATCGGCGATTTCATCCTCGACATAGACGATATCCGTCCACCCGGCGGCGGAAAGGTTGATATTCCCACCGGAGACCTGAAGATCGATGTCGGCGTTCTGGACAAGTTCGTCGAGGCCGAGCTTTACCGGCCAGAAACCCGTGGGCAGGGACTAAGTTCCGTAATTGACGGCGCGCTGGCCAATATCCGCGACACCTCGCCCAACCTGCTGCCAAATCGGCCATTAAAGGTCGGCCGCCCCGGAGCCACGCTGCCACTGGCCGCGCCTGCGCTGGGAAATCTGGTTCGGCTGGCTGCGGCACAAAACTTTGCCGATCCGACATCTGAACCTGACCCCGATACGGCTGCGGAGCCTGTGATCTGGGATGACGGCACAAATGAGTTGTTGGTCTACCCCGACAACGTCGAAACCGAATTGGACGATGGCATTGTGCGGGTCACGGTGCCTGTCGAAACCGATGCGGGCAGCGCCAAGATGGTCGTGCCCTTCGCCGTGGGCAGCGAAAAGCGCGTGACGGGGTTGATTGCGGCGGCCCCCGACCGCCCTTTGGGCGATCCCCTGATCGCCGAAATCTGGGGCGAGGCGTTGATCGCTTTTGCCTACAAGGCCCTGCTGGAGGTCGCTGACAACATCGCGGGCGCGTCGGGTCGAGACGTCTTTAATGACCGGCTTATCGCGCAAGGTTTGGCAGTTCGGGATGGTGCCTTGGTTGTGCAATCGCAAGCCGCATTCCGTTATCGGAGGGACAAGCCGTGAACGCGTTCTCACCCGGTGATTTTGGCGAACTGTCCTCTCTGCTTCAGGCGTTGGGTCTGTCGAACGCCGAAGGTGAGTTCAACGCCGATTGGATCACGGGGCCCGAGGATTATCTGGCCAGCATCCTTGCCGATGATGACCAGCGCGCCGCGCTGCTGGACTTTGTCGCGACGGTTCGCGAAGGCGAGATTGAGACGGACGCAGATGGGCGGCAATGGATCGAACTGTTCTCGGAACAGGTTCAGGCCGGTTTGGATGTAGCGTTTTTCGTGGTCTTCGATGACCAGCCAGCGGGTCAGGTCAACCTGTTTCTGGGCATCCGCATGATCACAAGCGGCGCGCTGGCGGACAGCACGTCATCGCTGATGTTCCCGCTGTTTCGCGCGGCCAAAACCAACGGCCCTGCCCCTGCCGACGCGTTTCTGGCCGGTCAGGAAGGCGGCCATATTGCGCTGTCGTCCGAGATTACTGTCGGGCCGCCACCACAACCGGGCGAGGCCGGGCTGGCACGAGTTGGCGTTCGGATCGCCTTGCCAACAGCGGCGGGTGATGGCGCGCCGGATGTGGCCCTGTCCCTGGGCGGTCTGCAATTGCCCGGCGAACAGGCCCCGCGGGATCTGGTTCTGTCGCTTACCGATCCCGACGCGTTGCAGGATACGGCCACAGAACTGATCCTGTCGCTTCTCGAAGCGCAACTGCGAGGCGGCGGCGGGGACGAGGTTCGCGCCCTTGCAACGGCACTGGGCCTTGGCGGCGCGCCCGAGATCCCGGCCTTTCCCGCCTCGGACTTGCTGGACCGGGGTCTGGACGCCGTCGCGGACTGGATCGCTGACGTCCTGGGCAATGCACCATCGCGCGCCCGCTGGCTTGAGGCATTGGCCGATATTCTGGGGTCCGGGGCCGCGGCGGACCAAACCGGCATCGACCTGCCGCTGGGCGGCGGAACCGTTCGCATCGGCTTCATCGCCGAGCCCGGTGCCACGGCGCGGCACAAGGTCACTGTTTCTCTGGGCTTCGGCTTGACCAGCGGCACCGCCGAGGCGCGTTTTACCGCCGATATCCTGCAATTGGATCTGGGCACTGCAGATGCAATTGCTGTACCTGCGCTTGAAGCATCGCTGCGCTTCGATCTGTCGGGTCTGGCCATGCCCGACGTATCGATTGAACGCCTGATCCTTGGCCTGACGCTGAACGAAGACCGGCGTCCCGATGTTGTGGTTGCGGTCGAAAACGCCGTGATTTCCCAAACCACGCACCCCCGCTTGGATCTGACCAACCCGGATGCTTTGGCGGCGGCGGCAGCACAGGCCGTGACCGACATCCTGACCGAGCTGTTGTCCAATCTCGGCCCCGGCGCGGAACTCATCGGCGTTGCATTGGGCTGGCGGGCCCCCACCGGTGCAGGGGCCGGGTTCCCGACGCTGGATCCGATCACCTTCCTGGGCGATCCAATCGCCCGCCTGCGCGACCATTGGCTGACAATCCTGGAAGACCACACAAGCGACGTCACAGCGGTGCTGCAAAGCCTGCGGACGCTGTTGACCGGAGCGGCCGACGTCACCGGCACGGGCACCGAGGTCGATCCATGGCGGCTGTCGATCCGGCCCGGCATCCATGTGGCGATCTGGCGAACCGATACCGGTGCGCTGGCGCTTGGTCTGGGCTGGATGACGCGAGTGGACGATCTGGGCGACCGCTGCACCGTGCTCGAGATGCGCGGGCGTCTGGCTTTGGTGTCGATCAACCTGTCCTCGGGCGCGACGGCCTTTGTGCCGTCTGTCGATATTGCCGCGACCGGGCGTCCGCGCGGTGGTGGCCGGATGCAAACCGGGGCTGGCGGGCTGTCGGCTCAGGTCGATCACCTTGGATTTGTGGCGTCATGGGCCGCTCAGCCGGGGCTTTCGTTCAGGTTTGACGCACCCAACCCCACGATTTCAGTCGAGGGAATCGAGATCCCGCTGGACCTGCCCGATCTGACCAGCGACATCCACGTCGATCTGATCACGCCCGGGCAATGGGATGGCATCGAACGGCTGCTTGGCCTGCTGGCAGAGCGCAGCGGAAACGCCTTCCTGCTGGCTATTGTCGACTGCCTCGGCTGGCGTCGCGAGCGGCGGGTGTTCGGCGAGCCCGATCCCAACCGCCTGCGACTTGCCGCCCTTGTCTCGGAACCCGCTGACGCGCTGCGGGGCTGGTTGGGCAAGTTGCTGTCCGACCCGATTTCGCGCATCGCCCCCAGATTGGAGGTTTTTGCCGCCACATTGGAAACACCCAGCGGGCGCGTGTCCGGTGCCGGAACGCTTGGGGATCCGTGGCGCATCGAGTTGCCCGGAATTGAAAACGGCCCCGGCCTGGCCGCATGGCGGATGCCCGAACGCTCGGAACCTGCGCCGGATCGGTTTGATTCACTGCCCCTGCGCAGATGGCGTCCGGGTAACACAGGGCTTGAGGCAGGCGCGCTGGCTTTGGCCTTGCAAAGTGAATTGCCCGCCGCGCTGAACGGGTTGGGCACTGCAGAATTTCAGGTCGGGCTGGACGCCCTGACGACCGAATGGACCCTAGGTGATGGCATGGTGCGGCCCCCGGCCAGCGCCCCCACCGGGACGGTTCTGCACATCATTGAAAACGCGGATGCGGACAGCCTGATCTCGCTTGCCGATGCCGAGCCTTATCTGGGTGCCGCACCGCCCGTTCTCTTCGTCGTCAGAACGCTGTCCGAGAATGCCCCGCCGCCTGCGGATACAACGGCTGCTCGGCGCATCGATCTGCGCATCAGCGACCGCGAACCAACGGCCTTTCCGCAGGTTCCGGCGGATGCCAGCGGCACCTGGACGATATTGCTGGCTCCGCGCCCGGACACACCGGAAGGCGGGGCAGCCGGGCAAGCCGCGCGTCTTGCACATGCTCTGGCACCGGCATCGAATATTGCCGATGCCGCCGTCTTGGCGGACCGGGCGGCGGGTCACGCGGCGTGGCTTGCGCTGAATGGTATGGCGGCTGGGCCGGACCGATTGCTGATTGCCGGTCTTGCGGGGGCGAGTATCGATCCCCTTTCGTCCGAAGCGTCCGAGGCGCTGAGCCGATTGGACGAGCTGTTGCCCCCCATCGATCCGGCAGAGCCTGACGATCCTGATCTGGCACTGGGCAGGCAGTTAATCGGTCAACGGCGCAATGGCCGCCCCCTGTCCGAACTTGCGCCGCCCGCCGGTTGGACCGGCGCGGTGCGTGCGGGCCTTGAAATCCATCTTTTGCATGGCGTGATCCAGCGCGATGTGATCCAGCGCGCGATGACGGCCGTCACGGCGGCCGGGCTCAGCGCCTACGCCGTGGGCCGTGCCGCACGATCCAGCGCCAAACGTATCGAGGCGGCAGGGCTTGGCGTCTACCTGCCCGTCGGTGAAGCCCCGGCAAACGGCACCATTGGCTTCGAAGGCCGGGCCATGGCCGAGCTGTTATCGACCGGTCTTGACCGCAATGGTCTCTCGGTACCGCAAATCACCGCCCGTCTTGCCAGCAAGGTTGTAGTTTCAGGCCGGATCACCCGAGGAGATGGCTGGTTGATCGGCGGTCCGGACAGCGACGATGCCGCTGCCCCCCTCGCGCTTCGGTCCATCGAAGTATCGGCCTGCGTCGGTACGGGCGGCACATCCGAGCCGGAAACGGATGGCATAGAACTTATCTTCCACGGTGTTCGGATACTGGGCGAAAGCCATGCCCGGCTGGCGATCACCCCCGACAGTCTCAGCGATCCGGGCCTCGCCAGCGCGGCCCCGACAGCCCCCGGCATACGCGAGTTGCTGGCTGAAATCGTTGCCGAAGCCTCAATCGCACCTGCGGCAGGCATGTCCGAATTGCTCGACCTGCTACGAGCGACCGGCATTCTAGGCGCAGACGATGCCTTTGACCCGCTGTCCCTGTCGCATTGGATCGACGACCCAACCGCACAGCTTCAGGTCGCGTTGGGTGATCCCGGCCTCGGCACGGACCTGTTGGCGCTGGTGCAGTCCTTCGTGGCGGGCAACGGCAGCGGAATTTCATTCGACAGCGCTCAGAACCGACTAAACGTCTCGCTCAGCGGCAGCGCCGATGACCTGATCTTTGGTCAGTGGTCGCTTGAGGCCAGCGTTGGCGCGTCCGGCCTTCTGTCAGGCGCGCTGGAGTTCGGGGTTCCCGATGGCCTTGGCCTACAGGTGGGCTTCGCGCCCTTCTCGGCGCAGATCACCCTGCCCGATGGGCTACCTGACATTCCCGCGTCTATGCCGTTGTGGCCCGATCCGAATTTCGTGTCCCATCTGCGGGCCGTGCCCCCGATCCTGTCCGCACTTGCGCTTTCCCGACTGCTGGAAGGCTTGCGCAGTTTCGATCCCGCCGTGACGCCCATTGTCGATGCAGGGCTTGCAGCCTTTGGCCTGAACACCGAGCCGGTTCGGGTGCCTCCGATCCTGTTCACCAATCCCGGCGTTTGGCTAAGCCAGGCGGATGTGCTGGGCGGCCCGGGCGGTGGAGTACGCGCCGCGCGGGTAATTGCCGTCATGGATGCGCTGCGGCCATTGATTGGCGTGGGCGGCGGATCCGGCATCTGGACCCTGTCGCAGGGCGTCGATCTGGTTGCACGAGACGCCGGCGGCCTGGTGCTGGAATTCCAGATCGATCCCAGCGCATTCCTTCCCGACGGCGACATTGCCTTTGGCGGAGCCTTCGGTCTGCGCTTTCCAACCTCAGGCGGGCAGACGCGGCCAGAGGTTTCGTTCTTTGCCGGTTTGCCGGGCGGAACCCCCGGTACACGCGCGGTCCACCTGACGGTCTCTGGCGACGTCGTGCGCTTGTTGCTGCGTCCCGATACCGGTGCCGACATCGAAATTTATCCCGGCCCACCCGACCTGACCAGCCTGTTGACAACGGCCCTGGTCGCGGCATTGCCGCAGGCGCTGGACGCCATTGTGGATACCGGCACCGATGTCGGGGATGTGGTGGCCGATATTGGCGACGCCCTTGCGCTGCGCGTCGCGGGCAGCTTTGACGCGGGTGAGCTGGCTGACTGGGCCGCTGATCCGCAAGGCAGTCTGGCCGCCCGATGGCCGACGCTTTTGTCCAGCGGGTTGGCCCAACTGGGTCCGGTTCTGCCAGCCGGGGTTTCGGTTGCTGGCACGGCAAGCGGGCTGCGCGTGACCGTCGCCAATGCAGGCACACCCGGTTCATCGGTATCGGTGGAACTGTTCACGGCACCTTTGGCGGTCGAGTTTGCCGCCGACCTGACGGCCATTCCTTTCGTAGAAGACATCGACGTGCTTGTCCGCGTCGATGCTGGCGGTCTGGCCCGTCTGAATACCACCATAGGCCCCGCCGCAATTCCGGTCGCCGATGGATTTGTCCTGCGCCCGATTGTTGAAATGGACGTCGGCAGCAGCGTCGCGACCCCCGAGATCAGCACGGGCCTGTCCTTCGATCCGGCTGCAAATCAGGTGCTGCGTCTGACCTACGACTTCCAGACGCAACAATTCCGACTGGGCGTCGGCGCGGACACCCCGGCCGAAATCGCCGCCGCGCTGATGCATCTGGCGGTGGAACTTGTGGGTGGGTTTGTCCTTGGCCTTGAAGAGGTCGACGCCCTGCTCGATCTGCCTGTCGGATCAAGCGATGTGCGGGGCATTTTGGGCGGTGTTATCCTGACGCCCGGCGGTGCGTTGGACGCGGACTTCTTCCGCGTTCTGCCGGGTGACGGCGAAGACATCGAGGCGCTTCTGCTGACCAAGCTGGACCGGCTGCTGACCCTGATCGAAAACATCGCCGATGCCGGGCCAAGCGTGCGCGTCGGTGGCGAGGTGGATATCGGCATCGCCCGCGTCGGAAACTCCATCGGCCTGTCGCTGGCCATCGCCAACAGGTTCGAGATCGTCGGCGGAGACATTGCGATCTGGCTGGAGAATGACAGCCGCTGGATCAACGGGGATGTGGATCCCGGCCTTCAGATCGGATTGCTCAGCACAAGTGGCGGGCTGGATTTCGCCCCGACGCTGGCCGTAAACGGGATCGGGATCAGGATCGGGCGCAGCAACGCTCCGCTTGTGAAATCCCCCATCGCGCTGGGATCAATTGCGATACACGCCTTTGCACGCGTCGAGACTGGCGAGGTTCTGGGCGGTGCTCAGGTCGAACTTGCCGAAGTTGGGGCGGCCGTCGGCGGCGGGTCCGGCGACAATGCGGTGGCCTCTGGCCTGCTGAGCGAAACCAATGACGGCGACGCCGCCCTTGCCCCTGCGTTCAGCCCGGCGCTGTCGGTCCAAACCTTGTCCGGTGGCGGTTTCCGTTTCGGGTTCCGCGCAGGCGAAGGATCGGGGCCTTGGTGGCTGCCGATTCGCAAGGGCTTTGGCCCGCTTTATGTCGATCAGATCGGTCTGGGTGCGCAATCGGATGAAACCGACGGGCTGCAATCCATTTCGCTGCTGTTTGATGGTTCGGTCACGATTGCGGGGCTGGCGGCCAGTGTTGATGATCTGGAACTGATTTACAGAACGGATCGGGGTGGCCTGCTGGACAGCGCATCCTGGGGCGTCGATCTGGCCGGGCTGGGTATCTCAGCCGATCTGTCCGGGATCAGCCTTGCCGGTGGATTGCGCAAATTCGGTGAAACGCCGGATATCGAATATGTCGGCATGATCGCCGCGCGGTTCGCGGTTTACGGCCTGTCGATCTATGGCGGCTACGCCTCCACCTCGGACGATCAGGGGCGCTATACCGCCTTCTTCGCGGTCGGGTCTTTCCTTGGTCCAATCGGCGGAGCCCCAGCTTTCTTCCTGACCGGGATCGGCGGCGGCTTTGGCATCAACCGCGATCTGGTGCCACCCACGGATCTGGGCGATTTTGGTGATTTCGTTCTGATTCAGGCACTTGACCCTGCGGCAGACCTGCCCACGGACGTCATTGCCTACCTTGAGGAAGTGCGCAACACCTTCCCCGCCATTCGCGGCAAGTTCTGGTTCGCTGCGGGGATCAGCTTTACCTCATTTGCGCTGGTCGACGGGATCGCCGTTGTGGCCGTCGAATTCGGTAACGGGTTCGAGTTGTCGATCTTTGGCCTGGCCCGGATGGCCCTTCCCAGACCGCAATTCGCGCTTGTTTCTATCGAGCTCGGCCTGCTGGCGCGGTTCTCGACCGAAGAGGGTGTTATCTGGATTCAGGCGCAGCTGACCGACAATTCCTGGCTGCTGCACCCCAGCGCGCGCCTGACCGGCGGCTTTGCCTATGTCAGTTGGTTCAAGGGGCCGAACCGGGGGCAGTTTGTCCTGACGCTGGGCGGGTATCACCCGAATTTCGACGCCGAAGGCTATCCGGTTGTTCCCCGGCTTGGATATAACTGGTCGGTTTCCTCGAACATCGTCATCAAGGCCGAGAACTACTTTGCTCTGACCTCCGAGGCGATCATGGGCGGCGGATTGTTCGAAGCGTCCGCCAAATTCGGGCCGGTGTTCGCGTCTCTGGGCTGGGGCGGCAACGCCATCGTATATTTCGATCCCTTCCGCTACGAGGCCGACGCTTACGCACGGATTTCGGCGGGTATCCGGATCAAGACGTGGTTCGGAACGATCAAACTGTCCTTCACGCTCAGCGCTGAAATTCAGGTCGCCGGGCCAGAGTTCCACGGCAAGGCACGGATCAAGATCGGGCCCATCGACGTCACGGTCAAATTCGGCAAACAGGGCGATCCGCCGATCCAGTACATCTCGTGGGTGGATTTCTCGGCCAAGTATCTGGAGCTGGCAAGCGGCAATTTGGCCGAGGCGCTGTCCGGCATCGCCGGGCGCGGTGCGCTGCCGCCCGCCAGCAATGACGGCGAGCCGCCCGGTACCGCCGACGGGTCCGAGGCCAATCCGTTCGACGTCATGAGCGAGTTTGAGTTGTCGCTGACCAGTACCATTCCGCTGACCCGGATCATCCGGCCGGGGCGCGCTCCGATCGAGCGTGATCCCACGTCCACGCTGGGGGTGGCCCCGGTCAACCTGATCGTTTCCGAGATCACTTTGTCGCTGCAACTGCGCCGCCTTGACCGCCCGAATGACGAGCGGCTGGATGATCTGGACAAGATCAAGATGACCACCCGCAACACCGGTGCATTCCCGGTCGGCGTCTGGGGGCCGCCACAGGGGTTGGATGACAAGAAAGTGCCAAAAGGCAAGGTGATCGGCGCGACCGAAGGCGTGGACCTGCGTTTTGTGCCCGAGTTCTTCAACCGCCGCCCGGATGCCTCAACCGGCGGTGTGGCGTTCAATCAGGTCGAATCCGATCTGCGCAAACCTCTGCCATTGCGCGATGTGGGGCAGTTCTTCGTCGCGGTGGCGATACTGGCCACCGAACATCGCACTTTGCTGAGTTCAATCAACGACCTTCAGATGGCGCAGTTGTCAGCGGAGTTCCAGCAGGATCAACGCCTTCGCGTCGGCGCAACCGGTGCCCGTGCCTTTGACCGCAGCCGCCGGACACCGATGCGGGTTGGTCTGCTGACTGAACGCATCGTCAGTGACGCGGCACCCGGTGCCAAACGCGAAGTGCTGCGGACGCCGCCCGAACGCCGCCCCATCCGCTTTGGCACGCCCCGGCTGCGCGGGCAGTTGGCGCTGCCCAACGTGTCACTGGGCGAGGCTGGTGGCGCACTGGCAGCACGTGTCACCCGCGTTCCGGCCGACCGGGCGCGCCGTGCGAAACGTGTCCGCCCGCCTGTGCTGGATGAGGTTCTGGCCGCACGGGTCGATCGGGCTCCGGCCCTCTTGTTGCGGGCCGCCTCAGCCGATGCGCGGGTCGGACGCACGGTTGTTGCCGAGCAACGCGTTCCCCTGACGCTGGCGGCTGGCGTTCAGGCGTCCTCCAGCGCGACACGCGCATCCGGCCCGACCCGGGACCGGTTGGCGGCCACCGCCCTGATGGCCGGGGCCAAACCGCCTCGGGGCGCGCGTACGGACAAAATAAAGCCCACAGGGCTGGCCCCCGGGGAAATCGCTGTCTTTGATCTGCCGGGTGCGGCCCGCTCGCCCCGGTTTAAAACAAGCGGTGTGGTCGCGCTGAACGGTCCTGCCCGTATTGTCGCCATCGGTCTGGACGGACGCGTCCTGTCGGACAGCGCCGGTGACGCGCGGCGGGTCAAGCTGCCCAAGGGAACAGCCGCCTATGCCGTCGTGGCAGGTGATGACGGGGCCGCCACCCCGGAATTCGCCGGGTGGACCGAATCCGAGTCGGTTGCCTATTTCGGGCGGTCGCTGGCCCTGTGCCGGGGCGGCTTCCTCTTTGCCGAAGGCGCAAGCCGCGTGCGCGGCGGACGGGCTGGTGGCACCGGCTGGTTCCGGGCATCGCACCTGACCGATCAGTCTGCCCTTGTCGAAACCCGCTTTGACTGGCCCGCCACATCTGTCGCCCTGTTGCTGGAAGGTGAAGTGGTCGCAGAAGATCTGGAATCCCTCGCAATTTCCGTGCGCGGGGCCGAGGTGCTGGACGACAAGCCTATCCTCGCCCCGTTCGATGGCAAAACCCTGGTCGTGTACGCGCTGAAACCGCAGGACGACGCAGGCTTTGCGGTTCGGGTCGCCGGGCTGGTCCCCGGTCGTCTGGATGGGGTCATCGCGGCGCAGTTGCAGCCAGATCGTCTTGTTACCCGACTGCTGAACGAAAGCGTATCGCTTTCGGTCGGTCTGCTGCGCGGCAAGGGTGCGCGGCTTACGTTCAAATGGAGTCCCCCGGCAGATGTCACGCCGCGGCAGGACGAATACCAGGAGTTCTAGCAATGGTCGCACGTGGTCGTTTCTTCCTCTACGACAGCATCGTTCCCGCCCTTGAAGCGGGACGGTACCGGCTGCGCGGCGATCTGGATATTGCGGCGACGGAAGACGGCGATGCGGCCTCGAACCTCGGGGTGCGCCCGTTGGAGACCCATATCAACGTCACCGCGCCACGGCTGAAACTGCCGCCGGATCAGGCGCTTATGACGTTTCCGCCTGCGAATTCCGAAGGAGCCTATGAATCCCGCCTGCCGCAGATCGTTCTGAAAAAGAAAACCCTGCCGTGGGATCGAAAGGCGGCACAGGATGGCACCATGTTCGGCGATCAGGAGGTGACTGAGCGCACGCCATGGCTCGCCCTTGTCATCATCGCCGAGGGCGAAGGCCAGATCGAGCATGACATTCCATGGCAGGACTGCGTGACCGAAGGGGTCGATCTGCCCGGTGACAAGGATGTACCGACCGCCACCCGGCTTTCGGTTGCCGCATCCGTGGTCAGGCGCGTGTTCCCAACCGTCGAAGATCTGCCGCTGCTGACCCATGTCCGAGAGGTGAATATAGACGATACCGAGGCCGCAATGGGCGATGATGACGGCTTCCTTGCGGTGGTCATTGCCAACAGGATACCGCAGTTCGATCGGGTGAATTGCCGACCCAAGGCCTATACCGCCTGTCTTGTGAACCTTGAGGGGCAACTGGGTGCCCTGCCCGCCCCGCTGCCGCCCAGACCGTTTTTCGATATCTCCGATCTGGTGTTCAGCGACGAACTTGCCGTGGTCAACAACGCCATCGAGACCGGGGCGGCAATCACGCCTCAGATCGATGGTGAAATCAGGGATCTCGACACCACGGACCGCAACGCGATGGCCGAAGCCATCCGTCGAGGTGAGGTGGTGTTTCATGACGGAGCCATGATCGACCGGGCGGGGACAACCAATGGTGGCCTGGCCAATCTTGGGCCGATCTCTGGCGCTGCGTTACTGGACGGAGACTTCGCAACCCTGTCCTCCAACCAAAGCACAACCTTCAAACTGCAAGGCGTGTTTGACGGGTTTTCGATTCCCGTCGACAAGGTGTTTCAGGACCAGATCTTGCGCTTTCCAGTTTTGACTTCGTGGCGGTTCACCTGCAGCGGTGCGGGCAGTTTCGAACAGTTGATGAAAAATCTCGATGTGGGGTTGCTGGGTCGCCGCACCGGCAGCGGGTTCGCCCGCCCGTTGGCCGATTGTACGCCGGACACAGGCGGCGACAGCTCTGGCCCCGCCCCGGCATCCCGCCTGCCGCTGGATGTGGCGGAAAGCGGCCACCTGTCACTGCCGTACCGAACCCGCGTCGGCGATGGTGAAAGCGCGTGGTACCGGGGGCCGTTCTCACCCGTTCGGTTGCAACGCGATTTGCCCGGCACCTCGGGTCGAACACTGGCACATGTCAGCGACCACCTGCGAACGATGACTCCGGGGGGTGAAGAGGATGTCTCGCTTGCCGTGGCCTTTGAAACGGGGCGTCTTCTGGCCCTGTCGCAGCCGTCGTTCATCGCCGCGCTCAAACGATGGCGGGCGGAACGGTTTGGTGCGGCACGGGCCAAAGCCGGGATCGATTTCGCGATCAATGACCAGCTGGGGCTTGCAGCGGTCGCGGTGCCAAATCCAAACGTCTTCGACACGCTGCTGAAAGCCCGCTTTGCCCGAGAGCTTGAGGCCAGCCTGATCCAAACCGTCAGCATCAACCCCGAAACCAGCGTCGCCGCCCTGCGCCCGCGCGTTGATATCGGCAACCCTGTCCCCGAGTTGGACGACGACCCCACCCGCATTTTGGCCGAAGGTCTGCAACTGGACCGGGCCGTCGTCGGTGCCTTGCTACGGCAACCCGATGACGAGGGCGCGCTGGCCCAACTTATGGAGCAATCGCCAACGGTTGCAGGGGCCACCGTTCAGCCGGATGCGGAGATCGCGGCGCGGCTTGTCGATACGCTGGATTCCGGCGTACGGCAGCTTGCACAGTTTGCCGTTGGTCCCGACGCGCTTGAAGCAGGTGACCTGGATCAAGTGCAGGACTTTGACAATCTTGGCGATTTTCTTGCCGACCGTATCGAAAGGACCCGCAGATGAAGCTGTCAGACAAGCTTGGGTATGAACAACTGCACGCGGCCCTGAACCTCGACCTGTTCCTTGCGGCCCCTGATGGAGAAACCGTGGCGACGGACAGTGTACTGACCTTTCTGGCGCGGCTGCGCATGCTGGAAGGCGTGCCCTTTAACACTCTGGTGCCGGATTCCGATCTTCTGCCGGTCGAATCGATACGGTTCTTCTATCTCGACAGGGCCTGGACGGACGCGCTGGTGCAGGGCGCGCTGAGCGTCGGTACCGCGAATTCGCTGGAACGTGCGCAATTGGAACGGCTGTATCCGCAGATCGAGGAAGAAATAGACGAGGCGGAACGCCGTGTCCGCTCACCCGGGTCCGAGCCGAACCTGACCGGATCCGCCGGGATCGTGACCGGGTTCCTGATGCGCTCGGCCGCCGTGGCGGGCTGGCCGGGGATGCACATCCGCGCCTATGACGCGGAACCGGTGGACAACGATGAAGACATCGTGCCGGAGTCGCATCCAGACCGGATCAAGCTGCTGCGGCTCGAACGGCTGGCCCCGTCGGTGCTGTTGGCGCTGTTCGACGGCATTCCCAATGTCATCCATATCGAAGAACCCCGGCAGGGCCTTCAGTTTGGCGTCCGGCTGGATGAACAATCCGGCGGGCGTTGGCGGGCCTTTGTGCCCGCACGTGACGTGCGGACCGCCGGATATGTGGATGATGATGGCGTTGCAGTTGAACCGGATGACGACGACCCCACCGCCCTGTCGGCACTGGCAGCCCAAATCCCAGTCCGCTTTCGCCCCGGGTCCGCCGGGGTGCTTGATCTGTCGAACACCGCCCGCGCCTTTGCCGATGCCGAGGGCACCGGTATGACAGACCCCAATCCCGGCACGGAAATCGACGGGGCCGAGTTTGCGATGCAGATGATCCGCTTTCCCTACCGTCAGGTCTTTGCGCAGACCACCACGACCGTTGTCATTCAGGATGCGGCCTTTACGCCGAACCTGGCCGTCACGCCCGATTACGCCGAAATCCTTCGCCACCGCCTGGACGAGAGCTGAGCCATGGCCAACCCGATTGATCCGCAGCTGATGCAAGCCATCCTCGCCCGTCCGGGCTGGTCGATGGCCGTTGAACTGGGCGACACGGCGGTTTCCCGCCTCGACCGGTTCGCAACGCCGCCACCGCCGCCACCCGCGCTGATCGTTCCGGTGGATGTCCGCGCGCTTTACGTGCCGGTCAATCATGACGAAGACTATGTAAGGCTTCCGATGGAGCTTGGCGGACCGGCCAGCGATACGGATGAACCCGCCCCGCCCTTCTCGGATCCGCAACCCCGGGACCCCGGCATACACATTCACTGGGCGCTGCCCGATGGGTTGTTGCGCGGTGATCTTGAGGACGACGAGGATAGCCCGCTTTCCCTGCGTCCACTGCCGAACCGTTGGCTGGTGGTGCGGATGACCGGCCCCGAAAACACACGCACCGTTGATCTGCGCGCCTGGGTTGTGGCATCAGAAACAGGCCGGGTCTACGATCTGGAAGATTACCCCGATGGCGACAGCGCAGGCGACGGCGATCAGTTGGAACCCGGCGAGTTGGACGGGGTCGTGGGCGGCTCGCCAAGCTGGACGGCGGGGTATGACTCGACACGCAACCGGTTCGGGTTTCACGACCCGCTGACGGATTTGAACCCGAACCAGATCATTACGCGCCTTGCCTCATACGTGATCATTGGCTGGTGGTCCGAACGGGCGTCGGACCCGCTGGCGAAAAGCTTCTGGCCCTTTGCCGTCTCGCGCACGCTGGACGAGCTTGGCTGGACCGCGTCCCCGGCCCCGTATGAAGGTGCAATCTCACAACCGGTTCAATCCGGTTTGGCGGGCTTTGCGCAGACCCAGTTCCGCGCATCCTCCTCTACGGTGACCGACAGTTTCGACACACCGGTCGAGGCCGTCTCGGCCCGTGGCCTGCGGGTCACCGATACGCGCACTGCATTGTCGCTGTCCAGCGCGCAGGCCGCATTGGCCAGCGGGTACGAACCGCTTGTCTTCGACGCGGTGGCAATGTCGCTGGTGACCATGCACTACGATACCGTTCTGCATGGACGGGTCATGGGGGTTCGGATCACCGGGCCGGTCGGGCGCGATTTGGCCCCCCGCCCGCCTGCCATTGGAATTGCGCTTGGGCCTACTCTTGAACGATTGATCGCCGCGCAAGTGGCCGACAGCTTCGGCCTGACCGACGGCGAGGAACGGGAATACACCGAAAGCCTGCTGACCGCCGTCGCAAATGGGGCCATTCGCCGCTTGGGCGAACAAGACGGCATCATCGCGCTGGACGAAGCCGAACATGGCGACGGGTTCGAATCCTTCCGTGGCCGCGAAGTCTATGAGGACGTGATTGTCGAGCGGCGGCAGACCGACATCAAGGCCGGGCGGCCCGTTCGCACAAAGATCGCCACGCTTGCCTCAAAGCCGCCGCCAAAGGCCGACGTAATGTGGCTTGGCACCAAATCCGGGTCCAAAAAGGCCGATCTGAACGAGTTGCGCCGCACGGCAAAGCTGGAAACCGACAAACGGTTCCGCACCCAGCCCGACGACGAAGGCCCGACCGTCCGGCGCATTCGCCGCCCAGCGCCCCGCTATCATCGCGCGGTGCCTCCGGTCGTTGGGTTGCGCGACTTTGGACGCTCGAACCGGTTTGACGACTGGCGTTTCACCGAAGACAGACGTTTGCGCTGCCATTGGGCGCGTGAGTTGCCAATCGCCTTCGGTCGCCGCTTTGAAGCGCGCGATTATGTACCCGCGCTGCCCAACCTGTCCAACTTGCCGGGCCAGACCCGCCGGATATTGGAACACAGCTTCCTGTTCGACATCTACATGCTGGCCTGGATGCTGCAAGCCATCGAGCAAACCTCGGAACCGGCAGAGGCCCCGGCGGTGCAAACCCGCGTGCGCGCGGAAATGGCGCTGCGGTTCTCACCCGACGGCAGCTATGACGGCACGCCGCCACTGGCCGCGAGTACCACACCGATGGCACGAGCGACGCTGAGCGACGAGTTGCTCAGGTTCTCGCTTGCCGAGGGGCGCGAGCCCAGCCCGGTCGGAATAACCATGTGGTCCCAACCCTGGGTGCCGGTCTGGCTGGAATGGGAGGCGCGTCTGGAAACCGGCCAGGATTTTGACGGCTGGAAACTGGGCCGGATTGAATTCGAAGGGGCATCGGACGTTGGCGGGCAATCCCTTAACATCCTCGGCCGTTCGCCCATTACCGATGGTCTGCACGATGCGTGGACGAGCCTGATTGCCGACTATCTGGACGCCGAAAACCAGCGCGACGAGGATGAGGTTGGCGAGATCTCCGAGGCGCATGAGGCGCGCCTTGCGCAACTCAAGACCTATCTGGACCTTGCGGATCTGGGGTCGGTCACGCTGGATCAGGTCGGTGACCTGTGGCTGGGCCTCGAACCCCAGCCCGACGGGCAAGAGCGTGACGTGCCCGAAGCAGTCGCCGATAACATTCGGGCGGTCGGGCTTCCCCGTCTGATCGCAAGTGGCCGCCTGAGCCTTGTCCGGGCGCGGATCGTCGATTGTTTCGGGCGGTTCCGCGACCTCAACACACAGCGGTTGGTGCGCCCGCATGCACTGTCCAGCACGGATTCCGAAGATCGCCCGGCCCTTGAATTGCCGCCACGCCTATCGCTGCCCGGTAGGCTGATGTTCCGCTTTGTCGATCCGGCAGACACATCGGAGGAACCCGCCGAAGCCCGTCTGAACCAGGCGAACCCGTCGCAGGGCATCAGCCCCATCGCGGGATATATCCTGCCGGATTTCATCGACGAGTCGCTTGAGATGTTCGATGCGCAAGGCAACCCGCTGGGCGAGGTTCTGCAGGACCCGGTCGCCGGTGGTCTGGTCTGGGAAGGCGCGGTTGGCCGTCCCGGACCGGCTGTTAACGACCCCGAAGTAGGCCTGCCCCCGGCGGCGCAGGTGCTGGGCCGGATCGCGCGCGGGATGATCGACGCGGACGCGCTGCGCACGCAGGATCCTGAGACCGCAGAAGACGAAAGCGCGCTGTCAGCCTTCCTGCGCGCTGTTGATACAACAATGTGGGGCGTGGACGAGGCGCAGGTACAGGCCGGAGCCACAATTGCGGGGCTGGTCGGACGCCCGGTCGCCGTGGTGCGAGCAACGCTGTGGCTGGATATCCCAACCGACCTTTCGCAGATTGATGCCTTTGGCGAAACAGCCGAAGGATTGTCCCAACTGCTTGACGCCGAGGGCGTATTCGAAGCGGTCAAAGCGCGCGCCTTCGAGATCGCGCTGGGTGAAGTTGCCAAGGGCTATGACGGGCTTTACGGCTATTTCGTCGGCGACGATTTCCGCCGCTTCCGCCTGATCGAAAAGTCCGTCAGCAAGGCTGCACCGGCTGCCGGGTTGGGGTTTGGGTTCCGCGCCATTCTGGGCTCGGCCACGTTGGCGGAACCGTCGCCGCTGACCTCACCCTACATCGAACCCGGCGGGCGTATCTTCACCCATTCGGGGCAGAAAGTGCAGTTGACTTTGCTGATGAACCCCGCCGCGCGGGTGCATGCGACATCCGGGATTTTGCCGAGAAAGTCATTGGAATTGCTGCGTGATTGGGTGGCTCCGGGGCTTGAAAAGATTGCCCCGTCAGCGCGGATCGGTCCGGTTCTGATCGATCCCGACAAGGTGCGCCTGCCGAAGATCGCGGCCTTTGGCAAAGACCAGCGGTGGACCCGCCGCAACAGCCCGATCACCTGGCGCGACGATCCTATTCTGGCGGCAACGCAGGCTGCCATCCTGCCGGACGGCCCGGTTTCGGTTGAAGAAGGCTGGATACGGATCGGGGCCAGCGACGACAGCGAGGAAGGAGGCACCTGATGGCACGCTATGACTGGCCACGCGATCTGCGGAAACCGCCCGAAACCCTCGCTGGTCGGGCCGAAGCCAACGCAGCGCGCGCCAATGGAACGGCTATCGGAGGGGATCTGGGTAATCTCGCGGCCTTGGGCGAAGTAATCGAAGGGGCCTTTGACGAAGAACGCCAATGGATGCCGCTGGGCCCCTTCATTCTGCGCAACGGTCAGGCGGACGGCGACCCAGTGGTTGCAGGGCGCATTCGCGATATTCAGGTGCATCCAAACGGCCAGCGTGCCTATGCCGGGGCGGCCAATGGCGGTGTCTGGTACACCGACGATGCCGGGGAAAGCTGGGCACCGCTGGGCAGTTGGGCCCTGGCCGCGGCCACAAGCCGGGACGATCTTGTGCTGACCGTCGGCGCATTGCTGGTCGAGTGGGGAGAAGACGGCGGAGGTGCCGACGACCCCGCCTTGGACGCGGTCTATGTGGGAACCGGCGAGCTTAAACCATATTTCTCACTCGGTCCCGGGGGCAAACATGCAGGGATCGGGGTACTTCGCCTGAATGGAACGGTCGAGCAGGCGATTTCGCTGGTCGGGGTCAACCCGTGGCAGCGCGAAGGTGGTGAAGAACTAATCGGCGCAGGAATCTACCGTCTGGCCCGTGACCCCGGAACCCCTCTCGCCCCTGACCCGGCAAATGAGGCGACCCTTCTGGTCGCAACGTCCCGTGGTCTGTTCATGCGCCAAGGCCGTTTTGTCGAAGACCAAAGCTGGACATTTGTCGACTTCACGGATGGTGAGTTCACCGAAGATGACGATGGGGCCTGTACCGATCTGCTTTGGACCGATCAGGGCCTGTTTGTCGCGCTGATGGGGGCGGACGAGGATCTGGATGGCATCTGGCTTTCGACCGGAGGGCCGACCGGCACGTTCCAACGCATCGCGCTGCCGGACCATGATACCGGCACACGCCTTAGCCTTGCGGCCTCCCCTAATGAAGCAAGGCGAATTTACGTTGCCGGGCTGAAAGAATCCAACGTGGCGGACAAGAGAGGCCTTGGCCAGGGGTGGCTGATCGATCTGTCACACACCCCTGCCGGAGTGTCCGGAACGCCCGTCGCAGCGGTGTCGATCGATGACTGGCCCGTGGGTGTCTATACGTCCTCGGTCACTCAGGACGGGACCGATTATGTGATCGAAAGTGACCAATCACATTATGACCAGTGCATCACGGTTGTGGACAATGGTTCGGGCGACGATGTCGTCTTCATCGGCGGTCAGGGAATGAACAGCAACGCGCTGATTTTCCGTCTGCCAATCACGGGCACCGCTGCGGCAAACGATCTGTCCGCCGGGTTCACCGCCGCCAACCAGACGACAGCCGATACCGACCCGACCTTTGCCGGCCGCGGTATCCACGCAGATGTTCACGCCCTGCGTCCGGCGAATAACACGCTTTGGGTCTCGTGCGATGGCGGTGTCTTTACCCGGCCACTCACGGCGGGCGGCTCGGGGACGTCGCGCAATGTCGGTCTGCCGACGTTGGAACCGGGCTACGTACAATCCCACCCAACGCTTGACGGCCACCTGATTGCGGGTTTGCAAGACAATGGGTTTATCGAACGCATTGGCGGCAGTTTCTGGGACCAGATTTATGGCAGCGACGGGGGTGGATGCGCCTATCACCCAACGCGACCGCATATGGTGGTCAAGCAGACCTTCAACGCAGACTGGGATTTCATCCCCGCCCGCCAGCCACGCGGACCCGCTGTCCGGCATGCATGGAATCGAAAATGGGATTCCGAAAAGGCAGAAAACGGCCGGGCCAGTTTCTACTCCAACCCGCTGGTCCTGCCGGGGGAAACAGACGACACAGCACGGGTGTTCATAGGGACCGACCGGATATGGATGACCAACGACTGGTACGGGCATCGCCTGAGTACGGATTGGATGAGTTGGGTGACACTTCCATCTGCCACCGATCCCCATTCGGCCCGCAGCACCACCGAGCCAGGTCGGGATTCGCGGAACCGCGTCTTTCGCGACCAGCTCCGTTTTGAAACCCTAAGCGACAAGGTCGTCGCATTGGATGCACTGGTCGAGGGCGAACCGCCCGATTTTGAAGGCACCAGCATCGCGGTGCTGTGCGAACGCACGGTTCGGATATTCACGTTCGAGGGAAACAACCCCAGCTGGACCGGACGCAGGGCCGCCATCATCAGCGGCAACCGGCCCAGCAACAAAAAGGCCGAAGGCGATGAGCCTGATCCGTTTCTGGACTACCTTCCCTACTTTTCCGGAACCTCATGGACTGCCATCGCAAGACACACAGATACAACGCTGTATGTCACAACCTCGGGTCGGACGCGCCGCGACGGGGATGGCGAACTGATCACGGATCCGAACTTCGATACGCTGTGGTGGTATAACGGCGACGGGCGATGGTATCCAACCGGGCTGCATTTAACCGAGCCGGACGTGGCAACCGGCACCAGCGGCACCCCTGCCTCGGCCCATGCGGTGCTTGTGGACCCAGACAACCCGGATGTGGTCTGGGTCGGCACGCGGGTTGGTGTTTTCGAAGGACAGATCGACCAGTCCGGGGCGCATCCGAGCTGGACCTGGCGGCCTATCATGGACGGCTTGCCCCAGACGCTGGTCGAAGACCTGTCTCTGTTCCGGTCCGGCGACCGGCGGTATCTGCGCGCCGCGCTTGTGTCTTTGGGCGTTTGGGAGCGCGACGTGTCAGACACCCCGCACTCGGTCGGGCGCAGCTATATCCGGACCTTTGAGTTCGACACCGGGCGCGGCGATCTGCCAGACCCGGCCTGGGCCCCGCGAACGGACCCGTCCAATCCCAGCAACCGCCCACTGGTCACGCACAACAGCCCGGATATTCTGTTCGTCGACACCCCGCCGATCGAGGTGCTTCTGAACGCAAACGAAGTCAATTTCGCAGCCGCGCGCAGCCTTAACCTGGCAACCGCATCAAATGGCTTCAGCGCTTTTGTGCAGGTCCATCATCGGCACGTAACCCCCTTACCCGCAGCAGATATTCAGATAAACTTGTTCTACCTGAGTTTCGCGCGCGGCCTTGGGCTTGACGACATCGAGGTCAGCGACAATCTACGCAACGCAATTTCTGCGGGCGTGACCGGAACGAACGCCCAGCGCGATTTTGCGATACCAGATCCCGGTCTTCACCTTCGCTTCCTGCGCAGGGCGAACCCCGAAGACCCACTGTTCAGCCGCAAAACCGGTATAGCCCATTTCGACACGGTCGATCTAACGCGCGCCGCTGGCGAGGCAGCACAGGACAGGGTTGCCCTTATCGCCGTACTTGATCCTGCAAATCGGCCCTTTGACGTTGCAGAGATTTCGCCCCGCTCGGGGGAAACCACTGTGACGCTGGATCAGGTGATGCGCCGTTCGGCCTATCTGGCCGCCCGCGCCTTCAATCGGTTCGACCCAAGCCCCTGAGGTTCAGCCGTCTGGGCTCATGCGATCCGACAGAGGATGAACGGTGACACGCAAGCCGGCCTTCGGGTTCAGGCGATCAGCCGATGTCGTACTCGTCCGCCCCGCTCCAGGACAAACGCTCTTTCACATAACCTGCGACAGAAGAGGAAACCTGTCCAAAGCCTTCGCCCCAGTCCAAGTCTTCGGACGCTTCATCCGAAGTACAAAAGGTCTGCAACACAGCGGCAAGATCACCGCAATCCGACGCGCGAGAATAGGTGTAGAGCAGCAACCGCATGGTATAGGCATGCGCCAGCAAGGCCCGGGCCAGAACAGGTCGGTTGGTGAAACCAAATCCAAGGAACAGTCGTGCAGGCTCAGCCATCACTTTCTTGAGCTCCTGATCGTTACGACAAAGCTCTTCAAACTCACCATAATCAACTGTTCGTTGCGACTGATCATCACCAACGATCATGGCGTCTATCAAGCGATCCAGATGCCCGATAACCAACCCTTGCCGCCGGTATTGCGCTGGGTTTTCAAGGGTTTTTTCCTTCCAGTCCGGAACGTTGGGAGAGTACGCCAAAGATGGTTCAAGCCCGGCAAGCTCAAAGTCGTCGGTGAACGCATAATAGGACAGCTTCAACAGGAAATATCGGGCGCGGATATTCTGATCCAGTTCGATATCGACGAAGGTCGCGGACCTTTGAATCAGTCTGAATATCGCAAGCGGCAGGAAGAGTTGGTAGATGGTTGAACGAAGGTAATAACCCTCGGTTGCCAGCCAACGTCCGTCTGCTTCGCCCAGATGGCCCTGCCGCTGCGTGCGTACCAAGCTGGCGACGCGGTAATACCCGCCTTCTGCGGCCTCAAACAGTTGGAAGAACAGCGGCTCGATCTCAGCATACAGTCTCTTGCGTGCTTCGAATTCATATGAGGTTCGCGCGTCATTAAGCGCCGCGTCCTTGGCCAGCATCGCCTTGAGTTTTTCCAACCGACGCGCGCTGAATGGGCTTAGAAAGGCGACAAAAACAGCGACCAGTGCGCTGACCAGGGCAGACACGACCGTCGCCTGACCGGCAGGTGTCAGGGTATGAAACCAAGCAAACATAAGATTTACCCAATCGCCCACCTCAGAGACAGAAAACGGTCACGGTCTGGTCATCAGTTCGGCAATCACCAGTCGGCGAAAACTAAGGAAAATAAGCACGCCAAACACGGCGTCGAAGGCAGCGAACCATAGGAACGGCCCCCCATGCGCAACGAAGGTTGCCACCATCAGCGCCCGCCCCAGCACGGCAATGACATTGGGATAACGCTGACGCACCGGATCAAGCGCGCCGGGGATTTGCATGACGGTCACAAAGATCAGCGTCGCCCCCCAGACCGAGGGCCAGGGGTTCTCGGCCCCAGCGGGCAGGCCCACAACACCCAGCGAAAACGCCGGGCAAAACAGGAAAAGCCCGCCGATGACGATCTGAAGCGCCAGCACAAATCCGAACAGACGGCGATGAGATTTGATCCGGTTGTCGGCCTGGGCGCGGGTCCAGCCGATGGATAACGTATCGGTCATGTTACTCATCTCCTTGTTCAGAAGGTTTTAAGGTATTCAAGTAAATCGGCTTTTTGGGTCGGGCTTAGATGCGTGCCGTAAACGTGGCCTGCGTTGGAATTGCCCGGCTGGGATGTATCGAAGCAATAGACACCTTCATCCTCGCACGGGGGTGACAGGAACCCGCCATTCACCGGGTCGATCACATCCGAATTGCGCTGGAATTTTTTGGGGCGATCTTCCGGGGCGTTAAGTAAATCCGCCAGCGTCGGCACCGATCCGTTATGCAGATACGGGCCGCGCACCCAAAGCCCATCCAGCGGCATATTTGCGTAGCCGTCGGTTTTGCGGAACTGCCGGAACGCGTAAGGCGTGTCCGCAAACAGTTCAGTCACCTGCCGCTGCTGGAACTCGTTTGTGTAGCTATCCAGCCGCGCGCGATCCGTCCCAATGGACGCGATTGGCTGAACGGTTCCCAACTTGTCGCCCGAGAACTCGTACTCTGTCCCGGTCCAACGCCCGTGGCACTCCAGACAGAAGGTCGCGTACAGGTTGGCCCCCCGTTCGGCGGCCTCGGCATCCACCTGTACCGGGTTCGCAGGCGGCGGCAGATCGCTGAGCCATGCTGCAACGCGCTCAATCCCGCCATGATCCGCAGTTTCCGCTGTCACCCCGGCCCCAAGCGCCGCCGACAGGTTGCGTTCGGCCAGCGAAGGGTTGTTGCCATCCCAGTGCAACCGCATGCCTTCGCGCGGGCCTTGCAGGAAGATGGAGGGAAAATCAGATGCGCCGATGACCTCTTGCGGGGTCAGTGCATCCCCGTTCATGTCGAATTCCAGCACCTTGTAGGGGTTGAACGTGTCCACGCGACCGGTGCCCCAATCCGGCTGGCGCGCCAATAGGGGCTGCAAAGCGGCGCGGGTCGCCAGCAATTCCTCGCGAATGCGGGGGACAACTGCAATGCGCCAGAACAGCCGCTTGACGGGTCCAAGGCCATTGCCGCTTTGTTCGATGGCGTCGAACAGCGGTTCGGCGGCCAGTTTCGGACTGGTCGAGGCGTCCAGCAGAAACTCGATAAACGCATGAAATTGCAGGTTGTTCGACGGCATTCCGGGCACGATCACCGCCTCGGCCTCAGCCGTTTCGCGATAGGTCCCGGCATGGCAGACGGCGCAGTTGAACCAGACCAAGGTGATGCCCAACTGATCGCGGCGGGAAATGCCAATTGGCAAGTCAGTGCGACCTTTCTCATCCTCCTTATACAGGAACCCAAACGCCTCGTAGGTCGTCTTGCCCTCAAACGCGTCGGGGAAGAGATAGGGCAGCGCCTGCCAGACCTCATACGGCAATCCGCTGGAGGTTTCCGAACCGATAGAGCCGTGCAGGAAGTGTTGTTCGTCGTCGCGGAAATGCTCAGGCCCGCCGCGCATCCAGGCCAACAGCAGCCATAAGGCCGCGATCAGGGCAAGCAGCCCAACCAGGGCCATCAACGCCACAAGAATGGTCAACGGCAACCGTCGGCGGCGGCGTTGTTTCAAGGCCTCTTCAACAAAGGTGACAGGCTGGTTCCTCATTCTGCCGCCTCCCTGTCAGGGGTCGGGATTTGAAGGATCGGCTTGGTTTCATAGATCGACATCAGTTCGTCGATCATCGCCTCGCGGCTCTCGAACCGGTCCTCCTCATAACAACCCATCGGATGTTTCGGCGCATTGCACAGGCATTTATTGCAGCGTGTGCAAGGTTTTGGCGGCTCATCTTCACCTGCGGCCCAATGCTTGACCAGATCATTATTGGCTACCAGAGCCCGCGCGATGGACACCCCATCGCAGCCGCCCGAGGTGATGGCATCACGCACAACCCGCGCGTTCTGATAGCCGCCGGTGTTGATCACAGGAATGGTCACCGCCTGTTTGATCGCACGGCATTCTTCCAGGCTGATGCCTTCATCCTCGCGGCCTTTTTTCAGCCGGAACCAAAGCCGCAGGAATAGCGGGCGCAGCAAGGGGAAGCGGAAGAACAGGTAGTTTCTGAACCCGTTGACGCCCGATGCAATCATCGCGTCGTAAGTAACGGCCAGAACCTCAAGCGGCAGGTCCCCCGGCGGGTTCATTGGATGCGGAAACAGCGAGCCGGTCGAGACGTGCAGGGCATCCACGCCCGCGGCCTCGCACCATTGCGCGACCTGCACCGTGTCGGACAGGGTGTTGCCCTTACCTTCCCACGGCAGGACGTTGTTGTGGTCCACGGCAGAGAGTTTGACTTGCAAGTGGAACTCGCGCCCAACCTTGGCGCGAATGGCGTCGATCACCTCAAGCAGGAACCGCGCGCGGTTGCGCAGGGAGCCGCCGTAATGGTCCGTGCGGTCGTTGATCGCGGAACTCAGGAACTGGGTGAACAGATAGCCGTTGGCGGCGTGCAATTCGATCCCGTCCAGCCCGGCCTCACGCGCGCGCCATGCGGCCTGGGCGAAATCTTCGACCATTTCGCCCACTTCATGCGTGCTCATGGCGCGGGTTGGGAAGCCGTGCAGGGTTTCGTACGCGTTGGTGGGGCTTGGGGTCGGGCGGTGCTGATTGTGGATGCCGGGCAAATCCATCTGGCGACCGGAATGCGACAGCTGAAGGATGTATTTCGATCCGTTGGCGCGGACCGCCTCACCTAATTTCTGCCACAGGGGAATGAACTCATCCGTGTGAATGGTGGCGTACCCGGCGATGATGCGGCCATCCATGCGCACGGGCACATAAGATGAGATCACGGCCCCCACCCCGCCGCGCGCGAATTTGCATTCCCAGTTGATCCGCGTCTGCGTCAGCGCCCCGTTTTCGGCGTCGAAGCGGCCCGAGATATTCGACCGGAAGACCCGGTTCTTGACCTCAAGGTTGCGGAACTTGAGCGGAGTGAAGATGATATCGTCGCTCATCCGGTTTCTCCCGCCTGTTTCCAGATTTCTGCCAGCAACGCCATGACCCAGTGCTGGGCCGGGCAGCGGCTCCAGCTTGATCCCAGAAAGGCCAGATCGGCGTCCATGCCTGCGCCCGCCGCCCTGCGCGTGTTCATGGCGACCAAGGTGACTGGCCGCACGCGCCCGCCGATTGTGTCGCTATGGCGCTTTCCGGCACGCATCACGGTGCGCGGCGCGGCAATCACGCGCAAAGCCGCCTGTTCCGGGGTAAGGTGGGCGCGCAGCCGCTGATCAGCCCATGCCGCTTGCAACCGTTCCAGGCTGAGCGCCAGATTATGCACCGCGATCCCGGTGCCGTGGACAGCGCCCTTGTCGCCCTTCGCGGCCTGACCCAACACGCCTTGAGCGTCCCGCAATGCGCCGGACAGAAAGGCGATGAGGCGCCGAAAGGGGTTAAACGATTGCAGATGTGTCTCGATCGCTTTGGCTGCATCCCAGGTTTCGGCGCTTGCCGCATAGGTCGGATCAAACACCCGGCCCGTGATCTGCTGCGCAAGCTCGCCGACGGGCCTGCTCAGATCGCCCCTTACATAGCCCACCATCTGATTAAGCGTGTCGGTATCCCAATTGCCCGGCGCGAACTTATCGGCGATGTCCTGAGACATCCGACGCCTTTCGGGGTCGTCCCGCATCATCGCGCTGGGCAGCGGATTGCCACCAAGCGACAACGCCGATCTGACGCGGTGCGCCAGTATCCGGTTGATCAGCGGCCCCCGCGGGCGAAACCCGCGATCCAGCGCGGCGTGGTCGGCAAGCTGTCCGATCTCATCCGCGTCATCGGTTAGAATCAGATCGGCAATCAGTGGGATGCGAATGTGACGGGCCATGCCTCAGCCCCCCGCGATCCGCCAGGGGAAAAACGGGTTGCGGGCATCGACCAGAGCTTCGGCAAGGTCCGGGCAATGGCGACGCACCACATCGGCAAACCCGTTTTCGGCCACCCATCGGAACCCGGCATCGGTGTAGATTTCGGGCCGGAAATCATCGGTGTAAAAGCGGTCGCTTTTCAGCCTGCGCGAGGCCATGAGGATGAAGATACGAAACGCCGTGTCCGAAAAGCCAAAGCGCGGCGGCTGGTTTTTCGACTTCGCCTCGGCCAGTGTCCCGACCAGCAGATCGACCTTTTCGACGGTGCCATAGACCTCTTGCAGCGCGGACTGCCAATCGGGGTCATCGGTGATGTCTTCAAAGGTTTCAGGCCGCGTCGCGCCGATGGCGGCCCGGAAATCGGCATAGCGCGGCACGCCCCGCTCGCGGTCACGCAGGACATCAACGGCGGCGAGATCGAGGAACACATTCGCCTCAACCTTCTTGTCCAGACGGCGCAGCGTTTCGGGGAAGTTGTTCAGCACCAACGCGCCGGGATTTTCGGTCGCCAGAGAATACAGCACGTCGTCGAAACTCAGATTGTCATACAGCTTACGCGCGCCGGGACCTGATACTTCGGTCAGGCCGGCGCTGTGCAGATGCGCATTGTCGGAATGGCTGCGGAATTCATATGCGTCTGGCATCAAAGAGTGCAACCGGTAGACCGAGCCGAACTCCTCGGTCATTGCATAGGGGCTGCCGTGATGATCCTGCGGAGAGCCGGGAATGCCCGACATCACCTCACTGTCCGAGACCCGGCCCACCGCGTTGAACACGGTTTCGCCCATCAGGCCCCAATAGTTGCCGCGCATCGCCATGCGGCCTTCAGGGCTGTCCATCAGCGCGGGCGTCCATTCTACGGTGTGGATCTTGGCCATCAGCGCCGAGTTCACCAACCGCGCCTTGTGAAACAGCCAGTCTTCGCTTTCATCCGGATGATCAATGCGCAACCGCGCCACGATGGAATTATGCTCGCGCGCGAACAGAGTGTGCAGCACCGACAGCCCGGTCCACCAGTTGCCGTTGACACCTGCCAGTTCCTGACCTTCGCGCTTGGCCTTTTTGTCGACGGGTAAAAGACCATCGTCCAAAGCAATTTCGGCCGATTTGGGCCGGCCCTTCAGTTTGGCGGTGCGGACGTAACGCAGACGTTCCTCGGTCGAGCCATAGATTTGCGATCCATCCCACCAACTGGTTTCGACATTGCGGAAGGTAGGTGGACGGTTGGCATCAGCATCCGTCACCTGTTTGTCGGGCATCGTGCGCCGTACGGTCATCTTGCCGCCCGGCCAGTCGTCACCTTCGGGTAGCGGCACGTCCAACGGCTCGGCATCCGGATCGTTGGGACCGTGGCTGAGCCAGTCATGCACCATGAACTGAATCCAGGCAGCCGCCAGCACGTTCAGATGTGGAACGGGTACAAATTCATGCCGCTTGAGAAGCTTTTCGCTGACCAGTCTGGGGCTTGGATCCATCAGATCCGCGTCGCTGGGCGGATAGGTGTCCCTCAGCGCGACATTGCGTCCGAACCGGGTGCCCGTCGCGCCCATGCGGGGCTGCGAAAGGTCGTTGAATTGCCCGTCCGCGGTGCGCCATCCGATAATGTCAAAATCCTCGGGCCGTTCGCCATCCAACGGCGCGGTTTCGGTATCGATCAGGTTGTTGTGCCGCAGGTTGACACGGTGGCCCAGAATAATCGCCAACGCAGGCAAAAACGGCCAAGCGTGCCAAACTCTAAATCTTTGAGAAATAGAGGCAAATCTGCCGAGCAGAGAGTCCAGAATTCTTTCGAACATCGAAAATGTCCTTAAAGACAGTGGGATAACAATAATCAAACTATTGTTTGTGCATATCACAAAATCCGTGACTTTGACAGTTGGGGGATTCCGCACCTTGATTGGCGGTCAGCGGTGTCGCGCCTTCGACCCCTGGTTGCTCCAGATCCCGAACAATTCGGCAGCAGCTGATTCCGTGCGGTCCGCGTAGATCGCGATGTCCATGGGCTCACGCCCCAACGCATTCGCCAGCGAGATCACCTCGCCGCTTTGCAATTCGCTGTGCACCATGCTGAAGGGCAGCCAACCGACCCCAAGGCCCTTGCGGACCATCTCGAGAATACCGGTCGAAAACGCCGTCTCGCAAATCGGGTTGGTGCTGTACCCAGCCGTCCCGAACCGGCGCTCCTTTCGGCGCAGAACCTGCCCGAAATAGCTGTTATCCGGATAGACGACTGCCGGCGCAGTGTCGGAAATGTCGCCCACGTCTTTCACCGCAAACCGAAGGGCCCCGCCCACCACAGGGATCAGATAATCCCGCCCCCAGGTTCCGCGCAATACGCCCGACCCGAACTCCAACGGTTCGGCCAGATCGGATTCGTAGCACAGCAGCATGCTGGCATCTTTGCGCAGGAACATGCTGACGCAGTCGCTTAGGTTAGCGGCATGCAGACGGAACCTGACGCCCGGCAGGTGCGACCGGGCCTTCAGCGCCATGTCCGGGAACCGGGAAAACACCTGCGCATGTTGTGCCGCGATCCTGACGGTGGTCGCCTTGGGGTCATGATGGGCAATTTTTGTGCGTAGCTCGCGAAGCTGGACCAGAAGCGCACGTATCTCGGGTTCGTTTGAGATCAGCGCGGCGCTGATCTCGACCCGGTTGGTTTTGCGGTCCAGTATGGTGACGCCCAGCCAGTTTTCGAAGGACCGGATACGCCTGGAAAACGCGGGCTGGGTGATATGTCGGCGCGCGGCGGCCCGGCTTAGATTGCCCTCTTCCAGCAGAACAAGAATGTCCTCTAACCATTGTGTATCCATGAAAAGCGCACCCCCAGCCAAAGCAAAAGTATGAGTAGCCGTACAAAAAAGCACTGTTTTTCTTTGATTTGATAGGAAACGCTTTGAGAGATCCCAACGGTAAGGACCTCAGAGCATGGCAGAGTCGGCAGAAATCTCGGAGAATACTGCGGGCGAAACCGCAGACCTAACCTTTAGCCTGTGCAAGGAACTGTCGATCAGTCTGGCCCGGTTCCCGCGGATTTCCTTCGGGCATCTTCCGACACCTCTGGAACCGATGGACAGACTCAGCGAGGTGCTGGGCGGCCCGCGCCTTTGGGTCAAGCGGGACGATTGTACCGGCCTGTCGACCGGTGGGAACAAGACCCGGAAGCTTGAATTTTTGATGGCGGACGCCGTTGAAAAGGGCGCGGACACGATCATTACCCAGGGCGCTACGCAATCCAATCACGCCCGCCAGACTGCTGCTGCGGCGGCCAAACTGGGGTTGGAGTGTCACATACTGTTGGAAGATCGCACCGGATCGGATGACCCCAACTACATCATGAACGGAAACGTTCTGTTGGACCGCCTGCACGGGGCCTCGGTGTCCAAGCGCGACGGCGGTGCGGACATGAATTCCGAAATGGACAGGTTGGCCGATCACCTGCGGAGCGAGGGCAAGAAGCCTTACATCATTCCCGGAGGGGGCTCGAACGCCATTGGTGCGCTAGGTTATGTCAACTGCGCCCGCGAATTGACCGAACAGGCAGCCAGAATGGGATTGTCGATTGAAGCGCTGGTTCATGCGACCGGCAGTTCCGGGACTCAGGCCGGGCTTGTGGCCGGGCTGGCGGCGATCAAAAGCACCACGCATCTTCTGGGTATTGGCGTTCGGGCTCCGCAAGACAAGCAGGAACAGATGGTGTTTGAACTGGCGACCAAAACCGCAGCGCATCTGGAACTGGACGCGCAGATCGCCCGCTCAGAAGTGCGAGCGAATTGCGATTATGTGGGGCCCGGCTATGGGCTGCCGACCGACGGGATGATCCGGGCGGTCAAGCTGTTGGCCCACACCGAAGGGCTGCTGTTCGATCCGGTATATTCAGGCAAGGGCCTCGACGGGCTGATCGATCAGATCCGCAAGGGTTATTTCGACGGCATGAGCAATGTCGTGTTTCTGCACACTGGTGGAAGCGCGGCCCTGTTTGGGTATTCCGATGCCTTCGGACTGCCCGGTTACACACCATAAAAACAAGAACAAAACAAAAAGCGACCAACAAGGAGAGATCACTATGTCACTGAAAAAAACCCTCATCGGCGCGGCGCTGCTGACCACGTTTGGGGCGACCGCTTATGCCGAAGACGTCAAGATCGGCGTGCCGTCCTGGACTGGTGCTCAGGCCATCGCCTATGTGCTGGGCGAGATCGTCGCCACCCGCATTGGCGGGACGGTCGAATATGTTCCCGGCAATAACGCCACGATCTTTCAGGCGATGGATCAGGGCAAGGGTGACATCGATGTTCATCCGGACGTCTGGCTGCCGAACCAGGAGAGCTTTACCAAGAAATATGTGGATGAGGCGGGCACAGTGACGCTGTCCTCCAATCCATACGAAGGGAACCAGGGGTTCTGCGTGTCCAAGGATTTCGGTCAGGCCAACAACATTACCGACATCGCAGATCTGGGTCGCCCGGATGTGGCCGCGCTGATGGACAGTGATGGCAATGGCAAGGGCGAGATGTGGATTGGCGCGCCCGGCTGGGCCTCGGCAAATGTCAACGAGGTCAAGGTGCGCGACTATGGCCTATTGGACTTCATCGAACCGATCCGGGCCGAAGAAAGTGTCAAGACCGCGCGCATCAAGGACTCGATCGCCAAGGGCGAAGGATATGCGTTCTATTGCTACAAGCCGCATGCGGTGTGGTTCATGTTTGATGTCGAGATGCTGACGGAACCCACCTATGACCCTGCAAAATACGTGATGATCCAACCGTCCGACGATGCCGATTGGTACGAAAAATCCAATGTGGCAACGAAGGACGCCCTGAAGCAGGTTCAGATTGCTTGGTCGAACTCGCTGGCCGACCGCTCGCCCGCCATTGCCGAGTTTTTTGCCAACTTTGCCCTGACCGCCGATGATGTCAGCGGTCTGGCCTTTGAAATCAGCGCCAATGGTCGCGAACCGGCTGATGTTGCGAAGGACTGGGTCAATGAGAACTCGGACCGCGTCGACTCGATGCTGGGGCTGTAAGCGCCCAACTGAACTGCCGGTACCGGTTTCGGCCGGTCCCGGACCTGATCTCTTCAAACAGTGGCGCAAAAATGAACGCAGAAACCGTCATCGAGATTTCGAATGTCTGGAAGATTTTCGGGGCTAAACCACAGGCCGCACTGCAAGCTGTTCGCGAGCGCAACCTGAGCAAGGCCGAGGTACTGGCCGAGTATAACTGCGTTGTCGGTGTTGCGGATGTCAGCCTGTCGGTGAACCGGGGTGAAATCTTTTGCATCATGGGCCTGTCGGGCAGCGGCAAGTCGACCCTTGTGCGCCATTTCAACCGTTTGCTGGAACCCACCGCGGGCAAGATCGAGATCGAAGGCACCGATGTGATGGCGTTGGGCACGAAAGACCTGCAGCACTTTCGCAACCAGAAGATCGGTATGGTGTTCCAGAACTTCGCGCTGATGCCGCACCGCTCCGTTCTGGACAACGTGGCGATGCCGCTGGAGATCAGGCAGGTTGCCAAGAATGAACGGATGCGTCAGGCGGCGGCCATTCTGGACATCGTCGAGCTGGGGGCCTGGGGGTCCAAGTTCGCCCATGAACTGTCCGGCGGGATGCAGCAGCGTGTCGGCCTTGCACGGGCGCTGGCGGCCAATCCGGATGTTTTGCTGATGGACGAACCGTTTTCGGCCCTTGACCCGCTGATCCGGCGGCAATTGCAGGATGAATTCATCCGACTGTCGAAAATCCTCAAAAAGACAACGGTGTTCATCACCCACGATCTGGATGAAGCCGTTCGGATCGGGGATCGCATCGCCATCATGCGCGACGGCAAGGTTGTGCAGATGGGCACGGCCGAAGATATCGTCATGCATCCCCAGGATGACTATGTCGCCGACTTTGTCGCCGGGATATCGCGTCTGAAAGTGGTGCATGCCAAGGTCGTCATGCGCCCGATTGAAGACTGGACGTCCCGGAACGGCCCCCTGCCCGCCGATCTGCACCGCGTCAGCAGCGATGAGACGCTTAGCAATCTGATCAATCTGGCCATTGATGATGACAATCCCATCGTCGTGGCCGACGCGGGTGCCGATGTTGGCGTCATCACCCGCGCCGACCTGCTGCGTACCGTTATCGAAGGGACCGAGGTGTCATGAGGGACGAAAACATCAATCCGCTGGAAGACACCGAAAGCGAGGCCGCGCTGGCCTATGCGGAAGAGCGCAAAGAGAATATTCGCACCTTTGTTCGCACGCATCCCGACTACTACATCGCCAATTTCGACAAGGTCGGTGCCTCGGCGCGGTTTACGCCGACCTTCAACTTTTTCGCTGGGCTATTCGGGCCGATCTGGTTTGGTGCGCGCGGCTTGTGGTCTTGGGCGCTGTGCTTTCTGATCATCGAGGCGATTGGCTTTGTCCAGATCGCCCGTGGCCTGTTCGGAGATCTCGCCTCGGACGCGATGGCCCGGATCGCGTCTATCGAGGGCACCTTAGAGTTACGCAAGCAACAGCTTGCGGCGGCAATCGAGGCGGGCTCGGACCGGGTGGACGCGTTCCAGCGTGCGGTGGACGGGCTAGAGGCGAATATCGGCGGCATTCGCGCCGAGGCCGAGGCGCTGGCAGAGCAAGGCCCAACCATCGCCCTGACCGGCCTTGTCATCCTGATCATCGCCAAGGTGGCTCAGTCAGTGATGGCCAACTGGGCGCTGGAAGCTCGGTTTTCTGAATGGCTGTCGGACCGGTCGATCCGGTCCGGGATGCCTGTATCCCAGATCGTGTTCAGCGCGGTGTTCATGGTTCTGATCGTGACGGTCGCCATGATCAACTACAGCTTTCCGGGGCGTTTCGCGATCCTCAGCGATTTTCCGACGGACCCGGAATTCCGACTGCTCAGCATCGACGGGATCGAGGCGTTCTTCAATTGGGCCGTTCTGAATGGCGAGGCGCTGTTCGACGGGATCACCTATGCCATCCGTCTGGTGCTGGACGCGCTGGAACTGGTGTTTGTCAGCACCCCTTGGATCGTGATTGCGTCGCTGATCATCTTGTTGACCTGGCTGACGGCCGGTGTGCGAATGGCGATCTATTCCGGCGCGTTTCTGGCCTATATGGGCCTGCTTGGGTTTTGGGAAAAAGCCATGACAACGCTTGCTTTGCTTGGAACGGCGGCATGTCTGTCCATCGTCATCGGAATCCCACTGGGCATGTTCGCGGCACGCCGTCCCCGGTTCTATGCGTTCATTCAACCGATCATGGATTTCATGCAAACCATGCCCGCCTTCGTATTCATGATCCCGGTAATTGCGTTCTTCGGAACAGGCAAACCCGCCGCCGTCGTCACAACGATGATTTTCGGCGGCACCCCGGTGGTACGCCTGACCGTTCTTGGTCTGCGCGGCGTCCCCGAAAGCGTGCGCGAGGCGGCGATCAGCTTTGGGGCCAACAAATGGTATCTGCTGACCAAGGTCGATCTGCCATTGGCCAGCCCGTCGATCCGGGCGGGAATCAACCAGACCATCATGCTGTCGCTGGCGATGGTGGTTGTCGCCTCGCTGATCGGTGCCAAGGGGTTGGGTGAGGATGTTCTTGAGGCCCTGCAATATGCCAATGTCGGACAAGGTATCCTTGCAGGGTTCGCCATCCTGTTCTGCGCAATGATCCTGGATCGCATTGTTCAGGGCCAGCGCAAGTGACGCCCCTTGTTCTGGTGCACGGCCTGATGGGCGGCAGCCCGCAGTGGAACTTGCAATACAAGGCATTTTCAGACCATTTCGAGGTCGTCGCCCTTGACCTGCCCGGCTTTGGCAAGAACGCACATCTTTCCGCGATAGACCGCATTGATGGTCTGGCCGACTGGGTGATCGCGCATCTGCGTGCGCTTGGTACAGACAGGTACCACCTTCTGGGCCACTCGATGGGCGGTATGGTGGTGCAAGAGATCGCTCGCGCTGATCAAAGCGGCGTGCAGAAGCTGATCCTGTACGCGACCGGTGCAATTGGCGTCCTGCCCGGACGGTTTGAAACCATCGACGAAAGCAAAGCCCGCGTTGAACAGGACGGCGTCGCAGCCACCGCAAGCCGGATCGCGGCAACGTGGTTTTGGGAAACCAAGGCCGCGCCCCATTTCATGGATTGCGAAACCCTGGCCCGAATGGCCACGAAAGACGCCATTCTCGCCGGTCTGGATGCAATGCAAAATTGGTCCGGAGCAGAACACCTGCAAGACCTGCAACAGGAGACGCTGGTAGTCTGTGGCGACCGGGACCGAACCTATTCGTGGGACCAGACGCATCTGCTTTGGTCCAGTATTCCCAACGCCAGCCTGTCCGTGATCCCCGGATGCGCGCATGCGGTGCATATGGAGAAGCCCGCGCTTTTTAACGGCGTTTTGTTGGACTATCTCATGACCGGTTAACTTGCAGAACCAGCGACCCAACCCGGCTTGAAATTAAATTACGTTATCGCCCGTGAAATCGAAACAACATGACAAGGCCATCATGATCGTTTAGGTGTTCACTTAAAACGAAAAGAAGACAAAGTTACCGAGAACTCTGTGGAACAGGTTGTTTTTACGTTCGAGATGGGAGTCGTTTGCGCGCTGTTGGCGTTTACCGTGTTCCTGTTTGTTTCAGAAATCGTCAGGATTGATCTTTCGGCCATATTGGTGCTCGTTCTGGTCGGCCTGCTGAGCTATGCGCCGGGTCTTGAGAACCTGGCGGATGTCTCTCACCTTTTCGATGGGTTTGCGTCAAACGCCGTAATCTCGATCATCGCGGTCATGATCGTGGGTGCCGGGTTGGACAAGACCGGCATCATGAACAAGGTCGCGGCTGTCATTCTGAAATACGGCGGTACGGCTGAAAACCGGGTATTGCCTATCGTTTCGGGAACGGTTGGCGTTATCTCATCTTTCATGCAAAATGTGGGCGCGGCGGCGCTGTTCCTGCCGGTTGTCAGCCGCATATCCTCACGGTCCGGTATTCCGCTTTCGCGTCTGCTGATGCCGATGGGCTTTTGCGCCATCCTTGGCGGCACGATGACAATGGTCGGGTCATCGCCGCTGATTTTGCTGAACGATCTGGTTGTGACCGCGAATGAGGGGCTGCCGGACGATCAGAAAATTCAGCCGTTTGGCCTGTTCTCGGTCACTCCGATTGGCGCGGCGCTGATCCTGACCGGGATCGCGTATTTTCTACTGCTTGGCCGATGGGTACTGCCCGGCGACACCGGATCCGACAATACCGGCACCAGCCAAGGCACGCAGGAATATCTGCAACGGGTCTACGGCCTGAAAGCAGATGTTTTCGAGGTTGTGGTCCCCGCAGACAGCCCCTTAGTCGGTCAGGTGTTGGCTGACATCAACCACGAAAACCACCTGTATATCATCTCGACCTTCTATCGCGGCAAAACATCGATGGTGCAGGTTCTGACGGCCGAAATTGCCGCGCCATGTCGGTTGGCCATCATCGGGCGCCGCTGGGTGGTAGAGGAATTTGCCCAGAAGTTTGGACTGAAGGTCCTGCCCGAGTTGGACATTTTCGTCGAAGAATTCGCACCCACAAATGCCGGTATTGCCGAAGTGGTCGTGACACCCGACAGCAAACTGATCGGGAAATGCCCCCGCGAGTTGTTGTTCCGCAAGACCTACGGAATGTCCCTGCTGGCCATCCACCGGGGCGAAGAGACACTCAGCCATGTCGAAACGGACACGCACGAGTCCACGCAGATCGGTCTCGAAACCTTCAAAGCAGGTGACATGCTGGTGGCACATACCAGATGGGACAACCTGATGCGGATCACGCAGGATCCTGACTTTGTCGTGGTCACATCCGATTTCCCTCAGGAAGAGTTGCGCCCGCAAAAGGTTGGCTGGGCGCTGGCCTTCTTTGCGATTTCCCTGTCGTTGATTTTGTTCACCGACGTGCGGCTGTCGCTGTGCCTGCTGACCGGTGCCGCCGGAATGATGCTGACCCGCGTGCTGAGCGTGGATGAGGCGTATCGCGCCGTGGGATGGAACACCGTTTTCCTGCTGGCCTGTCTGATCCCCTTGGGTCAGGCGGTGCAAAATACCGGCACGGCGGCGTGGATCGCCCAACAGATCATGGTTCTTTTGAATGGCTGGCCGATCTGGGCGCTGCAGGCCGGTGTCGCGATACTGGCCACAGCGTTTTCGCTTGTGATGTCAAATGTCGGGGCCACCGTATTGCTTGTGCCGCTGGCCGTGTCCATTGCAGTTGCCGCCGGAGGAAACCCGGCTGTTTTCGCCCTTACGGTGGCCATTTCCACCTCAAACAGCTTCATCATTCCGACGCACCAAGTGAACGCCCTGATCATGGGGCCTGCCGGCTACAAGGTCATGGACTTTGTGCGATCCGGCGGCGTGATGACGATACTGTTTTTGGTGGTTTCGATGTTGATGCTGAACTTGATTTACTAAGCTTGAAAAGCTGGCGACTTCATTCGCCACTCTGCTCAGAAATCATTTTGGCAGTTGGCTTGGCCCCCACGTCGTCAAGCATTCTGATAACTTCGGCTTTCCAACCTGCCTTGATCTTCAGCGCCAGTTGCGACGGCGGGCGGTGTTCCGGTTCCAGAATTGCGTATTCATACCGAAGCGGGTTTGCGAACGGCAGGAACACGACCTTTCCGGCAGACAGGCCCAGCTCCTGTTCCGTCGCGACGGTCAAAGGGTCCACGATTGTGCAGCATTGGCCCGAGCTTACAAACGGGATAAGGGGCAGAAAATACTGGCAGGTCACTGTCGAATTGTAGCGGGCCGATACCTCCTGAAACTTGCTGCGGATTTTGTGCTGGAACGGGTGCGTTGCGTGCAGCCCGCCCATCGGAACCCCGTCGAGGTCCGAGATCGAGATACTGTCACGCGCGGCCAGCGGGTTGTCCCGGTCAATCGCACAGAAACAATCGGCCCGGATCAGCTCGGCAGAATATTGCGGCTCTTTCCCGGTCGCGTGTTCGAAATCGGCAAAGCCAAAGTCGATATTCTGCGTCCCGGCAAGCTCCATGATCTGGGGAGAACTGCGGGTGGACAGCGTGATGCGGATGTCCGGGTTCTCTCCGACCGATTGGCTGATGAAACGCGGGAACAGAAAGGCCGACGGCCCCGGCATCGTGGCGATGTTCAGGCTACCGGAATGGCCCTTGATCAACCCCTCCATCGTGCTGGAAATCGCCGCGAGACGGTCCAGAATACCCGTCGTTTCGGCCAGCAGGTAATGCGCCTCGGGAACCGGAACCAGCCGCCTGCCCTTACGCTCGAACAAGGTCAGGCCAAGGGTTTGTTCCAGGTTCTTCAGGGCCAGGCTGATCGCGGGTTGGGTGCGGTTCAGTTTTCTGGCGGTCTGAGAGATGGAGCCGGTTTCCATCACCTCGCGAAAGACTGTGAGCTGCGTCAGGTTCATTCCTGTCGTATAAGCCAAACTTTAGTTTTGTGAAATATAACAAATTTGTATTTATGCCATTTGTCTTTACGCTTTTGGGATCGAGGTTCGGTCAAACCGAGTCCCACGAACCAACAACGGAGACGACGATGAAACTCGTGAAATGCCTGACAGGTCTGGCCTTGGCTGGCGCGCTGGCCGCCCCGGCGCTGGCGCAGGATCCGACCTTTTTCCGCATCGGCACCGGCGGGGCCGGTGGAACCTATTTCCCCATTGGCGGCACCATTGCAAACGGTATCTCTGCCCCTCCGGGCTCGCGCCCCTGCGAGGAAGGCGGCCAATGCGGTGTTCCGGGCCTGATCGCCATTGCGCAATCCACCACCGCGTCGGTGTTCAACAACGCCGCTGTGCAAAATGGCGAGCTTGAGGCCGGTCTGGCCGCAGCCGACGTAACCCGCTCGATGTATCTGGGCGAGGGTAAGTTCGAAGGCAAGCCCCACCCCAATCTGCGCATCGTCGCAAACCTATTCCCCGAAGACCTGCATCTGGTGCTGCCAGCCGGTCAGACGATCAATGATCTGAGCGATCTGGAGGGCAAGCGCGTGGGTATCGCGCAGGCCGGTTCCGGCACGCAGGTCGCCGTGTTGCAGATGCTGGACGCCTGGGGCGTCAATCGCGACAACATGGACGAGGCCGAGCTGAACAACAGCCAAAGCGCCGAGCGTCTGGCCGATGGTCAGCTTGACGCCTATTTCTATGCCGCAGGCTGGCCCGTTGCCGCGATGGTGCAGCTGTCCTCGACCAAGGGGATGAACCTGCATTCCTTCACCGACGAAGATATGGCGAAGATCAATGAGATCATCCCGGCCTATATCCCCTCGACCATTCCCGGTGGGGTTTATGAAGGTATCGACGGTGAGACCAAAACCCCTGCGGTCAGCGCGATGCTGGTTGTGTCCTCGGAATTGTCCGACGAACTGGTCTATGGCCTGACCAAGGCGCTGTGGAACGACAACACCCGCAAGCTGCTGGACAATGGCCACGCCAAGGGCAAGCAGATCACGGCTGAAACCGCGCTGGACGGTGTCGAGGCTTTGGGTGTTCCGCTGCATCCGGGGGCCGAGAAATTCTATAAAGAAGCCGGTCTGCTTCAGTAATCGCAACCGACTGAAACCTGTCGCCGGTGCCCCTTATGCGGGGCACCGCATTCTGGAATTATGCGAAATCAGGGGGCCATCATGTCCGATACCCAGAAACTTGATGACCACGAACTGACGGCCGAGGAACTGGCGGCCATCGAGGAACAGTTCGACGAAGGTGCCGCCGTCCGGCAAGTCACGCCCGCCATGGGCAAGGTGCTGCGCGTCGTCGCCCTGATCTTTGCATTCTACGAATTCTTCACGGCTGGGTTCGGTCTGCCTGCCGATCACTGGCATATGGGCATCTATCTGGCCCTGCTGTTCATTCTGGTCTACGCCACCATTCCGATTGTCGGGGCCAAAAGCTTCTATGCCCTCAAGATCAGCCGCTTTCGGATCGGCAACATACCGCTTTATGATCTGGTTTTCATGGGGTTCGGCATCGTCGCCGCGCTTTACGTGGGCGTTGCCTGGCGCGGCATCCCGGCTCTGGGGATCGAGGAACAAACCTTTCGCATGGGTAACCCAAACGGCTATGACGTGTTCCTTGGCGTCGTCATCATCCTGCTGGTGCTGGACATCGCTCGCCGGACGCTGGGCTGGGTGCTGCCGCTGATCATCTGTGTGTTCATCTCATACGCGCTGCTAGGACCGTATTTCCCCGGCTTGCTGCAACATCCCGGAGTAAATTTCAAAACCTTCGTGTCGTCGATGTATTTCCCGCAGGAAGGCATCTATGGCGTCACGCTGTGGGTGGTTTCGACCATCGTGTTCCACTTCGTATTGTTCGGCGTCATCGCACAGCGCACCGGGTTGGGGCAGCTTTTCATCGACAACGCAACGATTTTGGCGGGCCGTTATACCGGCGGTCCGGCAAAGGTGTCGGTGGTATCCTCGGCGTTTTTCGGCACGATCTCGGGGTCTTCGGTGGCCAACACCGTATCAACCGGCGCGCTGACCATTCCCAACATGAAGCGCCTTGGATACCCCGGCCATTTTGCAGGCGGGGTCGAGGCCGCGTCCTCGGCCGGGGGTCAGATCACCCCACCGATCATGGGGGCCGCTGCCTTCATCATGGCCGAGTTCCTTGAGGTCCCTTACACCACCATCGTTATCGCCGCGATCTTCCCGGCGATCCTGCACTATGTCGGCGTCTTCGCCGTGGTGCACCTGATGGCGCGCAAGCTGAACCTGAAAGGCTTGGCGAAAGAGCAACTGCCGCAGCTCAAGGCCGTTTGGGCCGAGGGCTGGGCCAATATCGTGCCGCTGATCGGACTGCTGGTCGTGCTGTTCACCGGCTACACGCCGTTCATGTCCGCCTTCTGCGGCATATCGCTGGCGGTGATTGCGGGCATGTCGCGGCTGAGACACCCTCCGACACTGATCTACGCGGCGGCGTTCCTGGCCTTTGTGCTGTGGAAATTCTCGGATGGCGGGTTCGACCTGACCATGACGGCCATTCTGTGTGGCCTGTCGCTGATCGCGACCCTTAACCCCCAGAAACGGATCGAAGTGCCCGAGATGCTGGCCGCGGTTGAACTGGGTGTGAAATACTCGCTGGCCGTGGGGGCCGCCGCTGCCGCTGTCGGCATCGTGGTGGGTGTGATCAACACCACCGGCATCGGTTTCCGCATTGGTTTCATGGTGACGCAGGGCGCGGGCAATCTGGCGGCTGATCTCTACAATATGATCTCGTTCGGCAGTTTCCAGCTGTTTGCGATGGAAGACCTGCAATTGTTCATCTCGCTGGTCTTTATCGCCATCGTCTGCATCCTGATGGGCGCAGGCATCCCGACCACCGCGCTTTACATCATGCTGGTCTCGGTCGCACAGCCCGCGCTGGCCCAGCTTGGCGTCCCGCCGATCGCCAGCCACCTGTTCGTGCTGTATTACGGCGTGGTGTCCGAGATCACGCCGCCTGTCTGCACATCCGCCTATGCGGCGGCGGCGATTGCCAACTCGAACCCGTTCCGAACCGGCTTGTCGGCCTTCACCCTTGGGCTGGGCAAGGTCATCGCGCCTATGGCATTCGTTTATGCGCCGGTCCTGCTGTTCGTGTCCTCGACCGGGTTCAATCTGTGGGAGTTCACCTATACCGCAACCAGTTGCATCGCCGGGGTCGTGGCCCTGTCGGCGGCGGTGGTGGGCTATTGGCTGAAGCCGTTGAACATGGTGTCACGCATCCTGATGGCCATCGCCGGGGTAATCTTTGTCGCGCCAAGCCTGACCGCCGATCTGATCGCGCTGGCCGTGGCCGCTCCGGTCATCGTCACCCAACTGATCGCGCGCAACCGCAGTCATTCCCCGGCCTGATGCGATGACAGAACAGGTGACCATCATCGGCGCAGGGATCGTCGGCATTTGTTGCGCCCTTTCGCTTCAGGAACGCGGCATTCCGGTGCGTTTGATCGACCGGGGGGAACCGGGACAGGAGACCTCGTTCGGGAATGCGGGCGTGGTCTCGCCCTGGTCGATCATCCCGCAGGCCATGCCCGGGGTGTGGAAGCAACTGCCCCGGATGCTGCTGAACCCCAAAAGCGCCTTGTCAGTGCGCCCGAGTTTCTGGCCAAAGATGATCCCATGGGGCCTGCGGTTTCTTGGCAATTCGACCGAAAGCAAAGTGCGCAGCACGTCAGAGGCGATGGAACTGCTGTGCCGCCCTTCGATCGACCTCTACCGCAAGCATCTGAATGGAACGGGGCACGAAGGCCTGATCACCGACAGCTACTATGTGCACGCGTTTCGCCGTCCGGAAAATGCCAACCTGAACGGTCTGGATTATCAAATCCGCAAGGAAAAAGGCGGGCAGATCGAGCGGATCGACGGGGCCGAGCTTCGGCGTATTGAACCGGCCTTGTCGCGGGATTTCAAAGCCGCCGTGTTGATCAAGGGACAGGCGCGGGCGCTGTCTCCGGGCCGCATTGGCGCGGTGCTGGCCGAGAAAGCCCGCACTCAGGGTGCCGAGTTTGTCAGAACCGAAATCAAGGCAATCTCGCAAGCCCCTGATGGGCGCTGGGACCTGACGACTTCGGGCGAGATAATACAGGCCCACCACATCGTCATGGCCGCCGGGGTGTGGTCGGCAGACCTGCTGAAACCGTTGGGGATCAAGCTGCCCCTGGTGGCCGAGCGCGGGTATCATATCGAGTTTCCGGACGCCCACAGCACGCTCAACCATTCGGTGATGGACGTGGACGCAAAGATTGTTGCCAGTTCCATGCAGGACGGCCTGAGGGTTGCGGGAACGGCCGAGTTTGCCGATATCGACGCCCCCCCGGACCCGCGCAAAAAGGCGCTGCTGACCCAACAGGCGCAGGCGATGATGCCCGATCTGAACCCGCAGGGCGCGCGGTTTTGGATGGGACGGCGTCCGTCCTTTCCCGACAGCCTTCCGGCCATTGGTCAGGTGAACGGCAAATCGGGCCTCTACGCCGCCTTTGGGCATTCGCATTACGGATTGATGATGGCCCCAAAGACCGGAGAGCTGGTGGCCGATCTTCTGTCCGGTCGGCGGCTCAACATCGATCTCGATCCGTTTTCACTGGGGCGGTTCTAGGCACCCTGCCCGCGCCGCCGCTTGGCTACAGAAAGGAACACCCATGCCGGTTTACAATGGCGGACAAAATATCTGCGGCGCGTCCATCGGCGTACTGTGTCTGGAAAGCTATTTCCCCAAGCCGCCCGGCCATATCAAGAACCCGTCCAGCCTGCCCTTCCCGGTCCTCTATGAAATGATCGACGGCATCACCGTGCCGGACCTGTTGAATGACCCCAGACCCGAATTGCTGGACCCGTTCATCAAAGGCGCACAGCGGCTTGAGGCCGAAGGCGTGCGCGCAATCACCGGCAGTTGCGGGTTCCTTGCCTTGTTTCAAAAGGAACTGGCCGCTTGCGTCTCGGTCCCGGTGTTTGCCTCAAGCCTGATACAAGTGCCGCTGGCGTTCCACATGACCGGGGCCAAAGCGCCTGTTGGCGTGTTGACCGCAGATGCCCGGGCCCTGACGCCCCGGCATTTCGAAGGCGTCGGAGCCGCGAACATTCCCGTCGCCGTAAAAGGGCTGCAAGACACCGAAGAATTTGCCCAAGTGATCCTGCGAAACACACGAACACGCATGGATACCGACCTGATCGAGGCCGAAGTTCTGCAAGCCGCCCGTGATCTGCAACGCGAAACGCCGGACATCCGGTCTGTGGTGCTGGAGTGCACCGACTTGCCGCCCTACGCCGCGCAAATACAGGACGCGCTGAAGCTGCCGGTCTTTGACCTGACGACGCTGGCGCAGATGGCGCACGCGGTTTCGGTGCGGTCTGCGTATTCTGGCATTATGCCTTGGGCTTGATCATTCGTTGCCTCGACGCTCGCTTTTGGGCCGCCTCCAAACTAGACGTTAACGTGGATCGATGAGGCGATGAGCGTGGCAAAAGGTGTTTGAAGTTTCTCTGGAACTGTCCTTGTTGATGATCGCCGTTTTTCTGGGCGCCTTGCTTCAGGTTGGCATCGGCATCGGGTTCAGCATTCTGGCCGGTCCGCCCATGATGATCCTGCTGGGGACGGCGACAGCGGTTCCGGCGCTTTTGCTGCTGAACACAATCGTTTCGGTGGTCGCCACGGACTGGCGCATCGTCACGGTCGAACGACGCACAATCACAACGGCGATTTTGGGCTGCCTGATTGGCGTGGTTGCGGGGCTGATGGTCTATCCATGGCTCAGCGAAGCCTTCGTGCTGGCCCTGACCGGATTGCTGTTGCTGATCGGCGTTGTCACGACCCTGCTTCCGATGCGGAACGCGATTGGCGCGACCGGCTTTGCCGCCGTGTCCGGGCTGTCCGGGTTGGCAACCGTCTGGGCCGCGACACCCGGCCCATTGATGGTGTTCGGGCTGATCGCGCGGGGTTTTGAGGCCCGGGCGGTGGCCCTGCTGGTTCAACCCATCGCGCTGGTCGCCTATGGCGCGGCGTTTCTGCTGCATGGCCTTTCCGATTGGCAATCGATTCCACTCGGCCCCCGACTGTGGACTTTCGTGGCCATCGCAATTTTCGGTAGTCTGGTCGGACGCGCGGTCAGATCGCGCCTGCCCCAACCCCTTGTCAGAACCGCGATCCGGGCCATCTCGCTAGTGGCCTGCTATGTTCTTTTCCAACGCGCGTATCTTGTCGCATGAACTTTACAGGTCGAACCCGATGACACAGGATCTTCTCTCAAAATTCCCAAGGGCCCGCTTCATGACCGGTGCAACACCGGTTGAGCGTCTGGGCCGGATGTCGGAAAAGCTGGGGATCGACCTCTGGCTGAAACGCGATGACCTGACCGGGCTAGGTTTTGGCGGCAACAAAACCCGGCAGCTTGAGTTCTACTTTGGCGACGCTCAGGCACAGGGCGCGGATACTGTTCTGATTACCGGGGCGGTTCAGTCCAACTATGTCCGCTCGGCCGCGGCTGCGGCGGCGCGGCTTGGCATGACATCCGTCCTGCAATTGGAAGAGCGTGTTCCGGATATGGGTCCGGACTATTATCAATCCGGAAACGTGTTGCTGGCCCAGATCCTTGGGGCCGAACACATGCGCTATCCCGTTGGTGAAGACGAAGCCGGGGCAGACGCCGCCCTGCACGCCCGGGCCGAGGAGCTGCGGGCGCAGCGGCGCAAACCCTATGTCATCCATCTGGGTCTGCACCACCCGCCATTAGGCGCGCTAGGCTATGTTGCCGCCGGGCAAGAACTGTGCCAGCAGATGCGGAATTTTGACGCTGTTGTAGTCCCTTCGGGCAGCGGTGCGACCCATGGCGGGTTGCTGACGGGTATCAGAACCAGCGGCGTGTCCGCGCCGGTTTATGGCATCTGCGTTCGCCGAAACAGCGCGCTGCAACAGGAGCGGATGGTGACGGTCCTTGAACTGCTGTCGGACCTTCTGGGCATTGATCCGGCAAGTGTGGTGAATGACGTCCGAACATCGGACACCGCGCTGGCCCCCGGCTATGGCAGGCTGGGGCCAAAATCCCGTGCCGCACTGGAACTGATGGCACGGACCGAGGGGGTGTTCCTCGACCCCGTCTATACGGCCAAGACTTTTGCAGGACTGATTGATCTGGTTGAGCAAAAACAGATCAAGCCCGGGCAAAAGGTGGTGATGATCCATACCGGAGGGCTGCCCGCCCTATTCGGTTATCAGAATGAACTCGGCCCCGCACACGACTGACACGGCCATATGATTCCGCATCGCGTGGTTTAATACATCACAAGCTTTATTCAGCGGCGAGGTTTTGCATCGAGAGGTCCTGTTCCAGATACCCATCCCGCGTTTGCGGGCATTTTATGCCCAAAGCGGAACTGGCGATCTGATTGCGCAAAATCTGCGCGGTTCCGCCGCCGATCGTGAACATCCGGACATCCCGGTACATGCGCTCCAGTGGCTCACGGTCGCTATAGCCGCGCGCTCCGAACATCTGTAGCGCGTCGTTCACGACCTTGATCGCCATTTCCGACGCGAAGAGTTTTGCCCGCGCCGCTTTGACCAAATCTGGAAACTGGCCTTGGGCACCGGTTCGTGATCTTGCAGCGTCTTGCAACATCAGACGCGCCGCGTGGACCTGCGTGTCCATGTCAGCCACCATCCATTGCAGCCCCTGAAACTCTGCCAGGGGTCGTCCGAATTGCTGGCGGTCCAGCAGATAGCGTTTCGCCCGTTCCAACGCTCCGGCGGCCACGCCCATCGCAATCGTGCCTGCACCAACCCTTTGCGAATTATACGCCTGCATCAAGTCGGCGAACCCGCGCCTTAACCCGGAAGGGGGCTTCAAAAGCCAATCCTCATGCACCTTGAGGTTGGTGAACTTCAATTCCGCCTCGGGCATGCCACAAAGACCAAGTGTGTTTTCGCGGCCGGTGATCTCAAGCCCCTCCGGCAGGTCCGCGTTCATCGGATCGGCAAATACAATAAAGCCACCAATGCCCATCTCATCGCCCGCTTCATCAATCACACGGGCAAAAATCAGGTGCAGCTTGGAAACACCGCCGCCGGTGATCCAGTGCTTCCGGCCATTTATGACATAGGTGTCGCCTACCTTCCGGGCCGTCGTCTGCATATCGGTCGCCGCACTGCCTGCGTCCGGCTCGGTAATGCAAATCGCCGGTTTGTCCCCCGCCAGAACATGAGAGGCACAGAACGCCTTTTGCTGTTCGGTGCCATAGGCCATGACCGCGCTGATGCCGCCCATATTCGCCTCGACCACAACACGGGCGGTCAGCGTGCACACTTTTGCGATCTCTTCGACCACTTCCACAACGTCGAGGAAACTTGCCCCCTGACCGCCAAACGCCGTTGGGATCGTCATTCCCATGATCCCGACTTCTGTCAGGGCGGTGACATTGCTCCAGCAATAGCTGCGGGTTTTGTCCCAATGGGCGGCCCGCGCGTCGAACACGGGCGCGAGGTCTTTGGCTGTTTCGACAAATCGATGAGTCATTGCGGGACTCCTGTGCGGCACTTCACGAAAGCGTGATAACCTCAAGGTAACAGAAGCTGTAGTTCAGAAAAACAAACTTACATTTGATATCTAATTCAGGTACACTGAATTTATGCAGACCCGTTCACTAAAAAGTCTTGTTAAGATCTCTCACGTTCAGTCTTTCAGCGACGCGGCTGAACAGCTTGGAATGACGTTACCTGCGCTGTCTATGCAGATGAAATCATTGGAAGAAGCCTTGGGCACCGAACTGTTCGACCGCTCGGTCAGACCACCGCGCCTTACGCCAGTTGCGCGCGCAATCGTCGAAGAGGCGGTTCCTTTGCTGCGGCACGAAGACAATCTGATCGAGATATGCCGACAAGGCGGAGGGCTGGCAGGCAAGTTTCGTTTGGGGTTTGTCACCACAGCGGCGGTGCGCCTGCTGCCCGGATTTCTTCAGACCGCCAGTCGGGAATTGCCGCAGGCCTCGTTCGAATTCGAAACCGGTTTGTCTGCCAGCTTGCAGCAAAAAGTCGTCTCGGGGCTGCTGGATGCGGCGATCATCACCGACGCAGATGGTCTGCCCAGCCAACTGGCATCCGAAGTTTTGCGGCAGGAGCCATTTGTATTTGCAGCCCGCAAAGACCTTCTCGATCAAGGTTTGCCCAGTTTGTTGTCCGAAGGCGTGTTCTTCCACTTCATGCCGGATACCGGGATCGGGAAGCTGATCGCGCGGGTGATGGTCAGCCATGAACGCCCTGCCCAGTCCAAGACTGTCGTACTGGATAATCTTGAGGCCATCATGGAATGCGTCTCGGCCGGGTTAGGCTTTACGCTGCTGCCTGTCCCTGACGTCGAACGCTACCGCGCGCCGGACCTGGTTGTGCTGGATGCCAAAGCCACGATGCAGCGCAAACTGGTTCTTGTCACGTTGCGCGACAGCGTTCTGGACCGGTACCGGAGCGAACTGGCATCCTCGCTGGGCCGCACTTCGAACGATGGTGTCACATAGTCCCGTCGATTTCCCCTCAAATCGAGGGATAGGTGCGCCCTGATGGTTACATCGGCGGTTCAATCTCGACAGGTTGGCCGCTGCGCTGCGATTGGATTGCAGCAAATGTCAGCGCCAGAGATTTCAGATTGCTCCGGGCGGAATTGTCCGGTGAGCGATCTTCTTCGATGGCGCAAAGCAACTCGCCCATTGCGCCTTGAAACCCGTCATTGAACCAGGCGCCCTGCAACGCGGGCCGGCTATACCCATCTGCAGCCGTCAGGGTGATCGTTTGCTGCCCTAGGTCTGCTCCGGTTGAGGATATGCTTCCCTTGGTGCCGGAGATATAGGTCGTGTCCAGTGGCCCGTGTTGCGTGCTGCCGTCGAAAACCAGACTGGCCTGCCCCTGTTCCAGACTGACCACGGCCTGCGCCAATAACGGCACCTTGTTATCCTGCCCCCGCGCGTGAGAGGCGCTGGCGAACACCGATTTCGCCCGGTTGCCAACAATAGAAGACACGAAATCGAACCAGTGAATCCCGAAGTCATACAGGATCAAATCCTCGATTTCGTCGAACGGCGTGCCTGCGGTCCAACCATGGTTCCAGTGAATGGAGGTGTGGACGGACTGGACATCTCCGATATGCCCAGCGCGACACGCTTCGCGCATCCAGGCCATGTGCGGCGACCATCGTCCATTCTGGTTAACCGCAAGCTTCACGCCTTGTTTGTCGGCCAGTTCTACCAGCGTTTTTCCGGTTGTCAGATCGGATACAAAGGGTTTCTGGCTTAGAACATGCTTTCCCGCTTTCAGAGCAGCCTCGATTACTGGCGCACGTATGTCGGTGGGCAGAGTTATGTCGATGATGTCTATTTCGCGGTCTTCCAAAAGGTCTTGATAGCGTTCAACAATGCGGGCATCAGGAAAGAACTCTGCCGCTTTGCCTTCCGCTTTTGCACGGCTTCGGTTCCATAGCGCCACGACATCCCAACCCGCAGTGCGGTATGCATCCAGATGGCTGTTCGAAATACCTCCCGTTCCGATCATGCCGATCCGAGGGCGATAGGTTCGGGGGTTTGGTGGAAGGTAATCGACCTCGGGCGCGTTGATCTGCGGCAAGTCCTTGGATTTCAGCGCGTAGGTGTCTGTGTCGGCGGCATCGTCGCTCATGGCAGCAGTTCCAATGTGCGTTTTTCGGCGGCGGATTGAACGGCTGTGTCCACGATCCTCTGCGCCGTCAGGCACAATTGCGGATTCAGCGGACCGGCCACCGCTTCGCCGCGGCTGATGCAGCCCAGAACGTACTCGATTGCGTTTGTCTGGCCTTTGGGCAGCGGATCAGCAGGGATTTCATGCCGCTCTGGCCGGGCGCGGGTTTGGACGGTCACGTGGTCGGCATAGTCGGGCGAAGAGATCGTTCCATCCGTGCCGACAAAGACAAACCCACAGGTAGGCTGCGGCTGAGTGGTCCACGGATCAGTAAACGTTCCCCAACGGGTTTCCATCTTGGACAAACCGCACGCATAGCGGCAGACAGCAATGGCATGTTGATCGACTTCGATACCGGGTGTTTCGTCGACGGTGCATGTCACCTCAATCGGGGCTTCCCCGTCCATGTACCACGTCCCCAGTGTCGCGCCGTATCCGAGGTAGTCCAGCAACGACCCGCCGCCCGAGGATTTCTTGTACCACCAAGAGGTTGGCTTTTCCTGTTCAACCTCTTCCGGGCTGACCTCGACCTTGTCGGCAAGGTGAAAAAGCGGGCCGCGATTGCCGTCGTAGAAATGCACCTCTCGCAACTCGCCGATCAGTCCTTCATCGATCAGGCGCTTGGCGGTAACGTGGCTTTCCACCCACCGCAAAGGCCAGTTGATGATCAGTTGTTTCCCGGTCCCGTCCATGGCCGCGATCATGCGGCGCGCGTCATCCGAGGACGCAGCGAATGGTTTTTCGACGAAGACATGCACGCCATGCGCTGCCAGTTTTTCAGTGTAATCGGCGTGGTCTGCCGTGGCGACGCATAAAACGGCCATGTCATAGGTTCCCGCGGCCATGCAGGCATCGAAATCGGTAAAAACCCGGTCTGGCGGAATATCGAAATTCTGGACCGCCGAAGCCATTTTCTGCCTGTCGGGATCATAGATACCGGCAATTTCCGCTTCAGGGTGTTCATGCACCATGCGGAGCAGATCGCCCATATGCATGTGGTCAAAGCTTATTCCAACAATCCGAAACATGGGCGTCCTCCGTTCTAACGGTTTCCCGTGATCCTGACATAGATGGCCGTCACCGCCAGGATGATCAGACCAAACAGCGCCGTTCTTGCGCCTTCGGGCATCTGCATCAGGGTCAGCATTGTATCCAGAACCCTGATGATCAAGGCGCCCACAATGGCACCCGCAAAACTGCCACGCCCGCCAAAGATCGAGGTTCCGCCGATCACCGCAGCCGCGACCGAGGGCAGCAGCAGCGGATTGGCAAGGCTCAGCGAGGTTTGCCGGATCATACCAAGATATAGCAACCCCGCGACCGCCGCGATCACCCCCGACAGCGCGTAGAGCGCCAGATAGACCTGCCAGGATTTGACGCCCGAAAGCTTGGCCGCGTTTTCGTTCGAGCCCAGCGCGAACAGCAACCTGCCAAAGCCGGTGAATCGCATCAGCCAGAAGATGAACAAGGCGAAGGGCACAAACAGAAACAACCCGTTGGGCATGGACAAGGTGCGCCCGGTTCCAAGCCACGCCAAAAAGGCCGGGATCTCGGACCCGGCATTGATCACCATCCGCTGATAGACCTGCAGACAGCCCGTGGCGATCAGGCCGGTGCCAAGGGTCATGATCAACGGATGCACCCGCACCAACCCAACCCCAAGGCCGTTGACGACCCCGACAACCAGACCGGAGGTCAAGGCGACCAGCACCGCAGGCGTCACGCCCCAGATCGAGGTCAGGGTGGCGCAGACAAAGGCCGCGACGGTTGCGACAATGCCCGCCGACAGGTCGATCCCGGCGGTCAGCATCGTCAGCACCTGACAAGCGGCCAGCATCGCAAGCGGTATTGCAAACTTGATCAAGTTGCCAACCCAGAAGGTCGAGACCAGCCCATCGCGCCCCGCCCTGAACGGCGTGACAATACCGGGCCGCATGAACTCCAGAACAGCGATCAGCAAGACCAGAAAGATCAAAAGCGGTATCACAGGATTATCCCGCAGATACCGTCCAAAGCGGACGACGGGTGGGTCATTCACGGCCATGCTCATCGTCTTGCTCCTCGCGCGGTGACTGCGGTGCCAAGCAATACGACGGCCACCATGATCGTCCCTTCGATGATTGTCGTGACATTGGGGTCCACGGCCAGAAATGTCAGGATCGTGCGCACGATGCGCAGGATGAACACAGCGACAATCGGCCCAAGCAGCCCGCCGCGCCCGCCCCCCAGAACCACGCCGCCCAGAACAACGGCGGCGACCGAGGCCAACAGATAGGGTCCGGGCACCGGCTCACCAATGCCGGTCAGTGCCGCAAGGCTGAGCCCGCCGAAGGCACAGAAAAGCCCACAAATTCCGTAGGCTGCGATTTTGACGCGCCCGACGGACACCCCCGATCGAAAGGCCGCGCGTTCGTCTGATCCGGTTGCATAGATCGAGATACCAAGCTTGGATCGCCGAAGGGGCAGCCATACCACCGCAATACATCCGACCATGATGGCCAAGGCGCTAGGTACCCCAGGAATGACACTGCCGCGAATGCTCTGCTGGACCCAATCGGTGGTTGACCCGCCCGGCGTTTCCAGGATCAAAAGCGCTACGCCTTCCCAGACAAAAAGCATCGCCAGCGTGACCACGATATCAGGCACTCGGGTCAGAACGATGAGGGCGCCGTTGATTAGTCCCATCGCCAATCCGATGCCAAGCACGATCACGATGGCCGGTAGTCCGGACATCCGCTCCATCAGCACAGCGGCAGAGACGGCACATACAGCCATCATCGATGCAACCGACAGATCGATCCCGCCGACGATCACCACCACCGCCATGCCCGCCGTTGCGAAAGCAAAGGGCAATGCGGCGCGGGCAACGCTTTCCAACCCAGACGCACCGAAAGAGGGCTGTATGAGTTTTGTGACAGCCAGCAAAACCAGCAGCAACGCGACAAGACCCAGAAGCCAGGAGTGTTTGCGCAGGGTCTTGGTCACGCTGCACTCTCGTTTTCAGTTAGCCCATAAGCCGCGCGCAGCAGGGTTTGCTCGTCCGCGTTTTTGGCGTCGATCACGCCCACAACACGGCCATTGAAAATGACCAGCGCGCGGTCGCAGGCCAGCGGCACCTCCTCCAGTTCCGACGTATAGAACAGGACCGAGGCCCCGTTTTGTGCAAGTTCCCGCACCAGAGGGTAAATCTGGCGTTTGGTCCGCACATCGATCCCCCGCGTCGGATCAAACAGCAACAGCGTCTCGACCCCCGTGGCAAGCCATCTGCCAATGGTCACTTTCTGCTGGTTCCCGCCCGACAGGCGCTGCACCTCACCCTGCGCGCGTGTATCGATCTGTAGCTTCTCGATGGCGTAATCGACCCGCTCACGCTCTTGCCGCAGGTTCAGTTGGCCCCAATCCCGCAGGCGCGCCGAGAACGGCAGGGCGATGTTCTCTTTGACCGATCGTTGCGCCAACAGCGCGTCGGCCCGGTCACCCGGCACAAAGGTCAACCCGGCCGAGATCGCATCGGCAGGGTGCCTGAACGCAACCTGCGATGCGTTCACCTCGATCACCCCGGCGGTCGGAGGCAGAAAGCCAGCCAAACAGTCGAACATCTCATCCTGCCCCTGCCCTTCAAGCGCGACAACGCCAAGCACCTCGCCCGGATGAAGGTCGAACGAGATATTCGACACCTTCGGCGCAATCGCCAGATTTCGAACAGACAGGCGCGGATTGCCTTGCGCGACAGAACTCGCGCCGTTGTTTTCGCGATCCCCAAGGTCCAGTTTCTGACCCAGCATCAGTTCAACGGCCCGTTCTTCGACGCCCGGCTCAATCCTCAGATCACCAACGGTCATACCGTCACGCAGAACCGAGGCCCGGTCGCACAGCTCAGAGATTTCGCTGAACCGGTGCGACACGTAAATGACACCCATGCCCTGATTTGCCTGCTCGCGCACAACCGTCAGTACCCGCTCAACCAGATCGGTTGGCAGCGCGGCTGTCATCTCATCCAGCAAAACCACATCCGGCTCGGACGCTAAAGCGCGCGCGAGGTCCAGAATGCGCAACGTGGCAAGCGGCAGGTCTGCGATCAGGTCCGAGAGGTTCAGCTTTTCAATCCCAAGCTCACTGACCCAATGCCTGAACGGCGCAAGCGGTGTATCGGTCAGCCGAAGGTTATCGGCCACATCCAGATCAGGGATTAGTGAGGGTTCCTGATAAACCGGAACAAGGCCCGATTTGCGCGCCTCGGCCGGGCTGCCAACGCGGGCCACCTGTCCCCGGATCAGCACCTTGCCGCTATCCGGCTTCAAGGCGCCGGTGATGATTTTCACGAAGGTGGATTTCCCGGCGCCGTTTGCACCCATCAGGGCGATCACCTCGCCCTTGGAGACGCTCAGATTGGCATCGGTCAAAGCACGGACAGCACCAAAGTTCTTGGCAATCCCGGACGCGTCGAGAAGGTGTGTTTCGGTCATCGGTGCCCACTATTCCAACTTGGTTGCCCCCCCGCCCGATCCGGGCAGGGGGAATTCACACAAGGCCAGACCGCTTTTAGCTGTCGCCCGGCCCTTTGCATTCGATGATCTGTTCCATCGAGTAGTCCGTCCAACCGGGAACCGTGACCGAGACGGGCCATTCGGGATCAAGGTTGGGGTTTTGCGCCGCAGTGATGGTTGCAACGCCGTCATCCGTAGCGTTTTCCCAGAGCACCGGGTCCACCAGAACGGTTTTGTCGTCAGGCGCGTTGCCGTTCAGAATGTCGACGGCCAGAGCGATCCCTGCCCCGCCAACAGATCCGGGATTGGTCACCGCGGCCCCTTGCAGGCCGTCAACTTCGGTCAGGTACTGCACGAACCCGGCATTGTCCGCGCCGACGATGGGCACCAACGGCGCGCCGGATTCCACAAAGGCATCCACGATCACGTTGTCAATTCCGCTGGTCCACACACCGTTGAACGGAATGCCCGTGGCCAGAAAGTCAAACATCTGCTGCTTGCCCTGGTCCTGCTGCCAGCCGGTGAACACCTCGTGCACCACATTGATGCCGTCATATTCGGCCAAGGCGCGCTTGAACCCATTGTCGCGGTCGGTATCGGCAGACACCCCCGCGATGCCGCGCATATAGACCACGTCACCCGAGCCGCCCAATTGCTCGAACAGCCATTTCGCACCCAGATAGGCGTATTCTTCTTGATTGTTCGACAGGATATACGCGCCATCCGCCGTCACGCCAGCATCCACGGCGACCACGACAATGCCCTTCTCCATCGCCGCATCCAGCGCCGAATTCAAAGCGTCCGGGTTTGACGGGTTCAGAACAATCGCATCCACACCCGCTTCGATCAGGTTGTTGATGTCCTCCAACTGTCCGGCTGAATCCGTATTGCGATGCGCCACGATCAGGTTGGACACATCCTCTTCGACCAGAGCCTGAGCCCGCATGGCGCAGATCATCTGTTCGCGCCAGCCATTGCCCTGCACGGTGTTGGACACACCGATCGTGTAATCGGCAGCAAACGCCGCCGGTGTGAACGCCGCAGCAACAGCTATGGCCGCCGCACCTGTGAGTAGCTTTTTCATTGTAGTACCTCCCATTTGAACACTCAGTGATATGTCCGGGGCTTTTCGCCCTTCTATTTGATGAACGGTTGCAGCACGTCGCGTGCCAGCAAGAACCCGCGCTTTATCTTTTCGTCGGTCCCTTCAAACAGCCTGTCCTCATGCTCGATGATGACAGGGCCATCGTATCCAACCCGGTATAGGCCCGAGAAAAAGTCGGACCAGTCGACATCGCCCAGACCGCAAAGGCGTGGCACCTGCCACCCCATGCCCGCCGACATGATCCCGTGTTCATAAAGCCCGTCGTGATCCACCATCAGGTCTTTGGCGTGGACATGCGCGATATTGGGGCCGAATTCCTTGATGAACCGGGTCTGATCGATGAACTGCCAGATCAGGTGGGACGGGTCGAAATTCATCCCGACATCCTCGCCCCATTCCTCGAAAATCCTGCGCCAGATCTTCGGCGAATAGGCGATGTTATGACCGCCGGGCCATTCATCATAACTGAAGATCATCGGGCAGTTTTCAAAGCACAGGCGAACACCCTGCCCACGGGCATGATCGACGATGGGTGAGATGATCTGCTGCGCCCGCGCCCAGTTCTGGTCCACATTCAGGGTTCTGTCGCCGCCGACAAAGGTGTTGACCACCGACAGGCCCATCGTGCCTGCGGCTGTTATTACCTTTTTCAGGTGCTCGATAACCTCATCCCGGTGCGACGCATCGGCGTGCAGTGGGTTGGGGTAATATCCAAGGCCCGAGATTTCGATACCCATTCCGGTCAGCGCATCCACGATCTCCTTGCCCTGCGCGGCCGTCAGCCCATCGACATTGATGTGGCTCGTGCCCGCATAGCGCCGCTTTTCACCGCCGGAGGACGGCCAGCATGCGATCTCGAGCGCTGAAAACCCGTTGCCAGACGCCCATGTGGCAACGTCCATCAGGTCGGTATCTTCAAATGGCGCGGTCAGCAGTCCAAGTTTCATGGCGTCCCCCTTAAACCTCGTCCAGATCGACCCAGCGATCTTCGCGAGCCGATTTCACCACGGCATCGCAGAACCGCATTTCATAATGGCCGTCCTCAAACGTCGCCCAGGTGCTGTCCGGCCCGCGTTTGCCTGCGCAGACGTCCGTGTAGACCGCACGGAAGAAGTTGAAGAAACTGTCCGCAAATCCTTCGACATGACCTGGCGGCAAGGTCGCGGCGCGGGTGCCCGTGGCATTCATCAGCGTAAAATCCCGCATCAATATCTGATTGGCGTCGTCGCGATGCCCGATGAACAGGTGATCCGGCGTTTCGCTGTTCCACGCCGCACTGGCCGCGCTGCCTGCAACATCCCAAACCAATAAGTTCTTGCGCCCGATATTGATCTGAGAGGTGGTCATCACTCCCTTCGCGCCGCCCTCGTACCGGATCATGATCGCCGAGGCATCGTCGGTATCGACGGCCACAGTTTCGGTTGTCCCTTCGGCGCTGGAAAATGTCTCAACCGGGCCGGTCGGCCGCTGCCGTTCGGGCAGAAAGGTCGTCAGGTCGGCAAAGACGGATTTGGCTTTCAGCCCTGTGACAAAACTCGTCAGATCAACCCAATGCGTGCCGATATCCCCGACCGAGCGCAACGCGCCCCCTTTGTCGGCCTGCAACCGCCAGTTCCAGTCCGTTGGCTTTGCCAGCCAGTCCTGATGATAGTGGCCGGTCACAAAGCGGATGCGCCCCAGTTCCCCCTGAGCGACCATTCCATGGGCTTGCTGGTTCAGGGGGTAAAAGCGGATGTTGTAGCATACCGCGCAAACCTTCCCCGACGCGGCGGCCATCTCGACCATCTCAGCCGATTGATGACTGGTCATTGCCAGTGGCTTTTCACAGATCACGTGTTTCCCGGCCTTCAGGATCGCCATGACCTGCGGGAAATGGGCGTGGTTCGGGGACGTGACGTGGACCACATCAACACTGTCATCTGCCAGCAAGGCCTCCAACGAAGGATACGCTTGATGGACCCCAATCTCAGCAGCCCGCGCCGATCCCCGTTCCGCTGACGACCCGAGCACGCCAACAACCTGCACTCCAAGACGATGCAGGGCCTGCACATGAACCGTTCCTATAAAGCCGGTTCCAATCACTGCCGCGCCGATGGCCGAGACATCAGACATTATCACCTCCTTCAGACAACCGAGTATCCTCCGTCCACGGGCATGCAGATGCCGGTTACAAACGCGGCTGCGTCCGAGGCCAGGAACAGCGCCGCGCCGACGATGTCGGCGGGCATTCCCCATCGGGACATCGGCGTTCGCGCCTCGACTGCGTCGACGAATTTCGGATCCTGTCTGGCCCTTGCGGATTGTTCGGTCACGATGAACCCTGGCGCGATGGCGTTCACGCGAATACCGTCTGCGGCCCATGCGACCGCCAGGGATTTGGTCAATTGCTCGACCCCCGCTTTGGACGAGCCATAGGCCGGGTTTTGCGGTGATCCAAAGCGGGCATACATCGACGCGATATTGATCACCCGACCCTTTCGGGCCAGAAGCGCGGTATGCAACGCCCGCGCGCATCGCATGGTTCCGACCAGATTCACATCCAGCACATGGCTGAAGAATCCGGGCTCCATTTCCTCGCCTCGCCGCGTGATCGCTGCGCAATTCACCAGCACATCCAATTCAAGGCGGTCGCGACCAAATGCTTCGACCGCGTCAGTGTCCACGACGTCGAGCTGGGTATAGGGGAACCGGGCGGCGTCTTCGGGCAGGCACTCTGGCTCGGCCCCTGTGATTTCGACCTCGGCACCGGCGTCTTTGAACGCGCGGGCAATGGCTGCCCCAATGCCACCCCGGCTGGCACCGATCACGGCGACCTGCGCGCCGGAGAAGTCGAACCGGGCCGCGGCAGTCAAACCGCCACCCCGGTCCACAGGTCGTTGTTGCCAGCTTTGGCGGCACGGATCATTACATTCCCCCGATTGCGAATTATGCGCCTGCAAACGATTACATTTGCAGAAATTCGCCCTTTTCAATCCTTGAAATCGATTACATAATCGACAGCGTCAGGGATTCGAGTCAACCGAAATCTCACTTTGCAATCAGGACCCATGATCCAGAAACCCGCAACCATTCAAGATGTCGCCCGCGCAGCAAGGGTGTCCACGGCCACCGTCAGCCGGGTTCTGTCCAACCCTGATGTCGTCAAGAAATCCACCAAAGATGCGGTCATGCAGGCGATCCAGAGCACGGGCTACAGGGCAAACCAGGCGGCCAGAAACCTCAGGATGCAGCGCGCGAATGCGGTTCTGGTCCTTGTCCCGAATTTGGGCAAACCCTTCTATTCCGGCATTCTGGCTGGCATCAGCGAGGCGTTTTCCGGCACCGGTTATGCAGTTCTGATTACGGATACGGAAAGCAATCCGATCCACGATTCTACTCTGGCCGAGTATTTCCTGGACGGGCGTATCGACGGCGCGATTTCGCTGGATGGTCAGTTGTCGGACACAGTGCTGAACAGGTGCATTCAGGCCGGAGCCCGAGACAAAATTGTGTTCTTGTGCGAATGGGTCGAAGACCAGTCTTTTCCGGTGGTCAAAAGCGACAATGTCGAGGGGGCCCGGCTGGCAATCCGCCATCTGCACAACCTCGGCCACGAAAAAATCGCTCATGTCACCGGGCCGCAGGGCAATGTTCTGACAAGCGCACGTCGAGAGGGTATGGTGTCTGAGCGCGCACGTCTTGGCCTGCCTGCCCCGACCGAGTGGATCATTCGCGGTGATTTCTCGCTCGAATCCGGACACGAGGCCGCCGCGCGCATTCTGGCGATGGACGACAGGCCCACAGCTGTATTCTGCTCGGCCGATATGGTGGCATTTGGGCTGATCGCCGGGCTTCAGGCTGGTGGTGTTCGGGTGCCCGAGGATATGTCTGTTGTGGGTTTCGACGACATCGAGATGTCGGAATATTATGTGCCCGCACTGACCACGATCCGTCAGAACCGGCACTTTTTGGGTCAACGGGCCGCAAAACTTCTGCTTGATCGGCTCTCGTCGGGGCTTGGCGCAAATGAACCGGAAGCCCCGGTTCCTGTTGAACTGATCGAACGGGCCAGCACCGCGCCGCCCAAAACAGGCGGTAGGTAACCTAGCGCGGCGCGCCCAGAACCGACTGTTCAAGATCGACACATACGCCGGTCATCGGAAATGATTCAGGGCTTAGTAGGAATACGGCCAACCGAGCCGCTTCGTCGGGCATCAGCAACCGGCCCAACGGAAGCCCCTGCCCTGCCTGTTCCGCCCAATCCTGCGCTTGGCCCAAAGCACCGGTTTGCGTTTCATGCTCGGACTCAGTCAGCGCCCAACCCAGATTGATCCCGTTTACGCGAATAACATCGTGCAAATGCGCGTTGGCCGCATTCTTGGTCAATGTCTGCAACGCCCCTTTCGACGCCGCATAGATTGCCAGATCCGGCGCGCCGCAATGGGCATTCATAGATTGAATATTCACGATCCCTCCGCCAGACCCACGCGCTTGCATGTCCCGGATCGCTTCACCCATCAGCAGAAAAGGCGCGCGGGCGTTGACTGAAAAAATCTTGTCGAAATCCTGCGCTGTTCCGTCAAGAAAACTGGCGCGGTTCGTTAGTCCCGCAGCATTCACAAGGCCATCAATCCGACCAAAAGCGGCCCGCGCTGCCGCCGCGACATCCGCGCAAGCGCCAGCTTCGGCCAGATCGGCGACAATGGTCTTGGTCCGGGCAACGCCCGACAATTCCGCTGCAAGGCTTAGCAGACCGGCCTGGTCTCTGTCCGTCGCCAAAATCCGACGAACGCCCTGCGCAGCGGCCCGGCATGCGATCGCACGGCCGATGCCTTTGGCGGCTCCGGTGACGACAAGCGCCATATCTTGCAGCCGGATACTCATGCCGACACCCGACCGGCTGGAATATTTTCCCTTAGAATAATCCTCGGCTCGATATGCTCCATCGGCAATTGGACAGGCCCCGACGCAATTGCCCCAAGCAGACGAATGACAGCTTGTTCCCCGATAAGATGAGCGTTCTGGTCGATCACCGCATGGATCAAACCTTCGGCCAACCAGCGCCGCGTGTCCTCTGTCAGGTCGTGCATGACGACAAGGGGCCGTTCGAATTGCGGGATGGTTTCAAGCGCCTGCACCAGACCCTTCCGCCCCGCCCCTACGCAATAGACCCCAACCAGACGCGCGCCCGAACGATAAAGCCGCGTCAATTCGCGGTACAAACGCTCTCCATTCTCACCGGTCTCGACTGATAGCAAAGCGGTAAGCGTCGGGTAATACGCGGACAGACAGGACCGAAACCCCAATTCCCGCTCGCTGTGTCCGTGATACGCATGCGTTCCAAAGAAAACCGCGACATCTCCGGCGCCATCGCTGGCAGACATACCCAGTATCTGAGCCGCCGTGCGCCCGGCGACCATGTTGTTAACACCGACATACCCCGAGCGCGGCGTTGCCAGCACATCCGACGCTAAAGTGACCACACGAATACCGGATTCGCACATCCGCCGCAGGGCATCCCGGCTGCGCGGGTCGTCTGTTGCCACGACACCGATCCCGTCGGTATCTGGCGGCAGGTTGTCCAAAGCCTCGATCAGCGGGTCCGGGCCTATGCCGTCCAGCACCTGTATTCTGCAACTTTCGACCAAGGGCTGAGCGTCCGAGAACCGCGTGATGGCCCCGGCCATATCCTGCAGGAACGTATTGCCGCCGGTCGGGATGAGAAAGCTGAGACGCGCAGGTCGCGAGGGCAGCGCCAGAATACCCTCGGACGGGAGATACCCCAAAAGCCGGGCCGCCCGCATCACACGCTGCCGGTTGGCGGCGCTGACGCCCTTGCGCCCGTTCAGCGCCCGGTCCACGGTCGCCGTCGAGACCCCGGCCCGTTTGGATATGTCGGCAATTGTGGCGCGCGTCATGCCCTTAAAGACCTCAATCGATTGCTTTGTCGCGGACCATACTGGCACGATAAAAGCCGCTCGTCTTGTTTTGAGGCATCAAATTACATCAATTTGGCGGTGTTGTTTTTCTAAATTACGCCTCTGCTGTGCCCTAGCGCGATATGACCCGAAAATAGCTGATGTAATCTGATGGGCATGGCACTTGATGCGACAGGGTGATGTGCCAAAGCTATCAGTGGACCGGACAGGCCGTCTGATCGCTCAACACGGCCTGCACTTGGTAGAACCATAACAGCGGCGTAAACCGATGACCGACACGCTTCAACATGGGCCCTTGCCCGAAACAGTTCGGGATTATTCCCTGACCGGCGAGACCGGCAAAAAAGCGCAAGAGATCGGGCTTGCGGCAGCAGAGTGGTATCACAGCGCCGTCCCCCGCAAGACGATGAAATCCCTGATGAAACGCCGCGACGGCCCTGCCCTGCGCGACACGGCATTGTGGGTTGGGCTTCACATTTTGCTCGCGGCCGGGGGCATCTTCTTCTGGGGGAGCTGGCTTTCGGTCCCGTTCTGGCTGGCCTATGGCGTGGTCTATGGCTCGGCCTGCGACAGCCGTTGGCACGAATGCGGCCATGGGACGGCCTTTCGAACGCGCTGGATGAACGATGTTGTGTATCACATCGCATCCTTTCAGATCATGAGGAACCCTGTGAACTGGCGGTGGAGCCACGCGCGTCACCATACCGACACGCTAATCGTGGGCCGCGACCCGGAAATCGCCTGGATGCATCCGATCAACCTGATGCTAAAGGCACTAGCGTTTGTCGGCATCTACGACACCTGGCTGTCACTCAAGGTCCTGTGCCGCAATGCGCTGGGGTATTTGTCGCCGGACGAGAAGGACTACATCCCGCAATCCGAATGGCCAAAGGCCGTGTTCTGGGCGCGGATCCATATGCTCATCTACGCGGTCGTGTTGCTGGTATCCGCGTTCATGCTGGCAAACGGCATGGGCTGGAAATCGACAATCCCCATCCTGCTGATCGGCGGACCCCGCGTTTACGGGTGCTGGCATTTCGTTATGACCGGCCTGTTGCAACATGGCGGCTTGCCCGAGGACGTCATTGACCACCGGCTGAATTCCCGCACGGTCTACATGAACCCGATCAGCCGCTGGCTGTATTGGAACATGAACTATCATGTAGAACACCACATGTTCCCGATGGTGCCCTATTACGCGCTTCCTGCCCTGCACGAGGAAATCAAAGATGACCTTCCCGCGCCCAACACCTCAATCCGGGACGCCTACAAAGAGATGATGGGGGCCGTGATGCGTCAACGCTCTGACCCCGGCTATGCGTTAAGGAAAACGCTGCCGCAAACGGCGCAGCCCTACAAGGAACATCTGCATTCCCATGTGCCAGACCGGAGCAGTGACGATTAAAAAGGTAGGAGCCCAACATGCCCTGGGTCGAAGCAATCGCCATTGATGACGTTGAAGAAGAGGATGTCATTCGCTGGGACCACGTCGGTCGAACTTTTGCAATTGTCCGTGGCCCGGACGGAGATTTCTTTTGCACAGACGGTTTATGCACTCATGAACAGGTTCATCTGGCCGATGGCCTGGTGATGGATTACGAGATCGAGTGCCCCAAACATAACGGGATTTTCGATTACCGTTCGGGCCAAGCCTTGCGCGCCCCTGCCTGTGCAAAACTTGGAACTTATGAGACGAAGATTGAAGGTGGCAGAGTTTTCGTTTTGGTTTGAAGAATAATCTCACCGGACGCGCAGCCCTCAAGACGAACAGCGCCCAAAACCACAAGGCGGTCCCATGTCCGAAGACACGATCAACCTGAATGCAGATGGCATCCGACTGTCGTTCGACACCAGCATCGGCATGATCAAAAGCTTCACGGTGATGGACGGCGACGCTGGGATATCCCCGTTGCACCGCGCGCCTTGGGTCGGAATGGACGAGGCCCTTCCCGATGGGCTAGCGCCCCATCTATACAAGCTGGGAGGAGATTTTTTCTGCGCACCGTTTGGGCAAGAAAAAGACGGGGCACCCCTGCATGGTTGGCCTGCAAACGCATGCTGGTCGATCATTGATCTGTCGCCGGACCAATTGTCAGCCCGGTTGGATCACCGCGTCAACGATGCGGAAGTCATCAAAGAGCTTTCACTGCGCCCGGATCACCCCTTTGTTTATCAAAAACATACGCTTGTGGGCGGGTCCGGGTCGGTCCCGGTGGCCAATCATGCGAATATCTCTCTGCCAAATGGTGGCTTTATCCGGACCTCTGCCAAATCCCGCTGGATGACGCCTGCGACACCACAGGAAACCGACCCGAAACGCGGCAGGTCGGGCTTGGTCTACCCTGCGTCCAGTGACGATCCAACGCGTTTCCCGTCGCAGGACGGCACCACAGATTTGACGCGCTATCCCTGGTTCCAAAGACATGAGGATTTTGTTGCCGGTCTCGATGCACCCGGTGGCGGGTTGGGCTGGACGGCCGTCACCAGACCGATCGAGGGTGATCTGTTCCTTTCGCTCAAGCGTTCTGAATACCTGCCCATGACGATGCTGTGGCACTCGAACGGAGGGCGGGATTATCCGCCGTGGTCGGGCCGTCATTTTGGCTGCCTGGGCATCGAAGAAGGCGCGGCCGGGCATGTTTTGGGACCTGATCGCGAAAAGGCACTGTCCGGGCTCGGTGCTTTGCAGCTATCTCCGGCCCGCTCTGCCGTTGTTAAACACGTGATCGGCGCAATTGCCTGGCCTGCGGGTTCTCCGGTTCACTCCATAAGCTTGCATGATGACGGGCTGGAGGTTTTGGCGGATTGCGGAACACGCAAACGCATCAGCTTCGACACCGAATTCTTGCAGGGTTCCTAACACCCAAACGTCGCAGTCCCCGCGCCTTGTCTGAGCAGGATTGGGCGACAGCCGGTTCCCTGACAGGAACAAAGCCATCGCCCGCCGGTCAAATGTCAGGCGTGATCGTCTTTCACCAACTCGCCGCGACCATGTCCTGACATACCGCCAGAAACCTCCTCGGTCGCTTCATCCGCCAATGTCTCTGGCAGGATCAGGTTCAGGACAATGGCGATCAGGGCCGCAGGTAAGATCCCCGACGCACCCAGAACTCGCAGCGTATCCGGCAGGTGCTGCAGCGCGTTGGCCGAACCCGGCGCGACATTCATGACCTCTAGCTGAAGCCCAAGGCCAATCGACAGCGAGACCGCGAAGATCACCATGTTCCGACGGTTCCAGACCACATCGGACAGCATCGAAACACCGGCGGCGACAACCATCCCGAACATGACGATGACCCCGCCGCCCAGCACTTCGATCGGGACGGTGCGAATGATGCCACCGACTTTCGGGACCAATCCGCAGATGATCAGGAATATGGCTCCGATGGTCACGACATGTCGGCTCATCAACCCGGTCATCGCAATCAGGCCCACGTTCTGGCTGAACGAGGTGTTGGGAAACCCGCCGAAGATACCGGCAATGGCGGTGCCGAAACCATCGGCAAAGGTCGCGCCCTGAATCTCCTTATCCGTCGCTTCGCGGCCCGCCCCACCTTTCGTGATCCCGGAGACGTCACCAACGGTTTCAACCGCTGAAACAAAGGCCATAAGGCAAAAGCCGATCACAGCGGCCAGAGAGAACTCGAACCCATACTTGAATGGCTGTGGCAGCGCGAAAGCCGCAGACCGTTCCCACGAACCCGAAATCGCCTCGAGCGGCAGCTTCCCGACGAGGATGCAATAGACATATCCGACAAGAATGCCGATCAGTACAGCCGAGACAGACAGCATCCCGCGGGCAAAGAACTTCAGCCCCAATGTGACAAACACAACGATCAGCGCCGGGGCCCAGCTGGACAATGAGCCGTAGGTTTCAGACCCCGAAGCCTTGGCCGGAACACCACCGGCGGCGTATTCGATGCCGACTTTCACCAATGCAAGCCCGATCATTGTCACGACAAGACCTGTGACCAAAGGCGGCAGGGCAAAGCGGATTCTGCCGATCACAGTACCCAGCAAGGCATGGAAAAGGCCGCCGATTATGACGCCTCCGAACAAGGCGGCCAGACCGTCGACGCCCTTTCCGGCGACCAGCGGTATCATGATCGGGATAAAGGCAAAGGACGTCCCCTGCACGATGGGCAAGGCCGCCCCGACCGGGCCGATGGTGACCGTCTGCAACAGCGTAGCAACGCCTGCAAACAGCATCGACATCTGGATCAGGTACAGCAGTTCCGGGAAATCCGGACTGTTCGAGCCAAAGCCAAAACCGGCGGCCCCGGCAACGATAATCGCTGGCGTGACGTTCGAGACAAACATGGCCAGCACATGCTGAATGCCCAACGGCACGGCACGATATATGGCAGGAAAATAGTTCGGATCACGAAGTTGCTCTGGCGTTCCGATAGATGAAGCAGTCATGGAGTCCCTCGCGTTGCGCCCCTGTTGCAGACTTTGCCGGGGTGTTGGCGCGCACGCTGTGACCTGCGTTCGACTCAGCGGCTTTGGACCTATTGGCCTTCTCTGTGCCTTGACCTCCACAAAGTGGAGTTAGGTTAGTGCAGAAAAGCGCGAGGGATTATCAAAAATACCCGAAAGGTGCTGTGCTGACGTGGGGGGCCGTAGGGCGGAATGCCCAAACAGTACGATACGGATTTTGGAGTGGCGGGGAGACAGGGATTCGAACCCTGGGAACGCTCTCACGTTCAACGGTTTTCAAGACCGCCGCATTCGACCACTCTGCCACCTCCCCGTCGAAGGCAGGGTCTAAGGCCAACTGAAATCAGAGGCAAGTCGAAATCGGGAAATCTTGCCGAAGCCTGCGCAGCAGTCTTTCCATGACACCTCGCCCGCGTTATGCTCTGGCGGTAAGACCGTAGCAGGCTGGCGCGCAGAACCGGCCCTGCGGCGGGGCTCGGAAAAACGAGGCCCTTTCAGGCAAGGGATGAAAAGATGAAGCGAGCAACACAGACACGCGCAAGATCGCGAGGACTGGCTGTTTTGGCTGTGACTTTGACCGTTTTGTCCGGGTGTGAGGAAGTTTTACAATCACAGAACGCGTCTGAAGATGGCGCAAAATCCGGGGACGACTCGAAGATCGAGTTGCTGCCTCAGGTCACCAGCGCCTCGCAACGTGATGTCGAGGCGCCGGATGTGTTTTCCGTCACCGAGGCAGGTTTGTGGGACGGGCGTCCATCGCTGGGCGGTATCTGGGTCGCACATCCTGACGTCAAGCAGCCCGAACGCGTGCTGATCAAGAACACCGCCAACAACAAAACCATCACCGGCGCGCTGTTCCGGCGGGAACGCAATTTGCCGGGTCCGGCGCTGCAGGTATCCTCGGCGGCAGCAGAGGAATTGGGAATGCTGGCCGGTGCCCCAACCCGCGTCAGTGTCGTTGCCCTGCGCCGCGAAGAGGTCGAACAGAAGCCACCTGCCGAGGAACCCGCCCCCGAAGCGGAAACAACCAGTGACGAGGCCGAGGTCGCGGCAGCCGAAACCGCGCCGGATACCGCGGCCGAGGAAAAGCCCGCCAAGCGGAAATGGTGGCAACGTAAGGAACCCGCAGCCGCGGCAGGCGCAGCCGGTGCCGCCGCCGCAGCAGCAGGGTCCGCAGCTGAGGACGCGGCAGAGACGGCGGTCGATGCCGCTGCACCGGAAGCCAGTGCAGCCGCCGCGCCGGGCCTGTCCGATGCTCCGGTCGCGCCGCCGCCCGAAAAGCCAGCCAAGCGCAAGTGGTGGCAAAAGAAGCAGCCAGACGAAATCACCCAGACGCCGCTGGACCCGATCGAAGGCGCAGCCGCCGCGATTGAAGCAGCCGAACCTACACCGGCAGCCGCTGCGGCGGCCACGGCGGCGGCCCCCTCGAACCTGTCGAAACCCTTCGTTCAGGTCGGCACGTTCAGCGTCGAGGCCAATGCCAAGTCCGCAGCGGACAAGGTTCGCAAGAACGGCATGACCGCCGACGTGCGCGAACTGAAAACCGAAGACAAAACGGTCTGGCGGGTTCTGGTCGGCCCCGCCGCGACCCGCGCGGAACGCAAGGCTATCCAGAGCGACGTGAAGGCCTTGGGCTTTACCGACGCGTTCACCGTGTCCAACTGATAACAGGAGGCGCCCCCGTGCTATCCGCATTGCGAACATCCGTATTCACCCTTGGGCTGGCCGTTCTGGCCCTGCCCGCGCACGCGTTCGATACCTCGGCGCGCGCGGCTTATGTGATGGACCAGACGACCGGGACGGTTCTGCTGTCGAAAGACGCCGATCAACCCTTGCCTCCGGCGTCGATGTCAAAATTGATGACGCTGTATGTCGCGTTCGAAGCGCTGCGCGACGGGCGGTTGACCCTGCAGGAAACCCTGCCGGTTTCCCAACATGCAATGAGCTATGGCGGCTCGACCATGTTCCTGAACACGCAGGATCGCGTAACGGTCGAGGACCTGCTGCGCGGGATCATCGTGCTTTCGGGCAATGACGCCTGTGTGGTGATCGCCGAAGCGCTCAGCCCCGATGGCACCGAGGCGGGGTTTGCCCGCTACATGACCCAGCGCGCCAAGCAAATCGGTATGGACAATTCGAACTTTGCCAACTCGAACGGCTGGCCCGCTGCCGGGCATATGATGTCGGTGCATGATCTGGCGGTTCTGGCCGACAGGCTGATCACGGATTTCCCGGAATACTACCCTCTGTTCGCCGAAGAAGAGTTTGAATTTGACGGGCGCGCACCGTCCAACAAACGCAACCGGAACCCCCTGCTGCGGCTGGACATCGGGGCCGACGGGCTGAAAACCGGCCACACGCAAGAGGCGGGCTATGGCCTTGTCGGCTCGGCCAAACAGGGCGACCGCCGGGTGATTTTCGTGCTATCGGGTCTCGACAGTACCGCGCAGCGGGCAGAGGAGGCTGAGGCCGTGGTTAACTGGTCGTTTCGAAATTTTGTCGAGAGGACAGTTGCCACCGAAGAAGCGCCGATAGCCGAAGCCAAGCTGTGGATGGGCGAAAAAAAGACCGTGGGTCTGGTGCCCGAGGGTGATCTGAACGTGTTGTTCCCCGTTCTGGGTGCGCAAGATGTCGAGGCCGAGGTGGTCTATGAGGGCCCGATCAATGCGCCCGTCACCAAGGGCCAGCAACTGGCCGAACTGGTGATCAAACCCGAAGGTCTGCCCGAAATCCGCCGCCCTCTGGTCGCGGCCGAAGATGTACCGCTGGGCGGGTTCGTGGTGCGCATGATGACAGTGGGCGGCATTGTCCTGAAAGACGTGATCAATAACCCGCTGGAGTCGATGTGACGCAACGCGGGTTATTCCTGACCTTTGAAGGCATAGACGGATCAGGCAAATCAACTCAGGCCCGGATGCTGGCCGAGTATCTGCGCGACGATGGCCATCAGGTGGTGTTGACGCGTGAACCCGGCGGCTCGCCGGGGGCCGAGGAAATCCGTCGGCTGGTGCTGGAAGGCGACCCCGATCGCTGGTCGGCGGAAACCGAGTTGTTGCTGTTCACCGCCGCCCGCCGCGACCATCTGGAGCGGACCATCGAACCGGCTCTGGCCGATGGCATGGTGGTGATCTGCGACCGTTTTGCCGACAGCACACGCATGTATCAGGGCCTGTCGCGCGGCAATCTGCGCGGGCTGGTGGATCAGTTGCATGATCTGATGATCGGGCGCGAACCGGACATGACCCTGTTAATCGACATGGACCCGGACACCGGCCTGTCGCGTGCCAAAGGCCGTCAAGGCACCGAGGAACGGTTCGAAGATTTCGGCCCGGCCCTGCAAAAACAGATGCGCGCCGGGTTTCTGGCTTTGGCGGATGAATTCTCTGACCGGTTCCGCGTCGTCGATGGCAATCGCGACATGGACAGCGTCGCACAGGATGTGAGAGATATCGTCGAGGCAGCCCTGCGATAGACGATGAGCGACGACACCCCAACCCCAGATCAGGCGCCCGGCGCGCCGCATCCGCGTGAAACCGCCCGCCTGTTCGGGCAGGACGCGGCGGAACAGGCGTTTCTGACCGCCTACACCTCGGACCGGCTGCATCACGGCTGGCTTCTGACCGGCCCCCGCGGGGTTGGGAAGGCGACGTTGGCCTGGCGGATCGCGCGGTTCCTGCTGGCAACGCCCCCTGCTGATGACGGTGGGCTTTTTGGCGCGCCTCCGCCCCCTGAAACACTGGATATTGATCCGGATCACCCGGTCTCGCACCGTATCATGGCGGGGGCAGAGCCCGGTTTGGCGGCCATCACACGCTCGCTAAACGATCAGGGGCGGTTGCGCGGTGAGATTGTGGTGGATGACATTCGTAAGCTGGGCAAGTTCTTCGGCCTGTCCTCGGCGGATGGCGGTCGGCGTGTGGTCATCGTGGATTCAGCAGATGAGATGAATGTCAGCGCCGCAAATGCGCTGTTGAAAATGCTTGAGGAACCGCCCGCGCGAACCACGCTGCTTCTGATCTCGCACCAACCCTCGCGCCTGTTGCCGACGATACGGTCGCGCTGTCGGACCCTGCGCTTGTCGCCGCTGGGGCCCGAGGACATGCAGGCCGCATTGGCGCAGACCGGGGCAGAACTGCCTGCGCAGCCGGATCATCTGGCCGCGCTGGCTGCCGGGTCGGTCGGTGATGCGGTGCGCCTGATCAATCTGGGCGGGTTGGAGATTTACGCCGAACTGATCGCCATTCTTGGCACCCTGCCCCGCATGGATCGCCAACGCGCGCTGGCACTTGCCGAAGCCGCCGCCCAGCGCGGCGCAGCAGAGCGGTTCGAATTGCTGCTGACTTTGATTGACGTCGCCCTGTCCCGCCTTGCCTTGACCGGCGCCACCGGCACCCCACCCGCGCCCGAAGCCGCCCCGAACGAGGCCGCAACGCTCGCGCGCCTGTCGGCCTCGCCCGATCACGCGCGGCGCTGGGCCGAGGTTGCCGCTACAATCACAGCCCGTGCACGCCATGGTCAGGCGGTGAACCTTGACCCTGCCGCTTTGGTTCTAGATACGGTGTTCAAGATACAGGAAACCGCCGGTCAGAGCAGATGAGCGACACCCCCCAAATCACCGACAGCCATTGCCATCTGGACTTCCCCGATTTCGAGGGGCAACTGGACCAGATCATCGCCAACGCCGCCGAGGCAGGCGTGACCCGCATGGTCACGATCTGCACCCGTTTGCGCAACGAGCCTTCCGTCCGCGCCATCGCCGAGGCCCACGCTCCGGTTTTCTACGCCGCGGGCACCCACCCGATGAGTGCCGCAGACGAGCCAATGGCAACGGTCGATGATCTGGTCGCTTTGGCGCAACACCCGAAATTCGTGGGCATCGGTGAATCCGGACTGGATTACCATTACACCGCCGACAGCGCCGAGGTGCAGAAACAATCGCTGCGCATCCATATCGAAGCCGCCCAGCGCACCGGCCTGCCCCTGATCATCCACGCCCGCGCCGCCGATGACGACATGGCCCGCATTCTGGCCGAGGAATACCGCAACGCGCCCTATTCCTGCGTCATGCATTGCTTCTCGTCCTCCGCCGAGCTGGCCAAGGCTGCTCTGGATTTGGGGTTCTACCTGTCCATGTCCGGCATAGCTGCCTTCCCCAAAAGTCAGGGGTTGCGCGACATCTTCGCCGCCGCGCCCGTGGACCGCATTCTGGTCGAAACCGACGCGCCCTATCTGGCCCCGCCGCCCTATCGCGGCAAACGCAATGAGCCTGCCTATACTGCGCACACCGCCCGCAAAGGGGCCGAGGTGTTCGGCATGGATTACGCCGTATTCGCCGCGCAAACGCAGGCCAATTTCGACCGCCTGTTCTCGAAGGCCGCTTTGTACAAGGCCGCTGCATGAACCAGCTGCGGTGCACCATTCTGGGCTGCGGGTCCTCTGGCGGCGTGCCGCGCCTTGGCGGGCAATGGGGTGACTGCGACCCAACGAACCCGCGCAATATCCGCCGCCGCTGCTCGATGCTGGTGGAGCGGGACGGGCCAGATGGCACCACATCGGTCCTGATCGACACAACGCCGGACATGCGCAGCCAGTTGCTGGATACCGGCACCGGTCGGTTGGACGGGGTGGTCTATACCCACTCTCACGCTGACCACGTGCATGGCATCGACGATCTGAGGATGATTGTCTTCAACATGAAATCCCGCGTGCCGGTCTGGGCTGATGGCGATACGCAGAACGCACTGCTTGGGCGGTTTGGATATGCGTTTATCCAACCCGAAGGCTCACCCTACCCTCCGATTCTGGATCTGAAATCCATTGACGGCGCTTTCGAAGTTGACGGACCCGGTGGCCCGATCCCCTTTCAACCGTTCAAGGTCAATCACGGCTCGATCGACGCGCTGGGATTTCGCATGGGCAACCTTGCCTACCTTCCCGACGTGGCCGAGGTCTACGACGACGCGTGGCCTGCGATGGAGGGGCTGGATTGCCTTGTCATCGACGCCCTGCGCCGCACGCCGCACCCGACCCATGCGCATCTGGAAAAGACGCTGGGCTGGATTGAAAAGCTGCAACCGAAACAGGCGGTACTGACCAATATGCATATCGATCTTGACTATGCGACCGTCGAGGCCGAGACCGCCGACCACATCACCCCCGCCTATGACGGGATGGTGATCCATCAGGCGCTGTAAGGCCCTGCCCCGCGCAATCCGGATACCGCCAGGCCGGGGGGCGATATGCTTCAAAGCCTGATTGACGTCATCCTGCCGGTCTTTCTGGTCATCGGTGCGGGCTATGCCGCGACGCGGTCGGGCTATTTCAAAGAAGTGCATGTCGATGGTCTGATGAAATTCACGCAGGGCTTCGCCATCCCCTGCCTGCTGTTTCTGGCCATCGCGCATCTGGACCTCAGCGCCAGTTTCGATCCGCGCCTGTTGGCCAGCTTCTATTCTGCCGCTGCGCTGTGTTTCACCGCCGGACTGTTCGGCGCGCGGCTGATCTTTGGGCGCGAGTGGGAAGACTGCGTCGCCATCGGCTTTTGCTGCCTGTTTTCGAACTCAGTCCTGCTGGGCCTGCCGATAACCGAGCGTGCCTATGGGCCTGAAAACCTGACCGGAAACTACGCGATCATCGCGTTCCATTCGCCCTTCTGCTATGGCGTCGGCATCACGGTGATGGAGATCGTCCGAAATCGCGGCCATGGCGGCGCGCGGATGGCACGCTCGGTCCTGTCTGCGATGTTCAAGAACGCTTTGATCCTGGGCATTGCGCTTGGGTTTGTCGTCAACCTCTCGGGCCTTGTCATTCCCCGCGTGGTCGATGAAGCGCTTGGCCTTGTGACCCGCGCGGCCTTGCCCGGAGCCCTGTTCGCACTGGGCGGCGTGCTGGTCAAATACAAGCCCGAGGGTGATCTGCGCACGATTGCCTATGTGTGCTGCATCTCACTGATGCTGCACCCAAGCCTTGTCTGGATCTTCGGCAAATCCACCGGACTGCCGCAGGACCTGTTCCGCTCGGGCGTTTTGAACGCGGCCATGGCACCGGGTTTCAATGCCTATATCTTTGCCAATATGTATGGCCGCGCCAAACGGGTCGCCGCCTCATCCGTTCTGATCGGAACAGGCGTTTCGATTCTGACCGTCTGGCTTTGGCTGGCCGTTTTGGGCTAACACCTGTCTTGACTTGCAGGCCCGGCGACACAGCTATCGCCCAAGAACAGGAGCCGTATATGCCGCACGCCATTATTGTCGCCCATGGTCAACCCTCGGATCCCGATCCGGCCGAGGCCTCTTTGTCGCGGTTTGCCGCGCAGGTTGATGCCGTGGCGGCCGGTGTATCGGTGCATTCTGCCACCCTCGCCGCCCCCGGATCGCTTGAGGCCATGATGGATAGCCTGCCCAGCGACACGGTGATTTACCCTTTGTTCATGGCCAAGGGCTGGTTCGTCACCAGCGCCCTGCCGAAACGTGTCGGAAATCGTGGCCTGCAGATTCTGGACCCGTTGGGCGTTGACCCGGAATTGGCCAATCTGGCCGCCTCGGCCCTGCAGGATGCGTTGGTCGCGAACCAATGGCTGGCGTCAGAAACAGATCTGGTGATCGCCGCCCACGGATCGGGGCGCAGCCGCAATCCTGCGACTGTGACGCGGGATTTTGCCAAGACACTGGGTGAGATTCTTGCGTTCAAATCAATTCACGTGGGCTTTGTTGAAGAACCCCCTTCAATTGCCGATGCAGCGAGCAGCGTGGGTCAGAAATCCATATGCCTGCCCTTCTTTGCCTGCACAGGCGGGCACGTGTTGGAAGACGTCCCGCAAGAACTGGACCGCGCCGGGTTCCAAGGGCAGCTATTGCCCGTGGTCGGAGAGCTTCCGCCCATACAACTCCAGATCGCCCGGAAGCTGAGCGCCGCCTTCGAAACCGCCTGACAAGGATCGACTCACGACTGCGCTTGCGACAGCGTTGAGTACAGTCGATGGCAGGATCGCCCTTCCCGCTTGGCCTGATACAGCGCCAGATCGGCGGCATGAAGAATCTCGGCCGCTTTGGGCGCATCGAACTGGGTGGAGATCGCCGTTCCGATGCTTGCGGAAATACGGCAGGGCTGTTGTTGAAACATCATCGGCTCATTCAATCGCGCGATCAGGCGTGCGGCGATGGAGGTCAACACATCCTCTCGGGTCAGGCCCTTGAAAATAATCACAAACTCATCGCCGCCGACACGCGCAACAGTGTCATCGCCCCGCGTTTCCTCGACCATGATCTGGGCGGCTTGCTGCAATACATAGTCCCCGGCGGCGTGACCCAATCGGTCATTCACGGCTTTGAAATAATCCAGATCCAGATGCATCAGCGCAAATGAAGCGTTGGCCGATACCAGATGCCCCAGCATATGATCCATCGCGCGGCGGTTTTTCAGGCCGGTCAAGGTGTCGGTATAGGCTTGCTCCTCAGCCGCCAGCATCGCGCCCTGCAACCGCAGGTTCAGGGACCGCGATGCCTCCATCGCGGCGGATTTCGCCTCGACCAGATACAGAAGTTCGATGGCCAGATCGGTGCCCGAAAAATCGGCACTGGTCAGGGCGTAATCCCGCACCGCGTCCAGGATCGAGATGCCAAATGACAGGTTGATCACCGCCCCGCGCCCATTCGGTAACGGCGCAACAAGCCCTTTCAGGGCGGTTCGGGGTTCATCAAGAAACTTCAGATGCAGCTTCGCCCCGGCCATGGACATCAGCGCCGGAATGGTGGTGACGGTGCGCGGGCGGATCAGTTGGAACACATCCAAAAAACCTTTCCCGATCAAAGGCATGTCCGGGCGCAGCTTTTGCAGCGTAGGCCCGGCCCGTTCGATTTTCCCGCCTTCATCCAGCAGCAGAAACATCGGGCACAGGGTTTCCAGCAGATGCGCCAGATCCTCGGGTTCTGTCATCCGTTTCGCGCCCCCAAATCGAAATGCCGCCCTTCCGCGAAGGCGCTTTCCACCAACATGATTGAGATAATCTCGGCCGTATCCTGTTGTCCGTCATGCGACAGCATCACCAGCGCGCCATAATCGTCGGCCATGGCCCGCAGGACCCCGACCATTACGCTCGAATAACCCGGCAAACCCGAATAACAGAGCAGCTGATATTCGGTGGCAGAACGTTCCCGCAACTCCAAGGCTGGCAAGGTCAGGTCCGACACGGCCAGACGGACGCGATCCGCAAGGTCGTCCAGCGAATGCAGAAACTCGACATAGCTGACGCCGCCAAACCTCAGCAGTCGTCGCAAGCCTTCCATATTGGGATGCGAGACCAGATAGGTGCCGACGTCTTCGAGTATTTCGGGCTGTGGACGCCCCAGATCGTGGCTCAACGCATCAAGAACTTGCGCCAGCACGTCTTCGCCATAGATCAACATGGGCTCGAACTCGTGAAATCCCAGCCCTGCGGCCTCGGTCACGCGCAGCCAGCACGATTGACCGTAAGTCGCACAGACAAAGGATTGGATCGCCCGATTGATCAGACCATGCATAAGGTGCCCCAGATTGGTTTCACCCTACTGTGGTCTGACAATCCTTAACAAATAGCCAAAATCTGTCCGAATTGCCGAGAATCCGGTCAAGCAAGACGGTCTGAGGTCAGAAATCCGTGGGTGCCCCGCCTTCCGCTTTGCGACGATCAACAAATTCGGCCAGCTCCTCGCGAATTCCGTCATCCATCGCCGGAGGCTCAAAGCTGGTGATGATCTCTTTGAACATGTGATGCGCCCGTTCGGCTGTCCAGATACCGCCTGCGACCTCCCAACCTTCATAGTTTTTCCAATCGCTCAGGAAGGGTTGATAAAACGCCGTGGTGTACCGGTCCTGCGTGTGCTGGATGCCAAAGAAATGGCCGTCATTCCCGACCGAACGTATGGCGTCCACGGCGATCTCATCCGGGCCGGTCGCGACAATTTCAGGATCCATATAGCGTTGAATTTGCTGAAGAACCTCACAATCCATGATGAATTTCTCGGGGCTTGCGATCAGACCACCCTCAAGCCAGCCAGCCGCATGATACACCATGTTCGTGCCCGACTGTACCGCCGCCCAAAGCGAGTTTGACGTCTCCCAAACCGATTGCCCATCCGGTACATTCGCCGCGCAAACGCCCGAGGATCGCATCGGCAGATTATAAAACCGCGCCATCTGCCCGGTCATCTGGGTCGAGCGCATGTATTCCGGCGTTCCAAAGGCCGGAGCGCCGGTTTTCATGTCGACATTCGAGGTAAACGTCCCGATTGCGCAGGGCGTGCCGGGGCGGACATATTGGAACAGCGCGATTGCACAAAGCGCCTCGGCCAGCGACTGCGCCACCGCCCCCGCCATCGTCACCGGTGCCATCGCGCCTGCAAGCGTGAATGGCGTCACTACAATCGCCTGCCCCCGCCGGGCCAGACGCAGGCAACCATCGATCATCGGATAGTCGTGTTTCAGGGGCGAGGTCGAGTTGATATTGGTATACATCCGAGGGCTGGCGTCGAATTCGTCGTGGCTCAGCCCGCTTGCGATCCGCACCATCTCCATTACGTCTTCGACCCGCTCTTTGCCTAGCGAATAGGCGTGCATGGCCTTATCCGTCAGTGTCAACTTGTCATACAGCACATCCAGATGCCGGACGCTGGCATGCAGATCCACGGGTTCGACCGGATAGCCCCCGGCAAAGTGAATGCAGTTGAAATATTGCGTCAGTTTCAGAAGGTTGCGACACATCTGGCGGTTGCCGGGAACCTTCTTGCCGATCTCCATGTCCCAGTAATTTGGTGGAGACGAGACGTTCCCGAACACCATATTCTTGCCGCCGATTTCAATCGTGCGTTCAGGATTTCGCGGGGTGATCGTGAAACTGCTGGGGGCCTTGGCCACCATCTCCATCACGAAATCGCGGCCCATCCGAACGTTGTCGCCTTCTATCGTGCACCCGGCCTCGCGCAGGATCTCAACGGCTTCGTCATTGTAGAACTCGATACCGATCTCTTCCAGAATACGCATCGCGCCATCATGGATCGCCTCGATCCCTTCGGGGCCCAGCGGTTCGGTCGGTCGGTCGGTGTTGACCGGCGGGTTCCATGGCATCTGATCGATGACGGCGCTTCCGCGTCGGGCGGCGGCCCCGGCGCGGCCGCCGCCGCGCCGTTTGCGAGTACTGGTGTCGGCCATCGTCCCCTCCTGCTTTGCTTATACCAAGCAAGCCTTGAAGACCGTCCAACAGCCGCTCTGTCTGCGACAGAAAATGTCGGTTTCTTATCCCGATATGCCGAATTTCGGGTCGGTGAGGTCAGTTCTGCGCCAGCCAGACCGGAATATGCCCGATATCCGGCAGAACCACATCGGCCATAGGGGCCAGTACCTCGGCCTTGGCCAGGCCTGTCAGAACGCCAATAGTCACCATACCGGCAGCGCGCCCGGCCTGCAGGTCATGCAGGCTGTCACCCACCATGGCAATACGCGACGGATCGACGCCGACATGCGCGGCAAAGGCCAGCAACTGCCCCGGCCCGGGCTTATATCCATGGCCGCTGTCATACCCCGCGATAAAGTCGAAATGGTCACGAATACCCACCGACTCCAGGTGCTGAAGCGCGGGGTGTTCGCTGTCATTTGTCGCAACGCCAAGTTTGAGGCCGGATTTCCGCAGACCATCCAGAAACGATTCCAACGGCACTGCGGGGGCCTGAGTGGCCGCCGCAGCCTCGGTATTGATCAGGTCGATAAGTTCGGCCAGCGTGTACCCATCCAGATGAGGCAGCATAAGCTCGGCAATTTCTTCAACCGTGGCTGCGATGACGATACTGTCTTCGGCATATCGATCCTGCTCAAGATCATAGCCGATGACGGCGCCCAGCTCTGCCGCCCGTGTCTGATCGGAACCGGCGAGACGCGTCAGCAGCGACCGCCCGAATGCCCCCCACGTATTGGCGAAATCGAACAGAGTGCCGTCCTTGTCGAAGACGATTGCATCAATGGGCATCGCAGGCTCCTGCTGAGATAGGGTTAGGTCCAGTGCATTTCACCGCCCGCCAGCACCGCGCGGGCCTGTGCGGGTTGGGCATATGGGACCGAATGCGCGTCGCAAAACGCGATGATCCACGAATCATCCATCAGAAGGAAATCCAGAACGGATGCCAAAAAGGCAGGGTCGCCCGCATTGGTCCGCAAATCCTGAGACGCAGCGCCGGTTGAGCCAAGAAATACAGGCAAAAGCTCATCATTTCCGACCAGCCAGCCAAGGGCGGTCAGCGCAAGCGTTTCGGCAGAATCGGCAGAAAGTGACATAAACCGGCCCTGGATTCGGTCTTGGAAAGGGTTTGTTAACCAGACTCATAAACACTTTGTTGACGCATGCAATCAACGGTGAGCGACTATGTCCGTGCAGGGAACCATCCTTGTCCTCGACGGGGTATCAACCAACCGCATTATGCTGAAGGTTCAGCTGACGGCGGCATGGTATCACGTGGTGCAGGGGGAAAAGCTAAAGGGGCTGCGAGCCTTGCTGCGGCGGGTACGGCCCGATCTTGTTCTGACCGCGCAGACCCTGCCGGACGGGACGGCCGCAGATGTCAAAAAGCTTATCCTGAACGAGCCCGAGCTGGGCGATGTGCCCGTGGTGGCGCTTGCGCCTCAGAATGACAAGGCCGCCCGCCTGCGCGCGTTGGAGGATGGGCTGGACGATGTGATGACCCATCCATTCAAGGATACGCTGCTTCTGGCCCGCATTCGCAGCCTGTTGCGGGCGCGGGCCGACACGCAGGACCTTCACGTCAACGACACGCCTCAGACCATTGGATTCGCAGAACAAGCCACGGCATTTCTCACCCCACACAAGCCAGCGCGCGTCGATATTCTGTCGCTGACACCCCGAACCGGCGCGATATGGAACAAGGCCCTGTCCCATCAGACACGGCACATTGTCGGCTGGCACACGCAATCCAATCTGCAGGCGCTGTTGTCGGGCCCGACCCCGGACGCCGTCGTGATCGAATTGGATGCCAGCCCGAGCGGATTGAATATTCTCGCCGACCTCAGATCTCGCAGCGCGACGCGCCACACAGTTCTGATCGGGGTACTGGACGACACCAATGCCGCTATGGCGTCCGAGGCTTTGGATCGCGGCGCGGATGCCGTTTGCCTTGGCGGCTTCTGCCCGCAGGAAATCCAGTTGCGACTGGCAAACCAGCTTGCCCGAAAAACACGTATCGATCAGATGCGCGCCTCGCTGAAACGCGGGATCGCCGACTCGTGGATCGACCCGCTGACCGGGTTGCACAACCGGCGCTACGGTATGCACGCGATGGAACAGATCGCCCGCCAATCGCTGAGGTCCGGGCGCGGCTTTGCGATCATGCTGGCCGATCTGGACCATTTCAAAACGATCAATGACCGCTTTGGGCATGCCAGCGGCGACATGGTGCTGACGCAGGCCGCGACCCGGATGCAGCGGGTTCTGGGGGACACCGGGTTTGTCGCCCGCATCGGCGGTGAAGAGTTCATGATCGGGGCCTCAAACATGACCCGTGCACGGGCCGTCAAACTGGCAGAGGCGCTGTGCGACAGTATTTGCCAACAACCCTTTCACCTGTCCGACACACAGGACCCGATCCCGGTTACGATCAGCATCGGCCTCAAACACGCCTCGCCCGGATATGCGTCGCAAGATACACGGCCCGAGCCTGTGGATAGGCTGATGAAATCAGCGGACGAGGCGCTGTACGCCGCGAAAAGAGCAGGCCGCAATCAGGTTCGGATCCGCCAAAGCGCGGCATGAATCAATCGTGCTTCTGGTGCTTGCGGTGGCCACGCTGAACAACCTCTTCCAGCCGGTCGGCATAACCCTGACGTTCTGCATCCGACATCGCCGAGACACGCGCCAACCATTGAGTTTGTAACGCAGCTTGCAATTGGGCCGTTTCCTGTGCCTGTTGCTGCAACAGAACCTCAACAGCCGCCGGATCGAACGGCACCGCGCGCAATGCCTGGCTGATCGCTGCAAAATCCCGCGCCCGGTTACCTGAACGTTCCCGGTGCAACCCCGACAATTCCCCGCGCAGGGATTTGCGGTCGTCTTTGGGCAAAGCGCGATACAAGGCGGGGCCAAAACCCGGTGGGCCCTTGGCGTGGTCACCGCCTTTCAACCGAAGAACCGTCCCCGCAGCAATCCCGACAATCAACAGGTTCAGGGCCAGTGAGAGGGCCAGAACAATCGGCATCCAACGCCGTTTTGGTTTGGTTTCCGCGCTCATTCCGTGGCCTCCAGAAAACTCGTGTCAAAGCCCAGATCCGCTATCAGATAAGACGTGTCCTGCGACGTCACCAAACTGGCCGGGTCGGGCAGAAAAGCAGGTGCGGAAAACCCGATCCAGACACCAGCGGCACTGGCCGCGATCAGGCCACCAAACCCCTGCCAGCCGCCGATCTGTTCTAGAAAACGGACCCATGGTCGGGGGCCGACCGGCGACCGGGCTTTCAGACGTTGCAGGCGAACCGCCTCGGCATCGGTCTGAATGCGTACGGCCAGACCATCCGGCAGGTCGTCGCGCTGCGCCCTTGCCTGGGCAAACAGATCATCCAGTTCCATGTCATCATCAGCCATTTTCATACCCCAGTTCATCCCGTCGTCTGGCCAGATTGGCAGCCAGGCTGCGTTTTCCCCGCGCGGTCAGACTTTCGACCGCTTCTACCGATACCCCCATGATCCCGGCAATCTCGGGGTTGGGCAATTCCTCGATATGGCGCAGGATAACCGCCTGTCTTTGCCGATCCGGCAATTGTGACAGGGCCGCCTGCAATGCATCCTTGCGCGCCTCTTGCTGCATGCGTTCAACCACGCTGACACCATCGTCCTCGGGTTCGGGTACATCCGACAAGGCCTCGGGCCGTTTCTTGCGCCGCATATCCACACACAGGTTCAGCGTCACCCGGTATAGCCAGGTTGAGACCTTGGCCTGCCCTGGCACCCAGTCCGGTGCCATCTGCCACAGCCGCATCATGGCCTCTTGCGTGATGTCTTCGGCCTCGGCCCGGTTTCCCAGCATACGCAAAGCCACCGAATAGCTGCGCGGCCCCAGACGGTCGGTCAAAAGCCGCGCGGCCCCGGCATCGCCATCAGCAAACTGCCTCAGCAACACATCGTCGCCAAGGTCGGCTGCAGCGGCATCGCCGCCGCAACCTGTATCTGGATGGGAGGTCAGATCCTCCATCCCGCATCAGTTATTGTCGGCGCCCGCCTTGTGACGCTTTTTGTGATGCCGGCCCATTTTGTCTTTTGCATCGGCAAATTCCTGTTCCGAGATGCTGCCGCTGTCATCTGCATCGATCCGGTCAAACATCTTGTCAGCCCGGCGTGGTTTCGGCAACTCATCCTGGCTCAGAAAGCCATCGGCGTTGGCGTCATGCTCTTCGAACATCTTGGTGACACGCTCGTCCGACCGTTTCTGGGCCGCCGCCTGCATTTCTTCAACGCTCAATTGGCCGTCGCCATCGGTATCTGCCGTCGTGAACCGCGCATTGCGATGGGCGGTCATCTCGTCCCTGGTGATCTGCCCATCTCCGTTTGCGTCCAGTTCCTGAAACGAAACGGGCTCACGATCTTTGGGACCCGCCGCCAGAACCGATGTGCCTGTGATGGCGACTGCTGCAAGTACGATACCCGCGATGAAAGTTGAGTTTTTCATGGTTGGTTTCCCTTGTTTGACGCGGCCTCATCACCGCTGCTCATATCCATTCAAACGGGGCGCGCCGGGGTTTCCGTCGCAAAGGTCAAACTTTTTTTGATATTTGGCTTGGGCGCGTCATTGCCCGCATCGGCACAAAGCGACGCACCCCCCTTTAAACTCGCGGACACAAGGCGCAATATCCGGCAAAGATGAGCGCATGAGTTATATTATGGACCAGACGATCGAGACCCCGACCGAAGATGAGCGCCCGACATGGCCTGCTTTGGTCAAAGGCTTTCGTGGCCGGTGCCCCAAATGTGGTGAGGGCAAGCTGCTGCACAGCTATCTGAAGGTGAACGACCACTGCCCGAACTGCGGGCAGGAGCTGTTTCATCACCGCGCCGATGATGGCCCGGCATACCTGACGATTCTGGTGGTCGGGCACCTGCTGGCCCCCGCGCTGCACGTCTCGTACGTGCATTGGCGGCCGGATCCGTGGACCATGGCAATCGGCTTTTCCATTGCCTGTGTGGCGCTGTCGCTGTACCTGCTGCCCCGCCTGAAGGGGGCCATGGTGGCCTATCAATGGGCACGCCGGATGAACGGGTTCGAGAAAGCCTCATGAGGTCATCCATCGGAACCGGCCACGCATGAGCATCGACAAAACAGCAATACGGGACGCGGCGACAGTCATTGTCTTGCGCAATCGCCTGACGGATCCGTCGATTCTGATGGGGCAACGCGGCACCAATGCCGTGTTCATGCCCAACAAGTTTGTTTTCCCCGGCGGCGCGGTTGACCCGTCGGACGGGAGTGTTCCTTTGGCCACGCCGCTGCCCGGTTTGTGTCAAGACCGGCTTGCCGAACAATCCGCGCCCGATCTGCAAACCGCGCTGGCCGCCGCTGCGATACGCGAATTGTGGGAAGAAACCGGACTGGTTCTGGGGCAGCCCGGCACTTGGTCCGCGACCGTGCCCGAGGATTGGGCGGAATTTGCCGACATGGGATTTCTGCCATCCGCCAAAGGCTTACAGTTCGTTTTTCGCGCCGTCACGCCGCCCGGCCGCCCACGCCGGTTTGATGCGCGGTTCTTTCTGGTCGATGCGGATGAGATTCAGGGCGATCTGGACGATTTCAGCCGCGCCTCGGACGAGCTGTCGCATCTGCAATGGGTCCAGCTGGACCGCGCCCGTGATCTGGACCTGCCCTTCATCACCGAAGTTGTTCTGGCCGAAATCGCAGCGCGCGTGACCGATCCGACGCCACCGGCATCGGTTCCCTTCTACCAGAACCAGGATGAGGCCAGCCTGTTTCTGCGCCTGCGCGGATACCCGATGCCGGATGCCGACTGACGCCGGGCTTACTTCATCCGGCTGATCACAACGGTAACTTCGGGCTTCTTGCCGATCTCGGTCTTGGCGGTCTGACGCACGATCCGGCGCATCGCCTCTTCCAGCTTGTCATCGTCGCGCAGGGTCTTGGCCTCGGCCCGCATCAGGAACTGGTTCAGGTCTTCCTCCAGCACCTCGACCAAAGCGGCCCGCGAGGTTCCGGTTTCCGGTAGGCCCATCATATCGCACCAGGGTTCGCCCAGCGGCTCGTCCTCTTCATCCAGAATGACTGTGACCGTGACATGCCCGTTCAGCGCCATGCGAATACGGTCGCGGACAATGCCGTCCAGCGCGCCGATCTTGACGGTGCCGTCCAGATAGGTGCGTCCGGTCTCGACATAATCCACAACCTTGGGCGCATTGCCGGTCAGGTCCAACATGGTGCCGTTGACCGCAAGGATACCGGTCCGCCCGCCAGCCTCGGCCAGTTTCGCATGTTCGCGCAGGTGGCGGTGTTCGCCGTGCATCGGGATGACCATCTGAGGGTCAGTCAGCGCATGCACCTTCTCAAGATCAGGCCGGTTGGCGTGGCCCGAGACGTGATACAGCCCCGAGCTGTCATCGACCACATCCACGCCCTTTTCGCTAAGCTGGTTCATGATGAAGATCACGCCGCGCTCGTTTCCGGGAATGGTCTTCGACGAGAACAGGAACAGATCGCCCTCTTTCAGTTCGATCCCGCGATACTTGCCGCGTGCCAGTTGCGCGCTGGCGGCGCGGCGTTCGCCCTGACTGCCGGTCACGATCAGCATCAGGTTCTGGCGCGGCAGGTCCACCGCCTCTTCTGCGCTGATCACCTTGGGGAAGTCCGACAGGATACCGGTTTCCGTCGCCGCCTCGATCATCCGGCGCATGGCGCGGCCCAGCAAAACAACCGAACGCCCGGCCCGCTGCCCGGCCTCTGCCAATGTCTTCACCCGCGCAACGTTCGAGGCAAAAGTGGTGGCCACAACCATACCTTCGGCGCTTTCGACCAGCTTTGTGATCTCGGGCCCAACTTCGGATTCCGATCGTCCGGGATGGGCTGAAAACACATTGGTGCTGTCACAGACCAGCGCCTTGACACCCGATTTGGCAACCTCGGTCCACAGGTCCGGGTCAAACGCTTCCCCCACAACCGGGTTTGCGTCCAGTTTGAAATCGCCCGAATGCACGATCCGGCCCGCAGGCGTGTCGATCACCAAGGCCGCGCTTTCGGGGATCGAATGCGAGACCGGCAGGAAACCCACGGTGAACGGGCCAGCCGAGACCTGCTCGGGCCAGGCCGAGGCGGTGCGCACGGCGTCTTCGGGATGGCCATGTTCGTCCATCTTGCGGCGGGCGATATTGGCGGTGAAAGCACGTGCATAGACCGGCGCGCCAAGTGCTTCGTAACAATGGGCCACGGCGCCCACGTGATCTTCGTGCGCGTGGGTGACAAAGATCGCCTCAAGCCGGTCGGCGCGGTCCTGCAGCCATGAAATATCGGCGTGGATCAGATCAACCCCTGGCGTGGTTTCCATATCGGGAAACGTCACGCCCAGATCGACGAGGATCAGGCGTTCCTTGCCCGGTTCACCATAGCCATACACATAGGCATTCATGCCGATTTCACCGGCCCCGCCCAGCGGCAGGTAGATCAGTCTTTCGCTGCTCATGTCGAGCCATTTTCCTTGTTATAGCGATGGATCACGGTCAGGCCGTGCATCGTCAGATCATCTTCGATTGCGTCGAACCCCACGTCTGCCTGATCGAACAAGGGTGCGAGCCCTCCGGTTCCAACGACTTTCATCGGCATTCCGTATTCGGTCTTGATGCGGGCAATCAGCCCCTCGATCAGTCCGGAATAGCCCCAATACACGCCCGACTGGATACAGCCAACCGTATTCGTGCCAATCACTTTGTCCGGCCGCGTAATGTCGATATGCGGCAACGCCGCAGCGCCCTGATGCAAAGCCTCCAGGCTGAGGTTCACCCCCGGCGCAATGATGCCGCCGACATAAGCGCCGTCGGCGGCCACGACGTCGAAATTGGTTGCGGTGCCGAAATCCACCACCACCACATTGCCGCCATGCCGGTCAAACGCCCCGACCGCGTTGGCCAGACGATCCGGGCCAGGCACGGTGCCTTCATCCACGCGGGGCGTCACAGGCAACAGGCAATCGGGTTTACCCACCACCCATGGCCGGCAGCCAAAGAACCGATCCGCAAATATACGAAGGTTGAACACCACGCGCGGCACGGTCGAGGCGATAATCACATCCGTGATCTCGGCCTCGATGCCGTAATGTTTCACCAGCGTCGAATACCATGTGAAATAGGCGTCCGCCGTGCGCGAATGATGGGTCGACGTGCGCAGGGTGCACAGGAAGGTTTCGCCATCCCAGATCGAGAATACGGTGTTCGTGTTGCCGCAATCGATGGCCAGAAGCATCTGCGCCCCTTTCAGAAATATACATCCGCCGCGGGAATGCTCACGCGGCCTTTCGCGGTGTTTAGGACAAGGTTGCCCCCCGCGTCCACCGTTTCGAAGGTGCCTACCGTCTCTGACGTTCCGGTACGGGCGGTGATTACCTCACCCAGACGCGCCGCGCGGGCCAGCCAGGCGGTGCGGATCGGCTCGAACCCATAGGTGACAAACTGGGTCTCGTAACGGGCATAGGCGGCGGCGAGTTCGGTCAGGAAATCCTCGGGCGTGACATGGGCCCCGGTTTCGGACAGCAATGAGACGGGGCGCATTGCACCGGGCTCCACCGCCTCGGGGTCTGGGGCCGAGGCCAGATTTACGCCAATGCCGATGGCCAGATGGGCCACGCCGCGCCCCTGCCCGGTGCTTTCCAGCAGGATTCCCGCCAGCTTGCCGCCGTTCAGCAGCACATCGTTGGGCCATTTCAGCGACAGCCCTGCCGCACGCCCGGTCACCGCAACACAGGCGTCAAACAGGGCCAGCGCGGCCACGAAACTGCGCAAAGCCGACTGTTCCGGCGCACCTTGCGGACGCATCAGCAAGGTCGCGGCCAGATTGCCCATGGGGTTCGCCCAGGCCCGCCCGCGCCGTCCGCGCGCTGCGGTTTGGTGATGCGCCATGATCCACACCGGACCACTGGCGTTTGGGGCGATGCGCGCCGCTTCGTTCAGGGTGCTATCAACTTCCTGCACTTCGTGCAGGCCGTAGCCTTGGGGCCATTTGGTCATATCAAAAAGGCCCGGTCGCGCGACCGAGCCCCTCCTTCACAGTGTTCAAGACGATCAGTTGACAAGCGTGGCTGCTGCAGCAGCCGCTGCGCCCTCGACACCGAACTGATAGAATACGCCGGCCAACATCAGGGCTGCCGATCCCATCAGGGCGACCCACAAAACGGGCGATGACCGCGTTTCGATCGGTTCCTCGTTCTCGGCTCCGAAATACATGTAGAATACGATCCGCAGGTAGTAGAACGCACCGATAACCGATGCGATGGCCGAGACGATGACCAGACCCGTCAGACCCGCGCTGACGCCCGCTTGCCAGACCCCGAATTTGGCAAAGAACCCAAGCATCGGCGGCACGCCCGCAAGGCTGAACATCAGGATCAGAACCGCCAGCGCCTTGCCCGGATCATGCCTGGAATACTGGCGCAAGGCGTCGATATCGGTAACGGGTTTGCCATCACGCTCCATCATCAGGATGAAGGCGAAGGTGCCGATATTCATGGTCACGTAGATGGCCAGATACATCAGCATCGCCTTGATGCCCAACTCGGTCCCTGCGGCCAGACCGATCAGCGCATAGCCCATATGCGCAATCGACGAAAACGCCATCAGGCGCTTGATGTCCCGCTGCCCAATAGCGGCGACCGCACCCAGCAGCATCGACAGAACAGACAGCAGCACGATCACTTGTTGCCAGTCTTTCACGATACCACCGAACGCGTCATGCAGCAGCCGGGCGAAAAGGGCCATCGCCGCCACTTTCGGCGCGGTTGCAAAGAACGCGGTAATCGGGGTCGGAGAGCCCTCGTAGACGTCCGGCGTCCACATATGGAACGGCACGGCCGACACTTTGAAGGCCAGACCCGAGATCAGGAAGATCAGACCAAACAGCAACCCGATTGAGACATCTCCGACCTGTACAGTCGCGATGATGCCCGAAAACAGGGTGGTTCCGGTGAAGCCATAAACCAGCGATGCGCCATATAGCAGAAGGCCCGAGCTGAGCGCGCCCAGCACGAAATACTTCAAACCGGCCTCGGTCGATTTCGCACTGTCGCGGCGCAGCGCGGCCACGACGTAAAGGGCCAAGGATTGCAACTCCAGCCCCATATACAGCGACATCAGATCGCCTGCGCTGACCATCATCATCATGCCCACAGCGGCCAGGGCCACCAGCAACGGATACTCAAAGCGCAGCAGGCCCCGGCGGGCCATGTATTCCTGGCTCATGACCAGAACGGCGGCGGCGGATAGCAGGATCGCGACCTTGGCAAAGCGGGCAAAGCCGTCATCGACGAACATGCCGTTGAAGGCCACGTTGGTGCCGTCACCATTGGTGGCAATCCAGATCGCCAACAGCGCCATCAGGCCAGCGGTGGTCCAGACCAGAACCGGGGCCAGCCCGTCTTTCGTCGTATAGACGGCCCCGATCAGGGCCACCATCGCATATACGGCCAGAACGATTTCCGGCAGGATTATTGTCAGATCAGCCTGGATCATGTCTCCAAAGCCTCCTTAATGCGAGGCGGCCGTCTGGGTCGCAGCCTCAGCCGCGGCCAGAGCCGTGTCATAGTTCGAAATCAGCGCGGCGGTCGAGTTGCCGATCACATCCGTGACCAGCGATGGGTAGACGCCCAGCAAGATGGTCATCACGATCAGCGGCGCAAAGATCAGCCGCTCGCGCGAGCTCATGTCCGTCATCGCCTTGAGGCTTTCCTTGATCAGATCGCCAAACACCACCCGGCGGTACAGCCACAGCGCATAGCCAGCCGAGAAGATCACACCGGTCGCGGCCACGGCCGTCACCCACGTGTTGACCTGGAAGGCGCCCATCAGGGTCAGGAACTCTCCGATGAAGCCCGACGTTCCCGGCAGGCCGACATTGGCCATGGTGAACAGCATGAAGACCAATGCATAGGCGGGCATCCGGATCACGAGACCGCCATAGGCCTCGATGTCACGGGTGTGCATCCGATCATAGATCACGCCGACGCACAGGAAGAGCGCGGCGGAGATGAACCCGTGGCTCAGCATCTGGAAGATCGCGCCGTCAATACCCTGCTGGTTCGCCGCAAAAATCCCCATGGTGACAAAGCCCATATGCGCGACCGAGGAATAGGCAATCAGCTTCTTCATATCCTCCTGCACCAGCGCGACCAGCGAGGTGTAGACCACTGCAATCGCCGACATCCACAGCACCAGATCGGTCATCACGGCCGAGCCAACCGGAAACATCGGCAGGCTGAACCGCAGAAAGCCATAGCCGCCCATCTTCAACAGGATCGCCGCCAGCACCACGGAACCCGCCGTCGGGGCCTGCACGTGCGCATCCGGCAGCCAGGTGTGGACTGGCCACATCGGCATCTTCACCGCGAACGAGGCAAAGAAAGCAAGGAACATCAGCGTCTGCATGCCGCCGACGATATAGACGCCCAACACGCTGAACCCTTCGGAGGAGAACTGATGGGTCATCAGCGCCTCGATATCCGTGGTGCCCGCATCGGCATACATCGCCACCATCGCCACCAGCATCAGCACCGAGCCGAGGAAGGTATAGAGGAAGAATTTGAAGCTGGCATAGATACGGTCCTTGCCGCCCCAGATGCCGATGATCAGGAACATCGGGATCAGGCCTGCCTCGAAGAACAGGTAGAACAGCACCAGATCCAGCGCCATGAACACGCCCAGCATCAGCGTTTCCAGCAGCAGGAAGGCGACCATGTATTCCTTGACGCGATCCGTCACCTGCCAGCTGGCCAGAATGGTCAGCGGCATGATGAATGTGGTCAGCAGCACGAACAGAACGCTGATCCCATCAACGCCCATCTTGTATTTCAGGCCCAGCAGCCATTCACCCTCTTCCACCATCTGAAAGCCGGTGTCGTTGGGGTCAAAGCCGGTGTAGATGCCGATCGAGACAAGGAAGGTCACCGTGGTCGCCAGCAGCGCGACCCATTTGGCATTGCGTTGCGCCGCCGCGTCGTTGCCGTGCAGGAACAGAGCCAGAATGCCCGCTGCGATGGCCGGGATGAAGGTGACGATGGAAAGGATATTGTCCATTACAGCGCCCCTCCGCCGATCGACATCCAGGTCACAAGGGCGGCGATGCCCAGCACCATCCAGAAGGCATAGGTGAAGATGTACCCGGTCTGCGCCTTGCCTGCGAGGCGGGTGAAGAAGGGAACAACGCCCATGGCTACTCCGTTCAGGAAACCGTCGATTGTATTGCCGTCGCCGCGTTTCCAAAGGAACCGGCCAAGGGCCACGGTGGGTTTGACAAAGACCGCATCATAGATCTCGTCAAAGTACCATTTGTTCAGCAGGAACAGATACAACGGACGCTGGTTTGCGGCCAAGCGTGCGGGCAACGTGGTGTTCACGATGTAGAACCAATAGGCCACGACAAAGCCCAACAGCATCGCCACGAAGGGCGAGACCTTGACCCATTTCGGAACCGCATGGGCATCGTCCAGCACGGTATTGTCGGGTGCGATATACAGCGCGCCCTCGCCCGGCTCACCCGCAAACACGTAGTGATGGTCGCCGCCATGGGCGTCTTTCTCTCCATGGCTGCCATCCGCATGACTCTCATCTGCATGTGCGTCATCCGCGTGGCCTTCGTCCCCATGATGCGCATCAGCGGTGCCGTCGGCGACGTGCTCGGCATGAGTCGCATCATCATGCCCTTCGGCGTGTTCGGATGCTTCGGCTACGGGGATGCCATAGAACTTGCCAACCTTATCGGTATGGCCAAAGAAGTTGCTATACCAGATCATCCCGGCAAAAACGGCCCCGATAGACAGCGCGCCAAGCGGGATCAGCATGGTCAACGGGCTTTCATGGGCGTGGTCATGCGTGTGCTTGTCACCGCGCGGCTCACCATAGAAGGTCAGAAAGATCAGACGCCAGCTGTAGAACGAGGTAAAGACAGCGGCAATCACCAGCATCCAGAAGGCATAGCCCGTTCCACCGGCAAAGGCGCTTTCGATGATGGCGTCCTTGGACAGGAACCCGGCAAAGCCGAACGTGGTCAGCGGGATCCCCACACCGGTGATCGCCAGCGTGCCGATCATCATCGCCCAGAAGGTATAGGGGATCTTCTTCCGCAGCCCGCCGTATTCGGTCATCTCCTGCTCGTGATGCATGGCATGGATCACCGAACCCGCACCAAGAAACAACAGCGCCTTGAAGAAGGCGTGCGTCAGCAGGTGGAACATCGCCGCCGAGTACATGCCGACGCCCGCCGCCACGAACATATAGCCCAGTTGCGAACAGGTCGAATAGGCGATGACGCGTTTGATATCGGTTTGCACCAGACCCACGGTCGCCGCAAAGAAGGCGGTCGAGGCCCCAAGGAAGGTGATGAACGCGGTGGCGCCCGGCGCGAACTCCATCAACGGCGACATGCGGCAGACCAGGAACACACCCGCCGTCACCATGGTCGCAGCGTGGATCAGCGCCGACACCGGCGTCGGGCCCTCCATCGCGTCCGGCAACCAGGTGTGCAGGATCAACTGCGCAGATTTCCCCATCGCGCCGATGAACAGCAGGACGCAGATCACCTCAATCGCGGTCCACTCCCCCCAAAGGAAGGTCAGTTGCGTTTCGGCCAGCGTCGGGGCCGAGGCGAAAACGTCCGAGAAATTGATGCTGTCGGTCAGGAAGAAAATCGCGAAGATCCCCAAAGCAAAGCCGAAATCGCCGACGCGGTTGACGATAAACGCCTTCATCGCCGCCGCATTGGCGCTGGATTTGCGGTAATAAAATCCGATCAGCAGGTAGGACGCGACGCCCACGCCCTCCCAGCCAAAGAACATCTGCACCAGATTGTCCGCCGTCACCAGCATCAGCATCGCGAAGGTGAAGAAGGACAGATAGGCAAAGAAACGCGGCTTGTAGCTTTCACCCTCACGCCATTGCGGGTCGTGGTCCATGTAGCCGAAGGAGTAAAGGTGCACGAGGGCCGAGACCGTCGTCACCACAATCAGCATGATCGCGGTCAGCCGGTCCAGACGGATCGCCCAGCTTGTCGACAGCGAGCCGCTCTCGATCCAGCGCAGGATTTCGATCTGCTGGGTCTGGCCATCGAAGGTCAGGAAGACGATCCACGACAGCAGACAGGCGAGGAACAGGAGGCCCGTGGCGGTCCACATGGCGGCCTTTTCGCCAATAAAGCGCCAGCCAAACCCGCAGAGCAGCGCGCCCACCAACGGGGCAAAGAGGATGGTGGTTTCCATAGTTCTCTTAGCCCTTCATCATATTGACGTCTTCAACCGCGATAGTGCCACGGTTGCGGAAGAAACAGACCAGAATGGCCAGACCAATAGCCGCCTCGGCCGCCGCAACAGTCAGCACGAACAGCGTGAACACTTGCCCGACCAGATCGCCGAGGAAGCTGGAAAACGCCACAAGGTTGATATTCACCGCCAGCAGCATCAACTCGATGCTCATCAGCAGGATGATGACGTTCTTGCGGTTCAGGAAGAGACCGAAGATGCCGATGACGAACAGCGTCGCCGCGACCGTAAGATAGTGTTCAAGTCCGATCATAGACCTGCTCCTCGGGACTCTGGGTAGTAGATTTTGCAGCCGTTGAATGGGTCATAACGGTTGCGGCGCTTCATGTTTGCGATTTGTTGCTCAACACTAAGAGAAACTTTGTAGTCGTTCTCGTAAGCTATCGATACCAGTTCAGCCGCAGATGTAATTTCTCGCACGTCTATAGCTCCAATGGGGACTTGTATCAGATCCACGAGTTCATCACGCCATCCGTTGGGCTGATCAAGGTTTTCAGCTCCCAAGATCGACACAACTTCTGCTCGATGGCAGTCCGCAAACAAAAGCCTTTCGAAAATACCACCGCATGAGGTCGTAAGGGTGACTCGTTGAGCAACTCGCTTGCCGCCTAAATCAACGATCTTTCCACCGTATAACTTATGGTGCTTATAGTCTTCAGCGTGCTGAAAGCTCCCATCAGGTGCCACCGAAACTGGTTGATCTCTCCAAGTAAGGTCTTCTTCAAGGCTGCAAGCAAAGGCGCTTCCAGCAGACACAACAAAAGCAAATGCTATGAATACTTCACGCATCACAACCCCTGCCCCGGTTTCACGTCCTTCAACTCCATCGCCTTGGCCGGGTCGCGCATCATCTGGCCGATGATGTCTTGACGCTTGATGTCCTGACGGTGGCGCAGTGTCAGAACGATGGCACCGATCATGGCCACCAGCAGGATCAGGCCCGCAAGCTGGAACAGAAGGAAATATTGATCATACAGGATGACACCCAGTGCCTCGGTATTGTGGCGGTCCGCCGGGACCGGCTGCGCCAGATTGGCGGCGGCACCCTGCGCGCTTTCCCATGCGCCGAAGGCCATGACGAACTGCATCAGAATGACCAGACCGATCAGTAGGGCCAGCGGCATATAGCGGGCCATCTCGGCCTTCAGCTCGGCAAAATCCACGTCCAGCATCATCACCACGAACAGAAACAGAACCGCGACCGCGCCCACATAGACGATGATCAGCAGCATCGCCACGAACTCGGCCCCCAGCAGCACGAACAGCCCCGCCGCCGACAGGAAGGACAGGATCAGCCACAGCACCGAATGCACCGGCTGACGGCTGATCACAGTGAACAGCCCGCCGGTTATGGCGCTGATGGCAAACAGGTAGAAGGCAAAGACGGTCATTGATCCTCATCCTCGTTGTCGCCCATGACTTCTTGCGCCAGATCCAGCGCGCGGGTCATGGCCGGGATGCCGGCAAAGACCGACATCTGACCGATCGTTTCCACGATCTCTTGTTTCTTAGCACCCGCCTCCAGTGCATGGCGCACGGTCTGACGCACCGCTGAATCCGCCTGTGCGCCCTGACAGGTCAGCCCGGCCAGCGTCAGCAGCAGGCGGGTCTTGGCATCCAGCCCGTCCTTGTTGACGGTATTGCCGAACATCATCTCCATGACCTCTTTGGGCATGGTCGGCCACAGCGCCTCGAACCCCTTGGGCGAGAATTTCTCCATCGCCGGGTTCATCGCCTTGGCCATGTCCTGAGCCTGCTTCATCATCAGCTCGAACGGATTTGTCGGGCTGTCAGTCATCGGTACGGCGCGTCCAGTTCCAGATTGCGGGCGATCTCGGCCTCCCAGCGTTCGCCGTTCGACAGGAGTTTTTCCTTGTCGTAGAACAGCTCTTCCCGAGTTTCCGTGGCGAATTCGAAGTTCGGGCCTTCGACGATGGCATCGACCGGGCAGGCCTCTTGGCAGAAGCCACAATAGATGCATTTGGTCATGTCAATGTCATAGCGCGTAGTGCGGCGGCTACCGTCTTCGCGCGGTTCGGCGTCGATGGTGATGGCTTGCGCCGGGCAGATCGCCTCGCACAGTTTGCAGGCAATGCAGCGTTCTTCGCCGTTCGGATAGCGGCGCAGCGCATGTTCACCCCGGAAGCGCGGGGACAGAGGGCCCTTTTCATGCGGATAGTTCACGGTGGCCTTGGGGGCGAAGAAGTACTTCAGGCCCAGCTTCATGCCGACCCAGAAGTCTTGCAGCAGGAAGTACTTGGCAGCGCGGGTGTAGTCGATGTTTGCCATATCAGCCTCCTACGCTCCAACGGGCGAACGCGCCCCAGAACCAGTCGAATTTCGCCGCAAAGGCCACGAAGACCACCCAGACCAGCGAGAACGGCAGGAAGACTTTCCAGCCCAACCGCATCAGTTGGTCATAGCGGTAGCGAGGCGTGATTGCCTTGACCATTGCGAAGATGAAGAAGAAGAACGCCATCTTGGCGACCATCCACAGCACGCCATCGGGCAGGCCCGGAATTGGGGACAGCCAGCCGCCGAAGAACAGCAGCGAGGTCAGGGCGCACATCAGGAAGATGGCGATGTATTCACCCGCCATGAACAACAGGAAGGGCGTCGCCGAGTATTCGACCTGATAGCCAGCAACCAGTTCCGATTCCGCCTCGGGCAGGTCAAAGGGCGGACGGTTGGTTTCGGCCAGTGCCGAGATGAAGAACAGGAACACCATCGGGAAATGCGGCAGCCAGTACCAGCTGAAGAAGCCGAACGAGCCGTCCTGCGCGCGTACGATATCGCCAAAGTTCATCGAACCGGTCGAGATGATGATGCCGATGATGATCAGACCGATCGAGACCTCGTAGGAAATCATCTGCGCGGCTGAGCGCAGCGAGCCGAGGAACGGGTACTTTGAGTTCGACGCCCAACCGCCCATGATCACGCCATAAACCTCAAGTGAGGAGACGGCGAAGACGTACAGAATGGCGACGTTGATATCCGACAGGACCCAACCGTCGTTGAACGGGATCACCGCCCAGGCGATCATCGCCAGCACGAAGGATGTCAGCGGCGCGAGGATGAACACCGTTCGGTCGGCCCCCGCCGGGATGACGACCTCTTTCACCACATATTTCAGCGCGTCCGCCACAGATTGCAGCAAGCCGTATGCACCGACAACGTTCGGGCCGCGACGCATCTGGACAGCAGCCCAGATCTTGCGGTCGCCATAAACAAGGAACAACAGCGAAATCATCACAAAGGCAACAACGGCAAGCACTTGCGCCAGTATGATGATGGCTATTCCGCCTGGGGTGTTAAAGAATTCAGCCATTGGTCCTCACACCGTGGGTATTCCGTTTTCCGCCTGCGTCACGATAGTCGCGAGGCAGCAGCTGGGTCGGCGCGTAGGTGTAAACAGCATCCGCCGCCCTCGCGCTACCCTTTTTCTTTGGTTCCACATTCACGCCCCGCGCGGTGACCTGCCGAAAGGCAGCCGCGCTGGTTGGCGATATGAAACAGCTCTGGTTCATTCCGCAGCGATCTTTTCGGCCTTGCGCGCCTGCGCTTGCGCCGACAGCTCGGCCATCAGTTGCGAGGCGCGGGCGATTGGGTTGGTCAGGTAGAAATCCTGGATCGCGTGGCGGAAGCTGGCTTGGCCCAGGGGGCCTGCCTCGAGCGGTTGAAATTCGTTCTCGATCACCTCGTCGATGCGGGCCAGATGCGGAACCGCCTCGATCAGTGCGGTGCGCAGTTGCGCCAGCGAGTCATAAGGCAGTGTCGCCCCCAATTCGGCCGACAATGCGCGCAGGATGGCCCAGTTCTCTTTGGCGTCCCCCGGCGCGAACCCGGCGCGCATCGCCAGTTGCGGGCGGCCTTCGGTGTTCACGAACAGACCGTTTTCCTCGGTATAGGCCGCGCCCGGCAGGATCACGTCGGCACGATGCGCGCCCCGGTCGCCGTGGCTGCCTTGGTAGATCACAAAGGCCCCTTCATCGATCTCGACCTCATCCGCGCCCAGGTTATAGATTACCTCGGCCCCTTCGAATGCAGCCTCAAGCCCGCCTTCCGTCACAGCACCAACATCCATTGCACCAACACGGGCGGCAGCGCTGTGCAGGATCATAAGCTTACCATTGGTCCGCGCGGCTGCCTGCATGGCGTGCCCAAGCACCGCAGCGCCGTCCGCTTCGCGCAACGCACCCATGCCGACAATGATCACCGAGGGCTTTTCCAGAATGTCGTCGAATTCGTGCTTTTGCAGATCGGCCAGCGCATCCCGCCCTTCGCCCATCTGGAAAACGTCATAGGTCAGATCAGCCTGCGGCCCGATATTGGCGATCTTGGCCCCGTTCAGCCACGCCTTTCGGATGCGAGCATTCAACACGGGTGCCTCGTCACGCGGGTTGGCCCCGATCAGCAGGATATATTTTGCATCATCAACATCTTCGATCGACGCCGTCCCGACATAGCCCGACCGGTTGCCTGCAGGCAGGCGCGCATTGTCCACACGGCATTCAATATTGCCGTCCAGACCTTCGACCAGTTGCTTCAACGCAAAAGCCGCCTCGACCGGAACAAGATCACCGACCAGCGCTGCAACCTTCTTGCCCTTCATCGCCTCGGCGGCCTTGGTCAAAGCCTCAGGCCATGAAGCCGGGCGCAGCTTGCCGTTTTCACGCACATAGGGCTTGTCCAGGCGCTGGCGCCGCAGACCGTCCCAGACGAAACGGGTCTTGTCGCTGATCCACTCCTCATTCACGCCATCATGGTTGCGTGGCAGGAAGCGCATCACTTCGCGCCCTTTGGTGTCCACCCGGATGTTCGAACCCAGAGCATCCATCACATCGATGCTTTCGGTCTTCGTCAGTTCCCAAGGGCGGGCGGTAAAGGCATAGGGTTTCGACGTCAGCGCGCCCACCGGGCACAGGTCGATGATATTGCCCTGCATGTTCGAGTCGAGCGTCTGGTTCAGATACGAGGTGATCTCGGCATCCTCGCCCCGCCCGGTCTGGCCCATCTGGGTGATCCCGGCGACCTCGGTCGTGAAGCGCACGCAGCGGGTGCAACTGATGCAGCGGGTCATCGCGGTGCCGACCAAAGGACCCAAATCCAGATCGTCCACGGCCCGCTTGGCCTCTTTAAAGCGCGAACCGGACACGCCATAGGCCATGGCCTGATCCTGCAGGTCACATTCGCCGCCCTGATCGCAAATCGGGCAATCCAGCGGGTGGTTGATCAGCAGAAACTCCATCACCCCCTCGCGGGCCTTCTTGACCATGGGAGAGTTCGTCTTGACTTGCGGTGCCTGCCCTTCCGGCCCCGGACGCAGGTCACGCACCTGCATGGCGCAGGATGCGGCAGGCTTCGGCGGGCCGCCCACGACCTCAACCAGACACATGCGGCAGTTCCCGGCGATCGAGAGGCGTTCGTGATAGCAAAACCGTGGAATCTCGATCCCGGCCTCTTCACAGGCCTGGATCAGGGTCATCGAACCATCGACTTCAATCTCCTGTCCGTCGATATTCACTTTCCGAAGGTCAGACATGGTCTAGTTCGCCCTCAAATACACGCCAATGGCGCTGTTTCTTTCGATTTCCGCCCGCCCCAGCGTGCAGAATGAATTTGGTTTGTCGTACGAGACACCGTTCTGCGCCAGATACGCCTCGCCCTTGGCGCGCATCCGGTCCTTTTCGGCATCCGATTCGACGTAAGCCCGGATCTCCGTGTCCGAATACCCCAGTTCATTGGCTTTGGACCGCAACCCCCACATCACGCCAATCGCTTTCAGACGCCGCCCGCTGATCGAGGGGCAGTATTCGGAGATCTCGTTTGCGATGGCGATATAATAAAGCTCGTTGTCGATCTCAGCGACGTCGCTTAGCGGAGGTTTGGCCTGAACCGCGCCCGGCACGGTCATCAGCGCGGCAACTGCCAGAGTTTTTGCAACAGACATGATCGTTCCTTTTGTTTTGTGTTCCCCAAAACAAAGGTCGGCCGATCTGCTATGCGATAACAGACGCGACAACATGCCGTGATATGCAAGAACGCGCGTCATGGTCTTTGGCAGGTTCCTGCAAAGGCCAGCTTGTCGTTGTCAATCCGCAGCTGCTGCGGATCCGTATCCGGCCCCACCTTCCACGCGATACGGGATGAGCCGAAATTCTGCACGCAGTATTTGATCCCTTCATACCGCCCGGCCTCACGCGCGCCGTTCAGGGAAGCTGATACACCGTTGACGACGATGGTGAACTCGGTCGGTGCCCTTTTCTTATCGACGGCTTTGGCCTTGGTTCTGAAGTAATTGCCTTCGAACAAAACCCGGTCACTTCGGGATGTCGTGATCGTGCTGCAAGCCGTCAGCAACGTCAAAGTCGCGATGGTCAGGCATGTCGTGGCCCGGCTTGCTTTCGCAAACCTTTGATTTCTATAACTCATTCCCATCACAGTGCAGCCACCAAAGCCATAACCCCAATAACAAACATGCAAGCCCAGGCCAGCACATACAGAACCGAGCGCACACCCGAATGCGGTTTACCAACGCCCCGAATGTGAACCCCCAGCATCACAAGCCGGGCGACCAGCGCAATCGACGCCAACAGGTTGACCCAAAACGGGCTGACCCCCAGCAAAATCGCGGTCACGACAACGATGACAAAAGCGGGCAGTGTTTCCGTGCCGTTCAAATAGGCCCGGTTCAGACGATAGGCCCGGTCCGCATAGTCTTGTTCGGGCGTGGCGCCCGGTGCCAGACCCTTGTTCTGCTTGGCCATGGCGCTGAACGGTGCAAGCAACAACACAACCAGCGTGAAGATCACCAGCGAGGCCAGGGCATGAGCGTATTCGGCAAAACCTTCCATTCGACTTACTCCGCAGCTATCGCACTGGCGCGACCCGATTTCTGGGCCTTGATGCGGTCTTCGATCTCATCCCGGAAGTTGCGGATCAGGCCCTGGATCGGCCAGGCCGCCGCGTCGCCAAGGGCGCAGATCGTGTGCCCTTCGACCTGTTTGGTCACGTCAAACAGCATGTCGATCTCTTCCAATTCGGCCTCGCCCCGCACCAGACGGTCCATCACCCGCATCATCCAGCCGGTGCCTTCGCGGCAGGGCGTACACTGACCACAGCTTTCGTGCTTGTAGAATTTCGACAGCCGCCAGATCGCCTTTACGATGTCGGTGGATTTGTCCATCACGATCACCGCAGCAGTACCCAGGCCCGAACCCAACTCACCCCGCAAATAGTCGAAATCCATGATCGCATCGCGCATGTTCTCACCACGCACGCATGGCACGGACGAGCCGCCGGGGATCACCGCCAGCAGATTGTCCCAACCGCCGCGAATGCCGCCGCAATGGGTTTCGATCAGTTCTTCGAAGGAAATCGACATCGCCTCTTCGACGACGCAGGGGTTGTTCACATGGCCCGAGATCGCAAACAGCTTGGTGCCCGCGTTGTTCTGGCGGCCAAAACCCGCGAACCAGTCGGCACCCCGGCGCAGAATGGTCGGCACAACAGCAATCGATTCCACGTTGTTCACCGTCGTCGGGCAGCCATAAAGCCCCGCCCCCGCCGGGAACGGAGGTTTCATACGAGGCATGCCCTTCTTGCCCTCAAGGCTTTCGATTAGGGCGGTCTCTTCACCGCAGATATAGGCCCCTGCCCCGTGATGCAGGAACAAATCGAAATCCCAACCCGAGCCTGCCGCGTTCTTGCCCAGCAGACCGGCGTCATAGGCTTCGTCAATCGCGGCCTGCAACGCCTCACGCTCGCGAATGTATTCGCCGCGCAAATAGATATAGCAGGTATGCGCGTTCATCGCGAATGAGGCGATCAGGCAGCCTTCGATCAGCGTGTGCGGGTCATGGCGCATGATCTCGCGATCCTTGCAGGTACCGGGTTCGGATTCATCTGCGTTCACCACCAGATAGGACGGGCGGCCATCGCTTTCCTTGGGCATGAAAGACCATTTTAGGCCGGTTGGAAAGCCCGCGCCACCGCGACCGCGCAACCCTGAATCCTTCATCGTCTGAATAATCCAGTCGCGGCCTTTCTCGATCAGGCCAGCGGTGCCGTCCCAATGCCCACGCGCCTGCGCGCCGCGCAGCGTACGCTCGTGCATCCCGTAGATGTTGGTAAAGATCCGGTCCTGATCCTTCAGCATCGCGTGTTACCCTTGGCTATCCTGACGCATGCGCCAGAGTTGAAAAATGTTGACGCCCGCATAGATAAACCCGGCCAGCGCGGCGAGGTCGAACAGCAGCGCATGGCGCGCGGTCAGTTCCATGGCAGGGCCGATGAACAGGTTCATGGCAAGCCAGAACGCCATCGTCACCGCGATGACGATGCCGATGTGACGGCCCTTGCGGGCTATGGCCAGTTCCTTGTCTTTGTCCATCTCACCTCGATGCCCCGAATGGGCACCCGTCATTTAGTCTTCGTCTGTCTGCTCATCATACGTGCCTTCTTCTTTGGCACGTTTGGCGAATTCGGTTTCATCACCCACTGCAAGCTTAGCGGCCTGTTCGATCCAGCCGTCTCGCTCGATCCGGCCCTTGAACTTCAGCCGGGCATCGACCCAGGCCACATGCTCGGGCGTCCACGAGGCGATCTGATCATAGTGGAAAAAGCCCAGATCGTTCAGTTTCTCTTCCAGTTTCGGCCCTACGCCCTTCAGCAGTTTGAGGTCGTCAGGCAAGCCCCCGCGCGCCTCGGGCAGTGTTCTGGGCTGATCTTCCTTTGCCTCTTTGGGCGCCGGCTTGGCCTTGGCTTCTTCCGCCTGTTTCGCCGCAGGTTTCGCCGGTTCAGGCGCTTTGGGCGGTTTCGCCGCAGCCGAGGCTCCGGCCTGTTTGCCATCCTTGTCCAGCCACGGCGTCAGGATCGGAACCTCCGTCCCGTCGATGCGCTTGACGGTATCGCCCAGACCGGTCGCCAAAGCGACCGAGGCATTCTGCGCAGGTTTCCCGGCGTCATGTTCGGTCAGGCTGGTCAGCCCGCTCTGCGGTTCCGCCGCATAGCGCCCGTTCTGGGGGCCCGGCGTCGGCACTTTGCCAGCGGCCAGACGGTCGATGATCTTGCCAAAGCTTTCAGTCGTCAGGTCTTCGTAATAGTCCTTACCGATCTGCGCCATCGGTGCGTTCGCGCAGGACCCGAGGCATTCGACCTCTTCCCAGCTCAGCTTGCCATCGGCGGATAGTTCATGCGGCTTGGCGGCAATCTTTTCCTTGCAGACCGCGATCAGATCCTCAGCCCCGCAGATCATGCACGACGTCGTGCCACACACCTGAATATGCGCCACTGACCCAACCGGTTGCAGTTGGAACATGAAGTAGAACGAGGCGACCTCGAGCACGCGGATATAGGCCATCCCCAGCATCTCAGAGACGGATTCAATCGCCGGACGGCTCAGCCACCCTTCCTGCTCTTGCGCGCGCCACAGCAGAGGGATCACCGCGCTGGCCTGACGCCCCTCGGGGTATTTGGTGATCTGCGCTTCGGCCCATTGCTGGTTGGCAGCAGTAAAGGCGAAGCTTTCGGGTTGTTCGGGGTGAAGACGTCTAAGCATTGGTCCGGTCCTACTGCATCGCGACGCACGCAACAAATATGTTGGGCACCTTTCGATCAGGCGATTCATCGCGCACTTCTGCGCTCAGTTTCTCACGCCGGACCGCAGCAAACTCCTCTCGATCCGCGCTGAAACAAAAATACATGTCCGAGCCTTTCTTCATCCCGAAGCTGGCCCCGTTCTGACCACTTGTCGCGAAGGGCTCAAAACCCGCATTGGCGAGATCGGACAAGTGAACATAGTTGCTTTCGCCAACCAACGCTTGGGCCAACACCGGCCCGGGAAGCGCAAAAGCTGAAAGAGCGAAGATAAGCGACTTCACCGATCAATCTCCCCAAACACCACATCCATCGTCCCGATAATCGCGGCGACGTCGGCCAGTTGGTGCCCTCCGGCAACGTGGTCCATGGCTTGCAGATGCAAGAACCCCGGCGCGCGCAGTTTGGCGCGGTAGGGTTTGTTGGTGCCATCGGCAACCAGATAGACGCCGAACTCACCCTTGGGGGCCTCAACGGCGGCGTAGACTTCGCCTGCGGGGACGTGGAAGCCTTCGGTATACAGTTTGAAGTGATGGATCAGGCTTTCCATCGAGGTCTTCATGTCCGAGCGTTTCGGCGGGGTGATCTTGCCACGGGCCAGAACATCCCCCGGACATTCGCGGATTTTGGCGATGGCCTGACGGATGATCAGCAGCGACTGGCGCATCTCTTCCATGCGGCAGAGATAACGGTCGTAGCAGTCGCCGTTCTTGCCAACCGGGATCTGGAACTCGAACTCGTCATAGCATTCATAGGGCTGCGCGCGGCGCAGGTCCCATGCCAAACCCGACCCGCGCACCATCACGCCCGAGAAGCCGTATTTCTGGATGTCATCCTCGGTCACCACACCAATATCGGCGTTGCGTTGTTTGAAGATGCGGTTTTCCGTCAGCAGCCCGTCAATGTCGTCCAGAACGGCAGGGAATTCGTGGCTCCACGCCTCGATATCATCCAACAGCTCGGGCGGCAGGTCCTGATGCACACCGCCGGGGCGGAAATAGGCGGCGTGAAGGCGGGCACCGCAGGCACGCTCATAGAACACCATCAGCTTTTCGCGTTCCTCGAAACCCCACAGAGGCGGGGTCAGCGCACCCACGTCCATCGCCTGCGTGGTCACGTTCAGCAGGTGGTTCAGGATACGCCCGATCTCGGAATACAGCACCCGGATCAGCGAGCCGCGGCGCGGCACCTCGACCCCGGTCAGCTTTTCGATGGCCAGACACCAGGCGTGTTCCTGGTTCATCGGCGCCACGTAATCCAGACGGTCGAAATACGGCAGGTTCTGCAGATAGGTCCGGCTTTCCATCAGCTTTTCGGTACCACGGTGCAGCAACCCGATATGCGGATCACAACGTTCGACGATCTCGCCGTCCAGCTCAAGCACAAGACGCAAAACTCCGTGTGCCGCAGGGTGTTGCGGACCGAAGTTAATGTTGAAGTTGCGAATCTTCTGTTCTCCGCTCAGCGCGTCCGTGCTGCCGTCATCGTATCTTGAGCCGTCCATCAACGCCCCCGTTTCTTCTTTTTCGCCTCAGCCCGGACCCGGACCTTTTCCGCCTCGGCGGCCTTGGCGGCGGCCCCGGCCAGAAGAACGCCCAGCGCCCCTAATGCGATCAGTTCCCCCAGCATCATCTCAGCGGCGCTCCAATTCCTGTAGCTTGATCCCGACCCACCAGAGCAGGGCAATCGTGCCAAATGGGACGAGACAGAGCAGACACCAGACTTTGTTGATCCCGAAGAACGGCAGTATCTTGACCATCGGGATGATGGTCAGCGCGGAAAGGATCAACCACCAGATACCACCCATCACTCGGCCTCCTGTTTCTCATCCCCCGGCAAGATGTAATTCGCACCTTCCCACGGGGACATGAAATCAAACTGACGGTATTCCTGCACCAGCGACACGGGTTCATAAACCACACGCTTCTGCGCCTCATCATAGCGCACCTCGGTATAGCCGGTGGTCGGGAAATCCTTGCGCAGTGGATAGCCGCGGAACCCATAGTCGGTCAGGATGCGCCGCAGGTCCGGGTGGCCCGAGAACAGGATGCCGAACATGTCGAACACCTCACGCTCGAACCAGTTGGCCGAGGGGTGTACGTCGACAATCGAGGGCACCATATCTTCTTCACGGATCGAGACCCGCAGGCGAATGCGCTGGTTCTGGTACATCGACAGGAAGTGATAGACCACATCAAATCGCTTGGCCCGTTCGGGGTAATCAACGCCGGTAATGTCCACAAGGGTCGAGAACTGACAGTTGCGGTCACTGCGCAGAAACTCGATGAACTCAACAAGGCTCGACGGAGCGACATCGACGTTCAACTCACCATGGGTGACGTCCCACGACAGCACGCAGTCGGACCGCTTCAGTTCAAGCTGCGCGCCAAGTTCCTTGAGTGCTTCGCTCATCTGCCCTCTCCCTCAGCGTACAATCGTGCCGGTGCGGCGGATTTTGCGTTGCAACTGCATCAGACCGTATAGCAGCGCCTCGGCAGTTGGCGGGCAGCCGGGGACGTAAATGTCCACCGGGACGATACGGTCACAGCCGCGCACAACCGAATAGGAATAGTGGTAATACCCGCCGCCATTCGCACAGGAGCCCATCGAGATCACATAGCGCGGCTCGGGCATCTGGTCGTAAACCTTGCGCAGCGCCGGGGCCATCTTGTTGGTCAGGGTGCCTGCAACGATCATCACGTCCGACTGACGCGGCGACGCGCGCGGCGCGATACCGAACCGTTCAGCGTCATAGCGCGGCATTGAGGTGTGCATCATCTCGACCGCGCAGCAGGCCAGACCAAAGGTCATCCAGTGCAAGGAACCGGTGCGGGCCCAGTTGATAATGTCTTCGGTCGAGGTCAGCAGGAAGCCTTTGTCCTGCAGCTCGGCATTCAGGGCTTGGGTGGCGACTTCTTTGTCGACGCCGGCGGTGTTTGCACCCGTCATCACTCCCATTCCAGGGCCCCTTTCTTCCATTCATAGGCAAAGCCGATGGTCAGCACTGCCAGGAACACCATCATGGACCAGAACCCCACATCGCTGATGTCCTTGAAGCCAACGGCCCAGGGGAACAGAAAGGCGATTTCCAGATCGAAGATGATGAAGAGAATCGAGACCAGATAGAAGCGAACGTCAAATTTCATCCGGGCGTCGTCGAACGCGTTGAAACCACATTCATATGCGCTGACTTTTTCCGGATCGGGATTGCGGACAGCAAGGACGACGGCCGCCAGAATCAGCACGATTCCAAGGCCCACGGCCACGGCCAGAAACACCAGGATCGGGAGATATTCCCGCAACAACTCTTCCACGAGTGGCTCCTTTCTTGCGCGGCCCCGACAAGGCGCGCCGTCAATTGGCGTGTTGACTGGATATTCTGTATCCCTGCGGGATCAGAGGGTCAACCGACCACAAGCGCGCAGGGGGTCATTCAGGGGCTTGACAGGTCTAAGAAAACCCTCGCCACCCCCCTGTTGGTGCGTTTCGAGTTTCAGAGTCAAACTTCGTTGATCCACGCAGGCTTGCGTTTGTCGAAAAACGCGCCGATGCCTTCAAGCGCTTCATCGGTTTCCCAGCGAGCGACAAGCGCGTTGATGGTGTGGTCAATGACCTGCTCGTCGATTTTCGGCCCCAGATCCCTGACAAGCGCCTTGGCCGAGGCGACAGCCCCCGGTGCGCAGGCCAGATAGGGGCGTACTTCAGCCTCAACAGCGTCCGCCAGCTCGTCCGCAGGTACAACCTTGGCCAACAGGCCAAGCGTCACCGCCTCGGTCGCGTCAAACAGGCGCGCAGACATGAAGACTCGCCGAGCCCTTGCCTCGCCCATGCGGGCGATCACGTAAGGGCCGATAGTGGCCGGGATCAGGCCCAGCTTGGTTTCCGTCAGCCCCATTTTCAGCGTCTCAACGCCAAGCGCCACGTCACAGACAGCAGCCAAACCGACCCCGCCCCCAAACGCGTTACCCTGCAACGCACCGATCAGAGGTTTCGGCAACGTGTTGAGCGCCTGCAACATCTCAGCCAGCTTGCGCGCCTCGGCAAATCGCGTTTCAGGATCCGCAGCCATCTGATCCTGCATCCACCCCAAATCCCCGCCAGCGCAGAACGATTTGCCCTCACCGGTCAGAACCACCACCCGAACGGACGCGTCCTGCTCCAAATCAGAAGCCGCCTGAGTCAGTTCCGCAATCATCTGCGCCGACATGGCGTTGTGTTTTTCGGCACGATCCAATTTCAATGTCGCGACGCCGCGCGCATCCGTTGTGACGGTTATGGTGTCGAACATTTCAGCCCCTCATTGCGCGCGCCATCTGCGCCGCTTTTTCCAAAATTCCGGCATCCAACCCGGTTTCGTAGCCCAATCGCTCCAGATGCGCTGCCACGGCCTCGGTCGCGACATTGCCTGCGGCGCCGGGCGCGTAGGGGCACCCGCCAAGGCCGCCAACGGCCGCGTCAAACACCCGCACCCCCAACGAAAGCGAGGCGTCGATATTGTCAATCGCCCGCCCGTTCGTGTCGTGAAAATGCCCGGCTAGACGGGTCACCGGCACGCGCTCGCGCACGGCCATCAGCATCCGCGCGATCTTGTCCGGGGTTCCCTGCCCGATTGTGTCCCCCAATGACACCTCGTAACAACCATGCGAGAACAGAAGATCCGCAACCTCGGCCACTTTTTCCGGCGGGGTCGGTCCGTCATACGGGCAATCGGTCACGCATGAGACATAGCCACGCACTGGCAGGTCAATATGGCGTGCGGCGTCCAGAATCGGCGCGAACCGCTCAATCGACTCGGCAATCGTGGCGTTGATATTGGCCTTCGAAAATCCCTCAGACGCCGAGGCAAAAACCGCAATCTCATCCGCACCGGCGGCCAGAGCATCCTCGTATCCCCGCATGTTCGGCGTCAGTGCGGCATAACGCAGGCCGTCGGCCCGGCGGATACCGGCCAGAACCTCGGCGCTGCCTGCCATTTGCGGCACCCATTTGGGCGACACAAAACTGGCTACCTCGATCCTGTTGAACCCGGCATCGGACAGGCAATCGACCAAGGCGATTTTCTCGGCGACCGGGATGTCGCGCTTTTCGTTCTGCAGCCCGTCCCGTGGCCCCACTTCAAAGATTTCGACGCGCTCAACCATTCCTTCGCCCTCTCTGGCTTCTTCTCGTTTCAAATACGGATGGCCCGACTGTGCCACGCCGCGTGCCCAACGAACAGCTTAAGCGTCCTCCAACCGGACCAGAGCCGCCCCGGCCTCGACCTGCGCACCGTCTTCGGCCAGCACCTCGGCCACCACTCCGTCACGCGCGGCCAGCAAAGAATGCTCCATTTTCATGGCTTCGAGAATGGCAAGGCGATCGCCTTCCTTGACCGATTGGCCTGCCGTCGCAAACACCGCTTTGACAAGACCCGGCATAGGCGCCTCGATAACATTGGTATCGCCCGCCGCGCTGGTGTCGCGGTCCAGAGGGTCAACGATATCAAACACCTGGCCGTAGTCCTCGAATACGGTGATCCGAGACCCTGCGACCGAGACATTGGGCATCCTCGCCCCGTCAATCAGCCAGCGCCCATTGCGCCGGGTCGCCGTGACTGTGCGATCCCCGACCTGCCAGATTTGCGTGTCCGGGCCTTCGACCTGAACATCAAGGTCCACGATGTCGCCATCGCGCCTCAACTGCGTCGCACGATGCAGCGGAGCCCACAAAGTGAACCCCGTAGAATCTGATGCCTCCAGCAACCCAAACGCATGCATAGCTGCTGCAACCAGCGTTTCCGGCTTTGGCTCATCCTCCTGCACCAGCGTATCAATATCGCGCCCGATTAGCCCTGTATCCACATCGCCCGAGGCAAAGCCCGCATGGCGGGTCAATGCGCCCAGAAAGGACAGGTTTGTGACCGTGCCCCCAACCTCGGTCCCGCGTAGGGCACGATGCAGCGTTTCCAGCGCGACAGCGCGGGTCGGGCCATGCACGATCACCTTCGCGATCATCGGATCATACCAAGGGCTGATCGTATCCCCTGTACGCACGCCACTGTCGGCCCTGCAATCCTGCGGGAAATGCAGATGGGTCAGCGTGCCGGTCGCGGGCAGAAAGCCCTTTGGCACATCCTCGGCATAAAGTCGCGCCTCGAACGCATGACCGGTGATCGACAGGTCCGCTTGCCGTTTCGGCAGGCTCTCACCCGCCGCGACGCGCAGCTGCCATTCCACCAGATCAACACCAGTGATCGCCTCGGTCACCGGGTGTTCCACCTGCAGGCGCGTGTTCATCTCCATGAACCAGAACCGGTCCGGTCGCAGCCCGTCCGAGGCATCAACGATGAACTCAACCGTCCCCGCGCCCTTATAGCCGATGGCCTCAGCCGCGCGTACACCGGCCTGCCCCATCGCCTCGCGCATTTCAGCGGTCATGCCGGGGGCCGGAGCTTCTTCGATCACCTTCTGATGCCGCCGCTGCAACGAACAATCGCGTTCGAACAGATGCACCGCATGGGTGCCGTCGCCAAACACCTGCACCTCGATATGGCGCGGTTTGGCGACGAATTTTTCGACCAGCACGGCGTCATTGCCAAAGGCGGTCTTTGCCTCACCCCGCGCGCTGTCGAGCGCGGTTGCGAAATCCTGAGGCCGTTCAACAAGGCGCATCCCCTTGCCACCTCCGCCCGCAACGGCCTTGATCAGAACCGGATAGCCGATGGTGTCGGCAGCCCCCGTCAGATGCTCGGGGTCCTGATTGTCGCCGTGATAGCCCGGCACCACAGGCACGCCCGCCTGCTCCATCAGCACCTTGGCCGCGTCCTTGAGGCCCATCTTGCGGATCGCATCCGCCGACGGGCCGATAAAGATCAGACCCGCCGCCTGAACCGCATCCACGAATTCGGGATTCTCGGACAGAAACCCATAGCCCGGATGAATCGCCTGCGCACCGGTATCGCGCGCTGCCTGAATAATCACGTCGCCCTTCAGATAACTCTCCGCCGGGGCCGCGCCACCGATATGCACAGCCTCATCCGCCATCTGCACATGCTTGGCCGACGCATCCGCATCGGAATACACCGCAACGCAGGAAACACCCATCTTTTGGGCGGTTTCCATCACCCGACAGGCAATCTCGCCCCGGTTGGCAATCAGGATTTTATTGAACATCAGACGCCTCCACCTGTTTCGACAAATGGAAATGTGAACGAAACAATTGCTAGCAAAAGGAAAATCAGCAGCAGGATCACCGGCACGGATTGGGCAAGTAGCTTTCCGCTTTGCCTGAGAACTGGTGCCCCGAAATTCGGAAGGTCGGCCTCCAGGGTTTTGAAGAAGGCACCGTCAAACTGTGCCATCCGAGTTATGATGGCCCATTGCGCGATCATCAACAGCATTCCCAAAAAGGCCGTTAGAAACGCAAAAGTTGAATTACCATCGCTGTACAAAGCGAACCACCCAGCGACCACGGGCACCGCAACAATGGGTGTGGCATATACCGTGCGCCACATTTTGTTGCTGTGTTCCACCCAAAGATAAGCAAGTTTATCTTTTGAAAGTTTCGTCATGGTTATCTTCTCACATCCGGAACACGCCGAAACGTGTTTCCTCAATCGGGGCATTCAGCGCCGCACTCAGCGACAAGGCCAGCACGTCGCGCGATTTGCGCGGGTCGATGATGCCGTCGTCCCATAGCCGGGCCGAGGCATAGAGCGGGTGCGATTGTTCCTCGAACATTTCCAGCGTCGGGCGTTTGAATTCGGCTTCCTCCTCGGCCGACCATGTACCGCCCTGCCGCTCGATCCCGTCGCGTTTGACGGTGGCCAAAACGCCTGCCGCCTGCTCACCGCCCATCACGGAAATCCGCGAGTTCGGCCAGGTCCACAGGAACCGCGGCTGATACGCCCGCCCCGACATGCCGTAATTCCCGGCCCCGAACGAACCGCCGACCAGCATGGTGATCTTGGGCACATTGGTCGTCGCCACGGCGGTCACCATCTTGGCCCCATGCCGCGCGATGCCTTCGTTTTCGTATTTCCGACCGACCATGAACCCGGTGATGTTCTGCAAGAACACCAAAGGCGTTTTGCGCTGCGAACACAGTTCGACAAAATGCGCGCCCTTCTGCGCGGCCTCGGAAAACAGCACGCCGTTATTGGCGATGATCCCGACCGGGCAGCCTTTCACATGCGCAAACCCCGTCACCAGCGTCTCACCAAAACGCGGCTTGAACTCATCGAACCGAGAGCCATCGACCAGCCGCGCAATCACCTCGCGGATGTCATAAGGCGTGCGCAGATCAGCAGGCACGACGCCCAGAATTTCCTCGGGGTCATAAGCCGGTTCCTCGGATGCCTCAAGCTGTAGGCCGGGCTTCAGCCCGGCACCGCCCAACGACCCAACGGCCCGCCGCGCCAAGGCCAGCGCGTGGGCATCATCCTCGGCCAGATAATCCGCGACGCCGGACAGGCGCGTGTGCACATCGCCGCCGCCCAGATCCTCGGCGCTGACAACCTCTCCGGTCGCGGCCTTGACCAGAGGCGGCCCGGCCAGAAAGATCGTGCCCTGATCCCGCACGATGATCGTCACATCCGACATCGCAGGCACATAAGCCCCGCCCGCCGTACAAGACCCCATCACCACGGCGATCTGAGGGATACCCTTCGCGCTCATCCGCGCCTGATTATAGAAGATTCGGCCAAAATGGTCGCGGTCGGGGAAGACCTCATCCTGATTGGGCAGGTTCGCACCACCGCTGTCGACCAGATAGATACAGGGCAGATGGTTTTCCTCGGCAATCTCCTGCGCGCGCAGGTGTTTCTTGACCGACAGCGGGTAATAAGTGCCGCCCTTCACGGTGGCGTCGTTGCAGACCACCATGACCTCGCGCCCCTGCACCCGGCCAATGCCCGCGATCACCCCTGCCGCCGGGGCCGCATCGCCATACATCCCATGCGCCGCCGTCGCGCCGATTTCCAGAAACGGAGACCCCGGATCGAGCAGGTTCGCCACCCTGCGCCGAGGCAACATCTTGCCCCGAGATTCATGCCGCGCGCGGGATTTCTCGCCCCCGCCCATACGGGCCGCTTCGGCAGCGGCAGAGATTTGCGCCAGTGCATCGAGATGCGCTGCGCGGTTTGCCTTGAAGCCCTCAGAGGCGGGCATGGCTTTGGATGTGAGTTTCATACTTCAACGACGCTCCAAGCTCTAGTTAGGTAGCAGGAAATTGCGATAAAGATTGGCATCGTCACTAAAACTAAATACGCAAACTCGATACCAACCAACGCAAGAACGATCACTGCAATCGGGCACAAGAAAAGGAGAGATATGTAGTGGCGCTTCGGCTTCCCATTCGCCAGCGTTGCCCGCAGTTTCGCACCGCAATTGGCACAGCCTGAATACGGTTGAACTGTTTGGACACCCAGCCCAAAATCGAAAGTAGGCCAAAGAGACGCTCTCGATTGTTCTGTTCCGCATTTTGGACAGCACAGGCTATTTGTCGAAATGATCATGCTCAATCTATCTCCCCCGCAGCTAGCGCCTTCAATTCCTTCCGAATAACCTTCCCGGTCACCGTCATCGGCAACTCGTCCAGAAACGCCACTTCGCGCGGGTACGAATAATGCGCCAGACGGTCTTTGACCCACTCCTGCAATTCCACGCCCGACGCCTCAGCCCCCGGTTTCAGCACCACATAGGCCTTCACGATCTCGGTCCGCAGCTTGTCGGGCTTGCCGACCACACCCACCGTCGCCACCGCCGGGTGGGTCAGCAGGCAGTCCTCGATCTCAGCCGGGCCGATGCGGTAGCCGGCAGACGTAATCACATCGTCATCACGACCGACAAAGCGCAGATAGTCGCCCTCCCACACGCCGCGATCGCCGGTGATCAGCCAATCGCCCCGGAACTTCTCAGCCGTCGCGTCGGGTCGGTTCCAGTATTCCAGCAGCATCGAGGCTGAGCCACGCCGGATGGCGACGTCGCCTTCTTCGGTGGTCGGCTTGCCATCATCGTCGATCACCGCCACGTCATGCCCCGGCACAGGCTTGCCGATGCAGCCGGGCTGCACCGGGAAGTCCTCGGCGCAGGAGGACACGACCATGTTGCATTCGGTCTGGCCGTAGAATTCGTTGATCGTCAGGCCAAACGCCTGCTGCCCCCAGGCCAGCATCTCGGCCCCCAGAGGCTCACCCCCCGAGGCGACCGAGCGCAGGACGGGGATCGATTGATCCGCCGCCTTGAGCATCCGCAGCGCCGTGGGCGGGAAAAACACGTTCTTCACGCCCCCACGCGCGATGATATCGGCGCAGGCTTCGGGCGTGAATTTCTCAAGCCGCGCTGCGACCACCGGAATTCCCAAGGCAAGCCCGGGCATCAGCACATCGAACAAACCGCCGATCCAGGCCCAGTCGGCAGGGGTCCACAGGCAGTCACCGTCGCGCAGATGGTTATGGCTGATCGACACGCCCGGCATATGGCCAGTCAGAACCCGATGCCCATGCAGCGCGCCCTTGGGGCTGCCGGTTGTGCCGGATGTGTAGATCAGTACCGCCGGATCATTTGGCGCGGTTTCCGCAAACGGCACCGGCCCGCCCGGCTGACCGATCTCGGACGCGATCAAAGGCTCAGCAAGGTCGCCCAAGAGTTCCGCGCCCTCGGCATCCGTCAGGACGAGCCGCGCGCCTGCATCCCCAACCCGAGACCGCAGCGCATCCTGTTTGAACAGGTTGAACAAAGGCACCGAGATCGCCCCGATCTTCCAGATCGCCAGATGCGCAGCGGCACACCAGGGCGACTGGCTCAGCAAGACGCCCACCCGATCCCCGGCCTGCACTTTGGGCAGCAGTGTCCGGGCCAGCCCGTCCGTCATCTGTCGCAATTGCCCGTAGGTGACGCGCTGTTCAGATGCCCCGGTCAGGTCGATCAGGGCCACCTTCTCAGCAGGATGGTCGAGGCATTGTTTCGCCATGTTCAACCGGTCCGGCAGGTCCCAGCTATCCCCAGGGCGCAAACCCGGTATGCGCGCAGGGTCAATCATAGTGATAACCCCTTGTTTTATTGTCGTTTTCGGCTTCCGCTCCGTTCCACCCCCACACTGAAACTTGATGCAGATCAGAGTGTGACCCGGCCCAGCCTGCCACATCCGAGGCGTCAACAAAACCAAAGGCAAGATTATGACCAAAACGCTCGTCGCTTTGACCCTTTCTACCGCATTGGCCGGACTGGCCGTGCCCGCGTTTGCGCAATCGCAAGGCGACTGGACCCTTGGTGTCGGTGTCGGATACCTGGACCCGAAATCCGACAACGGAACGATCGCAAACTCTGACGCCGAGATCGATGCCGACACCCGACCGATCTTCACCGCCGAGTATTTCATTCGCGACAATCTGGGGATCGAGCTGCTGGCCGCAACGCCGTTCAGCCACGACATCACCCTTGGCGGCAGTGTCGACGCGGGCAGCGTCAAGCACCTGCCCCCCACCCTGTCGCTGAACTATCACTTCCCGACCAACAGCGCCTGGAAACCCTATGTCGGTGCTGGTCTGAACTATACCATCTTCTTTGACGAGCAGTCCGATCTGGGCGAGCTCAAGGTCGATAACTCGTTCGGTGTCTCGCTGCAGGCCGGGTTGGACTATATGGTCACCGAAAAAGGTGCCGTCCGGCTGAACGTGCGCTGGTTCGACATCGACTCGGACGTGACACTGGACGGTGCCGACATTGGTACCGCCGAAATCGATCCATGGCTGGTCGGTGTGTCCTACGTCCATCAGTTCTGATCCCGCAAACGCCTCGCCGGTCCGGAACCGGCGAGGCATTCTGTTCACTGCATCTCGCTCATCAACTCGCGGCCAATCAGCATCCGGCGAATCTCGCTGGTGCCGGCGCCGATCTCCATCAGCTTGGCGTCGCGGAAAATCCGGCTGACCGGCGCGTCCGACAGGAACCCCGCCCCGCCCATCGCCTGAACCGCCTGATGCGCCTGGGTCATCGCCGCTTCGGACGCATACAAGCAGCACGCAGCCGCATCCTGACGGGTCACATCCCCACGATCACAGGCCTTGGCCACCTCGTAGACATAGGCACGGGCCGAGTTCATCGCCGTATACATATCGGCGATCTTGCCCTGCATCAGTTGGAAGCTGCCAATCGGTTTGCCGAACTGCTTGCGCTCGGACAAATAGGGCATGATTTCATCCAGACAGGCCGCCATGATGCCGGTTCCGATCCCGGCCAACACGACACGTTCATAGTCGAGACCCGACATCAGAACCGCAACGCCGTTGCCTTCTTCGCCCAGAACGTTTTCGAACGGCACCTCGACATCTTCAAAGATCAGTTCCGCCGTGTTCGACCCGCGCATCCCCAGCTTGTCGAAATGGGGCGAGGTCGAGAAACCCTTCATCTCTTTTTCGATCAGAAACGCGGTGATGCCCTTGGATCCGGCATCCGGGTCGGTCTTGGCATAAACGACCAGAGTGTCCGCATCCGGCCCGTTGGTGATCCAGTATTTGTTGCCGTTCAGACGGTAATGGTCGTTGCGCTTTTCCGCCCGTAGCTTCATCGAAACCACATCCGACCCGGCCGAGGGTTCGGACATCGCCAACGCCCCCACATGCTGGCCCGAGATCAGGCGCGGCAGGTATTTCCGCTTTTGTTCTTCATTGCCGTTCAGCTTGATCTGATTGACGCACAGGTTTGAATGCGCGCCATAGGACAGCGAAACCGAGGCTGATGCCCGCGCCACTTCTTCCACAGCAATCGTATGGGCCAGATAGGACATTCCGGCACCGCCATATTCCTCGGGCACAGTGACGCCCAGCAGGCCAAGCTCACCCATTTCAGCCCATAGCTCGTTGGGAAATTCGTTGGACGCGTCAATATCAGCGGCCATCGGCTTGACCCGTTCCTGCGCCCAGCGATGCACCATTTCACGCAGCGCGTTCACGTCTTCGCCAAGATCGAATTTCATAGTCGCCATGAACATTGGCGGGCTCCTCCCGAGAATTAATGAACAAGTGTTCAATAACTGGATAGCAGCGAATCTGCAACCGGTCAATCACCGTAAGGATATCGGCCCCAAAACGCACAAACGCCGCCCATGCGGGGCGGCGTTTTGCAAACATCAAGCGTGCGCCGCAGGCGCACTCCGCTGGATCACGATTGGTAGACGGCCCCGACCTCGGCCCGGATGATGCGCGCGATCAACTGACAATCCTCCAACGAAAAGGTCAGTGGAACCCGCATGTCCATCACACCCGCCAGCACGCGGTCCGATTTTGGCATCCGCTCGCTGTCCACATAGCGCCAACTGTCATAGCGCGAGGTAAAACCGGTTGGCTCGGCCCCGCCAAACCACTTCAACTCGACCCCGCGCGCGGCGCAGCGGCTGATCACCTCTGCGATACGTTCGGGCAACCAGTCCAACAGAAGAAACTGAATCGACGAGCCCACATAGGTCTCGGCCTTCGGGCGCTCGACCACGGTCAGCCCCGGCGTGCCACGCAGACCGGCCTCGACGGCGCGGTATCGTTCGTTCCAACGCTCAACCTGCCGGTCCAGATCCCGCAACTGCGGGCGCAGGATGGCCGCGCGCAGATTGTCCATGCGACCCGAGACATTGGGGGTGGTGTACTTGATCCGCTCGAACACCTCAGGCCCCGGTGCGGCCAGATGGCGTTCATACAGCATATAGGACCCCGACAGCATGGTGGCCTTGGCCGCCAGTTCTTCATCATCGGTGATCAGCAAACCGCCCTCACCTGAATTGACGTGCTTGTAGGTCTGGCACGAATAACACCCAACCGCGCCCTGACGACCCGACAATTGACCGCGCCAGGCTGCCCCCATCGTATGGGCGCAATCCTCGATCACGGTTACACCGGCCGCGTCGCACATCCGCATCAGCCGGTCCATGTCGCACAGATGACCGCGCATATGGCTCAGCATCAAAACGCGTGCCTGATCCAGCTTGGCCTCAAGATCGTCCAGATCGATGGTCAGGTCTTCCGTAACCCCAACGAAAACGGGTTTGGCCCCAACCGAGGCAATCGATCCCGGCACCGGAGCCAGCGTGAACGCGTTTGTCAGCACCGGATCGCCGGGCTGCACTCCTACGGCACGCAACGCGGTGGCCAGCGCATAGCCACCGGACGACACGGCGAGGCAGTATTTAGCCCCCATCTGAGCGGCAAATTCCTGTTCCAGCAACGCGGTCTCGCCCAATTCACCGGGCGCGACATTGTAACGATGCAAGCGCCCATGGCGCAGGACGGCCATCGCCGCGTCGATTGCCTCATCGGGGATTGGCTCTTGCTGGGTGAAACTACCGGTGAATGTCTCTGTCATGGCTCAGTTCTGGGGTCGCATCCGGTTCGGGTCAAGAGATCATGCAGCCGCACCGATCAGATCAGCCACCATTTCTGGCAGGTCATCGAAATGATGCAGCAGCGCTTCAGGCTGCAACGCTGCCATGTCGTCTCCTGAGGGGCCGAATGTTACCAGCACCGAGGGGACTCCGGCGGCCCGTGCGGTATTGCGGTCGGTATCCGAATCTCCGATCAGAACGCACAGATCGGGATGCCCGCCAGCGCGCCGCGCGGCTTCGCGTAAGGGTTCAGGGTCTGGTTTGCGCACCGACAAGGTATCCGCACCAACTAATGAGGCAAACTGATCCCGCACGCCCATCTGGCTCAGCAATTGATCTGCCAGCCGTTCCGGTTTGTTGGTGCAGATCCCAACGCCATAACCTGCGGTTTTCAACGCCTCGACCGCATCCAGTGCTCCGGGATAGAACTGGGTATGGGTGTCGATGTCTTTGGCATAGGCCTCAAGCAGCACGGGATAGTAGGCGTCTACTGTGCCCTCATCAAAGGCCCCGACCCGTTTCAGACCGTGGGTCAACATCATCCGACCGCCACGCACGGCGATACCCGCATCCTGCCCGTGAACCAGCACATCCCCATGCCCCATCTTGCGAAAACAGTGGTTCGCGGCGGCCAGCAAATCGCCCGACGTATCCGCCAAAGTCCCGTCCAGATCGAAGATGACCGTGCGCATCGCGCCTCCTTGCTCGGCAGGTTTCCGCCATGTCGTGTTGCAAACGGCAATCTAGTTTGATGGCCGAACGGCTTGCGCCTTTGCCCTCAGCGGATAAAACGGACGGCAACAAAACACAAAGAGAAAACGATTTCATGACCACTGCCCTTGTCATCCTTGCCGCCGGGAAAGGCACCAGGATGAATTCGGACATCCCCAAAGTCCTGCACCCAATCGCTCAGGTTCCGATGCTGATCCACGCCATGCGCGCCGGATCGGTCTTGTCGCCCGAGCGCACCGTGATCGTCACAGGCCACGGGGCCGAGGCCGTCGCCAAGGTGGCGCAGGCCGAGGACGAGACCGCCCAGATCGCGGTGCAGGAGGAACAACTGGGCACCGCCCATGCGGTTGCGCAAGCGCGTGAGGCGCTGCAGGGGTTCGAGGGTGACGTCGTGGTCCAGTATGGGGACACACCGTTTTTGCAGCCCGACACGCTGGAGCGGATGATCGAAGCGCGGGCCAAGAACGATTTGGTGATCCTCGGGTTCGAAGCGGCCGATCCGGCGCGTTATGGCCGTTTGGTCGTGAACGGCGACACGTTGGAGCGGATTGTCGAATTCAAGGACGCATCGGATGAAGAACGCGCAATAAACTTCTGCAACTCGGGCCTTTTGGCATGCGATGCGCTGACGCTTATGTCGTTGATCGATGCGGTAGGCAATGAAAATGCCTCGGGTGAGTACTATCTGACGGATGTGGTCGAAATCGCCCGCAGCCGCGACCTGAGCGTGACGGCGGTTGCCTGTGATGAGGCACAGACGCTGGGCGTGAACTCCCGCGCCGACCTTGCCGCTGCAGATGCCGTGTTTCAGGCACAGGCGCGCGCCGAACTGCTGGATTTGGGCGTGACCCTGATGGCTCCGGAAACGGTCTACCTTGCTGCCGATACGGTGATCGGGCGGGATACGGTGATCGAACCCAACGTGGTTTTTGGCCCTGGCGTTACCGTGGAAAGCGGCGCGACGATCCGGGCGTTTTCGCATCTGGAAGGCTGCCATGTCAGCCGGGGTGCCATTGTCGGCCCCTATGCCCGCCTGCGCCCCGGCGCGGAACTGGCCGAAAACGCGCGGATCGGCAATTTTGTCGAGATCAAAAACGCCGAGATCGCCGAGGGCGCGAAGGTCAATCACCTCAGCTATATCGGTGATGCCTCGGTGGGGGCGGCAACAAATATCGGGGCGGGTACGATCACCTGCAACTATGACGGCGTGATGAAGCACAAGACCACGATTGGTGAAAACGTGTTCATCGGTTCGAACACGATGCTGGTGGCCCCTGTGACCCTTGGTGATGGCGCAATGACGGCAACAGGTACGGTCGTGACCAAGGATGTCGAGGCGGATGCGCTGGCCGTGGCCCGCGCCCGACAGGACAACAAACCCGGCTATGCGCGCAAATTGTTTGATATGTTAAAGGCGAAAAAGGCTCGCCGCGATAAAGAGGCCTGATTTTATGTGTGGAATTGTTGGTGTTCTGGGACAGCATGAAGCCGCCCCTATTCTGGTTGAGGCCCTGAAACGGCTGGAATATCGCGGCTATGACAGCGCCGGTATTGCAACCGTGAATGACGGAGCTTTGGGCCGCAGGCGGGCCGTCGGCAAGCTGGTCAACCTAAGCGATCTGCTGGTGCATGACCCTTTGCCCGGCAAATCCGGCATCGGGCACACCCGCTGGGCCACCCATGGCGCGCCTTCGGTCAACAATGCCCACCCGCACAAGGCCGGGCCGGTTGCCGTGGTCCACAACGGGATCGTCGAAAACTACCGTGAACTGCGCGCCGAACTGGCCGAGCACGGGATCGGGTTCGAGACCGAAACCGACACCGAAACCGTCGCACTGATGGCTGAACATCTGCTGAATTCGGGCCTGTCGCCCGTTGAGGCCGCGTTCAAAACCATCGACCAGTTGCAGGGCGCGTTTGCGCTGGCCTTTCTGTTCGACGGTCAGGATGACCTGATCGTGGCTGCGCGCAAGGGCTCGCCGCTGGCGATTGGTCACGGAGATGGTGAGATGTATGTTGGCTCGGACGCGATTGCGCTGGCGCCGCTGACCAACAAGATCACCTATCTTGAAGAAGGCGACCGGGCGGTCCTGACCCGCACCTCGCTGGAAATCCGCAACGAGGCCGGTGAACTGGCCAATCGTGAGATGCGCAAGATCAAGCTGGATCATGCACGCGCCGATAAGGGCGAGCACAAGCATTTCATGGCCAAGGAAATCGCCGAACAGCCCGTTGTCGTGGCCGAGGCGATCCGATCCTACCTGCCCACCGGCGGCGACCGGGTCGTGTTGCCAAATACCGATCTGGATTTCACCAAGCTGGACCGCCTGACAATGGTCGCGTGCGGCACGGCCTTTTATGCCTGCCTGACCGCGAAATACTGGTTCGAGCAATTGGCGAAACTGCCGGTCGAGGTCGATATCGCCAGCGAGTTCCGCTATCGCGAACCACCCATCACCGACCGGACCATGGCGCTGTTCGTCAGCCAGTCGGGCGAGACCGCCGATACACTGGCCGCGCTGCGCTATTGCGAGGGCAAGGCAGACAAGATTGTGTCGGTCATCAATGTCCCCGAAAGCTCGATTGCGCGGGAAAGCGATGTGGCGCTGCCCATCCATGCAGGGGTCGAGATCGGCGTTGCCTCGACCAAGGCGTTTACATGCCAACTGAGCGTGCTGCTGATGCTGGCACTGAAGGCCGCGGCCGACCGGGGCACGATGTCGGAGGAGGATCTGGCCGATCACGCCGCCGCCCTGCGTGGATTGCCCTCGGTCCTGAATGCGGCGCTGGATCAGAACCGCGCCATTCGCAAATCCGCCCAGCGCCTGTCCGAGGCGCGCGACGTGCTGTTCCTGGGACGCGGTCTGATGTACCCGCTGGCAATGGAAGGTGCGCTGAAGCTGAAGGAAATCAGCTATATCCACGCCGAAGGCTATGCCTCGGGCGAATTGAAACACGGCCCCATCGCGCTGATCGACAAGCATATGCCGGTTGTGGTGATGGCCCCGAAGGATACGGTTTTCGACAAGACGGTCTCGAACATGCAAGAGGTGATGGCCCGTAAAGGCAAGGTCATCCTTGTGTCCGATGACGACGGCATTGCCGAGGCCGAGGACGGCGTCTGGAGCACGATCCGCATGCCGCATATCCACCCCAGCCTCGCCCCGATCCTGTATTCGGTCCCGGCCCAACTACTGGCCTATCATACGGCGGTCGCCAAAGGCACGGATGTGGACCAACCGCGCAATCTGGCGAAATCGGTGACGGTGGAATGACCTGGCCCGCCCCAGTTTCGCTTGTTGGCACTCACGTCCGGCTGGAACCGCTTGACCCCGCGCATTCAGAGGCTCTGAAAACGGCGGCGGCGGATCTGGGGCAGCTTTGGTATACCTCCATCCCCACGGTCGAGGGGATGGACGCCGAAATCGCCCGCCGCATTGGGTTGCACGATATGCAGCCCTTTACGGTCATGACACCAGACGGCACCCCTATTGGGATGACCACCTACATGAACACCGATGAGGTCAACCGGCGGGTCGAAATCGGCTCGACCTGGATCGGGCGCGCGGTTCAGCGCACGCCGCTGAACACCGAAGCCAAATTTCTGTTGCTGCGCCACGCTTTCGAGGGTCTGTCCTGCCATGCGGTCGAATTCCGCACCCATCGGCTGAACACTCAGTCCCGGCAGGCTATCGAGCGGCTGGGGGCGCAGTTGGATGGCATCCTTCGGGCCAATATGGTGATGGCCAACGGAACCCTGCGCGACACGGCCGTCTATTCAATCACCGCACCGGAATGGCCTACGGTGCGCGCACATCTTCTGCATAAGCTGGACCGATGACACTGGACGACGCCCTTGCCGCGATAAAGGCCCATGCCGACGCAGAAAAGGCCGCGCAGATGGCAGCGTACCACAAGGCGGACCGCCCCTATCTGGGCGTCGCCAACCCGGTTCTGAACGACCTGACCAAAGCGTGGCGACAAGAACTGGACGTGCCCGCGCGCGTCCATTTGGCGGATGCGCTGTGGCAGACCAATGTGCACGAAGCCCGTCTGGCCGCTGCCAAGCTGCTGACGCAGGCGCGCATCCGACCGGACGACGCAGTGTGGGCGTTGCTGGAAAGCTGGCTGCCGGATTTCGATGCCTGGGCCGTTGCCGACCACGCCTGTATGGCAATGCAAAAACGGCTATCCGCCGACCCGACGCGTCTGGATCAGGTCGAGGGCTGGACGACCTCGGACCATATGTGGACACGCCGCGCGGCGCTGGTTGCCACCCTACCCTGGACCAAGCAGAACCACCCGAAACCGGATGATCTGGCCCGCCGGGACCGTATCCTAGGCTGGGCCGCCACCTATGTCCCGGACCGCGACTGGTTCATCCAGAAAGCCATTGCTTGGTGGCTGCGCGAGCTGTCCAAACACGACGCCCCGCGCGTTCTGGCCTTTCTGGATCAACATGGGGATGCTATGAAACCCTTTGCCCGGCGTGAAGCCGGGAAATACCTGAAAGATCAGTTGGCGTAGACTTCGACCTCAACCAACTCATCCAGCGGCACCAGCAATGCGCGCATTGCATCCAATGAAAGCTGGCTGCCGCCGCCTTCCGGCCCGCGCGACGGCACCAAGGTGATGTAAGCCTGTGCACCCGTGCGTGGCACCACCACACGTGCGGTTACCTCAGTGTCCACAAGCGGCGTTTGCATCCAGCGGCCTGGCGTCGTCGGATCGCCCAATCCTGCAATGGTTGTTCTGGGGCCCACCCAATCGGCGCGGGCGGCGACCGGCTCGGGCTCGGGCGCTGCTTCCGCAACTTCGGCTTCCACCTCTGGCGCTGCTTCGTTCCGGCCAAAAACGCGATCCGTTGTTGACCGAACCGCATCGCAACCTGTGACCAGAACGCACAGGAAAACAAGAAAATACCTCATCCGTCTTACCTACAGCCCAACACCCATCTGTTCCAGCCCAAAGCGCAGTTCGCTCTTGTCGTGGACCGGTTCCACATCTACCTATAGCGCATGACTGCTCCGCTGATTGATCCCTTCGCCCGCGCCATCACCTATCTGCGCGTCTCGGTAACCGACCGATGCGATTTTCGCTGCGTGTACTGCATGTCCGAAAACATGACCTTCCTGCCCAAGAAAGACCTTCTGACGCTGGAAGAGCTGGACCGGATGTGTTCCACCTTTGTGAAGATGGGCGTCGAAAAGCTGCGTATCACCGGCGGCGAACCCCTTGTGCGGCGCAATATCATGACGTTTTTCAATGCCATGACCCGTCATCTGGACAGCGGCGCGCTGAAAGAGCTGACGCTGACCACCAATGGCTCACAGCTTCACCGCTTTGCCGACGATCTCTACGCGGCGGGTGTGCGGCGGGTGAATGTCTCGCTTGATACGCTGGACGATGACAAATTCGCCAAAGTCACCCGCTGGGGTCGACTGAAACAGGTGCTGAACGGCATCGACGCAGCGCAAAAGGCCGGGTTGCGGGTCAAGATCAACGCGGTGGCCCTGAAAGGCTTCAACGAGCCGGAACTGCCTCGCATCACCGAATGGTGCGCAGAGCGTGACATGGACTTGACCTGGATCGAGGTCATGCCAATGGGCGATATCGGCAACGAGGATCGTCTGGATCAGTACTGGTCGCTGAAAGACGTGCGCAAGGAATACGAAAACCACTATGCCGTCACCGATCTGGCCGAGCGCACCGGCGGCCCGGCGCGCTATGTCCGGCTGGAGGAAACAGGCCAGAAGATCGGCTTCATCACGCCCCTGTCCCACAATTTCTGCGAAAGCTGCAACCGCGTGCGCCTGACCTGCACGGGTGAGCTGTATATGTGCCTTGGACAAGAGGATATGGCCGATCTGCGCGCCCCGCTGCGCGACCACCCCGACAACGAAGCACAGCTTGAAGACGCGATCCGCGCAGCCATCACCCTTAAACCCAAGGGGCATGATTTCGACTATTCCCGTCAGGCCGTCGATGGCCAGATGAGCCGCCACATGAGCCACACGGGCGGCTGACATGCCCGGCCACCCGACGCTGCTGTACCGGCTGTATTGCGGCCTGACGACGATTGCCTCACCTCTGGTCTGGCGCACGGTGCGCCGCAAACTACAGGCCGCTGACGTCCCCCCACAGCGACAACAGGAACGGCTCGGCCACGCCAGCCTGACCCGCCCGCAAGGCCGCCTGATCTGGTTTCACGCGGCCAGCGTCGGTGAAAGCCTGTCGGTTCTGAGCCTGATCAAAAAACTGGGCGCGCGCCTGCCCGATGCCGAGTTCCTGATTACCTCGGGCACCCCGACATCTGCCGCTTTGATCGAAAAGCGCCTGCCTGCGCGTGCGCGCCACCAATACCCACCGCTGGACACCGCCGGCCCGGTTAACCGCTTCCTGAACCATTGGACACCCGACGCCGGTATCTTTGTCGAAAGCGAAATATGGCCGCGCCTGATCGTCGAAAGCGCTCGACGGGGCGTGCCGCTGGCCCTGCTCAACGCGCGCCTGTCCGAGAAGTCTGTCAAAGGCTGGAAAAAGCGCCCCAAAACAGCGCGCTTCCTTCTGGATAAATTCCGCCTGTTTCTGACCCAGAACGAAAAGACCGCCAACAACCTGATTGCGATGGGCGCGCAAGCCGACCGGGTGAAACCCGGCACCAACCTCAAGGCCATGTCCGACCCGCTGCCCGTGGACAGCACAACCTTGGACGAGATACGCGCGCAAATTGCAGATCGCCCCGTCTGGATCGCCAGTTCCACTCATGACGGCGAAGAGGAAACGGTACTTGCGGCGCACAAGGCTTTGCTGGAACGCTGGCCGAACCTTCTGCTGTTGCTGATCCCCCGTCACCCCGAGCGCCGAGGCGACGTTGCCACCCTTCTGCGTCAATCCAACCTACCCGCCGCCTTCCGCGCCTCTGGCCAGCCGATCACCGACCAAACCCAAGTCTACGTCGCCGACACGCTCGGTGAGACCGGAACTTGGTACGCTGTAAGCCCTATAGTCTTTCTTGGCGGATCACTCAAAGAGATCGGCGGCCACAACCCCTTCGAACCCGCCCAGGCCGGGGCCGCAGTCATCACCGGACCGGGCTACTTCAACTTCGCCGAAACTTTCGCCCCACTGATCGAGGCCAAAGGCGCAATCGAGGTCCAGACCGCCAAAGACCTGTCCGATGCCGTCGAAACCTGGCTGGCAGATGATGCCGCGTTAAACACCGCGCGCGCAGCAGCCCAAACCTGCGTCTCTACCCAAAAGGACGCGCTGGATGCAGTCGTTGAAACGCTCTGCACGCATCTGACCCTCGCCCAATAGGCGCAGGATCCCTCTTCATCTGGCTAAAAATATCTCGGGGGTGTGGGGGCAGAGCCCCCACCCTCTCCATCAGGCCGCCGGCATCCGCTGCTCGACAATCTCAGCCCACCAGCTGCACCCGGCGGGAATGGCCTCGTCGTTAAAATTATATTCCGGGTGGTGCACCATGGCCGTGTCGCCATTGCCAACCAGAATATACGCCCCCGGACGTTCTTCGAGCATGAACGCGAAATCCTCGCCGCCCATCACCAAAGGCGCATCCTCGCAGTCGCCGGAAACAGACCGGGCCACGTCTGCGGCAAACGCGGTCTGCTCGTCACTATTCACCATGACCGGGTAGCCGCGGATATACGTCACGTCCGCAGTGCCGCCGAACGTCGCCGCCACGCCGTTGCAAATCTCGTTGATCCGCTTTTCGGCCAGATCGCGCATCTCCTTGCTCATCGTGCGCACAGTGCCTTTGATCTGCACCGTCTGCGGGATCACGTTGAACGCCTTGGATGACGTCTCGAACGAGGTCACCGACACCACCACCTGATCAATCGGGTCCGCATTGCGCGATGCAATGGTCTGCAATGCCAGCACCGCCTGCGCCGTCATGACAGTCGTATCCACCGTCTCCTGCGGTTTCGCCGCATGACCACCGCGCCCTTCAAAGGTGATATCGAACTGATCGGTCGCCGCAAAGAACGAGCCCGGACGAATCGAGAAACTGCCAACCGGCTTACCGGGCCAGTTGTGCATCCCGTAGACCTCCTGAATGTTCCAGCGATCCATCATGCCGTCTTCGCACATTTCGCGCCCACCGCCGCCGCCTTCTTCGGCAGGCTGGAAGATTACGACAACGGTGCCGTCGAAATTGCGCGTTTCCGACAAGTACTTCGCAGCCCCCAGCAACATCGCCGTGTGGCCATCATGCCCACAGGCATGCATCGCGCCGGGCGTTTTTGAGGCATAGTCCAATCCCGTCGCCTCATGGATCGGCAGCGCGTCCATGTCGGCGCGTAGACCGATGACCTTGCCGTTGCTGTCGGACTTGCCCTTGATCACGCCGACAACGCCAGTGCGGCCGATACCGGTGACGACCTCGTCGCAACCGAACTCCTTGAGTTTCTCGGCCACTACTGCGCTGGTGCGATGCGTTTCGAACAAAATCTCGGGGTTCTCATGCAGATCGCGTCGCCATTCGGTGATTTCGTTCTGCAATTCGGCAAAGCGGTTCTTAACCGGCATTCTTTCTCTCTCCTACTTCAAGCCGCCGGCATCCGGCGCTCGACCATTTCGGCAAACCACGAGCATCCGATTGGGATGATCTCGTCGTTGAAATTATATTCGGGGTGGTGCAGCCCGGCGCTGTCGCCATTGCCCAGAATGATGAAAGCGCCGGGGCGTTCTTCCAGCATGAATGAGAAATCCTCGCCCCCCATCACCATTGGGGCCTCGCCGCAACTTCCACCAACAGCAATCGCGGCTTCTTCTGCATAGCCGGTTTGCTCTTCGGCGTTGATCGTGACCGGAACGCCTTTGTTGTAGGTCACGCTTGCGGTGCCGCCCATCGTGGCGGCGATGCCGGTGGCAACTTCGCTCAGCCGCTTTTCGATCATCTCGCGCATTTCGTTGGAATGCGTGCGTACCGTGCCCCGAACGCGGGCCGATTGCGGGATCACGTTGAACGCCTTCGATGACGTCTCGACCGAGGTCACAGACAACACACCCTGCTGGATCGGGTCGGCATTGCGCGACACAACCGTTTGCAGGGCCACGATTAACTGAGACAGCATCACTGTGGTGTCCACCGTTTCCTGCGGTTTGGCCGCATGCCCGCCATGACCTTCCAGATGGATGTCGAACTCGTCCGCCGCCGCCAGCAATGGCCCCGAGCGGATGGCGAATTGGCCCGTGGGCAGGCCCGGCACGTTATGCATCGCATAGACTTCCTGAATGCCAAACCGGTCCATCAAACCGTCCTGACACATGGCCTCGGCCCCGTTGCCGCCCTCTTCCGCAGGCTGAAAGATCACAACTGCCGTGCCGTCGAAATTGCGCGTCTCGGCTAGGTACTTTGCAGCGCCCAGAACCATCGCCGTATGACCATCATGGCCGCAGGCATGCATCGCGTCGGCGGTTTTCGAGGCATAATCCAGCCCGGTCTGTTCTTGCATGGGCAGCGCATCCATATCCGCCCGCAACCCAATCGCACGGCCCTGTGTATCTGTCTTGCCCCGGATGATCCCGACCACGCCGGTACGGCCGATGCCTGTGACAACCTCATCACAGCCGAACTCTTTCAGCTTTTTGGCCACCAGGGCGCTGGTGCGGTGGGTGTCGTACAGGATCTCGGGGTGTTCGTGAATGTCGCGCCGCCAGCCGGTAATCTCATCGTGCAGTTCTGCAAGGCGGTTTCTGATCGGCATGTCATTCTCCCTTATCAGGCGATGGGCAATCGTCGTTCCACAATCTCGGCAAACCAGCTGCAGCCGGCGGGAATCGCGTCGTCATCGAAATTGTATTCCGGGTGGTGGCACATGGCCGTGTCCCCGTTTCCAACAAAGATGTAGGCTCCGGGCCGTTCTTCAAGCATGTAGGCGAAATCTTCCGATGGCATGATGGGATCGGTGCTGTCATTCACCTTACCCGCAACGGCTGCGGCGGCTTCTGCGGCATAGGTGGTTTCCGCCTCGGAATTCACAGTCACTGGATAGCCGGGGTTCCACTTCACCTGCGCCGATGCGTCAAAGGCCGAGGCCGTATCCTCGGCAATCCGGCGCACGCGGTCTTCGGCAATGGTACGATATTCCGGATCCAGCGTTCTGACGGTGCCTTTCAGCCGGACGGTATGCGCAATCACGTTCGACGCGGAACTGTCTGTTTCAAAAGTGCCGACAGTCAGAACAACCGATTTGATCGGGTCCACCGTGCGCGAGACAACCGATTGCAAAGACACAACAATATGTGACGCAACAAGCGTCGTATCCACCGCGTCATGAGGGGCCGCTGCATGGCCGCCCTTGCCCGTAACGGTGATTTCGAACTCATCCGATGATGCCAGCAAAGCACCGGGCCGGATGGCAAATTCGCCCACCGGAAGGCCGGGCATGTTGTGCATCCCGTAGACCTCTTGAATGTTCCAGCGGTCCATCAGCCCGTCCTGACACATGGCCAAGCCCCCGGCCCCGCCTTCTTCGGCAGGCTGAAAGATCAGTACCACGGTGCCATCGAAATTCCGCGTCTCGGCCAGATAGTGCGCAGCCCCCAACAGCATCGAGGTGTGGCCGTCATGCCCGCAGGCGTGCATCTTGCCGGAAACGGTCGAGGCATAGTCCAGCCCCGTCGCTTCTTCGATCGGCAGGGCGTCCATATCGGCGCGCAGCCCGATCACGCGACCCCTGGTATCCGTGCGGCCCTTGATCACCGCCACGACGCCGGTTTTGCCTATACCGGGCGTGATTTCATCGACGCCAAATTCCTTCAACCGTTCAACAACAAAGGCTGCGGTTTCGTGGACGTCGTACATAAGTTCGGGATGCGCATGCAAGTGGCGACGCCATTTGGTGATTTCACCATGCATCTCGGCAAGTCTGTTTTTCACCGGCATGTCGTGCCTCCTTTGGCGGGTTAGCCCGTCAGCTTTTCCAGCAGCCGTTTCATAAATGCGTGGCCTGCTTCGAACTGCGCGACCGAGATAAACTCGTTCGGCTGATGCGCCTGCGCGATGTCGCCGGGGCCGCAGATGACAGCGGAATAGCCTGCTTCCTGAAACTGACCCGCCTCGGTGCCATAGCTGACCACGTGGCCGGCATTGTCGCCGGTCAGGGCGCGGACCAGGGCCTCGGCCTCCCCATCCTCTTCCGGCACCAGACCGGGGATCGAGAAGTTCTCGGACAGGTCGATCCGCGCCTCGGGGTGGACCGCCTGCATCCGTGCCTCGACCTCGCGCACCTGCTGGAAATACGCGTCGCGCCAATCGGCTTTTCGTTCGTCCGGGACAATGCGGAAGTCCATCATGAACCGGCAATCCTTGGCGGTAATGTTATGCGCCGTACCGCCTTCGATCATGCCCACATGCAGGGTCGACCATGGTGGGTTGAACACCGCAGCGGTATCGCTGGGCCTTGCCGCCTGATTACGTGCATTCTGATCATTTGCCCAATCGATCAGCGGCGCCGCCTGCATGATCGCATTGACACCGGTGTGCATGATCGAGCTGTGGACCTCGAACCCCACCATATGCGTGTCATAGCCAAAGCTGCCCTTGTGCCCTGTGACCGCCTGCATTGTCGAAGGCTCACCCACAATCACGGCAGAGCCTTTGGGCAGAACACCCTGCATCGCCTTGATCATGGGCGGCGCGCCGGTGCAGCCGATCTCTTCGTCGAAACTCAGCGCCAGTTGCAGCGGGCGTTGGAGGTTTGCGTATTGGCCTTCGACCAAGGCCCAGATGGCCAGCGCATCAAACCCCTTCATATCGCAGGTGCCACGCCCGAAATATTTGCCGTCTTTTTCGACAACGGTGAAGGGATCAGTGTCCCACGGTTGCCCGTCCACCGGCACCACATCCGTGTGGCCGGACAGGACTACCGCGCCTTCTTCCCACGGGCCGACATGGGCAAATACCGCCGCCTTGTGCGGCTGGTCCGGGTCGGGCCAGCGATGCGGTTCAATCCCATGTTCCCGCAGATAGCTTTCGACCCAATCAACCAGCGGCAGGTTGGTGTCACGGCTTACGGTCGGGAACGAGATCAGCTTGGTCATGATCTCAAGCGGCGTCAGGCGCTGTGCCATGGAATTTAGTACCCGCTATCCGTCGTCAGGATGAAATGGCCCGGTTCGACCTCATGATAGACCGAGGGTTCAGGCGTGTAGTCGATTGGATGAATTGGCGACGGGATCGGTTTGAAATTCAGGTCTTTTTCCGATTTCCGCTGGTTCGGATCGGCAATCGGAACCGCCTTCATCAGCGCCTGTGTATAGGGGTGCTGAGGGTTCTCGAACACCCGCGCGCGCGGCCCAAGCTCGACGATCCGGCCCAGATACATAACGCCGACATGGTGGCTGACCCGCTCGACCACGGCCATGTCGTGGCTGATGAACAGGTATGACAGGCTGAGTTCGGATTGCAGTTCCATCATCAGGTTCAGAACCTGCGCCTGCACCGACACGTCCAGCGCCGAGACCGCCTCATCCGCGATGATCAGCTTGGGGTTCAGGGCCAGTGCGCGGGCAATCGCGATCCGCTGACGCTGACCGCCCGACATCTCGTGCGGGAAGCGGCGCATGAAGCTGCGCGGCAGTTGTACCTTGTCGAACAATTGCGCCACGCGGTCCTGTAGTTCCGACCCGGTCGCGACGCCATAGTTGCGCATCGGTTCGGCCACCTGATCGACCAGTTGCATCTGCGGGTTCAGCGAGGCGAACGGGTCCTGAAAGATCATCTGCATGTTCAGCCGCGCCTTGCGCAGGCCGCCGGGATCCAGCTTCATGATATCGACGCCATCCAGATCGATCTCGCCCGCCATTGGCTCGACCAGACGCAGGATCGACCGCCCGGCCGAGGACTTACCACAGCCTGATTCGCCCACAAGGCTTAGCGTTTGACCGCGATTCAACGTAAAGGACACATCCTCGACCGCGTGAACGTTCGAAATCGTGCGGCGCAGCAACCCGCCTTTGACGGGGAAGCGTGTAGTCAGGTTTTTGACCGTCAGCAAAACCTCCTCGGTGCCGGGAATCGGGGCGATGGTCTGGCCTTCTACCCCCAGCAATTTCATCGGCTCGGGCGCGGATTTCCCCTGCATTTCCCCGAGCTTGGGCACCGCAGCCAACAGCGCCTTGGTGTAATCATGCTGCGGGTTTTCGAAGATTTCCTTGACGGTGCCTTCCTCGACCTTGTTGCCACGGAACATAACCACCACGCGGTCGGCCATCTGTGCCACCACAGCCATGTCATGGGTGATAAACATCACCGCCGTGCCGGTTTCCCGCTTCAACCGGTCCATCAGGGCCAGAATCTCGGCCTGAATGGTCACATCCAGCGCCGTGGTCGGCTCGTCCGCGATCAAAAGCCGGGGCTCGCACGCCATTGCCATCGCAATCACAACGCGCTGCCGCATTCCGCCGGACAGTTCATGCGGATATTGCTTCAAACGGCGTTCCGGCTCGGGAATCCTCACCTGACGCAGCAGTTCAAGGGCGCGTTCTTCGGCCTGAGTCTTGGACATATTCTTGTGGATGCGCAGACCTTCGGTCAGTTGTCGGCCCACGGTGAAAACCGGATTCAGGGCTGTCATCGGCTCCTGAAAGATCATTCCGATCTCGTTGCCGCGAATCTGTTTCATCAGATCCTGATCGGCTTTGGACAGGTCCATTTCGTCCCCGTCGCGGCGATCAAACAGCAATTCTCCGCCCGCGATTTCGCCGCCGCCAAACTCGACCAGCCGCATCAAAGACAGCGAGGAAACGGACTTGCCGGACCCGGATTCGCCAACGATACAAACGGTTTCGCCGGGCTTCACCTCGAACGAGACATCCTCGACGCCCACCACGGGGCCATCCTTGGTTTGGAACTCGACCCGAAGTTTTTTTATCTGGGCAATAGGTTGGTCCAGCACGTGCGCACTCCCCTTGGCAGGCTGATTTGTTCGAATGCCCGACGCTAAGGCGCTGAGGCGGGAAAAGTCAAACCCGTCGCAATTTTTCCCGACGGCAACCCTTGCTTTTTTCCAAAGTTCTGTTTCGATACCTCGCGTAACCGTGTTGGGGAGAATACGGCATCACAAAAATGCGAACTGATTTTGCGATATGAAATCAGCGTCTTACCCCCATTGCGGCAACGCCTAATCCGCAGGCCTTGCGGAGAAAATCGAGACACGCAAGTGTCCAACATGGAGTGTATGATGAAAATCAAAGCCCTTTTGCTTGGTGCGATCGCAAGCACGGCGATGGCCCCAATGGCCTTTGCCGAGCGCGGCTCGGACGGCAATGTAAGCATCATCTATTGGCAAGCACCCTCGATCCTGAACCCGTTCCTGTCGGGCGGTACCAAGGATGTGGAATCAGCTTCGCTGGTGATCGAACCGCTGGCGCGCTACGACCAGGACGGCAACATGGTGCCCTTCCTGGCATCGGAAATTCCGACCGTCGAAAATGGTGGTGTCAGCGAGGATCTGACCTCGATCACATGGAAGATCGCACCGGGAATCACCTGGTCGGACGGCACTCCGTTCACTTCGGCAGACGTGAAATTCACTGCTGACTACTGCATGCACCCGGAAGGCGGTTGTGCTCAGGTCACCAAGTTCGAGGGCGTCACCTCGGTCGAAGCGGTGGATGATCTGACCGTCAAAGTCACTTTCGACAAACCGACCCCCTTCCCTTACGGCCCGTTCGTGGGCGGTGAAAGCCCGATCATTCAGGCCGCTCAGTTCGCAGACTGCCTGGGTGCGAAGGCCCCGGAATGCACCGACCAGAACTTTAACCCGATCGGAACCGGCCCGTTTGTCGTCACCGAGTTCAAGCCGAACGACGTGATCACATTCGCAGCCAATGACAACTATCGTGACCCGGCGAAACCGGCCTTCGCGACCGTGACCTTCAAGGGCGGCGGCGATGCAACGGCTGCCGGTCGTGCGGTCATGGAAACCGGCGAGTTCGATTACGCCTGGAACCTGCAGCTTGCGCCCGAAGTGATCGCGCAGATGCAAGAAGGCGGCAAGGGCACCCCGGTCGCAGGCTTTGGCCCGCTGGTCGAGCGTATCATGCTGAACCAGACCAACCCGTCACCCGACCTGCCCGAAGGTGAGCGTTCGACGGCTGCGCATCCGCACCCGTTCCTGCAGGACCCGGCCGTCTACAAGGCGCTGTCCATGGCAATCGACCGGCCGCTGCTGGTTGAGATCGGCTACGGTCAGGCGGGTAAAGTGACTTGTAACTGGGTTCCGGCCCCCGCCGCGTTCAACTCGACCTCGATGAGCTGCGACACGCAGGACATCGAAGGCGCGAAGAAGCTGCTGGATGATGCCGGTATTGTGGACAGCGACGGCGATGGCGTCCGCGAAAAAGACGGCGTTCCGCTGAAAATCGTCTATCAGACCTCGACCAACGCCGTCCGTCAGGACTTCCAGGCGCTGATCAAGGAATGGTGGAGCCAGATCGGTGTCGAAACCGAACTGCGCAACATCAACGCATCGGTCTTCTTCGGTGGTGACCCGGGTTCGCCCGACACGTTCCAGAAGTTCTACGCCGACGTTGAAATGTACGCCAACACCTTCAACGGCACCGATCCGCAGTCCTATCTGGGCAACGGCCTGTGCGACAAGGCTCCGCGTCCGGACACGCAGTGGCAGGGTGAGAACATCAGCCGCTTCTGCAACGAAGAGTTCGACAAGCTGCATGGTCAGCTGGCCGAAACCGCCGGTCTGGAGGCCCGTGCCGAGATCGCGAAGCAGCTGAACGACATCATGGTTCAGAACGGCGGCATGATCCCGCTGGTGCACCGTGGTCGTCTGTCGGCACATGCAAACACGCTGGGTGGCGTTGTCCTGAACGTTTGGGACAGCGAACTTTGGAATATCGCTGACTGGTACCGCAAGACCGGTTCCTAAGCGTTAGCCTTGCAAAGCCGCGCCCCGATCTTCGGGGCGCGGCCCTTTGCACACCACTCCAACAAGAAGACGCATATAAAGGCGCCTCTTAATGCTCAATTTTACCATCAGACGACTGGTGCTGGCCGTACCCACACTGCTGTTCATCAGCCTCGTCATCTTCCTGCTCCTCGAACTCGCACCCGGCGACCCGATGGCGCAGGTTCCGCTTACCGTCCCCCCCGAAGTCAAAGAGAAGATGCGCGAGGCGCTTGGCCTGGGCCAGCCGATGCATATCCGGTTCTGGAAATGGATCGTGCAGTTCTTCTGGATCGAACCGCAGGTGCTGGTCGACCATATGTTCGGCACCACCTTCTCGGAAGGTGATCTGCGAGTGATTTCGTGGCAGACCCGCTCGCCCGTCATGGACATCGTCGTTCAGCGCATCCCGCAGACCCTGTGGGTTGTCGGCACCGCCTATGTGGTCGCCATCCTGATCGCCCTGCCCATCGGCATTTATTCCGCTTATCGCCAGTATTCGTGGTTCGACCAGATGGGCACCTTCGTGTCGATGGTCGGCTTCTCGGTCCCGCCGTTTTTCTCGGGCGTTCTGGTGATCGTGATCTTCTCGGTGCAACTGGGCTGGTTCCCGTCGATCTATGACACAACTCTTGTGGTCAACAGTTGGGACAGCTTCATGCTGCAGCTGAAACAGATGATCATGCCCGTCATGGTTCTGGCACTACAGATCACGGCACAGCTTAGCCGCTTCATGCGTGCGTCAATGCTGGACAACCTCAATCAGGATTACGTCCGCACCGCCCGTGCCAAGGGCCTCAGTGAATATACGGTCGTAATGGTGCATGTCCTGCGCAACTCGATGATCCCCGTGGTCACCGTGATCGCGCTGGGTATTCCGGCCATCTTCGGCGGCGCCATCATCACCGAGCAGGTGTTCAAGGTGAACGGCATCGGCCAATTGCTGATCGGGGCCATTCAGGCCAACGACCTGCCGATGGTGCAGACCCTGACCTTCATCTTTGCCGTGCTGATCGTTCTGTTCAACCTGATCGCAGACGTGCTCTACGGCATTCTGGACCCGAGGATTCGCTATGACTGATCATGATCGTACCGATACGCTGGTCCCGGATGAAGGCATTGCGCCAGCGTCCACCGCCCTGCCAACTGCAGGCGTGATGGACGACCTGACCACCCCGCCGCGCAGTCAGTGGCGCGACGTGTGGGATCAGTTCAAGACCCACAAGGGCGCGATGATCGGGGCGATGCTGTTCATCTTTATCGTCGCTGCCGTCTATCTTGGCCCCTATGTCTGGACCATCGATCCGACGCAGATCGACATTCGGGCGCGCAATCAGGGGCCAAGCTGGGCGCACCCGTTTGGCACTGACCAACTGGGCCGAGATATTCTGGCGCGGATGATGTCCGGCGGGCAGACCTCGGTCTCGGTGGGTATCACCGCGATGTTGCTGGCGCTGTTCCTGGGCTCGTTCATCGGCGTGGTCGCCGGGTTCTTCAAACGGCTCGACGGACCGCTGATGCGCCTGACCGATCTGTTCCTGGCCCTGCCCCTGCTGCCCCTGCTGCTGGTCATGATGCTGCTGTTCCGCGAGCCCTTGTCGGCGGCCTTCGGGCTGGAGCGTGGGATCTTCATCCTGATCGTCTGCGCCATCGGCATCACCTCATGGATGCCCACCGCACGGATCGTGCGGGGCGACGTGTTGGCGATCAAGGAACGTGAATTCGTTCTGGCCGCGCGTTCTATAGGCACCAGCAACACGCAGATCATCACGCGGCATATCCTGCCCAATGTGCTGTCCCCGATCATGGTGTCGGCCACTTTGGGCATTGCAACCGCGATCATCACCGAAAGCGCGTTGTCCTTCCTTGGGCTGGGCTTCCCGCCCGACTTCCCGACTTGGGGCCGCCTGCTGTTTGATGGTGTCGATTACCTGCAGCAATACCCCGAACGTGTGTTCTGGCCCGGCCTTGCGATCTCGCTCACCGTGCTCAGCGTCAACTACCTGGGCGACGGCCTGCGCGACGCGCTGGATCCGCGTATTCGCGGGCGTTAAGCGAACTCAGTCGGCGCGCCTTAGCGCGCCGGCACACACCACGATCAGAACGGCAAGCGGCAGCAATACGGCAAACGCCATCCGCAGCGTCAGCAACTCGGCCAGAAACCCGATCAGCGGCGGCCCGATCAACAGCCCCCCATAACCAAGCGTAGCAACACTGGCGATGGCCTGCCCCGGCGGTATCTGCGGATCATTGGCCGCCCGGCTGAACGCCAATGGCATGATCACCGCATAGCCCACACCCATCAAAGTAAAGCCCACCAGCGCCAAAGGCGCTGCCCCTGCCGAGACCACGCAGAACACACCCACCGCCGCAAAGACGCCACCGCCGCGCGCCGCCGCAACCGGCCCGACCCGCGCAATTAGGAAGCCTCCGGCCAGCCTGCACACCACCATCGCGACCGAGAAGACCGCATAGCCCAACGCCGCAACGCTCTCAGCCGCTCCGGTGACATCGCGCAGGAACAAGGCGCTCCAATCGGCGACTGCGCCTTCGCCCAATGCGCCGCAAAGCGCCGTGAAGCCAACAAGGATCAACACGCCGGACGGGAAGGCAAAAACCGCGCCATGCGATTGCTCTGCCCGGCGAGACGTCCACTGCACCCAGGACAGCGCCAAGGCCAAAGCCACGACGACAGCACCTGCGGCAAGAAAGTGCTGCAACACGTTCATCTGCAACTGAACCGCGGCATATCCGCTGATGGCCCCCAGCCCTGCCCCAAGGCTCCACATCGCGTGGAATGAGGACATGAGCGGTTTGTCAAAGGCCTGCTCGACCTCAGCCGCCCAGGCATTCATGGCCACGTCCATCGACCCGTGGAAGGCTCCAAACAGAAACAGAAAGGCGGCCAACATGGTGAAACTGTCCGCCATCGCCAACAGGATCAGGGACCCGGTATAAAGAACGGCTATGATCCGAGTGATCGCGACCGCCCCGAACCGGTCGGTCAGCCGCCCGGTGATGGGAAAGGAACACACTGCCCCCGCCGCCATGAACAGCAGACCATAGCCCAAGTCTTCGTGGCTGAGTTGCAGATGGTCACGGACGGCAGGAATACGGGACGCCCAAATGCCAAACAGAGCACCGTTCAGAATGAACATCGCGGTCACAGCCCGCCATGCCGAAACAACACTGATCATTTGAACGCTCCGATTGGCTTTTCTGCCCGGCCACTACTACAAAGCCTAAGGGCTCGCGCAAGCGTCGTTCACTCCAACCGCTTGCGAATACGGCGCACCGCGAACCACACTGCCAGAATGACAGGCAAGGTTATCAGCGCGGTCAATGTGCCCTTGCTCAACCCCGCGGACGTCAGCGGGTACAACAGGTAACTGACCAGAGAGACCGCATAATAGCTGATCGCAACAACCGACAGCCCCTCGACCGTGTGCTGCAAACGCAGGGCCAGATCAGCGCGGCGATCCATGCTTTCCAGCAATGCCTGATTCTGCGCGCTGCGCTCTACATCCACCCGCGTTCGCAGAAGATCACCCGCCCGAATTGCCCTGTCCGACAAGGTCTGCAGCCGCTTTTCGGTGGATTTTACGGTTCGAATGGCCGGATCGTATCGGCGCATCATGAAGTCCGCAAAGCTCTGCCCACCCTGAAACCGTTCTTCCCGCAACACCTCGATGCGCTGGTTTACGATGGCTTCATAGGCACCGGTGGCCCCAAAGCGAAAGGCACAGCGGGCCGACAAGGTCTCCAACTCGGTTGAAGTTGTCAGAAGATCGGGCAGCAGATCGTCGGGATGTTTGCCGCCGTCGGTCATCTCGACCATCAGCTCGGACAACCGTTTGTCCAACTCACCAATGCGCGGCATCAGGGTTTTAACCCGCGCAAAGCCAAGCATCGACATGGCCTTGTAGGTCTCGATTTCGCACAGGCGCTGGATGACCCGCCCGGTGCGCCTGTTGCCGGTTCCGTCCGAGACAAACAGGGCAAAGCGCATATGCCCGGCCGGATCGATGCGAAAATCACTGGCGCAGATGGCCGCGCCATCCAGAACACCGGCAACGGCCAGACTCTCGGGTTCGAACCAATCCAGCAGATGGGCCCTGATCTGCGCGTCGTCCGGGCGCGATACAACGCGCATCAGAATTGAGGTCACCCTTTGGCCCGGGCTGGACATCAGCCAATCAGGCGGAAAGACCTCAAAATCGGCGGGATTGAACGCCCGGTCGCTCACGTTTGGCGTAATGGCCGTGTAGGTGACAAACTCGGTGTGCTGTTCCCATTTCAACCAATGGCGACCGATCTGGCCCGCGTAATGCGTTGCTGCGGGCTGCGGATGCGGTGCCCCGTGACGATCCAGAAGATCCGTCAAATGAGCGATATCGTCGCTCTTGTCCCGACCGGCTGCATCAACCGGCATTTTGATCGCAAGGAAGGCAACCGTGCAGGGCACCTGAGCAACCGGAAAGGGCCGCGCATGCAGCTCATTGGCCAGCGCATAGCGCAATGGGTGGTCCTGAATGGGTGTCATAGATCGCTCCGTACCGTGTCACGGACTATATGCGATCCAGCGAATACATCAATTCTCTTTTTATTTCATATACTTACATGAATGCAACGGCATACAAATCCGCTATCTCATTGATTTGGTTGCCACAGTTCAATCGGATTGCCTTCAGGGTCGTGAATTCGGGCGAACTTGCCCACCTCGCTGTCCCAGTCCGGGTTGGTTTCCACAGCGATCCCCGCCGCCTGAAGTTGTTCAGTCAGGGCTGCAAGATCATCGACCCGAAAATTGATCATCCATTGCTGCTCGGCCCTGCCGAAATACTCGGTGTCCTCAGCAAACGGAGCAAATACCGTATAGCCTTCACGCTGCTTCCAGGGGGCAGGGTCATAGTGGTTGACGCCCAGATGTGTCTCGTACCAGGCGCTCAGCGCTTTTGGGTCGCGCGCGCGGAAGAACACGCCACCGATGCCATTTACCTTTTCCATATCCGACCTCCTGCACAGTTTGGTTCCGACCCAGATTACCACATTCCGCCCGCTTCATCTGGCCACAAATATCCTTGGGGTTTTGGGGGCAAAGCCCCCGTTCAAACGCAAAAAAGAAAAGGGCGCCCATTGGCGCCCTTTGCGTTTTGATTACGACCCGTTTGATCAGTCGATCATGGGCAGCAGCTTGTCCAGCGACTGTTTGGCGTCGCCATAGAACATGCGGGTGTTTTCCTTGAAGAACAGCGGGTTTTCGATGCCCGAATAGCCGGTGCCTTGACCGCGTTTCGAGACAAACACCTGCTTGGCCTTCCAGCATTCCAGAACCGGCATCCCGGCGATGGGGCTGTTGGGGTCTTCCTGCGCCGCAGGGTTCACGATGTCGTTCGAACCGATGACGATGGCCACATCCGTTTCCGGGAAGTCGTCATTGATCTCGTCCATCTCAAGCACGATGTCATAGGGCACCTTGGCCTCGGCCAGCAGCACGTTCATGTGGCCCGGCAGACGACCGGCAACGGGGTGGATCGCAAAACGCACCTCTTTGCCCTTGGCGCGCAGTTTGCGGACCAGCTCGCTGACCGACTGCTGCGCCTGCGCCACGGCCATGCCGTAGCCCGGGATGATGATCACGCTGTCGGCCTCGTTCAGCGCGGCTGCAACACCATCGGCGTCAATGGCCACTTGTTCGCCTTCAACGGCCATCTGCTCACCCTGCGGGCCACCAAAGCCGCCCAGGATCACGCTGACAAAGTGACGGTTCATCGCCTTGCACATGATGTAGGACAGGATCGCACCGGACGAGCCCACCAGCGCACCAACAACGATCAGCAGGTCGTTGCCCAGCGAGAAGCCGATCGCCGCAGCCGCCCAGCCCGAGTAGCTGTTCAGCATCGACACAACCACCGGCATGTCGGCCCCGCCGATGCCCATGATCAGGTGATAACCGATGAACAGCGCCGCCAGTGTCATCAGGATCAGCGGCAGCAGACCGCCCGACATAGTGTACCAGACCAGACAGATCAGCGACAGACCAGCAGCCGCCGCATTCAGCGCATGACCGCCGGGCAGCTTGGTCGCCGCCGAGGTCACCTTGCCCGCCAGCTTGCCATAGGCCACGACCGACCCGGTAAAGGTGATCGCACCGATGAAGATGCCCAGGAACAGCTCGACATGCAGGATCGCCAGCTCGGCCGAGGTTTTCTTGGCGATCAGCTTGGCAAACGCGCCCAGATCGCTCAGATCCGCCTGAGACGCGCTGTCGGCAATCGCCATGACCTGCGCCACGTTGCCGATCTCAAAATGCGCGTTGAAGCCCACGAACACAGCCGCCAGACCCACCAGCGAGTGCATCGCGGCAACAAGCTGCGGCATCTCGGTCATCTGGACGCGCTGCGCCACATATTGACCGATCAGACCACCGCCCGCGATCAGCAGCAGCGACAGCAGCCACAGACCCGAACCGGGGCCAACCAGCGTGGCAAAGACCGCCAGCGCCATACCGACGATGCCATACCAGACCGCGCGCTTGGCGCTTTCCTGGTTCGACAGACCGCCGAGCGAAAGGATGAACAGAACAGCCGCAACGACATAGGCGGCAGTAGTGAAGCCAAATTCCATGTGCCCGGCCTCCTTAAGATTTCTGGAACATGGCGAGCATGCGCCGGGTTACGAGGAAGCCGCCGAAGATGTTGATCCCGGCCATGAAGACGGACAGCGCCGCCAGCAGAATGACCAGGAACGACCCCGACCCGATCTGCATCAACGCCCCAACGATGATGATCGACGAGATCGCGTTGGTGATCGCCATCAGCGGTGTGTGCAGGCTGTGCGCGACGCCCCAGATCACCTGGAAGCCCACGAAGATGGCCAGCACAAAGACAATGAAGTGCTGCATGAAGCTGGCCGGAGCGATCAGCCCCACCAGCAGCATCAGCGCGCCGCCGACCCCCAGCAGGGTGAACTGCTGTTTGGTCTGCGCTTTGAAGGCCGCAATTTCCTGCGCCTTTTTCTCTTCCGGGGTCAGTTCCTTGACCTCGGGTTTCTTCTGCGCCGCAATCGCCTGCACTTTCGGCGGTGGCGGCGGGAAGGTGATCTCGCCCTCATGGGTCACGGTCGCGCCGCGGATCACGTCATCTTCCATGTTGTGATTGATCTGGCCGTCCTTTTCAGGCGTCAGGTCAGTCATCATGTGACGGATGTTCGTCGCATAAAGCGACGAGGACTGCGCCGCCATCCGACTGGGGAAGTCGGTATAGCCGATGATGGTCACGCCATTGTCGGTCACGATCTTCTCATCCGCCACGGTCAGCTTGCAGTTGCCGCCCTTTTCCGCCGCAAGGTCAACGATGACCGAGCCCGGCTTCATGCTTTCGACCATGTCCTTGGTCCAAAGCTCAGGCGCTTCGCGGTTCGGGATCAGCGCCGTGGTGATGACGATATCCATTTCTGGCGCCAACTCACGGAACTTGGCCAGCTGCGCGTTGCGGAATTCTTCCGACTGAACGCTGGCATAGCCGCCGGTGGCCGCGCCATCCTGCTGCTGTTCCTCAAAATCCAGATAGACGAACTCGGCGCCCATCGATTCGACCTGCTCGGCCACTTCGGGGCGCACGTCGAACGCATAGGTGATCGCACCCAGCGAGGTCGAGGTCCCGATCGCCGCCAGACCGGCCACACCGGCCCCCACGATCAGCACCTTGGCAGGCGGCACCTTACCCGCCGCCGTCACCTGACCGGTGAAGAACCGGCCAAAGTTGTTGCCCGCCTCAATGACCGCACGATAACCGGCGATATTGGCCATCGAGGACAGCGCGTCCATCTTCTGCGCGCGGCTGATCCGAGGCACCATCTCCATCGCGATCACATTCGCGCCCTTGGATTTGGCCAGCTCCATGCCTTCTTCGTTCCCGGCAGGATTGAAGAAGGAAATCAGGGTCTTGCCCTTGGTCAGACGCTTGAGTTCCGTCGCATTCGGCTGGCGCACCTTGGCAACAATGTCAGCCTCTTTCCACAGCGCCGCCGCGGTCTTCACAACCTCAACACCCGCCGCCTCATAAACCGCATCCGAAAACCCGGCCGCAGCACCCGCACCCGTCTCAATCAGGCACTCATACCCCAGCTTCTGCAACTGAACAGCAGACTCAGGCGTCATCGCAACCCGATTCTCACCCTCATATATCTCTCTTGGTGTGCCTATTTTCATGTGCAGCTCTTTCAATGTCGTGGGAAGTCGGCTCGGAGACAGGGGAGAAGGAGTGCGTCTCCGAGCCAAACGCACAGCCTTGCAAGTGTGCGTGTTCCGGTGATCCGCCGCGTTTTGTTGCCGTTTGGCACGCATCGGCGATCAGGTCTCGGCAGATCAAAGCCCAACGGCCTGGCCGTTTGGGATCTGCCAGATATGTGGGTCTGCCTTGGCAAACGCCGCCGTGATGTCTCTGGGCAGGTATTGCCGGGTTTCGACAACGGCCCAGAAAGAGGGGTGAGAGCGCCGGGGCGCTCTCGGACCCGAAGAGTTATTCCATGACCGGGATGGTGAACTCGCCACCTTCCTTGATGCCCGAGGGCCAGCGCGCGGTCACGGTCTTGGTGCGTGTGTAGAATTTGAACGCATCCGGGCCGTGCTGGTTCAGGTCGCCAAAGGCCGATTTCTTCCATCCACCGAAGGTGTGATAGGCCAGCGGAACCGGGATCGGAACGTTGATGCCGACCATGCCGATGTTGATACGGTTGGCAAAATCACGGGCGGTGTCGCCGTCGCGCGTGTAGATCGCGGTGCCGTTGCCGTATTCATGGTCCATCGCATAACCAATGGCTTCTTCGTAGGTCTTGGCGCGCAGGGTGCTCAGAACCGGGCCGAAGATCTCTTGCTTGTAGATGTCCATGTCGGTTGTCACGTGGTCGAACAGGTGCGGACCGACATAGAAACCGTCTTCATAGCCTTGCAGGTTGAAATCACGGCCATCAACGACCAGCTTCGCGCCCTGATCAACGCCGCTCTGAACCAGACGCAGGATGTTTTCCTTGGCGGCCGAGGTGACAACCGGGCCGTAGTCAACGTCGTTGCCCGAGGTGTAGGGGCCGACCTTCAGGCTTTCGATACGCGGGACCAGCTTTTCGATCAGACGGTCTGCGGTTTCGTCGCCAACCGGAACGGCAACCGAGATCGCCATGCAGCGTTCGCCTGCCGCACCGTAACCGGCACCGATCAGAGCGTCGGCGGCCTGATCCAGATCCGCATCGGGCATGATGATCATGTGGTTCTTTGCACCACCGAAGCACTGCACGCGCTTGCCGTTGGCACAGCCGGTCGCATAGATGTATTCGGCAATCGGGGTCGAGCCGACAAAGCCGATCGACTGAACCGTCGGGTTGTGCAGGATCGCGTCAACCGCTTCCTTGTCGCCGTTCACGACCTGCAGGACGCCCTTGGGCAGACCGGCTTCTTCCATCAGTTCGGCCAGCATCAGCGGAACCGACGGCGCGCGCTCGGACGGTTTCAGGATAAAGGCGTTGCCGCAGGCGATGGCCGGGGCAAACATCCACATCGGGATCATGGCCGGGAAGTTGAACGGGGTGATACCCGCGGTCACGCCCAGAGGCTGACGCATCGAGTACATGTCAATGCCGGTACCGGCACTGTCGGTGAAGTCACCTTTCAGCATTTGGGGGGCACCGATGCAGTATTCTGCAACTTCCAGACCGCGCTGGATGTCGCCTTTGGCGTCGGGCAGGGTCTTGCCGTGTTCGCGGCTCAGCGCTTCGGCCAGCTTGTCCATGTCGCGGTTCAGCAGGGCAACAAACTTCATCAGAACGCGTGCGCGTTTCTGCGGGTTGGTTGCGCCCCATGCGGGTTGTGCCGCAGCAGCAAGCTCGACCGCTTTGTTGACTTCTTCAGTGGTCGCCAGCGGGCATTTCGCCTGAACTTCACCGGTTGCTGGGTTGTAGACATCGGCAAAGCGCGATGTTGTTCCGGCGGTGTGCTCGCCGTTGATGAAGTGAGTCAGTTGTTCCATTGGCTTTCTCCACTAAGCTTTTCCGTTTCCTATCCATGAAAAAATGCAATTCCCATAAAAAATTTCGCATATCTATTTTGCGTTTTTGCAAAGCAACCGGAAAGCTGCCCGCTTAAGTATTTTGATTCATTGGGCCAATCCATCCATCTCGGATAGGAGGGAAAGGGCGGGTTAGTCACAAAATTGGCCGAGCCGTGTTTCCCTGAAAGGCGTGTTTCATGGCGCTGAGCGCTTGGTTTTTGGCTGGTCAGCGGATTGGTTAGGCCCGCTTCAACCAAAACGGCGCCCAGTGATAAGCCGCAGATTCGGGCGTTGTGTCCGACGACACGTGGCCAGACCCCCGATTATTCCCGAGAACGGATCACCGCAATCAAGCCGAAGGCAAAAGCCGCGCTGCCGAACAGGTTGATCGCAATAGCCACCGCCCATGTTGTTGCCGAGGCATAAGAGGCCGGATCGGCGATAACATGCCTCAGGACGCCGCCTGCGAACAGCAAAACAAGAACCGGTATGACAAGTACGCGGTAGGTTCTGAGCCACCCCAATAGGCCCAGCCCAATGACGGCCCCCATCGCAATGACGACCATCTGAGCGCCAAGCGCCTGATCCCCGGCCCAGCCCGGCAGACCCTGCTTGATGTCGCGCAGGCTAAGAAGGTTAAAGACGGTGGCGGCCACAAGCCAAAGGCATTGCGCGTAAAGTGCTGTCTTGAAAGGCTGCATTCTGGTCCCCTGTGCCCCGAGAGTAAGCGGCGTTCAGAGCCAAAAGGACGCAAAAGCCAATGACATCAATCACGCCTCCAGCTTCAACCCGCTGAGCCTTGCGGCCAGACGCAACATCGGAATTTGCAGCTTTGACAGACCAAGCCTGGATCCAAAGCCGACCGGAATGGTCATGTCGTCCAGGCTGTCGGGCAGCGGTGTCAGGCTTTCATTGCCGTTCTCGGTGACAAGTACGGTATCGGAATGACGGAACCCGCCCAGCCCCTCGATGTAGACCCCAGGCTCAATGGTGAAGACCATGCCGGGGCGGATTTCGTGGTGATAGCCTTCGGCCAGAAACGGCCCCTCATGCGCGGTCACGCCGATCCCGTGGCCGGTACGGTGCAGCAGGTTGTCGCCAAAGCCCGTTTTGCGAAAAACGTCGTTCACCGCCACATCCAGATCATGCATCGAGGTGCCGGGCTTGCACATCTGAAACGCAAGCGCCCTTGCCTGCATCATGGTGTCAAAGGGCTTGCGCGCCGCATCCGGGACGCGGCCCAGAAAAAAGCTGCGCTCGACCTCGCACCCGTAGCCGTCCAACAGACCGGCGACAATCGCGGTGTTCCCGCCGCACTCAGCCATGCCCAGATCGAAAACCGAGGTGAAATTATGCTGATCATGCGAGATGCGCGGCGGCTGCAACACCCCGGCCATGCTGGTGCACAGAAAATTCGCCTGCGGGTTGTCGATCAAAAGTTTGAGCGAGGACAACTTGTGCACTTTGGAGTGAACCGAAAGCATCGATTTGCCCGGTTTGGCCCCTTTCAGAAGCCGCCGCGTCGGACGGGCGCAGGCCTTTTGCGGTGACATGGTGATCCACCCTCATCCGAAATGAATTGATTTGAAAATCAATAAACCAAGAGGGAACATCATTGTGTTACCACACTGTCAAGTTACTGACGTCACGGCCGTCGGTTCAGGTTTTGACTTTGTGGCGTCAGCGCACCGCCGGGCTGATTAGCACCCCGGAACGATGCGGTAATCGCGACGGGCACCATTGCCCAATGTGCGGATCGCGTCCTGATAGGCGACGCTGTAATAGGCGCTATGCGCCGCTTCGACGCTTTCGAACTCGATCACAACGACACGGTTGTTGTTTTCACCTTCCAGAATCTCAGCCGGTTCCGAGCGGGTGACGAAGCGCCCGCCAGCGGCCTGGATCGCGGGGCCTGCAATCGCGGCATATGCGGCAAAGCACTCGGGATCAGAGATTTCGGTGTAGGTGACGACGGAATATGCCTTGGTCATAAGTGACCCTTTCTGCTTCATCAGGTTGATTGCGACGCAACCTATGGGCCGGATTCTGAGGCGTCAAGCAAGGGTGGTGCGCGGTTTTTTGGGGTCGTTGGGGTCCATTTTGGCGAGGTTTGACCGGCCCGAAACAAGGCGCGAAACACGCTGGCCTACAGAGAAAGACTTGTGGTGCACAGACCACCACGCGTTTCAGTTTGTGTACTCATCTGACTCCTCACCGTTTCAGATTTTCGTTCAAAAGGATCGCGCGCGCGGTTTCGCGGACACGATCTGGATCGTTGGGATGCAGCGCGATTTCGCAAAAGCTGGTTGCCCCGAAACACAGCGCAACAATGCTGAAGGCCCGGTCAAACCGGTCGATATCGCTGTGGCCCAAACCGTCGCGGGCCATACTGTCGCAAAGCGTGGCGCAGACCCTTTGGTAAAGCGCTTGCAGCCCCTCGGAAATCGAGGGGCTAGAGCCTGAGGCGAACCAAAGCTCTTTCATCAGCTTGTTCATGACCTTGTCCGCGAAGATGTCCTGCACGAACAGATCGACCAGACGTTCTGTCGAGACGACCCCGGATTGCGGTTGCAGCTTGTCCAGATGGTCCTCGCTGCGGGCAAAGACACGGTCAAACAGCAGTTGGATCAGACTGTCGCGATTACCCGCGTAATACCGGATCAGCGGGCGCGGCAATCCCGCCTGCGCGGCAACCTTGGACAAGGTCGTTTTCGCCAGCCCCTCTTTCAGCACGACGATTTCCAGAGCCTCAAGGATCTGTTCACGGCGCTCGGTATCGATTTTGGGTCTGGGCAAGCGGGGCCTAGTAAATTGTCACTGTGACAAGATATGAGTCTACGAAACTTGTCAACAAGACAATCTTCAACAATCCCCCGAATATTGCCGCTTCCAGACATTCAATGTCGCCAAAACATACGTTTCAGCCCCGAAACCCATGTTTCACTCGGCTGTCTTTGAGGAGGTGGAGCATGATCGACACGCGATTGACCCGTCTGTTCGGGCTGACAAGCCCCGTTGTGCTGGCCCCGTTGCCGGGGATGGCAGATGGTCGGCTGGCCTCGGCCGTGGCGCGGGCCGGTGGGTTGGGGATGATCGGTGTCGGCGAACAGAATGGCGATTGGATCGCAGCCCAGTTCCGTGCGGCGGGAAATGAATCGGTTGGCTGCGGTTTCAGCGCCGCGCATCTCAAGCGAAATCCCGACCTGCTTGATCTGGCGCTAAAGCATCGCCCGCGTGCAATCTTTCTGACCGATGGCGATCCGCGTCCGTTCGCGCCCCGGATCGCACAGGCAAAGACAAGGTTGATCTGTCAGGTCCACGACCTGCAAAGCGCCGCGATGGCGGTTGAAGCCGGGGCGCATGTCGTTGTGGCACGTGGCGAGGCGGGCGGGCGGTCGACACTGTGCCTGTTGCCGGAAGTGGCCGACTATATGCACCATGCAGACCATGACATCGTCGTGCTGGCCGCAGGCGGCATTGCCGATGCCCGGGGGCTGGCAGCCTGCCTCATGCTGGGCGCGGATGGCGTTTTGATGGGCACGCGGCTTTGGGCCAGTGCGGAAAGTGACCTGCCAGATGCGCAAATACGCCGAATCTTGCAGGCCCAAGGGGATCACGACGACGCAGTCCCATATTCGGGTGAGAGTATCGGTCTGATCCGGGATATTGCGCCGGTACAGGACATTCTGAGCACCATCTCGAACCGGGCAAGCCGCCTGATGAAGCACGCGCAGCGCAAAGTGATTCACTGATCCCGAGTCGCAAAAGGCGACCATCCCATTCTGCCGCGCCCGACATTCGCCTCAGTAAATTTTGCGAAAATCTGACACGAAAGAGCCAATCTCACGAAAAGTTTGAGGGATCAGCAGAATTTATGTGATGGTTTCGCAAAAAGTAGTGGACAGGATGCGGTTTTCGCAGTTCACTACTGCTCAATCAAGGCGAGGCCGTATCACCACCACGGCTGCGCTGCTGAATTCGAAACCCTGTGTCAGGAACTTGAACGATGAAGCCAATCCATTCGTTGCTTGAGCCCTTCTACGAGGATTCAACCCTGAAGCACGGCTTGCCTGCGGCGGCTTATAAGGATGCGGAGTTCTGGCGGGCCGAGTGCGCCTCGGTCTTTACCCGCAACTGGGTTTGCGTCGGCTTTGCCCATGAATTGCAGGCGGTTGGGGACGCGGTTCCCGTCACCGTGGCCGAACATCCCCTGCTGCTGGTGCGCAATACGGCGGGCGAGATCAAGGCGTTCCACAATATCTGCCGCCACCGCTGTCTGACGCTGGTGGACGCGCCCAAGAACCTGGGCAAGCTGATCCGCTGCCCCTATCACGCCTGGGCCTATGATCTGGATGGGCAACTGCGTGCTGCCCCCCATTTTGGCGGCGCGAACGACCATCAGGCCGACGGGTTCGACAAATCGCAGAACAGTCTGGTTCCGGTGCGCAGCCATGTCTGGAACGACTGGATCTTCGTCAATCTCGACGGCAACGCCCCCGATTTCGAGGAATATTCCGCCGCAATCCGAACCCGTCTGGACGGTATGGACTGGGACAAGCTCGACTGTATCGGTACGCTGGATTTCGGCGAAATTGCCTGCAACTGGAAGTTCATCATGGAGAACTTCATCGAGCCCTATCACGTGCAGTTCGTCCATGCCTCGACCACCGATCAGCCGCTTGAAGATCATTACACGATCATCGATGGCAATTGCCTGGGCAGCGCAGTCGATCTGGACGAAGAGGTTGGCACATCCGGCAGTCTGGCTGTCAGCTCTCGCTATCTGACGCTGTATCCAAACTTCATTCTGGGCCGGTACTTCCCCGATCAGTTGGGGGTTTATCTGAACATCCCCACCGGCCCCGGCACGATGATGCAGAAGCGGGCGCTTTACACCACCGAAGGGCAATCCCTGACGCCCGAGGAAGTTGAGGGGCTGAAAAAGCTGTGGTGGGACGTCCACAAGGAAGATCACGAAATGACGGAACGGCTGCAACTGGGGCGGTCTTCGATCGTCTCGGAAGCCGGGGGTGTGTTGTCCCCGGCCTGGGAAGACAGCGTACGCGCATTTCAGGAACTGGTGGCCCGTGATGTCGCCACCGCCGAACATCACTGAATTAGGGAGAAAACAGTGACCGACAACCTAAGCAGCGGCTTCCGTCTGGCGCATACGATGATGCGCGTGATGGATATGGAAAAATCGCTGGAATTCTATTGCGGTATTCTGGGCATGCAGGTGCTGCGACGCACGGATTATCCCGAAGGTAAGTTCACCAACACCTTCATCGGTTATGGCCCCGAGGCCGAGTCTCCGACGCTGGAACTGACCGCGAACTGGGATCAGGAAGAGCCTTACGACAAGGGCAATGGCTGGGGCCATATCTGCATCGAAACCCCTGACGTCTACAAAGCCTGCGAGGATCTGGCAGCCGCTGGCGTCAATATCACCCGCCCGCCGGGACCGATGAAGAACGGCACCCGCGTGATCGCGTTTTGCGAGGACCCGGATGGCTACAAGGTCGAACTGAACGAAAGCATTCTGAAACATCTGGCCAAGGAAGGGTCCTGATCCATGGGCAACGCACCAAGACTTATGAAATGGGACCTTGTCGAAGACCGCTATAACCAGATCGGCGATAGCGACAGCGATACCTATATCAAACCGATGGTGACCAGCGCCTTCAGCGATACGATGTGCGGCGGCATCAATGTGCTCAAGAACATCAAGGTGCCGTGGGACCTGACCTGTGATGAGATCATCTATTGCCTGGAAGGCACCTTCCGGCTGGTTTGCGATGGCGAGGAATATATCTGCAACCGCGGCGATGTGCTGTTCATCCCAAAGGACAACCACATCTCGTATGAGGCGGATGATCGCTGCGTGATCTTCTACGCCGCCTATCCCCATAACTGGAAGCAACTGGCCGGGATCACCAAGGTCCCCGGCATTGATCCGGACGATTTTGTAGCGGGCTGACGCACCGCTGCGACCTGAAGGCAGGCACCCAATGTGCTCTCCCCGCGAATAGGGTGTCTGCCTTCCCCCCAAATGGCGAATGAACGCCCAGAATCCAGACCGCCCGGACATGATCCAAACGACGGGCGGCACCCTGACAGGAGGACGCCAAATGCCCAAAGACAACACCAGCGCCAAGATCTATTACGAAAGCTTTCACGACGCGGTCGAACGCAACCGGCCGAAGATTCCCGAGGTGAAAAAGCGACTGGAAGAGGCGGGCGTGAAATATGTCATGGGCGCCTGGATCGACCTGCACGGCATCCCCAAGACCAAGCCCGTCCCGATGAGCGATTTTGAACAGCTCTGCCTGGGCAAAGGGCCACAATTTGCGGTGCATTCGATCTCATTCGTCCCCGAACTCAGCCCCGCCGACAGTGATCAGGTCGTGGTGCCGGATCTGGATGCGGTCTATATCTGCCCGTGGGACACCTCGATGGCGATCATCTTCTCGGATCTCTATTGGGAGGACGCGCCATATAATGTCTGCCCCCGACAGGCGCTGAAACGCGCGATGCACGAGGCCGCGCAGGAAGGTTATACCGGCTATGCCGGGGTCGAACCTGAATTCATCGTCATGAAATATGACGAGGCCGGTCAACCGGTGAAAGCCTTTGATGACGACCCGGCAGACGGCCTGCGCCCGCGTCGTCAGGCCTTTGGCTATGACGTGGAATACTCGGTCGACTCGATGCCGTTCCTCAAGGACATGATCGACATCATCGAGGGGCTGGGCTGGAACCTGCACGACGTGGTGGCCGAGGGGGCCTATTCCCAGTTCGAGCTGGATTTCCATTATACCAACATGCTGGAAATGTCCGACCGTCTGGCGTTTCTGCGCATCGTTTTGAAGGAAGTAGCCAAGAAGCACGGCATGTTCGTGACCTTCATGCCGAAACCCACCGTGGGCGACTGGCGCTCGGGCGCGCATATCAATATGTCGATGCAGCATGAAAGCCGCCCCGGCGAGAACATCTTTGAAACCACCGATGGCGACTGGAGCGACGAGAGCCGCTGGGCCGTGGGTGGTCTGATGCAGCACGCCGAGGCGATCACCGCGATCACCTGCCCGACCGTGAACTCGTATAACGGGCTGGTTCCGCGTGTGGGTGGGTTCGAGGGCGGCACCGTCACGTGGGCGCCGACCAACATCACCTACGGGTTCAACAACCGCTCGGCCCAGTTCCGCCTGCCGCAAAGCCGCCACTGCATCGAAAATCGGGCCTGCGACATGACGATGAACGTCTATCTGGCGATGGCGATGCACCTGTCCTGCGCAGTGATGGGGATCAAAAACAAGATCGATCCGGGCAAGCCCACCGATTTCGACCTCTATTCCAAGACTGAGGGTGAGCTGGCTGATCTGGGCATCCGCCGCCTGCCGCGAACCCTGTTCAACGCCATCGAGGCGCTGCGCAGCGATGACATGGCCGAGCATGTGATGGGGCCGGTGATGCGGAAATCCTATCTCGAATACAAGAACGACGAGTGGGAGCGGTATCACCAGTCGGTCACCGACTGGGAGGTGCAGGAATACCTGCGGCTCTACTGACAAATCAAACGGTCCCGGCATGTGTCGGGGCCGTCTTTCAAGAACGGCGGGGCGGATGATGACGCAGGACTTTCAGATACTCGAACTGGGCGATTTTCAGTTGTTGTCAGGCGAAGTCCTGAAAGATGCCCGGCTGGCCTATCAGACCTATGGCACCCTGTCGCCCGCACGGGACAATGTGATTGTCCTGCCCACCTTCTACACCGGCACCAATTCCCGCAACGAAGGCTTCTTTGGCCCGGGTCGCGCGATTGATCCGGCCCGGCACTTCATCGTCAGCCCGAACCTGTTTGGCAATGGCCGATCCTCGTCCCCGTCGAACACGCCCGCGCCGCAGGACGGGCCGCGCTTTCCGCTGGTGCAGATGTGGGACAACATCGCCGCCCAGCATCGGCTGATCCATGACCATCTGGGGATTGATCAGATCGCATTGGTGGCAGGCTGGTCGATGGCCGGGTGCCAATCCTATCAATGGGCGGCGCAATACCCCGATATGGTACAGGCGATCCTGCCGTTTTGCGCCTCGGCCAAAACCTCGCCGCATAACTTTGTGTTTCTCGAAGGGGTCAAGGCCGCGCTGTGTGCTGATCAAAGCTGGAATGGCGGCGACTACGACAGCCCGCCGGTCGCGGGGCTGAAGGCGTTTGGGCGGGTCTATGCGGGTTGGGCGTTCTCGCAAACCTTCTATCGCGAGGGGCTTTACAAGCAGCTTGGCTTTGACAGCATCGAGGATCTGCTGCTCGATTGGGAGGTTGACCATGTCGAGGGCTGGGACGCCAACAACCTGCTGGCCAAACTGGCGACATGGCAGGCGGGCGACATCTCGGCCGGGCCGCTTTACAACGGTGATTTCAAGGCCGCCCTAGGGGCGATCAAGGCCCGCGCGATCCTGATGCCCTGCGCGCAGGACCTGTATTTCCCCCCCGAAGACAACGCGATCGAGGCGCAGCACATGCCGAATGCCGAGTTCCGGCCCTACGATTCACCCTGGGGCCATTGCGCCGCCAATCCCGGCAACGATCCGGGCTTTACGGCTGCGCTGGATGCGGGCATTCGCACGTTGCTGGGCGAGTGATCCTTTGGGGCACAGACCCAAGGCTTGTAGAGCAGGGCGAACTGGCTAACATGCCTTGCGCTGGCCGGCAAACGCGTCAGAACTTTGAGTGATAGGAACCCGTTTTGAACATACCGCGAAAGCCAGACACAGCAAAACCAACCCGCCAGCGGGCGACGCACTCGGTCGAAGAACGTCTGAACAGCGAGATCGTCCGGATGCTGGAAGTGGATGGCCGCATGGCATTCTCGGAAATTGCGCAGAAGCTGGATGTCTCGGAAGGGACGGTGCGAAACCGCGTGAATGCGATGAAGGACGCGGGTCTGTTGCGGATTGTCGCCATCGCGGACCCGGTGGCGTCGGAATACAAGGCGGACGCGATGATCTGCCTGAAAGTCGCACCGGGCGTCACCCCTCAGGCGGTGGCGGAGCGGCTGGGTTCCGTCTCGGGCGTGGTTTACATCCTGTGGGTCACCGGTCGATATGATCTCATGGTCGAAATGGTGTGCGAGGAACCCGACGATCTGGCCGCGTTCCTGGAAGATCATATCCACGCTGACAAGGATATCGTGGATTCCGAAGTCATGCTGGGTCTTAAGAACTTCAAAAACCAATTCCTGCTAAAGCGCGACTGGGAACAGGGCGACACGACATAAAGGCGGGTTTCAGAACCTTGGCAAACCTTCGTCAGGCGCGCACCATGTGCCCCCCGTCAATGTCCAGAACAGTTCCGGTCAGAAATCCGTTTTCCATGGCCATGACCACGGCCATCGCGATCTCGTCAGCCTGCCCGATACGCCCGACCGGCAAGCCGTCACCAACCTGAGCGAACATGCCCTGACGTGCCTCTTCCGGCATCGCGGCATAGGCTTCGGTGGCAACCATTCCGGGGCTGATACAGTTCACACGCGCGCGTCCGGCCAGTTCCAGGGCCAACCCTTTGGTCAGCGCTTCGACGGCGGCATTGACGGCCCCAAGCCCGGTCGCCCCGACCGAGGGACGGCGGCTGAGAACACCCGAGAAGAAGGTGATCGATCCTGCGTCGGTCAGATAGGGCAGCACCTCGCGTGCGGTGATGTAGGGCCCGGTAAACTTGGCCTCAAACATGGTGCGCAGCTGGTCCAAGGGCAGTTCCGTGAACGCACCATGCGCCGCGCTTGAGGCCGTGATGACCAGATGGTCAACGGTGCCAAGGCTGGCGGCCCATGCCGTCACCGCAGCAGCGTCGGTGGTATCGACCGGAGCGAGTCCAACATCGCCGATTTCAGCGGCAGCCGCTTGCAGTTTGCCGGGGTCGCGGCTTGCAATCGTGACTTTGGCACCGCAGGATTTGGCCAGTTTTGCGGTCGCTTTGCCCATGCCGCTGCTGCCGCCCACGATGACGACATGCTGGCCGGACAGGTTTGTTTCCAATGCGTCAGACATAGCGATCTCCTTATTCGATTGTCAGTACAAGCTTGCCGGTGGTTTCGCCGCTTTCCAGCCGACGATGGGCTTTTGCCGCCTCAGTTATCGGCAGTGTGGTGATCTGTGGGCGCAAAATACCCTGACCCAGCAGGTCAAAAACCGTCGCAAGGTCGGCGTTGAATGCCTGCGGCTGATCGTTGAAATAGGTGTAGATATCGCTGACCCGCACGGCGATGGATTTCTGAAAGTGCTGCCCAAGGTCCCCGGCAAAACTCCCGGTTGGCGGACCGGCAAGAAAGCCGAACAGCACAACGGTTCCCAAGGGGGCCAGGGCCGCCATGTCTGATGTCAATGTGTCGCCCGAGATAGGGTTCAGGCTCAGATCAACGCCGCGACCGCCGGTCAGGTTCAGCACCCGTGCCGTGACATCCTCGATTCGGTAGTCGATGACATGATCCGCGCCTTGCGCTTTGGCATAGCCCATCTTGTCGGTACTGGCCGAGGCGATCACGGTCATGCCGAGATGTTTGGCGATGTGCTGGATCATGGTGCCGACACCGCCTGCAGCCGCATGCACCAGAACCGTTTTTCCCTTTGCCGCGCCGCCCAGATTGACCAGCATGTGATAGGCGGTCATGGCGTTTACGGGGATTGATGCGGCCAGTTCAAAACTGACACTATCACTGATTCGGGTAACGTAAGCTGCGCCGATGATCGAGTGCGTGCCGTAGCCACCGGCACCAATCGGACCCATCCAGGCGACCCTGTCCCCAATCGCAAAGCCGTCGACCCCGTCGCCGATGCCTTCGATCACACCTGCGCCTTCGACACCGGGGATGTAGGGCAGGGCGGGCATCATGCCGTCGGGCATTTCGCCGCGTCGAATGATCGTGTCGATGAAATTGACCGCAGCCGCGTGATTGCGGATCAGAACTTCGCCCGCGCCGGGCTTTGCGGGGTGAATGGCCGACCTGCTCAGCACATCAGGCCCGCCGGTCTGTGAGAGTTTGATCGCGTAGGACATGGGTTTCTCCGTCTTGATGGACCGAAGATAGAGAGATCGCCTATTCGAGATAATAGTTGAGATCAGGAGATAAATTCCCAAAAATAGAATAATGATCTACAACGACATTGCCCTGTTTACCGCCGTCGCGCGGGATCTTAGCTTTTCCAAGGCGGCGGATCGGTTGAACATACCGCTCAGCCGTGTCAGCCGGCGGATTGCGGCGCTTGAGGATCTTCTGGAAACCAAACTTTTCGAACGCACCACGCGACAAGTCCGACTGACCGAGGAAGGACGGCATCTGTTGGATCGCTGTCAGGACCCCATCGAGGCGTTGCAGGACATTGCGGTGATAGGCGAGGACACAAACCGCCACGTGATCCGCATCACGGCCCCACCGCTGGCGGCACGCACCACCATTGGCCCGCGCCTGCTGGATTTCGCGGTCCTAAATCCGGACATTCAACTGGAACTGACAACCACAAACGCAATGCTGGATTTCTTCCGGTACAACGTCGATCTTGCTTTCCGGGTCGGGCCGCTTGGGGATTCCAGTCTGGTGGCAAAGCGTCTTTGGTCGATTCCGTATTGTTTCTGCGCAGGCGATGGCTTCGTCAAACAGCATGGGTTGGAGGGCGCGATCACACGGGCAGAATTTCTGAAACTGCCCGCCCTTGTGGCGGGGCAGCCTTGGGTTCTTGATTCAGGAGAGCGCATCCACCCCTCGCATATCGTGCACAGCCTCACCGATCTGAGCGTCCTTGAGGATGCCGCCCGACGCAATCTTGGTGTCGCGATGCTTCCAACGGATATGACCGGGGCCGGTCTGCGACCTCTGACCGTTGATGGCGCAACCCCTTTGACCCGCGAGATGTATGCGGTCTACCCCAGTCGTCGTTTGCTGCCTGCACGTATGCGGAAGCTGATCGATTTCATGGCGTCGCGTCGCGATCCTGATCGAAAGTAATCACAAAACAAGCGCCGCCATTGCCGGGATCGATGTCAAGCGTCCCGTCGACCGCTTCGGCCGTCGCCTTGACGATGTTCAGGCCCATGCCGGTGCCGCCACTGTCCCGACGCGTGGTGAAAAAGGGTTCAAGCACCTTGCCGACATTGCCCTCACTGATCCCCGCCCCATCGTCCTTGATGCGCAGGCTGGTCTTGCGAATGCTGTGTTCCGTGCTGAGGTAAACCGTTTGCGCCCCATGCTGTTGCGCGTTCTGCAAAAGATGGGTCAGCATAAGCGTCAGTGTGCGGGCCTCGACCGGTAACCGGGTGGTTGCGGCCTCGATCTTCAGGGCCAGTTTCGGGAATGCCCGCCGCAACTCTGGTTCGATATCGGCCAGGCAACAGGACCCGGCCAGCGCGCTCTGATCGGCCAGGCTGAAGGCGCGCATGTTGGCAAGCAGATCCTCCATCCGCGTACTGCTTTTGTCGATCGCATCCAGAAGCCTGTGCCTTTGCGGCTGGGGCAGATCATCATCCCGCAACAACTCGGCCGCACCTTTTAAAGCGGTCAGGGGGGATTTCAGTTCATGGGTGACATGCGCCGTGTAGGTTTTCAGCGCGTCCTGCTTGCGTTGCAGACGTTCGGTCAGCGACTGAAAGCTGCGGCTCAGATCTTCCAACTCGCGGGTTCCGAGCTGTTCGGGTGGCTTCCATGGCTGGCCGCCATGGCCCGCAGACTGGCTGCGCTGAATCAACAGGCGAATGGGTTGGGTGATGAAGCGCCAGAAGACGTAGCCGATCAGGGCGGTGGACAAGGCGACGAAGATGGCCGCCTTGATCAGGTTGGACCGTTCGCCATACAGAAAGCGGAAGATGTGGTTCGGTGTGCGGCTGATATAGACGGCCCCGATCAGCGTCTCATCGATGAACACCGGCATCGCCACAAAGACCCGCACCCGTGCACCACGGCTGAACGTATAGAGCGCGGGGGGTTTGTCATCGCGCAACCGCGTTCGCGCGACCGAGGTGGTATCGCCCGCCAATGCGGCTTGGACCTCCTCGACATGGCCCATCCCCTTGCCGATCTCGGCGGTACCGGCAAAGACACGCCCCTCGGCATCCAGGAAGCGATAGCCCGCCAGTGTCTGCGCTTGTGCGGCGTCAGACATGCGAGTCAGCAATTCGGCAATGTCGCGATAGACAGGCCTGGTTGATGCTGTCACCGGAACCGCATCCGGGCGGGGCGGCAGGATCGTTTCACGATTGACGGACAGGGATGGGAACACCGCGTCATCCACGGAAAACGAACTTAGGTCGGGCGGCTGCGCACCGGCTGCGTCCGCGTAGAGTTCGGCAAAAGTCGCAGACATTACAGCGGCTTGGGATAGCAGGCTTTCCTCGGTCTGTTGCACCAGCTGGCTGTCGTAGAACCGAAACAGGATCAGCCCGGCGAAGGGTAGGCACAGGACGATTGCAAGGACCAACAGGACAACTGTCCACAGCCGGGGGCGCCATCTTCGGCTTAGCCGGGCAGGCATGAACCCATCCTCAACCCGACACCATGGATGGTCACGATACCGTCGCCACACCCGGCTGAGGCCAGTTTGGCCCGAACATTTCGGATGTGGCTGTCGATGGTCCGGTCGGACACGTGTATGTTGTAGCCATACAGCGCGTAGATCAGCTGCACCCGCGACAGGACATGATCGGGCCGGGCCATCAACGTGGCCAGCAATCTGAACTCGGACCCGGTCAGAGACACGTCCAATCCGTCGAACCGGCAAACATGGCGGTCAGGATCAAGATGCAGGCGGCCCCGCGTCAGGCCCTGGTCCGCTTGCGCCACCAATGCGGTGCTGCGTTTCAGAATGGCCCGGATCCGCGCCACCAGCTCTCGCGGGGAAAAGGGTTTGGTCAGATAGTCGTCGGCCCCGATCTCAAGCCCCACGATGCGGTCAATCTCATCATCCCGCGCGGTCAGAAACAGGATCGGCACGTCCGAGGATTTACGGATCTCGCGGCAAACTTCCAGCCCGTCTTTTTCGGGCAGGCCAATGTCCAGAACGATCAGGTCGGGGCGCTCTGCCTGACAACTGCCCAAGGCGGAAACGCCGTCGGTAGCGAACAGCGTTTCATAGCCAGCTTTTTCAATCGCGATCCCTGTTACCTCAAGGATATTGGGGTCGTCATCGACAACAAGAATGCGTGCGGGCATCAACGGCGGTCCTTCAATTCTGCTGCCGATAATAGGCTTGGATACGCCATCTCCGAAAGCCCCATTCGCGCCAGTTGGTGATCCTGTCTCGGCGCAGATCATAATACATTGCACGACCGCAAATCTGTTGATCCGTTTCCATTTCGACTGCATGTATGGCCGGAAAGGCATCGGCCCCCAGACCGCAGATGTAATAGGTATCGCGCGAGGCCAGATCGCCATGGCGCAGATTGTAATCGGCGACAATCCCTGAGAAGTTCACGAAACAGCAAACATACAGCGTGGCCAGCGCGGCCGCGAAACATCGGCGCAACAGCCAGACGCTGCTATGGCCATTGTGGATTTGCAACAGGGTCAGAACCAGCCCGACCATGACCAAACCCATCCAGATAAATGCCGCAATGCGCAGGTGAGTCAGGGCATATGCTTCGACATATAGCTGCAACCGGAACGCGGCCGTGACGACCAGAAAAACATTCTGCACAAGCCACAGGTAGACCAAAGCGCGCAAGGTCCGGTCCTCACGGATCATGCTGTGGGTTAGCAGAGTAAAGACGCCTGCAAGCAGGGCTGTGACCACCAGCGGATAAGCCCCGCGATGCGCGTATTCGGCATAGTTCACCCCATCGGGCAGGGCGACACCGCCGGTCAGGATGCCAAGGTCCATGACGGTTTGGGCCAGAAACAAGGCGTTGAAAAGAAACAGACAGTTTCGGACCGACGCTGGATTGACCAAAAAGGCGGATCGACCCGGCCCGGCCTGTCTGGCAACCGGTTTGGTTGTGGTCGACCCCAGCAGCTTTTCGCTGAGGTTGAGATAGGGCCAGATCAGACAGGCAACGACGGCCCAAAACAGCACCCTAAGCCAGAAATCCAACACAAACATCTGACCCGGATCCAGCCGGGACAGAAAACCCTCCAGCAGCGGGTTGGCACTGGACAGAAGGGCCAGAAAGACCCCGCCCATGATCAGGGGCAACAGCATCGACGCCGCGTGATTGCGAGCGCACGATCCGACATCGACCGATTTGCTGGCCCGCGCGGTGTCGCGAAACAGCATAAGGCTTCCAAAAATTGGCAGTGTCAGGGCCGAGCGCAGGACAAGGTGCTCGTTCGAGCGGCTTCCATAAACGACCCAAACGGCAAGGCACACGATCCCGCCCAAACTGAACATCAGCGACAAGGGTTGCAGATCAACCGCAACCGGCAAGTTGCACATAAGCGCAAAGGTCATGGACCCCAGCCATTGGATCGGGCTGGGCCGCAGTGGTCTGGCAACCATGATGGCCACCGCAAAGAGCAACGAGAATACCGCGACCGAAATACCCGCCGGTTGGTTCCAGAACAGCCAATCCGCAAGCGTGATCAACGCCGCCAGCAACGGGATCGCGTGCTGCATCCGAAGGGATTTCAGCAACGGCCCGTCAGGTGTTGAAAGACGCCGTTGCTGGGACTGCGGAGTGCTGACCGTTTCCAGCCACCATGCGTCTCGTTTGATGCGATCGGGTACGCCCTGAATGATCAGTTCCTGTCTCATGCTCTGTCTCTTGCTTGCTGTTTTTGTTGCCCACAGCAATGCCGGGCGCGATTGCAGCTTTGCGAAGCCATGCGCGCAGAGATCGGGGGGCTTTTGTGCAGATTTTCCGCAGAATGACCGGCAGAACTTCCATAAGGATCAGTGATTTTCAGCACCGCTCGCGGTATGGTTGCAGGCCTACGAACATTGCGATCCGAACATATGTCAGGCGCTTTGGTCTAAACCCCTAAATAACGGAAGATTGTAGCTGGAAACCCCGTAAATCCCTGTAATTCGGATACTCTTTTGCAACAGAAACTAACAAGTTAAGAACCGCGCCAATCCTATTGTGTAGATTCGGCAAGTTTTTGCCGTTAATCTGTTGTTTAGGACGGGTGACAGGGGGAAACTAAGATGTGCAGAGGCACGGAACCATGACTCAGGTTGTCGACCATTCGGCCCGCCTGATCACAGTCCTTGAAAAGGCCGGGTTGGAAGAACACGCATCCCGATTTGCCGAAGAAGAAATCTCGGATGAACTTCTTGACGATCTGACAGATCCCGAGCTGCGCGATCTTGGCCTGACAGTCGGGCAGAGAAAGCGTTTTCGGCAGGCCCAGATCGAGCTGAAGCGGCTGGAAGTAGAGGACAATCCCGAACTGTCCCGCGTGGCCGAGCGTCGCCAGCTGACACTGGTGTTCTGCGATCTGGTTGGCTCGACCCAATTGGCGCAACGCTATGATCCGGAAGAGCTGATGCAGATCATGACTCTGTATCTGGACACCGCAATCGGAACGATGAAACGGCATGGCTGCCACCTGGCGTATCGTCAGGGCGACGGGATCATGATGTATTTCGGCTATCCCAAAGCGATGGAGGATGATGCCGAACGCGCAGTACGCGCGGTTCTTGAAACCATCGAGGCGGTGCAGAATCTGGATACCAAATACGGTGAAAACCTGGATCTGCGGGCGGGCATTGCAACCGGTCTTGTCGTCGTTGGTACCGTGTCGTCCAAAAGCTTGGGCACCGGGGATTTTCTGGTTGGGGAAACCGCAAACCTTGCGTCGCGCCTGCAAGGGCTGGCCGATCCGGGCGAGGCCATTGTGGCATCCGAGACCTGGCAGTTGACCAAAGGGGCGTTTGATTTTGAACCCCGCGGCAGTCATGAGCTGAAGGGCTTTCAACACGAACGCACCGTTTATCGGGTCGTCTCCGAAGTAGTCGCCCCCAGCCGGTTTGACGCGCGGTCCGGTCAATCTGCGGTGACTTTGGTTTCGCGCCAAAGCGATCTGTCGACCCTCACGGGTCTGTGGGAAAGTGCAAAGGACGGCTCGGGCAAGCTGGCGTTGGTTGGTGGTGCGGCGGGGATCGGCAAATCGCGGCTGATCAAGTCCCTGTCCGAGACGCTGGATACCGTTCCGCTGACCCTGCAATGCGTTCCGCATCTGGCCAGTTTGCCGCTGCATCCGCTGCAGGGGCACCTTCGCGGCATGTCCAATGACGGCACGGGTGAAGAGGCGGTGAAACAGGCAATTGCCGAGTTTGTTCAGGACGCCTCGCGCCTGACTGACGCCGATCTGCCGCTGCTGGTGGATCTTGCCGGTCTGTCGGCAGACGGTCCGGTCGAATCCGATCCGTTGAAAAAGGCCCGGATGTCTTTGGACCTGTTGATCCGATGTGCCGGCAGTGTTTGCGACAAGCAGGGTGCGATGTTGCTGGTGCTGGAAGATGTGCACTGGGCAGACGCAACGACACTGGATGCGCTGGACGCGCTGGTTGGCGCACTGGATCAAATGCCGATCCTGATCGTGATGTCGCATCGCCCGGAATATGAACCGCCCGAGCATTTCGAAGGCCGGGCCGAGATCATCGATTTGACACCTTTGGGCAAATCGGAAGCTTCAGAGCTGGTGCGCCGCGTTGCAGAGCCGCGCAGCCTGCCGGTTATTCTGGTGCATCAGATCATCCAGAAGGCGGATGGCGTGCCGCTTTATATCGAGGAAATGACCAAGGCGGTTCTGGATCAGCTGCCTCATGACGTACCGATCGACGCTGCGGTTCTGGATATGCTGAGCATTCCGGCGACCTTGCAGGACTCGCTCATGTCGCGTCTTGACCGGATGGAAAAGGCCAAACCGATTGCGCAGCTTGGGTCGGTCATCGGGCGCAGCTTTACCGCTCCGATGATCCGCGCGGTTGCACCGGATGGCACGGATGTGGACGGGGCGTTGATTCAGCTGATGGCCGCAGGGCTGGTTCTGGCCACCAGCGATGCCGGTTCGCCGACCTACACGTTCAACCACGCGCTTGTTCAGGATACCGCCTATAACTCGCTGCTGCTGGATGATCGCGAAAAGCTGCACCTGCAAATCGCCGAGGCGCTTCTGGCCGGGCATGAAGCATTTGGAACTCCGGCCCCCGACACAGTCGCGCATCATTGCGATCTGGGCGGGCTGAATGACGTGGCCGTCACCCACTGGATTACAGCTGGCGAGCAGGCGTTGTCGCGTTTGGCCAATCTGCCAGCCATTTCGGCATTCCGTGCGGCGCTTCGCAACATCGACACGCTGCCCGTTGCACCGGATCGCGATGGTCTGGAACTGCGCGTGCAGATGAATGTGCTTCCGGCCTATATGGCAATCTATGGTTGGTCATCGGATCAGGTCGGCCAGACCGCCGCCCGCGCGATGGAGCTTGCGCAGGCGCTTGGCGATGGCGAAACGCTGTTTGCGGCGACTTTCTGCCGATGGACCAATTTCTTCGTCGGCGGTCAGATGAACCGCGCCATGGAGATGGGGCAGGCCCTGGCCGGAATGGCCGGTGCGGTGCAGGATCCGGTCACACTGGTTCTGGCGTCGCGGGCCCTGAGCTTCACGCATTATTTCCGGGGCGAGTTTGCCGAATGTCAGCACCATGTCGACTATGGGCTGGACCTGCTGACACCGGAAATGGATCTGGCGATGTTGCCCATTACTCAATCGTCTACGGCGGCCTCTTTCCAGGCCATCAAGGGCTGTCTGCTATGGCAACTTGGCAAGTTTGAAGAGGCCGAGGCCGCCCGTCTGGAATCCATCGAAATCAGCAGATCGCTGAAACACGCGCCCAACCTTGTTTACATCATGGGGGCCTGTTCGATGTTCCTGCCCTATGCCGGGGAATGGGAGCGGATGGACAAGACAATGAAAGAAGCGCGCAAGATCGCGGATGAGGAAGGCTTCCTGTATCTGCACGCGATGCAAGACATCTATATGGGTCTGGCGCAGGCCGGTATGGGCGACGTCGCAGGCGGGGCCGAGCGGGTGGAAACGTACATGGATCTCGTCTCGAATGCGGGTGGGAACTTTACTTTTCCGCAGAATCAGATTGTTCTTTCAGAATTACAGATTGATCAGGGCAATATTGATCCGGCTCTGGAGCGGCTTGAGCATGTGTGCCAGCCCGGTTGGGATCGGGGTGAGACGCTGAACAAGCCCGAATATCATCGGGTCCGGGCCAAGGCCTTTGCCGCCCGTGGTGAATGGGACGCTGCGATAGCTGAGGCCAAGACGGCACTGCAGCTTGCCCAGGAAACCGGTGCCGTTGTTTTGGAAGATCGCGCCCGGCGTTTGTTGGAAACGCTGAGCGATACGACGAATATTGAAAAAGCTGCCAAGATCAGTTGAGCAGTACCAACTGGAGGGATTTTTGATGACCGAGGCACTTGAATGGAGTCAAGAGCAGTGGAGCACCGTCAATCAGGTTGTTCATGATGAGGCGCTTCGATCTCGGGTCGCTGCCAGTTTTCTACCCCTGTACGGGCCGTTGCCAGCCGATACGCAATCGGTTCCGCTGAACACGCTGGAGGTGGATTCCACGGGGGGCGGTGCAGTCGATCGCCTTGTGGTGAATGATTATGACACCTCGCGCCTGACAACCGTATCGGTAAATGTGTTTCTGAAGGGTGCCCAGATTGCCGATCCGGAACTTGCCGCAGCGCAGCTCATGTTCCGGCGTGCAGCCACTGTTGTCGCCCGGGTCGAAGACTTGATTGTGTTCAAGGGGCAACCTGCAGCAAACCAGGCTCCACCCTCAACTGGGACCGGGAAGCTGCCAAACATTTTCACCGTCAGCGGCGGCGGCGCATATGACGGGCTTTTGCAAGCCGGGGCAAATAACCCTACCAAAGGAACCAAAACGGGGACTAACGCCACAGGAACCGAAGTGTTCCAGGCGGTCGTGAAAGGTATCAACAAACTGGAAACCGAAGGCCATCTGGGTCCATTTGCCTGTGTCATGGGTAACGATCTGTTTGAGGCGGTGACAACTCCGCTGGCAAACTCGATGGTTCTGCCGCGCGACAGCATCCTTCCCTTCCTAGACGGGCCTTTGCTGCGCTCTGGCGCCATTCCGGCAAAAGAAGCGGTTCTGGTCTCGCTGCAAGGGGCGCCGATTGAAATCGTTGTGCCTTCGGATATCGCGGTCAAATACCTGCAAACCTCGTCCGAGGGTGAGCATGTCTTCCGCGTGCAGCAGAAATTCCGTCTCAGGATCAAGGAAGAAAAGGCCGTTACCAAAATCCACTTCTGATCGGGGACGGGGTCGTGCGCGAGTTCACCGACAAAGGGATTACCCTGCGGTGGTCCGAGGCGGTCACCCAGACCGTCAGCGGGGTTCAGCGGGTTCTGGTCGAGGCCGGACCGGCTGTATCGTCGCACGACACGTTGCGATTGCTGTTTTCCGAAGCGGGCGGACCGGAACGCGCGGTGCGGGGGTGGCCTGTTGGGTGTGACCCGAAGACCGGAATGCAGCAATTCGCCGCCACTTTGCCCCTTGCTTTGGCGGGCAAGCCGATGTCCTGGCGCCCCGTTCTGACAAGCCGGGGTCGCGAAGTTGATCCGGGCTATCAGCAGGTCAAGCCAGCGCAAAAACCGGCAGCAGATGCGGCCCCGGTATCGCCGGCTCTGGACCATATCGCGCGTTTTGTGGTTCCGTTTGACGCAAATTTTCGCACCACCGGAGAGACCCCGGAAGGGCTTTGGCTGCATTTCGCCATCCGCGAAGGGGGCACGGTTTGCGGCCCGAAGCTGAATGGCACGATTGAGCCGGTGGGCGGCGACTGGATGCAGGTGCGACCGGACGGGGTGGGCAGTCTGAATGCGCGGGCGATGATCAAACCGGACGATGGTGGCGCGCCGATCATGTTCGAGGACTCGGGCATTTGCGACTTTGGTCAGACGGCCTTTGCCGCATTGTGCAAGGGGCAGCTGCCCGCCACGGCCCCGGTACACATTGCCTCACGTTATCTGACGTCGAACCCCAACTATAAGTGGCTGAACCGGGTGCAGGGGATCGGGATCGGGCAGGCGAGCCTGTCCGACGTCACACTGCGCTTTGACGTCTATTCCGCGAAAGGAACATCCGATGCCTGAGAAGGTGGTCATACTGGGCGGCGGCGTGGCGGGGATGAGTGCCGCGCATGAGCTGATCGAGCGCGGGTTCGAAGTTGAGGTTTATGAACGACAACTGATCGCCGGGGGCAAGGCACGCAGCATCCCCGTGATGAAAAGCGAAGATGACCGGGGATCGAAAGCCAAGCATATCGAGGCGCTTCAGCAATGGGTCGACATGGACGGCGCGGATTTCCCGCCTGGTGTGAAACGCCCCTGGTTGCCGGGCGAACACGGGTTCCGCTTTTTCCCGAACTTCTACCGCCACATCACCGACACGATGGCCCGCACGCCCTATTACGACAAGGGCACCTGTTTCGATAACCTGATGCCGACCACGCAGGTTCTGGTCAGCCAGTTCGACAAGCCGGGCATTATCGTTCCCGAACGCTCTCCCCGGTCGCTGAAAGAGGTCGCGGATGCGCTCAAGACCTTTGCCTTCACGATCTCGCCCCGGGATGAAATCGGGTTCGAGGATGTCGAACATTTCATCAGCTGCATGTGGCGCATTGCAACCTCGTGCAAGGAGCGGCGCGAGGATGAGTATGAGCGCACCGGTTGGTGGGATTTCATCGGGGCCGAAGAACGGTCGGAAGCCTATCAGAAGTTTCTGGCGATTGGCCTCACGCGCTCGCTGGTGGCGGCCAAGGCCACAACGGCCAGCACCAAGACCGTGGGCGATATCGCCATTCAGTTGCAATTGGGCATTGCCACACCGGAACCGCATTGCAACCGATTGCTGAACGGGCCGACAAATCTGGTCTGGATCCAGCCCTGGCTCAACTATCTTGAGAGCAAGGGTGTGAAATATCACTTCGATTCAAAAGTCACGGGCATCGAATGCCACGACGGACGGATCGTCAGCGCCACCGTCGAGCGGGCGGGGAAAGAGGAAACGGTCACCGGTGACTGGTTCATCAGCGCGCTGCCAATTGAACGGATCGCGCCGCTTGTAACCCGGTCGATGACCGCTCTGGATCCGGCGCTGGCCAAGTTGAAGCTGTTGGCTGAGAACGTCCAGTGGATGAACGGCATCCAGTATTACCTGACGAAAGAGGTCGAACTGACCCATGGCCACGTGATCTTCATCGACAGTCCATGGGCCCTGACTGCCGTGTCGCAGAAACAGTTCTGGCCCGATATCAATTTCGAGAACTGGGCCGAGGGCAAGACCAAGGGCCTGCTGTCTATCGATATCTCCGAATGGGACAAGCCGGGCCTCAACGGCAAGACCGCGCGCAACTGCACCCGCGAAGAGATCGCGGATGAGGTCTGGGCGCAGATGAAACGCAGCCTCAACGTGGACGGCCAAACCGTTCTGCGCGACGAGGATATGCACTATTGGTTCCTCGATCCCGATATTGTCGCCGACCCCGAGCACCCCTCGCGGATGAGCAATGTCGAGCCGCTGCTGGTCAACCGCATCAACACGTGGCGCTTGCGGCCCAACGCGGCGACTCTGATCCCAAATTTCTTCCTAGCGTCGGATTATGTACGTACCTTCACCGACCTTGCCACCATGGAAGGCGCGAACGAAGCCGCGCGGCGCGCTGTCAATGGCATCCTAAGGCGCAGCAACTCCGACGCCGAGCTTTGCAAAATCTGGGATCTGCACGAACCGGATATTCTGCGCCCCCTGCGGGCCTATGATTACGCGCGGTATCAGGCCGGTCTGCCCTGGGATGATCGGTTTTCCGAGGCGGTTCAGGCATCGCTGCGCACCGCGCAGGACACCACGGGAACGACGGGCGGGGGTGAAGGGCCGTTGGCCGCTGTCGGCCCAATTGCCAGCGAGTATTCCAAGCCCGGCGGGTTTGTCGAAGAACCCGCGATTGCGGATGCGCTGCGGATGGTGTGCCCTCCGCCCGCATTGTATGACGTGATGGCGTCTTACGTGCCCGGTGTAGACATCCCAATCCCGGGTGCAGAGCAGGCCGAAGAGGTCGCGCTGGACGTTGTCGGAACCGGGGCCGAGCCCTCATCCGTGCCCGGCGTGGACCGGATCATGGGCACATCGCTGAATTCAAAGCCGAACCCCGGCGCGGCGGGCGGTTCGCGCCGCAAAGTCATCATCACGCAGAAGGGCTGAGCCTGTGAGCGCATCCACCGCGCATCTGGATCCGGCGGCAACGCAAGGATTTCTGGAACAACTGACCTCTTACGGGGATCAGGCGCGGCAGGCGTTGTTGGGCCGGCTACCGACGCATGAGCCCCAAGATTATCTGTACGGCCCAATCCGCGACTATATCGAAACGTCCGGCAAGGGGCTGCGCCCGGCGCTTTTGCTGGCGACCTGCGAGGCGTTCGGCGGCAAAACCGAAGATGCCATCGTGTCAGCAGCGGTGATCGAACTGCTGCACAACGCGTTTCTGATCCATGACGACATTGAAGATGTCAGCGATTTCCGTCGCGGCCGGGAATGCATGCATAAACGCCTCGGCGTGCCGCTTGCGATCAATACGGGCGACGGCATGCAGGCGCTGGCTTTACGTCTGTTGCGCGACAATCTGGACCCGCTGGGCCCCGAGACATCGGCGCGCGTGCTGGATGAGTTCGATCACCTTCTGCTGCAATCCATCGAAGGGCAGGCGATCGAGCTTGGGTGGATTCGCGACAACCGGATGGACGTCACCCCGGCGGATTACCTGACCATGTGTCTGAAAAAGACCTGTTGGTACAGTTTTATCCACCCGCTGCGGATTGGAGCGTTGATCGCGCGACCGGATGATGTGGCCTCGGGCCGGTTGAATCTGGACGATTTCAACGCCTTTGGCTTCTTTCTGGGGGCCGCATTTCAGATACAGGATGACGTTCTGAACCTTGTCGGAAGTCAAGACAAATACGGCAAGGAAATCGGCGGCGATATATACGAGGGCAAACGGACCTTGATGCTGAGCCAGCTCAGCCTGAATGGCGAGCAGCGCGAAAAAGACCGCCTGTCCCGGTTTCTGTCCGACCCCAGACAAGACCGCTCGACCCATGATGTCGACTGGGTTTTGTCGCGGATGCACCATTACGGCTGTGTCGAGTACGCGCAGCGCGCGGCGGATGATCTGCTTCAGTCAGCGCGCACTGAGTTTGACAACGTGTTTGCCGGGGCTCAGGGCGGCCCACGGGCTTTTCTGGGTCAGTTCATGGATTATCTGGTCGCGCGTCAGGTCTGACGGGCGGCGATATCGAATTTTACCACGATGGCCGAGCGTTCCGAGCCAAAACAATGAACCCGCCCATGATACTGGCCGGGGTCCACCAGATCGTGCACCGTCAGAATAACGCTGACATCGGCCACTTCCCCCGCGCCCAGCTTTAGGGTGGCAGGCTCGACCCGCAGGCGGTCGGCGGGGATCACAGCACCTTCTTCGTTCGTCAGATCACCAGCCTCGAACCGCATCTCAACCGCACCGAACCCGGCCGGTGCGGCAACGGACAGCACAATTGTTCCCGTTCCGCCCGGTCTGCAGGTTTCCTGGCATTGAAATGGCCCGTCCAGCGGCAGTTTCTGACCGGTTTCAGCGTCCAAAACACTGCGCGCCAAATCCGATATCGGGTTTTGATCCAACATCGGCGCGGTCGGATCTACTGCACGAAGCATGCTGGCGTAGGGTTTTCGCTCGAAATAAGGCATGCCTCGAATGTGCACGGGACGTGGCGGTCAGTAAACAGAATTTTCGTCGGGGTTATCGGCTTTTTCAGGGAAATGCAGGGTTTTGATGTCCCTGCGGTTACGTCAATTCCTCGACCGTCACTTTGCCCGTCGGGCGTATGTCGATCTCGAAATGGCGGGCCTGAACAACATCTTGCACCGATGGCGGGTCAAAGCAGACCCAGTTTTCATGTCCCGGCCTGCGAACGCTTTCATAGCGAATGCCAACCAGACCCAAACCAGGGCCCGCGTGTCGCACATGTTCGCCAAAGCGTTGGGGAACGGGATAGCTTGTATCGTCGGGGTCATGAAACTCGGGGTGTTTGCCAAAGACATCGACAAAATCGCCGACCAGCCGTGCCTCGTATTCGCGATAGGCCTCGCGTTTGTGCGTCAGACCCGAGAGTGAAATTTCCTTGCGCAGCCCATTGGCGACTTCAAGCACCGAGGTCATGAGATCGCTGGCCGCGTACCACGCGCCCAACAGGGATGAGGTGAAACGCATCCCCGTGACCGACCCGTGCAGAAACGAGGACATGACAATGCTGGCATTGGGTCGGCCATAGACCCATTGCGCCCGATCCAGCCGGGACAAGCGCGTGGCCACCAGCCGGTCATTGGTCCAGCCTTCCAGTTCAAAGACGTCTGCCAGATCGTCGGCGCTGGCCACATCTTCGAATGCGGACACAGGCGGGAAGCGTGACGGGATGATACGGCAGGTTGAAGATGTGGCTCGGGCACGGGTGTACCCGGTCAGATCCCAGCTCACAAAAAGACCACGTCGTCTTCGGTTACCGGTTCGAAACTGCCCTCGGGCGCGCCCTGACCCATGTCACCACCGCGCCAGGCATCCAGATAGCGGCGCACGGTCATCATGCCGTCCTGCCCACCTGTCACGATCAGATGCAACGGGGGCGACCCTGCAAAGACCGTGCCCTTATGCGGGCTGGTCAACCATTTCACCGCCTGATCCTGATCCAGAAACAGGATCGACAGAGCCTTGTGGATACCCAGAATGGCCGAGATGCGCACCAATGTGTCAAAGGGCAACGAGATCGGCTTGCGATCAACCGCCTTCCTGATCCAGGCGTGATAGGTCGATCGACCGGGATGCCCCAGTGTTGCAATGCGCTGCGCCTCGCTCAGCCCCCAGCCTTGCGCGATATTGCGAAACGTGCGCAACCCCGGCCCGCTGAGCCGCGCGCGATCTGCGGCTTCAACCGGGACAAGCAACGGGGCGGCGTTGGCCTCTTGCGGCAGGGTTGCGATTTCCATGGCGTCCTCATTGTCCGAAAACAGATTTAATGTCTATATATAGACAAAGTGCCCGTGATTCAACTCTGCCCGGGCAATTCCGCGCGTTGACCGAACCGCGCAGTTTGCCTATCCCGGTCAGGCTGAAGGAACCCAAAACGGCGCGTTGGACAAAAATTGCGCAAAACCAACATACTGGACCATGTGATCCTGATTGTCGGAGCGGTCGTCATGACCGGGCCGATTGCCGTTTTGGGCTGGCAACTTGTGGCCGGTGTCGGCGTCGGCAATCTGTGGCCACTGTTCCGGAACCTTTGGGAAAACGGGGTCAGCAGCAACAGCATCAGTGCCGGGGCGATGATGTGGAACTCGCTGGTTCTGGCTGTTGGCGTGGCAGCCCTGAAATGCTCTGTGTCAATGCTGGCCGCCTATGCGCTGGTCTATTTTCGCCTGTGTTACAGTAACCTGATCTTTGCAGCGATCCTGCTGGCCATGTTCTTTCCCATCGAAAGCCGGATGCTGCCCACCTTCGCCGTGACCAGCGATCTGGGGCTTCTGAACTCTTACACCGGGATGATCCTGCCCGTTTCGGCCAGCGGGCTGGGCGTTCTGGTGCTGAACCAGTTCCTGCGGCAAATCCCGGTTGAGCTGATGGAGGCCGCCAGAATGGACGGTGCCGGACCGATGCGGTTTTTCTTCGATACGATCCTGCCCCTGTCCCTGCCAATGATGGCCGCGCTGTTTGCGATCCTGTTCGTGTTCGGCTGGAACCAATATGCCTGGCCGGTCATCATCACCACGACCAGCCTGACCCATAGCACGCTGGTCAGCGGGATGGTCTATGCCGGGATCGGGGATCCGGCGGGGATGGCGCTGGCGTTGATGGCCCTGTTGCCACCCGCCGTTATTTTGTTGCTGGTGCAACGCCAGTTGGTGCGGACACTGACGGCTGGGATACACTGACGTCAGCCGGCTCTAACGCAGAACTATATCCGCAGGCCGCGAGTTGGAGAGAATCCGTTTCGCGTTCGGAATATCATTCGCCAGTGCGCGGGCATGGGCCGCGTCAGGGGGCAGGCCGTGATCCAGCCAACGCGCGGTCAGCCTGTCCTCCAGCGTGGGCAGATCAACATCCAGAAAGACGCTGAGCGCCCATATCTGGGCAAGGTTTGCCCAGCCAGCTTCTTCCAACAGCAGGTAATTGCCCTCGACCAGAACAAGCTTTTGCTCGGGCGCGACCAGTCCACGCGCGGCGATGGCCTTGTCAATCTCGCGGTCAAATTCGGGAACGGCGACCTCATCTTCGGTCAACAGGCGGTGCAGAATGGCCTGAAACCCGGCGATGTCGAAGGTTTCCGGCGCGCCTTTGCGCTCCAGCAAACCGCGCTTGATCAGGATGGCGTTGTCATAGTGAAACCCGTCCATCGAGACCAAGCCGGTGGCGATCCCCTGCCGCTGTAACATGTCCCGCGCCAACGCCGCGATGGTCGTTTTCCCGGCGCCCGGAGGGCCTGCAATCGCCACAAGGTTCCGCGTTTTCTGGTCAGGCAGCGCCCGAACCGCCTCGGCAATCTGCTGGGCGAGGTCAGGGGCTGTCGATCCTTCCGCCGTCACGCCGCCTTGCCTTCACCGGGGGGGTCCATCGCGCCGGTCATAAAGGCCACCGCGTCGGACATCGAATGGTCTTTGGGGTCGATCACACACAAGCGTTTGCCCAGACGATGCACGTGAATACGGTCGGCGACCTCGAACACATGGGGCATGTTGTGGCTGATCAGGATTATCGGAATGCCGCGCGATTTCACGTCCTGGATCAGTTCCAGCACCCGGCGGCTTTCCTTGACGCCAAGCGCCGCTGTGGGCTCGTCAAGGATGATGACCTTCGACCCGAAGGCCGCCGCCCGCGCCACAGCGACGCCCTGACGCTGACCACCGGACAGTGTTTCAACCGCCTGATTGATGTTCTGGATGGTCATAAGGCCCAATTCGCTCAGCTTGTCGCGCGCGAATTTCTCCATCGCGGGACGGTCGAGCATTCGGAACCATGACCCTAACGGGCCGCTCCGGCGGATCTCGCGCCCCATGAACATGTTATCGGCAATCGACAGGGCAGGGGACATGGCCAGGGTCTGGTAAACGGTCTCGATCCCGGCTTCCCGCGCGTCGATGGGCGAATGGAACTGCACCTTCTGCCCATCCAGCCAGACGTCGCCTTCATCCGGCGTGACCGCGCCTGAAACCGCCTTGATCAGCGTAGATTTGCCTGCGCCATTGTCCCCGATCACCGCCAGAATTTCGCCCGGCATCAGGTCAAAGTCACAATAGTCCAGTGCGGTGACCTTGCCGTAGCGTTTGACAAGGTTGCGTCCTTTGAGAATGGGTTCCATCAGGCTGATACCTTTCTGATCCATTGGTCGACCGCGACCGCTGCAATGATGAGGATACCGATCAGCAGGAAGGTCCATTGCGCATCCGCCCCAAGCAGGCGCAGACCCAGTGTGAACACCCCGACAATAAGCGCTCCGAACAGCGAGCCCAGTATCGAGCCGCGCCCGCCGAACAAAGAAATCCCGCCAATCACAACCGCCGTAATGCTTTCGATATTGGCCAGTTGCCCCGAAGTCGGTGACACCGATCCGATGCGACCGATCAGGGCCCAGCCCGCAAAGGCGCAGATCAGACCGGACAGCATATAGACCGACATCAGTGTGCGGTGCACGTTTACACCCGACAGTTCGGCGGCTTCGGGATCATCGCCCACAGCATAGACATGCCGCCCCCAGGCCGTGTGCCGCAACGCGTAAGCCAGCACCAATATCAGCACCAACATGAAGATGACGCCAACCGTGAAAACGGCCCCGCCCACGTTAAATTTCGCGCCAAACACTTGCAGGATCGGGGCGTTTGTTTCGATGTCTTGCGAGCGGATCGTTTCGTTTTGCGAATACAGGAAGTTGGCGGCCAGAACGATCTGCCACATGCCCAGCGTTACAATGAACGGGGGCAATTTGACCCGGCTGACCAAATATCCGTTGATCGCGCCAATGGCTGTCCCGACAGCCAGCCCGCAGATGATCGCGACCGTTGGCGGCAGGCCGTAGCGAAAGGTGAATTGCCCCATCACCACTGACGACATCACCATGATCGCACCCACGCTCAGGTCGATGCCTGCGGTCAGGATCACAAGGCTCTGTGCTGCTGCGACGATACCGACGATCTGCACCTGTTGCAGGATCAGTGTCAGCGCAAAGGGCGAGAAAAACTTCGACCCCAGCAAAACGCCAAAGATGACAATGGCGGCAACAAGAACGATCAGCGGAACAAGCGAGGGGTTCACATGCAGGAAATGCTGAACCGTTCCCACAAATCCCCGGTGATGATCTTCAAACTCTGCGACCTGTTCCGGGCTGCCCTGCGCGGCGGCCTCGAAATCATCAGGTTGTCGTGACGTATCGGACATAAAAGGTTCCCCCAAGCGTCAAGAGCCCGTCTGCGGACCATTTTAGCAAGTTTTCGGGTAAAGGTGTGATTGGATGGCAGGAGGCCGCAGTGCCGCCTCCTGCGTCGTCAGATTAACCCCAGCAGAGGTTCATGCCTTCATCGACCGAGATCGACTCGACCCCATCGGCGGCCTTGTCGGTGACAAGCGCAACGCCAGTGTCAAAGAAGTCCTTGCCGGGCGTGTTTTCGGGCTTCACACCCTCATCGGCCCATTTCTTGACCGCTTCGACACCCAGCGAGGCCATCAGCAGCGGATATTGCTGCGAGGTCGCGCCGATCACGCCATCGGCCACGTTCTGCACGCCGGGGCAGCCGCCATCGACCGACACGATCAGCACGTCATTTTCGCGTCCAATCGCCTTGAGCGCTTCGTACGCACCCGCAGCAGCCGGTTCGTTGATGGTATGCACAACGTTGATCGTCGGGTCCTTGGCCAGCAGATTCTCCATCGCGCGGCGACCGCCTTCTTCGTTCCCGGCGGTGACGTCACTGCCGACAAGGCGGGGGTCATCCTCGTCTCCGATCACGTTGGGGTCCGCCAGATCGACGCCAAAGCCCTGCAGGAAACCCTGATTGCGCAGAACGTCCACGGTGGGCTGGCTGACAGCCAGATCCAGCGTGGCAATCTTTGCGTCATTGGCCGCATCGCCCAGCGTCGCCTTGGCCCATTGGCCAATCAGCAGCCCGGCCAGGAAGTTGTCGGTAGCAAAGGTCGCATCCGCCGACTCAATCGGCTCCAGCGGCGTATCAAGCGCAATCACCAACACGCCCGCATCCCGTGCCTGCTGCACGGCAGGTACGATGGATGAGGTGTCAGAGGCGGTCAGCAGAATGCCTTTTGCGCCGTCCAGAATGCAGGTCTCAATCGCCTGAACTTGGGTTTCGTGGTCGCCATCGACCTTGCCCGCGAAGGCCTTCAGGGTCATGCCCAGCTCTTCCGCCTTGGCGGTCGCACCTTCCTTCATCTTGACGAAGAAGGGGTTGGTGTCGGTCTTGGTGATCAAACAAACAGTGGTGTCGGCAAACGCGCTGCCTGCTGTGACCGTCAGGGCCAAAGCTGTCGCGCCTGCGAAAGTCGCAAGTTTCATAAGTTCTCCTCCCAATTTCTCCCATGCCGGTGCCGGCATATGGGTGATCGGGCAGCAATGGCCCGACCCCACAGCAAAACCATCACAAGAATCTCAAAATGAGTCAATAAATAAATCACTCTTATTTATTATTGACAGAAAGACGCCGGTTTCTCATGGTTTGAACAGGGGAGGGTCAGACGTGTCTGTTGAAGTGCCACAGGAAAACACGCCGTCAGAACGGGTTTCCGAGGTCAAAGGGACCAACCAAAGCGGAATGCGCGCTCGGAATGAGCGTCTGGTCCTGTCTCTGGTCCGCAGACATGAGGCGCTGGCCAAGTCCGAAATCGCGCGGATGACGGGTCTGTCTGCGCAGACCGTGTCGGTCATCATGCGGCAGCTGGAAAAGGATGGTCTGCTGCTGCGGGGCGAGCCTGTGCGGGGCAAGGTCGGGCAACCCTCGATCCCGATGCGACTTAACCCGGATGGGGCGTTGTTTTTCGGTTTGAAAATAGGTCGTCGCAGCGCCGAATTGGTTCTGACCGACTTTCTTGGGCGCGTGCGAAAGCACGAAAGTCAGACGTACGACTACCCGCGACCGGACGCGACACTGAAATTTGCCAAACAGGCGCTGGATCGGATGATCTCTGACCTGTCGCCCGAGGCCCGACCCCGCGTCGCGGGCCTTGGGATCGCCATGCCTTTCTATTTGTGGGACTGGGCACAAACCCTTCAGGTGGCGCAGAAAAAGATGGACCCATGGCGTACGGCAGACATTCAGGCGGATTTGGCCGAAGCCTATGACTTTCCCGTCTTTTTGCAGAATGACGCAACAGCGGCCTGCGGTGCGGAACTGGTTTTTGGCCCCGCCGACGGGCCGCGCGATTTCCTGTATTTCTATGTTGGCTATTTCATCGGCGGCGGCGTTGTCCTGAATGGTTCGATCTATGCGGGTCGGGGAAATGCAGGGGCGCTTGGGCCCATGCCCGTTCCTATAGAAACAGGCGTTGTGAAGCCGTTGATCGACGTGGCCAGCCTCTACACCCTGGAACGTGCCGTCACCGCAACCGACGGCTTGATGTGGGAGGAAACCGATCAGTGGCATATCCCACAAGTCGAGTTGGACAATTGGCTGCAACAGGCCGGGTTCGGACTGGCCTGTGCGATTGTCTCATCCTGCAGCCTGATCGATTTTGAATGCGTCAAGATCGACGGCTGGCTGCCCGAGGACATCAAGGCACGGCTGATTGCCGAGGTCGAATCACAGATGTCACAGCTCAACCTGACTGGGCTTGAGAGACCTCTGATCGCGGCCGGGTCTGTTGGCCCAAGCGCCAGATCGCTGGGCGCGGCCAGCCTGCCATTGTCCGAACGGTATCTGGTCGAAGCGTAAACCCCTCGGGTTTTCTACATTTTATCGTCAGCATCATGAGTACCTGCGCGCGGGTTCGGACAGGGGCAAATGATTCCTCTTGAAGTTATTGGAACGTTCCACTACACATCTCTGGAACGTTCCAATTTGGGAATCTACTATGAACTGGGTATTCGTCGGGGCCAGCACAATTGCCGCGCAACATATGCTGAACGCGGTGCGCAAGCAGCCGGGCAACGAGGTGACCTGGATTGTCAGCACCTCACCTGACCGGGTGCAAATCTGGGCGGATGACCACGGCATTGCAAACGCCACCACCGATCTAGCCACGGCGCTGGCGGGTTCGGATGTTCAGGCGGTCTACATTTCCTCGACCAATGAAAAGCATCACGCGCAGGCTTTGGCGGCGATCGCAGCGGGCAAGCATGTTCTGTGTGAAAAGCCCTTGGGCATGACGCAGGGCGAAGCGGTCGAGATGGTGCGGGCCGCCGAAGCCGCAGGCGTCACCTTTGGCACGAACCATCACCTGCGCTGCTCGGGCACCCATCGCGCGATCCGGGACCTCATCGCCGCCGGGCGCGTCGGCAAGGTGCTGTCGCTGCGCATTCATCACGCGGTTCACCTGCCGGGCCACTTGCAGGGCTGGCGGATCAATGACGCGGGCGCCGGTGGCGGCGTGATCCCCGACATCGTCGTGCATGATGCGGACGTCACCCGGTTCCTGCTACAGGAAGATCCCGCAAGCGTTGTGGCGCAAATGACCAGTTCCGGCATGGGGCAGGGGGTCGAGGATTCCTGCATGTCGGTCTGGACCATGCCCTCGGGCGCGATGGTGATGACCCATGAAAGCTTCACCCATCCCTATGCGGGCTCGGGTCTTGAGGTGCACGGCACCCAAGGGTCGATCTTTGCCAAGGGTATCATGACCCAGCAGCCGGTGGGTGACATCACCCTTGTTACCGAAGCCGGTAGCGAAGCGATCCCCTATTCCAACCATGATCTTTACGTGCAGGGCGTCTCGGACTTCGTCGCCGCCGCAGCCGGGCAAGGACGCCCCGCCGCCGATGGCCCGGACGGGGTCAAATCCCTGTCCGTCGCGCTGAGCGTGCGCGAAGCGGCAGCAACCGGTCAGCGCGTTGACGTCAACTATGGTGGCTTCTGATGACCAAGCTTGTTTCTGCATCCGACGCCGTATCCCGCATCCCGGATGAGGCGATTGTCACCGTCTCATCCTCGTCAGCTTTGGGGTGCCCCGATCTGGTTCTGAAAGCCATGGGTGAGAGGTTTCGGGCCGAGGGACATCCACGCAATATCACAACGATGCACCCGATTGCGGCGGGGGATATGTATGGCGTCAAGGGCATGGAATATCTGGCGCAGGACGGATTGCTGACCCGTGTGCTGGCCGGATCATACCCCTCGGGTCCGTCCAGCTTTGAAATGCCCGAGATCTGGAAAATGATCGTCGAAGACCGCGTGGCTGCGTATAACGTGCCCTCGGGGATCATGTTCGACATGCACCGCGAGGCTGCGGCCCGGCGTCCGGGCGTTCTGACTCAGGTCGGGCTGGATACGTTCGTGGACCCGATCCGCGAGGGTTGCGCGATGAATGCGCGCGGGGCCGCTTCGCCCATCGTCGCGCGCGCCGAGTTTGGCGGCCAGACCTGGCTGCACTTCCCCAACATCATCCCAAATGTCTGCATCCTGCGCGCCACCACGGCGGATGAATTCGGCAACCTGACTTATGAGCATGAAGGGGCTTATCTGGGCGGGCTGGAACAGGCCATCTGCGTGCGCAACCATGGCGGTCTGGTGATCGCTCAGGTGCAGCGGGTGACTGCCGAGGGCAGCCTGCGTCCGCATGATGTACGCGTGCCGGGCCATCTGGTCGACTTGATCGTCGAGGACCCGGATCAGAAACAGACCACTGAAACGCCCTATGACCCCGCCATCTCGGGCCAGATCATGCGCCCATGGAACAGTTTCTCATTGGCCGAACACGGGGTTGAGAAGGTAATCGCGCGCCGGTCTGCGATGGAGTTGCGCGCGGGGATGAGCGCAAATCTGGGCTTTGGTATCAGCGCCATGGTGCCCCGCATTCTGCTGGAGGAAGGGCATCCCAAGGCCGTCACATGGGCCATCGAACAAGGGGCCGTCGGGGGTGTTCCGCTGACCGGTTTCGCCTTTGGTTGTGCATCCAATGCGCATGCCTACGTGCCCTCACCGCAGCAGTTCATCTACTTTCAGGGCGGCGGGTTCGATATGTCCTTCCTGTCCTTCCTTGAGGTTGACGTGGACGGCAACGTGAATGTCTCGAAACTGGGCAAGAAGCCGTATCTGACCGCAGGGTGCGGTGGGTTTGTCGATATCACCGCAGGCGCGAAAAAGATCGTGTTTTCGGGCTGGTTCGAGGCTGGTGCCAAGATCGATCTGGGTTCGGACGGGATCAGCGTCGCGGCCCCCGGCAAGTTCACCAAGATGGTGGATCAGGTGGAACACGTCACCTTCTCGGGCCGCCGGGCGCGCGAGCTTGGGCAGGATGTGATCTACGTGACCGAGCGCTGTGTCATCCGCCTGACCGATCAGGGGCTGGTCGCGACCGAGATCATGCCGGGCATCAACGCGCAGCAGGACATTGTGGCAGCGTCAGAAGGCCGCGTGCAGGTTGCGGAAAACGCAATCCTTATGCCGAAATCCCTGTTCGCCGAAGGCCCAATGGGGATCACGGTTTGAGCAGGATTGGCTATCATATCGACGGGGCGACGGCTGTCCTGACGCTGAACAATCCGTCCAAGCTGAATGCGCTGACCATCGACATGCTGGATGCGCTTGAGGCGCATGTGCAGCAGGTCGAGCGGGACAGCGCGATCCGGTCTCTGGTTCTGACCGGGGCCGGGGAAAAGGCGTTTTGCTGTGGCGCGGATATTGGTGCCTGGGGGGGGCTTAGCCCGGCAGAGTTTGCCCGCCATTGGGTGCGGGACGGGCACCGGATTTTCGACCGCCTGGCACGGCTGGGCAAACCAACAATTGCCGCGATCAACGGCCATGCCTTTGGCGGCGGGCTGGAATTGGCCAGTTGTTGCGACCTGCGGCTGATGGCCCCTCGCGCAACTCTGGCCTTGCCCGAGGCGCGGATCGGGATTGTTCCGGGTTGGTCCGGCACACAGCGCGTGGCGCGGCTGATCCCTGAAGGGGCGGTCAAGGAAATGGCTTTGTTCGGTCGCCGTATTGGCGCAGACCGCGCGGTTGCCCTGGGCTATGCCGCCGAAGTGGCCGACGATGTCCTGACCCGCGCGCTTGAGATCGCCACCGAGGCGCAGGCTCTGTCCCCGCGCGCCACCGAGATTGCCAAGAACATGATTCACGCGGCGGTCGGCGAAGATTCAGCAGCCGCGATCGAGGCGCTTGGCAGCGCTGCGGCGGCGGCCTCAGCCGATCGGGACGAAGGCGTCGCGGCCTTCATGGAAAAACGTAACCCCCAGTTTTCAGGGCTTTGACGCATATGAAAGACCTCACGATCAACCCTGCGATCCCGTTCGCGCTGCCCGAAATGTTCGAAGGCCGCCATCTGATCAATGGCGCATGGCAAAGCAGCGCGTCAGCTGAGACGTTCGAGCGTCGCTCGCCCTCGCACGGGCATGTCGTCAGCCGGTCAGCCCTTGGTGGTGAGGCCGAAACCAAGGCCGCCATCGCCGCCGCTCGCAACGCATTTGACAGCGGCGTCTGGAGCCGCGCGTCGGGCAAAGACCGCGCGGCCGTGTTGCTGAAAGTTGCGGATCTGATCGAGCAGAACGTCGACCGAATTGCCCTGATCGAAACACTGGAAAGCGGCAAGCCGATCAGCCAGTCCAAGGGTGAGGTTGGGGGCGCCGCCGATCTGTGGCGCTATGCAGCGTCTTTGGCCCGCAGCACCCATGGCGACAGCCACAACACGCTGGGCGCAGATATGATGGGTGTGGTTCTGAAAGAGCCCATTGGCGTTGTCTCGATCATCACCCCGTGGAATTTCCCGTTCTGGATCCTCAGCCAGAAACTGCCCTTTGCGCTGGCCGCAGGCTGCACGGTGGTTGTGAAGCCCTCTGAAATGACACCATCGACCACCATCATGCTGGGCGAGCTGTTGATCGAGGCCGGGCTGCCCGCAGGGGTGTGCAACATGGTACTGGGCTATGGCGTGCCGGTTGGCGGCACGCTCTCTGCCCATGAAGACGTGGATATGGTAAGCTTCACGGGCTCGACTGCCGTGGGCAAAACCATCAGCAAGACGGCATCGGATACGCTCAAGAAGGTTGCGCTGGAACTGGGCGGCAAGAACCCACAGGTGATCTTCCCCGACGCCAATCTGAATGCGGCCGCAGACGCGGTGGTGTTTGGCGTCTATTTCAACGTCGGCCAGTGCTGCAACTCCAGCAGCCGCATCATCGTGCATGAAGATATTGCCGAGGCGTTTTCGACCAAGGTTGTCGAGCTGTCCCGCAAGGTGAAGTTCGGCGACCCGCTGGACCCCAGCACCCAGGTCGGGGCCATCGTTACAGCCGAGCACAACGCCAAGATCGATGCCTATGTGAAACAGGCGCAGGATGCAGGCGCGACCATTGCCCTTGGTGGGGACCGCCTGTCCGTCGACGGGTTGGGCGATCAGTTCTACCAGCCAACCGTTGTGACAGATGTTCAGCCCGACATGCCCATTGCACGGGATGAGGTATTCGGCCCGGTTTTGTCGGTTCTGACCTTCAAAACACTGGACGAGGCCATCGCCCTGACCAATGATAGCGCTTACGGTCTGTCCGCCGGGGTCTGGAGTGACGACGTTCACACCTGCCTGGAATTCGCCCGACGCGCCGAAGCGGGAACGGTCTGGACCAACACCTGGATGGACGGGTTCCCCGAAGTGGCCTTTGGGGGCGTCAAACAATCCGGGCAGGGGCGGGAAATCGGACGCTACGGGTTCGAGGAATTTTTCGAGGTTAAATCGGTGGTCATGCGCATCGGCAACAGCCGTGCGCCCTGGGTGCCGCAAGACTGACCGGCGGGAAGCGAACCGCCGGAACCAAGATCGCATTAAGGGAGGAAACAAAATGCGTAATCTGTTGAAGACGAGATCTCTGATTGTGGCCGGGTTGCTGTGTACGACCAGCTTGGCGCAGGCGGAAGAGGTCGAGGTGCTGCACTGGTGGACCTCGGGTGGCGAGGCCGCCGCGTTGAACGTTCTGAAAGATGACCTGTCCGGTCAGGGCGTCGGCTGGACCGACATGCCGGTTGCCGGTGGCGGCGGTGAGCAGGCGATGACCGTTCTGCGCGCCCGTGTGACAGCAGGCAACGCGCCAACGGCGGTTCAGGGTCTGGGCTTCGACATTCAGGACTGGGCCGCGCAAGGTGCTTTGGCCGATCTGAACGAAGTGGCCGCGCAGGAAGGTTGGGACGATGTTGTACCGGACGCGCTGAAGGCCTTCGCCAAGCATGACGGCAAGTGGGTCTCGGCCCCGGTAAACGTGCATTCAACCAACTGGGTCTGGGCCAACAAGGCGGTTCTGGATGCAAACGGGATCGCTCAGCCCACCAACTGGGAAGAATTTGTCGCCGCTGTTGAGGCGCTGAAAGCCGCCGGAGTGACCCCGATTGCCCATGGTGGTCAGGCCTGGCAGGACGCCACTATTTTCGACGCTGTGGCCATGTCGACATTGGGGCCGGATGGCTACAAAGCCGCTTTCATCGATCTGGATGAAGAAGCCCTGGGTGGTGACGCCATGAAAGAGGCGTTCGACCGCATGGCCTTTATCCGCGAAAATGTGGATGAGAACTTCTCGGGCCGGGACTGGAACCTGGCGACTGCAATGGTCATCAATGGCGAGGCCGGTTTCCAGATGATGGGCGACTGGGCCAAGGGTGAGTTTCTGAATGCGGGTAAGGTGCCCGGTCAGGACTTCCTGTGCTTCCGCTTCCCCGGCACGGCTGATCAGGTCACCTTCAACGCGGACCAGTTCATGATGTTCGATCAGGGCGGTTCCGTTTCGGCAGAACAGGCGGCGCTGGCCAGCGCGATCCTGTCACCGTCGTTCCAGTCGGCGTTCAACGTGGTGAAGGGCTCGGTTCCCGCGCGGACCGATGTCAGCGACGCCGACTTTGATGACTGCGGCAAGCAGGGCATGAAGGATCTGGCGGCGGCTGCATCCTCGGGCAACCTGTTCGGATCGATGGCCCATGGTCACGCAGCCCCTGCCTCGGTCAAGAACGCGGTCTATGACGTCGTGACGGCGCATTTCAACGGTGAGTACGACAGCGAAACCGCTGTGGTCGAACTGGTCGACGCCGTTTCCATCGCCAAGTGATCACCTGATCCTCCCGACGGGGCGGCAAACGCGCCGCCCTGTCACCAGCGGGCACATCCCGCGCCTTAGACACCCCCGACTTGAAGGAGGGCGCGCCATGGCAACTTCAGCCGACGCGGATTTCAAGACACGCCTTCAGAACTGGATCCCGAAACTGGTCCTGTCACCGTCGCTGGCGATGATGCTGGTCTTTGTTTACGGGTTCATTCTGTTCTCGGTCTACCTGTCCTTTACCGACAGCCGCATCCTGCCGACCTTTGGATGGGTCGGATGGGAAAACTACGACAAGCTTTGGCGCCTGAGCCATTGGGAAACGTCCCTGATCAACATGGGGATCTTCGCGAGCCTGTACATCGTGATCTGCACCTGTATCGGCTTGGGTCTGGCGATCTTCCTCGACCAGAAAATTCGCGGCGAAGGGCTATTGCGCCCGATCTACCTCTATCCCATGGCGCTGAGTTTCATCGTCACCGGCACCGCGTGGAAATGGTTTCTGGACCCCGGTATCGGGCTGGAAAACGTCATGCACACATGGGGTTGGACCAGTTTCGAGTTCGACTGGATCAAAAACCGAGACTACGCGATCTATACGGTTGTTCTGGCCGCCGTCTGGCAGACCAGCGGCTTTGTGATGGCCATGTTTCTGGCCGGCCTGCGCGGCATCGACAACGAAATCCTGCGCGCGGCACAGATGGATGGGGCCTCGAACTGGAACCTCTACCGCCGGATCATTATCCCGCAACTGCGCCCGGCATTCCTGTCGGCCTTCGTGATCCTCAGCCACCTTGCTATCAAGACGTTTGACCTTGTGATTGCATTGACCGGCGGCGGACCGGGACGCGCGACCGAGTTGCCCGCGACCTTCATGTATTCCTACACGTTCACCCGAAACCAGATGGGGATCGGCGCGGCCTCGGCCACGATCATGCTGATGACCATCGCGGCAATCATGATCCCTTATCTTTATGCTGAATTGCGGGAGAAACGCTGATGTCCCAGGCAACTCAGGATACCGCAATTCGCACCGGTCGGGTCACGCGCACACTGATCTATGTGGTGCTGATCCTCTTCTCGCTGTTCTACCTTCTACCGCTCTATGTGATGCTGGTGAACTCGGTAAAACCATTGGAAGAGATCACCGGCGGCGGCATGATGAACCTGCCGCAGGTCTTCACCTTGGAGCCTTGGCTGAAAGCGTGGTCCTCGGCCCAGATCGGTGTCGATCCCACCGGGTTGAAGCCCTACTTCTGGAACTCGATCAAAATGGTGGTTCCGGCCGTGATCGTCTCGACCATCCTTGGCGCGCTGAACGGCTATGTGTTGACCAAATGGCGTTTTAAGTACGACACCATCCTGTTCGGTCTGATGCTGTTTGCCTGCTTCATCCCGTTCCAGATCGTTCTGATCCCGATGGCGCGGATGCTGGGCCTGATGGGTCTGGCGGGCACCACCTGGGGTCTGGCCTTGGTGCACGTGGTCTACGGGATCGGTTTCACCACGCTGTATTTCCGCAATTACTACGCGGTCTTCCCGACCGAGCTGATCCGGGCGGCGCAGATCGACGGGGCGGGGTTCTTCCAGATCTTCTGGCGCATCCTGTTGCCCAGTTCCGGGCCGATCGCGGTGGTGTCGATCATCTGGCAGTTTACCAACATCTGGAACGACTTCCTGTTTGGTGCGTCGTTTGCCGATGCCAACAGCCAGCCGATGACGGTGGCACTGAACAATCTGGTGCAGTCGTCAACCGGCGTGAAGGAATACAACGTTCATTTCGCAGGTGCCATTCTGGCGGCCCTGCCAACTCTGCTCGTCTATATCGTGGCCGGACGGTACTTTGTCCGCGGCCTGATGGCGGGTTCCGTGAAAGGATAAGGCCTGATGGGTTTTCTGGACATAGACAACGCGACCAAATCCTACGGATCGGTCGAGGTGCTGCACAAGGTTGATATCTCGGTGCAGGAGGGGGAATTTCTGGTGCTGGTGGGCCCCTCGGGCTGCGGCAAGTCGACCCTGCTGAACATGATCGCGGGGCTTGAGGACATTACCAGCGGCGAAATTCGTATCAAGGACACTGTGATGAACGGGGTGCATCCGTCGAACCGCAACATCGCCATGGTGTTCCAAAGCTACGCGCTTTATCCCAACATGACCGTGGGCCAGAACATCACCTTCGGGCTTGAGATGCACGGCGTCCCCAAGCCCGAACGCGACAAAGCGATGCACGAGGTCGCCACGCTGTTGCAGATCGAGCAGTTGCTGGACCGCAAGCCCGGTCAATTGTCTGGCGGTCAGCGTCAGCGGGTCGCCATGGGCCGCGCATTGGTGCGGGAACCGGATGTGTTCCTGTTTGACGAGCCTCTGTCAAACCTCGACGCCAAACTGCGTGTCGATATGCGGACCGAGATCAAGAAGCTGCACCAGAATCTTGGCACAACCATCGTTTACGTAACCCACGACCAGATCGAGGCGATGACCCTGTCCAGCCGCATCGCGGTGATGAATGGCGGTTATGTGCAGCAATTGGGAACCCCGCAGGAAATCTATGACACCCCGGCCAATATCTTTGTGGCAACGTTCATGGGCTCGCCCGCGATGAACGTGGTGCCTGCGAAAGTGACCGTGCTGAACGGTCGTCCTCATGCCGAGGTTGCCACCCATGACGGATCGATGGCGCAGTTGCCATTCAGTCAGGATAATCTGGCCGAATGGGACGGGCGTGAGATCCTGTTGGGCATTCGTCCCGAAACCATCACCGATATGGATGGCGCGGATCGCAAATCCTCGAACATTGCGCAGATGACCAACCGGATTGTTGTCACTGAACCCGCAGGCTCGGACACGTTTGTGTCGATGCAGCTGGGGGGCCGGGATGTGATCGCGCGGATGCGCTCGGACGCTGAGGTCGCGCCGGGGCAGGATTTCGACTTTGCCGTCAATATGGAGAAGGCCGTGGCCTTTGACCCTGAAAGCGAGATGCGGATCACTCCGTGACAAACCCGGATGTCATAATCATCGGATCGGGGGTCGGAGGGGCAACGCTGGCCGCAGCGCTGGCCCCCTCGGGCCGCCGCATTCTGATCCTTGAACGCGGCGACTATCTGCGCCCTTCGCCCGTGGATCGGGACACCAAGGCGATCTTTGAGGATGGGCATTTCCGCCCCGACGAAACCTGGCTGGACGGCGAAGGGCAGCCTTTCAGTCCGGGCAACTATTACTGCGTCGGCGGCAACTCGAAATTCTACGGTGCCGCCCTGATCCGCTACCGGGCCGAGGATTTTGAACCGCGCCAGCATATGGGCGGTCGCTCTCCTGGCTGGCCTCTCCGTTACAGAGATCTGGAACCGGACTACACGGCGGCGGAGCAGCTTTATGCGGTGCGCGGAACCGCCGATGAGGACCCGACCGAGCCGCCGCATAGCGGCGCTTACCCGCATCCTCCTGTAGCTGATGAGCCTGACATCGCGGATCTGCGCGCGCGTTTGCGCGGGGCGGGGCTGTCGCCCGCATCTGTCCCTTTGGGGGTGGATATCGACCGCTGGCTTTCGGCCGGGCAAACCACGTGGGATGCGTTTCCGAACACCTGCGGTGGCAAAATGGACGCGGAAACCTGCGCTCTGGCGGATGCCCTGAAGCACGAGAATGTCGAACTATTGACGAACGCACCCGCCAAAAAACTGCTGAGCGACAAAGACGGGCACATCACAGGTGTTGAGGTCAAGGGGCACGGTACCCTGCACGCGCCGGTGATCGTGTTATCTGCAGGGGCTGTTCAGTCCGCCGCGCTGTTGTTGAAATCCGCCAATGACAATTGCCCCGCCGGATTGGCGAACCGATCCGATCAGGTTGGGCGCAATTTCATGAACCACAATTGCTCGGCGGTTCTGGCTTTGCATCCGCTGCGCCGCAACTGCGCGGTCTATCAGAAGACGCTGATGTTCAACGACTATTACAATGGTGACGGGCAGGGCGGCGCGCCGATGGGCAATATCCAGATGCTGGGCAAAATCACGGGGCCAATCCTTGCGTCCCAGACCGGATTGCCGAGGCCAATCGCGGGAATGATCGCGAACCGAAGTTTTGATTTCTATGCGATGTCCGAGGACCTGCCCAATCCGGACAGCCGGGTAACGGTCGAAGGTGATCAGATCCGGCTGGACTGGAAACGCTCGAACTGGCAGGCGCATGAGGCACTGGTGGCCAAGCTGAAACAGCACCTGCGCCGGGCCGGGTTTCCAATTGTCCTGTCGCGGCCCTTCGACCGGCGCACGCCCTCGCATCAATGCGGAACAGCCCGGATGGGGCGTGATCCAGCCAGCAGCGTGGTGGACCCGTTCTGCCGCAGCCATGACCACCGAAACCTGTTCATCGTTGACGCCTCGGTCCTGCCGACCTCGGCTGCGGTCAATCCGGCCCTGACCATCGCGGCACTGGCCTTGCGCGCCGGTCGCCACATCTTAGAGACGGAGTTTGCAGCATGACCGGAGTTGCTTTGGTCACAGGGGGCCAGCAAGGCATCGGCCTTGGAATCTCGCGCGCCTTGATCGCGGCTGGGTACAAGGTGGCGCTTGCGTCACGGTCTGCCCCGGACAAACCAGTGGTCCGGAACGCTTTGTCCGAATTGGGACCCGGCGCGATCTATGTGCAGCATGATGTGTCCCAGATCGATCACGTGCCCGCCTTGCTGGATCAGGTCGAGGCCCAGCTGGGACCGATCACCGCCCTGATCAACAACGCGGGCGTCGGCGCGCCGGTTCGGGGCGATATGCTGGACCTTACGCCCGAGAACTGGGATTTCGTGCAAAACATCAACCTTCGCGGTGCCTTCTTTCTGGCGCAAGAGGTCGCGCGAAGGATGTTGGCGCACCCTCAGGACAGCTATCGCTCGATCACCTTTGTTACCTCGGTCAGCGCCACGATGGTGTCTATCGAGCGCGCCGAATACTGCGTATCCAAGGCCGCCGCCGCGATGATGGCGCAGCTGTTTGCGGTGCGCATGGCCCCGCATGGGATCGGCGTTTTCGAACTGCGCCCCGGCATCATCGCCACCGAAATGACGGCTGGTGTGCGTGACAAATACACCGACCGGATCGAAGGCGGGTTGGTCCCCGCCGCGCGGTGGGGTGAGCCGCAGGATATCGGCGCGGTCATCGTTCCCATCGTGGACGGCCAGATGCAATTCGCCACCGGGGCCGCGATCCCCGTGGATGGCGGGCTTTCGATCTCGCGCCTGTAAGGAACTCAGAGGACAAGATGTCTGAAGGATATGATTTCATCGTGATCGGCGGCGGCTCGGCAGGTTCGGTCATTGCGGCGCGCCTGTCCGAAGAACCCGAGGCCAAGGTATTGCTGCTTGAGGCCGGGTCTTCGGATCGCCATCCGTTTTTCCACCTGCCCGCAGGCTTTGCCAAGATGACCAAAGGCATTGGCAGCTGGGGCTGGTCGACGGTGCCGCAGAAGCATATGCAAAACAAGGTGTTCAACTACACCCAGGCCAAGGTGATCGGCGGCGGGTCGGCAATCAATGCCCAGATCTACACACGCGGTGCTGCGCAGGATTATGACGACTGGCGGCAGATGGGATGCGAGGGCTGGGGCTATGACGATGTCCTGCCCTATTTTAAGAAGTCCGAGGACAACGACAGCTACGACAATGAGTTCCACGGCAAAGGCGGCCCGCTGGGCGTGTCGATGCCCGCCGCGCCTTTGCCGATCTGCGATGCCTATATCAGGGCCGCCGAGCAGGTTGGCATCCCCGAAACGCGGGATGTGAATGGTGCGAAACAGGACGGGGCCGGGTATTACCAGCTGACCCAACGCAAGGCGCGACGGTCCTCGGCGGCGATGGCGTTTCTGGCACCCAATCGGAACCGTCCGAACCTGACTGTGCGTACGGACGCTCAGGTCCGTCGGATCACGGTCGAGAAAGGACGGGCAACCGGCGTTGAGATGATGAGCGGCGAAAAGATCTCTGCCGCGCGCGAGGTGATTTTGTCCTCCGGTGCCATCGGCTCACCCCGCCTGCTGCAACTGTCCGGGATCGGACCGGCGGATCATCTGGAAAGCCTTGGGATCAAGCTGGTCTATGACCAGCCGCAGGTTGGGGAGAACCTGCAGGACCACCTCGATCTCTATTCGATTTGCGAGGTCACCGGCCCGCACACTTATGACCGCTTCGCCAAGCTGCACCTGTCGGCTTGGGCCGGGCTACAATATCTGCTCACCCGCAAGGGGCCGGTGGCGTCCAGCCTGTTTGAAACCGGCGGCTTCTGGTACGCCGACCCCGACGCCCGTTCGCCCGACATTCAGATGCATTTGGGGCTGGGCACCGGGATCGAGGCCGGGGTCGAAGCGATGCCCAATGGCGGCGTCACCCTGAACGCCTGTTTCCTGCGGCCCCGATCTCGGGGGACGGTGCGGTTGCAAAGCGCCGATCCGGCAGCGATGCCTTTGATCGACCCGAACTATCTGGCCGATCCCTATGACCGAGAGATGTCGATCCGGGGTCTGAAACTGGTGCAGAACATCCTCGCGCAGGATGCGTTGAAACCATATGTTCTGGCGGAGCATCTGCCCGGTCCGACTGTAAAGACCGAGCAGGAGTATTTCGACTTCATCTGCGTGCATTCCAAAACCTCGCACCACTGCGCGGGCACCTGCCGCATGGGCAATGATGCCGAGGCTGTTCTGGACCCGCGCCTGCGCTTCAACGGGATCGAGGGTCTGCGCGTGGCCGACGCCTCGATCATGCCAACGGTCAATTCTTCGAACACCAACGCGCCCACGATCATGATCGGCGAGAAAGCCGCCGACATGATCAAGCAAGATCAAGGATTTACGCAATGATCCGTCATATCGTTCTGACGAAATTCCGCCCGGATGTGACCGAAGAGACGGTCGCCCAAATCTACAATGGACTGGCCAAGGTGGCCGAAGCTCTGCCCGGTGCCAAAGGCTTCACCGGGGGCCGCAGCCAAAGCCCGGAACAGATCGAACGCGGCTATATGCATGGGTTTGTGATCGATTTCGACGATTGGGACGCTTTGGCGACCTATCAGGCGAACGAGGATCACAAGGCGTGCGGGGCGCAACTGGTCGCAAACGCCGTGGGTGGAATCGACGGCATTCTAGTTCTGGATCTGGAGGTCTGAGACAATGACATTGATATTGCCAAACCGCGACGGCCAGTTGGAACCTTATGCTCTGACCGGAACGCCCTTGATCCCCCGCGCGCCGCAGGTACCGTTGACGCGCACCGCATTCGCGGCCGCACATGTGGTCTCGGACCCGCTGGCCGAGCGAAACCCGTGGGATGGTCGACCGGCGGTAGACTGGGACGCGACCCTGAACTTCCGACAGGGTCTGTGGGATCAGGGCCTTGGGCTGGCCGAGGCGATGGACACCGCCCAACGCGGCATGGGCGTGGATTGGGAGACCGCGCTGGAACTGATCCAGCGCACGATGGTGGCCGCCAAAGCGCACCCCCTGTCGCCACGCGTTGCCTGCGGGGCCGGGACGGATCATGTGCCCATGGGCGCGCTAAATACGGCCGGGGAAATCCTGTCCGCTTATGAACATCAAGCCGAGGCGATCGAGGCCGCCGGTGGTCAACTGATCCTGATGGCCTCGCGCGCCTTTCCGGCCATCAATGCTGGGCCGGACACCTATCACGACGTCTATCGCGCGCTGATCGACGGGGCGGCGAAACCGGTGATCCTGCATTGGCTGGGCGATATGTTCGACCCGGCCCTGACCGGCTATTGGGGCAGCACGGATGTGGATCAGGCCAGCGAGTTTGTGCTGTCTTTGATCGCTGAGAACCCATCCAAGGTCGACGGCATCAAAATCTCACTGCTCGATCAGGCGCATGAAGAGACGTTTCGCAGGCGCCTGCCGGACGGCGTGCGCCTCTATACCGGGGATGATTTCAACTATGCCGATCTGATCGCTGGGGACGGGGGCCATTATTCTCATGCTCTGCTGGGCATCTTTGCGGCCATCGCCCCGGCGGCCGCGCAGGCGCTTGAGGCCCTGACACAGAACGACATGGATCGCTACCACGCGCTGTTTGCCCCGACCGTGCCGCTCAGCCGCGAAATCTTCCGCGCCCCGACGCGGTTCTACAAGGCCGGGATCGCCTTTCTGGCCTGGCTGAACGGCGCGCAGACCCATTTCATCATGCCCGGCGGGTTCCAGTCGAGCCGCGACATCTGTCACTACGCCGAAGTGTTCCGGCTTGCGGATCAGGCGGGTTTGCTCTCGGACCCGGATCGGGCTACAGCGCGGATGACAACATTGCTGAACCTGCACGGGGTAGACCAATAGACTGAATGCGCAGACCGACGATCATAGATGTCGCCAACAAGGCGGGCGTGTCGAAATCCACGGTCAGCCTTGTGTTGCAGGGCAGCGCGCAGGTCAAAGCGGAAACCCGAACGCTGGTTCACGCAGCGATGAAAGAGATCGGTTATGTTTATAACCGATCCGCAGCCAATCTGAGGTCAACCGGGAACGCCCTGATCGGGTTGGTGATCAACGATCTGACCAACCCGTTTTTCACCGAATTCGCCACCTCGCTGCAAATGGCATTGGGGTCGCGCGGCTATGCGGTGGTGGTCGCAAACACCAATGAAGACCCCGCGATTCAGGATCAGGTGGTCACGGCCATGTTGGAACACGGGGTCTCGGCCCTGATCCTGTCGCCTGCTTACGGGGATGTCTCAAAAACCCTTAAGGCGGTTGAGCGTGCGGGCATCCCGATGATGCAAGTCCTGCGTCAGGTGGTAGGCGATAACGGCAAATACCCATTCATCGCCCCCGATTACCGCGCCGGTGGACGCGTTGCCACCCGTCATTTGCTGGAGACCGGCGCGCGCAAGATTGCCTTTGTTGGCGGACTGGAAGGCAGGCAAGTCACGCAGGAACGGATCTCGGGCTATCTTGAGATCGTGCAGGAGAATGGGCTGCAACCAGTTGTCGTAACAGGAAAATCCACCCGCGCTTTTGGTCACGCGGCGGCGGCGGACCTGTTCAAGGATCACCCGGATTGCGACGCCGCCTTGTGTTTCAACGATCTGGTCGCGTTTGGCATGATCAACGCCTGCCACGAGGCGCGGATCGCGATTGGCGCATCTTTTCAGATCATCGGCTTTGACGACATTCAGGAAGCCTCGGAATGCTGGCCCGCCTTGTCGACGGTGCAGTGCGGGGTTGGTGATTTTGGGAAACAGGTGGCGGACACCATCTTGCGCTGGCTTCAGGACGATGACGTACCAGCGGCGCTGACCCAAACCCCGGTGCGTTTGGTTCACCGTCAGACCACAAAGGATCTGAGCAAGTAACCAATTCCGCCAAAACTTGCGGGAATGGCGGATGTGATTTACGCTTTATCGCCGTCATTTTTTCGAAATTGGCCATCTGAATGTCGCAGCCATCCGATCAGATTCGAATTCGGGTCATCGTGACCCCCAGCTTCAATATGGCTGCGACCATGGGGTTCATCGATCCCTTCCGGGCTGCGAATTATCTGGAAGGCGCGGCCCATTACAGCTGGGAACTGGTGTCGGAAACCGGCGGTCCATGCGTGGCCAGCAACGGCATCAGCATCGAGACTCAGAGCCTGAAAACCGCCTCTGCCCAGCCGGTGGATTTTCTGATCGTCTCTTCAAGCTGGACCCCGGAGGAGCATGGCTCGGACCAAATTCAGGCCGCCCTGCGCCGAGGCGCCCGGCAGCAGGCGACACTCGGCGGGATTGATACCGGCGCGTTCATCATGGCTGAGGCCGGGCTTTTGCGCCATCGCCGCGCCACGGTGCACTACGAACATATCGACGCCTTTCGCGAGCTTTATCCGGATGTCGATTGCACCGAGGCGCTGTTCGAATTCGATGGCGACCGGATCACCTGTTGCGGCGGGTCAGCCTCGTTCGATTTCGCGTTGCAAATACTGCAGGGCATACATGGCAACGCACTGGCAAACGCTGCCGCGCGATATGTGTTTCACCCCAGCCTGCGCGAACGCGGCACCCCGCAGAACCCGCAATTCATGGAACCATTGGGGGCCAAGATCCCCGATACCGTGCGCAACGCCATCCGGGCGATGGAAGACAACCTGGAAGAGCCGCTGACTATTGGCGAGATTTGCAAGGCGGCGCAAATTTCGCAGCGGCAGCTCAACCGCCTTTTTGCCCAGCATCTGAAGAAAACGCCGGTGCTGTATTACCGTGACATTCGGCTGGACCGGGCCCGTGGGCTGGTGACGCAGACAACCCTTGCCATGTCCGAGATCGCGTTCGCCTGCGGCTTTTCCAGTCAGGTCCATTTCAGCCGCGCCTACAAGGACCGGTTTGGCCTGCCACCCATGCGGGACAGAATCGAAGGCCGTATCCCCTTCGAATTCCGCGCCTGGCCCATGCATCGCAAACACGGCGCGTCCAGTTAAGGCCAAATGTTGGCGAACCATGTAAAGTATCGGTCGATTATTCCCGGCTAAATCACTCTACCCAGCGGATTTGCACGCGCGCCCTCGTGCGCTTTGGATGAGGATCACCATGACTGAATTGCCATCGGCCAAAGAGTTTGCGGAGATCGGCAGAGGCTATGATCAAAGCCCGTCCCGCTCGCTGTCATTGCGCAAGGAAGCCTATGTCGAGCAGGTTTGGCACAATGCCGACCTGGAAGCGATCATTGCGAAGACGTGGCAATGGGTGTGCCATGTCGAAAAGGTCCGGGAACCGGGCGCGTATACGACCGTCGAGGTCGCGGGCAAGCCCATCGCCGTCGTGCGCGACAAGGACGGCGTGCTGCGCGCGTTTTACAACGTCTGCAAACACCGCGCGCATGAGCTGCTTTCAGGCGATGGCAACACCACGCGCATCATGTGCCCATATCACGCCTGGGTCTACAAGCTGGACGGCAATCTGGTGCGCGCACCGCATACCGAGCAGTTGCAGGACTTCAACCCAAAGGACATCTGTCTGGATCAGGTTCAGGTCGAAGAGTTCTGCGGTTTTGTCTATGTGAATCTGGACCCGGCAGCGCAGTCTCTGGCCGAAACAACCGGCGATCTGGCGACCGAGATCAAACACTGGGCCCCGGATATCGAGGATCTGACCTTCGCGCACCGTCTGACCTATGACATCAAGTCGAACTGGAAGAACGTGGTCGATAATTTCCTTGAATGCTATCACTGCCCGACCGCGCATAAGGATTTTTGCGATTTGGTGGACATGGACACCTACAAGGTGACCACCCATGGCATTTATTCCAGTCATATGGCGGATGCGGGGAACACGGCCAACAGTGCCTATGATGTCTCGAACGCGACGGTTAGAACCCACGCGGTTTGGTGGCTGTGGCCCAACACCTGCATCATGCGCTATCCGGGGCGGTCGTCGATGATCATCCTGAACGTCATCCCCGCCGGACCGGATCGCACGCTGGAAACCTATGACTTTTTCCTCGAAGAGACGACGCCGAACGAGGCGGAACTCGACACCATCCGCTATCTGGATGAGGTTCTGCAGGTCGAGGATATCAACCTTGTCGAAAGCGTTCAGCGCGGGATGAATACGCCCGCTTTCACACAGGGCCGTATCGTGGATGACGCCAATGGCTCAGGCCAATCGGAACATGCCGTGCATCATTTCCACGGTCTGGTTCTGGATGCGTACAAAACGGCGGCACGATGACAGGTATTCCGTTCTCAACCCGACCGGGCGCTAAACCGATGCGATACGAACCGCCCCCAACCCCCGCCTGAGACAAAGGATCAGCGGCTTATAGGGGAGGGGCATCGTGCCAAATCAGCCAAACATCGTGATCATCATGGCAGACCAGCTGGCACCGCATTACTGTGGTGCCTACGGCCACAAGGTTGCCAAAACTCCACACATGGATGCGCTTGCGGCACGGGGCATGCGGTTTGATGCGGCCTATTGCAACTCGCCGCTTTGCGCGCCTTCGCGCTTTGCCTTCATGTCGGGGCAGTTGATCAGCCGGATCGCCGCCTATGACAACGCATCCGAGTTCAAAGCGACAGTGCCGACCTTTGCGCATTACCTGAAATCGCTGGGCTATCGCACCTGTCTGTCGGGCAAGATGCACTTTGTCGGACCGGACCAGAAACACGGGTTCGAGGATCGCGTGACCACCGATATCTACCCCTCGGATTTCGCATGGACGCCCGATTGGGAAGCGCCGGATGAGCGGATCGACAAGTGGTATCACAACATGCAGACGGTCAAGGAAAGCGGCGTTGCCTTCGCAACCTTTCAGACCGACTATGATGATGAGGTTGGCTTTGCCGCCCGCCGCTGGCTGATCGACCGGGGCCGGGATCGCGCCGCAGGCGATGATGCCCCCTTTGCCATGGTGGCCAGTTTCATCCATCCGCATGACCCTTACGTCGCCAAGCCCGAATTCTGGGATCTCTATTCCGACGATCAGATCGACATGCCGGACTTCGTTTTATCGCCCGAGGAACAGGACCCGTTCTCGCGTCGGGTCATGGACGGGATCGAGGCCAGCTATGTCCCGCTGACCGAGGAAGAAATCCGCCGCGCCCGCCGCGCCTATCTGGCCAATGTCAGCTATTTCGACAGCAAGATCGGCGAGATGGTCAAAACGCTGGAGGACATGGGTGAGCTCGACAACACGATCATCATCGTGACCGCAGATCACGGCGATATGCTGGGCGAACGCGGGCTGTGGTACAAGATGAACTTCTTTGAACCCTCGGCGCGGGTGCCGTTGATCATGGCAGGCCCCGGCGTGGCACAGGGGGTTGCGGCCAATGCCAGCTCGCTGGTCGATCTGCTACCCACATTGGTCGAGATCGCCGGTGGAGATGACACCATGTTTGGCGAACCGGTCGATGGCCGCAGCCTGATGCCTTTGGCGCGGGGCGAGGCCGATCCGGTGGACGAGGCCATTGGCGAATACTGCGCCGAGATGACGCCCTCTCCGGTCTTCATGATCCGACGGGGGCCTTTGAAATACATTCATTGCGACCCCGATCCGCCGCAGCTGTATGATCTGGCGAAAGACCCGTTGGAAAAGACCAACCTTGCGGCCGACCCGGCCTATCAGGCGCAGGCTCAGGCCTTCGCCGCCGAGGTTGCCGCGCGATGGGATAGCGCGCAATTGCGGGCTGACGTGATCGCGACGCAAAAGTCCCGCCGCGCGCTGCATGCCGCGATGGAGGCCGGGGCGGGCGAGCATTGGGATTACAACCCGCCCTCGGATGCCAGCCAGCAATATGTACGCAATCACATGGATTGGACGGTGGCCGCAGACCGCTACCGCTTTCCTCCGCTAAAAAAGGGCAAGATGGATGAAACTTGACAGCAAGGTCGCGCTTGTCACAGGCGGGCGCGGCGGCATCGGGCGCGCCATTGTCGCGCGGTTCCTGCGCGAAGGGGCCACGGTCTATGCCGCTGATCTGACGGCGCAGGGATCGCTGGACGCCCATGACGATGACGGCAGCCGGTTCGTGCCAATGAACGTGGCCGATGAAGATGCCGTAAAGGCCGCAATGGCGCAGGTTCAGGCCGAATGCGGAAAGCTGGACATTCTGGTCAACGCTGCCGGGATCGAGATCGAAAAGACCATCGAAGACACCACGCTGGAAGAGTGGAACCAATCCTTCGCGGTCAATTGCACCGGCACGTTCCTGACCTCAAAACACGCTCTGCCGTTGCTGCGGGCGGCGGCCAGATCCGGGACCAGCGCCTCGATCATCAATTTCGGCTCCTATGACGGGTTCATCGCCGATCCCGGCCTCGCCGCCTATTGCGCCACCAAGGGCGCGGTGCACGCCCTGACCCGCGCCATGGCCTGCGATCACGGCCCCGAAGGCATCCGCGTAAACGCGATCTGCCCCGGCTATATCGACACGCCGATGTTGCAGAGTTTCTTCACCGGTGACGGCTCGGGCGGGGGCGGCAAGACCATCGATCAGTTGCAACAGGCGGTGCGCGATGTGCACCCGATGCGCACCTATGGCACCCCCGAAGACATCGCCAATCTGGTGAACTGGCTGGCCAGTGATGAGGCACGCTATGCCTCGGGGCAGCTATGGGTTTTGGATGGCGGTCTGTCCGCGCAAGTGCAGCAGATGAGGTTCTAATCCATGGCAAAGCAGAAATCCGTCATCATCACCTGCGCCCCGACCGGTGGCATCCACACGCCCACCATGTCGGAACACCTGCCGATCACCCCGACCCAGATTGCAACGGCCAGTATCGAAGCGGCTGAGGCGGGCGCATCGATCATCCACCTGCATGCGCGCGACCCCGACACCGGCAAGCCCGACCCGAACCCCGATCTGTTCATGGAGTTTCTGCCCCGCATCAAACAGGCCACCGACGCGGTGATGAACGTCTCGACCGGCGGCGGCCTGGGCATGACGCGCGAGGAACGTCTGCGCGCCGCCACCCGCGCCTCGCCCGAGATGGCCAGCATGAATATCGGGTCGATGAATTTCGGCATCTTCCCGATGAAAGACAAATACTCGAACTGGAAACACGCGTGGGAGCCCGAGTTTCTGTACATGACCCGCGATTTCATCTTTCGCAACACCTTCGCGGATATCGAATACTGCCTGAAAGAGCTGGGGCAGGGCCACGGCACACGGTTCGAGTTCGAATGCTACGATCTGGGCCACCTCTACAATCTGGCCTGGATCCGGGATCAGGGCTGGATCGACGGGCCGATCTTTGTGCAGATGGTGTTTGGCATTCTGGGCGGCGTCGGTGCTGATCTGGACAACCTGATGCATATGCACACCATCGCCAACAAGCTGTTCGGGGATGATTATGAATGGTCGGTTCTGGCCGCCGGTCGGCACCAGATACCCTTTACCACGCAAAGCGCTTTGCTGGGCGGGAATGTACGCGTGGGGATGGAGGACAGCCTTTATATCGGCCCCGGCGAAAAGGCAGTGTCCAGCGCGCAGCAGGTCAACAAAATCCGCAGCATCATAGAAAATCTCGGCCTTTCGGTCGCTACCCCGGCCGAGGCGCGTTCGCGACTGGGCCTGAAGGGCGGCGATCAGGTGGCGTTCTGAGGAGAGGTTACAATGCAGACAAAAATGCTGATCAACGGCGAACTGGTCGAAGGGCAGGGCGCTGCGATCCCAGTTCTGAACCCGGCAACCGGCGAAGAGATTTGTGCCATCAACGCCGCCACGCCCGAGCAGGCCGATGCAGCCGCCGCAGCCGCGCATGAGGCGTTCGACACTTACGGTCAGACCAGCCCGGCGGAACGTTCGGAATTGCTGACCAATATCGCGACTGTGCTACAGGATCACGCCGAAGAACTGGCCGAGTTGGAAAGTCTTGACGCGGGCAAACCATGGCCCTCGGCCTTAGACGATGAAATGCCGTTGACCTTGGACACGTTCAAGTTCTTCGCCGGTGCCGCGCGCACCATGGCCGGGGTGACGGCGGGCGAATATGTGGCAGGCCATACCAGCATGATCCGCAAGGACCCGGTAGGTCCGGTCGCAGCAATCGCACCATGGAACTATCCGCTGATGATGGCCTCGTGGAAACTGGCCGCGCCTTTGGCGGCGGGGTGTCCTGTGACCCTGAAACCCTCGCAATTGACACCGCTTTCGACCCTGCGCGCGGCGCAGTTGATCGCCGATGTTGCGCCCAAAGGCGTGGTGAACGTACTGCACGGGTCAGGGCGCGAAATCGGCGACCGGATGATCAATGATCCACGGACCGAGGCGATCTCGATCACCGGCTCAACCGCAACCGGGTATGAGGCGATGAAAGCCGCGTCGCGCAAGATCCGCCATGTGCATCTGGAACTGGGCGGCAAAGCCCCAGTCATCGTGTTCGAGGATGCCGATATCGACGCGGTGGCCGAGACGGTGCGCTATGGTTCGTTCTTCAACGCCGGGCAGGATTGCGCACAGCCCTGCCGGTTGCTGGTCGCGGATGAGGTCTATGACAAAGTAGTCGCCGCCGTCGCCGATCAGGTCGCGCAGATAAAGGTCGGTGCGCAAAAGGCCGAAGGGACCGAGATGGGTCCGATCATCTCAACCGCACAGCGCGACACAGTCGCCGGGTTCGTGGACCGTGCCCGCGACACGTGCGAAGTTGTGACGGGCGGCAACATGATCGACGGTCCGGGTTTTTTCTACGAACCAACCGTTCTGGCCAACGTCCCGCATGATGCCGAGGTGTTCTGCACCGAAATCTTCGGCCCCGTCGTGACCATCTCACGGTTCAGTACCGAAGAAGAGGCCCTGAGGGTCGCCAATACCGGTCCGTTTGGGCTGGCCTCGTCAGTCTGGACCAACAATACGGGCCGCGCGATACGGATGAGCGCCAAGCTGCGCTATGGGTTCACTTGGGTAAACACCCACGGCGTGGCGACGCCCGAGATGCCGTGGGCCGCGATGAAATCCTCGGGCACCGGTTGCGATATGAGTGTCTTTGCGCTGGATGCGTATACCGCCGTCAGACATGTGATGATCGCCCATGGATAAGCAAACCGCACTTGTGACAGGCGGAAGCCGGGGCATCGGGCGCGCCATTGTCGATCAACTGGTCTCGGATGGGTTCAACGTCGTGACCTGCGGACGCGGCGCACGGCCCGAAGGCCTGCCCGAAGCGGTCATGTGGGTCACTGCGGACGTCTCCAAAACCGCCGATGCCTCGCGGCTGTTCAACGACGCTAAAGCAGCTTTTGGTCCGGTTGCCCTGTTGGTCAACAACGCAGGTGTGCAGGTCGAAAAGACCATAGCCGACAGTGACGATGCCGACTGGGATCTGGTGATGAACGTCAATTGCAAGGGCGTCTTCAACATGTGTCGCGCGGCGCTGCCGGATATGAGCGAGCATGGCGGCAACATCATCAATATCGGCTCGATCTCGGGCATGGTCGCGGACCCGTCCATGGCGCTGTATAACGCGTCCAAAGCATGGGTTCACGGGCTGACCCGATCCATCGCGGTGGATCACGGGCCCAAGGTGCGCTGCAATGCGATCCGGCCCGGATGGATCATGACCGAGATGGCCGAGGATGGGTTCGCGCTGGCGCAAGACCCCGACAAAGCCATGGCTGACGCGCTGGCCCGTCATCCGGTGGGCCGGTTCGGTCAACCGCAGGACGTCGCCAATATGGTGTCATGGCTGGCCTCTGAGAAAGCCGCCTATGTCAGCGGTGAGTGTTTCACGGTGGATGGCGGCATGACGGCTGCCTCACCCCTCAATCCGGGATTGTTCTGATGGAATTTCAACACACTGCCTGTCTGGGCGGCGGCGTCATCGGTGCCAGCTGGGCCGCGCTGTTTCTGGCCTCGGGGCGGTCGGTAGCGCTGTTTGACCCGTCCCCGACGGTCGAGACATCCGTGCGTGAATACATCGAGATGGCCTGGCCCACCCTGACCGAGCTGGGCCGGACCAAAAACGGCAACCCGGATGCGATCCGGTTTCACCCAAGCGCCGCCGCCGCAGTTGAGGGCGCGGACTTCGTGCAGGAGAACGTGCCCGAGCGTATCAACATCAAGCACGCAACCTTTGCCGAGATCGAACCGGTGCTGAACCCGAACGCCATCGTGGCCAGTTCAGCCTCGGGCCTGACGCTGGGCCAGATGCAGGGCGGCTGGGCCAATCCCGCCCGCTTTGTGCTGGGTCACCCGTTCAACCCCCCGCATCTGATCCCGCTGGTCGAGGTGATGGGAAATGACCGAACCGATGCCAGCGCCGTGGACGGGGCCGAGCGGTTCTACGAAGCTGTCGGCAAGGTCACAATCCGGGTGAACAAGGAACGACCGGGCCATGTGGCCAATCGCCTGCAGGCGGCGATCTGGCGCGAAGCGATCAGCCTTGTGATGGATGGGGTCGCCTCGGTCGAGGATGTGGACAAGGCCGTTTGGGCCGGGCCGGGGCTGCGATGGGCGGCGATGGGGCCAACCATGCTGTTCAACCTCGGCGCGGGAGAGGGCGGTCTGCGCGCGTTTTGCGATCATTTCTCGGACACGTTCAATGGCTGGTGGGACGATCTGGGCCAGATCCATCTGGACGAATCCGTCGCCCAACACCTGATCGCGGGCGTCGGCGAGGCCGCGAAGGGCCAAAGCCCGGCGGAGTTGTCCGCCAAGCGGGACGCATTGATCCTTGCGATGCAAAAAGCCACAACGGGATTGCGCGATACAAGCTAAGAAAAAGCGCCGCTCAACACGCGGCGCTTTCTTTACTCTCACATCCCTCCGGACACTCAAGCAGCCGGAGGGATCTGACAAACTGGCTTACTGAAGCAGCGCCGACAGGTTGCCGCGCGCATCGTCGTTCAGCCATTCCGACCATGTGTCCTGATAGTTGGTCAGGAAGTAAACGGCGGCCTCGTCATAAGATGCGCCATTGTCATCCTGCCAGGCCAAAACCGTGCCCATCTGATCGTTCGAGAAAGACATCTTCTTGAGGAACTCAACTACGTCCGGCTCACGCTCCAGCAGGGACGGGGCCACGGCGGTCACAACCTTGGCGGTCGGATAGGCGGACAGCACCGGGTTTGCGCATTCCGGGTCACCGTTGCAGGTGTGTGCATCCTGATCGAAGGGTGCGGTTTCGACCTGAACCATCGGATACTTGCCAAGAACCGAAGTGGGTGCCCAGTAGTAACCGAACCAGGGCTCTTTCGCCGCATAGGCCGCCGCGATTGCGGTGGCCAGCGTTTCGCCGGACCCGTGCTGGAACCGCTCAATCCCGTTCTCGGTCATGTTGAGCGCTTTGAGGTTGTTGTTGTTCACCACATCACAGGCCCAACCCGACGGGCAGTCATGGAACCGGCCACCGACCAGTTCAGGATTGGCCAGAATACCTTCGACCGTTGTCAGTTCGGGGTGCTCTTCGGCCAGATAGGCTGGAATCCACCATGCCTCGACCCCGCCATCAGCCAGAACATTCGCCAGTTCGACAAGTTTGCCGTCGGCGCGCAGCTCTTCATATACCGGTGAAGAGTTGGTCCACAATTCGGTCAGGATGTCAGGCTCGCCGGTTTCCGCAATCGACGCCATCGCAGGCGTGGTCGAGGACGGAACCGCAGCAACCGTGCAGCCATATCCGTTCTCAAGCAGGAACTTGGCCACCGCAGTTACAACCGCGGACGAGGCCCAGTCCATTTCAGTGATCGAAACCTCACCGCAATCGGCCAGTGCCGTGGTTGCGCTGAACCCGGTCGCAAGAGCCGATGCAGCCAGTAGTGTCTTGAGTTTCATTGCTTTCTCCCTGTAGCAAGATTCGTTTTTATCATGCGCCATTATTATCGAGCGCTTCTGGCAATTGAACCGCTAGATTGCATCAATTGCCGTTCTGTCATTTTTCTCAGACAGTCGCCGAATTAACATAATCAGTCATATCGCTGTTCGCTGATCATACCGCCGACCCGGTTGGTTTCCCTTTAGCGGGTCCTGCACGAGGGCGGAGGAATTCAAAATTGACATAAGTGCCCAAGCCAAAAATGCTGACCGACAGGAGGAATCATGATGGTGCACCGAAACCTGTCCGTGGGCTGGAAGCCACTGGAGTCTCAACCCGCAGCAGGAAGGCGGGTGCCCGCATGAACATCGTTTCTGATTTCCCCAATCCCGTCCGCGAAATCTATCACACTGATATCGCCATGTCCGATGGATGCAGATTGGGTGCACGGATCTGGATGCCCGAAAACGCCGAGGCGCCACCGGTCCCTGCGATCTTTGAATTTCAACCCTATCGCAAGAACGACATCATGGCCGAAAGGGACGTGACATTGTACCCGTACCTCGCGGGTCACGGATACGCCGTGGTGCGGGTTGACCTGCGCGGCAGCGGGGATTCCGAGGGCGTGTTGACCGATGAATACACGCCGCAGGAACTTCAGGACGGGTGCGAGGTGATTGCATGGATCGCTGCGCAGACCTGGTGTGACGGCAAGGTCGGCATCACCGGAAAGTCTTGGTCCGGGTTCAACGGGCTGCAAATCGCTGCGTTGCAACCTCCGGCCTTGAAGGCGGTGATGACGCTGTGTTCAACCGATGACCGCTATGCCGACGACATCCACTATTCCGGCGGCTGCGTGCTGGGTGAGCAACTGACCTGGTCCTCGACGATGTTCGGCAAGAACACCATGCCGCCGGACCCGGCAAATGTCGGTGATCGCTGGCGCGACATGTGGCTGGACCGGCTGCGCGGCTCGGGCCTTTGGCTGAAAACATGGATGCAGCATCAAACCCGCGATGACTATTGGAAACATGGCTCGGTGTGCGAGGATTTCTCGCGCATCCGCATTCCGGTCTTTGCAGTCTCGGGCTGGGCCGACGGGTATTATCCGGCGGTCTTTCGGATGATGGAACATCTGCAAGTGCCGCGCAAAGGGCTGATCGGACCATGGGCGCATGTGATGCCAAACGCTGGGAATCCGGGGCCGCAAATCGGGTTCCTGCAAGAGGTTCTGCGCTGGTGGGATCATTGGCTGAAAGGTCGCGACACCGGCATCATGGAAGAACCGATGCTGCGGCTATATATGCAGCACAGCGCGGACCCGGCAGCGGCAATGGAACATCGTGAAGGCCATTGGGTGGCCGAGGAAACCTGGCCATCGCCGTCAATCGGTGCAAGCCATTGGTATTTCGATGAAAATGGGGGGCTTTCAGCGGCCCCGCGCAGCGCGGGCAGGGTGCCTGTCAATTCGCCGGTCATGGTTGGCGGCAATGCCGGTTTCTGGTGCGCCTTTGCCAGCGACGGCGATTTACCCGGCGATCAACGGCGCGACGACGCCGTGTCGGTCTGTTTCGACAGCAATCGCCTGACCGAACCGTTTGAAATCGTCGGCCAACCGGTTCTTCGTCTGGCTTTCACTTCGGACAAACCCGTGGCCCAGATCGCAGCGCGTCTGAATGAGGTGTTGCCGGATGGAACATCCTCTCGTGTGACCTATGCCGTTTTGAACCTGACCCATCGCAATGGTCACGAAAGCCCTGAACCTCTGGTACCGGGGCAGGACTATGAGATCGAAATCCCTTTGCGCGCCATCGCGCATCGGTTCGGGGCAGGCAGCCGCATCAGGATCGCGCTTTCGACACAGTGTTTCCCACTGATCTGGCCCGCGCCGGAAGCCGCGACACTGGAGCTGAAGCTTGAAAACTGCCGCCTGACGCTGCCGGACAGGCAGCCAAACCCAATCGACGAAACGCTGCATGAGTATCCGCCGGCCGAGCAGGCCCCGGCGCTGGAAACCGAAATGCTGGAAGCAACCGAAGGCGGGCGTTGGGTGACCCAAGATGTGGTCAACGGCGTCACAACCGTGGTTTCACAACACGCAACAGGCCGATACCGGATCGTCGACAACAACCTTGAACTGAGCGTGCAGGGCCGGGAATCCTTCAGCGCATCGGACCATAACCCCGAAGGCGCTTTGGGCCAAACGACGTGGGTCTATGAGATGTCGCGCGGCGACTGGTCCATTCGCACGGAAACCGAGGTCAGTATGACGGCCCGCCTGACGGACTGGCAGATCAAGGCAAGCCTGCGCGCCTTTGAAGGTGACGAGCTTGTGCACGAAGACCATTGGGACGAAACCGTGCCCAGACACCTGAACTGACGCAGATGCAGCACATTTGAGATTGATTTGCAAAGACGCATCGCATCGCTGGTGAAACGCTGCTGCTCGGGCTAAGGTTTGCGCACAAATATAACAATAAAACTAGTCCAACACCGGGCGGCGTCCTCGCTGGCCTGACCCGGAACGCAGAGGGGTACAATGGCAACTTACGATTGGCTATTCAGCACGCTTGGCCTTACGGAATGGTGCAATGCCGGGAAGACCGGCGGCGAACAGCTTTCACTCACAGATCTCATGGCGCAGGTCAAAGGCAGCGAAGCCAAGACCCCCTGGTATGAAACGCCGTTCCCGTCTTTGGATGCGCTGCACGATGCCTGCCCGGCCATCGCCCAGACACGGGACATGACATCGGGGGTCGAGAATGGTTTTCTGGCAATCAAGGATGGTCTGAAATTCATTCTCGATCCGCTCACGCAACCGCTCAGCTGGATGCTGGACGGGTCGCTGTGGCTGTTTCTGGCAATCCCGTGGTTCATCCTGATCCCGCTGATCCTGATCGGGACACATCTGGCGGTGCGCAAGGCGTCGGTCACCATACTGGTTGCCGTGACCTTCCTGTTCATGGCCTTCATCGACCACTACACATTCGCCGTCCAGACCTTGTCGATCATCTTTGTCTGCACCTTCCTGTGCGTCCTATTTGGCGTTCCGATCGGAATCCTCATGTCGAAATCGGACAAGACGCAGAAATCGGTCATCCCGATCCTGGATATGCTGCAAACCCTGCCCAGCTTTGTCTATCTGATCCCGCTGATCTTTCTGTTCAGCGTCACGGAATCCAAACTCTACGGTATTGCCATCATCCTTTATGCAATTGTGCCGATCATCCGCCTGACCGATCTGGGTATCCGTCTGGTCAACAAGGACGTGATCGAGGCGGCAGATGCATTTGGCATGACCGCGCGCCAGAAGCTGTTCAAGGTCGAAGTCCCGCTGGCCCTGCCCAACATCATGGCCGGTCTGAACCAGACGATCATGATGAGCCTGGCAATGGTTGTTATCGCCTCGCTGGTCTCGGCCCCCGGTTTGGGTGTTCTGGTCCTGCGCGGCATTCGTAACCTCGAACTTGGGGTTGGTCTGGTATCGGGCTTTTGCATCGTTTTGCTGGCAATCCTGCTGGACCGTGTGTCCAAGGCCGCCCTGTCGCGCGTCGACGAATCCACGCATCACTAAGGAGGCATGATATGACCAAGACCCCGATTGTCTCCATCAAAGGACTGTACAAGATCTTCGGCGCAAACCCGAAATCGGTGATGCCGCAGGTTCTGCAAGGCATGGACAAGGCCGAACTGCTTGAGAAACACCAGCACGTGCTGGGCCTGCGTGACATCAATGTCGACATGCAGGAAGGTGAGATCACCGTGATCATGGGCCTGTCCGGGTCGGGGAAATCGACCCTGATCCGGCACCTGAACCGCCTGATCGAACCCACGGCAGGCAGTATCGATGTGCGCGGCGAAGATGTGCTGAGCTATGGCGAACAGCGCCTGCGCGATCTGCGGCGCAACGTGATGTCGATGGTGTTCCAGAAATTCGCGCTGTTGCCGCATCGCACGGTCGAGGAAAACGCTGCCATGGCCCGCGAAGTGCGCGGCGAAAGCCATGACGAACGTCTGGCAGAGGCCCGAAAGTGGCTGGCCCGCGTCGGTCTGGCCGGGTTCGAAAAGCGCTATCCGCACCAATTGTCGGGCGGTATGCAGCAGCGGGTGGGGATCGCCCGCGCCCTGGCCTCGGACAGCCCGATTATGTTGATGGACGAGGCGTTCTCGGCCCTCGACCCGTTGATCCGGACCGACATGCAGGATCTGTTGCTGGAGCTGCAAAAGGACCTGCACAAGACCATCGTGTTCATCACTCATGATCTGGACGAAGCGCTGAAACTGGCCGATCACCTTGTGATCCTGAAAGACGGCTACGTGGTGCAACAGGGTGAACCGCAGCATATCCTGCTGAACCCGAACGATCCGTATATCGAGGATTTCGTCAGCGACATTAACCGTGCCCGCGTTCTGCGCGTGCGGTCCGTCATGCACCCGATGAATGGCGAGACCGATTTCGCCGGGGTGGTCGATGTGGACGACAACCTTGAGCACCTGATCGGCCTGTCCGGCGGCGACACCTACAAGACCTACAAGGTACAATCCAACGGACAGGATGTGGGCGTTTTGGACATGAAGGATCTGGTGCGGGCACTGGTACCTTCCGCCGCATCCGAAAGCGCATCACGCCGCATTTAGGGGCACAATCCCCGAAATCCGTGGCCGTTTTCCCGGCCACGGATGGTCACTCAGATGGCATGTTTGCCTTGTGGACAGACGTCAGAGCAGACCACGCTCTTCCAGAACCTTGCGCGCGACGCGGAAGCATTCCAGTGACTGCGGCACGCCGCAATAGATGCCGATCACATGAATGATCGCCTGAATCTCTTCCTTGGAGACCCCATTGTTCAGCGCGCCTTTGCAGTGAATTTCCCATTCATGCATCTTCCCAAGCGCGCCGATCATGGACAGGTTCATCATCGAGCGTGTCTTGGCGTCAATCGTGTCATCGCCCCAGCCAAAGCCCCAGCACCAGGCGGTCATCGCCTCTTGAAAGGGGCGCGTGAAATCATCGGCTGCGGCCAGGTTTTTTTCGACATACTCGGCCCCCAGCGTCGCCTTGCGCTGTTCCAGCCCTTTTTCGAACAGATCATTGTCCATTACGTGTCTCCTGTTTCAATCTTCGGAAGGCTTTCATAAAAGCGGCCCTCGCGCACGCGTCTGGCGGTTCCGGCCTCTTCGTCGGGGTCCTTGGCGTCCAGAGCATCCAGTCGCAAACTGTCATGGGCGTAGACCGGGGCGCCAGCGGCTGTCATGCCCCTCAACCGGGCTGCCAAAGCGTGTTTCTTGCGGACCTGATGGGGTTGGAAATCGTCGAACATGCGCGGGGTGATGGTCTGCCCAGACTGCAGATCGCCTGCGGCGCAGGCCGCGCGATACAAATCCTCTCCGGCGGTTGTGCGGGTGATCACGCCGTTGAACCCCTCATCCTCACCCACCGGTGCGCCACCGGGCCAGATATCAGCTGCGGCAATATCGGCAGCTTCGCCCAAGGCATCCGGGCAGAGCTTGCAGCGACTTTGGATGCGCCAGCCGGATTCGTCCGCCCACATATCCAGATATGTCTTTTCAAAAACCTGCCCGTCGCCGGTTTCGATCCGCGTGGCACCGGGGTTTCCGTACCCACGATAGCGAAACAGGGTCACGTCCCGTTCCGACAGGTCATATTCATCCAGAACCGCCTGCGATTTGCCAAGGTCCGACGCCCCGCCACACACCATCACCAGCAGGGCAACCAGATTTCGGCGCAACCGCTCATCTTCCTCTGCCCGCGCCCGCACGGCCCCTGCGTCGCAGGGTTTGGCTATGATGGCAAAGGGCGCGTCCCGGTCCAGCGCAGCGCTCAGACCGGCCAGAGTGTCGCTGGGCCCATATCGTGACCCCGCCCGCGCCACGACCTGCTCTGGCATTTCGCTGATGCACCAACCGGTGCGCATCGGGTCATCCGGCAAGGCGGCGCAATGCAGGATGAATTTGGCCTGCCCGGATCTCAGCAGGTGAACACCAAGCGCCGTCAAAACTCCGCCGGTTGCCGCGCGATAGCGAATGTCCGGGTCCGCGGCCCAGGCTTCCTGCATGCTGTGATAGCCGCCCCAGATCTGATCCGTATGCGCCGAAGGTTCGGCATTCGGGCGCGCAACCGCGCCGGGACAGGCGCGCAGAATTTCGGCATCCGAGCCGGACCCGATTTCCGCAGGGCGCAACCGACCTTCGGCCGTATAGGCCATTTTCCAACGCGTGGGGGCCAAAGCCTCGCACAACCCGCACCCGATACACAGACCGGCATTGACCAAATCTTCCACGGAGTGCGGGTGTCGCATACCTTATGCCCTCAACCGGATCGCGACATTCTTGGTTTGCACGTAGTTCCACAGCGCCTCGCGGCCCTTTTCGCGCCCATATCCGGATTTTCCATAGCCACCAAACGGGGTTTCGACGCCGCCTGCAAACCATTCATTCACAAAGACCTGACCGGCGCGGATTTGCCGGGCCGCCTGCGTGGCGCGGTCAATATCGCGGGTAAAGACGCCCCCGACCAGACCATAAGGGGTACCGTTGGCAATCTCGATCGCCTCGGCGTCGGATTTGAATTTCAGGACCGACAGAACCGGGGCAAAGGCCTCTTCATTGGCGATGGTCATATCGGGTGAAACATCGCACAGGATGGTCGGTTCCAGAAACGCGCCGGGCCGGTTCAGCTTGCGACCACCGATTGCGGCCCTGGCCCCGTCCGACACAGCTTGCGATACCATGCCAAAGGCGCGGTCCCGTTGCGCCTGACTGACCATGGCACCCATGTTGGCACCGAATTCGGCGCGCTCGATCCCTGCACCGACCGACAGCCCCTCGGCCATGTCCACCAGTTTTCCGACAAGCGTGTCATGCACATCCTCATGCACGATCACGCGGCTCATGGCGGAACACACCTGTCCGGCATTGAAGAAGATGCCCCAGCGGACATCATTGGTGAAGGCGTCGATATCGGCGTCGCTATGAACGATAGCCGCCGATTTTCCGCCCAGCTCCAACACACATGGTACAACGTTTTGCGCAGCTGCGGTGGCGATAGCGACGCCTGTCGGAACCGAGCCGGTGAAGACGATCTGGTTGACCTGCGGGTGAGCGGACAGGGCTGCCCCGGCCTCGTGCCCCAAGCCGCACAGGATATTCACCGCGCCTGCGGGCAGACCAACCGCCTCGGCGGCGTGGGCGAACCAGGCGTTGGTCAGCGGGGTCAGTTCAGGTGTCTTGATCACGCAGGTGTTGCCCGTGGCCAGCGCGGCGGACAAAGACCGCGCCGTCATCTCGACCGGGTAATTCCACGGGATAATCTGCGCCGAAACCCCGTAAGGTTCGTAGGTGGTGAAGTCGAAGTAATTCGCCCCCAGCGGGATCGAGCGCCCCTCGACCGTTTCGGCCTGATTGCCATAATATTCGAAATACCGCGCTGCGCCCTCGACCTCGATCCGCGCTTCCCAAAGGGATTTACCCTGTTCCAGCGTCAGAACGGGCGCGATCTCATCGATATGATCCAGCAGATAGCGACCGATGGCCTGAACCATCCGCCCGCGTTCGACCGGGCGCAGCGCGCCAAGCGCGCCTGACAGATGCACCCGGCGCGCGGCCTGAACGGCGCGGTCCACGTCAGCGGCATCGGCCAAAGCGTGTTCGGCCAGTTTCTCACCCGTGGCGGGATCGACAACATCAATGCGGCCCGCGCCGCCATCGACCCATTGCCCGTCGATATAGTTCTGCCAATAGGGTTTCACGTCATGCATATCTCGCGCCTCCGGGTATTCAGGGAACGCGCTTGGCATTCCTAGAACAACTTGTCTTTCGCTATTCTGAGTTTCAGTCGACCGCGTCGCGCATCCATTGCTGCAACTTGGCAATCGAATGCTCGCTCATCACGCCGCCCTCGGGGTCCAGCACCAGTGGGCCAGGCACGTAGCCTTTTGATTTCAAACCACGATAGACGGATTCGACCAGACGAATATCCTCGGCCACAGTAGTTTCCCGGTCCTGCACAGCAAGCCCGCGGATCACATCGCTTTCATGGCCGCCTTCGGTATACCAGCCACGCCAGACCGTGCAGCTATCGACGGTTTCAGCGCGCCAGTGATAGGTGTTCAGCACATTGCCCGGATAACACTGGAACGAGAACATCGGCCACAGAAACCACGACTGGTAATCACCCGCATGCGGCACCGTCATGTCGATGGGGTAGGTCATCTTTTCAAGGGCCTGACACTCGGTCGTGTGGCGCAGAACATAGCCGCCATCTGAATCCGGCTGAATGTCATAGGTCTCGGGCTTCACCACGCCTTCCGCGAAGGTCGGGTGGTTGGTCGGGCAGTGATAGCATTCCGAGTAATTCTCGACCGAAACCTTCCAGTTGCAGCTTTCGGGAATTTCCACCCATTCCAACGGCGCAAGGTCATTGATCTGCGGGACAAATTCGGCGATCTCTTCCCGCACGCCGGGATACCATTCGTCCATCGGCGCGGCGTCCCTGTCGAGATTGACGAAGATGAAACCCAGAAAGATCTCGGTCCGAACCTCGGTCAGGCAAATCTTTTCGCGATCAAACCCGGGCACTTTCTTGATGTTCGGCCCGGCGCGCAGGCCACCGGTCAGCTCATAGGTCCATTGGTGGTAAGGGCACACAACAACGCGCGTGTTCCCGGTGCCGGTCACCATCTCATGGGCGCGATGCTGGCATACGTTATAGAAGGTGCGGATCACCTCATCCCGCCCGCGAATGGCAAACAGGTTCTGCCCGGCGATCTGAAACGCAAAATAGTCGCCGACATTTGGGATATCCGCCGAATGCCCCGCAAATTGCCAGGTCCGCGCCAGAAGGCCGTTCATCTCATTCTCGAAGACGGCGGAATCCGTATAGTAGCTGGCGTCCAGCGAATGGGTGAGCGGCTTATTCATTTGGGTTCCTCATCCTAGAAGCCAGGGTGCTGGGGGTGATCGCAAAAGGTCCGAACAGTCCCAGTGTCAGCACAAAACACAACGACCTTGCGTGCCTTGGGCGACAGCGAATCCGATACCAGCGACAAACCGTTCTCGTCGCGGGCCGATTCACGCATTTGTTCCATTCCGATCCGTTTCTCGATCATTTGTATCATTTATCATTGACCGTGGTACATTTGTTTGAATATCAAATCCACAGAAATCTGCGACTCTCGAACAGGAATTTTGCGATGTCCAAAAAAGAACTGCCGCAGCGTGCAAAGGTCGTCATTGTTGGCGGCGGCGTCATGGGTTGCGGCCTGGCCTATCATCTGGGGCATGAGGGCTGGGGGGACGACACCGTCCTGCTGGAAAAGGCCGAACTGACCAGCGGGTCGACATGGCACGCAGCAGGGCAGATCACCCATTCCACCAGTTCTTACGGGCTGGGGCGGATGGTCGATTACAACATCGGCCTTTATTCCAAGACGCTTGAGGAAGAGACAGGGCAGGCGGTCACCTGGCACGGCTGCGGCTCGTTCCGGCTGGCCTATACCGAGGATGAGATGGACTGGCTGCGCCACACCCTGTCCGTCGGCCGTTCGCTGGGTTTCAATATCGAGCTGGTGAGGCCGGACTTCATCGCAGAAAAGCACCCCTTCTATTATCTGGAAGGCGTTCTGGGCGCGCTTTACACCCCGGATGATGGCCATGTGGACCCGTCAAACGTGACCATGGCGATGGCCACCGGTGCGCGTCAGAAAGGCGTGAAGATCTTTCGCCATTGCCGCGCCACGAACATCACCCAGAATGATGCGGGCGAATGGGTGGTTGAAACCGAAAAGGGCACAATCATTTGCGAGCATGTGGTCAATGCCGGTGGCACCTATGCGCGCCAGATGGGCGAATGGTCGGGCTTGCAACTGCCGATGACCTCGATGACGCACCATTATTTCGTGACCGAGAATGTGCCCGAGTTTCAGGATCTGGACACCGAGCTGCCCGTGATCCGCGACGACAAGATGGTCTCGGGCTATATCCGGATGGAGCAGAAAAAGGGCCTGATCGGGATCTACGAGAAAGAAAACTCGAACTCGGTCTGGCATGACGAGTGCCCGTGGGAATACGAGAACTGGCTATTCGAGGCCGATTATGACCGTGTCATGCCATGGCTTGAGAATTCTCTGGAGCGCATGCCGATCTTTGCGGAACTGGGCATCACCCGTGAGGTCCACGGCGCGATCAGCCACCCGCCGGATGGCAACCCGATGGTTGGGCCTGCGCCGGGCGTCAAGAACTACTGGTGTTGCTGCGGCACCCAGATCGGGATCGGTTGGGGCCCCGGCCTGACACGCGAACTGGCCAAATGGATGGTGCGGGGTGCCGCCGATATCTCGATGCGCGATTACGACCCCCGCCGCTTTGGCAGCTATGCCAAAAAGGACTGGCAGGTCATCAAAGCGCATGAGGATTACAAGCTGCGCCACGAGATTCCCTTCCCGCATTTCAACCGACTGGAAGGTCGCCCGATCAAGCCGTCACCGCTCTATGAGATCCTCAAGGACAAAGGCGCGGTGTATGAAGAGGTTTACGGGTTTGAGCGCCCCCGCTGGTTTGCGATGGACGGCGTCGAGCAGCGCGACCACTACAGCTTCCGCCGCAATGTGGTGCATGATGTGGTGGGCGCCGAGGTAAAAGCCGTACGCCAAGGCGTCGGCATTATGGACGTCACCGCCTTTACCAAGGTCGAGGTTTCGGGCCCGGACGCATACGCATTGTTGGACCGTCTGACCGCCAACAAGATGCCGCAGAAAACCGGCTCGATCACGCTGACCCATATGCTGAACCGCCGGGGTCGGGTCGAGTTGGAAACCACGCTGGTACGCATGGCGGATGATCGGTTCTATCTGGTCTGCGCCGCCTTCTTCGAACAGCGTCTGCTGGACCACCTGAACCACAACTGCGCCGATGAGGATGTAACCATCACGGCGCTGTCCGCCGGATGGTCGGCCCTGTCGCTGAACGGCCCAAAATCGCGGGACGTTCTGGCGCAATGCACCGATGCGGATCTTTCGAATGCAGGGTTCCGCTGGCTGTCGGCACAGGAAATCACCGTTGCAGGCCACAAGGTCTGGGCGTTCCGGATGTCCTATGCGGGCGAACTGGGTTGGGAACTGCACATGCCGGACGCGGCCTGCGTTGACGTCTATTCCGCGCTCTGGGCCGCAGGTGCGCCCTTTGGCATCGTCAATTACGGGTCCTTCGCGATGAACGCGATGCGGATGGAGAAAGCCTTCCCCGGTGCGGGCGAATTGACCAATGAGGTCACGCTGCCCGAGGCCAATGTGGGCCGTTTCATGAAGCTGGACAAAGACTATCTGGGCGTTGAGGCCACCCGTGTCAGCGCGCAGCAGGCCGAGACAGGCGAAATGCCGTGGATCTGCGCCTATCTGGAGATCGAACCGGACGGGGTCGAGGATGGTCATGGCGGCGAAGCCGTTATTGTAAATGGCGAAATCGTCGGCGCAACGGCCTCGGTCGCTTATGGCCATACAGTCGGTAAAATTCTGGCCTTTGCCTATATCAAACCGCGCGCGCATGTGCCCGGCACCGAGATCGAAGTCATCATAGCGGGCAAGCCGCGCAAAGGGCGTATTCTGAGTGAGCCAGCCTATGACCCGGCCAGCCTGCTGCCGCGCACCGACGCCCCACAGCTTGAGCAAGTAGAGGAAGCCTGACGTGAAGATCACGCGCATCGCGCTGTGGGAAGTCCCCCTGACCAGCCATGAGACCTACTACATGGCAGACGGAAAAACCTGCGACACCACCACCTCGGTGGTGTTGCGGATCGACACCGATACCGGGCTGCAAGGATGGGGTGAGGTCTGCCCCATTCCCCATTACCTGCCTGCTTATGCCAAGGGCGTGGTGCCTGCGGTAATGGAACTGGCCCCGGTTCTGATCGGGGCCGACCCTGTTGGCCCTGAAACCCTGATGGAGAAACTGAACTCGTACCTTCAGGGCCACGGCTATGCCAAATCCGCCCTTGATACGGCCCTTTGGGATTTGACGGCGCAGGCGGCGGGCTTGCCGCTGCATCGCCTTTTGGGTGGGCGACAGGTCAAGGACATGCCGCTTTATCACTCGATCACCTGTGTCGCGCCGGACGAAATGGCCCGCATGGCGCGGGATGCCTATGACAAGGGCATGCGTCAATTTCAGGTCAAGCTAGGTGCCGACAATGACTGGCAGATGGATGTCGAACGTCTGGCCAAGGTGCGCGAGGCCGTTGGGGCAGGGCCCCTGGTCTATGGCGACTGGAACTGTGGCAGCGATGCGCTGTCGGCGATCCGTGTGGGTCGCGCCGCTGCGCATCTGGACGTGATGCTGGAACAGCCCTGTACCACCTTGCAGGAATGCGCCCATGTCCAGCGCACCACCGGTCTGCCGATGAAGATTGACGAGAACGCCCATGACATCGCCTCGGTGATCGAGGCGCATCAGGCCGGGTGTATGCAGGCCGCAGCGTTGAAATTGTCCAAGATGGGGGGCCTGTCGGCGATGCGGCAAATCCGCGATCTGTGCCTGACCCTGGGCACCCGGATGTGCATCGAGGATACATGGGGCAGTGACATCACCACGGCGGCGCTGCTGCATCTGGCGGCATCGACACCGGCGCGCGGCATCATGAACACCTGCGACCTGAGCCACTATGTCGGCCCGCGTCTGGCACCGGATGGCCCGGTGCGTGAAAACGGCCGCATCGCCCCGCCCGAAGGGCCGGGGCTTGGCGTCACACCTGATGCGGACGCGCTTGGCCAGCCGGTCACGATCATCGACTAACCTGAGTGGCGGCCCCAATTCACCGGGCTGCCGCCTTGCCCCTGGCACCGGTCGATCCTACGCTGCGCCAGCGGCACAAGTGCCCTGGCAATTGCAGGCGAACTCACCATGTCCAAGCCCCTCGACAGTTGGATCGGACGGACCGAGACCCACACGGGCGTTCTGCGGCCCGAGCCTGCGCGCTTCATGCAGGCGACACTGGGTCGGACCCCCAGCCTTCAGGTCGGTGACCCGCTGCCGCCGCTATGGCACTGGCTTTATTTCCTTGAGGCGCAGCCGATGGATGGCCTGGGACGCGATGGCCACCCAAAGAAGGGCGGTTTTCTACCGCCCGTGTCGCTGCCCCGGCGCATGTGGGCCGGAGGGCGATTTGCCTTTCATGCGCCGTTGCCTCTGGGCGCGCGTGTCAAAAAACGCTCGACCATCAAAAGCGTCGTGGAAAAGACCGGTCGCAGCGGGCCGCTTTGCTTTGTAACCGTCCTGCACGAGCTGATGCTTGAGGATGGCAACCTCGCCCTGACCGAAGAATATGACATCGTCTATCGCGAAGACCCACATCCAGATGCGCCGCAGCCGATCCCGCCGGTTGCGCCTAAGGGTGCGCAAATCTCTGAGCAGGTGACGCCGTCTCAGGTCATGCTGTTTCGCTACTCGGCGTTGACGTTCAATGGCCACCGCATTCACTATGACGTTGATTATGCAAGGTCGGTCGAAGGCTACGACGGGTTGGTTTTCCACGGCCCACTGACCGCCACGCTTCTTGTCGATCTGGCCTGCCGGACAAAGGGCAAATCGCCAAAAACCTTCGCGTTTCGTGGGCTGTCGCCGATTGCGGGCATGGGCCCGTTTAATATCGAGGGCAACAGAACCGGCGAAGATATCCAGCTTTGGGCGCGGCGGCAGGACGGTGTCAAAGCGATGGACGCCAAGGCGACATTCTGATCCGCTGCCCAAACCCTGTCAGCGCTGATCCAGATGCTCCAGCAAGGACAGGCACTTATGCGCAACCGGGTTCTGCTGTCCGAACCGTGTCAGGCGCGCGAAGAACTTGGTTTTGTTCGAATGCCAGTCGACCGGCATCTCGACCAAGGCACCCCGGGTCAGGTACGAATCCACAAAGCTGCGCCAGCCAAGGCCCAGACCTTGCCCTGCTGCGGCGGCTTCCAGCAGGTAGACATAGCTGTCAAACTCTTCGGCAATCGGCCACCCGGCATAGGCGGGATGCACATTCACCCAGTCGGGCCAGTCCATCCATCCGAAATTCTCTTTCTGCAGCCTGAGCAGAGGAGGGGGCTTGGCCTTGCCCGCAAGGGCGGCAACGGCCTGTTCAACGATGGCGGGCGTGCCGACCGGCTTGATCTCTTCCTTGCATAAAACCACATGCGGCGCGTCCGGAGTGGCCGAAGCGTATTCAAATACGATATCGGCCCCGGTATCAATGGCGGCGGTCAGAAGGTTGTATTCCGCTGTCAGCAATCGCAGCTCGGAACCGCTTCCCAACGCCCTGCGCAACGCGCCATAGCGGGGCATCAGCAAAAGATGCGAAACCGAATGGGAACACACAACTGTCACCTCGCTTTGCGGGCGCACAAGGCTGTTCACGGCGGATTGCATGTTATCCAGCGTCTGCGCGACAGAATGATAAAAATCCTTGCCTTTTCTGGTCAGTGAAACGCGCGCGCCTTGCCGCTCGAACAAGGTGGTTCCGAACCGGATTTCCAGATTTCGGATATGTCGGCTGATCGCGGGCTGCGATGTCCTCAGCTCTTCTGCGGCCCGCGCAAAACCCTGTAATCGTGCCACCGCCTCAAACGCAATCATCGCGTTGATCGACGGCAGGTTATATTTGCGCTGACCCATATCAGTTTTGATATTGAATGCTGCACGTCAAAGCAATGGCATTTCGGGCTGCGCGGCAGCAAGGTCCGAAAACCCACCACAGGTTCGGAACGGCACAAGGCTGGCGCATGGAAAGCTATGTAAAACCCCCAAAATGGCAGAACCCCAAGGTCAAGCTGTTCCCGCATCAGGTGGGGTTTACCGCCCCGCCACATGACTTTGACGCAGCACCTTCGGACTTTCTGCGCATGGCCCCGCGCAGCGTGGGCGTGCATGGCCGGATGCTGCACGTGCCGGATTACGCGCACCGTCTGGATCAGCGGCAAAAGAACTTTGGCCTTTTGGAAGAATTCGTTGAATGCATGGCCAATAACGGTGCGGATGTCTGCGGTCAGGTCGGCTCGAACTGGGTCCATGCCAGCGGTCTGGGTGTCGAGGGCATCCGGCAACATTGCGAGCAACTCAGCGACACATACCAGACCCCCTTTCACATGGCGGGTTATGCCATGGTCGAGGCGTTACGTGAGTTGAATGTTGAAAAGGTCGCGCTGAGTGCCTGCTACCACCCCGACAGCTGGTATACCGGCACGGTTGGCTTCCTGCGCGAAGCCGGGTTTGATGTGGTCTGGGCAGGCAATTTCTTCGATCAGGGTTGGTTTGAAAGTCAGGACGCGGTTGACGACTGCATCTGGTGCTTTGACGAAGACCTGTTGTGGAAGTCCTTCGACTACACAGCAGAGCAGGCCCCGAATGTGGACGCCTACCTGATCAACGGGATGAGCAACTATCGCCGCCCATCTGACGGGATCGCACAACGCCCGGTGCATTATGAGGTCGCGCTGGAAAGCCGTTTGGGCAAACCGATCATCGGCCATGACACGGCGCTGTACTGGCGGATTTTCAAGACACTCGGCATTGCCCCGGAAACGCAGCAGGGCCGATTGCTCTCATCACTGAAAGGCTGAACATGCACAAAATCGTCGCCCTTTGGGCCATCCCACGCTCAACCTCGACCGCGTTTGAATGGATGATGCGTCAGCGCGGCGATCTGGACTGTCTGCATGAACCTTTCGGCGAAGCCTGGTATCAGGGCGAGGATCCCATGTGGCCCCGGTTCAAGGAAGGTGAGAAAACAACGCCCGGCCTGACCCTTGAAAGCGTGTGGACGGACGTCAGGGCCCGCGCCGAGAAAGGCCCTGTCTTCATCAAGGATTTCCCGCATTATATCAACCACATGTGGGATGCTGAGTTCCTGTCTCATTTCACCCATGCTTTCCTGATCCGTGACCCGGCCAAAACGATCACGTCGATGTATAACAAATGGCCCGATTTCGACGAGTTAGAGGTCGGCTTTCCCGAGCAACGCGCGCTTTACGATCTTCTGACTGCCTTGAACGGAACGCCGCCGCCGGTGATCGACAGCGATGATGTGCTGGAGAACCCGTACGAAATGACCCAGGCCTTCTGCGAAGCCGTCGGGATCCCATTCATCGAAGAGGCGCTGAGCTGGGAGGCGGGAGGCGATCCTTCAGCGCATAGCTGGTGGGACGGAGGATCCTTCCACGCAAACCTCGCCAAATCGACCGGCCTTGTCCGGCAGGAACGCAAATATGTCGATCTGTCCAACACCCCGGATCGCGTCCGCCGCGTTCACCGCCGCATGAAGCCGCATTACGACCATCTGTTCCGCAACCGGATCCGGGTGTCGGAAACTGTCTGAGGGATGAAGCAACCGGCTAGGCGGAATGTGGGGTTTCGACTCTAAAGAAGATCGCGCACGATATTAACATAACCTTGCTTATAGGGCTTAAATGCTGAAGCAGCAAAGTTAAAATGTCCCACATTAGCAAAGTAGAAGTGTCACACTTCTCTGTCGAGCAGGCAGGATTGGAGTGTGGCGGTGGGATTGGTTGTCATGAGCGAACGCGAGCTTAATCGTATAGAAGTGCTGAGCCAAGTCTCCCAAGGCCGCATGACGGTGGTTTCCGCCGCAAATGTTCTTAACTTGAGCCGCAGACAAGTTCACCGTTTGCTCAGGGTTTTCCAGACTGATGGTCCGGCTGCGCTGCGTCACAAGGCGCGCGACCGTGGATCCAACAATCGTATTGATCCGGCCGTTCGAGAGTTTGCCCTGGTACTCGTCAAAGAACGATACGCTGATTTTGGCCCGACACTGGCAGCTGAGATGTTGTTGGAACATCATGATCTGAGCGTCTCGCGCGAGACGCTGCGCAAGTGGATGCAGGCAGACGGAATCTGGTTATCTCGCAAACAGCGCAGGACGTTCCACCAGCCGCGCTTGCGCCGGGAATGCTTGGGTGAGCTCATCCAGATCGACGGATCTGACCACCGCTGGTTCGAGGATCGCGCCCCGCCCTGCACGCTGCTTGTCTTCATCGACGATGCGACCAGCACATTGATGCAGCTACGGTTCGTGAAGTCGGAAAGCACCTTCAGCTATTTCGAAGCGCTTGATGGCTACCTGGCTGATCATGGTCGCCCTGTTGCCTTCTATTCCGACAAGCACACCGTGTTTCGGGTAGCGCAGCAAGGTGCAAAGTCGGGCCATGGCATGACCCAGTTTGGCCGGGCTTTGAATGAGTTGAACATCGAGATCCTCTGCGCCAACAGCAGCCAGGCCAAGGGCCGTGTCGAGCGTGCCAACCGCACGCTACAAGATCGGCTGGTGAAGGAATTGCGGCTCGCTGGGACCTCAGACATGGAAGCCGCAAACACTTTCCTTCCGGGATTCATGCAGCGTTACAACGTCAGGTTTACCAAATCGCCGCGTCGACCGGACAATCTGCACCGGGCCCTGAATGTCGAGCCCGACCGTCTGCGGGACATCCTGTGCTGGCGCGACGAGCGCTACGTCGACCGGAACCTGGTGCTACGCTACGACCGCAAGCGGATAACGCTTGAAGAGAATGACCTCACCCGTGGCCTCGTTGGCAAATATGTGGACAGCTATGAATACCAGGACGGTACGCTGGAATTCCGGTCAAAGGGCGTTCCACTGCCCTACTCTGCTTACGACAAAGATCAACGTGTGAGCCACACGGCGATCATTGGGAACAAGCGACTGAGCGCAGTGCTGGAGCACATCAAGCAAGAGCAGGGTAAAGCACCACCCAAGAAGCGCCGCGTCGGCACTCAGGCCACACGCTACAAACCGACAGGCCGGCGCAACAATGGCTGGAACTCAAGGCTTGCGAAAGCAGCGAAAGAAAAGCGTGCAGCCAGCCAGGGCTCCGATGTTTGAGGTCTCCACCCTGTCAGGCTGCACTACCGTTCCGCGGCAACTGGGACATTTCTGCTTGATTGCAACACAATGCACATCGGTTTTTACGCCCGCATGTTGGCCCCGTTTGCATCATAGATGGGTCCGCCCAGAACTTCGGCATCATAGAATTCACCCAGAATTTCCACCTGAAGCGCCGTGCCCGGAGCGGCATGCTCGGTCGCGACATATCCCATCGCCATGGATCGCCCGACCCGGTGGGCAAAGCCGCCGGATGAGACATATCCAACAGCGGCGCCGTCTTTCAGGATCGCCTCGTCATTTGAAACGTCAATCCCGTCCACGTCGATTGTCATTGTCACCAGTTTCTGCTTCACGCCCTGTGCACGCGATGCCTCAGTCGCATTTTTACCGACGAAATCTTTCTTCCAGTTGATAAACGCGTCCATTCCGCTTTCGACCGCATTGAAATCGGGACGGAATTCCAGGGTCCAGACGCCCCAGCCCTTTTCCAGCCGCATCGACATCAGCGCCCGCGCGCCGTACCAGCGATAACCCAGATCGGCCCCGGCCTCTTCTATGGCCTCAGCCAGACGCAGCAGATATTGCGGTTTGCAGTAGATTTCATAGCCCAACTCGCCGCTGAACGAGATGCGGTTCAGAATTACCGGAACCCCGGCCACAAAGGTCTGACGCAGGTCACGGAATTTGAACGCGTCGGCCGAGACATCCTCACGCGTCAGCCGCGCCAGCAAGTCGCGGGATTTTGGACCAGACAGCGCGATGCCATGCCAGTCGTCCGAGACATTGGCATAGGTCACACCCTCGGGCAGGTCCTTTTCGAACCAGCGGCGGTGCGCCTCTTGCATCGCACCCGAGCCGAACAGGACAAAGTGGTCTTCGGCCAGACAGGCGACAGTCAGATCTCCGTACAGTTTGCCCTTGGGTGTCAGCATCGGCGTCAGTGTCAGGCGACCCGGTTTGGGCACATATCCGGCCAGTACGTGATCCAGATATGCACGCGCGCCTTCACCCTTGAATTCATGCTTGGCAAAGTTGGCAATCTCAATCCCGCCCACGGCCTCTTGCACCGCCTTGACCTCGCGCGCGACATAGTCGTGGCTGCGATTGCGCTCGAATGTCGGGTCTTCGTGCGCGTCGTCGGGGCCATCTGCGAACCAAAGCGCGTTTTCCAGACCGAACCCCTGCCCCATCCGCGCGCCATTGGCGACCAGCCGGTCATAAAGCGCGGTGGTTTTCTGCATCCGGCCCTTGGGCAAAGTTTCGTTGGGGAAGGTCATCACAAACCGCCGCTCATAATTCTCGGACGATTTGACCGTGCCCCAGTCGGGCGTCGCAAATTCGCCAAATCGCGCAACATCCATGGCCCAAACGTCGATCGAGGGTTCGCCGTCGATCATCCACTCGGCCATGGTCAGGCCGACACCCCCGCCCTGACAAAAGCCCGCCATGACGCCAACCGCGACCCAATAGTTCTTCATCCCCGGCACCGGCCCGATCATCGGATTGCCATCGGGACCAAAGGTAAATGGACCGTTGATCATGTCCTTGATCCCGGCCTGACCGATCGTGGGGATACGTTCGAAGGACATCTCCAGCCGGTCAGCAATACGGTCGAGGTCGGGTTGCAGCAGTTCGTGCCCAAAATCCCAGGGTGTGGCATCCACTTTCCACGGGGTCGATTTCGGCTCGTAAGTACCCAGCAGCATCCCCTGCCGTTCCTGCCGGAAATAGATGTTGGCCTCATAATCGATCCCGGCAGGCAGGCGACCGGCCTCACCCATGCTTTCCATCCGCTCGGCAATCTGAGGGATCTTCTCGGTGATCAGATAGTGATGTTCCATCGGCTGCACCGGCAGATGGATACCGGACATATGCCCCACCTCACGCGCCCAGAGACCGCCGCAATTGACCACATGCTCGGCGTTGATCCGCCCTTTGGGCGTGGTCAGGTCCCACGAGCCGTCCGGCCGCTGAGATATTGCCGTCACCCCGCAATGGGTGAAATATTGCGCCCCATGAACGCGGGCGGATTTGGCAAATGCATAAGTGGCCCCAGACGGATCAAGATCACCATCCTGATCATCCCATAGCGCCGCATAATAGTGTTTCGGATCGATCAGCGGGTGCCGTTCGGCCAATTCTGACGGAGAGATGAATTCCTGATGCAGCCCCATATAGCGCGCTTTCGAGCGTTCGCGTTTCAGGTAATCATACCATTCCTTGGTCGAGGCCGCGTAGAACCCGCCAGTGATATGCAGGCCGACCGAATGGCCCGATGTTTCTTCAATCTCTTTATAAAGATCAATGGTATAACTTTGCAGGCGGCTGATATTCGGGTCAGAACTGATCGTGTGAATTTGCCCCGCCGCATGCCAGCTTGAGCCCGAGGTCAACTCGTCCCGTTCCAGAAGCACTACGTCTTTCCAGCCAAACTTGGCCAGGTGAAACAGGATCGAACAGCCAACAACGCCACCGCCAATTACAACAACCTTGGCGTGGGACGGCAGCGGTTTGCCGGTGGCGGTTTCGTCTTTTTGAATCTCGGGCATGGGGGTGTTCCTTACATCATCCGGGTCAAGGCAAGGGGGCGATCAGTACCAGGCATCGGGAAGGGCTTCTTTGCGTCTGGCCACAAACGCCTCCAGGGCTTCGCGCGTGGCCTCTTCGATAGGCGGCGCTTCGTAATCCCTCAGCATCTGGGTCCAACGGTCATAAGCGCGTGTCCGCATGTCTTTCGCGCCTTCATCCTCCCAGCTTTCGACATTTTCGCTGTGGCTCAGCGCGGGTTCATAAAAGGCGTTCTGATAGTGGCGCATGGTGTGACCGCAGCCCAGGAAATGACCGCCGGGGCCGACCTCGGCATAGGCGTCGCGGGCCAGTGCCTCATCCGAGGTATCCAGCCCTTGGCTGAGAACCTTTTGATAAGACCCCAACCGGTCCGCATCCATGATCAGCTTTTCAAACCCGGTGCACAGGCCGCCTTCCAGCCAACCGGCTGAGTGCAGGACAAAATTCGCCCCGGCCAGCATGGTCGAATGCATCGAATCCGCGCTTTCATAGGCGGCCTGCGCGTCCTCGATCTTGGATGCCGTCAGCGAGCCACCACAGCGCAGCGGCAGGCCCGCGCGGCGGGCCAGTTGGCCGATGGCATAGTTCGAGATCACAGGTTCGGGCATCCCAAAGGTCGGCGCACCGGATTTCAGTGACATCGACGACAGGAAGTTGCCCAGAACAAAGGGCGCGCCGGGTCGGATAAGCTGAACATATGCACAGACCATCATCGCCTCTGCCATGGCCTGCGCGACCGAGGCGGCGGTTGAGACCGGACCCATCGCCCCCGACAGGATGAACGGCACGACGATCATGCCCTGCCCCCGGCTGCTGTAAACCCGCGCGGACTCGGTCACCACCTTGTCGACCAACAGCGGAGAATTGGTGTTCACGTTGCCCATGATGACGCAGTTTTCGGCCATCACATCGGCCCCAAAGACGATCTCGGCCATATCGACACTGTCTTGCGCGCGGCTCATTTCGGTGATCGCGCCCAGATGGGGTTTGTCGCTCAGCGTCATATGGGCCAGCAGCATGTCCAGATGGCGCTTGCTGACTGGCACGTCGCAGGGCTCGCAGGTGACAAAGCCGCCGTGATGCAGGTTCGGGTGCATATAGGTCAGGCGCACAAGGTCCTGAAACGCCTTGATGTCGCCATAACGCCGACCGCCGTGCAAATCGCGCACAAACGGCGCGCCGTAGATCGGCGCGAAGACCTGATTGCGCCCGCCAATCCGAACCGAGCGTTCGGGATTGCGGGCCAGTTGCGTAAACTCACGCGGGGCTTTGGCGCACAGGCTGCGGATCCAGTCCGCCGGGGCGCGCACGATATCGCCTTCGATCCGGGCCCCTTCCCTTTTCCACAATTCCAGCGCCTCGGGGTCGTCGCGAAAGGCGATGCCGACATCCTGAATGATCCAGTCGACTTGCTGTTCCAGCCGGGCAATCTGCTCTTCGTCCAGCAGGTCGTAATACGGTGCTTGCCGTTGGATAAACGGAGACGCTGGCTGCGTGTCCTGTCGTTGTCTGGATCCCCGTGCGCGCCGTGCCATTGCAAACCCTCATCGACTTGTTCGCGCATAGTCATACTGCGCAACCGCCCGCCTGTGACGGTTGAAAAGATTGATCTTTTGCATAAGCTGAATTTATGCAAAACCTTTGGTCCCAACTCGCATCCCCCCGTCATCTGGTCGTGTTCGAAGCTGCCGCCCGGACCGGGTCATTCACCAAAGCGGCGCAAGAGCTGAATGTGCAGCAACCGGCGGTCAGCGCGTCGATCAAACAGCTGGAAACCGCGCTTGGCGTGATCCTGTTCCGGCGCAACCATCGCAGGATCACCCTGACAAATGCGGGAACGCGATTGTTTGCCGATGTGACCCGCGCGTTCGAAATGCTGTCGCATTCCGCATCCTCGATCCGGCAGTTCGCCAGCAATGACCACGTGACGCTCAGCGCTTCTTCGGCCTTCAACAACTATTGGCTGGTGCCGCGTATTGCCTCGTTCCAGCAAAAACACCCAGATATTGACCTGCGCCTGCAATCCAGCGACCGCGAGCCTGACCTGACGGTCGAAACCATCAGCCTTGCGGTGCGTCTCGGCGATGGCAACTGGCCGGATTGCGAGGCGCAGCTGATCTATGACGAGATTATATACCCCGTAGCCGCCCCCCGCGTCATGGCCGCCGCAGTGACCTTGCGCAGCGTGCCGGGCTTGTTGAACCAGCGCCTGATCCATCTTGAGGAACCCATCCGCGAGCGGCCCTCGTGGGATCAGTGGTTCAGCGCGTTCGGCATATCCGAAGTTACGCCGCGCAGCGGTCTGCGCCTCAACGATTACGCATTGGTTTTGCAGGCGGCGATGGCGGGCGAAGGGTTTGCCTTTGGCTGGCACCACATCGTCGAACATCTGGTGCAGCAAGGCGTGTTGGCCGCGCGCCCGGAATGGACATGGAGAACCGGCAAGGGCTTCTATCTGGTCTGGTCGAAATCCCGCCCCCTGACGCCCGAGGCCCAGAGCGTCCGCGACTGGATTCTGTCGGCCCGAACTGATGGCTGAGGCAGCTAACCGGTATCCGCAAGGCAGTCATCCACGAACGGGTGTTCGACGGCCGGCCAATAGGGAAGTTTGCGCTTGTGCAGGGCGATGTCACGAAACGCGGGCTGGGTTCCGCCCGGGCTGGCGACCTGCAGGATGTGATCCGAGATTTTGCTGAACGGGCCGTAGAAATGGAACAGGGATTTCACCGCCACTGCCGATTTCTCGGCCAGTCGGATACCCATCTGCTCAAACGCTTCGGGGTGGTACACCTGAACGCGCAGGTCGTTGACCAGCAGGTCGATCTGGCCGTCGAGCCGCAGCCAGACCACGGTGCCCATCGGCTCTAACCCTGTTCCCAGATGCTGACCCAGACCTGCTGCGATATTCATGACCGTCGCCCGCAGATCGATGGGATCGCCCGACACCGTGCCTGTCTTGCCGCCCAGCCGAACGGTCAATGTGCTGCCGATACCCGCATCCTGACAAATGCGAACAACGCCGGGGTCCCAGAACATCCCGCTGGCAAAATTCCTGAACCCACGGTCCAGCATGGCGGCCAACAGATAGGTGGCGTCGCCCGGTGCGCCGCCGCCCGAATTGTCACCCATATCCGTCAGAACACACAGCCCTGCGCGCGTTCCTACCTGATCCAGCGCGCTGTCAATCGGCAGATAGTCAGTGGTCACCCGGTGACGCAGATCGAAAAACCGACGGCCCAATGTCTCTGCCAGTTGGACCGCCAGTTGCGGCTGATTGTCGGTCACGACCAGCATCCGCGCGCCAACATCCGCAACATCCGCCCATGGAAACCCGTGGCTGAGAGACACCGACAACACATCGGGCGCAGTCTGAGCAGCGGCCATTTCGGCCACGAAATCCTTCATCGCCCCCGCTTTCGTCAGATAGAGATTCACCATCCGCGTGTCATAAAACGCCATGCAAGGCACGATCTCACCCACATGGGCGCGCCGGGCCAGGTCGAACAGCTCAGCCGCGCAGGCGGTTGCGTCGTCATGGGGGTATTCCCTGAAATGCACGATCAGATCGCTGGCCTGCAGCATCCTGTCGGTGAGATGAGAATGCAGGTCCAGAGACACCCCAATCGTGGCATTCGGGCACAGCGCACGGGCGCGGGTCAAAAGGTCGCCTTCGCAATCCTCGATATGTTCGGCCACCATCGCGCCATGCAGTTGCAACAGAATGATATCTGCGCCGCCGCACTCGGTCAGATCAGACAGGATCTCACCGCTTAACGCATCATAACAGCTACGGGTGGTCGGCCCGGCAGGTTCGGCAATGGCGGCCAGACTTTCGATGACCTGCCACCCCAAGGCTTCTGCTTTTGCGCGCCACAAATGCAACGCCTCGGTCATCAGGTTGGGCGGTTCCTGCGTTGCGGTTCCGTGGCGCAGAAAATACTCCTCGAACCCCGATATCGCGGTTGGCATTGTGCAGAACGTATTCGTCTCGGTCGATAGCGTTGCAATGAAGAGTTTCATGGAATCCTATCCCCGACACGACAGAGGACGACCGCAAAAGCCATCCCCTTTTCTTTCACGATACTATCATAGATCGGCTGCTATTCCGCTTTCCACCAGCGTTCCATAAAGCTGCTGCCATCCAGATCGAGGTTCGAGCCGAATTTTTCCGGCGTGCCGACGCTGGGCCGCGTGGCAAAGACGTAGGAGGCAAACATCGGGATCGCAACGCCGCCCTGATTGGCCACAATGTCCTGCATCTCGCCATACATCTGGCGGCGTTTGTCGGTGTCCAGCTCGGCCCGTGCCTCGACCAGCAGCTTGTCGAATTTTTCGTGCGACCAGAAGGATTCGTTCCAGGCAACGCCAGACTGGAACGCCAGCGAGAACATCAGATCTTCGACCGGGCGACCGGCCCAGTAGCTGGCGCACCAGGGTTTCTTGGTCCAGACCTCGGACCAGTAGCCATCATTGGGCTCGCGTTTGACGGTGACATTGATCCCGCATTTCGCCGCCGAGTTCGAAATCAGCGTCGCGGCGTCCACCGCACCGGGGAAGGCGGCATCTGACGACGAAAGCTCGACATCCAGCGAGTCCAACCCGGCCTGTTTCAGATAGAATCTCGCCTTGTCGGGGTCGAACGTCTTTTGCTCAAGCTCGGCGTTGAAGTATTTCTGGCCCGATCCGATCGGGTGGTCGTTGCCAACCGCGCCATAGCCCAGCAGGATTTTGTCGACCAATTCCTGCCGGTCGATGCCCCATTTGATCGCCTGACGGATATTGTTGTCATCAAATGGCGCGGTATTCGTCAGCATCGGGAACGAGTAATGCTGGGTGCCCGCCACCGAATGCAACGTGACATTGGGATCGCGCGAGATGAATTTGGCGGTTTTCGGATCGACCTTGTCGGCAACGTCAACGGTGCCCGCCGACAGGGCCGCCATACGCGCGGTCGTATCCAGCAACACCAGCAGTTTCCATTCATCCACATGGGCGACATCATCGTTCCAATGGTTGGCATGACGCACCAGATCGGCTGAGATGCCGGGCTGGAAGTCGGTCAACTGATAGGCCCCACAGCCAATGCCCGACTGCCAGTCGATTCTGTCACCTTCTGCCGGCAGAATGGCAAAACGATAGTCGCTGAGGATGGCCGGAAAGTCCGCATTGCCGCCTTCCAGTTCAAATACGATGGTTTGCGATCCGTCCGCGCGGACCGATTTGACCCCTGCCAACAGCGGCGCACCGGTCGAGGTCGAACCCTCGCCCCGGTGATAGTTGATCGACGCGATCACATCGTCCGAGGTCACACTGCGGCCATTGTGAAACTCGACCCCGTCGCGCAACTGGAATGTCCAGACCGAGGCATCCGGCGACGCTTCCCAGGATTGAGCAATCGAAGGTTGCACATTGCTGTCGGCGTCAACAGCCGTCAGGAAGCCGTTCATACCCAGGCTCAACGGGATCAGGAAGCCTGCCGAGATCTGCCCCGGATCCAGTTGTTCGGTGGATGCACCGTGGCCGATACCTGCGACCATGCTGCCACCTTTCTTGGGTGTCGCAGCGATTGCCCGGTCGGCCAGCAAGGTTGCAGCGCTGACGGTCATCCCGGTTGCCAGTACACCACGCATGAACTGGCGGCGGTCCACCTGACGCATTTGCAGGCGGTGTTCCAGTTGCCGCACATACTGAAGTTTATCCATTGCTTGACCTCCCCTGGGCATGGATGCGTTGGCCCAAGGATTGCGCGCCCAAATGGGCTTAACAATAACGCCAGATTATGCTTTCTTTAGCGAGTTTAAGCGAAAGACCAACCGCATATGCATGAACATCTGGCAGCGAACCTGCGCTATCTGTGCGCCGATCACCCTTCGGTTGCTGCGGTGTGCAGGGACATCGGAATCAACCACCAGCAATTTGCCAAATACCTCAGCGGTCGCAGTCAGCCCTCGCCCAATAACCTGCGCCGGATCGGTCGGTTCTTTGGCGTTGACGAGCATATTTTGCTGGGCGACCCGGCCGAGTTGCGCCGCCACACCACCCGACTGGCCAAAACCGAAGCCGACCGACGTCGGGACCCGCTGATCGACGTGTTTCCGGGCGATCTGCAAAGACTGCGACCTTTCCTGGGATCGTATCAGGTGTTCTTTCGCGCGCCCAACGATCCGACCAAAGTGATTGTCAACGTTGCCTTCTTGGATGAGCGCAACGGGACCGTCTACAGCCGGATCGTCGAAGCGCTGAGCGAAGGAAAATCTTCGACGCGCCGTTGGACGCGGTGTGATGGCAAAGCGGCCTTCCGCGCCGGTCAGGTATTTGTCGTCGATGCCGAGCGCGGACCGGACGCACCGCTAAGCCTGTATATTCTGAACAAACCACACCGGGACAAATCGCGCCTGTTGTTTGGCACAATGTCCTATCTGGCCTCGCTTTCGGGCCGGGCGCCGACCTCATCACCTGTTGTGTGGAAGAAGGTTGAAAGCTACCGCTCGGTCCGCGAACTCTTTGCCAATAGCGGCAGCTTAGACCTGTACAGTCCAAGGGTCGAGTCCAAGATCCGCCAGCATCTGAGCCAGGCATCGGGATAAGGGCAGTCTTCTGCCAACCGATCACCCCAGATAGTCGCGCAGTTCTGGCGGCGGGTTTTCGAATAGCGGGCCTGTTGCTGCCGGAGGATGCGCCTGTCCGTTGGCCACAAGCACGGTTTGACTTGCGATCCGTCGCGCATCCTGCGGGTCGTGGCTGACCATCATCAGGGTCGTTCCGGTTTCCGCCAGCAAATCCGCGACAAGGTCCTGCATTTCTGCCTTCAACGCGGGTCCAAGGGCCGCGAAGGGTTCGTCCAGCAACAAGAGCTGTCGCCGCTGCACAAGCACCCGCGCCAACGCCACCCGGCTTTGCTGACCACCGGACAACTCGGCCGGTTTGCGTGCCTCGAACCCGGACAGGGCCACGCGCGCCAGCGCCGACTGAACCTGCGACTGCTTAGCGTCAGTCAGGCGTCCGTTCGGACGCATGCCCAGGGCCACATTCTGCGCGACGGTCAGATGTGGGAACAGATTTCCGTCCTGAAACAGCATCGCCACAGGGCGCTTGCCCGGCGCGCGGTCGGAAATTCGCGCGCCTTGCCACAGGATCTGCCCCTGCCTGAGATCGCGAAACCCGGCGATCGCCTCCAGCAGCGTTGACTTGCCCGCACCGGACGGGCCGATGATTGCTACGCTGGCACCCGCCTCGACCTGAAAACCCGCATGCAGCGAGAAGCCGCCATTTTCGATGACGCATCCCTCAAGTTTCAGCATGCGCTCGCCCTCCACGATCCAAAAGCCAGAATGCGCCCATCGACAACACCAGCAACAACAGCGCCGCCCCTGCGGCAGCTTGCATCTGATACGCCCCCATCAGGCGGTAAATCTGCAGCGGCAGGGTCGCAACCTTCGGGTCGGCAAACAAGGCGATCACGCCCAGATCGCCCATCGACAACGCCGCCGCCAACCCTGCGGCAAAGCCGATTTGCGCGCGCATACGCGGCAGCAGGACGCGCGTGAAAAAGGTCCATCTGGTCATATCCAGCGACAGCGCCAACCGCCCGTGCCGGGTGACCACATCACGCGCAGCAGGCACCAGAATGCGCAGCGCAAACGGCAGCGCCATCACCGCATTCACCAACGCGGTCACGGGCAAGGCCAGCGATGTGGGGCTGATCACCGGTCGGATTAGAATGAACAGGCCTGTGCCGATCACCAAGGGTGAGGCTGCAAGGCCCAGAATGCCGCTGATTTCGACAATGCCATGTCGTCCGGTTGCAACCGCCATCGCCATGGGCAACGCCAGCATCAGCAAAACGGAGGTACTGACCGCTGCCACCAGAACCGAGGTCAGCGCCGCGCGGAAGACCAACGCGGGCATGTCGAAAATCCCGCCGATCCCCGAGATCACGACCGCCGCCAGCGGCAACAGCAGAAACGCAGCCGCGGCGATGATCCAGAATGTGTCGAAGACGGGTGCCCCTCCATCCCAGCGGCGAATGGCCCGGTCCAGCCCGGTGCCAAACCCGTCACCCCGCGAAAACCGAAGGGCAGCCAGGGCAGCAGCAGCTGTCAGGGCCAGTTGCAGCGCGGATAGCAGCGCGGCGCGGCCCAGATCGAAATCGTAGGTGAAGGATTGATAGATCGCCAGTTCGATGGTTGTCGCGCGCGGCCCCCCTCCCAACGTTAGGGCGACGGCAAAGCTGGTCAGGCAAATCGCGAAGATTACCGCCAGCACGCCAGGCAGGATGCGTTTCAGCATCGGCAGTTCGATCAGACGGAACATCGCCATTCCGTCACAGCCCAGCTGCGCGGCCAGACGGAACCTCTCGGCGGGGATTTCCTGCCACGCCTGCAGGATCAGCCGTGTGGCAAGCGGCAGGTTGAAGAACACATGCGCCAGCACGACGCCGTGCAACCCGTAGATCCGTATCGGCGGCAAGCCAAACAGACCCAGAACGTCGGAAATCCAGCCCGCACGGCCAAAGACCTGCAACAGACCAAGGATTGCGACGATGACCGGCAAGATAAACGGGGCACCCAGCAGCGCGATCAGCGCGCGCCGCCCCGGAAAGCGCCGCCGGGCCAGTGCACGGGCCACAGGGATCGCCAGCGCCGCGCTGAACAGGGCCGACAAGACGGCCTGCACCAGCGTAAAGCGCAACGCGGCCCAGTCCGCCGGGCCGAACCCGCCGGCTGCATCAGCCCGCAGTGCAACGGCGGCCAGCGTCCCAAGGATCAGCGCAGCGACCAGCGCCGCTGCGCCAACACCCGGCCAGGGGCTTACTGGCTGAGCGCGCCCAGCCATTCCGCAAGCGCCTGATCCCGCGCAACGGCAGCCTCATCCGGGGACAACAACAGTGATTTTTCCGGGGTGATCAGCGTATCGAACCCTTCGGGCAAGCCCGATGCCGGAGTCACCGCCGGATACATCCAGTTGGTCGTGGGAATGATCTGCTGGAACGCGTCCGAGACCATGAATTGCAGGAACTGATCTGCCAGTTCCGGCTGATCCGTCCCAGCCAGTTTCCCGGCCACTTCCACCTGCATATAATGACCTTCGTCAAAAGCCGCCGCCGCCTTGCTGGCGTCTTCTTCGGCAATCAGGTGATAGGCAGGCGATGTGGTGTAGCTGAGGACCATGTCGGCCTCACCTTCCAGAAACAGCCCGTACGCCTCGGACCAACCCTTGGTCACGGTTACGATATTGTCGGCCAGACCGGCCCAAATCTGGGGCGCGTCATCGCCATAGGCCGCCTTGACCCACAGCAGCAGACCCAGACCGGGGGTCGAGGAGCGCGGGTCCTGAATGATGATCTTGGTGTCGCTGTCGGCCAGGTCCCGGAAATTCGCAGGGGCCGCAGCATCGGCATTGTGGACAAAGGCGAAATAGCCCCAGTCATAGGGGGCAAACACGTCATCCGACCACTCGATCGGCAGCGCATATTCAGCGGTCACCGCGCTTGGCGCGAACAGGCCGGTTTCCTTGGCGGCTGTGATCAGGTTGGTATCCAGACCCAACACCACATCCGCGTCCGAGCTTTCGCCCTCAAGCCGGATGCGCGACAGAAGCGCTGCGCCGTCTTCAACGCCAACAAGGTTCAGGTCACAATCGCAGACGGCCTCGAACGCCTCTTTGACCTTGGGACCGGGGCCCCAATCCGAGACGAAGCTGTCATAGGTGTAAACGGTCAGCTGAGGTTTGTCGTCCGCCATGGCGGCTGTTGCACTCAGAATTCCCGCAGCAATCAGCAGATGTTTCATGTCATCCTCCATTGCGGCGAGAGGGCAAGGATGGATGAACCGTTACCTTTCCCTCCGCCGGTTCTAGCCGGTTCAGGTTCAACGGGTTCGCCCATGGCATCTCAGCGTTTTTGTCACGCACCCCGAGGTAAAAGCCTGACTAGGGGGGAACGGATCAAAAGACAACCAGATTCGCTGCCCGCAGGTGCCGCCTGAAAGGGCCGCGTCGGGCCGAAACCGGGCAGGAAATTTCCGATAATGCCCAAAACAAGGGCCAAAAAAACGGATTGTTTTGCGCCTGATCCGATTTTTGGGAAATTCGTCCTGTCTGAGCGCTGGTCATTCCACTGAAGACCCCATATGAGGAACGCCACGCGTTTAACAGGCAGAAAAACAGTCCCGTGTTCGACCTTCCCGCGCAGCGCGCGCATCTCTCCGAAAAATATGATCTTGCCCCCTCGCCCCAGCTTGCTGAAAGCATGAGCGACATCTACGACCGCATGTCCCGTGTGGTGTCGCCGATGGATTGGGCGATCTACGCGCCCTACGTCAAAGCGATCAACGATCTGAAGGCCAAGCGCAACGCGGTCATTCTGGGCCACAACTACATGACGCCCGAGATTTACCACGGCATTTCGGATTTCGGCGGCGACAGCTTGCAACTGGCCATCAAGGCGACCGAGGTCGAGGCCGATGTGATCGTGCAATGCGGTGTGCATTTCATGGCCGAGACGTCGAAGATTCTCAGCCCTGACAAAACCGTGCTGATGCCGGATATGGAAGCCGGATGCTCGTTGGCGGAATCCATCACCGCCGAAGGCGTCGAGGAAATGCGCCGCCGCTATCCCGGCGCGCCGGTCGTGTCTTATGTGAACACCACGGCCGAGGTCAAAGCGGCCTCGGACATCTGCTGCACCTCATCGAACGCGGCGCAGATCGTTGCGGCGCAGGACAGCCATACCGTCATCATGACCCCGGATCAGTATCTGGCCCAGAACGTGGCGCGCGACGTGCCGCAGAAGAACGTGGTCTGGTGGGAAGGTTCATGCATCGTGCACGAGCAATACAGCGCCAGCGATCTGCGCGACTTCCGCGAATGGAACCCCGGCACGCGTCTGATTGCCCATCCCGAATGCCCGCCGGACGTGGTGGCCGAGGCCGATTTCTCGGGCTCGACCAGCGGGATCATCAAATACGTCACGGATGAGAAGCCGGAAAAGGCGCTGCTGATCACCGAATGTTCGATGGCGTCGAATATCGCGGATTCTCTGCCCGAGGTCGATTTTGTCGGCCCCTGCAACATGTGCCCCTACATGAAGAAAATCACGCTGGAAAAGGTGCTGTTCGCGCTGGACACGATGACCGGACAGGTCGAGGTGGATGCAGAAGTAGCGGACAAGGCCCGCCTGTCGGTGCAGCGCATGATCGACCTGTCGCGCCATTTGGGTATTTGATCGGCGATATGCAAACCGTTCAGACACCGCGTGTGGTGATCATCGGGGCCGGGCTGGCGGCGGTCTATACGGCGCTGAAACTGGCCCCCTGCCCCGTTGTCATGATCTCACCCGAACCGCTTGGATCCGGCGCAAGCTCGGCCTGGGCGCAGGGTGGTGTTGCGGCGGCGATGGCGCGAACGGACAGCCCGCAAGCCCATGCCGAGGACACGATGCGCGCCGGGGCCGGGTCGGTTCTGCGTGAGGTGGCCGAGTTCGTGACCAAGGCGGCACCTGAACATATCCTTGATCTGTCCGATCTGGGCACCGGGTTCGACCGCACCGCCGATGGCGGCTTTGTGCAATCGCGCGAGGCAGCGCATTCCGCCGCGCGGGTCGTCCGCGTCAAGGGCGATCAGGCAGGGGCCGAGATCATGCGCGCGCTGATTGTGGCCCTGCGCGAAACGCCTTCAATTCAGGTCATCGAAGGCGCTCTGGCGGTTGGGTTGGAAAGCGACGGCGCGCAGGTCAGCGGTGTCTATCTGACCAGCGCCGACGCGCCGGGCGCACCACAGGTTCTGCTGCGCGGGTCGGCGCATGTACTGGCGACCGGCGGCTCGGCGGGTCTTTATGCGCAAACCACCAACCCTGCGCGCATCCGGGGTCAGGGTATCGGCATGGCCGCGCGCGCCGGTGCGCGGATTGCGGATGCCGAGTTTGTCCAGTTCCACCCCACCGCCATCGACGTCGGCGAAGACCCCACCCCGCTGGCGACCGAAGCCCTGCGCGGTGAAGGGGCTGTTTTGATCGACAATGACGGGCATCGGTTCATGCCCGACATCCACCCCGATGCCGATCTGGCCCCGCGCGACACCGTTGCACGTGCCGTCTACACACAGGCGCAGACGGGCAAGCGCCCGGCGCTGGACACCCGCGCGGCGATTGGCGCACAGATCGCGGACCATTTCCCGGCAGTGACCGAGGCCTGTCTGCGCCACGGTCTCGACCCGGTGCGCGATCCGATCCCGGTGACCGCCTCGGCCCATTATCATATGGGCGGCATCGAAACCGATCTGGCGGGCCGCAGTTCGCTGAACGGGCTTTGGGCCTGTGGCGAGGCGGCCTCGACCGGGTTGCACGGCGCGAACCGGCTGGCGTCGAACGGATTGCTTGAGGCGCTGGTCTTTGCCCGCGCCTGCGCACAGGACATTGCAGCCGTTGTTTCCCAGCGAACTGCACCAAAGGTTGATGTTACGCTGACCCCCGACGCCGCAACCGAACAAACTCCGGATCTGGCTGCCCTGCGCCATGCCATGACCCAGCATGTGGGCGTTGTCCGCGATCAGGCCGGTCTGCATCGCGCCCTGACCGAAATCGCGGCGCTTGAGGCCCGGCATCCGGACTCCGACGTATTTCTGAACATGACCGCCACCGCCACGCTGATCGCCGCCGCCGCGCTTTTGCGCGAGGAAAGCCGTGGCGCTCATTACCGTTCTGATTTCCCCGACCTTACCCCCGGCCCCGGCCAACGCTCGGCCCTGACGCTGAACGAGGCGCTGACCCTGCGGGACCGCATTGCAAAGGACGCAGCATGACCCATCCGGCCCTGCCCGACATGATCCTTGAACCCCTGGTGCGCTCAGCACTGATGGAGGATTTGGGTGCCTATGGCGACATCACCACCCAGACCGTAATCCCGTCGGATACGGCCTATGCGGCCCGCTTGAACGCGCGCGAGGATGCCGTGGTCTCGGGGATGCAGGTCGCGGCGCTGGCGTTCCGTCTGATCGACCCTTCGCTGGATATCTCGACACATATCGCGGATGGCCAGCCCTGCGCCAAGGGCGATACGCTGATCGAGATCACGGGCAAGGCATCCTCGATCCTGTCGGCGGAGCGCGTGGCACTGAACTTTGCCGGGCGGCTGTGCGGCGTGGCAACGTCCACAGCGGCTTTGGTCGCGGAAACCAAGGGCACCCGCGCGCGCATCACCTGCACGCGAAAGACCACGCCCGGCCTGCGCATCGTCGAAAAACAGGCCGTTTTGCATGGCGGTGGGTTCAATCACCGGTTCTCACTATCGGATGCGATCCTGATCAAGGACAACCACATCGCGGCGGCAGGCGGCGTGCGCGCGGTGCTTGAGGCGACGCAGGCCCGCGCTTCGCACATGATGAAGGTCGAGATCGAGGTGGATACGCTGGATCAATTGGCCCAAGTGCTTGAGGTTGGCGGTGCCGATGTTGTGCTGCTGGACAACATGTCGCCCGAAACCTTGGCCGAGGCAGTCGCGCTGGTGAACGGTCGGTTGGTCACAGAAGCCTCGGGCAATGTCACACAAGAGACTGTGGCTGCCATTGCCGCGACCGGCGTGGACTTCATTTCCTCCGGCGCGCTGACCCATTCCTATCGGACTGTCGATCTGGGTCTGGATTTCTAGGCCGATCCGCGCAACTCAGCGCATGACAAACGGATCCGGGATCGGGTCGTCGCTGGTGCGCAGCCAGACCGATTTGATCTTGGTGTAATCCAGCGCCGCTTGCAGACCCCCTTCGCGCCCGTGGCCCGACAGACCGTGGCCCCCAAACGGCGCAATCGGGCTGACGGCGCGGTAGGTGTTTACCCAGACAATCCCCGCACGGATGGCACGGATCATGCGATGCGACCGCGTCAGGTTCTGCGTGAACAGGCCCGAGGCCAAACCGAATTGGGTATTGTTGGCGATGGCGATGGCCTCAGCTTCGGTCTCGAACGAAACAACCGACAGGACCGGACCGAAAAACTCGTTGGTCAGGCTGTCGGCGTCCGGCACGTCGGAACAATCCAGAATGGTCGGAGGAAAGAAAAACCCGTCGCGGTCAATCGGCTGCCCGCCGGTTATCAGCTTGGCCCCTTGCGCGACAGACCGCTGGATCAGGTCGACCGCATTGCCCCGCTGACGCAGCGTGCACAGCGGGCCGACCTCGGTCGACATGTCGTCGGGGGCACCGATCACAACCGCCTCGGCCTTGTCCTTAAGACGAGCGAGGAATTCCTCCTTGATCGAGGCCTGCACCACCAGCCGCGACCCGGCGACACAGCTTTGCCCCGTTGCCGCGAATATCCCCGACACCTGTGCATTCACGGCGCTTTCGATATCGGCATCCTCGAACACGATGAACGGGGATTTGCCGCCCAGTTCCAGCGAGGTTGAAGCCAGATTCTCGGCCGAATTGCGCACAATATGGCGCGCAGTCTCCGGCCCGCCGGTAAAGGCGACATGCGCCACTTTCGGGTGGCTGGTCAGCGTTGCCCCTACCACCGGTCCACCAGTGATGACGTTCAGCACGCCCTTGGGGAACCCGGCCTGATCGAAGATGCGGGCAAATTCCAGCATCGGCGCGGGGCCTTCTTCGGATGCTTTCAGCACCACGGTACAACCCGCCGCCAAAGCCGGGCCGATCTTGACCGCCGACAGGAACAGTTGCGAGTTCCAGGGCACCACCGCCGCCACAACCCCGATGGGTTCCCGGCGCAGCCAGACCTCCATATCCGGTTTGTCGATGGGCAAATGCGCGCCTTCGATCTTGTCAGCCAGCCCGGCGTAATACCGATAATAATCAGCGACATAGGCGATCTGGGCCGAGGTCTCGCGGATGATCTTGCCGGTATCGCGGGTCTCCAGCTCGGCCAGACGCGGGGCGTTTTCCGCAATCAGATCCGCCAGCCGGGCCAGCAACTTGCCACGGGCAGTGGCCGTCATCCCTGCCCATTCAGGCGCAAAAAACGCACGATCTGCGGCCTCAACGGCCTTATTCACATCCTCCGCACTGGCCTCGGGCATCTTTGCCCAGACCGCGCCGGTGGCGGGGTCCAGACTGTCGAACTGCGTCGCCCCATCCGAAAAAGCGCCATCGATATACTGTTGAAACTGCTGCATCTTATGGCACCACTTTACTGAAACGCCGGCATGACGTCTTTGATAAACCGCTCAAGCGAGGCTTTCTTGCGCTCGAACGGCATGCTGGAGTCGATCCAGAAGGAATACTCATCATAGCCAAGCGCCTGATAGTGGCGCAGCCGATCGATGACGGTGTCGACTGTGCCGATGACCAGATCACGCTCCATGTTTTCCGGGGTATAGAAGGGATGCGCGGCAATCTCATCGTCGCTCAGCGGGTCGATCAGGCCCTGCGAGATATCGCGCTTGTTCATGAACCAGACCCCGAAATAGTTGTAGAACCGGTTCAGCTCGACCGCCGCCTGTTTCACGTCTGCATCGTCCGAGGCCACATAGGTGTGCATCAACAACATGATTTTGGGTCGTGCTACATCAGGAAACTTGGCGCAGGCGTCGTTGAACTTGACCATGAGGCTTTCAACCTCGTCATCGCCGTTCCAAAGCGGCGTCACCTGCACGTTGCACCCATGCGAGACGGCAAATTCGTGGCTGTTGGGATCGCGCGCCGCGACCCAGATCGGCGGGCCGTCTTTCTGAACCGGCTGCGGGGCCGAGGTGGTCTTGGGAAACTGGTGAAACTCGCCCTCATGCGCATAGTCGCCCAGCCACAGCTTTTGCACCGCCGGGATCAGCTCGCGCATCCGCTGGCCGGCTTCCCAGGCGTCCATGCCGGGCATCAGACGTTCGTATTCAAAGCTGTAGGCCCCGCGTGCGATTCCCAAATCAAGACGGCCCTCGGTGATGATATCGGTCATCGCCGCCTCACCGGCCAGACGGATCGGGTGCCAGAACGGTGCAATCACGGTGCCGGTGCCCAGACGCACATTTTTGGTATGGCGCGCCACGTCGATCAGGTTCAGGAACGGGTTTGGGGCGATGGTGAAATTCATCCCGTGATGCTCGCCCGTCCAGACCGCGTGCATCCCGCCCTCATCGGCGATTTTGCACAGTTGGATGAACTCGTCATACAGCTGCTTCTGGTCCTGATCCGCCGAGATCCGCTCCATATGCGCAAAAAGTGAGAATTTCATGTCCGCTTAACTCCCCCGGTGAGAGGCTTGACCCGCCCGCTCACCTCATTGCCGTAATACACCCCGAAATTCCCGATCTGACTTTCCGCCGCAAACCGTTCCAGCATGGTGCAGAGCGCCGGGTCCGACACATCCATCAGTGTGGACGGGCTAACTTCTGTGAAAACCCCGTTAACCGGTTCACCGCCGTCGGCCTGACACAGAAACGAGATATGCTGCTGCTGGCGCGCGTCGTCCTGAAAGACGGAGTAGATAAAGCCGGGCTCGGCATTCACACCGCTGTCGGCGATCAACCGGGCAAGAGCCGCGTTTGCGCCGCCCGAGACATCGTCGGTATTGGGAATGGTCAAATAGCCGTTGCCATCGTCCTGTAGCAGGATCTTCCCGTCGCGCTCGATCAGGGCCGACACCACCATGTCCGAGCGTTTGCTGAGCGCCCTCGCCTCGGCCGCCGGTGTGACATAGGCCCCGCGCGCGTATCCCAGGCCCGGCGCGATATCCTGATCAAAGGCTTTGACCTGACCAATCAGGATCAGGTGATCGCCCGCTTCGACGGTTCTGTGCATGGCGCAATCGAACCACGCCGAGACACCCCCCAGAATGGGCGAGCCATGCGGGCCGGGTTCCCAGTCGACACTCGCAAACCGATCCTCGACCGGGCGGGCAAAGGTATTGGACAGTGCGATCTGTGCCTCGGACAGGATGTTGATCGCGAATTTCGATGTTTTGGCGAAGGTTTCATAGTTGCTGGAGGTGTTGGCCAGACAGACAAGAACCAAAGGCGGATCAAGCGAGACCGAGGTGAAGGAATTCGCGGTAAAGCCCAACGGATTGCCCGCATCGTCATGGGCCGTCACAACGGTCACGCCAGTCATGAAGGTGCCGAAGGCATTGCGTAAGGCGCGCGGGTTGTTCAGCATGTTCGGGTCAAATTCAATCATGTCAGTTCACCCTGTTCAGATGGCATGTGCAACCAGTCCGTCAGCGCAGCGTTCACCGCGTCTGGTGCGGTCAGGTTTACCATATGTCTGTGGTTTTCGATGATAACCGCGCGCCCGTATGGTGCAGCCTCTGCCATCGCTTGCGACATTGCGGGGGTCGAGTTGGGATCGTCCTGCCCGGTCAGCGCAAGCAACGGGCATTTGATCCTGCCGAACCCGTCAGCATACAGCGCATCACCTCGCGCAAATGCGCCATAGGCGGTCGCGTAGCCGTCAATATCCACCTCCGACAGCCATTGCGCCACGTGGCCCCGCGCGGCGCGGTCGGTCGGTGTGTCCCCGAACCAACGGCGCAGGGGCGTGTCCAGATCGAAGGACCCGGTTCCGATCAGTTCGGCCCGTTCGATCACGGACTTGCTGGCTTTGGCGTCGCGGCAGAACACACCGTTCAGCAAGGCCACGCGGGCAACCCGGTCCGGGTGACACACGGCAAACCCGCCTGCAATCAGGGCCCCCATGGAATGCCCGGCCAAACTGACCCGTTCAACCCTCAGCGCATCCAGAACGGCCAGCAACCAGTCCAGAAACACCGGCAGTCCCGACCCCGAAGGGATGCGGTCACTGCCCCCATGCCCCGGCATATCCAGCGCGATCACGTGATGCGTTTCCGACAGTGCCTCAATCTGCGGACCCCAGGCTGCCGATTGCATGCCGACCCCGTGGATCAGAACCACAGGAGGGGCCTTCCCGGCATGGGACAGGCCCGCCTCGCGACAGGCAACCTGCCCGAAGGGCTCAGACAGCTGCAGGGTTGTCGACGTCATGGCCCAGTTCCCTGAGGTCCTGATAGCGGTCGCCAATACGGTGATGCGGGCGGCCCCCGATGGATGCCCCCAGCGCGATCATGATCTCATCCGGCGCAGGCGCGTCCGCTACTTGCAGCTGAATAGTCAGATAATGGCTGCGCCGACCGCCATCATTTTTGTCCATCAGCGGGATCTGCATCGACGCATTTGCCGGGCCGCGCGTATTGGTGAAGGCCAGATAGGATTTGGCCCCGACCGCCTCGCGGTAGAAATTGCCGAACCGCAGCGTGTGGATCAGGGCCGAACCATGTTCGACCTCACCATTCACACCGACAATGGCGGCTTTGCCGTACCCTTCGACCATGTCGCCCCCGCCTGCGGCCTGCAGCACCATATCGGTCAGCAGTTTGCCCAGACCCGGCGCGCAATCGTGGATCTCGGGCTTCAGGTCCTCAACAAAACCGCGCCCGGCCCACGGGTTCCGGATCACCGCAACAGCCGCAATCATCCTCAACGGCGTCTCGGCGACCTTTCCCCCTTCGATCAGCGTGTTTTCCACATGCAACAGGGTTTTTCGGATTTCGGCGGGCATGGCTCTGCTCCTTACGATTCGGTGCAGGTCTATTTGGTATACCATCATACCATCTGTCAATCATACCTTGCGAGCGATCTTCCAAACCGATAGGTATCTGGCCATGACGGAACCCAAACTGACCAAGATTGATCATCCCCCCGCGACCCTGCGCGATATGGTGCAGGAACGGATGCGCGAGGCGATCATCGAAGGCACGTTCGAACCCGGAGAGCGGCTGGTCGAACGCCCGCTTTGCGATCAGTTGGGCGTCAGCCGAACCGTGATCCGCGAAACCATCCGCTATCTCGAAGCCGAAGGTCTGGTAGACATCCTGCCCGGACGCGGACCTATCGTTGCTGTCATGTCGTGGGAGGATGCGCGCCAGATCTACGATATTCGCCGCATGCTCGAAACTGCCGCCGCGGAACACTGCGCGCGCAATATCACGCCCGAACGCACAGGCGCGCTGAGACAGGCGCTGGACCATCTCAGACGCGGGTTTGAGAACAAGGCACCGGGTGCCCTGTTCCGCGCCACGGCGGATTTCTATTCCGAGATTTTCGATGGCGCGGGCCACTACATCGCCTGGGACATCGTTCAGCGCCTGAATGGCCGGATCAGCAGGCTGCGCATGATGACCCTGTCTTCGGACGATCGGGATCAGCCCGGCCTGACCCATATGGAACAGATCTGCGACGCCATTACCTCGGGCGACCCGGTCGCCGCCCGCGCAGCTGTCGAGCGGCATCTGGACGACACCACCAAAATCGCCGAACGGCTGTTTGCATCAGATGAAAGAAACCAAGTTGAGTGAAAAACCCAAAGCCTATTGGATCGCCAACGTCACCGTCACCGACCCCGAGGCCTATAAGGGCTATCAGGACATCGCACCCGCGGCCTTTCAGAAATTCGGCGCGCGGTTCCTGGCCCGGGGCGAGGCCGAAACGCTGGAAGGCCACCCATGGCAACGCCGGGTGATCATCGAGTTCGACAGTATCGAGGACGCCCGCGCCTGCTATGCCTCTGACGAATACCGCGCAGCACGAGAAAGGCGCCGGGATGCATGTCAGGCGGATATTGCGCTGATCGAAGGCGTCTGAGGCGGGCGCGTCCCGTCATGCTGCAAGGCCGGACTGCGAAACACTCCGGCCTTTCCTGTTTTAAAAAGGGCGATGAACCTCAGATATCGAGCGTGTGTTCTTTTTCCCAGCGCGAGAAATGGCTGACGAAAGAGTTCCACTCCTGATGTTTCATCTTCAGAAACGCGGCTGAAAACTCGTCACCCATCGCAGCTTTCAGCTCGGTATCCTTGTCATAGTCGCGCAGCGCGTCCAGCATGTTCAGCGGCAGTTTGGGTGCGTCGGTGACAGTGTGGCCCTCGGCATACATGTCGATGTCATAGCGGCGACCCGGATCGGCCTTGGACCGAATGCCCGACAGGCCCGCCGCGATGATCACGGCCTGCAGCAGATAGGGGTTGGTCGCGCCATCGGCCAGTCGCAGTTCGAACCGGCCCGGTCCTGGGACGCGGACCATGTGGGTGCGGTTGTTGCCGGTCCACGTGACAGTATTCGGTGCCCAAGTCGCGCCCGACATGGTGCGCGGGGCGTTGATGCGTTTGTACGAGTTCACCGTCGGGTTGGTGATCGCCGCCAGCGCGCTGGCGTGTTTCATGATGCCGCCGAGGAAGTGCTTGCCCTGTTCGCTCAGACCGACCTCGCCCGTCGGACCGTCACCCTCACCGGCAAACACGTTGGTCTTTGCATCCGCGCCCGGCGCATCCCAGACCGAGATATGGGCATGGCAGCCATTGCCCGTCAGCCCCTCGACCGGTTTCGGCATGAAGGTGGCGCGGAAGCCGTGCTTTTCCGCTACCGATTTGGTCATGAACTTGAAGAAGGAATGCTTGTCGGCGGTGCGCAAGGCATCGTCAAATTCCCAGTTCATTTCGAACTGGCCATTGGCGTCCTCGTGGTCGTTCTGATACGGCCCCCAACCCAGTTCCAGCATGTAGTCGCAGATCTCGCGTACCACGTCATAACGGCGCATCACCGCCTGCTGGTCGTAGCAAGGCTTTTCGGCCGTATCGAACGGATCGCTGATCTGCTCGCCATCGGGCGTCAGCAGGAAGAACTCGGCCTCGATCCCGGTTTTGACATGCATGCCCATTTCGGCGGCCTCGTCGATCAGGCGGCGCAGCACGTTGCGCGGGGCCTGGGCGACGTCCTCGCCCTCCATCACGCAATTGCCAGCGACCCATGCGACCTCGGGCTTCCAGGGCAGTTGGATCACCGAGGACGGATCGGGCACCGCCAGCATGTCCGGATGGGCCGGGGTCATATCCAGCCAGGTGGCAAATCCGGCAAAACCTGCGCCCTCTTCTTGCATATCCGCGATAGCCTGTGCGGGGACCAGCTTGGCCCGTTGCCCACCGAACAGATCGGTGAACGAAATCATGAAATATTTGACGCCTTTTTCCTTGGCGAAAGCTGCCAGATCTGTCGTCATGGTCGGCCTTCCTTTCCCTGTTGGTTCAAAAGAAGAAAGGCGCCGCCCGTTTGGGCCGCGCCTTCATTTCGCTTGCAGTTCAGAACCCGGCCTTGCCGGGATACCAGTCGGTGCCCGCCAATGGGACGCGCGCCATGGCGGCGGCCTCCATTGTCAGGGCGCACAGATCCTCGGGCTCCAGATTGTGCAGGTGATTATGGCCACATGCGCGCGCGATGGTCTGCGCCTCAAGGGTCATCACCTTCAGGTAGTTGCGCAACCGGCGGCCCGCTTCGACCGGGTCCAGCCGCGCGGCCAGATCCGGGTCCTGCGTGGTGATACCCGCAGGGTCCTGCCCTTCGTGCCAGTCATCATAAGCCCCGGTGGTGGTGCCCAGCTTTTGGTACTCGGATTCCCATTTCGGGTCATTGTCGCCCAAGGCGATCAAAGCCGCAGTCCCGATGGCCACCGCATCTGCGCCCAATGCCATAGCCTTGGCCACATCAGCGCCGGTGCGGATACCGCCCGAGATCACCAGTTGCACCTCGCGGTGCACACCCAGATCCTGCAGCGCCTGAACGGCAGGGCGGATACACGACAGCGTCGGCAGACCCACATGTTCGATGAACACATCCTGCGTGGCAGCGGTGCCGCCCTGCATCCCGTCCATCACCACCACATCGGCCCCGGCCTTCACCGCCAGCGCAGTGTCGTAATAGGGCCGGGTCGCGCCAACCTTGACGTAGATCGGAACCTGCCAGCCGGTGATTTCGCGCAGTTCAAGGATCTTGATCTCCAGATCATCCGGCCCGGTCCAGTCCGGGTGGCGGCAGGCCGAGCGCTGGTCGATGCCTTTCGGCAGGGTGCGCATCTCGGCCACGCGGTCGCTGATCTTTTGACCCAGCAACATGCCGCCACCGCCGGGTTTTGCGCCCTGACCAACCACGATTTCAATCGCATCCGCCTTGCGCAGATCGTTGGGGTTCATCCCATAGCGCGAGGGCAGGTACTGATAAACCAGCTTGGACGAATGGCCGCGTTCCTCGGGTGTCATGCCGCCGTCACCGGTGGTGGTCGACGTCCCCGCCGCGGATGCGCCGCGGCCCAGAGCCTCTTTCGCCGGGCCGGACAGGGCCCCAAAGCTCATGCCCGCAATGGTGATCGGGATGTCCAGTTGAATCGGGTTCTTGGCAAAGCGCGTGCCCAGCGTCACCGAGGTATCGCAGCGTTCGCGGTAGCCTTCCAACGGGTAGCGCGAGACCGAGGCACCCAGAAACAGCAGGTCGTCGAAATGGGGCACCTTGCGTTTGGCACCGCCACCGCGAATGTCATAGATGCCGGTCGCCGCCGCCCGCCGGATTTCGGCATTGATCGGGTTGGTAAAGGTCGCCGACTGGATCGGCATGGTGCGGGGGATGGCGTGATCTGTGTCTTTCATACCCATATCCTCAGTAAGCAGCCGCGTTGTCGACGTCGAAATTGTAAAGCTGACGGGCCGAGCCGTACCGCTTGAACTCTTCCGGGTTGGCGTCCGCTCCGGCGCGGTCCAGCAGATCGGCCAACAATTCAAGGTGCTCGGGCCGCATCTCTTTCTCGATGCAGTCCGCCCCAAGGCTTTTGACCGAGCCGCGCACAAACAACCGCGCCTCGTACAGCGAGTCGCCAAGCGCATCGCCCGCATCGCCGCAGACAACCAGATTGCCATCCTGCGCCATGAAGGCCGACATATGACCGATATTGCCATGCACGACGATATCGATCCCTTTCATCGAGATCCCGCAGCGCGAGCTGGCATTGCCCTTGATCACCAGCAAACCACCATGCCCGGTTGCCCCGGCATATTGGCTGGCGTCGCCTTCGACGATCACGGTGCCCGACATCATGTTTTCGGCCACGCCCGGACCAACCGAGCCTTCGACCTTGATGGTCGCCTGCTGGTTCATCCCCGCACAGTAATAACCGGTGGACCCTTTGACCGTCACCTCGATGGGCGCGTCCAGCCCCACGGCAATGGCGTGGCTGCCCTTGGGGTTCCGGACCTCCCAGCTGGTCTGGTTGGTGTCAACGCTTTGGGCCTGAAGGGTCGAATTCAAACCGCGCAGGCCGTTTTCTGCAACATCGTAAGTCTGCATCTCAGTGGCTCCAGAAATAGACGGTTGCGGGTTCGGGTTCCCAGACCTTGGCGTCTTCGATGCCCGGCAGGTTGACCAAAGCGCGGTATTCGCTGCCGAAGGCCACATATTGATCGGTCTCGGCCATCACAGCCGGTTTGCAGGCGATGGGGTCGCGCACCACGCCGAACCCGTCCTTGGTACCGACAACAAAGGTAAAGAACCCATCGAGATCTTCCAGACTGCTTTCCAGCGCCTCACCCAAGGTGGCCCCGTTCTGCATCTTCCAGGTCAGATAGGCCGCGCCAACTTCGGTATCATTCATCGACTCCACCCGCACGCCCTCACGCTTGAGCTTGCGTCGCAACGCGTTGTGGTTCGAAAGCGAGCCGTTATGCACCAGGCACTGATCCGAGCCGGTGTTGAAAGGGTGCGCGCCTTCGGTGGTCACAGCGGATTCGGTGGCCATCCGCGTGTGTCCGATGCCGTGGCTGCCGCCCATGGTCGACAGGTTGAACCGGTCGGCCACATCTCGTGGCAGGCCAACTTCCTTGTAAATCTCAATCGCCGCGCCGTCCGACATCACGCGCAGACCGGGGCGCAGTTCGCGCACGGCCTGACGGGCCTGTTCGACCTTGGCACCGTCCATCTGCAGCACCGCATGCGTGTCGTTGGCCTGCAAGGAAACCTGCGCGCCAATCGCCTCGCCCAGATCGGCGGCCAGCGTTGCAAAGTCTTCATCCGGCGCATCCGATTGCACCGTCAGCTTTGCTGTCCCATCGGACTCGGCGCCATAAATCGCAATCCCAGCGCTGTCCGGTCCCCGGTCCGTCATCGTGACCAGCATATCCGTCAGCATCGAGCCCAGTTCAGGCTCCAAACTCTTGTCCTTGAGAAACAGACCGACAATTCCACACATCCGCTTTGGTCCTCTGAAATTTCGTCGAATCTGACGCTAGCAGGCCGAAGTGTGAAAAACAACACTGAGAAATAAATATTCCTGTGAGGAAAATCCACAAAACAGGAATAGGTCCACGGTCCGGCGCAGCACTCAAGCAGCCCGGTTTAGACGACACCAATGATGAAAATGGTCAGCTTGTCTGTGGATACGAGATGATCGACAGGTATTTTGCAGGCAGTTTCACCAGACCCTCTGGCCCATGCGGGGCATCGGCATCGAAGAAAAGCGTGTCGCCCGGCTTCATCGAATAAATGCTGTCCCCGTGACGGTAATCCACTTCGCCTTCCAGCAGATACAGCATCTCGATCCCGTCATGCTGGAATGTCGGAAAGCGGTCGGATTCCTCGGTCAGCGTGATCAGGTAGGGTTCCACCACGACACCGCTGGCATTGGCCCCCAAATGACCCAGAAGGGTATAGTGGTGCCCGGCCCGCGTACCGGCCCGCTCGGTCTCGACCCCTTCGCCCGATTTGGTGTGCACCGCGTTGCGGGTTTCTTCATAACGTCGGAAAAACGACGTGATCGGCGTGCTCAGCGCATCGGCCAGAGATTGGAGGGTTGTCAGGGAAGGCGAGGTCGCCCCGTTCTCGATTTTGGACAACATACTGATCGACAGGCCGGTCAACCCGGACAATTCGGCAATCGTTGTCCCCTGTTGCAGGCGCAACGCCTTGATTTCGCGCCCGATTGCCGTTTCCAGGTTCTTTTCACCGCTGTCGCGAACCCTGTGCGGGTCCTGCGACAATGTCAGCTTGTCATCGGTCGTTTCGGCCTGCGCCATCGCTATTCCCTTGATCCCCGAGGGTGGTTCTGCCAACCATGGCACACGAGACCCTGATTTGTGTAGCCACTCTTGTCAGGAAAGTATTTTTCCCCATAGTATATCGAAATTCCCTGCAACGGAAGCTGACATGCACCAGTTATCGGCCCCTTTGAAGGATCTTGATTTCGACGGGCGAGACCGGATTTCGGTTGGCTTCCTGCTGCTGCCCGGCTTTCCGATGGCCTGTCTGACCTCGGTGATCGAGCCGTTGCGCGCCGCCAATGAAATCGCGCGCAAACAGGTGTTTTCCTGGGTGCTGTGTTCCGAGGACGCAGGCCCCGTTACCGCCAGCGCGGGTATCCCGTTTCAAACCGAGTGCGCCCTGAAGGCCTTGCGCGATGTCGATCTTCTGATTGTCCTGTCCGAACCCGATGGCCAGTTCAGCGCGCCTGCCGAGGTTACGGCGCAACTGCGCTATCTCGCACGCCACGGCACACGGTTGGGCGCGATCAGCGGCGGGGTGTTCCCACTGGCCCGCTCGGGCGTTTTGCAGGGGCAGACCTGCTCGGTCCATTGGCTGTACCGTACGGCGTTCGAGGCCGAATTTCCCCAGATTGCCGTAACCGATGACGTGATCGCGGTGAACCGGCGCTGTTGCACCGCATCCGGCGCGGCCTCGGCCTTTGATCTGTCCTTGCACATGGTCGAAGCCATGCTGGGTGAGGCCACGATGACCGAGGTCGCCTGCTGGTTCCAGCACCCGGCAATCCGCAGCCCCAATATCCCGCAAAAGACGCCAACCTTTCAAACTGACGAAACCGCCGATCATCTGCCGCACGTCGTGGCCCGTGCGGTCCGGTTATTTGCCGACAATCTGGAATTTCCACTGACAACGCGCGATGTTGCGCGTCAGGTCGGTGTATCCTCGCGACATCTGGAACGCTGCTTCCGTCAGGCGCTGGATCAAAGCCCGGCAGAGTATTACCGGCATCTGCGCCTGCGCGCGGCACGGCAATTGGTGATCTACACGCAGGATTCCCTGACATCTATTGCCCATGCCATCGGCTACACCAACCCAACCGCCATGTCGCGCCACTATGCAGAACAATTCGGGGCGTCACCGCGCCAGGACCGGCAAGATCGTAACCGGTTCCGCGTCACCCGCGATACCGTGTTGCACTGATCGTTTCAGCCCGCCGAGATGGCCTGCGCCGCCTCTTCCAATGCGTGATGCAGGGACCCGGCAGACGACCGTGGCCCAAGCACGGCAAAGCTTTGACCCGCCTCAAGGCACCAAAGGTAGCAGCCGATGTGATGAATGGCGCAGCGTGTCGCCGTCTGGGCCTTCATCGTGCGAATGTCCACGTTGCAGAGCCGTTCGAACAGATCGCAGACCGTCGGGCCGGTGACGTCAAATCGACACCATCCGTCGGTCTGCTCGACCACCGAGGCGGTCTGTTGCATGGCCGACTTGAGGTCTGCAGCCAGCGTTTCATGCGCCGCATAATCCGCATCGATCATCCAGCTGTCCGGGCCAAGCCAGAACCCGGAAAATGACGACCCAACAGCCGCGCCACCGGGACCCGGCAGATCGAACCCCAAAACGTCTTTGGCCCGTTTGGCAAATTCCGCGCCCTGCCCCAGACGCATTGAAACAGAGGCCAGGGCGCGGTCTGTCACCTCGGTTATCGTCAGCCCTGCGATGGTCGAGACACGTGCCTCGGCAGATCCAAGGGCGGTGATGGCTTTCAGTTTATGCACGCAAACGCTCCCCTTCCGGATCGACAAAATGGGCGCTGACAATTTCGACCTCGGTCTCGGACCCTTCCAGCGGATTGACCAGACGCATGACCTCACCCATCCGCTCGGCCCCGTTCTTCAAAAGGCCCAACCCGATCGAAGACCCAAGGATCGGGGAATAGGCCGCCGAGGTGACATAACCCTGATCGTGGGCCGCATCGACAGGGCCGCCCTTGTTCATCAGGTGCCCCCCGGCTGTCACGGTCCGGCTGGCATCGACAGGTTTCAGCCCGACCAGACGCAAGGCATCCGGTTCATTAAGGCCTGCCCGCTCGCTGAGCGTATTGCCGATACAGTCCTTCTTCTTGCTGACCATCCGCCCCAGACCGAGATTCAGGGCCGTTGTGGTCCCGTTGATCTCATTCCCGGTTGCATGGCCCTTTTCGATCCGCATGACGCCCAGTGCCTCGGTGCCATACGGGGTCGCATCGAACTCTTCCCCTGCCTCCATCAGCGCCCGGATCAGGGCGTCGCCATAGCGGGTGGGCACGGCGATCTCATAGGCCAGCTCACCGCTGAACGAGATACGGAACAGCCGCGCGCGGCAGCCCCCGCAGACGGTGATTTCGCCGCAGGCCATGAAGGGGAAGGCCTCGTTCGAAATGTCAAACTCGGCATCGATCACCTTTTGCAGCAGCTTGCGCGCGTTCGGACCTGCCACCGCATATTGCGCCCAGGCTTCGGTGGTCGAGATCAGCTGAACATCCAGATCGGGCCACAGGCATTGCCGCGCGAATTCCATCTGGCGATAGACCAGCACCGCGTTGGCGGTGGTTGTGGTGACAACAAAATGATCCTCGGCAAACCGCGCGGCGGTGCCGTCATCATAGGCGATCCCGTCCTCGCGCAGCATCAACCCATAGCGCACCTTGCCGACGGGCAGTTTGGCAAATGCGTTCGAGTAGATCTTGTTCAGAAACTCCGCCGCATCCGCGCCCTGCACGTCGATCTTGCCCAGCGTGGTCACATCGCAGATGCCGACCGAGTTGCGGGTGGCCAGAACCTCGCGATCCACCGATTGCCGCCAGTGGGTCTCGCCCTTGCGCGGATACCATTGCGCGCGCAGCCAGTCGCCGACTTCGGTGAATACCGCGCCCTGCTCGGTGGCCCATGTGTGGCTGGGAGTTTTGCGGGTGGGGTGGAAGTGCTTGCCGACTGCACGGCCTGCCAAAGTGCCCATCGCCACCGGTGTATAGGGCGGACGGAAGATGGTTGTACCGGTCTCGGGGATCGACTTGCCGGTCATCTCGGCCATCACCGCCAGACCACCCATATTCGAGGTCTTGCCCTGATCGGTCGCCATCCCGAGGGTTGTGTAGCGCTTGAGATGCTCGACCGAGACGTAATTCTCCTGATGCGCCAGTTTCACATCCTTGACGGTCACATCGTTCTGCTGGTCGATCCAGGCCCGACCTTTGCCCTGCTTCACATACCAGAAGGGTTGCAGATTGACCGCAGCATCCTCGGCTGTTGGAACATCACCCGGCGTGGCCTGAATGCCCAGATCGGCCAGTGCTTCGGCGGCACGCGCGGCACCCGTTTCCATAGCTCCATGGGTGGACAACACTCCCGCCGCCGCACCCGCGACCGACAGGCCAACCGGCAGAGACTCACCTGGCACAAACGCAGCCAGCGCTTCGTTCCACTGGGGTCGCCCGCGCTGATGACAGGTCAGATGCACATTTGGGTTCCAGCCGCCAGAGACAGCCAGCGCCCCGCAGATGATGTCGTGGGTAAAGCCCTGTTGCGTCTGGATCGTGACGGTCTCAAGACCCAGCCGCCCTTTGCTTCCAATGACCTGAGCCCCGGCGAACAGCTCCGCTCCGTCGACCGCAGGCGCATCGGCCCGCGTGTCAATGACGGCGGCAACTTTGACGCCCTTTGCCATCAGATCCGCAGCCGTGCGATGCCCGTCGTCGTTGTTGGTGAACACTGCGACACGTTCATGCGGCGTCACCGCCCAGCGATTGGTGTAGGATCGCACAGCCCCCGACATCATGATCCCGGGCCGGTCATTATTCGGGAAGGCTATGGGGCGCTCGGTTGCGCCGGCGCACAGAACCGCCCGTTCCGAGTAGATCCGCCAGAAGATCTGGCGTGGCTCTGCCGAACCGGGTTGCGGTTTGTGGTCGGCCACCCGCTCGACCGCGCCGTAGATGCCATGATCGAACGCGCCGACAATCGTTGTGCGCGGCAGCAGGCGCACATTGTCCATCGACGTCAGTTCGGCCACGGCCTGAGCTGCCCAGTCCGACCCGGCCATGTCGTCGATGGCATAGGATTCCGAATTCAGCCGACCACCAAGGGCAAAATCCTCATCCGCCAGTATCACCCGCGCCCCAGCGCGCCCTGCGGTCAGGGCCGCCGACAAACCGGCAGGACCGGCCCCAATCACCAGCAAGTCGCAATGCAGGAAACCCTTGTCGTATGGGTCTGGATCATCCTGTCCCGAAACACTGCCCAATCCGGCAGCGCGGCGGATAATCGGCTCGTACAGCTTTTCCCAAAACGCCTTGGGCCACATGAAGGTTTTGTAGTAGAAGCCCGCCGTCAGGAAATTGCTGAACAGGTCATTAACCGCCAGAACATCCCGCTGCAGCGATGGCCAGCGGTTCTGCGAATGCGCGTCCAGCCCTTCATAGAGCTCCGCCACAGTGGCGCGCGTATTCGGCTCTTGTCGCCCGCCCGAGCGCAATTCGACCAGAGCATTCGGTTCCTCCGAACCAGCCGTCAGCACCCCGCGAGGACGGTGGTATTTGAAGGACCGGCCCATCAGGCGCACGCCATTGGCCAACAACGCCGAGGCCAGTGTATCGCCCGCAAGCCCTTGATAACGCTTGCCATCAAAGGTGAAGTTCAGGCTCTGCCCGTGGTCGACCAGACCACCACTCAATCGATTGATCTGTCCACTCATCTGCCGCGCCCCCGTTCCCGGGCCACGTCGCGGGCCAGTTTTACATCGGTAATTTCATGGGTCAGCGTGTTGCGCGTGACCACCAGCCAGGACCGGTCGCCCTGCTCGTGATACCAAAGCTCCTGATGCTCACCCGCCGGGTTGTCGCGCAGATAGAGATAGTCGTGAAACGCCTCGGCCGCGTCGTCTGCCTGCCAATCGGGGCGGTCGATCATGACAGCGTCGCCGAGGTAAACGAATTCCTGCGCATCGCGAGGGCCGAGAAGAGGATGGTTTATTATCATATGTCGGCTCCGTCAGTGCAGGTTGGGCTGCGCGCCCACCCCTTTTTCGTCGATCATGTGACCGGTGCGGAACCGATCCAGACGATAGGCTGTTGCAACCTCATGCGGGCGGTCGGTGGACAGCAGATGCGCAAAACACCAGCCCGAGGCCGGGGTGGCCTTGAAGCCGCCATAACACCAGCCGCCGTTGAAATAGAGCCCCTCGATCCCGGTCCGGTCGATGAAGGGTGAGCCGTCCATCGACATGTCCATGACACCGCCCCAGGCCCGCAACAGGCGCACGCGACCCAAGGCCGGGATCAGGGACACACCGCTTTCGACCACATCCTCGATCACGGGCAGGTTTCCGCGCTGCGCGTAGGTGTTGTACATGTCGATATCGCCGCCAAAGACCAGCCCGCCCTTGTCGGACTGGCTGCAATAGAAATGCCCGGCACCATAGGTGATCACGCCGTCGATCAACGGCTTCAGCCCTTCCGAGACAAAAGCCTGCAACACGTGGCTTTCGATGGGCAGGCGCATCCCCGCCTTTTCCATCACCCGGCCGGATGATCCGGCAACGGCCACCCCGACCTTCTTGGCCCCGATATACCCGCGTGAGGTTTCGACCCCCTGCACCTTGCCGTTTTCAATGCGAAAACCCGTCACTTCGCAGTTCTGAATGATATCGACGCCGCGCATATCCGCGCCACGCGCATAGCCCCAGGCCACCGCGTCATGGCGTACGGTGCCGCCGCGTCGGTGCAGCAAGCCGCCTTTGATCGGGAACCGCGCATTGTTGAAGTTCAGGAACGGGTACATCGCCCGCACGCCCTCGGTATCCAGCAGTTCGGCATCCGAGCCGTTCAGGATCATGGCATTGCCCCGCCGCCGCGCCGCATCACGCTGCGCATCGGTGTGCACAAGGTTCAGAATGCCACGCTGGCTGACCATGGCGTTGAAGTTGAAATCCTGTTCCAACCCCTCCCACAGTTTCAGCGAGAACTCATAGAACGGTTCATTCCCGTCCAGCAGATAGTTCGAACGGATGATGGTCGTGTTCCGCCCCACATTGCCGCCACCGATCCAGCCCTTTTCCAGCACGGCAATCCGGGCCTCGCCGAATTCCTTGGCCAGATAATAGGCGGTGGCCAGCCCGTGCCCGCCACCGCCCACGACGATGATGTCATATTCGCTTTGAGGCGCGGGGTCGCACCAGGCGGGCGTCCACCCTTTGTGGCCGGTCAAAGCCTCTTTGATGATCCGAAATCCGGAATAGCGCATGGGTCTCTCATGTCAGTTTGACCCCACAATGCGCGATTCTGGATCGCTTGGCTTAGGTGTTTTGCGGTGTGCACTTGTCTCTTTGCGACCTGAACAGGGTCCTAAGCCCAAAAGGAGCGGGCTGTGAACCTTGGGGCACCAAAAAAAGAGGGCAGCCAAAAGGCTGCCCAGGTCGCTAAAGCGATGGGGAGTTTTGCTAGTTCTGGTTCGGCACCACAAGCGTCGGAATGGTTGATCTGCGCAGAACGCGCTTTACGACTGTGCCCAGAAACGTATGCGACGTGCCATGTTCGTGCGACCCCATCACGATGAGATCGCATTTCAGCTCTCTGGCGCGTTTCAGAATCGATTCGGCAGGGTGACCGTCGATCAGTTCCACCGAAGACACGGCGGAATATTTCTCCTGATCTTCGGGGGTCAGCGATTTCAGGAAATCGTGCTGATTGTCCGTCAGCAGAGACTTCACGGCATCGTGCCGGTCCTTGATGGCCTGCTTGCGGGATTTGTCGTCCTGAATGAACATCCGCATGGTGACGATGGCATCCTGCGACAACGGTTCGGTGACATGCAGCACATGGGCTTTTGCCCCATGTGCGATTGCGATGCTCAATGCGTGCCGAAGCGCGTTGTCCGCGTTTTCGGACAGGTCCGTTGCGATCAGGATATTCTCGATTTTGGGTAGCATTGTCTTCTTCCTCCGTGTCGCGGATCAGTACCCAAAGAACCTTGGGAGCCATAGCGCGATTTCGGGCACGAAAGCGATAATGAAGATCGCCACCGTGTTGATGAAGGCAAACGGCAGGGCCGCCACCGAAATACGCTCGATCGAGATATTGGAAATACCCGATGCGATGAACAGGTTTTCACCCAATGGCGGCGTCTGGAAGCCGATGCCCAGAGTACAGACCATGACAACACCAAAGTGGATCGGATCGATCCCCATGCTGTAGGCCACCGGCAGCATCACCGGAACCAGGATCAGAATGGTCGCCAGCGTCTCCATGAACATGCCGACGAACAGCAGGAACAGGATCACCAGCGTCCAGATGATATAGATGTTGTCGGTGATCGACAGCATCCCGTCCGCGATGATGGCGGGGATCTGGTTTTCAACCAGCAGGCGGCCAAACACCGTCGCCGTGAACATGATCAGCAGCACGCGGCCGGTCAGCCAGGTCGTGGTCTCAAGCGAGGTGAACAGCTTCGGCCATGTCAGTTCGCGGTAGATGAACGCACCCACGATCAGAGTGTAGAAGATGGCCACAATCGCCGCCTCGGTCGGGGTGAAGAAGCCCGAATAGATGCCGCCCAGAATAACCACCGGTGCCATCAGCGCCCAGAACCCACGGTACATCTCGCACCAGATATGGCGGGCGGACCAGCCTTCGGTCGTGCCTTTGTAGCCGCGCTTTCTGGCCAGGATGTAGTTCATGACCAGCAGGCTTCCGGCAATCAGGAAGGCCGGGAAAAAGCCCGCGATGAACAGTTTCGGAATCGACACAGTCTGGAAGGTGCCATGCTCGGCCACCGCCTCGGGTGGGGGTGGCATACCCAGTGCCGCGATGCCGAAGATGATCAGCGGGATCGATGGCGGGATCACGATGCCCAGACCACCGGACGAGGCCGTGATGGCCGACGCATAGTCGCGGCTGTAGTTCCGCTGGATCATCGCGGGGATCATCAGCATGCCCACCGCCGCCGTTGTCGCGGGCCCCGAGCCCGAGATCGCGCCGAAGAACAGGCAGGCAAAGACCGCCGCTGCAGACATGCCGCCGGTAAACGGCCCGGCAAAGCTTTCGGCCACGTTGATCAGCCTGCGGGACAGGCCCGACGCCTCCATCAGCGCACCGGCCAGAATGAAGGCGGGCAGCGCCATCAGCGGGAAGGACCCCACCGAGGTAAAGGCGATCTGGACGAACTTGATCGGGTTTTCATCCAGCACGAGGAAGGTGATCAGCGTCGACACACCCAACGCCACCGTGATCGGCGCGCCGATGAACAACAGCAGAAGGAACCCGCCGAACAGGATATAGATGATTTCGGTGCCCATTACTTGCCCCCTTCTTCGCCGAGTTCTGCGCGGACCTCTTCCAGGTCAACCTTGTCCGGATCGCGCAGATCCTCGTCCAGAACGATTTTCTTGTAGTTCACCTGAATAATGCGAACGGTCATCAGGGCAAATGCAATGGGAAGAACGATGTAGACCCAGCTGAGGTGGAACCCGAGCGTCTGGGACGATTGGAACCGGTTCATCCGATTGAAGATGAAGTCCAGCGCCAGATAGACGAAATACAGGTTGAAGCAGATCCAGAACAGGTCGGCGAACGCTTCGATATACTTGATCGCACGCGGCGGCAGAAACTTGAACTGGAACGTCACCCGGTTGTGGGCGCCCATCTTGGCCGCATAGCTCGCGCCGAAAAACACGAACCAGACGAACATGTAGACAGACAGCTCCTCGACCCAGGAGAACGAGAAATTGAACACTGTTCGGACGACAACCTGAAGGAACAACAAGCAAACAAATGTCGCAAGCAGAAAGCGGCAAAGGTAGCTTTCTATATTGTTGAGGATCCCTAAAAAGGTTTTCATATGCCCCTCCCTAGAAGTGAGAGAGCGCCACTTGGGCGCTCTCTTGGTCTTTTTGTATTATTATTCCGAGACCGGCTCGCGGCCGATTGCGGCCAGCACGGCGTTCAGCTTTTCGACGCCGCCGATGCTGTCATAGAACTTCGGCCACACGGCGGTGGTTGCCAGTTCGATGAATTCTGCCTCGTCGTTTTCAGGAACGTGGATTTCCATGCCCTTTTCGACCAGCAGTTCTTTGATCTCGGCTTCCTTGTCGCGCAGGAACTGAGCCGAGGCTTTGGTGGCGTATTCACCGGCTTCCAGAATCATGGCCTGATCTTCAGCCGACAGACCCTGGAATACCTGCTCGGACACGATCAGAGGCTCGATCGAGAAGATATAGCGGATCTCGGTGACGTAGTCCTGAACTTCGTAGAACTTCATCGCGTTGATGGTGGTGTAGGGGTTGTCCTGACCGTCCACAACTTTGGTCTGCAGACCGGCAAAGGTTTCCGACCATGCCATCGGGGTCGGGCTGATGCCCCACGCTTTGTAGGTATCGATCATGATCTCGTTCTTGGGAACGCGAATGACCAGACCTTCCAGATCAGCAACCGATTTGACCGGCTTTTTCGAGTTCGTCAAAACACGGAAACCGGTATAGGTCCAGGCGATGATGCGAACACCGGCGTCATTGATGGTGTTCTCGGTCAGTTCCTGACCAATCGGGCCTTGGGTCAGCGTTTCCGCGTCTTCCAGGCTGAGAATCACGTAAGGCAGCGTGAACACACCAACGGTAGGCGAGAACGGCGTGACGTTGTTGATCGCCAGCAGCGACATGTCCAGCGTGCCGATTGCGGCATCGTTGACGGTGTCCTGCTCGGATCCCAGCTGACCGTTCAGGAACAGTGTCGCGGTGTGATTGCCGCCTGACAGCTCTTCCAGTTTTTCCTTGAAGGCAAGGCCGGTTGCTTCCTGGCTGGACCCGCCGCTGTCACCGACAGCGATCTTGAAGTTCTTGGCGTTTGCAGGCGCGGCCATTGCCAATGCGCCAAGCGATGCAACCGCCGCAAATGTTTTGATACTGTTGAGCAGAGTCATAAAACCTCCTCCTGTTCGTTGGTTTTTGGAAAGTGTTCTGACATGAACGAGCGCTCACTAGACTCACTTCGCACGAACACTAAGTTGTTTTGACTGTAACGCTAAGATAAAGTAATCGACGTAAAGGTGCAGAAAACTACACGTAACCCGTGCCACAGAAAAAAGCAATTACTAGCATATCAGATGTCGACATCAGGCTGCTTCAGGTCTTCCGTACTGTTGTTTGGTGTGGTGGGTTCACAGCGGCAGAGTTTGAACTGAACATCAGCCGGTCGACGATCAGCAAGCATATTGCCGATCTCGAAACACGGCTGGGCGCAAAACTGTGCCATCGGGGGGCCGCCGGGTTTTCCCTGACATCGGACGGCCAGTATGTCCTGGACTCCTCGAATGAGCTGTTTCTGGCCATCGACAAGTTCCAGAACGGGCTGGGGGATGTGCGCTCGGAACTGACCGGAAAACTGCGGATCGCCTTGTTTGATCATTCCACTTCAAACGAGGAATCCAACCTCGACGAAGCAATCAGACTATTCATCGACAAGGCACCGGGCGTGACACTGGACATATCCATGGAGCCGCCGAACATCATCGAAGAAGGCGTCATCAACGGGCGCTTCAATCTGGGGATCGTTCCCTTGCATCGGCAGTCGCCGATGCTGTCCTACTCGGAACTTTATGTCGAAAGAATGCGGTTGTTCTGCGGCCGAGAGCACGAGCTGTTTCATTCCGCGTCCGACATCGTCCCCCTGAACCAGCTGCGCAAATACAATTATGCCGGTCTGAGCTTCAACTCGCCCAACATGGCCGTTCACCAAAAGTTGATGCTGAGGAAATCCGCATTCGTCCAAAACGAAGAATCTTTGATGCTTCTGGTTCTGTCCGGTCGATACTTGGGGTTCGTGCCGACACATAAAGCACGCGCTTTGGTGAAGGACGGTTTCCTCAAACAGATCAACTGCCCCGAGGCCGAGTTTTCGTCGACCATGGCAGCCATTGTCCGAAAAAGCGCATCAAAGGGACGTCGGTTGAATTTGTTTCTGGATATTCTGCGCAAAGCCCACGAAAGTTAGCCGCGAACACAGCCCTTCTGATTGCAGAGGATAAACGCGTGACCCCCAGTTTCGACGCTTTTGCAGCCGGACTGCGCTATGAGGATTTGCCCGAACAGGCGTTGTGGACTCTGCGCCGCTCCTTTCTTGATACCATGGGCGTCGCGGCCATCGGGGCCACCACCGAGCTGTCCGGAATCGCGCGTCGCGTGGCCCCGCTGATTTTCGGGGCGGGCGGTGCGGGACAGGCACAATTGCTGATGGACGGGCGCGCTGTCAGCCCCGTCGGCGCGGCAATGGCCGGTGCCTTCACGATTGACAGTATAGACGCCCATGATGGCACTACACCCTGCAAGGGCCATGCGGGATCGGCCATCTTCCCGGCGCTGATCGCAATGGCGCAGGCCAGTGCGCCAAAGATGGACGGGCGTGACTTTGCCACGCTTCTGGCGACTGCGTACGAGCTGTCTTATCGCGCCGGTCTGGTACAGCACGCAACCTGCGCCGATTATCACACATCCGGGGCCTGGACGGCCGTTGGCGTCGCGGCAGCCGGTGCAAAGCTGCTGGGCGGACATGCGCAGCATATCCGTCACGCCGCAGGCATCGGCGAATACCACGGCCCGCGCAGCCAGATGATGCGCTGCATCGATCATCCGACCATGCTGCGCGACGGGGTCGGCTGGGGGGCACCATCAGGCGTCACCGCCGCCTATCTGGCCATGGAAGGCTTTACGGGCGCCCCTGCCCTGACCTGTGAAGGCGATGACGGCGCCGCCTTCTGGAACGATCTGGGATCCGGTTGGCGGTTGGTCGATCACACGCATTACAAGGCTTACCCGTGTTGTCGTTGGGCCCATCCCTCACTTGATTCGGTTCGGGACCTGATGCGCGAACATGCTCTGTCCCACCAGCAAATCGAACGTGTAGAAATCCGAACCTTTCACTACGCCACCCGTCTGGCAGGCCACGAACCGGCAAATCAGGACGAATTTGCATATGCAATTGCCTTTCCGGTGGCAGCAATGATTGTGCGCGGCCGCCTGGGGATTGAAGAGCTAAGCGCAGACACATTGCGCGACCCCGACATCCTGCGCGTCAGCCGCGCCATTCACCTGATAGACGACCCCGAGATGACGCGTATCAGCACCGACAAACGCTGGGCTCAGGTGACTCTTATTCTGAGCGATGGCCGCCAGATCGCCGATGCACCCCGCACCCCCCGCGGTGACGCAGACATGCCGCTAAGCGACGCCGAAATTCACGAGAAATTCCACCTGCTCGCCGACCCCGTCCTCGGATCGGACCGCGCCGATGAAATGGCAGAGCTGGCGTTGCAATTCGACAGTCTGGACAGCGTCCGTTTTGCTCGGCTTCTTGAACTCTGTTGCCTGCCTGTCTGAACCACAGTCATTCAGCGTCCCGCAACGCCACTGAACCAAACCAGGCGACGACCTCTCTGAATATCGGTTGATCGCACCGTCGCTAGAGCAAGAGCCGCGCTACCCGGTATGGGTCAGCCTGACGCGCGACTCTGTCAAGGAACTGAACAACGCCAACCTGTCCTTTTTGTCCGGCATGAAGGCCGAGGTCTACCTGATCACAGAAAACCGCACGCCTTTGGGTTACCTGACAAAACCACTGACCGATCAGTTCGCACGCGCGTTCAGGTAAGAGGTCGCAGGCTTAGCTTCAGGCTTTTGCTCTGTCGTTGCACCGGTCCCATGGGGCCTCGGACAGAACGGTCGCGTCGATCAATCGCTCGAGAAGCGAGACATGCACCAACGTCCCGGCGGCGCGTGCGTGATCTTTCAGGAAGGCAATGGCCAAAGACTGATCAACGCTGTGCCCATAGGCCGCCGAGGTGATCGAGCCGACCCGTTCACCGTTCAGAAACACCGCTTCGCCGATCAGCGCATCCGTGGGTTCACCCTGAAGCGCCAGCAGGGCGATGCGGCTTTGCGGTTGGCGGGCCAGCATGGCCGAGCGGCCCACGAAATCCTTGTCGGTGGCCGCAAACCGTTCCTGACAGACATCCTTGTGACTGGCATCGTTGGCCAGTTCGTGGCCGCCGCGATAGAATTTCTCGATCCGCAGACTGTCCAGCGCGCGGGTTCCGAACGGGGCCAAGCCGTGGGCCTGCCCAGCGTTCCACAGCACATCCCACAACGCACCCAATTGATCGTTGCGGGCGTGAAGCTCATAGGCCAGCTCTCCGGTAAAGCTGAGCCGCAGGGCGTGAACGGAAATACCTGCGATGGTGATCTGTTTGGTCGAAAGCCACGGCAGGGCCTTGTTGCTGACATCGTCCGGGGTGACGGTTTCCAGAACCTCACGCGCTTTGGGACCGGCGAGGCACAGGAGACCGATTGCATCGGTCTCGTTCCGGATTGTCACGCCCTCCATCGGCACACCGCAATGCAGGGTCAGCCAATCCCAGACCCGCCGTTCCGAAGGCGCGCCGGTGACAAAATAGATACTCTCTGGCCCCGTGCGGGCAATGGTGGCCTCGCCTTCGATTGTGCCCTTACGGTTCAGAAGCAGTGTCAGACAGGTCCGCCCCACGCGCGGCATCCTGTTGGCGCAGACCGCGTTCAGCCACGCTTCGGCCCCCGGCCCTTCGATCCGGAATTTGGCAAAGGCCGAAAGATCCGCAAGGCCCACATGATTGCGGACCGCATGGCATTCCGCAGCGGTTTGCTGAAAGCTGCTGGTGCGCCGCCAGCCCATCGGCTCGGGCGCGTAAAGGCGGGGGCGTTCCCAACCGCCTGCCTCTTCGAACGTGGCCCCAAGTGCGGCGGTGCGGTCATGGGCGCCGGATCGTTTCACGTCGCGGCAGGTTTGGCGCTGGTGCTGCGGATAGGGCATGGCTTGGCGCAGCGTGTAATCCTCGGTCGCGCGCTGGCGGGCATATTCGGCGTCTGCCCAGATGCCGAACCGGCGCGGATCAAAGGCACGGGTCGAAATACCCGCGCTGCCTTCGATCATCCATTCGGCCAGCGCGCGCCCTGCCCCCGGCCCCCAGGCAATGCCCACGGTAGCCCCACACGCCAGCCAGAAATTCCGCAACCCCGGCGCAGGGCCAAGCAACATCGCGCCGTCAGGCGTATAGGTGATACCGCCATTCACCACCCGCTTGATCCCGCGATTCATCAGGGCGGGCATACGTTCGAAACAGTTTTCCAGCCACGGGGTGATACCGTCCCAGTTGGGCTCAAACAGCTCGTTCTCACTGTCCCAGGGGCAGCCATCGGGCCAGACCGATTGCGGGTCCTGCTTGTCGTAGAGACCGATCAGGGCAGACCCCTGTTCGCGCCGTGTATAGCCGCAGAAATAGTCGTCACGCGTGACGGGGATCTCATGCGTCATCGATGTAAATTCGGGCACCTCGTCGGTCACGACGTAGTGGTGCAGCATGGTGGTGATCGGCAGGTCCAGCCCGACCATCGCCCCCACCTGCCGGGCGTGATACCCCGCAGCATTGACCACATGCTGGGCGATGATCGTGCCCTGCTCGGTCTCGACCTGCCATTCGCCCGAGGGCAGCTGCGTCAGGCCTGTTACCCGGCAATTGCGCCGCACCTGCGCCCCCAACTGCCGTGCACCCTTGGCCATGGCCTGACAGGTGCCCGAGGGATCAACATGGCCGTCATCCGGCGTATGGATCGCGCCCAGAACACCCGCCGCCTCGACGTCATATAGCGGGTTCAGCCGCGCCACTTCGGCCGCGTCGATGATATGAGCCTCTTGCCCGCGCGCCAGCACCGCGTCGCGGATGTGGTTGATCCAGTCCACATGCGCGGGGCTGGTCGCCACCCGCAACGAGCCGCAATTGTGCCAACTGACGCCGACTTCGGTTTCACGCTCGATCCGTTTATACAGATCCACGCCATAGTCATGGATCGACCCCAGCGCCTGCCCGCCGACCATGCGGCTGACCAGACCGGCGGCGTGCCAGGTCGCACCACTGGTCAGTTCGGATTTCTCGATCAGGATACAATCGGTCCAGCCCATATGGGCCAGGTGATACAGCACACCCGCACCCATATTGCCGCCGCCGATCACAACTACGCGCGCGTGTTCCGTCATTGCCTATCTTTTCAGTGTGACCGGCGTGTTGGCCCAGACGATCTGGGCCTCGACCTTGCCGGGATTGCGATACCTGTGTGGAATGTCGGCGGAAAAGCTGAAACTGTCGCCGGTTTTCAGGTGAAACACCTGATCGTCCAGCGTCACTTCGATCTCGCCCTTCAGAACCATCCCGGCCTCTTCGCCTTCGTGGGTATAAAAGTCATCGCCAGTACTGCCGCCGGGTTCGTAGGTGGAAATACCCATCGCCAGTTGCCGGTCCAGACTGGCCGACAAAAGATGGTCTTCGAACCCCATGTAATCCGTGCCCGACAGGCCCGAGTATGTCAGCTTTCGCCGCCGGTCAGCGCGCACGATATAGGGGCGTTCCTCGGCGGGGGTGGGCATGTCGGTTTCGAAAAACCAGCCCACCGGAACGCCAAGCGCCTCGGCAATTTCCTGCAGCGCAGTAACCGAAGGGCGGGCCAGACCGCGTTCAATCTTGGACAGGAAGGATACCGATCGCCCCGACACCTCGGCCAGATCGGTCAGCGTCATCTTCTGCGCCTTGCGCAACGCGCGCAGGTCTTCGCCCAGTTTGCCAAGCGAGTCTCGAGAACTTGTTTGATGATTTTTCTTGACGTTCATGAAAATTTACCGTGCATAATTTTCCTAAGCCCGCAAGATTTTTTTGAATGGAGCAACAGATGGACGGACAATTCCCGGACACGCCAGTTTTGCAAAAGGTCAAGGAGCTGCTTGGCCCCGAAGGTTTTGCCCAGACCTTTGCCCCGATCGAAGAGGCCAGCGGGCTGCCCAATGCCGCCTATTGGTCTGACGAATGGCTGGCGCTTGAGAAAGAGCACTGTTTTCGCCGGTCCTGGGTGTTTGCGGGTGCGGCGACCGAATTGCCCGAACCCGGCGACATGAAACCGTTGGAAATCGGAGGTGCCCCGCTGATCATTCTGCGCGATCAGGATGGGGAAATTCGGGCGCTGCACAATGTCTGCCGCCATCGCGGGCTGAAACTGGTGACGGAACCTTGTAAGAGATCAACCCTGACCTGCCCCTATCACGCATGGGTCTACGGGCTGAACGGCAAGCTGCGGGCGCGGCCGCACTTCAGCGGGCCTGACGTGACCGACCGGTTCAAGGATGGTGGCGGCGACAAGCTGGATCTGGTGCCGGTGCGGTCCGAGGTCTGGAACGGTTGCATCTTCGTCAACGTCTCGGGCGATGCCGAACCGCTGCAGGAGTGGCTGGCACCGATGCTTGAACGGACGCTGGGATATGACTTCACGTCGATCCGCTGGGCGGGCAAGATCGATTTCGAGGTCGAGGCCAACTGGAAGCTGGTTTATGAAAACTACATGGAGGGCTATCACGTCTTCTCCGTGCATCCCAAGCTGCTGAAATTCGCGCCGATGAACGTGCGCTGGTCCGGCGAATGGGACCGGCATGTGTTCTATAACGACTATATCTTCCCGGAACTGGGCGAAGGCCGAGGCGACCGCCTGCCCCACTACTCCGGCCTGTCGGACCAGGATGCCAAACGGGGCCTCTGGTTCCTGTGCTTCCCGCATTTCGCCGCCGAAGTCTTCCCCGATCAATTCACCGTGCTGGTCAGCTATCCGATTGCCCCGAACAAAACCCGCGAAGAACTGCATGTCTTTCTGATCGGCGATGCCGCCACCTCGGACGACCATGCCGAGGCGCGGGCCGAACTGATGCAGATGTGGGACGATCTGAACCGCGAAGATCTGGGCATGCTGGAACTGTTGCAACAGGGCCGCCTGTCCCCGGTTTACGACGGAGGACGCCTCAGCCCGCATTGGGAAGGACCAACCCATGATTTCGGCCGCCGGGTGGTCGAGCGGATTTTGACCTGAGCCGCCGTCGCTGCCGGGCAAAAGTCACTTGTCGCCCTTATGGCGGGTTTGTCGGCGCAACAAGATCGGTCAGACCTTCGGTTGCCGTATAGCCTGACAGGCACGCCACCGCCGCGCGCATCCCGAACCTAAGGCTGCTTTGAATGGGCCAATCCTCGTGCAGACCATGAATGACACCGGCGGCAAAGGCATCCCCCGCGCCGACCGGGCTGATGATCTGGTCCACAGGAATGGGGTCCGGTTCAATCGAATACTCTGCGTCATTGCCACACCAAACGACCTGTTCTGGAGAATGCAGAACAACGGCCTTTTTCACACCGCCCGCCTTCAAAGCGCGGGCAGCCTGCATCATGGCATCGGCGGAACCGGCCACAACCACTCCGGTCGCGTGCTCGGCCTCTTGTTCATTGGCAAACAGAACATCAATCGAGGGCAGCGTGGCTTCGACCACATCCCTGAACCTGTCCGACTTGAACGACACGAGGTCAACGCAGGTTTGAATGCCCTTTGCCCGAGCCTTTGACAAAACCTGTGCCGCAACGGTTTCGCCCCCGGGCAAAATGACGTCCAACTGATCAAGCAAGGTCAGGTAGCCAAGATACAGCAGCTTGACGCCAGACTCTGACAGATGCTCGATATTGATCGAGGATGCATCCAGATGGCTGTTGGTTCCCGGATAGTGAAAGAAGGTCCGACTGTCGCCCGGAACGTTCATCACGTGGGTCTGGGACGTGGCCGCTTGCGCCGTCCGCTGCAACCCGTCCAATGGCAACCCTGCCTCTTTGCACAGGCGCAGGACTTCGTCTCCCAACGCTCCGGCGCCTATGAGACCGATTGGCCAAATCGGGTAAGACACCTTCATCGCCTTCAAGCCCAACGCGACATTTGCCGGACCGCCTCCAAGGCCCACATGCTGCGTTTCAATGCGCGCAAGGTCCGATTTCTCGGGCCAATGCGAAATTGTGTGAACCGTGTCCAGGATCCAGTTGCCCGCACAGGCAACGCCTTGTCTTTCAACCTTCTTTTGGACGTGTTTGGGCATGAAAACCACCTGATGGAACCGGGTTCTGACGGCAACATTACCCGATCTTTGCCCAGATCATGCCTTTCAAGTGGCTTCTATCGCCTGATGCCATTGTTGGGTGGCGGTTCTAACCATGGGTTCGGGTCTTGTCGGGATCATAGACCGGGCTGGACACCAGCAAGGCCGATGTCTTCAAACCGTCGCCCGTCACTTCGAGTTTGGTGCCAATCGCAAGGCCCGGCCTGACATGCGCCAACGCAAGTGATTTTCCCATACGATGCGAGAAACACGGGCTGTTGATTACACCCACATCCTCGCCGTTCAGAAACAGTGTTTCACCGCCCGCAACCATGTCCGGGTGGTCGATATCGAGGCAAACATTGCAGACCTTTTCGTTCCCCCTGGCCGCCAACACGGCCGCCTTGCCCCGGAAGTCGCCCTTGGTTGTGCTGATCGTAAACCCCAACCCAACTTCCCAAGGCGTGTTTTCTTCGGTCATGTCGTAGCCGTAAAACAGCAGACCGGCTTCGATCCGAACCTTGTCCAGCGCAGTGAAGGAACAGGGCATCACGCCTGCATCGACCAGTTTGTCCCAGATGTCCCCAATCACTGCGCCATCCGCAAAAACCTCGTACCCGCGTTCGCCGGAATATCCGGTGCGCGAGATCCGGCAGGGATGGCCAAACAGATTTGCGATGGCGTGTTCGAAATAGGCCAGCCCGGTCAGGTCAATATCCGTATGGGCGTTCAGAATCTCCAGCGCGGCCGGACCCTGCACCGACAGGTCATGCAGATCGTCGGCAAACTCGACCTCGACGTCGCGCCCTTTGGCCGACGCCGCAAGCAAGGCCATCGTGTCGCCCGAGCCATGCACGATCATCCATTCGTCCCGGCCATTGTTCGACACGATCGCGTCGTCTGCGATCCCGCCCTGATCGGTCAGCACGCACAGATAGGCTGCCTTGCCCGGTGCAAGTTTGGACAAATCGCGCGTAGTCAGATGGTCCAGCGCCGCTTGCGCATCGGGGCCGCGCACAAAGACCTTTTTCAACGGCGACATGTCGAACATGCCTGCCCGTTCCCGTACCGCGTCATGTTCATCATTGGGGTCGGTGTCATAGGTCCAGGCGGTGCCCATGCCGTTCCAATCCTCCAACCCAGACCCAAGCGCCCTGTGTCGGGATGCCAGGGCAGATGTTCGGCTGAGCTCTTCGGTCATTTTCGGTCCTTTCTAGTGCCATTCATCCGGCATTGCCGCCTTGCGCTCGGAAACGAACGCCTCAAGCGCGGCGCGAATACCGGGTTTCATTTCAGGGTGTTGGTAGTCGTCCAGCATCTGCCGCCAGCGGGCCGAGGCGCGCTGATCCGCCGTCAACGCGCCGTTCTCGACCCAGGTCTCGTATGGGCCCGCATCCGCGATCTGCGGCTCGTAATTGGCCGAGGTGTAGTGGCGCAGCGTGTGACTGGTCGACAGGAAGTTTTTGCCCGGCCCGGTCTCGAAATAGGCATCGCGGCCAAATGCCTCGTCATCGGTATCAAACCCCTGCAACAGTTTCAGCATCGCGCCGCAGTGGTCGAGATCCATGATGAATTTCTCATAGGACATTACCAGCCCACCTTCGAGCCAGCCCGCTGCGTGCCAGACCTGATGCGCCCCCGACAACAGCGTCGCCCACATCGCGCCAACACTGTCCTGCATCGCCTGCCCGTCCGGTGCGTTTGAGGCCGTGATCTGACCGCCGCCGGACCGCACGGGCACGCCAAGCCTGCGGCCCAGCTGGCCAAGCGCCATTGTGGTCATGTTGGCCTCGGGCGAGCCGAAGGTCAGCGCACCGCTGCGCAGGTTCATTGTCGAGTGAAACGAGCCGAACACCACCGGGCAACCGGGCCGGACAAGCTGCGCCAGCGCAATCCCCACCATCGCCTCGGCCAAAGTCTGCGCCGCCACAGCCGCGGCGGAAAGCGGCCCCATGGCTCCGGCGAAGATCGCTGGTGAAACGCAGACGCACTGGTTCGCCTCGGCATAGACGCGCAACGCGCCGGACATGGTGTGATCATAGATCAACGGCGAATTCACGTTGATATTGGCCTGCATCACCGCATGGCGATCCATCATGTCGCGCCCAAAGACCAGCCGCGCCATTTCGATACTGTCTTTGGCGCGCTCTGGTGCGGTGACCGATCCCATGAACGGTTTGGTCGAAAGGGTCAGATGCGCCAGCATCATGTCCAGATGACGCTTGTTGACCGGCACATCCGTCGGCTCGACCACTGTCCCGCCGGAATGGTGCAAAGCCTGAGAGCGATAGGCAAGCTTCACGAAGTTCCGGAAATCCTGCAGCGTGGCATAACGCCGACCGCTCGCCAGATCGCTGACGAAAGGTGAGCCATAGCCGGGCATCAGCACCACATTGTCACCGCCCAATGTGACGGTGTGCTTTGGGTCGCGGCCATGCAGCAGGAATTCTTCGGGGGCGGTGGCACACAGCGCGCGTGCATGACCCGGCTTGAACCGCACCCGCTCACCTTCCACCCGGGCACCCGCCTCGGAGAAGTAGGTCAGCGCCGTCTGGTCGCCGCGAAACTCGACCCCGATCCTGTCCAGAATCCAGTCTGCCTGATCCTCGATCCGGGCAAGCGCGGCTTCGTTCAGCAATGCGTATGGCGGAATCTTGCGTCCCTGAAACGGCTGAACCTGGGGCGGCGCGCTATGGCGCGACAGACGCCCGCGACGCATCCTGCCGCGATCGCCTGACAAACCCGATGGGTTCAACCTGCCCAACGACATCCCTCCGACCAGTAAGAACAGAACAAGCTATGCATGGCGATCAGGCTTTGAAAATCGAGTTTTTCTTTCCCATGCGTTCAAGAATTTTGTACGAAAAACTATGCGCACCCTGTTCCGTCATCACGATCTTCTCAGGCAGTTTGTCGAAATAGCCCGCTACCCAAGTTTCTCTGACGCCGCCGAGGCGCTCAACATGACCAAGGGGGCCATCAGCTATCAGATCAAAACGCTGGAAGGTGATCTGGGCATGGCCTTGTTTCGGCGCACGCCGCGCGGGGTGGTTTTGACCGGCGAAGGGCTAAAGGTCCTGGCCGCCTGTCAGACGCATTACGAGGGGATCGAGGCCGGATTGCTTGCCCTGAAGGGCACAACATCGAAAACCCTGACTGTGGGCGTTTCGACCTATTTCGCGGCACGCTGGCTGTCGCCCCGGCTGATGTCCTTCATGCAAAGCCATCAGGACGTCCAGCTGCGAATTCAACCCATGGTGCAGTTCTCGGGGCAAGAGTTGCAGGATGTCGATCTGGCCATTCGCTGGGGCAACGGAAACTGGCAGGACGGCGTGGTCACGCCTTTCATGCCCATCCGATCGTTCCCAGTTGGCAATGCGGAAGCCGCGCAACTGGTCGCTCAACTGGGCATCGGGAACGCAATCTCGCGTTTGACACTGCTGCGGGATCGCGACGACAGCAACGCCTGGTCCGAGTGGTTGACCCTGGCGGGCCTGCCCCTGCAAACCCGGCGGGACGCGCTGATCGTGCCGGACCCGAACGTGCGGGCGCAGGCTGTGATCGACGGTCAGGGCATCGCCTTGATGGATGATCTTGTCAGCGACGAATTGGGCACTGGCAGATTGGCCCGGCTGTCAGATATTGTGCTGTCCGACTACGGCTATTTCCTGTTCAGACCGCATCACGTTGTTGAGACCGAAACGGCGCGGCTGTTTTCCGATTGGTTGCAGGGTCAGACCTGAGGGGGCGTTTGCACTGGCTGGGATGAGAAGGCCATTCTCTGGCACCAAAGGTTCGGACTATTGCCGCCCTTTAGCCGGGAAAAATGGGCCGCCGAAACCGGCGGCCCATATCTTTATGCCGCGTTATTCGGCGGCAACTTCGTCGTTTACGGTGCTTTTCACACCTGCGGCCTGGCGTTTGCCGTCCTTGTAGATCGCCTTCAGGACCGAGATGCCCATCAGAACCATCACAAGGCTGAACGGAAGTGCTCCGATCACCATGGCCGTCTGGATCGCCGACAAGCCGCCCGCGATGATCAGACCGCCGACAACCAGCGCCATGGCAACACCCCAGAACAGGATATGCGGGCGGGCTTTCGGGCCTTCGTCACCGGCTGCGTTGATCGTGTTGATGATCAGAACGCCCGAGTCCGCCGTAGTGACCAGATAGGTCAGCAGCAGGACCATGACGACCAGGGACATGACCCAGGCCATACCCTCGCTCAGCATCACGCCCAGCATGGCGAACAGCTGATCCGCCTGACCGGCATCCAGAATGGCGCGGTTGGCGTCGCCGTTCAGTTCCAGATCAATGGCGGTGCCGCCAACCATCGAGAACCAGACAAAGCACATCAGGCCAGGGATGAACATCGCGCCAATCACGTATTCGCGCACGGTACGGCCGCGCGAAACGCGGGCAAGGAACAGGCCCACAAACGGCGCGAATGCGATCCACCACGCCCAGTAGAAGATGTTCCAGCCACCCTGCCAGCTGGCCAGCTGATCGGCCACCGAGCCTTCGACGCCATCGCTGCTCCAGACGTTGAACAGGATCCACCACAGGTTCGTGACATAATCGTAGATGCCGACAAACAGAGCCTGCAGACCAAAGAAGGTCGACCCAAAAATCAGGAAGAAGGCCAACAGGAAGAAGCTGAGGCCCATGTTCAGGTTGGACAGCCACTTGATGCCTTTACCCACACCGGACAGCGCCGACAGGGTCGAGGCGCCCATGATCACGAACAGCGAGAAGATGATCGCCGCCTTGGACACGGTGCGCGTTCCTTCGGCGTCAACGGTATAAAGCCATTCGCCAAAGCCGATCCGGTACAGGCCGGACACGAACTGATCGACGCCAAAGCCCAGCGTTTGCGCCATACCCAGAATGGTTGCGACAACCGCCACAACGTCAACCAGGTGGCCCAGCGGGCCGGACAGCGCCTTGCCAAAGATCGGGGTCAGACCCGACCGGATGGTCAGCGGCAGGCCGCGACGGTACGAGAAATAGCCCAGCGACAGACCAACAACCGCGTAAGAGGCCCAGGCCGCCACGCCCCAGTGGGTAAATGACCAGATATAGGCGTCACGGACGTTGCCCAGCGTTTCGCCTTCGGTCAGGCCCATGATGGTCGAGGGGTTGGATTTGAAGTGATAGATGGGCTCGGCTGTTGCAAAGGTCAGCATCCCGATACCGATCCCGGCACCGAACATCATCGAAAACCACGAGAAGTTCGAAAACTCGGGTTTGTCATCATCCAGGCCCAGTTTCAGCCGCCCGGATGCGGGCCAGACCGCAAGCGCCAGACAGGTCAGCACGTAAAACGCCATCGCGTAGACGTACCAGTAGTTGAACGTGGACAGAATGAACGAGTTTATCCCGCCAAGAAAGGCAGCAGCATTATCAGGGAAGGCCACGGCCCAGATGATAATGATGCCCACGATCAATTTGGCCGAGACGGTTACGTCCTTTGTAAACCCTCGATAAAAGCCGCTATCTGCGACCTTAATGGGCAGATCCATTAGGGGTGGTTTCATGTTTCTCCTCCTGTAGACTTAGTTTTCTTAGTTGCTGGCTGATGGGCCCGCCGCATGGAAGCGACAGGTCATCAGCCGCGCGCGTCATCCGAGCTGCACAAAAACGTGACCGTTTTCGATTTTGACGGGATAGGTTTTCAGGTCCTCGGTACAGGGCGCGGACAGCGCCTTGCCGGTGCAGATGTCGAAACGTCCGCCATGCAGCGGGCACTCGATCACGCAGTCGATGACCAGACCGTCCTCAAGATGCTGTTCTTCGTGGGTGCAGTGGCCATCGGTGGCAAAAAAGCCTTTTTCGGTGTTGTAGATCGCGTAGGTCTGACCGCCGTGATCCCAGCGGATCAGGTCTTCCTCGTCGATGTCATCCGTGCTGCAGGCTTCAATCCAGTCGCTCATGTGCCTAGACCTCTTTCGTCATCAGTTCTTCTTCAAAGGGGTAACGCGACAGGGTTATGGGTCCGCTTTCCGTGACCAGCACCATGTCTTCGAGTTTCACACCCTCGACCCCGCCAACCTCGCCGATATAGCTTTCGACACAGATCACCATGCCGGGCTCAAGCTCGCCGTCATAAAATTCCGGGTGGTCGGGGGAATGCAGGATCACCGGCCATTCATCGGCCATGCCCAGCCCGTGCATCATGCAGGGGTAAGGCTGATCGCCAAAGCCCGCAGGCGGCAGGTGGCGGTTCAGCGCGATGTCGGAATAGGCCGCACCGCTTTGAACCAGCTTGGTGTTTTCCATCACCTCGGTATGGGCCATGGTATACAGGCTTTTCTGATAGTCAGACGACCGACCCGGCCCGCAGCGGAAGGCGCGTGAAATATCGGCGCCGTAGCTGAACGGCCCGACCATGCCGCAATCGAACACCACCAGATCACCGGCGCGGATCATGCGGGATGAGGCCTCTTGCTGCCAGGGGTTCGTCCGCTCGCCCGAGGCCAGCAGGCGGTAATCCAGCCATTCACCGCCACCCTCGATCAGGGCCGACCACATATGTGCCCACAGTTCCTGCTCCATCACGCCGTTACGCAGGTTGTCGCGCATCCGGGTCATGCCATCCTCGGCCACCGCAATGGTCAGGTTCATCGCCAGAATTTCCTCGGGCGATTTGATCTTGCGGGCATGGGCCAGAACCGGGGCAACATCCGACACAGTGTGGCCCTTGTCGACCAGCGCCTGCTCGGCATGGAAACCGGCGCGTTCGATGGCGATTTTCCGTTTGCCCGGGCCGCAATGTTTCTGGATCAGATCATCCATCTGATCGGCCCATTTGCGCGTCCATTCGTCATGGCGCGGACCTGCGAACATATAGGAAAGCGGCAGCAGATCGTCCCGGATCTCGTCGATGGTCTCCAGCGTGCTGCCTGTATTCTGACCCGGTTCCGAGTCGAAATACACCACCGGCCCCTCGGCGGGCATGAACAGATACCCGGCCTGAATATGCATCTGGAACAGGGTACAATTGCGCACGCCGGTGGCGTAGCGGATCGACAGCGGCTCGACCAGAATGATCGCATCAAGGCCTTGCGCCCTGATCTGTTCGCGCAGCCGGTTCTGGCGATACCGGCGCATCCGGGGCACGTCGATCATCCCTTCGGTATCGACGGCCTGCATCGGGGGGGTGATCCAGGCGGCTTGTTCAAGCGTCAGCGGCTGGGGCTTGGCGGCGAAGGCTTGGCTATAGTCGGTGGCGTCGTTCATTGATGGGTCGGCGTCCATTTATCGAGGGCTTCGAGGAATTTCTCTTTCTCGCCCGCATGCATTGAGATGTTGGTTTGCGGATAGGGGAAGTTGCCCGCCGTGACTTCGCGGTGGTATTCACCCAAGGCGGCCACGCGTTCTTCGTGGATCTGCTTGTGCAGACGGCCCACCTGTCCAAAGGCATAGGCGTGTTTCGGTGGCTTATCCTCTTCGCTGGCCTCGCCACAGATGTCCGCCACAAACGAAAAGATCGCGTCGCCCGCCATGCCGGAGCCCAGCGAGAAGGTGACGACCGAGGTTTTGTCGTTCACCGCTTCCAGCACTTCTTCGGCCAGACATTCGACCTCGACCGCGAAGACGCCGACATCTTCCATGCGTTTCAGCGTGTTCCAGACCTGTATCGCCTCATCCGCTTTGCGGCCAAAGGCGCGCAGGCCGCCGCAATGGTGGCTGAAGGTGGGGATCAGGCCGATATGGCTTTGCACCGGGATGCCGTCGCTGGCCATACGCTCCATCACGTCGAAGGACCGCAGGGTATAGTACATATCCGCCCCGCGCCGCATCGCCTCATAAGCGTGGGCGACGATCTCATCATCTGATCCGAACTGCGCCCAACTTGAGCCCGCGCCGGTGAAATGCGCCGGGGCCAGTTCGCGCACATCTTCCATCTGATCGGTGCCGACCACGAACAGGTCAATCCCCGCCTCGACACAGGCGGTGATCTGGTCCCGATCCGCCGGGTTTGCCATCGACAGCTTTTTGCCCGACCCCTTGAGTGCCTTGAGGTCCGCAACCGTATAGTTGCGGACCGCAGGGTTACGACTGAAATCGTAGATGCGCTTCATTTACATTGTCCTTTCCGCGACACGCTCGATCGGCCCGCCGCCGGTGATCATATGAGGGGCCTGCCGGATGGAACCCGCCTTGGTCGACAGGCCCAGCGAACGGCGCAGCGTGACCACGAAGACCTCCCAATTGGTGCGCAGGAAACCGGGATCGGGTTCGGGCAGTTGGTCCTGCACCGCCTCGGCCAGCTTGGGCAGGGCGTGGAACGGCACCTGCGGATAGAGGTGATGTTCGACGTGGTTGTTCATGTTCATGTAGAGGAAGTTCGCCAGCCAGTGCCCGCGGAACGACCGGGTGCTGTCCAGGATCGAGGGCGAGTTTTCCTGCAATTCCACGTGCTGGATCAGAGTGAACAGCAGCATGACGGGTGCGCCCATGATACGTGGGATCACGATGAACCAGACGGGCCACCAGATGCCAACGAAGGGAGCCACCGCGATCAGCGCATAGATCGCCAGCATGATCCGCGCGTTGCGGGTCATCTTCGCGAACTCGTTCTCGGGCGTTACCATTTTCATGGTGTCGGTGTAGTGACCGATGGCCAGATGCCAGAACACCTGCATGTGAAAGCGCAGCAGACCAAAGCCGGTGATCTCGGTCATCCAGCCGCCGAACCCCATCGGGGTGTCGAACGGCATCTGGCTGTCTTTGCCCACATGCCATGTATGCGTGTGGTGGTTGGTGTGGGTGTAACGCCGGTGCAGCGGCTCTTCCATATAGAGCAGCGAGGTGACCCACAGCACGGTCTCGTTCAGCCAGCGGGTGCGGAAGGCGGTGCCATGGGCCGCCTCGTGGCTGAAGGAATAGGCGGGCACGGTTAGCACGATGCCATGCACAAACATGGCGGGCCACATCCACAGCGTCCCGAGGCTCAGCCAGACCAGCGCGCCGGTCAGGCCAAGGGCCACCGCCCATTTGGCCAGATAGATCAGACCCGGACGATCAGACCGGGCAGCGATGGATTTCAGGGTCTTCTTGTCCAGCTTGACGCCGGAAGAAGCCGCATTCGTTGGGACGTAGTCTGGCATGATCTCAGCTCGCGTAATCGTCGTTTTCGTGGTCCAGAATGGCTTTCAGTTCGGCCAGATGGCGTTCTGCCTGACCGGGATAGTCTTCCAGCTCCTGCGCTGTTTTCTCGGCGATCTCGTCCGACAGGACGCGCAGCGGAACATTGCATTGCAGCGCGCGGATATAGGTCTCGGCGGCGCGCTCGAAGTAATAGAGGCGGTTGAACGTGTCCGCGACGCTGTCACCCATGACCAGAACGCCGTGGTTGCCCATGATCATGACCTTTTTCTTCGGGTCCTGCAGGGCAGCGGCACAGCGCGCGCCTTCTTCGTCGAAAGCCAGCCCGCCGAAATTTTCATCGACCACATAGCGGTTGAAGAAGGTCGCGGTGTTCTGGTCGATCGGCGGCAGGGTGCTGTCGGCCAGACAGGCCAAACCGGTGGAATAGATCGAATGCACATGCATCAGGCAGCGGTGATGCGGGCAGCCGCGATGGACCGAGCCATGCAGCCCCCACGCGGTCGGGTCCGGCGCGCCGGGACGGTCCAGCGTTTCGGGATCATTCGCATCCAGCAACAACAGGTCCGACGCCCGGATACGGCTGAAATGCATCTGATTGGGGTTCATCAGGAACTGGGTTCCGTCTTCATTGACCGCCAGGGAAAAGTGGTTCGCGACCGCTTCGTGCATGTTCAGCCGCGCCGTCCAGCGGAACGTTGCCGCCAGATCCGCCCGTTCCGCCCAGTGTGATAGGTTTTCGCTATGCGCGGCTTGCAGCATCGGCCCTCTCCTCCTGAATTCAAAAAGAGATGCCTCAGGATGGGCTTTGGTGACAAATGATGAATCTTTGGCTATACTATTAGAAAAATTAATGGAGTGATCGCGAATGATCGACCCGGCCTCGGGCCTTCCCCCGCTGACATGGCTGCGCGCCTTTGAAGAAAGCGCCCGTCATCTGAACTTCACCCGCGCCGCCAATGAACTTGGGCTGACGCAATCAGCGGTCAGCCAGCATGTGCGAAACCTCGAAGCTTATCTGGGCCGGGACTTATTTATCCGCAAAACCAGAGTGTTAGAGCTGACCGAGGATGGCGCGAACTATCTGCCCAGCATCCGCGAGGCCTTTGCCCTGATCGCCAGCGGGACCCGCGCCTTTACCGGCTCTCCCAGCGGCGAGATCGTGCGCGTGCAGTGCAACATGGCGTTTTCCGTCTTCTGGCTGACCCCGCGCCTGCACCGGCTTTATGCGCGCTATCCGTGGCTTGTTCTCGATATTGTGACCCCGATCTGGGACCCCGAGCGCCACGCATCACAGGCGGCGATGGAAATCCGGTTTGGACGGCCCGAGGAAATGCTCGAGTCCGCCGAACGCTTGTCCACCGACAATTTCTTTCCGGTCTGCACACCCGGCTATCAAGGCGGAAACATAGACCTGAATACCGCGGTTCTGTTCGATTGTGCCGGAACAACCGGAACATGGGATGCCTGGAGCAAGGCCAGCAACATCCCGTTCAGCAGATCCGGAAATGTCAATCTGGCCTCGACCTACGTGATTTCGATCACGGCGGCGCTCAACAATGCCGGGATGGCAATGGCCCATGATACGTTGGTGTCCGATCTGCTGGCAAAGGGGCAGTTGGTCCGGCCATTCGAGGCGTCGGTCAAACAGGTCGAAGGGTATTACCTGTTCCCTCCGTCCCCGCATGCGATGACCCCAGCGCGCGAGACTTTCCTGAACTGGCTGCGCGAGGAAACTGAAAAGCCATGACTGCACGCCTTGGGACTCTGAACTGGCAGAAGAGGACGGCTTGGCATAATAAGGGCTGACCCTGATATATGAATTGATCGGAGTTTGGTGTGACAGATACGGAAAAGGCGTATGAAGCGCTGGAGGCGATGGTGGTTATCGGCCAGCTGACCCCCGGCGGCCTGTATACCGAACGCGAATTGGGCGAGATGTTGAACCTTGGGCGCACTCCGGTCCGCGAGGCGCTGCAGAAGCTGGCACATGAAGGTATGCTCGAGGTTCAGTCGCGCCGCGGCATTCAGGTTCCGCAGATCAGCGCGGGCGATCAGCTCAAACTGCTGAAGGTCCGCCGCGCGGTCGAGGCAATCTGTGTCGAATCCGCCTGTGACAACGCCTCGGACCATCAGCGCAAGGAACTGGCCGCGCTGGCCGACGACCTGCCCCGCATGGCGCAAAATGTGGAAAACCGGACCGATTTCCTGAAAACCCTGCGCACGGCGCATGAAGCACTGACGGATGCAGCCGAAAACCCCTATCTGATCCGCGCGATGCGCCCGGTTCAGGGCCTGTCGCGACGGTTTTGGTTCTTCAACGCGACCTTTGACGATTATCAGAAGGCCGCCGGTCTGCACGCCGCGATATTGCGCGCCGTCAGCTCTGGCGACCGGGCGGCAGCCTGCGCCGCATCACATGCGCTGATCGATTACCTTGAAGAATTTGCCAGGGCGACCATCGACCTGCGCCCTGCCATGGGCTGATCGCGGTACGCCTTGGTCAGCCGCCGTCCGGAATGCTTTGGCGCCAAACGACGGCCCCAAGGCGCATTCCGGGACGGCACCGAAGGCGCGGTTACAGGCGCGCGCCTTCGTGGTTCAGAAGGGTGCGGATATCGGCGCCCTTGATGTCGCGGATGGCGATACCTTCGTTGATCGACAGATCGGTCGCCAGCGCGGCAGCGTGGCCATAGCCAAAGCACTGCGCGGTCACACGGGCCGAGGCTAGCGCCTCATGCTCGGCCGACAGGCAGCGGCCCGCGACGATGATGTTTTCGCCCTGCACCGGCACCAGCGTGCCATAGGGGATTTCGTAGGCGTCATCGAACAGCCATTCGACCTTGGGCTTGGTGCCGGAATGCAACTCGATCGGCCATGGCGAAGCGGCGATGGCGTCGGGCGATTTGCCCCGGCCCAGCACATCGTCATTGGTCAGGGTGGCGATGCCGGTCACGGTACGGGTCTGGCGGATGCCGATCTCGACCCCGGTGTCGTTGACATAGCCCTCTTCGCAGCCCGGAATGTGCTGACGCAGGAAGTTCGCGTATTCGCGCACCTGCAGGCGGGCGACCAACTCGCCCTCGGAATGGTCAACCGGGTTGGTCACATCCAGATCGCGCCCGTCAAAGCCCAGAATGCGGGTGGCGTTCACCATCAGCTCGCCCGGACGGGTGGTCGGGAAAATCCAGATCTTCTTGCGCGGCAGGCGCTTGCCTTCGTTGTCGGCGGCGATCAGCTTGTCGATCACCTTTTGCGGGCTGATCGTATCCTCGCCCCAATAGTCACAGAACCGATCCACGTCGATGCCGCCCATACGGAAGATCATGGTCGGGTTCTGGATCGCGCCATTGTTGCCCTTGGTGGTGGCAAAACCGGCGCGGTGGATCACGTCACCATCCCCCGAGGCGTCGATGATCCGCTTGGCCCGCACCTGCGCCAGCCCGGATTTCGAATTCACGATGACGCCGCCAAACGCATCACCTTCCATCAACACGCCGACGACCTGCGAGTGATACAGGATCTGAACCCCCGCCTCGCGCAGGAAACCGTCGGCAACCTCGCGCCAGACCAGCGGGTCGTGGGTGACGGTGAAGGTCTTGCCATAGCGTTGCGGCCCGCTGACGCCATTGCGGCTTTCCAGCGCGGCGCGGAATTTCTCGGCCCAGCCAAAGACCACCTGCTCGGGCGCGGCCTTTTCGTTTTCGGTCGACAGGAACATGCCGCAAATCGTACCGGACAGGCCTGCCACGGCCCCGCCGCCACAGAACCCATAGCGTTCGATCACCAGAACCGAGCGCCCCTTGCGCCCCAGCGTTTCAGCAGCCGCAACACCGGCGGCCCCACCGCCCACGACAACAACATCGACATCGGCGAACACGGGAAGAGTGCTGCCCGCGCTGTCCTTATAGGTGCTCTGCCACTGCGATTCAAAGCTGGCCATCTGCGGTCTCCTCTACAACTGACTGCCATTTGGGCGGTGATCGATTTTTGGCGCATTAATTGATATATCTATTGATCGTCAATAGTCTTTGACATAGTTGAGTAGAGCGTAGCAACGCAACTCAACCTCAACCCCCGCATCCGAGGGCGCGCAAATGACTGAAATGACAGAAGATCGTTTTGGTAAGATCGAAAGAATCCAGGTCTACGTGGTCAAGACCGGAATCCCCAAATTCTCATGGTCGCCGACCATGCCCGCACTGCTGACGACCAATACAATCGCCAGAATCACCACCTCGGACGGGTATGAGGGCGCGGGCGGTGTGTTTTCCTGCACCGAACATGATTTCGACCGCGCCGTGGCCGAAGGGATGCGACCGCTGCTCAAAGGGCTGCTGGGCCGTGCGGCGCTGCGCCGCGAGGACATCTGGAAATGGATGCAACTGCGCCGCCTGTCGATCCCCAACACCTCGATCGCCGGGCTGGACATCGCCATGTGGGATCTGGCCGCGAAACGGGCGGACATGCCGCTCTATATGTTCCTCGGCGGCGCGCGCGACCGGGTCAAGGCCTATGCCTCGACCCAGGTTTTCGACGGGCCCGAGCCTTATGTCGATCTGATTGACGAGCTGCGCGAACAGGGTTTTGGCGCGTTCAAATTCCACTACAAGTGCGAGCCCAACGCCGATATCGACATGATGCGCGCCGTCCACGCCGCCCATGGCGACAAGGGGCTGGATTTCATGTTCGACGCCGACGCCTACTACAGCCACAAGGGCGCGCTGAAAGTGGCCCGCGCGATGCATGAGATGGGCTATGTCTGGCTCGAAGCGCCCTTTCCCGATCACGATCTGGACGGCTATCGCGAGCTGCGCCGCCGCACCGAACTGCCGATCCTGCCGGGCGGCAACACCATCGTCGACCTGCCCAACATCGCCCACGCCATGCGGCATGATTGCTGGGACGGGGTGCGCATCGACGCCACCACCGCGGGCGGCATCACGCCGTCGCGCAAGGTCATGGCGCTGGCCGAGGCCAACAATTTCAACGTCGAGTTCCAAAGCTGGGGTTGCGCCCTGTCGATGGCGGCAAACCTGCATCTGATGCTGGCCTATGACAATTGCGACTATTTCGAAATGCCGGTGCCCTATGCCGATTTCCAGGTCGACGCGCTTGGCCGGATCGAGGTTGACGCTGACGGCTACATCAACGCCTCGGGCGGTGCCGGGCTGGGTCTTGAGATCGACTGGGACGAGGTCGAAGAGATGTCGATCTGCAAGATCGAGGTCCATAGCTGAGCGTTAGCAACCGAGACGTCGGCTTGCTGCGAAATCCATTGCGGCAAGCCTTTCTCAAAAACCATCCAGCGGCCAGTCGCGCCCAGACGGCCATCCGTCGGGGCGAAGGATGCAAGCGTCATAAAGCGCTCCTTTCGCGCACGGGCTGATAGGCGGGCTGAGTTCGTAAAGGCCGGGCGTGATTCCGAAGGATCTGACTGAGCTGTGGGTTGTACGACCAATTTACCCAGGATTTGCAAATGGTGATTTTAGGGCGCAATCCAAGGACGCTCAGCCCTGGCACCCGTCAATGGCCCAACGGCGCAGATTGACCTTCAGCCCGCCGCCGAACGGATGCTGTTTGGCCACGTTGCCTGCTGCCGGACGTTTGACATAGGTCTGCGCCTGTTCGCACAGCGCGTCAGCGGTCCATTGGTGGCAGTTCGAACAGTTCTGGTTCTTCCACAGTTCATCCGGCAGCCCCTCGATGGGCGGGAATTGCGGTGAGCCTGCGACCAGCTCTTCAATCGTTTTGCCGCGCACATGCGAGTTTCCGAAGGTCAGGACCGACTGCATCGTCACCGCAGCCGAGGCGTCGATGGTGCCGGTGGTCTGGGTGTCGGGGGCCTTCGCGTTGGGCTCGGCCTTGCGGGTCATCGTCTCGCCCTGCAACTGCAGCGCCGCCAGCCGTTCGATGGCCTGATCCGAAAACGCGCCGTCCGGGAAGCTGTGCAAATAGACCTCGTAGGAATGAATCGAATCGTCCACCTGCGCCAATTCGAACATCAGACGGTCGGTTTCATTGGCATCGGCCACTTTGGGCTTTGCCTTGGGGGTCGGGGGCGTCAGGGCGGTGCCGAAGGATTCGGCCAGTACAACCTGCAACAGATCGCTGGCCTTGTCGGCGTGGACGCTTTCGGGAAAGCTGCGCATGAACAGCATGATCCGCACCGGATCGCGCGAGTTCACGGCCTGCTGCCACTGTTCCTCTTCGCTTTGCTGAGATTGAACGATCCGGGTTTCAGTCTCCAGCGAAAACGCGAAATCCTGCGTCAGGGACGAGGTATCCCATGGCGTCTGCAAGCCGCGCGTCTGGTCCAGAACCTCGACCCGGACCTTCTTGAACAGCTGCTCAATCGCCATGCCGGGCGTTTCGATATGTTTGGCCAGGCTCAGGGTAAAGGGACTGTTGCCCGTCTCACCATCCAGCGCGACACCGCCGGGATCGGTCGCATAGGCCAGAAAGGTGCCGGTGGGCGCCTTCATCTCGGCCAGACCATTGTCGTCCATATCGGCCAGATCTTCGAACGGGTTATTCCGGCAAGCGTCCAGAATCACGATGTTTGTCTTGTTGTTGGCCGAGGCCATCTGATGCAGGACCGAGCGCGCCTCGACCGCCATCAGGTCCAGATCCGCCGGGTCGTCCAGCGACACGTCCACCGGCAGCAGATAGTTCGACCCGAAGGACTGCACGCCATGGCCTGCGTAATAAAACAGACCGACCGCATCCTCACCACCGCGCCGCAGATCGCGCCCGAACTGGGAAATGGCGCGCTTCATATCGATCTGATTGCTGTCGGACAGGTGCCGGACCTCGAACCCCAGCCCTTCCAGCTTTTCGGCCATCAGACGCGCGTCGTTGACCGGGTTGTCCAGCGCAGAGACCGAACCATAGGCGGAATTGCCGACCACCAGCGCAATGCGCGGCTCGGCCATGGCCGTTGCCGCCCACGTCATCGCGAAGATCGCAATCAGTATTCTGCACAGTCCAAGCACGTCTGGTTCCTTGATCCTAATATTCGGCCCTTGCCCGTGATCCGCGGGCATCATTTGACCCGGAAATCCCTTACAAACCTTTTTGGGCTTTCTTATGGCCACGCCCTGCCATATCCCGAAAAAGGTATCAAGAATAGGAAGAGGTTCACACATGCCGCATTCAACCCTGATGCGACTCGTTTCTGCGATAGCCGGGGTGCTGATCGCACAATCCGCGTGGGCACAAAACGTGGATCCGTTCGAACACGGCTGGAAACTGGATGCCGCAGCCTCGGAACTGCAATTCCTGTCGGTGAAAAAGAACTCGGTCGCCGAAAATTCCGGGTTTGCCACATTGTCGGGCGTGATCGGCCCGGACGGGGCGGCGGATATCCGGGTGCAGATGGACAGTGTCGATACCAAGATCGACCTGCGCAACGTGCGGATGCGGTTTCTGTTTTTCGAGACCTTCAACTTCCCCGAGGCCGTGATCACCGCCCAATTGCCGCCCGAACAACTGGTCGATCTGCATCAGTCCCGCCACAAGATCATCGACCTGCCCTATCGGCTGACCCTGCATGGCGTGACCAAAGACAGCGTGGCGCAGGTGGCGATCACTCTGGTCGATAATGACCGGGTGGCGGTGGCGAACACGACGCCGATTGCCATCGCCCTGCCCGATTTCAATCTGGAAGAAGGCCGTGGCAAGCTGCAAGAGGCTGCTGGCGTCGATATCCTGCCCTTTGGCTTTGTCAGCTTTGGCTTTGTCTTCGACCGCGCCAAGGCGGGCACACCGCCGCAACTGGAACTTGTGTCGGCAACGCCGGGTGCGGCCGCGCTGGAAACCAAGGGCGATCTGGACCGTACCGCCTGTGAGGGCCGGATGGAAATCCTGTCGCGCACCGGCAATATCTATTTCAACTCGGGCAGTGCGCGGCTGAAAACCGACTCGATCCCGCTGTTGACCAATCTCTATGACATCGTGGATCGCTGCCCCGAGCTGAAGATCGAAATCGGCGGTCATACGGACAGTGACGGATCGGATGCGGACAACCTGGCCCTCAGCGAGCGTCGCGCCCGTGCGGTGAACACCTACCTTGTCGAAAAAGGCATCGCGCCCGAGCGTCTGGTGACAGTGGGCTATGGCGAAACCCGTCCCGTGGTCTCGAATGACACGGCAGAGGGCAAACGCCGCAACCGCCGGATCGAGTTTGTTCCGGTGAACTGATCCCGCCTTTGCCGGGCGGGGCTTGGCGCTTAGTTCGCGGCCAGAATGACCGGGTCGAACCCGCCACTGCGCCATTGGCGCAGGGCCTCGACAAAGTTCGGCCCCGGTACGCCGTCAATGGTGCTGTTGTAATAGCCAGCGGTCTGCAGGAATTTCTGCACCTCCATCATCGTGTCGCGCGACCACTGGTCCGAGGCGAGCGAGAGCTGATCGAGGATCGCGCCGTTATCCTCAGCCGCACCGCGCAGCAGCATGCGCGCGGCCTCCTGCGGATCGCGCGGGATGCCGCGTCCTTCGTCCAGCAGAATGGCGGCGGCCAGATAGCCCTGATATTCGCCATTCTGGGCCGCCTTCTGGAAATAACCAAGCGCTTGCGCAGGCACGCCTGCCGCCCCATCCTGCGCCAGAACGCCCAGATTGAAAGTGGCCTTGGCCGAACCTCCGTCAGCGGCCTGCTGCAACAGGGAAATGGCGCGCGCCTCGTCCTTGGGCACGATCTGACCTTCGAACAAGGTGACCGCCAGGTTGATCATGGCATCGAAACTGCCCCCGGCGGCGGCCCGTTCATACAGGTCCAGCGCGCGGGTCATGTCCTGCGGCACGCCGGTGCCGCTTTCATGCAGTTGCGCCAGCGAGACCATGGCCCGCAAGTCGCCCTCATCCGCGGCTTGCTTATACAGGGTCACGGCCCGGTCAACATCCCCGGCGGCAATCGTGGCTCGCGCCAGCAGGGCGACGTAATGCGACAACTCCGGGGATTGCGCGGCAGCGGCGCTGCATGCCTGAATCGCGGTCAGGGCGTTTTCCTGCAAACGGGTGAAGGGCACACCGGGAATGCTGGCGGTGCGATCCCGTGGATGGGTCGCCAGACGCTCGCAAATCCCGCCCGGCGTGCTGTCTTCTGGGCGCGGAACGGATGCAATCAGCCTCCGGGCCTGATCGACATGAACCCCATCGGGGTATTGTTCCAGATAAAATTCCAGCAAGGGCCGCATCCGGCTGCGTTGCGCCAACTTCCAGAGGCGTTCGGCCTGTTCATCCTCTTCTTCGACCGACAGCGCGCGGGTCTGAGGACCCGCCTGCCCGGCCCGGTCCAGAAACGCCACAACCTCATTCACATGCGCGCCTTGCGGGTAGCGGTCCACATAGAGCTGCATCAGCGACGGCTCCTGCGAGTTCGCCGCCACTTGCCACAACAGCGTCTCTTCCGATGCTGTCACCGGGCTGTTGTCAAAGCGGAACTGCCGCGTCAGCGACGAGTTGTCCCACGGAATCTGCCGACCCCCGGTCGAGGTCAGCACATCCTTGCGGACCGAGATCAGCAGGTCCGAGATATCCTGCCCTGGCGTGTAGATATGGCTCAGCAATGCTTCGGTGAAAAAGCTGTTCCGGCCGGTGCCGTCAAAGGCCACATTGTCGGGCTGCGTGGCGTAGGCGAACAGGAAATCCGCTGCGCTGCCGACGCGGGCCAGACCGTTATCGACGCTGATCCCGGCATCCTCGAACGGGTTGTCGCGGCAGGCATCCAGAAACACCAGGCGAATACCGTCGGACCTTTCCATCCGGGTCACGAATTCTTCCATCGCAACGGTCTGTTCAGGGATGTCCGACGCGCTGGTCAGGTTGGCATCGACCGGAACCAGATAGTTCCGCCCCCCCACCTGAAACCCGTGCCCGGCATAGAAAAACAGCGAAACATCCGAATCCGCCGCTGTCGCGCCATAGGATTCCGCCAGCGACAGCATCTCATCCCGTGTCAGGTCCATCCCCAGAAACACGTCAAACCCCAACCCTTCCAGCGCAAGGGTCAGGTCCGAGGCATCGTTGATCGGGTTGTCCAGCGGACTGACAGACGCATAGTCCGAATTGCCGATCACAAGGGCCACGCGTTTATCGGCCAGCGCCATGCAGGCACTGATCAGCGTCACCAGAAAGGCCGCACAAAGACGGATCACGAACATAGGCTATGCCTCCGAAGGATTACAGACCGATGGCGCGGCTCAGGCCGATTTCGGCTTGTCCAACGGCCGCCACGATCGACTCTACCTGCTGGTTCTGGACGCTGACAAGTTCCGGATCGGTCGCTCGTATCAATGTGATCGCCTTGCGAATTTCGCGCTGCGCCTGACGGATCTGGCGGCGGGCTTCCTGCACCGCCTCGCGGCGGATCGCGGCGCGTTCCTCGGCGGTGGTTGCAAGTGCCAGACGGCGGTTGGCATCATTACCGGCTTCGCGAATACCGGCGCTGGCGCCGCGAATGATGTCGCCCACGGATTCCAGCCCCGGCGGCAGACCGCTGACAATCGCATCCAGATCCGAGGCGTAGTCGTCCATCGCCTCGGCCAGACAGGCCAGATAGGCGCTGACATCGGCCCCTTGCGAGGCACAGGCCGACAGCGTGGCGTCAAAATCCTGCGAGGCATTGTCGACAGTACCAAGCGCGGTTTCAGCCTCGGTAACCGTGGTTGTGACCGTGCCACCACTGCCACCGCCGGTAATTGTCGTGTCCACAGTCGGCGTGATCTTGATCGTCGGCGTCGGCGGGATGGTGACGATGGTAGTTCCGCCCCCGATCACAGCCGTACCGGGCAAGGCCGCCACCGTATAGACCTGCCCCCCGGAACTGGTCAGCGACGAGGTGTTCAGCGTAAAGGTCGTGGTCCCGGGCGACGTGCTGGCGAAGGTCGGCGATCCAAAGATCGGCGATGTGTTCAGACTGTCCGAAGCCGGGCCAAAGCGATAAACCGACGGGCCGCCTGCCACGGTACCGGTAGCCGATGCGCTGCCGGTTTGCCCCTGCGCCACGACCAGCGGGTTGGGGATGGCAAAGACCACCGGCGACGTGGTGTAGTTCGCCGGGTTCGTGCTGCCGGTGCCCGGTGCCCAGACATTGGCAAAATCCCAGCCCTGTGCCGAGGCGCGGTTGTAGAAGCTTTGGGTATTTTGCAACTGCGCGGTGGTCAGGCCCGTGCCCCCGGCGCTGGAACTTTGACCTGAGGTCTGGGTGTTCCAGAAGGACGCGCTGACCGACCCGGAATTGCTGCCGACCAACCCGCCAAACGTCGGGGTGTTTATTCCTGAAAAACCAAGACTACCGGTTGAGTACGTGCGGTTAATCGTTCCGCCGACATTCCTGCCGACCAACCCGCCCAATGTCGCTGTAAAGGTCTGCACATCTGTCAGATTGACGCCAAATACATCCGAGGTTGAGTAAGAATCGGTAATCGAGCCCGAGTTCACCCCGACCAGTCCCCCCATAGCATGTCCGCCGGCGGTTGTGCCCAGAACCGCACCCGAGCTGTTGGACCGGATGATCGAGCCCGAGTTGTCTCCGACAAGACCGCCCGCAACAACAAAGTCTGATTCAATTGTAAAGACACTCACAGAGGCAGTAGAAAAGCTGTCGATGATGGTCCCGGTATTGAACCCGGCAATACCGCCTGCCTCAAAATCGGTGCTGGTATAGCTGCCGGACACCATGACGCCGGAAATCGTGCCGTTGTTTGATCCCGCCAGAATGCCGCCCTCGGCCGAGGTGACATCGGCATTGGTAACGCTCAGGTTGCGAACGGTGCCGTTCAGATCACCAAAAATGCCACCAAAGGCAAATGCATCGTCGATGAACAGGCTATCAATCGCAAATCGGTTGCCGTCGAGCGTGCCGTCGAAGTCCATCGGCTCAAACCCTCGCGTCCAGCTTGAGGTCACCGAAGCGTCAATATTGTTTGCCAGCTCAAAGTTCTGACTGGATCCACCCAGCCCCTGCAATCCGTAAATATCGGTCAGCCGGTACGGGTTGCCAGCCGTCCCTGCCCCGCCAAGAACCCGCAGGAACGTGCCGCCGGATTCGATGGTGAAATCTGCGGCAAAGAAGGATGGCAGGGTGCTGGAAATTTGCTGCCACGATCCGTTCAGCAAGGTGAATGCGCCCACATTCACGATGCCCCCTGCCCCGGTGGTGATCGTGCCCACTGCATCGATGATCAAGCCACCATTTGTGGTGATCGCGCCGTTCAGGACGACGTTGTTGTCCGCAAGCAGCGTCAGATCGAAACCGGACGTCCAGTCGATATCCGCGTTGATCGTGATGTTGCCGACATCCGGGCCCGTCCCGGACGTATCCAGCGTCACGTCTCCATTCGCAAGGTTTGCCTCAAGCGTTGCTACGTCGATGGTGCCGGGAACCGTGATGTTCGTCGGGTCCAGCAACAGGTGTCCGACCGTTCCCTTTGGTGCGCGCAGATCGGCAAGCCCGCGATAGACCAGATCCTGCTTGCCCGACACTTCGGCAAAACCGCCATTGCCGCCCTGCGCCCCACCACGGGCCGAGATATTGCCGTGGAACTCGGTCAGAACGTCCGACCAGATGATGATCTCACCGCCATTGCCGCGGTTGCCGCCGTCCGAGATGATCCGGGTGTCGCCATCCACATAGGTCGAATGGGCCGTCTGCAATCCAACGCCGCCCTGATAGTTTCCGCCGACGCGAATGTTGCCGCCCTCGCCATTACCTGACCCGCTGGCCTTAAGCGTCGCACCACGCAGTGCAATCGCCTCACCCGTGATGGTGATCGATCCGCCATCCTGACCGCGCGCCACCGGGCGGGGCGAACTGGCCACAAGGGTCTTGGCCGAGGTATCGATGCGACCGCTGACCTCAACCGCGCCGCCGCTGCCGCCCAGCACCACCGCGCCGGACACACCGCCGACCGTGCGCGCCTCGATCACGCCGGACATGTTGATCACCTGCCGCGCCGCATTGCGCGCGCTTGCTGCCTTGAGGTGGACGATCCCGCCATCCGCCTCGATCCGGCCCGAGTTGGACACCAGCGCCTCCATCGAGGCATCGTCGCTGTTCGACGGCACCGCAACCTGCAGGAATCCGTCGCCCGACACGTCCAGAGTGACCTTTTCACCGGCCCCAAGACCCACCTTGCCCAAAGGCACACGGATCAGGCCCGAATTGGACACTTTGCCCCCAATCAGCGCCGCATAGCCGCCGGGCACGACCGAGATCGTTCCGGCATTCTCGACCGCAACCGAGTTGCCGTTGCCCTTATACCGGTAACGTCCGTTGAGGAAGTCGTCATCCGAGATATTCAGGGTCGAGGCCACAAAGCCCGCCGTGTTCACATGCCCGTTCGGACCGATGAAAATGCCATTCGGATTGACCAAATGCACCTGACCGTTGGCGTTCAGTTGTCCGTGGATCTGACTGGTGGTGTCGCCCGTGACCCGGTTCAGGATCACGCTGTTCTTGCCCGGTTGGTTGATATTGACGGTCGAACCCTTGCCAATAGAGAACCCGTTCCAGTTCACGATGGCCGCGCCACTGTTCTGGTTGATGTTCAGTCGAGTGCCGTTGGGCTGGGTGATGACCACATTCCCGGCAGCCACCGTCCCGCCATTGGGCAGCGATTGCGCCAGCGCGGTGGTGCCCCAAAGAAGGGCCGAGGCCGAGGCCAGTGCAAAAAGCCCGTGTTTCATAGCTGTCGCGCCGTCAGAACCGGCGGCTTGCAACAATGCTGAAGCGGTTTCCGTCTTCCCCCAGATCATCACGTTCACCTCTCCCATATTCAACTCGTACCGATCCGGACCGATAGGCCGAATCCTCAATCGTAAACACGTCAAAACCGACGCCGTAAGAATAAGCCGTTGTTGTGCTTTGCTCAAAAAATGTGGGTTGTTCCACCCCAAGTTCACCATATGCGCCAAATACGTATGGTTTGAAAATAAACGGAAAATCGGCAACCTGAACCTGTTGCGAACGGCCAACCTCACCGCGCAGCACCCAACCATCATCGCCGCGCAGCTCGCCCGCGTCAAATGTGGACAGTTCGTTGCTGCTGGCAATGCTGAATTGTTCCGAGGTCACCAACGGGTCGCCAAAGCTGGTCTGGACGCGGCCATTGACGTTAACCGACCAGTTTGCGTTCAGCGGGCGCTGATACTGCGCCGACAGTACCAGCTTGGTAAATTCGGCACTGGCCCCCTGCCGCGACAAGGGCGTATCGCCCGGCCCGACCGAGGCGCTGGCCCCAAAGGCATCCAGCCCGCGCGACAGCACGGCCCCGGCGGTCAGGAAACCGCCATTGGTCTGGTTCCAGCTGGCATCTACAGTCGCCCGAAGCACGCTGAGATCATCGTCATAAATCGGCAGGTTCAGCGAGCCCACCAGCAAATCCTGTGAATCGCTGACCCGGTCGAAGATCAGTTGCGAAGATACATTCAGTTTCCGCGTCCGGATCCACGGGTAGTACAGCCGCAGCGACAGACGCTGGAACGTGCTTTCATTGGGCAGAAAATCCGAGTCCGGCTGCGCCACGCTGGATGTGACCTCGGCATTGAAGGTCAGCCCGTCATAGCCGATCGGGAACACGGCCCCCGCCGCCGCGATGCGATATTCCGGATCGCTGGAAAAGAACCGGGTTGGAGAGCCGCCGAGATTGAAATAGAAGGTCTCGCCCATTTCCAGCGCGCCATTGACCTCAAGCCCCAGGCTCAGGTTCACCGGGCCGAGCTGATCTGACAGGGTGTTATCGAACCCGTAAGAGCCGGTGATCTGCTTGAACTGGCCATCCAGTGTCAGCACCGTGCCGCCCCGCGCGTCGCCCGCCGACAGGGTCGAGGCCAAACGGATGCCAAACGTATCCCCGGCCAGCAGCAGGGCGCGTTCGATCTGTTGCAGCTTGATGCCACGTTTGCCGATCAGCGGCTTGGTGATCTCAACCACCCGCGCGCGGGCCTGTTCGGGCACTTTCTCGGCGTCGATCCGTTCGATGAATCCGTCGATCACCACGATGCGCAGGGTGCCGCCATCGCGCAGGGTCTGCTGCGGCAGCACAACCCGGCTGAGCACAAAGCCCGCATTGGTATACGCGCCTTCCAACTGGTTGGTGGCGGCAAAAATCTCGGACACGGCGACGCGTTTGCCGGTCAGCCGTTCGACAAAACCGGCATTTGCAGCCTCCATCTGCGGCAAGGCCCCTTCAATCCGGACGCTGCCGACGGTGACAAACAGCCGGTCGGCCCCTTCGGGCGCCGGTGCGCCGGGATCGCGCGCAACCGTAACCGGCCCGGTCCCACGCTGATTCTGCGGCTGAAATGTCGAGGGCGCAAGGTTCGACGCGCTTTGTGCCAGTGCCGTCTCTGCCGCGCCGATAACACAAAGCGCAGCAAGGGCTGCCAGACACACAAACTGTCGGACCCACATCATATTAAAGGTAACCTTTACGCATTTTCCGACCTGCCCCACGCTGTCGTCTGCAAATAGCAAATCCCAATCAGGGGACCAAAGCAAGGTTGAACTCAATCTTCTCTGGCCACCGTTGAATTTGCCCCACAACTTGAACACAGGTATCCGGCAGCCGTCTGTGTCTGACTTCACAATGTGCCGATTTTATTATCGTTTTTTCGAATTCAGAGCAGCCCGGCCTCAACCCATTCTTCGATCTTGTTGCGGCTGACCTCAAAATGCATCGAATCCTCGCGCCCCCAGGCAGCCCCCCAGACCCAGCCTTCATCGCGGAAGAAATCGGCCAGGATGGTCAGGCCCAGCTGGGTTTTGCCATCACCCAGCGTGTCCAGAACACCGTCGATGTTCAGATCGACCGCCAAACCGTAGGCATGCGCCGACGCGGACGAGGTCGCCCCGCGAATGCGCCGTACACACAAGGATCCGGCGGTGTTGATACGGTCATACAGGTCCGGATCCGTGCGCTGAATATTCTCGAACACATTGCGCAGGGAATCGACCGCAGGTTTCAGCATCCGCACCCGCACGGGACCCACCTCTTCCAGCACCAGCAGCTCGTCCAGTCGCGGGTTGGTCATCGACTGGCACTCATCCGTCAGATCCTCGCGCGGCAGACCGAACGTGTCGCGCAGGAAGGACGAATTTGCCAGCTCTAACCCTTTGTTCACGTTGTTGCGGTTGGCGATCAGCACGACCTGCGCGTAAGCGTCTATGATGTCGTTCGGGCTGGACCGGTCAAACCCGTAATCATCAGCGGCCGAATTGTCCTGCGGCACAACGGCCGAGTTGTTTTGCGAACGCGACAGCTCCAGCGACAGGCGTTCGATCTGGTCGCGCATATCCTCGACCTGCTGGCTTAGCATTTCGATCTCGATCCGGGCGCCCGAATCGATGGCGGGGCCTTCGAAATTCTCCTCAAGCGGGACAATCAAAGGGAAAACATACCAGATGATCGGGGCCAGGATGATGGCCACACCCAGAATTATCGCTGGAACGATGCGCATGTCTTTGGATTTTCCTATTTCCGCCGTCTTCTCACCCGAACCTAGAAGCCACCCGTCAGGATGTCACGTCATTGCACCAAAATGAACGCCAGAAGTGTGACTTTCTTCATTGTCGGTTGTCGGGCGCAGGGGTACTCTTTGCGTGAAACAGGTAAGGAATAGGTATATGTCCACGTTTTTTTCGCTGAAATTCATCGGGGCCACGGCTTTTGCCGCCCTGTGCACCACGCAGATCGCGCTGGCGCAATCCAATGATCTGACAGCCGACGAAATCACCGACGCGTTCAACAAGCAAAAGACACGCGGGCTGGTGATCGTGCCCTCGACCGGCGACGACGCCGCAGCAACCGATGATGCCGATACCACCGTCGCTGCCGCGCCGACAGAATACCAGCCGGTTGCCGCCGAAGATCAGGTGAATATCCAGGTCCGGTTCGACTTTGCCTCGGCCGCGCTGCGCGATGATGAAAAGCCCAAGCTGGCCGCCCTGTGCGAAGCGATGAAGGGCGTTGACGTCAACGTCTTCCAGATTATCGGCCACACCGACAGCGCCGGTTCCGCCGAATACAACCAGAACCTGTCGCTGCTGCGCGCCAAAGAGGTCAAGCGTTTCCTCGTCGGCGATTGCGGCATTGCCGATGAACGCCTCGAAGTGCTAGGCGTGGGTGAGGCGGAACCGCTGAACAAGGACAATCCACGCGCCGATGAAAACCGTCGCGTCGAATTTCAGGCCCTCGGCTGATCGCCACACCACCTGACTAACAAGACTGAGGGCAGTATGACTGAATCCCGCGCAGGCGACCTGTTTCAGCCGGGCGATCTGGTGAACAATACCTATCGGATCGAAGCCATCCTTGGGCGGGGCGGTACTTCTGACGTCTATCGGGCCCGCTCGGAAATTTCCGGGCGGCTTGCCGCGCTGAAGGTGCTGAAGGCCGAATTTTCCAGCAATGACGACTATCTTGTCCTTCTGACGCGCGAGGAAGAGATCCGCGACATCCGCCACGATGCGGTTGTCCGCTATTCCGAAAACAACCGAACCGCCGATGGCCATGTCTATCTGGTGATGGATTATGTCGATGGTCCGGGTCTGGACCAGAAGCTGCGCGAAGCTCCGATGCCCGCCGGTGACGTTCTGACCGTGTGCAAACGGGTGTGTGAGGGGCTGGAGGCCGCCCATGCCCGCAACATCGTCCATCGTGATCTGAGCCCCGACAACATCATCCTGCGCGATGGCGACCCGGCGCAGGCGGTGATCATCGATTTCGGCATCGCCAAGGACACCAACCCCGGCGCGGAAACCATCGTCGGTGGCGAGTTCGCCGGGAAATACGCCTATGCCGCGCCCGAACAACTGTCGGGCAAGACCGACCAGCGCACCGACATCTACTCGCTGGGCGCGCTGCTGCTGGCCAATTTCCGCGGCCAGAAGGCCGATGCGGGTCGCAACCTGCTGGAAGTGGTCGAAAACAAGAAAGAGCCTTTGGATACCGAAGGCGTGCCCGAGCCGTTGAAATCGATCCTCGACAAGATGACGGCTCCGAACCCGGATGATCGGTACCAAACAGCCGGAGAAGTGTTGCGCGCCCTGGCCACGGCCCGCAATGGCGCGCCCGCACCGGCAACGGATGATCTGGACGATGCCACGGTGATCAAACCGCGCGGCGCGGCGGTCGCACCGGCCCCCGCCCCAAAACCGACCCCCGCCTCGGCCCCAAAGGCCGAGGTTGCAACTCCGAAACCGGTACAGGTGGACGAACCGACAAAATCTCGCGGCTGGCTGGTCGCGGTGTTTGGCGTGCTTGCCGTTGCAGGCGTCGGCGCGGGCGGGTATTTCGGCGGGGTCTTCGACGGGCTGACCGGACCTCAATATCCCGTTGCCGCGCCCTATACTCTGGTCGCCGACAAGCGCGACGGCCTGCCGCCGCGCGCCGTTGGCTTTGTGCCCTCGGAAACCGTGCGCGACGCGATGACCGGCGAGATCACCGGCGAAGGGGGCGAGGTTGATCTGACACTGGCCTCGGGCGACATCTCGGACAGCTGGGGCACCGCCGTCGTCGATGTGATCGACGCCGCCATGCCCTTGGACGAATGGCGGCTGGTGGTCGAGGGCAATCAGGCCCGCCTGACCGGACAAACCACCGATCAGGCACTGCATGCGCAGTTGGAACAGCTCTATTCCGCCGGTCTGCCCGCCGGGTTGCAGGGGTCGGCCGAAATCGAACTGGAATCCCTGTTCCTGTCCCCCGATGAGGTCCGCCCGATCCTGTCAGGCATGGCCGATTGTGGCGCCCTGACGCTGGTCGACGTGCCAACCGCCGGATATGGCCCGGAAACTCCTATCGAAGTCAGCGGCACCCTGGCCTCGCGCGACAGTCTCGTGGGTCTGGACACCGCCCTGACCGCGCTGGCCGGACCGCGCCCCATCGATCTGGATCGGGTGGCGCTGCTGAACCCGACCCTGTGTCTGATCGAGAACTTCCTGCCCTCGGCCCCGACCAGCGATATCTCGATCGCCTTCTACAACGGCGAGCAGAACAACGCCCCCAATCCGACCGGCGATTTCATCGTCGGCCAGAACCCGGTGATCGATGTGGACCTTCCGGATGATGTGCAGGACGGCTATCTGTCGGTGTCTGTGCTGGATGTTTCAGGCAATGTGTTCCACCTGCTGCCCAACGTCATCCGCCCGGACAATTCGATTGCCGCGTTGCGCGACGGGGATTCCGGGCCGATGTCCGTACGGGTGGCCTATTCCATCCCCGAAAGCCAGGACAACGGCGGTATTGCCTTTCAGGTCGATGACAGCGCCTTGGGCAAAAGCAAGGTGATCGTGCTGCACACCGACAATCAGCTGTTCAACACGATGCGCCCAACCACCGAGTCCGCTGCCGGTTACGCCGAGGCGCTGCGCGAACAGGACCGCAATGTCGAGACGCAGATCCTGTCTCTGGACAGCCGCATCCTGACGACCTTGGAGCAGTAGGCCGCGTCATGCCCTGTTTCTGTAAATCCAATGCCGCAACGCTGCCCGGTCTGAACGCAACGGCCAACCTGTCGGTGCAGGCGGTGCCGCCGCAGATGATGAAACTGTTATCGCTGCTGGGCCTGCAGGGCACAGCCAGCGGACAGGCGCGCGCGGACCTCAAGCTGAACGCCATGTTGCCCGCGATGACGCCGGACATATACCTCAGGGCGACGATGAACGCGAAGGCACCCAACATCGCCCTGCCCGCGATCCTTCCGCCCGGTGGCGGTGGAGCGATTTCGCTGATGATGAAACTGGCGGCGACCGGTTTCCCCTTGGCGGACCCGCGCGCCCTGCTGGCCGAAATCCAGCAAGCGGTGCTGAGCCTTGCCGCAAATGTCATGCCGCAGGCGCAGGCCATGCCCAAGATCCCCGGCCCGCAAATGCAGAACATCACGCTGGCCGCCAAGATGACCTTGGCGCTGCGGGCACAAGGTATCTGCCCTATGGCACTGGCCGGGCTTGATTATTCCTTTGAATCGGAAATGGAACTGGGCGAGGCCGGAAGCTCTCGTGGGACCTGCTCGGCGGCGCTGAACTTTGCCGCCTCGCTGCCCCGGATCACGCTGCCGCCCTTTGCGCTGCCACTGCCCAAGCTCAATCTGGCCAAGGAACTGGCGCTGCTGGCCCCGGCGGCAACCGCGCCGGGCGATCTGGGCCTGCCGGCCTTCTCGGACCCGAATCTGATGAAGGCGCTGATGGGCCAGTTGGCCGCCCTGTCCACGGTGCCAATCCCCAACCTGCCAATCTCGCTGGACGAGTTGCAGGCGCTGGCGGATCAATTGTCGGACCTGGCGACAATCCAAGAGGCATTCGGCCCCGACGCCCTGACGCCCGCTGGCGTGGCCCGGATCAATGCGATGCTCAGCTATGTGGCCCGGTTGAATATTCCCGTACCGCTGGACGCGCAGGCGCTGCAAATGCAACTGGACGCCCTGCCCAAGATCGACGACATCACCCAAGGCGCACAGGCGGCGCAAAGCGGCGCGGTGAACATGGCCATGTCCATGAGCGTTCAGGCCCCGCCCATGCCTGTGCTTCCAACCCTGCAATCCCTTGCGAAAATGGCAAAATCCCTGCCCGGTCTGCCGCTGGGGCCATGCAACGCCTGCAATTTCGACATTGGCGCGATCAAAGACAGCATCGCGGGGATGCAACTGCCCTCGCCGCCGCCGATCCCGGCGTTGCCATCTGTATTCTAGAGAATATCCACCACCACAACGGTGATATTGTCGGCCCCGCCACCATCCAGGGCCACCTGCACAAGCTGGTCCGAGACCGTCTCGATCGGCATTTCCGACAGCGCTTTTTGCAGCATCGCGAAAGTCGCGTATTTGCTGAGGCCGTCAGAGCAGATCAGGAACCGGTCGCCCGGCTGAACCTCGCCCCGGACCTTGTCCAGCTCCAGCTCCTCACCGACGCCAACCGCGCGGGTGATGGCGTTGGATTGCGGGTGTTGCTCGGCCTCATCCCAGGTCATCTGCCCGGCCAGAACCAGCTCGGCCACGACGGAATGATCTGAACTGAGCATCTGGATCTCGCCCCCGCGCAGCAGGTAAATCCGGCTGTCACCGGCCCAAAGCCCGACGAAATGCCCATTGGCCAGCATCAGGCAGGCCACCGTGGTTCCGATGGTGCCGCCCCCGCGCGCCGCCGCTTCCTGCCGGATCACTGCATGGGCACGGGTCAGCGCGTCGCGCAAAGCGCCCAACCGATCCGACGGGGCCAGACCGGGTTGGATCGAGGCCACCATGTCGGCCACCAGACGGCTGGCATAGTCACCGGCCTCATGCCCGCCCATGCCATCGGCCACCAGCCACAGGCTTTCCTCGGGCAGGGCCAGCACTGAATCTTCGTTGACTTTGCGCTTGTGACCGACATGGCTGCGTGCACTGTACCGAACGCGGTGACTTGAATTCATATTGGTCTTGCCTCGGTCCACAATGCGGCGTGAAGGTTGAACAAGCCTTGCATGTTTGCCAGTGCCGGTAAACCTTCGCAGACCATCATCCGCGGGACGCCACCGATTTCCGTGCTCCAAATGCTGGGAGTGCGATATCTTTGCGACATCAATCCGGCGGCAAGATCGGGCAGCACGCTGTCTGCGGCCTCGCCCCGTGTCAGAACCATGGTGCTTTCATACCCGCGGATCGGCGCCGTTGGTTGCTGCACCGGCACTGTCAGTTCGGCCAGGCTGCCAGCCAGCTTGTCGCGTGTCATGTCATCTTCAAGCGCGGCCAAAGCGATGTCTTCCAACTGGCGAAAGGTCTGATCCGTGCGGAAATGGGTCAGGATCGCCGATCCCTCGTTCGAGACCGGGGCCACCAGCGTCAGCGGAAACCGCCGCCCGACACGGTCTACCGACGGCATCAGCACACCCAGCATCTTCTGCGGCCCGCTCAAGCCCGGCGACAGGCAAAACCGCCAGATCGGCGCAGACATGTAATGCGCATCCCACGCGTCGCCCATCACCTGCGAAACCGCTAGCATGCTGCGCTGAATCCATTCGTCCCATGGCTGCACAAAAGCGGGTGAGACCCCAAGCCGGAAGAAATCCCCGACCGAGGGCATCTTGCCAAATGCGCCGAACCCGTCCGCTGGCATCAGAACGACTTTGGACAGCTGAAGTTCTGCAACGCCGGCAGCGCAAACGGGTTGATCACCGAGCCCGATTGCAGCTGAAAGATCGCGATCCGGCCACCGACGTTAAAGATCACCTTCTTGCGGTCCGACACATTGGTCCGCCGCACCTCGGCTGCGTCCAGCAACCTAAACCACGCCCATGGGCCGTCCTTGGACAACACGCTTTCGATATTGCGCTTTTCCGGCTCGAAGCTGACGCGCGCCAGCCCGACCGACCCCGGCCATGTCACCGCCAGGGGCGAGGGCAGCCCGCCGCGATGGCGGAATTCCAGCGACTGGCCATCAATCTCAAGTTTGACGCCCTTGGCCTTGGGATCCAGCGCTTCGGGCATGATCTGGAACTGAATCTGCGGCTGCGGGCCACCGGCAAAGAACGCCTCTTTGATCTCGGCGGCGTTCTGGAATTGGGTCAGAACCGCCTGACTAATGCCCAGATCGGCCTCGTTCACACCCGATTTCCACGACCATGGCCGCGTGCGCATATCCACATGCTTGGCCAGATTCTCGTTGAAGAAGTTGTCGATCAGACCTTGCGGGCCAAACAGCTTGCCAAAATCGCCCATCGCCACATCCGCACCGGACCGGCGATTGAACGGATAGCGATCCGTCACCACCTGCTCGCAGAACGGCAGAACCGAGGCCTGCCAGCGCGCGTTGATCGACGACCGTGTGCTGTCCGAGGTGATCCCCGAGGACCCATCGATGATCTGCACCGCCCAACGTTCCATCGGGCCGGGAATGCGCGCGGCCTCTTGCTGGAACTGCTGCAGCGCCTGACCGGTCTGCCCGTCCGAGACGCCGCTGAAGGACATCTTGTTCAACTCCTGATAGACACCGGTCAGCGACCCCATCAGCAGATCAAGCTGCGAGGGCTGGCCCTCTTGCTGATCGACCAGATCATGCAGCCAGCTAAAGCGATCCTCGACATATTGTCCCGGCGCCGCCACAGGCTCGGTCACGCTCGCGCCGCTGGTTTTGGCCAGTGCTTCCAGCAGAATCTGCGTCTGGACCGAGGTGGCCGATTGCAGCTCCAGGCTGGCGGCGTCCGACAGCCCCTCGCTCAGAGCATCCGTGTCCCCCAGAACCGAGCGGGTCTCGGTCAGCTTGGTCTCGTCCGAGATCGAGTTCAGCACATTCACAATCGGCGAGGTCGGGCCGGACAGCACATTGGTCACCTCAACCGCGTGGCTCAGGCTTTCCATGGGCACAATATCGATATCGCCCAGCATCGCGTCATAGCGCGCGATATAGTCGTTATAATACAGGTCCAGCACGTCCCGGCTGAGCGCGGCCAGCGCCTGTTCGGTCTGTTCCGCCTCGCCGCGCGGACCCAGAACCCAGCTTTCCTTTTGCACCCGTTTGGCGACGCCGACGGCCTCGCCCACGAAGACGTTGTTGAACCCGTTATAGGTAAAGATGCCTTCAATACCGTCATTCAACGGCTTGCCAGAGGACCGCACCAGAACCCGGCCCACGGCAGGGCCGCCAACCTCGGTAATACGCCATTCGGGCAGCGCGGTGGCGGCGGGGCTGGAGATGATGCCGTTATAAACCCGCTGCGCCAGCGGTAATTCGGACAGGATGCCCTGAATCTGCTCGACCATCGGACCGTTCAAGGCAACCTCGCGCATCGGCTGGCTCAGCAACGCGTCCAGATGGTCATTCAGATCGGCCCGGAACTCTTCCCGCGCCGGACCGGGGAACGAGACCGTCCAGTCGATATTCATCCATTCCTTGACCAGATCCTGGTTCATCGGGCCTTGCAAGCCCAGCATCAGATAGACCTTGAGCGCCTCATACAGCACATCCGCGTTGTTGATATTGGCGCTCATCTGCTCTTCCAGACGCAGCAGCAGACGCGGCAGGAAGCGCTGGTTCAATGCCGCGCGATAGGTCTGCGCCGCCTGAGTGCCGATGACATCGCCCTGATACAGGCCATAGGTCAGGCGCGTTTCGGGGTCCGGATCGGACAGGGTCGGGTTGGCCGGCAGATCGCGCAGCGTGTTCAGCGCCTGCACCACCGGCACCAGATCGGTATCCCCCACCGGGCTGGGCGGCAGGGTCGCGGCGGCGGCCTGATAGGCGGACACACCCTTTTGCGCCTCGGCAATCAGGTCGGAATTGCCCATGAAGCTGCGCACCAGCAACGCACCAACGGTCGCGGCGGCCACAACCGTCGCCGCCATCGAGGCCCATTTGGTGATCTTATAACGCCGCTCGACCTTGTCATCGGCACTGACCAGACCGGCCTCGCGGAAAATCACCTGATCGAACAGGCGGGTCAGGAAATAGGACCGACCCGAGCCCTGCCCGGACCCGATCGCCTGACGCCCGATCCCGAAGGTGCGCGCCATGCCCAGCATCAGCCGGTCAATCGGCGTGCCTTCCTGCGTGCCAGAGGTGAAATAGACCCCGCGCAGCATGTGACGATGCTGATAACGGCTGTCCTGGAACACTTCGGTCAGGAACTCATGCGCCACCTTGCGGACCGAGGCGACCTGCATTGGGAAGCCCGCAATCAGCGCGCGGCGCTGTGGGTCGGTTTCCGTCTGCATCCGCTCAAGCGATTGCGCGTTCAGGCGGCCCAGAAGCTGGGCAAACTCGTCATCGAATGCCGCGACCGGAGATTGCTCGGATTTCGACTTGTCCAGCGGCAAGGTAAAGCCCCAGACCTGCTCGCGGTCTTCCTTACCCAGATTGTCGTGGAACTCGGCAAAGCCTGCGATCAGGTCGGCCTTGGTGAACAGGATGTAGACCGGGAAACGCACACCCAGCTTTTCGCGCAACTCCTCAAGGCGGCGGCGCACGGCTTTGGCGTGTTCTTTCTGCGTGATCTCGTCCTGCAAAGACAGATCGGACAGGGAAATCGCAATCATCGCGCCGTTTATGGGCTGGCGTTTGCGGTACTTTTTCAGCAGATTCAGGAACCCGATCCAGGCGGCATTGTCGACCTCGGCATCGCTTTCCTGCGTGGTATAACGCCCGGCGGTGTCGATCAGCACCGCGTTTTCCGTGAACCACCAATCGCAATTACGCGTGCCACCGACCCCGCCAACGGCGGTCTTGCCCAGCTCATCGGCCAGCGGGAAGTTCAGGCCCGAGTTCACGATGGCCGTGGTCTTGCCCGCACCCGGCGGGCCGATCATCACGTACCACGGCAACTCGTTCAGATGCCGCCGCCCGTTCTTGGACTTGCGCAGTGCCGCCATCGCGGTTTTCAGCTTGCCGCGCAGCTCGGCAATCTCGCTGTCGATCATGTCGCCACCATCGGCGACGGATTCCGTGATCTCTTCGGTCAGTTTCTTTTCACGCCTGCGCCGGATGAAGAATATGGTCAGTCCGATGATCAGGAAGATCAGATAGATCACCCCGCACCAGATCAGGCGCGTGCCCGTGCCGTCCAGCGGACGCCACTCGTCGGACCCGATCAGAGGGCCGAAATAGAACAGGCTGAATGACAGCACCGTGGCCGTGAAGAACAGCACGGTGTAGATCGACAAGAACACGTATCTCAGAATTCGGCGGAAATACATCAGTTCTCCTCCTGAACCAGCAGGACTTCGATCCGGCGGTTGGTCGCGCGGCCTTCACGGGTTGAGTTATCGGCGATGGGCTCGCTATCGGCCCGGCCTTCGGCGCTCAGGCGATCCGGGTTGCCCATCTCACCCGCCATCTGGTTCATCACCGACTTGGCCCGCGCCAGCGACAACGCAAGGTTCGACGGGAACCGGGACGAGCGGATCGGCACATTGTCCGAATGCCCCGCCACAATGACCGAGCCGGGTTCTTCATTCAGGGCCACAGCCACACGACGCACCGGTTCGCGGAACTTGTCCTGCAAATGGTCCGAACCCGAGCCGAACATGCCCGAGCCTTTAATGCGGATGATCAGCGTGTTGCCCTTTTCAAAAACCTCAACCAGCCCCTCGTCGATCTCGGGTTGCAGGAAGGCCACCACCTTCTCGACCTGCGGCTGCGCCTGCGGAGGTGGAGGCGGCGGAGGCGGTGCGCGGCGCTGTAACTCGGCCACCGGACCTGCATCGATCACCGACATCTGACCCACCAGATTTTCGGTCTTGTTCGACAACAGGAAGGACAGCCCGCCAAACTCGATCATCAGCAGCAAGGCAGTGACGCCGACGGCGATCCAGACCGGTTTCCACATGCTGAGAGCGCGATAGGGTTTGTCGACCCCTTCCCAATGCGGGGACAGGTCGCGTTCAATCGCACCGCGCTGGCCACGGATGATCCGGGCCAAACCCTGCCGGATTTGCAGATGCTTGTCCGAACCGCCCTGTTCGACGCGCAAACGCCCCTCGAACCCAAGCGACAGGCACATATAGACGAATTCCAGCAGCTCGATATTGTTGGCCGGATCCTGTTCCAGACGGGCCAGAAGGTCGTAGAACCGGTCGCCGCCCACAGTTTCGCGGTGGAAGGTACCGACCAGAGACTGCGTGGCCCAACTGGACTGTCCGCCCCAGGGCGTGTTCAGCACCACATCGTCCAGCGTCGCACACAGCGCATAGCGCGCCACCTTGACGGTCTGGGCCGCGATACCCGCCTGTAGGGCGGCGTTTTCGAAGGAACGCACCTCGGCCACGACGCTTTGGCGCAGCTTGTCCGGGTCCATATGCTGGGCACGGTTGCGGATACGGCTGATCAGAGAAAACAGGGGCGCGGCGCAGGCGTTCAGCCGGTTCATGCCGGTGGTCGCCACCTCTTCGCCGCCGCCCGGCGCGGGCCGCGATTGTTGAGGCTGTGCCGGGGGTACGCCATAGCCAGCCCCTGCGGGCGCAGCAGCAGGTTCCGGCGCAAGCGACGGCTGCGGGATCTGCATCGGGTCCGGATACCCCGCCGGTTGCTGAGGCGCAGCAGGCTGTTGCGGCGCACCGCCTGCCTGACGCCGCCCACCCGGATTGGGTCGGATCACCGTCTTGTCGGTATCGTCCGGTTCGGCGAAAGGATCTTTGTCGGACATCGTTTGACCTGTTTCCTCAAGGCTTCCACGTCACAAGTGTGACCCACTTGGGAAGCCCTATCAAATTGTTTCGGCGCAGCCAGTGATCGCGTTCACTCTTACTGGTTGCGGATCGCCCAAAGCTCCATCTGCAGCCCCGGATACTGACCCGAGACATGCACTGCGATCCCGCCCGAGGTTGTCATCTTGCCCCAATAGGGGCTGGCCGCATCCAGTTCGAAATAGACAACGCCGGAATGATAGGGGATCTGGCGCGGGGCGACGGGCAACGGGCGCAGCGTGATCCCCGGCAGGGCAGAGTTCACAAGCTGGCGAATTTCCTCGACCGGGCCGGTTTTGGCCTGACCTGCGAAATGCCGCCGCACGTCTTCGGCGGGGATGTCGGCATTGACCGCCAGCACGAAGCCCGCATTGCCGATCAGCTTGCGGTCGGCAATGACACCAACACTGATACCGTATTTTCGTGGCTCCAGCGGGATCGAAATCGCCGTCTGCTCGAGAACCGAGCTGAGGTATTGGCGCAGGGTGCGGATCACCGGCGCGAAGGATTCCGTAAGGTTGTCATGCTGATAGGCCGGGAATTGCACGGCCTCTTTCTCGGTGCTCATGAAGGTGGCCAGTTCCCCGGCCAGCGAGGCGCAGACGCGGTAGGCGTGCTCGGGATGCACATTCTCGATATTGGCGAAATGGCGCACCAGCGGCAGGTTGCGGTTGATGGTCATCAGCAGCAGGAAGTCCGAAATCTCGGCGGCACCCTTCGCGGGCCCGCCTTCTGACAATCTCCCGGCCAGGGCCTGCATCCGGTGCGACAGCATCCCTTCCAATTCGTTCATGAACCCGGCCAGCGCGGGTGCCGCGCGTACATCCAGAACGGAGGGGATAAAGCCGCGATCCAGAATGATTTCCTTATCGGGGCGTACCTCGATGATCTTGGCAATTGGAATGGCCAGCTTGTCGGCCAGATCATCCACCGCCAGCGCGAATTGCAGGCGCAGCTTGCCGATGCCCAGCGTCACCGGCTTTTTCTGCTGGCTCATCACGTCAGAGATTTCCTGCTCCGCCGGGCGCAACCGGCTGACCGATTGTTCGGCCCCGCTCAGATCAACTTCAGACGCACCCTGCCGCCGCTGCGGCACCGTCAAGTAGACCACGCAATCCTTGATCGTTTCGGGCACTTCCAGCGCGGGCGGGTGGTCTTCGGCTTGTGGCACACGAAACACTTGCCCGTCCGGGGTAAGCCCCGAGCAGGATTTCAGTGCAAACTGCCCAACCTTCAGAACCTCATCGTCGATCTCCAGCGCGCTGACACCCCAGGCATAGGGCGTGACGCGCCGCGCAAGGCCAGCCACCAGCGCCTCGGTATACCGATCCGCCTGCTGGAAATGATGGGGTTGCAGAAACAACCCTTCGGTCCAAAGCACCTTGCTGTCCCAGGACAATGGCTGCCCTCCCTTGTTCTTGCCGCCCTGATCAGGGCGTTATTTCAGCTTTTCCAGCTGTTCTTTATATGCGCGCGCGAATTCCCGGCTAAAGAGATCATGAAAATCGTTCTCTGCCTGATCCGAGATTTCAGCATACATCTTTTCATATACTTCCCAGTACTGGGCCTTCTTACCCTTGAAAAGTGACCCAAGTTTGCCCGAGCCTTCGATTTTTCCCGCCAGCACCTCGGGGTCCAGCCGGGCCAGCACGCCTTTCAGCGCGGCTTCCATGCCGGTGACCATCGCAACCTCATGCGCCTTGATGTCGTTCAGCGCCTGTTCGGTGGCTTCTTCTGCGGCCAGATAGCCTTTGACGCGCGGCTTGACCAAGGCCTCGATGGCCTGTTCCGGGCTGATCGAAAATTTCAGCGGGTTGTTCCCGCCCGCACTGATCATGGTCTGGTCGATGCGGAATTCCGACTTGATCGAAGTGCGGGTCATCAGGATTTCCCGCAAACCGGTGATCATCGCGCGCAACACGCGGCCCATGCGGCCCATGGTGGCGGGCAGATCGGCATCGTCGATGCGCAGGTCGTCCACCTCAAGCGCCTCCAACAGCGCCCGCGCCGCGGCCTGATCACCTGCGGCCACAGGCGCAGGTGTTTCAGGCTTTGGCGGCTCCGGCGCAGGCGCGGCGGGGGTGGGTGGTGCAATATCAGCCTGACCGCCGGGCGTCGGTTTCGCGGGTGGCGGAGGCGCAGGTTCCGGCGGAGGGGCCGCAGGTGGCGGCGGCTCGGGCGCGGCAAACGGGTCCGACGGTGCGCCGCCCGAGGGTGACAACAGATCGTCATCATCCCAGTCATCGGGGATCAGGTTCGCCCCGCCCCCGGACTGCGGTGCCGAAAACGCATCGCTGGCCGACGGGTTATGCATCGGATCGCTTGCGCCCATATCCGCGTGAACGTCCTTGGGCTTGGCAAAGAACGGGTCATCATCGTCCAACGGCGGCAACAGCTCGTCCATCGGGTCGGGCGTTGCAATCTGCCCCGGTCCCTTGGCATCGCCGCCCAGCAGGTCATCCAGAAAATCCCCGCCCGGCCCTGCATCGTCCAGCAAGGCCAACGGGTCCGGCGCGTTCTGCGACTGGCCCGGGGACACCCCGGCCTGTTGCATCGGCTGCGGGATCATCTCCTCGAACGTGGGCAGATCGGCCCCGATCTCGACCACCATCTCATACCCGCCTGCGGTCAGCACATCGCCGTTGTTCAGCGGCGTCGGCGTGCGGCCCAAGGAGATTTTCGAGTAGTTCAGGAACGTACCATTGGTCGACAGATCGACGATCACCACATTGCCATTGTGATCCTCGATCACGAAATGGCTTTTGCTCAGCGTGCGTTCAGGGTCCGGCAGCACCAGATCATTGGCCGGGCCACGCCCGACGGTCAAAGAGCCTCCCTGCATCGACACCGGGCGCCCGTCGCCCGGCACAACGCCGGTGGATTGGAATTTCAACGTGACCGTCATGCGTTTGTCTTCATCCTCCGACCAGTACGGTAGGGCAGCACGGCGGTATGATAAGACCGCCACAGGCGCAATTATCTGTAACCCGCGCCGCAGGAAGCTTGCTGATCAGCACAGTTGCAGACCCTTTGACAATCGGATGCGGGAAAGCGGGCGTGGCCAGATCCGACATACGCGCCGCAGGCAGTTTGGACACCAGAACCGTAGGGCAGCAGGGCGGCATGATCGGCATCGGAACCGGCGCAGGAGGCGGCGGCGCTGGCGGCGGGGCCGGCAGCGTGCACAAATGCATGTCAGTGACGCGGGCTTGTGGAAATCCCATGTCTACTCCTTCGTCTCCAGACCGCCTTCCGTGCGGTCCAGCTTACCATTCCCACCCCGAGCAATATCGACGCCGCGATCAATCAGCAACTGCACATAGGCATCAAAGTCATCTTCGTGCATATCCATTGCAACAACATTCATCGCAAATGCCATAATCTCGGCCGCGCCGGGCGGCGCTGGCATGGTCGCCAGATCCCCCGTGCCCAGCGTTCCGTCCGAGTATAACACGCCCATCGCGCAATTGATGGTCTCGTCATCGGGTTCAGCCAGATCGATCGTCTCTTCGGCCTTTTCGCGGTTCTCGGGCGTCGGGCGGAACACCCACTCCTCAGACGCGGCCAATGCCGGTGTGTTGTTGTCCGGCGCTTCGCCGATATAATCGCGCGCGGCCAGACAGGACCACCAGACCCGTTCCCGCGCAGGCAAGGCAACGCCCAGCAGGCGCAATATGTCGACCACTGCGCCTTTTTCCTCTAGCTCGGTCAGCACCACGTCCAACGGCGCACTGGCGGGCGCGTCCAGCTTGGTGGCCAGCCGCGCATGGGCGTCCGCCAGCATCCGCGCAGCAGGGACCTGAGGCACCTTGGCCATTCCGGTAAATCTATCGCTCATCACTCGGCCCCCCTTAGTTGATCATCGTCAGGCCGCCCTTGAGGGTCAGCATGGCATCGCCATTTACCGTGGTCATCGGGCTTTTCGCATCAAGCTTGGCATTGGCCTGAACCTTGATCATCGTGCTTTTGATCGTGATGCTTGTCGGGTCCAGTTTGATCGATGAGCCACCAACCTTCAATTCGATCGACTTCATGGCGGTCATGGTGATCTTGCCCATTTTGGCATCGACCTTGATGTCCCCCATCTTGACCGTCGTGGATTTATCGCCCTGACTGACCTCGGTCGTCAGGTTGCCTTGCTTGATCGTCTCGGCATGGTTGCCCGTCACGGTGCGGGTGGACTTCCCTTCGATGGTTTCGGTCTGGTCGGTCTTGATACTGACTTTCTGGCTGCCGGTTTCGATGGTGAAGGTGTGATCGCCTTCCTTGATCGTCTCGTCCACGTTTTTCTTGACCACCTGGCTCAGACAGCCATCACCGCCATTGCCGCCCACATCCAGCTTGTCATAGCCGACCGTGATGGTGGACTTGTTCTTGACCAGTTTCTCGTGATCCTTCTGCGCCTGAAAGCGCACGAGTTCCTCGCCCTTCTTGTCCTCGAACATCAGCTCATTGAACATCTCGGCGCTACCGCCTTTCGAAGACCGCGTCTTGATGCCCGACTGGGTTTGATTGGCGGGCAGAGCGTAAGGCGGCATCGTATCGGCGTTATACAGCATACCGGTGCAGATCGGCCGATCCGGGTCGCCTTCTTCAAACTGAATCACAACCTCCTGCCCGATCCGGGGAATGCTGACCATGCCCCAGTTCTTGCCGGACCACGGGGTCACAACGCGGACCCAGCAGGTGGTGTTTTCGTCCTTCTTGCCTTCGCGGTCCCAATGGAACTGCACCTTGATGCGGCCATGCTTGTCGGTCCAAATCTCCTCACCGCTTTTGCCGGTGACAATCGCCGTGTGCAGACCCGAGATCTCGGGCCACGGCGTCGTCAGTGCCGAGCGATACTTGACCGATTTCGGCTGAGCGTCGAACTCGACCATGAACATCTCGCCGCTATCGTCGGGGAATTCCAGCGCACCGGTGTCCAGATCCTTTTCGTTCTTTTCGAACCCGTAACCTTCGGTGGTCTGCAGGTAATAAGTTGCGCCCGTGATCAGGTAATCATCGTTCTGATCCTTGTCAGGATGCTCCTTCAGCGTAAACGTCCGTCCGACCTCCATCGCGCGGACCGAGGCGCGCGCCCGGCGGCGGTCGAACCGGGCATCTTCAGCCTCCATCCGCACCTGAGCGCGCGTCGTGCCCAGTTTTGTTTCCTTGTAGTAATGCCCCGGCGCGTCATACAGCTCATGGCTTTTATGGTTGTGCGTGGCCTTGGTCTTGGTATTTGCCCGCACTTCCAGCTTGGCGTTGGGTGTATTGAAATCGAAATCCCGCAGCGACACGACACCCGGCACGATCTGCTGGGAACTGGCCCACTCGGACACGCAATCCGACAGGCGCTGCTTGTAATCGTCACCCGGGCGGTATTCGACCGACGAGTCCCCTTCAATCGGTTTGTGGGCCGAGACATCGTCGCACAGCACCAGCGTCTCAAGCTTGTCTTCTGCCTTTGAGTAGTCGAAGTAGTAATAGATGCCCTCTTCCTGCATCAGGCGCGAGATAAAGTCGAAATCCGTCTCGCGATACTGCACGCAATATTCGCGTGGCTGATAAGTCGCGCTGAGGCTTTTCTTGAAGTCGGAGAACCCGTATTCGCCAAAGATCTGCTCGATGATCTGCACGGCAGTCTTTTCCTGAAAGATGCGGCTGTCAGTGGTCTGATCCAGCATCCAGAACCAGGGGCGCAGTTCGACCAGCAGCTGCACGAACCCGTCCCGCAGCGCCAGGCGCTCGACCCGCACGATGGTACCGGTAAACTTGCGCTCGGCCCCTTCTGCGGCAGCCATATGGATGGTCATGATCTTGCCCAGCAGCTTGTCCAGCGCGATGGACTTGTCAGGCGAAAGCACCTCGACCTGAATATCCGTCAACTCGCCCAGCTGTTCGGTCACGATGGCGCGGCGGATGACCAACTCATCCTCGTCATACGTATATGACCCGGTGATCCGAAGCGGCCATTCCTTGCTTTGCAAACTCTCAGCCATTTACCGTTCCTTCCACATCTTGTTCGCCATGCCGTCACAGATCAGCCAGCAAGGCAGCCAGTTCCGGGTCCATTTCTTCGTCGTCTTCTTCATCGTCGTCGTCATCGCCAAACCCGGACAGGAAATCGTCCAGATCGCTGGAGTCACCATCGCCCAGATCCAGATCAAAATCGTCGGTCCCAAGATCCAGCGCATCATCGCCGCCCAGATCGAGATCATCCGAGTCGTCGCCACCCAGATCCAGATCGAAATCATCCACATCAGGCGTTTCTTCTGCCTCGGGCTCGGGCGGCACATCGGGCGAGGGTTCCGGCACCGGCACGCCGGTCCACGGCCCCAGAATTTCCTGCCCGGCCACCGAGTTGAACGAACCCAGCCGGATTTCATCGCGACCCTTGACCGACAGCACCGGCATATAGCCGCGCTGGACCGAATGTTCGTGTTTGTCCAGCGTGATATTGCGTTCCGTGCAAGGCAGCGCCACCTGATCGCCATAACGGTCATTGACATAGTGATAGGGTATGCCCCCAAGGCTCATGACCGAGCCAAGTTTCATCGCCTTGCCATTCTGTTTGAAGGACCGCGCCAGCAGGATCGTCACCAGAACCGCCGGGTTGGCCCAGAGCATGCCGCGCAGGCCCTCGGTCTCGGTGAATTCCTCGAAGTCGAACTCGTAGATCGGTTCCGACTTGGCGCCATAGGGCCGGCGCAGCAGGAACCGGGGTGAGGCCAGACCCACATGCCCCGCCTCGGGCATGGCGCGGAATGTATCCCAGGCTTTGACCACCAGCGGGTGCCGGTCCTCTTTCTTGATGTCCAGATACGCCGGGGTAATGGCGCTGAGGAAGGGTGCATCCACATGGGCCGCGACCCGACCGATCCGGCCCAGCAGCTCGGCATGGGGCGGCGTTTCCTCGAACGTATAAAGCCCGATCATCGCCGAATATCCGCCGCGCCCGTTTTCCTCATCCAGCGGTTCTTCGGTCAGCAACCGCACCAGACCGGTCTTGGCCAGATCCTCTTCGGCGGCCAGATCGGCAGCGATTTCCTCGGCGGACACATCATACAGGATCACATCCAGCGTATCGTCATCCTCGACGCTGCGGGCAATCAGATCGAGGCTGCGCCATTGCGCCTCGACCGACTGGAATTCCGGGTGATGCAGCACCATCCGCATCGCCGCACTCAGCGCCTCATCCACCGCCGTCTGCATGGCGCTCACGTCCGGGCTGGGCAGCTTGCGGATATGCGGGCCGACCACCCGTTTCAGCAGATCATCCACCGGCGAGGCTTGCGCCAATTCGCCCGAGGTATCGCCGATCAGCTTCTGAAAATCGCTGAGTTTCAGGTCGGCGCGCACCGTATTGCCGCCCGAAGTCTTGCGCGGCGGCACCACCGCCTGCCCAAATTCCTCACCCCAGGCAATCAACTGCTTGGCAGCATGATCTGCCGTCGCACCCGAACTTAGCTGGCTTTTCAGGCCCGACAGCCCGTCGAACAACTCGACCTTTTCATAAAGCTCATCGGGGTGCAGGTCGTCCAATTCGTTCAGCTTGACCTCGATCCCGGCCCCGTCCTTACCAATCGGCAGCACCAGCGTTGTGGCAAAGCTTTCGATCACATCCTCGACCGTATCGGGGTCCAGCAGGATCGGTTTGCGCGCGGCCAACGCGTCCCCAGTTTCGATCTGCCCGCGCGCCGAACGGCCCGAGAAATCGCCGAATATGGCAATCCGGAATCGCGTACGCCTGAGACGTTCCGGGTCCGGCCGATCCGCGCTCATCCGCCCAAAGGCAAGCTGCGGTTCGCCTGATTGCTCGGCTCCTTCCGTGTCGGGCGCGGCCTCCCCCGATTCCCCGCTTTCCGTATCATCGCCGCTCAGCAGATCGTCGAGGTCCAGATCCAGATCATCAGCCGTTTCGGAGTCATCCCCCGCCGGCGTGTCATCATTGAACAAATCATCCAGATCGAGGTCCAAGTCGTCAGCATCACCCTCGGTCGTGTCTTTATCATCCTCGGACGGCGTATCGTCATCGAACAAATCGTCCAGATCGAGGTCCAGATCGTCCGCGTCATCCTCGGCCGTGTCGGCGTCATCATCGGACGATGCGTCATCACTCAGCAGGTCGTCCAGATCGAGATCCAGGTCGTCCGCATCATCCTCCGCCGTGTCGACGTCATCACCGGACGGAGCATCGTCACTCAGCAAGTCGTCCAGATCGAGATCCAGGTCGTCCGCGTCATTCTCCGCCGTGTCGGCATCATCATCGGACGGAGCATCATCACTCAGCAGGTCGTCCAGATCGAGATCCAAATCGTCGGCATCATTCTCAGTCTCTTCTTCGCTCTCAGTGTCGCTGGTCAGATCGCCCAGCACATCGTCGAGCGTATCACCGTCGTCGGTATCCTCTTGTGGCGCGGCGTCGGAGAGATCGCCCAATATGTCATCCAACTCATCCAGCTCATCTTCGGCGTCCACCTCAGGCATTGCCGCAAGGACGTCGTCCGCAGATGTACCTTCCTCGTCCTCAGGAGCAGCGTCGGCCAGATCGCCCAATAGATCATCCAGATCGGTTTCGTCTTCAGTCACGTCTTCCGGCGCAGCATCCGCAAGTTCACCCAGAATGTCGTCCGAACCGTCCTCTACCTCGGCAGCTTCAACCTCCGGAACGGTCGCAAGGACATCATCGGCTGACGTATCCTCTTCGTCCTCAGGAGCAGCGTCGGCCAGATCACCGAGCAAATCGTCCAGATCGGTGTCGTCTTCCGTTTCCTCAGGCGCGGCATCCGCCAGGTCGGACAGAATACCCGAGTTGTCTTCCTCGATCGTTTCCGGCGCATCAGGGATCGAGGACAGCGCGTCTTCAACCTCGGCACCGGCGTCAGCCTCTTCCGGGGCCGCATCCGCCAGTTCTGACAGAATATCGTCGCTTTGGTCGCCTTCCTCTGCTGCCTCCATTTCAGGCAAGGATGAAAGGGCGTCGTCCACGGATTGATCTTGGGGAGTATCCTCGGGGGCTGCGTCGGCAAGACCGGCCAGAACATCGCCGGATGAGTCTTCATCCTCGGGCAGGTCAATCTCGGGCAGGGACGACAGGGCGTCATCCGTCGCCGTGTCAGCGGCCTGCTCAGCGGGTGCGGCATCGGCGAGGTCAGCAAGAACATCCGCCGAACCGTCCTCCTCCTCCGAAATCTCAACCTCGGGGATTGAGGACAGGGCATCCGCGACCGAGGTATCCTCGGGCGTGTCCGTCGGAGCGGCCTCGGCCAAATCGGCCAGAACATCTGCCGAACCGTCCGCCTCTTCCGAAATCTCAACCTCGGGGATCGAGGACAGGGCGTCCGCTACCGAGGTATCCTCAGGCGTGCCCGTCGGAGCGGCCTCAGCCAAATCGGCTAGAACGTCTGCCAAATCGTCCGCCTCTTCCGACGTCTCAACCTCGGGGATCGAGGACAGGGCGTCCGCGACCGATGTATCCTCAAGCGTGTCAGCCGGGGCAGCATCGGCCAAATCGGCAAGAACATCCGCCGAGACGTCCGCCTCTTCCGACGCCTCTACCTCGGGGATCGAGGACAGGGCGTCTGCGACCGATGTATCCTCGGGCGCATCGTCCGGAGCCGCTGCTGCCAGTCCCGACAGGATGTCATCGGACTGATCCTGTTCCTCAGCAGTTTCCGTCTCGGGCAGCGAGGCCAGCGCATCCTCGACAGACGTATCTTCGTGCGCGTCCTCGGGGGCAGCGTCGCGCAGGGCATCCAGCGTGGCCTGACTGTCCTGCTCGGGCACCGGGCTGTTGGCCAGCGCGCCCAATAGCGCCGGGTCGGCCAGGATCTTTTCGATCAAGGCCTCAGCACCGGTTTTGCCGTCCATATAGGCCATCAGCGTGGACAATTGGGTCCGCGCCTCAAGCAGCTTGCGCAGCGGCTCGATCTTTGAGGCGATCTGGGCCGGGGTGAAATCGGCCATCTTTTCAAAGGTCAGATCAACGGCCAGATTGCCCTCGCCGGTCAGCGTGTTGGGCACGGCAAATTCGACCCGCGGGGCCATGGCCTTCATGCGGTCGTCGAAATTATCGACATCGATCTCAAGGAACTTGCGGTCCGACACCGACGGCGTTTCCACGGTGGATTTGCCGGACAGGTCGCTCATCACGCCCATGACAAAGGGTAGCTGAACCTTTTTCTCGGCCCCGTAAAGCTCGACATCATATTCAATCTGAACGCGGGGCGCGCGGTTGCGCGCGATGAATTTCTGGGAACTGTCAGCCATTGTTCTGCCCTTTTAAGTCGGCCACTTCACGGCGCAGGGCCCGGACCTCTTCCAGCAGTTCCTTAACGCGCTCATCGACGATATCCGTCTCGCTGCGCACCAGTTCGCGCAGATGTGAGAATTCTTCGACCGACTCGTCCTCGACCGCCGACTGCATGGTGTTGACCAGCAGACCGATGAACAGGTTCAGTACCGAAAACGCGGTGATGACGATGAAGGGCACAAAGAAGATCCAGGCGGTCGGGTGCGTCTCCATCACCGGGCGCACGATGCCCATCGACCAGCTTTCCAGCGTCATGATCTGGAACAGGGAATAGAGCGAGCGGCCCAGCGTGCCGAACCATTCCGGGAAGTCGGGGCCATACATCAGCGTCGCCATGACCGCGAAGACATAGAACACGATCGAGATCATGATGATCACCGCCCCCATGCCGGGCAGTGCGTCCAGCAATGCCTGAACCACGGCGCGCATCTGCGGGATGACCGACAACAGGCGCATCGCGCGGATAACGCGCAGCCCCCGCAGGGCGGACAGACCATCGCGGTTGGGCAACAGGCCCAGGGTCACGACCACCAGGTCAAAGATATTCCATGCGTTTTTGAAGAAACTCAGACGATAGGCGTAAAACTTGACCAGCAGCTCGGCCACAAAAACGCCCAGCACGATCTTGTCGATCACCACAAGAACATCGCCGATGCTGGATTGGATTGACGCGGACGTGGACAGGCCCAGCGTGATCGCGTTGAAGATGATCACGCCCAGAATGGTGTTGGTCACGGCCTTGCGCTCGACAAATTCGCGCGCGGTGTCGCGGAGCGTTTCGCTCTTCTCGATACCGGTCTCCAACACGCCCTCCTGTCACATAGGCACCGGGCGCAGCATCCTGCACCCGGCGCGTGTTTTTGTCTTAGCCGACGACGTCGCTAATGCCTTCAACCAGAGTAATGACACCCTTGACCGAGGTCACCATCTCTTTGGCCTCTTTCAGGACGGTCATTTTGTCCAGTTTCTTCAGCTTGTCGATGATGGCGGTGTCATCCACCTTCAGACCGTTGCCTTCCATCAGCGCTTCCATTTCGGCCAGGAACTTCTGACGTTCTTCCAGCTTGGCGGCCATGGCGCTGGCCTCACGCTTGACGGCCATACATTCGGCGCCCAGCTTGATGCCTTCCTTCAGCGTTTTCTGGGATTTCGCGGCCTTCATCAGCTTGTCAGCGGCCTTGCCCAGCGAATCCACCTTTTGACGGGTCTTGGTGGTGTGCTCCCGGTACAGCTTGCGCTTTTTGTCCGAATCCTTCTGGTAGGACTGATAGCCCTTGATCGCAAAATCCATGATGTCCTTGGCGATGGCCTTCGGATCGCGGCCCTTGGTCACCTCGTCGCCCATGGCAACGGCCTTGGCGGTGAACTTCTTGATCGCTTCCATCGGCTTTTTGACCGAAATCCCCGACGTGTCGGTGATCCCCTGCCGTTCCGCCGCCTGCATGATCGAAGTACCGCGCAGCGTGATATATTTCTGGATCGCGCTGTACAGATCCTTGCGCAGCGCCTCTTCCCCCTTCAATTGCTGCTGAACCTCTTTGCCCAGATCATACACCTGCTTGACGATGGTCTTGTAGGCCATGACATCTGCGCCCGAGGTCGCCACCAGCCGGGTGATTGCGGTGCCGATCTTGATCACACCTGCGGTCACTTTCAGCGTGGTCTTGACCCGCGCCTCTTTCAGCAGCTTGTCTTTGTTGGCTTCGACCTTGATCTGCTTTTCGATCGCAACATTGGCCGCCCCTTCCGCAGACCTCAGCGCGTTCAAGATCATCTGGTTGGTCGCCTGGATCATCTTCTCGGCTTCAGCCTGAGCTTTCGGACCCGGCGTTTTCATCAGCTCGCCGACTTTCTTGTCGAGCTTGACCGCCTCTTGTGTGATGACCTTCTCGTAGCGTTCCAGCTCTTTCATGCCGGTCGCTTCAAGACGCTTCAGCGTGGTCGACGGGACCGGACCCTTGGCGGTGACGTCGAATTTGACGTCAACGCGGTAGCTGGGAATTTCGATATATTCCAGTTTGGGTTTCGACCGGATCAGATCGACGACATAGAATTTGTGGGATGTAACTTCTTTCTTGGCCATTTCAGCGTTCCTCCGCTATCGGGATTTTCTAGTTCCAGTTGCCCTTGTATTCAGGTCCCGCTCAGTCAAACCCATAAGTGAAGTCGCCGTCTGTGACATCGATCACGACTTTGGCAACTTCTTCGCCCTCCATCATTCTTTTTAGGAATTCAGCCGAAATATCCGGCAGCATTGTATTGGTTACGATCGCATCGATCATACGACCACCGCTATCCAGCTCCTGACAGCGGTTGACGATCTCGTCCACCACGGCGTCGGTGTATTCGAACGGCACGCCATGCGCGGATTCGACCCGCTTCTTGATTCGGCCCAGCTGCAGCTTGGTGATCTCGCCCAGCATTTCGGGGCTGAGCGGATAATAGGGAATTGTCACCAAACGTCCCAACAGCGCCGGCGGGAAGACTTTCAGCAGCGGATCGCGCAGCGCCTTGGCCATGCCTTCGGGATCGGGCATCAGGTCCGGGTCGGCGCACATATCCATGATCATCTCGGTACCAACATTCGAAGTCAGCAGGATCAGCGTGTTCTTGAAGTCGATCACGCGGCCTTCGCCATCCTCCATGACGCCTTTGTCGAAGACCTGGAAAAAGATCTCGTGCACATCCGGATGGGCCTTTTCGACCTCGTCCAGCAGTACCACCGAATACGGCTTGCGCCGCACCGCTTCGGTCAGCACACCGCCCTCGCCATATCCGACATAGCCCGGAGGGGCGCCTTTCAGGCTGCTGACGGTGTGCGCCTCCTGATATTCGGACATGTTGATGGTGATGACGTTCTGTTCACCGCCATAGAGAACTTCGGCCAGAGCCAGCGCGGTTTCGGTTTTGCCGACGCCACTGGTGCCTGCCAGCATGAAGACCCCGATGGGTTTGTTCGGATTGTCCAGCCCCGCGCGGCTGGTCTGAACGCGCTTGGCGATCATTTTCATCGCATGATCCTGACCAATCACACGTTGGGCCAGACGGGTTTCCAGATTCAGAATGGTCTCGATCTCGTCCTTGACCATGCGGCCAACCGGGATACCGGTCCAGTCACCGACCACGCTGGCCACCGCCTGATGATCTACGATGGGTAGAATCAGCGGGCTGTCGCCTTGTACCTCTTCCAGTTCGGCATTCTTCGCTTTCAACTCAGCCAACAGAGCCTCACGGTCGATGGGCTGAGCGTCTGGCGCTTCCTCGGTCGCGGCTTCGCCTTCGGCGGTGCCGGTGCCTTCGACCTCTTGCCCGCCTGCGCGCAGCTTGGCCCGCAGCTCGAGGATTTCTTCGACCACCTTTTTCTCGGTCTCCCAACGCCCGTTGAGTTCGGCCAGCCGCGCCTCTTCCGCCTCTTTCGCGGCATTCACGGCCTCGCGCCGGTCTGCGACGTCATAGCCTGCGGTCTCATCGCGTTCGATGATCTCCAACTCGGTGGTCAAAGCCTCAATCCGCCGCTGGCTGTCATCCACCTCGGCCGGAACAGCGTGCTGAGATACCGCGACCCGCGCACAGGCCGTATCCAGCAGGCTCACCGATTTGTCCGGCAATTGACGCGCGGGGATGTAGCGCGCGGACAGAGTAACCGCCGCTTCGATCCCCTCGTCCAGCACCTGCACGCGATGGTGTTTTTCCAGCATCGAGGCGATGCCGCGCATCATCAGAACCGCCTTTGGGATATCGGGTTCTTCCACATGCACCACCTGAAAACGGCGGGTCAGGGCCGGGTCTTTCTCGATGTATTTTTTGTACTCGGCCCATGTGGTCGCGCCGATAGTGCGCAGCGTGCCCCGCGCCAGCGCCGGTTTCAGCAGGTTGGCCGCATCGCCGGTTCCGGCGGCACCCCCTGCACCAACCAATGTGTGCGTTTCGTCAACAAACATCACAATCGGCGTCGGGCTGGCCTGAACCTCATCAATCACCTGACGCAGACGGTTTTCGAACTCGCCCTTCATGGACGCGCCCGCTTGCAGCAGGCCCACATCCAACACCAAAAGGCGCACATCTTTCAGCGCGGGCGGCACGTCACCACGAGCGATCCGCAGCGCGAAACCTTCGACCACAGCCGTTTTACCAACACCCGCCTCACCGGTCAGGATCGGGTTGTTCTGACGACGGCGCATCAGAACATCGACGATCTGGCGGATTTCTTCGTCACGACCCACGATGGGATCGATCTCACCGTTACGGGCCTGTTCGGTCAGGTCGGTGCAGAACTGCTCCAGCGCCTCGCCCTTGCCCATCGCGCCGGGGGCCATCGCGCCGCTGGCCTCACCGGGTTCCGCTCCGCCACCCACGTTAGAGCCGTCCTGCGCGCCCAGCGTATCCTCGGGCGAGCCATCGGTGGCCTCACCAAAGCTGTCGGCCAGATCATCGGCACCGATCTTCGCCAGTTCCGGCGACATGCTGGCCAGAATGTTGCGCAGCGCGGGCGTCTTGAGCATGCCCAAAATCAGATACCCGGTGCGCACTTTGCTGTCGGAATACAGCAGCGAGCCCCAGACCCAGCCGCGCTCCATCGCGTCCATCAGATGATCGCTAAGATCTGAGATCGAGGACGCCCCGCGCGGCAGCATGTCCAGACTGCGCGTAAGTTCCGAGGCGATCTTACCCGGATCCAGATCGTAATGCTGAATGATGCGGTGAATGTCGCTGTCCTGACCGTTCAGGATCTGATGCAGCCAATGCTGGATCTCGACATACGGATTGCCCCGCATCTTGCAGAACACGGTGGCCCCTTCAATGGCCTGATAGCCCAGCTTGTTCAGCTTGCCGAATAGCGACACACGGCTGATTTCCGTCATCTTCAATACCTCTCGCTGTGGGCCAGTTCTTCGGCCTCGAATTCTTGTGTTACGTAACCGGGATACAGAATCAGATCATCCGCGTCCGGGCGGTTTTTGTCAGGGTCATCGCGGGTGCGGATCCAGCTGGTATGGCCCAGCTGTGTGGTTCCGCCCAGCGATGCGCGCGGCACCTCGTCGCCGGCCAGCACCAGATTGACCTCCCAATCCAGCGTATCTCCCGCATAGGTGCGCAGAATCGACTCCAACCTTTCTTGCGACACGCCGCCGGGCAGAAGACGCTTGTAATCCTCAAGCGACAGAGGCCCGATGCGAACACGGAACTTGGCCGAGCGTGACCAGACCCGGTTGCCAATGCTGGTCGATTGACCCAGCCGCGCAGGCCCGCCCAATTGCCATGTGTCATCCGGTTCCAGCTCCAACCAAGAGCCGATGAATTGCTGCACATGGGCCTCGACCCCGAAATAGTCGGAGATGATCGCGATCAGACCCTCGACCGTCTTGGTCCCCGATCCCAGATGCCCCGCAAAAAAGCGGCGCAGCATGTCGGGCATCGCGTCGCGGTCGCTGAAATCAGCGCCCTTGAAGCCGGCCAAGGCCGCCACACGCTGTTCGAACGGGTCATCACCCCGGTCAAAACTGGGGGCCGGTTCCGCCGCGGCCCACGCACGATAGAGCAAGCTCATCATCCGGTGGGTCAACATGTCGGCAAAGGCGACAAAGGTCGGGTCGCGGTGGTTGCGCTGCCGGTCACGAGCGAACTCGGTCAGGTGCAGCGGCATCGGACCTTGCGGGCCGAAGAAGCCGAAGAACAGATTGTTCAGCTTGCCCGGAGCCGCATCCGTCGCCGGTTCAAACCGCGTCAGTGTGGTGGGTGGAAAGGCCAGCGAGACATCCTGCCCCAGACGCACGCGATCCTCGCGCGGGCGGCGCGATTCCCCCAGACGCGGCGCATCGGCATAATGCGCTTCGATCACCCGCAACGCCTGAAAGACATGATGTCTCTCAGGGTCGGCCGCAAGCGCGGCAAGCAGGCTCAGATGATCCTGCCCAGTCCGGCTGCCGGTCGCCATCTGGCAATCTCTCCTCGTCGTTCGGTTTTCAGAACGGTTTCCGTGAAACTGTTGATCGTGGTGTATTTGCGGAAGAACCTTTCGAGCACCGCGCCCAGCACGTAAACGCTGGTGCCTTCGTAAAAGCTTTCGTCAAAGCCCAGCGTGATTTCCAGACCCCGCACGGCGGTGCTGAGCACCTCGTCGCTCATGCGGCGCACAATGGGGCGGCTGGTGACCGAGACCACGCCATCCAACTGCTTTTCCGTCACGCGGTTGCCCAGGGGGGCGTAAATACCCAGAAGCTCGCGCAACGCCCCTGCCCCGCCTTCCTTGCCGTCGCCCGCGATGGACAGGTAGTTGAGGCTCAGGTGGCTGATCAGCTTCCACGCCGCATCGCCTTGCGCCAACGTTGCATGAGGGCGCGTTGGCGTGACCGGGGTGCGCACCGATTTAACCGGCCCGCCATCGGGCAGGTGGAACACATCGTCGCCGCCCGCCGCCAGCAGCATGGGCAGGTCACGGTTCGAACATAAGGCTTCAACTGCCAACTGATCCAGCGATCCGGGATAGGGGGCCTGCGCCCGATCCACCAAGGTCAGGTAGACCTCGGACCCCAGATACGAGGTTCGCACCCCGCGCAGACGCTCTTTTTCATTGCGCTGCCGCATCCGCCGTTTGACGGTGTAATAGGCCGAGTGATTGTCGCCCGCCGCCGTCAGATCGGTGTCGCTGTAGAAGGGTCGGAAAGGAATATCTCCTTCCTCTTCAGACTGGATACCGGTCACACGCTCGATCGAGAAAATCTCGTAATCCAACCCCGCCGTCCGGTTCGGCACCACGTGGTGCTGGGTGTCCATCTGGGTGATATGCACACGGTCGCAGCGGCGGTGAAACAGGTTCACGGCAGGCACCGCATTCAGCGAAAACGCCGCAGGTGTGACCGCAGGGGCCACGTCGCGCATACCATCTTTCAGCAGGATGTAGATATCGACATCCGTCCCCGCCGATTGCCTGAGCGCGGGTTTCAGCCCGGTCAGTTCCACAAACAGGAACCGTTCCGGCATGGCGAAATATTCCTGCAACAGGCGATAGCCGTCGAAAGACTGGCGCGGGGTCGGCAACAGCGCCTCGTCCGGTTCGAACCCTTTGGGCACCACATCCGCGTCGGTCAGGCGCGTCGTCCAGTCGGCGCGGCGGTCGGTGGAACGCCCGGTCAGACCAACGCATTGGGTGGCCAGCAATTCGTGCAGCGCCCAGGGTTTGCCGCTTTGCGTGTCGAGATGCAGCACAAGGCTGTCCATCTCAAGCTCAGCCATCGGCTCGCCATCGGTTCGGTTCAGCCGCAACCGGATGCCCGCGCGGGCGTCGGTGTCGCGGGCCACACCGGCGGCCACCAGCTCTCCGCGACCGTCGATATATTCCGCCTCGGAAATCTCGATAGGCCAAAGTGTCAGGTCCGATGCGGTCGAAAACTCACAGGCCGTCTGTTCCCCTTCGGCCAGACGCGCCCGCAGGGTGGACCCCCGGGCAATCGGATACCCCTCTTTCAGCGCGGCGTTGCCCACGTCCGGCTCAAGCTGCGCGATCATCATCGACGGCGTCGGGGCCAGATAATGCGGGTAAACAATCTCGAGCAGGTTCGAGGTGAAGGTCGGGAACTGCATCTCCAGTTCCAACTGCACCCGCGCGGCCAGAAAGGCGCTGCCTTCCAGCAGACGCTCGACATAGGGATCGACAACTTCGATCCCCTCCATGCCCAGCCGCGAGGCGATCTTGGGATAGGCACTGGCAAACTCGGCCCCCATTTCCCGCAGAAAGGCCAGTTCGGTTTCGTAATGTTTCAGCAGTCGCGTATCCATGGCGTCTAACTCCGCTCAATCGCGACTTCGCCGGTGGTCACATCGACCCGGCTGCGCAGATAGAGTTCCAGCGGCATCGGCTGTGCCCACATCACGGCGCGGATGTCGAATTCGACATGCATCTCGCCCGAGCGGTTTTCCGACCGCAGATCAACCGCGACCGAACCTTTCACGATCCGGGGTTCGAACACCTCAATCGAATCCGCAATGGATTTCCGGATGCGCTGCGCCTGCCTCAGGGTCGAAAACGCGCCCGAGGTTTCGCGAATGCCGTAGTTCAACACGGATTTCGACGCGTAGGGATAAACATCTTCGTCGATCAGATCGGACTGATCGGTGGTATTAAGCAACATGGACAAATCGCGCTGGATAATCTCTCGCAGACGGCCAACATCGATGACACGTGCATCGCGCCCTTCTTTCTTCTGATCCGGAGCGTTATCGGTCAGCCGATCCAGAAGCGAAGGCTGCAATCGTTCGGCAAGTGTCTTTTCAGCCATCTCCTGCCGCTTCCTCGGCCTCCACGGCGACGTCCAGTACCAGTTCGCGAATATCCAACAATGCGACGTCAGATTTATCTGTCGCCAACAATCGCTGTCCAAGGCCGACAAAAGTATCCGCGCCGGCATCAGCCCAGCTTGTCGCCCGTGCCAGACGCGCCGCATCGTCGCCCTGTTCGGTGGTGCCGGCATAGCGCGTCGGGATCAGTGCCGCGACCTCGCCGCCGCTGGCGACGGTCAGCGTGCACGCGGTCCAGACCGCGTCGCGCAAATCACTGGGGGGATCGATGTCCAAGCGGACGATCTGTGCAAAGGGCAGCCAGAAGTAACGGCCGTTCACGATCACTTCCAACACCGGTCCCAGACGCATGTCTGCATCGGCAATCCATTCGAACGCCTCACCGTTCACAGTGCCCGAGGTTGCCGGGGCGGCGTCGAAGGCACGCCCGCGCATCTCGGCGGCCTGATCAAAGTGCCCCCCTGCGGTCAGCTTCTGCGCTTCGATCAGATGGGCCAGCCATTCCTGCGGCTCGCCAAAAATCATCGGGGTCTTTTCCCCCGCAAACACCTTTTCGCGATAGACCTCGCAGATGATCGCCTCGCGATAGGTTTTGGCCATCATCGTGGCCGCTTCATCCATCTCGGCGCTCAGCTTCAGCTGGGTGATCGCGCGCTTCCAGTCGCCCATAACACAGAGCAGCTGAAACAGAAAAATCCGCAGCTTGGCATCTGCGGGATTGGCGCGGATCTTGTCTTGCAGAGTGGCCAGCGTGGCCGCCAGATCGCCTGATTTAAGATGCTCTTCCGGCGTCATGTAACCCTCGCGCTGTCAGGATGGTAAAAATGCGTAAAGGCCCCGGCAGCCCACGCCGCCGGGACCCATGGTCTTGCAGGGCTTAGCTGACGTCGCCGGTTTCCAGGTTCCACAGGAACTCGGTCGGGCTGCCCAGTTTGCCGGTGTTGAAGTCAGCTTCTTTGTACTGAATCTGGATACCACGATAAGCGATGGTCCAGTTTTCCGACGGGATCGAATCCTCGCCGCCATCGACCGAGTAGCTGTCGATGATTGCGTGGCGCAGGGTGAAGATCAGATAGGGCTCCATGCCTTTCTTGTCGTCATCGCCTGACCGGCACAGATGAACAGTCATCTCTTTGGTCGCTTTGCCCGATGCAACATACAGCATCAGCTTGGGGGATGCCTTGCTCAGCTCGGTTGTCATGGTGACTTTGCCGAAGTTGGCGTTGGCATAGCCACGCTGGGTGGTGCCCAGGTCGGCCATGTCCAAGGTGCGGGCAACTTCCCATGCCAACGTCTTACAGGCGATCCAGTCCTTGTGACCTTTCTCACGTGCTTCACCGGGGATTCCGTCGATTTTTACGAATACGTTTTCCATTTTGCCTTCCTCTAAGGTTTATGGTTCCGGTCTACGGAAATGTCGGCCCGGCGGCAGTGAAACAATTCACATCCCGCCAGGTTTTTTTACTTTTATGCGCCTTTTTCTGACGGAAGTTTCGATACGAGACGTAGCGAAACCGACAGACCTTCAAGTTGATAGTGCGGACGCAGGAAGAACTTGGATGTGTAATATCCGGGGTTGCCTTCCACGTCCTCTACGACGACCTCGGCCGAGGCCAGCGGCTTGCGGGCTTTTTCCGCTTCGGCCGAGACATCTGCGTTGAAGTCCACATACTGGTTGATCCAGTCCTGCAGCCAGGTTTCCATGTCCTGACGGCTTTTGAACGAACCCACTTTGTCGCGCACCATGCATTTCAGGTAATGCGCGAATCGGCAGGTCGCGAACAGGTAAGGCAGGCGCGCGGCCAGGTTGGCGTTCGCGGTTGCGTCCGGATCGTCATATTCGGCCGGTTTGTGCAGCGACTGCGCGCCGATGAAGGTCGCCGAATCGCTGTTCTTGCGGTGGATCAGAGGCATCATGCCGTTTTTGGCCAGTTCCGCCTCGCGCCGGTCCGAGATCGCGATCTCGGTCGGGCACTTCATGTCCACGCCGCCATCGTCTGTCGGGAACGTATGCGCCGGCAGGCCTTCGACCGTACCGCCGCTTTCCACACCGCGAATGCGCGAGCACCAGCCGTATTCCTTGAACGAACGGTTGATGTTCACCGCCATGCCATAGGCTGCGTTCACCCAGCTATAGCTTTCGCTGTTGGCACCGGTGGTGTCTTCCTCGAACGCGAACTCTTCAACCGGTTCGGTTTTCGAACCATAGGGCAGACGACCCAGGAAGCGTGGCATCGCCAGACCGACATATTTGGCATCTTCACTGTCGCGCAGCGACCGCCATGCGGCATATTCCGGGGTCTGGAAGATCTTGGTCAGATCGCGCGGGTTGGCCAGTTCCGACCAGCTGTCCATCTGGAACAGGCTGGGCTTGGCGCCGGTGATCAGCGGCGCGTGGGCCGCGGCTGCGATCTTGGACATCTCGCCCAGCAGCTCGATATCCTGCGGGCTGTGGTCGAAATGGTAATCCGCGACCAAAGTGCCGTAAGGCTCGCCGCCGAACTGGCCGAATTCCTCTTCGTAGAGCTTCTTGAAGATCGGCGACTGATCCCACGCGGTGCCTTTGAACTTGCGCAGGGTCTTGTGCATGTCCTTTTTCGAGATGTTCATCACGCGGATTTTCAGCATCTCGTCGGTTTCGGTGTTGTTCACCAGATAATGCAGACCACGCCACGCGCTTTCCATCTGCTGGAAATCGGCATGGTGCAGGATCAGGTTCACCTGCTCGGTCAGCTTCTTGTCAATCTCGGCGATGATCCCTTCGATCGAGCGCAGAGCGTCGTCCGAGATCAGGCCGGTATTGGCCAGCGCCTGTTCGGCCAGCGTCTTGACCGCGCTTTCAACAGCGGTTTTCGCCTGATCCGATTTGGGGCGGAACTCTTTGGTCAGCAGCGCCTCGAATTCCGAGGATCCAAATGCTGTCGCGCCTTCGGCGGCTTCTACCTTGGCTTCTTCTTCGGCCATCTTTTACTCCTCCTCGGCGGCGTCGCCGCCCGGTTTGGGCTGGGCTGCCAGTGTCTTCAGCAGGCTCGGGTCCTGCATGATCTTGGAAATCAGATCCTCGGCCCCGGTCTTACCATCCATATACGTCATCAGGTTGGACAACTGCGTGCGCGCATCCAGCAGCTCTTTCAGCGGTTCGACCTTGGCGGCGATGGCCGCCGGGCTGAAATCATCCATCGATTCAAATGTGATATCCACGGCCAGATTGCCCTCACCCGTCAGGGTGTTCGGCACGGTAAAGGCCGCGCGCGGGGCCATCGACTTCATCCGGTCATCGAAATTGTCGACATCGATCTCCAGAAACTTGCGGTCTGCCACGGCGGGTTGTTCGACCTCGGACTTGCCCGCCAGATCGCTCATGACGCCCATGACAAAAGGCAGCTGTACCTTCTTCTCGGCCCCGTACAGTTCAACATCATATTCGATCTGAACCCTCGGAGCCCTGTTCCGGGCTATAAATTTCTGTGAACTGTCAGCCATCTGATGCTCCTCGATTCATCCATCAGTTTTTACTTGCAATCCGCTGTACCGGCGCAGCCGGACCGGATTAATAATCGTCGTCGTCCTGCTTGAGACCGCCAATCTGGCGGACCTCATCCAGACCTTCCTTCGCCATGTCTTCGATAATCGTCAGAAAATCGGCATTAACAAGGCGCTTTGCACGTTCCAGCAGGACCGGCAGCGGGCTGGACGGCTCGCAGCGTGCATAATAGTCCATGATGCGATCCAGCATCATCGTGACATCATCGGGCGAGTTGATCGCACCGCCCCCCGACGGCCCCGGCGCAGCAGCCCGCGCCGCCGCCGGGGCAGCGCCCGCGTCGGTGTCGCCGGCATCATCCTCGTCCACCTCACCCACATCGGCATAGCGCGCCAGCGCCTGTTTGATGTGTTTCAGGACATCGGTCAGCGGCTCAAGGTCGGGGCCTTCGCCGGGTGTCTTGTCGGAAAAGACCGCATCGATTGCGGCCACATCGTCCAGCGCGCCCGCAACCGCACCGGCATTGGCCGCCAGAACCTCATCATCGGTATCCTTGAACGCCGCCGCGACGCTGGTGGCATCGGGAATGTCATCCATGTCCGGCGGCATGTTGATCTTGCCCTCGGCCACCTCAAGATGGCGCAGGGTCATGTGGCCAAACATCCGGCTTTCGGTCAGGCCGGTGCGGCGCAGCGCCCGCACGATGCGATCGGTCGAGGCCAGCCCACGCACCGCATTGATCCGCATCGTGGCATCGCCGTCATCTTCGTCCAGTTCGGGGTGACAGCTGTCCCAGAAATCTTCCAGCAGCGATTTCACATACCCGATCGAGGTCGCAAAGGCGGGCAAGCCCTTGGTGTGCAGCACCGCCTCGGCCAGATAGACTGCGGCGCGCAGGTCGTGACTTTTGTCCATGACCGCCAGCGATTTGCCTTCGACATAGCCCCAGTCCTGTTCTTCCGCCGCGACAACCTCGTCGCCCATCTGACGTTCTTCGCCGGGCTGCGCGGCAATCTCCAAATCTGTGAACGCAGGATCGTATTCCAGATTCTCGCCGCTCGGGGCATCATCCCCCCTGGGTTCCAGATAAGACGTTAGATCCATTTTTTCCCCGTTCGCATCTGACTTTTTCGTCGATTCTTGTTCTCTTGCACCGCTTAGCGCAGCGTGTGGTCCCGTGTGTATGAATTTGTTCACAGGAGTTAAAGACTGGCAAACACTTTGCTATTTATCTGCATTCTGTGTGGTTAATCCGCCGCATTGGCCCGGTTATGTCGAACTTAACATACATATTCGCCCTTGCGCTACGGGGCGTGTTCAAAACGCCGCCCGGTTCAAGCTTTCACGAACCGCGCAGTTTTATCTTCCCGGTCTGGCCCTGTTGCTGCAATGATCGGACAGGGTCCTGACGTCACCACAGGGCCCAAAATCAATGCCGTCGCACATAAGAACAGGGAACCAAACATGAGACCAGGGATTTTCGCCGCCTTCCTGCTGGCGCTGTCGCCCGTGATCGCGCACGCGGATGAAGGCAAACTGTCGATCGAGCTGAACAAGTTCGAACCCGGTGAAACCGGCGGCTGCCGCGCCTTTTTCCTGTTCCGCAACCAGACCGGCAACAGTTTCGAAGAGTTTGAGATGTCGCTGGCCATTCTGGACGGCAATGGCGTGATCGACCGGCTGCTGTCCATCGACGCGGCCCCCCTGCCCGTCCAGCGCACCGTTCTGAAACTGTTCGAAATCCCCGAGATCGACTGCGCCAACATCTCCGAGGTTCTGCTGCACGACCTGCCTGCCTGCACGCCGCAGAATGCCGAACCCATCGATTGCTTCCCGCTGCTGGCGCTGGACAGCAAGACCTCAGCCAGCCTGGCGCAATAAGCCATGTTGGGGTTTGAAAATCTGGGCACCGGCGGCCCGATCCTGATCGTTCTTGGCGCATTGTCTTTGCTGTCGCTGACCGTGATCGCGTTCAAGGTCATCCAACTTGCCCCGGTCCGATCCGGCGCAGCGGCGCGCGATGCGGCCCTTGTGCAATGGTCAAATGGTGACAGGCAGGCCGCTCAGTCGGTTTTGGCATCCGGCAAATCCCCGGCAGACCGGGTTTGCGCCTATGCGATGCAGGCGCTGATCGACGGCTTCAAAGGCCCGGCCCTGACGGCGGAACTGACCCGGCGCGGCAATCTTGAATTCACGGCGATGAACACATGGATCCGCGTGCTTGAGCTGATCGCCATGATCTCACCCCTGCTGGGCCTGCTGGGTACCGTGACCGGTATGATCCAGTCGTTTCAGGAACTGGAACTGGCGCAGGGTTCGGCCAATGCCTCGGTCCTGGCGGGTGGGATCTGGCAGGCGTTGCTGACCACCGCCGCCGGGCTGCTGGTGGCCATACCTGCCGCGATCGGGGCGTCTTTGCTATCTGGGCGAGCCGAGGCCGGGGCACAATCCATCGAAAACGCGGTGGGTCGCCTGATGGTACTTGAAGAACGCGGCGCGCATTAAGGGGCCATCGATGTCGCGCGAGATCAGCCTGAGCAGACGCACACCATCACGGCCAGTGATCTCACTGGTGCCGATGATCGACGTGATGCTGATTCTGCTGGTCTTCTTCATGGTGACCTCGACCTATCTGAACCTCGACATGATCCCGGCGCTGGCGCAATCCGACCGCCCTGCCCCCGCCTCGGCGACAAGCGGCCCGGATGCCTCGGGCGTTCTGCTGATCCGCATCGGCGCGGATGGGGCACCGCATTTTCAGGGCAAGGCGTTGGAGCCTGAGGCGCTGACCCTGCTGCTGCGCGACCGCCTGACCCAGAACGCAGCGACGCAGGTGATCATCCTGCCCACTGGCAGCGCCCGGCTGCAATCGCTGGTCTCGGTGATGGATGTGGTCACACAGGCGGGTGTCGCCAATCTGCGTGTTGTCCGGCTGGAGGCGCGGCCATGAGGATCACGCGCCCCGCACCCCGCAATCGCCCCGAGACAATCATTGCCCTGATCGACGTGGTGTTCTTCCTGCTGGTCTTCTTCATGCTGATCGGCCGGATGGATGCAACCGCCCCGTTCGACGTCTTACCCCCCGTCGCGCAAACCGGTGCGGATATGCCTGCGGGCGGTCTGACCCTGTCGGTCAGTATCGACGGAACCTTCGCGCTGGACGGCACCGAAGTGACCAGCGCGGATGCCCTGCAACAGGTTCAGGCGGAATTGGACAAAAACCCCGACCTGCTGATCCGCATCAACGCCCATCAGGACGCCGCCTTGCGCGAAGTTCTGCCGCTGATCGCCGAATTCGAAGCCTCAGGCGCACGCGATGTGGTTCTGGTCGTCACCCCGCCGGGGCCGATCCGATGAGGCGCGCGCCGCTGATATGGGGCGCGGCCCTGCTATGTTCAGTGGCGCTGCATGCCGTGGCTGGCGTGGTTCTGCTGCACTCGGTCAACCCCGAGCCCGTCACGGAACAGCCCGTGCCCGAAACCCGGATGCAACTGTCAGCGCATCAGGTGACCCAAAGCACCGCCGTTGAGGCGCAGCCCGAGGCCACCACCGCCGAGAACGCAGATGCAACAGGCGCGCAACTGCAACAAGGCGCGATCCCGCAATCCTCGGCCACGGCCATCGCGGCCCCATCCGTTGAACTTCACGCCGAGGATCAGACCGCGCGCGCCGAGGCCCTGACCCCGGTTCAGGATGCCCCCCTGCCGCTTGAGACCGCCGAGGTCGCAGCCGCACCCCTGATTGCCGCCAGCCTGCCGCTGAACGCGGTCGAGGCCGGGATTGCACCGACCCAGGCGGTGGCCCTAGCGGCCCCCAAAGCGGAAAGCGCGACAGCGGTTGAGGCGCAGCCCGTGGCATTGACCCAGACGGTCCCCGAAACGGAAACGGCCAAGGCCACCGACGTGTTTTCGGCCACGGGCGATGGCCCGGTCGATCCGGTCAGCCTCGCCGCGTTCCAAAGTTTCACAAGGCCCGAGGATGTGGGCCAAAGCGCGCAGGATCTGCGCGACGGGATCGACGGGCTGCTGTCTCAGGTGCCTTGCGCCCGGTTGCAGGTTCAGTTCCAGCCCGAGACCAACACGCTGGAGCTGATCGGCCATATCCCCGAGGACGGCTTGCGCGCGCCGGTCCTGTCTGCCTTGCAGGCCCGGATGGGTGAAAACATCCGGGTGGCCGACAATCTGCTGATCCTGCCGCGCCCCCAATGCGGCGCGCTATCCGGGATCGCATCCGTCGGCCTGCCGCAATCGACGGACCAGATCACCAACTCGCTTCTGGTGGGTGAGGACGTTCATGCACGCGAGTTCATATATACCCAAGGCCAGCAACTGGTGCTGGACCTGACCGGGGCTGACTACGACGCTTATGTCTATGTCGATTATTTCGACGCTGCCGGTCAGGTGATCCACCTCAGCCCCAACAGTTCGGCCCCATTGACGCAAACGCCTGCCAAGGCGGCGCTGAAGATCGGAGCCGAGAAACAGGGCGATCCCGGCCTTTTCATTACCATCGGCCCGCCCTACGGGCAGGAAATCGCCGTGGCCTTCGCCTCATCCGTGCCTTTGTATGAAGGGGAACGGCCCCTTGCCGAACCCGCCGGTCCGTATCTGGATTTCCTCAGGCAACGCGTTGCCGATGCCCGTGCCGAGGATGCGGATTTCAAAGGTGAGTGGGTCTATTTCTTCATAACGACCGCCGCCCGCTAGGCTCAGGCGGTCTGTACAGGATCAGACTGCAGGGCGGAGGCGCGTTTCATCATGATAACCGACGCCGGATCACCGCCGCGCAAGCTGTCGGCCTTTTGGAAGGCGGCGATAGCCTCGGCAAAGCGTTCGGCGCGGAAGTGGGACAGACCGGTCTGATACGCGTCGATCCAGTCGCGGGGCCCGGTGAAACTGTCTGCCATGGCGATCAGTTCAAACACCACCAGTTCCTTCGACCGGCCCATGATCTCAACCGTGTCCAATTCGCGCACGACGATGGACTCGCCCGCCTCGCGCCTAGTTTCGGGACCGATGATGATCGAGCTTCCGTAGCCCTTGTTGGCCCCTTCCAGGCGGCTGGCCACATTCACAACGTCACCAATCGCGGTGTAGTTCAACCGCTGCTCGGACCCGATATTGCCGACCAAGGCCTCACCGCTGTTCAGCCCGATCCGCACCCGCAGCGCATTGTCGTTTTCGCGTTGAAGGCCCGATTTTTCCACCACATCGATCAGTTCAAGCGCCGCGCGGCAGGCATGTTCGGCGTGATCCGGGTTCGCCCGGGGCGCGCCCCAAAAGGCCATCACCGCGTCGCCGATGAACTTGTCGATAGTCCCGTCATGCCGTTCGATGGTGGATGAGGCCGCGCTGAAAAACGGCTCCATCAGCTCCACGATCTTGGGGCCGTGCTTCTCGGTCAAACCGGTGAAGCCCGACACATCGCAGAACAGAACCGAGATCTGTTTGGTCTCACCACCGGGCTGGGTCTTGATCCCTTCGGCCACCAGCATCCGAACCAGATCGGTCGGCACGTATTTGCGGAAGGCCGACAGACCCACCGCCATGCTGGCCGTTGCCGCCGACAGGTTCTCCAACTCGGTCAGGCGCGAGGGGCGGCGCGAGACCTGTTCAACGTCAAACCGCTCGATCCGGCTCAGGTCCTCGGCCACGCGGGACAGCGGGTTCGCCACCACGTGGCGCACGAACCAGATCGCCAGACCGATGGCCACAACCACGACCCCAAGCAGGATGTAGACGAGATTGACCAGCGTCCGGTCGATCCCCGACAGGAAAGCCGATTCCGGGATCACCGTAGCGACCCGCCAGCCGTAAAACCCCAGCGGCGTCAGCGCCACAGCATAAGGCACGTCGTCATAAACGATCCGCTTGGTCACCGGGCCGGGCGTCTTGTTTTCCGCATCCGCCATCAACCGTTCGCCCGAGATCTTGGCAACCTCATACAGCTCCCCCTCACCCATCCGGGCCGGAGTGACCTCATCCGCCTTGGGATCGGGAATGGCGATCACCTTGCCATCGGCGTTCAGGATAAAGGCCGCGCCAAACTCGCCCGGGCGCAAGGAGCCCAGAAAGCGCGACAACCGGTCAGTGTCGATGGCCACAGCCAAAACACCCTGCCGCTGACGGCGCACGTCAATTGGACCGGCAAAGGCATAGACGGTCTTGTCGCTGTCCGGCAGGTCCCGGACCTCGATCCAGTCGGGCGTGTCACGGGTTATGAAATTACGGTACCAGGCATGCGCGCGTGGGTCGTATCCGGTTTCGGTAAAGCTGCGTTCCTCGAACTGGATATCGCCGGGGATGAAGATGTAGCGATCCTTGCGCAGTTGTCGGTCGCGGATATTCTCGTCGATCTCGATCATCTCCAGCCCGCTGTCGCCCAGACGATGGGCGGCAAAGAAATTGCCGTCGGGCCAGCCGAAGGTGATCCACGAGATATTGGGCTGCGCCTGCAGCTGCGACAGAAACACAAATTCGCGCTTGTCGGCCTGACGGGTCTGGATGACGTTCTGGATAAAGATGGTCCGCACCGCGGCCCAGGCCGCCTCGGCCGACCTTAGGGTCAGGCCCAGTTCGGTTTTTACGGTATTGGCGATCTGGCCATTGATCTCGGCCGCCAGCATCCGGCTGTTTTCCCGTGCCGTGGTCCACCACAGGGAATGCACGGCAAAGGTCGATACACCGATCGACAGGGCAACAAGTATAGATACGGCGATCCCGACACTGACACGCATTTTGGCTCCACAACGGCCCTTGCCGGCAGGAACAAAACCTCTCTGCCGCAAGGTCGGGCCGAGCTTAGTGGGTGCACCACGCCGTTACCAGACGGTTGAGTCCGATATCCCAACTTGTTTACTTGACGTTGAACGAAACCGGGTTTCAGGCCAGTGATGCGCAGCCTGTTAGCGCCGCCGCATCGTCATCGATGATCCAGACCGAAGGCGAAAGCGATACATAGTCGTTTTTCTGTAACAAAGCCGCGCAGCAAATCTCGGCCCGTTTGCCCACAAGCGAGCTGCGCGCAACGCCCCCGGCCAGAAAGATTCCATCGGTGGGCAGGTAGGCCACCTTCAATTCACGCAGCAACACGCCGATCAGATGCGCGTAGCTTTCAAGCGCCGTGTCAAAGACTTCGTTTCCGGGTTCGCCGGTTTTGGCGATATAGGGCGTGGCGCTGTCAACGCGCTGCCCTGTGACCAAGGACAGGAACTTGCGGCGGCCACGGCCCGAGAACAGCGTCTCGACCGTGGGAAAGGCTGCGGACAGGCCCGGTTGCACGTCCTCCAGCGCGGCGCTGACCGAGCTATATAGGCTCGCATGCCCGGCCTCGACCGGCGGGCAGACCGTCCGGTCGCCCAGATCGACCGCCGGGCTGACGTTGAAACCGGTGCCGATCCCCACCACCAGCGCCTGTGGTTGCTCAGAGCCCAGTGGATCATTTTCCACGACAGACAAAAGTTGCGCAGGTTTCAGGTGAAAGGCCGCGTGGCCCAAGGCGGTCAGGTCATTGATCACACGCACCCGCGCGCCCGAAAAGCGCGACGACAAGGCAGGGCCGTCAATAACCCAATCCAGATTGGTCAATCGGCCCTTGTTGCCGCTGACCGGCCCGGCCATGGCAACCACGATCTGGTCGGGGTCGCGGGCACCGACCTCATCGAAATACGCCAAAATCACATCCTCGAACCTGGCGTAGTCCGCGTTTTTGTAGCCCTTGGCGTTTTCGATCAACTCGGAACCGGCCCCTGTCAGGGCCAGCCGCGTGTTTGTGCCGCCAATATCCGCAACCAGTCGCATGGGGTCAGTTCAGCCGCTCGCCGGTTTCTTTTGCGAAATACGACACTTTGCTCATGTCGATGGCAAAGTTCAGCATCTCTCCGGCTTTGGCGCTGGTTTCGGCGTGCAGCCGTGCAGTGACCTGCTTGCCGCCCAGTTCCGAGACCACATAGGTATCGGCCCCGGCGGGTTCGACCATATCGACCAGACATTCGGCCTCTTGCACGCCTGCCCCGGCGCGGAACCCGGCCTCGGCGATGTCTTCGGGGCGCAGGCCAAGGATCACGTCCTGCGGCAGCGACAACTCGCGCGCATCGTTCAGAACCAGCGTGTCCCCGGACGGGCGCGAAATGGCGATCTGCGTGCCGGGGCCGTTCTTGCTGGCCTGCGCCGGGATAAGGTTCATCGCGGGCGAGCCCATGAAATCGGCCACAAACAGGTTGGCCGGGTTGTTGTAGATCTCGGCCGGGCTACCGATCTGCTGCACGACACCACCCTTGAGAACGACGATCTTGGTCGCCAACGTCATAGCCTCGATCTGGTCATGGGTCACGTAGACAATCGACGCATCCAGCGTCTGGTGCAGCTTCTTGATCTCGGTCCGCATCTCGACCCGCAGCTTGGCGTCGAGGTTCGACAGCGGCTCGTCAAACAGGAACAGTTTGGGATCGCGCACCAGCGCCCGTCCCATCGCCACCCGCTGACGCTGACCGCCGGACAACTGGCTGGGGCGGCGGTTCAGCAGCGGCTCGATCTGCAGCAATTGGGCCACCTGTTTCAGCTTGGCCTCCTGCGTCGCCTGATCGACCCCGCGCACCTTCATGCCAAAGGTTATGTTCTTGGCCACCGACATGGTCGGGTACAGCGCATAGGACTGGAACACCATCGCGATGTCGCGGTCCTTGGGGCTGACATGGGTCATGTCATTGCCGCCGATGGACAGCGTGCCGCCGGTGATCTCCTCCAACCCCGCGATACAGTTCAGCAGGGTGGACTTGCCGCAGCCCGACGGCCCGACCAGCACCAGAAAGTCGCCCGGATCGATCGAGATGTTGATGTCTTTCAGAATCTCGGTCGCGCCGTAATTCTTATAGAGTTTGTTGATGTCGAGAATAGGAGCCATGGGTCTTATCCCTTCACAGAACCAGCGGTCAGGCCGCGGATGAAATACTTACCGGCAACGACATAGACGAGCAGCGTCGGCAGCCCCGCGATTATCGCGGCGGCCATGTCGACGTTGTACTCTTTGACGCCGGTGGTGGAGTTTACGATGTTGTTGAGCGCCACGGTCACGGGCTGCGTTCCCGCCTGGCTGAACGACACGCCGAACAGGAAGTCATTCCAGATCTGCGTGAACTGCCAGATCACGGTCACAACGATGATGGGCAGTGACAGCGGCAGGAAGATCGACCAGAAAATCCGCAGGAACCCGGCCCCATCGACGCGCGCGGCCTTGGTCAGCTCGGCCGGGATGGTGACGTAGTAGTTGCGGAAAAACAGCGTGGTGAAACCCAGCCCATAGATCACGTGGACAAAGATCAGACCCGGAATGGTTCCAGCGATGCCCATCATGCCCAGCAGGCGCGCCATCGGCAGCAGAACCACCTGGAACGGGATGAAGCAGCCAAACAGCATCAGCGAGAAGATGATGTTGGCACCTTTGAACCGCCACTGCGCCACGACATAACCGTTCAGCGCGCCCAGCAGGGTCGACAGGGCCACCGCTGGCACCGCGATCAGGACCGAGTTCCAGAAGTATGGCCGCAGGCCTTCGCATTGGATACCGGTACAGGCCCCGGACCAAGCGGTTTTCCAGGCGTCGAAACTGACCTCTCGCGGCAGCGAAATCAGGCTGCCAGTGCGGATTTCCTCAAGGCTTTTCAGCGATGTGGTCAACATCACGAAAAGCGGCATCAGGTAATACAGCGCAAACAGGCCCAGCAAGATGTAAAGCAGCCAACGCAGGGCAATCTTGCCAGCGGCGCTTTGGGTGCGGGTTTGGGTTTGGGGCATCGACAGATCAGTCATTTTTCGCCCTCAGCTCTGAATAAAGATAGGGAACCACGATGGCAAAGACGACCAGCATCATGATCATCGCGGACGAGGCCGCCTGACCGATGTCACCGCGCGAAAACGCCATGGCGTACATGTAAGTAGCGGGCAGGTCAGTCGCATACCCCGGACCGCCGCCTGTCAGGGCGATGACAAGGTCAAAGCTCTTGATGGCCAGATGCGCCAGAACGATGAAGGCGGACAGGAAGATCGGGGCCATCGACGGGATGATGATCGCCGTATAGATGCGCCATGTGGGGATGCCATCGACTTGGGCTGCCTTGATGATCTCTCCGTCAACCGACCTCAGACCAGCCAGAAACAACGCCATGACAAAGCCCGAGCTCTGCCAGATCGCGGCCATTACGATGGTGTAGATGGCGTAATCCGGGTTCACCAGCCAGTCGAATTCGAAGTTTGTGAAACCCCAGCCCTGCACCATGGATTCGATCCCCAAACCGGGGTTCAGGATCCACTTCCACGCCGTGCCGGTTACGATCATCGACAGCGCCATCGGGTACAGATAGATCGTGCGGATCGCCCCTTCGACGCGGATTTTCTGATCCAGCAGAATGGCCAGCAACAGGCCCAGCACCATCGCAATTACGATGAACAGCGCGCCAAAGATATACAGGTTGTTGATTGCCGTATCCCAACGCGGGGAGTCAAACAGGCGTTCATATTGGATGAAGCCGTTGATCTCGTATTTCGGCAGTAGTTTCGATCGGGTTAGTGACACCCAAGCCGTCCATCCGATAAAGCCGTAGACAAAGATCAATACGGCAATGAACGACGGTGCCAGCACCACCTTGGGCAGGTGGTTTTCCAGCCATTCGGACATTTTAGCCTCCGGGGAAAGATGCTCTGCCCCTCACTAAAGGGGGCAGAGCGTGTTGGATCAGTAGCTGTTTGCCACTGCGGTCGCCAGTTGCTGAACTGCGTCAGCCGACGACATATCCGAGTTGAAATGCGCGGTCACAACATCCGTAATCGCACCGGACTGCGACCCGCGCAGCGCCATGCCGTGGGCATAAGACGGCAGCAGCGAACCTGCGTCCGAGGTCGAGCCCATGTCTTCGGCCGACAGGCTGGCGCAGATGTCAAAATCATCCAGCGCAACGTCGGTGCGTGCAGGGATCGAGCCTTTGTTCAGGTTGAACACTTTCTGGAAGTTCGGCGCAACGATCAGCTTGGCCAGCAGGTCCTGACCGGCTTTCTTGTCATCGCCGTCCACGTCGAACATGGCAAAGCTGTCAACGTTATACAGGTAGCCGTCACCGGGGGTCGAGGCACACAGGAAATCCTCGCCGGGCTTCTTGCCCGCCGCCAGGAACTCACCCTTGGCCCAGTCGCCCATGATCTGGAACGCCGCTTCGCCGTTCATGACCATCGCGGTGGCAAGGTTCCAGTCGCGGCCCGAGAAGTTCTCGTCCACGTAACCACGCAGGGTGCGCATCTGGTCAAAGACCTGAACCATCGTGTCCGAGGTCAGCGCGTCGGGGTCCAGATCAACCAGAGCTTTCTGGAAGAACTCAGGCCCGCCAATGCCCAGAACCACGGTTTCAAACACGGTCGCGTCCTGCCACGCCTGACCACCATGGGCCAGCGGGATCACACCAGCGGCCTGCAGCTTCTCGGCAGCGGCGTTGAACTCGTCCCATGTAGTGGGCATTTCGATGCCATTGGCCGCCAGAACGTCGGCGTTGGCCCAAATCCAGTCGACGCGGTGCACGTTCACAGGTGCCGCGCACCACGTGCCCTCACACTGCATGTGACCGGCGATCGAGGCGGGCAGCACATCGGCCCAGCCTTCGGCCTCGGCGACGCTGGAAATGTCGGCCAGAACGCCCTCTTCATACCATTCCTGAATGGCGGGGCCTTTCAGCTGAACGGCGGTAGGCGCGTTACCGGCCAGAACGCGGGCACGCAGCGCGGTCATCGCCGCATCACCGCCGCCACCGGCCACCGGCATGTCGGTCCATGTACCGCCGTTCGAGGCGAACTCTTCCTGCAGAACGGCCACCGATTTGGCTTCACCACCCGATGTCCACCAATGCAGAACTTCGGCCTGCGGCTCGGCCACAACAGACGACGCGACCGCAATGGCCAGTGTCGAAACGGTGGCAAATGCAAAACGATTCATTATGTGTCTCCTCCCTGAGAACTCAGTGACTGCGAAAAGCAGCGATGGCTGCATTACTGCGACCGGATCATCATCTGGCAACGCAGAATCCGCGACGAATGCGTGCCACTGCCCAAATTTTCACCGCTTTTGTTACAGCGTGTTACGTTGACATTGAATCTGTTTCCGTTCGTTACAATGCATGATGTCGGAGGCGCAGAAATCGGGAGGAGAAACCGCGTGAGCATTCCGCGACTTTTGGTGGTGGATGACGACCCCGAGATGCGGTCGATGATGACCCAGTTCATGCATCAGAACGGGTTCATCGCCCTGCCCGCCAGTTCCGAAAGCGAAATCCGCTCGCATCTGACGTCGGGCCGGATCGACCTGATTCTGCTGGACGTGATGCTGGGGGACGAAAACGGGGTCGAAATCTGCGCCCGCCTGCGCGCCGAACAGGATGTGCCTATCATTCTGGTCTCGGCCCTGTCCGCCGATCATCAACGCATGGCTGGGTATGAGGTCGGGGCCGACGACTATATCGCCAAGCCCTTCAACCCCCAATTGCTGCTGGCCCGTGTCCGCGCCGTGATGCAGCGCGCAAGGCGCACCCCCTCGCTGGCCTATCGCCGCCGGACCAAGAGCTTTCGGTTCAACGACTGGAGCTATGACGGCAAGCGCGATGAGGTGCATTCGCCCGAGGGCTATCTGGTATCCCTGTCGCAACGGGAAACCGCGCTGCTCAAGGTTCTGCTGGCCAACCCGCATATCCCCCTGACACGGGATGAGATCGCCGCCGCGCTGGATGTCACCGGCAGCGCCGACAAGCCCGAGGCGCAGGGCCGCGCCATCGACATGCTGGTCGGGCGGCTGCGGTCCAAGATCGAGGCCAACCCGAAAGACCCGCAGATGCTACGCACTGAACGCGGGGTCGGTTATGTCTTCGCCGCCGAGGTTTCGGTGGAAGAAGACGCATGACAGCGCGCGCCCCGCGCCTGCGCAGCCTGGGCTGGATCTGGACCGGGGCGGCCTTTGCCTCGGGCCTGCTGGCGGCGGGGCTGTGGTTCGCCTCGGCCCGCGCGTGGGAGGACTTCCTGACCCGCGCCTATGTCGCGGGCTTCGCGGTCTACGAGGACCTGCGCATCGGCCAAATCCCCCCGCCAGGGATCACCATCACCCCCCTGCCCGCCCAGGCCGCAGCGCTGGCCGATGCCGGGCTCTTCGAGCAACTACCCGGCCTGTCGGACCGCAGTTTTGTCACCAACCTGTCGATCCTGACCGACAACACTGCCCCTCTGGCCGGGCGCGAGCTGACGCTGGCGGTGATGTCCGACCGGCTGGTTTATCCGGTCTCGGATATCATGTCCGGCATCGATCAAACGCCCCCCGAGAAACTGGCCAACCTGACCCGCCTGCTGGCCACCTATTGCAGCGAGCCAATTCTGATCGCGCAATTCGGGCGCAGCCCCTGGCAGCGGGTCGATGGCACCGGGGTCTGGGGTTGCAAAGCCGCCCCCGCCGACCTGCGTTTGCCCGCCATTCTGGCCGCGATAGTGGCGCTGGCGGTCATTCTGACCTCGGTCGGCAATGTCTCGGACAGCTTCACCCGTTTCGCCACCGCCCTGCACGACCGCAAACGCCGAGGCGGGCCAAACAGCTATGACGCCGACGGCCCGGCGGAACTGCGCGAGATCGTCTCGGCCGTGAACGCCCATCTGGATGACGAGCGGATGCAGTTGGAAAAGCGCGCCACGGTTCTGTCCGGCGTCAGCCATGACCTCGGCACCCCCGCCACCCGCGTTCGCCTGCGCGCCGCGCTGATCGCCGATGACGAGCTGCGCGAAAAGCTTGAGGCCGATGTGGACCAGATGACCGGCATGATCGAAAGTGTGCTGACCTACACCCGCTCGGAACTCAGCATCGAAGAGCCGCAGCAGATTTCTCTGACCGCTTTGGTCGAGTCCCTCGTGGCCGATTATCAGGACATGTACCTGCCGGTGACGCTCAGAAAAATCGCTCCGGTCAAGATCGAGGGCGCACCGTCGGTATTCATGTCGCGGCGCGGCCATGGATCTCTGCCGGAAACCCGGCGCATGCTGGTGATGGGGCGGCCTATTTCGCTGAAACGCGCCTTGACCAACCTGATCGACAACGCGCTGAAATACGGTCGCCGCGCCGAGGTGCAACTGGAAACCGACGCCACCACCGCGACGATCACGGTCGAGGACAAAGGCACCGATCTCTCGGTCTCGGATATCGAGGCGCTGATGGCCCCGTTCCGCCGCGGCTCGAACACCGGATCGTCAGACGGGTTCGGCCTGGGCCTGACCATCGCGGCAACCGTCGCCGAGCAACACGGCGGCGGCTTGAGTTTCGAAGCCGGAGATCAGGGCCTGCGCGCGCAGATTCAGATTACCCGGCAATAGGTCTTTGAATGAACGCGCCCGCCGCGACTTAGCGGAACCAGTAATCCCAGCCGTCAAGGTAATAGCCGATCAGAGCATGGGATTGCAGCGTATTGGGGGCACAGACCAGTAATTAAGGATAGCGTGACAGCCATTCTAAGGGTTTGCGACACATCCTCGGGTTTTGCTAAAATTCTAGACCTCCATCCGCTTTACAATCAAAATCAAGCCTTTTTGCGCGTTACATTGGGCGTGGTGACAGATTTCTGTCACTCCCGATAAGTACCGCTTATCATGTCTAATTGATTTTGCGAGGAAATGCGCGCAGAATGGCAGCCATGACACCGCCCGCACCGTATTTGCCTGCCGCCTCCCCTGCCCTGTCACAAGCGGACCAGGAGGCGCTGACCGATCTCTATATCCGCGGCACCCCCGCCAATACGCTCAGGGCCTATGAGCGCGACCTGCTATATGTCACAGCGTGGAAATCTGCCCGGTTCAACGCTGCATTGGACTGGCCCGAGTCTGAGGCCACAGCCCTAGCCTTCATTCTCGATCACGCCCGCGATCTTGAAGACGCACCGAATGAGGACCGCGCCCGGCAGGCAGGTGAGGCACTGATCGACCGGGGTCTGCGCAAGTCGCTTGCCTGCCCTGCCCCGTCCACTTTAGACCGGCGCATCGCGTCCTGGCTGGCGTTTCACCGGATGAAGAACCTCCCCTCCCCGTTTGACGCGCCTCAAGTGAAACAGGCCCGGGCCAAGGCGCGCCGCGCTACAGCCCGGCCCCCTGCCCCGAAATCGCAGCACCCGATCACGCGGGACGTGCTCGAGCAGTTGCTCACCACCTGTCGGGGTTCTCGGCGCGATTGCCGCGACCGCGCCATCTTGATGCTGGGTTGGGCTTCTGGTGGTAGACGGCGCTCGGAACTCACCGTTCTGATGCGCGAAGACCTCTCGTTAAAGGAGTTCGAAAAGACTGGCGTGGTCTGGATATCGCTGCTGGAAACCAAGACCACCACCAAGGACGAGACCCCACGGCTGCTGCTGAAAGGCCGCGCAGCCCAGGCACTGGTGCATTGGATTGAGGTTGGCGGGATCGAGGATGGTCCATTGTTCCGCCCCATCTCCAAGGCTGACCGGGTGCTGAAACGCCGCCTCAGCCCGGATGCCATTGCGCAGATCGTCAAACATCGACTGGCACGGGCCGGGCTGCCTGAGGACTTCGCCTCGCCGCACGGGTTGCGCTCGGGGTTCCTGACCCAGGCCGCACTCGACGGCGCCCCGATCCAGGCCGCCATGCGCCTGTCGCTGCACCGCTCCCTCGCACAGGCGCAGAAATACTATGACGATGTCGATATCACAGAAAATCCGGCGGCGGATTTGTTGGGGTAGGAACAAAAAAGAAAACACCGGGCTATGGACCCGGCGCTTCGCCTTACCAATTACATGTATCAATCTTACCCATGGGTAAGACTGTCATCCTCCTGCAAATCGTCAATCAGAGTGGCAATGGCCTGTTCCAACTTGGCTCTATCCACACGGGTAAAGTCGAGATCATAGCGCAACTCAATCCTACCACTGGATGCCGAACACTTGGCCACCCCTGCCCTACCCGACACCTGAAATGTGGTTTTCGCACGGCGCGTTTTACCGCTCCCGGATGCTATAGGTTTTTTCAGCGCGCTGGTCTTCGGTTCCACAAATTCTCGAAGAATGGATACTTCTCGCGGGCCATCGCGATCAGGTTCGCTCATCACCGCCGTGCTGACTTGCCGGATCAATCCCGGATTGGCATCGAGTTTGCGTTTCAGTTCGACCCCCAGATTACGGGGAATTTCATTGGGGTGAATGAGCACCTTGTCCAGCATCATCAGCAAACTGGCGAAAGATCTAATGTAGCTCCGCTTGGTATAGCTGGCGGACTTGAACAGAATCGCCACGGCTTTGTCCACGTCTGGGCAATCATTCGCCGGGTCGTCTGCGAAGGCCCGCGCCAGCGCACCCATTTCTGCAAAGGAGATATCCTTGCGGATCAGGTTCTCATCAACCATCCGACGGTAGCTGTCATTCAGATCGGTCGCATCGGAAATGCCCGCCGGGATTTTCGCATAAGTCTCGTCGCCGGTTTCCTCATGCAAAGCCCGATACGCGGACAGGCGGCGCATCCCCTGGATCAGGTCGAACCGACCGTCCGACCGGCGTTCGAGACGAATGGGATTCGACAGACCGATATCCCGGATCGAGTCTTTCAGTTCCTCCAGTTCGGGGTCGACACCGCTCTTGCGGTCGCGGGTCAGTTTTTCGGTTACGACATCCGCCAAGGCCACATGCTCGGTCACCAAACCTTCGGACCGCAAGCGAACCAGTTCATGCGCCAGACGGTCATTCTCGGCGCGGATGGAATCCTCGGTCGATTGCTGATTGCGCAGCGCATCGGCGTTTTCCGAGATCGCCGTCGCCATCGGCCCGCGTCTTTTTTCCAGCACCTTGTCCGGAACCTTGCCAACCGGGATGTCATCCATGGCCGGCATGTCGATGTCGAACATTCTGCGTTTACGGCTCATGCGTCATCCTCCAGCTTATCCCAGGCCGACAGCATCACGCCCCGGAATTCTTCATACACATTGTCAAAGGTCGAGCGCGCACGGCGCCAAGTCTCGCGCGTCATCTCGCGGTAGTCCATCTCGTAGACCGAACTGAGGAAGCGGCCAGATTGTTCGACAGCGCGTGTCATCTCGACCGGGTGTTCCGCCACATGTTCGCCGAACACCTTCTTGAACGCGTCGAACATGGCCAGGTGCAGCGCATTGCCCGGCTCGTACCGGGTCAACAGAAAGCGCAGTTCGCAGAACGTTTTCGGCAGACCAATCTTACCCGTGGGTAAGGTCTTATCGAAACCATAAGCCAGATCTTCCAGCGCCTCGGCCAGCTGGCCGATGAAGGACGTCGTCGAGTCATATTCCCAATAGCCCGGGCCGGAGGGAACGTAGAGCATATCCGCGGCGAACACCGCGTTCATAGATTGGTAGCCGATCGCAGGCGGGCAATCGAATAAGATCAAGTCATAGGCATCGTCAGGGATCTGATCCAGATAGCGCGACACCGCGGCAAAGAACGACCACTCGGGGTTTAGATGCCGATACTGCGCCGAGGCAAATTCCACGAAGGCGGCGTTAGCGCAGGAGGGCACGACATCAATGGTCGACCACGAGCTCTGCTTGATGAAGTCCGAGATGCGCAGATCGCCGAGACCCATATCGGTGATTGATGGCGGCAACTCGCGATGGGGCAGGGCGGTCCCTGATTCGGCAGCAGCGGGGCGGTTGTTCATCCTCTCGGTCTCGCGGATCAGATCGCGGGCCATGATACCCCAAACAGTGAAATCCTCAGCCACGTCAGTCAGACCCATGGAATGGCTCAGCGTTGCCTGCGGGTCGAAATCCACCACCAGCACACGGTAGCCATCCAGCGCGGCGGCGTGGGCCAAATGCAGGGCAACAGTGGACTTGCCGGCGCCGCCTTTGAAGTTGGCCACGGCTGCTCGGATGGCGCGTTTGCCGGCGGGGCGAGGCGGCATGAGGGACTTGCGGTTCACCTTGAGCCGGCGGCGCAGCTCATTCACCTCTTCCAGGCTGAACCAGCGCTGGCGGCCATCAGGCTCAACCTCGCCTCCGGGCAGCGAGGGGTCGGCGGCCAGCTTACCGCGAAAGGTGGATTGGTTGACGCGAAAGATCAGTTCGGACACTTCCCAGCTTGAAAAGCGGCGGAGGGTCTTTTCCATCTCGGGGCTGAAGGTCTGCTGGCGAATCCAGCCCTGCAGCTTGAGGGACTGGTTGCGCAATGCATTAAGGTCTTCGTGCGTGTACATGCCTCAGGTCTCGTTCTTTGGGACGCTATTTTCTACGTTTTCTCTTTTTACGCTTAAATTGCACATTTCGCAAAAGGAAATATGATGAGTGAACAATCGTACCCACGGGTAAGAAAACAAGGGGTTCCCAGCCACCGACTGATTCGGGGGTCGTCTGCCTCCAACGCCGCCCAGCTAACGTTGCCAGCGTCAGTATTTAGGGGGACGAAATCGGTAGAACCACCCCATTTAGGGGGACATAACAAGGAAATAGGGGGACTCCCAAGCTGTCCCCCATCACCAACACTTCACCCATTTTCTTTTTGAAATTGGATTTGGATTTGGATCAAACTCCCGCTCAAATCAGACTCCGCTTGACAGAATCGTCGGTTTGGACGCTAATCAGGCCAATACGACGAAAAGCGTTGGAAAACGACGCGATTTAGGCGGTGCCATCCGTCCGAGGCAGATAGAACGGTGAGAATAGGGATGCAGGTTGCAAAACCGGTCGGGCGAAATGCGCCCGCTATTAAATATGACATTCTCTCGGCGTTGACCGTGCACGCCCTATCCGGCGACAAGCACCGCCAGCGCAGCATTCTCCGCGTTATCGCTCTGATTACCACCCGCTATAACTGGCGCAGCAATGAGCTGTCGATTGGCAGGGAAGAGATCGCCCGGCTCTGGTCGGTGAACGAACGGACCGTAAAACGCGAAATGGCCAAGCTGAAAACAATGGGCTGGATCACCGTCAAACGTCCGGCGGCCCGTGGTCGCGTTGCAGTTTATGAGTTTGATCTGAAGCAGGTGATGGTGGACACCTCCGAGGTCTGGCCCACAATCGGCCCCGATTTCCAGGCGCGGATGACCGAAGAGCCGAAGGGTGACACCAATATCGTGCCATTCAAGGTGAAGCCACCTGCACCCGATTCGAGCGGCGCGGATGTCTGGACGCAGGTTCAGACCATTTTGCACGGGCGCGATCCCGAGCTTTGGTCCAGCTGGTTCCAGCATCTGACCGAGGCCGACAGGGCAGGGGGCGTGGTGACTCTGATGGCACCGTCTCGGTTTATGGCCGACTACATAGCACAGAAGTGGTCCGGGCGTCTGCTCTCTGCCTACGGCCGCGTTGACCCAGAGGTGCGTAGCCTGCGCTTCGAGGCAGCAGAATAGCACCGCCCAAGCGGCACATTTGGCTTTAAAATGTATGTGAAGGGCCACCCTATCAAACATGGATGTGTCGAAAATTTTTGGAGCGGCCAGTGCCAGCGACTTACTGGACACACCTATCCTGCGATCTTGGCAAATAGCCGAATGCCGGCCGCTTTGGCTCCACTTTCGTCAATGACGATCTTGTCTGGAATTCCATTAGAAGACAGAGCTTTGGCAAAGAACCTGACTGCCGTTGGACGGTTCCTCTGCCCAGGCAACATGATATCAAGGGCCGTTCCAGCTTTGTCGACGGCCCAATAAAGGTACATCCATTTGCCGCGAACACGAACATAGATCCCGCCCATGCGCCAGGAACTCGGTTTTGGTCGCTTCTTCGATTGCGCGCGCCCCGCGATTATTGGTGAATACTTAACAACTCACCTGTTGAGGGTGGTGTGGTCCACCTGCACGCCGCGTTCAGCCATGATCTCTTAGAAGTCACGATAGGACACCGTGTACCGCAGATAGAAGTACGCAGCGCACAAAATTGCATCCTTGGGGAAATGACAGCCTTTCAACGAAATCATGCCGAAACCGGTTGAAAGGCTATTCGACGGGAACAAACGTCAGATCACGCATGTTCGCCAATTGGGTCTCATAGTTTGCGACAAATCCCGGTAGCCGTCGGCGATGTTTTGGCCTCATGTTGTTTCATATGTAATGTTCAAAAGTATAAAATTATGCACATAATAAAAGCACGGAGTCTGTGACATGGAATCGTGCAGCGAGTTACCCAAGAGGCCATGAATGCATACAAGAGGCATTGTCGCGGGCTTCCTGCACGTGGGAAGTCGAGCCGAGTTGCCCGAAGTTCAGCCGACTGGCCCCACACCATGTTTGAATGAAGGCGGGCATTGGCTGGCCCTATGCATCCAAATACGTGACGGCAGGGCTGAACCGCATTTACGCTTTTCAGAGGTTTTGCCCCGGTTCTTATCTATACAATGGGAATAACACCGGTTAATGGGCGGTCTTTACCCTTGGATGATGCGCTGATTGCAATAACGCGCAGCCACATCACCTGGCCGATACAAAGAACCACCACCGTGAAACAAACCATTGCAGATGCGCTTGCGCGCAAGGGCTATGATACTCTGACCCAGGTCCAGCAGGCTGTGACCCGGCCCGAGCTGGAAGGGCGCGATATGCTGGTATCGGCTCAAACCGGATCGGGTAAAACCATCGGTTTTGGTCTGGCGATTGCGCATAAGGTACTTGGCGAAGGTGAAAAACTTGGGGCATCAGGTGCCCCGCTGGCTTTGGTTGTCGCACCGACAAGGGAACTGGCGTTGCAGGTCAAGCGTGAACTGGGCTGGCTCTACGCCGATGCGGGTGCCTATCTGGCCTCATGCGTGGGCGGTATGGATATCCGGGACGAGCGGCGCGCACTGGCGCGGGGTGCGCATATCGTTGTTGCCACTCCAGGGCGGTTGCGCGACCATATCATGCGGGGCTCGATTGACCTGACAGCCATCCGTGCAGTGGTGCTGGATGAAGCCGACGAAATGCTGGATCTGGGCTTCCGTGAGGATCTGGAATTCATTCTGGATGAAACACCCGAAAACCGTCAGACCCTGCTGTTTTCCGCCACTGTGCCGCGCGCGATTGCCAATCTTGCGACGCGGTATCAGCGCGATGCGGAACGCGTAAGCACCGTCAGCGAACAGACCCAGCATGCGGATATCGAGTATCGCGCCATGATGGTGGCCCCGCGCGACGGGGAAAACGCGATCATCAATGTGCTGCGTTACTATGAGGCACCAAATGCCATCGTTTTCTGCAACACCCGCGCGATGGTGTCCCGCCTGACCGCGCGTCTTTCGAACCGGGGGCTTTCCGTCGTCGCGCTCTCGGGCGAATTGACCCAGAGCGAGCGGTCGAATGCCTTGCAGGCCATGCGCGACGGGCGCGCGCGGGTTTGTGTTGCAACGGATGTGGCGGCTCGGGGCATCGACCTGCCGAACCTTGATCTGGTGGTCCATGCCGAATTGCCAAACAGCCACGAAACCCTGTTGCACCGTTCTGGCCGGACGGGCCGCGCCGGACGCAAGGGTGTCAGCGCGCTGGTCGTTGAACCTTCGTCGCGGAAAAAGGCGGAACGCATTCTGAAATTCGCAAAACTGACGGCGGATTGGGGAACGGCCCCGTCCGCCGACGAGGTGAACGAACGCGATCAGGCCCGGATGCTTGCCTCAGATGACTGGCTGGCAGAGATCACGGAAAGCGAACGTCCTTCGGTTCGGAAACTGGTTGAGGGGTTCACGCCCGAGCAGATCGCGGCGGCCTATCTGCGTCAGTACAAGCTGCGCCATTCCGCACCGGAAGAGCTGGCGGCGGTCGATCAACCCGCTCCGAAACCACGCGCGGCGTTTGGCCCAAGCGTTTGGTTTTCGCTGTCCGAGGGGCGCAATCAGAATGCCTCGCCGCGTCATATGTTGCCAATGATCTGCAAGGCCGGGGATCTGACCAAAGACGATATCGGGGCCATTCGGATTGCAGATGACGTGACCTATGTCGAAATCCGCGAGACCAGTGTCGCAGGTTTTCTGGCGGCCATTGGGCCCGATATGAAGATCGAAAAGACCAAAGACCTCGTGCGTCTGGATCAAGCCCCGGACTTATCAGCAACCGGTCGGGCCGGACCCAATCGCAAGCACAAGGGCAAACCGTTTGGGCCGAAAAAGGGCCCCGATCAGGTAAAACGGGATCAGGCCACAGCCCCGCATCGTCGCAAACCCGATCCCGAGGGTCGTGAGCCTTTCAAATCAAAGAAGCGACGCCCGGAACCTGAGCATTCTGACAGAAACGAACGCCGCGACGCTCGGACAGGCGACGGGGATGGTCTGTTCAAGGCGGCGGGGGCAAAACCAAAAAGCCGCAAAGCCCGTGGCGCTGCACCCAAAGGCGGCGATACGCAATCGACCCGGGGCGCCTCAAAAGGCCCACCGCCGCCAAAGGGGAAGCCAAACAGCAAAAAGAACCTCGCACGTGCTGCCGCGGCCAAGGCCGGAAAAGGCGGCGATGCGGTTCCGAAACGGCGAAAGACCTAATTTGCTTCGGGTACTACGTGACTCACTCTGAGACGCGAATGTCCTAAGAACGCCGCAGGCGTGGCAGGGGAAGCAAGCGACACTCACGATATTTGATTGGCCCTAACTGCCGGGGCCAAGAGAACAGGTCAGGTTGCCACCATACCACCCGGCAAACACGCCGCGCGAACGTTGACCTTTGAGTTTTCTTTTCAAAAGCAATCCTGCTTGGGTGTTGGGATAGTTACGAAGATAAGCCTCCGCCCAAGCGAGGTTGTGGTACCTATCGCTTCGCGTAGTCCAGAAAAAGGTATCTTGGGGACCGCTTAAGCCAACTGGGTTATTCGGCGCTGCGGATGACTGAACAAGCCATACCAATGCTCCATGGATATCTGTCTGACGGCTCTTATGTCGAAAGCCTTTTCCACCGCCACGCCGCGATGCATCCATCGCAATCACGAGGTACCCGTACGTGATGAACGTGTAATGTAGTTGCCGTTTGGCCGGACGTTTGTTGCGAGCTTGGTCAAATGTACCGGCCAAAGGGGCGTTAGGGCGCATTTGCCGCGCCAGATATGCTAGATCTCTTTCACCTTTTTTGAACGCCTTTCGATTACCTGTTTCTGCACCCCACGCCAAAAGTCCAGCCGCACGGGCGGCATGGCCTTCTTTACCGTACATCTGCTCGAAACCGCCTACTGAGCCTGCCCTTGCCGCAAGTCGATCTCCCCAATCCGCAATTGCGACAACTCTCGGGTCATTTTTTCCCAGAATTGCGCTTAGTGAACTGTGCACCATCGACAAGTTGAGCAGAATGTTCGCTTGCCACCAGGCTGCGTCTATCTTCACGCCATCGTACAAACCTTGCTTTTCGAATGATCTGGCCTGAGCGGCTGCCGCAAGCTGATCGGCGATCTGGTTGGCGTCCGCCTTGGAACCGGTACGGAGTAGATGGGAATTTGCTGCGCCGAGTTCATTCATGAAAACAGCGGGAGGTCGGTCTTTGCCGGATGCCGTTTTGAAGGGTTGAGTGATTGGTGCGGTTGTGAATTTGGAAGGTTTACGTTCTGGGCACCAGGCATTTCTGTAGGAACTATTCGCGGAGAAGAATTCCAGTCTTTTTTGGGCGTTTGCGAAATCGGCCATCACGGGTTTTGCGCCAAAAAAACAAACACAACATATTAAAAATAAAGCGAAAAAAGACCGCATATCACCTATACTCCACTAGAATACTTTTCACTGATGCTAGTGAGGTGTTTTGGATTCAGTCAAGCACCACGCTTGAATTATGAAACTTCCGCAAAACTGTGACTGGCGCATTTCGGAGTTAGGGTTTGGGAACCTCAACTATGAACGAACGCTTCCATATTGTTGTGTCGTTCCAAAGAGGGCTGGTTTTGGGAACATTGGGGCCTTGAAAATTTCCGAAATCCTGGTTGCCGCTGCTGTTGTCGGGACTACCCCGCTTCCAATTGGAGAAATTCATGGGCTCATTATTTGCCCATCCCCAGCCACCATCAGGCTCTGCGCCTTCGGGGTCCTGCACCAAGCCAATTAATGGTCCCAGAGCGAGGTTTCCCTCAAACGCCCAGTGCCCCTCATCTTCCAGCGTCAGTTGATACACAAAGTCGTTTTCTTCTTCGTCAGTGATGGTAACGAGGTGTCCACCCAAGGCTTCGGAAACCTTTTCAAGACTCTCAAATTCTGCGCCCCACGTTCTGATTACGTAGTAAGTCGAATTCTCGTATTCGCCGACGGTTACCAAATCAAAAAATTCGAGCAACTCTTCGGGAGATGGATCTAAGGTCAGAAAATCCTCGAGGTATTCAGGGTCAAAACTTTTGGCTTCGTCGGATTTGTTTGACAGAAGGGCAAAGGCTGAGAAGCCAATAGATACTAAGACAACCGCGAACAAGAGGGGCAAGAAGTACTGCCCACGAACCCATGCCTGAAGTCTACGCGCGGCCTTCTCGTAGGTTGGCAAGGTGGCCTCACCTACCTTGTACACCTTTAGCGGTTGATCAAGGTTTTTGACAAAATGCTCGCCGATCTTTGTGAACCGATAGTCCAGGCTTCCTTTGACTTGCTCAATAACGTTTTCAGCCAAGCAGACGCCGCCAGGTTCCGAAATCGTCTCAAGCCTGGATGCTACATTCACTCCGTGACCCAACAAATCACCGTTGGGTTGCTGAACTACCTCACCAATATTGATACCGATCCGGTACCTCATGCGGTCGCTTGTTCTATGCTGAGCGTTGTTGGCATTGTGTTGTTCTTGAATAGAAATAGCGGCTTCCACCGCGCCGGTGGGATTGTCAAAACACGCCAGAACACTATCGCCAGCCGTGTTCGCAATCCTGCCTCCGTAAGACTCGATAATCGGATCCATAATCGAGCGAAGCTCTGCAAGGCGATGGAGGGTGGCTTCTTCATCCTCAGAAACGAGTTTTGTGAATCCGGCGACATCTGCCGCCAATATTGTCAATAATCGCCTTGAATTCTTGTGCACGCTAAACTCGCAATAAATACATTCATTGGTTTCGAATTAGGTCGTTTCCGAAAAGTATGCTGGCAGATTTCCGATGCTGTATCAACAAAAGGTAACGGCGCGCGGTACCAGGTTTTAGTTTGGGTGAGAGGAGTTCACCTGTCGGAAAAATGAACCTTGCACAAGGTAAACCCCCTCTGAGCTTTGACAGCGCTGTTCATGGAAAGAATGATACACCTCCGGCAATTTTTTGCCGAGACAGATAGGGGGTTTTGGTCGTCAAGCCGGAAACGTCAGTTTGGACCCGCCGCAGGTGAATTCGACGGATACAAGATTTTACCTTTGCTTAGATGTCCGTACAGCTGGTTTGGCCACTGTTTCCGGAAGCAAGAGATCGCATGAGGTCAATGTGCTTCCGGCGTTCCCTAGTCATCCGTAAGTTCCGCCTTCAGCAACCTGAGCTCTTTGATTTTCTTGAATACTTCTGCCGGGACCGGCTCGTCTGGCTTTGTCTGCAGCATATCCAGTTTCAAGTTCTGAAAATGTGCTTTCACCTTACGATAGCCCGAGGCTTTCTGCGCAAGCCCAAAGTTCTTCTCGATGGTTCCGAAAATCGTTGTACACAAGGCCAATGCCGCCGTCAGGATGTTGTTGTCTATTTTGACGGCGGACAGGAACGTGGCCAACGCACCGGCCACTATGACCACCAGCAGAAGTACTGTAGAGAGCAGCCAATAGATCTTCTGCTGCTTTTTAGAAGCCCTTATTTCGCTGTCTATCGCATCTAGTACCGACGTACGAACTGAAGTGTCTTCCATTTCCAACTATCCCCGTACAAGAGCCTGAAGCCAGACTGTCGATGGTGTGACAACCATGCTCAATACTCTGTCATTGTTGGTTTCAAGATCAATTTAAATTGCCGCGTTTCATCGACGCAACGGGCAAAACGCTGCTGGCTGCGGGCGGAGGATATGCCATCGCCGTGGTGCTGGGGCTTGTGTTTGCACTGGCGCAGCGCACGCCTTACCGCATCCTGACCCTGTGCGTGCGGGAATTTGTCGAGTTCATCCGCTCGACCCCGCTGCTGTTGCAGGTGTTCTTTGTTTTCCATGTGGGCCCGCAACTCGGGATCAACCTGTCGCCCTGGACATCCGGTTTGATCGCCATCGGGCTGCACTATGCGGCCTACCTGTCCGAGGTCTATCGCGGTGGCATCGAAAGCGTGCCCAAAGGCCAGTGGGAGGCCGCGACGGCCATCAATATGCCGGTCTTGCAGACCTATCGCCGCATCATCATCCCGCAGGCGCTGCCGCCTGCCGTATCGGGAATGGGCAATTATCTGGTGGGTATTTTCAAGGACACGCCGATGCTGTCCGTGATCGGCGTGGCCGAGTTGATGCATACCGCCAATGCAGTTGGTGCCCAAAGCTATCGCTACCTTGAACCCTATACCATGGTGGGGGTGAATTTCCTTTTGATCTCGCTGCCGACCGCGTTTCTGATTGCCCAGTTCGAAAAATGGGTACGCCGCAAAATGGGAATGAGATAAATGACCGAAGACATGAGCCAGTACCCCTTGCGTCTGGAGGGTGACGACATCCCCATGGTCCGGTTTCAGAACGTGCGCAAAAGCTATGGCGCGCTGACGGTGCTCGACAATCTGAATCTGGATATCGACGCGGGCGAGATGGTGACGATCATCGGGCCGTCGGGATCGGGAAAGACCACCGTTCTGCGGATGCTGATGACGCTGGAGACGATCAACGGCGGGGTCATCTATGTCGATGGGGAGCCCTTGACGCATATGGAAAAGGACGGCGTTCTGGTGCCCGCCAACCCGGCCCATATCCGACGCATCCGCAGCAAGATCGGTATGTGTTTCCAGCATTTCAACCTGTTCCCGCATATGACCGCCCTGCAAAACTGCATGGAAGGGCCGGTTCAGGTTCTGGGCCTGCCAAGGAAAGAGGCCGAGGAACGCTCGATGGAGCTGCTTCAGATGGTCGGCATGGCCGAGAAACGCGACCAGCACCCCTCGCGCCTGTCGGGTGGACAACAGCAGCGCGTCGCCATCGCCCGCGCCCTTGCGATGCGCCCCAAGGTCATGCTGTTTGACGAGGTCACATCTGCGCTGGACCCCGAGGTGATCGGCGAAGTGACCAATGTCATCCGCAAACTGGTGGATGCCCATAACCTGACCATGCTGATGGTCACGCATCAGATGGGGTTCGCCAAGGACATCTCGGACAGGGTTTGTTTCTTCTTCAACGGCGCAATCGAAGAACAGGCGACCCCCGGGGAGTTGTTCGAAAACCCACAACGGGAACGCACGCAACAATTCCTGAACGCAGTTTTGGAATCGAACTGAGCGAACACCTGACCGCAGCCATCCTACTGAAACCCAGCCACACCAGAATTCACAAAGCTCTCGGTAGGGCCTTGCGGAATGACGCGTGGTTACTCCGCAGTGCAACTGCCAGCGCGGATAAAAACCTTTGCGTTATCGCACGGGTATGAGATGACCACACAAATCAGTGGTACGGCACTATTTGAACGAGGCAACTGGGACGATGGAGATTAGGCTTCTTGCCATTCCGGATGTGAAACTGATCACGCCCAGTCGGTTTGGCGATCATCGGGGCTTTTTTGAAGAGACCTATAACCTGGACAGGTTTACGGCCAGTGGAATCTACACGGTCTTCGTGCAGGACAACCACTCGCTGTCCAGCGCTGCTGGAACCGTGCGAGGCCTGCACTTCCAAGCCCCGCCAAAAGCGCAGGCCAAGCTTGTGCGATGCGGGCGCGGTCGACTATTCGACGTGGCGGTAGACATCCGCAAGGGGTCACCCACATTTGGTCATTGGGTCGGCGAAGAGCTTAGCTTTGAGAATGGCCGAATGTTGCTGGTCCCCGCCGGATTTGCCCATGGTTTCATGACGTTGGAGCCGGATACCGAGATTGTCTATAAATGCTCGGACACCTATGCGCCAGAAACAGAAGGGTCCATTCGGTGGGACGATTCCGATATTGGTATTATCTGGCCGCAGGTCAGTGCCGCGCCGCAATTGTCAGAGAAAGACAAAGCAGCGCCAAATCTGCGGGGCTTCGACTCTCCGTTCTCGATTGAGGACGCGTCATGAAAATTCTGGTGACAGGCGGCGCGGGTTTCATTGGCTCTGCCGTGATCCGGCGCGCTATTTCCAAAGGTCACTCGGTCGTCAACGTGGATGCGCTGACATATGCGGCCTGTTTGGAAAATGTCGCTTCGGTTTCTGGGGCGAAGGGTTATTCTTTTGAGCACGCCGACATCCGGGACGCGGATGCGATGGCCGAAATTCTCAGCCGTCATCGACCAGACGCAGTCATGCATCTGGCAGCCGAAAGCCATGTCGACCGTTCAATCGACGGACCCGCCGCCTTTATCGACACCAACATCACCGGAACCTATGTTCTGCTTGAAGCGGCGCGCAGTTATTGGGTGAATGCCGGCCGACCAGAAAGCTTCCGCTTTCACCATGTCTCGACAGATGAGGTTTTTGGGTCCTTGGGTGAGAAAGGTCTTTTCACTGAAGACAGCCCCTATCGGCCTAACTCGCCTTATTCGGCTTCGAAGGCAGGGTCTGATCACCTTGTTCGCGCCTGGCATGAAACCTACGGATTGCCAGTGGTTTTCACCAATTGTTCGAACAATTACGGTCCATTCCAGTTTCCCGAAAAGCTGATCCCGGTCGTGATTCTGAACGCGCTATCGGGCAAGCCTATTCCGATTTACGGGGCAGGGGACAATATCCGCGACTGGCTCCATGTCGAAGATCATGCCGAGGCGCTGTTGCTGGTGCTGAAAAAGGGTGAGCTGGGCCGCAGCTATAACATTGGCGGTGAAAATGAGATGACCAACCTTGAACTGGTCAAAATGCTCTGTGCCATTCTCGATCGGTTGAAGCCGGGTCAAACGCCTTATGCCGATCTGATAACCTATGTTCCTGATCGGCCCGGTCATGACCGTCGTTATGCCATAGACCCGACCCGCGTCCGGAAAGAGCTGAACTGGCGTCCATCCTACACCCCGGAAACCGGGTTGGAGCAGACGGTTCGGTGGTATCTGGACAATGCTGCCTGGTTGAATGCGCTTAAGACGCGCAGCGGTGTGGGCAAGCGGCTTGGGGTTGTCAGATGAAAGCGCTGGTTTTCGGTCGCAATGGTCAGGTCGCCACAGAGTTGCGCAGGCGTGCCGGGACGCATGGAATTTCGGTTGAAGCGCTGGATCGATCTCGGGCTGACTTAACCGACCCACTGGCTTGTGCAGCCGTCATCGAACAAACTGATGCGGCGGTGATCATAAACGCTGCCGCTTACACAGCAGTCGACAAGGCCGAGGACGAGGCGGATCAGGCGCGGCTGATCAACGGGGACTCACCGGGAGAATTGGCCCGGGCAGCAGCGCAGCGCGATCTGCCTTTCCTGCATGTTTCAACCGATTATGTTTTTGACGGATCTTCCGATACTCCCCGGTCCACGCATGATCCGACCGGCCCTTTGGGTGTCTATGGCCTGACCAAGCTGGACGGCGAACGCCAGATCGCGCAAGCTGGCGGGTGGTACGCCATCCTGCGAACGAGTTGGGTGTTTTCGGCCCATGGCAACAACTTTGTCAAAACCATTCTGCGGTTGGCCGAAACCCGCGATCAGCTGACAATCGTGGCGGATCAGATTGGCGGTCCGACGCCCGCCGCAAATATCGCTGATGCGCTTTTGACCATTGCCAAATCCGGGCAGCGCGCCGACGGAGGCTTGTTTCACTATAGCGGGGCCCCGGATGTCAGTTGGGCCGATTTCGCCCGCGAAATCGTCGCGCAAGCCGGGCTGGCCACCAGCATCGTTGATATTCCGACATTGGAATACCCCACCCCGGCGCGCAGGCCTTTGAATTCAAGTCTGGACTGCGGGCGTATCGAACAGATTTACGGACTTCGACGACCTGCCTGGAAAGCAGGCCTTTCGGATGTGTTATCCGAGATGAAGGTGGCAAACGGCCCCGCCGGAGAAGGATAGGACATGCAACGAAAAGGGATCATTCTGGCCGGAGGGTCGGGAACGCGGCTATATCCGATCACCACAGCGGTCTCAAAGCAGTTACTGCCGATCTACGACAAGCCGATGATCTTTTATCCGCTGAGCGTTCTGATGCTGTCGCAGATCCGCGAGATTGCGATCATCACCACGCCACAGGATCAAGAACAGTTCCAGCGACTGCTGGGCGATGGCAGTCAGTATGGTTTGTCACTCACTTGGATTACGCAACCGTCGCCCGAAGGCCTGGCGCAAGCCTATACTTTGGCCGAGGATTTTCTGGATGGTGCGCCGTCCGCGATGATCCTCGGTGACAATATCTTCTTTGGTCATGGTCTGCCCGAGTTGCTGCAAGAGGCGGATGCCCAGGAAAGCGGCGGGACAGTATTCGCCTATCGCGTTGCCGATCCCGAGCGATATGGGGTCGTCGATTTCAACGGTGACAAGGTGCGTGGTATCGTTGAAAAACCCATAGTTCCACCATCGAACTACGCTGTGACGGGGCTTTACTTTCTGGACGGCGATGCACCGGCCCGTGCCCGTCAGGTGCAACCGTCCGAACGCGGCGAGTTGGAAATTACGTCATTGCTGGAAATGTACCTGCATGACGGTCTGCTGAACGTTTCGACCATGGGTCGCGGTTTTGCCTGGTTGGACACCGGAACCCATGGCTCACTTTTGGATGCAGGTAATTTCGTGCGAACCCTTACAGACCGTCAGGGTATGCAGACCGGCAGCCTGGACGAAATCGCTTGGCTGAACGGCTGGGTAGATGACGCCGCACTGGAGGCACGCGCAAAGCTGTTCGCCAGATCCACCTATGGCGAATACCTGAAGTCCCTGTTGGGTTAGGCCGCAAGACGAGGTCGAGCACCCAAGACGGGTACTTGACCAATCATTTCGTGCGCTTAAGCGGTTTGTCCTTTGCCCGCATCTAGCCAACCATTCTGTTCAAAGGAAGATTGGGTTTCATTGCGGATCGTCACAAGGGTCGGGTGATATTGGGTGCCTAACACCGCATTCCGAATCCGGTGTTCCCCGTGCAGGGCTTTCAGGTTTTTTTGGCCTGCGTCGTTATATTTTAGACGTTGCTCGGACGTGTAGCTCTTTGTTTTTGAATGGAAAACAAAGCAGTCAATTGATACAGCGCACAGAAAACCGGCATCCTGCGCCCGCAGGACAAAATCACTTTCCTCGCCGTAGCCCATTGGAAAACGTTCTTCGTCGAACATCCCGATGGCGTCCAGCACCGGTCGACTGATCGCAAGGCAGAATCCATTAAGCTGCTCGACAACCGGATAGCCAAAGCGCTCGGCGAATTCGCCGCATAGTGTATGTATGGCACCGATCACTTCGCCGTTTGAGGTGACTTCGTTTGGCCGTGCATCTGGTCCCGGCAGGAAAGGAATGGACTGCCAGCCCCCCGCGTTGGACAATGGTCCGGCCAATCCAATCTTCCAATTTGAGTTTAAGCAGGCATCGAGACGATTTAGCCAGTCACCGCTTACAATTGTGTCGCTGTTGAGCAGAACAATCATGTCAGCAGTGGAATACCGCATTCCGGCATTTGCCGCCTTGCAGAACCCGCTGCCTTGCGGTCGACGGATCAAGTGGCAGTTGCCGGGATTGCTGGCAGCAAATCCCTCACACAGTTTCTGCGTTTCCGTCTCGGATCCATCATCTACAATGATAAGCCGGTCATCGTTCCTGAGAGTGTCGAGAACAGATTGGATACAGGCTTGCACATCGTCAAAACTGTTGTGGACGCAGACAATAACCTCGGTCGGTGTCGGAGTTTTGTTTCTTTTCATGCGCGATGCCTCGTACGCGCGAAATACGCGGATGACCGCATGTCACCGGGCAAGTGTTTGACGCGTAAATCGGGTGTTTCTGCAATGGCCAAAGGCAATGAAACCTGGTCGCGTTTCGAGCCACGTGCCAGCATCCGCCACCAACTGTTGCACATCTGCCGAACTTTCGAAGACGAAGGGCGCAAAACCATAACCATAGTTTCATACAGATCAGTGTCGCGAAACGCTGGGTGGGATTGGTTCTGGCTCAGGTGAAGCGCCATCGTACGCAGATCGTCTTTGGCAAGTTGCACGCATTTTGCGGCCTCGGCCATCAAACCTTGACGGTCAGGATGTCGGAAGGTCGCAAAATCGAAGGACTCGGGATCCAGCGAGTTCAAAATATCTTCCGGGCCATGACACATCATTATGTTGCCGTCGATCCAGATCACCCATTCGTAGTCGGAGAAAAATGCCGGAAGGTTCAGCTTTGTGAACCGGGCCTTGCGGCGGGTATCCGCATGGTGAAACGGCGCGTGTACCTGTTGCCATCCGCCGGTTGCATCATATGCCCGATCTGAAAACACAAAGAAGTCAGCAGTTTCTTTCCAAGCCGGATCGATCGGAACAAGCGAGTCAAATTGACCGAAAATTGCCGTTACAACAGCAATACGCTTTTTGTTGCTGTTCGTTAGGCTAAAGGGGTCCAACGCCCGGCGATCATCGGGGCGCAGGGGTTGATCTCCGGTGTCACCCAAGGGAAATCCCATGCGCACAAGGTACTCAATTCCCCACATCGAAAGGGTTTTGCCATCTTCAGCCGCCAGTTCCTTGAACGGTGCCAGGGCAAACTTTACCCCGTCCGATTTATAATGCGACAGGGCGTCTTTGGCAGACGGCAGACCATTTACTTGCGCGTACCATTCCCGGTCTAGGTGACTGGATGCAGACGCGGCAAAGAACTCTGCTGCATTTGTATCATCCTGACCCAAGCCCGCTTCGGTCAAGTACCGGCCAAACTTCTCAAGCTCGAACTGACGCCGTTTATTGCGCCTTGCAAGCAACACTTTGAGCGCCGTCCGAAAGTCTTCGTCGCGGACCAGCATCATCCGGCGGTTGATTGATTTGGCCAATCCCATGCAGCTACCCTTGTTTACCGCGCGGCGGGCTAACCGGTGTGATGCCACGTTCAAAGGCAGCGGCCTTTCGCGGCAGGACGACGGAAAGCTCGCGTAAATCCAAGACTTCTTTGGGCCTGCGCGAACCGCTTTGCAGTATTGCTCTAGTCGCTCTGAGGATCACCAACACTACTGCTGTTTGTTCCCCGCGAGCGACCAAACTTCTAGGTGGGTGCGCACGTCAGTTCAAGGTCTGCCCGGCGGATCCATCAGGCATATCACGCGTGTGTGCATGCGTGTGTCACTAAATCGACACGCAAGTGGTTCTGGTGGTCTTTGTACGATCCGGTCATTACTTGGAAACACCAAACGTGATCAACAATTATCGGGTGAGGGTTACTCGGCCGGAGGGTACATATATGACACCAAGGGAATTCCTAAGAGAACGCGGTCGGGCGAACCCCAAATTCTTCCCCGCAATTCTGGCAGACGCACAGGCTGTCGCGGCCTCTTTGCACAGTGCCGAACTTTGCAGAAAGTGGTCAGCCGCCCATGTTGTTCTAAGAATGATTTGGGAGGCTGACGGGTATCTCGCGATTGTTTTGATTCGGGCTGCCGCGCGACTGCGCGCACATGGGGTTCCAATCTTACCGACCGTCCTTCGACGCCTTTCCATCCTGATTGCTCAGGTGCACATTGGTGCCCCTGTCGTTATGGACCCTGGTATCGTTTTGCCGCATGGGCAGGTGGTCATTGACGGCATTACTCATATCGGAGCGCGCGCCACGATCAGACCCTTTGTAACGATTGGCTTGCGTGACGGCGATTATGTCGGCCCTACGATTGGAAAGGGTGTGAGCATTGGTACGGGCGCAAAGATCATCGGCCCCATTACCATCGGGAACGGCGCACGGATAAAGGCCAATGACGTTGTCGCCTCGGATATTCCTGCCGCGAAAACCTGAAGGCGGGCTGACAGATTTCGACCGAGCGCGGCAGGTGCCGTTGGTAGCTTGCTAGATTATTTTAACAGAGTTCGCCTTAGATACTGCGCTTCTTCCGCAACGTCCCAGGTGTCGCCAAAGCTGTTGATGATCCTCATTGTAATGTCGGACGCTTCCCGCTGATGCCAGACGGGTGTTTTCTTCAGAAACGGAAACCGCATTTCTCTTAGGTTGAAATCAGGCAATGCGTAAGAAACGCCCAAGCATCTCGCGGCCGCAAGAAGAAACGATCGAAGTGTTTCGGCGTCGGGGCAGCTTTGCAGGACTTCACGCTTTAACGTTTCAAATCTGGGATTACCCAAGACGATCACATTCTCGGAAATCTGTTGCAGACGTTCAAAGGGTAAATTTGCCATAAGGCTGTCAAGCTGTTCAACCGGATAGGTGCTTGACATTGAAAGGCCTTGTTCAAGCGCCCATTTCGTCAGGCCCTTTTCGCCCCTTTTTACGGTCAGGTCTTTGTCATTGACCAATGGGTAGTTTTTCCAGAACTCAAAAAAACTTTGATTGCGCAGCACGTTCGGTGAAAAGGACACGGCGAAGGACTGAAGATGGTAGCCGGACGCAAAAGAACCATAATCCCAGGGCTCCGGCGTTAGCGATTTCGGGACAATTGTAGATCCTCCAAAATTGGAGGTCGCACCGATAAAATCTGTCGGGCTTTGTTCAACGGACGCGAACCAGTTCTGCGATCCCGGAGCCGGAAACCAGGTCGAGTCGTTCAGAAGCGTCAAGCGCGTCAAGCTGTCCAGCCGATCCCGCAGGTACAGGTTCGCCTCACGATACGCGCCGAAGTCATAACCGTGGTTTGGACGTTCAATTACAATCGCGCTTCGTTCGGAAATGGATGCCTTGTCTTTTTCCGACAATGGCATGTTCGAGACCGTGATCGGGGATACTCCGGCTTCGAGCATGTAGTCCAACGCGGCAAGTCTTGACGGCCACAGTCCAAAAAAAGGAGCTATCACATAGATGCAGACATGATCTTTCAACGCGACCGCGCCGGGTGAGATTCGAACCTTTGACCGCTGGGTATGGTCGTAGATAAACGGCGAATACACGCTGGATGCGGATCGATAGATCAGGCGGCTGAGTTGCCGGGCGGGCCGAACAAGTTCCCTTCTTATTTTTGCACTCCGGCTAATTGGCATGGCGATTGGCACCCGTTTCGGGCCAGTTCTGCTTTGCGGCCGTCGAAACGGCCATTAGGTGCCAGCTGTCCACAGCCGGAATGTTGCCGATCCGCAAACTGCAAACGACAAGCCCGTCTTTTTCAGGGATAGCATGTGCCGCAGGCAGTCCAGAAGCCGCAAGATGCGACATACAATTCTGGTCGAACGCCGGACAGTTCTCGGCTTTTTTGATCTGCGGAACCCAATGGCGCTGCCAGAGCGAGTCTTTTTTATTGCCTTCAGTCAGCTTAGTCATTCTTACCTATCATCGATCCTATAGGGCCATTCGGCAATGCCGACGTAGCCTTAAGGCACTCGTCTCGTCGAATGCGCATTTGTTTCAGCGCAAGTATGGTTCCCCATATGTTTCAGTGCGTCGATGCTCTAAATAGTCCCGCTGGTTCATGATCTGAACTCAAAACTGATCACAAAACCGGTTTTGCCGTTTCACGTTCAGAGCCGACGAAATTGGCAGGAACGTCCGGGCGGCGGTACGGCGCCTTGCGGATCGTTTCGTATTCCGCGTCGAAAGCAGGTCGCTTTGAAACCGGCGCATTGCTCGAAACACCACCATGTATCTGGTGGAATGTCCCTTCACCCAGCAACATATGAATCGTCACGCCCGGTTTCTCGCAAGCGCGTTTCCACAGATCAAGGTTCGCTAGACCACCGCCCGGCGAGCGGAAGCGCTCCTCGAACCCATCCAGTTCTATCCAGAGTTTCTTGTGCATAAAGACAGCGTTTGCTTCGGACGGAAGAACCTTCCAACCCTTGCCTGACGACTTTGCGAATACCGAAACATCGAACAGGCGATACCCGTCGTCTTCCCATCCTGAGTTTTCCAAAAGGGCATCCTCGGCAGAGGCGTCATATCCAGACTGAACCGCATCGGCCTGCACTTCGTGCCCCAGATGAAACCCGAAGGTTCCGACAATTGCGTTTGGGTCAGTGTTCAGTTGATCCAAAGCGCGAGACAGCATACCGGGTGATGCCATGCGCGCGCCGTCAATGAACACGCCGATCTGATCCGCCTTGGCAGCGGCAAGCCCTATGTTCACGGCGTGACATGGGGAGACATTGCCAGCTGGCAGGGAAATGACCCTTGCATTGGGGGCTGTTTCAACCCAGCTGGCAAATCCGCTCGTGTCGGTGGAACCGTTGTCCACGATGATTATTTCGTAATCATCCGTCGAGATGTCCTTTTGCATTTTGGCGGACAGCGTACGCAGTGTGCGTGGAATTTCCCGGGCCATCTCATGTGCAATCACTACGACCGACAGGCGCAGGGTGGTGGGGACCTCAGATCCCGTCACAGTATCTGCAACGGGACCATCCGCCAGACACGCCGCCAGATTTCGGACAGGTCGTCGCCCGGTTGCCGCGCCCAGACACGCAATCGGTTCGGGTTTCATCACCTTGTCCAGTTCCTCGATCGAGGCGACATCATAAGTGTCTCCCAGAACCCCCGCCTCGATTTCCTTGTAGTGGCGCCCGAGTTTGGTGTTGTCGGGATCAAGGCCAGAGACAACGGCAAGACCCTTGCGGTAAGGCCCGACAAAGGTTTCAAACACCGATACGGACAAATCCGGCCGGTAGCGCCTGAGTATCGGGACGATCTTGTAGACGTCACCGCACCAGGCGTTGAACCGGCGGTCGCGCTCCAGCATCTCGATCTTGTCCGGCAGCACGTCGTCGATCAGAATAACGCCGTCGCGACCCATCCATTTCTCGGTTTCGATGAAGTCGCGCACCACATATTCGGCCAGATGCATGCCGTCGATGAAGGCAAGATCGATGCCTTGCGGGAACAGTGCCTTGCATCTGTCCGTGTTGGCAAAGAAATCGTCGCTTGTTTCCCGATACAGCCGCGCCGGAGCTTTAATCTGATTTGACAGAGTAAACGCCGGATCGACACCGACACTGGGGCAGTTGGCAAGACTCAGGCTTGCCCCTGTATCCACGCCAATCTCGAAATAGCTTTCAGGCCGTACATGACGATGAACCTGTCGTAAGCAATTCAGGTAACTCAGCTTCTTTTCTTCAACGCCGTTGCGGCGCGCAGCTTCGGATAGCAGACCCAAAGGGGCAAGATGGGGCCGCGCCCTTCGTTCATCCGGCACAAGACCAACGGTCAGGGTCGGTTCGTATTTTTCGGTAATGCCCGCGCGGATACGGCTGATATAGACGTCTGCCAACTGAGACAGAACTTTGTTGCTGGCTTTGCCGAACTCGGTTGAGATGGTCGGTACACGCTGCGTCATGCGCCGCGTTTTGCCGTATAAGATAGGGCTGCGCGCATTGACGATGGCCTGGCTTCCGGTGACTTCTGCGTGGCGGTTCTTGTATTCGGCGACAAGTACGTTGCGGTCTTCCGGTGATTTTTGCGTCGTCACGCCGCTGTGGTCCTGATGGAATGTGCCTTCGCCTGAAAGAATGATGTAGCTGTTGTCCTGCTCATGGATAAGGCGCGAAAAAATCTCGAGATTTGCGAACCCCGCGCCGGGCTCGCTGTATCGCTCATCAAAGCCGCCGTTTTCCTGAAACACTTTGCGTGTCGTAATCAGGCAATTGGTTTCGATAGCATCTACAAAGCTGCGCCGATAGTTCTCGCCTGGATAAACCGCATATTCAAACAGACGATAGCCATCCGCGGGCCAGCCAAGCGCTTTCAGATCTTCGGTCTCACGTTCAAATGCATCGGATGCCAGAGTGAGGTTCTGGGATTCAGCCCCCAGAATATACTGAGGTACGTTGATAACCGGGTTTTGGAATCTCTCGTAGACTTCGCCGGAATTGCGGACGACACCCGGTGACAGCATATGGGCCCCGTCGATCATCAGCGCGATCATCTCATGACGGGCGGCTTCGATACCCTGGTTCAGTCCGAAAACGGGCGAGGGGTGGCCATCCACCCTGATGATCTGGCTGACAAATGGAAACCGGGCTTGAAGATCGGCAGGCAACGGTTCGTTCGAGCCGTTGTCGATGATGATGACCTCGATGTCACCGTCAGAAACGCCCTGATAGTCCGGTGAACACGAAATCAGGGTCCGTTCGATTTGTCTGGGGATATCGTAGTAGGCGATAACGATGGACAGGCCGGTAAAGGCACCTTTCGTGGCGTCATCTTTCGGCCGTTCGGATTTCAGGCTGTCGGTAACCCTGTCAAACGTCGCCTGATAGATGCGATCACGCTCTTTCAGCTTATCACGTTCTTCTTCAAGCGCGCTGATGTGCCGAAGCAACTGATCTATCCGACGCTGTGTTTTTGTATTCGGTGACATCGTCCGAACTTTCTCAATTCTGCTCGCGTCCCAGAGTGGTAATTGAGTAAATTTACCAACACAACCACACGAATCACGGGATCGCGCATTTATGACACAGGTACCATCGCCCTTACACGGGGCCGTTCTGAACGATGAGCTGGTTGCGAAGGTTTCGAAGGCAGCCGGGGTTTTTCGCAAGGACGGTCAGATCGGCGACTTGGTGCGCCTGCGCGATTCAAGGGTGATGGCAGGTAAAAGCGTGCACACCGATCTGAACACCTCGTGGATGCGAGGCAGGCCCGTGGCGCCCGAAAACCTGTTCGATTTGGGCCCGCATGGAATACCGGAAGTCGATATTCATGAGCTGACAAGCGATGCTGTCATCAGCGCGATGCATCACTACGGCGCGATAATCGTCAGGAACTTTTTTGAACCGGCTCGGGCGTTGCGATTCCAAAAAGACATTGATGAGGTCATGGACTCGGCCAAAGCATTTGCAGAAGCCACACAGGACGGTGCGCCTGACGATCGCAGCACGACCCAGAAATCTTACTTCATGCCTCTGACCAAGGAAGCCGGGTTAGACAGAGAAACGGCGCATGTATTCCTGAATGACAGTGGTTCGATCGAGACATTTCTGTCTCCGCTCGTTTCGCACAATTTGTTCGACAGTTTTGAACGCGTCGGGTTGCGGGAAATTTTACAGCGTTACTTTCAGGACGAGCCATGCGTTTCCTACCAGAAATGCGTGCTGCGCCGGGCCACGCCACTAAAGCATAAGGCTGAATGGCATCAGGATGGCGCGTTCATGAACAAGAACATTCAAAGCCTGAATGTCTGGGTCGCTTTGACAGATTGCGGCGAAGGCACCGAAAGTCCAGGGATGGATTTGATTCCGAAGCGACTGACTAAGGTTTTGAAGCCGGGCACGAATGGCGCGATTTTCAACTGGTCGATCTCAGGCGCAACGGTCGCCGAAACCTTTCCTGACATCAAACCGGTCAGACCATATTTTGGCGCAGGTGATGCGCTGTTTTTTGACCACTTCAACCTTCACGCAACATCGTCGGACCCGGGTTACACGCAGCCGCGATATGCCATCGAAACATGGTTCTTTTCCAAGTCGCGCTGCGCGACGAACCAGACGCCGGTGTATTGGTAACCGGCATCTTCCGAAGCGTATTGGGGCGGCTTGTCAACGGGTGCGAAGCGGCCGCTAGGCCTTACCAACGCGCTTTTTGAGAGACTTTCTGATCTTGCGAAACCGATCCCGAAGAGAACGTCGATTTACCTTGATCGAAGATGCAACCACTTTCGCCAGCGGTTGTTCCAGTTGCTCGCGCAGTAGCTTTACCTGCTCTGTCTTCAGGTCCAGCGCGGCGGTCAACGACGCGACGCGACGGTTCAACTCGCTGCATTCCCGGTCGTAATTACCAACGATGAAGTTCAGCATCGGTGATGCTTCATCAAGCTCTTGTCGGACACGGGCAATTGTCGCCAGCGCTGTGGGTGCATTCGGGTCGTGTTTCAGCAACCGCAGTGCCTCGTAGACATCGCTGGTCCATCCGTGGGTCAGATCGTTGTGAATGACATCTTCGGGCGTTCGTGTGTGGTTGCGCAGGGAGGTGCTTAGAAATTCATCAATTTCCGGGACAACTGTCTGCAGATCATTCGGATAAGACAGGTGCGAATGCTCTGCCGCCATCGTCAAGGTTGTAACCGGGTCCGAAATACAGTCTTCATATGCAATAAAGGCGCGCTGCATCCCATCCGTGTCAGACACCGCATCCAACATATATCTCAGCCACAGCAGACAAGCGTTGGTTTCCGAAAGCGCGTTGCGCTTGACCAAAGACGCGATGACCTCCAGCGGGTTGCGAACCGTTATCACGGCCGTCATCGGAACCTGATTTTCCAACGCTGCGCGGTAATGAGGCACCAGCCTGCAAATCCTGGGTTCTTTCAGAACCACAGGCTGACCCGCAGGAAACTCATCGGCGAGCAGTGCCCTGATATCCTGCTCGAAATTCTGACGGTCTTCCGCGCTGACCGTTTTCAGCTTGCCAGGGCTCCAGTCCGCCCATGTCAGGTCAGCACCGTTCAGATAACGGTCGTTCAATCTGGCGACGGGTTGGCTTTCCCAATGTCCGCGTCTGTTCGATGCATTTCCTTTGATCAGTGTTTTCGGCAATGCATATCCCAAGAGGTTGAGCACCCTGGTCACAGAGGAACTGCCGCTGCGATGCATACCTAGAACCAGTACAATATGTGAAGGAAGCGGTGCGTCGGTCATTCTGATTAAACTCGCTTGAGATTCTGAGCTTCGTTGGGGTGGATGCGTCGGCCCGACAGGGTTACCTTGATACCTGAATTGAGGAAATAGGGTGCCATGCTTGGTTATTTTGCCGTCCGGGACTGCTTCCGAATTTTGGTCGGTACTGATCTGAGCACATCGGCCTCGAAAATACCGGCTGACCTTAATCATCAAAGGTAAACCAAATCAAGCGGTGGATGATGTTACGGCGCTGGCCGTATCACAACGTGATTTGATCCTGTTGCTTTGGTTGCTTTTGCCTCTGGGCCTACAGATAACGCTGACGTAGAAGAGTTGTGAAACCGTCCTGCCATCGCCTTCAGCAAAAAGTGGGGTTCTTTTGAAAAGTTCATCAACGCGGTTACCAAACCTTCTTTTAGTCGGTGTTCAAAAGTCAGGCTCGACCTGGATGCATGAAGTGCTGTCTTCGTCACGGCATATTTTCGGGTCCGCCAAGAAAGAGGTGAATTTCTGGGGGCGGGCCGACTGCGCTTCGCGGCTTGATGAATACCGCGCGCATTTTCCCGTCTGCGAAAAGCCCGGTGCCGCATATTATCTTGAAAGCACACCACATTATTTTCAGGCACCCAATGTTTTTGTGGATATTGCCAGTCAGATGAAAGGTGCTGTCCCGGACGTGCGCCCAGTGGTTATTCTACGCAATCCAATTGATCGCTACCGGTCGGCCTTCACGCATCACATTCACAAGGGTCGGCTGGACTACACACCTGAAATCGATCTGATGACAGATGACCACATTATGCTGTCAATTGGTTTGTACGGACGTATCCTAAGTCATTGGAAAACGGTGTTTCCTGACATAATAGTTTGCCGCTATGATGATCTGAAAGATAACCCGGCTGCCGCGATCAGGCATCTTTTTTCCGAGCTGAAGATCCCATGTGACATCTCGCCCGACACGCTTTCCGATCCGATTCACACAAGTGCGCACAAAGTCAAAAAGTCCGGCTGGCCCGCGCCACCGCGTCTTACACCCGGGCTGCACAACAGGCTTGTGGATTTTTATCGCGAAGACATTCTGACCCTGCAAAGCCTTGTGCATTTTGACGTAACAAGTTGGCTAAAGACGGCCTAGAAACGGCGTCGTCCTTGAGGGATGTCGTACGCGTTTCTCAGAACCGTCAATAGTTTCAATCACACCTTCCTACCTGCCTTGCCGCCGAGTTGCTCGGCAAGCAGGTCAAAGACAAACCGGATGCGTCGTGCGGTGTGCAATTCGGAATGCGTGGCCAGCCAGATTGGAAAAGTGAAGGGGTCCCGATCAGGAAGTACGCGTTCAACTCCGGGCGTCATGGCGGCGACGTCGTCTGACATGACACTCACGCCCAGCCCCTGACGCACCAGTTCCCAGGACACAACACCGGTTTTTGACCCCATCTGAAAGTTCTTTTCGGTAACCGGAACCCCGGCCGGATTGAGGAAGCCGATCATTGTGCGCACTTCGCCGAACCCGACGAAGTCCAGCTTGGCAAGTTCTGCTTCGGTTTTGGGCCGACCCACCTGATCCAGGTAGGAAGGCGTTGCATAGAAATGCGCTGTCGCCTCGGCCACCAGTTTCGCGATCAGGTCCGGCTGCGTTGGGCGTACATGTCGGATCGCAATGTCGGCCTCGCGTCGCTGTATGTCGCGCAGGTCATTCGCGGCGACCACATCGATCTGCAGCCGCGGCGCGAGTTTGCGTATCTGTTTGAGGATAGGCGGAAGCTGGTAGGCGGACATGACGTCCGAGGCGGTAATCCTGACCTGACCTTCGATGGTTTTCGACTGGCTTGTTGCCGTTATCGAAATCCGGTTTGCCACATCGGCCATCTCTCGCACGTGCACCAGCAATTCTTCACCCGCGCTGGTCAGGTTCAGCGTTTTTCCGACCCGTTCGAACAGGGTGACGCCAAGGGAATGCTCAAGCGCTGCTACCTGACGGCCCACGGTGGGTTGGGTTTGTTCAAGCACGCGCGCCGCCGCCGAGAAAGACCCCATTTCAGCCGTCGCCAGAAATGAGCGCACCTGGTTCCAATCAAAATTGATCGCCGTCCAGTTCATGCAATAATGCATAACACTTCTGCAATTCGAGGCAATTCCATATATCTGTGTTTAAGTTTAGCAGGCGCAAAACACCCATTTACGAAAGAGACGCATTATGGCCGCACGAACCACAGATGCCGCATTCTGGAGCAGGATATCCCGAAAATACGCATCCGATCCAATTCGGAACATGGACGGGTATCTTAAGACGCTGGAACGCACGAAATCCTACCTGAAACCCGATGACACCGTGCTTGAGATCGGCTGCGGCACCGGGTCGACGGCGCTGTTGCTCGCCCCTCATGTCGCCCACATAACCGCCACGGATGTGGCACCGGGAATGATCGAGATCGCCGGGGAAAAGCTTGAACGCGAACGCTTGCAAAACGTCACATTCCAAGTGGCCGAGGTTCTTGATCATCCCTCGGACCATGCGACATATGACGCGGTTCTGGCGCACAACCTGCTTCACCTGCTGCCGGATCTGGACGCGGCGCTTGAGCATATTTCGTCACTGATAAAACCCGGCGGTCTTTTCGTTTCCAAAACGGTCTGCGCGCCAAGTGGTGGCGGGTTCAAATACGCGATGATCCGACGCGTCGCAATTCCGTTGATGCAGGCCGTCGGAAAAGCGCCGTTTGTAGAGTTCTTGCCAGTGGCGACCCTTGAACAAAAGATGGCCGCCGCGGGGTTTGAGGTAATCGAGACGGCAGATCAATTCGGAACATTGCCAAGCCGCTATATCGTCGCGCGAAAGCGCTGATTGCGTTGCGGCTTTCAACTTCAAGGCGCAGCCGACTAGGTGGACCACGGCGCTGTTCTGTTAGGGATGTGTTAAGCCCATCAAATCAAATCTGCATCTCTAGCCTTGCGCCCGGAAACTGCGACAGAACCGGGTCGATCATGTTTTTGGGAAGCGCGCACAATGCCGTCGATAATCCGTCGGCCAGCGCAGCACTGGGCGCGGACACCGAAATGGCGCGGTGAACCAAACCTTCGCCCGTTGGGTTCAGGATATGCCCGTGCCCCCCGGACAGCGCCATTGTCGAAGGGGCCGAGGTTGCGACGGCGCGGTCCTGCAGACCGATTTGGCGGTGCACGCGACCTTCCGGACCCGCCAGCCCGACTTGCCATGGGCGGCCATCGCCGCGTTGCCCCTCGGCGCGGATTTCGCCCATGTTGACCAGAACATCCCGTAGACCGAATGATTTCAAAAGGTTGGTCACGCGATCCGTAACTTCCCCTTGCGCCACGCCGTTCAATGTCAGCGCGGAAAGACCGGGGGAAGGCAATTGTATCTCTGTCGCATTGACCGAGACCTTGTGCCAGCCAATCGCCCGCCAAGCAGCCTCGCGCGTGGATGCGTCTGCGTTGTTGGCCAAGGCCACCCACAGCGGTTGAACGGTGGGGTCAAATGCGCCGCCGGACGCAGTGTGCAGGGCCGTACACAAGCCGAGCAATTGCAGCATCTCGGGCGATGGGGCCGACAGGCGCCCGTCCTTGTTCAGACGGCACAGCTCCGACTCAGGGCGGTACAGGCTGAAGATATTTTCAAGCCGGGCGACTTCGGCGGTGACAGCGTCGAAGATGGGGGCGGCGTCGGCCTTGTCCAGCCCATTCAGGCGCATGCTGGCCTGCGCCCCCATTGCTATGCCGCGCCATTCGGCGAAGCGATCGGTCGCAGCCTTTGCCGGAAACGCGGCGCAAGCGGCTGAGATGGTCAGAAAGCGGCGACGGGTCAGGGTGGTCATGCGGGTGTCTCCAGCGCGAGGTCCAGATCGACAGGCCCCAGAACTTCGGTGTCAGGAATGTCGGACAGCGGGAGCGCAGTGCCGCCATATTCTTCAATAAAGCCCTGGGCAGCGGCGGGATCGCCAAAGGGCACCACTTCGCGCGCGCCCATGCCGCCGGCGACGTTGGCCCCGACCACAAAGCTGGCACCCTCGGCGTCGATCCAGTTGGAAATTCCCGGTTGCCGCCAGCTGGGGGCGACGCTCATGTCGCTGACATAGACGGCGGTGATTCTGGCGTCCCGTTCGGGGCTTTTGAGATAGGCCACCATGTCGCGTACCTGGGCAAAGAACAGCGGTGTGGGGTAGCCTTCCAGATGGATCTGCCCCTTGGGGCCGCCATGTTCGGCGATGTTCATCTGGCAAAAAAAACTCAGCGCGTCCGGGGTCAGATCGACCGGGTCGGGGGCCTCGACCACCTCTTCCTTGCAGGCGGCTATCGCGACCAGAGCGATCAGGGCAAGATATCTCATGGCTCGACCCTCCGGAAGGCCAGCCGCGCAAGGGCAAAGCCCAGCACCGGCCAGATCAGCAGTGAGGCGGGCGCAGCCCAGACCGGCAGGGCCTGCGCGGCCCCGGTCATGCCGGATGCCATCGCGACGCCCTCGGTCGCGGCGATGTTCCACAGACGGAACGCGTCGGCCGGGTTGGCCACCATCACCCATGGAAAGACGGATTGGGTGAAAGCGCCGCCCTTGTCCATGACGACAGCCCCCAACAGGCCCAGATCATAGAGGACGACAAAGACCAGCCAGAGCCCGGCCGACAGACCCGCCGCCGCCGTGGCCCCCTTCGCCAGGGCGGACAGCAGGTATCCCAGCGCCAGAAACACGGCGCCCAGCAGGATGGAAGTAAGGATCAGGCGCGCCAGAGCCATCAGGCTGTCCGGCCCTGCGCCACCAAAGAAGGTGGCGACCGCGCCTGCCGTGCCAAAGCCGATGGTCATGGCAAAGGCCAATGCGGCCAGATGGGCGGTGAATTTGCCCAACAGGATTTCTCCGCGTCCCGCCGGGTAGGACAGCAGCAGCGACAGGCTGCCCCGGTCCACGTCGCCTGCGATGGCGTCAAACGAGATCATCAGCGCCAGCAAGGGGGCCAGATACACTGACAGCGTGGTCATCGACGCGACCGAGACGGTCAGCATGTCGACGCCCAGCGTGCCAGTTGGGGCGCTGCCTGCGAAGGTAAGTGCCAGTGCAAACAGCACCATGATCAGCGTCGCGACCAGCAGCCAGCGGTTGCGGCGCAGGATCAGCATTTCGGTGCGGGTGATGGCGAGGAAGCGGGTCATTGCAAATCCTCCTGAGCGTAATGGCGATAGAGGTCTTCCAGCTTGGGCGGGGTCATCTCGACATCCGCTACCGCGTCGCCCAGACCGGCGATCCGGCGCAGGGCTTTCATCTTGTCGTCGGGGGTGCAGAGCAGTTCGACCGACGCGCCATTGATCCGGTTGCCTCCCAGTTCGGCGGCCAAGGCGTCCGGGTTGGTGCTGGCGCGCACCTTCAGGCGGATCGGCAGACCGGCCAGCGCCGACAGGTTGTTGAGTGTGTCATCGGCGACCATCCGGCCCTTGCGCATGATCGCTATGCGGTCGGTGCGGGCCTCGACCTCGGTCAGTGCGTGGGACGCGATCAGGACGGCGGTGCCTTGCGCGGCCAACTCGTCGATAATGACATAGAGGTCTTGCCGCGAAATCGGGTCAAGGCCGGAGGTTGGCTCATCCAGCAGCGCCACTTTCGGCTGGCCCAGCAGAACCTGAGCCAGACCCAGACGTTGGCGCATTCCTTTCGAATAGGTGCCGATCCGGCGATCCAGTGCATCGCTGAGGCCAACGCGGTCCAGCAGGCCCGACACATCCGCCTTCGCGCCCGATAGCTGTGCGAACAAGGTCAGTTGCTCGCGGCCTGTTAACGCCGGATGAAACGACACCGCCTCGGGCAAATACGCCGTTTCCCGCCGCGCCTGTGCGCTGCCGGGGGTGGCGTTTCCGATCCGGATGGCTCCGCCATGGATCGGCGTCAGGCCGAGGATGGATTTGATCAGTGTCGACTTGCCCGCGCCGTTATGGCCCAGCAGCGCAACGCGCTGACCGGGGGCAAGGGACAGGGTGATATCGTCAAGAACGCGGGTTTTACCCCGATCCTTGAGAACATGGTCGATTGACAGGGCCTTATCCGTCATGAGGCACCTTTTTCATTGCTGGGGGTTCAGGGGCTTGCATCAATGGGTTGCTGTCCATCACGCCCCCCGGCAACAACGCCGGGAAGGCCGATTGCGACCAGCGCACCAATTGCACGGCGGGGGAGCCGAGCAGCAATTTGGCTGCGGGTTGGGTCCACAGCACATGATCCACCGAGTCGTTGGGGCGATAGGGGGCATCGGCAATGCCATTGCCATCCACATCAAAGGCGGCGAAATCGGACCAGTAGTTGCCGCGCCCGTCTTCGGACCACTCGACCCATTTGGTCGAGACGTATTTCACCTGGGTCCGGTTGCCGACAAAGGCGTTGCCAAGGATGCGATTGCGCTCGGAACCCGCAGTGAAGTGGATGCCGATGCCGCAGCCCTGAAACCAGTTGTCGGTGAACTCATTCTTGTTCGAGTTATAAAGGAAGGTGCATTTTTCCTTGGCACCTTTCACCACATTGCCGGTGATGGTGCTCTTGTTGGCGTAGTTCAGCATCACGCCGTGTTCGCGGTCGCCGATCGAGACATTGTTGGCCACGGTCACATTGGTCGTAAACATCACCGCATAGCCCAGATCGTTGCCGATTGAGACATTGTCACTGACGACCGAGTTGTCGGCATACATATAGTGAACCGCAAAACGCAGATCGCGGAACAGGTTGCCGGTGAAAGTGTTCTTCTTGGACGAGTTCACAAAGATCCCGTCGCGGCCATAGCGAATATCATTCGATTCAACCCGCGCACCCGGCGCGTTCCAGACATAGACACCATTGCCGCGCGCGTTCATGTGGCGGTCCTGCCGCCCCTCGATCCGGTTTCGGCGCACAATGCTATCCTTCGCACCATGGATGTCGATGCCGTAGAGATTGCCCAGCAGCACGTTATCCTCGACCACCGGCGCTTGGGCTGTCTTGGTCAGTTGGATACCGCTGTCGATCCCGTCATGGTCCGAGCCCGAGCCAATCACCGTCAGCCCGCGCACGGTCACGCCCGGCCCGGTTACGGTGATGACGCTGCCTTCGCCCTGTCCGTCGATGGTGGCCTGTCCCAGCCCGTCAATCGTGACGGGCCGGTCCAGAACCAATGTTTCGGTGTAAACACCGGGGCTCAGGCGGAGGGTATCTCCATCCGCCGCCTGCGCCAGTATCTCGTTGATGACCCCCGCCCGGTTGGGCACATCCCAGTCCGCCGCCCAAAGGGGCGAGCCGAGCAGGAGCGGTATGAGCAGGGACCAGCGCATCGTTTATGCGCTCCGCGGCTCAACAAACATCCGGCCGCGCATTTCCATGTGCAGCGCGTGGCAGAACCACTGGCAATAGTACCAGTGTACGCCCGGACGGTCGGCAATGAACGTGACCGAGGCGGTCGCCTGCGGCCCGATCTCCATCGCGATGCCAAAGTTCGACAGGCACAGCCCGTGGGTCACGTCGTCCACATCATCCAGGTTGGTGACATAGATCGTAACCTCGTCGCCCTGTTTGACGGTGAACTTCTCCATGCTGAACACGGGCGCGACCGAAGTCATGTAGACGCGGACCTTGTTGCCATCCCGGATCGGCTCTTCCGCGCCGTAATCCAGATCGACACCATCGGCCTCGGCCTGTTTGCGCGCATCTTCCCACATCGGGTCGTTGCGATCCCAGACGTTGACCGGGTTCACCTTGGACCGGTGCACAAGGATCGAGTCATGCGGTTCTGCAAAGGTCGGGCCGTCATGAACCACCTTCATCTTGTCGCCCGAGATGTCGATCAACTGCTCGTTTTCAGGCTTCAGCGGACCTACGTTCAGGAAGCGGTCTTTCGAGAACTTGTTCATCGAAATCAGCCACTTGCCATCGGCCTCAGCAGTCTCACCCATCGAGGTCGAGTTGTGGCCCGGCTGATACTGCACGTCCACCTTGTCGAGGATCGGGTCAACATCCGCACCTGCATAGGCTTCGATGGCCTTGGCGATGTCCCATTTCACAACCTGGCTGTCCAGGAACAGGGTGGTGTAGGCGTTGCCTTTGCCGTCGAACGCGGTGTGAAGCGGGCCAAGACCCAGCTGCGGTTCGGCCACGATAGCGGAACGCGGATCGGCGTTGTCGGCAAACAGCGCATCGACTTTTTCCACATCAATCACGGACACGGTCGGCGACAGCTTACCGTTGATCATGATGTGTTTCTTGTCGGGTGCAGCGTTCACACCGTGTGGCGAGTTCGGAATCGGGATGTAGCGGGTCAGGTTGCCGCCGGCCTCTTTCCGGCCGTCCACGACCTTGACGCCGTTCAGTTCCTGATAGTTCCCGGCAGCCACAGCCTCTTCGATGCCTTTGAGGTTGAACACGACCACATGGTCCAGCTCATTCTCGGTCATCTCGGCCAGGTTCATACCCATTTCCGAGTTATAGGACGTCGAGAAGGCATATTTGCCCTGATAGTCGCAATCGGTGTTGTCGAGGTTGCCCGACACCATTACCTGCCACGCGATTTCCATCGTATCACCGTCGATGGCGGTGAAGATATTCACGTATTGCGACGGATCGTCGAGGATCTGGCCGTCATTGACCAGCGGTGCCTCGTGTTCGCCATTGGCAAAGATGTAACCGGTGCGCGGGTATTTCTGTGGGCGCAGGCCGTGGATGTCATGCGCGTTCGGGATCTCGATGATCTTGTCGCATTTCATCACGTCGCAGCGCACACGGGCCACACGGGTGTTGGCCTTGTCGTTCATGAACAGATAGCGGCCATCATAGGTGCCATCGGTGAAGGACATATGCGGGTGGTGCAGGTCGCCGTTGTCATAAGTGACCTTGCCGTTTGCGGCCAGATATTCCTTGGTTTCGGGCAGCAGGCCCTCGGTCAGGATTTTCAGCGATTCATTGGTCTGGCCCCAACCAGTGGCCGAGCAGCGGTTGAACACTGGAACCCGCATCAGTTCGCGCATGGACGGCACGCCGAGGATACGCAGCTCACCGGTCTGGCCCGAGGACCAGAAGCCGTAATATTCGTCCAGCTCACCGGGTTCCAGATGCGCATTCGCAGCAGCACTTGCCTCGCGCGCGGTCATCAGGGTTGAACCCAGACCGGTCCCGGCAATCACCGCGCCGGTGGCGGTTGCCCCCAGCATTCCACGGCGTGTGATATTCAGTTTCTTATCATGTTCCGACATGATCGTTTCTCCTTTTAGGAAACGGATTGCGGTTTGGCGTTCGGATGGTTCGCCGGTGGTTGTCCGAGGGGGGTCTTGAGGTTGACCGACCCTGTCTTGGCCCGCCGTTTCAACTGGCGGATAACGACGGGACATTTGTCCTCGGACTGGTAGAGCACCTGACAATGCAGGCAGGTGACGCACTCGTTCGGATTGATCTCACCGGTGGGGTGGATCGCCTGAACGGGGCATTCGTTGGCGCAGGTCTGACAGGGGCTGCCGCAATCGGGATAGCGGCGCAGCCAGTCGAACATGCGAATACGGGCAGGGATCGCCAGTGCTCCGCCCAGCGGGCAGAGATAGCGACAGTAGAACCGTTCGATGAACAGCCCGATCCCCAGCAGCAGCAGCGCAAAGACGACAAACGGCCAGTCGCGCATGAATTTCAGGATGATCGCGGTCTTGAACGGCTCGATCTCGGCATATTTCTCGGCCAGCGGGATCGAGACAAAGCTGAGGCCGAAGAGACCGAGGAAGATCATGTATTTCGCGGGCCACAGGCGCTCGTTCAGACCCCAGGGCAGGGTCCATTGCGGCACCTTCAGCGCACGGGCAATCTTGTTGGTCAGTTCCTGCAACGCGCCAAACGGGCAGAGCCAGCCGCAATAGGCACCCCGGCCCCAGAACAACAGGGCGGCGGCGACGGCAAACCACTGGATAAAGACCAGCGGGTCCAGCAGGAAGGCATCCCACGAGAACCCTGTGCGCAGGCTGCCTGCCAGCGCCATCAGGTTGACCACGCTCAGCTGTGCATTGGCGTACCAGCCGATGAAGAACAGGGTCATAGTCAGGTATCCGATGCGGAACCAGTAGAAAACCCGTGCATTCATGGTGGCGTGGAACTGGAAGAAGAAGGTGGCGGTCAGCACTAGCAGCATGACGCCCAGAACCGCGATCTCGACCGTGCGGTCCTTCCAGATACGCTGCCACAGGGCGGCCTTGGCGGCAGCCTCGCCGGTGGCGTCGTCGATCACAACAGGGGTGGTGACCGGCAGCAGATACTGTTCCGGCAATTTGTAGCCCAGATCGAAGGTCAGAAAGGTTTTCTCAACCGCGCCCACGGCGCGCTGCACCAGCAGTTGCAGGCGGAAGGGTTCAGCCGGGTCAAATTCGGCATCGGTGGGGATTTTGAAGATGTCGAGTTCGGTAAAGCTGGGCGCATCCGGCGCGGCCACTTCACCCAGACGACGCTGCTGACGGTCGAAGAACCGCACCGAACTGTCGCCCTGGATCAGCTGAATCCGGTCGAAAATCCCGCCCCGCACATAGCCCGAGCCTTTGAAGCTGTACGCCCCACGCCCCAGCACCAGAATGGCCTGTTCGCCTTCGTCCAGCCAGTTCACAAGGTTCTGGTATTCGGCCTCACCCAGCAGCGATTTGCCGATGGACGGGACCGAGACCAACGCCATGTGCATGTCGATGAAAGTGTCATCGGGCTCACCCGGTTCGGGGCGTTTGATGGCGCGCTGATCGCCCGTGGCCTCAAACGCCGCGTTGACTTGCCCGATATCCAGCGTCAGCCGCCGAACCGAGCCGTCGCCGGACAGCGTGGTCCAGTCGTAAACCGCATCCTGCGCCATATCGACTTCGCGCTTCGGCCCATCGGCCAGCACGGGGGACAACCCACCCAGACCCAGCGCGCGCGCCACTTTGATCCCGCCGCGCACAAGGCTGTCGTCGATCACCATGATCGTGACGGTCGCGCCCGAGATGATGTCGAGGTCATGCCCCTCACCCCCGGTCTCGGCCTCAACCTTGAGGTCCAGACCGGCATAGCCTTCGGTCAACTCGACCATGCGCGAATTGGGGATGCCGATCAGAACGATGGGTTCCGAATGCTTGACCAGTTTCACACCAGTCAAAACCGCGTCACTGTCGATGGCGGCGACCACGTGGATGGGCTTGCCGGAATATCCGGTGGTGCCCACGAAATCGGATGTCAGAAAGGCCCAGGCAACCGTCTCACCGCCCTTCAGAACCGGGGCAACGGGCACGTCATCGCGCACCGGGCCAAAGGCATCGGCACCGGGAACCAGATCGGCAGGCGTGACATCGGGCAGGAAACTGGCAAGGCTGTCGGCATGGGCGCTGATCGCCATCAGGCAGGACAGGGTAAAGGCCAGCAGGGCATGGATTGCGCGACTTACGACCACGGCGCACCTCCGGTAACTTGGGTGAACGCCATGGACGCGCGCAGGGCGCGTTCAGTTGTGTCTTGGGGCACCAACGGGGGGCCGCGGGTTTCGGGCCACAATCGTTTCACATCGTATACACAGACCTGATCAGGGTTTTCGCAGCGCGCGGTTTGAACAAATCCGAACCGTGTCACGGCAGGCAGTTCGGGCACAGGCGCCCCCGAGGTGACGGCGCACAGGGCGCAGTCAGCGCATTTCGGGCAGGGCGCGGTCGGGTCATCGGTTTCTTCAAGATCCACCTCAACCCAAACCGCGCCGCCCTCCGAGCAGATTTCGATCCATGTGCTGTCCCCGGCGCTCGCCAGCGCCGGGCCAAGCATTTGCAAAAGCAACAGGAAAATGCCCACCACACCGCACGCCGCACGGGACACGCGATCAAGAAAGGTATGCGGGGGGCGGCAGATGAGCATTGAGAATCCAACTCGGCGTTCGTTCCCAAAACCTATGAGATTCTCTCAGGCCGACACTTGACTTAGGTCAGGTGTCTGAAAAATTCTGACCTACCCATCCGCCTCATCCATCAACCCGCGCACCCAGCGCCCGGCCAGCCAACTTGCCGGAATACCAAGCGGAATCGACCACAGGATCGCAGGCACCGGTTCGATTGCGCTGAAGCCCGCGCTGTGCAGGATCAGGCCCAACAGAAACAGGTTGATGGCCACGGTCAGCATCGTGGCCGGGTAAAGCAGAATGGCCAGTTTCCAGACCGGCCATCGCCCTTCAGTGGCTGGTGCCTTCCGAGAAGGTGATTTTGTTCCAGACATTGTATTTCCCAGACGGTTTGCGCATCGGCAGGCGGCGAACCTCTTCCAGCGTCTGCGCGTCATAAACGATCACCGCGCCGTCATCTTCCCAGATCGACACCAGCGCATGACTGCCATCTTTGGTGAACTCCACATGGGCCACGGTCTTGCCGGGGGCGGGGCGCAGAGTCTTAACGATCTCAAGGCTTTGCTTGTCGATCACATGCATCGCGTCATTGTTGGGGCCAAAGAACACATCGGCCCAGACATAAGGCGAATTCTCATGGCTGCGCATGAAGAAACCCGGTCCTTCGGTCTTGATCCGTTTAACAGTTTCCCAGCTTTCCATATCGATCACCGACACGGTGCCATCGGTCAGATGCGGTGTTGCCATCACGGTCGTATCACCATGTTTCCAGGTGATGCCCGAGCCCAGATGCGGCATCCCCGGCAGGTCCAGATCTGCCACCTTGTGCCCGATGACCAGATCGATCACCTGCCCGCCCTTGCCGTCGCGGGATGCGCCCATCACGTATTCATAGCTCTGATCGAAAAAGAAATCGTCCAGATAGTCGGGCGTGGTGATCTTGCGCACCGGGAACGGGTCGGGGTTTTTGAACTGACCTTCGATGCGGAAATCATGACCCAAACCGAATTGCGGCGGATTGGCCCCGTAAAAGACCTCCCAAATCTCGGGCACGTCCTTCAGGGCCAGCACAAAGCTTTCGCGCGGCGGTGCCTGATAGACAGCCGAGACGCGACTGGGCTGGCCCTTCTTGCTCTTGACCTCGATGACCTTGGCGACCGAGAGGTCTTCGGTCGACAGCAGGGTCAGGCTGTTTGGCAGGTAATTCGCCACCGCCACCCATTTGCCATCCCCCGACATGGCGATGTTGCGGCTGTTCAGGCCCGCACGCACGCGGCCCACCTGTTGCAGCGCCCAGATGTCGTATTTCTGCACCCAGCCATCGCGGGACATGATGAACACATAACGCCCATCGGGGCTGAATTTCGGGCCGCCATGGACGGCAAATGGCGTCTCGAACCGGTCCAGAACCTCGAACGTATCGCCGTCCAATACGCTGACGTGATGATCCCCGGTCTCGACCGCCAGAGTGATGTTCATCGGGTCGCTGTCCCAGACGGGCGCTTCCACCGGCACATAATCCTCGTCCAGAGACCGGCTGGCCATGATGTCGGCCTCGCCCCATTCCGGGTCGGTCTCCAGCGGAGATTTCAACCAGCCCGCCAGTTCCTCAATCTGCAAGGCGTCCAACTCATGCGAGAACCCCGGCATCTGCGTGGCCGCGCGCCCTTCGGCGATCACCGCCGCTACCCGTGGGCCCCGCATCCGCTTCAACGTTTCAGGGATCAGCGCAGGCCCAACCCCGCCCAGCCTGTTTTCCCCATGGCACGAGGCACAATGTTCCGCATAATCCGCAGGCGCATCAGCCCAGGCCGCGCCCACGCTCAGGATCGAACACAAAACCCCGATCTTCATCTTTTCAAAAATACTCCCGCCGGAGGCTCCTGCACGCACCACCCGCGCAGGGGCCGGGCGAGCAGAGAAAACGGTATCAAAAGAACTGATGTGCCGGATCATGACGTTTCCCCCGGAACGGCGTGACCTGCAGGCGTTCGCCTGCATCATCCACGCCGATTTCTTGATTTGACAGATAGCAGGCCGGATCTTCGGCCCAGGGATCGCCGGTCAGTTGCAGGGCGCGGATACGAGTGTTGCCGCCGCAGACATCCTTCAACTGACACGCCCCGCACCGCCCTTTCAGCGGGCGCGGGCGGGTGCGCAGCATGGCCAGCATCGGATCATCGCTGGTCCAAAGCTCGGAAAATGGCTGGGTCTTCACATTGCCGACCGTGTAATCGGACCAATAGGTATCGGGATGCACCCGCCCCAGATTATCGATATTGGCCACACCCAACCCGCTGGAATTCCCACCCCAGGCGGCCAGATGTTCGCGCACATGGTTGGTCTTGGCGTCGTCGAAATGCGCCCGAACCCAGTTCAGAAAATACCCGGCATCGGCGTCATTATTGCCGGTCACGATGTCCAGAGGCCGCCCGCCCGAGGCCGCCTCCCAAGCGCGTTCCAGCAACAGGTCCAGCCCCTTGCGGGTGCGCAGATGTTCGGCGTCTTCGCCGCGGTTCTTGTCACCACGCCCCGCATAGACCAGATGGGACAGATAGAATTTGTCCACACCTTCGTCATCGCACAGCTGCAGCAGGTCGGGCAGGTGATGCTGGGTGCCCTCGGTCAGACAGAACCGCAGCCCCACCTTGATGCCGCGTTTCTTGCATTCGCGCACGCCGCGCAGGGCGTCGGCAAAGGCACCTTCGACCCCGCGGAACCAGTCATTTGTGGCCCCGATCCCGTCCAGAGAAATGCCGACATAGCTGAAGCCCACATCGGCGATCCTATCTGCGGTTTCGTCGTAAATCCGCGTGCCGTTGGTCGAAAGCGCCAGCATCGGCACCAACTCGCGCGCGCGTCTGGCGATGTCGAAGAAATCGAACCGGTCCAGCGGTTCTCCACCCGACAGGATCAGGGCCGGAACGCGAAACTGGCCCAGATCCTCAAGCGTGACCATGGCTTGCTCATGGCTCAGCTCGCCCGGAAAGGCCACATCCGCCGAGACGGTATAGCAATGGCGGCATTTCAGATTACAGCGCCGCGTCAGGTTCCAGATCACCACCGGTTTCACCGGGCCGGGGCGGCGTTTGCGCACCGGGGTCGGTTTCACAAGTTGGTGCATGTATTCGGTCAGGCGGAACATGTCTCAGCCTTTCTTTTTCAGGCGCAGCCCGGTCTTTTTCAGGATGCGCGTGGAATAGAGGATATCTTTGGCCCTGCAGGCATCGCCCAGAATGGCGGCGATCTGTGCGCGCTTTTCCTCGACCTCGTCCCGGTCGGCGCCGTGGACCATGGCAAACAGGTTATAAGGCCAGCCCGGCAGGGCGCGCGGGCGTTCGTAGCAATGGGTGACAAAGGGCAACGCGCCGATATGAGCGCCAAGTTCAGCGATGCAGCCGTCGTCAACATCCCAAACAGTCATGCCGTTCGATGTCATCCCCAGCTTGTAGTGGTTCGGAGCGGCAGCGATACGGCGGATTACGCCGCGCGATTTCATGTCGGCAAGGCGGGCCAACAAGGCGTTCTCGTCGATGCCAAGATCTGCCGCGACCTGCGCATATGGCGCGGACACAAGAGGCAGACCGCCTTGCAGCGCCTCGATAATCTCTCTGTCTGATGCGTCAATCATGCCGCCACCCGGAAGCCGATGAAGAATTCCTGCAATTTGGGGAAGCGGAGCACTTCGATCCCCGTTTCCCGTTCAATCGCATCGGCGACGGCTCCGATCCCCTCGGGCGTTTCGGTGGCCAGCACGAACCACATGTTCAGCCGGTGCGTGCGTTCATAATTATGCGCCACCTCAGGATGCGCATTGACTTTGGTCAGGACGGTTTCGAAATCCTTGGGCGGGACGGCCATGGCGCACAGGCAGAATGCGCCACCCATGGCAGCCGCGTCGAAGAAGGGGCCAAAGCGGGTGATGATGCGGTCTTCTTTCATCCGCGACAGGCGGGCCAGCAGATCGCTTTCTGCAATCCCCAACTCGTCGGCGACGGCGGCATAGGGGTGCGAGGTCAACGGCAGGTCGTCCTGCATCCGGTTCAGGATCGCGCGGTCTGTTTCGTCCAGCGTCATGCGGCGGCCTCTTTCGGTTGGATCAATGCGCCGGTCTGTTTGAAGCAGCGGGTCGAGAACAGCACTTTGCGTTGCGCACCAAATAGTTCCGGCAGGGCGGCGGCCCCGGCCAAGACCTCCATTGCTTCTGGGCGCGAGCGCGCGTGGATCATGGAATAGAGGCGATAGGGCCAGACATCCTCGACCGGGTTACGCTCATAACACAGCGTGACACCGGGATGCGCTGCCAGCGCCGGGCCTGCGGTGCTGACCTGCTCGGCCGGCATATCCCAAACCACCATCGCATTGGCGGACCATCCCAGCGCCCGATGCCGCACGATGACCCCAAGGCGCGAGATAATTCCGGCGCCGTGCAGGGCCTCAATCCGGGCCATCACCTCGCCCATATCGCGGTTCAGGGTCCGGGCCAGCGCGGCGTAAGGTTCAGCGACCAGCGACAGGCCAGAGCTAAGCGCCTGCAACAAGGGGCGGTCCCCGTCGCGCATGGCCGCGCGATCCACTTTTCGCGGGCCGGGAACATTGCGGGTTTTGCCGGACATGCGGAACCCAAGATCGACGTTGAATGGCCGCACCAGACGCAGGTCCAGAACCCGCAATCCGGTTTGGTTGCTGATCCGGGCCAGCGTGTCGTTGACATGCGCTCGGTCCGGGCCGGTGGCCACGAACCACAGGTTCCAGTCATCCTCGCGCTGGTAATTGTGGTTCACGCCGGGTTCCGCGTCGATCAGGGCGGCGATGTCTTCCAGACGTTCCTCGGGCGCGGCCACGGCGGCCAGGGTGCTGGCCGAAACCGCGCCCGGCGCAATGGTTGCGCCAACCCGCGTGATGCGCCCGGTCTTGCGCATCCGCGCCAGACGGTCGAGCACTTCGGCCTCGTCGAGCCCCAGAGCGTCGGCCAGAACCTGAAACGGGCGTTCGGTGATGGGAAAATCGCGCTGGAAATCGTCCAGCAGGCGGCAATCAATCGGATCGGTGATATGTTGCATCGCTTACAGCCCCGTTCTGTGCGCGCGGGCGGTGAAGAAGATGCCGGATGGACTGTCGGCCTCGATTTCCCGCAGTTTTTCAAACGTTTGCGTGTCATAGACCATGACCTTGCCCGCATCGCGCACGCTAAGCCAGACTTCGTGCCCGCGCGGTGTGAACTCCATATGCAGCACCGCCGGGCCGGGTTTGAATTCGTGGACGATCTCTTTGGTCACGGAATCGATCACCTGAATTGTGTCGTTCAGCGGGTGGGCGAAGTTCACCCAAACCTGCCGCCCGTCAGGCCGCGCCATGGCAAAGACCGGCTGGCCGTGGGTTTTGGTGCGCCCGGTTTCGGTCAGGGTGTCGGCGTCGATCCACAGAACCTCGTGATGGCCGACCGCAGGCAAAACGAACTCGCGCCCGGTCAGGGCCCAGCCTTCCAGATGGGGCATTTTGTAAACCGGCATTTCCTCTTGCCCGCGCCCATAGTCGGGCAGCACGCGAATTGGCTCGGGGCTATCGGCCCACAGATCCAGCGCGGTCAGGCCGTCCTCGCCAAACAGGCCGGTGATATAGGTGCGGCCATTGGCGGTGATCAGCGCGTCATAGGGGTTCTTGCCCATCTCGGGGATTTTGGTGATCGCGGGGTTGCCCTTGGCAAAATCGGCAATCCAGGTTTCGCCCGTGTCCCACATGGTGAACACGAACCGGCGGCCCGGCGCATCGACCAGACCGATGGTTTTGCCGCCCGTGGGAATGTCGGCGACCATCTCAAGCGTCTCGGCATCGAACACGCGCACGCCGCCGGGTTCATAATTCGACACGGCGACCAGCTTACCATCGTCCGAGATCGCGCCGCCAATGGCATTTCCGGCCTGCACGACACGGTTTGCAATCTGGCGAGTGACGATATCGACTTTGGTCAATCCGCCGTCGCGCCCGAACACATAGGCAAACCGTTCATCGGGCGAATAAACCAGAGAGGCATGGGACAGATCGCCCAGCCCTTCGATCCGCGCCAGCGCCGCGCGGTCGGACTGATCCACCAACAGGACCGAGCCTTTGGCGCGTTCGATCACCAACCCTAGATCTCCGGTTGCGGTGGGTTCCGCCTGCGCGGTGGTCATCATGAGGGTGGCGGCGAGGGTCAGGATCAAATGTCTCATTATTCCTCCTGTTCCAGCAGATAGCGGGCGATCCATTCGGCCTCTTCTTCGCTGATCAGGGGCCGCCAGGGGGGCATCGCAGTGTCGGGGATGCCGTCGAGGATCACACCGGTCAGGACCTCAGGGTCGTAGTGGTCCAGCGTTTCCGAACGCAGATCCGGGCCAAGGCCGCCCTTCAGCGACAGCCCGTGGCAGGAACCGCAATCCTGATGGACAAGGCGTTTCAGAGCGTTCGGGTCGAGCGTGTCAGCAGCGAATGCTGTGGTGGCCACAAGCACGGCAGATGTAAGTAGAACTGAAGGCAGCGACCTGCCGCGGGTGGGCGAGAAGCGCCCGCCCGGGGGGGCGCTCGGGCGCTGCCCTGCGGTGCCACCGGGCGCAACGTTTCTGCGTCCAAGCTTAGCCATGGGCCTGCTCCAGTAATTCGGCCACGGGGCGTTCGGCGTAAAGCGAGACCACCTTGCCGATGATGAACAGCGTGGGGGCTTGCAGCCCGGCCTCGCGCACATCTGCGGCCAGCCGATCCAGCCGGGATACAAGGCGGCGTTCATCGGGCAGGGTCGCTTTGCCAACGGCCAGAACCGGGGTTGATCCGGGCAGATTCTCGGTCATCAGCCCCATGGCGATCTGGCCGATATTGGCCACGCCCATATAGACAACCAGCGTTGTCTCGGGGTCGGCCAGACGTTTCCAATCCAGATCCAGCACCTTGTCGGCCTGCCGGTGCCCGGTGACATATTGCACCGAGGTCGCCAGCCCGCGATGGGTCAGCGGCACACCGGTGGAACAGGACGCCCCCTGCGCTGCCGTGATGCCGGGCGCGTATTCCACCGCGATGCCATGGGCCATCAGATAGGCGGCCTCTTCCGAGCCGCGCCCGAAAATCATCGGGTCGCCGCCTTTCAGCCGTGCAACCGTGTGACCTGCACGGGCTTCGTGAACCAGGATTTCATTGATACGGTCCTGCGGCACCGTATGGCATTTGGGCGCTTTGCCGACCGGGATCAGCCGCGCACCAAAAGCGTGCAAATCGAGGATATCGGCCGAGACCAGACGGTCATAAACCACCACGTCCGCCTCTTGCAGCATCCGCAGCGCACGCAGGGTCATCAGTTCGGGGTCGCCGGGGCCTGCGCCAATCAGAAAAACCTTACCGCTCATGTGCAAACTCGCTTGGTCTGAATGTCTTCGGAACCCAGGTTTTCCTGCGCGATCTGGTGACGTTGCTGGGTCAGCCGGGCGTGTCATGCGCCAAGACTGCCGCAACCAAAAAAGAACCTCCTTGACTAAAGTTAAGGAGCGCGGGATTTGCGCCCGCGCTCCTTTCTCTTGCCTGTAGTCCTGCCTTAGGGTTCGACGGTGATCATTCCGATCATGTTCTGCGTCTCCCAATGCGGGCCGCACAGATAGTCCCGCGGACCGGGGGTTAAGAAGGTCAGATCAACCGATTCCTCAGGGAACAAACGATCGCTTTCAGGCGCGCTGCCGTCTTTGAGCAACACGGAATGGCTGGTCCTTTTGTCCACATTCACCCAGCGCACCGTTGTGCCTGCCTTGACCGTCAACTCGACCGGGCAGAACGTGTATTTATACATCAGCACCACCTCGGCATCCTCGACAGCGGAAGAGGGCTGACCGAACAGCTCGACATAGCGGTCTTCGGCCTCGGCACACAGTTCGGCAGTGTCATCGGCCCAGGCGGGCGCAGCCAAAAGCAGCAGCGCGGGAAGAAGGTGTTGGGGTTTCATCGTCCAAATCTCCTCTTCTAAGCGGAAGGGGCCGGATTATCCGGCCCCTGTCCATTATTGTTTGACCACGTTGATGAAGGCGCTGTCGTCGTCCAGCGCAAGGCTGGTATCCAGCGTCACGTGGTGGAACCGTGCGGCGGCAAAGTCATCATGGATGGCAAAGCCGACGGTATAGGTCTGCCCGGCCTCAAGCGGCACATCACCGGCTGCGCCCGAGCTCAGCGGACGGGTGAAGACCACGGTCCACATACCTGCATCAAGGCTGGCCGAGGCGGCGATGTCACCGTCATTGACCACACGCTGTTCCAGCAGATAGCCATTGGTGGCGCTGCCGTCCGCATAAACCCGCATCAGGTCCAGATAGGTGCCGTCTGCCAGGTATTGCTCGATCTGCTCTGCCGCTTGCAGCTTGTCCCAACCACCCAGCGCCTTGCCGCGACGGCCTTTGATTTCGACCTCGGTCCGGCTTTCGCTGATGTATTTGGTCACCGTGTCCTGTGCGGTCAGACGACCCGAGACGTCCCCGTTGGCGGCAATCGCCTCGGCACCCGGATCAAAGGGCATATAGCTGTTGTCGGCGTGGCACGAGGCCCAGCAACCCACCTGATCACCCAACTCGATCCCGGTGCCGGTGATCATCATGGCAACCTTGATCTGGTTGTCGGGGTCCATCTTGCCACCGTCGACAAACGGCGCCGGGTTGTGACCTGCATCCGGCCATTGCAGGCGGATGTAGAGATTTTCATCATCATGCGCTGCCTGAACGGTTGCGTCGATCACACCGCGTTTGCCAGGGATCGGCGTTGGTTCCAGCTCGCCACCAGCCACGATCTTGTTGCCGATCGCATCCAGTTCGGCGGCGTGACAGGTGGTGCATTTGTCCCCGCCTTTGGTCAGAGGCCGTGCGCCGCCGTGGGATCTGCCGTTCTGGACCCATTCGAACGAGGCCTGACCGGGGTAGAACAGCTTCATATCCGCAGTTGGCACCGCAGCCCAATCGACATTCGTGCCGACATCGCTGCCGCCACCGGCCGGTGCAGCCGCTTCTTCGCCCGAAGCTTTGGCCCGTTCTTCCGCAACCGCCGCGTCAACCGCTGCCGCGATCTGAGCCTGCACAGCTTCCTGCTGAGCCACACGCGCGGCTTTTTCGGCCTCGGCTTCGGCGGCTTCCTTGGCTTCGATCCGCTCGAGGCTGGCCAGGTATTCTGCCGGGATTTCGCGGATGAACGCGGGGTTCGGGGCTTCGAGTTCTTCCAGATACCCTTCGTCGGCCCGGTCGCGGGCGTCCGAATGTGCGATCCCCTTGTGACAGTCGATACAGGTCTGGCCAACGGTCATGGCGTTCAGGTGCTGCTGACGGGCGCGGGGTTTCTGGAACTCGGGCATCATCGATTCGAAATCGTGACAGTTACGACACTCGCGCGAGTCGGTGGCCTTCATCCGTTCCCATTCGTTCATCGCCAGATGCACGCGCTTGGCTTCGAATTTTTCGCGTGTGTTGATGGTGCCGACCATCTTGCCATACAGCTCTTTCGAGGCCTTGATCTTGCGGATGATCTTGTGGGTCCAGTCCTTGGGCACGTGGCAGTCGGAACAGACCGCGCCGACGCCGGATCGGTTCACGTCGTGAATCGTGCCGGTGTATTCCTCATAGACGAAATCGCGCATCTCGTGGCACGAGACACAGAATTCCTTGGTGTTGGTCGCTTCCATGGCGGTGTTGAATCCGCCCCAGAAGATAATGCCAGCGGCAAAGGCCGCAGCGAAACCGGCCACGGGCATCCCCCACAGGAAATACCGGCGCCAGATCGGTGGTTTTTTATCAGGTTCGGAGGTCATATCCGGGCTCCGTTGGCTGTTCTAACTGGCCCGGCGTGTCAGGCCGGCGCGTTTAGCTGATGGGGAAAACGAAGAAAGGGCGGGCGAGGGGCCCGCCCTTTCCGATTTGGGCTGCGAACCCGTCAGGTGACGTGGTTCGAGCGGTTGTAGACGTTGAACTTCCCGGTCGGAGCAAACAGCCCCTTCACGCGGCCGATCTCTTCCAGCGTCTTGGCGTCGTAGATCACGATCTCACCGTTCGGTTCTTTCGAGGTCGAGCGGTTCCACTTGGAAACCCAAACCTCGGATCCGTCCTGGTTGAACTCGAAGTGGACGGCGACGTTGCCTTCCTCTTCGGTGATCTGGATCGTTTTCACGATCTCACCGGTTGCCTTGTCGATGACCTGCACCGATTGCTGGATCTCAGGCTCGGGGTGCTTGGTCTGGTCCGCCCAGATGTAATCTGATTCCGGGTGCGTCCGGATGAACAGACCGGGTCCGTCGGTTTCGACCTCATAACAGGTCTGCCATGCCTGATCCGGGTGGCCTTCGGGGTCGTTGCCCCAAACGGTGACCGTACCTTCGCCCAGGTGGGTTGTTCCGGCAACAGGACCGCAGTTCGGATCATCCCAGTTGGCGCCCGGGCCGGGGTGCGGCAGCGGCGCGGTGTCGATCAGAGCTTCCAGCTTGTGGGTCTCGGTATCGACCACAACCATCTTGTTCGACGCGTTTGCGGCGATCTGGAAGTAACGGCCGGTTGGATCGAAGAACCCGTCATGCAGGAACTTGGCGCTGTCGATCTTGTCGATCCGCAGGTTGTCCAGGTCGGTATAGTCCACCTGCCACAACTGACCGAGTTCCTTGACCGCCACGATCCATGTGGGCTCGTTCGGGGTGGTGTAGATTGCGGCCACGCGGGCCTCTTCCACATAATCCCCGTCCACGTTGTAGCCACGGGTCGAGACGACCTTTTTCGGCTCCATCGTGTGGGCGTCGACGATCGCGAAATGCGGCGGCCAATAGGCCCCACCGATCACGTATTTACCGTCACCCGACACGGCCACGTCGCGGGCGTCATAGCCAATGGTCACTTCGGCCACCAGCATGTTTTCCGGGTTCTGCCACAGGTCGATCTTGGTCATCTTGCCGTCGCGGCCCATGGTGTACCAGAAGCGGCCCGGGTTTTCCGGCTCTTCCAGTTTGTGGTGCTCGGACGCTTTCAGCACGTGCACCGCGTAACCGGTCGGAATATGCGCCAGCACTTCCTTGGTGTCGCCGTCGATCACGGCCACCTTGCCCACGTCACGTTCGATGACCACGAAGAAGTTTTCCCAGTTGCGGCCATGCAGCGGCTCGGTCGGGTAATCTTCGGGTTCGACATAGACCTTGCGGGTCGCCATCATCTGTTCAAGCGACATCTCGGGCGGCTTGGGCGGCTCCATCTGGATATAGGTCGCCATATCGCGGATCTCACCCTCGGACATCACGTCCGAGAAGTTGTTCATCCCGCCCTCGGTGCCCCATGCGATGATCTTTTCAAGCCGATCCTGACCCAGTTTCAGGGTCCCGGATTCGGTCACGGTACCATCGGCATTCTTTGTTTTAACCAACGGTTCAAGGCTTTTACCGGTGGCACCCTTGCGCAACACGCCGTGGCAACCGGCGCAGCGTTCAAAGTAAAGTTGCTTGGAAGACTCGAAGGCTTCGTCGCTAAGTGTCGGGCCTTCAGCGAAGGTTGGCGCGGCGACGCTGCCCAGCAGCATCGCCAAACCGACCCCGAAGGCGCGGCCAGTTTTGTTGTAGCTGATTCCAAGTGACATGATCACTCTCCATTTGCTGGTGAGGCAGGTCCAAGGGTGGGACATCACGCGTTTGTCATCCTTGACGAAAGTCAACGCTGCCCCGGCATTTCGTAAACAAAAGCGGAAAAAGGGGCCCCTCAGGCACTTTAAAAAACCTGTGTCTGAGGGTCATATTTTCCGCAGCTTTTGATTTTGGTTAAGTCGCGGTCAGGAGCGCATTGCTAGGGCTTGGAAAACACCAAGGAGAGCAGCAATGCCCGCAATCATCACACGCGTTTTTGGTGAAGGGTTCCGTGTATTTTTTCTGTCGGCCGGTCTTTATGGCCTGTTTGTCGGTCTGGTCTGGGGCCTGTGGCTGACAGTGCCCTATCTGGCGCCGGAATACGGCATGACGCCGCCCATGTGGCACGCGCATGAGATGATCTTTGGCTATGCAACGGCGGCGCTTGGCGGGTTTTTCCTGACCGCCGTCCCGAACTGGACCGGCGCGCCGGACGCGCGCGCGCGGTTCATAACCCTGGCTGCAGGTCTGTGGCTGGCCGGTCGGATGGCGATGTGGTTTTCGGGGGCTCTGCCTGCGGCACTGGTGGCTGTGGTCGATCTGGCCTTTGTACCGATTCTGGCCGCCAAGATCCTGACGCAGCTGATCAAACGCCCGAAACCGCAGAACATGGTCTTTCTGGTTCTGCTCAGCCTGATCTGGGTGGCGGATCTGATGACTCATCTGGAGTGGATGGGGATCACCAACGACACGCTGCAAACCGGGCTTCGGGCCGGGCTTCTGACCCTGTGTGCGATGATCGCCATTTTGGGCGGGCGTATTACGCCGGCCTTCACGCGCAACGCGATGAAGCGCGCAGGCGTGCCCGAGGTCAACTGGCCGGTCTCGGCCCCGACATTCGACAAGGCAGGAATGGCCTTGGCCTTGCTGGTGCCGCTCTGTGCCTTGGTCCTGGGGGTCGGGCCGGTGGCAGGCGGGTTGGCGCTGGTTTTGGGCGTTGTGCAGATTCTGCGCATGGCCCGCTGGCGCGCGGTCTGGGCGGCCCGGCAACCGATTCTGCTGGCGCTGCATCTGGGGCTGGCCATGCTGGCGCTGGGTCTGATCCTTTGGGGGCTGGCGGTGCTGGGTCTTGGGAACGAGGTCGCAGCCCTGCATGTTCTGGGCATCGGCTGCGTCGGTGGCATGACCCTTGCGGTCATGAGCCGCGCCGCGCTGGGGCATAGCGGGCGGGCGCTGGTTGCGCCTGCGCCGATGGTTGTGGCCTATGGGCTTATGGCGGTGGCTGCTTTGTCGCGCTGGGTCGGGGCCGAACTGAACGCCGGGTATCTGGTGGCGATGCTTTTGTCCGACGGTCTCTGGGTCGCGGCTTTTGCGCTGTATCTTGTCGCCATGTGGCCCGCTTTAACCGGCCCGAAGGCCGCCAAAACAGGCTGATCCGACTTCCTTTCCATAGTCTTGACTTTCGTTAAGGAGCCACCGCGCCCTTACCGCCATTGTGACCAGACTAGCTAATCTGCGCAAAGGAGAGCGCGATGCGAGAAGTCATGACAAAGAGCATGGCCCGCAATATTTTCTATGGCGGGTCCCTGTTCTTCATCCTCATCTTTCTGGCCCTGTCGGCCCATTCCCACCTGTATATCGTGCGATCCGAAAACGCGGCGAAGCTTGATGAAAGCGTGGTGCGGGGCAAGCACGTCTGGGAAAAACACGCCTGTATCAACTGTCACACGATTCTGGGTGAAGGCGCTTACTTTGCGCCCGAAGTTGCGAATGTGATGACCCGATGGGGCGTGCTGGACGACCCGGAATCAGCCTTTGAGGCGCTCAAGGGCTGGATGGAGGCGCAGCCGACCGGCATTCCCGGTCGTCGGCAGATGCCCAATTTCAACCTCAGCGACGAAGAGCTTCGTGACCTGACCAACTTCCTGATCTGGACGGACAATATCGACGCTCAGGGCTGGCCGCCCAACGAGGCGGGCTGAGAAAGGGAACGGAGCAATGAAATACGAAACCCAAAAAATCGCCTATGCCTACTTTGCAGTAGCCATGGCCCTGTTCGCGATACAGGTTCTGGGCGGCCTTCTGGCCGGTCTGATCTATGTGTCGCCCAACTTCCTGAGCGAGCTTCTGCCGTTCAACATCGTGCGGATGCTGCACACCAACTCTCTGATCGTCTGGTTGATCCTGGGCTTCTTCGGGGCGGCCTACTTTCTGATCCCGGAAGAAGCCGAACGCGAGATCCATTCGCCCAAGCTGGCCTATCTGCAGCTGATCATCCTTGTGGTCGGTACGCTGGGCGTGGTTGTGACCTATGTGTTCAACCTGTTCGAAGGCAACTGGCTGCTGGGCAAAGAGGGGCGCGAGTTCCTTGAACAGCCCAAATGGGTCAAGGCCGGTATCGTCGTGGCGGCGCTGATCTTCCTTTACAACGTGTCGATGACCGTTCTGAAAGGCAAGAAAACCGCAATTACCAACATCCTTCTGTTGGGTCTTTGGGGTCTGGCGCTGCTGTTCCTGTTTGCCTTCTACAACCCCGGCAACCTGTCCCTGGACAAGCAATACTGGTGGTATGTCGTCCACCTGTGGGTCGAAGGCGTGTGGGAGCTGATCATGGCCTCGATCCTGGCCTACCTGATGCTGAAACTGACCGGTGTTGACCGTGAGGTGGTCGAAAAATGGCTGTACGTCATCGTCGCCGCCGCGCTGTTCTCGGGCATCCTTGGGACGGGCCACCACTACTACTGGATCGGTACGCCTGCGTACTGGCAGTGGATCGGGTCCATCTTCTCAAGCCTCGAAGTGATCCCGTTCTTCGCGATGATGGCCTTTGCCTTCGTCATGGTCTGGAAGGGCCGCCGGGACCACCCCAACAAGGCCGCGTTGCTGTGGTCGCTGGGCTGTGCCACGCTCGCCTTCTTTGGGGCCGGTGTCTGGGGCTTCCTGCACACGCTGCACGGGGTGAACTACTATACCCACGGCACGCAGATCACTGCCGCACACGGTCACCTGGCCTTCTATGGTGCCTATGTCTGCCTCAACCTGGCGATCTTCAGCTATGCCATGCCGATCCTCAAGAACCGTGATCCGTATAATCAGGTGCTGAACATGGGCTCGTTCTGGCTGATGACCAGCGGCATGGTCTTCATGACCTTTGTCCTGACCTTCGGCGGAACCGTGCAGACCCATATGCAGCGCGTGGTCGGAGATTACTTCATGGATGTCCAAGACCAGATCGCGATCTTCTTCTGGATGCGCTTTGGCTCTGGTGTGGTGGTCGTCTTGGGTGCGCTGCTGTTCATCTACTCGATCTGGGTCCCCCGGAAAGAGATCATTGAACCCGGCGCGGCCGAAACCCCTGCGGAGTGATGGATATGGACGGCTCCATGAAAATGAACGAGGGGGTGGCAAACGCCCCCTTCTACCTCGCTCAAGGCGATGAATGCGATGTGTTCTGCGCTGCTTACAAGAATGATCTGCCGGTCTTGCTGAAAGGTCCGACAGGTTGCGGCAAGACCCGGTTTGTGGCCCATATGGCCGCTCGTCTGGGCCGCCCGCTTTATACCGTGGCCTGCCACGATGACCTTGCCGCCGCCGACCTGATCGGGCGCTACCTGCTGAAAGGTGGCGAGACCGTCTGGGTCGATGGCCCCCTGACCCGGGCGGTGCGCGAGGGCGCGATCTGCTACCTTGATGAAGTGGTCGAGGCCCGCAAGGACGTGACCGTTGTGTTGCACCCGCTGACCGACGACCGGCGCATCCTGCCGATCGACCGCACCGGCGAAGAGCTTGAAGCCGCCCCCGGCTTCATGCTGGTGGCCTCATACAACCCGGGATATCAGAATATCCTGAAAACCCTGAAACCCTCGACCCGGCAGCGGTTCATTTCGCTGGAGTTCGACTTCCCCTCGCCTCAGATGGAGGCCGAGGTCGTCGCACAGGAAAGTGGCCTGCCGCTGGAACGCTGCAAGCCGCTGGTCCGACTGGCCGGCAAGTTGCGCGGGCTGAAGGGTCAGGACCTTGAGGAAGGCGTCTCCACCCGTTTGGTCGTTTATGCCGCGACGCTTATTGCGCAAGGCATGTCCACCGACCGCGCCATCCTTGCCGCCATGATTGAACCTCTGACTGATGACGAGGACATCAAACGCGGGCTCCTCGATCTTGTCACGGCTGTCTTTGGGTGAGGCCGGCCGATGGTCAAGATCGATTTTGAGCCATGGGAACCCGAAGAAACGATCGGGAAACTGTGGCACACCCTTGCCAGCCGCCTCGATGCACCCCAGGTGCATGTTGGAGCCGCGGTCGACCTCTCAGAGGTCGCGGGGCGGCTGGCCGTCCTCTTTCGGGGACTTGGGGGTAGCCCGGGCGTTGAATTGCGCCCGGTCTCACCCGAAATTTCACACCACCGTCTGAACTGGCGCCGCCGTCTGGCGACCGAGGCCGAGATGATGCCGCGCGCCTCATTCGACGGTGAGGTTCTGCGCCTGCCCGACAGCCTGTCGGTTTTCCCCGCGCGCGAGGCCAATGGTGCGCTCTATGTCTGGCTGGCCGCTGCGGCGGCCCATGCCGGAACCCGCATTGACGAGGAAGATCCGCTGCGCGCCGATCTGCGCGCATTGACCGCTGCACAACAGATGATTGACGCGACACTGGAGGACGCGTCGGGCCTGCACCCGCTATACGTCGAGATTTGCAAAGGTCTGCTGCATCACCGCGACGTCCCCGACCTGCCGCCTGTTGAAGCCGCAGTCGAAGACCTGATCCGCAACATGCTGGGCGATCCCGCGCCCCTGTCCGACAGGGCCAAGGAATTGCTGGCGCTGGACGCCGATCTGACCGCCCCGCGCGGTTACCAGTCGTTCCGCCCGGTGCCACTGTGGCCCGAGCTGCGCGCCGTCGGTTTTTCGGAACATAACGAAGTCGAAAACCCCGAAACCGAAGGCCCGCCCGAGGAATCGGGCGAAAAGACCCACCGCGCCCGCCGCCGCAAGTCCGATCAGGCGAGCCGCAGCGACAGTTTTATCCTGCACAAGTTCGAGGCGATCCTCAGCTGGGCTGAGTTCCTGAACATCAACCGGCGCATCGACGATGACGACCCCGACAACGCCAAAAAGGCCGCCGACGATCAGGAAGAGATCGGGCTGGGCCAGATCTCCAAAGCGCCGCCAACGCGGTTGAAACTGCATCTGGATTTGGCTCCGGAGGATGTGAATCGCGAGCGTCTGTCGGGCCGTATCCTGTACCCTGAATGGGATGTGCGCACCGGCCAGTATTTGCCGGATCACGTGAACGTCCTGCTCTCGGATGCCGATATTCGCGAGGATGCCGCCGAGTTCGGCAAAGACCCCGCCACCGCCCGTCGCATTCGCGCCGTCAAACGCCAGTTCGAAGCGCTGCGCCCCGGTCGCGTGATGACCCGCGGCCATCTGGACGGCGATCAGCTGGACATCGAAGCCGCCGTGCGTGCGCAAGCGGACCGGCATGCCAGTGGCGAAGGCAACGAACACGTCTGGATGCAATCCCGCCCCGAGGCACGCGATCTGGCAGTGTCCATCCTGCTGGATGTCAGCCGATCTACCGAAAGCGCGGTCACGGGCCGCGCCGTGATCGACATTGAGCGTGAAGCACTTGCCGCGCTTGCCTGGGGCCTGAATGCCTGCGGAGACGATTTCGCCATCCACGCCTTCAGCTCGCTGAAACGCCAGCGAGTCTACGTCCAGCGTTGCAAACGGTTTGACGAGCCGATGGGCACCAAGGTCGAACAGCGCATCGCGTCGCTGCGCCCGGGCCACTACACCAGGCTGGGCGCGGCGATCCGCCATTGCTCGGCCGATTTGGCGGCGCAGTCGCGCAAACGCCGCTTGCTGCTGGTCATCACCGACGGCAAACCCAACGATCTGGACCATTACGAAGGCCGCCACGGGATCGAAGACACCTGCATGGCCGTGCGCGAGGCGCGCCGGGCCGGGCATTCGGTCTTTGGCGTCACCATCGACAAAACCGGCAAAAGCTGGTTCCCACGCATGTTCGGACAGGGTGGTTTCGCGGTCATCCCCGACCCGCACCGCCTGACCATGGCGCTGCCGCAGATCTACCGCCAACTGGTCGGCGCATGAGCGACGCCTCTCTGATCGACGAGCTTCCGGGCGAGTTGCTGATGTGGGTGCTGATTATCTCGGAACTGCTGGTGTTCGGCGCGGGCCTGATTGCCTTCATGGGCGTGCGCCTGACCGACCCGGCAGGATTTGCCGAGGCGCAATCGCATCTCTATCGCACTGGCGCGGCTTTCAATACCGTGGTCCTTGTGACCTCAGGCTATCTTGCCGCGCTAGCGTTGCGCTGGCGCCGCGCCGAACGCCGCCTCAAATCCCGGCTCGCCCTGACCGGGGCCGCGGCGCTGGGGATCGTGTTCCTGATCATCAAAGGCGTGGAATACACCGGCAAGGCCGCGCAGGGTATCACCTATGAAACCCACCCGTTCTTCCTGTTTTACTATCTGCTGACCGGCTTTCACGCCGCCCATGTCCTGGCGGGGGTCGCGATTCTGCTGCTGGTCGCCTGGCGCGATGATCCAAACAACATCGAGGCGGGGGCACAGTTCTGGCACATGGTCGACCTGGTCTGGATCATGCTGTTCCCCGTGATCTACCTGCTGGGATAAGCGAGATGCCCCTGTCTTCTTCTCGTTCCAAAAACGGCCGCCGGAGGCGTCCCGACCCTTTGACCCGCGCCTGGCTTGGCCTGCTGGCGCTCAGCCTTGCGTCGGCGCTGCTGACCCTGCTGCACAGCCCAAAGGTGGTGGCTGCCGGTGTGCTGGTTCTCGCCCTGATCAAAACGCGGCTGATCCTCGCGCTATACCTTGATCTGGCCCACAGCCCAAACTGGCTACGCGGGTTCACCATGGTTCTCACCATCTTCTCGCTGTTGATCTTTGGCCTCTACCTGATCTGAAAAAAGCCGCCCCCGACAGGGACGGCAGTCTGCAAAGCAAAGGGAGGCTTTGTTTATTGGGCTGCCATCGGCATCCTCGCGATCTGACAGCGCTGCCAAAGGACTGACAACGCCCCCACCAGATGGTCGATATCTTCATCGGTATGAACCGGTGACGGCGTGATCCGCAGACGTTCGGTTCCTTTCGGGACCGTGGGATAGTTGATAGGTTGGATATAGATGCCAAACTCCTCCAGCAGCGTGTCCGAGATGAACTTGCACTTCACCGGATCGCCCACCATCACCGGGATGATGTGGCTGAGGTTGGGAAGATGTGGAATGCCCTCGGCATCCAGCCGCGCGCGGACCTGGGCCACGCGGGCCTTTTGCAGGTCACGTTCGGCATTCGACTGTTTCAAATGCCGGATCGAGGCGGCAGCCCCGGCGGCAATCGACGGGGGCAAAGCGGTTGTAAAGATGAACCCGCTGGCAAAACTGCGCACGAAATCGCACAGCGCGGCTGAGGCCGCAATGTATCCGCCGACCACACCAAAGGCTTTGCCCAGCGTCCCTTCGATCACGGTCAGGCGATCCATCAGGCCTTCGCGTTCAGCTATTCCGCCGCCGCGCGGACCGTACAAACCAACGGCGTGCACCTCGTCCAGATAGGTCATCGCGCCGTATTTGTCGGCCAGATCGCAAATCTCTTTGATCGGGGCGATGTCGCCATCCATCGAATACACCGACTCAAAGGCAATCATCTTTGGCGCATCCGGATCAGCGGCGGCCAGTTTCGCCTCGAGATCCTCCAGATCGTTATGTTTCCAAATCACCTTTTGCGCCCGTGAATGGCGGATGCCTTCGATCATCGAAGCGTGGTTCAACGCGTCCGAAAACACGATCAGACCGGGGATTTTCGCCGCCAGCGTCCCCAGCGCGGCCCAGTTTGACACATAGCCCGAGGTAAACAGCAGCGCGGCTTCCTTGCCGTGCAGATCGGCCAGTTCGGCCTCAAGCAGCACATGATCATGGGTGGTGCCGGATATGTTCCGCGTCCCGCCCGCGCCCGCGCCGCAGCGGTCCAGGGCATCGTGCATTGCCGAAATCACTGCCGGGTGCTGGCCCATTCCAAGATAATCGTTCGAACACCAGATCCGTACGTCCCGCTGGACCGGCCCATCGGTTTGGCGCGCATTCGGGAAAGACCCGCAGCGGCGTTGCAAATCGATGAAGACGCGATAGTTGCCTTCGTCCCGAAGGTCATCAAGGCTCTGGGTAAAGAATCGCTCGTAGTCCATGTTGCGGGCTCCCCGGATTACTGGCTTTGGATCAAGCGTAAGGCAGCGTCGCGTACCGCAACATGACAATTGTCAAGTGGCGCAGGCTTTAACAGAGCAGACCCGCGCCCAGTTTGATATAGCTTAAGGACAGGGTGATCTGGCCGTGCTTGAAGGGCGGCGGGAAAGACACGGGGTATATTCATGTCGCATGAGCCACAAAAGGCAATCGCGCGCCAGTCGCTGCTGCTGCGCAGTTTACCGGATCAGCATGTGGAAACACTGCTGAGCCACGCGATCTGGCGTCAGTATGATCGGGGTGAGACGATATTTTTGCAGGAAGAGACGGCGCAGGCCGTTCACGTGGTACTGGCCGGATGGGTCAAACTGTTCCGCATGACCCCCACCGGCGCCGAGGCGGTCGTGAGCGTCTTCAAACGCGGCGACAGTTTTGGCGAGGCCGTCGCCCTGCGCAACGTGCCGTACCCGGTCTCGGCCGAGGCTGTTTCGACCTGCGAGGTGATGCATATTCCCAGCCCGATCCTGATCTCATTGATGAAAGAGGATCCCGAAATCGGAATCTCGATTCTGGCGTCAACCTTTACGCATCTGCATTCACTGGTGGCCCAGCTTGAACAACTGAAGGCGCAGACCGGCGCGCAGCGCGTGGCCGAATTTCTGCTGAACCTGTGTGATTGCGATGCCAGCGAATGTGATGTGTCCTTGCCCTATGACAAAATGCTGATCGCGGGCCGTCTGGGAATGAAGCCCGAAAGCCTGAGCCGCGCCTTTTCGCGGCTCAAGACAGTGGGCGTAAAAATCAATCGCAACCACGCCGAGATCTCGGACATCGACGCTTTGCGAAAATATGTTGAAGACGAGCCTTACAGCGGGAAGTCCTGGTAAGCGGATTTCCCTCGCGGGATCGGGATTACCAAACTGAGTCACCCAATCTATTTGCCGTCATCTTTCAGTGCCGCGACCTCTGTGCGCAGTTTCTTCACCTCAGCCAGCAGCTCGATCACGTTCCTGTCGACGATGTCGGTTTCACTGCGGACCAGCTCGCGCAGGCGCGAGAATTCCTGGCCTGCTTCGTCTTCAACCGCCGACTGCATGGTGTTGACCAGCAGACCGATGAACAGGTTCAGAACCGAAAACGCGGTGATGACGATAAAGGGCACAAAGAAAATCCAGGCGGTCGGGTGTTCTTCCATCACCGGGCGCACGATGCCCATTGACCAGCTTTCCAGCGTCATGATCTGGAACAGCGTGTAAAGAGACCGCCCCAACGTTCCGAACCATTCCGGGAAATCCGGTCCATACATCAGTGTTGCCATGACTGCGAAGACATAGAACACAATCGAGATCATGATGATCACCGCGCCCATACCCGGCAGCGCGTCCAAAAGGGCTTTCACCACAGCGCGCATCTGGGGAATGACTGACAGCAGACGCATTGCCCGGATGACGCGCAGCCCCCGCAGGGCGGACAGGCCCTCGCGTTCCGGCAACAGCCCGACGCAGACCACAACCAGGTCAAAAATGTTCCAGGCGTTTCGGAAAAATTCCAGCCGATAGGCAAAGAGTTTCAGCAACAATTCGGCCACGAATATGAACAGGACGATCTTGTCCAGCAGCGCCAGCGCCGGGCCGACACTGTCCTTGACCCAGTCAGACGTGGACAACCCTAGCGTGATCGCGTTGAAAATGATCAGGCCGAGAATGACATTCGTGACCACGGGCAATTCGACAAAGATACGGGCTTTGTCGCGCAGGCTCATTGTCGATGTAGCTTCCACCTTACCAGGACTCCTGAAACTTGTACCGGGATGCGTATATCCAAAGCTTTGGGTCGGTTGTCGATCAGATGAAAGACGCCTGACGTGGTCGTGATTGGCGGTTACCGTCTTTGCATTTCAGCAAGGGTCAATTGTGACAACTCGCTCTCGGCGTGTTGATCTTGCGAGGGTTGCAACCGGTGTGCGATCCGCGCGATTGGGTCATTCATGATGATGTTTTTAACAAGTATACAGGCGTTGCGCCTTTGGGTGATCAGGCGACGGCCCTCGGTTTTGGGGGCTGCGGCCCTGGGTTTGATGGTGACTTGGGTGGGTGGTACCGCGCTGGCGCAGACTGCATCCAACCTTGCCCCATCCACCTTTCAGCCGCAGAATCAGCGCAGCACAGGGCCGGTCACCGTTGCCCGCGATCCCGGAGCCCCGGCACCGGCGGGTGCGGATCAGTTGTTTGTCACAATTGGGCAGGTTGAGATCGAAGGGGCGTTGCCTCAGCTATCCGGCGCGAATGAGGCCTTCGTCGAAAACCTGCGCGGGAAGCGTGTTGCGGTATCCGAGATATTCGGGGCCACCCGACGTTTGGAAAACGCATATACAACCGCAGGTTATGCACTTAGCCGCGTGGTCCTGCCGCAGCAAACCCTGCTGGATGGGGGAACGTTGCGGATCGTGGTGATCGACGGTTTTGTCGAGCGCATAGATGCATCCCGTGTTCCCGAGCCCGCCCGGGCGCGGGTTCAGGCGGTGACAAACCCGCTGATCGGACAGCGCGGTATCCTGCTGAACGACATCGAACGCGCCTTGTTGCTGGCCGGGGATACCTTTGGCATCCGTTTGTCTTCGACCTTGTCACAAGGCGACAGCCGGGGCGGCACTGTTCTGACGCTGGATGGTGAGTTTCGCACCTTCACCGGGTCTTTCGGGTTCGACAATTCGCTATCGGACACGCTGGGACCGGTCAATCTGAATGCAGGGGTCGAGGCCAACGGCCTGCTGGGTCTGGGTGAGACCTTCTATTTCCGCGCGGGCGGCGCGCCGGATCGGTTTTTCTCGACCGATTCGCAATATCGGATTCTGGCCGCCGGGGCGGTTATCCCAATCGGGATCAATGGTCTGACCTTCAACGCCGAGGTGACGACAAGCGACACCCTTCCGGACGCGGATCTTTTGCCCAGCAGCAGCAATTTTGACCGCCTGTCGCTGCGGCTTTTCTATCCGTGGATACGCTCGCGCCGGGTCAACCTGTCGTCGCAGCTTGTTCTGGACCGGGTAAGCGATTCGCAGGATCTGGTCATCGGCGCGGCGTCCCTGCCGATCTTTGAAGATGATCTAAGCATTCTGCGCGCCTCGCTGGACGGTACGTGGCAGTTCGAGAACGGGTCATCCCTGACGGGCAACGCCACCTTGTCGCGGGGCCTGGACGCCTTCGGGGCCAGCGCCTCGGTCGGGCCGGATGACACGCCGCTGTCGCGGCAGGGCGCAAGCGCGGTCTTTACCAAACTGGTTCTGGGCGCGCGCTACGACCGTCCGCTGGACCGCAACTGGTCTCTCTCGGTGAACGGGCGGATTCAGACCAGCTTTGGCGATCCGCTGGTGACGTCGGAACAATTCAGCATCGCCGGGCCCAGCGAATTGTCCACCTTCGATGCGGGTGAGTTGCGTGGGGATGACGGCTGGGTTCTGCGGGCTGAGCTGGGGCGCAGCCAGCAGACGGCGGTAGCAGGCCTGCCGCTGGTCATCAAACCCTACGTTTTTGGCGCGCATGGCGTTTTGGGTGTTGAACAGCCCACCGTTCTTGAGCAGGGCACGACCCGCGCGTCGTCCTATGGCGTCGGTCTGGACGTTTTTACAATTGAGAATTCGGCCTATCGGTCGGCATCGGTACGAGTGGAATATGGAAGAGGCGAACGCGATGACTTTGGCGAAGACGGCAACCGGTTCAACATCACTTTCAATCGCAGGTTCTAGCACCGTCATGAAACAGATTACGACAGGTTTCTGGTGTTCGGCAACCGCCCTGTTATGGGCGACGACCGCCTTGGCGCAGGCATTGCCCACAGGTGGATCGGTGGTTGCGGGGTCCGCGACTCTAAGCCAGCCCAGCAATACCCAGCTGAACATCAATCAGAATTCGAACGCGGCCATTGTCAATTTCAACAGCTTCTCAATCGGTGAAGGCGCGCGGGTCGACATCAACCAACCCGGCGCTGCCAGCGTGTTTCTGGGGCGTGTAACCGGTGACACCACCAGCCAGATCCACGGGCAACTGAACGCCAACGGGCAGGTGCATCTGGTCAATCCGAACGGTATTTTCATTGGTCCGAACGGCAGTGTCAGCACGGCTGGTTTTGTGGCATCCTCGCTGAACATCTCGAACGAGGATTTTCTGAACGGCACCTATCGTTACACGGGCAACGGCAACTCGGCAGCGGTCGAGAATGCGGGGACAATCTCGATCGTGCCGGGGGGCTATGCGGCCCTGATCGGCGGGCGGGTCAGCAATTCGGGCCTGATCCGGGTGCCATTGGGCAAGGTCGGTCTGGGCGCTGGCGAGCAGGTGACGCTGGACGTCTCGGGCGACGGGTTCTTGCAGGTCGCAGTGCCTTCGGACACGGATGACGCCTTGATGGAGGCGCTGGTGTCGAACTCGGGCCGGATCGAGGCCAATGGCGGCAGCGTGCATCTTCAGGCCGCCAGCGCCAGAAACGCGGCGCGTCAGGTCATCAATATGTCCGGCGTGATCGAGGCGCGCTCGGTCTCGGGCCGGTCCGGCGCGGTGGTGCTGGGCGGCAGCGGTGGTGGCGTGCAGGTCAGTGGAACGATTGACACATCGGCATCGGTGGCGCAGGTAGCCAGCTCTCCCAGACCTGTTGCGCGGCCCGGTTCGGGTGGCAGCATCACGATCACGGGTGAAGCGATTGCCCTGACCGGCGCGACGCTCAGGGCCGACGGGCTTGGCGCTGGCGACGGCGGCACCATCCGGGTAGGGGGCGATTATCAGGGCGGCGGCGATTTGCAGACCGCGCAGACCACCTTTGTTGACGCAGGCACCACCCTGTCGGCGGATGCAGGCGACCGGGGTGATGGCGGTCGGGTCATCGTCTGGTCGGATGACTTCACCAATTTCAACGGCACCATCTCGGCCCGGGGTGGGGCAAATGGTGGTGACGGTGGTTTTGCCGAGGTGTCCGGCCTTGTCGACCTGCGCTATCGCGGACTTGCCGATCTGCGCGCGCCGAAGGGTGAGGTGGGGACGCTTCTGCTGGACCCGCAGAACATCACCATACCCGGCACGCTGACCGAAGCCGGGCTGGAGGCGCAGCTGGATCTGGGCAATGTCATTCTGGATACCTCGGACGTAGTTGGCACGGATGACGGCAACATCACGATCAACGCCGATATCGACTGGATATCGACCTCGGACCTGAGGCTGAATGCGGACAACGCCATCACATTCAACGGCGCGATCAATGCACCCAACGGCAGCCTGACCCTGAACGCCCTTGGGGCGGTGGACGGGATCGGGCTGATCTCGACCGGGGCAGGGGGCACCATCGATGTGGGTGCATTCTCGCTGCTGGCGGGGTCGTGGGAACAGGTCTCGGGCACACTTCCGTCCTTTGCTGCGGCGGATTTTTCGATCAGCAGTGGCGCAAGCTTTCTGCGGGCGCTGGCCGGGGATGGCACTGCGGCCAACCCGTTCCAGTTGACGGATGTCTACGGATTGCAGGGCATCGGCAGCGCGGGACGGGGATCCCAGAACTATGAGCTGGCCAACAACATCGACGCTTCGGTCACCGCCGGATGGACGGGCGGGTTTGATCCCATCGGCAACTTCTCGGGCACGCTTGATGGCAATCGCAATATCATCGACGGGCTGGTGATCGATCAGGGAACAGGATCCGGCGGTTTTGTAGATACAAACGACGGCGTGCTGACCGAGTTCCAGTTGACCAACGCAAACGTGACAGTGGGCACCGGCGGCATTGTCGCCAGTTTCAACACCGGAGAGATTTCCGGCGTCGCCGTATCCGGCAGCATAAAGGCAAACAACAACCTTGGTGGCGCGATTGTCGGCGGTCTGGTTGGCAACAACACCGGCACCGTTGTCGACAGTTTCTCGACCGCGTCCGTGAACGCCTTCCTGCCGATTGATGCCAGTGCAAACTTCATTACCGCTGGCGGGTTAGTAGGTTTGAACTTCGGGGATATTGAGCGGTCTCATAGCCTTGGAAATGTAACGGTTGAGGACGAAACTGGATTTGGCGAATTGGTAGGTGGGGGCCTTGTCGGTTCAAACTTTGGGTTGACGCAAGATTCCTACGCTCAAGGGGCGGTCGTAGCTTTGGCTGGGTCCGGTTTGACTTCAGTCGGTGGGTTGGCAGGATCAAATGCCGGAGGCTCGGTCGAGCGATCCTACTCAACCGGTGTCGTGACGACAACGGGTTCTACAAGTGATGAAGTTGGGGGGTTGATCGGCAACAACTCACGTCTAGCCGGCATCGATACACCGGTCTTTGGAACCGTGACCGCATCCTTCTGGGACGTCAACAGCTCGGGCCAGACCGCGAGCGATGGCGGAACAGCCCTTACGACGGCGCAGTTTCAGGACACGCAGGGATTCTTTGACCTGGCATCCGCTCAGGGGTGGGATTTCGACAATGTCTGGGCACCGGGATCAGCCGGGTTCTTGCCTGCCAACTATTCAACCTCGCCGGTGGTGTTTGCCATTCCTGATCCGACCACAGCGATTGCGGGTCAGACGGCGGCAGCGACCACAACCGGAACAGTTTCCGGCGGGCCATCGCAGTTTCGCTTTGGGCCGGACCCTGACACGCTGAATACTTCTCCGATCTTTCAGTCGCTGACATTTGCCAGCCAGAACGTGGGCCCCACGACATTCACCGTTGATACCAGCAACCTGAACAGTGCCAACGGACAGGCGTTTCGTGTTGTCGCCCTTGGCGGTAGCGCCACGATTACGCCCGCAATCGGCATTCCGGGCGGCCCCGGCAGTGTTGTTCCACCGCAATTGCCGCCGGTTCCCACCGTGGATGTCACACCAACCGTCGATACGGATATCACCGATGACACCGGCGGCGGGGGAACTGCCGTAAACCCCGGTGTTGGCCCCACAGGGACAACCGATATTGTCGAAGGTGTCTCGGCCGATTTTGAGGACGCGATTGCAAGCTGCGAGGCAGCGGATCAGGGCCTGACCCAGTATCTGGACTGTTTGGCCGAAGCTCTGGACGATTTTGCCGGTGAACTGGATTCGATTGCCAATGATCTTCCGGCCGGGTTGGAAGAGGTCGGCGACATTATTCGCGACGCCAGCGCAGGTATCCGCGCCGCCGGGGATGAGGCGAACCGCCGTCTGGCGCTTGCCACCACAGCGGCCCAGCGGGACGCTATTCGCCGCGATGCCGTCAATCAGGCGCGCGCTGCCATTCAAACTGCGCAGACGGAAATCCGAAAGGCCATCACATTGATCCGGGCCAGCGATCCGGAACTGGCAGGGGTCGAGCGGCAACAGATCGACATGCTGGTTGCAGCCGTAGGATCTGCTGAAATCAGCCTGTCCCGCGCGATTGGTCTGTAAACCGAAGGGTCAGCGATCTTGCTGACCCGAGTTTCAGGCACAAAAAAGCCCGCCCTGATTGGGCGGGCTTTTGTCTGGCTAAAGCAATCAGGCGGTCAGTTGGCCGTCAAGCTCATTCAGAACGGCCAGCAAAGGGGCCTTGATCTTCAAGCTGGATACAAACGGGTTGTCCTCCAGCAGCGCGATCAGCGCATTGCCGTCCAAATGGCTGCGCAAACGTTGGATGCAGTGACGGATTTCCGCCTCGGCAGCTTTTCGTTCTGCGCCCTGGGTCTGGTTCCAGACGCCCGCCGCTGCAAACAGATCCGTTTCGATGCTGTCCAGCAGGCCGGTCGCCCCGCCAAAGACGCTTTTGTAATCGTCATTTGCGATGCGGCTGATCCTTGGGTCCGGCTGCTGGGCAAGGGTGGTCATCAGCTTGTCGAAATTCGCGTTGGTGTCAGATCGAAGCTGCACAAGTTTTTTGAAGGTTGCACTGACCGCCTTGGCATCCGTTTTTGGCTGGTCAGCCGAACCCTGCTTTTTCAGCGCCGCCGCCAGACGGGCCATCCCCGCGCGGGCCTTGTCCTGATCCCCGGCCTCGACCAGACCGCCGATGGTTTGCAGCGCCGACAGCAAGGCCTGCGACCGATCAGGGTTCTGCTCGGCAACGGCCCTGGTCATGCGGCTGAGCGTTTCGAATTTCTTCTGCAACTCGCCCATGTCATCGGAAGCCGGGGTGTCGTCGGCCTCATCAGCTGGAGCGTCAGCCACAGCGCCTTGATCGGCGATGTCCTGATCTTCATCGTCAAGTTCGTCATCCAGCACCTTGCCGCTGGAATCCAGAATGCGAACCTTGAAGCTTAGCTTGGCGGCTTTCAGAAACTGCCGCAACGCCTTGACGGACGGGCGCTTGGGTTCATCCTCGCAGGTGATGACAAGAAACTTGTCTTCCAGTTTGGCAACGCCCCACACAACCGCCTTATTGTCTGAAACCCCCGCGTCGGCCTTGACCGTCTTGCGAAGCTTTTCTGCCTTGGTTGTTGCGTGCAGTTCACACGCACTGTCGGCGACCGCCTTGGCCGGGGCAAACGCGAAATTGAGCGGTTTCGTTTTCGCGATTGCCAATTTGGCCTTTAATTCTTTTATCTGCGCTTTATCCACAGTGATCACTCCACACCGGACGAAATTACGGCACTTTCGGGTGCCGAGACTCATACAGTTCGATCTAAGAGCATATGAGGCGATGCTGCACAATTAAACCTGATATACATTTGCGTGTATTTGGTTACAGGTTTTTTGATCAACAGGTCTGAAACGGTGCCGGTTTCCAGAAAATTGATAAAGTTTGGGTTTGTATTTGACCAAACGGACAACAAGTCTGCCGTTTTGATCGGGATTGTTTTACCTTTTGCGAGGTTACGTAAACCCCTGCGTGGTATGCGGTTCAAGCCTTCGCTGCCTTGGTAACAAACCACACGAAAACTTTGAATTGCTTTAGTTGAATCCCCCTCGGAATACAGTCTACGGGTTATTTAGCCGAAACCGATCCGCATTTGGAATCGGGGCAGGCACGTATTGATGACTGCGTATGGGTCTTGAAAAGGAAAGTGGTGAAAAAGGTTATACTCTCTGAGGTTGTGTAATCTATTTCACATTGCGTTCCAAATTAAAGATCTGGATATGTAAAGGGTAAGAGCCTAAATGCCGGAAACAATGGAATTCCCGACAATGGACCCAAAGCAATTGGACTGGGTTCAGAATTACTACAAATTGCGCGGATGGGCGTTTCCGGACGCCGGACCCGCTGCGTCGGTGGAAACTTCCAGTGAAACCGATGTGCAAGCCGAACAGCCGGTTCGCGAAATCGTGGATCAGGTGCAGGCCGAGTTCACGGTTCAACTGATCGCCAGCGAGCTTGAGCACGCCGAGTCCACCCATGAAGAACTGGCCGAATTGCAAGAGGAATTGCGCGCGCAGGACAGCAACGCGCAGGCTGCGCCGCAGAACAAATCTCAGGTCGATCTTATCCAGTCGCAGGTGAAGTTGATCAAAAAGCAGCGCGAGGCCGAAGGGAAGCTGATCCCGACATCCGGTCTTGATGACAGGACTCAAGGCATCCTTGCAGAGATGCTGGCCCTGTGCGACCGGAAGCTGGAGATTGCCGAGGCACAGGCGAAACTGGGCGGTTTCGACGAAGCGCAGTCCACCTTGACCGATGTGCAACATGATCTGTCAGACATTCGCACGGCCCGTTTGGCGGCGCAGGTTTCGCAGCCCGCGCCGGAACCTTCGGCAGCGCTGAAAGCCCTGACAAGCAAAACACAAGAGGCCGCGCGCAGCTTGCGTCAGATCGAATTTGTCGGGTTGGCAAAGTCCCTTGAGGCCAAGCTGAAAGACCTGTCGCAGGAGGTCGCGCCCGAAGAACACGCCTATTGGGGAATGCTGGAAGACGAGGTTCAGAAAACCGGCAAGGCCATCGGCGTTCTGACCAAGACCAGCGACCGGATCGGCGTCATTCGCAACAGCCTGGACAAGGAAGGGTTCGATCAGTGGGCGCATAATATCGAAGCCGAACTGGCATCCATTCAGGCGCGCGAAGGCCGTACCGTTCTGGGCACTGTCAGCGACCTCAACTTGCTCAAATCCAGCGCCGAGAGATATGAAGAGCAAGCCAAAGGCAAGGAATGGGATGACGCGGAGCTTGGGAAAGTGACGGCCGAAGTCCGTGAGCAGTTCGATAAGCTGATCAAACGCGACGACCTTGGCCGGATCGAAACAAAAGACGACAAGACACATGTCGAGCGCAAGGCCGGGACCTACAAGGATCTGGACCACGATGTTTACGTCCAGATCCCGCGCCGGGGCAACAAGAAGGTCCCGCGGGAAACCGTGCAGGCCGTTTTGGACTCGCTCGAGTTTCTGGATGAATTGCACGCCTCGGGCGTCAAGGGCGTGGACAGCATCGCCAAGCAAGAGTTGGAAAAGGCCAAGGGCATTCTGGATGGGATTGCAAATAACGCCGGTGACTATGCCAAGCTGAAGAAAAAGCTGGCCGATCTGTCGGATAAGATCGACAAACTGGCCTCGGGCCGGACCGCCGGGTTCTACATCGAGGAAAGGCTGCGCCTGGCTGAAAAGGTCAGCAAGCTGAGCGCGGGCTACACCACAATGCCGATTGAAACTGCGAAAATCGAGTTTTCGCAGCTGCTGCGCACCGATTTCGAAGAGCTGCACACAAATGCCAAAGAGGCTGAGAAGACCGGGAAGGACTTTGAAACCAAAAGCGCGGCGGTGATCAAGGATTTGGACAGGGTCGCAGCGCTTGTGAATGATGATCTGGTTTCAAAGATCCGGGCAGTTCTGCCGCATGACAAGATCCCGTTCTTCGAACGGCTCGCAAAGTCCAAAGGGGCCGGACCGCTGAAGATCGAGCATGAAGACCTGCTTGAACTGGCAAAAAATGCGCTGACCAAAGAGGATATGTCCGACGCCCTTTCAAAGATGGGCGACCTTAAGAAGAAGACCGCCCGGCAGGCTGAAATCCTCTATGATCTTGCGAAGTTGAAGCAGACGTCTGATTTGAACCACCACGATCAGCAGAAGCTGGACCAGATCACATCTGATTATCTCAAGGATCAGGAAGACCGGCGGAACAACAAGGACAGGGCCAAGGAATTCGCGGCCATGGCCAAACCGCTGAAAGACGAACTGGACGCGATGCTGCGCGACAAGGTCAGCCTCAAGCGCATTCTGGACAAGTTCAAAGGCCATTCCCGTGTCGATCCCGAAACCTTTGATCTGTCCCGGCTGCGGGATCTTCGGGATGAGTTGACGGTTCTGGAAAAGCGTTCGATCACCAAGGATGAGTTCGCCAAGAACAAAGAGCGTTTCAACGACCTGCAACAAAGCATGGACTTCATCCGCAGCGAGATCACCGGTTTCCGGGACGATCTGGCGCAGGGGCTGACCACCTATGCCGAACGGTGCATCGGAACCCTTCAGGATGCCGCCGATTTCGTGCGGAACGATTTTGTCACTCAGGTCGATGCGCTGAAAGGCGACGGACAGAATGTGGTGGATCAGGCGGCCTTGCAGCGGTTTGCGAACAACATCTCCTCGCAACTGGTTCTGCAGGGTCTGAAGACCCACACGGACATCATCGCGGATCGGGATCAGGATCTTGCCGCCCGGAAACAGGCGCGCGAACAAGCCCTGCGGCAGGTGCGCCCGCTGCTGACTCAGATCCGGGGCAATGCGGGCATCCAGCATTACCTCAACCACCCGTTCACCAGCGTTCAGAACAAACTTCACATCGCCGTTGACGAACTGACCCAACTGGAAGTCCGGCTGCTGCAACTGGCGTCCTGAATTTGATGAGACCGGCGTAAAGACCGGAACAAGGAATAGACATGGCTTTTACAGACACTCAGATCAAATGGCTGGAAACCGCACAGGGCAAGGCCGTAGACTTTGAAAAAAGCGCCGAGGCGACGGCCCAGAAAGCGGCGGTCTTGACCGATATCCTGACGAAACTGGATGCGGACAAACAGGGCATCAAAGAGGCACAGGATTTCAAGGTCTCGATGGCACGTCATGCGGGCGTGTTCAAACTGCCGGGCAAGGGCAAGATGGATTGGCTGAACGGCAAGATGATGTCCGAGGTGGACAGCTATGCCGACCTGCCCGACGCAACCGGTGTCACCCCCGAGGTGATGAAGGCGGCAAGTGAATCGCTGGCCAAGATTCTGGACCGCCAGCACGAGATGCAGGACAGCGGCCTGTTCAGCGACGAAGACATCGCCCGCGAATTATGGGCCCCCCTGGTGCGCGAGGGCATCATCCCGTCGAACATCGTACCCGACGCCTACAGCGAATTCAAAAAGATGTTCGACGGTGCCTCGGAAATTTACGATGCCAAGCTGGATGAATATTCCGACACTGCCTCGAAATTCGAGGACGTTTTCAGGGTCATGGGCATTGCCAAGGACACGATCACGATGGCCTCGACCATTGCCGCGTCTTCAATGACATTTGCCGATTTCGATATCACCGGCCGAAGCCGGGCGGACGGGCGTGAGTTGGAAGCCAAGAACGCCGTTCTGGGCGCAAAGCAAAACGCGCTGATCGACGAAACACGCACCAAGCTGGAACTGCCGGACGACGCTGGCACGTTGACCGTGTTGGCAAAGGCAAAGGAAAACCCCGAACTTGCCAGCGTCGTGACCGAGTTCAACGACATTGACGCCGCCCGCGCCGCCCTGTCCGCAGAGCAATTTTCCGATCCGCGCTGGGTCGCCGGGAAACAGTTGCTGCGCGTGGCCGCCACCAGCCTTGCAACGACCAGTCTGACCGTTGCCGAAAAGGGCGTTCGCTTTGCCGAAAAGCCCGAGAAGGACGTGGGCAAAACCCTGCATTTCGCATCCGACGCCGCAAATGACGTGCTGAGCGGTGTCGTCACCGCCGCACTCAGCGCGGCGGCCACTGCGGACCGGTCGCAGAACGAAGACGGCGGCAATACTCATGATCACCGTCAGGGGTTCAGCGCCGGTCAGGGTGCATTGGCCGCACTGATCAATGGAAACAAGCTGGCGGATAAAATCCTTCTGGCCGCACAGGCCAAGACGCCCGAGGCGCGCGAAAAGGCGGTCATGAGCATCCTGTCGTCGCTGGGTGACACTCTGGCCGAGGCCGCCGCCGCCACGAACCAGGTGGGCGGCGAGGTAAATTCGGGACTGGCGGATTCAGATCTGACCAAGCACCGCGACGAAAGCATCGGCAGCCATGAAGTAGACAAGGAATTTGACGAACGCCCCTATCTGTCCGGGGTTGTTTCCGAAAGCATCCGCGCCTTTTTCATCATGACCGCAAATGTCGGCGGCGCGTGCAAGGAACTGGCCAAGCCGAACCCGGATTTCAAAATGCTCGCAGGTCATCTGACCGCCGGTCTGGCGCATATCGGGGCCTCGTCCGCAACTGTGAATGGCGAGATGGCGCTTTACCCGGAAAAGGCCTTGCTGTCGGACTCGGAAGCCGAGGATTTGCAGGACAAGTCAATCGAGAAACTTTTGCAACAGCGGCTGGATGTGTCCGGCTCGGCCTTCCAGCTTTCGCCGGGCGAGGCGGGCTTTGCGCCCTTCAGCTATGCCAGCTATTTCGCCGACGTCAATTCGTCGATCAAATCGATGGTTGAGGCGCTGAATGAAAACCATGCCAAACCGGGGGCCAATGAAGCCATCGCCCGCAAGACCAAAGAGGCCACCGAGAAGCTTGAAGCGGAAAAGACCGGCAAGGAACTGGATGCGCTGAAAGCGAAACTGGCCGACAAGGGCAGCCGTGAAGAGTTTCTGGCCAGCATCGAAGAAGAGGCCGATGCCGAATTTCAGCATTTGAAAGACGTTATTGCCGCCGCCACCCCACCTGCAGACCCGAAGGATGAGGCGGCAGTTGAAAAATCGAAGAAGGCGGTGGATGCGCTGATCGCCGAAATCAAGGCGTCGGAGATGAAGATCAAGCTGATCGAGACCATTGCGGCCGGTGGCACCAAGGTCCTGACCCGGCTGTTCCCGGTAACCGGTCTGGCGGATTCACTGCGCCAACTCAGCGTCGATGCTGTTGCCCTGTTGCGGAAAGGCGATGAGCTGAACACATGGCGCAAGAACGCGGCCCTAGCCTCGGCCAGCGGATCAGTCTACGAGGCTGCGGTGAAGGAACGGCTGGAAAACTCCAGCGTTCAACTCAGCCAGAAATCCTTCAATGCGTTCTTCTCGGTTCTGGGTGTGGTGTCTCAGGGCACGCGTCTTGGGGATGTAACGGGCGCGGCAACAGGCATTGCGGCGGGAACCTCGATGGCCAAGGCGCTGACGGATTATGGCTACAAGATGTATGATCAGGCCAAAATCCTGCGCGGCTGGAAGCTGTATGTCGATGCCCGCAACAACCCCGGAAACCGCAAGGCGGCCAGAACCGCGATTGCGTGGAACTCGACCCTGGCCAAATGTGTTCTGGCCTATGGCATCGCCATTGTCGGGGATCCCGTGGCCGCTCAGGTCGGGCGGAACTGTGGCCTGACGCCGGAAATCCTGGCCTCGGACAAGGATGTGTGTCTGAAGGTGGTGAAATATTTCGAGACGCTTTACAGCGAAGACCCCGTGGTTCTGCGCAGCGTGCCCAAAGTGTCGGACTGGCATCCCGGGACCCCGGATCTGACGCTGACATCGTGGCTGAAGTTCAAACGCGCCGCCGCAACCAAGGCCTATCCGCGCCTGTCCAAGGACAGTTGCCTGACACCGGACATCGATACCCCGATGAAGGCGTTGCACGGCCTGTGCAAATCCGATCCATTCAAGTTTGAAGAGATCATTGACACCCTGCCCGAACAGGAGAAGCCGCAATTTGCCAAGGACGTGCAAAAGCATCTGCAAGACCTGCATGGCGGGCTGTCGGCTTACCGGCCCAAAACATCGAAGCCGGAAAAGCCCGAGGACCAGCGGTGGGAAGAAGGTGCCCGGCATTACGCGATGGAGGATGTCGCAGATGCGCTGAAAGCGCAGGTGTCGCTGATCCTGCGCGAAGTGAATATTCACGCGGGTCAGCCGGAAACCGAGGCTGCCTGAATTCAAACGTCACGCTAAAAAAGACCCGGTGAGGCAGATCACCGGGTCTTTGCATTTCAGGGGTCAGGTCGGGTCCTGATCAGACCGGGGATCCTTGTAACGATTAAGGTCGAAGAGTCCGGCCTGAATCGGAGCCTGCCCCAGAAACTCGGCCGTCATCCTGTCGCTGAGTGCCCAGAATTCGGGGCTGGTTCTGCGGATGCCGAATTGGGTGACAAACGCGATATAATCCGACTGGGACCGGATGGTGGTCATACCATCAATGAATGCAGGCAGGTCATCTGATTGGACGCGGAAAAAGAAATTCGGATAGCTGCCGAAGAACCCCGGAATGACCGTCAGTACATCGGCGGCAGGGTCGCGCCGGGCGGCCTCGTGAAACAGGAAGGCCACGTTGTCATGGGCCTTGTCATGGGCGAGGGTGAAATACGCGACCTCGTCATCCGGGCCTTCCACCGCAAGCACGGACAGGTCAGGCAGGTAGCGGACCCAGTCTCCGCGCTGACTTGCCAGCGCGCGCATTGCGCCGCCCGTTCCCTGCGCGCAGGTGTCATTGGTGCATCGGTTGATCGGATCCTGCAGGGGCCACAACCCGTTGCCGCGGGCTAATAAGGTGTCGAAGAACTCCTGCTTCGGGGTGTCGGTCTTATACGCGATACCCGTTGGAAAGCTGTCATCGACCCGGCGCTGGTGCCAATAGGTGTGCACCTTTGCCAGCGCACCCCGGTACCAGCTGTCGTGCATCTGCCGCCTGTCGTCTTTGGGCATGAAGGCCAGAAACGTATCTTCACCCTCCATCCGCAATTCATCCATATACAGCCGAGTGGCGAGTTGGTGTTCGACCCGGCCAAACACGTCATAGCCTGCAACGAGGTCATAGTAGATACGTTCAAAAATGGGGTAGTCGATCACCCAGGCCGTTTCCGGAATGTCACCATGCAGGCCCGTCATGGCCGAGGCATTGTCGAAGTGACGAAACACCGTGATCAACGCATTGGGGTTGGTCCCGTCCCCGTCCCAGATGGCGTCGTACCCGAACCCGGTCTGATGCCACGGGCTGTTGCGGTATCGGGCGTCTCGGAACTCAAGATATCTGATTTGGTTTTGGTGCGAGAAACCTTGCAGATCGCCAAGCGCGCCATCGTCCGCCTTTGACACCGGCAGATCGAGCGCGGCGGCACCGTCCTGCAAGTAGCTGGGGTCGGTAATCGACAGATCGGCGTCGGGGTCCAGAAAGCTGACCCAGAACCGGTCTTCGATCACATCCACAGCGGTTTCGCCGTGACAGACCGGGCCGCGAATGAAACTACGGACGAAGAACAACGCCTCATCCAGCAGAAACTGATAGCGGCTGCGGGCGGGGATCCGGGCGAATGTGCTGAACGGGTCGCCGCCTTCGACATCTCCGAACGGGGGCAGGCTGTCCAGCGTCCAATCCGGTGTCAGAAAGAGCTGGCTGTACCGCTCCATCCGTGCGGGGCTTAACGCGTAGACCAGATGCTCTTTGTGCACGATAGTTTCGGAGATTTGCTGGAGGCGGTAATAAAACCGGTCGCTGCCCGGATCGTCGAAAGGACGTCGGGTGGCGATTACGTCGATCTCTTGCCCCGAAGGCGTGGTGGATCGCACCATCTGGAAGAACAGCCTGTCCGGCCCGTCGCTGAAATGCAGCCGCGCCAGAAAGAGATGTTCATAGAGATACCGGCTCATCAACTGGTGGCGCAGATCGTCGGAGTTCAGAAACGCCTCCCACGCGGTAATCTGGTCGGCAACAGCGTCAGGGATTTCGGTGGCTGCGGCTGGCAGGGCATCACCGCTGCGCGCCCAGGTGATCAGCGTTTCATATTCGGCGTCGTTCAGCGCTGCGGCGGCGTAAGGCATACCAGCAAGCGGGTTTGTGTCCCGGAATTGGGTGAATTCACCGGGCGTCGGACAGGCCAAAGCGCGATCCAGCGCGAGGCCCAGAACCTCGGGCACCGGCCCATCGGCAGGCAACGGGTTCTGGCGACCGAGTTCGAGATATCGCTCTAACAGGCTTGGACCATCTGCTGGTTCTGACGGGTCATCGATGACCGGGTGAAACCCCAGCGCACGCCATTCGGGTATCGTTTGGGCATCGATGCCAAGGCGTGTGGGTTGCGCATCTTTCAGCCGTTCGGTGTGATAAACCGCTAGCTTGCTGCCACCGCGTGCCAACCCCTCGGGCGAGGTGAGTTTCAACTGGCAGGGGGCGTCATAACAGCTATGGCAGACAACGCAGCGGTGATCGACGATACGTTTCACCTCTTGCGGGTTCGGGGCAGTCTGGGCGTGCAAAGGCAGGCTGAGCAGCACGAACAGAAAGGCACAAAGTGCCGTGATCCTGCATGTCTGGCGAAAATCGGTCATCCCTTCCCCCTGCTTCGGCCCGAACGCTGTGCGCAAGCTTGGCCCGCCCTGAACGGTTTGTCGATGCTTGGATGAGGTGTTGAACCGCCTGAGGCCCAATGGCCCACAAACACGGGAAAACGGATTGCACCTAGGTCAGTCGAAACCCCTGCGCGCGGACATAGTCGCCAAATTCTTCGCGTTCCGGCTTGCTGTACTGCCGGGTCTTGTCGTCGATCCACGTATAGCCCGGTATCGTATCTTCGTAGTCTGAGTCCCTTTGGCTGGCGTAGGGCTGCGCAACCGCGCGTTCCTGCGCATAGGTTTCAATCGCCTCCCGCAGGTTGGTTTCGCGGTATTCATCCTCGTGACATGTCACGCGCAAGGGTAGTCGCTTGGAAATGGGGGCAGGGGATACCGGATAGCCCAGTGCCAGACCGGCCAGCGGGAACACATGCTGCGGCAGGTTCAGCTGGTCGCTGACCATCCGGGCCTGATTGCGCACCGCGCTGATCGGGCAGCAGCCCAGCCCTGTCGCCTCAGCCGCTGTGACAAAGGCCCCAAGCGCGACGGCGGCGTCCGTGATGGCGTTGAAGAAGGCATCCAGATGATCATTGGCAAAAGGGGTCTCTGTCCAATCATGCAGCAGCCTTTGACGTCGATTGTTGCCGCAGAAGATCAGGATCATCGGAGCCTTTGCAATCCAATCCTGACCGGGGATCAGTTCGGCCAGTTTCCGGCGCTGTGAGGGTGAGCGCAGCAGGATGATATCCCGCTGTTGCAGATCGCTTTTGGTCGGCGCGGCCAAGGCAACGGCGCATAGTGTATCCAGCAGGTCAGCGTGAATGTCCTGGTCGCGGAAACTGCGGCACGACCCTCGGGCCGCCATGGTGTATAACGGCGCAGCCGCGTCGGGCACCGTTTCAGGCGCATCCGAGAACCGGGCGCGCAGGGCGGCTTGCAGATCGGAAGTTGGGAGATCGGCCACGGCGGCACCTCTTTCGAAACTATCTCTTACACAAAGCTTAAGATTTTTTCGCGTTCATTAAGGCAAACTGTCGGTTAAGCTTTGTTCCAGCCATACAGCATCTGGACACGCTTGAGTATGAATTCAGCGGCGCAGCTAAACATTCGGATCGAACGGGGCGCGGATCGCGTTGAGGCGTTCGAGGTCCCGGCCCAGGACAATCAGACCGTGCTGGACGTTGTCTCGTGGATTCAGCAGAATGCCGACCCAACGCTCAGCTATCGCTTTGCCTGCCGCGTGGGGATGTGCGGGTCCTGTGCCATGATGGTCAATGGGGTGCCGCGCTGGACGTGCCGAACCCATATCTCAAAGGTGCTGGATGGGGAGAGCGTGACCATCGGCCCGCTGCGCAACCTTCCGGTCATCAAGGATCTGGTCGTGGACATGGATCCGTTTTTCGACAAATGGGTCGCGGCCGAAGGCGTTCACCATGGCGTATCGACGCGAGACGATCCGATTGCTCCGGTCGACGAAACCACCCCCGAACGGGTCACGGCCAATGCCGGGATCGAGTGTATCAACTGCGCGGTCTGCTATGCGGCCTGCGATACGGTTGCGGCGCATCCGGATTATCTGGGACCCGCCGCGCTGCAACGGGCCTGGACCCTTGTGAATGACAGCCGGGATGCCGGGCGTGCCGAGATACTGCAGGCGGTGTCGGGGCAGGGCGGTTGCCACAATTGCCACTCGATGGGATCCTGCACGGCCTACTGCCCGAACGAGCTGGACCCGATGTCAGCAATCGCCGGTCTGAAACGCGAGACGCTGAAATCCATATTGCGGAAGGGGCGCTGATGCTGGATTTGCGCCTTTACATGCTGCAACGGGTGACGGCGCTGGTGATGGCCCCGCTTGTGCTGGGGCATCTTGCGGTGATGATCTACGCCATTCAGGGCGGGCTGACCGCTGTCGAGATTTTGGGGCGAACGCAGGGTTCACTGATCTGGTTCCTGTTCTACGGGCTTTTTGCTGTTGCGGTATCCATTCACGGGGCCATTGGTCTGCGGGTCATTGCCTTTGAATGGGGTGGCCTGACGGGTCGGGCACTGGACGTCTTTATGTGGGCGACCGGGCTGGCGCTATTTGCTTTGGGTGCACGCGCGGTATGGGCGGTCACGTTTGCGGTGGGGGCCGCGTCATGAGGGCGGCGCGCGGTATCCAGTCTCGGGCCCATCCGCTGTGGCTGGCCTATATTCTGCATCGTTTGTCCGGGATTGCTCTGGCGCTGTTTCTGCCGATCCATTTCTGGGTTCTGGTCATGGCGCTGACCGGTCCCGCGCGGTTGGACTCGGCCCTGGCAATGACCGAGTCCGGCGCGGTGAAGCTGGCCGAAATCGGCCTCGTCTTCCTGCTGGCCGTGCATATGTTCGGCGGCCTGCGCCTGATGGCGCTGGAATGGCTGCCTTGGCGTCCATCGCAGAAGACGCTGGCGGCGGGGGCGGCAGCGATGTCGTTCCTCGTGGCCGGGCTGTTTTTCATGCAGGCGATCTAGCGATGCGGCACTTCGAGATCGACCGGCACGATACCGACATTCTGATCCTCGGCAGCGGGGGCGCGGGGCTGTTTGCCGCGCTGCATGCCCAACAAACCGCGCCCGAGGGCACCAGGATCACCATCGCCGTCAAAGGCTTGATCGGGAAATGCGGCTGCACGCGGATGGTGCAAGGTGGCTACAATGTCGCCTTGGGTGGCGGTGACACGGTCGAGCGGCATTTCATGGACACCATCCATGGCGGTAAATGGCTGCCCAACCAAGACATGGCGTGGCGTTTGTGCGAACAGGCCATCGTGCGCATTCGGGAATTGGAAAACGAGGTCGGGTGTTTCTTTGACCGCAATCCCGACGGCTCGCTGCACCAGAAAGCCTTCGCCGGTCAGACTGCGGACCGAACGGTGCATAAGGGCGATCTGACCGGGATCGAGATCATCAACCGGCTGATGGAAAAGGTGCTGGCCAGCGGCGTCGAAAAACTGCAGGAACATCGCGCAATCGGGCTGGTTCCCAGCAAGGACGGCGGCGCCTTGTCGGGTGTTCTGATGATCGACATGCGCACGGGTCGCTTCCGTTTTGTCCGCGCCAAATGCGTGTTGATGGCCACCGGTGGCGGGCCGACCATGTACCGCTATCACACCCCATCCGGGGATAAGACAATGGACGGGCTGGCCATGGCGCTGCGCGCGGGCCTCCCGCTGCGCGATATGGAAATGGTGCAGTTTCACCCAACCGGCCTGCTGGCGGGGGATCATACGCGGATGACCGGCACAGTGCTAGAGGAAGGCTTGCGGGGCGCGGGCGGGCAATTGCTGAACCACGCGGGTCAGCGGTTCATGTTCGACTATGACCCTAAGGGTGAGCGGGCCACGCGGGATGTGGTCAGCCGCGGCATCTATGCCGAGATGCGCAAGAATAACGATCCGGGACAGGAGGGGGTGTTTATCTCGATGTCCCATCTGGGCCCCGAGACCGTGCGCCAGAAGTTCAAAGGCATGGTGAAACGCTGTGCTGACAGCGGCTTCGATCTGGCGGCTGGCAAGGTCGAGGTTGTGCCCACCGCGCATTATTTCATGGGCGGTGTGGTTGTCGATGTAGACACGCGCACGGCAATGGAAGGATTGTATGTTGCGGGTGAGGACGCCGGGGGCGCGCATGGGTCGAACCGATTGGGCGGCAATGGCGTGGCCAATTCAACGGTTTATGGCGGTATTGCAGGGGATGTGATGGGCGCGGATGTAAGGGCCATGTCCCTGCGTGAGCCCGATGAGGCAGCCCTGACCGCCGAGCTTGACCGCGCCACCCATCCTCTGTCACGCAAACCCGACCTTGTTCTACCGCTGCGCAAACGATTGCAGGACCTGATGTGGGAGGATGTGGGCGTGATGCGCACCAAACCGGGCCTGACACGTGGCCTGCAAGGGATTGCGCAGGTGTCCGACGCGCTGATGGATGTGGGGGTCGAGGGCAGCAATCTGGCCTTCAACCTGTCCTGGCATGACTGGCTGAACCTGCGCTCGCTTTGTGATATATCCGAGGTCATCACCCGGGCCGGGCTGGCGCGCGAAAACTCTCGCGGGGCGCATTACCGCGAAGATTTCCCCGAGCCGGGCGCGATGGAAGACAGCGCATTCACGGTTGCCAAACAGGTCGATGGGGCTGTGGAAGTTTCGCAGGAGCCTGTTCAATTCACAATTGTGAAGCCCGGAGAAACGATCCTGCCAAAGGGCGAGCCCGAGACTTTGGTGGCCGAGAAGTGATATGCCGTGGTATCGGAATTGCATTGTTTAGTTTTAGTCGGAGCACAAAATGCGTGGCCTATACACAATTCACGACGTCGAAAACTCCAGTGTCAATGTTTGGAAAGAGGAGGGCTTCGTGTGTTTCTTGATTTGCTCGCCTTTGGATGTTGGCTACATTAATGCCCTAAAAAGAAATTGGGCTTTTTTTGACGAAGCGTCAGGAAGTTCGCTTTGGGTTCTCGTTTCATTCGTAAATGACGCGGAAGAAATGACCGACGCGGAAATGAGAAAATCTGTCAAAATCGCTGAAAAGTTGGGAGTCCCTTTTTCGGATGCTCCATGCCTATTGTTTGCTGAGGGCCCGGAGAGTGAAAATTTCTTCTCTTACAAATTGAAACCCGGTTTGGACGAGTTAGATGCAGGACGTACTTTGATACCAGTGATCGATGGTTGCAAGAAACACATCGTGACAGACAAAAATGGTAGAACGACCCATGGCTTCAACGCGCTGAAACAAGAACTGAGAACACACAGAAGTCAAAGATTTCTGGCTATGGCCATAGATGCAACGGGGCAAGTTTTGATGGCGGTTTTGAAAAAGATTGCGACTTCTGGTATCGGCTAGATGATACCGATCAAGCTCATCCAATCCACGGCCGAAACGCTGATGGACAAGGCGGCGATTGAGATCCCGCAAGATTACCTCGATGGGCTGAAAGCGGCGGCAAAGACCGAGGATGGCGATCTGTCGTCATTTGTTCTGAAAGCTATGCTTGAGAACTACGAAGCCGCGAAAGAGGACCGCCGGGCCATGTGCGGCGACACCGGCGTGCCGCGCTGGTTTGTCAAACTGGGCAACGAGGCGCAGATCGAAGGCGGCATGGTTGCATTGGAAGCGGCTCTCAGGCGGGCAACGGCAAATGCCACAAATGGCGTGCCTTTGCGCCCCAATAGGGTGCATCCTTTGTGGCGCACGGATCACGACAACAATGTCGGCATCGGCGCGCCTGAGATCGAATACGGGTTCGAGCCCGAAGGCGCGTGGATCGATCTGATCACCGTGCATAAAGGCGGGCTGTTCGGTACCGATTACCGGATGCTGTTCCCCTCGGACGGGATACAGGGGATCAAACGCTTCTACCTCGACAGCCTGATGGCCTTTGGCAAGCGCGGTCTGGCCTGTCAGCCCGCGATCATCGGAATCGGACTGGGTGGGTCCAAGGATATCTGCATGACGCTGGGCAAACGCGCCTCGACCCTGCGTGTGGTGGGCAGCCGCAATTCGGACCCGCGCATTGCCGAGATGGAGGATGAGTTCAAGGAACTGGGCAACTCTATCGGTATGGGCGCCATGGGGTTTGTGGGCAAGAACATGGTGATCGATTGCAATATCGAGGTCGGCTATTGCCACACGGGGGGCATGCCCATGTCGGTCCACGCCTTCTGCCTGTCGTCGCGCCGGGCCGTCGCGCGCATCCACGCCGATGGTCGGGTCGAGCATCGCACCGACCCGGATTGGTTCACGCCGTATCAGCGCCGCGAAACAGTGGACTGGAACCCGGTGCAGGAGGCCGCGGAATGAGTTTGCGCGAGATTGAGCTGTCCACGACGCCAAATGCCGAAGACATCGCCGATCTGCGGCTTGGCGACATCGTGTATCTGACCGGGCTGATGTATACCGCCCGCGAAGGTGTCTATATGCGCGCGCTGGAGGATAAGGCGAATATCCCGATGGAATTACCTTCGGACAGTGCCGCCAATTTTCATTGCTCACCCGCGGCGCGGATCAATGCGGATGGATCGTTTGACATGGGGGCAGTGACGGCGACCGCGTCGTTTCGCTTTGCCAAATGGTTGCCGGAATGGATCGCCAAGACCGGGGCGCGACTGATCGTTGGCAAGGGCGGGATGTCCTCGAAGGATTACAAAGAGTATTTCGTACCGAATGGTACGGTCTACCTGTCCACCGTGGGCTACGGCACCGGTGCATTGTTGGGGCGCGGTGTGGAAAACGTCGAGGCGGTGCATTGGAACCAGGAACTGGGTCTGGCGCAGGCGATGTGGGTGATCCGGTGCAAGCGGATGGGGCCGTTCATCGTGGCCTCGGACATGAACGGAGACTGTCTGTTTGAACGTGAAAACGCCAAGATCGCCGAGACTATCGAACAGGTCTATGAGGGCACGAAACCTGCTGTCATGAAGCGCTACGGTGAAAGCAATGATCGACGGGATGAAGTGATCTGAGGCCGCTCTACAGTGACCCGTACAGGGCCAGAACAGTCTGCGTTGCCGGTCGGGCGCGCATGGCTTCGTTATGTGCGGCCAGTTTGGGATAAGGGTCCAGCGACAGATCGGCTGCGGCCATCCAGTGCTGCAACAGGAACAGATAAGGGTCGCAAAAGCTGAACTGTGCGCCCATCGCCCAAGGGGTCATCTCCAGTTGCTGTTCCAACAGATTCGCTGAGGCCGCAAGATTGCGTGGCGCGACACCGCGCATATCCTGCAGCGAGGCGTCCTGATCAGCCCACCGGCTGCCGCGTTTGAGATGGGCAAATCCGACATGTACGGTCGAACAGAGATAGGCGCAGAGAGACCGCGCCTGTGCCTGCGCAAAGTCGCCATCGGGCAACAGACCCGCCTTAGGATGGGTGGCGGCAATATACTCCAGAATAGCTGGGTTTTCGGTCAGAAGCCCCTCGGGCGTTTCCAGAACCGGGATGCGCCCTTTTGGGGTTTTACGCAAGAAATCCGGGCTGCGATGCGCCCCGTCGGGAATTGAGATTTCGACCGCCGTGAACTCTGCCCCAGCCTCGATCAAAAGGATATGTGCGGCAAGCGCGGAGGAGCCTTTGGAATAGTAGAATACAAGCATCCCGGTCGGCCCTTTCTATTGGTCTTGCGTTTGGACTATAGAACCTCGCTTGCCATTACGCCCAGCCCCACCAGCAGCGTCAACAAGATCAAAAGGCGTCGGAAGCCTGTGTCGCTGAGGCGGCGAAACACCATGATGCCGATTTGCGCTGCGATCAGACCGCAAGGGACAGTCACCAGCAGCGCTTTCACGGCCGCGCTGTCATAGGCGCCCTTCAAGAACAGCAGGAAGATCGTGGTGCTGAGAATGGTCACGTTGAACGGCTGCAAAACCGCGCGCGTCTCGGATTTGGTCCAGGGCCGCAGCGACAGCCACATGGCCGGGATCGCGCCCGAGACGGCGGCGGCCCCGCCCAGAATGCCTCCGGTCAGGCCAACCCCGGTATCCAGCCAGGGCGTTCGACGCTCGAACGCGGGAAGGGTCGCGCGAAAACCGAAATAGCCGCCATAGAGGATCAGAAAACCCGCAACACCGATCCGCAACGTGCTGGCGTCGATCTGGTTCAGCAGCGCAAGGCCAATGGGCACCCCAAGCAGGCCGGGCACGAGAAAGCGCAGCAACCTGTGGGGCTGCGCCAGAATGTCGGCCCGAACGATCCACAGCCCCTGCAGCCCCGCCAGAACCGACATGAGGGCGACAATCGCCACGGCTGTTACCGGTGGCAGCACGACGAGGTAGAACCCAAGCGCAAACAACGCGGTTCCGGTGCCCGCAAGCCCGTTGATAAAGCCACCCGCCGCCGCGCCGAGGATCAGATAGAAAACCGTTTCAAATGTCATGCGCAGGCGTGTGTCCGGTGCTTTTGGATGCAGCTATCACACCGGCCAGCGCATTGAAAAGCGCATCCATGGCCCGCATCTTGCTTTGGGTCTCGGGATAGATCAGGCCCAGCGTCCGGCGGGGCGCATCGGGACCAAGGTTTAGCCGGTTGAGTGGCAGCGGATCCATCGGCGGAACGGCAAGGTCCGGCACGATCGAGACGCCCAAATTGGCGTGAACCATGCTGGCTATGGCCTCAAGCCCGTCCAGCTCCATCGCCTCATTGACCCGGATGCGTTTCGACAGGATCCAGTTGTCGATCAGCGCCCCGACCACGGCGCTGCGGTTGAAGCGGATAAAGGGTCGGATCTTCAACAGGGTGATCGGGTCTAGTTCGGGTTCCTCCAGCGAGGCGATCAGTTGCATCGGTTCTTCGACCAGCTTCCGGAAGATAACGCCCGGCGGCATGACGGCGGGCTTGGTCACCAAAGCCGCATCCAGATTTCCGCGGGCCAGGTCTGCCAGCAAAGCGCCGGTCAATCCGGGTTTCAGGTGTAATCCCATGCCGGGATGATGCGCTTTCAGCTGCGCCATGGCCTGCGGCGCCAACCCGGTCAGCGTTGTACGCAGAACGCCCAGCCGGATCACGCTTTGCAATTCGCCTTCCTGCATCACCGAAGGCACCAGATTGTCGTAATCCGCGATGATCTTGCGGGCTTTTTCGACGATCTGATGGGCAACAGGGGTCAGTTCCGGCGTTCTTGTGCTGCGATCAAACAGTGCCACGCCCAGATCCGCCTCAAGCGTCTGCATCTGCTGGCTGACAGCGGCATGGGTGACATGCACAACGTCCGCCGCCGCGCTGAAAGTTCTTGTGTCTGCAATCGCAACAAGGGTGCGCAGCATTCGGATCGTCACGGTCGGTCCCTGCAAGCTGAGATCAAGGCGTGTTGGCAGCGTACTCTGTTTGACCTGACTTCACGATGCCTAACTGCTATCGCAACCCTTATCCCGCAACAGTGACTTGTCGTTGCACACCCAGCCCGGCAATCCCGGCCTCTAAACGATCGCCGGGTTTCAGGTAGGTCGGTGGCGTCTGACCCATGCCCACACCCGGAGGCGTGCCGGTCGAGATGATATCACCGGGTTGCAGGGACATGAATTGCGACAGGTGTGCGATCACCGTGGCAACACCGAAATGCATCGTCCGGGTCGAGCCGTCCTGATAGCGATGGCCATTGACTTCAAGATACATCGGCAGGTTCTGAGGGTCCTGCACCTCATCCCGTGTCACCAGCCACGGGCCGATGGGGCCAAACGTGTCCGCCGACTTGCCTTTGACCCACTGGCCCGAGCGATGCAGTTGAAAGTCGCGCTCGGACAGGTCGTTCACCACGCAATAACCCGCCACGTGGTTCAAGGCATCGGCTTCGGAGATGTATTTGGTTTCTTTGCCGATCACGACGCCCAGTTCGACCTCCCAATCCGATTTCTCTGATCCGCGGGGGATTTCGATGGCGTCATTCGGCCCTGCAATGGCCGAGGTTGCCTTGAAGAAGATCACAGGCTCGGCGGGCAGGTCCATGCCGGCTTCGGCGGCGTGGTCGGCGTAGTTGAGGCCGATACAGATGAACTTGCCAACCTGACCGACGCAAGGGCCAATGCGGGTGCCCGCGTCCACCGCTGGCAAACTGGTCGGATCGATTGCGCGCACCCGGTCCAGTTCTGCGTCGCCAAGCGTTGCCCCGGCAATGTCATCTACATGACCGCTGAGGTCGCGGATTGTGCCATTGGCATCCAGAAGGCCGGGTTTTTCAGCGCCTTTTGGCCCGTGACGTAAAAGCTTCATGCTGCGCTCCTTCTTGGCTCAGGTCGTCCGGAGGCTATTAGTGGCGCAGGTTTCGCTGTTTGTATAGCGGCTGGTTTTCACCGGAAGGCAGATCAGCAAGCACCCGGCACCGACGGGAGAAATCAGCGCCGAGTGACGCGTCAGCGGGGCGTTACAACGTGGCTTGGTCTGCCAACCCCGCCTCTTGTGCCAGCCGGGCCGCTACAGAGGCCACTGCCAGATCTTGCAGGCCGACTCCGGTGCCGTCGAACAGGGTGATCTGGTCCTCGCTGCTGCGACCCGGATGGGTTCCGTTAATCACGGCCCCGATGGGCGTGATCTGATCCTCGGTCAGGGTACCTGCTTCAACGGCGTGCTGCGCCTCGCCGATCGAGATGGATTGGGCGACCTCATCGGTGAAAACCGTGGCTTCGGTGACAAGGGCCGCGTCGACCTCTTGCTTGCCTTTGGTGTCTGTGCCCATGCAGGCCAGGTGCGTGCCGGGTTTGATCCAGTCTTTCATCAACAGCGGCTCGAAAGCCGAGGTGATGGTGATGATGACATCTGCCTGCGCGCCAAGGTCCTGTTGCGAGACGGCCTCGAATTCCAACCCGAGCTCGGTCGCGACCGCGCCCAGACGGGGCAGCATTTCGGGGTGGGGGTTCCAGGCGACGACTTTTTCAAAGTCGCGCTGTTCTGCGGCTGCGCGCAGCTGGAAGGTGGATTGATGACCCGCGCCGACCATACCCAGCACCTTGGCATCTTTCCGGGCCAGATGGGCGATGGATACAGCCGAGGACGCAGCTGTGCGCACGGCGGTCAGATAATTGCCGCCGACCAGAGCCGACAGACGTCCGGTATCGGGGTCGAACAGAAAGACGGTGGACTGGTGGTTGGTCAGCCCCTTGTCCATATTGCCGGGCCAGTAGCCACCGGATTTCACGCCCAGCACCTGACCAGCGCGGTCGAAACCGGATTTGAAGCCGTAAAGCGCGTCGGCATAGCCGATGGCTTCGCGGATGACCGGGAAGTTATAGGCGTCGCCCCGCGCCATGGCGGCGAAGACGTCCCGAACCGCATCGAATGCCTCGGCGCGGCCGACCAGTTGCCGGCAAAGGTCTTCTCCGACGATCAACAAGGGTGTGTCTGTCATGTCTTTCATGATCCTTCCCTCGCCTCAGTACGCCTTGCCGCGCGCGGACACGGGCCAGAGGGTTTCGACCTTGCCGCCCCGTACGCCCACATACCAGTCGTGGACATTGGCGGTTGGGTCACAGTGACCGGGCACCAGATGCAGCTTGTCATTGACCTTCAGAACCCCGTCCGGGTCCGACACGACCCCATGTTCGTCCGAGCATTTGATGTATTCCACGTCCGAGCGGCCAAAGATCACCGGCAGGCCGCTGTCGACGGATTGCGCCTTAAGCCCCGCATCTACAATGGCTTTGTCAGCCTTGGCATGGCTCATGACGCTGGTGAGGATGAAGAAGGCGTTCTCCCACTCTCCCCGGTCGATGCGGTTGCCGTTTTCGTCAAGGATGCGGCCATAGTCGGCATCCATGAATGCGTAAGAGCCGCATTGCAGTTCGTTATACACGCCCGACGCGCTCTCGAAGTAGTATGACCCGGTGCCGCCACCGCCGACGATGTCACAGTCCAGCCCTTCGGCCTTCAACCCATCCACGGCGTCTTTCACCTGCGCCACGGCGATGTCGATCTTGGCTTTGCGGTCCGCGTACAGGTCCATGTGCTGCATCGCGCCCTGATAGGCCTGAATGCCGGCGAACTTGAGGCCAGGGGCCGCGTCGATGGCTTTGGCGATGGCGATGACCTCGGGCGTGGTGGTGACACCGCAGCGGCCTGCGCCGCAGTCGATCTCGACCAGACATTCGATCCGGGTGCCATGACGCTGCGCGGCCTCGGACAGGTCGGCAACGTTGTCGATATCGTCGACGCAACAGATCGTCCGCGCGCCCAACTTGGGCATCCGCGCCAGACGGTCGATCTTGGCCGGGTCACGCACCTGATTGGACACCAGCACATCGTTGATCCCGCCACGGGCAAAGACCTCGGCCTCGGAGACCTTCTGGCAGCAGATACCGCAGGCCCCGCCCAGCTCGACCTGTAGCCGCGCCACATCGACGGATTTGTGCATCTTGCCATGCACCCGGTGGCGCATGCCGTGGGCTTTGGCGTAGTCGCCCATTTTCTGGATATTGCGCTCCAGTGCGTCCAGATCCAACACAAGGGCCGGGGTCTGGATCTCGGATGCGTCCATGCCGATGGCAGCGGGGATGTCGTAGCCGACTTCGAGTTGCTCGATGTTTACGGGTTTGTTCATGTTGTCCTCCTCAGCCCTGGGTCCAGGGTAGTTTGTCCAGATCCACATTGCCGCCGGTAATGATCACGCCGACGCGTTTGGCCTTGAAGGCGTCGGGGTTTTTCAGAATGGTCGCCAAAGGCACCGCGCTACTGGGTTCCATCACGATGCGCAGGTATTTCCAGGTGATCTTCATTGCGGCGATGATCTCGTCTTCGCTGGCGGTGTGGATGTCGCTCAGGAAGTTCGAGACAAAGTGCCAGGTGTTTTCCTTCAGCGGCACTTTCAGCCCGTCGGCGATGGTCACCGGCGCGTCATCAGCGATGATGTGACCGGCCTTGAAACTGCGATAGGCGTCATCGGCCTGTTCCGGTTCCGCGGCATAGATCTTCACCTCGGGCGCGAGGTTCGACATTGTCAGGCAGGTGCCCGAGATCATGCCGCCGCCGCCAATCGGCGCGACCATCGCGTCCAGACCGTCGGTCTGCTCCAGCAGTTCCGCCGAACAGGTCGCTTGCCCCGCAATCACGCGCGGGTCGTTATAGGGGTGCACGAACTCGCCACCCGTACGCGCCTGCACCTCGGTAAACACCGCCTCGCGCGAGGTGGTCGAGGGCTCGCATTCGGTGATGATCCCGCCATAGCGACGCACGGCGTCTTTCTTGGCCTGTGGCGCTGTGCGCGGCATCACCACGTTGCAGGGGATGCCCCGGCGACCGGCGGCATAAGACAGGCTGAGCGCGTGATTTCCGGAAGAATGCGTACAAACACCGCGCTTGGCGACCTCGTCATTCAGACCGAATACCGCGTTGCAGGCCCCGCGCACCTTGAAGGCCCCGGCCTCCTGAAAGTTTTCGCATTTGAAAAACAGCTGGGCGCCCGTCAGATCGTCCAGATAGGCCGAGCGCAGCACCGGGGTGCGGTTGACATGTGGCCTGATCCGCTCATGCGCTTCGCGCATATCGGCAAGGGTCAGGCAATCGGCTGTGGTCATTGAATCTAGCATCCTTGGGTCCTTACGCTGCGGATTGCATGGGATTGGCGTGGCCCAGACGGAAGTATTCCTGTGCCGCTGCAACACCGCTGCCCAACTCGATCGGGTAATCCAGATCGGCCATCGCCATTTCGATGGTCGCCAGACCGGACAGCACCATCACATCCGTCAGACTGCCCAGATGGCCAATGCGGAAGGCTTTGCCGTTCATCTCGCCCAAGCCGATGCCAAAGCTGACGCCATAGGCGTTGAAGGCGTGGTCGGTCAGGGCATTGCTGTCGAAGCCTTCGGGCACATAGATCGCGCTGACCGTATCCGAGTAAAGATCGGGGGACTGCGCCACCAGTTCCAGCCCCCAAGCGGCGGTGGCTTTGCGCACGCCCTCGGCGAGACGGAAATGACGGGCATAGACGTTGTCCAAGCCTTCCTCGAACAGCATCTTCTGGCTTTCGCGCATGCCATAGATCAATTGCAGCGGCGGGGTGTAGGGAAAGCCGCCCGAGGCGTTGGCGTTCATCATGTCGCGGAAATCAAAGAAGGTGCGCGGCAGTTGGGCCGTTTCCATCGCTGCCAGCGCCTTGGGGCTGACGCACAGGATCGCCATTCCGGTCGCCAGCATGAACCCCTTCTGCGAGCCCGAAACCGCGATATCGACGCCCCAGTCATCAAAGGCAAAAGGCATCGAGGCCAGCGAACTGACGCAATCCACAAACAGCATCGCCGGGTGGTCACTGGCATCCATCGCCTTGCGCACCGCCGCAATATCCGAGCGTACGCCGGTGGCCGTCTCGTTATGAGTGACCAGAACTGCCTTGATCTGATGGCTCTTATCGGCGGCCAGAGTCTCGGCGAATTTATCCGCCGGTGCGCCACTGCCCCAGGGGCATTCGATGATGCGCACATCCAGACCGTGGCGCTGGCACAGGTCGATCCAGCGATGGCTGAACATGCCATACCGGGCGACCAGGACGGTATCGCCGGGGCTGAGCGTGTTGGTGATCGACGCCTCCCACCCGCCGGTTCCGCTGGAGGGGAAGGTGATGATTTGACCTTCGGTTGTGCCAAAGACCTTCTTGGTATCTTCCAGCACCGGTGCGAAGGTCTGTACAAAATCCGGGGCGCGGTGGTCCTGAGTCTGCACCTGCATCGCCAGCCGCAACCTGTCGGGGATGTTCGTTGGACCGGGAATAAAGACCGGGTTCTGGTTGGACATTTTCGCTTCCTCCGCTTTGACGAAATTGTCTTATCGGGCGGGGGAAACTGCAATTTTCTCGAAAATGTTTTTTGCTGGGTGAAAAAATGCCTTAACGCGCTGAAAATCAGGGCCTGCGTATTTTTTCAAAAATGTGGCTGAAATTACCGAAAATGAAAAAGTAACCGCAGTCATCATCTCCGACTGCGGTTTTCACCTTCGAAAAGGAAGAGATTCGGCTTGCCGTCTGTCAGACCCAAAGGTCCGAACACCCCCCGTTAATCAGGTGCATATTCCGGCAGTTTCGACAGCGCAGATTTCAGCGCGTCCCCCCACCCATCCGAGATGGTTCGGAAATAGGGATCGTCCCCTTCGAACCGGGTGCGCTGACCGGGTTCGAAACTGTCTTCGTCATAAAGAAACAGGTCGAGCGGTGCGCCGACGGACAGGTTGGCCTTGATGGTCGAATCAAAGCTGACAAGCAGCAGTTTCACCGTTTCGGCAAAGCTCATGTCGGGATCATAGGCACGCACCAGAATGGGGCGTCCGTATTTGGTTTCGCCAATCTGGAAGAACGGCGTTTCGTCGCCCGCCTCGATGAAATTGCCCTCGGGGTAGATCAGAAACAGGCGCGATGGTCCGCCCTTGATCTGGCCGCCCAGGATCAGCGTGGCGTGAAAGGCGCTGTCGGCCTGTTGGCCCGAGCGGGCGTGCTGTTCGATGACGTCGTTCAGCGTATCGGCAACCAGTTGCGCGACCTGAAACATCGTCGGTGCTTCGAGGATCGAAGGGGATCGGTCTGCGGGCACCTTGGTGCGTTCTTCCAGCAGGCTGATCGTCGCCTGCGTCGTGGCCAGATTGCCAGCGGTCAGAATGGTGATCGAACGGTCGCCCTCGATCGTCCAGTTGAACATCTTGTTGAAGGTCGAGACATTGTCGACCCCGGCATTGGTGCGGGTATCGGACATGAACACCAGCCCACGGTTCAGCCGCATCCCCACAGCATAGGTCATCTTGGTCTCCGTTACTGCTGTGCGACCTGCAATTGCACTGTCAATTGCTCGCCCGCTGCCCCTATTCTGCTTCCTCTTACCGGGGCAGCCTGCGCATAGTCCAGACCGGTTGCAACACGGACGTAGCGGCTGTCGGGGGATATTCCGTTCGACACGTCAAAACCGACCCATCCCAGCCCGTCCAGATGCGCTTCGGCCCAGGCGTGGGTGGCGTCCTGAACCTCGGTATCGCTCATCATCAGATAGCCCGAGACATAGCGGGCCGGAATGCCAAGCGCCCGGGCGCAGGTGATAAAGATGTGGCTATGGTCCTGACAGACGCCGCAGCCAGCCTCCAGTGCGTCTTCGGCTGTCCAGTCGGGCTCCGAGCATCCGATCTTGTAGGTCACATGATCGCGGATCGCGGCAGACAGCGCGTGCAACCGGTCCAGCGGTTCGCCATCGGGCAGGGATTTGATCAGCGCGGCCACGCCTTTGCCGGGCTTGGTCTGATCCGTGTCGCGCTGAAACAGCCACAGCGGGATCGACCCTTCATGAGGTCCCAGAACGCCGTGGGTGTCCGAGATATCGACCACGCCTTCCGAGATCAGCGAGACGCTTTGCGTGTTAGGCTCGAAACTGATCAGTTCCACCGTGTTGCGGTGGTAATCCTCAAAGCTCAGCTCTTTGCGGCCGCCCAGCACCTGCGTGGTCCAGCTGTCGATCTTCTGGTTGCGGAACGACTTGGGCGTTTTTCTCAGCTGTTGCAGGCCAAAAGGCACCGGGGCGTCGAAATCGTATCGGGTTTCGTGTCGGATATGCAGTTTCATGGCTTACTCATAGAAACGATAATCGATTTCGATCTGTCGGCTCAGCCCGGCGAGATCGTTCTGGAATTCCTGAATGTACTCATGCAGGCCAAACTCGAAGATATCGGCGATGTCGCGATCCAGATATTTGTCATACAGCGCATTGGACGCCTCGCAGGATGGACCGGCGAAGCCGTAATCTTTTTTCAGGTACGACAGATTCTCCTGAATCTTGCGGCAACAGAAATGTAGGCTGCGCGGCATGCGCTGGTCCAGTATGAGGAATTGCGCGATGTCCGAAGGCGAGGTTTTTTGGCCATGCGTCATCCGATAGCCCCCGCCAGCGCCGACGGATCGCAGGATGCTTTCCCATTGGATATTGTCCAGCGACGATCCCACCGAAAAGGCTGTTGGCAACAGCACATAATATTTGACGTCCAGAATGCGCCCGGTGTTATCGGCGCGTTCGATGAAGGTGCCGATGCGGGTGAAGTCGAACATGTCGTTGCGCAGCATGGTGCCAAGTATGGCGCCGCGCACAAGCGCCGATTGATGGCGGATCAGTTCCAGCAGGCCGGGCAAGTCGCGTTCGTTCACCTTGCGCCGAAGGGCCTCGTCCAGTTGCATCCATGTGGCGTTCACTGCGCTCCAGACATCATGGGTCAGCGCCGTGCGCACCAGTTTTGCATTCTCGCGCGCCTGTTTGACAACGGACCAGACCGATGACGGGTTATCCCCATCGCGTAGCACCCAGTCGACCGCATTGTCGCGGGTGACCTCGTCATATTTCTCCTGATAGGTGCCCAGAACGCCCGCCGTGCGCAGGACCGAACTCCATTCCTCGACCGAGTTCTGGGTGCGGGTCAGCGCCATGCGTTGGCCGGTTTCCAGCAATCTGGCCGTGCTTTCCGCGCGTTCCAGGTAGCGGGACATCCAAAACAATCCACCTGCAGTTTTTCCCAGCATGGCTTAGTCCTCCAGTACCCAGGTGTCTTTGGTCCCGCCACCCTGGCTGGAATTCACCACCAGCGATCCCTTTTTTAGTGCAACCCGCGTCAACCCGCCGGGCGTGATCTTGATCCCGTCGGGCGAGACCAGCACGAAGGGGCGCAAGTCCACATGGCGGGGGGCCAGCCCCGAGCGGGCAAAGATCGGAACCGTGGACAGCGACAACGTAGGTTGCGCGATATAGTTGGCCGGGCGCGCCTTTAGCTTTGCTTTGAAGGCTGCGATCTCTTTCTTGCTGGCGGTCGGGCCGATCAGCATCCCGTAGCCGCCCGAACCGTGAACCTCTTTCACCACCAGATCGGACAGGTTGTCGAGGACGTAGGACAGGGATTTCGGATCGGCGCAACGCCAGGTCGGGACGTTTTGCAGGATCGGCTTTTCGCCGGTGTAGAACTCGACGATTTCGGGCATGTAGGAATAGATTGCCTTGTCGTCCGAGATGCCCGTGCCCGGCGCGTTGGCGATGGTGATGCCGCCTGCGCGGTAGACGTCCAGAATGCCCGGAACGCCAAGTGCGCTGTCGGGGTTGAAGTTTAGCGGGTCCAGAAAATCGTCATCGACCCGGCGATAGAGCACATCGATGGGCCGATACCCGCGCGTGGTGCGCATACAGACGCGCCCGTCGACCACGCGCAGATCGTGGCCTTCGACCAGTTCCACCGCCATCTGATCGGCCAGAAATGCATGTTCGTAATAGGCCGAGTTATAGATGCCGGGCGTCAGAACAGCCACGGTCGGCTCACCTTCGGCACAATCGGGCGCGCAGGCGGCAAGCGACCGCCGCAGATTGCGCGGATAGTCCGAGACGTTGCGCACATTGTTGGCGCTGAACAGTTCCGGGAACATCTTCAGCATCGTCTCGCGGTTTTCCAGCATATAGCTGACGCCCGAGGGCGTGCGCGCATTGTCTTCCAGCACGTAGAACTCATCCGGCCCGGTGCGGACCAGATCGATGCCGACGATATGAGTGTAGATCTTGCCCGGAGGGGCGACACCGATCATCTGGGGCAGGAACGCCTCATTCGCGGCAATCATCTCGGGCGGTAGGCGACCGGCGCGGACAATTTCCTGCCGGTGATAGATGTCGTAAAGAAAGGCGTTGATCGCGCGTACGCGTTGTTCGATCCCGCGTTCCAGCCGTTGCCATTCGCGGCCCGAGATAATGCGGGGGATGATGTCGAAGGGGATCAGCCGCTCTTCTGCTTCGGCCTTGCCGTAGACGTTGAAGGTGATGCCTGTCAGGCGAAAGACCTCTTCGGCTTCGCGCTGTTTTGCCCGTAATCTGGCGACATCTTCGTGATTAAACCAGCGACCGATTTCTTCGTAAGGACCGCGCAGAGATCCGTCGCCATTGTACATTTCGTCAAAGAATTCTCCCATGCAGGAAGTTTGACGAACATATCCGAGTTTGCAAGGGGAACGGCCGAAATGGCCCCGAAACGGTTGTATTGCTGACTATTTATAGGGCTTTCAGCGCGCAGCCGCAGGAAAATGGGGTGGGGCAAAGGCCCCACCCTTGATCGGTCAGGCACCGATGATGTTGTGGCCCGGCCCATAGGGGAAGCCGGTGATATTCTCGGCCCCGTCTTCGCCCACGACCAGAATATCATGCTCGCGATAGCCACCCGCGCCCGGCTGGCCTTCGGGGAGCCACAGCATCGGCTCGATCGAGACGACCATGCCGGGCTCCAGAACGGTGTCGATATCTTCGCGCAGTTCCAGACCGGCCTCACGCCCGTAATAGTGGCTGAGGATCCCGAACGAGTGGCCATAGCCGAACGAGCGATACTGCAGCAGGCCCTCATCCGCGAAGAACCGGTTGATCTCGGCGGTGATGCCCGAGCAGGTCGCGCCGGGTTTGATCAGGCTCAGGCCCAGTTCATGCGCGGCCACGTTGGCCTTCCACAGGCGCAGGCTGTCGGCGTCCGGCTCTCCCAGGAACAGGGTGCGTTCCAGCGCGGTGTAATAGCCTGAGATCATCGGGAAGGTGTTCAGCGACAGGATATCGCCCTTTTGCAGCGCCCGTTTGGTGACCGGGTTATGGGCACCATCCGTATTCAGCCCGGACTGGAACCAGACCCATGTGTCGCGAATTTCGGAGTCGGGATATGCCCGCGCGATTTCCTCTTCCATCGCGTCGCGTCCGGCCATGGCGATCTCGATCTCGGTCGCGCCTTCGCGGATGGCCGCGTGGATGGCGGCGCCGCCGACATCAGCGGTGCGCGCACCGCCCTTGATCAGCTCGATCTCTTCCGCGGATTTCACCATGCGGGCGAACATCGTGTCGGGTGCGATATCGATCAGTTCGGGCGCGTCCAGCATCCGCAGCGCGGTGTCGCGTGCGGCCAGGGTCATGTGATCGCCTTCGATCCCGATCCGTTTCGCGCCACCGATCAGGCTGGCCACGGCACGCCAGTAGTTGTCGCGCTTCCAGTCGGTGTAGATCACATTCTCGTCAACCGAGCGCCGCCACGGCTGACCCGCATCGATATTGGCAGAAACGGTGGTGCAGGCGTCCTGCGTGACAACGCAGCCATAGGGGCGACCGAACGAGCAATACAGAAAGCCCGAGTAATAGGCGATGTTCTGCATCGAGGTCAGCAGCACCGCCGGGATATCGCGCTTGGCCATGATGGCACGCAGGGCGCTCAGGCGGCGGCTGTATTCGGCTTTGCTAAAGGGCAGGGGGGCCTTGTCACCATTGTGGCAAGTGAAGAATTCGGGGCGTTGAGCTATATCGTTCATCCTTGGTCTCTCATCTTTGCCGGGTATGCAAAGCCCGGCCACTTGTCCCGGCGTTCAGGACAGGCGGTCTCGGGTTCCGAGAGCCGTTCGCCCCAGTGCGTCCGCGACGCCATCGCGGCTGGGGTGAACAGGTGAATCGTTAGATCAGCTTTGTCCCTGCGTCAAGCGGGCGAGAGACCCCGCAAACGCTCGGACCGGCGGCGCAGCAGTTCAACCGTGGTCAGCAGAGCAATCGACAGCACCACAAGGATCGTGGCGACTGCCAGAATGGTCGGGCTGATCTGCTCGCGCAGGCCGGTGAACATCTGCCAGGGCAGCGTCTTTTGGCTGGCCGAGCCGACAAACAGCACCACCACAACCTCGTCAAATGAGGTGATGAAGGCAAACAACCCGCCCGAGATCACGCCCGGCAGGATCAGCGGCATCTGGATCTTGAAGAAGGTCCGCACCGGGCCTGCACCCATATTGGCCGCCGCCCGCGTCAGCGACCGGTCAAAGCCCACCAGCGTCGCGGTCACGGTGATGATGACGAAGGGGATGCCCAGAACAGCATGGGCGAGGATCACTTTTACGTAACCCACGAAGTTCTTGTTCATACCCAGCGTCCCTTCAAGGAAGTTCCCGATGTCGCTGTAGAAAAAGAACATGCCGGTGGCCGAGATGATCAGGGGCACGATCATCGGCGAAATCAGGATCCCCATGATCGCCCGCCGACCCGGCACGTGGGACTGGCTGAGCCCGATGGCGGCCAGTGTTCCCAGTGAGACCGAGATGACCGTCGCAATCGGCGCGATGATCAGCGAGTTCTTGAAGCTGCGCTGCCATTCATTGTTGGTAAAGAAGTCGCGATAGTGCTTCAGCGAATAACCTTCCGGGTCCAGCCGCAGCATCTCGGGCGTGAAGGTAAAGAAATCCTGTGCGTTGAACGACAGGGGCAGAACCACAAGGATCGGCGTGATCAGGAACACAAAGATCGCGCCGCAGATCACCCGGAACAGATAGTGGTAGAATACCTGTTTCGGCGTCAGATAGGGCAGCAGTTTCTGCCGATAACGCCCCTCGTACAGCCAATAGGTGAACCAGGCAAAGAACCAGCCGCCCAGCAGGCCCAGAACGCCGCCCATCGGGCCGGCGACCAGAAAGCCAACAATGCCGAAACCCAGGATGTTGACCCAACGGGCCAGCTTCTCGTTCTTGAGCAGGTTGATGTAGACCCAGGCCAGCCCGGCAATCAGGACAGCGCCGCCCAGAAGGCCCAGAAGGATCGATCCGTTGCCTGCGCCGACAAAGATACCGGCGAAGGCCCCTGCCAGCGCGACGCTGGGCAGGACCATGGACATGGGTTTGCGGGAAATCAGAGTCAGTGCGGCCATTTTGATTATCCCAGCTTCACGTTATCGATGCCGACGATCTTGTCGTAGACCCAGTAGAGTAACAGCACGACGCCCAGAAGGATCGTCCCCAGTGCCGCGGCCAGCCCCCAGTTCAGCGAGGACGAGATGTGATAGGCGATCCGGTTCGAGATAAAGACGCCCTTGGTGCCGCCCACGATCTCGGGCGTGATGTAGTAACCGATCGACAGAATGAACACGAGGATCGATCCCGCGCCGATACCCGGAATGGATTGCGGGAAGTAAATGCGCCAGAACGTGGTCCAGTTGGTGGCGCCCATCGATTTCGCCGCGCGGGTGTAAGAGGGCGGGATGGTCTGCATCACCGAATACATCGGCAGGATCATGAAGGGCAGCAGGATATGCGTCATCGCAATGATCGTACCGATCTGGTTGTTGATGATCACAAGCCGCGCGTCATCCGCCACCAGCCCGAGCCAGACAAGGGTTTCGTTGATCACCCCCTGTTGTTGCAGCATTACTTTCCACGCCGAAGTTCGCACCAGCAACGAGGTCCAGAAGGGCAGCAGGACAAGGATCATCAGCAGGTTCGACACCCGCATCGGCAAGGTCGCCAACAGGTAACTGACCGGATAGGCCAGCAGAATACAGGCCCCCGTAATCACCAACGACATGAACAGCGTGCGCCCGAACAGCTTGATCAGGATCTGTTTGTCTTCGGGCTGGGCCTGCGCGCCTTCGGGGGTGCGGCGCATGTCGACCGCGTTCAGGAAATAACCGTTGGTAACAGCAGGCGAGTGGGTTTTGATCACGGCCCAGGTCTTTGGGTCGCCCCAGCCATCGTGCACGTCGATCAGTTTTTCCTTGAATGGACCGTCCGTTTCCGGATCCATTTTGTTGATTTGACGCCCGGATCTGCGGAACATCGAAGACATGCCGGTTTCTTCGTAGTTCAGACGCGAGCCCAGACGGGTGTGCTGTTTGTTGTCGATGGCGACAAGCATATCGCGCACAAAGGCATCATAGACGGCCTCATCCGGCAACTCGCCCGACGTGTCGTCCCAATCCTTGAGGGCTTCGACGGTCAGCGGCAGCGTGTCTGCAACAATGCTGTTTTCCACCGAGCGGAACAGCATCGAGGCAATGGGAATGATGAACGAGAACATCACGAACAGCAGCAAAGGGGCAATCAGCAGCAAAGCCCGCATTTTCTGTCGCCGCAAAGAACGGGCCAGCGACTGTTTCAGCGGCGTCCCATCTGCCGCCAGCATTGGCCCTGCATTATCGCTTGCGTCCGTCATCGTTATTCCCTGTTTTGTCTTGGTCTGGGGGCGGCGCACCGCCCCCGACAATCCTATGTCGTCAGGTCCGGCTTATTGTGCCAGCCACGCCTGGAATTTGGCGTCGATGTCGTCGCGGTAGTCCGCCCAGAACTCGTAGTTATACAGGAACGTGTTCTTTGCGTTTTCCGGATCGGTCGGCATGTGCGGTGCCATGTCGATGCCCAGATCGGCATGCTGACCCACCAGCGGAGCCGACGAGGCACGGGCCGGACCGTACGAGATCCACTTGGCCTGATCCGCCAGACGCTGAGTGTCGGTGGCGAACATGATGTAGTCCAGCGCCTGCTTCTGACGCTCTTCGCTCAGACCAGCCGGGATGATCCATCCGTCCAGATCGAACACCTGCGCGTCCCACAGCATGGCGACGGGCTGGTTCTGCTCTTCGATCACGCTGAACAGACGACCGTTATAGGTCGAGCCCATGACGACCTCGCCATCCGCCAGCAGCTGCGGCGTGTCAGCACCGGCAGACCACCAGACAACGCTGTCCTTGATGGTGTCCAGCTTGGCCAGTGCCTGATCCTGACCTTCCGGGGTTGCCAGAACGTCATAGACATCGTCCTTCGCAACGCCATCGCAGATCAGGGCCCATTCCATGTTGTTGATCGGGCGCTTCTCCAGCGAGCGTTTGCCCGGATAGGCTTCCAGATCAAATACGGCGCAGACATCGGTAGGCGGTGTGTCACCAACCAGATCGGTGCGGTAGCCGAATGTGGTCGAATACACGATCTGCGGGATAAAGCAGTCGCTGACCAGCAGGTCGCCAAAGTCTTCGGACGCGGGCGTGCCATCGGGGGCAGGGGCCAGCATGGTGTCAGGGTCGATTTCCATCGCCAGACCTTCGTCGCACAGACGGATCGCATCGGCGGCAACAACATCGACCACATCCCATGTAATGTTGCCCGCTTCGTTCATCGCGCGCAGTTTGGCAACCGCTTCGGCCGAGCTGTCATCGTTCAGAATGGTGACGCCGGTCTTTTCCGAATAGGGCTCGTGATACGCCTTAAGCTGCGATTTGGAATATGCGCCGCCCCAGGAAACGATCGTCATTTCCTGCGCGGACACGCCGCCCGCGGCGATTGCAACGGCGGCAGTAGTCAGAAGGGTTTTGGTTGCTTTCATGTGTAACTCCCAGTTCATCCCGTTTATGTATGTGGTCAGCTGATGCACGGGTCTTCATCAGCCGGTCCCTCTCGTATAGATCCGCTTGTTTTGCGCGGCTTGGTCTATGCGTCGAGCGCACGACAATCCTGTGCCAGCCAGCCGATCTCGATCTCCTGACCGGCCTGCAGGCGAATGGCGTCGGGGGCGTTCCGTGTTTTGACGATAAAATCGTCGTTTCCGGCAACCGACATGCGGAAGCGGAAGACATCGCCCATATAGATGAATTCCTTGACCGTCGCTTTCAGCGTATGCGCGTCGGCATGCAGACGGTCCTTGTTGAACTCGACCCGCTCGGGCCGGATCGAGACCTTGGTCCGTTCGCCCGGATTGTGCACGTTGATCGGCACCGCATCGATTTCCGAGCCGTCGTCCAACTGGATCAGGCAGGTGTCGCCTTCGATTGACTTGACCACGCCTTCCAGCGTGTTGTTCTCGCCAATGAACTGCGCAACAAAGCTGTTTTCCGGCTCTTCATACAGTTGATCCGGCGGTGCAAGCTGTTGAATGCGGCCATCGTCGAACACCGCGACCCGGTCTGACATGGTCAGCGCTTCGGTCTGGTCGTGGGTCACGTAGACGGTGGTAATTCCCAGCTCATGCGCAAGGCGGGTGATCTCGAACTGCATATGCTCGCGCAGCTGCTTGTCCAACGCGCCCAGCGGTTCGTCCATCAGAACCAGTTCGGGCTCGAACACCAACGCGCGCGCCAGAGCGATCCGCTGTTGCTGACCACCGGACAGTTGCGCCGGACGACGTCCGCCAAAGGCACCCATCTGAACCATGTCCAGCGCACGTTTGACCTTGGCCTCACGTTCGGATTTGCCCAGCTTGCGCACTTCCAGTGGGAACGAGAGGTTCTCGGCCACGGTCATGTGCGGGAACAGCGCGTAGTTCTGGAACACCATGCCAATTCCGCGCTTGTGCGGTGGAATGTTGTTGATGGGTTTGCCGTCCAGCAAAATCTCGCCATGGGTGGCAGTTTCGAACCCGGCCAACATCATAAGGCATGTGGTCTTGCCAGAGCCCGACGGCCCGAGCATGGTCAGAAATTCGCCTTTTGGCAGTGCCAGATTGAGGTCTTTAACGACGAGGATTTCGCCATCATAAGACTTTTGAACGCGTTGAAATTCGACAAACGCGGCGTCGTTCATTGCTTCGGTCACAAGACCCCCTGTTTCGTCAAATGATTATCCGGCTTTTCCGGATTTCATTGATCTGTCCGCATGAATTAAGACCAAGCCGAATACGTTTTGCAACAAGGAATGTCGTTTTTTGTTCCTGGGGTCTCGAATTGACAATTCAATTGACGGAATTCAGGCGCCGCATGTGCCACGCAAGGCTTTGATTGCTTGATAATACAGGCTTTCCAAGCCGCGCCCGTATTTCCGGCAGTGCTGACAAAGTTTTGAGGTTGGTACAGCTTAAGAAAACAGCATCCACTTGTGGATCCGACCCCAATTCAACGGCTGCCGAGACAACCGAATCATTGGAAATCCGCACAACCTTTGCCTCTTCTGATTCGCCGAATGTGCCAAAAACATCGGTCGAGATTCCGTTTTCAGCAAAAGTGCGCCGCAGGGGAATGTTCACTTCCTCAATATAAGGAGACAGAAGCGCGAATTTCGAAACACCGTGATTCGCGGCGCAGGCCACGGCAGCCCGCAACGGGTTTGTCACTTCGGCCGTGTTGCAGGTCTTCTTGACCATTTGGGCAACACGGTCTGATCCAATCACCGAACTGGCCGAGGTGCAGCCATAGCCGACAACTTTGTATGGCCGCGCCTTGGGCAATAAATCGGCAGCGGCGGGCAGGGCGTTTTCCATCTCGGCCAGCGTGCCGGTCGTCACTTGGATTCCGCTGGGAATGCGGGTGACGTAGATCGGATATTTCCGGTCCGAAAAGTAGTCGCTGAACTCGGGCTCAAGCGTTTCGTCGGTTTGCAGCACGATCAGGCCCATCGGTGAGGCGGCCGGATCGTCAGCGTCCAGAGTGTAGGGGATAGGTGTCATAGCTGGGCCACCTCCGGCCCTTTGCGGGGGCTGATGAAACGCGGTGCATCTTCGGTGATCACGATGTTTTCCTCGTGCACCAGTATCTTGTCCGCCACGGCGATGCCGGGCTCCAGCGTCAGAACCATTCCGGGTTCCAGCACCGTATGATCCGTCGGGATGAGCGAGGGCCATTCGGTCAGCGACATGCCCAGCCCGTGGCCCAACCGCCCGGCGTCGGTTCCTTCGCTATCTGCGGTCAGAATGGTGTTCATGGCATGGAACAGATCCGATGCGGTGGCACCGGGTCGGGCGATCTGAAACGCCGCGTCCGAGGCTTCGATCAGCCGCGCATGGGCCGCGCGGACAGCGGGCGTTGCCGGACCGACTGACCAGTTGCGGTCGAAATCCGAGAAATACCCGTCCCAGACCAGCCCGGTGTCCAGCATCAGCACATCGCCTTTGGCCAGCGGGGTGGGACTGGCTGGCGAGATCACATCGCTATATCCGCCTTGCTCTGCGCCCCCGGCAAGGTAGGGAACCCAATCCGCGCCTTCCTCCAGACAGAGCATCTGGAACTTGCGAAACACCTCATCCAGCGCCACGCCTTCACGCGCGATTTCCGGGACGCGGGCAAAGGCGCGCCCGGCGATCCCGCAAGCGGTTTCAAGCTTGGTGATTTCCGCGGCAGATTTGACCATGCGCAACTGGCGCAGGATGCCATGATCGCCGGACAGGCTGCGCGGAGTGATGGCCCGACGCACCCGCTCCAGATCGGCCAGCGGCATTCGGGCGTGGGTCTCATGCCCATCCGGCAGGCCTATGACACCGTTCGAAGGGGCCAGTTCGGTCAGCGCGTCAACCAGAAGCGAGACGCCATCATCCTGTAAATCCGGTGAGGACCACGTGCGGATATCGTCGATCCAGCTCTGTGCCATCAAGGCCGCGCCGATCGATGGGATCACCGCAACCGGTTTGCCGCTGGCAGGCACAATCAGAAACCAGGGCCGCGTCGGGCTTTCCCAGAACCGGGTCAGGAAGCCGGTGAAATACCGCACATCTGTTTCCGTGGTCAAAAGCAGCGCCGACAAGCCCGCCTGATCCATCAGTCGTTGGGCGCGTTCGGTTCGGGCCTGAAACTCGGTCGGGTCAAACCCCCTCATTCCGCGACCTCGGACAGGATGCAGAGAACGCGCGCGTTTTCGTCGATCCCTATTGCGGCCCGAGCCTCGGCGCTCATCACGGCAGCAACCCCGGCGCCGCCCGAGGCCGTTGTTGCCAGCCCCGCATCCTCCATCGCATCCAGATGTGTCGTCACTTCGTCATCGCGAAGGGTTAGGAACTGATCCGCATCGCGGGCCAACCCGTTCAGCGCGATCAGCGAGGGTTCCTTGCAGTCCAGCCGCCCCATGACGCTGTCCGGACCATCGGCGAAAACGCATTCGCCTGCTGAAATGCTGGCCTGAAGGGCGGGCGCATCCTCGGGCTCGACCACGACGATCTTCGGCGCGTTTCCCCAAACGGTACGCGCATACGCCGCGACCGCCCCGGCCAGCCCGCCGACGCCTGCCTGCAGCAGGATATGAGTCGGGGGCTCGGGGCATTGCTCTGCTGCTTCGGCGGCCATCTGCAAATACCCCTCCATCAACGTGTGGGGGAGATCGAAATACCCCTCCCACGAACTGTCGGACAGCAGGATCCAGCCGTTGTCGCGGGCAGCCGTGCTTGCGCCGTCCATGCTGGCGGCATAGTCCGTGCCTTCGCGCACAACCTGCGCATTCTGCGCGCGCAGGCGGTCGGCAAAGGTTTCGGGCACCGTGTCGGCAATGTAGACGACAGCCTTTGCGCCGAACATTCTGGCTCCGGCTGCGACACTCATCCCGTGATTGCCTGCACTGGCGGTCACGTAAGTACGCCCCTGCAATGTCGTCGCGTCCGGCTTGCCTTTTTCTTCGGCAGCATGCCGGGCGATCACATAAGCCGCACCAAGCGCCTTGAACGATCCCAAATTCATCCGCCCGCGTTCATCCTTGACCCACAGGCGCGCGACCGGTGCCAGCCCTGAAACCTCGACCAATGGCGTTTCCCTAGCGGCGGGGCATTGCGCCAACAAATCGGCCACGCGCGCCGCATCTGTCGATGGATAAGGGGCGGATGGTGCCAGTTTCTGACCCCCCCGATGCGGGTTGTTGACAGTGTGCATGGGACCTCCGACGTTTCGTTGCGTTGACCTGAGCCATTTGGTGCGGTTGTGTCAACGCAAACTGTTTCATAACCCGAGGTGGCGATGACTCATTCTGACCCTGCGTTCACTCAAGCTGAATATGACCGTCGTCTTGCCAAGACCCGAAACGCGATGGCGGCGAAAGGTCTGGATTGTCTGTTCGTTCAGGACCCGTCCAACATGGCCTGGCTGACAGGGTATGAGGGGTGGTCCTTCTATGTGCATCAGGGGGTGCTAGTCTTCCTCGATGCAGATCCGGTCTGGTGGGGGCGGCAGCAAGACAGCAATGGCGCACTGCGGACGGTGTGGATGGGGGATGATCGCATTCTGGGATATGCCGATCACTTTGTGCAATCCACAACCCGTCATCCGATGCAGGATCTGGCGCAGGTCATCGCCCGGTTCGGTCATGGTACAAGCCGTATCGGTGTCGAGATGGACAATTACTACTACTCGGCCAAGGCCCATCAGACCCTAGAAGCCGAACTGCCCAACGCAAGTTTTGTGGATGCCACCGCCTTGGTGAACTGGCAGCGGGCGGTTAAATCCGGCGAAGAAATCGCCCTGATGCGCAAGGCGGCGCGGATTTCCGAGCATATCGTCGATGGGGTGCTGGACAGGGTCGAACCGGGCCTGCGTAAGAATGAACTGGTCGCGCAGATCTATCACGACGCGATCACCGGGGTTGGAGAGGATTGGGGCGATTACGCTGCGATTGTGCCGCTGTTGCCGTCCGGATCGGATGCAGCTGCGCCGCATCTGACCTGGAACGGTGACGTGTTCAAATCTGGTGAATGCACGTTCTTTGAACTGTCAGGGTGTTACCGGCGCTACCACGCCCCATTCTGCCGCTCGGTCTTTCTGGGTGAGCCTCCGGAGCAGATGAAACGGGCCGAAGCGGCGCTGGTCGAAGGGTTGGAGGCCGGGCTGGACGCGGCGCGCGCCGGCAACCGGGCGCGGGATATTGCAGCCGCTCTGGCAGCCCCTCTGGAACGCGCCGGGATCGAACGCGGCGCGCGGTGCGGCTATCCGATTGGCCTGAGTTACCCGCCGGATTGGGGCGAGCGGACAATTTCCCTGAGGGATGAGGACGAGACCATCCTGGAACCCGGAATGACCTTCCACTTCATGCCGGGCCTGTGGATGCAGGATTGGGGTCTGGAGATCACTGAATCCATTCTGATCCGCGAGTCCGGCCCGGCAGAGTGTTTTTGCAACCGCCCCCGGAAACTGTTCGTAAAGCCCTGACGTCTTTGGTCGCATCTTGCTGAGCCTCAACATGAGACGCCAAGGGCACCTGCTGACACCTCGGAACGAGCCAGATTCACCAGCATTGCGGTATCCGAAAGCCCGAAGGTGCTGTTTCAGAATGGCATCTCGGTCCGTCTCGATCCGACCGGGTGCGGCAACCCCAATTCCAACCTAGTTTGGCTGCGGATCAAGCCCCGAGGGTACGTCATCGGGCACCCAGTGGCGCAGGGTGTTCGTGGCTGGATCCGTCAACGCGTTCAGAAAGGCCACAAGATGCGCAACGTCGCGATCTGTCAGATCGGGGCGCGGCTCGAGCTGGTTCGCGGCGGCGATGCGTGCTTTCAGGTTGGGGGATTCAAGAACCCAGCCATCGCGGGTATCGAAAGCGCCCCGGCGGTCGGGTTCGACTGCGGTGAAACTCAAGGCCGACCCACGCGCCGAAAGCCGTTGGACATGTTTCAGTTCAGGCAAGATATCGGGTTTTAGACCATAGCGGTTCAGGCTGCCGACCGGGTCAATGTGGTGACGGATGACGTCTTCAAGCGTGTCATACGCGCCGCTATGCCCCCACGGACCTGTAATCGCGACGTTTCGCAAAGACGGGGTACGAAACGCAAACAGATCTTTGCCGCGTTTGCTGACCCTGTATCGGCCCTCATCCTCGGTTCGGGCAAAGAACCCGGTCTCGCGCCAGTATTCCAGATCCGCCCCGTGGCCCTTGCCGGGCCCAATCTGCGGCATGGCGATAGCGTGAAAACCATGATCGGTCAAAAGCGGCCCGCTGTGGCAGCCGGAACAGCCCGCCTTGCCGTAAAACAGCTGCAGACCTGCCTGCGCATCGTGGGACAGATGCGACATATCCCCTGTCCGCAACACCAGATCAAACGGGCTGTTGTCAGATCGAAAAGCCACGGTCTGAAAGGCTGCAAGTGCTTCGGCAATATGCGCGTAGGTAATGTCTGATGGCTGCCTGATCTCGTGAAAGGCGGCATCAAAAAGGGCGACATATGCGGGAATTTCGGAAACCGTCTTTGCAAGCAGCGCCCAGACTGTCGCCCTGTCCTCGGTTGCTGCGGCATCGGCGACTGGGTTCTCGCCATACTGACCGGCCATTTCCAATGGCGATGTCACCGGGAAAAACGCCTGAGCCGCCAGAACGCTGCTCAGATCAGGCGGAAGGGCTGATCCGGCCGGGTTTCGAATGGTTGCGCCCATCGCCTCGACCCGCCCATCGTGAAACATGCTTGTGTAGGCCCGTGCCCCGATGTTCCAAAGCGCCTGAGCGTTGCGCGGAATGCGCCCGTTGACGGCATCATGTGTGACGCGATGCGCCCCGGTCCCTGTACCGCCTTCGCCAATGCCCAAGGCCAAACCATCCCCCGACCCCAGGCTGGGGTCATGGCAGGTGCCACAGGATATGTTCTTGTTTCCGGACAGGATCGGGTCGAAAAACAGGTTGCGGCCCAACTCGACCAACGTGTCCGAGGGTGCACCGTCATACAGGAAATCCGTGTCCTCCAGCGGATCGGGCAAGGGCAACCAATGCTCGGCCCAGGAAACCTGCGGCAGGGCGAAGGTTGAGAGCATGACGCCCAATAAGGGCGTCACAATCAAAGATCTCAAACTGATGTGCATTGTTTTCAACTCCTGAAAAGGCTGGGGCAAGCACTGGGCGGGTGCAGACCCGGTCAAACGGCAGGTCAGGGCAGGTTGCGGATCAGCAAGACGACGTCGCCGGTGTAGTAGGGCTGGCAAGGGTGGTTCCGCACGGGCGCCTGCGCGACCGGTTCAAAGCCAAGCCTGCGATACAGCCGCAGCGCGCCGGTATTTTGGCCATAGACCTGAATGCTCAGCTTTTGGTACCCGGCCCGGCGGGCAGTGTTCTCGACCTCGGCCAGTAGCGCGCTTCCGATGCCCCGGTTTCGGGCCGAGGCGTAGACGGCCAGCGCGTTGACAAACCATGTCCCGGTCGACAGCGCCTCAAGCTCGACGAAGGGTTTGATCGGATCCGGAAGGTCCGCGATGTTTCCTTCGGGCACCGTTTCAATCGGATAGGTCAACGCCATGCCCAACACGTGGTTCTGGTTCCGGGCGAGAATAGCGTTGGTATAGGAAAAGCCGCCGCTGGTGCGTTGCGCCCGCGCCATGCCGACGTCGAGCACGGTTTGTCCGGGGGCCACTGACTTTGCCCACAGCCATGAGGGGATACCCTCGCCTGCAATGTCGATCAGCTTGGCAAGGTCTTTTGCGTCGTTTCTGGACGCAGGTCGAATTTCAGGGAGTGTTGTGTCTTTCATAACGTCCACGCGTGAATTGGATGAATTTGCACAAGGCACCATGCCCGGTCGGATACCGGGCATGGCGCTGCTAAGTGCGATCAGGAATTGGCGTCGGCTGTGAACTCGATCGGGCCAACGGGCACGCCCGAGTCCCATTCCAGAAAGTCACCGTCATCGACCTTGTAAGAGGCGTGATCCTTCTCGGCGGTTTCAAACTTGAAAGTTGCGTTGATGGCCATGAATTCGTTGAAGCCCAGTGTGGTTTGAACCAGCCCTCCCTCAATCCCGACAAATTCGCCTGTCGATCCGGTAACCGGGCGCAGGTTTTCCTTGCCGATATCAGCGATTTCGGGGCCTTGCGTGATCACGGTGTCCCCGTCGTTGAATTCAAAAACCTGTCGGCTGATGACCCAGACACCCGAGGTCGCGTTGCCGCCTTCGCCGACAAAGTACCCATCACAGGTCCAGGTCCCCAGAACCAGTCCGGGAAAGGCCGGGCTGCCATCCTGATTGACGCCTTTGGTCTGATCGCTGAGCGTGCCGGCGGGGTAGATGTAACCCTGGCTTACGAATGCGTTGCCATGGGCCGGCATCCCGTTTTCGTGCACAGGGTCCGCCGCCATGAAGATCCGCGTGTGATCTTCGGCCACATCGAACGCCATCAGCGGCTCTTGCGCATAGGCCATTCCGGTGGACGCCATGATTGCGAGCGTTGAGAGAATTGATTTGAACATTGAATTTTCCTTTCAGTTTCAGTTTTCAATGGGTCATCACCCGCCCGCGGACCTGTCCGCAGGCGGCGATCTGGTCAGGGCCAAAAGCCCGAAGGGTTGGGCGATCTCAGGCGGGTTCCGTTGCCTTGCAGATCGCAGAGACATGGCGGTGGTCTGTGCCGCAGCATCCGCCCATGACAGTCAGGTTCGGCAGCATCGCCGACAGTCCTGCATAAAGCGCCCCAAGCTCGGCCGGCTTGCCGTCATCCAGCGTTTCGGCAGCATCCAGTTCGGCGTGGCTTTGCCGTGACGCGTTGGCACGCAGCCCCATGATCCGTCGGGTCCAGTCGCCGTTCAAAACATGGGCGAAATGGTCCGGATGGGCGCAATTGATCATGTAGTAGGCAGGGTAGGCGTCGGTATCGGCATCAACCGCCTCGATCGCCTGCTGCAAGGTCTCGCCCGAGGGCAACAGCCCGTCGGTTTCGAGCGTGAAGGCGATGGCCACCGGAATGCCCCGTGCCTTGGCGGCCCGTGCGATACCCAAAGCCTCGGCCGAGTAGGTCATCGTGATGGCCGAGACCATGTCGGCCCCGAACTCTTCGAACCAGCCGACCTGCGCGTCATGGTAGGCTTGGGCCTGATCCGGTGTCAGAATGCGCGTCGGCGCGTATCCATCATCCTGCGGGCCAAGGACGCCGTTGATGACAAAGGGGGATCGGCCTTCGATTTCCATCCGGTCGCGTAGCTTGCTGAGGTTGCAGATGGCTTCCCGGTGTACCGCGCGCAACGTGTCATGGCTGATGCCCAGTTCGGCGGCCCAACGGGCACTGGCGCGCCAGGTCGGTGTGTCCATGACAAATCCGCGTTTTTCCGCGACGGCCATCTCGGCGAACTGCATCATGTAGGCGTCCAGGGCGGCCACGCCCTCTTCGGTCTCCAGCGCCTTGAAAGAGGCAAACAGCGGCAGGTCGATCCCCTTCTGGAAGATCAGAAAGGTTTCTAACCCACCATCGGTGATCATCGAATGTCCGGACAATTGCGGCAGAGCGTTTCGGTATTTCATCTTTCCTCCCTCCTGAGAATGGGGTGTCTTCGTTCAGTGATGAGGATGTGCTACCCCGGCGGCGCTATGCGGGCTTGAGGCAAACCTGAGAAAACCCTGAGAATGTCTGAGGCTTTGCGTGGATTTGCAGTGCAGCTAGTGTGAGGTCATGAAAGTCCGGATTTCAGATGCCGAGATCGATTTTGATCAGGTGACGGCCACCCATGGCGGTCAGACCCTTAGGCTGACCCGGCAGTCGCTAGGGATATTGCGCACGCTTTTTGAGGCTGGCGGAGCTGTCGTCAGCAAGGATGACCTGATTCTCAGAGTCTGGGGGGATCGCATTGTCACGGACGCCACCCTTTCGACCGCCATAAAAGAAGCGCGGCGCGCAGTCGGGGACAGCGGCACGGCGCAGCGGGTCATCAAGACGGTTCATGGTGTGGGATTCCGAATGGCCCTTGATCCCGCCCCGGTGGCTGAGCGGGGCAGACCTGAACCGGCTGTCCCTTGTCTGGTTGTTTTGGCCTTCAAGAACACAAGCCGGGATGCAGAGGCCCAGTTCATCTGCGACGGGATCACGGACGAGATCATTGCAAGCCTGTCCCGGTTCCGGGACTTCAAGGTGTTGTCCCGCACCACCGCAGACGCCATTCAGGCTGCTCAACTGGATCATGACGAGATCCGCCGCCGCTATGGGGCAGAGTTTGTCATCGAAGGCAGCGTTCGTCAGACCGAAGCCAGATTGCGTGTCAGCGTGCAACTGGTATCGACGGAAACCGGCGCGATTGTGGTTACCGATCAGTTCGATAGCGAGGCCACGGTTGCGTCGCTGTTTGATGTGCAGGACAAGATCGCCCTGACCTGCGCAGGCCGACTTGCTGGCCCGCATGGGCCGGTGGCCGACAGGATCGCCGCAGAAATCCGAACCGAAACGTCCCATTCCAGTTGGACGATCTTTCGTCTGGTGTCCGAGTTTCGCCGGTTTTACCGCACCTACGACATAGAATTGCACGCCCGTTTGCGCGAGGAACTGCCGCAGGCATTGGATCGCCACCCGGATGCCTCGGACGGATGGGCGGCCTATTCTGTCATCTTGCTGGAAGAGTTTCGGTATCACGTCAACGAAAGGCCCGGTATCGATGCCCTGGCCTTGGCGACGGAGGCGGCAGAAAAGGCGACTGTCTCAGACCCGCGCAATGCGTTTGCCTGGGTTGCACTGGCTATGTGTCGGTTGTTCGCAATGGATGTCGCCGCCTTTGATCAGGCGGCGCAAAAGGCGCTAGCCTTGAATCCGGGGCATTCGGATGTGCTGTCGGAAATCGGCCATTGCTACGCATTTCTGGGCCGGGAAGATGAGGCATTGCAGCTGTTGGACCGGGCCATGGACATCAGCCCGGAACATCCCGGTTGGTACCATTTCGCCAAGGTCTGGAGATACGCCAGACTGGGACTGAACGAGGCGGCGTTGGTCGAGCTTCAGAAAGTCCCGATGCCGGGATTTTATTGGTACCATGCGCATCTTGTCTGGCTGTATGTCGCCCTCGACGATCTGGACGCGGCGCAGCAAGAGGTTTTGGCCCTGAAGCAGGTTTTCCCGGACTTCGAAACCCGCGTCTTTCAGGAACTGGCGATGTGGGAGGCGAACTCGGACCTTGTCGAGCAGGCCTTGTCAAGCTGGCGCAGGGCAGGGTTGACCATTACCGGCGCGGCAGAAGGCCAATAACGCCGGACAACAGGATCGCGGCCGCCAGCGATGTGTATCCCGCAGCATGAACCAGCACGGCCCCGGCCACCCCTCCAATAGCGAACCCAAGCAGGTATCCGGCCATCGCCCCCGGTGCCCGGTCACCGGCGGTTCCCAAATAAAGGGGAAAGAACAGAAACAAGGCGAACCCGTTCAAGAGTATTGTCAGGCCGAACAGGAACAGGGTTGGCGCCACGTAGCTCAGCGCCCCGATCAGCGCGGCGGCGAACATCGACAGCGATTGGGCCCTGCCGCGCCAGTTTGCTGGCACCTGCGAGGCAAGGATTGATCCCAACGCGCCTGTTACAAGGCTGGAAAGCAGCCAGAAGGGCAGGTTCTGCGCGTCCTCGAACCTGCCTCCGAAAAGCTCCAGATAGGTCCAATATGCACCCATCAGCACGAAAAAGGGAAGGTATCGGGCAGGCACATCCGCGAGGATGCTGCGCCAGTTGACGTGCTGCCCGGCGGGTGATGTCTGCAGCGGCGCAGCGAGCAGGCCGAGAGAGATCACAGCCAGAACCCAGAAGGACGAAATACCCAATACTGGCAATACCAGATAGACGATCAGTGAGACCACCAACCCGACTGTCATCGCCGTGCTGATAACGCGAAGCCCTGTGCCAAGACTGCCCAAACCGCGTGTCGCGAACCCGGCCAAAGACCCGATCGCCAGCCCGAGAATACAGCAGGCGACCAGTGTGAAGACAGCGTTCAAAGGCGGGCTGAGGGCCAGATAGACAAGGCACACCGGCACGCCGATCTTTGCCAGACCGGCACGGATTGCGTGTCTGGCAGTGGCGCAGGCCACAGCGGCGGACAACAGGACAAGACTGCCGATACCCCCGGCCTGAGCGTCAGACAGACGGGCATTTGACGCCAGATCGCCAATCCAGACCGGCATGGTGTTGATCAGGACCAGACCAAATCCGATTGTCAGGACGATTGAACGCGAATCCACTGCCTGCTCCTGTCGCAATCACGCCGTAGGCACCCGAACATCACCCCTGTTTCAGCAAGAATGCAAGATCAAGACGTCCGCTGCGACTTGCCTGAACACCTCAGCCCGGCTAACCTTTCCCTGTCTGAACGGTCACAAGAGGAGGGCAATTGCTGAGCATGCGCATCACACGCCGACTTCAGCATGGTCCCTGTTTTGCCCTGCAAATCCGTTTGCAGGGCTGACCAAATCCTTATCCGATTGACGGTCTGCCCAAAGCCGCGTGGCGGCGCATTTCTTGTGACACGAGACCGTTATGACTCTTCTCAATACCAAGTCGCTTGGCGTAACGCTGGGGACTCCTCTTTTTCAGAACCTTGATCTGACCATTTCAAAAGGTGACCGCATTGGCCTGATTGCAGCCAATGGCCGTGGTAAATCCACGCTTTTGAAATGCCTTGCTGGTCTGATCGAACAAACATCCGGCGAAATCACGCGCAGCAGGGGGCTGCGCGTCGGATATGTTCCGCAAGATGTCCCCGATGCGGCGCTGTCGGTTACGTTGTATGACTGGGTTCTTCGCAACCTGCCGCCCGAGGTGGCAGAGTATGAAAGCTGGAAAGTCGACGTGGCCCTTGCGGATTTGCAGGTGCCGTTCGAGGTTCAGCAGGTCCCTTTGGCCGAACTCAGCGGGGGCTGGCAGCGAACGGCGCTGCTTGCCGCGGCTTGGGTCAATCAGCCGGATCTTCTGTTACTGGACGAACCCACCAACCATCTGGACTTGCGCCGGATCGCCTTGTTGCAGGATTGGCTTGCAGCCCTGCCGCACAGTGTCGCCATTTTGATGACCTCGCATGACCGGGCGTTTCTGGACGAAACAACGAACAGGACGCTGTTTATCCGGCCGGACCATTCGCGCGTGTTCAACCTGCCGTTTTCTGCAGCGCGGGAGGCATTGGACGAGGCGGACACGGCCGATGCGCGGCAGTATTCCAACGACATGAACAAGGTGCGGCAATTGCGGCGCCAGGCGGCAAAACTCAAGAATGTCGGGATCAATTCGGGCTCGGACCTGTTGCTGACCAAGACAAAGCGTCTGACCGAACGTGCCGAACGCCTTGAGGAGATGGCAAGGCCAGCACATCAGGAAAAGGATGCGGGGCAAATCAGGCTGGCAAATAGCGGCACCCATGCAAGGGCACTGGTGTCACTGGAGGATATGACCATCACCAAACCCGATGGCGCGCCCTTGTACCGAACCGGTCAAAAATGGATCACCAAGGGCGACCGCGTGGTTTTGCTGGGCACAAACGGGGCCGGGAAAACCCGGCTGATCCAGGCGGTCCGGCGTGCGTTGACTGGTGAAGAGGGGCAGATCCGATGCGCATCCTCGATCATTCCGGCTTATTCAGGTCAGAGTTTTGAGCAATTGAACGATGCGGCAACGCCGATGATCGCTGTCACGCACCGGTCCGACATTGGCGACCGGCGCGCGCGTCAGGTTCTGGCCGGGGCAGGGATCGAGATTGCGCGGCAGGACCGCCCGATCGGTCAGCTTTCAGGTGGGCAAAAAGCGCGTCTGGCCATGCTGGTCCTGCGGCTGGAGAATCCCAATTTCTATCTGCTGGACGAGCCCACGAACCACCTGGACATCGCCGGGCAAGAACTGTTGGAGGCAGAGTTGATCGCCCAGGATACCACCTGTCTACTGGTCAGCCATGACAGGCAGTTCATCCGCACTGTCGGAACCCGGTTCTGGTGGATCAAGGGCCGAAAGCTGAGGGAAGTCGATAGCGCCGAAGCGTTTTTGGACGCCGAGATGTCGGGCGACACGGGCTAGGAGATTGACGTGCAAGGAAGCTCCGCCGCCGTTAAGCCGGGGCCGGGGTGGTGCCTTTGCCATATTGTTTTCTGAACTCGGTCGGTGTCATGCCGGTGCTGGCCCGGAACGCCCGGTTGAACGGGCCAAGCGACGAAAACCCGACTTCATACGCGATGCTCAGCACGGTGCTGTCCTCCATGTCCGGCGCGATTAGCAGTTTCCGAGCCTCGTCAATGCGAAAGGTGTTGACGTAGCTGGGGAAGTTCCGATGGCCCATGCCCTGATTGATGGCCGCCCGGATACGGTGCTCGGGTGTATCAAGATGGGCGGCCATTCGCGTCACGGTCAGACCTTCCTCGCGCCACAGCCCGTCTGACATTGTCTTTTCGATCCGCCCGATCAGTGCGGCCTGCGCGGGGCTGAGCGTCACGTCCTCTGGTTGCCCGGCGGGCTGGACGATCCAGATATCCGATCGCAATCGCACCGACCACAGCAGGAACGCGCCTGCCGACAGAAAGATCAGCGTCGCTTGGGACATGTAGACCCAATGCGGCAGGGCACGGTCCAGTTGCGTGATCTCAAGCGCTGTAATGATGATGCCGAGGCACAGAACCCAGGCCAGAAACCAGCGCCGGAACCGGCGGCGGGTGGCCACCAGATCATCCGCGTCGCCCTTTATGACAATGCCAAGGATATGCGCAAAAAGAACCAACGCGCAGGCACCCCGGATAGCCCCTGTGGGAAGGTTCAGATGGGCCAGCCAGGCCGAGACCACAAGGATTGCGGCAATGACAATCTGCCATGGCCTGATCCCAACGCTGTCCTGAAACAGTTCAATGGCGGCCCAGTACACCAAAACGGGGATGGTCGAGGCCACCATAATAAGCGCGGACTGCGCGGCTGGGGCCAGCTCGATATTTGGGGACGACAGGACAAGGTAGGGGCCAAGGCCAAGACAAAGCAAAGCAACAGACACGCTTTTGCGCGTCCGCGCGCCGTTGGTCAGAAACACCAGGGCGCAAAGCGCAAGCGCACCGAAGGCGCTTCCCCGAAGGAAAAGATCAAAGATCGCTGTGTCCGGCATCGTGGCCATAAGCAAATTCCGGTTTCCCGCGCGGGTCAACGGCACAGGCTTGCCGATTGTGAAAAATCCTGACCGATCCTGAAGAATCCGCGCCGTGTTTCGAAATCGGCGCGCCAGCGCTCACCACGCCCGCGCATGTTCCGCCCATATCCCTTTTGATGACGGAGCGAACAATGACAGCCCTTTCAGAAATACCATCCATCTATGCCGATATCTTCGGCGCGGACCTGCTGCGATACGTTGTGGGCGCGGGCGGCACCTATCTGGTGATCAGCGTTTTCCTGTCCCGCCGTCTGCGCGGTCAGAAAATCAGAGCCACGGAACCGCCAAAAGGCCAGATCAGGCAAGAGGTTCTGGCCAGCCTGCGCACTGTTTTGATCTTTGCCGCCGCTGGAACGTCAATCGCATTGGGGGCCAAAGCCGGCCTGATGACAGTCTACCCGGACGTTGCGGCCTATGGGTGGGGCTATTTCCTGCTCAGCACAGTCTTGCTGATCGTCCTGCACGATGCGTGGTTCTACTGGACCCATCGCGCCCTTCACTATCCGCCTCTGTTTCGGAGGTTTCACCGGCTGCACCACAGATCGTATCAGCCGACACCGTTCACGTCCTACAGCTTTGATTTGGGCGAGGCCGTGGTGAACGCCGCCTATCTGCCTTTGGTACTGATCCTGATCCCAGCACATCCCGTGGCGCTGTTCATCTTTGTGACTCATATGATGTTGCGAAATGCCGTGGGTCATTGCGGGGTCGAGGTCTTTCCCGCAACAGCCACAGGACGCCCCGTTTTTGGCTGGATGACCACGGTGACGCATCACGATCTGCACCACGCCCATGCGGGTTACAATCTTGGCCTCTACTTCTCGTGGTGGGATCGCCTGATGAAAACCGAGCATCCGCACTATCTGCAGGCGTTCGCAAAGGCGGCCCCTCGGATCTCCGGGAACCGCCTCAAAGCCGGGGCGCTGGTCCTTGTCATTTTCAGTGTGTGTCTGGCAGGCCGGGGAGATGCGTTCGAGCTTTCTGGCAGCTACGCCTCACCGGGGCTGGGCGTCATTGTCAGGTTTGAACCCTGCACGGCAGAGGCCACCACCAAATGCGGTCGTCTGGTTTGGGTCTGGGACCAGGACAAGACCCCCCATGCGCGCATTGGCGATGTGATCCTGACCGACCTTACACTGGACGGGGCCGTTTGGAGGGGTGCGTTGCTTGACCCCGAAACCGGGCGACGGTTTCGGGGATCCATTCGCGCTGCATCCGGGCACAGTTTGAAACTGAAAGGCTGTGCGGGGATATTCTGTGCCAGCCAGACATGGCATTCGACAAGCTACCTAGGGCAAATCCTTGCCCGTCACAGCGACTGATTGCGCTCGGCCTAGTCGTCCCGCCTGGGTTCATTCGGATTGCTGGAAAACAAGGCGATCTTGTTGCCCTGAGGGTCCCGAAGGTAGCCAACATAGAATTGCGGGCCGTAAGATTCGCGAAACCCCGGCTGCCCTTCGTCAGATCCCCCTGCTGCAAGGGCTGCCGCGTGAAGATCGCGAACCTGGCGTTGGGTTTGCGCCTCGAATGCGACCATGGTCCCGTTCCCGGCCGAGGCGGGGTGTCCGTCAAACGGTGACTTGACGTAGAACTCTGGCAAGGGGGGCTGGCCGGGTTCCACTGGCAGCGCATAGCTGAGGTCCCCGTGATACCTTTCTAACGAGTATCCAAGGGCAGGCAGAAACGCGGAATAAAACCGCTCGGCCCGTTCGATATCGTCGACACCAATGGTGACATAGGCAATCATTCGGAAGGTTCCCTTGCAGGCATTCGACCCCAGCTTACGGCATCTTTATCGCCACGGGTACATAGCTTGGAACAATCACCGCGATTTGCACTTGGGCGTGCCGGACGGTTTTGTCGAAGCCAAAACCCGCTGTCGGATTTGCATGTCTTCGCGCGTCCTTGCAGCATGTAACCGAACTGCGGAGGCTGAAATGATCTATGTAATCTCGATTTACGGGCAGGCGGGCGTGTTCGAGGCATTGCCCAAGGATCGCCAGGATGAGGTGATGTCGGGCCACGGCGCATTGCAAACTGCCCTGAAGGCGCGGGGAGAGTTTGTGACGATGAAACTGATGCCGCCCACCGCAGCCGTCACGATAGAACCTGCAACGGCCGAGGGCGCTGCGCCGCTGATCACGGATGGGCCGTTTTCGGAAACCAAAGAGAGTTTTCTGGGATTCTACGCCGCAGATTTCCGGGATCTTGATGAGGCGCTGGAGTATGCAAAGATGATCTCGTCACCCGTTGCACGGCTAGAAGTGCGCCCTGTTGCCTGGGCCGGTGGTCTGATTTCGTCGGAATAGCCTATGTCGGATTGGCTGGAGGCCACATTTTCCCAACACCGCCCCCGCGCCCTTGCGGCGCTGACACGGGTGTTTGGCGATATCGACATGGCCGAAGAAGCCTTTGCCGATGCGTGCGTAAAGGCGCTGACGGTCTGGCCAAAGGACGGTGCGCCGCGCGATCCGCTGGCGTGGTTGCTGGCCACCGCCCGGAACGCGGGTCTGGACCACGTGCGCAAGTCCAGCCGCCGCAGCGCAATCCTGTCGCTCCACGCTGAAGAGTTTCAGCCGATGCCCGCCGAAACGCCTGACCCTGATGAGCTGCGCGACGATGTCTTGCGGCTGTTGTTCATCTGCTGCCACCCGGAACTGGACCGGCGCGACCAGATCGCCATCGCCCTGCGGATCGTGGCGGGGCTGAGCGTGGATGAGATTGCCAGTGGCTTTCTGGTCAAACCCAAGACGATGGAACAACGTATCACCCGCGCCAAGAAGAAGATCGCCGGCAACCGGGTCGCCTTTGAAACGCCCAGCCCGACGGAACGCGGCGCGCGGTTGGGTGAGGTGTCGCTGATGATCTACCTGATGTTCAGCGAAGGCTGGTCCTCTTCCGCCGGGCCGACGCAGATGAAGCTGACCTTGTGTGAAGAGGCCATCCGCCTTGCCCGCCTGCTGGCGGGTTTGTTTCCTGCGATGGGCGAACAGGCGTCGCTGCTGGCGCTTTTGTTGCTGCAACACGCCAGACGGCGCGCGCGGATGGACGGGCAGGGCAAGCTGGTTGCGTTGGACGATCAGGACCGCAGCCTGTGGGACAAGGCCAACATCGCAGAGGCGACGGCGCATTTGCAAAAAGCGCAGCGGATTGGCCATCGGGGTGTTTATATCATTCAGGCTTCGATTGCGGCGGAACACGCCCGCGCGGCCTCGTCTGATCAGACGGATTGGGCCTTCATCGAAAGTCACTATGCTGCCCTTTACGCCCTGCAACCAACCCCGGTTGTGCGGCTGAACCAGATCGCTGCGCAAGCCAAGCTGTACGGGCCGCGCGATGCCCTGAAGGCTATGGAAGTGCTGGCTGCGGATTTGTCCTCGTATCGCTGGTTTCACGCGATGCGAGGGGGTCTTTTGCAGGACATCGGCGACCACAAGGCGGCGATTGCAGCGTTTGAGACGGCGCTGACCCTCGCCCCAACAGGCCCGGAACGCGTTGCAATCACAGATAAAATCGCAATCAGTCAAAAAGAATTGGGCGAGATGTAGGGATACGGCCCCGCTCATGCGTCCTTGGATCAGACCCGCATGTGGCGGGCGCAACCAAGGGAGAAAGCCATGAGTATTCTTGAGATGACCGCAATCGGCAATTCCGGCTGGATCGGCCATTCCGGCCCGGATCAGGGCAAGGCCAAGGCGTTTTATCAGGACGTTCTGGGCTGGGCGATCAACGACATGCCGATGCAGGACGGGTCAAGCTATTCGGCTGCGGTGGTCGGTGAAACCGCCATTGGCGGCTTTTCCCCGATGCCCGAGGACGATGGCAGCTGGACGATCTTCTTCACCGTTGCAGATGTGGACGCAAGTATTGCCACGGCGCAGGCCAAGGGTGCCACGGTCATTCAGCCGGTGATGGACATGCCGGGCGTTGGGCGCATGGTCACGCTGACCGACCCTCAGGGAGCCCGGTTCGCGCTGATCACATATGAAAGCATGGCGTCTTAAGCGCGGCGTGGAAGGAGGGTTCAGATGGTACATATCCCCGAAATCACCCTCGCCGTGACGGCGGTGTTTGTGTTGATCAGCATTCCGATGGCCATCGCCGTCGGAGTGCGCCGCGCCCAGACCGGGATCCAATTGCTGCATGGCGAGGATGAAGGGCTGCTGCGCCTGATGCGGGCGCATGGGAACTTTGTCGAATATGTTCCGCTGGCCCTGTTGGCCCTTGCGGGGGCCGAGGTTGCGGGAACCCCGACCTGGCTGGTGGCGACTTGTGGCGGTGTTTTGCTGCTTGCGCGGTTGATTCACTATTTCAGCCTGCGCGCCTCGACCAACGGCAAGGGCCGCGCGATTGGGGCCGGGCTGACGACCTTGACCATGCTCGTGCTGGCGCTGGCGATCCTCTGGCACCTTGGCGCGGGCGTCTGATGCCAGTGGACGAAGCACTGAACGCCCGCATGCGTGACGCTTTGGCCGCGCATGTGGGGATTTCCGAGAAACAGATGATGGGCGGGCAATGTTTCTTTTTGAACGGCAACATGCTGGGCGGCGTGCGACGGCACAAGGACGGCGTGGGCCGGTTCATGTTTCGGGTCGGCAAGGCGAACGAGGCCACGGCGCTGACGGACCCAACGGCCCAAACGGTGATTCACGGAACCCGCAAACTGGGCGGTTTTATCCGTGTTGATGAGGGGGATTGTGACGACGATGCCCTGCAGCACTGGTTGCAGATGTGCCTTGAACACGCCGCAGCCCTGCCCGCAAAAGACTGAACGGAGGATGTGATGGCCGGATTCAACTGTTTCTCGCCCGAGGCGCTTGGCTTTCTTGAGGGGTTGAAGGCGAACAACACGCGAGAATGGTTTGCCGCGAACAAGACAATCTATGAACGTCACCTGAAAGAGCCCGGCAAACAGTTTGCAGGCGACGTGGCAACGGCATTGCATGGCCTGACCGGTCAGAGCCATTCCAGCAAGATCTTTCGCACCCATCGGGACGTGCGTTTTTCCAAGGATAAGACTCCGTACAACGCGCATCTCCACATTGCCTTCACGCCCGAGGGGCAGGCGGGCCAGCCGCCGATGTGGTTCTTTGGGCTGTCACCGGGCAAGCTGTCGCTGGGATGCGGAGTGTTCCAGTATGACAAAACCGCGTTGGCCGCGTTTCGGACCGCGATGGCGGGGCCACAAGGGGCCGAGTTGCTGAAACTGACTGCCGAGTTGCAGGGCGCTGGCATTTGGGTCAGCGAACCCGATCTGAAACGCGTACCATCCGGTTTCGACAAAGATCACCCCAATCAAGATGCGCTGCGCCGCAAGGGGTATTCGGCATGGATTGACCGGGCTGATCACGAAAGTGTTATCAGGCCGGACCTGGTGCGGCGATCCATCGATGATTTCCGACGGCTTTTGCCTGTTTATCGGTTGCTGTCCCCGGTCGAATGACGACGGCAACGGGGCAGAAACAAATGTCAGATCAGTGGGTTAAAGACAAGAAGGACAGATCCTGAATTCAGCGGGTGGCCCGGCACACGGATGCTAGTGCGGCGCCCTCAGCCCTGGGATCAACAGCCGACCGCCGTGTCGCGGCGATGCTGCGCCGCGACATTGCCTAAATTTTAGTCACAAAAACCGCATTTGGTCGCGATCTTAACAAAATGTCAGTAGAAGCCAGCCCTTCAAGATGGGGCGTGCAAGTAACGTTCGGCAGCACCAAATACACTCTGATTGCGCTGAAAAAAATCCGTTTCGAAATTGCGTTTTCCTAAGGAAAGCGACCGCAACTGCGGCGCTTCTGCGGTAGCTTTTTTCGAAATTCAACCTGCAACTCCAGCACCTTAACAATGGAAACGGCGGTCAGGACTTTGATATCTGGCGCTTTGGCAAAGTGATTTGTGCCCCCCGGCGGGCCTGTTAAGTGGTGATGAGAATGAAGGTGAACGCGTTGCCTGTGCGCGGTGGTTTCCTGGCCAAAACCCTCTTCGTTTGGGCGCTTTTGTTGGGACTGATACTGACACCGGTCGAGACCCTTGCGCAGGACAGCGACAGCGATGGTGTCTCTGACGCTCTGGAAGGCTTCGGCACCTTGCTGGATGGCACGCAAATCTCCAACATCGTCGGCACCGGAACCCTTACGGACGGGGCGGCGTGGGACAGCGTGCTTGCCGCTTTACCCTCCAGCCAGTTCTTTTCCGAAAGTTTCGAAGGCGCGGCAATCGACTCACCGCTGAACGGCTTCAGAAACTCCCGGTTCTCGATCACCGCGACACATTCCAGCGCCCTTCCCCGCGATCTGGATATCGACAACGCCGAGTATGGCACATCCCCAAGAACCGGATCGCGTCAGGCAACGGTCCAGATCGGCGGGTCGCCAAGCGAGACCGCAATCGTGTCGATCAATTTCAATCAACCCGTTGTAGGGTTCGGTCTGTATCTGGGTGATATTCATGATGGCGGTGCGATCTCGAACCTGCAGATTTCCTTCGATGGCACACCGGTTTGGGACAGCACGGATTGGGTGGGAAGCAATCTGGTCGGCACCGTAACAGATTCGAATACCGGCGCTTCGGTGACGCTGGGCAATCAGGTCTTTGGGTTTATCGGAAATTACGATCTGTCAAATCCTGTCAGCAACGTGACCATTACCTATAACGGAGCCGGTACCGGCGACAATTTCACGTTTGACGATATCTCGGTCATCTTTCCCGGCGCGGTTTGGGACCAGAACGGGTTCCTTGACCACGATGAGCCCAACCAGTTCATCGCCGTGACCAAGGCGGTAGATACATCCGCATTGTCCTCGCCGCCTCAGGCCGGTGAAATCGTCACCTATACATACACCACGCGCAACCTGAGTAACGTGACGATGTTCGACATCGATGTGATCGAGGACGGATCCAGCTTTACGGGCACCGGCACACCTCCGGTCCCTGCCTTTGTCAGAGGTGGCGGGAATGTCGATGGTGATGGCGACGAGGCAGACCTTGTCGGTCGCACCGAGCCGACAGACCCGTTCACGCTGGCACAGACAACGGTTCACCGGGCGACCTATGCCATTACCGAAGCAGACATTGTTGCCGGATTTGTGGACAACCAGGCCTCGGCCAATGCAGTCGACGCCGAGGGGTCGCCCCAGTCGGATTTGTCGGATGAATCCGCCTTTGGCGAAGGGGCAGGGGCCGATGATCCGACCCGCTTCACGCTGACGCCCGCCCCGCAGCTTGGCGTTGCAAAATCGGCCTCTGTGGGGGCATTGCTGGCCGATCGCACCGCGAATGTGACCTATACGATCGTCGTGCAGAACACCGGGAACCTGACGCTGGATACGCTGAGCCTGGTGGACGACCTGACAGCATCGGATCAGCTCGGCTCGACCTTCAATGGGGTGACGTCAGCCCCGGTGGTCAGTGCTGTGACCATCGGCGCAGGATCCAGCCTGCCGACGAGCAATGGCGCGTCTTATGACGGCACAAATGACCTGCTTGTGGGCAGCGACGGCGTTCTGGCGCCGGGTGACAGCTATCAGGTCGAATTCACCGTGAATGTGGACCCCACTGCGGCAGGGGCGCCGGCCAGCCTGAACAACATGGCGACCGCCAGCGGCGATGATCTGGGCGGCACGACGGTATCCGATGCGTCCGACAACGGAACAAACCCAACGTCGAACCCCGGCGGGCCGGGCACCCCGACCCCGATTGTGTTGCCGATCCCGGTCATCGACGCGGTGGATGATGCGCCGACGGCGGTGAATGGGGTGAGCGGCGCGACGACCGCTTCGGTTCTGGACAATGACACGCTGAACGGCTCTGTTCTGGACCCGGCGGATGTCTCTCTGGGCACCTCCGGCACAGCGAATGACGGGGTGACGGTGCTGGGTCTGGATGTGACCCCGACGGCGGGTTCCATCACGATGAACGCGGCAGGTGAGATCGAGGTCGCTGCGGGCACCACGGCGGGGACCTATGTGTTTACCTATGAGATCTGTGAGACGTTGAACTCCACCAATTGCGACACGACGCAGGCGACGGTTTCGGTTGATGCAGCGGCGATTGACGCGGTGGATGATGCGCCGACAGCGGTGAATGGGGCGAGTGGCGCAACAACGGCCTCGGTTCTGGACAATGATACTCTGAACGGCTCTGTTCTGGACCCGGCGGATATCTCGCTGGGCACCTCCGGCACAGCGAATGACGGGGTGACGGTGCTGGGTCTGGATGTGACCCCGACGGCGGGTTCCATCACCATGAATGCAGCGGGTGAGATCGAGGTCGCTGCGGGCACCACGGCGGGGACCTATGTCTTCACCTATGAGATCTGCGAGACGCTGAACTCCACCAACTGCGACACGGCGCAGGCGACGGTTATGGTCGATGCAGCGGCGATTGACGCGGTGGATGATGCGCCGACGGCGGTGAATGGGATCACCGGCGCAACAACGGCCTCGGTTATGGATAACGACACGCTGAACGGCATCGCCCTGAACCCGGCGGAAGTCACGTTGACCAACACGGGCACGGCCCGCGACGGTGTCACGGTTCTGGGTCTGGACGTGGCCCCGGCGACGGGTTCCATCACCATGAACGCAGCGGGCGAGATCGAGGTGGCTCCGGGCACGACCGCAGGCACCTATGTCTTTACCTACGAGATTTGCGAGACATTGAACCCCACGAACTGCGATACGGCGCGGATGAGTGTGGAAGTGTCGAACCCATCGCTGATCGACGAGATCGCCGAGGACCTGATTGCAATTCTGGAGGAAGATCGCGACACGACTGTCGAATTGCAAAGCCAGCAGGCCCGGGATTTTGCCGCCGGAGCGCTGGATCGCCTCAGACAGCGCGGCGCGCGTCAATGTGCGACCGCCGTGAACGATCATCTGAACGACCGGCCGATCCTGTTTGATACCGACAAGGCAATTATCAAGCCGGAAAGCGATCCCATTCTGGATGAGATCGCCGAGATTCTGGGAAGCTGTGAGGGCAGCGCATTCGAGATTGCCGGCCATACCGACAGCGACGCATCGGATGCCTACAATCTGGCGCTTAGCCAACGGCGGGTTGATGCGGTTTTGCAGGCTCTGACGGCCCGTGGCGTGGACACAGTCGGGTATCGTGCACGCGGGTATGGCGAAAGCCGTCCGATCGACACAAACGCGACGGCCCAAGGCAAGGCAAGCAATCGCCGGGTCGAATTCACTCCGATCGAAGCGCAGGAACAGTATGACACCTGCAAGAACACATCGGACCTGGACCGAACCTTCAATTTGCAGGCCAATGGCTCGGACGTGGCGGTGGATGGTGGGCTGTTTCACCAGAACTACAATTGCGCGCGCGACGTGTGGGAGACCATCGAAGGCTCATTGAACTTCCTCGAGACAGACAGCGGCCTGTCGCAGACCCTGCTGAAACTGTCATACCGTCGTGAACGCTTTGTCAGCGACGACCGGGTGCGCGGCTACTTTGTCGGGATTTATGGAAGCACCGGTGATGTGACCAGCAGGGCGGAGGCGAGATTCAGGGCTTTGGCGTCAATGCCGGTGTCTTCGGTGCGAACCGGTTCAGCAATGGTCTGTATCTCGACTATTATCTGGGCGGTGCCGTCGGGCGTCATGATTTCGATCTGGATTTCGAAAGAAGCTTTGGCACCATCGCGGCGACCGGCGATTACAGGTATTTTGCCGGTTTCGCGGGCGTGGCCCTGTCGGGTGAGATCGACCGCGAGACCTATCGTTTCGTCCCGCGCGCGGGTATCGACTATGCGTATTCGCCGTCGGTCGATGTGGATGTGGTTGCACGGTTCCAGAGCATCACTGAATCGGGTCTGGTGGAACTGGCCTCGCTGACCAACACGCGGCTTTTTGCAGAACTGCGGATCGAGCGCGAGGTGAACGACGGCGCGTCGCTTCTGGCCTTCAGTCCGGTTGTGGCGTGCTATGCCTCGTCGGGAAGTTTCGACAATGCCTGCAGCCTTGGGGCCGAGCTTGAATACGAAAGCTTCAATGAAACAGCACATGGCTGGCAGCACGGCATCCGCATCAGCGGAGAGCGTGGAAACGGGTTCTCGACCCTGTCTGTTGCCGCTGACGTGTCACGGCGATTGCAGCTGGGGCAGGTCACTGCCCGCGCCGGTGTGGATGCGGCCGGGTATTTGAGCCTGGGCGGCGAATATGAGCTGAAGTTCTGACGCCGCAAGCGATGCCTGCGTCCGGACCCACTGGCGGTTCAGACGCGTGTTGGTCCAAGAAAAAGGCCCGCCAGTGATCTGGCGGGCCTGTCGTTTTTCGTATCAGTGCGTCTTACTTGTTGTGGAAGATGAACCCGATGAAGTTCAGCAGCAATTGTGCCGCCAGAATCTGCGTGCTTTCGCTGGGGTCATAGGCGGGCGCAACTTCGACCAGGTCGATGCCCACCACGTCGCCGCGTTTGCTGAGGCCCTGCAGGATTTCCAGAACGTCGTAATACTGGAATCCGCCATGGCTGGGCGTGCCCGTGCCCGGCGCGATTGAGGGGCAGAAGGCGTCGATATCGATGGTGACGTAATACCGAACACCTTCGGGGATGCGGTCCAGCACACCTTCGGTGCCCAGCTTGCGCACCTGCCGCACCGACAGGATGTCCGAACCACGGGCGCGGGCGTCGTCATACCCCTCTTTCGCGGTCGAAGACACGTTGCGGATGCCCAGTTGGGTCATGCCCGAGACGTAATCCTTTTCGATGGCGCGGCGCATCGGGTTGCCGTGGCCAATGGTGACGCCGTGGCGCTCATCGACAAAGTCCAGATGCGCGTCGATCTGGATCACGTGGATCGGGCCGTTCTTTTCGCAATCCTCGGCATACGCGTTGATGCAGGGGATGTTGACCGAATGGTCGCCGCCGATGGTGACCGGGATCGCGCCCGCGTCGAGGATTTTCTTGACGCCATTTTCGATATTGGCGTGGCTTTCCTCGGTCTTGGTGTGGATGATATCGGCGTCGCCCAGATCGACGATACGGACGTCTTCGCCCAGATAAGTGGCGTCATCCTCGTGGTCATAAGCGCCTGCATGGCCAAAGCTGAACAGGGTCGATGCCTCACGCACCGAGCGCGGGCCAAACCGCGCGCCCGAGCGGAACTGACAGCCGAAATCAAACGGCGCGCCCAGGATCGCCACATCGGCGTCAATCTCGTCCCAGTTCTCGACATAGGGTTTCTTGCCGAAGGTCGAAATGCCGACAAAAGGCAGGTTCAGACGACCAGATTCATAACCATGTCCCGACATGAATTCTCCGTTTCTTATGGTTTAACGATAGGCCAATTCCGGAAGGAACAGCGCGATTTGGGGAAAAGCTATCAGCAACCCTGTCACAATCAACAAAATGATCAGGAACGGGGGCACGCCACGTACCACTTCGATGAACGGGCGGCGGAACACGGCGATGGCCGTGAACAGGTTGCAGCCGAAGGGTGGCGTGGCGGCACCGATGGCGACCTGCAGCGTGATCAACACGCCGACCAGCACCGGGTCCAGCCCGCTGGACTTGATCATCGGGGCAAAGATCGGGACCAGGATCAGGATCACCACAATCGAGTCCACGAACATGCAACCCACAAAGAAGGCCACGTTGATCGCCAGCAGCACCATCAGCGGGCTGGCGTTTTCCAGACCCAGCGCGGCGATGATGGTTTGCGGCACCTGCGCAAAGCTCAGCGTCCAGCTGAACGCCGCACCCGCCGCGATCAGGATGAACACGACCGAGGTGATGGCCCCGGTGGACAACGCGATGTCGAACAGGTCTTTTACCTTGATCGAGCGGAAGATCACGACCTCAAGGATCACCGCATAAAGCACGCAGATCGCCGCCGCCTCGGTGGGGGAGAACACGCCGCCATAGATGCCGCCGACGATGATGGCCGGGAAGCCCATGGGCCACAGCGCCCTGCGCAGGGCAGTGAAACGCTTGCCCCAGCCCTCGCGCGGCAGCACGGGGATGTCATGGCGATAAGCGTAGAACATGCAATAGGCCGAAAACAGCACCACGATCAGCAGCCCCGGCAGGATGCCCGCAATGAACAATTGCGAGATCGAGGTGCCCGAGACCACGCCATAGATGATCATGCCGATGGATGGTGGGATCAGATAGGCAAGGTCGGCGGCGTTCACGATCAGACCGATCGAGAAACTGTCGCTATAGCCCGATTTCAGCATCCGGGGCCGCATCGCGCCACCAATGGCCACAACGGTCGCCTGGGTCGAGCCGCAGACTGCGCCGAACAGGGCGCAGGCCGAGGTGACAGATATGGCCAGACCACCCTTGATATGGCCCATGAAACTCATGACAAGGTCGATCAGACGGTTGGCGGAATGGCCGCGCGTGATGATGTCGGCGGCCAGAATGAACATCGGCACCGCGATCAGCGCGGCGGGTTTGACCCCTCCGATCATCTGCTGGATCAGGATCTGCATGTTCATCGTGGGGAAATAGACCAAGAACCCCAGCACCGCGGCCGAGATCAGCGGCATTTTCATCGGAAAGCCCGCCAGCAGCAGGACGATCATGACGGCCAGCATCAACTCGGTCATTTGTCGGCCTCCTCAAATTTCTTGATGGCGGCTGCGGTTTCGGGGTCTTCGTAGCTGTCAATTTCGAGGTACGAGACGTAGACGTCCTCATCGGCGAAATTCAGGTTCCGGATTGCGGTCAGCAGATACTGGAACGAGGCCAGCGCCAGACCGATCACCACCCAGACATAGGTCAGATACAGCGGCAGTTGCAGCGCCGGGGTGATCCGCCCGCGCGAGGCGACTTTCTGCACATATTCCAGCGCGTACCAGGCCAGGACGGCCATGACGACGGCGGTGGTGGCGGCGATGACGACCATCAGGCCCTTGCGCATCTTGATCGGCAGCGCGTCATAGATCGCCGACATGCGGATATGGATGCCTTTGCGGGTGGCATAGCCCAGCCCCATGAAGGTGACGATCACGATCAGGAACTCGTTCAATTCTTCGGAAAAATAGATGGATTGGTTGAACACATAGCGGCCAAAGACATTGGCGATTGTGTTGACGGCCATCAGGATAATGCCCCAGCCAAGGATCCAGACTTCGATCCGGCCTATGACGGCGTCGACCTTTCCCAAAATGCCGAAAGGAGTGGCAGTCCCGTTTTCCATGGTGTCCCCCCTTTTTAGAAAGCCTCACGCGCAGAGCGCGTGAGGAAGTTTGGAGTGAGTGGTGGGGGAGTGGTTAATTTCCGGCCAGTTCGGCCTGCAGGGCGTCCAGCAATTCCTGACCGCGGGGGCCTACGGTCTCGACATAGGCTGCCGATGTGCCGGTGCTGCGTGCGCGGAAGGCGTCACGCTCTTCTTCGCTCAGGACGACCAGACCGATATCGGGCTTGTCTTCCTTGATGATGTCCAGACGCTGCTGGTTGAAATCGGTGACAACACCGTCGATGAAGCCTGTCATGTCGGCCATTGTGTCACGTACCAGTTGCTGACGGTCGGGGGTCAGGGTTTCGAACCAGTCGGATCCGGCGACAACGGTGGTGACCAGTTCCTGCTCGCCAGCCCAGATCAGGTGGCTGGTGACTTCGTAGAACTTCATCTCTTCGATGGTCGGGATCGGGTTGACCTGACCGTCGATGGCACCGAGTTGCAGCGCGCCGAACACTTCGCCAAACGGCAGCGGCGTCGGGCTGGCGCCCATGTTGTTGTAGGTTTCGACCAGAATAGGCGAGACCATCACACGCATTTTGAAGTTATCGAAATCCTCGGGGGTGCGGATTTCACGGTTGGTGGTCCAGACCTGCGGACCTTCGGAATACATGGTCAGAACTTCCAGACCGCGCTTGCGGAAATCGTCATTCAGCGGACCATAGATGGTTTCCGAGCTGCTCAGCACCTCTGAAATCGCCGCCGGGTCGGAGGGCAGCAGATAGGGCAGCAGGAACACCTGGCTTTCCGGCACAACAGTACCCAGGTTGCCGATCGAAACGTTGGTGAACTGGATCACGCCATCAGCGGCCTGTTCCACGGTTTCGGTGGGCGTGCCCAGCGTGCCCATCGGAAAGACAGTGACGGTGACTTCGCCGTCGGTTGCGGCCTCGATGCGCGATTTGAACTCTTGCGCATAGGCATCCATGATCGAGCCCGGAATTTCCTCGATGGCGAATTTCCAGTCCTCAGCCAAGGCGGTGAGCGGGGCAAGGCCAAGCAGGGCGGCGGCTGCGGTCGTGCGCATTTGTCGTAGAGTGAAGGTCATGCGGGGGTCCTCCCTTTTATCCTTTTGGGGGTCTTGTTGGGAAGAAGCACAGCACAGATCATTACACGAAAAAATATCATATTGCTTATGTTCACATAAATGAAAGTTGTGTAAGTAAACGGCACAATCTGCCAGAGCTGACGCCGTTGAAACTGTTCAGAAATACACTGCTGGAAACTTTCGTGACCGTCGTGGAATGCGGCGGCTTCACGGATGCGCAATACGCTTTGGGCATCACCCAATCCGCGATCAGCATCCGAATCCGTGATCTGGAAGAGGCGTTGGGGTACCGGATCTGCGAACGTGGGCGCGGTGGGTTTCGCCTGACCGAGCGGGGTGAGATCGCCTATCGCAAGGCTGGTGAGATCCTGCGCAACATCCGGGATTTCGATGCCGAATTGCTGGAGCTTCGGGATGCCGTCACAGGCGATCTGCGGATCGGCATCGTAGATGCGGTGAATACCCTGACCGATCTGCACCTGACCCGGTCCCTGCAACAATTCCTTGACCGCCCGAATGAGGTCAGGCTGGAAATGGTGGTGGCCTCACCGACCGAACTGACGCAAAGGCTGATTTCGGGCGATGTGCACGTGGCCATTGCGCCGTTCCGAAGCCAGGTACCCGAATTGCGCTATACCAAACTGTGTGATGAGGAGCACCGGCTGTATTGCGGTCGGGGTCATCCGCTGTTCGACTGGCCGGACGAGGATATTGACCTGAGTGTCGCGTCACGTTTCGAGATTTGCCAGCGCTCGTACAGCGCGCTGATGCCGCCCGAACTTCAACCCAGCGATCCCAAGGCCGTTGTGGCAAACATGGAGGCGATGGCGACGCTGATCGAAACCGGAGCCTATTTGGGCCCTTTGCCGGTTCATTACGCCGAGAGCATGGGCCGGAAGAAGAACCTAAAGGCGCTGGCCCCTGATCGATTGCACTGGACCTCGACCTTTTTTCTGGCGACGCGGACGTCCAACCTGCAACGACGCGCAGTTGAGCTGTTTGTCGATTGCGTCATTCAGGGGTGCAACGGGGGGTGCCCTGGCGCTGATGAATTCAGGTCAGGTAAGGAAGGGCACAGCTAAGTCTTGCGCATGTAAGGCTTGCATTCAGGCATCAGGCAAGCTGCCCAGCCGCGCGCCGCACGGCTGGACCGGTTGGCTGTTGGGGGTTAACCCAGCCGCTCAAGAATGGCGCTGGTGTCCATGCCGCTGACGGCCCCGTAGATCCGGCCGCGCCCTTCCGGGTTCAGGCGGGTTGCGACATAGGCATCCGACACTGCGGCGGGTGAATGACGCAGCAGCACCGACGCAGTCATCAACGTGGCCAGGCTTTCGGCAAACCACCGGGCCTCCGCTTCTGCCGGAAGGGCAGGCCAGCGGGCAAAATGCTGATCAAGTGCGGCATCAAAGGCGGTGTTGGCCCCGCGCGCCTTGTCCAGATCCGCGCGCAGTGCCTCACCGCTTTCCGGTTCGCGCGTCAGGGCGCGCAACACGTCCAGACAGATCACATTGCCGGACCCTTCCCAAATCGAATTGAGCGGCGTTTCACGGAACAGCAAGGGCAGGGGCGTGTCGTCGGTGTAGCCAACGCCGCCCAGACACTCCATCGCTTCATAGACGATCGTTGGCGCAAGCTTGTTGCCCAGAAACTTGGAAAGCGCGACCGCGATACGGGCATAGGCCATGTCATCTGCCGAGCCGCTGTCAAAGGCGCGTGCGATGTGCAGGGCCAGCGCGGTTGTGCCTTCGAAATCCAGCGTCAGATCGGCCAGAACCGACCGCATCATCGGCTGGTCGATCAACCGGCGCTGAAAGGTCGAGCGTCCTTCGACCCACCATTTCGCCTCGGCCAGCGCGCCGCGCATCAGACCGGCGGGTGCCATGGCGGTGCCAAGACGGGTGTGCTGCACCATTTCGATGATGGTGGGCACGCCGCGCCCCTCATCACCCACGCGATAGGCCAGCGTGTCGTAATATTCGATCTCGGACGAGGCATTGGCCTTGTTGCCCAGCTTCTCTTTAAGGCGCATCACATGCAGCGAATTGCGCTCGCCCTCAAGCCAGCGGGGCACCAGAAAACAGGTCAGCCCGCCGGGGGCCTGCGCCAGCGTCAGGAAGCCGTCGGACATGGGGGCCGAACAGAACCATTTGTGCCCGCGCAGCCGATAGGCGTCACCATCGGGCGTGGCCACGGTGGTGTTGGCCCGCACATCCGAGCCGCCCTGTTTCTCGGTCATCGCCATGCCAAGGGTGGCGGCGCGTTTTTGCTGTACCGGTTTCATGTCCGTGTCATAGGCCCGCGCGGTCAGCTTGGGCCGCCAGATCCGCTCCAGCTCGGGCGCGGCCATCAGCGAGGGCGTGGCGGCATAGGTCATCGTCACCGGGCAGCTTGTTCCCGGTTCAACCTGGCTGAGCATATACATGCCCGCCATGTAGTGAGTGTGCCCACCCTTGGCCCCGTCCCAGGCCGCTGCGGCAATGCCCGAGGTAAACGCCAGATCCATGATCTTGTGATAGCCGGGGTGAAACCGCACCTCGTCCAGCCTGCGGCCCGAGCGGTCAAAGCTGATCAGTTTGGGCTCGACCCGGTTGGCCTCGCGTCCGGCTTCGCGCATCTCGGCGCTGCCCAGTCGGGCACCCATATCGGCGATCTGTGCGGTATCGGCCTGACTCAGCCCGATGTGATCGCGCAGGATCGGGTCGGTGGCCCAAAGATCAAAACCATCGCGGGGGACGGGCTGGTTTTGCACCTCATGCGTGGGCAGGTGGCTCATTGATGCGGATGTGGTCATGGCGCTCACGTTCATTTCTGTCATTTCTGACAAACGATGACACGGAGGCCCCTGCTTTGCATTTGTATCGTCGCGTCATCCACGGACGGGCTGGCCGTCTGGACCGCCCGTCACCGGCTTCAGTTTTTGTGTTCTTCCTTCAGCCCTTCGATCTGCAGGTCAAAACCGGCCTGAATATGGGCGGTAAAGGTTTCAAGCGCTTCGGTCGCGTCACCCGAAGCAATGGCGTCGACCAGCATCAGATGGTTTCCGAGGGACTTTGAAATATCGACGTTTTCAATGGCCGAAAACAGGTGAAACGCCATCGCCTTGCCCCAGATCATGTCGAACATGTCCAACAGGAACTTGTTGCCCGCCTCGACCATGAAGGCCCGGTGGATACGGCGGTTGGCGATGAAATAGTCGCGGGTGGACGGGTCTGTCAGATCCTCTTCGCGACGAATGAGATCTCGCAGCCGGTTCAGCACGTCCGGTTCGGCGTGAACGGCCAGAATCCGTGCTGCCTGCCCTTCGATTGCGGCCCGCGCCTGATATAATTGCCGGACCTCGTTCTGATCCATCTGGGCGAGACGAAAGCCGCCGCTGGCCGCAACCTCAAGCACGCCTTCGGTTTCCAGCCGCATCAAGGCCTCGCGCACGGGGGTGCGGCTGATGTTCAGCTCGGCGGCCAGTTTTTCCTGCACTAGCCGGTCCTCGGTCGTGATCTCGCGACTCATGATCGCGTCGACCAGTTGATCATAGACCTCATCCGCCAGCCGTCGGCGTTGTGTCTTTATTTGTTTCAGAGCCACTCGCAGCCTCTCTTTCTGTCTTTTGAATTCTGTATTCAAAAATCCAACAGGTGCCAAGGCGAATAGGGTTGCTATTACTCGTGTACTGTATACAGTATACAAACGCGATTGAACAGGGAGCTCTTCATGTGTGGAATAGCTGGCAGGATACTGGCCGCGCCCGGCAAGGTTGGTGCGGATCTGGTTGACCTGATGGATGCGCAGGAACACCGGGGCGCGGACAGCACCGGGTTTGCTGTCTATGGCGTGCCACGCGAAACCGGGTATGTCCTGCGTGGCATGGGGTTTGACAAGTCCCGGCAGGATGCGGACCTGACCGCCTTTGAATCCGTTCTGCGTGAACATGGCAGCAGCTTTCTGTCCGACCCCCGGATCGTGACGGATGAAAACCGCCATTACTGTTTTCGGATCGAGATCTCGGACCCGTCGAATCTGCAGGCCTGGGTCGCAGATGCCGATGAACTGACCGACCGGATCGAGGTTCAGTCCTGCGGCCGCAGTCTTGAGATCATCAAGGATATCGGCGGGGCCGAGGCGGTGGCCGAGAAACATGGCGTGCGCGACATGATCGGCACCCATGGGCTGGGCCACGCGCGGCTGGCGACGGAAAGCTCGGTTCTGCCCAATGCCTCGCACCCGTTCTGGGCGCGGCCGTTTTCGGATGTGGCGATTGTCCATAACGGGCAGATCACCGACTATTTCACCTGGCGCGACCGGTTGACCCGCGCGGGCTATCGGTTCCTGACCGAGAATGACAGCGAGTTGATCGCGGTCTGGGTCAGCGACCAGATGAAAGCGGGCCTGACGATGGAGCAGGCGTTGAAAAAGTCGATCACCTCGATCGACGGGGTCTTTACCTACATGATCGCAACGCCGGACGGGATCGGCTTTGCCAAGGACCGCTTTGCGATGAAGCCGCTGGTCGTCGTCAACCGCAACGGCGATCTGGCCGCCGCGACCGAGGAACAGGCCGTGCGCCGGGTGATGACCGAGGAATGTGACGTGATCAATTATGACGGCCCCTCGCTGACCGGCATCTGGGGCGTCGGCAACCGGACCCTGGCAGCATGAGCGAGGTGGCAGCACAGATGGATGAGATCGTTATCGAGGTTGGCAAGCGCCATATCCGCGAGGTGAACCGGGACATCATGGCCGCCTGTGCCACAGGTCGGCCGATCCGCGTGGTGGATACGCTGTCGCGGCACAATCTGGGCGTGGGCCTGCCGGATAATGTGGACATCACCTTTGAAGGCTCGGTTGGATATTACTGCGGCGGGCTGAATACCGGGGCCAGTATCACCATCGAACGCAATTGCGGCTGGGCTGTGGGCGAAGGCATGGCCAAGGGTCACATCACTGTCGGTGGTTATGCGGGCATGTCCTGCGGGGCCGCGATGATTGGTGGCACGATCCACGTCAAGGGCGATGCCGGGCCGCGTGTCGGGGTGGCCATGAAAGGCGGCAATATCGTGGTCGAAGGCAAGATAGGCTATCAATCCGGCTTTATGGCGCATTCCGGGCGGATCATCGCATTGGGTGGCGCGGGCGAGTCCTGCGCTGATGCTTTGTGGGAAGGTGAGGTTTGGGTCGCGGGCGAGGTCGACAGCGTCGGTGTCGATGTCAACGTGATCGAACCGACCGCCGAGGAAGTGGCCGAGGTCGATGCGATCCTCGACCCGCTCGGTCTGGTCGACAGCTCCCGGAACTGGCGCAAGATGGTTTCCGGTCAACGCCTTTGGTATTTTGAAAGCAGGGACGCAAGCGCATGGCTCATGATCTGAGTAAACCCTATGAGTATCCATTCGACGTCGCCCCCGAGGAGGAAATCCGGTTCCGCGACGCAGGCGCAATCGAGGGTCGCCCGGCGGGCGTGCCCTCCTCATACGACGAAGGCGGATCGACGCGCTGGACGCCCGAGGCGATCTCGGAGGTTCACGCTTTGGCGCAGTTGGGCCGGTATCAGGTGCGCGGCTACAACACGTTCAACAAGCGGATGCCGACCTTTGACGACCTGACCTTTGTCCCGGCGACAATGACCCGCCTGCCGTTGGAAGGTTACCGTGAAAGCTGTGATACGACGACCGTTCTGGGTGGCGGGCGTGGATTGGTCGAACGTCCGATGGAGTTGAAAATCCCGATCTACATCGCCTCCATGTCTTTCGGCGCGCTGTCGGCCTCGGCCAAGGCGTCGCTGGGCTATGGGGCCTCGAAAGTGGGCACCATGACCTGCACCGGCGAAGGCGGCATGTTGGAGGAAGAGCGCGAAGCCTCGCAACGCCTACTCTATCAGATGTCGCCCGCGCGCTATGGGGTCGATCTGGACCATCTGCGCCGTGCGGACGCGCTGGAGATCGTGGTGGGGCAGGGGGCCAAGCCGGGAACCGGTGGCCTGTTGCTGGGCATGAAGGTCAGCCCGCGCGTCAGCCAGATGCGGACATTGCCCGAAGGGGTCGATCAACGCTCGACCATCCGGCATCCGGATTTCCTTGGGGCCGACGATCTGGCGGTCAAGATCGAGGAATTGCGGATCGCCACCAACTATCAGGTGCCGATCTTCATCAAGATGGGCGCAACCCGTCCCCGGTTCGACGTCGCCGTGGCTGCCAAAGCGGGCGCGGATGTGGTTGTGGTGGACGGGGCCGAGGGCGGCACCGGCGCCTCGCCCGAACTGCTGCTGAACCACACCGGCATCCCGACCATGAGCGCCATTCGCGCCGCGCGCGAGGCGTTGGACGACTGCGGCATGACCGGCAAAGTGTCCCTTGTCGCCGCCGGTGGCATCCGGTCGGGTGTGGACGCCGCCAAATGTCTGGCCTTGGGCGCGGATGCGGTGATGATCGGCAACGCGGCGATGGTGGCCCTTGGGTGCAACAGCCCGCGCTATCTTGAGGATTACACCGCTTTGGGCACCTCTCCGGGCGCGTGCCACCACTGTCACACGGGTCGCTGCCCGGTGGGTGTGGCAACGCAGGACCCCGCGCTTGAGGCGCGCATGAACCCCCATGCCGGGGCCGAGCGCATCGCCCGCTATCTGACCGCGATGACGATGGAGATCACCGCACTGGCTAAGGCCTGCGGCAAATCCTCGGTCCATAATCTGGAGGTCGAAGACCTGCGCGCGCTCAGCTTTGAGGCCTCGGCCTTTACCGGCGTCAAGATGGCCGGGATCGACCGCGCGTTTGATTGGTGAGGATTGCGCTTCTTGAACTGACCGGCCATCCGCTGCCGCTGTTGCACGATCTGCCGCGCACGGCGCAGCAGATCCGCAACTGGCTTGCGCCGCACCTGCCCGAGGCACGGTTTACCGCAACCGATGTGGTGGACGGCGCGCCACTGCCCGCGCTTGAGGATTTCGATGGCGTCATCGTTGGAGGCTCGGAGTTTGGGGTCTATGATGACGCCGACTGGATGCAGCCCTTGCGGGCGTTTCTGGTGGAGTGCAAAGCCGGGCAAAAGCCGGTCTTTGGCATCTGTTTTGGCCATCAGATCATGGCCGATGTCTATGGCGGCAAAGCCGAAAAGGCGGCGGTTGGCAATATCGTTGGCGCGCGGCGCTTTGAGTATGGCGGCGATCATGTGGACGCCTATGTCTGGCATCAGGACCAAGTGACGAAGGTGCCGCCATCCGCGCGGGTGACGGGGGCGGCCAGTCACTGCCCGGTTGGGGCGCTGGACTATGATTTCCCGGCGCGTTCGGTGCAGTTTCACCCCGAATACCAGGCCGTCCACCTGCGCGACCTGTTCCAGCGCGGGCGCGATGTGTTTCTGACCGGGTATGAGGCTGATGCCGGTCTGGCCGACCTTCACAGCAGCGACGTGCCCCTGGATCTGGCGGTGTCTGAGGCCGTTGATCTGTTTCGCGGAACCTACAGGCCCGACTAAAGGGGGTTAACGCCCGCTGGGGCTTTCCTTGGGGCTCAGCTTTCTGCGACCGGCGATCCTGAACCGGTCGGCGGTGCTGAAATCCTTTAATCCGACGCCTGCCACGAACTCTCCGAACACCGGCGCGTGTTTGAACAGATGCCCCGAACACCCACCGGCGAACAGCACGTTGTCATGCTCGGGGTGCCAGTCGACGATGAAATGGGTGTCAGGCGTCAGGATGATCTGGTTGAACTTGGAATCCACCACCCGTTGCCCGTCCAGCCCCGGCAGGCGGTGGCGGATATAGCTGCGGGTGCGGCCCAGCGTTTCCCGGCGGATCAGCCGTTCGTCATTGTCGAGATCGATCTTGTCGGGGATCACCACCGCCGCCTTGACGCCCGACCCTTCGGAGGACGGCAGCCCGAACGAGCCCTGCCCGTGATCGATCCAGCAGGGCATCCGGCTCATGTCGAAATCCTCGGACCCGTCGGGGGTCGAGGTATACAGGACATTGACCCCAACCACGGTCGAGATCGGCTTGATCGTTTTGGGGAACATATCCGCCATCCAGGGGCCGGTGGCGATGACGATCAGATCAGCCTCAAGCGGTTTGCCGTCCAGCATCGGTCGCTCGGACCCGTCGGTGGTGACGCGGCCGCGCCGCACGGTGCCGCCCGCGCGGCGGAACAGGTCCAACCCGGTCAGCACACAGCGATGGGCCATCAGCATCCCGGCCTCGGGCTCGAACAGGGCATAGTAGATATCGGGCACCCGGAATTGCGGAAACCGGGCCTCGATGTCCTGCCGCGCGAACTTGTAATAGGGCACGCCGACCCGGTCGAAGGTTTCGGCAGTGGCATCTTCCCAGTCGCAATGCCCGCCGGTCGCCAGAATCAGCGCGCCGCATTCATACATCAGGTTCTGCCCGCTCTCGGCCTGTAGCTCTAACCACCGCAGGCGGCTTTCGCGCGCCCACCGCGTATAGAACTCATCCCGCCCGGAAATGGCGCGGATCACCCGGTTGTAATCCGTTGAAGATGCACGGGAATGTCCCGGTTCCCATCGGTCGATCAGCGTCACGGTCTCGCCGCGCCGTTGCAGGGTAAGCGCGGTCATGACCCCGGCAATACCACCCCCGACAACGATGACAGAGCTTTTGGACATGGCGCAGATTTTCCTTGTTTCCGGGCTGGCTTTGTGAATACTGTATACAGAATACAGCAATTATAAAGCCAAAAACAGGGAGCGCGCGCAAATGAGTTCGGGGTTTGAACTGCCCGAGGGCATACATACCGTCATTCTGGGTGTGGGTGATCTGAACGGCATCATGCGCGGCAAGCGCATTCCGGCCAGCCATTGGGATCACGTCTGTCAAAGCGGCAATGCGCTGTCGATTGCCCTGCTGGCCATCGACATGACCTGCGATGTCTGGGACACGCCTTATGTCAATTTCGACAATGGCTATCCGGACATGCATGTATTTCCGCTGACGCAGCCCGTGCCGGTACCGTGGGAACCCGGCGTTGCGGTCTGTTTTGGCCGCGCCGAGGGCATGGATCACAAGCCGGTGCCGATCGATCCCCGTCAGGCTCTGGTCCGTCAGGTCGACCGCGCCCGCGACATGGGGTTTGAGGTCAATGTGGGCACCGAACTGGAGTTCTACCTGCTCGATCCCGAAACCGGCCAGCCGCGCGACAGCGGCATTCAGGTCTATGGCCTGGGCCGCGCGGCGCGGATGGAACATATCGTTGGCCCGATCCGCCAGCAGATCAACGAATGCGGCATTCCCATCGAACAGTCGAACCCGGAATACGCAGCCGGTCAGATCGAGGTGAATATCCGCTATGGCGAAGCCCTCGCAGCGGCGGATCGCGTGGTTCTGTTCAAATCCCTGATCCGCCAGTTGGGCATTGCCCATGGCTATCTGGCGACCTTCATGCCCAAGCCGTTCTTCGATCAGTCCGGCAACGGGTTCCACACGCATTATTCACTGTGGAAGGATGGCGTGAACGTCTTTGCCGACAATGGAAAGATCAACGACACCGGAAAATCCTTCATTGCTGGTCTGCAACAGCGCATGTGCGAGATGTCGATTTGCGGCGGTGGGACGGTCAACGGCTATCGCCGTCGGCAGCCCTATACGTTCTGCCCGATCAACACCAGCTGGGGCTATGACAACCGCACCGTGGGCATTCGGGTGATCGAGGGCTCCGACAGTGCCGTGCGCGTCGAAAAGCGCGATGCGGGGGCGGATGCGAACCCCTACCTGCTGCTCGCCGCCGAGATTGCCGCCGGTCTGGACGGGATCGAACAGGGGCTGACCCCCACCGATCCCACACCCGGAAACGCCTATGAAGTGGGTATCGGCGATCCGATCCCGACCGATCTGCCAACGGCCATTGCGCTGGCGCAGGGCTCGGACTGGCTGCGCGACGTGCTGGGCGAGATGCAGTGGCAACTGGTGGTGCAACAGGCCGAGCGCGAGATGGATTTCTTCAACCAGCAGGTCACGCAGGTCGAACTGGACCGTTATCTGAGGACGCTCTGATGCATCTGGGCAAGGTCGCAGGAACCGTCACGGCAACCGCCAAGGACGCCAAGCTGGTGGGATCGAAACTGCTGCTGACCGATCTGATCGACAGCAAGGGCAAACTGATCGACCCGGCGCTTGTCGCGGTCGACACCTGCGGCGCGGGGGTCGGCGACACGGTGCTGCTTGTCACCGGATCGGCGGCGCGCATGGCTGCGGGGCTGTCCACCGCTCCGGTCGATCTGGCCATCGTCGCAGTGGTGGATCGCGTTTCGATCACCTGAGTCACAACACGCGGAACTTTTATCTTCGGAGGAACAGAAAATGGCGAAACCAGCGGCAGGGCAGATGGCCCTTGGCATGATCGAGACCCGGGGTCTGGTCGGTGCAATCGAAGCAGCCGATGCGATGGTCAAAGCGGCCAGCGTTGCAATCGTGGGCCAGACCAAAGCCGGCGGCGGGCTGGTCACTACGCTTGTGCGCGGCGAGGTCGGCGCGGTCAAAGCGGCCACCGACGCAGGTGCGACAGCGGCCAACAAGGTCGGCGAAGTGGTCTCGGTCCACGTCATCGCGCGCCCTCATGACGAGCTTGAGGGGATCATCGACAGCCTCGGTTCCGGATCGACGGCCTGATCCCGTCTGAGGAGGTCTCATGTCAGCCGGATTCGAGGATTTCACCCGCGCCGTGACACGCGGCGCCACGCGGGACGCGCCCGAGCCGCCCCGGCTCGACCGTATTTGCGTTCTGGGCGGCGGGCCGGACGCCCGCCTGCTGGCGGCGCTGTGTCTGGCTGAAGGGGCGGATGTCACCCTGTTTTCGGCCTATGGGGCCGAATTGGCGCTGCTGGCCCAATCCTCGGGCATCGGCATTCAGGGCGATGGGCCGGTGGGCACCTATCAGGTGGACCGCGACGGTCCATCGGTGCGCACCACCGCGGAACTTGATGCGGCGGTGCGCGACGCTCAGGCGATTTTCCTGACCGGTCCGATCCACAAACAACGGACCTATGCCATGGTGCTGGCCGATCACCTGAGCGACGGGCAGATACTGGTTCTGGCCCCGGGCCGGTCGCTGGGTGCGGTTGAAACCGCATGGCTGCTGCGGATCGGCGGATGCACCGCCGATGTCACGCTGGTCGAGGTTCAGGGCCTGCCTTACTGGTACCGGGCCGAGGGCTCGGGCCTGACACTCTCGCAAGCCGCACCGATGGCTGCGGCGACCTTACCTCGTGGGCGGGATCAGGTCCTGGACGCTCTGTCGCGCTACCTGCCGAACCTGCACCCGGTCGAGTCGGTTCTGGCATCGGGATTCAGCGACCTGTCCGCCGCGGTTGAGATACCGGCGCTGATCCTTGGCGGGGCGGCGATGGGCAGCGGCGGTCCCGCCGTGCCGATGGGTGGTGTTCCGCTTGCGGAGAACCAGACCTTTGGCGCGTTGATCGGGGCCGACCAGATGGCGGTGATTCACGGGCTCGCCGACGAGAGGCGGCGCATTGCCGCCGCCTTTGGCGTGCGCAACCTGCCGCAGACCGAAGACTGGGTCTCGACCTTTGCCGGGGCCGAGCGGGGGGCCGGTGCGCGTCCGATCCCGGATCAGCGGGCCGCGCGCGGTTTGATGCGCGACGGGGTATTGGGCTCTCTGGTGCCACTTGTGTCAGCCGGGGAACTGGCAGGCATTCCGACGCCGCTGACCAGCAGCCTGATCGCCATGTCAGACCGGATTTTGGGCGCAGACGTGGCTGCCGCTGGTCGCCGGCTGGAAACGATCGGAATTACAGCAGGCGACGTCGATCAGGCCCGCCGTATCTTTGACACCATAGCCACCGGAGGCGCGTGATGGACGCTGACCTGAACTCCATCGCCGCTGCCCGCCGCGCTGCTGAAACCGCGTTCGAGGCCTACCGCGCCTTACTGGGCACCGACCCCGCGCAGGTGGATGCCATCGTTGACGCCATGGCCCGCGCCATCGAGCCCGAGGCTGAACGGCTGGGGCAACTGGCGGTCGAGGAAACCGGGTATGGCAATGTGCCCGACAAGCGGGTCAAGAACCTGTTCAACGCCCTGTCGGTGGCGGATTATCTGCGCGATGTGACCACCCTTGGTCTGCTCTGGCGCGACGATGCCACCAAGGTCGCCGCCTTTGGTGAACCGATGGGCGTGGTGGCCGCGCTGATTCCGGTTACGAACCCAACCTCGACCATCATCTACAAGGTGCTGTCGGCGGTGAAGGCGGGCAATGCCATCGTTTGCGCCCCACATCCGCGCGGCGTGAATTGCGGGATCGAAACCGTGCGCATCATGGCCCGTGTGGCCGAACAGATGGGTGCGCCCAAGGGGCTGATCCAATGCCTTGATGCGGTGACCATTCAGGGCACAGCCGAGTTGATGCGACACCGCCGCACCTCGGTCGTGATGGCCACGGGCGGCCCGGCGATGGTCAAGGCCGCCTATTCCAGCGGCAAGCCGACGCTGGCAGTTGGGGCGGGCAATGTGCCCTGTTACGTGCATAAATCCAAAGCCCGCGATCTGGCCGAAGTGGCCGAGATGATCGTGGCCTCGAAAAGTTTCGATTACGGCACCGCCTGCGTCAGCGAGCAGGCCGTGGTTACCGACCCCGAAATCGCCCGCGACCTGCGGCACGAGCTGAAACTCAAAGGGGCCTATTTCTGCACCCCGGCCGAGGCCGACCGGCTGGCCAAAGTGATCTTCAAAGGCGCGCGGATGATGGACCCGGAACGGGTCGGGCAAAGCCCGCAGGCGCTGGCCGATGCCGCCGGATTCTCGATCCCGCCGCGCACCCGCTGTCTGGTGTCGGAAGAGGTCGAAGTGGGCTGGCACCGCCCGCTTTCGGCGGAAAAGCTGAACCCGGTGCTGGCGTTTTATGAGGCGAAATCCACCGATCACGGTATTGAGCTGGCACAATCCATCGCCAAATTCGAAGGCTGGGGCCATTCCTCGGTCATCCACTCCGATGACCCTGAGGTGGTGGCCCGGTTCGCAACGGTCCCAACAGGCCGGGTGCTGGTGAACACGCCGGGGATCATGGGCGGCATGGGCTATTCCACCGATCTGGAACCATCCTTCATGCTGGGCACCGGCACGTGGTCGGGCTCGATCACCTCGGACAACGTGACGGCCCTGCATCTGATCAATATCAAGCGGGTCGCCTATGAAAGCAGACCCTGGCGCGACATTTACGAGGAGTATGGCGCATGAGCGAGATCACCATCCGGGCGCTGATGCAGATCGACAACCTGCAACCTAAATTTGCCGCCTATAACGGCGCGACGGTGCAGGGCTCGGTGCCCTTGTCCGGCGACACCGTGCTGATTGGTGAGTTTGCGCCCGGCAACGGGGTGTTCTCGCTGATCGACCGGGCGCTCAAGGCGTCTTCGGTCGAGGCGACGACGCAAATGGTGGAACGCGAGTTCGGGTTTTTCATCCTGCGCTCACCCTCGAATGCCGAAGTGTCCGCCGCGCGCGATGCGATGCTGGCGGAACTTGGCGCGTCGATGTCGGACCGGCTGAAGCCCGCAATCAGTTCGACGCAGATCATCACCAGCGTCGAACCCTATCAGGCGCAATTGCTGAACAAATGGCGCAAAGGGGCGCTGATCGTGCCCGGGCAGACGCTGGGCATCGTGGAATGCGCGCCCGCCGCCTATATCTCAATCGCCGCGAATGAGGCTGAAAAAGCCGCCGAGATCGACATTGTCGAGGTGCGTGCCGTGGGGCGGTTCGGGCGTCTGTTTATCTCGGGCTCGGAAAACTCGGTCAAAACCGCTGTCGAGGCTGCCACCCGCGCCATTGAGGCCGTGGACGGGCAGGCCGGGTGATGGCTGCCCCGCGCGTCATAGGTTCGGACGCGGTCGAAGACGCCCGCCGCCGCGGCCGGATCGTGTTCGAGGTTTTGCCCGGTGACATCGTGACCGCATTGGCCCGCGAAACGGCGGAACGGGTGGGCATCACATTGGTGGATGGGCCACTGGAACGTCCGCAACCGCCGCGCACCGATGGCGCGGTATCGATGCGCCGGGTGCTCTATCGCCGCTCGCCCAAATGGGTCGCCCCGTCGCGCGCGCCACGCGAGGCGCGCAGGCTTGGTAAGCTGGCTCTGGTTGGTGCCGGGGGCGTTGGCGGCAACATCGCGCATCTGGCAGCAATGGCGGATATCGCGGATGAGATTGCGCTGATCGACATCGCGCCGGGGCTGGCGGCCTCGACCGCGCTGGACCTCAACCACACATCCGGCATCACCGGTGCCCGCGCCCGGTGTACCGGCGGAGAGTCTCTGGATCTGGTGGCCGGGGCCGAGGTTGTCGTCGTCACCGCAGGCCGCGCCCGCCGCCCGGGCATGAGCCGCGCCGATCTGATCGACGTGAACGCCCGTGTGATCCGTCAGGCGGCTGAGGCGATCCGGTCCGCCGCCCCCGATGCCATCGTGATCGTAGTGACCAACCCGCTGGACGAAATGACGGTCGAAATGCTGCGCGCCACGGGTTTCCCGCGCGAACGGGTGCTGGGCATGGCAGGTACGCTGGACAGCAGCCGGTTCCGCAACGCACTGGCGATGGCCGCCGGTGTCACACCTGCGGATGTCGAGGCGTTTACCCTCGGCAGCCATGGCGACGAGATGGCCCCGATCCCCAGCCGCGCCCGCATCAAGGGTCGACCGCTGGACGTGTTCCTGTCGCCCGGGCAGATCGATGCCTGCGTGCAGGATGCGATCACCGGGGGCGGGCAGGTTGTGGCGCTCAAGAAATCGGGGTCCGCGACGATTGCCCCGGCCCATGCCTCGATCGAGTTGATTGACCACATCCGGGGTGCGCGGACCGGCCCGGTTCCGGTCTCGGTCATGCTGCAGGGCGAATATGGCATTGATGGCGTGGTACTGGGCGTGCCCGCCCATCTTGGCGCGGGCGGGTTGGTCGAGGTCGAGGAACTGCGCCTGACGCCCTCAGAACAGGCGGCGCTGCAAGCGGCTGCGGATGCCATCCGGCTGAGGCTGGGCCTGTGACGGTCCGCATCTGGAAATCCGGCGGACGGTTTGAAGAGGTTGCCTCGTATTCCCGGGCCAAGCGGATCGGGCCATTTGTCTGGGTCGCGGGCACGACGGCAATCGAACCCACGGGGCGCATCCATGCGCCCGGCGATGTGGGCGCGCAAACGCGCTATATCCTGTCCCGCACCGAAGACGCGCTAAAGCAGATAGGAGCCGAACTGCGCCATGTGGGCCGGGTGCGGGCCTATCTGACCGACCTGTCAAAGGCAGGCGAGTTCGCCCGCGTGCATGGTGAGGTGTTCAAGGGTATCGACCCGGTCCTGACCGCCGTTCAGGCGGGTCTGACGCAACCCGGTCTGATGGTGGAGATCGACGTGGATGCGGTGATCCACGATGAAACCGGCGAGATCGATTTCTGAACGGCCATTCGACGCGCCGCAAAAAAGAAAAGGGCGCCCATTGGCGCCCTTTGCGTTTTGATTACGACCCGTTTGATCAGTCGATCATGGGCAGCAGCTTGTCCAGCGACTGTTTGGCGTCGCCATAGAACATGCGGGTGTTTTCCTTGAAGAACAGCGGGTTTTCGATGCCCGAATAGCCGGTGCCTTGACCGCGTTTCGAGACAAACACCTGCTTGGCCTTCCAGCATTCCAGAACCGGCATCCCGGCGATGGGGCTGTTGGGGTCTTCCTGCGCCGCAGGGTTCACGATGTCGTTCGAACCGATGACGATGGCCACATCCGTTTCCGGGAAGTCGTCATTGATCTCGTCCATCTCAAGCACGATGTCATAGGGCACCTTGGCCTCGGCCAGCAGCACGTTCATGTGGCCCGGCAGACGACCGGCAACGGGGTGGATCGCAAAACGCACCTCTTTGCCCTTGGCGCGCAGTTTGCGGACCAGCTCGCTGACCGACTGCTGCGCCTGCGCCACGGCCATGCCGTAGCCCGGGATGATGATCACGCTGTCGGCCTCGTTCAGCGCGGCTGCAACACCATCGGCGTCAATGGCCACTTGTTCGCCTTCAACGGCCATCTGCTCACCCTGCGGGCCACCAAAGCCGCCCAGGATCACGCTGACAAAGTGACGGTTCATCGCCTTGCACATGATGTAGGACAGGATCGCACCGGACGAGCCCACCAGCGCACCAACAACGATCAGCAGGTCGTTGCCCAGCGAGAAGCCGATCGCCGCAGCCGCCCAGCCCGAGTAGCTGTTCAGCATCGACACAACCACCGGCATGTCGGCCCCGCCGATGCCCATGATCAGGTGATAACCGATGAACAGCGCCGCCAGTGTCATCAGGATCAGCGGCAGCAGACCGCCCGACATAGTGTACCAGACCAGACAGATCAGCGACAGACCAGCAGCCGCCGCATTCAGCGCATGACCGCCGGGCAGCTTGGTCGCCGCCGAGGTCACCTTGCCCGCCAGCTTGCCATAGGCCACGACCGACCCGGTAAAGGTGATCGCACCGATGAAGATGCCCAGGAACAGCTCGACATGCAGGATCGCCAGCTCGGCCGAGGTTTTCTTGGCGATCAGCTTGGCAAACGCGCCCAGATCGCTCAGATCCGCCTGAGACGCGCTGTCGGCAATCGCCATGACCTGCGCCACGTTGCCGATCTCAAAATGCGCGTTGAAGCCCACGAACACAGCCGCCAGACCCACCAGCGAGTGCATCGCGGCAACAAGCTGCGGCATCTCGGTCATCTGGACGCGCTGCGCCACATATTGACCGATCAGACCACCGCCCGCGATCAGCAGCAGCGACAGCAGCCACAGACCCGAACCGGGGCCAACCAGCGTGGCAAAGACCGCCAGCGCCATACCGACGATGCCATACCAGACCGCGCGCTTGGCGCTTTCCTGGTTCGACAGACCGCCGAGCGAAAGGATGAACAGAACAGCCGCAACGACATAGGCGGCAGTAGTGAAGCCAAATTCCATGTGCCCGGCCTCCTTAAGATTTCTGGAACATGGCGAGCATGCGCCGGGTTACGAGGAAGCCGCCGAAGATGTTGATCCCGGCCATGAAGACGGACAGCGCCGCCAGCAGAATGACCAGGAACGACCCCGACCCGATCTGCATCAACGCCCCAACGATGATGATCGACGAGATCGCGTTGGTGATCGCCATCAGCGGTGTGTGCAGGCTGTGCGCGACGCCCCAGATCACCTGGAAGCCCACGAAGATGGCCAGCACAAAGACAATGAAGTGCTGCATGAAGCTGGCCGGAGCGATCAGCCCCACCAGCAGCATCAGCGCGCCGCCGACCCCCAGCAGGGTGAACTGCTGTTTGGTCTGCGCTTTGAAGGCCGCAATTTCCTGCGCCTTTTTCTCTTCCGGGGTCAGTTCCTTGACCTCGGGTTTCTTCTGCGCCGCAATCGCCTGCACTTTCGGCGGTGGCGGCGGGAAGGTGATCTCGCCCTCATGGGTCACGGTCGCGCCGCGGATCACGTCATCTTCCATGTTGTGATTGATCTGGCCGTCCTTTTCAGGCGTCAGGTCAGTCATCATGTGACGGATGTTCGTCGCATAAAGCGACGAGGACTGCGCCGCCATCCGACTGGGGAAGTCGGTATAGCCGATGATGGTCACGCCATTGTCGGTCACGATCTTCTCATCCGCCACGGTCAGCTTGCAGTTGCCGCCCTTTTCCGCCGCAAGGTCAACGATGACCGAGCCCGGCTTCATGCTTTCGACCATGTCCTTGGTCCAAAGCTCAGGCGCTTCGCGGTTCGGGATCAGCGCCGTGGTGATGACGATATCCATTTCTGGCGCCAACTCACGGAACTTGGCCAGCTGCGCGTTGCGGAATTCTTCCGACTGAACGCTGGCATAGCCGCCGGTGGCCGCGCCATCCTGCTGCTGTTCCTCAAAATCCAGATAGACGAACTCGGCGCCCATCGATTCGACCTGCTCGGCCACTTCGGGGCGCACGTCGAACGCATAGGTGATCGCACCCAGCGAGGTCGAGGTCCCGATCGCCGCCAGACCGGCCACACCGGCCCCCACGATCAGCACCTTGGCAGGCGGCACCTTACCCGCCGCCGTCACCTGACCGGTGAAGAACCGGCCAAAGTTGTTGCCCGCCTCAATGACCGCACGATAACCGGCGATATTGGCCATCGAGGACAGCGCGTCCATCTTCTGCGCGCGGCTGATCCGAGGCACCATCTCCATCGCGATCACATTCGCGCCCTTGGATTTGGCCAGCTCCATGCCTTCTTCGTTCCCGGCAGGATTGAAGAAGGAAATCAGGGTCTTGCCCTTGGTCAGACGCTTGAGTTCCGTCGCATTCGGCTGGCGCACCTTGGCAACAATGTCAGCCTCTTTCCACAGCGCCGCCGCGGTCTTCACAACCTCAACACCCGCCGCCTCATAAACCGCATCCGAAAACCCGGCCGCAGCACCCGCACCCGTCTCAATCAGGCACTCATACCCCAGCTTCTGCAACTGAACAGCAGACTCAGGCGTCATCGCAACCCGATTCTCACCCTCATATATCTCTCTTGGTGTGCCTATTTTCACTGGCAATCTCCCGTGGTTCCAAGGCCGAGCAGGTCCTCGGTATTGATTGTTAAGAAAACGTGTATCTCGCGCAATTTTATTTCGCAAGCGCAGCATTTGTTACGTTGTGTCATTGCCGCCCCCTCCTAAACCCAGCGCCGTGTCTTGCGTTCGTAGCGGGCGAAATCAGCGCGAAAGGTGCGGCGCAGCCGGTCTTCTTCGGGCAGAATGAAGCGCCGCTCCAACACCCAGACAAAGATCGGGACAAGGGCAAGCGACACGACCGCGTCGAACCGCAGGATCAGCCCTGCCAAAATAAGAACGTCGCCCAGATAGATCGGGTTGCGGCTGCGCTTGTAGATGCCGGACTGCACCATCGCGCTGGGCGTTCCATGGGGGATGACGGTGGTCTGATGCCGCCGAAACTCGACAACGGCCAGGACCGCCAGAAGGATGCCGCCGCCGATCAGCACTCCGCTGATCAGATCAGTCAGCCCCCCGTCAAGCGACAGACCAAAGCTGAGGAACCGCGCCTGCAGCCAGGCCAACAGGACAAAACCCGCAAGCCAAACAGGGGGAACATCGATCCAGCGCATCGCAATCCTCGAAGATTGACGCCACGTAAGGGCACGTGTCGTTTCTGGGCGCTGTCCTATCGTTTTCAGGCCAAAATAGCAAAACCTCAGTATGTCGCATTCAATGGACAGGGCGGCGGGGATCGTTTACGCCCAAGGTAACCCGCGACTTTGAAACGATAAAGTGAGCTGCCATGACTGATTTCGCCGCAACCAAGGCCATGTTCACGCTGCCAGATGGCATGGTGTATCTGGACGGGAACTCTTTGGGGCCTGTACCCAAAGGGGCGGCCGACCGGGTTCAGGCCATGATGTCCGACGAATGGGGCCAGATGCTGATCACGGGCTGGAACAAGGCCGGTTGGATGGGGATGCCGGTAGGTCTGGGCGACCGGATCGGGCGGCTGATCGGGGCCGAACCCGGCAGCGTTGTTGTCGGCGACACGTTATCGATCAAGGTTTATCAGGCGGTTGCCTCGGCTTTGGAACTGAACCCGGACCGCCGGGTTGTGCTGTCGGACAATGGCAACTTCCCGTCCGATCTGTATATGGCCGACGGGCTGTTGCGATCGCTCGGCGCGGACTACGAACTGCGCGTGGTTGAGCCCGAACAGGTGGCCGAAGCGATCACGGATGAGATCGCCGTTCTGATGCTGACCGAGGTCGATTACCGCACCGGGCGGATGCATGACATGAAAGCGCTGACCGACCAGGCCCATGCCAAAGGCGTGGTGACGGTTTGGGATCTGGCGCATTCGGCAGGTGCGATCCCGGTGGATCTGGCCGGGTGCAATGCCGATTTCGCCGTCGGCTGTACGTATAAATATCTCAACGGCGGACCGGGTGCTCCCGCCTTTATCTACGTCGCGCCGCGCCTTTCTGACCAGGTGCGCCCGGCCTTGTCCGGCTGGTTGGGCCACGAGGCTCCGTTTGCCTTTGATCTGGATTATCGCCCCGGCGCCGGGATCGAACGGATGCGGGTCGGGACCCCGCCGGTTATTCAGATGACCGCCCTGTCGGCAGCAATGGACATCTGGGACATGGCCGAGATGGACGATGTGCGCACCAAGTCCATTGAACTGACCCAGCGCTTTATTACCCGCGTCGAGGCCACCTGCCCCGATCTGGAACTTGCCAGCCCCCGTGATCCGGTCCAGCGCGGCAGCCAGATCTCATTCCGGTTCTCCAACGGTTATGCCGCGATGCAAGCGCTTATTGCCCGTGGCGTGATTGGAGATTTCCGGGCCCCGGACATCATGCGCTTTGGGTTCACACCGCTTTATATCGATGAAGGGGATGTGGATCGGGCCGTCGAAATTCTGGCGGATATCATGAGCAACCGGCTTTGGGACCGGCCCGAATACAAGATCCGCCAGCGGGTTACCTGACCTCCAACCCGGCCCCGATCAACGCCGCCAACTGGGCAATGCGCTGTTCAAAATCCTGAGCACTGGATGAGGTCAGCTTGATGCCCTTCAGGCTTGCTGTAATGGTCGTGGCCGTCTCATGCGGCGCGGCGAAGATTTGCGCACGGCCTTCGGCTTGCATCCTGGTCAGCCACGCGGCGAAAAGATCGGTCAGATCGGCCTCCCCCTGTTCGACTATGTCGGTCGACATGGATTTGGTCGTATCCAGCATTTCAACCCCATGGGGCGAGGCCAGAATAGCCGCCATACCATCCATTTGTGCCCTGACCGCTGACGCAAGGACGTCCGAAACCGATCCTTCGCCCGCCAGAGCCTCGGCCACGGCGGCAATCTTTTCTGCGTAATGCAGTTGCGTCAGCTCGCGAACGATCGCCTCTTTGTTCTTGTAGTGAAGGTAGACGGCGGGACGGGACATTCCCGCGCCGCGCGCTATGTCATCCATCGAGGTCTTGCGAAAGCCATAGCTGGAAAACGCCTGAAACGCCGAATTCAGGATGGCTGCCTGCCGTCTGTCTTCACTTGAATCCTTCATTTCCAAAGCTCTGACAGTTTTCGTCTATTTTGTCAATTGACATACTGACACTTTTCACCAATTATGTCAGAAACTGCCACAGCTAGCGAGAGGTGCGCCATGGCGACCACCCTGAAAATAAACGGAACAGCGCATCAGGTTGATCTGCCTGATGATGTCCCCCTGCTTTGGGTTTTGCGGGACGAGGTCGGCCTGACCGGCACCAAATTCGGCTGCGGTGTCGCCGCCTGCGGGGCCTGCACCGTGCATATCGATGGTGAGGCTGTGCGCTCCTGTCAGGTGGCCCTTTCGGATGTCTGGGGCGATGTGACCACGATTGAAGGCGTAGGCGCGCCCGATGCGATGTCGGCGATCCAGCAGGCTTGGGTTGACCATCAGGTGGCGCAATGCGGTTATTGCCAGTCCGGGCAGATCATGCAGGCGGCGGCTTTGCTGGCCGAAAACCCCTCACCCTCCGATGGCGACATTGACGAAGCGATGCAAGGCAACCTGTGCCGCTGTGGCACCTATCCCCGTATTCGCGCCGCAATCCACGACGCTGCTGGCAAATTGAAGGAGGCGTAAATTATGGGCAAAGTTGGAAAAATCCTGCGCCGCACCTTTCTGATCGGGTCTGCCGCAATTGTCGGCGGTGTCGCCTTTGGGGCCTATTACGTCACCCGCCCCGCCGCCAACCCGCTGAAGCCCGGCGAAGGCGAGGCCGCGCTGAACCCGTTCATCCTGATCGACCAGAACGGTGTGACGCTGTTTGCCCCCCGCGCCGAAATGGGACAGGGCGTACAAACCACCTGGGCCGCATTGATTGCCGAGGAACTGGACGTCGATCTGGATCAGATCACCGTTCTGCACGGCCCGGCTGCAGCGGCCTATTACAACTCGGCCCTGATTGGCGAAAGTCTGCCAAACAAGGGCTATGATATCTCAAATTTCCAGCACAATCTGGCTGAGGCTTTGGGCGTTCTGGGCAGAACACTCAGCCTGCAGGTCACCGGCGGTTCGACCTCGATGAAGGACGGGTTCGAACGGATGCGTCAGGCCGGGGCATCGGCGCGCGAAACACTGAAACGAGCCGCCGCTGACCGGCTGGGCGTTGATCCGTCGGAACTGCAAACCGCATCGGGCCATGTGATCGCACCTAACGGCGACAAGATCGCATATACCGAGCTTGCGATGGACGCCGCCGCGCGTGAACCGATCGAGGTACCCCTGCGCGATCCGTCCGAATGGCGCTATCTGGGTCAGACCCAGCCGCGTCTGGATATGGTGGAAAAGGCCACCGGCACGGCGGAATTCGGCGTCGATGTGCGCCTGCCCGGCATGAAATTCGCCGCCATTCGCATGAACCCCAAACTGGGCGGCGCGATGAACGGCTTTGATGACAGCGCCGCAAAATCCATGCCTGGCGTCGAACAGATCGTCGATCTGGGCACCGGCGTTGCGGTCATCGCCAACAACACCTGGCTCGCCAATCAGGCAGTCGAGGCCATTGATGTCGACTGGGGCGACGCGCCCTATCCGCCCGACACCGATGGTATCTTCGCCAAGATCGCCGAAGCCTTTGACGACTCGCCGAACTCGACCATGCGCGACGACGGCGATGTCAGCGTCACGCCCGAAGGCGCAACCGAGATCACGGCGGAATACCAGCTGCCCTACCTCGCCCACGCGACGATGGAGCCGATGAACGCCACTGCGCTTTACACCGGAGACGCGCTGGAGCTGTGGTGCGGCAATCAGGCCCCGACCCTGATCCAGTTCCGCGTCGCCAACACCGCCGGACTAGAGACCGAGCAGGTGCAGATTCACACCACCTATCTGGGCGGCGGATTCGGTCGGCGCGGAGAGCTGGACTTTGGCGAGATCGCCACCAAGGTTGCCATGGCCATGCCCGGAACCCCGGTGCAAACCACCTGGAGCCGCGAAGAAGACATGCGCCACGACTATTTCCGCCCCGGCGCCATCGCCCGGATGCGGGGCGCGGTTCAGGACGGCAAGGCAGTTCTGATCGACGGTCAAGTGGCGGCACAATCCTGCACGCAGCAGGCGGTCGGGCGCTACACCGGCCTTCCCGGCGCGGGTCCGGACAAGGTGCTGGTCGAAGGGTTCTTTAACCAGCCCTACGCCGTTCCGAACTATCGCATGAGCGGCCATATCGCCGATCTGAATGTCCCCGTTGGCTTCTGGCGCTCGGTCGGGAACAGCCACAACGGGTTTTTTCATGAAACCTTCATGGACGAACTGGCCCACGCCGCTGGCCGCGATCCGCTGGAATTCCGGCTGGAGTTGATGAAGGGCGAACATGCACCCTCGGCCGGTTGCCTGGAAGCAGTGAAAGAAATGTCCGGCTGGACGGGTCAAACACCCAACGGCGTCGGGCGCGGCGTGGCCTTTACGTACAGCTTCGGAACACCTGTGGCTCAGGTCATCGAAGTGGTCGACGAAGACGGCACCATCCGCATCAACAAAGCGTGGATCGCCTGCGACATGGGGCTGGCGCTGGACCCGGAAAACGTCAAGGCCCAGTTGTTTGGCGGCATGATGTATGGCCTGTCGGCGGCCTGTTACGGCGAGATCACCTTTGCCGAAGGCGAGGTCGAGCAGTACAACTTCCCCGACTACGACGCGATCCGCATGCACACAGCCCCGCAGGTCGAGGTGCGCGTGCTGGAAACCAACCGTCATATGGGCGGCGCGGGCGAGCCCGGCACGCCGCCTTCAATGCCAGCACTAGGCAACGCACTGTTCGACCTGACCGGCGAACGCGCCCGCACCCTGCCGTTGATGAAGCAGTTCAATCTGCTGATCTGAGCGAACACCCCGGTCCTGTCCGTACAGGGCCGGGGATCAATCTGCCCTCGACACAGTCAGAAATTGACCGACAGGAAGATGGATGCCTCGGTCGCATCCAAATCATCCTCGAACAGACCCAGATACCCCAGTGTCGCTTCCAGGAAAACAGCCTCGCTGGCTCTTCCCCGTACACCGATACGCGTAGCCCATGTCACATCTGACTGCGATGTTGAGCTGACCCCAATTTCGTCCCGCTCGAACCAGTAGGTTGCGCTGAGCGACGCAAACGGAGATACAACGGACCGCGACGTGACAAACGGCCTGCTCACCTCCAACTCCGGCGTTAGGGCACTGTATCTGACTTTGGCAACCTCGCCGATTATGTTGGTAGGCTGGCCCAGAACCGTGCCGGTCAGGTCGTACTCTTCGGCGCTGTAATTGTAGTAGTCAAAGGCGATAGACGGTCTGATCAGGTACCGCCCGGCCTCGTATTGGCCAATAGCTTCCAAATTGGCGCGCCAGCGCGTGCGGTCAAAGTCGCCGCTCAGCTCAAGCACACCGACATCTGTTGAAAACTCGCCGAACGTTGCCACGCCATTGAGAACCCATCGGTCTGACATGCGCCAGGCGAAATAGGGACCGGCCGCGAATCCTTGGGTGTCCTGAGTGAACTGACCCTCAAAACCTTCGACATCAATACTTTCCATCTCGACCTGAAAGCCAATCACCAGATCTTCTCGTACCAGCCGATCGATACCAGCAGCGAAATACCTGTCATTGACATCAACCTCATTGGCGCCGCGCGTATCCTCAATTTCCGTATAGGAGAAATCCGTCCAGACGTTCCATGGCGATGGCGGCGCAAGATCCCGGCCTTCCGTCAATGGCGGCCCGGCAACAATAGGAACAACTTGAGGGTCACATAGCGCGGGATCCAGCTTGCCTGTCGCCGCGTTTACACATTCCGCTCGGGCAACGCCGGTTCCACCACCAGACGAGCCGGGCTGTGTACGCGGCACAACGACCGCTGTCGACCCACCTCCGGGAAACCCGCCAGACCCGCCAGAACTCCCCGCGAAACCACCCGTTCCGCCGCTGCTGCCGGTGCCGCCGCTGCTACTGCCGCCGCCAAAGCCGCCGCTTCCGCCGCCAAAGCCGCCACCGCTGCTTCCGCCACCGAAGCCGCCACCGCTGCTTCCGCCACCGAAGCCTCCACTGCCGCCACCGGTTCCACCACTGCTGCCACCGGAACCGCCGCTACCGTTCCCTCCACCGGACCCGCCGTTGCTGCCACCAGAGCTACCGCCACCACCGGGCAAGCTCCAATTTCTTTGTTGGTTTTGGGTGTCGATCAAACAATCGCGACCGTTTGGGGCTCCGCCTACCTCGAACAGCCGATGCACGCCGCCGTTTCCGTTCGACACAAAAGGTGAAAAACTCAGATGAACGCCATTGCGTGACCTGCTCCATGTATCGACCGTTGTGTTGCGCTGTGCGGCTTCAAGACGGAAATTCCCTTGCCCGGTCGCTGATAGCCAAACGGATGACGCCGAGTTCGGGGTGCGACCGATATAAAGTAACTCACCCAAAGAACCGCATTGCTGCGCCGCTACATCAGCGGCAATACCAAAAGTCGCAAAACACGCGGCCATAAAAAGACCAGAGTACCGCCGCATCCGCTTTAAAGGTCGTCGCATATCAGGCCCCAAAGTTGCGTTTCGGGCAAAAGGCCCAAGGCAAAGCACGATGGCTCAAGCCTCTCAAACGCAAACACGGCCAGACAAGCCAAATTGACTACAATAAAATCTAAATTTGAGAATGTGGCGGATGTGCAAACGCCCGATACGTATCAGGCCGATTTCTGAAAGGCACCTGTTTTGCGGCCGCAACTCCACAAATGCACAGCCGCCCCAAAGGCTTCGAACAATGGGCGGGATACCGGGTCGTTGACCGCATCCCATTCCGGATGCCACTGTACCGACAGCGTAAAGCCCGGCGCATCCTTGATATACATCGCCTCTGGCGTGCCATCCGGCGCGTGACCATCGATCACAACCCGCTGGCCGACGGTCTTGACCCCCTGCCCGTGCAACGTATTGGTCATCACCTCGGAAGCACCAAACAGGTCGTGGAAAACGCCACCTTCGGTCAGCGTCACCACATGGCGCAAGGCGAATTTCTCCTCCAGCGTACCGTCCGGCGGCATCCGGTGGTTCATCCGGCCCGGCAAGTCCCGGATCTCGGGGTACAGCGTACCGCCCATGGCCACGTTGACCTCCTGAAACCCGCGGCAAATGCCCAAGAAAGGCTGACCACGCTCCACACAGGCGCGCACCAGCGGCAAGGTGATCGCATCCCGCGCCCGGTCGAAATCGCCATGGGCATCGGTTGCAGGCTCGCCATATTCCTCGGGGTGCACATTGGGGCGACCACCGGTCAGCAGAAACCCGTCGCAGGTCTCAAGCAGCTCATCGACCGAGACAAACCGCGGATCCGCCGGGATCAGCAGTGGCAAACAGTCCGAGACATTGGCCACCGCATCCGAATTCATCGTCCCGCCCGCATGGGTCGGGTATTGATCATTCATCAGGTAAGAGTTGCCAATGATGCCTACGACGGGCCGCGCCATTCCAATGTCCTTGCTGTTGCACTGATTGGAATGGACGCTAACGGCAGACTTGGGAACGTGCAACAGAACACGCCCTGCATGACAGCGCAACGCAATGTTCAACTGCGCACAAGCGTAACTATTCGACCGGCTGGTCAGATCTCTCCGGTCAACCCGGCGGCCTCGATCCCAGCCATGCCCGCCACGGCGTCGTTGTCCGAGGTATCGCCGGTCACGCCAACCGCGCCAATCACAGCGCCCTTCTTGTCCCGCAACAGAATGCCGCCCGGCACAGGAATGACCTGACCACCATAGGCGCCGTTCACCGAGGCCATGAAATAGGCCTGCGCCTCGGCCCGTTGCATCTGCGCCGTCCCCGCCATGCCCAGCATGACAGAACCATAGGCCTTGCCCTGCGCAATCGCGAACCGACCGGGGGCCGCGCCATCCTCGCGCTCAAACGCAATGACATGACCGCCCGCGTCCAGAACCACAACGGACAGAGGCTTCAGCTCCATCTCATGCCCCTTTTCCAGAGCCTTACGAATGATGGTGCGCGCCTTGCGCAAGGAAATGCCCATACCTGATCCCTTTCATCTGGCCAAAAATATCTTCGGGGGAGTGCGAGGGGGCAGACAGCCCCCTCGTTCCCGCCATTGCCGCCTAGCCCCGGCTGGCTTTGAATTCCAACCGCCGCGCATGCAGAACCGGCTCGGTATAGCCCGAAGGCTGAATGCGGCCCTTGAAAACCAGATCGCAGGCGGCCTGGAAAGCAATACCGTCGAAGCCGGGTGCCATGGGAACATAGGCCGCATCATCCGCGTTTTGGCGATCCACCACGGCTGCCATCTTCCGCATCGCCGCCATGACCTTTTCTTCGCTTACCACGTCGTGGTGCAACCAGTTGGCCAGGGCCTGAGACGAAATCCGACAGGTCGCGCGGTCCTCCATCAGGCCGATATCGTTGATATCCGGCACTTTCGAACAGCCCACACCCTGATCGACCCAGCGTACCACATAGCCCAGAATGCCCTGCGCGTTGTTCTCGATCTCGCGGGTGATCTCATCCGCGCTCAGGTTGCGCCCACCCAGCAGCGGGATGGTCAGCAGATTCTCCAGCGTGCCACGGGGTCCACCAGCGGCCAATTCGTCCTGACGGTCCAGAACACTGACTTTATGATAATGCGTCGCGTGCAGGGTTGCGGCAGTTGGTGACGGCACCCAGGCGCAGGTGGCCCCGGATTGCGGATGTCCGATCTTGGCCTCCAGCATGTCGCCCATCCGGTCCGGCATCGCCCACATGCCCTTACCGATCTGTGCCTTGCCTTTCAGGCCGCAGGCCAGGCCGATATCGACATTGCGATCCTCATAGGACGCAATCCACGGCGTGTTCTTGATGTCGCCTTTCGGCAGCATCGGGCCGGCCTCCATCGAGGTGTGGATCTCATCCCCCGTCCGATCAAGGAACCCGGTATTGATGAAGGCCACCCGCGATTTCGCAGCCCGAATACACTCGCCAAGGTTCACCGACGTGCGGCGTTCCTCATCCATGATGCCCAGCTTCACGGTATTGCGCGGCAGGCCCAGAATGTCTTCGACCATGTCGAAAATCTCGACCGAGAAGGCCACCTCTTCCGGGCCATGCATCTTGGGTTTGACCACATAGACCGACCCGGCGACCGAGTTGCCGCCCTCGCGCTTGAGGTCATGCATCGCGATCAGAGTGGTACAAAGCGCATCCATCAGCCCTTCACCGATCTCGTTCCCTTCACCGTCCAGTACGGCGGGGTTGGTCATCAGGTGGCCCACATTGCGCACCAGCATCAGCGAGCGGCCCTTCAGCGTTGCCTGCTCTCCCCCAGCGGTGGTGTAACCCAAGTCGTCCGCCAGTTTGCGGGTAAAGGTCTTGCCGCCCTTTGTGACCTCTTCCGTCAGGTCGCCCTTCATCAGACCCAGCCAGTTGCTATAGGCCACCACCTTGTCCGCGGCATCGACACAGGCGACCGAGTCCTCGCAGTCCATGATCGTGGACAGCGCAGATTCCAGACGCATATCCGCGATCCCGGCAGGGTCCGTCGCGCCGATATTGCTTGTTGGGTCGATCATGATCTGAATGTGCAGGCCGTTGTTTTTCAGCAGCACAAATTCGGGCGCGTCCGCGGCGCCACCAAAGCCCACAAAGCCCGCCGGGTTGGCCAGAGAGGGCACCAGCGCACCGCCCGCGACGTGCAGGCCGGTAACATCTGCCCACGACCCCTCGGCCAGTGGCACGGCATCATCCAGAAACGACTTGGCCCAGGCGATCACGCGGGCGCCGCGTTCGGTATCGTACCCGCCACCTTCGGGCAGATCACCCATCGCGTCGGTGCCGTACAGCGCATCATACAGGCTGCCCCAGCGCGCATTGGCGGCGTTCAGCGCAAAGCGGGCGTTGGTGATCGGCACCACCAGCTGCGGGCCGGGGGTCAGCGCGATCTCGGGGTCGACATTGGTGGTTTCGATCTGAAACGCCGCGCCGTCTTCAACCAGATAGCCGATCTCGCGCAGGAAGGCCTGATAGGCGGCGGCGTCATGATCCTGACCGATATTCGCCAGATGCCAGCCGTCGATGCGGCCCTGAATCTCGTTGCGTTTGGCCAGCAGCGCCTTGTTCTTCGGCCCCAACTCTTCGACCATTCGGGACAGGCCGGACCAGAATGTTTCCGGCGACACACCCGTACCCGGCAGCGCCTGACCCTCGATAAAACCTGTCAACTCTGCGGAGATCTGCAGGCCGCTCCGGGTTTCTCTGCTGCTCATCTACCATTTCTCCCGCTTTTGTACGCCACTGTATGCCGTCCTCAATTAGGACGGATGTTTCCGATAGGCAACTCTTGTTGGGAAATTCATCCCCCAAACCCGCCACACACACCAGATCAAACCAAAACCCGAGGCCTGGATGGCCGACGCCACCCTGCTTGCAGCCCGGCGGCGCAGCCCCTAACGTCGCGCCAGACACGAACCGATGCGAGGCCCCCGATGCGCGACGCCGCCCCCACAATCTACCTGAAAGACTACGCGCCCTTCGGCTATCTGGTGGATAATGTGCATCTGACCTTTGATCTGGCTGATCACGCAACCCGCGTCACCTCGCGCATTGCATTCCGGCCAAACCGCGAGGCCACAGACCGCACGTTTTTCCTGCATGGCGAAGACCTGACCCTGATCCGCGCCGCCATTGACGGTGTCGATGTCACGCCCGAACTCACCGACAAGGGCCTGACCGCCGCCGCCCCGGATGCGCCGTTCATCTGGGAGGCCGAGGTCGAAATCGACCCGGGCAACAACACCGCGCTGGAAGGGCTGTATATGTCGAACGGCATGTACTGCACCCAATGTGAGGCCGAAGGGTTTCGCAAGATCACCTATTACCCCGACCGGCCCGATGTGATGTCCACATTCACTGTGCGCATCAATGGCGACCTGCCCGTACTGCTGTCCAACGGCAACCCGTCCGGCAAGGGCGAAGGTTGGGCCGAATGGACCGACCCATGGCCCAAGCCCGCATACCTGTTCGCGCTGGTCGCAGGTGACCTGATCGCGCATTCCGACCGCTTCACCACCATGTCGGGCCGCGACGTGGACCTGAACCTCTGGGTCCGCCCCGGAGACGAGGGCAAATGCGCCTTTGGCATGGAAGCCCTGAAAAAGTCGATGAAATGGGACGAAGACGTCTATGGCCGCGAATACGATCTGGATGTGTTCAACATCGTCGCCGTGGACGATTTCAACATGGGTGCGATGGAGAACAAGGGACTGAACATCTTCAACTCCTCGGCCGTTCTGGCCAGCCCGGAAACCTCGACCGATGTGAATTTCGAACGGATCGAGGCGATCATCGCGCATGAGTATTTCCACAACTGGACCGGCAACCGCATCACCTGCCGCGACTGGTTCCAGCTGTGTCTGAAAGAGGGGCTGACCGTCTTCCGCGATGCACAGTTCACGTCCGACATGCGTTCGGCCCCGGTAAAGCGCATCCATGACGCCATCGATCTGCGTGCACGGCAATTCCCCGAGGATAACGGGCCACTGTCGCATCCGGTGAGACCAGAAAGCTTTCAGGAAATCAACAACTTCTACACCGCGACCGTCTATGAAAAGGGGGCCGAGGTGATCGGCATGCTGAAACGACTTGTCGGGGATGAAGCCTACGCAAAGGCGCTGGGCCTGTATTTCGACCGCCATGACGGGCAGGCCTGCACCATCGAGGATTGGATCAAGGTGTTCGAGGACACAACAGGCCGCGATCTGACCCAATTCAAGCGCTGGTACAGCCAATCCGGAACGCCTCGGGTATCGGTTGCCGAACATTGGGAAGATGGCGCCTATACCCTGACGTTGCGCCAGCGCACCGAACCCACGCCGGGTCAGGACACCAAAGAACCGAAGGTGATCCCCGTCGCCGTGGGCCTGCTTGGCCCCAATGGCGATGAGGTCCGCGCAACCGAGGTGCTAGAACTGACCGAGGCCGAGCAGAGTTTTACCTTCACCGGTCTGGCGGCCAAACCCGTGCCCTCGATCCTGCGCGATTTCTCGGCCCCGGTGATCTTGGAACAAGATCACTCGAATGCCGAACGGGCGTTTCTGCTGGCCCATGATACCGACCCGTTCAACCGCTGGCAGGCGGGGCGCGCGCTGGCCGAGGATACGTTGCTGCGGATGATCTCGGATGAGGCGGTGCCGGATGCCGATTACCTGGATGGTTTGCTGGCGGTATTACGCGATGGCGATCTGGACCCGGCCTACCGCGCGTTGATGCTGGGCCTGCCCACGCAATCCGAACTGGCGGCGGCTTTGTATGAACGGGGCGAAACGCCCGACCCGATGGCAATCTGGACAGCGACCGAGACCCTGCGGCAGGCCACGGCACAGCATCTGCAAGACCTGCTGCCCCGCCTGCACAGCGAGGCTTTGGTGGACGCGCCCTACAAGCCGGATGCGGAACAATCCGGCAAGCGCGCGCTGGGAGGTGCGGCTTTGGCCCTAACCACGCGGTTGGACGGCGGCGCGATGGCGGCGGAGGCCTATTCCAAATCGGACAACATGACCCTGCAACTCTCGGCCCTGTCCTGCCTGTTGCGCGCCCGCAAGGGCGAGGCCGAACTGGCCGCGTTCTATGATCAGTGGCAGCATGACCGTCTGGTGATCGACAAATGGTTCGGGCTGCAGATTGCGATGGCCGCGCCCGAGGCAACGCCAAAAACCGCCCAAACGCTAACACAGCACGCTGATTTCAATTGGAAAAACCCCAACCGCTTCCGCGCTGTGATGGGCGGGCTGGCGATGAACCATGCCGGGTTTCATCAGGCCGATGGCGCAGGGTATCGCTTGCTGGCCGATTGGCTCATTCGCCTGGACCCGGTGAATCCACAGACCACCGCGCGCATGTGTTCGGCCTTCCAGACCTGGAGGCGATACGACGCAGACCGTCAGGACCTGATCCGCGCGCATCTGACCCGCATTTCCGAGACACCAGACCTGTCACGCGACACGACCGAGATGGTGTCGCGCATTCTGGGCGCATGACGACCTACACGTTCACGCGGCACAACCGGAATCCGCGCACGATTCTGATTCTGATCGGTATCTATGCCGCATTGCTGTCGCTGATCATCCTGTTCGACGCGGTGTGGTGGATCGTCGGGTTGCTGTCCCTTGCGACCTTGCCCGCCATCTGGGACGTCGTTCAGGACAGCAGCGCCAGCGTTCAACTGGATCAGCATCGCCTGCGCTGGTTTTCAGGCAAAAGACAGGGCGAAATGGCCTTGGATGAAATCCAATACATCCGCTTTGACACGCGCTGGGATTTCTCGGTCCGCGTCTCACTGGTTCTGCACTCGGACAAAAAGGTCCGCCTGCCGGATGAGTCGATTCCACCGCATCGCGCATTCGAAACCGTGCTGGAACAGGCCGGTTTTCGCGTCAAACGCCACCATTTTACCGTTTTCTGAAACGATCCGTGCAACAATGCAAGATTGCGCAGAATTCATAAAAGGTAACGAGCATTTAACTTGAAATAGCCGCAGTTTCCGGCCAATTTTGAGTCGTACGTTACCAGTTTTTAAGTTTTCGAGTTCCACCATGTTCCGGTTTGCACGGGCGCTTTCTGCCCGATTGACAGCTTCCAAACCCCAAACCGCGTCTGATTTCAGCGCAACGTCCGCCTTGGCCGCAGCCTTGCCCGAGCAGGGTCAGCTGAATATTCCCGTGGCCAAATTGGGCCCCGAGGACATGGTCGGGCGCGAAACGATTGAGCGTGGCCGCCATCTGGCGCGTCAGGATCGCTGGGCTGAACTGTCCAAGGAAATGCGTGCCGCTGACGACGCGTGCAAGGCGGCCCCGGACGGGATGCCAATCGCCGATCTTTTGGCCTTTGGCGCGCGTTCCGATGTGGTGCTGGCGGCAGAACATGCCCTGTCCGACGGCAAACCGATTTCGGATTACGACCTTCTGGGTGGCATTTCAGATCTGGAATCCGAATTGCGCGACAATCCCGACGACCCGATGATCGCTCTGGTCGTGGCGCTGGCCCATATCGACATCGCATGGGCGTGGCGCGGAAACGCGGCGGATGCGACCCTACCGCCGCTGCATCGATCGCGCTGTGCGGCGCATTTCGACCGGGCGGCGCAAATCTTGCCGGATTGCAAAGCCGCCGCCCCCAACAGCCCGCTGATCGCGGCTGCGGCATGTGCCTTGCTGGCCGGTCAACGCAAGGCGACGGCGCGGGTTGCAGATGAATATGAACGCCTGATCACCCTGGACCCGAACAACCAGCGCCACATGCGCGCGATGGGCAGTCACCTGCTGCCCCGTTGGTTCGGCAGCTATGAGGAGCTGGAAATTCAGGCCCTGCGCAACGCTGCCCGTACCCATAATACATGGGGCGCAGGTGGTTATACCTGGGTTCAGTTCGACGCCATCGCGCTGGACGAAGAGGCCTGCGCGCGGTTGGATGTCGAGTATTTCCTGGAAGGTCTGCGGGATATCCTGCAACGGCGACCCGATCAGCAGATGGTCAACATGCTGTCCGCCTATTGCGCGATCACGCTGCAAAACGGGCTGGGCCTGAACGAACAGGCCGATCTGGTGCGCAGCCAGATGCGCGAGGCTGCAAACTGGCTGATCCGCGATCACCTGACCGAGCTTCACCCGCTGATCTGGGCCCATGCGGCGGCCGGATTTAACAACTCGGTCCGCATCAACTCACCCGAGCGGTTCGCCGCGCGCGGACAGCGCGATGCTTTGCGAGCGATTGGCGATTTCTTCCGGGATGAGCTGGGCAGCGGCAAGGATGTGACCTTCACTCCGACCGGCCTGCGGTTTTCGCAGCACTGAATCGCGCCTTCCCCCTTGCCCCTAGCCCCTGCCGGGCCTAATACGCAGGCTTAGATTTCTGCGGATATGAGGCGCGCCATGCTCGACCTGACATACGATATGCCCAAAGTCAAAACCATTGCCGGGGCCAAGCACGATTGGGAACTGGTGATCGGGATGGAGGTGCACGCTCAGGTCTCGTCCAATGCCAAGCTGTTTTCCGGCGCATCGACCCAATTCGGGGCCGAGCCGAACGCAAACGTGGCCTTTGTGGACGCGGCGATGCCGGGGATGCTGCCGGTGATCAACGAGTTCTGTGTGGAACAGGCCGTGCGCACCGGGCTGGGCCTGAAGGCGGATATCAACCTGAAATCGGCCTTTGACCGCAAGAACTATTTCTACCCCGACCTGCCGCAGGGCTATCAGATTTCCCAGCTGTATCACCCTATTGTGGGCGAAGGCGAAGTGCTGGTTGAAATGGGCGACGGCACCGCACGCATGGTCCGCATCGAACGTATCCATATGGAGCAGGACGCGGGCAAATCGATCCACGACATGGACCCGCATATGTCCTTTGTGGACCTGAACCGCACCGGCGTTTGTCTGATGGAGATCGTGTCGCGCCCCGATATTCGTGGCCCTGAAGAGGCCGCCGCCTATATCGCCAAGCTGCGCCAGATCATGCGTTATCTGGGCACCTGCGACGGCAACATGCAGAACGGCAACCTGCGGGCGGACGTAAACGTCTCGATCTGTTTGCCGGGTGCGTATGAGAAGTATCAGGAAACGCAGGATTTCTCGCATCTGGGCACGCGCTGCGAGATCAAGAACATGAACTCGATGCGGTTCATTCAGCAGGCGATCGAGGTTGAGGCCCGCCGCCAGATCGCCATCGTCGAAGCGGGTGGCAAGGTCGATCAGGAAACCCGTCTGTATGACCCGGACAAGGGCGAGACACGCTCAATGCGGTCCAAGGAAGAGGCGCATGATTACCGCTATTTCCCCGACCCTGACCTGCTGCCTTTGGAAATCGAACAGGCGTGGGTGGACGACATCGCCGCCAAGCTGCCCGAACTGCCCGACGACAAAAAAGCGCGCTTCATCAGCGAGTTTGGCCTGACCGACTATGACGCCTCTGTCCTGACCGCCGAGGTCGAAAGCGCCGCCTATTTCGAAGAGGTCGCACAGGGCCGCAACGGCAAGCTGGCAGCGAACTGGGTCATCAACGAACTGTTCGGCCGGTTGAAGAAAGAAGATCACGAGATCACCGACTCGCCGGTTTCGCCTGCGCAGTTGGGCGGCATCATCGACCTGATCGCGTCAGACGCCATTTCCGGCAAGATCGCCAAGGATCTGTTCGAAATCGTCTATACCGAGGGCGGCGACCCGGCGCAGATCGTTGAAGAACGCGGCATGAAGCAGGTGACGGACACCGGCGCCATCGAGGCCGCCTTGGACGAGATCATCGCCGCCAACCCGGCGCAGGTCGAAAAGGCCAAGGTGAACCCGAAACTGGCGGGCTGGTTTGTCGGTCAGGTGATGAAAGCCACCGGCGGCAAGGCCAACCCCAAGGCTGTGAACGAACTGGTCAGCAAAAAGCTGGGATCGTAAGCCCCCGCTCACCCGGATTGAACGGAGTCAGGCCACCGGCTTGACTCCGTTTTCATTTGCGCCCTTTCTTCGGCAGAGATGACGGAGGGTGCCATGCAGAACAGATTTGATCAGGAACTCGAGGACCGTCTGGTCCGCTACGCGGCCATCGACAGCCAAAGCGATGAGACCTCGGCCACCACCCCCAGCACCGACATTCAGTTCGACATGCTGAACCTGCTGCGGGATGAGCTAACGGCAATCGGCGCGCAGGATGTGGAACTGACCGGCGACAGCGTCGTCGTGGCGACCATCCCCGGCACCGCGCCCGGCCCGACCATCGGCTTTCTGGCCCATGTGGACACCGCGCCCCAGTTCAACGCCACCGGAGTCAAACCGCGTGTGATCAAGGGGTACAACGGCGGCGATATCTCCTTTCCCGATGATCCCGATCTGGTGCTGTCACCTGCGGAACATCCTTATCTGGCGGAAAAGATCGGTCATGACCTGATCACCGCATCCGGCACCACCCTACTGGGCGGCGACGACAAGGCGGGCGTGTCCATCCTGATGACAATGGCGCGGCATCTGATCGAAAACCCTGACATCCCCCACGGCCCGATCCGCATCGCCTTCACCCCCGACGAGGAAATCGGCCGTGGTGTGACCCCGCAACTGCCCAAAGACCTGGGGGCCGATTTCGCCTATACGCTGGACGGTCAGGAAGTGGGCGAGATCGAATACGAAAGCTTTTCGGCCGACCGCGCGGTGATCAAAATTACCGGCGTCTCGATCCATCCCGGACTGGCGAAGGACAAGATGGTTAATGCCGCCCACCTCGCCGCCAAGATCGTGCAGACCTTGCCGCAGGCGACCATGACCCCGGAAACCACCGATGGACGTGATGGATTCATCCATGTCACCGATATGAATGGCGGCTCATCCGAGATGGAGATCAAGCTGATCCTGCGCGATTTCGAGATGGAGGGGCTTGAGGCGCAACGGCAGATCGTGCGTCAGGTCTGCGACGCCGTGCAGGCCACCGAACCGCGTGCGACCGTCACATGCGATATCAACCATCAATACCGCAACATGCGCTATTGGCTGGAAAAGGACATGACGCCGGTCGATCTGGCCCGCGAAGCCTGTCAGGAACTTGGCGTCGAACCGCTGTCCGTTCCCATCCGGGGCGGCACGGACGGATCCCGCCTGACCGAGTTCGGAACCCCCTGCCCCAACCTGTTCACCGGGATGCAGTGCATTCACGGGCCGCTGGAATGGATTTCGGTACAGGACATGGCACAGGCAACCGAACTGTGCCTGTCGGTTGTGGCCAAGGCGGCGCAGAAAACCGGCTGAATGACGCCATTTTCGCAACCTCCCTTTCGCCCATGGACTGGCGTGCTAAGTTGGCCGCAACAGGCATTAGGAAACAATTGATGCAGCGCTACGAATACAAGGTGATCCCCGCCCCGCAAAAAGGCACCAAGGCCAAGGGCGTCAAAACGGTCGAGGGGCGCTTTGCGGCCTCGGTTGAGCAGGTTTTGAACCAAATGGCGCAGGAGGGGTGGGAATACCAGCGGGCGGAACTGCTGCCTAGCGAGGAACGCTCGGGCCTGACCAAATCGACCACGAACTGGCGCAATGTTCTGGTGTTCCGGCGGATGATCGCGGCGGCCGTTGTGCCCACCCCGTCGCCGACCGAAACACCCGAAGGCGTGCCGCTTGCGCAACCTGTTCCGGGGCCGGAGGCCGTGCAAGCGCCCGAGCCCATCGCCGAAGAAGCAGACGAGCCGCCCCTGACGCTGAAACACAGCGATGATGCGGCAAAAGAGCCGGACAAAGCCTAAACCCTGCCGACTGTACCCGACCGCTAAGACGTGACTTCGGCGATCAGGTCATCCCAGACCGAAAACACAAGGTCCGGCGCCAGCCGGTGGCGTATGTCCGTGTGATTGGCCGCCATTTCCGTGCGCATGTGCGGGTCCTGTATCAGTTGCAAGGCAGACGCGGCCAGCGCATCGACATCTCCGGTCGGCACCAAAAAACCATTTCGACCGTGATCAATAAGATCGGATGGGCCATAGTCGCAATCAAAGGACACAATGGGGATACCACTGACCGCCGCCTCGGCGACAACATTGTGAAACCCTTCAAAGCGGGACGTCGCCAAAACGATCTCACTGTTTTTTGCCCAAAGACCGACCTCGGGCGTATTGCCCGGCAAATTCACAACGCCCTCAAGCCCCAGATCCCGACGCAGCGTTTCCAATGCGCCGCGTTCGGGCCCCTCTCCGTATATTGTCAGAGTCGTTTCGGGGCTGTGCGCGTGAATACGTTGCATGGCTTGCAAAAGCATATCGAAGCCCTTTTGGGGCACCAGCCGTCCGATCGAAACCAATTGACTCGCGGGTCCGGTCTTTGTCGGGGCAACGACATCAAAGGGCGTAATCGGGTTCGGAATAACAATGCCGCGCTTGCGCAGTGTCGGTGGCAAATCCGCCAGACCTTTCTGTGTCAAAGCGACCACTTTGGCAGCCCGCATCCCCAACACGGCCTTGAGCTTCAACCACAAGGGATGGGCATTTTGCCGTTTTGGGTTGTTGCGCTCGCAAATGATGACTGGAATGCGCTTGTCCAGCGTCGCCAGCAAGGTCAGCACGTTGACCTTGGTCAGAAATGAGATCACCAGATCTGGCTTGAATTGGCGCACTGTTTTTCGGATGTGCATCAAGCGCCTGAGCTGCCCCGACTTCCCGGTCAGCGCGCTGATTTCAACATCGGGGTGATTTTCGAAGTACGGCCCCTGCTCGGGCATGCTGAAGGCCGTCACATGCACCTTCAGCCCACGCCGGGCGAAATGCCCCGACAACATTGAGATGACTTTTTCCGCCCCACCCGGCCCAAATCCGGCCTGTACAAATAGTACTCGCACCAAAACACCCTAAAACAAATCAGCAGGCTTCGTGACGCTAAACCACGCCAGATGTTCATACAACAAATCGTTTGTTAAATTAAAATTAAGACGAAAAACGGCGCTCTAATTGGTCCCTGGCCTGTTTCTATAACTCTCGCCAAAGTCATAGCCTGAACAATCGCTCTGCAAGTCCGGAATCCCATGCGAATTAGAAACGCAATTTTGACGGCGACCGCTGGAAAACGGCCCAAGCGATTCTGTGATTTGCTTGGAACAGGGTCAGACGTCGATATCCAGCGCCAAAGCATGGATCCGGGGCACAATATCCCCCAACGCCTTGTGCACCGCGCGATGGCGGGCGACGCGGGACTGCCCCTCGAATGCAGAGGCTCGGATGCGGACGTTGAAATGGCTCTCGCCTCCGTCCTGATACCCCGCATGCCCACGATGGCTTTCGCTGTCATCGACAACCTCAAGCTCGCGCGGATCGAATGCGGCTTGCAGGCGGGTTCGGATTTCGTCGGTCACGCTCATTTTTATGCTCAGCGGCAAAAATTTTGCCGCGCCCCTCTTCTACTTTCGGCTGCTTAGACTAAACTGCTGCCTCCGAGTCGAAAAGATGCGTTCGTGAGGATCACAGCATGGCGAAGTCAGACCCCTTCGGATTTGATATGTCCGTTTCCAGCGCCAAGAAAAAGAACCCGCGCGGGCGTCGGGGTATGTCGGGCGCGTCTGAGACCTCGGTGCGGATCTGCGACCACCCGGGATGTGAAGAACCCGGCAAGTACCGCGCGCCCAAAGCACCGGATGTATTGGATGATTTCTACTGGTTCTGCCAGCAGCATGTGCGCGAATATAACCAGAAATGGAACTTCTTCGACGGCACGACCGAGGCCGAGCTGAACGCGCAGCGTTCGAAAGACAAGGTTTGGGAACGTGAAACCAAACCCATGGGCGATCCCGAAGCCCGTGCCTGGGCCCGCCTGGGCATCGAAGACCCGCATCAGGTGTTGGGTTCGAACAGCACCCAGAACAAGGGCCGCACCTCAGGCGGAGGAGGCCGTCGCCTGCCGCCCACCGAGCGTCGTGCAATCGAGATTCTGGAAGCCAATGACAGCTGGTCCAAAGCCGAGGTCCGCAAGGCCTACAAGAAGCTGATCAAGGTACTGCACCCGGACATGAACGGCGGCGACCGCTCGCAAGAGGAACAGCTGCAAGAGGTCGTCTGGGCCTGGGATCAGATCAAGGATAGCCGGAACTTCAAGTGACGTCTGGCCCAAGCCTCGCTTGTTAACAGGGTTGTGGGATCATCAGATACGCCTGATTTGAAGATCGAATTGCACGGGCTGGAATCCCCCACCCCATGCAATAGGTCTTGCCAAGCACAATCAGAATTTACCGTTGTCGTGGGCCATTTCGTTTGGGATGGGCGAAACGACGTCCCAGTGTTCGACGATTTTGCCATTCTCGACGTGCCAAAGATCAAAAAACGCCCACGGCTCGCCACCCATGACGGCATCCGACGCCACGAAGACAAAGTTCCCCTCGGCAACAACAATCTGCGGTTCGAACTTGGTGATGACCATCCCTTGCGCCGCAAATGCCTCGACCGCTGCCATTAGGCCATCCAAGCCATCCGCGATGTTCGGATTGTGCTGACGATAAACGGCAGGGTCCATGTAATCGGTGACTTTCTCGGGGGCATTTCCGGCAAGGACATCCCGCACGAAGCCGACGACAAGCTGTTTGTTTTCAGCCGTTTTCCCATGATCGGCCAACTCGACCGGCCCATCTGTCATTGAGCGTCCCGACGCCGAGGTCTCAGGCGGGGCTTGCAAGTTGTCCCAGTGTTCAGCAACCAGCCCGTCTTCGACCCTGAACACATCGAAGGCAACAAGGGTCGGGGCGCCAAAAGCATCGGCGTTTTCAAAAGTGTTGTGCAAGACGACATAATCCCCCTCGGCAATGACGCGGTGGGTTGTGACGGTCATGCCTGAGGCTTCGATTGCCGGAATAACGCTCAGCAATGCGTCGGCCCCGGTTGGAATTGAGGGATTGTGTTGAATGTAATCCGGGGCCAGCAGATCTTTGGCCGCTTGCGGGTCATGTTCGACAAAGGCTGCTGTAAACAGAGCCATAACCAGTTCCTTAGGTGTCATCGTGCGTCCTTTTGATTCGCGTTACGGCAATAGTTGGTATCAAAATCGCACTACGTTTCAATTACGCACTAAAATGAAACAAGGTATGTTTTAGGATACCTGATCTGGTCCAAGGGCGCTTGAAGCGCCGAACGTCGGTATGGTAATCGACGCTGGTATACAATTTGCACCGAGGCAAAAATGCTACCCATAGGCGTTGAAAGCAAAGCCGAAGCATCGAACTGCCCCATTCGCTCCGTTCTGTCGAATGTTACGGGCAAGTGGCGCATGATCATCATCCTGTCGCTTGAGGATGAACCGAAAAGGTTTGGAGAGATCAAGCGCTGCATCGGCGATGTGACACAGCGGGTTCTCACCGAAAACCTGCGGGGGCTTCAGCGCGATGGGTATCTGACACGGACCGTTGATCCTGGTCCTCCCGTCGCTGTGTCTTACGAACTGACCCCGTTGGGTCGTAGCCTTCTGGAGCATCTGAAACCGTTGGTCTTCTGGTCCAGCACGCGACAGGAGCAGGTCAAGGCTGCGCGGCTGGAATATGAAAAAGCGCATCAGGACTGAGCGGTTCTGGCCGATCACCGGCGCTGGAAAATTGCAACTCTGACGCCTGCATGCGGTGGCCCCACAGCCCTCAAACGTGACGTCCAATACGAACCTGATCGTTCAGAGCATCTCGTCGTCCTCAACCTGTTACAAACCCTTGTTACGGCCTATCCCGTGGGCCGTGTACTCTGCCCATATCCGATTTGGCGCGAACAGCGAGTTTGGACTGCGATATGGACAACCTGATCTACACCGTACAAGAGGTCTCATTGGTGCTGGCCCTTGGTTCGGCCCTGATGCTGAGCCTGTATCTTGCCCTGAACCTGCGCTTGCCGCGTTTGGGATTGTGGCCCAGCGCCAGTGGGTGGCGGCATCACGCGGCGTTCGGGCTGTTTCGGCTGTTTTGCGGCGCCACCGTCGTGTTCGCCTTGTCCGAGGTTTGGGTGAACGGCTGGGGCCATTGGGTGCGCTACGCCATCGGCGTGCCGATCATGGTGCTTTCCTTCGGCATCACGCTGCGCGGGTACCGCTTTCTGGGGCTCGACAATACCTACTGCGAAAGCGACGGGTTGGTGACAAGCGGCATGTATGCCTATTCGCGCAACCCGCAATATGTTACCTCGGTGCTGGCAACGGTGGGTCTGGGGATCTCCAGCGGATCGTGGCTGACCCTGGCCTTGGCCGCCATTCTGTTCCTGATCTACTTTCTGTTCGTTCTGAACGAAGAAAGATGGCTGCTTCAGGGCTATGGCCGCTCCTTTCAGGACTACATGCGCCAAACGCCACGATTTGTTGATGAGCGCAGCCTGATCAGATTGCGTAAGGAGATCCTGCAGTAATCGTTTCAGACCAACCGATAAGGCCAGTTGAAAAGAAACATCCGGTCAGCTTCTTCAAGTGGCGGCTTTCCCTTGCCCTTGCCTGCAATATGTTGCACCACACACGGGTTCAAACCCGGCAATACGGGTCAAAGGATAAGGACAAGGCGCATGGCTGACGGATCGATCGACATCAACGCAAAACCAACCGAAGAGATCTCGGTCCGTGAAGTGTTTGGCATTGACAGCGACATGGCGGTCAAGGGCTTCGCCGAGGCCAGCGACCGTGTGCCTGCCATTGATCACACCTACAAGTTCGACCCGGAGACGACGCTGGCGATTCTGGCAGGCTTTGCCCATAACCGCCGGGTGATGATCCAGGGCTATCACGGCACCGGGAAATCGACCCATATCGAACAGGTCGCCGCCCGCCTGAATTGGCCCGCCGTACGTGTGAACCTGGACAGCCACATCAGCCGGATCGACCTGATCGGGAAAGACGCGATCAAGCTGCGCGACGGCAAGCAGGTGACTGAATTTCACGAAGGCATCCTGCCCTGGGCGCTGCGCAACCCCGTTGCCATCGTTTTCGACGAATACGACGCAGGCCGCGCCGACGTGATGTTCGTGATCCAGCGTGTTCTGGAGCATGACGGCAAGCTGACCCTGCTGGACCAGAACGAGATCATTACGCCGAACCCGAACTTCCGCCTGTTCGCCACCGCCAACACTGTTGGTCTTGGCGACACCACGGGCCTTTATCACGGCACGCAGCAGATCAACCAAGCGCAGATGGACCGCTGGTCACTGGTCTCGACCCTGAACTACCTGAGCCACGACGCCGAAACGATGATCGTTCTGTCGAAGGCCCCGCATTACAACACCGAGAAGGGCCGCAAGACCGTCAGCCAGATGGTCACAGTCGCCGACCTGACCCGGACCGCGTTCATGAATGGCGATCTGTCCACCGTCATGAGCCCACGGACCGTGATCAACTGGGCCCAGAACGCCGAGATTTTCCGTAATGTCGGCTATGCCTTCCGTCTGTCTTTCCTGAACAAATGCGACGAGTTGGAGCGTCAGACCGTGGCCGAGTTCTATCAGCGTTGCTTTGATGAGGAACTGCCGGAAAGCGCGGCGAGCGCGAGCTTGGGGTAAGCACCCGAATTGCGCCCGTTTCGGGCGCAATGCCTCCGGCGGGGATATTTTTGGCCAGATGAAGGCGGATCCGTTAGTCTTCTCCGCGTTTGGCAGGTCACTTTGATGAGGGCTTAGGACATGGCACAGAAGAACGACAACCCTGCTGATCCGTTCAAGAAGGCCCTGGCCGAGGCCACCAAGGTCATGGCCGATGATCCCGAACTGTCGGTGACCTATACAGTCGATCCCTCGGGCATGTCGGGTGAGTCGATGCGGCTGCCTCAGGTGTCGCGCCGGATGACTCGAGAAGAGGTGTTGCTGGCGCGCGGCACGGCGGATGCCTTGGCGTTGCAACGCAAATACCATGATGACGCGACCCATGCGCGCTATGCGCCTCCGGGCGACATGGCGCGGGATCTTTATGAAGCGATGGAGGTCGCGCGGTGCGAGGCGATGGGTGCGCGGGATATGCCCGGCACGGCGTCGAACATCGACGTAAAGATTGGCCACGAAGCGCTGCGGCGCGGGTATGATCAATGCAAGCAACCGGCCGAAGCGCCCCTGTCGGTGGCGGCAGGCTATCTGATCCGGCATCTGGCCACCGGGCGCGATCTGCCGCCTGCAGCGGAAAACGTCATGAACCTGTGGCGCGGGTTTATCGAGGAACAGGCGGGCGGCACGCTGGAAAACCTCGACGATATTCTCTCGGATCAGGCCGAGTTTGCCAAATTCACCCGTCAGGTGATCAAGGATCTGGGCTATGGCGACCAGCTGGGCGATGACCCGGATGAGCTGGATGACGAGCAGGAAGATCAGGCCGAGGACGACGCGGACGAACAGCCCGATCCCGACAGCACCGGGCAGGATGATCAGGACGAGCAAGACGCCGACGCCACGCCCGAGCAAACGCAGGAAGAACAGCAAGATCAGTCTCAGGCACAGGTCTCGATGGATGAGATGGCCGAAGATGAGATGGGCGATGAGGCCGAGATGCCGGACGGCGAGGCCCCGCTGGAACCGCCTGCCCCGCCCCCCGCGTCCGAGGCTGACCCGGACTACAAGGTCTACCTGAACACGCATGACGAAGAGATCGCCGCCGAGGATCTGGCCGAACCGGCCGAGTTGGAACGCCTGCGCGCCTATCTCGATCAGCAGCTGGACCAGTTGAAAGGGGCTGTCAGCCGTCTGGCCAACAAGCTGCAACGCCGTTTGCAGGCGCAACAGAACCGGTCGTGGGAGTTTGACCGCGAGGAAGGCATTCTGGATGCCGGGCGTCTGGCGCGTGTCGTGGCAAACCCGACCACACCGCTGAGCTTCAAGGTCGAGAAAGACACCGAGTTCCGCGATACCGTGGTGACCCTGCTGCTGGATAATTCAGGCTCGATGCGCGGGCGTCCGATCTCGATCGCCGCCGTCTGTGCTGATGTTCTGGCAAGGACGCTGGAGCGCTGCAATGTGAAGGTCGAGATTCTGGGCTTTACCACGCGCGCGTGGAAAGGCGGTCAGGCGCGCGAGGCATGGCTGAACGATGGCCGTCCGCAGCAACCCGGGCGCCTGAATGACCTACGCCATATCATCTACAAAGGGGCCGATGCGCCCTGGCGGCGCGCGCGGGCCAACCTGGGTCTGATGATGAAAGAGGGTTTGCTGAAGGAAAATATCGACGGTGAGGCGCTGGAATGGGCCCATCGCCGGATGCTGGCGCGGCGCGAGCAGCGCAAGATCCTGATGGTGATCTCGGATGGCGCTCCGGTCGATGATTCGACACTCAGCGTGAACCCGGCGAATTATCTGGAAAAACACCTGCGCGATGTGATCGCCATGGTCGAAAAACGCAAGATGGTCGAATTGCTGGCTATCGGGATCGGCCACGACGTGACCCGGTATTATGATCGGGCCGTCACGATCACGGATGTCGAGCAGTTGGCCGGTGCGATGACCGAACAACTGGCGGCGCTGTTCGACAGCGATCCACGCGCCCGCGCCCGTGTGATGGGAATGAAAAAGGCCAGCTAAGGCTGGCCTTGCCTCCGGCGGCCGTATTTTAGACAAGAAGAAGAGGCGGCGTTTCAAGCCGTCCTTCGGTTTGAGGGAGGGAACGATGTTTCAGTCTTTTGAAGTTACGGCGCGTCCGGAACAGGGGCCGCCGCGCTTGGCTGCATTGCGGGCCGAAATGGAGCAAGAGGGGCTGGACGGGTTTCTGATCCCGCGCGCGGATGCGCATCAGGGGGAATATGTGGCCCCGCGGGATGAGCGGCTGGGCTGGTTGACCGGGTTTACCGGCTCGGCCGGGTTCTGCGCTGCGCTGCGCGATGTGGCCGGTGTGTTTGTCGATGGGCGGTATCGGACGCAAGTCAAGGCGCAGGTTGCCGAGGTCTACACTCCGGTCCCATGGCCGGATGTCAGCCTGAGCACCTGGTTGAAAGAGCAGTTGCCGCAGGGCGGCAAGGTCGGGTTTGACCCCTGGTTGCACGCGGCCGGTCAGGTCTCGGCCGTGGCGAAAGAGCTTGCGGGCAGCGGTATTGAACTGGTGCGCAGTGACAATCTGGTAGACCGGATCTGGGCGGATCAGCCTGCCCCGCCAATGAACCCTGTGGCAGCCCATCCGATTGAATTTGCCGGGGAAACCGCCGAAAGCAAGATCGCGCGACTGGCGGAGGGTTTGAATACGTCCGGGCGCGCGGCGGCGCTGATCACCTTGCCGGATTCGATCATGTGGCTGCTGAATATTCGCGGCTCGGACATCGCCTATAACCCTGTGGCGCACGGGTTCGCGATTTTGCACGCCGCTGGGCAGGTTGATCTGTTCATGGCCGCCGGAAAGCTGGACGGTGTACGCGAGCATTTGGGGGATCAGGTCTCGGTCCGGGACCCTGCGGAGTTTCTGGATGCTGTCGGTCGGTTGGAGGGGCGCGTTCAGGTTGATCCGAACACGGTACCTCAGATCGTTGCAGACGCTTTGGGGGACAAGATGGTTGATGGCGGCGATCCCTGCGCCGTGCCGAAAGCCTGTAAAAACCCGGCTGAAATCGCAGGCAGCGCCGAGGCGCATTTGCGTGATGCGGTTGCGGTGATCGAAACCTTATGCTGGTTGGATGGACAAGGCCCCGGTACCGTCTCTGAAACCCAGGTCGTGACACGGCTGGAAGAGAACCGGCGCAAAGACAATGCGTTGCAGGACATTTCGTTCGACACAATCGCGGGAACCGGCCCCCATGGTGCGATCATGCACTACCGGGTGACCGAGGCGACCGATAGCAGGTTGGAAAACGGCCATCTGCTGGTGCTGGACAGTGGCGGGCAATATCTGGACGGGACCACCGATATTACTCGAACCATTGGAATCGGCGAGGTCGGAGAGGTCGAAAAAGCCTGCTTCACCCGCGTTCTGAAGGGCATGATCAATCTGTCGATGCTGCGCTGGCCGGTCGGGCTGGCCGGGCGCGACATTGAATGCATCGCCCGGGTGCCGCTGTGGCAGGCGGGACAGGATTTCAATCACGGGGTCGGTCACGGTGTCGGCGCTTACCTAAGCGTGCACGAAGGCCCGCAGCGCCTGTCGCGGATCAGCCACGTGCCGTTGGAGCCCGGCATGATCCTGTCGAACGAGCCCGGATATTACCGCGAAGGCGCGTTTGGTATTCGCATCGAAAACCTTGTCGTGGTCGAAGAAGCCCCCAACCTGCCTGACGGCGATGATGAACGCGCCATGCTGCAATGGCGTACGCTGACTTACGTGCCGATTGACCGGCGCCTGATCTTGGTAGATATGCTTACCTCCACCGAACGCGCCTGGCTGAACAGCTATCATCAGGCCGTTGCAGAAAAGATCCGGCCAAGGCTGGGCCCTGAGGCTCAACTGTGGTTGGATGCCGCAACAGCGCCGATTTGACATCGGACTGTTACATGGAACGGGCAGAGGAGAGGCCCGAAAAAGGCGAGGAAAAGACGAAATATGACTGAGATCACAATCGAGAAGGCGGACGGAAAGTGGAGCGTTCGCTCGGGCGGTGCGGTTCTGGGCGAAAGCAGCAATGCTCTGGTACTGCTGGAAGGCGATCTGGATCCAGTGGTCTATTTTCCTCGCGCGGATATCGCGATGGCGTTTCTGGATCAGACGGACAAGGTTACGCATTGCCCGCATAAGGGCGACGCGACGCATTATTCGATCGTGAACAAGTCATCGGTGACAGAAAACGCCGCCTGGAGCTATGAAAACCCGATCCCTGCCATGGCCGAGATCAAGGGTTATCTGGCGTTTTATCCGGCGGAGTCAGTGAAGGTTGAACAGATTTAAACCTGTTTGGCTCACCTGTATTTGCCCTGGGCTGCGGCGCGGATCAGACATAGCCCTTGCGCACCAGCGTGCGGTAGCTTGATCGCATCTCGCCCCGGTCGATGTAACATCCCCGCAGATAGCGTTCTCCGCTTGTGGCAGAATACGCCTCGCGGCCATGAACGATCCGGTGGTTGTCGAAGACAAAGCACTCTCCGGCCTGCATGCGAAAGCGGTTGAGGTATTTGGGGCTGTTGATTGCCCGCAGGAACTTGCTGAAAGCCGGGTAATAGGCATCCAGAACGTCCTGGGGCAAATCAAACACATCCGCCATATGCTGCGAGATGGTCACGCCTGACACGGTGCCATTGGTATCCAGTTCGATCACGTGCTGATGCGCGCGCCAGTCGAAATCTTCGTGGTCATAGAAAAACGGCACTTGATGCTGGACCAGTAGATCAAAGTCTTCGGGATGTTCGGCGCGGAAGTCTTCGGCCACGGCGGCCCCGTCGACAAACAGGCTGTAGCCCCCATCCACGCTGTTTCTGCGGCAATGCAGAAACTGAACACCGGGCGCCATTTCTTCTGACGGTGTGTCGGTATGCATCTCCAGCGCATTGGCCGTGAACGCAAGATTGACGGGGTCTATGTGGACCTTCACATCAAAATACTCACCAGCGACCGAGGGCCGGACCAGCCCGAGGCAATTGGCGAGCTTGGTCAAGGACTCGTCGCTGTCCTCCATATCCGTGATGACGGCGACGCCTTCTTCAAGCAAGGCACGGGCCCAGGCCGCGCGGGTTGGCATGTCGTGGATCACGTCATGTTGGCTGAACCGTGGAAAGCTGTCGCTGTGCCCGGACCGCCAGAGCTTTCTGGGAAGCACCGCCGGATCATCCCGCCCGCCGCGTGTCTGAAAACCCATCAGCCAGTCGATTGAATATCGACTTTGGTGGTCTTCACCCAGCCAATCGATGATCAGATCATTGCCCTCAACCTCGGCCGATCTGGCCTGCGGGGCTTGAGTCAGCGAAGTAATGTCAAACGTGCGCTCACGCAGTTCGGGATCAAAAGACGAGGTGCAATTGTCCCGCAGCCAGTAATAGTTGAAATAGACGTCCTGCCCACCGGTGTGGAGAACAAGCCCCTGATCTTTCAGAGCAACCGCGCCATTTGTGTTCGACATCGCTGGCTCCTGGCAGATGAAACAACCGCATGTGTTGGTCCCGTTTCCGGGATTCTGACGCGACCATGACGAGATTCGAATTTCGACGCAAAGCCAATTTCAAATTCGCGTATCCTGCTCACGCGACTGTGGTGTGCATGTGAAGCGTGTGGCGTGCACACTGAATGTGGATGCGAACAGGAGGGTGCCATGTCTGTTTCACGTCGCAGATTTGCCGGGTTGATCGGGGTCGGAGCGTTAGTGCCGGGGTCGGTATGGGCGCAAAGCGATCCGGTGCTGGAGGCCATACGCAGCACGCTGTATTCCGGTCGTACCGATTTTGAAGCACAGATGGCTTACCTGATACGGCGAGGAAACCCGGATGTGGTTCCGGCCCTGATCACCGCGATGCGGTTTTCTGACCGGCGGCGGGACGAGATTTCCGAAGTGATTGAAACCCTCTCGGGCCAGAAATACGGCACTGACTGGTTTGACTGGATGCTCTGGCAGGAACGGAACCCGCAACTGGTCCCCCATCCGTCGCTCATCCCGTTCAAACGCGAAGTTCTGTTGGGGATCGATCAGAATTTCGATCTGTTCCTGCGGCCCGAATACCTGACGCGCGACAGGATGAAAATCCGGCTGGAAGAGATCGCATGGGGCGGCGTTTACAAGGATGGCATTCCCTCATTGGACAATCCGACGCTGATCTCGGCCTCGGATGCCAGTTACCTCAGGGACGATGATCTGGTCTTTGGCGTCTCGATCAACGGCGACACGCGCGCCTATCCGCTGCGGATCATGGGCTGGCACGAGATGTTTAACGAGGTGATCGGCGGGGTCCCTGTCGCCCTGGCCTATTGCACCCTATGCGGGTCCGGTATTTTGTTCGAAACGCAGGTCGCGGGTCGGCGCAAGCCCTTTGTGTTTGGCTCGTCAGGGTTCCTTTACCGTTCGAACAAGCTGATGTTTGACCGCGAGACACATTCGCTGTGGAACCAATATACCGGCAAGCCCGTCGTCGGCCCACTGGTTGACAGCGGGATAGAACTGAAACAGCGGCCGGTTGTCATCACCACCTGGGATAGCTGGAAAACCTCGCACCCTGACACGCGGGCCTTGTCGTTGAACACCGGGCATCGACGGAACTATGGCTCGGGCGTGGTGTATCGCGAGTATTTTGCCTCACCCGAACTGATGTTCCCGGCGCAGGTGGATCAGTCACAGCACCGGCAAAAGGACTATGTGTTTGCGATCCGTCAGTTTGGCGCGGCACGGGCCTGGCCATTGGATGCGTTCAGCCGAACCCGCGTGATCAACGATGCGATTGCGAACCGGCCTTTGGTCCTGATCGGCAACCCGGATCGGCGCACCGTACGCGCCTATGAACGTGCCGGGCACAGGTTCAAGGCTGCGGATGGCGGTCTGGTGGATGAAGCAGGCCGAAAGTGGACCTTGACCGAAGAAATGCTGGTCGGCCCGGATGGCACACAATTGCCACGGGTGGCCGGGCATATCTCGTACTGGTTCGCGTGGGACAACTATCTGGGCGATGCGGCGAGCGTGTATCGCGGCTAGGAATGCTCTTCGGCCGCTGTGGCGGCCAAGGCGCGGTTATACGCCTTCAGCGCATCTACATGATACAAGGCACCAACCGGAGTTTCGGTCCCGTCGTCTTCCAGGATGATCACCGGGATGCATGGAATGTCGTCCCGGTCGAAATAGGGCATCGCAGCCTCCAGCGTGGCGCTGGCCTTGACACACAGGCCCTGCTCGATCAGCGCGCGCGCCTCGTCAGCGGTGATCGAGCGCGCGTCGCCAATGGGTCGCATCACCGCCCCGGCTCGCAGCATGGCCAGCAGATAGGCCTGCGGCCCGGCGGCCAGATGCACATTGCGACGTTCAAGCTGGGTCAGGAAGAACGACCGATCCACAAGGCGCGAGGCCAGCGCTGTGGACATCGACACCGACACCATCACGGCCAGACCGATCTGCCAGTCTCCGGTCAATTCAAACACGATCAGTGTGGTCGAGATCGGCGCACCAAGAACAGCCGCCGCAACCGCCCCCATTCCGGCAAAGGCATAGAGCGTGTGGGTTCCCGACACGTCGGGCAACAAACCGGTGGCAATCAGACCAAAGGCCAGCCCCGTCAGCGCGCCGATCATCAACGCGGGTGAGAATACCCCGCCCCCCATGCGCCCGCCCATGGTGATGGCAACCGCAACGGTCTTGACCACGGCAAACAGGATGGCCGTCGTCAACACAAGATCGCCGGTCAGGGCGCGGGTCGTCGTTTCATACCCCACACCGATGATATGCGGGAACCAGATCGCCAGCAGGCCCAGCATCGCACCGGACACAGCCGGACGCAGCCAACCGGGCAGAGACAGGCGGTTCTGGATGTGGTTGCCAATATCCTCGGCAAAGAAGATCGAGCGCATCAGCAGCAAGGCCACAAACCCGCAGATCAGCCCGAGGATCAGAAAGGCGGGCAGTTCCACGTAGAATTGCAGCGATCCGGGTGTATCCAGCGTGAATTCAGTGACATCGCCATATTCCAGCCGGTTGATCACAGTCCCTGCGACCGAGGCGATGACAATGGGCGCAAAGGCGTGCACGGCGAAGTGGCGCAACACAACCTCAAGCGCGAACAGCGCCCCGGCGATGGGCGCGTTGAAGCTGGCTGAAACGGCGGCGGCGACCGCGCACCCCAGCAGATCCCGCCCGGTGATCCCGTCGGCGTGGATGCGGTTGCTGACCCAGGTCGAGATGACACCGGCCATATGCACCACCGGTCCCTCCCGACCGGTTGAGCCGCCGGAACTCAGCGTGATCAGCGAGGCGAAGAACGAGGCGATACCAGCCTTGGTTTCTACCCGGCCATCGCTGACGGCGGCCCCTTCGATCACGTCCGCGACAGACCGCACGCGGCCATCATCGGTAAACTTGTTCAGGATGATACCAACGATCAGACCGCCAATGATGGGGATGATCAACACCATGAACCACGGCAGCATCTCTGCATGGCTGTGCAACAGCAGAATATCCTCGGTGTCGTAGAGATACGCCTGCAGCGCGCGGATCGCCTTGCGGAACCCCAGCGCCATGAACCCGGCGGCGATTCCGATGGCCAGCGCGATGAACCAGAACTGAATCTGGCTGGGCCCACGACGCCGCATCACCCGCCACGCATCCTTGATCGCGGCCATGGCCTGATTGAGCTGGTTGCGCAGAACGGTGCGGGTTGACTGGGTCATTGGCCCTCGGGGATCAATACATACCCCTTAGTAAGCCACGGGGCGGCCATATAAAAGTGCGATAGCGACGGTGGGGGCACCAGGAAACGCCACAAACGGCGTCAGGCGTCCAGCAAGGCGCGGGCGGCAGCGCGCGCTTCGTCGGTGATCGTGTCGCCCGACACCATTCGGGCGATCTCATCCACGCGATCACCTTCGGCCAAGGGCACAACGGTCGAAAGGGTCTGACCCGCGCTTACTTGCTTCTGCACCCGCCAGTGATGCGCAGCCCGCGCGGCCACTTGGGGTGAGTGTGTGACGACCAGCACCTGCCCGCCTTGCGCAAGGGCTGCCAGTCGGCGCCCAACCGCATCGGCAGTGGCACCGCCGACGCCCCGGTCAATCTCGTCAAAGATCATCGTTCGGGCACTGTCATCACCGGACAGGCAAACCTTGAGCGCCAGCAGAAACCGGCTGAGCTCACCACCCGAGGCGATCTTGTTCAGCGGCCCCGACGGTGCGCCGGGGTTGGTGGCAACCGTGAAGGCCACCGCATCAGTGCCTTCGGGGCCGGGATCGGCTGGCGATATTTCTGTCTGAAACACCGCCCGTTCCATTTTCAGCGGCGCAAGCTCGGCCATGACCGCCGCATCCAACTGCCCGGCGGCCTTTTGGCGGGTCGCGCTGAGCCTGGCCGCAGCCGTATCATATGTGGCCTGCGCAGCCTCGACGGCGGCCCGACACTCGGCCAGATCGGCGTCACCGGCGTCCAACTGCCCCAAACGATCCCGCAGAGTATCTGCAAACGGGCCCAGATCATCCGGTGCCACGTTATGCTTGCGGGCCAGCGCGCGGATCGCGAACAGGCGTTCTTCGGCGGCTTCCAGTTCCGCCGGATTGAAGTCCAGCGCCTGAAGGCAGGCGTTCACACCGTCCTGCGCCTCACCCAATTCGATCAGGGCACGCCCCAGCGCAGCGATGGGGTCTTCCAACTGCCCGCCTGCATTGTCGGACACACCTTCGAGCCAGCGCATTGCGTCCGACATCGCGCCTTCGGCCCCCTCACCGCCCAACAGGTCAAATGCCCGGGCGACATCATCGCGGATCCGCTCGGCCCCCTGCATCATGCGGCGGCGCGCATCCAGATCGGCATCCTCACCCGGTTGCGGGTCCAGCTTGTCCAACTCGGCCACGGAATGACGCAGGAATTCCTCTTCGGCGCGCATCGCGGCCAGCGCGGCCTCGGTCTCGGCCAATGCCTTGCGGCTGCGCGACATCTCGGACCACGCGCGGCGGACCGATGCCAACTGACCCGAGACCTGAGCGTAGTCATCCAGCAAAACCCGGTGGCCGCGCGGGTTCAGCAATCCACGATCATCATGCTGGCCGTGCAATTCGATCAGCGTTTCGGACAGCGCCCGCAACACCTCGCCCGAGCAACGACGGTCATTGACCCAGGCGGTCTTGCGGCCCTCGGCGGTGTTGACGCGGCGCAGGATCAATTCCTCTCCGCCCGGCAATCCAGCCTCTGCCAGAACCGCATGGGCCGGATGGCCGTCGGGCAGCTCAAACTCGGCTACAACTTCACCCTGCGCTGCACCCTGCCGGACCAGTTCGGCCCGACCGCGCCAACCCAGAACGAACCCCAGCGAATCCAAAAGGATCGACTTACCCGCCCCGGTCTCACCCGTCAGCGCGTTCAGACCCGGCTGGAACGTCAGTTCCAACCGGTCGATGATCAGCATGTCACGGATATCTAAGGCGCGCAGCATCGGGTGTTAGCATCCCCAGACCGTCACCAGCTTACAACCACTGACCCTTGATCGTCTGGCGATAGATCTGGCTGAGCCAGTTGTTGCCACGGCTCTTCAGATCCAGCCCGCGCGAAGTCAACAGCTTGTAGGCATCGTCATACCATTCCGAGGACTGGTAGTTGTACCCAAGGATCGCGCCTGCGGTCTGCGCCTCATCAAACAGACCCAAGGACAGATAGGCCTCGACCAAACGATACAGCGCTTCGGCTGTGTGCGACGTGGTCTGGAAATCCTCGACCACGACACGGAAGCGGTTGATGGCCGCGATATAGTGATCCTGACGCAGGTAATAGCGCCCGATCTCCATTTCCTTGCCCGCCAGATGGTCAAAGGCCAGATCGAACTTCAACACTGCCGAGGTGGCATACTCGCTGTCGGGGTAAACCTCGATCACCGTGCGCAGCGCTTGCAGGGCCTGAAAGGTCAGGCCCTGGTCGCGGCCAACTTCGTCGATCTGGTCATAATAGCTGAGCGCCAGCAGATACTGCGCATAGGCCGCATCTTCGTCGGTGGGGTAAAAGTCGATATAGCGCTGCGCGGCGGCGCGGCTTTCTTCGTAATTCTTGTCGGCATGGAATGAAAACGCCTGCATGATCAGCGCGCGTTTGGCCCAATCCGAATAGGGGTACAGCCGTTCGACTTCCGAGAAATACCAAGCCGCGTCGTCCGAGCGATTCTGCGACAGCTCATATTCGCCACGCGTATAAATCTGCTCGGGCGTGAAGCCTTCAAGGTTCTGTTCGCGGTCAGCGCCCCTGTTACCACATGCTGTCAAAACTGCTGCCAGAAGAATCGCGCCCGCGAACCTGACTGCCGCTTTGCTGCCAACCATACCGCCCATCCTTGTCATCATACTCAACGAGGTTTGCCCCGAATTGAGCCATGGTCTAGCATAGATATTTCCGGTGCAAAACGCCTTATGCGCGCTCTGTCGCAAATGTCGTCAGAGTTGATTGAATCAGGCGACCGCCGGAATTTCATTCAGAACAAGGCCCTGACCCGGCAAGCGGGCTGCCTGTTCAGGTGTGCACAGGATCGGACGCACGGCGCCGGGTGTCTCGAACAGCTTGCGCAGCAGGGTGTTGGTCATCGAATGGCCGGACTTGTCACCGGTGAAATGACCCAGGATCGGACCACCCGCCAGATAAAGATCGCCCAACGCATCCAGCATCTTGTGGCGAACGGCTTCGTCCGCATAGCGCAGGCCACCCGGGGTCAGAACCTCGTCACCCTGCACCACAACAGCGTTTTCCAGCGTGCCGCCCAGTGCCAGACCGTTTTCGCGCATGGCTTCCACGTCGATGCGACGGCAGAAGGTACGGCAATCGCTTAGCTCGCGCACGAAGGATCCGTTGCGCATATCCAGCGTTTTGGTCTGATTGCCGATAGCGGCATCTTCAAAGTCGATATGGAAATCGATGATCAGCCCATCCGCCGGAGCGATAGATGCGCTGGCCCCCTCGCGCGAGGCGGTGACGGGTTTCAGCACTTCATAGGCCAAAACCGGGCTGGCCTGACGGCGCACGCCCTTGGCCATGATGCCCCGGACAAAGTCGATGGACGACCCGTCCATGATCGGCACTTCAGGCCCGTCAATCTCGATCAGCGCGTTGTGCACGCCGCAACCCGCCAGCGCCGCCATGATATGTTCGACGGTCGACACCGACACGCCTGCATCATTGATCAGCCGGGTGCACAGCGGCGTACGTTCGACAATGTCATAGATGGCAGGGATCAAAGCGTTGCCCAGCTCGATATCCGTCCGTTTGAACCAGATGCCATGACCCGCTGCTGCCGGTTTCAGAACCATGACAACAGGCTGACCGCCGTGCAGTCCGACGCCTTTGAACGTGACCGGAGATTTGAGCGTATGTTGCAAAATGGGCCTCAGCGAGTGGTGTCCAGCCTCGGACGGCTGTGTTGGACACCCAGTTAAGGAAGCGGGCGGTCAGGCTCAACTCACTCTTTGTAACTGAATGAAACATCAATGTAACAGATCGGCAAAACCCTGCTTATCTGCTCATAAATCCTTAACAAATATAGAAAAAGGGCCGCTTGATGGCGACCCCTGATGCTCATTTTGTTACCGCGATCAGTTGGCTTGACGGCGCAGGAAAGCCGGAATTTCGATCCGCTCCTGGTCGGGATCCGCTTCTTCATGCGCTGGTGCCGTGGCGTCAGCCTGCCGCATCGCGGGCTGCTGACGGACCGGCTGCGTGGGGGTATCCGCGGCGTGACCGGTCATGCGGTCGATCAGACGGTTAAAGCCAAAGCGGGGGCGTTCTTCGGCTTCAGCTTGCGGCTGCGGCGCGGGTTCCGGCGACCGTGTTGCGGTCAGACGCTGTGCTGCCGAGGGGACATTCTGCACCGCCGCCTGCAAGCGCTGCAGCGCTTCGGGCGAAGGCGTTCCCGCCGCATGCGGTTGCGCGGCGTAGGCGTCCGGCGCCTGCTCAACAGGTTCCGGCTGCGGTTCGAACTCAGCGACACGCGGTTGGTAGGCGGGCGGCGGAAGGCCATCATCGTCCTGTTCGTCACGCGGCTGGAATTGCGCGGGCTCTTCGGTTGCCTCGAACAGCGAGGGTTCGCGATTTTCCGGCATCTGAGGCGCGGCCTCTGCCACTTCTGCCGCGGCAGGTGCTTCTTCACGCACAGGTTCTTCGGCCGATACGGTGCGGGTCAGCGGCTCGGACATCGAACGGCGCGCAACCGGCACATCGCTGGTTTTTTCCGTGGCATCGATCCCGGTCGCCACGACCGAAACACGCATTCCGCCTTCCATCGCGGTGTCGAGGGTCGAACCGACGATGATATTGGCCTCGGGGTCCACTTCCTCGCGAATGCGGTTGGCGGCCTCGTCCAGTTCGAACAGTGTCAGGTCGTGCGAGCCTGTGATGTTGATCAACACGCCTTTCGCGCCTTTGAGGCTGATTTCGTCCAGCAGCGGGTTGGCGATGGCCTTTTCGGCGGCCTGAATGGCGCGATCTTCGCCGGTCGCCTCGCCCGTGCCCATCATCGCCTTGCCCATCTCGTCCATCACGGCGCGCACGTCCGCGAAGTCGAGGTTGATCAGACCCGGACGCACCATCAGATCAGTCACGCCCTTGACGCCCTGATACAGAACGTCATCGGCCATCGAGAACGCCTCGGTGAACGTGGTCTTTTCATTGGCCAGACGGAACAGGTTCTGGTTCGGGATGATGATCAGCGTGTCAACGACCTGTTGCAGCGCTTCAACGCCGTCTTCGGCCTGACGCATGCGCTTGGCACCTTCGAACTGGAAGGGTTTGGTGACAACGCCAACGGTCAGCACACCCAGTTCCCGCGCGGCCTGCGCGATGATCGGCGCGGCCCCGGTACCGGTACCCCCGCCCATACCGGCGGTGATGAAACACATATGCGCACCTGCCAGATGATCGACGATCTGTTCGATGCTTTCTTCGGCGGCGGCGGCCCCAACCGTCGGACGGGCCCCTGCCCCCAGACCTTCGGTGACCTTCACACCCAGTTGCACCCGCGCCGAAGACTGGCTTTGCTGCAACGCCTGCGCGTCGGTGTTGGCGACGACAAAATCGACGCCGTCCAACTGTTTTTCAATCATGTTGTTGACCGCGTTGCCGCCTGCGCCGCCAACGCCAAATACTGTAATCCGAGGCTTCAGTTCGTCGTGCCCGGGCATCGAAAGATTCAATGTCATGCTCTGTCCGCCTGTATTTTTGTTCCGCCAAAGCGGTGTTTTTCTTACCTATCCTTGTTCGATTCTATCCTTGTGATGCGCAAAGGTCACGTCAAAAATCGCGCAAATCCACAAAATATGGAGGAAATAAGGCATCAAACGGCGGTATTTCGCACCAGCCGCCAAATCTTGCGGAGTGGCCTAAAGATGCCACAAGACAGCCGAAAACCGCGCCGTGGCGATTGATTTGCACACGGACGGAAATCCCGGTTTTGGTAGGGCGGAAAACTGCTCAATGTCCTGCCGCCGGGCCTCTGACGGGCCTTGTGGATATCTTTAGGGATAAATCCCGCAGCCGCAACCGGTTTCTTTAGCTGATCGGGGCACTTGGACAGTCCAAGCCGTTTTCGGTGATGCTGCGCACCTCTTGAATTTCGCCGTTTGTCAATGACGCCAGCCGGACCATCAGGCGGTCTTCATGCAGAAACGGCCACCAGCAGACCGGAATGCCATCCGGGTCATTGTCATATAGAAAGCAGATCTGGCCGTTGGGCGTGGTGATCTGCCCGTAGACGCAGCCCCTCCCTGCTTCCCGCCAGACCGAAGTTCTGTGGTTCAGGAATTCCTCCGTTCCGACCAGATCACCGCTGCGGATCTCGTAGAACATGACGGTTTTGCCGATAACGGCGTCCAGAAAAACCTCGGGCGTGATCAGGGTTTGGGCCGGGGCGAGACCCGGCCACAACGCCAGAGCGGCGCCGCCAAGGGTTTTACCAATTGTCACGGAACCACCGCACCGCGCGCTTGAACGGGCGCGCGGCATAGGTATCGACCGGAATTTCGAAATCCCACCATTCGTCCTGCGGATGTGCCGCAAACAGGCTGAGACCTACGGCTGAGGAAAAGCCCGGCCCCGTCGCCGATTGCGGCAGGCCGTGAACGCGCAGCGGACGGCCCAGGCGGACCCTTTGACCCAGAATGCGCGTGGCCAAACCGTCCAGCCCCATGATCTGGCTGCCGCCCCCGGTCAGAACGATCTGCTGGCTGGGCATATGTTCGAACCCGGCGGCATCCAGCCGCACGCGGACCTCTTCCAGAATTTCCTCGACCCGAGGCCGCATGATACCGATCAATTCAGCCCGGCTGACGGTACGGCGATCATGCTCCCAATCGCCGGTATCGCCGCCGATATCGATCAGGTCGCGATCATCGGCCCCGGTGGCATGGACGCCGCCGTTAAAGGTCTTGATCCGCTCGGCCACGGCAGTCGGCACGCCGAGACCCATCGAGATGTCCTGCGTCACGTGATCGCCGCCCATGCGCACGCAGTCGGCATAGATCATGTGTTTCTTCATAAAGATCGAGACGCTGGTCGTGCCACCGCCCATGTCGATACAGGCGGCACCCAATTCCTGCTCATCCTCGACCAGCGCCGAGATGCCCGACACATAGGCCGAGTTCGCAATCCCCGCCAATTCCAGATCGCAGCGTTTGATGCAACGCACGATGTTCTGAATCGCCACAGCGTCGACAGTCAGCATGTGCATGTCCACGGCAAGGCTCTGCCCCAACTGCCCACGCGGATCGATCAGGCCCGAGCGGTTGTCCAGCGCAAAATTCACCGGCTGGGCATGCAGCACCTCGCGCCCTGCCCCGTAATCCGGCACGTCGCAAGCGTTGAGCACTCGGCCCACCTCGGCCTCGGTCACAAGCTGGCCTTCCAGATCGACTTGCGCGTCCAGACCGTAAGAGCGCGGGTTTGCGCCCGAGAAACAGGCGATCACGTGATCGACACGAATATCGGCCATCTTCTGCGCTGCCTGCAATGCGGTGCGAATGGCGCGCTCGGTTTCCTGCATCGCGGTGACTTCACCGAATTGCACCCCGCGCGAGCGTGTGGTCGCCGCGCCAATCACGCGGAACCCGGTCTGCCCGGCCATCGACCCGATGGTGTTGTCTTCGCTCAGCCGACCGGTCCCGTCAAACCGCAGCACAAGGCATGCGATCTTGGAACTGCCCACATCCAGAATGGCGATAACGCCCCGTTGCATCGCTTGTCTGCGCATCTGCCGCATGGCGCGCTGGGACTGATAAAGATCGGTCATCATGGTTGCTACTGCCCGTTACTCGCGTTCACTTTTGTATTCCACCAGTCTTCGCTGGCGGCTTTGGTCATTCTTATAGTTGGCCGGTTCCCAAGGCGCATGTCGACCACGGCCACATCACGCTCCAGCAGGTCCTGCACCTCGTTCACCGCCAGCACACGCTCCAGCGCGCGCACCGGGCGCTCGGTCGGCAGCATGATCCGCTGACCACGATCCAGCACCAGATCCCAGCGGCGCTCACCCACGCGCACCAATCCCCGTACACGAGTGCCAAGGCTGCGCGAGGTCTGAAAAATCTCAAGCGCCTCGGCCACACGCGCATCCGCACCTTCGCCCGCAATCAAGGGCAGGCCCGCATGATCCTTGCGCGAGGCCGCCTGATCCACGTGCACACCGGTCTCATCCAACAGCTCAACGCCGTCACGGGTGCGCCAGACGATCACGGGCTGCCGTTCGACCACATCGACCTGAAGGATGCCTCCGGGCCGGATTCGCACGGTCGCGGATTTCACCGGGTCCAGCCCGGTGATCGTGTCGCGCATCTGTTCGACATCCAGATCCCAGGAACTGATCGGGAAATCCAACGGCACCACTTCGCGAATATCGTCGGCCAGACCGGCCCCTGCGCCATCAATGGCCATCAGGTTGACCATGAATTCCGGACGCTCCTGAATCGAGGTGCGGATGTCGGCGATATAGGTGCTGACCGCCTCGCGCCGATCTTCCGACGCAAAGTACAGGCCGATGGCAGCAGCCACCGCGCAAATCGGCAGGCCCAGCTTGACACCCAGTCGAATGCCCGGCGTCAGCATCCACCGCTGGAACCGATAGCTGAGCCGCGACGGCGCAGGATCAGCCCGGCGCGCTGTGCGGTTGAACAGCTTTACTCCGCTCAAGCGCAGAACGGGCTGAGTGTCATGGGGTTCCGTATCCGCAGATTCAAAATCGGCATCCGGACCGGCCAGGGCCTTGGTTCGGTGAATCACTGGCGCGCGGGTGGCTGTCAGCGGTCGCATGAGGCGTCCTCCACCATCCACACACAAAGCTGGCCGAATGTCATGCCCAGATGCTGCCCCTGCTCGGGCACCAACGAGGTCGGCGTCATGCCCGGCTGAGTATTGGTCTCCAGCAGGAACAAGCCGTCGCGCCCCTTGCTGTCGTCCCAGCGGAAATCGGTCCGGCTGACGCCCTTGCAGCCCAGCACATTGTGGGCGCGCAACGCGTAGTCCATGCACAGATCGAAAATCTCGGACGGAATCTCGGCAGGCAACACATGCCACGAGCCGCCGGGCTTGTATTTGGCGTCATAGTCATACCAGCCGCCATCGGTCATGATCTCGGTCACGGTCAGGGCGCGATCGCCCATCACCGTCACCGTCAACTCGCGCCCCGCCACGTATTGTTCGACCATCACCTGATCGGGCATGTCCTCGGACAGCTGCGGCGGGCCGTTCGCGTTTTCATGCACGATATAAATGCCGACGCTGGACCCTTCGTTGTTGGGCTTGGCCACGTAGGGCGGTGGCATGACGTGATCGGCCATCACATCCGACTTGGCGGCAATCACACTTTCCGCGATGGGCAGCCCGGCCACCCGAAACGCCTCTTTGCTGCGCTGCTTGTCCATCGCCAGGGCCGAGGCCAGCACGCCCGAATGCGTATAGGGAATGCGCATCCATTCCAGCAGACCCTGCACACAGCCATCCTCACCCCAGCGGCCATGCAGGGCGTTGAATACAACATCCGGTTTGATGTCCAATAGGCGCGCATAGAGGTCGGGACCCGCGTCCAGCTCGACCACTTCAATGCCTTCTCCCACAAGGGCGGCTGCGCATTCGCGCCCGCTGCTGAGTGACACCTCGCGTTCCGCCGAGGGGCCGCCCATCAATACCGCCACTTTGGGGTTTGTCCTGCTCGACAGTCCCACTTTGTGCGCCTCAATGTCCCCGGACCTTATGTCGTGGTCCGTACTGCGTTATGCCTTTGATCCGTCGCCTGAATTTGCCTGTTATGGTCTGACGGTTGGGGCTTTATTCTGTCAGCGGATCGCCGACCCGCATGATTTCCCACTCTAGCGTGATGCCGCTTGTTTCGTAAACCTTTTTTCGCACTTCTTCGCCCAGCCCTTCGAGGTCGGCAGCGGTGGCGTCACCGGTATTGATCAGGAAATTCGAGTGCTTCGGGCTCATCTGCGCGCCGCCCTTGGTGGCCCCGCGCATCCCCGCGTCATCGATCACCTTCCACGCCTTGAGGTCATGCACGTCGTCTTCCCGCCCCGTTGACGAGAACCCCGCCGGGTTACGGAAGGTCGATCCGGCGCTACGGTCCTTGGTCGGCTGCGTCTCATCCCGCTTTTTCAATTGTGCGTCCATGCGGGCGTGCAGTTCTTCCGGATTGCCCGAGGGGCCTTCGAACGTCGCCGAAACCAACACCGCGCCTTCGGGCAGATCGGTCTGGCGGTATCGGAAGTTCAGATCCGCTGGGGTCAGGTCCACGACCTCACCCTGCCGCGTGACGATGGTGGCTTTGCGCAGAACATCCGCTGTGTAACTGCCATAGCAGCCCGCGTTCATCCGCACCGCGCCTCCGACAGATCCGGGAATGGTGCGCAGAAACGTCAGGTCAACCCCCGCATCCGCCGCCTTCCGCGCCACATGCGCATCCAAGGCCGCAGCGCCTGCGGTGACGGTGTTACCGTCGATGGAGATACCATTGAAACCGCGCCCCAGCCGGATCACCACGGCACGCAAACCACCATCGCGCACGATCAGGTTAGACCCGACGCCCATCGGAAAAACAGGAGTATCTGCGGGCAGATCGCGCAGAAAGCCCCGCAAGTCTTCCAGATCGGCAGGTTGAAACAGATAGTCCGCCGGCCCTCCGACACGGAGCCATGTCAGGTCGTTGAGGCTGCGATTTTGGGACAGCCTGCCGCGTGTTGATGGAAGAGTGCTCATGGCCGCTAGATCGCGGATTTAGGCGTCCAAGGCAAGACGTATAAGGGATACGTTTCTCAGACCCGCCGACGCAGCCACCGCCCCAGATAAATCACTGGCCACCGAAGCACGGACATCCCCATTCCCAGCACCAGCAAGCCAATCCAGGGGCCATGCTCGAACGTGACATACCCAACGATTGGGATGCCAACCGCGATCAGGATGTAGGCGCGGGTCCAGTGGTTGTCCTTGCTGGGGATCATCGCCAGCACGTTGGCGGCCACACCCCAAGCAGCGGCGAGAGCAATCGACCAGCTCATTCCGTGACCTCCCGGCCCGTCCATTTGCGCCAGTAAAAGCGGATGGGATTGCGGAACATCGACACGAACCCGGCAAAGGCCGCAACCGACCAGAACCAGCCGTGATCATAACCCAGCCACAGGATCAGGACCGGCGCGCAGATCAGCAGCAAGATTCCCGGAGGGAATTGCAGCCGCATCGGCAACAGCGCCACGATAGTCGCGCAGATCACCCAAAGTGCGGCAAAGATCATCGAATAGTCCATTCGCCCCCTCCACGGGTACGCGGTATCAGTGAATACTCTATCACACTTTCAGGTTGTGCGACAAATGAGGATGAACGTCAAACTGCTTGTTTTCTTTGCAATCTCTCAGGCAGCCCGTTGGCCCACGCGCTGATCGTACCGGCCCCGAGGCAGACGACCATATCGCCCGGACGAGCCTGTTCCCGAACGAGACGTTCCAGATCATCCTCGCTTAGGATCGCGCGCGCATGGCGGTGGCCGTGACGGATCAGACCTTCGACCAGATCGTCACGGGACGCGCCTTCGATTGGGTCCTCTCCGGCAGCAAACACTTCGGCAATGGCGACGACGTCGGCATCGTTAAAGCAGGTGCAGAAATCGTCGAACAGGTTGGACAGGCGGGAATAGCGGTGCGGCTGGTGGACAGCGATCACACGGCCTTCGGTCGCCTGACGCGCGGCTTTCAACACAGCAGCGATTTCGACCGGATGGTGGCCGTAATCGTCGATGATGGTGACTCCATCGACCTCGCCGACCTTGGTGAAGCGACGGTTCACACCGCCGAAATTGGCCAGTGCCTCTCGGATTTCCGCGGCCTTCATGCCCAGATGGCGGGCGACGGCCACCGCAGACAGCGCGTTTGAAACGTTGTGGTCGCCCGGCATCGGCAGGGTGCAGCCCTCGATCACTTTGTCTTCGTATTGCAAGTGGATGTCGAAATGCGCGACGCCGCCCTTGTAGGTCAGGTTCTCGGCCCGCACATCCGCCTGCGCGTTAAAGCCATAGGTGCGCACGCGGCGGTCGGTGATACGGCCCACCAGAGCCTGCACCTCGGCATGATCGGTGCAGCAGACAGCCAGACCGTAGAAGGGCAGGTTCGAGACGAACTCATAGAACCCATCGCGCAACGTGTCGAAATCGCCCCAATGCTCCATATGCTCGGGGTCGATATTGGTGACGATGGCGATGGTTGCAGGCAGGCGGTTGAATGAGCCATCGGATTCGTCGGCCTCGACCACCATCCATTCGCCCTGCCCCATTCGCGCGTTCGAGCCATAGGCGTGAATGATGCCGCCATTGATCACGGTGGGGTCGAAATCACCCGCGACCATCAGCTCGGCCATCATCGTGGTCGTGGTGGTTTTGCCATGGGTTCCGGCAATCGCGATATTTGACCGCAAGCGCATCAGTTCGGCCAGCATATCCGCCCGGCGGACAACAGGCAGGCCTTGGGCGCGCGCCTCATCCAGTTCCGGGTTGCCCGGTTTAATCGCGGTCGACGTGACAACCACTGCAGCGTTCTTGAGGTTCTCGGCCTTTTGCCCCACGAAAATCTCGGCTCCCAGCGAGGCCAGACGGTCGGTGATTTTCGACGCCTTCAGATCCGATCCCTGAACCCTGTACCCAAGGTTCAGCAACACCTCGGCAATGCCGGACATCCCGATCCCGCCGATCCCGACGAAATGGATCGGCCCTACGTCCTGCGGCAGTTTGGTTGCTGGGGTCATGTGGTCTCCTTCTGCGCCAGTTGCTCGACCTGGGCAACCAGACGCTCGGTGGCGTCCGGTGCCCCGACCGACAAGGCGGCGTGGGCCATTTTCTGTGCGGCTTCGGGGTTTGTCAGAACCGTGGTCATTTGCTCGGTCAACGCGGCGACGTCAAGAGCATTTTCAGGGATCATGATCGCCCCGCCCGCCTGTACCAGACCTCGGGCATTGGCGGTCTGGTGATCGCCAGCGGCGGCGGCAAACGGGATCAGAATCGAAGGTCGCCCGATGACCGAGATATCAGCCACGCTGGACGCGCCCGAGCGGCTGATCACCAGTTGCGCGTCCGACATACGGCGGGGCACATCATCAAAGAACGGCTGAACATCGGCGCGGATGCCATGGTCGGCGTAGAAGGCGGTGACGCGGTCGCCATCCTCGTCCCGCGCCTGATGCGAGACGCGGATGTAGGATCGAAGGAATTCGGGCAATGCAGCGATCGCTCCGGGTACGACATCGCTGAGGATGCGCGCGCCCTGCGATCCGCCCATCACCAAAACCGACATCGGGTATTCGCCCGGCGGGATATAGGGGGCAGCCGCACGATCCAGAACGGCGGCGCGTACCGGATTGCCGGTGTGAATACCATGCGCGCCCTCCGGCAAGTCGGTCGGCCATACGCCGCAGGCCACCTGCGCAACGCGAGTGGCAAACAGTTGGTTCACACGTCCAAGAACGCCGTTCTGTTCGTGGATCATGCGCGGGATTTTCAGCAGTGTCGCCGCACCCAGTGCCGGGATCGAGGGATACCCCCCGAAGCCCACGACCACTTCCGGTTTGTCGCGCATCATCTGAAAGGCCATGCTGGCGACGCCGCCAGCAATCTTTGGCCCGACCAGCGCCTTGGCAGCGAGACCCCCACGCGCGAAAGTGGCCGAGGATGCCTCGACAATCTCAACGCCTTCGGGGAAGGCACCGGTATAGCGCGCGCCGCGCGGATCGGTGGACAGGCGCACGCGCCAGCCCTTGTGCAGCATCGCCTCGGCCAGCGCTTGCGCCGGGAACATGTGGCCCCCGGTGCCGCCCGCCGCAATCAGAAGGTAGGGTTTGCTCATCAACCTCGTCCGCGCAGAATATCGCCAAGCTCGCCCTGTGGGCGGGTGCGGGTGAAGGCCAGTAACATGCCGATGGCGATGCCGCCTGCGATCAGGGACGAACCACCATAGCTGACAAAGGGCAGCGTCATGCCCTTGGCAGGCAGCAGGCGCACCGCAACACCCATATTGATCATCGCTTGAACGCCGAACATGCAGGCCAGACCGGTGCCCGCCAGTCGGATGAACATGTCCCGTTCGCGCATCAGCCGCAAAAGCGAGCGTACAACGATCAGCGAATAGAGCGCGATGATGATCAGCACCAGGATCAGGCCGTATTCCTCGGCCGCCACAGCGATGATGAAATCCGTATGCGCATCGGGCAGAGACCACTTCACCTGCCCCTCACCCACGCCAACACCAAACAGACCGCCTTCACGGATGGCGTTGGTGGCATAGCCAAGTTGGGTGGTCGGATCGACCTCTTGATTCAGAAACCCGTCGATGCGGCGCGCAAAGTGGTCCGAGTTGGAATAGGCGAACATACCGCCCAGCACGACCACGCCCGCCATGCCAACCAGCAGCAGCATGGGCGCCCCGGCCACGAAATACATCACGCCCCAGCCGAACAGGATCAGACACGCCTGCCCGAAATCGGGCTGCATCACCAGCATCCCGACAATCGCCATGCACAGTGCAAAAGACCACAACCGCCCCGGAGGGCCGTTGATCTGCTGCGAGGCCGCCAGCAACCATGCGGCCACAACCACAAATCCGGGCTTCAGAAATTCAGAAGGCTGCAACGAGGCGAAGCCCAGCGAATACCACCGCACCGCCCCTTTGCCAAAATCGGTACCAAAGATCGGCAGGAAGGCCAGCGCGACGAACGCCCCCAGAAAGCCCAGAACCGCCAGACGGCGCACAAGGGTCGGAGACATCATCGACGTCAGCAGCATCGCAATCAGCGCCAGCCCGCCGAACAACACCTGCCGTTCAACATAGTGAAACGGATCAAACCCGTTGCGCCCGGCCAGCGGCGGCGATGAGGCCAGCCCCAGCAACAGCCCGATGACAAACAGGATCAGAACGCAGGACATCGTCCAGCGATCAATCGTACGCCACCACTTTGGTAGAATCGGTTCCCCGCGCTGGTCCTGGACCGCGCCATACACCATCTCAGTCATGAGATACCGCCACTTACTGCCTCACTCGTGTCCCGTTTTCGGGATCTGGTTGAGAGTCTACAGGGATTTTGGCGATTGGGCTAGGGAAATGAAGGGCAACGCACAAAAGAACAGAACCCTACTTTTTCTCTGCTCAGCGTCGAGGCTAGAGTTGCGGCATGAAACACAGCATTCTTCATAGCGTAGCCCATAACTTCACCGATTCACTGGCTGGTGGCCTTAGCTTCGTTGTGCCGGGCCACATGATCGGAATTTCGGTGTTTGCCGAGGCGGCTCGACATATAAACGGCTATTTCATCGCCAACTTCCTAACGGGCCGGGCTTGCGGTGAGTTGCTCGACGATGAGTTGGCAACCTTTCTTCCGCTGTTCAGAAACGCGTTCCCTGATTTTTGCGAGCAAAACCAAGTAAACTATTCTGACTACACCGCTTTTCTGGTGCGCTTTATATCTCAGTCAAGCGGAAATAAATATGTGATCACCATCGAAGATCGCAATGGACGTCGATCTTCAAGAGAGTATCTCGGCAATAGTGGCAAGCGCTCTGAAATAGTCGATCCGCTTGGAAGACGCAGACCCAAGAAGCTTCGAGTTCCTCTAGACTAGATCCAGCCCCATCGAGTTATTTTTGCGCTCGAATTCGCTCCAATCGATCCGAGTGCACTTGCCATCCCCTTCAATCCACGCCATCCCCCGCCCATGACCTACGACACGATCATCCTCGGGGCCGGTGCAGCCGGTATGATGTGCGCCGCCCACTGCGGCGGGCGCGTTTTGGTGATCGACCATGCAAAAGCCCCCGGCGAGAAAATCCGCATCTCGGGCGGCGGGCGCTGCAATTTCACCAACATGTATGCGGGACCGGCAAATTTCCTGTCCCAGAATCCGCATTTCTGCAAATCCGCCCTGGCGAGCTATACGCAATGGGATTTCGTCGATCTGGTCGGGCGCCACAATATCGCGTGGCACGAGAAAACGCTGGGGCAGCTATTCTGCGACGGTTCCTCGAAACAGATCATCCAGATGCTGCTGACCGAGATGGAGCGCGCCGGGGCCGAGCTGTGGGTGCGAACTGAACTCAGGGACCTGCGCAAGACCGAGGCCGGGTTTGAACTTGAGGTCGACCGCGAAGGTCAGCGCCTCAGCCTTACTTGCAGCAACCTCGTGCTGGCCACCGGCGGCAAGTCGATCCCAAAGATGGGGGCGACTGGTCTGGCATATGACATCGCGCAGCAATTCGGGCTGCGAATCACCGAAACACGTGCCGCTTTGGTCCCGTTCACCTTCTCGGACGGGAAATTCAAAGACCTCTCGGGCGTCTCGCTGCCAGCGCGGCTGTCAAACGACCGTACTAGCTTTGACGAGGCGCTGCTGTTCACCCATCGCGGGCTCAGCGGTCCGTCGGTGCTGCAACTGTCGTCCTATTGGCGCGAGGGCGAGGCGATCCGCGTCAACCTGATCCCCGATCTGCCCCTGTTCGACCTGCTGCGCGATCAACGTCAAAGCGGCGGGCGCAAGGCGCTAACCACGGAACTGGCCCGCCACCTGCCCGCGCGGCTGGTGGACTACCTCAGCCAGCATATCCCGATGCCGCGCAATCTGGCCGACCAGTCCGACGCGGCGCTCAAAGACCTGATCGCCGCCCTGTCCGATTGGCACCTGACCCCTTCGGGCACAGAAGGTTATCGCACCGCCGAGGTCACTCTGGGCGGGATCGACGCAGATGACCTGTCGTCAAAAACGATGGAGGCCAGGGAGATCCCCGGCCTCTATGCGATTGGTGAAGCTGTGGATGTCACCGGCTGGCTGGGCGGTTACAACTTTCAATGGGCGTGGTCCTCGGGGCATTCCGCCGGAACCGCCATCGCAAGCCGTCAGCACCCTTAGCCGACGACGTTATACCCGCGCCCGCGCATGCAGTTGCGCACAATAACTTCCTGATTCTGGTTGTTCTGCAACGCGCTTGCCCCCGCGCCCAGCAACGCCCCTGCGACAGCCGTCCGGCCAAGGTCGCTGGCGCTGTCATCAATGATCGCCTTCGCACCCGCCGCACCCGCAGCACCAATGGCCGCCGCGCCGGCCGTTCGGCCATCAACAGTTGGCTGTGTCCGGGCCAGAGCCTGACACTGCGCCAGATCCGCGTTGTAATTCGGACCAATATTGCCGTCGATGATCGGCGTATAGTTGGCACCCGAGCTTGCACAGGCCCCAATCAGCAGCACCGCTGGCAAGGCCATCAATTTCTTTCGGTTGGACATATCCGTAACCTCGTTTTCTAACGTCCCGCCAAGGCAAGACCAAATCCGGTGGGGCGTCAAGCCGATAGCGACCCAGAGCAGATGAACCGGCGGTCGATTGCAACCGCGTTATTCAGCCAGCCTTTGCCGCACATTGTCGGCAAAATCCTCACCGCGTTGTTCAAAGTTATCATATTGGTCGAAACTTGCAGCAGCGGGCGCAAGTAACACAGTTTCACCTGCCTCGGCATCCGCCATCGCCTGCTCGACCGCTGCGACCATGGTCGTGCACACTTGCGCATCCACGTTCAGTTGCATGGCGAAACCTGCCGCCTCGCGCCCGATCACATAGGCCTTCAGCACATCGCTTGCAGCATCGTTCAGCGCGTCCAGCCCACCCTCTTTCTCCAACCCGCCGCAGATCCAGCGAATCCGCTTGAACGCGCCCAGCGCCTTCACCGCGCTGTCGACATTGGTGGCCTTGGAATCGTTCACATAAGTCACGCCCCCGGCTTCGGCGATGATCTGGCTGCGATGGGGCAGGCCCGGATAGCTGTGCAGAGCGTCTTCGATCACCCGAGGCGCCAACCCCAGCGAACGGCAGGCCGCATAGGCCGCGCAGGCGTTCTGGTGGTTATGCGTCCCCGGCAGGCCCTTGATCGCCCGCAGATCGATCGAACCCGCCTGCCGCCCTTTGCGGTATTCCGACAAGAACCCCTTGCGGGCAAAAACCTGCCAGCCCGGACCGGTCAGCTTGCGCTCGACTGATATGCGGATCACCCGATCATCCGCTGGCCCCTCGGCCATCTGCCCAGCCAGAAACGCGCCCTCGGCCTCATCCACGCCAATCACAGCACGATCCGGGCCGCCTTCGGCAAACAACCGTCTTTTGGCAGCAAAATAGCCCCCCATACCACCGTGACGGTCCAGATGATCCGGCGAAAGGTTGGTGAATACCGCCACATCCGGCGTCAGAGAGCGGGCGAGTTCCGTCTGATAGCTGCTAAGCTCCAGCACCACGACCGAGCCATCGCCGCCCGGATCAATATCCAGCACCCCGCGCCCGATATTTCCGGCCAGTTGCGCATCACGCCCAGCCTCGGTCAGAATGTGATGGATCAGTGCCGCCGTAGTCGATTTTCCATTCGACCCGGTCACCGCAATCACACGTGGAGGCGTGTCATAATTGTTCCATTCCGGCCCTGCGAATGAGCGGAAGAACAGCCCGATATCATTATCGACCGGAACGCCCGCGTCCAAAGCTGCCGCGACAACCGGATTGGGCGTCGGATACAAATGCGGAATGCCCGGAGACACGATCAACGCCGCAATCTGATCAAACGCCCCGTTCCGAAGCAGATCGGTACAAGCAAACCCCTCGGCCTGAGCCCTCTCCCGCGCATCCGGATTGTCATCCCAACACACCGGCTGTGCCCCCCCCGCGCGCAACGCCCGCGCGGTGGCCAGCCCCGACCGGCCCAGCCCCAGAACCGCAACCTTCTGTCCTGAAAACCCTTTGACCGGGATCATCCATACGCTCCGTCTTTGTATTTGATGGCGGGGACCACCCTGTACCGATGGCTGGCAGGAATGCAAGCGGGGCTAGTCGGGCTTTTCGGCGAGGAGGACGTTCAGGTTTTTGCGAGTCGCAATTGTGTTTGGATGCTCAACCCCAAGAGCTGTTTCAAAAACCTCCAGCGCCTCGCGATAGAACGGCTCAGCCTCATCATAACGGCCTTTCGCCCTCAGCAACCCAGCGAGGTTGTTGAGGTCGATTGCATAATCGGGATGCTCAACTCCTATCGTTTTGCGATCAATCTCCAGCGCCTCGCGATAGTACGGCTCAGCCTCATCATAACGACCCGTTACTTTCAGCAGCCCTGCGAGGTTGTTGAGGTGGGTAGCATAGCCGGTATGCTCGACTCCTATCGTTCTTCGACCAATCTCTAGCGCCTCGCGATAGAGCGGCTCAGCCTCATCATAACGGCCTTTCGCCCTCAGCAACCCAGCGAGGTTGTTGAGGTCGACTGCATAACCGGGATGCTCAACTCCTATCGTTTTGCGATCAATCTCAAGCGCCTCGCGATAAAGCGGTTCAGCCTCGTCATAACGGCCCGTCTCCTCTAGCAACCCGGCAAGGTTGTTGAGTCGGATGGCATAGTTGGGATGCTCAACTCCTATCGTTTTTCGGCCTATCTCCAGCGCATCGCGATAGAGCGGCTCAGCCTCATCATAACGACCCGTTGCCCTCAACAGCCCCGCGAGGTTGTTGAGGTTGGTGGCATAATCGGAATGCTCAACTCCTATCGTTTTACGATCAATCTCAAGCGCCTCGCGATACAGCGGTTCAGCCTCATCATACCGGCCCGAGTCCTCCAGGAGCCTAGCGAGATTGTTGAGATGTGTAGCATGGTTGGGATGCTCAGTCCCAATCGTTTCTTGGTCGATCTCCAGTGCCTCGCGATAAAGCAACTCGGCCTGTCGAAAGCGGCCGAGTTTCTTAGAATTGAGTGCATGTTCGTTCAACGCTGAAGTGAGTCGTTCCAGTGTCTCATCCCCTCGCGCAACATCAAGAAGTTCGCCACTGAAACGCAAGGCTGCGTTATAGTTGCCGGATCGCTCAGCAAAATCACTTGCCTTTTGCAAGGTCTCAAAGCTTGCATCTAGATTTGCCGCACGGGCGTAGTGCTCTGCCGCGTCCGCCCAGCGCACTTCGGCCTCTGCAATCTCTCCGCGTCCAAACGCTGCGCGGGCGGCTTCTTGAATCTCCAGTTTGCGTCTTTCTTCGATTTCCGCAAAAAGGTCATCCGCGATGGAGTAGTCGCCTTTTTCCAAAGCAGCGCGTGCTTCTGCCAGACGGTCCTCGCCAAGTTCATTACCTGATCGTTCCAGCAGCGTCTCTAGTTCCGCATTGCGTTTTTGGAGCTCGGCCAGACCTTCTTCTGGGTGGGTGATCTGGCTTTCCAGCGTTGCAATTCGTGCACGCAGTTGATCCTTCTCGTCCTCGTGAGCAGCAGCGAGTTCTTCTTCGAGGTCCGCTTTGAGTTCTCGACGAAGCCGGATGAACTCGGGCACTGTTAACGTAGGGCTATCTGCAACCTTCGACGGAGCAAGCGCTGCTTTGGTATCTTCATCCAACTTTACGGTTTGAGTGCCACCAAAGTGCTTCCGAAATGGTTTGAACACTGTTTCGATGATAGCGAGAGCAGCGGCAGCTCCGCCCAGAGGAACTCCATATTGCGAGAAAAACGCGAGAAACCAATCCAATTCCGCACCGATCCAAATAGCTTTCGATCAGCATAGGTGTTCCAACCACTTTTGGAAGATGCATTTCAACTTAGAGTCGACAAATGCACGAAGGGGTTGATCGCTCACCGCACCTTCAACGTCGCCAACCCAATCATCGCCAGGATCAGCGAGATGATCCAGAAGCGGATCACGATGGTCGGCTCGGCCCAGCCCTTTTTCTCATAGTGGTGATGGATCGGGGCCATCAAGAAGACGCGTTTGCCGGTGCGTTTGAAATAGAGGACCTGAATGATCACGCTCAGCGCTTCGACCACGAACAAACCGCCGACGACGGCCAGAACCAGCTCGTGTTTGGTGGCCACGGCGATGGCGCCCAGCGCGCCGCCCAGCGCCAGTGATCCGGTGTCGCCCATGAACACAGCCGCAGGCGGCGCGTTGTACCACAGGAAGCCAAGCCCCGCGCCGAAGAGGGCCGAGGTGAAGATGAAGATCTCACCGGTGCCGGGCACGTAGTGCACGTCCAGATACTCGGTAAAGTCGACCCGGCCCACGGCGTAGGCGATGATCCCCAGGGTCGAGGCCGCGATCATCGCGGGCATGATGGCCAGACCATCCAGACCATCGGTCAGGTTCACCGCATTTGCGGCCCCCACGATAACGACAATAGCGAACGGGATATAGAAGATGCCCAGATTGACCAGAGTGTCCTTGAACACCGGCACGGCCAGCTGGTTTTGCAGGATTTCAGGATGATGCAAAGTGGCCCAGAGCGAGGCCAGAACGGCGATGATAACGCCCAGCGCAAGCCGCATCCGGCCCGAAACACCCTTAGTATTCTGCTTTGAAACCTTCGCGTAATCGTCGGCAAAGCCGATGGCCGCGTAGGCCAGTGTCACGAACAGCACCATCCAGACATAGGGATTGTCCCACCGCGCCCAGACAAGCGTCGATGTCACCAGCGCGCCGACGATCAGCAACCCGCCCATGGTCGGCGTTCCGGCCTTGGAAAAATGCCCCTCTGGCCCGTCATCGCGGATCGGCTGGCCTTTGCCCTGCTTCCTGCGCAGCACGTTGATCAGCGGCTTGCCGAAGATGAAGCCAAAGATCAGCGCGGTCATAAAGGCGCCGCCTGCGCGGAAGGTGATGTAGCGGAAGAGGTTCCAGAAATCCCCTCCGTCCGACAAGGCGGTCAACCAATACAGCATTACAAAACCCTTCTCACACGAGGCTCATGGGTGCGTTCACCCGTTAAGCGCGCCCCCTTGCCCCATTTTGCGCAGACCGTCAACAATCCGCGCCAGAGCCATGCTCAGCGAGCCCTTGGCCAGCACAGTATCGCCGGTTTTGATCAGATCAGTCAGGTGCTCGGCCATTTCGGCGCTGGTTTCAAACCACAGCCCGCGCTTGTCATTCGGCAGGGCCTGATGCAGAGCCTGCATAAGCGGACCGATGCAATGCACTTGGTCCACACGCGCCATCGCATCGACCTGGGCCATGGCTGCGTGCATGGCCTGTTCCTGCGACCCCAGTTCTTTCATGTCACCCAGAAAGGCGATGCGACGCGCGCCTTGCGATGCAGCAAGCACATCCAAGGCGGCCTCCATCGAGGTCGGGTTGGCGTTGTAGCTGTCGTCCAGCAGTTCGATCTGTCCGCCAGCGGCCAGCGGCAAGGTCTCGCGCACGCCGCGCCCCTTGACCGGGGACCATTGCCGCAAACCGGTGATGGCCTGATCCAGATTAACACCCAGTTCGACACAAGCGGCCAAAGCACCCAAAGCGTTCATCGCAAAATGCGTACCGGCGGATTGGACGTTGAAGGTGAACTGCGTGTCACCAACCGCGGCTTGGGCCTGAACCGAATCCGGCCCGGCAGTCACACCCGCCAGCTTGTAATCTGCGGCCTGACGGCCAAATTCAACGATCCCTGCACCGTGATCTTGCGCCGTGTGACGCAGAATTTCGGCATGGTCGATATCGGCATTCACGATGGCTGCGCCGCCGGGTTCCAGCCCCTCGAAAATAGCCGCCTTTTCGTGGGCGATCCCTGCAACCGACTCAAACGCCTCAAGATGAACCGCAGCCACGGTTGTCACCAGCGCCACATGCGGGCGGGCCTGGCGGGCCAGCGGAGCAATTTCGCCGGGGTGGTTCATCCCGATCTCGATCACCGCATATTCGGTATCCTGCGGCATCCGTGCCAGTGTCAGCGGCACGCCCCAATGATTGTTGTAGCTGGCGACGCTGGCATGGGTTTTGCCCCGAGTTTCAAGAATGGTTGCCAGCATTTCCTTGGTCGAAGTTTTGCCGACGCTACCTGTCACCCCGACCACGCGCGCCTCTGTCCGCGCGCGCGCGGCCTGCCCGAGCGCCTCGAGCCCGGCTTGCACATCTTTGACGATCAACAGCGGCGCATCTTCGGACACACCTTCGGGGATATGGGAAACCAGCGCCGCCCCTGCACCTTTTTCAAGCGCCTGAGCCACGAAATCATGCCCGTCACGTGCAGCCTTCAGCGCAACAAACAGATCGCCCGGCTGCAACGTTCTTGTGTCAATCGACACGCCATTTGCCTGCCAATCCGTGGTTGCCCGCCCGCCGGTGGCCTCGGCAGCCTCTGCCGCTGTCCAGAGCGTCATGCGACCCTCCCGTCGAGAGCGGCCACGGAAATGCTCGCCTGCTCGACATCGTCGAAGGGCAGAACCTGATCGCCGACGATCTGGCCGGTTTCATGCCCCTTGCCTGCGATCAGCAACGCGTCGCCCGGCTGCAAGGCGTCGATGCCGCGAAGGATGGCCTCGGCCCGGTCGCCCACCTCGGTCGCACCCGGCGCGCCGTCCATCACGGCGGCGCGGATGGCGGCCGGGTCTTCGCTGCGCGGGTTGTCATCGGTGACGAATACGATATCCGCATGGTTTGTCGCGGCCTTACCCATCAGCGGGCGTTTGGTGGCATCGCGATCTCCGCCCGCGCCGACAATGGCGATCAGACGGCCCATCACATGCGGGCGTAGCGCCTTTAACGCCGTGGCAACGGCGTCTGGCGTATGGGCATAGTCCACAAATACTGCTGCGCCGTTGTCACGGGTGGCCGCCAGTTGCATGCGCCCCCGAACCGTTGTCAGGTGCGGCAGGGTTTCGAACACCCGCTCGGGCTCATCCCCGGCGGCGATGACCAATCCACAGGCGAGCAGGATGTTCTCGGCCTGAAACCCTCCGATCAGGTTCAGGCGGGTCTGGAAGGTCTTGCCTTGCCAGGAAAACCGCAAATCCTGCCCGGTCGAGTCAAAGCGTTGGTTCATTAGGCAAAGATCGGCCTCGCCCAATCCGACTGTCAGCACCGACTGTCCCCGCGCCTCGGCAATCTTGCGCACGCGGGCTCCCTTTGGGTCGCTGAGGTTGATCACTGCGGTTCCGTCATGGGGCAGAACACGGTCGAACAGGCCCATCTTGGCTGCAAAATAGGCCTCGAAGGTTTCGTGGTAGTCCAGATGATCCTGCGTGAAGTTCGAAAATCCGGCGGCGGTTAGCTGTACGCCATCCAGCCTGCGCTGCTCTAGCCCATGCGAAGACGCCTCCATCGCCGCATGAGTGACCCCATTCTCGGCAGCCTCGGACAGACAGCGATGCAGGGTGATCGGTTCGGGCGTGGTATGAGCTAACGGAGCGGTCCAGGCACCCTCGACACCGGTAGTGCCCAGATTGACGGCGGCATGGCCAAGCTCGGTCCAGATCTGGCGCACGAAGCTGGCAACCGAGGTTTTACCGTTGGTGCCGGTAACCGCCACGATGGTCTGCGGCTGCTGGCCAAACCACAGCGCCGCCGACCCGGCCAGCGCCTGACGCGGGTCTTCGACCACGATCAGGGCGGCGTCGGAAGCGGCCAGTTCGGTTGCCGCGATCCGTGCGCCTTCGGCGTCGGTCAGAACAGCTGCGGCCCCCATGCGCAGGGCAAATTGGATGAACTCGCCGCCGTGGACGCGGGTGCCGGGAAGGGCTGCAAACAGATAGCCGTATTTGACCTCGCGGTTGTCAACCGCCAGCCCGGTGATATCCGGATTTGCGCCGCCGCGCGCGGTCAGGGCCAGTTGGCTGAGTTTCTTTGTTCTTGCGCCCATGACCCACCTGTTCTCTGGCACCCTAATTCGAGGTCAGGGTTATAGCAGCGCCCGCCTCAGGCTCAAGCCGGGGACGCAGGCCCAGCAAAGGGGCAACCCGCCCGATCAGCTCAGCCGCAACCGGGACAGCCGTCCAGCCTGCGGTGCGGCGCTTTTCGCCATAGGCCACGATTGACGGTTCATCCAGCGTGACGATCAGCACGTATTTCGGATCATAGGCCGGAAAGATGGTGGCAAAGGTCGCGATGACCTTGTCATCGTAATACCCGCCACGCGGCTTGGGTTTATCCGCCGTTCCCGTTTTGCCCGCAACGTCATAACCTTTGACATCGCCAAAGCTGGCGGTGCCGTCGGTCACCACTTTGCGCAGCATCTTCTGCGCCTGCGACGCGGCGCTGTCCGAAAGCACACGTGGGCCGTATTGCGGGCCGTTTTTCTTCAGGATCGTCGGGCTGACATAGTGCCCGCCATTGGCAATCGCCGCATATCCCGCCGCCAGATGCATCGGGCTGGTCGACAGGCCATGGCCATAGGAAATGGTCACCGTGCTCAGTTCACCCCATTTCTTGGGCTTCAGCGGCGCGCCCCCGGCGGCCTCGACAATCTCGAACGGTGTGGGTTCAAACATGCCCAGAGTCTGCAGAAACTCCTGCTGTCGTTTGGAACCGATCTGCAAGGCCAACCGCCCGGTTCCCCGGTTCGAGCTATGGACGATCACATCCGCAACACTGATCTTGCCGTAGTTCTTGCCGTTGAACTCACCAATCGGGAAGCGACCGATTTTCATCGGCCCCGAGGTGTCGATAATGGTCTCGGAGTTCACCAACCCAAGCTGCACGGCCTGCGCGGCAGTAAAGATCTTGAAGACCGAGCCAAGCTCGTACACGCCCTGCACATAGCGGTTGAACAGCGGGCTGTCCGACGGATCAAAGCCCGAGGTCGGCGGGCGCGGGCGATCATTGGGGTCGAAAGACGGTAGCGACGCGGCCGAGACCACCTCACCCGTATGCGCATTCATCAGAACGGCCGAAGCCCCCTTGGCGTTCATGATCTTCATGCCGCCATACAGCACCTGCTCGACCGCGGCCTGAATGGTCAGGTCCAGCGACAGTTGCAGCGGCTTGTTGCCGTTGGCCGGATCACGCAGATAGTCGTCGAATTTCTTCTCGACTCCAGCAACGCCGATCACTTCGGCAGCACTCACGCCCTCACGACCAAAGCCCGAGCCACCCAGAATATGTGCGGCCAGTTTACCATTCGGGTACAGCCGCATTTCACGCGGACCAAACAGGATGCCGGGATCGCCAATGTCATGAACAGCCTGCTTCTGCTCGGGCGAGATGCGCTTTTTGATCCAAAGGAATTTGCGCTCGCCAGTGAAGTCCTTGACTAGACGCTCTTTATCCAGATCGGGGAAGATCGCCACCAACTGATCCGCCGCCGCAATCGGATCGATCATCAGGGGCGGTTGGGCGTAGACCGAATAAGTGTCCAGATTGGTCGCAAGAATCCGACCCTCACGATCCACAATATTGGCGCGCTGCATGGCAATCGCCGCCCCCGGCGCGCTGGCCAGCGGCTCTTGCGCCTCGGACGTCGCCAACATCCCCATCCGGAAGCCAACAACCGAGAAGGCACAGAAAAAGAAAAGGCCCAGCACCAGCAGGCGCCCCTCGGCCCTGGCACGGGCGCGGTCTTTCATCTGTTCATGACGCTGACGGATGTTCTCGCGTTCGATGACCTTCGGATTTTCCCCACGCGCACGGGCATCCAGAACACGGGCCAAAGGGCGGAGTGGTGTACGTGTCATGGAATCTGCACCTCGCCCAATGCCTGCAAGTCAGTAATCGCCTGCAATTCAATCGGATCCACGATGGGCAGATCAGGGTCTTCCGCATATGCGATCTGATCGGCACGCCCAAACTGCTCGGCCCGCAGGGGCAGCAGGCTCAGACGTTCGAAATTCAGATCCGCCAGTTCCCGTAACCGGTCAGGACGGTTCAGATAGGCCCATTCGGCGTTCAGAACCGCCAGACGCACCTGCGCCATGCCGATCTCACGCTGCAATTTCTGCGTTTCTTTCAACACTTGCTGGGTGCGGTAATTCTCTTGATACGCCCAAAGCGCCAATCCGAACACGGACAGAGCGGTCAACACATACAAAACACTCTTCATCTTGCCCTTCCCCCCAATTGCGGCATCCCGATTGCGCGGGCGTCAATTTCCCCCGCCGGTGCCTCGGTTCGCACCGCAACACGCAGCTTGGCCGACCGCGCGCGCGGATTTTCCTGCAATTCCTGATCATCCGGGCCCACGGCCTTGCGTGTTTTCAAAGTGAATTGCGGCAATTCCTGTTCCATTTCGGGCGCATAGCGGTTTGCCCGACCGGTTTTGCCCGCGCGGGACTGAAAGAACCGTTTGACCATGCGGTCTTCGATGGAATGGAAGGTGACAACAGCCAGTTGCCCGCCCGGCTTCAACGCCCGTTCCGCGGCCATGAGGCCCTGAAACAGTTCTTCGTATTCCGCGTTCACCGCGATCCGCAGCCCCTGAAAGCTGCGCGTCGCAGGATGCGATTGCCCCGGCTTCGGGCGCGGCAAGCAGGATTCGATGATCTCTGTCAAACGCAGGGTTGTGGTGATGGGTTCCTGGGCCCGCGCTTTGACAATCGCCTTGGCAATCCGACGGCTGGCGCGTTCTTCACCGTAGTGAAACAGAATATCGGCCAGTTGCGCCTCGGTCGCTTGGTTCACAAGATCGGCGGCGCTTTCGCCCTCCTGGCTCATGCGCATGTCCAGCGGCCCGTCCTTCATGAAGGAAAACCCACGCTCGGCCTGATCCAACTGCATCGACGACACCCCGAGGTCCAGCACAACGCCGTCCAGACCTTCGGCATACTCGTCCATCCGGGAAAACACGCCGGGTTGCATCACCAGCCGGTCACCATATTCGGCAGCCCAACCCGCCGCCATCTCAAAGGCCAGCGGATCGCGGTCCACGCCGATGACCTTGTCAGCCCCGGCCTCCAACAAGCCGCGCGTATACCCGCCCGCGCCGAAGGTTCCGTCCAACCACACGCCTGAAACCGGCGCCACCGCGCCCAGCAACGGGCGCAACAAAACAGGGATATGAGGTTTATCGGAAGGGGTCTCAGCGCCGGACATGCCGTCACGCGTCCCCGATGCCATCGAGATAGACCATCGGGTCGAAATCGTCGGGCAGATCGTCCATCCATTCTTCGGCCTTGGCCAGTTCCTCGACCTCATAGGTCTCGGGCTTCCAGATCTGGAAGGTGTCACCGGCGGCAATAAAGAACGCCTCATTCTCAAGGTCGATCTTGCTGCGCAACTTTGCCGGCAGCACCAGCCGCCCGGTTTCGTCCACATTGGTCGGGAAGGACTGACCGTGGAACATGCGCTGCAACATCTTGCGCTCCATCGAGCCGCGCGGCAGTGCATCGATCTTGGCATCAACCTCGTCGATCGCCTGCATTGTATAGCATTCAAGATATTTGCGGCGGTGATCGCCATAGACAATCACAAGCTCAGGATTGTCACCGGGCTGCCAGTTGGGATCGGACGCTTCAAGCACACGGCGAAACGAGGCCGGGATCGAGACCCTGCCCTTTGTGTCCACCTTATGGTGGCTTTCACCTCTAAACCTGCGCGCCAAGACGACTGTCCCTTTCGCTTGCGCCCCACCTCAAATTCACGCTCCCCCCGGATGAAAAACGGCGGGTTGATCTGCTGCCACTGATCAACCCGCCGCATTGACCCGCTTTGCGGGATGTCCAGCTGCACGCGCCACCTGGGGGGATGTCTGCTCGCCCGCGCGCCGGATCTCTTGATAGATGAAAGCGAGATGCCTGTATGAAACCTGATTATTATTGGTTGGGGTCGTTATGTGCCCCTGCTGCCTCGTCCTCATCGGATGAACAAGGGATGACATGGGAAATCATGGAAATCAACTGGAAAATTTGGTCACTGCGTTCGTCAAGCTGCGATGCGACCATCATATCACTATGATCCACAGACGTATATACACTGCATATAGACAAGAAGGGCATTAAACTACCCATATGTTCCAATTTCTATAAGCGAAAAAGACTTCCCACGATTTCCCAACTTTTTTCGGATTTACCCCAGATTTCTGGAAATACCGCCTAAAAACCGTGACACCAATCCCGAATCAATGACCTCAAAATCCACGGCAGTCTTGCTTGGATCATCAATCCAAAGAACATCCCATGAATTCCCAAGTGGGGCCCGTCACAGCCCCAAACAGGCAGGCGCTGCTGAAATCTTGGGCTTTTACAACGCACAAATTTTCCAAGTTAGCGCCCAAACATATGGCGAATGCTTGCGGTAACTTTTTTCCGCTTCGCAAACCACAAGCAAAGGCGTGTCCAAAACCCATATTTATAAGGGGAATCTACGGGTGCCCGCTCAACATTCTGATATCTATGCATTTGCTGCATAGCAGCATTGACGTCGCCCGGTATTGTGCAATCGCAGCATTTGCCTATTTTCAGTCTCAAGCAAGCGCCGGACGACACCGGCACAGACACACGAGACCGAGTAAAGCACATGGCTGTTGCAGCAAATTCCACCGCGCTGAAGGGCGCACACACAAGCGGGCTGAGCGCGCTGATCGAAGCCGCAAAAACCCGCTTTGCCCGTCACCGCATGTACCGCCAGACGGTCAACGAACTGTCCGGCCTGTCCAACCGCGAGCTGGCCGATCTGGGCCTGCACCGCTCGATGATCCGCCGCGTAGCGATGCAGGCGGCTGACGATTACACCGCTCGCTAAGCGCACCGAAATACCCGAGATCAGACCCTTCCTCCTCCCTTTAGGGTCTGTAATCAGCGGCAGCGTCTCTCCTCCTCCCTGACGCTGCCGCACCTTATACCGGCCCTGAACGCCGGAAACTGATACATCGGGGCTCTCCTCCTCCCTGCCCTGATGTTGAAAGCGCGCGGCGACGTCCTTCTCCTCCCTGACGTCGCCGCGTCTTACCCATACCGGGCTCAAACCCGGGTGCTGATACATCAGGGCTCTCCTCCTCCCTGCTCTGATGTTGCAAAGAGCGGCGGTTCCCCCTCCTCCTCCCTGGGAACCGCCGCTTTTCTTTTGCGCACAGCAAAAAGGGGCGCGAACGCCCCTGCTTCTTCTGTTCAAAAATACCTCGGAGCGCGAGGCAGAGCCTCGCAAAAGATCAAAACGGCACGTCGTCCTTGGCAGACAGGAACCGGGAAACAACCTTCTTCGTCCCGGCCTTGTCAAACTCGACCTCGACCTTGTCGCCTTCGATGCCAACCACACCGCCATAGCCGAATTTCTGGTGAAAGACCCTTTCACCCAGGGTAAAACTGGCCACAGCCGTGGCATCGATCACCGTATTCCGGCTCTCACGCGGTTGCGACATACCGTACTGGCCCTGCCGCGCCTGCATCCGCTTCCAACCGGGAGAGTTATAAACATTCGCCTCCGCCGCGCGGGTTTCGATCCCTGCCGTTGTCTGACCACCACCATACAGCCCCGGAGGCGTCAGCACCTCCACATGATCCTCGGGCAATTCGTCGATGAACCGCGACGGCATCGAGTTCTGCCACTGCCCGAACACCCGTCGGTTTGCCGCGAAAGAAATCGTACAAACCTCTTCCGCCCGCGTGATGCCCACATACGCCAATCGCCGTTCCTCTTCGAGGCCCTTGAGGCCCGATTCGTCCATCGACCGTTGCGAGGGGAACAACCCATCCTCCCACCCCGGCAGGAACACGGCGGGAAACTCCAGCCCTTTGGCCGCGTGCAGCGTCATGATGGAAACCTTGGCCCCATCCGAATCCTGCTCGTTATCCATGACCAGGCTGACATGTTCCAGAAACCCTTGCAGGTTCTCGAAATTGTCCAACTGGTTGACGAGTTCTTTGAGGTTCTCCAGCCGTCCCGGCGCTTCGGGTGTTTTGTCGTTCTGCCAGTGACCGGTATAGCCGGACTCGTCCAAAACAATCTGCGCCAGTTCGATATGCGTATGCTCGGGCGCGCCATAGCGGATCGGCGACACGCCATCGTCGATAACCGAGTCATCATCGACCTCAATCCGAGGGCCCCGCGTCATCGCATTCCAGCGCGCCAGACCATCGATCAGTTCACGCAGCGCCTTCCCGCCTTTGCCCTTGATCAGCCCGTTATCAACGGCAATCCGCGCACCATCGACTAGAGACACCCCGTGTTCCCGCGCCGTCATCTGAATCGTCTGCTGCGCCTTGTCACCGAGGCCTCGTTTGGGCGTGTTCACAATCCGCTCAAACGCCAGATCATCCTCGGGGCTGACCACCAGCCGGAAATAGGCCATGGCATCGCGAATCTCCATCCGTTCATAGAACCGAGGGCCGCCGATCACCTTGTAGGGCAAACCAATGGTCAGAAATCGATCCTCAAACGCCCGCATCTGATGCGAGGCGCGGACCAGAATAGCAATCTCATCGAGGTTCATCGGCCGCACGCCGCGCGTGCCGCCCTGCATCGCGTCGATTTCCTCGCCGATCCAGCGCGCCTCTTCCTCGCCATCCCAATGGCCGATCAGACGAACCTTTTCGCCTTCTTCCCGGTCGGTCCATAGCTCTTTGCCTAAGCGACTTTCATTGCCTCGAATGACATTCGACGCAGCCGCCAGAATATGCGGGGTCGAGCGGTAGTTCTGTTCCAGCCGCACCACATAAGCACCGGGAAAATCCTTCTCGAACCGCAGGATGTTGCCCACTTCGGCCCCGCGCCAGCCATAGATCGACTGATCGTCGTCGCCCACGCAGCAGATATTCTTGTGCCCCCCGGCCAGCAAACGCAGCCAGAGGTACTGGGCGACGTTGGTGTCCTGATACTCGTCCACAAGGATATAGCGGAACCAGCGTTGGTATTGTTCCAGAACGTCCGGGTGAGTCTGGAAGATCGCGATCATGTGCATCAGGAGGTCATCGAAATCCACAGCATTTAGTTCGCGTAACCGATTTTGGTATTGGATATAAACATCACCCACTGAACGCTGGTACCCTGTACCGTCTGCTGCGGCTCCGGGAATACGATCCGCTCGCTTACCGTTTCCAGCGCCAACCTTTTTTGCCGTCTCCGCTCTATTCTTGTGGTTTCCGATTTCATGAAGGAACCAACGGTCCGTCCATTTCTTTCGATCAACCTTTTCTGCATCCAAAATTTGGCGCACGAGACGCAATTGGTCGTCGCTGTCCAGAATGGTGAAGTTCGGTTTCAGGTCGACCAGTTCGGCATGCCGCCGTAACAGCTTAGCGCTGATCGAGTGAAAGGTACCCATCCACCTCAACGGTTCTTTGACTTCATAAGGAGTGACTTCAAGCCGATCCCTCATTTCCTTGGCGGCTTTGTTTGTAAACGTCACCGCAAGAATCTCGTTTGATCTAACGCCGTGCCTCTGCACAAGATGTGCGACACGCGCCATCAACGTTTTTGTTTTGCCCGTCCCTGCACCGGCCAAAATCAGTAGTGGCCCCTCAATTTGTTCAGCCGCTTCTCGCTGCGAGGAGTTAAGGTCTTTAAGATACAAGCCTTCGTTCTGCCCAAAGCGAGCCATGGCTCTTTGCGACAGCGATGCGCCCTCGAAGGCGTCCATTTCGTCAAAACTGCTCATGGCTCCAAACTACGCCGGATGCGCGCCAAGGGAAAGAGTTTGTTCACGGCTTGTTCACACGCGCTTTCAACTTTCTTAACGCGCGCGGGACACTCGGAGCAACGCGTACTTCGAACGGCTTGTCTTGATCAGTAGATGCGCGCCCTAAGAAGCGTATCGCCCTACACCCTTGCCGAATCGCCGTGCAGGTCGGATCAATCCGCATGGACCTGCACAGCTTGTATCCCGGCATCCCGGATCTGAAACGCCGCGCCCGGCGCAGGTTGCCGCATTTTGTCTGGGAATATGTGGACAGTGGCACCGGAACGGAAACCACTTTGCACCGCAACCGGCAGGCGCTGGACGATGTGCGACTGTACCCCTCGATCCTACATGGAGAGTTAACGTTCGACACACAGGTCGAGCTTTTGGGGCAGACCTGCGCCTTGCCTTTTGGAATCGCTCCGATCGGGATGTGCGGCCTGATCTGGCCGAATGCCGAGGCACTGCTGGCGCGTGCGGCCGCGCAGGCCGGTCTGCCCTTCACCTTGTCGACCGTCGCCAGCCAATCGCCCGAGGATATGGCACCGCATCTGGGCCGGAACGCGTGGTTTCAACTCTACCCGCCCAAAGACCCCGAGATTCGCAGCGATGTGCTGGCCCGCGCACGTGCCGCCGGGTTCAAGACTCTGGTTCTGACCGCCGATGTGCCGGTTGCGTCGCGGCGCGAACGTCAGACGCGCTCGGGCCAGACGCAGCCGCCGCGTCTGACGCCGCGATTGCTGGCTCAGGTTGCGATGCGCCCGGCCTGGGCCATGGGCATGTGGCGACACGGAACGCCCAGGATGCGGACCCTGGACAAGTATATCGATGGCCAGCAGACCCTGCCCCCAACCGCCCATATCGGGTATCTGCTGCGCACCTCGCCCGACATGGATTATGTCAAATGGCTGCGCGATCATTGGGACGGGCCGTTTATCGTGAAGGGCGTATTACGACCCGAAGATGCGGAACGGCTTGAGAAAACAGGTGTGGATGCGCTTTGGGTCTCGAACCACGGCGGACGCCAGTTTGACGCTGCACCGGCCAGCATCGACGTGCTGCCCGAGATTCGCGCCGCCTGCAGCCTGCCGCTGATTTTCGACAGCGGCGTCGAGGGTGGTTTGGACATTCTGCGCGCCATGGCCAAAGGTGCGGATTTTGTCATGCTGGGGCGGGCGTTTCTGTATGGGCTTGCGGCCCTTGGCGCGCAGGGTCCGACCCATGTGATCGACATTCTGCGGCAGGATTTGCTGGCCAATATGGGACAAATGGGCATCGCTTCGCCGGATCAGGTGCCGCAAGGTCAACTCTGCGATTGATGCTGCGCCGCAGCAACGCTAAAGAGAAACCGCCATAAGGCGGCGTTTGCGAGCGATAACATGCCGGTTCTACCCAGAACGACTGATATACGTGCGCGTATTGTCCGCCTATTAAACGGCCACACCTAAATGACCGGGACCTAAAATGACCGACTTCAACAAGATCCTGATCGCCAACCGCGGCGAAATCGCTATCCGCGTCATGCGCGCAGCCAACGAGATGGGCAAACGCACCGTCGCCGTCTTCGCCGAAGAAGACAAGCTGGGCCTGCACCGTTTCAAGGCGGATGAGGCATATCGCATTGGCGAAGGCATGGGACCGGTCGCGGCCTATCTGTCGATTGATGAGATCATCCGGGTGGCCAAGGAATGCGGCGCGGATGCGATCCATCCGGGCTATGGCCTGCTGTCCGAAAATCCCAACTTTGTGGATGCCTGTGTTCAGAACGGCATCACCTTCATCGGACCAAAGGCCGAGACCATGCGCGCCCTGGGCGACAAGGCCAGCGCGCGGCGCGTGGCGATTGAGGCAGGTGTTCCGGTGATCCCCGCGACCGAGGTTCTGGGCGATGACATGGATGCGATCCGGGCTGAGGCCAAAGAGATCGGCTATCCGCTGATGCTGAAGGCCAGCTGGGGCGGCGGCGGGCGCGGGATGCGTCCGATCGAGTCCGAGGATGAGCTGGAAGAAAAGGTGCTGGAAGGTCGGCGTGAGGCCGAGGCCGCGTTTGGCAATGGCGAGGGCTATCTGGAAAAGATGATCACCCGCGCCCGCCACGTCGAGGTTCAGATCCTTGGCGACAAGCACGGTGAGATTTATCACCTGTACGAACGCGACTGCTCGGTTCAGCGCCGGAATCAGAAAGTCGTCGAACGCGCCCCTGCCCCGTATCTGTCCGAAGATCAGCGCGCGGAAATCTGTGAACTGGGCCGCAAGATCTGCGCCCATGTGAATTATGAATGCGCGGGCACCGTCGAGTTTCTGATGGATATGGAAACCGGCAAGTTCTACTTCATCGAGGTGAACCCCCGCGTGCAGGTGGAACACACCGTCACCGAGGAAGTCACCGGCATCGACATCGTGCAGGCCCAGATTCTGATCGCCGAGGGGAAAACGCTGGCCGAAGCCACCGGTGCTGCCAGCCAGGCCGATGTGCGCCTGAATGGCCACGCGCTGCAAACCCGGATCACCACCGAGGACCCGCAGAACAACTTCATTCCCGATTATGGCCGCATCACCGCCTATCGCTCGGCCACTGGTATGGGCATCCGTCTGGATGGCGGCACGGCTTATGCGGGCGGGGTGATTACACGCTATTACGACTCGCTTCTGACCAAGGTCACCGCCAAGGCGCCGACGCCGGAGGCTGCGATTGCCCGAATGGACCGCGCCCTGCGCGAGTTCCGTATTCGCGGCGTGAGCACCAATATCGACTTTGTCATCAACCTGCTAAAGCACCCGACATTCCTGTCGAATGAATACACCACCAAGTTCATCGACACGACGCCGGACCTGTTCCAGTTCAAGCGCCGCCGCGACCGGGGCACCAAGGTTCTGACCTACATCGCGGATATCACCGTGAACGGGCATCCCGAAACCAAAGACCGCCCGGAACCGCGCACTGATCTGAAAGAGGCCAAGGCCCCGGCCGCTAAGGCCGAACCGCAGATGGGCACCCGCAACCTGCTGGAACAGAAAGGCCCGCAGGCGGTTGCCGACTGGATGAAGGCGCAGCGGCAGTTGCTGATCACCGACACCACCATGCGGGACGGGCACCAGTCGCTGCTGGCGACCCGGATGCGCTCGATCGACATGATCAAGGTTGCCCCGACCTATGCGGCCAACCTGCCGCAATTGTTCTCGGTGGAATGCTGGGGCGGTGCGACTTTCGATGTGGCCTACCGCTTCCTGCAGGAATGCCCGTGGCAGCGCTTGCGCGATCTGCGCGAGGCGATGCCGAACCTGATGACTCAGATGCTGCTGCGCGGCGCAAACGGGGTTGGCTATACCAACTACCCCGACAACGTCGTGCAGGAATTTGTGCGTCAGGCATCGAAGAACATCGACGTCTTCCGCGTGTTCGACTCGCTGAACTGGGTCGAGAATATGCGCGTTGCGATGGATGCGGTTGTTGAGAGCGGCAAGATCTGTGAAGGCACAGTTTGCTATACCGGCGACATTCTGGACCCGGACCGCGCCAAGTATGACCTGAAATACTATGTCGGTATGGCGAAAGAGCTTCGCGATGCTGGGGCGCATGTGCTTGGCCTGAAAGACATGGCGGGCCTGCTGAAACCGGCCTCGGCCAAAATCCTGATCCGCGCGCTGAAGGAAGAGGTCGGTCTGCCGATCCACTTCCACACGCACGACACCGCTGGTATCGCCAGCGCGACCATTCTGGCCGCGTCCGAGGCGGGAGTAGACGCGGTGGATTGCGCGATGGACAGCTTCAGCGGCAACACGTCACAGGCGACGCTGGGCACCGTGGTCGAGGCGCTGCGTCATACCGAGCGGGACACCGGGCTGGACATCAAGGCCATCCGTGAGATCAGCGACTATTTCGAAGCAGTACGCGGCCAGTACGCGGCTTTCGAATCCAGTCTGCAAGCCCCGGCCTCTGAGGTTTACCTGCACGAGATGCCAGGAGGTCAGTTCACCAACCTCAAGGCGCAGGCCCGCAGCCTCGGGCTTGAGGAACGCTGGCACGAGGTCGCGCAGACCTATGCCGACGTGAACCAGATGTTCGGTGATATCGTCAAGGTGACCCCGTCGTCCAAGGTGGTCGGTGACATGGCGCTGATGATGGTCAGCCAGAACATGACCCGGGAACAGGTCGAAGACCCGTCGACCGATGTGGCCTTCCCCGACTCGGTGGTGGACATGATGCGCGGCAATCTGGGCCAGCCTCCGGGCGGGTTCCCCGAGTCGATCATCAAGAAGGTGCTGAAGGACGAAACGCCCAATACCGAGCGCCCCGGCAAGGGGGTCGAAGCGGTCGATTTGGAAGCCACCCGTGCCGATCTGTCCAAACAGTTGGAAGGCATGGAGGTCGATGACGAGGACCTGAACGGATACCTGATGTATCCCAAGGTCTTTCTGGACTACATGGGCCGCCACCGGGTTTACGGCCCGGTCCGCACCCTGCCCACGCGCACCTTCTTCTACGGCATGGAGCCGGGCGAAGAGATCACGGCGGAAATCGATCCCGGCAAGACGCTGGAAATCCGTTGTCAGGCCATTGGCGACACCGACGAAAAGGGCGAGGTCAAAGTGTTCTTTGAACTCAACGGCCAGCCCCGCGTGATCCGGGTACCGAACCGCATGGTGACCTCGACCACACAGGCCCGTCCGAAGGCCGAAGCCGGCAATCCCAACCATGTCGGCGCGCCGATGCCGGGTGTCGTGGCAACCGTCGCTGTGACAGCCGGGCAAGAGGTCAAGGAAGGCGACATGCTGCTGACCATCGAAGCGATGAAGATGGAAACCGGCATCCACGCCGAACGCGACGCAGTTGTCAAAGCTGTCCATGTTCAGCCCGGCGGTCAGATTGACGCCAAGGACCTGTTGGTTGAGCTTGAGTAACTGACATTCAAGCAATCAACGAAAAAAGGCGCGCCACCGGCGCGCCTTTGTTTTTGCAAGGTACAACCGTCACGGGTCGGCTTTCCGGCCTTACCCCATTACCTCAGGGCTCAACTGCCCCCACAACTGCCGCTAATCGTCAGGTCACCTCGGGTCCAACAGGACTATCGTGGCAATTTCCGCACGCATTCGACCGACATGCCACATCTACACAAAACTGTGACTGGCTGAACTGAACCGACCGGTTTAGTCCCCTTGCCTGTAAAGCCGCCCGGACGACCCGGCGGTTGCATAACGGCCCGAGGAGAAACAGGACCAATGCTATCGATCACCCCGCTTTATGCGGCCCCCATCGCCATTCTGTATGTTGTGCTCAGCCTTCTCGTCGTCCGGTATCGCCGCTCGGGCCTGGTCTCGTTCGGGGATGGCGGGAAGGAAGAAGTGCTCAAGGCGATGCGCACGCAGGAGAACTGCCTGGAATACGCCCCCTTCACCCTGCTGTTGCTGGCGATGATCGAAATTCAGGGGGCCGAAGGCTGGCTGATCCACGCATTTGGCGCGGCCCTTCTGGTCGGACGCCTGATGCACGCCTATGGTTTCGGCCGCACGCCTCAGATTCAGCCGCTGCGGATGTACGGGATGATCCTGACCTATATCGCCCTTTTGGGTACGGCCATCACCAGCTTCGTTCTTGCCATCTGACGGGCCCCGGCGGCGCAAAAGAAAATTCGATTGCGCCGCATTTTCCACTTGCAGCCCCGCGTGGGAATTTATACATCCCTCCTCACTCAACGGCGCGGGCGTAGCTCAGGGGTAGAGCATAACCTTGCCAAGGTTAGGGTCGGGCGTTCGAATCGCCTCGCCCGCTCCATTGAGAGGTCTTTGGACCGACACATATGTATCTGATGCGGGCGTAGCTCAGGGGTAGAGCATAACCTTGCCAAGGTTAGGGTCGGGCGTTCGAATCGCCTCGCCCGCTCCAGATACCAAAAACCTTCAGAAAGCCTTGAATGTCATCGTGGTCAGTGACCGTTCGATGTTTGGGATGACCAGCAGGTTTTCATTGATGAAATGGCCCACGTCCTCGGTTTCCGGGATATAGAGCTTCAGCAGCAGGTCATATTCGCCGCTTGTCGAATAGAGTTCGGAATGGATTTCGCGCAGCGCGATTTCCTCGGCCACACTGTAGGTGGTGCCGGGTTTGCAGCGAATCTGGATGAAAACGCAAGTGGACATGGCGTCGGTCCTTCAATTGACTTGCGGGCAGGCTGGCACGGGGCCGGGCCGGGTGCAATCCCCTGCAACAGTTTGCGGCGAATGCCACACATGGTCTGGATCAACCCGCCCCACCCCGTCTATAAGCTCCCTCGAAGCAAAAGGAATTCGCCCATGCGCAGCGCATCGATCAGCCGCAAGACCGCTGAGACCGAGATTTCGGTTCAGGTCAATCTGGACGGCACCGGCCAGTATGACAATCAGACCGGCGTTGGCTTTTTCGATCACATGCTGGACCAGCTGGCGCGCCATTCGCTGATCGACATGACGATCCGGGCGCAGGGTGATTACCACATCGACGATCACCACACGGTCGAGGATACCGGCATCGCGCTGGGACAGGCGTTGACGCAGGCCCTTGGCGACAAGAAGGGCATCCGTCGCTATGGCGAGTGTCATTTGCCGATGGATGACGCGCAGGTCCGCTGTGCGCTGGACCTGTCGGGCCGTCCGTTCCTGATCTGGAACGTTGACCTGCCAACGCCCAAGATCGGCAATTTCGACACCGAACTGGTGCGCGAGTTCTTTCAGGCGCTGGCCACCCATGGCGGTGTCACACTGCATATAGATCAGTTACACGGGTTCAACAGCCACCACATCGCCGAGGCGGCGTTCAAGGCTGTCGCGCGCGCGTTGCGGCTGGCGGTTGAGACCGACCCGCGCAAGGCGGATGCGATTCCCTCGACCAAGGGTGCTTTGTAGGCGGTCGTAAGGGGCGCTGCCCCTCTTGGCCTGCGGCCAATTCACCCCGCCGTATTTGGAACAAGAAGAAGAACAGGTCCGTATCATGCTGACTGCGATCATTGATTATGAGTCGGGCAATCTGCACTCGGCCGAGAAGGCGTTTCAGCGCATGGCGCGTGAGGTGGACGCGGGTGAGGTTGTCGTGACATCGGACGCGGATGTCGTGGCGCGTGCGGATCGCCTGGTGTTGCCAGGCGATGGAGCGTTCCCGGCCTGCGCTGCCGAGTTGCGCGGGCACAAGGGCATCTATGACGCGATGGTCGAGGCGGTCGAACAAAAGGGCCGCCCGTTTCTGGGCATCTGCGTGGGAATGCAATTGATGGCCTCGAAGGGGCACGAATACACAGAAACCGACGGGCTGGGCTGGGTTGGCGGCGATGTTGTTCGAATCGAGCCGTCAGATCGCGCGTTGAAAGTGCCGCATATGGGCTGGAACGATCTGGTTCTGGAAAGCGCCCATCCGGTGTTCGATGGGGTGCGTTCAGGCGATCATGCCTATTTCGTTCACTCCTACCACTTCCGGGTCAGCGATCCGGCGCAGCGGCTGGCCCATGTGGACTATGGGCAAGAGGTCACGGCCGTGATCGGCCGCGACACAATGGTTGGGATGCAGTTCCATCCTGAGAAAAGTCAGGATGTGGGCCTGCGCATGATCGGGAATTTCCTGACCTGGACCCCCTGAGCAATTACTGAACGCGCGTCCAGGTCTGCCCGCGACAGACCAGACCACCAGCAACGCAGCCTTTGACGGTCAGTTGATTCTGGCTGTCCAGAGTCATCTTCGAGTTATAGGTCTTGTCGCGGTCTGGGGCCCAGATCTTGCCATTGTCATAGCTCCCGTCACCTTCAGGGACCATGTCCCAAATGATTTGCTTGCCCAGATTCTCGTATTCCAAGTTTTGATTGCCGCTGCCATCAAATGCACTGTCAATGGTTCCGCAGACGGCGCTGCCGCATTCCGAAATGGATACGTGCAGGTAACCGCCTTCATCACCTGCTTGGGTTTTCCAGATGCCATCGACCGGATCGGCAAAAGCACCGGTGGCCAGTGCTACAAAACCGGCGGCAAGAGTGAGTTTCTTCATAATCAACCTCCCTGATTTGCGGGCAGTCTGACCCGAGGCGTGCGTGTGGGCAAGAATGACCCAGCGTCGCGTTGCATCCCCTGCCCCGCCTGTGCGATATGCCGCGCGTGTAACACTTAGATAGGGCCGCCCGACATGATCCTCTACCCCGCCATCGACCTGAAAGACGGCAACGCCGTTCGCCTGCTGCGCGGAGAAATGGACAAAGCCACCGTGTTCAACGAGGACCCGGCAGCGCAGGCGCGCGCTTTTGTCGAGGCCGGGTGTGAATGGCTGCATCTGGTCGACCTGAACGGCGCGTTTGCGGGCGAGCCGGTCAATGCCGCCCCGGTCGAGGCGATTCTGAAAGCCTGCGATGTACCCGCGCAGCTGGGCGGCGGCATCCGCGACATGGCAACCATCGAGACCTGGATCGACAAGGGACTGGCGCGCGTCATTCTGGGCACTGTCGCCGTCGAAAACCCCGATCTGGTGCGCGAAGCGTCCAAAGCATTCCCGGGCAAAGTCGCCGTGGGCATCGATGCACGCAACGGTATGGTTGCGACCAAAGGCTGGGCCGAGGAAACCGACGTGCAGGTCACTGACCTTGCCCGCAGTTTCGAGGACGCAGGCGTTGCCGCGATCATCTACACCGACATCAACCGCGATGGCGCGATGCAGGGCCCGAATATCGAGGCGACGGCCGCTCTGGCGCAGGCTGTGTCGATCCCGGTGATTGCTTCGGGCGGTGTCAGTTCACTGGACGACCTGATCGCCCTGCGCGACTGCGGCGTTGAGTTGAACGGCGCTATTTCGGGTCGCGCGCTTTATGATGGCGCGATTGACCTGGCCGAGGCCATTCGCGCCCTGTCTTAACCCCTACTGCGCGGCAGCCGAAGTCAGATTGTTCAGCGCACCACGCATCTTTTCGATCACGGGCGAGTTTTCGACATCATCAAGCTCGTCCATGGTCTCTTTCGGGTCTTCATAGGCCAGCCAGACCTGCCCGTTTTCGTCCTCATAAGCCTGCACTTTCAGCGGCAGGAACAGACCAGCGCGCGGATCAATCTGCATCGCTGGCGTGCCCAGTGCGGGGTTGCCAAAGATCAGAAGCTGATTGGGCGGGATGGGTGTGCCAACCTTCTCGGCCCCTGCCGCGTGATCGATCCGGGCAAAGACGGTTGCGCCTGCATTGCCCACTGCAGCCTCAAGCGCGTCCAGCGCCTCGGCCACGGATTTGTCGGTTTCCACCTTGATGATATCGTCTGCCATTGCGGCGACTGCTCCTGCAAAAATGAATGTGGTCGTCAAAAAGAGGTTTCGCATCTCATTGATCTCCTGCTGAATTTGGGAACAGTTTTCACAGCTTTGAGAGGGGTGGCAATCACAAGTCTGGCATCGGCGGGGCTTTGCCGGTAGAGGTGCGCTCAACAAAGGACGACCCATGCTGAAAACCCGTATCATTCCCTGTCTGGATGTTGCCGATGGCCGCGTGGTCAAAGGTGTGAATTTTGTGGGCCTGCGCGATGCGGGCGACCCGGTGGAATCGGCCAAGGCCTATGACGCCGCCGGGGCGGATGAGATCTGTTTTCTGGACATCCACGCCACGCATGAAAACCGGGGCACCATGTTCGACGTGGTGCAGCGCACGGCAGAGCAGTGTTTCGTGCCCCTGACCGTGGGCGGCGGCGTGCGCACCAAGGACGACGTGCGGGCCCTGTTGCTGGCGGGGGCGGATAAGGTCAGCTTCAACTCGGCTGCGGTGGCAAACCCGGACGTGATCGCCGAGGCTGCGGATCAGTTTGGCAGCCAGTGCATCGTCTGCGCCATCGACGCCAAGACCGTCAGCCTCGGCAAGTGGGAGATTTTCACCCATGGCGGCCGCAAACCCACCGGCATAGACGCGGTGGAATTTGCTAAGACCGTTGTGGCCAAGGGTGCTGGGGAAATCCTACTGACCTCGATGGATCGTGATGGCACCAAGGCGGGGTTCAACCTGCCTTTGACTCGCGCGATCTCGGACGCGGTGGATGTTCCGGTGATCGCAAGCGGGGGCGTCGGCAATCTGGACCATCTGGTCGAGGGTGTGACCGAAGGCGGCGCAAGTGCCGTTCTGGCGGCATCCATCTTCCATTTCGGCGAATACACCATTCGCGAGGCCAAGGAACATATGGCCGCCGCTGGCATCCCGATGAGGCTGACATGAGCATTCTGAACGATCTGGCCGCCACCATTGAGGCCCGCAAAACCGCCGACCCTGAATCGAGCTGGACCGCCAAGCTGCTGGCCAAAGGCCCCGAGAAATGCGCCGAGAAATTCGGGGAAGAGGCCGTTGAAGCCATCATCGAAGCCGTCAAGAATGACAAGGCGGGGCTGACCTCCGAGGCGGCGGATGTGTTGTATCACCTGCTGGTCATGCTGGCGGCGCGGGACGTGGCACTAGACGATGTGCTGGCCGAACTGGCGCGGCGTCAGGGCCTCAGCGGTATCGCCGAAAAGGCCGCGCGCCCCAAGGGGTAAGCTGCGGGGTTTCGCTGCGACCGCCCCGGCCCTATGATCGGGCTGTGCGGTCTGTAACCCTAAGGGCATGAGAATGATCAGAGCTTTGGCCTTTGTTCTGGCCCTTGTGACGTTGGGGGCCTGTGCGTCCCCGCCCCCGTCGACCGGCGATGAAGCCCAGCGTCTGGCCACCGAAATTCGCGAATTGGGCCCCGGCATCGATCCCGAAGAGGCCGACCGCGCCGCCCGGGTCGCCTATGCCTATACCGCGCAACTGGTGCAGGAATACCAGATCACCGACCCGCCCCTGATCCACAATGCCAAGGTCAACAATGGGCTGCGCCCGCGCGGGTTGTGCTGGCATTGGGCCGAAGATGTCGAACGACGTCTGAAGCAGGAACAGTTCCAGACACTGACCCTGCACCGCGCCATCGCCAATGCGGACAATCCGTTCCGAATCGACCACAGCACCGCCATCATCAGCCGCGCCGGAGACCCTATGGACCAAGGCATCGTGCTGGACCCGTGGCGCTATGGCGGCGTGCTGTACTGGTCCCCCCTGTCCGAGGACACAAGATACGATTGGGTGCCACGCAATGTGGTTCTGGAAAAGCGTCGCCAGACGCAGGTGGCCCGGCTGAGGCCCTACCCGGCTGAATAAGCTAAAGCTTGGATGAGATGATGCCGGTGCTGAATCCACCCATGCGCAACTCGCCAAACAGGCGCTGATATTCGATCTTCGGGCAACGGTTCATCACCACCTCAACGCCGCGCGCCTGCGCTTTGGCAGCGGCCTCGGCGTGTTCGACGCCGATCTGCATCCAGACGGTCTGCAGATCGGGGAAGACCTCCAACGCCTCATCCACAATCGGCGGAACGGCTTCGGACCGTCGGAAGATATCCACCATATCGACGGGCTCGGAAATCTCGGCCAAGCTGCCGCGCACTGTCTGACCAAACAGGTCCTTGCCCGCGTGGCCCGGATTGACAGGGATCACGGTATACCCCTTCAGCGACAGGTAGCGCGCCACGTAATAGCTGGGCCGCACAGGATTCATCGAAACGCCGACAACAGCAACACGTTTGGTGCACTGCAGGATACCTTTCAGATGATCATCGGAATAGTCAGGCATAGCGGCATCCTAAGCACAGACCGCAAAAAGAAAAAAGCGCCCAAGAAGCCTTGGGCGCCAGTTGTTGGAACGAGGGACAGTGAAATGACCCGCGGCAGTTCCGTTCCGCGGTCACTGTGACATTTAAGCATGATCCGGATGAAAAAAAGAGGGGGCCTTCTTTTTTGTGATGACTTTTCACAAAAAGCGGAAACCGGCCTATTCCTCGTACAAAACCACCGGCCAGTTCTGTTCGGCCATCTGGATGTATTCCGACCTGTCCTGCTGCCAGATCTGCTCGATTTCCGGCGAATGCGTCAGGTACAGTCGGCCATCTACCACCTGCCACGCCATCGGGTCGGTGCTTTTCAGCACACCCTTGGCCATCGCGTAGGAACAATACCCACCGAATTGCGGCGCATAGGCGCGCGGATTGCTTTCAAAACGCTCGCGGTTTTCCTGCGACGCGAAATGCCATTCGGCCCCTTTCCACATCACGGCAATCGTCGGCTGACCCTGAATCGGAACGTCGCTGTCAAAATAAGACACGGGATCGTACCCCGCCATCGCGGCCCCTTCGGTCGCGAAATAGACAGGTTTATCCTGCGCCTGAACGGCAGGCGCCAAGGCCAAAGCAAATATTGCACCAAAGATGGAGCGACGACAAAGCATCACGGAACCCACAACTGAGAATCGAGAGTATCAAAGTGCAATTTTTTGACGCTTCGGGAACCCCTGTTGACGCGGTTGTGAACGCCTGTGCTGCCTGGGTTGCAGTTTAGTCGAAAATATCCTCGATCACGTCCCAGGCTTCGTCCAGCACCCGATACAACACGCTTTTCTTCTTTTTTTTCTTGCGTGCCTTGGGCGGGGCAACATGGCTGATTGCGGTGCGTTCCTGCCTGGGCTTTGCCACTTTGCGCTTTGGCAGCTTCTTCAGGTCATGCAACGGCGCGCCGCAATTGGAACAGCTCAACTCGTGCCGGTTCTTACCGGTCAGAATCAGCGCAGCCCGGGTCCCGCAGTAACAGCAGGTGGCGATTTTGGATGGTCCGGAAATGACGCTCTCCTGTTCAATGGTGACGTGAGGCATATAAGGCGATTGCCGCCGCATTTGAGACGTTCAGGGACCCGAACCCGCCGGATGCGTCAATTTTCACCAGCTGATCAACCGTTTCCTTGGTCTTTTGCCGCAATCCCGGCCCTTCGGCGCCCAGCACCAGGGCCACGGGCCGGTCGCGCTGATCGCCCAGGGCGGTTTCGATCGTCTCTTGCGCCTCACCGTCCAGCCCAAGCACCAGAAAGCCCATTTCCTGCAATTCGGTGATCGTGTCGGCCAGATTACGCACCCGAAGATAGGGCTGACGCTCCAACGCGCCGCTGGCCGTTTTCGCCAGCGCCCCGGTTTCAGGGGCCGAATGGTGCCGCGTTCCGATCACGGCGCTTGCGCCCAGAACCTCGGCCGAGCGCAGAATCGCCCCCACGTTATGCGGGTCGGTCACCCGGTCCAGCAGGATCACGCGCGGGTGTTCGCGCCCGATGCAGTTTTCAGCCAGACCGCCCCACTCCAGCGGCTTGACCTCAAGCGCCGCACCCTGATGGACCGAGCCTGCATCGATGGGTGCCGTGAACTTGCGCGGATCGACCATCTCGGCCTCGATCCCTGAAAACTCAATGGCTTCGGCCAGTTTGTCGCGGGCATTTCGGGTCACGATCAGGCGCAGTTTTTGGCGTTTGGGGTTCATCAGAGCATCGCGTACGGCGTGAAGGCCGAACAACCAAACGGTCTCTGCAGCAGCGGCTTTTCGCGCCTGTTCCTTTTCGACAACCCACTTGGGTTTTTTCATTTTGGGGGCCTCCGGGCCGGGAATTCGGTTTCCTGCGTCAAAGCGGAATTTTCCTGTTGACGCTCCTTTGGTGCGCTAGTAATCACGCCTCCACGTCAGGTGCAACGCCTGACAGTGGGCGACAGGCCGCAAGGTGTGGCAGGGGACTGTAACTCCCTCGCGGAGACGCACGCCTGGTTCGATTCCAGGGTCGCCCACCACTTCTCCATATACATGAAATCAACGCAATGCGCGGTTATAACGTACGCTTGGCAGGCCTTTTCGCTTGCGGATCTCCGTTCGGACCCGCCGCCCCAAAACCACGCTTTTTATGCCACAAGTTGCCACGAAGCTCTATTGCCCGTCGAAACCGGCGCGTCCGATAACAACAACGTTCTAGAACGTGCTCTTGTCGAATCAAGGTGTTTCGTGTTCTGTCGCCCGCGATGGTTCCCGACCGCGTTCTGCGCGTAGGGATAAAAGGGAATACGGTGCGGCCCCATAGCCAATTCCGTGACTGCCCCCGCAACTGTAGGCGGCGAGCGACCCGAGATCGTCCACTGGGCATTTGCCTGGGAAGGATCGGGACAGCGTTGACCCGCAAGTCAGGAGACCTGCCATCCGAATTTGAATGAACCTGGGCGGGGTGTCCCAGAGGGAGATGACAATGTTTCAAACGGCCTGTGCCGTCCAAAACCTTGCACTCGCTTTGCCCTCGACCTCGCGAAGGAGGCGATGCTTTTGTCATTGCAAACAAATGAATTTCCACCCTGCAACCCGCATCAGGTGACCGTTGCCCCGGTGACCTGCAACACCCCTGTTTGCGCGCAAGCCATTGGGGTATCCCGATGACGCGGCACATTACCCATGACGACTCGGGTGCACGAGGGCGCTGCCTAACCGAATTCAGCGTTGTGGCGCTGATTGCTGGCGCTTTGGCCGTGTCGGCTGTGTTGTGTCTTGCGATTTACGTGGTGCTGTGATGACGGCTGTCTTGCAACTCCGCGATCTGACGCTTGGATACCCTGATCTGACGCTGTTCCGTCGCCTGTCCATGGATATTGAAGCCGGCACAACTCTGGCCGTTCTGGGGGCCAATGGGTCGGGCAAAAGCACGTTTGTGAAGATGCTGCTGGGTCTGCTGGATCCGCTTTCGGGCAGCATGAACTGGCCCAATGGCCGCCCCGGCGCCATCGGCTATTTGGCGCAAATGACCGAGTTTGACCGCCGCTTTCCCATCCGCGTGCGCGATCTGGCCGCGATGGGGGCCTGGCGTGGGTTTGGCTTCCGATCCGGTCTGGACCGCGCCGCGCGCGACCGGATGACCGCAGCACTGGACGAGGCCGGGGTTCTGGACATCGCCGACCGTCCGCTTCACATGCTGTCGGGTGGCCAGCTTCAGCGCGCCCTGTTCGCGCGTGTCATCATGCAGGACGCCCCTTTGATCCTGCTGGACGAACCCTTTGCCGCCGTTGACCAAAGCACCGAGGCGCATCTGCTGACGATCATCCGCCGCTGGCGGGATGAGGGCCGCGCCGTTGTGCTGGTCGTGCATGACCTGTCATCGGTTCTGGACCATTGCAGCCATGCCCTGCTGTTGGGCGGGCAAGAAGCGACCCATGGTCCGGTGAATGACGTCCTGACGCCCGACCGGCTGGTCGCGCAGGGGTATCTGTCCGAAAGTCAGGCCTCGTGGATGTTCCGTGGAAACCCTTCAGCATCGGAGCATGCCCGTGTTTGATCTGCTTACCGAAATGTGGAGCTTTGCCTTCATGCGCCGCGCCTTTGTGGCGACCACCGTTCTGTCGGCCTCGGTCGCACCGGTGGGGGCATTCCTTGTCCTGCGCCGCCTGTCTCTGGCGGGTGAAGCCATGGCCCATGCGATCACGCCCGGTATCGTCATCGGGTTCGTGACGGCAGGTCTGTCGGTCATGTCGCTGCTGGTCGGCGGGCTGATTGCAGGCGTCGGCGTGGCCATTCTGACGGCATTGCTGGCGCGCCGGACGATCCTGCGCAGCGATGCCAGCCTTGCCTCGCTGTACCTGATCGCCTTGGCGGTGGGGATATTCATTCTATCCGCAGCCGGATCCGCCGTTCCGCTGAAAAGCTTCCTGTTCGGTTCGATCCTGGGGATTGACGATGCGTCGATGATGCTGGTGGGTGGGGTCGCGACCGTGACGCTGGTGGCCTTTGCTGTCCTGCTGCGCCCCTTGATTGTCAGCACCTGCGATCCGGTGTTTTTCGAAACCCAGACGCGCCGCCCCTGGCTGGTCGATCAGGGCTTTATGCTGCTGCTGGTTCTGAACCTGCTGGCCGCGTTCAAGACGCTGGGCACGCTGATGGCCGTCGGCCTGATGATCCTGCCCGCAACCGCCGCGCGGTATTGGGCAAGCACCATCACGGCACAACTGGTTCTGGGCTTCATCTTTGCCCTGTCCAGCTGCTGGATCGGTCTGACCCTGTCCTACCTGTTCCCCGACACGCCATCCGGCCCGGCCATCGTGCTGGTCGCGGGCGGGTTCTTCCTGTTTTCGGCCATCTTCGGGCCGCTTGGTTTTGGCGGACGGCTGCGCAAACTGTCCGTTTCGAAAGACATCCCCGTTGCGCAAGTTCCACAAGAAGAGAGAGCTCAATGACTCTTATGAAATCCCTCTATTCCGGTATTGCCACGGCATCCCTCGCACTGGTTGCCCTGCCAGCCTATGCAGGCGAAGACCACGTCAAGGTCGTCGCCAGCTTCTCGATCCTCGGCGACATGGTCGAAGAGGTCGTGAGCGATCTGGCCGAAGTGACCACAATCGTTGGCCCCGATGCGGACGCGCATGTCTATCAGCCATCGGTTGCGGACGCCAAGGCCGTGGCCCAAGCGGACATCATCTTTGTCAACGGTCTGGGCTTTGAGACATGGTCCGACACGCTGATCGCGGAATCGGGCACCGAAGCCACCGTGCATGTCGCAACCGACGGCATCACGCCGGTCGAGGTCGACGGTGCAATTGACCCCCACGCCTGGAACTCGCTGTTGAACGGCGTGATCTACGTGACCAACGTGGCGGACGCGATGAAAGGCGCCATGCCCGAGCATGCGGATGAAATCGCCGCCAATGCCGACGCGTATATCGCCAAGCTGGAGGCACTGGACGCCGAAACCAAAACCAAACTGGCGAACCTGCCCGCAGACCGCCGCACTGTCGTCACTGCCCATGACGCGTTCGGCTATCTGGCGGACGCCTATGGCATGACCTTCCTGGCGCCAGTCGGCATCGACACCGAAGCCGAGCCGTCCGCCAAGGAACTGGCCGTTCTGATCGACCAACTGAAAGCCGAAGGTGCGGCAGCCTTGTTTGTTGAAAACATCACCAGCCCGGCCTTGGTTCAGCAGATCTCGGACGAAACCGGTATTGAGATCGGTGGCCGTCTGTTTTCGGACGCCCTGTCCGAGCGTGGTGGCCCGGCCACAAGCTATCTGGCGATGTTCCAGCATAATCTGGGCACGCTGCTGACTGCGCTGGAAACCCAAGGCGCGAGCTGATGATACCCGGTCGAGGCGGTTTTCAAGCCGCCTCGTACCACCTCAGGCAGGTTGCAACCGGTTGCAGCCGCTTCGCAATAGTGCATAATCAAACCCAATGATTATCGCGACCCCACCCACACCCCAACCGCATGAACGGTACGCCCTGTGAGCGTGACTTTGAAAGATGTTGCGGCGCTTGCCGGGGTGTCCCGATCCGCCGTTTCGCGAACCTTTACCGAAGGGGCCTCGGTCTCGGCCAAGACGCGCAGTAAGGTTGAAAAAGCGGCGCGTGAGTTAGGCTACAGCCCAAATGCGCTGGCCTCATCGCTGACGACCGGGCGGACCAAGCTGATCGGCCTGATCTCCAACAACTTCCACAACCCGATCTTTCTTGAGGTGTTCGACCAGTTCACCCGCGCGCTGCAGGAGCGCGGCTTGCGCCCGCTGATCGTAAACCTGACGGACGAGACCGAGCCTGCCAATTCCGTGCGAATGCTGCGTCAGTATTCAGTCGATGCGGTCATTGTCGCGTCATCAACCCTGCCCCCCAGTTTTGCCAAAGCGTTCCACGATGCGGGCGTGCCGGTTGTGCACACCTTCGGACGGTCGGCGACCTCGCCCGAGGTGCATGTGGTCGGCATCGATAACGTTGAATGCGGGCGCATGGCGGCGCGCGAGCTTGTTTCGCGCGGGTACAAGCGCGTCGGCTACCTCGGTGGGCCAAAAGATGCGACCTCGGCCATGGATCGGTATCGGGGGTTCATTGAGGAAACCGATCAGCACCCCGACCTGGACGTGTCGCATTCCTTCGCCGACAACTATTCGTTCGAGGCGGGGCGCGCGGAAATGCTGCGCCTGCTGCAAGGCAAACCCGCCGAAGGGTATTTCTGCGGCGACGACATCCTGTCTATCGGTGCGCTGTCAGCGCTCAAGGATCATGGGCTGAAACCCGGCAAGGACATCGGCGTCATCGGCCTGAACGACATGGAAATGGCCCGGTGGGAAAGCGTCGATCTGACGACCATTCACCAGCCGATCAAGCAGATCATCACCTCATCCGTTGATCTGGTCGAGGAGATGCTGAAAGAGCCTCAGAGATACCCTGAGGCCCGGATTTTCCCCTGTCGGGTGATCGAGCGGGGCACGTTGCGGCGGCCCCGCCCTTGATCAGCGAAACATCGGCGGGCGGGCGTCTTTCCAAGCGCCGTCCTCGTTGCCGGACGCGACAGCGGCGTGGACTGCCGCGATAGACCGCACCCCATCCGCAGCGCCGGGCAAGCCGTCGCGCGTCTCGCCCCGGATCGCGTCAGCCAGATCGCAGTAGATATTGGCCACGGCCAGCGGAAAGCCTTCGGGGTGCGCAATCGCCACCCGCGACAGGCGCTGCACTTCATCGTGCAGCCCGCCCTCGCCCTTTTCGATGATCTGGGTGCGCCCACCGACAGGCGTGTAAATCAACTGGTTCGGCTGCTCGGACGCCCAGCGCAACCCACCGGTTTCGCCGAACACCTGAATGTCGAACCCGTGCTGCCGCCCGATGGCAACGGATGAAGTCCACAGCCGCCCGACCGTGCCGCCTTCCATCCGGAAATTCACCATCGCGTCGTCTTCCAGTTCCCGGCTGGAGATGGTCGAGGCCATATCAGCGGACAAGGACTTCACCTCGTCATCGCAGATGAAACTGGCCATATGCAGCGCGTGGATGCCACAATCCGCGAATTGGCCCGAGACACCCGCCATCGCCGGATCGTAGCGCCAGCGCACGCGCGGGTTGTCGGCATCCGTGGCATCGCCGTGGTGCCCATGGCTGAAATTGGTGACAACCAGACGGACCTTGCCAATATCACCCGCCCGTACCATGGCGCGGGCCTGACGAACCATCGGATAGGCCGAATAGCAATAGTTGACCGCGCAGATCTTGCCCGAGGCTTCTGCGACGCGAACGATCTCTTCGCCCTCTTCAACCGTCATCGTCATCGGCTTTTCGCACAGCACGTTGAACCCGGCTTCCAGAAACGCCTTGGCGATCTCGAAATGGGTCGAGTTTGGCGTGGCAATCGTCACCAGATCGACGCGATCATCGCGGTCTTTCTCCCCCGCCAGCATCTCTTGCCAATTGCCATAAGCGCGGTCGGCAGCAATACCCAACCGTTGCGCATATTCACGGCCCACCTCGGGCCGATGATCCAGCGCGCCTGCGGCGAATTCGAACATCCCGTCCGCCTGCGCGCCCAACTGGTGGGCGGGCCCGATCTGGCTGCCTTCTCCACCGCCGATCATGCCCCATTTCAGCTTTGCCATGGTCTTGGTCTCTCTATCGATTGTATCGTTAAGCGATCAGAAATCGCTGATGTTTTTCCACTGCCGCTGGTCCGAGGAAGCCAGCGCCGCCGCCAGCACCCGGTTGACCTGATGCCCGTCGCGGAATGTGGGCCAGATCGCTTCGCCTGTGTGGATAGCCCGCAGGAAATCCTTGGCCTCGATGATGATCTGATCCTGATAGCCGGTGCCGTGGCCGGGTCCCTGACAGAAGGGTTCGTAATCCGGATGTGCCGGGCCAGTCAGGATTTTGGTGAATCCCCGCTGCGCCTCGGGCCCTTCGCGCCGATAAAGCCATAGGGCATTCTGATCTTCCTGATCAAAGCGGATCGCGCCTTTTGTTCCCGAAATCTCATAGGCATAGCCCATCTTCCGCCCCGTCGCGACGCGGCTGAAATAGAGGTTCCCCATCACGCCATTTTCAAACCTGCACATCATCTGCGCGTGATCGTCATTTGTGACCTCTCCGCCGGGGCGGGTGCGGTGCACGGTTTCCACATCGGCCATGACCTGCGCAATTGGTCCGATCAAAGCCATCGCGCCGTTCACCATATGCGGGGCCAGATCACCGATTGTTCCATTGGCCATCCCCGTCGTGCGCCATGTGGCGGGGGCTTGCGGGTCAGCATAGAAATCCTCGGTATGCTCGCCCCGAAACCAGGTGACATTGCCAATCTCGCCCTCGGCGATCAACTGGCGGGCGTACTGGCTGGCAGGCGTGCGGATATAGTTGAAACCGACCATATTTACGGTACCCGCAGCCTCGGCAGCGTTGACCATCGCCTGACTGTCCTCAAGCGACGCACCCAGCGGTTTTTCGCACAAAACCGGCTTGCCCAAAGCAAAAGCTGCCTCGGCGATCTGGCGATGGGTTTCCTGCGGGGACGCGATCACCACAGCCTCGACCTTTGGGTCCTCGACCAAAGCGCGCCAGTCATGGGTCGCGCGCTGAAACCCATAGGCTTCCCGATACCGCTCGGCGCTTGCTGGCGTGGACGCGCAAATCACCTCAAGCCGAGGTCTGAGCGCCGTGTTGAACACCGCACCAACGGCGGACATGGCAACGGAATGCGCCTTGCCCATATAGCCGCCACCAACGATTCCAATTCCGATTTCAGGCATCTGTCACGGCTCCGAACATATCATTTGCAACCGGTTGCAAAATCAGTATCGTGTGAATCGATTCAACGCAAGGTCCAAACTTTGCCGACGCCCCTAAGCCGGAGGAATATGACGTGAGCGCTTTGATGGACGGTATCAAAGGGAACCGTTTTGCAGTTTTCGGGCGTGCTGGCATGGACCTGTTTGCCGATCCCATCAACGTCAAAAGCGAAGATGCCGAGACGTTCCACGCCGATCTTGGCGGATCCTCGGCCAATATCTGCGCGGGTCTGGTCAAGCTGGGCAGTCAGGCATCGCTGGTCACCTCGGTCTCGGATGACGCAATCGGGCGTTTTTGCCTGAACCGGCTGCGGCATTACGGGGTGGATACGTCCTATATTCGCGTTTTGGGCGGCGAATATCGCACTTCTCTGGCGTTGTATGAAAGCCGGACCGAGAACTTCCAGAACGTCATCTATCGCAACGGGGCCGTCGATTTTCAGGTGACCGAAGATGACGTGGACCGGGTCAACTATGGGGAATTCTCGGCTGTCCTGTCCGCCGGAACGGTATTCGCCTCGGAACCTTCCCGAAGCGCCACGTTCCGCGCTTTTGACAATGCACACAAAGCCGGGTTGCCGGTGATCTTCGATGTCGATTACCGGCCCTATAGCTGGCCCTCACCCGAGGTGGCCGCCGATGTCCTGTCCCGCGCCGGAGAGGCCAGCGACCTGATCGTCGGCAATGATGAAGAATTCGGTTTCATGGCCGGTGGCATCGAAAAAGGGTTCGACAAGGCCCGGGAACTGGCCTCGAAACCGGGCCGGGTTGTCATCTACAAGATGGGCGAAAAGGGTGCCGTGACCCTGACCGACGGGCAAGAGATTCAAACGGGCATCTACCCGGTCGATGCGATCAAACCCGTTGGCGCGGGTGACAGTTTCATGGCCGGGCTTTTGGCCTCGATCGCTGCTGGCGCTTCGCTGCAACAGGCCGTCCTGCGCGGTTCAGCCTGTGCGTCCATCGTGGTTTCCAATCCCGGCTGCGCGCCCGCCATGCCCACAACCCCGGAACTGGATGCGTTCCTTGCCGATCATCCCGGCCCGACCACATAGGAGTTTCCCATGCACATCGCGCCCTATGACAACCAGAACAAACCCATTGTGGATGCCGACGATCCGACGGTGCCGCTGAACTATTTCAACATCGTCAAACTGCGCCGTGGCGAGGCGTTCGAATATCAGGTACCGGGGTATGAGACCTGCATCGTGCCCGCCACCGGAAGTGTGGATGTAGATGTCGAAGGGGTGCAATTCCCCAAACTGGGCAACCGGGGCGAGGATGTCTGGGATGGCGAGCCCGAGGGCGTATACGTTCCGGTCGGGGCCAAGGCACAACTGGTTTGCGTGTCCGACGAGGCCGAAGTTTTCATCGCAGGCGCGAAGTTCGACAAGGTGCTGGATCCGTTCGACGTGCGCGAACATGACCTTGTGCAATATGGCAGCGATGACACCAAAACCCATCGTAAAATCAAGCACATCCTTGGCCAGAAACAACATGACAAGGTTGGTCGCCTGCTGGTGAGCGAGTTGTTCACGGTTGGTCAGGGCGGCTGGTCAGGTTTCCCCAGCCACAAGCACGACACCAACCGCCTGCCGGACGAGTCGCGCCATGACGAGACCTATAACTTCCGCTTCAAGCCCAACTGGGGCTCGGGCCTGCAAATGCTGCAGCGCGAGGACAACGAGCCGGGCGATGCCTATCACATCGTCGATGGCTCGACGATCTGCATCGACAAGGGCTATCACCCCTGCTGCGTGCTGCCGGGGTACGAGATGTATTATTTCACCATCCTCGGCGGTCTTAGCCAGCGGTCTCTGGTGCAGTATTTTCAGCCCACGCATGCCTATCAGATCGAAACGATTCCAGGCATCAAAGACATGATCGCGAAGTTCAAATGACCCTCGTCACACTGAAAGACGTCCTGCAACCGGCCTACGAACAAGGCTATGCCGTGGGCGGGCTTGTGACCCTCGGCTGGGAGGACATGCGCGCCTATGTGGCCGCGGCCGACGCCGAAAATGCCCCAGTGATCCTGCAAGCCGGACCCAGCTGCCGCGAGCACACCCCCCTGCCTATTCTGGGTAAGATGTTCCGGCATCTGGCCGAGAACGCTTCGGTGCCGGTAGTGGCCCACCTGGATCACGGCTATACGTTTGAGGAGTGCAAGATCGCACTGGACAGCGGCTTTACCTCGCTGATGTTCGACGGATCGCGCAAGCCCCTGCAGCAGAACATCGACGAGACTGCCGCAATTGCCGAGATGGCCCACGCGGCAGGCATTTCCTGCGAGGGCGAGATCGGGTTCGTGGGTTATTCCGGCGGCGAAGGCTCGAACGGGACCGACCCGACCGAGGCTGCGCAGTTCGCCCGCGACAGCGGCGTGGACGCGATGGCGATCTCGGTCGGCAATGTCCATTTACAGCAAAACAAGGAAGGCGGGCTCGACGAAGACCGCATCCGCCAGATCGACGCCATGACCGAGGTTCCACTGGTCATCCATGGTGGTTCAGGCGTGCCGGTCGAACAACGCGCGCGCCTCGCCCGCGAGACCGCAATTTGCAAGTTCAACATCGGAACCGAACTGCGCATGGCCTTTGGTCAGGCCCTGCGCGAGGCCGTGAATGCAGACCCCGACAGGTTCGACCGCGTGACCATCCTGAAGGAAACGCATGACCCCGTCGAGGCTGCTGCTCGCATGGTGATCCGCGCTTTTGGTGCGCCGTCGCAGCGATAGAAGCAAAAAGGCCCCGGAATGGCGGGGCCCGGTATCCAGCAGGCGCTAAGCGTCACGCTCCATGATCCATTCGACCTCGGGGGCCGGGACGAACCGCCATTTTCGCAGCGGCCCGGCCATGACGTTCAGGTAGTACATCTCGAACCCATAGGGCGCGCCGCAGGGGTGGTGGCCGCGCGGGACGGTCACGACGTCGCCATCAGACACCGCCATAGTTTCATCCAACTGGCCGTCATCGGTATAGACCCGCTGAATGCCGAAGCCGTTGGACGGGTTCAGGCGGTGGTAATAGGTCTCTTCCAGATAGGTGATGCGGGGGTAGTCGTCCTCGTCGTGACGGTGGCTGGGATAGGACGACCAGTGGCCGTTTGGCGTGAAGACCTCGGTCACCAGCAGGCTATCGGCGTAGTCCTCGGCCTCCATCGCTATGTTGTTGATATAGCGCGTGTTTACGCCCTTGCCGCGTTCGGTCAAGGTTATGCCATCGGGGCCGATGCGACGCGCGGCGTGCCCGCCTTTGCCCGGCGCGGAACAGACGGCGATGACGCAGTCGGTTTGTGCCACGGCCTCCCATTCGGTTCCGTTCGGCAGGTACAGGCAATGCGGTGGCGTCTTCTCGAACACGTTCATCCGGTCACCCAGAACACCCCAATCCTGCCCGGCCCCCGTGATCTGTGCCTTCCCCTCGACCATGACCAGAATGACCTCACGATCCCCGGTGACCTCAGACGCGGTGTCACCGGCCCGCAAGTGATAGAGACCAAACCCGACATACCGCCACCCGGCGCTGGCCGGGGTGATATCGTGGACCTTGCCGCGCGTGCCGAAGGGTTTCTTGAGCAGATCTGCCATTTTGTTCTCCTTGCGGGCAGCCATTCGGGCCGCCCGATTGTTGTTTCAGGCAGCTTGCCTTTGGTTCAGGGCCGAAAGAACCTTGGACAGTTGCGCCTCGGTCCAGCCTTCCGCAACAGCGCGGCGCAGTATGTCCGCCTGGCTTTCAGGCGCGTTGCCCCCGACCGGAGGGTCCGTGTCCAGATTGGTAGGGAAAGGATAACCCTCAGCCGTGGCCGCAATCGCGGCCTCCAACTGCGCAGCGTCCAACGCCCCGCGCTGCTTCAAGGCGACCAGTGACGGGAACACTGCCAGCGACATCGCCTGACGATCCACCGCCTCCATCGCACGCCCGAAGGGAGATGAGATTTGCAGCAGGTTCGCCATGCGGTGAATGTTGGTGCTGCTGTTCTCGCCCGCCGCATGGAACAGGGCCGGGTTGAAGAACACCGCGTCGCCCTTTTCCAGTGGGAGCTGGATATAGCTGTCCTCGAAATGCGCCCGGTGGGCCTCATCATGGAAAGCCAGGTAGCCCGGCGGGTAGAGCTGCGAGAACGGTAGCAGCTTGGTCGGACCGCTTTCTACCGGCATGTCGCAATGCGCAACTGCGCCCTGCAGCGTCAGCGAGGCTGTTACCAGATGCGCATGGGCCGGGTATCGGGCTGCACTGTCCGCGCTTTGAAACCCCAGGTGATAGTCCCGATGCGCCTGTTGCGCCTTGCCACCGGGGCGCACCTGATTGATCTGCGCCGTCACCTGATAGTTCGGTCCAAGCCATGCTTCACAAGCCGCCGAGATCGCCGTGTTCCCGAAATAGAGCGCAAAGCCTTCGGGGTCGCGCAGGCATTGTTTTTGCAACGCGTTCCAAATCCGGTCATTCGCGCCTGAGGCGGCGAAATGATCACCCTCACCCGCCCCGCTTAGGCGTTCTTGCTCGATAATCTGACGGAACACATCCGTCGCCCGATCAATGATCGAGGTGTCCGGATATGCCCCTTTCAAAGCGATCACACCAGCGGATTTGTCCAGAACCCAGCCCCACTCCGCCAGCAAAGCCCGGCGTGTATCAGGCTGTTCCAACATCTGACGCAGCGCCTGCATGTCATAGACGGGCACGTTCTTTTCGACGGAGGCCGCAAAAGGCACCGTTTCAGCCAAGAGGTTCTGAGCGGTCAACACCTTGAATTCATCCAGATCACAGGATTCCCGGTCGAAATAGCCGACATATCCAAGCTGTTGAGTCACCATGACAGTCTCCTTTCTCATGGCTTTTGGTGTTGCCCTTTGGGGCTGGGTGTTACGCCGTGATCTCCAATCCCGCCCGTGTGCAAACCTCGACAATGTGGTCGTAGCCCATCTTGGAATATTCATAGGGCGGTGCCTTGGCCGGGTCCTGTTCGGCCTCGACCACGATCCAGCCGTCGTAATCCATCGCTTTCAGCGCGTTTGCGACCGCCTGAAAGTCGATGCAACCATCGCTTGGAACGGTGAAAGCGCCGCCGACCACCGCATCCAGGAAAGAATGGTCATTCTCGCGAGTTGTCTGCACGATCTGAGGGCGGATGTCCTTGAAATGCACATGATGCACCCGGTCGCCCCAGCGGTTCAGGGTTGCCATCACATCGCCGCCGCCAAACAGCAGATGGCCAGTGTCAAAGCACAGGTTCACCTCGGGGCCCGATCCCTCCATCAGCCAGTTCACGTCATCCTCGCTTTCGATGATCGTGCCCATGTGGTGGTGATAGGCCATCGGCATCCCCTGATCGGCCATCCATTTCGCCAATTCGGTGATCTTGGCTGCGTAGGCCTTGACCTCATCCTTCGACAGTTTCGGACGGTGATTGACCGGCGTGCCCATCTGCCCCTGCACGGTGTTCGAGCATTCGGCATAGACAATGCACGGGCTGTTCAGCGCCACGAATTGCTCGACCTGTTCGCGCACCGCCTCACGTTCGGTCGCGAAGTCGTTGACCAGCGACGCACCGGAACACCAACCGCCGCACAGGGCGATGTCGTTGCCGTCGAGATAGGCGCGCAAACCTTGGGTATCGCCGGGCATCCGCTGGCCGCGCTCGACGCCTGTATAACCAATCTCTCTGGCCTCTTTCAGCGCCTGTTCCATGGTATAGGCTGCCGTAAGGTCGGGCAGATCGTCATTCTGCCAGGCAATCGGAGAGATACCGATCTTCACGCTCATTTCGTATTTCTTTCCTTGATCGCAACTTCATAGGCCGCGCGTTTTTCGTTGACTTCGGGGCGGATTGAGACCTCGGGCACCGCAACCTCCCACCAGGTACCGCCGTATTCGGTGGACGGGTACGGATCGGTGTCGATGACCACCACATAAGGCCCTTTGATGTCGGCACGCTTGGCCAAAGCCTCTTCCAAGTCAGCAATCGAGCTGACCTTGACCGAGGTCGCCCCCATCGCCGCCGCGTGGGCGGTAAAATCAATAGCCGACGGTGTCTCATGCACCGCGTGATCCAGCAGATTGTTAAACTCGGCCCCGCCGGTGCCCATCTGCAAGCGGTTAATACAGCCAAAGCCCCGGTTGTCGGTGATGACAACAGTGAAAGACACGCCCATCATCGCGGCAGAGGCCATTTCCGAGTTCGCCATCATATAGGTGCCGTCGCCGGTAAAGCAGATCACGTCCCGTTCGGGCTGGGCCATTTTGATACCCATCGCACCTGCGATCTCATACCCCATGCAGCTGAACCCGTATTCCATGTGATAGGCGCCGGGGCGTGGGGCCTTCCACAGCTTGTGCAACTCACCGGGCATTGTTCCGGCGGCGCACATTACAACCGTGTCGTTGTGCGAGGCCCGCTGAACCGCGCCAATCACCTGCATGTCGGTAGGCAGAGCATTCCCGTCGCCGGGCGCGTCGGTCAGCTTGTCGACCTTGCCGAACCAATCGGCTTTCAGGGTATCGGCCACTGGATCGGCGCTGTAGCCCTGCAAGCCTGCGCCCAGCTCTTGCAAGCCCACGCGTGCGTCGGATTGCAATGGCATTGCTCCGTGCTTTTCGGCGTCATAGGCTGCGGTGTTCAGGCAGATCATCTCGCGTTCGGGGTTCGAAAACAGGCCCCATGACCCGGTGGTGAAATCCTGCAACCGCGTACCAACCGCAAGAACCAGATCAGCCTCGGCGCAGACATCATTGGCCGGTTCTCCACCGGTGACGCCAATGGGCCCCAGATTCAATGGATGGTCCCAGGCCAAGGCCGATTTGCCCGCCTGCGTTTCAGCGACGGGGATGTTGTGGGTTTCAACAAAGCTTTGCAGCGCATCGGTCGCGCCCGAGTAATGCACCCCGCCTCCGGCTACGATGACCGGGCGCTTCGCCGCCTTGATCGCGGCAACGGCGCGGGCCAGTTCGCCCTCGTCCGGGCGGATGCGGCGCTGATACCAGACGCGGGGCTCAAAGAAGCTTTCGGGGTAGTCGTAGGCCTCGGCCTGCACGTCCTGGCAGAAGGCCAGCGTCACCGGACCGCAATCTGCCGGGTCGGTCATGGTACGGAAGGCGCGCGGTAGCGCGGTCAACAGGTGTTCGGGCCGCGAGATACGGTCATAGTAGCGGCTGACCGGGCGGAAACAGTCATTGGCGCTGACCGTGCCGTCGCCAAAATTCTCGATCTGCTGCAGCACCGGGTCCGGACCGCGCGAGGCAAACACATCGCCGGGGATGATCAGTACCGGCAGTCGGTTCGCATGAGCCAATGCCGCCGCTGTCACCATATTCGTGGCCCCCGGCCCGATGGATGAGGTCACGGCCATCGCCCGCGTGCGGCGCATCTGCTTGGCATAGGCAATCGCGCAATGGGCCATGGTCTGTTCGTTGTGACCGCGATAGGTGGGCAGGCTGTCTTTGACGGCGTGCAAAGCCTCACCCAGACCGGCCACGTTGCCATGGCCGAAAATGGCCCAGACTCCGGCGATATAGGGCTCTCCGGCCTCATTCATCTGCGCCCCGAGATAGCGCACCAGAGCTTGCGCCGCGGTCAGTCGGACTGTCTTGCTCATCATGATCCCTTTCAACACGAAGCCGCCATGGGCTTTAGGTCGGTTTTCACATTTCTGAAGGTTCCAGGCCACCCAATCTGACCTGTGATTTATGTGTGGCCTTGCACCACTGAATGATCGGGCGCCCCGCATGCCTGCGGGGCACCGGTGTTTTAAACGGTCCCGCCCAGCGAACCTTCCAGTTCGGCCAGTTCCTGACCGCCAGCCATAAGGTCCTGAAGTTCCTCAGGCGTGATCTCACCCCGTTTGGCCGTGCCCAGCGTCTGTCCCCGGTTCAACACGGTAAAGCGGTCGCCCACCGCCAACGCGTGGCGGACGTTGTGGCTGATGAACACGACGCCCACACCCTGACTGCGCACCTTGTCGATGGTCGCCAAAACGTTCGAAGTCTGACGCACCCCAAGGGCCGAGGTCGGCTCGTCCAGAATCAGGATCTTCGCACCGAAATGCACGGCGCGGGCAATCGCAACTGTCTGACGTTCCCCACCCGACAGCGTGCCGACGGCCTGATCCGGGCCACGCAGGTTGATGCCCATCTTGCGCATCTCTTCCATGGTGATCTCATCCGCCAGCTTCTTGTCGAAGAAGTTGATCCCGGCCACTTTGCGCGTCGGTTCATTGCCCATGAAGAAGTTGCGGCTGACGCTCATCAACGGGATCATGGCCAGATGCTGGTGCACCGTGGCGATACCCGCTGAAATCGCGTCGCGCGGGTCTTCGAAATGCATCGGCCTGTCTTCGAAGAAAATCTCGCCCGCGGTGGGTTTGTGCACACCGGACATGGTTTTGATGAAGGTCGACTTACCTGCGCCGTTATCTCCCAGCAGGCAATGGCATTCCCCCGGTTTCAGGTCGAAACTGACGCCAGCCAGCGCAATCACCGAACCAAAGTGTTTCTGAATGTCGACCATACGGATGATCGGCTTTTGCTCTTGCGAGTCGCCGTGGTGGAATTTGGTGTCTTCGGTCATCTCAGCGTTCTCCTGTGATGATGCGACGGATATAGGTGTTCAGGATCACCGCACCCAGCAGGATCACGCCCAGAAACACCCGGAACAGAGAGCTTTCGACGCCTGCGAAGAACAGCCCCTGCTGCACCACACCAAAGATCAGCGCACCCAGCGCCGCCCCCAGAACCGAGCCGTAGCCGCCGGTCAGCAACGCGCCACCAATGACCACGGCGATGATCGCCTCGAACTCTTTCAGCAAACCACGATCCGCCCCGGCCGAACCGAACTCCATGACCTGACAGGTCGCAAATACGGTGGCGCAGAAGGCGGTGAACATGAACATCAGGATTTTCACCTTGTTCACGGGCACACCCGAGTTTCGCGCGGCCTCGGCATCGCCACCGGCCGCAAAGATCCAGTTGCCAAACTTGGTTTTGGTCAACAGCACATGGCCAAAGATAATGATGACAATCGCCCAGACGATCAGCATGGGGATACCGTCAACAACAGGTTGGCCGGCGCGCGTACCGCGTTCGAACGTGGCGATAATGCCGTTGTCGCCCAGCCAGACGAACAGCCCCTGCAGAACTTTCCCGCCAAAGATCGGGGCCAGCCAGTCGCCTTCTGCCGCGTCGCGGATACCGCCGATGATGGTCTTGTTCTCGAAGGTTTGCGGCAGATAGATGGTAAAGCCCCGCAGCACGAACAGCGCCGCCAGCGTCACGATAAAGCTGGGCAGCCCGGTGCGGATCACGATCCAGCCGTTAAAGGCACCGATCAGCATGCACAGAATGAAAGTCACAATGATCGAGATCCAGGCGGGCCAGCCCAGGATCACCAGAAAGATGGCAATCATCATGCCCGAAAAGCCGATCATCGAGCCGACGGACAGGTCGAATTCACCCGCGATCATCAGCAGGCACGCGCCGACAGCGATAATCATGAACTGAGCGGACACGGTGCCCCAGTTCATCACGCCCTGCGCGTTGAACATGCCGGAATCAGCGGCGAATAGAAGAAAGAAGGTAAAGACTGCGACGGTTCCAACGATCCCGCCCAGTTCGGGGCGGATCAGCCAGCGGCGCAGCGCGGACATTTCCTTGACGCGTTCGTCAGCGACTTGGGTGGTGGACATGGGGTGCCTCCACGATCTGAAAGGTGCGGATTGAAGTCAGGCGGGTGGCGCGCCTTGGCGCCACCCGGTTGGGATCAGCGGTATTCGCCCGCGTGTTCCTCGACTTTTTCAAGGGCGTCTGCGGTCACAAAACCGGGGCCCGAGTTGATGTTGTTGCCCGGCAGAACGCCATAGCGATGGTAGTTGGTCAGGATCACAACCGGCAGATAGGCCTGCAGGAAGGGCTGTTGGTCGATGCCCCACTGAATGGTGCCGTCCTTGATGCCTTTAACGATTTCCTCACCCAGATCGAAGGTACCGAAATAGATGTCACCGGCCATGCCGTTTTCCTTCAGCGCCGCAACGGTGGGATCAGCCGACACCGGACCCAGAGTCAGGATGCCATCGGTATCCGGGTTTGCGGACAGATAGGCCAGAACCTTGTTCTTGATTTCCGCCGGGTCGGTGCCGCTGTCCAGCATCGCATCGCCCAGTTCAACACCCAGACCATCGGCAAAACCGCGGCAACGCTCACCCACCGTGGGCTGCTGGATCGCGTGGTTCACGCACAGGAATTTGGTGACGCCGTCACCTTTCGCGCGCTGACCGGCGGCAAGACCGGCGTCATATTCGGGCTGGCCGACATACATCAGCGCGCCAACCTCGCGCGCCTGATCCGGCGTGCCGGTGTTCATGATGATAACGTCGATGCCCGAGTCCACGGCAGATGTGATCGGACCTTTCAACACGTCATAATCGGCCAGAGTGGTGATGATCCCGTTCGGCCCCGAGGCTGCCGCCTGATCGATGATCCGCGCCATATCGGCAATGTCGCCGGTGGGCGGGTTGCGATACTCGACCTCGACACCCATCTGATCACCCGCCAGCGCGATGCCGTTCTTGATCGTGTTCCACCAGCTGTCGCTGTCCGGGGCATGGCTGACCAGGATGTACTTTTCGCCTTCCGCCGCAGCGCCCGTGGCCGCCGCAACCGCCACAGCACTGGCCATCAGCACTCGTTTCACAAACTTGTTCATTTGGTTTCCTCCCATAAAAACCGTCTGTTTTTGTCCTGGGCTATCCGCCCCATTCACTCGGTCGGACCGAATCTGTCGTAGCCGGAAGTGGTACCGAGCCGTTTTCAGTTTGAAGAAATTCGCTCATTTTGCAACCGGTTTCAAAATTTCCGCCATTTGGACGGGTGCGCCCGACCGCGCGGATTGCGTTGCCGCTTCGGCCATGGCCAACGCAGCGACACCGTCATCCAAAGTCACCGGAACCGCCGCGCCCGACGTTGCGGCCTGGACAAATGCATCCCATTCGGCCCGATACGCGGGCATATAGCGTTCAAGGAAAAAGTAGGTAGGCTTGGCACCGACAACACCGTCCGCCGTCGATTTGATCACCGTGTTTTCCAGCATGTTCTGGGCCTGCAGCAGTCCCTTTGATCCCAGCATTTCGACCCGTTGGTCATAACCATATGCCGCACGGCGCGAGTTCTTGATGACCGCGATCCGACCATCGGCGTAAGTCATTGTGACAACAGCGGTATCAACATCCCCGGCCTGCCCGATCTCGGGGTCCACGACCGAGGACCCGACCGCGGAAATAGAGGAAGGGATTTCCCCCATCAGATAGTTCGCCATGTCAAAATCGTGGATCATCATGTCACGGAACAGCCCGCCCGAAACCTTGATGTAGCTGACCGGCGGGGGTGCAGGATCGAATGAGGTGATCGACAACAGCTCAGCCTTGCCAATCTCACCTGCGTCGGCAGCGGCCTTCATCGCGGAAAAGTTGGGATCAAACCGGCGGTTGAACCCAATCATGACAGGTGGCTTGCGCCCGGCCACAACAGTCTGGCAGTCAAGCGCCCGCTGCAGGTCCAGATCGACCGGCTTTTCGCACAAAACCGCCTTGCCTGCCTGCGTTGCAGCCTCGATCAGGTCCGAATGCGTGTCGGTCGGCGTTGCGATCAGTACCGCATCAATATCCGGGTTATCGATAATTTCGACCGAGCTTTGCACCTGCGCGCCATGCGCCTCGGCAAGTTGCGTCGCGGCTTCGGCCATTGCGTCCGACACCGCACATAGCTTGCTTTCCGAATGCGACGTAATGGCTTGCGCGTGGACACGTCCGATACGACCAGCACCAAGCAGCCCGACCTTCAGCATGTAATTCTCCCGAATCTTACTTGGCGTCACAATGTTGCTCTTTGCAACCGGTTGCAAGATTTTTTTTCGGGATGCCACGAGGAAACAGGCAAACACAGGCCAAGCGCCTTTTGACGGATGGGAATCACCCGTCAGACTCACGCCTAAGGTTGGCCCTGTTTTGATCAAAGGCCCCGAAAATCGCTCGAATTTTGTGGGAAATCGCAGAAAATCCGACCAGAAAAGGCGATCCGTACGGGAATCCCCCAATATCCGAGACCTTAGACTTGGGCTAGTTTGAGGTCAGCGGATTACACTACCACTCAGTAACCCCTTACGAGGGGCTGGCCTGACCCCCTCACCCAGCCCCTCACCCTCCCCCAAGGCCAAAAGAAAATGGCGCGTTTGAAACAAACGCGCCAAGTGTCTTGGGGAGAACTTTAAAAAAAACTCACGTCATAAAACCAACTGACGCCAACTCATCAATAGGGTCACTTTGACTGATTCTGTGGGGCCGGTCAGTGACCCGGATCACACAAACGAGATTTCGCGCGCGATGGGTCGGTTGCATCGGTTGGAAATGGCGATCCCTGAAGGACTCGAACCCTCAACCTGCTGATTAGAAGTCAGCTGCTCTATCCAGTTGAGCTAAGGGACCGCTGCGCCCTTCTTGCGGTTTTTACGGGCGGGGTTCAAGGCCCAAGCGCATGAAGGCGCTGTTGGGATCATCCTCATAGCCGTAGATCGGGCCGCAATAGGAATATCCCAATGCTTCGTACAGTTTGCGGGCGCCGTCATATTCCGGCAAATGCGCCGCGCCGGTTTCCAGAACCAGCGCGGATAACCCTTCCGACCGGGCGTGTTCCGCAAGATGATCCATCATCGCGCGCGCAAGCCCGCGTCCGCGCGCTTGTGACAGGATGTGCACCGATTTCACCTCGGCCGTTTGGTCCGGCAACAGCTTCAGCGCCCCGCATCCCACCGGTTGATCGCCGTCATAAACGGCCCAAAACCGGATCCCCGACCCGGACAGCGCATCGGCATCCATTGTATGATTGCTTTCCGCAGGGCCAGCCGTTTGGCTATGGGCAAAATGCGCCTCGACCACCGGGCGCAAAGCGTCCGATGTGGGGTCGGCCTGACGAATGTCGATCACTCAGTGCGTCCAGGGGCCGCGCCGGTCGGTGGCGAAGTTCTCGCCATAGCCCCGGGCGCGCAGGTTGGGTTTGCGCTTATGCGGCTCGCTGACCTGCGCCTCGATACCGTTATCCTTGGCGTATTCCAGCGCCTCTTCCTTGGTATCGAATTTCAGCCGAACCTGAGTCTGCGTGTCATTGGACGAGGTCCAGCCCATCAGCGGATCAACCTCGCGCGCCGAGGCGGGGGCATATTCCAGAACCCATTTGCGGGTCTTTGCCATGCCCGAGGTCATCGCATTTCTTGAAGGCTGGTAAATCCGTGCGCGCATGTCGCCTCTCCGTCCTCACTTGGCTGATCATGTTTATGCGCCACGCGAGCGGCGCGGACAAGTCCGCAATTGTCGCGGGTTTCAGCGATCCGACTGATGCCAGAAACTGTCATCAACGTGGCCTAAAAAGGGTTCAGCTCATGATGAGGATTGCAACTTGATCCACCACGAAAGAACCCTTGAAATCGATGCCCGGCCCGAGGCCAACCGGGCCGTTCTAAGCCGGTTTATGAACACTGACGAATTTCCGCCACAGGTGCAATCGGATCAAATCCCGGACGGTCGGCTTGCGTATTACTGAAAGGCGTTTTCAAAAACCAGATCAGGACTTGCAGTTGGACAAAATAAGAACAAATGTAAGGGCCTGACCTGGAGCCTGCCCATGCCCTATGCCCATTCCGACAAGACCCAACTGACCGCCGAAGACGTCCGCGCCCGCCTGAAACTGGAAGGCGGCAAACAGTTCGTGATGCATACCGAGTTTGCCCCCGCAGGAGACCAGCCGACAGCGATCAGGGAACTAGCCGGCGGCGTTCTCGACGGCGAGCGCGATCAGGTCCTGCTGGGCGCGACCGGGACGGGCAAGACCTTCACCATGGCCAAGGTGATTGAAGAAACCCAGCGCCCCGCCATCATCCTTGCCCCCAACAAGACGCTGGCGGCGCAGCTATATGGTGAGTTCAAGGGCTTCTTCCCCGAGAACTCAGTAGAATACTTCGTGTCCTACTACGATTACTACCAGCCCGAGGCCTATGTGCCGCGCTCGGACACGTACATAGAAAAAGAATCCCAGATCAACGAACAGATCGACCGAATGCGCCACTCGGCCACGCGGGCGCTGTTGGAACGGGATGACGTGATTATCGTCGCCTCGGTGTCCTGCATCTACGGCATTGGTTCGGTCGAGACCTACGGGGCGATGACGCAGGACCTGAAGGTTGGCAATGAATACGATCAGCGGCAGGTGATGGCCGATCTGGTGGCCCAGCAATACCGCCGCAACGATCAGGCGTTTCAGCGCGGCTCGTTCCGGGTGCGGGGTGACTCGCTGGAAATCTGGCCCGCCCACCTTGAGGACCGCGCCTGGAAACTGTCCTTCTTTGGTGAGGAACTGGAACAGATCACCGAGTTCGACCCGCTGACCGGCGAACGCGCAGCGACGATGGAGCAGGTGCGCGTCTATGCGAACTCGCACTACGTGACGCCGAAACCCACGATGCAGCAGGCGATCATCGGGATCAAAAAGGAGCTGCGCATCCGGCTGGACCAACTGGTCGGAGAAGGCAAACTGCTGGAGGCGCAACGGCTGGAACAGCGCACCAATTTCGATCTGGAAATGCTCGAGGCCACCGGCGTCTGCAACGGGATCGAGAACTATTCGCGCTATCTGACAGGCCGCGCACCGGGCGAACCGCCCCCGACCCTGTTCGAATTCATCCCCGACAACGCCATCGTCTTTGCCGACGAATCCCATGTCAGCGTGCCGCAAATCGGCGGCATGTACCGGGGCGACTATCGGCGCAAGTTCACGCTGGCCGAGCACGGGTTCCGCCTGCCGTCCTGCATGGATAACCGCCCGCTGAAGTTCGAGGAATGGGACGCCATGCGCCCGCAATCCGTCTTTGTCTCGGCCACCCCCGCCAAGTGGGAGATCGAGCAGACCGGCGGCGTCTTCACCGAACAGGTCATCCGCCCCACCGGCCTGCTGGACCCCGAGGTCGAAATCCGCCCCGTGTCGATGCAGGTGGACGATCTGCTGGACGAGGTGCGCAAGGTCGCCGCCAACGGCTTTCGTACGCTGGTCACGACGCTGACCAAACGCATGGCCGAGGACCTGACCGAATACCTGCACGAACAGGGCATCAAGGTCCGCTACATGCACTCGGATATCGACACGCTGGAACGCATCGAAATCCTGCGCGACCTGCGGCTGGGGGCGTTTGACGTGCTGGTCGGCATCAACCTGCTGCGCGAAGGGCTCGACATCCCCGAATGCGGACTGGTCGCCATCCTGGACGCGGATAAAGAGGGATTCCTGCGGTCCGAGACTTCACTGATCCAGACCATTGGCCGCGCCGCCCGCAACGCCGATGGCCGGGTGATCATGTATGCGGACAAGATCACCGGCTCGATGGAGCGCGCCTTGGGCGAAACCAACCGCCGCCGCGCCAAACAGCTTGCCTATAACGAGGAACACGGCATCACGCCGGAAACGGTGAAGAAGAATGTCGAGGACGTTCTGGCCGGTCTCTACGAAGGCGACGTGGACATGAACCGCGTCACCGCCACCATCGACAAACCGATGCACGGTGCCAATCTTGAGGCCCATCTGGACGGTCTGCGCGAGCAAATGCGCAAAGCCGCCGAGAACCTGGAGTTCGAAGAGGCCGCCAACATCCGGGATGAGATCAAACGTCTGGAAGCGGTCGACCTGGCCGTCGCCGACGACCCCATGGCGCGTCAGTGGGCGGTCGAGAAAGCCTCGGAAGACGCGGTTAGGTCGCGTGGGCGGTCAACGGCTGGGAGGCCGGGCCAACGGGGTGGGAATGTGAAGCGGCGGAAGAGGTGATAGCCTCTACTTTTTTTCGCCAAGTGGCTTCAAACCCAGGGTATCTCGATAGGCATTTATCGCAAATTCTCGCTGCGCCAACCACTTTTGTCTCTCAATATCCCAGGTTTTTAGAGCTACCTGTTCAGTCGCTCTCGCTCGTTCATACGAACCGATTACCGTGCCAAAGAGAAGCATCAATGAAAATGCCAAAACAGAAGCTGAAACGTTAACGGCTTTGTTTGCTTCCTTTGTGATCAAAAATATCGCCAACCCGCCAATAAACGTCAATGCTACCGGCAAAACATTACCTGCAGCGGCAGTACGGCTACTACCCATAAGTAACCCGATAACGCCTGCCAAACATCCAAAAACCAGAACAAGTCCTAAAATCGTTCCGTAAGAAACGTCCATTTTGGCTTCGGCGCTAACGCATCTGTCCCTCACCAAATTGAACAAAAACAACGCTAAGACTGAAGTTAGGGCCAGTGCTAAACTGCACCCAAACAATACTGCTGTTTTCTCCAAAGATAGTAACAAATCAATTTTATACATTGAGTTCATCCAGTGTTAGCCACGGGGCAAAGTTGTTTGGATCTCCGAATGCATCTGGTGATGGTTGGTTTGCCATGAAGCCCTCCCAGTCATCACCAAACTCAAGTGGGCTTTCGAAACAATTTAGCAGCTGTGTTGATTCATCTAAACTCAACGTCTCGCCGGATTTCCGTTTTAGTGTAAGTAGCTTACAGCCACCGCCTTCCTGCTCAAGCTCGCTGCTTTGGCCAGCCGATGCATCATCTTGCTCCGTTTCATCTTCGGCTGTTGAATCTGAAAACTGTGCGAATGTGGTTGTGCTGAATAGTGCAAATACCACAACTATTGATTGCAAATACAAACTACGTTTCATACCAAACCCTCAAAAACCAACATACCTTATCATCTTTTTTTGGCATCTCATAATCTTACCAAAGGCGCTGGATGGATTTTCAACTCATTCCTCCAATGCTCTCTAAACTCAAAAAAGGGGATATGACCCTTACCTACTCACAAACGTATACTAAGAACTTGCAGCCAAAACCCTTCTATTTCGCGTTTGAGATCACAAATTGTGGTTCCAAACGGTTGCCGTGACGCACCCCAACACGTTCTCTCTAGGCGTGAGATCTAATGCGCCATTCACCGAGTGCACGGCGCTCGTGTGGTACAGGCAAAGGACCAGGCGCGCTTCTCAGGAAAATCTGTCAGCAAGCGTAGGATGGGTGCTCGCACCCATCTTTTTTGTGATGAACATTGATGGGTGAAATCACCCATCCTACAGCCCGACACTACCCTTACAGCCCAACGCCCTCTCCTCCACGTTTGAAAAAACAGGTTGTGTTTTCAAAACGGTTGTCATGACGAACACCCCACACAGCCTGCACGAATTCCAAAGCGCCATTGACCGGGTACGGGGCACCCGCGTGGTGCTGGCCGAGGATCTGGCGCAGTTTTATGAAAAATCCGTCAGCGCCTTCAATCAGGCCGCCTCGTGCACTACTAACGTCTGTCGTAAAGACAGATCACCACCCTTGCCCAAGGCCCATCGACAGCTAAGTTTCCGTCATGCGCCTTCTTCTGCTCACGATACTCCTCGCCACCCCGGCCACCGCATGGGAGGCCTCGGTGGGTCAAATCTGCACCCTGTCGCATGACACCGAACAGGCCGAAATCTTCCTGACCTACGACCCGTCCCAACCTCTCTACACGCTGACGGTCACGCAAAAGACCGAGGCCTGGACACAGGCCCCATGGTTTGCCATGCGGTTTGAGGGGCCAAGCCCGATCGAAATTGCCACCTCGCGCCATGTGTTGTCGGACGGCGCGGCTTCGCTGACCGTCGCGGATACCGGGTTCGGAAATGTTCTGGACGGGTTGGAATATAATCAGACCGCCTATGCATTCACTCAGGACGGGCTGGCCGAGTTCCCGTTGGACGGTGCCGCGCCGCAGGTTCGCATCTTTCGCGACTGTGCCGGGGCTCAATTGTCCTGAGGTGAAGAAATCAGGCCGACCGGATCAGGGGCGCACGAATTTCGCGTTCCCCACAGCGCGTTGTGTTGCCGTGCCGGATGTGGGTGATTTGTTGGCGCGCACCTGACCCGACTTTTCGCACGAGACACCGTTGCGGTCCGGGTCATAGCGTTCGTGATACCCGGCATAACCTTTGCGGAATGGACCAAAGCCAAGCTTTGCGGGTGCTTCGCAGCCTGACAGGGCGATGAGGTGCAGGATCGCTCCGTTCCGGTCGAACTCGGACATTCGGATGTAGATGTTAGCCGCAATCAGTGCGGTTGTCAGGGGTAAGGCCACGACCATCAGCCCAATACGAAAAGGCGACAAAGCCCGCCGCCGCGTCGCATCAGCGCGCAGGTGTCGCTTTGAGGGCTGCGGGGTCAGGTTATCCTGTTCCTGCGTGAGGCGATCCAAATCCATACCCGTCTGTACACGCGATTTGTGGCAAAGCCGAGGCGGCGGCGACCCGACGGGCTGGAACTGTGTCCCCCAAACCCGTATCAAATGGTGACCTCTGACGCGACAGTAAGCCGAGTGCGATGCCCAAGGCCGACCCATACCAACCCACGGACGACGCAGCGCGCAAGTTGGCGCGGGATCTGGTGGGCAGCGCTACTTTTGCGGCACTGTCTTTTCTGCGCCCGGACAACGGATTGCCATCATCGTCGCGCATTGCACTGGCGACGGATGAGCAAGGGCAACCGATCTCGTTGATTTCAACGCTGTCCGATCACACCCGTGCTCTGCACGCGAACCCAGCCTGTGCGCTATTGATCGGAGAACCGGCGGACAAGGGCGATCCGCTGACCCATCCGCGCCTGACGTTGCACGCCACAGCACAGTTGGTCGCCCGAGGCACACCCGATCATGAGGACCTGCGCCTGCGCTATCTGGAGTTGCGCCCGAAAGCCAAGCTTTATGTCGATTTTGCAGACTTCGGGTTTGTTCGCTTTGACATCACCGACGGGCTGCTCAACGCAGGGTTCGGAAAAGCCTACCGTCTGAGCCCTGCGGATTTCTAGACGTCATCGGACCACGTGAACCGCGCATTTTGCGTGGCGCACCACATGCGTCGCGGTAGACCCCAACAGCAGGTCCTGCATCCCCGGCCGATGCGATGCCATGATGATCAGATCCGGGCTGTGTGCCTCGGCCCAGTCCAGGATACTGCGGCCCGAATGCCCCTCGATCACCAGCCCTTCGGCATTGGGCAGTTTTGCGGCAAGGTCATCCAGCTCGGTCTGAATGGCCTTGCGCGCTTCGGTCAGATATTCGGCGGGCATGTAGGAAATCGCATAGTTGGGAATATGCTCGACAACATGCAGCAAGGTGACCTTTGCGTCCGGTGTTGCCAATACCTCGGCCAGTTTGATCGGGCCGGACGTATCCCGTTCGGTGTCGAAGGAAATGGGGACAAGAATGTTGTGATACATTTTAGGGCCTCCGTTTAACCGCAGTCATAGTAAACCACGCGGAAATCAGAGGCCTTGATCCAGGTCAGGATCGGTCAAAGGTTTCGGCCACCTCGTACATGACCGGTTCGAAACTCTTGCATAATTCATTGAGCTTGCGGTTGCGGTCCCGCATCTCGGGCGTGCGCAACATGGCCAGGAAATCCTCACGGCGTTCCCACTGTGAATAGTTGGCAATGCGGGTCTGCGCGTCGTTCACATGAAGGCCCGCTGATACGAATCCCGGCTGCTTGGAGATAAAGCTGGAATAGGCATCCGTCAGCGCTTCCAACAGGTCCTGACAGGTTCCCGGTGTCATTTCAAATGTTGTAATGACGGTCTGCACGGTTGCGGTTTTGGCGATGGTCGGCATCTGATCCTCCTTTGGCTGATCTCAGCCTAGCACAGGAAACCTATAAGTCGCGCAATTCCTTGGATTCTTGTAATTTTGGCAAGAGAATGACGGCCGCCCGCTTGGGGCGACCGCCTGAGCACTTACCGCTCCATTCGCACCAGAACAGATGCCGTACCCCTCAGGTTTTCCTGCCACCGCAGGCGAACACCGTCTTCGTTGTTCCCCTGCTCGACATCGACATAGGGCGTGGCATAGCGAACTGTGCCAAGCGTACTTCTGAGCGCCCCCAGCGCGGTGACGGAATCGCAGCTTCGCGCCTTGCCCTTGAATGGCAAGCGGGCAGAGGTCCAAACGCTCCATGTCCCGGCAGCCGTGTTCTGTGTATGGCGAAGCCGAAGAGGGTTCGCTACTTTCTTGTCGATACCGTGAAAGGTGTTGTTCTGGAACGTCACATTGACGTGGCGATCCTTATTGAGGTCAGCAAACGTTGTATCCACCCGCTCGGCGCGTTCAATGTCGCTGCTGCTTGACCGGAACACGTTCCCCGTTACCGAAAGCCCGTTCAGAAAATGCCCCGGCCCATGGGGGCGGACCACGATATAGCTGAACCAGGGCGGTGCTTCGCTGGAATAGAAGATGTTGTCCGTGATGCTCATGGCGCTGAACGAATTGCCCGAAACATAGCTGGGTTCTGCGTCGCGCTCGTTGCTCCATTCGATAAAGCAGTTGTCGATGTAGTTCTGGGCAATGGTCGAGCTGTTGTAGGTGCCAATCATGATCAGGCCAGCGGTGCGAACGCCCTGCGGAATGCTGTCCCCCTGAAAGAAATGATTGCCCAAAATCATGTTGTTGTCGCCGCCCACCACGGCGAAATGCTTGAACCTTACGACGCGGTTATGGCGCAGCTTGATGTCATTCGCGTTTGTGTTCAGCGCAATCGAGTTACGCTCGGGCACGGTGAAGGATTCCTCGGCGGACAGGAACTGGCAATTGTCGATCAGCATCCCCTTGCACCCGGTCCCGGTTGACGAGATGCCGCGATCTTTGGGGCGGCTGATGAAACAATCGTTCAGCGAAAACGTGCTGCCCGACTGCGCCAGACGGATGGCGCTGCACCGGCTGTTGCACTGGAATTCGATCTGCTCCATGCCGAATTTGCGCAGCGTACTGAAGCCGCTGAAATCCAGCAGATATTTGAAGGACTGGAACGTATAGGTCTGCGTGCCCGAGGCGTCATAGATCGGCGCATTCAGCGTGATCTCGCCCGCACCGACATCCTTGGATCGCACGTAAATCTCGCGCCCCACGCCTGCGCCCTGCACCAGTGATCCAACAGGGATATTCGCCACATTGGCCACATCCGTAAGGCGGGTATTGTCGGAAGGGTCATAGGTGGCGACCGAGGTGAAGGTCTCGGTGTCCCAATCCGTGCTGCTTTTGACGTCGAACTGTCCGTTACGGATCACACGTCGGGTGGAGAAGCCTTGCTTGTTGGGCACAGCCGCCGCCATATCAATCGGCCCCGTCACCGCGACCTTGCGCCCGCCAAGATCCAGCGAGTCGTGGTCCGAGTTGTTCAGCAAAGCCTGAAATGCCTTTTTGAAGGCCAGTTCCTCATCCCCGAAAGCGGTGATGTAGGCAGGCAGATCGAAATTCTTGGTCAACAGCAGCATCTTGTCGTCGGGCATGGTCACCGTGCCTTCGAAATCCATCTCGGACGCCATGCTGGTATTTTCGGCCAAATGATACGTGCCCTGCGGAACATAGACCCGACGACCGCCCGCAGCCTGATCCGCCGCCTCGAACGCAGCCGAGTCATCGGTGACACCGTCGCCAATGGCCCCGTAATCGCGCACATCCACAACGCTGATCATCTCGCGCAGGAACACGCCGCTCACATCCGTGATCTCGATGTCATCGACCCGCACCAGTGCGCCGTTGGCACCAAGGATATCCAGACCAAAATGGCCGTACAGCGCATCGACACCCCAGGGCATGTCCACCCCGGGGCGACGCCCGGTGCCGACGATTGCGGTGATTTCATGCACTGCCCCATAGCCGGAAAGCTGCGTCGCCGGCCCCTCTTCGATCACGCCGGTCAGGTTTGTATCCCCGGCCCCGCCAGCCCAGGCCGCAATCCGAACCTCGGGCAACGGACCGCTGACGGCTTTGACACGCGCCTTGATCTGCAGATAGCAGCCGGGCAGCAGTGGCGTCTGGCCCATATAGCGCAATTGCTGCGTTGGATTGACCTTCAGAATCTCAAGACAGCCGCCAAAATCCGCATCCGCTGGCACAAATGCCCCCGTGCCCGACCCGGCATAGGTGGGCGAGCCCGGTGTCCCGTCCCCCGCAGACCAAACCCCCAGACCATCCGCGAATTGAGGCGGCATGAAAACGATGCCGTCGGTGATTGCCTTGTTCATAGAAATCCCTTTCCCAATCGCGCCGCACAGAACAGCGACACGTTCAAACCCTCAGCCCGGGTCCACCCCGAACGCGAAAGTCTGAGTATCCAAAAGGGATTAACTGCGGCTCATCCCACCGTGACGGTGGCGTTGCCTCAGGCTGATGGGTCGGAATTGCCCAGCAATTGCACGCCGTTGATTTTCCAACCGTTTTCCTGCTCGATCATCTGGTAGTCGAGAATGTGAACCCGGCCGTCACCATCCACGATCATGACCTTTTGCCACAGCGCGCCCGCAATCTCGCGCAGTTCCAGAAACCGCACCTCGGACGGCCGCCACACCATCGGATAGCCGTTGCGCACCATGGCACCAAAGTTGTCGGGATTCTGGAACAGGCGCTGGATATTCGGGCTGGCAAAGGTGAAGGCGGTGGCGAAATCATCGGCTTCGAACGCTTCGATCTGCGCCGCGATATTGGCCTCGATCTCTTCGCTCTGACCATAGGCACCCGAAGCCAGAGCGACACTCAGGGATACAGCAAGCAAAAATCGACGCATGGGGCCACCTCCTGACGGAAGGGTAGCCCCAAGCGGGATCAGGTCAAATCAGACCAGCTCTCCGGCCAGGGCCTTGTCGATCAGTGCGATCGTCTCGGCCACGCCGTAAAGCGCGATGAAACCACCAAAGCGCGGCCCCTGCGAGGCCCCCAGCAGCACCTCATAAAGCGCCGTGAACCAACCGCGCATCGGGTCGAACCGCTCGCGTCCGATGGAATAGACCACTGATTGCAGCGCCTCGTCCTCGACCGGGCCGTCATAGGCCTCAAGCGCAGCTTTCAGCGCCTCCAGCGCTTCGCGTTCCTGATCGGTTGGCGCGCGGTGCTTGCGGGTCGGTTTGACGAAGTCGTTGAAGTAGCGCACGGCAAAGCCCGCCGCCTGATCCAGATCGGGATGGCTTTCCGCAGTCGCGTCGGGCGCGTAACGGCGGATAAAGCCCCACAACGCCTCTTTGTCCTCGGCCCCGGACACTGATGCCAGGTTCAGCAACATCGCAAAGGGCACCATCAGGGTCGACTCGGGCACCTCTCCGCCATGGATATGCCAAACCGGGTTGTTCAACTGCGCCTTCAGGTCCTGACCCGGATAGGCACGCAACTGTTGATGATACTCGTCATAAGCTTTTGGGATCACATCAAAATGCATCCGCTTGGCGGTCTTGGGCTTTTGATACATGAAATAGGCCAGCGACTCGGTCGGCGCATAGGTCAGCCATTCGTCAATCGACACGCCATTGCCGGAGGACTTGGAGATCTTCTGACCGTTTTCATCCAGAAACAGCTCATAGCTGAAATGCTCAGGCGCACGGCCACCCAACGCACGGCAGATCGCGTCATAGATCTTTTCGTTGGTCGCGTGTTCTTTGCCGTACATCTCGAAATCGACGCCCAGCGCCGCCCAGCGCGCGCCGAAATCCGGCTTCCACTGCAGCTTCACGTGGCCGCCGGTGACGGGCACGGTCCATTCCTTGCCGGTTTCATCGTCAAAGGTCACCGTGAAGGTCTCGGCGCAGACCTTTTTCATCGGCACATACATGACCCGCCCGCTTTCCGGGTGCAGCGGCAGGAAGATCGAATAGGTCTGCTGGCGTTCTTCCCGCAGGCTTTTCAGCATGATTGCCATGATCTCGTCATAGCGTTCGACCGCGCGCTTGAGGATCTCGTCAAACTGCCCGGACTCGTAGAATTCCTTGGCCGAATAGAACTCGTAATCGAACCCAAAGGTATCAAGAAACCGCCGCAGCATCGCGTTGTTGTGCGCGCCAAAGCTGTCGTATTCACCGAACGGATCCGGGACCGAGGTCAGCGGGCGCTGCAAATGCTGTTCAAGTATCTCAGGGTTCGGTACATTGGTCGGAACCTTGCGCATCCCGTCCAGATCGTCTGAGAAACAGATCAGCTTGGTGGGGATATCCGACAGCGCCTCGAACGCACGCTTGACCATCGTGGTCCGCGCAACTTCGCCAAACGTGCCGATATGCGGCAAGCCAGAAGGGCCATAGCCCGTTTCAAACAGAACATAGCCCTTTTCCGGCGCATTCTTCTGATAGCGTTTGAGCAACCGGCGCGCCTCTTCAAAAGGCCAGGCCTTGGACGACATTGCGGTGTCACGCAGTTCAGACATTTCGATATGCTCCATCGGGAAGGCTGTGCCGGTCACCCGATGCGACCGGACCGACCCCTCCTATTGTGCTAGTGCAGCATGAGTCAATAATGGCTCATGCTTTTTCGGCCCAGCAAGCGTGGCAGGCTGGTCGCGCGCAGACGAAATCGGCCTGACTGGTCAGCCAATCCCCAAGATCGCGCGCGCCTCGGCCGGAGATGCGACCGCGCGCCCGGCGTTGCCAGCACATGTGGCCAGCGCTTCGATCAACTGCCCGTTGCCCGAGGTTTTGTCGCCTGACGGCAGATAGAACGTGTCCTCAACCCCGGTGCGCAACATACCACCCAACTCGGCGCTCAGCTGGTGCACTGGCCAAATGTCCGCCCGCCCGATCAGCGTTGTCTGCCATTTTGATCCGGGGATCATGTATTTCTGAAGCAGACGCAGCAGATCACCATCCACCGGCATGCCCGAGGCGACACCCATCACAAGGTTATACTGTGCTTGCCTGGCCATTCCCGCACGCACATACATCTCGACCGAGCGGACAATGCCCACGTCAAAGCACTCAAACTCGGGAATGCTTCCGGTCTCTGCCATTACGTCCAAAAAGCCCTGCACCTTTTCGGGCGGGTTATCGAAGACCATCGGTGGCCAGGCCCAATCGCCCGAGGCCCGCAGCTTGAGGTAGTTCAGCGTCCCGGCATTGCAGGCCGCAATCTCGGGCCTGAGTTCACGCAACACACCGACCGGTGCGCTGATATCCGCACCGGGCAAGCCGGTGGTCGAATTGATCAGCACGTCCGGACAGGCATCGCGGATTGCATCAGTAATGTCGCGGGCAACTTTTGGATCCCAGCTGGGCAAGTGACCGCGACCGGGGCCCTGATCCCTGTAATGGACATGAATGATCGACGCCCCTGCATCATAAGCCTCATGCGCCGAGGCTGCGCAGTCTTCGGGGGTAACCGGAACGGGATGCTGCGCCGGGTTGGTCAGCACCCCGTTCAGCGCACAGGTCAGGATCGCCTTATCCATGGTTAAGGCCGTGGCAGGCACCAAACGCAGCGGGTTTGATGGGGGTGGTTGGGTCGTTCAAATGGGGGCTCATAAAGGCTCCTGTTCGGGGGGATTTGCATAGATTGCGTCGATTAAAGCGGCATGGTTTTCCTCGATCACCCGGCGCTTCATCTTAAGGGTCGGGGTCAGTTCATCGGCGTCCTGAGACAGAGGTCGGTCCAGAATACGGAATTCATGCACCTGATTGACGCGAGAATAACGAGGGTTGATCTGGGCAATGGCGGCAGCGACAACCTCTTGCACGCGGGGATGCAACGGTGTCGGATTGTCCAACCCTTCAGCCTTGGCAAAGGCGGCCAGCGCATCTTCTGAGATACTCAGCAGCGCGGCCACGAATTTGCGCCCATCTCCCAACAACATGGCGTGTTCGACCAGCGGAATATCCGTCAGGTCATTTTCAATCGCGGCGGGCGAGATGTTCTTGCCGCCGGTGGTGATCAGAATTTCTTTCTTGCGCCCGGTGATGGTGACAAACCCATCCTCGTCGATCTGCCCCAAGTCACCTGTAAGAAGCCAGCCATCTTCGGTCAGGGTTTCGCTGCTGGATTCAGGGTCTTTCAGATACCCATCAAAGACGTTCGGACCACGCACCAAAACCTCACCGTCCTCGGCAACGCGCGCCTCGATGCCCGGCAGAGGTTTGCCGACACTGCCCAATCGGTTGGCGCTGGCGCAGTTCATCGTGCTGGGGCCGCAGGCCTCGGACTGGCCGTAACCTTCATAGACATCGATGCCGAGGCCGAAAAAGAACTGCAGTGTCTGAACCGAGATCGGTGCCGCAGAGGACAGGATCGTACCGCAATCCGCCAGCCCCAATGCGCGGCGCACCCTTCTCAGCAACAGCCGATCAGCCAGACGGTATTGCAGCGCAAGGCCAAAGCCGGGCTTTTGACCCCCAAGCCGCTTTTGAGCCACCTCCTGCCCAACACCCAGTGCCCAGCGCGCCATCGCGCCTTTGGCCCCTTTTGCCGCAGCAACACCCGTGGTGATCCGTTCTTCGATCTTCTGCCAGACGCGCGGCACGCCCAGAAACACCGTTGGGCGGCACAGGGGCAGCACATCGCGCATGGTCAAAGGGTCCAGACAATACCAGACCTGACTTCCAAACACGGCTTGGCCCAAAATCGAGTTGTTGAACTCTGCAATATGGGCCAGCGGCAGGTATGACAGCATACGCGCGCCGTCCTTGACCTGCATGAACTCACCAAGCGTCTGCGTTATCCAGATCGCGGCGCGATGCGACAGCACAACCGCCTTCGGTTTCCCGGTGGTCCCCGATGTATAGACTAGAAGTGCCGTGTCTTTCAGCGTCAGCGCATTGCGGCGGGCGTCCAATTCGGGCTGAAACTCTGCCCCGCCAAGCCCAAGGAAATCGGGCCAGGACAGCACATCGGCCTCTGCCACCTGTCGGTTCATGGACACGACGTGGCGCAGATCCGGGGCATCTGCCCGCACCGATTGCACCCGCGACAGGTTTTCGTCGGTGTCGCACAAGACCAACGGGCAATCCGAATGGCGGATGATATAATCGACCTCTTTGGCTGATGAGGTGAAATAGATCCCTGTCGGATTGCACCCGGCCGCCATTGCGGCATGGGCCATGACCACCCATTCCGGGCGATTGCGGCCGAGAATGCAAACGACCTGTCCGGGGTCAAGCCCCAAGGCGATCAATGCACGACCCGCCCGTTCCACCTCGGCCCCGAACCCCGACCAGCTTTGCGATTGCCAATCCCCATCAACCTCGTGCCAATAGGCGGGCGCATCCCCAAGACGCCTGACGGTGTCGATCAGGTGAAGCGGTACGGGCTTCAGGGTATTGGCGTCGATCGGCTGCATCTCGTCCTTTCCGGAGTCAGGACTGTTTATTGCCGGAACCGCGATCCGGGCGGCGGCGTGGTTTCAGGCGGGCCAGCAAAGCACTGGGCGTTTTCCATCCATTCCCGCGCCAGATCACCCGAAACGGTCAGATCGGTGTCCACATAGCTGCGCGTCTGCGTCACCGCCTGCGCAAACCCAAGGGCCGAACCGCTGATCTGCCCCACCGATGCGTCGCCAAATTGCCAGACCTCGCCCGAGGGCGCAGTCAGTTCGACGGCAGGCATCGCAGGCGGCACCTCTTTCCCGCGCAGTTGGAACGAAAACCCGAATGTGTTGACGCCCAGAATGACGATGTTCTTGATCCGGTCGCTCTCGGCGCGTTCCGCGCCGAACAGGTCAAAGACCTCGTGCCCATGGGCCCAGGTCTCCATCTGGCGCGCGCTGATGGACGAACGCGCCGACATCGACGGTCCCACCCAGGGCAGTCGCGTTTTGGGATCCACACCCTGCCAGCGGGTGGCCATATCGCGGAAGTAATCCCGCCAGAGGGTCAGCAGCGCCTCGCCCCGTTCCGGGATGGCGGCGTTTTCCATGGCCCGAAACCCGAGTGTCTGGATTTTGGGCAGGCTTTCACCCAGCATCGCATTGAACGCATCCGCCGAGGTCAGCGACAGATCGGCAGCCCGGTTCCAGAAATGCAGATGCACCAACACATCATTCACCGTCCACCCCTTGAACTGGGTGGGCGCATCCCAACGTCCGTTGCACTGCGCCTCGATTACGGCAGCCAATGCTTCGCTTTCCTCCAGAAAGGCAGTGACCTGTTCCATTATGTCTCCAACAGAGTATTGAGCCGGTCAACGGCGTCCAGAAAATCGGCTTTGAAATCCTGAACGACCTGCCCGGCCGAGGTTGTTTCATTCATCAATCCAACCGCCTGTCCGACCCAATAAGTCGCCAGTTCGGTCGCACCCTGATGCCCGGCTGAGGCCAGTTTTTCGGTCAGATGCAATGCCGGCTCACTGACGATGGTCTGGAACGGCATCGGCAGGGGGGAAACTTCGCTGTCCTCCCACGCATCTGTCCAGGCCGATTTCAACTGTCGGGACACCTTACCGGTACGCGACCTGCTGCGCACAGTGTCCGAGGACGTGGCCGCCAGCATCTTGTCCTTGATCGGCTGCGCCGGTTCCCCTTCGGCAGTTGTCAGCCAAACCGAACCGCACCACGCGCCCGCGGCCCCCATCGCCATCGCGCCCGCCATCTGCCGACCGGTGGCAATACCGCCCGCCGCCAAAACCGGCCTGCCCTGCGCGACCGAGACGATCTCGGGCGTCAGCACCATGGTTGAAACCTCACCGCAATGACCACCCGCTTCGCCGCCCGCAGCCACAAGAATATCCACCCCGGCGGCAATCTGCCGTTCGGCGTGTTTCTTTGCCCCGACCAGAGCGGCCACCGGAACGCCCCGCTCATGCGCCATGTCGATCATGATCTTCGGCGGCTCACCCAAAGCGTTTGCGATCAGCTTGATAGGGAACGAGAACGCAACCTCAAGCATAGCCTGCGCGCCTTCTGCATCCATGTTGCGGGCGAAATCCAGGAACCTGATCCGATCCTCGTCAATCCCGGACGTGTCGATGCCATGGCTTTGCAAAACTTGTTCGGCCAGTTGTTTCTGCTCGGCGGGCAACGCGGCCAACAATTGGTCGGGGTCAAGCCCGGCGCCAGAGGCCGCAAGGTTGTTCGGCACGATCAGGTCCACGCCATAAGGTTTGCCATCGACGTTGGCGTCAATCCATTCCAGTTCCTGCCGCAACTGCTCGGGCGTGTACATCACCGCGCCGAACACACCCATCCCACCTGCCCGCGACACCGCAGCGACCACATCCCGGCAGTGGCTGAAAGCAAACAGCGGGAACTCCAGCCCCATATTTTTGCACAGATCGGAATTCACGGCGTGTCTTCCTCCAACGCGATCATCAGCGCGCCAGCGGTCAGCTGCGCACCGGCCTGGGTGACAACCTCGCGGACCTGTCCGTCGCGCGTGGCCGTGATCTGGTGCTGCATCTTCATCGCTTCGAGGACGGCCAGCGTCTGGCCCTTTTCGATCTCATCACCCGGCGCGACGTTGATCGAGACCACAACCCCCGGCATCGGAGCCACGATCCGGCTGCCGCCCGCATCGTCGCCTGACGCGGCCAACGGATCGAAAATCGTGAAGGTAAGGTCAACGGTGTCGCGGCGCAGACCGAATTGGCCATTGCCCCAGCGGTTGAAGCTGACGGTAACGCGCCGCCCGTCCAGCGTCAGGGTTGCGCTGGTGTCGCCCATGGCCTGAACCGTCACGACAAAGCTGTCATCGCCGCAACGGACGTCGAAATGATCGCCAACCGGCGAGACAGAGACCTTGGCCTCGGCCTCGCCGTGGATCAGTGTGACCATGTTCGGCAGCGGCGCAACGCTGTGCCAGTCCAGCAGTTCTTCGCTGACAACGGTGGATCGCGCAAACAGGCGGTCGCGGTCCTGACAATGGATCAGAACGGCGGTCAACGCGAAATCGGCGGGCCGGGCCTGAACCGGGTCGACGCCATCGGGATAGGTCTCGGCGATAAAGGCCGTGGTGGCCGACCCGTCGGCGAAACCGGGCTGGTTCAACGCGTCGATCAGAAAGCCGCGATTGGTGGTCAGACCCAACAGCGCGGTTTCCTTCAGCCCGGCGACCAGACGACGACGCGCCACGTCGCGGTTGGGGCCGAAGCCGATCACCTTTGCCAGCATCGAATCGTAAAAGGGCGAGACCTCACCCCCCGTTTCGATGCCGGTATCGGTGCGCATCCCTTCGCCGTCGGGTGTTTGCCACAGGGCAATCGGGCCAGTCGCGGGCGCGAAATCGGCGCCGGGGTCTTCGGCATATAGCCGCGCCTCGATGGCGTGCCCGTCCAGCCGTACATCCGCTTGCGTCAACGGCAGGGGCAGGCCCTGCGCCACGATGATCTGCAACTCGACCAGATCGAGGCCGGTGATGGCCTCGGTCACCGGGTGTTCGACCTGCAACCGCGTGTTCATTTCCAGGAAGTAGAACGCACCCGAGGCGTCCAGAAGGAATTCCACCGTACCCGCGCCGCGATAGTCCACCGCTCGGGCGGCGGCGATTGCCGCGTCGGTCATCTCCTTGCGCAGTTCGGGCGTCATCACCGGGCATGGCGCTTCTTCCAGAACCTTCTGGTGACGGCGCTGGACCGAGCAATCGCGTTCGCCCAGATGCAGGGTTGTGCCGTGATCGTCAGCAAAGACCTGAACCTCGACATGGCGCGGTGCGATGACGGCTTTTTCCAGAATCAATTCGCCGAACCCAAAGGCATTTTCCGCCTCGGACCGGGCCAGTTGCAATCCTGCGGCCAGATCGTCGGCACCACGCACGATCCGCATCCCGCGCCCGCCGCCACCGGCAGCGGCCTTGATCATCAGCGGGAATCCGATTTTGGCGGCGGCCTCGGTCAACGCGGCGTCGGATTGATCCTCGCCCTCATAACCCGGCACGCAGGGAACCCCGGCCGCTATCATCAGCCGTTTTGCGGCTGCCTTGTTGCCCATCGCGGCGATTGCGCTGGCCGGTGCGCCAATAAAGGCCAACCCCGCCGCGCCAACGGCGGCGGCAAACGCCTCATTCTCGGACAGAAAGCCATAGCCCGGATGGATCGCCTGTGCGCCCGCCTGTTGTGCGGCGGCAATGATGGCATCGCCGCGCAGATAGCTGTCCGCCGGGGCCGAGCCACCGATATGAACCGCATCGTCCGCCAGTTTCACATGGCGCGCGTCGCGATCCGCGTCCGAGTAAACCGCGACCGTCCGCAGGCCCAGCCGCCGAGCGGTGTCGATGACGCGGCAGGCGATCTCACCCCGGTTGGCAATCAGAATTGTGTCAAACATCTTCGGCCTCGGCCCATTTCGGATTTCGTTTCTGCATAAAGCTGGTGACGCCTTCGATCCCTTCGGGCGACAGCAGGCACCCGGTGAAGTCGTCGGCGGCGCGGGCAATCTGGTCCTGTCGTGGCAGGCTTTCCATGTCGCGCAACAGCGCCTTGGTCACCGCCAGAGCATTGGGGGATACATGGGTGATCTGCGCCCGAATGTCGGTCAAGGCCGCATCAATCCCGTCTGCGCCGCTGACCAACTGATCGACCAACCCAACCTCAACGGCTTGCTGGCCGGTCAGAGTGGCAGCAGACAGCATCAAACGGCGTGTCTGACGCCGCCCCAGCCGCCGCTGCACCATGGGCGCGATCTGGGCGGCAACGATGCCGATCCGGGTCTCCGTCAGGGCTAATTTGGCGTTTTCCTCGGCGATCACCAGATCACCGCAGCAGACCATGCCAAAACCTCCGGCCATGGCGGCCCCTTCGACCACGATGACCACGAATTGCGGCAACTGATCGATGGCATCGAACACCATAGCCCCACGGACCGACGCCGCGATGACCTCATCGCGCGCATCCGCTCCTTGGAAAGCGGATTGAAACGCCCGCAGGTCCCCTCCGGCGCAGAACACTCCGCCCCGACCGCGCAGAACCACGCCGCGAATGTCACGGCGTTCCAGCAAATTGGCGCAGAGGGCCAGCAACTCATCGATCCGCTCGAACGTCAGCGGGTTGCGACGGGCCGGTTCGTTGAACCAGACCGTCAGCCACCCGCCCTGCTGTTCAAGGTCCAGATGCTTATAGGCAGCGCCGTCCATCACATCCGCCCCACGCCAAATGCGTTGGGTTTGAGACGGCGATTGCGGCCTTCCTCGACCGTTTCCAGACACATGGCCAGAACCTTGCGGCTGTCGCGCGGATCGATGATGCCATGGTCCAGAACACGCCCCGAGGTGACGAAGCTGTCGGATTGTTCGTCAAATATATGGCGGATGATCTTGCCTTGCTGCTCCAACGCCTCTTTCGGCACGTCTATGCCCTTGCGCTTGGCGGTCATGGCCTGCACGACACCCATGGTCTTGGCAGCCTGTTCGCCCCCCATCACACCGGATTTCGAATTCGGCCAGGCAAACAGAAAATCGGGCGCAAAGCCACATCCGGCCATGCCGTAATTCCCGGCCCCGAAGCTGGACCCGATATACATAGTGATCTTGGGCACCCGCATGTTGGTGACTGCCTGAATCATCTTGGAGCCGTGCTTGATCATGCCCGCTTGTTCATAGGCGGTGCCGACCATGTAACCTGTGGTGTTGTTCAGGAAGATGACCGGGATGTCCGCCTGATCGCAAAGCTGGAAGAACTGCGTGGCCTTGTTTGCCCCTTGCGTATCAATCGGACCATTATTGCCAATGATGCCGCAGGCAAACCCGTGGATCGAGGCGCGCATACAGACGGTGGCCGGGCCGAAATCCGGTTTGAAATCCTCAAACTCAGACCCGTCGACCAGACGCGCCACCACTTCGCGCACGTCATAGGGCACCTTGGGGTCGGCAGGCACAATCCCGGCCAGTTCCGCCGGGTCATAGACCGGAGGTTCAAACGCGCGGCGCGGCGGCATGGACTGTCCCTTGTTCCAGTCAAGCTTGCCGACCACATCGCGGGCCATGGCAATCGCCTGCACATCATCCTCGGCCAGATACTCGACCAGACCGCTGACCGAGGCGTGCATCTCGGCCGAGCCGAGCTCTTTCTCGTCCGCCTCTTCCCCGGTGGCCGCATAGACCAAGGCGGCCCCGGCCAGCGCCGCCATGCCGTTCTTTTTCACCCCGATCACATAATCCGACAAGCCGGGCATATAGGCCCCGCCCGCGGTCGAGGCCCCGTGCAGAACTGCGATTGTGGGAATGCCTGCCGCGCTCATCCGGGCCAGATTGGCAAAGGCTGTGCCGCCCTGCGCCCACATTTCGACCTTGTAATTGGTCAGGTCGGCCCCCGCGCTTTCGACCAGATGAACAAAGGGCAGCTTGTGCCGCAGCGCCAACCGCTGCACGCTTAGCCCGGCCTCAAGCCCCTTGACGCCCATCGCACCAGCTTTGATGCCGCTGTCATCCACCCAGATGATGCAGCGCACGCCCTTCACAAATCCGATCCCCGCGATCAGCGAAGACCCCGGCACCGATTTCTCTTCTTTCGAACTGTCGATCAGATACCCAGCAATGGTGTGCAGCGCCAGAAACGGCATTCCGGGATCAAGCAGCCGGGCCAGACGCTCGCGCGGTAAAATCTGCCCGCGCTTTTCGAACCGCTCGCGCTTCTGTTCCGACAGCTTCACGGGCCGCGCCTCAAGCTCGCGCAGCTTTTCGACCAGAGACAGCATCGCCGCCTGATTTTCGTGAAAAGTTTCGCTGCTGGTCTGAATTGATGATTGATATGGCACTGTGGCTCTCATATAAAACAGGACGTCCTGTTTTTTTCACAAGTCCAGAGCAGCCTGTCAACATGAAAACCAACGCGACTTCGTCTGACGCAACTGGTACATCGCCCCGTCGCCAGCAGGATCGCGCCGTTGCGACACGGCGCGCGGTGCTGGATTCCGTGATCGAATGCCTTGACCAACTTGGCTATGCCGAGACCAGTTTCAGCGCGATCCAAAGCCGGTCAGGCCTGTCGCGCGGATCGGTGAACTATCACTTTCCAACCCGTCACGACATGATCGTGGCCGCTGCGGAACTGATGTTGGACAACGCCCGCGCCGGTGCGATCAGCTATTTCGGACGCGCGCATGGTCAGGACAGCGCCGGGGACTATGGGCAGATCGCGCAATTGCTGTGGTCAAGGGTTGTGAACACCTCGGCCGGGCGCGCCTTTGTCGAACTGATGGTGGCTGCGCGCACCGACCCCAATCTGGAATTCGCGCTTAACGATATGCTGGCGCAGTGGGACGCGGATTTGAACCAGCAACTGCGCGCCACCTATCCCGATGATCCGGAATTGATGGTGACGGTCTGGGATCTTTGCCGCACCTATTTGCGCGGGCTGTTGATTCAGGCGCGGTTTGCGCCGGACCCGATGGCCCTGCAATCCAAAATCGACCAGTTCTCAAAAATCGTCTGGCAATTCGTTCAGTCCAGAAAAAGCACCTGATCACAGTTCCGGGGAAAGAGCATCATGTACGACATTACGCGGCCCGACCGTCATTTCAGCGCAGAACATCAGGCCTTCCGCAGCAGCCTGCGCGCCTTTGTCGAGGCCGAGATCATGCCCAATATCGACACATGGGAAGACGCCGGTCGCCTTCCCCGCGAGCTGTACAAGAAAGCTGCCGAGGTTGGATTTCAGGGCGTCGCCTTCCCCGAAGATCTGGGGGGCGCGAACGGTGATCTGTTCATGCAAGTGGTTGGCACCGAAGAGATCGCGCGCTGTGGTGCGGGGGGCGTTGCAGCCTCGCTGGGGTCTTTTTCGATTGCGCTGCCTCCGATCGCGCAAAGCGGCAACGCGGCACTGCTTGAAAAGTTCGTGAAACCGGTGATCGCAGGCGACCGCATCGCGGCGCTGGCCATAACCGAGCCCGGCGGAGGATCGGACGTGGCCGCCCTGCGCACCACGGCGATCCGGGATGGTGACCATTACATCGTGAACGGGGAAAAGACCTTTATCACCTCGGGCATGCAGGCCGATCAACTGACCGTGGCTGTGCGCACAGATCCTGACGATCAAAGCATGACCGGCATCTCGTTTCTGGTTGTCGAAGGCGACACGCCGGGGCTGACCCGGACAGAACTGAAAAAGATGGGCTGGTGGGCGTCGGACACCGCGCATCTGCATTTCGACAACTGCCGCGTTCCGGCTGAAAATCTGGTGGGTATGGAAGGCGAAGGCTTTCTGGCGGCCATGCTAAACTTCAACAATGAAAGACTGGCCCTGGCGGTGCATGCCTACACAATGGCGCAGGTCTGCTACGACGAGGCCCTGGCCTGGGCCAGACAACGCACCGCCTTCGGCAAACCACTGACAGCGCGTCAGGCCATTCAGCACAAGCTGATCGACATGGCGGCCCGGATCGATGCGGCCCGAACCCTGACCTATGACATCATCTGGCGCTACATGCAGGGCGCTGACCCCTTGAACATCCACGTCGCCCGCACCTCGATGGCCAAGGTAACAGCAACTGACGCGCTGAAATTTTGCGCCGATGAGGCGGTGCAGATTCTGGGCGGTGCGGGATATATGCGGGGGACGGCCTCGGAACGGATTTACCGCGAAGTGAAGGTGATGACCATCGGCGGCGGCACGGATGAGGTGCTGCGCAATCTGGCAGCGTCACAACTGGGGATTTGACGGGGCATTCATCCTCAAAGTTTCATCTGTCACCTGAAGCACATCGGCCTGCCTACAGATCAATTCAAACCGCTTTGCGTGCTGGAATTTTACCGGTCCGCATACGACCCCGGTCTGACGACCGGGGTCAAAGACAGATCAATGGCCGGTCAGGACCAGAGTGTTCACCGGCATCAGGATCAGTCGCAGACGCAATCCCGCAGCATGAACCACGCCGATGGTGTCGACGACATGCAGGAAGGCCCCTTCCCAAAACCCAAGGTATTCATGCTCTAGCCGTTCGTGGTTGTCGGTGTAGACATTTGCCAGACAGTTACTGCCCGGCGGAATGTCGTCGGTCATGCCTTTATACAGTGGCTCCATATACACCAGAATAGAACCGGGGTTGTTGTTGGTCTGCACGTCCCGCAACTCATCCGACGGGCGGATCTGGCCCGAGGGGATCACGTCCTGCACTTCGACCACGACCATCGGGATCACGGTAAAGGGTTTGGTCATGCAACCCAGCTCTCCGATCATGCCGGGTTTGATGACTTGTGCAGAAAGCTGGTTGAACGCAGCCTGAAACCTGTCATGCCCGGAATGCGACGGCACCAGAATACCGGCAGGACGTAAAAGCGGACTGACGTAATCCCCCACTTGCAGCCCGAATTGTTCGACCCGGCCGGTCACTCCGGCGTTGATCACGGTCTTGTCCAACTCGGTCAGCGCGGCGTCCAGTTGCGCATTTGCGCTGGCCAACTGGGCCGGGATCAACTCTTCGATCTGCTGAACCACCGCCGCGCGCCGGGATTCCGCAGCCGTAACCTGCGCCTCGCGCTCCTCTACCAGGTTCTCCAACCGCTCGATCTCGGTCAGACGAACGGCGCTCGATCCTTCGTCCCGCAGCGTGGTATTGCGTTCCAGATCCTCAAGCGATTGATCCAGCGCGGCGCGGGCACCGGCGATCCCGGCGTCGGCTTCAGCCAGATCGGTTTCGGCCACTTTCAACGAGGCCTGCACCTGAGCAACCTGCGCATGCGCGGCCTGAACCTGCGCCTGCTGAGTGAAGTCTTCGATCCGGAAAATCGGCTGGCCCGCCTGCACCAATTCGTTGTTGCGGACATAGACCTCGGACACGCGCCCACCCAGTTGCGGCAGGATGGTGACTGTCCTGAAATAGGACGCAGCGGTTGTGCTGGCCGGGTGGAAATAGAACAGCGTGGTGATGACCGTCAGGGCCAGAATGGCGCAGGTGGTCAGCCCCCAGCGCAATTCATACCACATGGTGAACAACGTAATCTCATGCCCGATCCGCTTACCTTGGACAAAGCGGCGGAACAGATAGTCGGGCAGCACCGTAATCAGGGCGCAGATCATCGTCTCGATCATGACTTAGTGCTCCTGCGCTTCGGTTTTGTCCGCACTCGGCGCGGCTGGGGGCGGCGCTTCGGGCAGCGTCTCTGGCACAGGTGACCGACCCAAAGATCGAATAGCGTCGGCAATGTTCTTCATCGGCGTCGCAAAATCCGGGAACTGGAACCCGGCAACCAGAATGGCCGCAATCCAGAAAATTCCGTTATGCGTGAACAGGGCCAACAGCGCCAGAATTCCCACCAACTGGAACTGCGGATGGTTGTTTTCATGCGCCATTTTCTCGGGAACCGAATGAAGTGTCAGGTAGCCAACACCGATCAGCACCACAAGCACCACAAAGAAAACGACCATGGCGGAGAAAAGGTAATCGCTCCCGTCAGCTGCGACGACGTATCTGGGAATATGCCCGGTGGCCATTGGATGAAGCTCTGCTGCGGTCACCTTACCCTCCTGTTTGTTTTGCTACTTCTTTGACCGGGTTGAAGCACAAATTCAAGCTTGCTTATAGTCCACGGACCGACTGTCGAGACGAACAGGGACCTCAGACACCGATATGAAACCTGAAACCCTTTGGGGTAGCTGCCTAAATGAAAGCACATGATATGATTGATTTCCTCATCATCGGCGGCGGCATTGCGGGGCTGAGCGCAGGCGCCCGGCTGTCACAGCACGGGTCCGTAACCGTGTTTGAGGCAGAAGATGCCGTGGGGTATCATGCATCCGGTCGATCGGCCGCCCTGTTCGAGCAGAATTACGGCCCGCCATCGGTGGTAGAGCTGAACAAAGCCAGCGCCCAGTTTCTGCATACAGAGAACGAAGGCTACCTGACACCCCGCGGACTGATGTTGGTCGCAGCCAAAGATCAGCGTGAAGCCTTCAATGCTGATCTGACCAGTCTCGGTATGAGCAGGGTGTCGGTCGAAGATGCAGTTTCCCGAATACCAATTCTTGATCCCGCAGGTGTTGGCTATGCCGCACTCAGCGAAGCCGCGTTTGACATCGACACGGACCGCCTGATGCAGGATTTCTCGCGCACCATTCGCAGAAATGGCGGGGCCGTGCTGACAAAGCACAAGGTGACGGCCATTCACAAATCGGCGCATTGGCGGGTCGAGGCCGGAGACGTATTCGACGCCCGCCACCTGATCAACGCGGCAGGCGCATGGGCGGATGAGATTGCACAACTGGCCGACGTTCAGCCCATCGGCATCACCCCGCGCCGCCGTTCCATGGCGCGAATCCCGGCCCCAGGAGGGCACGACGTCTCGGGCTGGCCGATGATGCTGGGCACAGACGAAAGCTGGTATGCTAAACCGGATGCGGGCAAGTTGCTGGTATCTCCGGCCGACGCAACACCGGTTACACCGCATGACGCCTATGCGGACGACATGGTACTGGCCGAAGGCTTGGCGCGGTATGAGGCTTTGGTGACCGAACCTGTCACGCGGATTGAGACAAACTGGGCCGGGTTGCGCAGCTTTGCGCCAGATGGGACGTTGGTGTTGGGCCCCGACCCGCTGGAACGGTCGTTTATCTGGTGCGTTGGTCAGGGCGGGTACGGGTTCCAAAGCGCGCCAGCCGCTTCTCAGTTTCTGGCAGATCTTGTTGTCGGAAACACTCCGATATTTGATCAAACCATCATCGACATGCTAACCCCGGACCGATTGAACAGATGAGCAAGCGCATCCCTCCGCCAAATGCCAGCGTCGCCACCCCGGCGGAAAACGGCAAACTGGTCGCGCCCGCCGCCACCCGGAACGCAGGCGTTCTGAGTGACCTTTTGGAAGCGTGGGCCCCCTCCGACGGCTCCGCCCTCGAAATCGCCAGCGGCACGGGCCAGCATGTTTGCGCCTTTGCCGAGCGTTTGCCCAACCTGTTCTGGCAGCCGACAGAGATTGATCCCGAACGCCGCGCCAGCATTGATGCATATGCACTCAATCTCCCCAACATCGCACGGGCTTTGGAACTGAACGCAACGCAAGCGGGTTGGAGCAAGCAATTCGCGCCGAAGGACCTGATCGTGCTGATTAATCTGCTGCACCTGATCAGTTGGGAAGAGGCGGAAACTCTGGTGTCGGAAACCGCAAAAAAGCTCTCACCCGGTGGGCGCTTTATTCTGTACGGCCCGTTCAAACGGGACGGGCTGTTGACCAGTGACGGAGATAAACGGTTTCATGAGGCGCTTGTCCTGCAGGACCCCGAAATTGGTTACAAAAACGATGCCGACATTCGATCAATGCTGTTTGCCAAGGGGATGAAGCGCGTCGAAACCGTTGAAATGCCCGCAAACAATCTGGCCTTCATTGCCACGGCATAAGTCAGCCGGCCTTGTTCAAAAAGCCTGCTGTCGCAGGCTTGCCTCCGGCGGAGGTATTTTTGAACAGAAGAAGTAACGGATCGTTAACTCTGATCGGCGACAGTGTTTTTGCGGTACAGGCGGAGGCGCCGATGACCGTAACAGGAGAAGGCCCCCCTCGCCAAAAGCAGGGGGGCTGAATCTTGTGACCAGCCCCCGCTTCTCTTGTTCAAAAATACCTCCGCCGGAGGCATGGGGCGCCGCAGGCGGCCCATTTATTGCGACCCATTAGCCGTCCTTGCGGATGACCTCGTTTTTCGGGTCATACGGGCTGTCGCAAGTGACAACCGCATCCCACAGTTTGTCCTGCATTTTGACCTGCAGCTTGGTGCCTTCGACCGCCAGTTCGGGTTTCACGTATCCCAAACCGATGGATTTTTCGAACGCCACCGAGTAGCCACCCGAGGTCAGACGGCCCACGCGCTCACCGTCTGGCGTGTAAAGCGCCTCGCGGCCCCACGGATCGGCATCGTCCGGCCCGTCGATCAGCAACGTGCAGCATTTCACGCGCACGCCGGTCTCTTCCAGCTTGGCCTTGCCGTGGAAATCCTTGGACAGATCGACAAAACGCGGCAGGTCGGCCTCAAGCGGGGTCGCATCGCGACCTAATTCAGTGCCGAAGGCGCGATAGGATTTCTCTTGTCGCAGCCAGTTCTGGGCGCGCGCACCGACCAGTTTCATGCCGTGTTTCTCACCGGCTTTCTCCAGCAGATCGAACAGGTAGTTCTGCATCTCGATCGGGTGGTGCAGTTCCCAGCCCAACTCGCCGGTATAGGCCACGCGGATCGCATTGACCGGGCACATACCCAGTTCGATCTGACGCGCCGACAGCCATGGGAAGCGCTTGTTGGACAGCGCGGTGTCCGGGTCGGTGTCCTTGATGACCTCTTTCAGAACGTCACGCGACTTGGGTCCGGCGATGGCAAAGACGCCCCACTGGGTGGTCACGTCCTGGATTTCGATATAGCCGAACTCCTCCATCTTGTCCTCGGCCGCCTTGCGCAGATAGTCGGCGTCATACTCGGTCCAGGCACCGGCAGAGACGATGTAGTAGTTGTTCTCGCCATTGCGGACGATGGTGTATTCGGTGCGGGTGGTGCCATGCGACGTGAGCGCATAGGTCAGGTTGATGCGCCCGACCTTGGGCAGCTTATTGCAGGTGAACCAATCCAGAAACTGGGTCGCACCGGGGCCTTTCACGACATGCTTGGTGAAGGCCGACGCGTCGATCAGGCCAACGCCTTCGCGGATCGCCTTGGCTTCTTCGACGGCATATTGCCACCAGCCACCGCGGCGGAAGCTGCGGCTTTCCTTGTCGAAATTGTCCGGCGCGTCCAGCGGGCCGAAGTAGTTGGGACGTTCCCAGCCATTGACCCAGCCGAATTGCGCGCCGCGTGCCTTTTGGCGGTCGTAGGCAGGGACGGTGCGCAGCGGGCGGCAGGCTTCACGCTCTTCATCCGGGTGGTGCAGGATGTAGACGTGTTCGTAGCATTCCTCGTTCTTTCGGGCTGCGAATTCTGTGGTCATCCAGTTGGACGAGTACCGCTTGGGGTCCAGCGAGGCCATGTCGATCTCGGCTTCGCCATCGACCATCATCTGCGCCAGATAATAGCCGGTGCCGCCTGCAGCGGTGATACCGAAGCTGAAGCCCTCGGCCAGCCACATATTGCGCAGACCCGGAGCCGGTCCGACCAGCGGGTTGCCGTCAGGGGTGTAGCAGATCGGGCCGTTGAAATCGTCTTTCAGACCGGATTCGGCGCAGGAGGGCACACGCTCGGCCATGGCCATGTACTGATCGGCGATCCGGTCCAGATCCAGCGGGAACAGGTCGGCGCGGAAACTGTCGGGCACGCCATGTTCGAACTGAGCGGGCGCGCCATGTTCGTAGATGCCCAGAATCCAGCCGCCACGTTCCTCACGCGCGTAGGATTCGTTGTCGGCGTCGCGGACAACGGGGTGTTCGGGGTTGCCGGCTTCGCGCCATTTGACCAGTTCGGGGTCTTTGTCCATGACGATGAACGTGTGCTCGACCGGGATCGCAGGCATCTTGATGCCCAGCATCTTGGCGGTGCGCTGCGCGTGGTTGCCCGATGCGGTCACCACATGCTCGGCGGTGATCACCACCTGCTCATCCGACGGGATGAGGTTGCCGCCCTTTTCGACCATCTTGGTGCAGGTGACTTCCCAATGGGTGCCGTTCCAGTGGAAGGCATCGGCCTGCATCTTGCGCACGATGTCCACGCCGCGCTGACGGGCACCCTTGGCCATGGCCTGAGTCACGTCGGCGGGGTTAATATAGCCATCTTCAGTGTGATAAATCGCGCCCTTCAGGTCGCTGGTCTCGATCAGCGGCCAGCGGTCCTTGATCTGCTCGGGCGTCAGCCATTCATAGGCGACATCGCAGGTCTCGGCAGTCGAGGCATAGAGCATGTATTCATCCATACGCTCCTGCGTCTGCGCCATGCGCAGGTTGCCCACCACGGCGAAGCCCGCGTTCAGGCCGGTCTCTTCCTCAAGCGTCTTGTAGAAATCGACCGAGTATTTGTGGATGTGGGTCGTCGCATAGGACATGTTGAACAGCGGCAGCAGGCCCGCCGCGTGCCAGGTCGAGCCCGAGGTCAGCTCATCCCGTTCGATCAGCATCACATCGTCCCAGCCCGCTTTGGCCAGATGATAGGCAATCGAGGTGCCGACGGCGCCGCCGCCAACAACCAGTGCTTTGACTTGGGTTTTCATAACCGGGCGTCTCCCCTTGAATTCAGTTGCACCCATATGGCGCAAATCCAGGGCGCGGCGCGACATTCATCCGACCGGTGATAAGAAAAAAACGACCCGCAGGCTGAATCAGTGTCCTAAAAAGCCGCAGTGAGACAGCGAATATGGCCCGCGATACAGCGGGCTATTGGTCCGGAACGATCTTTCCTGGGTTCATGATATTGTCCGGATCCAACGCAGCCTTGATCGTGGCCATGTACCGGGTCGCAGCGCCAAGTTCCTTGACCAGATAAGGGCGCTTTCCCTGACCAATTCCGTGCTCACCCGTGCAGGTTCCATCCATCGAGATCGCCAGATCGTTCAGCCAGCCGACGAACTGATCGGCCCTGGCAACCTCATCTTTGTTGTCCATATCGATCAGGGGTAACGTGTGGAAATTCCCATCGCCCACATGCCCGACAATCGGGGCAATCAGGTCCAGTTCGGCGGCTTTGCCTTGCGCGGCACCAACCGCTTCGGCCAAGCGCGAGATCGGAACGCAGACATCCGTCGATATGCCCTGTGCGCCGGGGCGCAATTGCAGGCAGGCCCAATACATATCATGACGCGCCTGCCAAAGCTTGTTGCGTTCTTCGGTGGTCGAGGTTGCGGCGAAGTCGGTTCCCCCAAACTCGGCGGCGATCTCACCAAAGGTGCCGGCCTGTTCCGCGGCACCATTCTCGGACCCGTGGAATTCCAGCAGCAAGAGGGGAGTTTCGGGCAGCGTCAGGCCAGAATAGGCGTTCGCGGCCCGAACCGACATCTCATCCAGCAGTTCAATCCGCGCGACCGGGATGCCGTATTGGATTGTCATCATCACCGCCTGACACGCGGCATCGACGGTTGGGAAGGAACAGCGGGCCGAGCTGATCGCCTCGGGTATCCCGTGCAACCGCAGTGTCAGTTCTGTAATGATGCCCAGCGTCCCCTCGGCCCCGATCAGCAGCCGGGCCAGATCGTAGCCGGCCGAAGACTTCTTGGCGCGGTTCCCGGTTCGGATCACCTGCCCGTCTGGCATCACGGCCTCAAGGCTCAGCACGTTGTCGCGCATGGTCCCGTATCGCACGGCATTGGTGCCCGAGGCCCGCGTTGCGGCCATTCCACCCAGCGAAGCGTTGGCCCCCGGATCGATGGGAAAGAACAAGCCCTGATCGCGCAGATGGGTGTTCAGGTCCTCTCGGGTGACGCCGGGTTGCACGACACAATCCAGATCGCTGGCATTTACCGCCAGCACCCTGTTCATCTGCATCAGATCAACGCAAACCCCACCGGCTGGCGCATTGACGTGCCCCTCAAGCGAGGTGCCGGTGCCGAAGGCAATCACCGGAACCTTGTGGGCCGCGCAGGTTTTTACGATGTCGGCGACCTCGCTGGTCGTCTGCGGAAAGACGACGGCATCGGGGCTTTGGTTCGCGATCCACGTCGTGGTGTGACCATGCTGTTCCCGGATCGCGGCGCTGGTTTGAAGCCGGTCGCCAAAGCGCTGTTTCAGAATTCCAATCGCCGTTTCAATACCCGCGTCATTGCGGGGCAGCGCGGTTGCCTGCACCATCTTGGTTCTCCCCTGCCCGACAGGGTGCCGGGCTTTTCAGTTCATGACTAAAAGGCCCGGCAACGCGGGACAAGTCCCAAGACCTATTCGCCCAGCGCGATGCCTTCGCGCCGAGGGTCCGCGCCACCGCTCAGCCCGTCGCGAATTTCGATGGCGTGCAGGCCCGAGGTCAGGTCGCGGGGGTTCACCTCGAACCCAAGCTCGGTCAGGGCATCGACATAACCTTCGGCGGTGGTCCCCAGTTCAACGTCATAGGTGCCGAACCGGTTTACCAGATGCGGCAGCGAGACGGCCTGCTGCACATCCATGCCCCAATCCGCCCAGGCGATGATCGACTTGGCCACGTAGCCAATGATACGGCTGCCACCGGGCGATCCAATGGCCAGAACCGGCGCGCCGTCCAGCATCACAATCGTCGGGCTCATCGACGAGCGGGGACGTTTGCCAGGCTCCAGCCGGTTGGCAATGGGTACTCCGTCCGAATGGGTCTTGAACGAGAAATCCGTCAATTCGTTGTTCAACAGAAACCCGTTGGTCATGAGGCGCGAGCCAAAGCCGTTTTCGATGGTCGTGGTCATCGACAGGACATTGCCATAGCCGTCCACAATCGAAATATGCGAGGTCGAAGGCAGTTCCAGCGAGGCATCATCGGCCCAGTTCAACGCGTGGTCGAATTCGGGATTGCCGGGCGCGACCTCGGTCAGCGCGCTTTCGGTGTTCAGCAAGGCAGCGCGTTCCGACAGGTAGTCCGGATCCACCAGCCCATTGGTCGGCATGGGGACATAATCACTATCCGCCATGTACCGCCCCCGGTCCGCAAAGGCGAGGCGCGAGGCGTCTCCGATCAAACGCCAGGCTTCCATGCTGTCCGGCCCCATGGCGGACAGGTCGAAATTGTCCAGCTTGCCCAGAATCTGACCAACCGTCAGCGCGCCCGATGAAGGGGGCCCCATACCGCATACGTCAAACGACCGGTATGCCGCGCAGACCGGCTCACGCTCGATCACCTGATACAGCGCAAGGTCAATGCCCGACAGAACGCCCGGATTGCCCGGAGCGGTCCGAACGGTGTTGACGATGCCCGCAGCGATATCACCGCCATAAAACCCCGCAGCCCCATCGGCCGCCAGTGTCCGCAACGTCTCTGCATAGTCGGGGTTCACCAATCGCTGCCCTTGTTGCAAGGGTTCTCCGCCGGGCAGGAAATACTCGGCCGTTGCCGGAAAGCGGGAAAGCCGTTCGGCATCATTCTCGACCAGCGTGGCGAGGCGCGGCGACACAAGGAAGCCGTCCTCGGCCAGCCGGATACCATCTGTGAACAGGCCGGGCCATGGCGACCGGCCCCAGCGGCGGTGCGCCTCTTCCAACAGCGCGGGCGTTCCCGGAGTACCCACCGACAGCCCGCCAACTACAGCGTCGAAGAATTTCAGCGGTTCACCGTTTTCGTCGTGAAACAGCCGCGGCGTCGCCTCCAGTGGGGCCGTTTCGCGCCCGTCCAGCGTGTTCAATTCTCCTGTGGCGGCATCGTACCAAACCAGAAATGCCCCGCCCCCAAGACCCGAGGATTGCGGCTCGACCAGCCCCAGAACAACCTGAACAGCAACCATCGCATCCGCAGCCGAGCCGCCTGCGCGCAGCACCCGCGCCCCGGCTTCGACGGCCAGCGGATTGGCGGCGGCGACCATCCAGTTGTCGGATTGCACCGGCACGCCTGCGGCCTTCGCCTCAAGCGCGGCAACCACTTCTTCGGTGAGGGTCTGAACCTGACCTTCCGTTGCCCCTTCGGGCGCAACCGCATCTGCGGTTTCCTGCGCAATAGCCGGGGCAGCAAACGTGATCGCAGACAGTATGAGACCTGAAATATAACCGGAACGCATCGTATCCTCCAATTCAACTATTGCTTTCAACACTGTACGGGCCACCGCAACACCGCAACCATCGGTTGATACAGAACCGAACGACGGCAGAGTTCCGCCACACCGTTCATCACCTAATCTGCGCGGTCCCGATCGTATCGTTGCATGCCCTCAAATTCGGGCAGCCAGCCTTCCCGCCGGATTGTCCAGCATTCATATGTCGGTTTCAATTGGTCGGGTTGGTCAAAACTGCCCAAATGAACCTCGACCTCTTCTCCGGTTTGGGCAAATACCGGCGAACCGCAGATCGGACAAAATGACCGCCCCGCATAGCTGCGGACCTCTCCGCTGATCTCAACCGCGTCCCTGGGAAAGATGGCAGCGGCATAAAACAACGCTCCGTGATGCTTACGACAGTCAAGGCAGTGGCACATCCCAACCCGCGACGGAGGCCCATTTGCCGTTACGCGCACGCTGCCACAGCGGCATCCGGCCCGATAAACCTCCATCACAGTCCTTTCCCAATGCGCTATAGCATAGCGGGCACAACCTGATCTGGCGGGCGGTGGCCATCCTCAAACGTCTTGATGTTGATGATCACCTTCTCGCCCATCTCGATCCGCCCTTCCAACGTGGCCGACCCCATATGCGGCAGAAGCACAACGTTCGGCAATTGCCGCAGGCGCGGGTTCACATTGGTGCCGTGTTCATAAACATCCAGCCCGGCCCCGGCGATCTCACCCGCGCGGATCAGGCGGGTCAGGGCGTTCTCGTCCACCACCTCACCCCGCGACGTGTTCACAAGCACTGCCGAGGGCTTCATCAGCTTCAACCGTCGCGCATTCATCAGGTGAAAGGTCGATGGCGTTGACGGACAATTGACCGAGATCACATCCATGCGCGCCACCATCTGATCCAGGCTTTCCCAATAGGTCGCCTCAAGCTCTTCCTCGGTCTCGGGGCGCAGGCGGCGGCGATTGTGATAATGCACCTGCATGCCAAAGGCGCTGGCACGGCGGGCAACGGCCTGCCCAATCCGGCCCATGCCCAGAATGCCCAGACGTCGACCACCGATCCGGCCACCCAGCAATGCTGTGGGTGCCCACCCGGCCCAATCGCCCTGCTGCATCACGGCCAACCCTTCGGGAATGCGGCGCGTAACCGCCAGAATAAGGCCCATGGTCATGTCGGCCGTATCGTCGGTCAGCACACCCGGCGTGTTCGACACCAGAATGCCGCGCTGCCGGGCTGTGGCCACGTCGATATTATCGACACCCGCGCCATAGTTTGCGATCAGACGCAGGTTCTCACCCGCCTGCCCCAACAATCCACCGTCAATTGTGTCGGTCACTGTGGGTACCAGCACATCGGCCTCTTGCACCGCCGCGACCAGTTCTTCGCGTGTCATGGGCGCGTCATCCTCGCGCAGGCGAACATCGAACAACTCGCTCAACCGCGTTTCCACTGCCTCGGGCAACCGTCGCGTTACAACAACACTCAGACGTTCTCTTGGCACCTCAGCCCTCCCATCGCTTTGCAAACGCGCGCGCTCCATGGCATCGTGGCGCAGGATAAGGCGGGGCACAAGAACCCCTAAGGCATTGAGTCGACCTTTTTTCGAAAGCAGATCAACAGGCACAAGAGCAGACAGTCAGTGAGTGGTCTTCTACCGGTGAAACGCCGCTGTTTGGCGATCCTTACCGTGGTTCTTATGGCGTTCGGCCCGATCGCCGCCGCGACGCAAGAGGCGCGCGGCCCCGTCACGAATCTGCCCCTGCCCCGCTATGTCTCGATGAAAGCGGCCGAGGGGAATGTGCGGCGCGGGCCGTCCCTGACCCATCGAATCGACTGGGTGTTCAAACGTCGGGGCATGCCGCTGCAGATCACCGCCGAGTACGGCAACTGGCGCAAGGTACAGGACCGCGACGGAGCCGGCGGCTGGGTCCATTACGCGTTGCTGTCAGGTGTTCGGACCGTTCTGATCGAATCCGATATGTTGCCCGTCTACGCCCGCCCTGACCCGAATTCCCAGATCAATGCGCATTTCGAAACCGGAGTCGTCGCCCGCCTTGGCACCTGCTCATTGGATTGGTGCCGTATATCCGCAGGCGGCTATCGCGGCTGGACCTTGAAATCCAACCTCTGGGGCGTCGAACCCTCCGAAATCCGCGAGTAAGAGCCACCGCCTTGTGCTGGCTGCACCGCGCAATCGTTCGGGCGCGACCGAGGTTCGAATCTCTGGCAATGCCCCGCGACGCAGCTAAATTGCCCTGACAGGGCCGAGGGGACACCATGAAAGCCATCACATACTCAGCATTCGGCAATGCGTCAGACGTTCTGAAACTGCAAGACCTTCCCGACGTGCCTCCGGCCCCAGGTGACGTGACCGTTGATCTGGCCTTTTCAGGTGTGAACCCCTCGGACGTCAAAGCGCGTGCCGGATCCAGACCCGGGGTCACGAAACCCGCGTTCCCGGTGATCGTCCCACACAGCGACGGGTCCGGTGTAATCTCTGCCGTTGGAGAAGGCGTTCCAAAATCGCGGCTGGGTCAGCGCGTCTGGATATGGAATGGCCAGTGGAATCGCGCCTTGGGAACAGCGGCCACCCAAATCACACTGCCCTCGGATCAGGCGGTTGCCCTTCCTGACGCCGTCTCCCTGGAAACCGGGGCGGTTCTGGGCATTCCGGGCCTGACGGCCAGCCACGCTGTCTTTTCAGGCGGTGAAATTGAAGGCCAAACCATTTTGATCCACGGCGGAGCAGGCACGGTCGGTTATCTGGCCGTCCAACTGGCGAAATGGGCAGGTGCCCGGGTCATAAGCACAGCAAATCCACGCAATTATGAGCGCGTGCGACAGGCCGGAGCGGAAACGGTACTGGACTACAGCGATCCCGATCTGGCCCAGCAAATCCTTGCCGCCAATGATGGCGTTCCGATCAACCGAATCGTCGATGTCGAATTTGGCCGGAATGTAGAAACAAATACTGCCGTGATCGCCGAGAATGGACGCATCAACGCGTTCGGCTCTGCGCAGGAGATGTCCCCCACCCTGCCCTTTTACCCCCTGATGTTCAAAGCTGTGACGCTTGAGCTTATCCTGATCTACCTCCTCCCGCCTGCACCGCGATCTGCGGCGATCAATCGGCTGCATGCAGCATTGGAAGATGGCAGCTTGATTTGCCCGGTTGAAAACATCCTACCGCTACAGGATTGCGCATACGCCCATGACCTTGTCCAAACCGGCAATCGCAACGGCGCAGTGCTGTTGAAAACCACCTGACGACCGGCCAAAAATATTTTTCCAAGGCAGTCGCATTTTTTACCCAAAAGCCCTTGAACCCCGCCAACAACAATCGTAGATAGCCGCTCACCGTTGGGGTGTAGCCAAGTGGTAAGGCAGCGGTTTTTGGTACCGTGTATCGTAGGTTCGAATCCTACCACCCCAGCCATGATTTTCCATTAAATCACACACTGAATAATTGGTTGCCGATTGTGGCTAATTTTCAGGGACTTAGTTTTTGACGATTCGAGCTGAGACGCGAACGTGAGCACAACAATAGCCGATTTCGGGCCGCAGTCTCAGTACGCGGTTCCGGCGGTACGAGTTTGGTGACTTTGGGAGAGTCTGTAGATCAGAGCGCAGCGAACTGCTGGCGCTGTTCTGACCAGATCGCTGGGAAGCCGGACTTGATTAGGTAATCCGTGGTCAGGCCGTCAGGTTGCTCGCCTGCAGCGATGGCATCCAGAACATCAGGCGCTAGCATGGCCAGATCGACCACATCCTGAACGCGGCGTTTGGAAATGCCCTCTTCTTCAGCAATCTCAGAAAACGTTCTGCCGTCAATAATCATCGCCAACAATTGGCGCGCCTTGATTATGTTGCGGACAAGTGTCTGATCGATCTCAGGAGGCGGATCGCCCAAGTGCAATTTCAGTTCCACGCCTCTGCGGCGCATCTGGAATGGAGCTTCAATTGTTAGTTCTTCGGCATTGACCTGATCCGCTCTGCACTCGATCATCCGGGCCAGTGCCTGTAGATCCAGCTGCAGACTCAGCGACCCCTGTCGTATGTCTGCCCGCGCAATCAGGTCGAGGCATTTCCTGACGGACTGGCAATTTCTGAGATGCTCCGCTGCTGAAGCAATTTCGGCCGCAGACATATCCTGTAACATTGATGTCACAGCGTTCGGTCGGCTTAGGTGTTGTCTAACCACTTCAGCCAGGAGGTTCTCAAGCTGTTCTGCAGGCAGTCGCCACGTATCGGGAAACTTCTGACTGCGATCCGTCACAAGACGACCAGAGATATAGTACCGCAACCGCTTTCCATTTTTGCGACTATGGCTGGGCGTCAGCCGATCTCCGGTCTCATCATAGAGCTTTCCGGCCAGTGCTGATCGCTTTGCTTTCTGCTTAACGCCGCGCTCCCTTACTGCGCCATCTTTCAGCAGCTGCTGCACCCGCTCCCACACCGCCGGGTTGATGATGGCAGGATGCTGCCCCTCATAAACCCGACCCTTGTGTCGGATGTGGCCAGCATAGATTGGGTTGCTGATCAGATGATGGATGTGTCCGCGATCGAAGAACGTACCACCTGTCACGCGTCCGCCAGAACGTTCCCGGCGGCGCGACCGGAGACCCAGTGCTTCCGCCTGCTCTTTCACGTCAAGAATGGTCTGATGCTCCAGATAGAGATCGTAGAGCGTCCTGATGATCTCAGCTTCTTCTTCGTCGATTTTGAGCGTCCGGCCGTCAGCCTGATACCCAAGTGGAACGTTCCCGCCCATCCAAAGACCCTTGCGTTTTGAGGCAGCAATTTTATCCCGGATACGCTCAGCGGTGACTTCCCGTTCGAACTGAGCGAAGCTGAGCAGCACGTTGAGTGTCAGGCGACCCATACTGGTCGACGTATTAAAGGACTGGGTAACGGACACAAACGATGCGTCGGCCGCGTCGAGGCGTTCGACCAGCTTTGCAAAATCAGCCAGCGAGCGCGTCAGCCGGTCAATCTTGTAGACAACAATCTGATCCACGCGTTTCTGGTCAACAGCCTGCATCAGCCGCTGCAACGCCGGGCGGTCAAGATGACCGCCCGAGATACCGCCATCGTCATAGTGATCCGGCAATAATTCCCAGCCCTCATGCTTCTGGCTCGCGATGTATGCTTCACAGGCTTCCCGCTGGGCATCGAGTGAGTTGAAATCCTGCTCCAGCCCCTCCTCCGAGCTTTTCCGAGTGTAAATGGCGCAGCGGATGCGTCGCATCACTGAACCCCGAAGAAGCGCGGCCCGGACCAGTGCGCTCCGGTGATGTGCTTTGCTATGGCGGACAGGGAACGCCATGTTTTGCCGTCCATGACGAACCCGCGATCAACCACTTCAATCTGATAGGTGCGTCCGTTCCATTCCCGCACTAGATGTGAACCCGGCTTCAGACTAGGAGGCGGCGTTTTTCCCAACGCGATATTCTGCAATCGGCGTTCTGTCTTCGCAGACAACCCTCCCAATTCCCGGTTCTGTAGTTCCCAGATTAGTACCCGTTTCATGAACTGCGGGGACAGGTATTTTGGCGGCGACCGACCGAACACTTCCCGCCATCGGTCAAGACAGCCGAGGCGATCTAGGTGTTCAATGTCGTCAAATGTCTTCGCAAGGTCACGATCCGCGCGCGTAGGATCCATGGCGATCACACCGACTTCACTATCCGGTAGAGCGTACCTTTGCCAGATCCAGATCGCTCAACAGTATGTCCCGCCTTGCGCAACATCGAAATCGCCGCGCGCGCGGAATGCGGTTGCCACCCAAAGGCGTTCTGAATCTGCGCAATCGTTGCACCAGCCTTGCGGGACAACAGTTTCTGCAACTGTTGCTGTCGCGTCGGGTTGTTCCGGGCGGGTTTGGCGGGTGGTGTTTTGATTTCCGTATCACATGAAGTTGTCATTGATGTCTCCACTTTGCGGGCACAGGCTGATCCTGCGCCCTGTACTGAGTGGAGCCCGGGTGCCCCGAGCGAATCTCAACCGTCGTCAGTACCACTTCCGTACAAGCCAAAGTCCAGTTGTTTACTGTAAGAATCGGGCGGGAAGCGGTCGTTCGCTGCGTTCGCGAAACCACATGGTTTGCTGACAAAGCGGACTTTCGAATTGATCGTCTAAGGAAGTGCATTTGAACGTCCCAGAGCTAAGGAGTGCCCCCCAAAAAGATTCGATCCAATGCGTCACCGCGGTGTTCACTGTAAAATTTTTTGATACATGCAAAAAAACTGTGCAGACATTCCGCTGCGCGCGAAAAATAAGCTGAGAAATTGGGCGAACCGGTAGTCCGATGACTACTTTTGATGGAGTTGTAATTGCGATCAATGACGCTTGGGCTCACTTGATTCTCTATGAAAACAAACCTGACAGTCGTTGTAGTCGAACAGAATCAAGAACGTGCTTTTGCAATTGTAGATTCCTTAAAAGAGTCCGGAGACGTTGAGGTTTTTGTGATCGGTAATGTCTCCGGGCTGGCACGCAAAATCGCAACGCATAGCCCAGACATTGTCCTGATAGATATCGACAATCCCTCGCGCGATATGCTTGAAGAGCTGACCGTTGCGTCGGGTCCACTGGAACGTCCCGTGGCTATGTTCGTCTCGGGCGCAGCGGGCGGGTTGTCAAAAGCCGCCGTTGAAGCTGGGGTCTCAGCATATGTAGTCGATGGCCTTCAAGTCGAGCGCATAAAACCTGTGATCGATACCGCCATCGCTCGCTTTCAGGTACTACGTCAGATGCGGACCGAACTGGCGGAGACCCGCCGCGCCTTGGAAGATCGCAAGGTGATCGACCGCGCCAAAGGGTTGTTGATGAAGGCCAAGGGTGTGTCGGAAGACGAAGCCTATGCCCTGCTGCGCAAAACTGCGATGAATCAGAACCGCCGGGTCGCGGATGTTGCCGAAGCCCTTGTAACTGCGTCGGGGTTGTTGTCATGAGAACCCCAATTCTGCCCGTCGCCTATATGCCTCTGGTCGACGCGGCCCCGCTTATCGTCGCGCGCGAGATGGGGTTTGACCATGCCGAGGGTGTTTCGCTGGACCTGCGCCCAGCCCCGTCATGGTCCTCTTTGCGCGACATGCTCGCCTTCGGGCATGTGGATGCGGCGCATTTGCTGTCGCCTATCCCCGTTGCGATGGCTTTAGGTCTTGGTGGCATTGCAACGCCGCTATCCGCCGTGTCTGTCCTTTCCCTGAATGGCAATGTCATCGGCGTTGGAACGCAATTGGCTGACCGGTTGACCGAACAAGGTTACGGCTTCGACTTCTTTGATGCCGCTGCGGCTGGGACTGCGCTGGCAAAGGCCGCCGGTGACGTTTTGGTATTTGGCGTGCCTTTTCCCTTTTCAATGCATGTTGAATTACTGCGCTATTGGGTTTCTAGAACCGAGCTGGCCTCTAAACGGGTCGAAATCCGAACTGTGCCACCGCCGCTGATGGCGCAGGCACTCGCGGGTGGCGAGATCGATGCCTTCTGCGTGGGCGAGCCTTGGGGCTCATTCGCCGTAGACGACAATGTCGGCGCACTGCTGCTGCCCGGCAAGGCGATCTGGACCTGTGCACCTGAAAAGGTGTTGGCGGTCAGAAACGATTGGGCCGAAACCGAGCCGCATTTGCTGGGCAGCCTCATGCGGGCCGTTTGGCGCGCGGGGCGCTGGCTCTCGAACGCAGACAGCCGGACGACCGCGTCCGAGATGCTATCGCGTAAAACCTACCTCAACGTCTCACCCGAACTGATCGACCGAGCATTGATGGGCGAATTCACAATCTCGGCCCGCGGCGAGCAACGCCATGTGGATGGATTCGTCGAGTTCTTTGACGGCGCCGCTACTTTCCCGTGGCGCAGCCAGGCGAAATGGGTCGCGCATCAATTGGCGCAAAGAAACGGGCTGGACGCCGGAACTGCGGAACGACAAGCCGCCAAGGTCTTTCGCAGTGATCTCTATCGCCGCGAGTTACAAGGGTTGGGCGTCGAAACCCCCGGCGCGTCGGAGAAACTGGAGGGGGCGTTGCCCGAGTCGACGGCGGTTGCCTCGGCCAATGGCAGCCTGATTCTGTCTCGGAATGTCTTTTTCGACCGGCGCATTTTCGAGCCTACCGGGTAAGTCTGCACAAAATTTTTGCAGTGCAGCATATCTTCTTGCTGCATTGCAGAATTTTCAGGGTGAAAACCTCAAAAAGTGATGACGCCGCGCTTTGCGACTGACTTAATTAAGACATCGGCAGGCAACGACGCCCACCGACGGAATTCGCCCATAGTCCAGGGCACCTCACAAGAGCAAAGCCGCTCGACCATCCGCCACCTCCTCCCGGCGGACTGTGTCGGCGGCTTTTTTGTTTGCCCAAGGGGTTGGGCTGAACCGAAAGGGATCGAGATGAAAATGCTTCTTTTAGGCCTCGCTGCAACGACGGCACTTGTGTCTCCGGCGCTAGCCGAGTTGGAACTGGAAAAAGACGAGCTGACGTTTGGCTTCATCAAGCTGACCGATATGGCGCCGCTGGCTGTTGCTTATGAGAATGGGTACTTTCTGGACGAAGGCCTGTTCGTGACGCTGGAAGCACAAGCCAACTGGAAAGTGCTGCTGGACGGCGTAATCGACGGTCAGTTGGACGGCGCGCATATGCTGGCTGGACAGCCTTTGGCAGCGACCATTGGGTACGGGACCGAAGCCCATATTATCACTCCGTTTTCGATGGACCTGAACGGCAACGGCATCACCGTCTCCAACGAGGTTTGGGAAGAGATGAAGCCGAACATCCCTGTCATGGAGGATGGCCGTCCTCAGCACCCGATCAGCGCCGAAGCTCTGGCTCCGGTGGTTGAGAAATACAAGTCCGAAGGCAAGCCTTTTAACATGGGCATGGTCTTCCCGGTTTCGACCCACAATTACGAACTGCGCTATTGGTTGGCAGCCGGTGGTCTGCATCCGGGCTTCTACAGCCCCGAAAACGTGACCGGTCAGATCGGTGCAGATGTATTCCTGTCGGTGACGCCTCCGCCGCAGATGCCTGCCACGTTAGAGGCCGGCACGATCTATGGCTACTGCGTGGGTGAGCCGTGGAACCAGCAGGCCGTGTTCAAGGGTATCGGCGTTCCGGTGATTACCGACTATGAGCTGTGGAAGAACAACCCGGAAAAGGTGTTTGGCATCACGGCAGAGTTCGCCGAAGAATACCCAAACACCACTCTGGCCGTGACCAAGGCTCTGATCCGTGCTGCGCAGTGGCTGGATGAAAACGACAACGCCAACCGCCCTGAAGCCGTCGAAATTCTGAGCCGTGCGGAATACGTCGGCGCGGACTATGACGTGATCGCCAACTCGATGATCGGCACGTTCGAATACGAGAAAGGCGACAAGCGCGAAGTTCCTGATTTCAACGTGTTCTTCCGCTACAACGCGACCTACCCGTTCTACTCAGACGCCATCTGGTACCTGACCCAGATGCGCCGTTGGGGTCAGATCCCCGAATCCAAGCCCGACAGCTGGTATGACGAAGTCGCCAAATCCATCTACAAGCCTGAGATCTATCTGGAAGCCGCGCGCTTGCTGGTCGACGAAGGGCTGGCGAATGAGGCCGACTTCCCTTGGGAAAGCGATGGTTACAAAGCGCCGACCCCTGCCGAGGATATCATCGACGGCATCGCCTATGACGGCCGCGCCCCCAACGCCTATCTCGAAAGCCTCTCCATCGGTCTGAAAGGCGATCAGAAGATCGTCGGCTCGGACGTGCAAGGCTAATCCCGAAACAGCGCGCCCGGCATTGGTCGAGCGCGGACCCCAAAGTGCCCCGCCATCGCAAGGACACATCAGATGACAACGGTCGATCCCGAATTCAACGCAGACGCCGCCCGAGAGGCGCGTCGCGCCCGCCTGTTCACCCGTATCAACGCAGCCGACAAATGGTTCCAGGTTCTGGGCCTCAGCTGGGCCACCCCGGTTCTGAAGGCCGCTGCCGGAGACAACCCGCGCGCCCAGATGACCGAGATCTGGCGTCTTCTGGTCGTTCCCCTTTTGTCGATCTGCGCGTTCCTGCTGTTGTGGGGGACATTGGCACCCAAAGTTCAAACCTCTCTGGGCGCGGTCCCCGGACCGGCTCAGGTCTGGGAAGAAATGATCAACCTGAACGAGGACGCGCAGGCCAAGGCCGCCAAACGCGACAAGTTCGAGGCGATGGTTGAGAAACGGAACCAGAAGCTGATCGATGCGGGCCGGGCGGATGAGGTCAAGCAAGTCGCTTACACCGGTGCTCCGTCCTACTACCAGCAAATCTGGACCTCGATCAAAACCGTGTTTTTCGGCTTCCTGATCGCTACGGTTGTGGCTGTTCCGCTTGGGATCGCTGCTGGCCTTTCACCGACTGCAAATGCGGCGCTGAACCCGCTGATCCAAATCTTCAAGCCGGTCTCACCGCTGGCATGGCTACCGATCGTGACCATGATCGTCTCGGCGGTTTACGTCACCAATGACGGCTTGTTCGCCAAATCCTTCCTGATCTCGGCCATCACTGTGACCCTGTGTTCGCTTTGGCCCACGCTGATCAACACTTCTCTGGGCGTGGCATCCATCGATAGAGACTTGGTAAACGTTTCCAAGGTTCTGAAAATGAACACTTATACCAAGATCACCAAGCTGGTGCTGCCCTCGGCCTTGCCGCTGATCTTCACTGGCCTGCGCTTGTCGCTGGGCGTCGGCTGGATGGTTCTGATCGCGGCTGAAATGCTGGCGCAGAACCCCGGCTTGGGCAAATTTGTCTGGGATGAGTTTCAGAACGGCTCGTCCAGCTCGCTCGCCAAAATCATGGTTGCGGTCTTCACCATCGGCATCATCGGCTTTCTGCTGGACCGGGTGATGTACGCGCTGCAATCGCTGTTTACCTTCACGAATAACCGGTGATCGAGATGAGCATTCTGAGCTTCAAGAAGGCCTCGAAATCCTTCGGTGCAGGCGCCGCACGCACCGACGTGCTGAAAGGTATCGACCTTGACGTGCAAGAGGGTGAGTTTCTGGTGATCCTCGGCTTCTCGGGCACCGGCAAGACGACCTTGATCAACCTGATGGCCGGACTGGACACCCCAACCGGCGGAGAGGTCACGTTCAAAGGTACTCCGATCAAGGGGCCGGGCCCCGAGCGTGGCGTGATCTTCCAAAACTATTCTCTGATGCCGTGGCTGACGGTCAGCGGCAATGTGGGTCTGGCGGTAGACACAGTCTTTCCCGGCCTCAGTAAGGCCGAGAAATCCGAGAAGGTTGCGCACTACGTGAAGATGGTAGGCCTAAGCCATGCCGCAACGCGCCGCCCAGCAGAACTGTCCGGTGGGATGCGACAGCGGGTCAACGTGGCGCGCGCCTTGTCGATGAACCCCGAGGTTCTGCTGCTGGATGAGCCTCTGTCAGCGCTTGACGCGCTGACTCGCGCCAATCTGGCGGATGAGATTGAACACATCTGGGAGGCTAACAAGAAAACCTGTGTCCTCATCACCAATGACGTGGATGAGGCAATCATTCTGGCCGACCGGATCATTGCCCTGAACCCGGATGGTACGCTCGGACAGGAGTTTCGGGTGTCGATCCCGCGCCCACGGGATCGGGGCGCGATGAACAACGAAGAAACATTCAAGCGCTTGCGCGCTAACGTCACCAAATACCTGATGGATGTGGGAATCGAGGCCAAGGTCGAAGGCTCGCGCATCCTGCCCGATGTCACCCCAATTCATGGCGTGCCAACGGCGGTGGCAGAGGCGCAGAAAGGGATGATCCAGGACCGCTTCCTAGACTTCTCGCAACTGCACAAGGTTTATCCGACTCCCAAAGGCCCGTTGACCGTGGTCGAGGATTTCGACCTGAAGATCGACAAGGGAGAATTCATCTCGCTGATCGGCCACTCTGGCTGTGGCAAATCCACGGTTCTGACAATGGCCGCTGGGCTGAACGACATCTCGAAAGGCGCGATCAAGCTGGATGGACGCCATGTCGAAGGGGCAGATCCTGAGCGCGCCGTCGTGTTCCAGTCACCCAACCTGTTCCCGTGGCTCAGCGCCAAGGAAAACGTCGCGATTGGGGTGGATAAAGTCTATCCCAAGGCCAGCTTGGCCGAGCGGCAGGATGTGGTCGAATACTATCTGGAGCGGGTCGGTCTGGCCGATGCGATGGACAAATCCGCCTCAAACCTGTCGAACGGCATGAAGCAACGCGTCGGCATCGCCCGCGCTTTTGCCCTGTCTCCCAAACTGCTGCTGCTGGATGAACCGTTTGGAATGCTCGACAGCCTCACACGATGGGAATTGCAAGAAGTTCTGATGGAGGTCTGGTCCCGCACCAAGGTCACCGCGATCTGTGTGACCCACGACGTGGATGAGGCGATCCTTCTGGCCGACCGTGTGGTGATGATGACCAACGGCCCGCAGGCAACGATCGGCAGGATCACCAAGGTTGACCTGCCGCGGCCGCGCACTCGCAAGGCCCTTTTGGAACATCCGGACTACTACGCCTACCGGCAGGAAGTCCTCGATTTCCTCGAAGAATACGAACACGGCGCCAAGCCCAACACACCCGCCCCCAAGGCGATTGCAGCGGAGTGAAATCATGAAGCAAAGACTTGTTGTCATTGGCGCAGGTATGGCCTCAGGTCGGGTGCTGGAACACCTGACCGATGCCGCGCCGGATGCGTTCGACATCACCCTGTTCAACGCCGAGCCTCGCGGGAACTACAACCGCATCATGCTGAGCCCCGTTCTATCGGGTGAGAAGACCTATGAAGAGATCGTCACCCATGACGACACCTGGTATGCCGAGCGCGGCATCTCCTGCCGCTTTGGCGAAAAAGTTGAAAAAATCGACCGCGAGATGAAGGTGGTCGTGGGCGCAAACGGCCACGTTCCATACGACAGGCTGGTGATCGCCACCGGGTCTAACCCGTTCATCATCCCCTTGCCCGGTCATGATCTGGACGGCGTGATTGCCTATCGTGATCTGGAAGACACCCAGCAGATGATGGGCATGGGCCCGGACAACAAGGTTGTCGTCATCGGCGGCGGCCTGCTGGGGCTTGAAGCCGCCGCGGGCATGGCCGCGCATGGGGTTGACGTCACGGTCGTTCATATCATGGGCCACCTGATGGAGCGTCAGCTGGACGAAGCTGCAGGGTATTTGCTGAAGAAGTCGCTGGAAGACAAAGGCATCAAGATCTGCCTGCAGGCGAACTCCAAAGAAATCCTTGGGGAAGACGGCAAGGTCCGCGCTTTGTTGCTGGATGACGGGACCGAACTGCCCTGTGATCTGCTGGTCATGGCGGTGGGCATTCGCCCCAATACGGCGCTGGCGCAAGAGGCTGGTCTGGCCACCGGGCGTGGCATTCATGTGGATGACCAGATGCTGACCTCGGACCCGGATGTCTTTGCGGTTGGTGAGTGTGTCGAACATGACGGAGAGGTCTTTGGCCTTGTCGCTCCGCTCTACGATCAAGCGAAAGTCGCAGCGCAGGCATTGCTGGAGGAAGATGCTGCTTTCACGCAGAAAACACTGTCGACCAAGTTGAAGGTCACCGGCTGCGACCTGTTCAGCGCTGGTGACTTCGCCGAAGGGCCAGAACGTGAGGATATCGTGTTCCGAGACCCCTCGCGCGGGGTCTACAAACGCCTTGTGATCGAAGAGGATCGTCTGGTCGGCGCCGTTATGTATGGCGACACGGCCGATGGCAGCTGGTTCTTTGGCCTGATCAAGGATGGCACCAGCATCGAAGCGATGCGAGAGACACTGATCTTTGGTCCAGCCTATCAGGGGGGCGACACCGCGGACCCTCTCTCAGCCGTTGCAGCATTGCCGCCTGAGGCGGAGATTTGCGGCTGCAACGGCGTATGCAAAGGCGAGATTGTCGAGGCGATCAACGCAGGCGCCGACGATCTGGGCGCGGTTCGTGCAGGCACCAAGGCCAGTGCGTCCTGCGGCACCTGTTCTGGGCTGGTGGAACAGGTGTTGCAGGTCACATTGGGTGACGACTTCCAGATGCCAACGGTGCAACCAATCTGCGGCTGCACCGATCTGACGCATGAGGATGTACGTCGTCTGATCAAGGGCCAGGAACTGAAAAGTCAGGCTGCCGTCTGGCAGGAACTTGGCTGGACGACGCCCAATGGCTGCCATGTCTGCCGCCCGGCGATCAACTATTACCTGCTGGCGGATTGGCCGCTGGAGTATCAGGACGACCCGCAAAGCCGCTTTGTGAACGAACGCAAACACGCCAACATCCAGAAGGACGGCACATTTAGCGTTGTACCGCGTATGTGGGGCGGGATCACCACGCCTGACGAACTGCGCGCCATTGCAAATGCGGCGGACAAGTACGATGTGCCCACCGTCAAGGTTACTGGCGGTCAGCGGATCGATCTGCTGGGCGTCAAAGGCGAAGATCTGCCCGCCATATGGTCAGACCTGAACAAGGCCGGGCTGGTCTCTGGCCACGCCTATTCCAAAGGTCTACGCACGGTCAAAACCTGCGTCGGCACCGATCATTGCCGGTTTGGCACGCAGGACAGCACTGGGCTTGGCATCAAGCTTGAGAAAATCCTGTGGGGGTCGTGGACGCCGCACAAGCTGAAGCTGGCCGTATCCGGCTGTCCTCGCAACTGTGCTGAGGCGACCTGCAAGGATATCGGTGTCGTTTGCGTGGAATCTGGCTATCAGATCAGCATCGGCGGGGCCGCAGGTATGGACGTGAAAGAGACCGAGTTGCTCTGTCAGGTGCCCACCGAAGACGAGGCCATCGAGGTCGTGATGGCCGTCACCCAGGCCTATCGTGAAGGCGGTAAGTATCTGGATCGATTGTATAAATGGCTGGAGAAGGTCGGCATGGACTGGGTCAAGGCGCAGGTTGTGGATGATCTTGAAAACCGGGCCGACTTGGTCGCGCGGTTTGAACTGTCGCAAAGCATCTACCGCAAGGATCCATGGGCCGAACACGTGCGCGACAAGGCGCAAACTTATGCGCCGATTGCAGATTTCACACTGGAGGCGGCGGAATGAGCTGGATCGACATCGGACATATCGACGACATACCACTGCGCGGAGCGCGTCTGGTCAAAACCCATATCGGCTGTATCGCCGTCTTCCGGACCGCCAAGGCAGAAGTATACGCCGCGACAAACAGCTGCCCGCACAAGGGTGGCCCATTGTCCGAAGGCATTGTCCACGGCCAGTCGGTGACCTGCCCCTTACACAATTGGGTGTTCGACCTGAACACAGGCGAAGCGCAGGGTGCCGATGACGGTCGGATCACCACATATCCGGTGCGCCTCGAAGATGATCGTATTCTGCTCGACGTCAGCGCGGTTGCTCAACGGAGCGCAGCCTGATGGACGGCACCAGCCTACCCGAAGTTCGTTCGACCTGCGCTTATTGCGGGGTTGGCTGCGGTGTGCTCCTGAGGCCTGATGGGGTCGGAGGTTTGACCGTTCGCGGCGATCCGGATCATCCGGCGAACCGTGGTCGTTTATGTTCAAAAGGACTGGCGTTAGGTGAAACTGTCGGGCTGCAACACCGGTTGCTGGCTCCTCGCGCCTTTGGCCAGAACACCAGTTGGGACAATGCCTTGCAATTGGTCGCAGATCGGTTCTCTGCCGCAATTAAGAAGCATGGGCCGGACAGCGTGGCTTTTTATGTATCAGGACAGTTGCTAACCGAGGACTACTATGTTGCCAACAAGCTGATGAAAGGCTTCATAGGCTCGGCGAATATCGACACCAACTCGCGGCTATGCATGGCTTCGACCGTGGCCGGGCACAAACGCGCCTTCGGGACAGATACAGTACCCGGAACCTTTGAGGATCTAGACGAGGCTGATCTGGTTGTCTTGGTTGGCTCGAATCTCGCTTGGTGCCACCCCGTTCTGTATCAGCGTGTCATAGCTGCCCGTCAGGCGCGCGGTACGAAGATTGTAGTTGTCGATCCGCGTCGAACAGCAAGCTGCGATCAAGCAGATCTCCATCTGGCGCTGCGACCCGGCAGTGACGTGGCGCTGTTCAATCGGTTGCTGAACAGAATTCACCAAACGGGGCATATTGCTCCGGATTTTCTGGATCGCAGCCTGGGGTTCAATGAAGCCCTCGAACTCGCGCAGCTTGATGATGCGAATGAGACCGGGCTAAGCCCTGATGAAATTGAGGCTTTTTGCGATTTATGGATCGGTACAGAGCGCGTTGTTACGATCTTCAGCCAGGGAGTAAATCAATCCTCCAGCGGATCAGACAAGGTCAACGCGATCCTGAACTGCCATCTGGCCACCGGGCGGATCGGTCGCGCAGGGATGGGTCCGTTCTCGGTCACCGGTCAGCCTAACGCTATGGGAGGCCGAGAGGTCGGTGGCTTGGCCAACATGCTCGCATGTCACTTGGATATCGAAAACGAAGCTCACAGAACAGCCGTCCAGGACTTCTGGAAAGCTCCAAAGATGCCAGAAAAGCAGGGGCTGAAAGCGGTTGACCTGTTTCGCGCTGTCGAAGGCGGTCAGATAAAGGCACTTTGGATCATCCACACCAATCCGGCGGCCACCATGCCGGATGCAGACCGAGTGATGGCGGCTATCAAAAAAAGTCCATTCGTAGTTGTCAGTGACCTGACTGCCCGAACAGACACTGCACGCGTTGCAGACGTTTTGTTGCCCGCTGCGGGATGGGGCGAAAAAAGCGGAACAGTAACCAATTCAGACCGCACGATCAGCAGACAACGCGTCGTTCTGTCACCTCCGGGACAAGCACGTGCGGATTGGGATGTTATGGCCGAGGTGGGCCGCCGCATGGGGTGGACCGAGGCATTCAGTTATGAGTCACCGGCGCAGATTTTTCGAGAATACGCGAACATGACTTCGCTTGCCGTGGCATTTGGCAAAGACTTGGACATTACCGAATTTTCGGACATTGATGACTCGGACTACGAAGATCTGAACCCGTCACGGTGGCCGACGACATCTCGCAAATCGGATGGCCGATTTTTCGATGATGCGCAGTTTTTTCATCCGGATGGCAAAGCACGTTTTGTTCCTGTCACTCATCGTTCACCCAAAGCGGCGACGTCTGACCAATACCCGTTTCTGTTGAACACAGGACGAAACCGGGATCAGTGGCACACTATGACTCGGTCTGGGTTGTCTCCCCGTCTTTCGGCCCATTTGGCCGAACCATACGTCGAGGTTAATCCGAAGGACGTTGATCGGTTGGGTCTTGGTACCGCAGATTTGGTTGAGCTCAACAGCGTGGTCGGAAGCGGCATCTTTCGACTTCGCATCACAGACACCGTCGCGCCAGGTCAAGTATTTGCTCCCATTCACTGGACAGGTGAAACGGCGCCAACAGCCCGTGTGGATGCGCTTGTTCCAAGTGTAGTCGATCCAATCTCTGGACAGCCTGAGAGCAAGGCGGCGGCCGTTTCTGTGCGACGTATGAATGCCTCGTGGTACGGTTTCGCCGTGTCCGTCGATGCGGCCTCACCTACGGCAGAATATTGGGCAATGAGCAAAACGGCCAAAGGTTACAGGATCGAGTTAGCGGGGAAGCAAGATATTGACGATTGGGAAGACAAAGCCCTCGAGTGGTTTGGGCTATCCGATGCCGTAGTGACTTCAATCGAAGATTCCAAACGCGGCTCGTACAGGATCGCATTGTCTGACGGACAGCGCCTTTTGGCAGCGCTCTTTGTTTCCCGACAACCCATCACACTAATGCGAGAGTTTTTGGCAACTTTGCCTGAGGTCTCACTCCATCAGATTCTGTCTGGCCGGTCATCTTCCGCTTCTGAAGACTGTGGACCAATCATCTGTTCGTGTTTCGGGGTGGGATTAAAGACCATCATTAGCGCCATTCACGACAAACGTTTGATCGATGTGGACGATATCGGAGATACCCTTCAGGCTGGAACGAACTGTGGTTCATGCCGTCCAGAGTTGGTTGACTTGGTCACGGAGCATTCGAAGTTGAAACGCAATAACCCGAAGAATTGCCTGCAAGAACAATAAGGGTAGACACGGGGTTTTCGACCAAGACTGCGGTTTGCTTTTATCGGCATTCAAATAAAGCATGGGTTCTGTTCATACTGTTCAACATATCCAATTTAGCCTTACCGGGGTCAGAAGATGTCTTTGCCTATTGTTTCCGACCTCCACCCATGCCCGAGTTTCGCGTTTGTAGTAAGTGTCTCGTCTGACGAGCTGCACTTAGCAAAAGCGATGAAATTCGCGTCGCTACAGAGGGCCGCGAGGCAACTGAAACAACCCCGCCACCTTTTTTGATGGCGGGTTATTTTTGAGCCCAAATTGAGTCAGAGCTTGATCCGGAAGGCTGCGAAGCCGTCGGCACCTTCTCCGGCGTCCTCAATTGTGACACCCTTGACGTCGCCTATGTAATCCCGTGCTTTCGGGCCTGTCTCGAACAAAACAGTCGTGTCCGCAAGCGGAGCAAAAGACCAGTTGGCATCTGCCTTTGGATCAATCGTACCCTGTTCGACAATGTAGCGAACGATGACGTCGCGGTTGGTATCCGGGGCCTCAAATACGATTGTGTCACCTAAAGCTCCGGGGAATGAACCACCCCCTGATGCGCGATAGTTGTTGGTGGCGATAATGAACTCCATATCATCGGTAACTGGTTCGCCGTCGTAAGAAAGGTTCACAATGCGCGCTGCATCGGGGTTAATCTCTTCTCCCTTGGGTCCGAAGCGCGATGGCTGGGACAGGTCAATTTCATAGGTCACGCCATCTATGACGTCGAAATTGTAGGACGGGAATTCCGGGTTCAGCAGGATCGCATCCTTTGAACCCGTCTCAACCTGATTGAACATTCCGGCCGACCGTTCCAACCAACCCCTAACTTGCGCTCCATTCACGCGGACTGCGCGCACCGTGTTCGGATAGAGATAGAGATCCGCGACGTTTTTGATGGCAACATCACCAACGGGTACATCGGTGTAGTATTCCGGACCACCGCGGCCACCAGCCTTGAAAGGCGCTGCCGCAGACAGGATCGGCAGGCCTTCATGTTCGGTGCCTTTCAGCATCTCTTCGACATACCACTTCTGCGCAATCGAGACGATCTGGACTGAGGGATCATCTGCGACCAGCGCGAAATAACTGTGCAGCGGTGCCGAGGTCTTGCCAACTGCGCGACGAACATAGGCCAGCGTTTCGTCGTGATCCGTCGCAACCGAGTCCAGGACGCGCTCATCATCTTCGACCAAGGCGGTGATTGACCGGTCTTCGTTCCGCCGCGAGATAGGCCGCGCCTCGGATGTGGTTGTCACCACCCGCCATTCATTTCCATCCCGTTGCAGCAGCAGATCAAGCAGACCAAGATGCGACCCCCAGAACCCGCCCATGACGGCGGGCTTGCCCATCAGAGTACCTTTATCGACGTCAATTCCGGGGCGGTCTGCAAAGGTAGGCGACGGAAAAACTAAATGGTTGTGACCTGTGACCAGCGCGTCGATCCCTTCGACGCCAGCCAGCACGACCGACGCGTTTTCCATACCATCTTCATGGTTGGCGTCCCCAATCCCGGAATGCGACAAGGCGATGATCAGGTCGCAGCCCCGCTCCTGCATCTCAGGGACAAAAGCCTTTGCCGTCTCAACGATATCCCGCGCTTGGACATTGCCTTCGAGATGCTTGCGATCCCAGTTCATGATCTGCGGAGGCGTAAAGCCTATCACACCGATCTTGATCGGATGTTTTGTGCCGTCACCCATTTCGATCTCGCGGTCGAGAATGGCGTATGGTTGGACAAGCGTCTTGTCCTCGCGCGGGCTTGCGCCTTTCTCCTTTGCTACATTAGCCAGAACCGCTGGGAAATCCGCACCTGCCAATGAGGTCTCAAGAAAGTTTAATCCGTAGTTAAACTCGTGGTTGCCCAGTGTGGCCGCATCATAGCCAATCGTATTGAATGCGGTGATGATTGGATGGCTGCCCCCTTCTTTCATACCGCGTTCATAGGCGATGTAATCGCCCATTGGGTTTCCTTGCAGAAAGTCTCCGTTGTCCACCAGAAGCGAGTTCGTCGCCTCAGAGCGGATTTCATTTATGATCGAAGCCGTACGGGACAGGCCCACCGTGTCACGGGGCTTGTCGGCATAATAATCATAGGGGAATACATGAACATGGATGTCGGTTGTTTCCATGATCCGCAAATGTGCCTGGTTGTTCGCCGCAGCAGCCGAGAAGGGGTGAAGCGTAACGGCTGCGGCACTTGCAGCAGTTGTGTACAGAAACTGACGACGCGAAATTGGTGGGCGGTTAGAGAACGACATTGGGCACCTCTCAAGTGGGTTGGTCAACGCGACTTTCGCGGACTATCCGAGCCATTCGTATGAAATCGGTTACGAGAGCATGTGTCGCGTTATTCACAGGCGGCTGTACTTAACACCATACGTTAAAATTGGGGGTTTGCTAAGGGATCGCAGATGGTGAACCTAAGCCAATAGTTGCTTATCAATCAAACGCGGCGAGATTTTGAACCTTCGAACCTGAAGGAAGCAAACAAAATGCTGAAAAAGGTATGCTTTGACATATATTTTCTCATTCATGCAACCTTGTTTCGCAGAGCTGCAACAGATGGTTTCTCCTGTCCGCAGTCCGTTAGTTCTCCAGGCAACACAGCTTGCAGCCTCGGCGAAACCGCCTGCTTGGATCCGACGTGGCTTCCAGTAAAACGTCAATAGAGCTAATGAAGTCCTTGACTTGGTATTAAACGGTCGTCTTCATTGAATAGGTACTTGTTCTTATTGTTTAACAAATAAGCCATCGGTTAATTGGCGGTTTAAGTTAACAAGGAGATGCTTGCTGGCAGAGTACATGTAGAGATCCTGTTACTAACGTAAGCAAAACTTATTGATGTCCGATATAGCGTCTTGGCTAAAGAAACATGGTTTGTCCAAGTATGCTGTCGCTTTTACTGAACATGAAATCGAACTTGGCGACCTGTCCGAATTAACTGACGAAGACCTAGTAACAATCGGACTTCCCCTCGGGCCGAGGAGGCGGTTTCTGAAAGCTATTCGCGCCAGCATAGAAGTGGAGCGGCGACCGCCCAGCAAAACCAGTAGCCCCGAAATCGTGGCAGAGCGGCGACAGCTTACGGTAATGTTTATCGATCTTGTCGGATCAACGGAAATAGCACAAAGCGTCGATCCGGAGGATCTGGCCGATGTTCTTCGACTTTTTAAGGAAACCTGTGCGGCTGCTGTTGCAGCGTTTGATGGCCATATTGCCAGCTACTATGGCGACGGAATCATGGTTTTTTTTGGATTTCCCCACGCCCATGAAGATGATCCCGAACGCGCCATACGTGCGGGTCTGCGTATCATTGATGAGATGCCGGATGTTCGCACCCACGCGAAACTCAACGTCCGCATTGGGATCGCAACCGGATTGGTCGTGGTCGGCGATCTGCGAGGCGAAAAGATGTTTGAGGACGGAACGGCGATGGGTGAGACACCCAACTTGGCCGCGCGTCTTCAAGCGATGGCAGATCCGGGGACGATGATCATCGCCCCAACCACTCATCAGTTGGCTGGTGATGCTTTTGAATATGTTTTGCGTGGCGCGTTCAAGCTTAAGGGTTTTGCTAAGGAGGTCGAAGCCTGGCAAGTAACCAGAGAGCGGGAAACAGTCAGCCGGTTTATGGCGATCGACAGTGTTTTGCTCAAGCCTTTGGTAGGTCGCGCCGCAGAATTGAAGGCGTTGAACGATAATTGGGCCTTGGCCAGTGATCGTAATGGGCAGGTTGTGTTGGTGTCAGGCGAGCCGGGAATTGGCAAGTCGCGTCTGGTGGAGGAATTTCGGCAGAACATCTCCGATTTGCCCCACACGCAAATGCGATATCAATGTTCTCCATATCACTTTGCGACTGCACTGTACCCTGTCATTCGCCAACTTGAGAGTGCCGCTGATCTTCGCGCTGACGAGTCAAATCACGTCAAGCTTGAAAAAATCCGCGGCGTGTTGAGCGATCAAACCGACCAAGCTTTGAAGTTGGCAGCATCCCTTTTGTCCATACCGTTCGAAGATCATTTGGGGTCGTTGGATCTGACACCGCGGCAGATCATGGATCGGTCTCTGGAATTGTTGCTGAACAATCTTTCGTCAAAGGCTGAAGATCATCCGGTTCTCTTCCTGTTTGAAGATGCTCACTGGATTGATCCAACAACCAAATTGTTGCTGGATCGGTTGGTGGAGCGAATTCGCGACCTTCCAGTTCTGGTGGTTATGACGTTCCGGCCTGAATTCGATCCAGGTTGGACACTGCAATCGAACCTTACAAAGCTTGATTTGAAGCAATTAAGCTTTCGACAGGTCAAGAGCATTGTTGACGAAGTCGCCAAAGACGAATTGGTCGCTGACGGGATGTATGACGTGGTCGCGGCAAGATCCGACGGTGTGCCGCTATACGTCGAGGAGGTGACAAAAGATCTCCTTGAATCGGGCATCCTGACCAGGGGAAGGGACACTTACACGATGGGTGGGGCATCGCCTGCGAACTCGGTGCCCAGTACGTTACATGATGCACTGATGGCACGCCTTGACCGCCTGAGCTCTGCCAAAGAGGTTGCCCAGATTGGAGCTGTAATTGGCCCTCAGTTTACTTACCAGTTGATTTCAAAAGTGGCCAGAATCAGCGATAAAGCGTTACGCGCAGGATTGGAGCTTCTGGTCGAAGCTGGCATAGTTTCAGTTTCTCGTGCAGAGGATTTTGAAACCTTCAGCTACCGTCACGCCCTTATTCGTGACACCGCCTATAACAGCCTTTTAAAGCGGGAACGTCGGGTTCTGCACTCTCGCGTCGCGCAACAATTGAATGACACGTTGGCTCACACTGGTGACGCAAGCCCTGAAATTCTGGCTCATCATTATACCATGGCAGGAATGTGTAAGGAGGCCGTAGACTATCGTTTCCTTGCGGGCCAACGAGCAGTCCAGCGATCAGCTAACATTGAGGCAAGCACGCAACTGTCGTTGGCGATTGAACAGCTTGGCGAAATGGATCAAAGTATTGAACGGGACCGCAAGGAAATTGAGATTCAGGTTCTCAAGGCTGGTGTCTTACGATCAACCGCAGGAATAGCTGCCGACGAAACCGGTTCTGTTTATGCAAGAATACGCGACTTGTGTGAACGCATCGACGATACTGAGCATCTGTTCCCAATTCTGAATGGTTTGTATTCCTTCCATTTGGTGCGTGCCGAGTATGATTTGGCTAGGAAAGTCGCAGCGCAATTGCTGGACCTAGCGGTGTCGACTCGTGAGACGCAGCATCAGATGGTGGCGCATCGCGCAATGGGTGCTGTACTGTTCCACATTGGCGACCTGGTATCGGCATACGAGCATTTAAGCAAAGCACTGGACCTCTACAGCCGGGAACGTGATGCGCATCTGGCGTACATCTATGGATCCGACCATGCGGCGATTACTTCGTGCTTTCTAAGCTTGGCCATTTGGATGCGTGGGGACCCGGACAAAGCCCTTGAGGTTCAACAGCTCGCGGTGGCGGGCGCAAAAGAGCTGGAGCATGCTCATAGCATCGCGCAGTCAATGACCTATCTGTGTATGCTTCACCTTCTGCGCCGTGAACCCGCAAAAGTGCTGGAGATCGCGGAACAGCTTGAGGAACTTTCAGCCAAGCACTCGTTTACATTCATGTCTTTGACCGCGACCTTGTGGCGAAGCTGGGTGAATGCCTATGTTTCGCCGAAACAAGAAACGATCGATGCGTTACACGCAGCGTCTATAACTTGGTGGGAGAGTGGTGCGGGAAACTATAAACCGTTCTTTCTGACCCTAGTGGCGGAACTCACCTTGAACATAGGTAATCGGGACGGTGCCCTGAAATTGTTGGCTCAGGCCCGTGATCAACAGCACCACACAAATGAAGGCTGGGCCCGATCCGAGACCGATCGAGTCTACGCGCTCGCACGTTGCGAGAATGAGCTCGCAGAAAAAGCATTTCTTGAGGCTTTGGCCACTGCAAGAGAACAGAAAGCTAAGATGTTTGAACTCCGAACGTCGGTAGATTACGCAGAACAATGCAGACTATTTGGACATACGCACAAGGCGATATCTGATCTTCGTACTGCTCTGGATGGTATTGCAGGAGGTGAGTCTACGATCGATGTGATTGATGCAATTAAGCTCCTTAATCAAAGACCCGTAAGCTAAATTTCATGCTTTTCAAGGCATCACGCGGTTCTACTGATTGCGAAACTCTTTTTACGGAATGCGGAAATTTTTCACTTCATTGCGCCAACTGTGAGGCAATACGCTTGGAGATTTCGCTGACGCAGCGAATGACAGCATTGCGGGGTGCAACTGTAGCAATAATAGTCGCGCTCAAAGTCGTATCGCGCCGTTTGTCTGGGTCGTGGGTACGACGGCAATCGAACTCACGGGACGCATTCATGCGCCCGGCGATGTAGGCGCGCAAACGAGCTAATTCCTTTCCCGCACCGAAAAAGCGCCAAAGGAGATGGGGGCCGATCTGCGCAATGTGGCAGGTTGCAGTTATATCTGACTGACCTGTTACAGGCAGGCGAATTCGCCCGTGTGCATGGTGAGGTGTTCAAAGATATCGACCGGGTACTGACTGCTGTTCAGGTCGACCTGACGCAACCCGGTCTGTTGGTGAAGATCGACGTTGACGCAGTGATTCGCAACAAAAACGGAGAAATCAGCGGATTCTGAACATGAGTCCCCAAGAAAGGATTTGATCGCACCTTCGGCTTGTGTACTGTATACAGAATACAAGAATGGTAAAATAACAAACACAGGGAGCTAATGTGATGATCAAAACAGCACTACTAAGCGGAACATGCATCGCGCTAATGGCCTCGACGGCCGCTGCAGAGATCAAAGTTGGATTTATCGGGTCACTGTCTTCGGACACCGGTTTGTCCACGCTGCGCGGTGCCGAAGTTGCCATTGAGGAACTGAACGCCAATGGCGGTGTTCTGGGCCAGCAGATCACGCTTGTTTCAGCTGATACCGGGCAGGACCCTACCGAAGGCGTGCGCGCTTACGAGTATCTGGCGGAAACCGAAGAGGTTGATTTTATCATCTCGGGCTCGATCGACGATGTGTCGCTGGGCTGGCTGCCACGGATGCAGGAATACCGCATCCCGACGCTGGACACCTGGACATCTTATATCGGCATCATCGACATGGTGGCCGAAGACCCCGAGGGTATGGCTCCCTATTTCATGAACATCGCCTCGGACGAGGCGCTGGCAACGCTGTACATTAACTTTGGCGCGGATGTGTTGAAGGGCCAAATGGGCTGGGACACCGTGGTCATTTTAGCCGAGGACACAGCCTTTGGCGAGGCCATCACCGGTCTTGTGACCGAGGCGCTGGCCCCCGTGGCCGGGATCGAAGTCAAGGACATCATCACCTATGACGTCGCCACCGTCGATTTCGCGCCGATCTTCAGCCGGGCGCAGGATACGGGCGCAGATTTCATCTATCAGGTCTCGTCGGTAAACTCGCAGGTGGTATCCTCGCAATATGTAAAGCTTCAGGTGCCGATGGCGATGACGGGCGTAAACGTCTCTGCCCTGGGGATGGAGTATTGGGAGGATACAGGAGGGGCTGGCGGTGGCATCTCAACCCTGTCGCCGGTGCCTTCGGTGGGTTTCAAGCTGGACCCGGCCAGCCAGGAATTTGTCGACACCTATCAGGCCAAGTATGACAGCCGCCCGCTGCTGCCCCATTTTAATGGGTTCAACGCTTATCACGGGTTGAAACAGGCGATGGCGGCAGCCGAAGAGGCCGGTGGGTTTGACAAGGTCGAGGCCTGGGCCGAGGCGATGAAGAAGCAGGATCTGGTGCTGGATCTGGATGGTCAGTTGTGGCTGCGTTACGCCTTCTGGGGCGATGACGAGGTTGAGCCCGTCACCAACCGGACCTATCCGCACAACGCGCGTTTTGACTTGTCTGAACCTTTCGACGATGCCCAGCCTTCGATGGTTGTGGTCCAATGGTACGAAGACGGCACGGCGGCTGTGGTCTACCCCGAGAAATACGCGACGGGCGAGTTCACTCTGCCCAGCTGGGTCGAGAAGTAATCCCACCGCGTAGAATAGCATAAAGCGGGCGCGCGCCTTGATGCGCGCCCGAAGCTAAGGATCCAAACTAAATGTTGCAGATACTGATACAGGGGCTTTTGCTCAGCGGTCTCTATGCGCTTATCGCCATGGGTTTCACGCTGATCTTCAGCATCGGCCGCGTCCTGAACCTTGCCTATGGCGCATATCTGATGGTCGGTGGGTATATCTATTTCTGGGTGTCGCAGACCCTGGGAATGCCCAAACTGATGGGTGTTGTCGTTGCCGCCGCGCTGGGTGTGGTGATGGGGGTGCTGAAATACCGCCTGATCGTCAAGACACTGAAAGGCGATCATGTCGCCGTTGAGATTTCAACGCTGATACTGGCCGTCGTCATTCAGGCGGGCGTGGTGCTGGCCTTTGGCGACAGCAGCAAGATCCTGCTGCCGATCGTACCCGGCGTGATTAATGTGGCTGGGGCCTCGGTGACGTATAACATTCTGATCGCTACGCTGATCAGCTGGGCCATTTTGCTGGGCCTCTATGCCTTTGTGCGGCTGACCCATACCGGGCGGGCGATGCAGGCGGTGTCGATGGACGCCAAGGGCGCGGCAATCTCGGGCATCGACCCGGACCGGATCAACCTGATCACCTGGGGCATTTCCGGCGCGCTGGGTGCGCTTGGCGGGGTGTTCTTCGCCAGCTACACGCAGCTGTCGCCCTCGATGTGGGTGGCCCCGCTGATCATCTCGGTCGCGGTTGTCATCGTCGGCGGGATCGGATCGATCATCGGCACGCTGGTGGTGGCCCATATCGTCGGCTTTCTCGAGGTTATCGTGGTGGCGACACTCGCCCCGGAACTGCGCGGCGTGTTCACCATGCTGCTGATCATTGGCGTGCTGGTGACGCGTCCACAGGGCCTCTTTGGCCGCGAGGAACTTTGACGATGGAGCTGCGCTGGTTTCACTTTGCCCTCTGGGGCGGTCTGATCGCTGGAATGCTGTTGCTGCCGCAGGTCGTCTCGAACGGCACACTGCGGACGATGATCTTTGCCAACTACTTGGCGATCTTCGCCATCAGCTGGGACGTATTGTCCGGTCGTACCGGGTATATCAGCTTTGGCCACCCGTTCCTGATCGGGATCGGGGCCTATACCACGGCGATCCTGACCAAGCGGTTTGACGTGCCGGTCGAAATCTCCATCCCGGCTGCAGTTCTGGTCACCATGGCTGCGGGTCTGCTGGTGCTGCTGCCTGCGCTGCGCATCCGTGGCAGTTACTTTGCGCTGGTCACGCTGGCCTTCATGGAGCTGCTGTACCAACTGGTGCAGGTGATCCGTCCGGATCTGACCGGCGGCACCCGCGGCATGTCGGGCATCCAGACCCTGACCCGTGGTGCGGCAAACGGCTATTACCTGTCGACCGCGCTGATGCTGAGCGTTGCGATCAGCATGTGGCTGCTGATGAAAACCCGTCTGGGCACCGCACTGGCCGCCATCGGCATGAACGAGGAAAGCGTGCGGGGCTCGGGCCTCAACACCACGCGGCTCAAGGCGTTTGCCTTTCTGACCAGCGCGATGGTCGCAGGGCTGGGCGGGGCGTTCTATGTCCACTATCTGGGCTCGCTGGCACCACGTGCTCTGTTCGATATCAGCTTTTTGTTCACCATCATCGTGGCGGCGCTGCTGGGCGGAACCTCGACCATCATCGGTCCGATGATCGGAGCGTTCTTCATGACCTTCCTGCTGGAATACCTGCGTCCGGTGTTGCCGGGGGCGGAACGGTACTTCGTCTACGGGGCGATCGCGCTGGTCCTTTACATGTATCAGCCCAAAGGCCTGATCGAACTGATACAGCGCGGCTTTGCCCGGCTGCGGAAAGGAGGTGTGGCATGACCGCAGCGCTGGAAGTCACAAACCTGTTCAAACGCTTCGGCGGGCTGGTCGCCACCAATGGTCTGTCCTTCTCCCTCAAAGAGGGTGAATCCCTGGGCCTGATCGGTCCGAACGGGGCGGGCAAGACCACCGTGTTCAGCCAGATCATGGGCGAGCATCGCCAGAACAGCGGCACGATCGAACTGTTCGGGAATGAGATCTCGTCCCTGCCGACATCACAGCGGATTCAGGCCGGGGTCAGCCGGACCTATCAGATCCCGCGCCCTTTCGGCGACATGAACGTGGCCGAAAACATCCGCGTAGGCCTGATGCCCGACAATATCTGGAGCATGATCACCAAGTCTCCGGATACCGAGCGGGAACGGGAACTTGCCCTGAGCGTCGGATTTACCGAGGCCGATCTGGAACGGACCCCGTCCGAGCTGGCCATGGGTGACCTGCGCAAGCTGGAAATGGCCCGCACCATGGCCACCGCACCCAAGGTGATGCTGCTGGACGAGGTGTTCGCCGGTCTGACCGTGGGTGAGATCGCGCAGATCTCGGAACTGATCCAGCAGATGCGCAAGGATGGCATGACCTTCCTGATCGTCAGCCATGATCTGCCCGCGCTGGAGCCACTGATCGACCGCGCCGTCGCCATCGAGCGGGGCACGATGATCGCCGAGGGCACCTTTACCGAGGTGATGAATGACAAGGCCGTGCAGGCCTCGTATCTGGGGAGCGCCTGATGTCTTATCTGGAAATCGAAAACCTGTCGGCGTTCTACGGCAAGGCGCAGGCGCTGACCGACATCTCGATCACCGTCGAACCGGGCGAGATCGTCGCCGTGGTCGGCCCCAACGGGGCAGGCAAGTCCACCCTTTTGGACAGCATCATGGGTTTGGTGGAAACCGAAGGTGACATCCGGCTGCATGGCCACAGCCTGACGGGCCGGACCCCCGCCGAGATCGTGCGCCACGGCGTCGGTTATGCGCCGGAACGGTTCAACCTGTTCCCCTACATGTCGGTGCGCGACAACCTCATGGTCGGTGCCTATACCGCCCGCGAGGACATCGAGGACAACATGGACATGGTCCACAAGCTGTTCCCGCGCCTGAAAGAGCGGGAAGGGCAGGAAACCTCGACCCAATCGGGGGGTGAACGGCAGATGGTGTCCTTTGGGCGCGCGCTGATGACCAGCCCCGAACTGCTGCTGATCGACGAACCGACGATCGGCCTGGCCCCCAAGATCTGCAACGAGATCGCCGAAGTTGTTCGACAGTTGAACAAGGAATTCGGCCTGACCGTTGTGATCACCGAGCAAAACGCCAATTTCGCGCTGTCTCTGGCCAGCCGGATTTACGTGCTGGAATCGGGCCGGATGCAAACCTCGGGAACCGCCGAAGAACTGCGCAACGATGAGCGGCTGCTCGAGGCCTATTTCGGCAGCCACTGAGGCATGCGCGGCTTTGTGCTGGCCATTTCTCTTCTTTGCGTCGGCGCTTGTTTGACGAACTGAAAGACTGCAGTCCAACAAAAAATTGTTGGCGAAAGCGTAGCGAATTTTCCTTATGTCCAAGAAGATTAAATTTGTTTACGATCTAACTTAGCGGCTGCATCGAGCGTCCAGGATGCGGGTTGCGATCACAGTATCTTTCCTAGTCGATGAATGACTGGCTGGGGCCGCCAACGAAAGCGGCCCGCAGTATTCAGATTTCAATTGCCTCTGCTATAGCAAGTGCATCCTCGAGCTCAACTCCGAGATACCGAACGGTACTGTCCATCTTTGTATGCCCAAGTAAGAGTTGTACCGCGCGCAGATTGCCCGTCTTTTTGTAAATCTGAGTAACCTTTGTGCGCCGCATCGAATGTGTGCCATATGCGCTGGCTTCCAAACCTATAGACGTGACCCAATCACGCACGATCCGGGCATACTGGCGCGTTGAAATGTGCAAACGCTCATGGAAACGCCCTGGCCAAAGGTATTCAGACCCAACCATAAGTTCATCTTCCATCCACTTCTCGACGGAGGTCCGAGTACCTTCAGAAATTTCGAAGCGGACCGGTTTCTGAGTTTTACTTTGCAGCACCGAAGCCCGCTCCTTGATCTGACCAGAGGCCATGATGTCAACGACTTTCATCTTCACCAAGTCACAACCGCGCAACTTGCTGTCGATGGCCATATTGAAGAGAGCGAGGTCGCGATGGTTCTCTGCGAGCTCCAATCTTACTCGAATTGCCCAGACGTGTTTGGGTTTTAACGGGCGTTTTTGACCGACGATGCGTCCCTTGTTCCAAGCTGGGCGAAGCGCGCGAATGGCAGGTAAGTTTGGTGTATCCATAACTGATCCTCCTTTCCGCCATTCCCGCCCACAACGACAACCCGACGTTGACAAAAGAGGATATCACAGGATGCCGCGTTGCCGCCGAGATTGGCTGCGAATCATACCTCCCAAAGGCCGCAAAGTGAAACTCTTTTAGGTGCACCAAAATTAGACCTTGGTCACCGTGAGACGTGCTTATCACCGCAGATTTCACTGGGCGAAGTTACGAGCATGTTGCGGGTGCCAGCGTCACAGTCGGAGTACATGCACCGAACACTGAGCATGGCGAACAACGAGAGCAGCCGTGGAACCCAAAAAGAACTCTTTCATCCCAGGTTTGTGTGAAGCGAGGACGATACAGTCGATGCCGTGTTTGTTGGCGTATTCGGTGATTGCGCGACCCGCCGATTGGCTCTCGATCAGGATAGACGACACTTCTGTCTCACTTGTTAGGCGCTCGGCCAAGCGCGCCTTTGCTTTTTGGAGAGACTTTTCTGCGATTCCTTCATCCATATAGTACATTATCTGTCTGTTTGGGGGCTCATGGATATGCGCGGCAGTGATTTTTCCACCTTCGGATACAAGGGCATGTGCCGCCGCAAGTGCGTGTTCACTGATGCCATGCTCCAGAGACAGAGCGACTAGAATATTTTTGTACATTTCAAACCTCCGTATTCAGGTCTTCAGTTTTCTGCTGCTAACTCGCCGCTCCTATTTCACGTTCGGGAGGGCGCACAGGCACCCCAGCCGTAAGAATGGGGTGCGTGCAGTTTCGTCTTGGGCTTATTTGTGCTTTCCCGTCGCTACCTGCTGAGCAGGAGGTCCGGCAGGAACAGGGCCAACTCTGGTACAAAAGTTGTCAACATCAGCGTTGGGAGCCAGGCAAAGACTATGAAGATCAAAGTCGGCCATAACATGCGCGAAACCGGTTCATCACAGACCTGCGCACCAAGATAGAGCAGAGGTGCAGTCGGAGGGGTGATGTTCGCCATACCTAAGTTCACGCCAATCACGGCCGCGAAATGGATGGGATCCATGCCGGTGCTCTGCGCGATGGGCAGTAGGATTGGTGTTGCCAAAAGCAGACCGGAGATATCGTCCATCAGCATCCCGATCAGGATCATCACGACGTTGATCATCAGAAGGATGACGACCGGATTGTCCGAAACGGAATAGACCAGATCTTTGGCCAACTGAGGTGCACCCTGCGAGATCAGGTTGTCCGACACGATCAGAACCATGAAGATCATGACCATGACCACACCAATCGTAACACCGGAATTCTGGATCGTCTGGGCCAGAGTTTTCCAGGTCAGGCCACGATAGAAGTAGAGCGCGATTGGGATCGAGTAGACCACTGCGATACCGGCGGCTTCGGTCGGTGTCATGATACCGCCATAGATACCGCCAAGGATGATCAACGGCATCATAAGCGCAGGTCCGGCCAGGCGCGCCTGAACTCCGAATGTCGGCAGGAACGGTTTAGGACGTTCCGTCAGGTTGATGTCGTCATACTTCCGCAGCATGAACTGATTAACGATTATCAATAGCGTGATCAGGATGATCGCCGGAATGACCGTGGACAAGAAGCACTTTAGTACATGCTGCTGTGCGACCCAGCCATAAAGGATGTGCGACGAACTCGGCGGGATCAACAGACCTAAAGGGCTGGCCGCTACGATCAAAGCCGCCGATTGCCCACCCGGATAGTTGGCCTTTTTCAGGTGGGGCATCATGATGCCGCCGATACAGGTCAGCGTTGCGTTTGCACTGCCGGAAATGGAGCCAAACACACCGCAGGCCAGCACCCCCGCTGCGCTCAAACCTCCTTTGATGTGACCAATGAACATTTCAGCCAGTGCAACAAGAGGGGCGGCGATCTTACCTTTTTCCATGATGCCACCGGCAATCATGAAGAGGGGGATCGCCAGAAGCACCAGTGAGCGGATACCTGTAGAGCCGGTGGGCAAGTAGCCGGTGATGGATTGATCTCCAATAAGGGCGATGAAAATCAAAACCGATCCGAATGCCACATAAACGCTGACGCCTAACAGCAGCATAAAGCAGACGATAAGGAGACTTCCTCCGATGATCATTGGGTTTCTCCTTTTTGCATTTCGGATCTCAGGGGTAGACCGAGCCCTTTGCGGATGTGCACGTACAAATATGCCGCCGTGAACGTCGCCATGAGGCCAAAGGCAATCATGATTGCAATCCGCCAGGTCACAAACGGAATGCGCAGCACCGGGGTTGCGCGCAGCCGGGGGAATGAGAAGTCATCAAGCAGCGAGACATAACAGGCGTACATGAGGAATAGGATCACCAGCACCTCGACTGTCAGGACGACAAAGCCGCGCCACCAAATCAACCGAGGATTTTGGATCACAATGCCAAGAATGTCCGCGTTGATGTGCAGGTTGCGGGCAGAGGCCAGAACAGCACCTGCAAAAAAGCCGATGATGCTAATGCCCAAAAGCCATTCTTCGTAGGCAAACAGATCACCGCCAAATCCATACCGGATGACAACAACTGCCCCAAATGTGAAAGCCATCAGGAAACCGGCAAACATAACGATCTGCCTCATGACAAAAGCCACTGCTTTCAGCGGATACCCAATAATGACTGGCAACTCGTCAGTGATTTTTTGCGAACTCTTCTTTTCTGCGCTTTCGACGACCAATGGACGTTCAGCTTCAGAACTAGACATCTTTCTCCCTCCCTTTGTTGAGCCAAAGACCAAAAAAGGGCCAGCTGATCTGCTGGCCCTTCTTCTCAGTGATTATTGCTGTTCTTTTGCTGCCAGCAGGCGGTCGATGATGTCCTGACCGACGTTTTGTGCCATTGCGGGCCAGACCGTTTCCTGGACATGAGCGGCCATCGCAGCTTGTTCTTCGTCGCTCAGGCGCAAGATGGTGTAGCCTTTGTCGATCAGTTTCTGGCCGAACACTTCGTCGTTCTCACGGTTGTAGGCAAAGAAGTCTTCGGACGCCTTGGTCATAGCGGCTTGCAGAGCGGTGCGCTGTTCATCGTTCAGCTTGTCGAGTGTCCGCTGCGACGCATAGAAAGTTGTCAGTTCCGAAATCGAGTTGTACTCGACAAAATGGGTGCCAACATCTGACTGAGCGAAGATCGAGTAGGTGGCTGTCTTGGTGCAGCAGATCGCCCCATCAACAATACCGGCCTGAAGTGCGGGGAAGATGTCGCCCCATGCCATGGTGGTCGCCTGGTAACCCAGTTCTTCGACCATCGACTTCACAACGCTGGACGACCAGACGCGAATGTTCATGCCCTTGTCGTCAAAAGTATTCCAGTTCTGGGGCTCTTGCGACGAAACGATGCCGATGAACCCTTCCGGATTCTGCGCCATGACGCGCACGCCATATTCGTCGGTGATCTCTTGCAGGATGGTGTTGAACTCGGAGTCCATGTTCAGAAGCGTGCTCTCCATGTCATCCCAGCCGCCCAGCAGGAACGGCATTGACAGGAATTCGAGGCGTGGATCTGTATCGGCATAGATGAACGCCGATGCCAGATCGATGTTGCCGCGTGCAACATCTTCGAACAGCGCCTCACCAGAACCCAGCTGGTTTGCAGGGAAGACCTCGACCTTCAAGCCGACATCCGCTGCTGCCACATCCGCTGCGACCTGTTCCATCATCTTCGTGCCCTGATGATCGATCGGGAACACGCCAGCGAAGCGCAGTGTCATGTCTTCCGCTGCAGCGGTCGTTGAGATTGTGGTTGCAGCGAGCAAAGCTGCGCCACCCATCGCGCCGATGGCGCGGCGGTTAATCTTCGTAATCATTAAGGTTTCCTCCTCAGTAGTGTGTGTCCCGCCGCAATACGCGCAACGGGACATTTCTTTGCTTCAAGTCAGCAAAGTTCCGGGGCGATGAACTCGTATCCAAGATCATCGGCCACAGCCTTGTAAGTCACCTTCCCGTGGGCCACGTTCAGGCCATTCTTCAGGTGACGATTGTCTGCAAGCGCCTGCTTCCAGCCATTGTTGGCAATAGCCAGAGCGTGCGGCAGCGTGACGTTGTTCAGTGCATAGGTCGAGGTTCGGGCGACTGCGCCAGGCATGTTGGCGACGCAGTAATGAACAACATCGTCGACAACATAGGTAGGCTCTGCGTGAGTGGTGGCTTTGGACGTTTCAAAGCAGCCGCCCTGATCGATCGCCACGTCCACGACGACCGCACCGGGTTTCATTTTCGAGATCAGCTCGCGTGAAACCAGCTTGGGCGCAGCAGCGCCCGGGATCAGAACCGCGCCAACAACCAGATCCGCATTGGTGACTTCTTCCTCCAGTGCAGCTTTGGTTGAATAGACAACCTTGGCCGAGGCCTCGAAGTGGTTTTCCAGCTTCTCCAGAACTGCCGGATTGCGGTCCAGAACGGTCACATCCGCGTGCAAGCCAACAGCCATCTGAGCCGCATTGAACCCAACAACACCGCCACCGATGATCACGACCTTGCCTGGTTTCACACCAGGCACACCGCCCAGCAGCACGCCTAGGCCTCCCTTTGCTTTCTCCAACGCACCGGCACCGGCCTGGATCGACATGCGACCGGCAACCTGGCTCATCGGTTTCAGCAGGGGCAGACCGCCATTGTCGTCGGTGACGGTTTCATAAGCGATGCAGACAGCGCCCGAGTCGACCAGATCTTTGGTTTGTTCCGGGTCGGGGGCGAGATGCAGATAGGTGTAAAGGATCTGACCTTCCCGCAGCATAGCGCGTTCAACGGCCTGAGGTTCCTTCACCTTCACAATCATCTCCGCATTGGCAAAAATATCCGCTGCGGTTTCGGCAATCTCCGCGCCAGCGGCACGATAGGCATCATCACCAGCCCCAATGCCAGTGCCGGCATTGGTCTCCACGATGACGTTGTGACCATGAGAAACCAGTTCCGCGACGCTTTCAGGGGTCAGGCCGACGCGGTATTCATGGTTCTTGATTTCCTTGGGAACACCAATGAACATGTTCTTCACTCCTTGGATCGGATGGTCATTTCGCCGTTGGCATGACGAATTCGGCGCCTTCTGAAATGCTCTCGGGCCAGCGCTGCATGATGGATTTCTGTTTGGTGTAGAAACGCACACCCTCCTCGCCATAGGCGTGCATGTCGCCGAACAGGCTCCTCTTCCAGCCGCCAAAACCGTGCCAGGCCATCGGAACCGGGATCGGAACATTGACGCCGACCATGCCGACCTGAACCTGCTTGCCGAATTCACGCGCGACGTTGCCGTCACGGGTGAACAGCGACACACCATTGCCGAACTCGTGGTCGTTGATCAGTTGCAGGCCTTCGGCAAAGTTCGAGACGCGGACACAGGACAGGACCGGGCCAAAGATCTCTTCCTTGTAGATCTTCATATCTGTCGTGACATTGTCGAACAGAGTGCCGCCCAGGAAGAAGCCTTCCTCATGCCCTTCGACGCTGTAGTCACGGCCATCGACCAGCAGGTCAGCACCTTCTGCAACGCCAGAGTCGATATAACCCTTGATCCGGTCACGCGCAGCGGCCGTAACGATCGGGCCCATCTCGGCATCCAGCTCAAGGCCATTCTTGACCTTCAGGGTTTCGGCGCGCTCTTTCAGAACCGGGATAAGCTTGTCGGCAGCATCGCCAACCAGCAGAGCAACCGAGATCGCCATGCAGCGTTCGCCCGCCGACCCAAAGGCCGCGCCGATCAGGGCGTCGGCGGCCTTGTTCATGTCCGCATCGGGCATCACCAGCATGTGGTTCTTTGCGCCACCCAGGGCCTGAACCCGTTTGCCGTGCCGCGCACCAACCTCGTAGATGTAGTTCGCAATCGGGGTCGAACCGACGAAGGACACGGCCTTGACGTCGTCGTTCTCCAGCAACGCATCCACGGCGACCTTGTCACCTTGTACGACGTTGAATACGCCATCAGGGAAACCGGCTTTTTGCATCAGATCCGCGTATAGCAGCGCAGCGGACGGATCGGTCGGTGACGGCTTCAGAATAAAGGTATTGCCTGCGGCGATGGCAATCGGGAACATCCACATCGGCACCATGACCGGGAAGTTGAAGGGAGTAATTCCGGCCACAACGCCCAACGCCTGACGCGTTGTCCAGTTGTCCATGCCAGTGGAGACCTGCTCCGTGTAATCGCCCTTGAGGAGTTGCGGAATGCCGCAGGCAAACTCGATGATATCAATGCCGCGCTCAACTTCGCCTTGAGCGTCGGTGAACACTTTGCCATGCTCAACCGTGATGGCGCGTGCCAGATCGTCTTTGTGCTCGCGCACCAGCGCCAGAAAGTTGTTCATAAGACGGGCGCGGCGGATTGGCGGTGTGTTTGACCACTTCGGGAACGCGGCTTTGGCAGCGGCCACTGCGTCGTCGACAGTCTGGACGTTCGCCAGCGACACCTCGCCGGTTTGCGCACCGGTTGCGGGATTGAAAACCGGCTGCGTATTTTCGCCGGAAGGAACAGTGATTTGGCCATTAATGTAGTGGCCGATCAAAGCGATCGGGGATGCATCTTTCATGATGTCAGTCCTTTTTGGTGTTAGAAGTCAGGGGTTATGGCAGATCCGCCAATACCTCTCCAAGTATTTGACAAAGTTTCGTTATTTCGGGTTCTGAAATGATCAGCGGCGGAGACAGGGCGATGATGTCACCTGTGACACGGATCATTATTCCGGCGTCCCAGCCCCGTTTCATTGCATCATAACCCCGTGCCCCAGGTGCGCCCTCTCGTGGTGCAAGCTCGACCGCGCCCACCAATCCCAGATTGCGGATATCGATGACGTTGGGCAGACCCTTGAGGCTGTGAAGCTGATCCTCCCAGTGCTGCGACAGCAATGCAGCGCGCCGGAATAGATCATTCTGCTTGTAACTCTCCAGCGTTGCCAGCGCCGCGGCGCAGGACACAGGGTTGGCGGAATAGGTATAACCGTGGAACAGCTCAATCGGCGCATCGGCGTTTTCCATAGCCGAGTCATATATCTTGTCGGATACGATGACCGCTCCCATCGGAATGACACCATTGGTGAGGCCTTTGGCGGTCGTGATGATGTCCGGCTTTACATCATAATACTCTGATGCTGTCGCTGCCCCCAAGCGGCCAAAAGCGGTGATGACCTCGTCGAAAATCAGCAGAATGCCATGGCGGTCGCAGATCTCACGCAGCCGCTTTAGGTATCCTTTCGGCGGCAGGAGAACACCGGTCGAACCGGCCATTGGTTCGACGATCACAGCCGCAATGGTCGAGGCGTCATGCAAAGCAACCAAACGCTCCAGATCGTCTGCCAGCTCTGCCCCGTGTTGTGGGCAACCGCGGGAGAAAGCGTTTTTGTCCAGATCATGCGTGTGACGCAGGTGATCAACGCCGGTCAGAAGCGTGCCGAAATGCATGCGGTTCTTGACGATACCGCCAACCGAGATGCCACCAAACCCTGTGCCGTGGTAGCCACGCTCGCGCCCGATCAAACGCGTACGCGCCCCATCGCCGCGCATTCGATGGTAGTGCAGCGCAATCTTTAGCGCCGTATCAACAGACTCGGAGCCAGAGTTGGTGAAGAAAGCATGGTTCATCCCCTCAGGCATCATCGCGGTCAGCTTTGCCGACAACTCAAATGCCTGCGGGTGTGAGAACTGGAAGTTTGGTGCGTAATCCAGCTCGTGCACCTGTTTCTGTACCGCTTCAACGATAAGCGGATCACGGTGACCGGCATTGACGCACCACAGTCCGGCGGTGCCGTCCATGACCCTGCGACCATCGGAGGTAGTGTAGTACATCCCATCAGCCGCTTGGATCATTCGGGGCTCGCGAAGGAAATCACGATTGGCCGAAAACGGCATCCAAAACGATGACATTGAGTTGGGTTGATCGAGCACGTTCTTTCCTCGTGAAACAGATTTTCATTTGATGACAAATCTTTGCAGAGTTCAGACCTTCCGCACACCCGGCTTTATGCGATTCTGTAAGTTATTGAAAAACAGACCGCCGCCCCCTAATGTGCTTAAAATCAAAAGCGGGAAATCATTATGGATGCCTCACTAAAATCTGATCTGGAAACCGCAAGACGGCTGCGATTGATTCGAACCTCAAAGGGCCTCAGTCAGCGCGAAATGGCAAAGCGGGCCGGTGTGGGAAGCGGTACGATTTCTCAAATTGAAAGCGGATCGTCCCAGCCATCTGTGGCATTGCTCAAGAAGATTCTTGCAGGTGTAGACATAAATCTTGGTTTCTTTTTCAGCTTTGAACTCAAAAACGACGACAGCTTTTATTTTCCTCACAGCAGCATGCGTGATCTTGGATCACCCGGAGTTTCCTATTTGCTTGTCGCAGGTGAGCGCCGAGACAGAAAGCTTCAGATGCTCATAGAAAAGTACGACGTCGGAGCTGACTCGGGTCGGTCTGAACTATCGCATGAAGGAGAGGAATGCGCGGTTGTGATAGAGGGCCGTCTTGAAGTGACGGTAGATGGGCAGTCCAGGGTTCTGGGTCCCGGGGACGCGTACTATTTCTCAAGCATATTGCCACACAGGTTTCGAAACGCTGGAGACACACCCTGTAAAGTCATTAGCGCATGCACTCCTTCGTCGTTCTGACTAAATCACAAGACCTCTTCTGTGAACGCTTCAATATTTCGCGGGATGGTCAAATTCGATAACCAACTCAGAATGTGGAAATGAAATCGACATTCACGATCAGGAGCCAACTGTCGCCTTTCTCACGCCCCCCCCCGACGGCGGGCTTATTAGGTTTCGCGCCTGCAGCGAATGGCCGAATGCGTGCTGCCGCTGCGGCATCTTGAATGCTCGGCGAAGGTCGGGATTGGGCCGGTTCCGGCGTCGCATTTTCTTGACCCACGACTGATGCTTCATGTCATGGGACATTGGGCCCACAAGTTTGGGACCTCAATTAGTTGTGCCATGTCCCATAAATTGATGTGGATTCCTCAAAGCGTTTTTTGTCGTACATCCGATGATAGTAAAGAAATTGCTCGACTTCCATGGCTTGGCAAGCGGCACTGCTGGCATGGACAACACAACCCGTGAACAGCTCAGTTTCGTTTTTGCAAAGCTAACGGGTAGTTTGGAGGACGCGGCATCGCAAGCTCTCAAAGGCCAGCGATCGAAGATTAGCCCAAAAGAAGCAATAGAGCTTGTTCAGTCCCTCCAGGTCCCGCTGCAACACGCCGCCGCGCGTATGCGGGCGATTGAGCTCTTAGCCCGTCAGAACGGGCGAAAATGAAGCGAAGCACCAACTTTGGATTGCGCAAAGCGGGCGTATGAGCCTGCACAGGATCGGTAGTCAGTCAATCCGTAGAACTAGTCCAACAACTCACCCAGCGAGACACCAAGCGCGGTAGCCAGTTTATCCACAACGGTAATCGTTGGGTTGCGGGCACTGCGCTCGAGATCGCTAATGTACGTCCTGTGAACATCCGCTTGATGCGCGAACTCCTCTTGCGACCAGCCTTTTATCTGCCGCAAGCGTCGCAGGTTTTTGGCAAGGCGGTCGCGCACATCCATACAGCGTGTTGGACATCGACACAGATGATCAGTCTACAGACGATCAGTGACATATTCTGTTGACTTCCGTCCTAAACGAAGCGCTGGTATGTCACCGATCGACGACAAGGCGCGGCAGATGAAAGACCAGTTGAACCCATCAGATGTGCGATATGTAAAGCTAGGCTCTGGCGGCAAACATGTTGATTATGCCCAGGAGAATGCGGTCATTCCTGTCGACTTTGACCTGGCCGACCACTCGCTGTGTCTGGAAGGCGATTGGGAGATGTTGCTAACAACGATGACCCAGGCCGGGCGCGGAATTCAGGCCGCAAAAGAAGATATACGGGAATTGAAAGACTTCTACGACCTGCCAGACGGCTCGCTTTGGATTACAATGGCGCGTGGGCACCTATGGTGGGCGCTTGCGGGCGACAAGATCGAACTATCCAAGGTAAAATCGTCGGGCCCGGTGCGTTGGCGCTCAACACAAAGTGGCTGGTCCAAAATAACGCTTGCTGGCACCCCTCTCCAACTAAACACCCTGAGTTCAGCGCTCACCAAGACAGCATCATACAGGCGGACAATTTGTAAGGTCGAGGCTCAGGACTACCTGTTGCGATCCATCCGGGGAGAGCGCCATCCGCTACAACACCACGCCTGCGCGCTCACCGACGAGATGCATAGTCTGGCAGAGCAAATGATCAGGACCCTGCATTGGGCAGAATTTGAAACATTGATTGATCTCATCTTCCTGCGAAACGGCTGGCGGCGTACCAGCCTGCTGGGTGGCAACATGCCTGATGTGGACCTGGTGCTCGAGCAACCCCTGACCGGGGAAACGGCCTGGGTTCAGGTCAAGAGCCAGGCACGTCAGGCTGAGCTCGACAGCTATATTGAACGATTCTTAGCCGATGGGTCCTGGGACCGTTTCATATTTGCATGTGCCGATCCACGCGGCGCATTGGCCCTTCCAACGCAAAGGGATTTGAACCTGGACATTTGGACAGGCAACGAGCTGGCCTCAAGAACTTTGGAGTCCGGGCTTTTTAAGTGGCTGTCCGACAGGATGGTCTGACTCACTTAGCTACGCCATTCCAGTGCTGCCTATGTCGGACGGTGCCAGGGTTGTTCATCCTCCTTAACGTATTCGACCCTGAGCAGCGTGGTCTCAAGCGTGCAACCTTCAGGCGCAACAAGACAGCCGTAGCCCATGTTATTGACCTCCTGCGGGCTGTATTTTTCCTGTAGTTCATCAAGTAGAACTTTGGCTTTCAGATTACCCTTCAGCGCTTCACGCTGAATCATCTTCAACACCAATTCCACAGTCGAGTAGCGCTTGCGTTCGCCGTCTTCGCTGACAACATGTGTTTCATGCGCAACTCTCTGGACAATAGGCTTCATCCCTTTCGCACCGCGCAGTCTTCCCTTGGGATTGCCAGATTTTCCTCTTTGGAACCTGGTGGGATAAAGAGGATCGAAATCCTCAAGCGGGTCAGCACCATCGGTCATAGGCTAATTCCTTGATACATAAATTAGGGGCTTGGCCATACTTTGCACCTCGCGGCTTGCCCCAGTCTTTGAGCGTTGAAGATAGCCATTAGGTGTCGTTTTCATGTTCTTGCACGGGGGCTCTTGGTGCGATCACCACGCCTGTTTGTATCTTCGATCGCGGGGGTGTTATGGCTTCATATTTTTCAAACTGCTTTAGCACGTACCTTGCCGATTGGATGTTTCCCTTGAGCGCTTTATCAACCTGCACACGCAGTGTGGCTTCGCGCGCGTCCATGTTTTTGCTGCCGCCGGGCAAACGAACTCTGACCTGCTGATCCAGGACCTGATCCAGATCCAGTTCAATGGACCCTTTTTTACGGGGCCTGCCTTTTGGATTTCCGGATTGTCCCTTTTGGAACTGAGTATCCCGAGGAGGACGACCGAAGCCAACTTGGTAGTCTTTGTCACGCATCTGCTGCCTCCGATTCAGCTATCGCACTGACACCTTCGCTTGCACGATCAGCCGCGACCTCATGAAACACCGGACCGTCTTCACCAAGACGTGGGATCAGGCCGAATGTTTCCGTCAAACGGCGCAGGATCACGTCACAGTAGGCTGCATCAAGCTCGACCCCATATCCACGGCGACCCGATTGCTCAGCCGCTACAAGTGTGGATCCCGACCCACAGAATGGGTCCAACACCAACCCGCCACGATGTGAGCAGTCCAGAATGGCGTCCCTCACCAATGCCACAGGCTTAACTGTAGGGTGCATCTCAAGGCCGCCCTGCCCTTCACCAAAACTATTGGCTCCGGCATAAGTCCAGACATTCGTCCGGTTCCTGCCATTCTTTCCAAGTTCGACATTGTTGATGTGTTTGCCGGCCCCCGATTTGAACAAATACACCAACTCGTGCTGTGAGCGGTACAGCGATCCCATTCCGCCATTGGTCTTAGACCAAACACAAAGGTTTTTGAGCTCGGAGTAAGCCACGTCCCCTGCCCCAAGGATTTCTCTTATATGGCGCCAGTCCATACACTGAAAATGAATGGAACCGTCTTCACTATAGGCGGCAAGGTGTTTGAATACAGTCGTCAAGAAGCACTGAAAGTCTTCTGGCGACATTTCACCGGACGCCATGGCAAACTCTCGATGCTGAACCGATCCCAAGCCCGAGACGTGTCCCCGTATGGGCACGTTGTAAGGGGGATCTGTGAAGACCATCTGAGCACGTTCCGATCCGAGCAAAGCGGCATAGGTCTCCGCCCTGGTGCTATCCCCGCAGATCAGGCGATGAGGGCCAATGTGCCAGATGTCACCCTCCCGGGTTACCGGCGAATTCCCAGTTGGTGTCGGAACCTGATCCAACGGATCCTGCCCTTCCTCACCATCCAGTCTCAGCGCCTGGATGCTCAGATCGATCTCAGGCAACTCGAAACCCGTTAGTGTGAGATCAAATGGGATTTCCAACTCTTCGAGGTACTGGAATTCGAGCGCCAGAAGGCCTGCATCCCAACCCGCATTTTCAGCAAGCTTGTTGTCCGCGATGACATAAGCCCGAATGTCCTCTTGGCTCATGCCTGACAAACAGATCGTTGGGACTTGCTCCAACCCCAAGAGTTTGGCTGCCTCGTCACGGCCATGTCCCGCAATGAGCTGATTGTCATCATCAACAAGAACGGGGTTGGTAAACCCAAAGTGCTCGATTGAGCGCATCACCTGCCGGATCTGGCTTTTCGAATGCGTTCTGGGATTTCTGTTCCTTGGCTTAAGAGCGTTGGGAGATTGATAAACTAACTTCAGCGCAGTCAATGACGTGGCTCCTCACATAGGCGGAGCCGAATTCAGAACGTCAGATACAATGCGGCCCCGGGTTTCACTTCGGGTCCACGCAAGCGCATTCTAACGTGTTATATGTCTGGGCACTTGTTTCAGCCAGGCGCTGTCCCGGTTCAATCTCAGACAGCGTCAAGATCATTCCGGCCATTTTATTGTTAAGATCAATGTAACTATTGCAGTGAAAGATTCAATATCAACCGGTGCATCCACGTCGAACTCCAGGCAAACCGAAGAGATTCAGAACGCCGGGAAACTCAACTTTAACCCGATACACTCTCGTTCAAGAAGCATTGTTATTGCTAAATCCGGACTACAAATATCAGAGCCAATCAAAAGCTCTAGAAGGGTCCAAAGCCGACGATCCTCACAGAGGTTCACAATTACCGCTGTGCTGGACATAGCGTGAATTCACGTAGCGGACCCCAACTTCTGCAGTCTGCGCATCGCGACCTCGATTTCCTGCAACAAGGGCGGATTGCAGACCTTCCCCGCAAGTGCGAGATTTTGTGGGGCAATCTGTGAAAGCTGACATTCCGGTGTTCACTTTAGGCAGCTGATTTCTGCACAGCCGCAGGGCGGCGATGAGCTCGAAGCTGAAGTAACCTTGGGCTGGAACCATTGACCTGCATCAGCGGTCAACTCAGGCATTGCAAATCAATCGATCCAAGACCTCAAATTTTTGTTCAACAAAACTAATGAATCGGCTCGATGAAGGAGACATTATTCGATCGCAAAGCGTAACGCAGCCCAGGTGGCGGTCCGGGTCGCCGATCTTGATGGGAAGGGATGTCAGGGTGTTTTGGCGTTGCATCATGAAGACAACCGAGAACGGCAACACGGTCAAAGAGTCTGAGCCAGTCAAGACATTTGCGACCGCGCTGAGAGACCCTCCGGTAAAGCTTATCTTGAGGTCACGCACACCAATTCCATCCAAGGTATTTCTCAGGTCGCGAAAAAGTGGACTGTTCGCGGGCGGGGCGATCCAAGGATAGTTGGTAATATCATCGAGTTTCACCTCTTTCTTGCGCGCCAAAGGGTGCCCTATGCGGCAAGCAATAACATTTCGCCCAGGAAGGATTTGGCGAAACTCGTACTCTTCAGATACGTCGGCCGGACGAATAGGAAGAATTGCCACGTCCAATGTCTCATTGGAAATCTGCGACAACAGGTCCGCGGGATATCCATAGGACTGGTCGATCCGGACGTTTGGGTGCTCGGCCTGAAACTCCGCGATCACGCTCGAGATCACGCCGTCCATGAAGATTGGCGTACCCGCAACCCGCACCGCGCCCGCAAGGCCTTGCCGGTATTCGTCCACCAGACGGCTCGCATGACGGCCGGCATCCAGAATCCTCTGCCCCTCACGCGCCAATGAAAGACCAAGTTCGGTAGGTTGCAGAGGTCGCCGCGCGGGGAGGAACAGGGGTTCTCCCACGCGATCTTCCAGCAAGGACACGCTGCGCGAGACACTGGGCTGAGATTTGCCAAGCAAAACAGAGCCTTCGGTCAAGCCACCCGCTTCGACGATGGCCGCGAGAATTTCGAGATGACGTGGATCTAACTTCATAACCCAAGGTTATATTATCAGTTCCAAATTCGATCAAGAACTCGTTCGTGCCCTGCTAGCGTTGACCAAATTCACAATTCTTCGCAGGTCGGGAAACCTCTCAATGGGTCTCAGCATCACCAGCATTAACGGTCAGAAGGTTCGGTTCGGCGCGGGTTTGCGAAACGACATTTGTTCCGAGCTGTCTGAACTAAGCTCGACAAAAGCGCTGATTCTTTCGACGCCGCAACAAGTGGATATGGCGATGGAACTGGCGACAATGATCGGGGATCGCGCGTCGGGTGTATTTACCCGCGCGACAATGCACACGCCGGTCGACGTCACCGAAGAGGCAGTCGAACATGCCCAGTCAGTTCAAGCCGACAGTGTAGTGGCCATCGGAGGCGGCTCGACGATCGGATTGAGCAAGGCAATTTCCCTGCGCACCGGGCTACCGCAGGTCGCCATCCCAACCACCTATGCCGGCAGTGAGGCCACGCCGATCCTGGGTCAGACTGATAAAGGTATCAAAACCACTCTTACAGACGCTAACGTTCTGCCGCGGGTCATTTTGTATGATCCTGAACTTGTGGCCTCTTTGCCGCCTTCAATGACCGTGACCAGCGCGCTGAACGCGGTGGCGCACGCGGCCGAAGCGCTCTATGCCAAAGACCGCACAGAGGAAACTACTGCGCTGGCAATCAACGGTCTCAAAGCGTTCGCAGAGGGTCTGCCAACCGTTGTCGAAAACCCCAACGACCTGAAAGCCAGAGAAGAAACGCAGCGCGGCGCGTGGGCCTGCGGCACGGTACTTGGCCTTGTCGGAATGGCCCTGCACCACAAGCTTTGCCATACGCTGGGCGGGTCCTTCAATCTGCCGCATGCGGAAACCCATGCGATCGTTCTGCCCCATGCCATCGCTTACAATGCCGTAAGCGTGCCCGATCTGCTGGCCCCCGTGTCAGACAGTCTTGGCGGTTCTAAGCCCGGTCAGGCGCTTTGGGAATTTGCCATAGCCATGGGCGCACCCCTGGCTTTGAAAGACCTCGGCCTTTCGGAAGACGATCTGGATCGCGCCACAGAAATCACACTCAAAAATCCGTATTGGAACCCGCGCTCTGTCACGGCTGACGGGGTGCGGGCGCTATTGCAAAACGCTTGGGCGGGCAACGCCCCAAGCGTTTGAGTTCACCGTGTCAATGGAGGGACACATGATCACACGACGCAAATTGCTGCAATCCAGCGCCGCAACCGGCCTCGGGCTGGCCGCCGGCGCGCTCGCCGCACCCGCTATCGCACAGGGCGCGAAGATCAAGCTGGGCTATGTCAGCCCGCAATCAGGGCCTCTGGCTGCCTTTTCCGAAGCAGACACGTACATTCTGGATAATTTCGCCGCGTCCGAGGCTGGCGCGAATTTCGAAGTGATAGTCAAGGACAGTCAGTCGAACCCGAACCGCGCCGCCGACGTTGCGGGTGAGTTGATCGTGGATGACGAGATCGACCTGATGCTGGTCGCCTCGACCCCCGAAACGACAAACCCGGTTGCGTCAACCTGCGAGGCCGAAGAAGTGCCCTGCATTTCGACCGTTGCCCCGTGGCAGCCGTGGTTCATCGGCCAGCAGGGCAATCCCGGCGATCCCGGATCTTGGGAGCCGTTCTATTACGCCTATCACTTCTTCTGGGGGCTCGAAGATGTGATCTCTGTTTTCACCGCGATGTGGGGCCAGTTGGACACCAACAAACAGGTTGGCGCCTTGTTCCCGAATGATGGTGACGGCAATGCCTGGGGGGATCCGAATGTGGGCTTTCCGCCGGCTCTTTCCGAGCTTGGATACACACTGACCGACCCCGGGCGGTACCAGAACCTGACGGACGATTTCTCGTCCCAGATCAATGCCTTCCGGCAGGCGAATGTCGAGATAGTGACTGGTGTTCCGATCCCGCCCGATTTCACTACATTCTGGAGCCAGGCCAAGCAGCAAGGCTTTACGCCGAAAGCCGCGAGCATCGGTAAAGCTATCCTGTTTCCGCAAGCGGTCGAAGTCTTGGGCAGCGCTGGCAACAATCTGAGCTCCGAAGTGTGGTGGTCGCCCACGCATCCATTCTCGTCATCGCTGACGGGCGCGAGCTCGGCTGAACTGGCGCAAGGCTATATGGCTGCCACTAGCCGACAGTGGACCCAACCCATCGGCTTTGTGCACGCACTGTTCGAAATGGCAGCAAACGTCATGGGCCGCGTCGATGACGCGGGCGATGGCGATGCCGTAGCCGAAGCTATCGCTGCCACGCAGTTGGATTCTATCGTGGGCCGGATCGCGTTTGATGGTGCGGGCCTGCCACCCTTCGCTGCGCAGAACGTTGCCAAAACGCCCCTGGTTGGGGGGCAGTGGAGGCTGCTCGACAATGGCAGCTATGACCTCGTGATCGTCGACAACTCTTCCGTGCCCGAGATCCCGACTGCGGGTGTGATGGAAGAAATTTCCTGATCGCAACGAAACCAAAGCCCCGGACTCAAGCCCGGGGCAGGAACACCGGTATGACCATACTTTCGCTCAAAAATGTCTCCAAAAGCTTCGGAGCCCTGACCGTCACCGACGATGTCAGCTTTGACGTCGAGCAAGGACAAGCCCTTGGGATCATTGGTCCGAACGGCGCCGGGAAGTCGACGCTGTTCAACCTGATTACCGGAAACCTGACCTCTGACGCGGGATCGATCCATTTCGATAGCGTAGATGTCACTCGCGTGCCGCCCATGCAGCGCTGCTTATCCGGTGTTGGGCGTTCTTTTCAGATCCCTCAACCGTTTGATCATCTGACAGTGTTTGAAAATCTTCTGGTGGCTGCAACGCATGGGCAGAACAAATCCGAACAAGAGGTCGAACAGGACTGCGTTCGTATTCTTGAACAGACGGAAATGCTGAATGCGGCCAATGATCCGGCAGCAGGTTTGCGGTTGCTACAGCGCAAGCGGCTGGAGCTGGCGCGTGCAATGGCCACAAACCCCAAGCTTCTGCTGTTGGACGAAATCGCCGGGGGTTTGACCGATGCGGAATGCACCGCGCTGATCAACACGATCAAGGGACTGCACAGCAGCGGTGTCACGATTATCTGGATCGAACACGTCCTGCATGCGCTCACCTCTGTCGTCGAACGGCTGCTGGTTCTGGATTTCGGCAAGGTGATCGGCCTGGGCGATCCGGACACGATCATGAACAGCCGGGAAGTCAAAGAAATCTATCTGGGGATCGAAGTCTGATGAGCCTGCTGGAAACCCACGCGCTGACCGCCCATTACGGAGATTTCCAAGCCCTGTTCGGCGTGGATATCCACCTGAACGAAGGCGAAACCGTCGCCATTATCGGCGCGAACGGGGCCGGGAAATCGACTCTCATGCGCTCGATCTCTGGCGTTCTGACCAACGGGCCCGAACAGGTGCGCTTTGACGGTCAACCCATCGGAGGCCTAGCCGCGGACGAGATTATGGCGCGCGGAGTGGCCATGGTGCCCGAGGGGCGTCGGTTGTTTCCTTCTCTCAGTGTCGAAGAAAATTTGCTGATCGGCACCTATGGCCGAAAAGTGTCAGGCCATTGGTCTTTGCAAACGATCTACGACCTGTTCCCGATCCTGAATGAGCGTCGCAACCATCCGGGGACGGCTCTCTCAGGTGGGCAACAGCAGATGGTGGCAATTGGCCGCGCCCTCATGAGCAACCCGCGCGTTTTGCTCTGTGACGAGATCAGCCTCGGGCTGGCACCTGTGGTCATCAAGGACATCTACGACGCCGTCCCCCGCATTCAGGAGGCCGGAGCCAGCCTGATCGTGGTGGAGCAGGACATTGGCCAGGCGATGAAAGTCGCGGATCGCGTCTACTGCATGATGGAGGGTCGCGTCACGCTGGAAGGCACCGCCGAGACGCTTAGCCGTGAAGCCATTCACGACGCCTATTTCGGAGGAGCCGCCGCATGATCTGGATCGACACCATCATTCAGGGCGTTCTGTTGGGCGGGCTCTATGCGCTGTTCGCGGCAGGCCTGAGCCTCGTGTTCGGGATCATGCGTTTGGTCAATTTGGCCCATGGCGATCTGATCGTCTTTGCAGCCTATCTGATCCTTCTATTGGTCTCGTTGTTTGGGCTGTCGCCGTTTCTGGCAGCCATCATTGCCGCACCAATCATGTTTGGCGTGGGTTGGGCCTTGCAAAGGCACGTGCTGAACCGAGTGCTGGGGCCTGATATCCTACCGCCTTTGCTTGTGACATTCGGTCTGTCGATCGTCTTGCAGAATGCTCTGCTCGAAGGGTTCTCAGCAGATAGCCAACGTTTGCCTGCGGGTGAGATTGCAACCGCTTCCGTTCAAATAGGCGGGTTGAATCTTGGTGTTCTGCCGCTGCTGACCTTTGCCTCGGCTATCCTTGTCATCGTAGGTCTGAACCAACTTTTCTACCGCACAGAGTTGGGCCGAGCGTTCCGCGCGACCTCGGATGATGCGGTGACAGCGGGTCTGATGGGTATCCGGCCAGAACGTATCTTCGCCAATGCGACAGCCATCGCAATGCTCGTGGTGACCTTGGCGGCGCTTTATCTAGGAATGCGGGCGAACTTTGACCCGAACATCGGCCCAGCGCGCCTGATCTACGCCTTTGAAGCCGTAATCATTGGCGGCCTCGGCAGCCTGTGGGGCACGTTGATTGGAGGCATCATCATCGGCCTCGCGCAGACCGTTGGTGCGGCGATCAACCCCGAATGGCAAATCCTGGCTGGCCACCTGGCCTTTCTCATCGTGCTTCTGATCAAACCCAGAGGCCTGTTTCCAAGGGCGGTGGACTAATGACTGATACCTCAATGTACAGCGTCCAGACTCAGACCCGCGCATCCTACAGCGCCGGAGCTGTCTGCGTCGCCCTGATCATTTTGTTCATCCTGCTGCCGACGTTTGCCAGCAGGGGGTTGATTCAAGACCTGTTCTTCATCTTCACCATGCTTGTACTAGCGCAGTTCTGGAACCTGCTGGCGGGGTACGGCGGTTTGGTCTCGGTCGGACAACAAGCCTTTGTTGGTATGGGGGCCTATGCCATGTTCGGCGGCGTCATCCTGTGGGGTATGGACCCGGTTCCGGCGATCCTGTTGGGCGGCGCTGCAGCCCTGATTGTCGCTATACCTACGGCCTTCTTCGCCTTTCGCCTGCAAGGGGCTTACTTCGCCATCGGAACATGGGTCATCGCCGAGGTCATGCGCCTGCTGGTGGCCCAATGGAAAGTGCTCGGTGGCGGCACCGGCACCTCTCTGCCGCGCACCGCAACGCGTGAGATGTGGGCCACCGAGTGGATCCAAACCACGTTTGACGTTCGCGGCGCGGCAGCGCGGGATATCCTGACGTATTGGTTGGCCTTGGCGCTGGTGATCGCAACGATTGCGGGCATCTACTGGCTGCTCAGAACGAAGCGTGGGCTGGCGCTGGCGGCGGTACGGGACAACGTTGAAGCGGCTAAGTCTGTTGGCGTCGATGCGGTGCGGATGAAATGGCTGGTCTACTTGGTCTCAGCCGCAGGAACCGGGCTGACCGGCGCGCTGATCTACGTTCAAAAGTTGCGGATTTCACCTGATGCGGCGTTCTCGGTCACCGACTGGACCGCTTACGTGATTTTCATCGTTGTTATCGGAGGCATCGGGACCATTGAAGGCCCAATCCTGGGCGTGCTGATCTTCTTCATATTGCAGAGCCTGCTGGCCGACTACGGCTCCTGGTACCTCATGGTGCTTGGTCTGATCGGGATCGCCGTCATGCTCTTCGCCCCGCGCGGCCTCTGGGGGCTGATCACCGAAAAAACCGGACTTCAAATATTCCCCGTGCGCCGTCGTTTGGTGATTGGCGCGCAGTCGAACAAGGAGGATTGATCCATGAAAACAATCGCGTTGACGGTCGCGGCCGCAGCACTTGGAACTGGCGCACTTGCTGGCAGCTCCCTGCCGGGAATGACGGGCACAGACCACGTGGGATTTACTGTCCCGAGCGTTGATGAGGCTGTCACCTTCTTTCAGGACGTGATCGGATGCAATGTGTTCTACCCGTTGGGACCGTTCTCGGGCGGTGACAGCACCTGGATGGCGGAGCATCTGAACGTCGATGCCAAAGCCGAAATCCCGACGATGCGCCTGGTGCGCTGTGGCGACGGCGCCAATTTCGAAATCTTCGAATATACGGCGCCCGATCAGGATACGAAGCTACCGCGCAACTCGGATATCGGCGGGCATCACATCGCGTTCTACACCACCGATATGGAAGGTGCCGTCAGCTATTTGCAGGACAAGGGCATTCAGGTCCTCGGCAACCCGACAACCATGACCGACGGCCCAAGTGCTGGCGAGACCTGGGTCTATTTCCTCGCCCCCTGGGGCATGCAGCTTGAACTGGTCACCTACCCGGACGGCAAAGCCTATGAGGCCGAATATGACGGCCGCCTTTGGGATCCGCGGTCCTGAGACATTCAAAGAACAAGGGAGAGAGCTTATGGCCACCATTACAACGGATGTCCTGATCATCGGGACCGGCCCGGCGGGGTCTGCAACGGCGGCTTTGCTGTCCAGCTATGGCGTCGAGAACATGGTCATCAACCGCTATCGCTGGCTGGCCAATACGCCGCGGGCACATATCACCAATCAGCGCACGATGGAGGTGCTGCGCGACCTTGGTCACGAGGTCGAGGCCGAAGCCTACATGCACGCGGCGCATCAGGACCTGATGGGCGAGAACGTGTTCTGCGAAAGCCTTGCCGGTGAAGAAATTGGGCGCATGAAAAGCTGGGGCAACCATCCCCTGTCCAAGGCCGAACACCTGTTGTCCAGCCCGACCATGATGAACGACCTACCGCAGACGTTCATGGAGCCGATCCTGTTCGGCACGGCCTGTCGCCGCGGCACGCAGGCGCGCATGAGCACTGAATACTTGCGTCATGAGCAAGACGCAGATGGAGTGACGACGACGTGCCTTGATCGGTTGTCGGGTGAAGAGATCACCATCCGGTCGAAGTACCTTGTCGGTGCGGACGGGGGCAATTCTCTGGTCGCCGAACATGAGGGGCTACCGTTTGAAGGCCAGATGGGTGTCGGTGGTTCGATGAACATCCTGTTCCGCGCGGATCTCAGCAAATACGTCGCGCATCGCCCATCGGTTCTCTACTGGGTGATGCAACCCGGCGCAAATGTGGGTGGCATCGGCATGGGTCTGGTCCGCATGGTCCGCCCGTGGAACGAATGGCTCATTGTCTGGGGCTATGACATCAATCAACCAGCCCCCGAAGTTGATGAGGCGATGGCCACGCAAGTAGCACGGCAATTGGTTGGCGATCCCGAGCTTGAGATCGAACTGATCAGTGCCAACACCTGGACCGTCAACAACATGTACGCGACCCATATGCAGAAGGATCGCGTGTTCATTATGGGTGACGCGGCACACCGACACCCACCATCCAACGGGCTCGGGTCGAACACGTCGATCCAGGACAGCTTTAACCTCGCGTGGAAGCTGGCGGCCGTATTGAAAGGTCATGCTGGAAAACGCTTGTTGGACAGCTACAGCGAGGAACGCGCACCGGTGGCAAAGCAGATCGTCACGCGGGCCAACCAGTCGATTGGTGAATTCGGACCGATCTTCGAAGCGCTTGGCATGGCCGAAGGGGTCGACCCGCAGGTCATGCAAAGCAACCTTGAGGCAAGGACCGGGTCAACGCCGGAAGCTGCGGCGCAAAGACAGGCAATCCGCGAGGCCATTGCCTTCAAGAAATATGAATTCGACGCCCACGGTGTCGAAATGAATCAACGTTACGATTCCCGCGCAATTGAAACAGATGGCCAACCGAACCCCGGTTTCTATCAGGACGCCGAACTCCACTTCCAGCCGACGACTTGGCCCGGCGCGCGTATTCCACATGTCTGGGTGTTTGATCATGATACAGGGAACAAGCATTCAACTCTGGATTTGTGTGGTCGCGGAGAATTCACCGTGCTGACCGGAATTGGTGGCGAGGCCTGGGTAGCAGCGGCCGAGACCGTCTCAAATGAGCTGGGAATGCCCATTCGCTGTCACGTCATCGGCCCGCGCCAGACCTATGTTGACCACACCGGGGATTGGGCGCGCGCATCGGAAATTTCGGATACGGGCTGTTTGCTGGTCCGTCCTGATCAACACATCGCTTGGCGCTCGACCGATATGGTTGAGGATGCCGAAGCCGAACTGCGTCGCGCTCTGACCACAGTCCTTTCGCGATAAACAGAAACGGATCAGGTTTTACAGGTTAGGAGATCACAATGGACTCGCATGAGATGGGATACTTCACCGAGGAAAACTCGGCCGAGGTGGTTGCGGCCCGCAACAAAAATGCGGAAAGCGAAAGGCTTAAAGAGGTGATGGAGGTGATCACCCGCAAGCTTCATGAAGCGGTTAAAGAAATCGAACCGACGCAGCAGGAATGGTTCGAAGCCATCATGTTCCTCACCAAGATTGGTCATATGTGCGACGACTGGAGGCAAGAGTTCATACTTTTGTCCGATGTTTTGGGCGTGTCGATGTTGGTGGATGCTGTAAATTCCCGCCGCCCCTCTGGTGCTTCGGAGAACACTGTGTTGGGCCCATTTCACGTCGGCGATGCCCCTGAATATGCAATGGGCCACAACATATGCCTCGACCAGAAGGGCGAAGATATGGTGGTGCGGGGGCGCGTGACAGATGTTGATGGCAACGCGCTGGAAGGCGTCAAAATCGACGTCTGGCAGGCAAACGACGAAGGGTTCTATGACGTTCAGCAAAAAGGCATCCAACCCGACTTTAACCTGCGCGGTGTTTTTAGAACGGGACCGGACGGAAAATACTGGTTCCGCGCTGTCAGGCCCAAACATTATTCTATTCCTGACGATGGCCCCGTCGGAGATTTGTTGAACCGGTTGGGTCGCCATCCGTTTCGCCCGGCCCATTTGCACTACATTGTGTCAAAGGATGGGTATGACGAACTGACAACCCACATTTTTGACCCCGAGGACAAATATCTCCATTCGGATTCCGTTTTTGGTGTCAAAGAAAGTCTGATTGCCGAGTTCAACCGCGTCGATGACCCGGTACGCTCCGAGCAAGTTGGCTTCGACGGTCCGTATTGGGATGTCGAATTTGATTTCGTCCTGGCACCCCAAGAGGTGTGACATGGGCGAGCCGTGCATCATTTGCGTCGCGATAACCGGGTCTTTGCCCACAAAGGCCAATAACCCGGCCGTGCCAATAACCGTCGAAGAACAAATCGAAAGCACCCAGCAAGCGTTCGAAGCGGGGGCAACCATCTGCCACGCACATGTGCGCAATGAAGACGAAACGCCGTCAAGCGATCCTGACAAATTCGCAAGATTGAAAGAGGGGTTGGAGAAACACTGCCCCGGCATGATCATTCAGTTTTCGACAGGCGGGCGGTCCGGTGCGGGCAAGACGCGGGGTGGCATGTTGCCATTGCGGCCGGATATGGCCTCCTTGTCGGTGGGGTCGAACAACTTTCCAACGCGCGTGTATGAAAACCCGCCTGATCTGGTCGACTGGTTGGCGGCGGAAATGGTGACCTATGGCGTCAAGCCTGAGATCGAAGCCTTCGATCTGAGTCACATTCTGAAGGCGGCTGACATGCATCGGAAAGGGCAAATCAAAGATACGCCTTATGTGCAATTTGTCATGGGTGTCCAAAACGCGATGCCGGCAGACCGTGAGATTTTTGATTTCTATGTAAAAACTGTCAATAGACTATTCCCTGGCGCCCCCTGGTGCGCCGCCGGGATTGGGGCGCAACAGATTGTTTTGAACGAATGGGCAATTTCGTCCGGAGGCCATGCACGAACGGGTCTGGAAGACAATGTGCGTCTGGACAAAAAAACTTTGGCCTCATCGAACGCCGCATTGGTCGAACGCACGTCGGATATCTGCGTTCAGTACGGCCGACCAGTCGCAACACCTACGCAGGCACGAGCGATACTCGGTTTGTCGTCCAGGTGAAAATTGACGAGGTCAGCGTTTAGCTGACTGCCGCCATCCAGTGCAAGAATCGGAGGACTGCAAGGTCCACTGTACAGACGTCTATCGCTACCGAGATCAAGCAGGTGCAGCGAACGGCAGCAATGCGAACTGCGAATGCAGCATTTGAAAACAGTCCTCAAGGGCAGCTCTGGGACCTTACTAACCATAACAAATGGCGGCAAAACGTGGTTCACGCCCGTTCGTGCGTCGCGCAGAATCGGTCAAGATGGGCTCAAGCGCTGACTTTGGAGCAGACGCAGCAATTGACCCTGCCCCGCTTGCCACGACCCAACCACGGCCCGATCCAGCCGTTCACGAACGTGTCCGACGCTGCACTACAGCATTCCCCGAAGAAGACATTGCCGGACTGCCCCGCACTTTGGGTGTTCTTGGTCGTTCCAAGTTTATTGTTTGAGTATCATCGGCCCTTGTCCCTAAAGCGGACCTGCATCCATATCCCAATAAGGTGCGTCGTGCCCGATGCGTTCAACGACGAAATCCAAAAACGCGCGAACTTTCGCTGGCATGTGCTTTCGTTCGGGGAAGACTGCGTACAGCGCCTGTTCAGGCAGGCGATATTCGGGCAGCACCCTGACCAGACGGCCACTGGTCAAGTGGGCTCCTGCAATAAAGGTCGGCAGGCGACCGATACCAAGACCGTCAAGCAGCACGGTGCAAAGGGCTTCACTGTTGTTCACGCGCAGAACACCGGATGTCTGAACGCGCACGTCACCCGCGGGCCCGGCTAAGCGCCATTCCGAAGGGTCGCGCGAATAGGCGTAGTGAAGGCAGGAATGCGCCAGAAGATCCTCGGGTGTTTCTGGCGTTCCGAACTTCGCAAGATAGACCGGCGAGGCGACGATCACGCTGTGGATCGGGGCGAGTTTGCGTGCGATCAGGGCCGAGTTCGGCAACGTTCCGGCGCGTAAGGCCACGTCGATGCCCCCTTCGACGAGATCGACAAATTTGTCATCCATTGTCAGATCAATTCTAATCCCCGGATATTGCCTGAGGAATGCAGCAATCAGAGGCGCAACATGCAGTTGACCAAAGGACATGGGTGTACTGAGCCTTAGTATTCCAACCGGTTGCCCCTGCAACGCCGCAACTGCGTCTTCGGCGTCCTGCGCTGCGCCAAGCGCCTGCTCCGCGTGGGCCAGATAGATTTCTCCCGCCTCGGTAAGGGAAATGGACCGCGTCGACCGATGAAAAAGCTGCGTTCCCAGATGTGCCTCCAGTACACCGATCCGCTTGCTGACTGCTGATTTTGTAAGACCCAGATGCCGCGCGGCGGCTGCGAACCCGCCACGGTCCGCCACGGCAACAAAGACGGGGATTGCGCCAATTTCAGTCATGTTTTGCGATCCTTTGGGCGAATTATTCTCACCTATAAGTTTCAAATTCACACGATTATCATCAAATAGAAAGCCTAATAGTTATCTGCATGTCCTGTTAACGCCGAAGGCTGCCATGCCCAAGATGCTTATCAACGGAGTTCTGCGTGACAGACCGCTCGCCTCGGACGGTCGTTTTCACCGCCTGCAAAGCCCATTCACGAGCCACATCAGCGTGCAACCGGGCGCCCCGTTTCCTAACACGCCCGGCCGGTACCACCTTTACCTGTCCAAAGCCTGCCCCTGGTGTCATGGCGTCGATCTGATTCTAACTTTGAAAGGCTTACGCAATGCGTTCAGCATCACATGGATGGACCCGGTCATGTCGGAAAACGGCTGGGTCATCGACCAGACGCTATTCGACGACCAAAGCGGTGTAAAACGCACCCGCTTCCTTTACGAAGTCTGTCAGAGTGCCAAGCCGGATTACACGGGTCCGATCAGCGTGCCTGTGCTACTGGACAAGGTTACGGGCCGGATCGTCAGCACCGAATCGGCCGAGATCATGGGATTGCCGAGCGTGGCCAACACTGTGGACATGGCCCATATCCGTCAGCATTACTTCCGCAGCCATCGGCACATCAACCCCAGCGGAATTATCCCGATCGGCCCGGCTTCTCTGCGCACAGCCGATGTGCCGGAAATGGGGGCCGCGTGATGCCTGATATAGTCAGAAGATCCCGTGTATCAGCGCTGATCATGGCCATCGGCGTCCTGGTGGGGGTCAGTTTCACTTTGTCCAAATTCGTCTCGATGGCGGGAATATCTGCTCTGACCGCTTTGTTCTGGCAGGTTTTGCTGGCAAGCATCGCGCTGTTGGCGTTGTGTTTGCTGCCGAAGAAGCGGGTGGCGCTCGACACGCGGCACATCCCCTATTATGTCGGTGCCGGAGTTTTCGGTGTCAGCGGCCCCGCTGTGATCGGGTTTCTGGTGCTGGAGCACGTGAGCCTTGGGTTCTATTCCGCCCTTGTCACGCTGTCACCGCTGTTTACCTTTGCGATAACGGCACTGATCGCGCGCAGGACGCTGCCGTTGCACCGCCTGATTGGTATTCTGATCGGCCTTGCAGGGGTCAGCCTTGCCACCATGGGTGGATTTGACCTGTCGGGTGTCGAGCCGGCGTGGATTGCCTTGTCGCTTTTGGGGCCCTTGTTTCTGGCCTGCGGCAACGTCTTTCGCAGCTATGCCTACCCGCCCGGCGGCGATCCGTTGGGGCTGGCGACCGGAACGCTTCTGTCACAGCTGGTGCTGATTTCCGCCCTGTTACTGGGACGCGGCAGCACAATCAGCGACGTCTCGGTGCCCCCTGCCCTGCTTGGCGCAATCTTAGGCATCGGATCCATCACCGCGCTCTGCTATGCGCTGACCTTCGAAGTACAGCGGCGCACGGATGGCGTTGGGTTCGCGCAGGTCGGCTATTTTGCCACGCTTTCCGGCATCGCAATCGGGGCAATTGTCTTTCGGGAACCTCTTGGCCTCGGACTGCTTGGGTCCCTCGCAATCCTGTTCCTTGGGCTAGCCGTCACCAACAGCCACCTGAAACTCCCGCCGATCCTGCACCGACGTTCACAGGCCAACCAGACTTAGACCCACCGAAAACTTTCAAACAGAAAAGGAAACCAAAACATGCAAATCACGGCCCCCACCACAGCGGCTCACGCACCCCGGATCGCGTCCCTTTATTCAGCGGTTGACGCGCTCGACGAAGCCGGCGTTGTCGAGCATGTCACCGAAGACGTGCAATTCCAGCTTGGCAATTTCGAACAGATTGACGGGCGCATAGCCGTGCAAGCCGCGAACGCGGAATTCTTTGCCACGATCCAGGGTATGCAACATACCATCACCGGCATCTGGTCCAGCGGCGATACCGCGTTCTGCGACGGCACCGTTCACTACACGCGCAAGGACCAAAGCACACACGACGTGCGCTTTGCTGCACGGTTCAACTTTCGCGAGGACAGGATCGCGGATTACCGGGTGTATGTGGATATCTCGGGTCTTTGACCCGCATGGTCAGGGCGGCGCGCGTTGCCTGCCGCTCTGGCCGACGCGGGCAGAAACGGCCATAATTGCGATCCAGCTTCGGAAGAGGGTTCGATGACCGATCGCAGCATTCTGGAACAGCTCATGACGATGTCCGACGACGTCTGGGACCGGCACACCAACCCTTGGAGCGGCTGGAGCCGCCTGAGCATCCCGCCCCTGTTCGTTCTGGCCGTCTGGAGCCGGGTTTGGCTGGGCTGGTGGTGCCTTGTTCCGGTCGTTGTTGTTGTATTCTGGACATGGTGGAACCCCGCGCCTTCCGCAAAACGGGCAATCCGGAAAACTGGATGTCCAAAGGTGTACTTGGGGAACGGATCTGGCTTGCGCGCGCGAAATCGCCGATCCCTGCAAGGCACCGCCGGATGACTCTTATTCTGGCCGCAGTCAGCGCGGTCGGAATCGGCCCCTTGGTCTGGGGGCTTTGGCAGCTTCAATTCTGGCCGACGCTTCTGGGGTTGCTGCTGGTTATGGGTGGGAAGCTGTGGTTTCTGGACCGCATGGTCTGGCTGTTTGAAGACACTCGGGCAGCAAGCACCTGGCAAGGAAAATAGCAGCGCTGTGAAAACGGAAAGCAGGAGCATCAAATGCCCCTGTCATTCCGGGTCTGCCAGGACACGCTTAAGCTTGTGGACCCCCATGCGCCGAGGACCGCTGCGACAGCCCCAAAGACATCAGGGACACACCGGCGAAAATCAGGTTCAGGCCGGCAAGAACCCCCAGCAGAACAAGGGATGAGCCATTGACGATACCGGTCAGGATCAGGCCGCCAAGCAGGATGGCCATCGCGCCGGACGCAATCATCAGCGCCATACGCCGCTCCTGACGCGACCGAATGGCAATTACGATCCGTAACACGCCTTCAGCCAGAAAGATCGTGCCAAGCGCAAGGGTCAGTGCCAGAACGCCGCCGAATGGATCAAGCATCAGGACAAGACCCGCAAGCACGTTCAGAATACCGATGGCCAACAGCCAGAAGAACCCTTTCCACGCCTTTTCCGCAAATGCCTGAATCGCCGCAACAATGCCTCCAACCAGCAGGGCCGCGCCGATAAAGGCTTCGACAGCGAGCGTGGACATCAGCGGGAAGGCTACGGCGCACAGCCCTACACAGAGCATGGCGACGCCGAGCACAATCAGCCAGACCGGTCGAGGCTGCCAACCGGCGACCTCTTCCATGAGCGCGGGTTTCGGCACGGTTTCATTAACTGAATCAGTCATGTCGACCTCCAGGATCAGGGTCAGGCGACCGACTTGTCGAGATGATCGCGATAGGCGGCAACGGCGGCGTGCAAGGCTTCCCAATGGTTCTTCGCCTGATCATGCGCGTCCGTCACAGCGTCTTCGCCTTCTTTCTGGATGCGATCGGCAAGGTCAGTGACCTTGTCTTTTGCTTCCTGCAGATCGGATTGCAGCTTTGTCACCTGCTCCTGGGTCCACTTGTCGGTCGCGTCGCCCGCGTCCTTGACCTTCTGTTCGAACGATTTCAGCTCGTCCTCGACACGGGTATAGTCGTCTTTGGCTTTCTGTACGAATTCGGAAAATGTTGTCATGGTTCAGTCCTTTCATGGGTCATATGTTTTCTGGGCCCGTTTGAGCGCCATGACCCGGACCCTCACAGATCCCGATCCTGCGTCCGAGTGAGTCACGGTTAAACCACCGCGTTGTCTTGTGACGCGGGCCGTCATCAGACAAAGTTGAGCGACGGAGGGAAACATGCTTGCCGAAGTAAGCTCTGCCATAGATCCGCGCGCTATTCAGGAGCAGCTAAAGCGCATCCTGGACAGTCCGCATTTCGCGGACACCACGCGCCTGAATCGCTTTCTGTCGCATATTGTCAACGAGGCGCTGGCCGGCCGGTCCGAGGCGCTGAAAGGCTACGCAATCGGCATTGACGTGTTCGACAAGTCCGAGGATTTCGACCCAACAATCGACACGATCGTCCGGGTTCAGGCCAACAAAATGCGCAGTCGGCTGGATCTCTACTACGCACAGGAAGGGCGCGAAGACCCGGTGAGGATCCACATTCCCAAAGGTTCTTACGCCCCGGTGTTTGAGATCGCATTTGATCCCGAACGCCGGGCGGATACCAGCCCGCCCCAAGCAACAACAAGCCGGATTGCAGTGGCGGTGATGCCCTTTGACAACCTGAGCGGAGACCCGTCGCAGGAATATCTGGCCGATGGGTTTACCGAGGAAATCATCTCGGCCATCGCCCGGTTTCGCGAGGTGAGCGTGCTGTCCCGGCACGTCACCTTTCGCTTTCGCGGCCGCGGCCGCGATCCGCGCGCGGTCGGAAGCGAACTCGACGTCCAATATCTGGTCGAAGGCAGCGTGCGACATTGGGACAACAAGCTGCGCGTCACCGCCCAGCTTATTGACGCGGAAACCGGCCAACAGGTTTCTGCGGACACTTATGACCGCGACCTGAGCGCGGACAGCCTATTTGAAATTCAGGACGATATCGCCGCCCGGATCGCCACGGAAATCGCGGAACCCCACGGAGTGATCCATCGAACAGGTGCAGTGCAGCGCAGGGCACAGACGCACACGCTGGATGCCTATCAGTGCAGGTTGCTGGCCACCGAATACTGGCGTGAACCCACGGTTAAAAAACACAAGAAGGTCCGCGACCTGCTGGAGCGCGCCGTTGAGATTGATCCCGAATATGCCGGCGCCTGGGGGATGCTCGCGATTGTCTACGGCGACGAAGTGCGCGGCGGGTTCAATTTTCGCACGTCCCCCCCGCCCTTTGATCGCGCGCTGGAGGCCGCACAGCGGTCGGTCGCTCTGGATCCGCTGAACGCAACCGGCCAGCACGCGTTGTTTTTGACCCATTTTCATCGTGGAGAGTTCGAAAGCTTTGAAGAAGCGGCCGCTAAAGCATTGCGGGCCAATCCGAATTATCCAGACATGTTGGCCGATCTGGCGGCCTGCTTTGCGTTGCGCGGCGATCTTGAACAGGCCGCGAGACTGAGCGCCCGCGCGATCGAGCTGAGCCCCAACCCGCCCGGCTGGTACCACGCAAGCACGTTCCTGATCTGTTTCATGAAAGATGATTACAGCGGCGCGCGTTCAGCGGCGCGCAAAGTCGGTGGTGGCATGTGGAATGGTTCTGAAGTGCTTGAGCTTATGTGCATCCCTTACACGGAACCGGACGCCGACCTGGATTCAACCCTGTTGGCCCTGAAGACCAACATTCCCGATGTTGACCGTTTTATCCAGACGCTCTACGCGATCTGGCATGTGCCATCTGACATCTCACAGAAAATGACTGAGGCGCTGCGCGCAACCGGGGCGCTGGACTGAGGTCCGGCCGTCAGGAATTTAACGGTGACTCACTCTGCCCGTTCGACCACTGTGCGTAGGCTGGTCCTGACATCGCAAACAGACCCGGAACCAACCAATGCTAACTCTGCCTCAGCGCCTTGATCTGATGAAACTTGCGACGGATATCGCAAAAACCAAGGCCAGCTGGTCCGAAGAAAAGCCGACCAAACTGGAAGAGGAAATCCTATCCATTTATGAGAGGCTCAGGCCAAGTGTCGAAAGCGGCAGCGCCTTTGAGAACACCAGCATGTCTGATGTGAAAACCGCCGTTGACGTCGCCTCGACCATCGACGGATTTCTGGAATAGCCGGTCCTTGTTTTCAAGGCCAAACAATGCCGTTTCGCATCAGGATGTTGCGTGCTCACAATTCTAACAACTATCAAGTGCAATCGCCCCGACCCGAACCTCAAGTATGGTTCTCGCACACTTCGCTAGCAGCGCGCTTTCCTGCCTTCGCTGCGATTGTGAAAACTGGCGCTAAATGTATTATCTCTAACGGGGCAAAGTGGAATTGGGTTACACTTGTACTAAAGTCAGATTTGAGATTTTTGACCCACTTGAGGATGCCGTTATAGACAATAGACTGCGAACCTTTCGACCGAGCATCAATTCTGGACGACACAGCACAATGCCCCAGTTGCATCGCATACCAAACCTTTCTCAAAAGTGTTTTTATTATTCTGATGACGAGCAAGCACGGAACCTGGGCCTGAGTTGATCTTGCTCAGCGCGTTTTCGAGAAAGTCGACGCGAACACCCGGCGCCCACGCCACGTTATTGTTGGGAACTGCAGGTTCCGCTGCACATATCGCCAACACTTCGTCTTTTAGACTAATTGGTCTCTGTGACGAAGGTACGTTTCTAGCAGGTGAGAGATTCCATCCGAACATTTGGTGGTACAAGTTGTCGGGGAATACGCCGCTACGGGATAGGTAGTGTTCATGCGTAAACTGACGAGCGGGGACAGGGTATTCGTGTCGCGAAACTGATACACCGAAGAATGCGCCAAGCGGATCACGTAAGAGGCAGTTCCGACCAACCCCAGGAACTTCAAAGGGAGGTTTCACTACTGATCCTTCAAGCTTGACGGCGAGTTTGGCGGCCTGATCTACGTCTTCGACTTCAACATAAGGAATCCACCCTTCAAAGAGCACCAGATTTTGAGAAACAATCCCGGCCCCTGCCTCTCCATCGAGAGTGGCGAGGACAAAATCTCTGTGGCCGCCGCCCCATGCGAAATCTGTGGCGTGTTCGACAATATAGCTCCAACCTGCCACGCTTTCGTAAAATGACCTGGAAGCTTCCACATCAGGCGTGAAAAGATCGTGCCAGACAATTCGGCCAACTTTTTCTTTTGTCACCGCGACTTCATCCAAACTGCTTCGGTTCGCCATAACTCTCGCTTGCGGTCCAAATATTGATGCAGATCAATTTGCGCGGTTCTGGTCCGTGAAGTCACTTAATTCAGTGGCTACGTTGGCGGTCAGCCATTCTGCAAATTTACCCATATCATCCGTTGCGGGGCGATCCGAAGGCTAGGCGAAGCAATATTTACCAGCGTTAACGGCTTCACTGAAGGGTTGTATCAGGCGGCCGTGTTCGATGTAGCGTTCGAACATGGGCACAGGTAACAAGGCCGCCCCAGTACCAAAGGTGGCCAACTCGGCGAGGGCCACTGATCTGTCCAGAATTGGTCCCTTTACACGCGGGCAAATCGTTCCAACTGCTTCGAACCAACCTGGCCACCCGGCACCCTGAATTACGACGGCACCGCGTCGGCCGCATATTGAGACAGGAATTCCTCTGAGGGCGGGATCTGAGTGATAACATCAATCAGTACCCCGTTTGGATCGCGATAAATCGCATGGCGTTGACCAAACGGCTCGCTCACAAGTGACTTTGCCACCGGAACTCCTTCCGACCGAAGTCGTTCATCCACTTTGTCGACATCCTCGACTTCAAAGTTGAGGATCATACCCTTAGACGCACCGCGGGAAACCTCTGGGATCGTCTCGTGGTTTGACTGGACGACCGCGAGATTGACCGACGGATCCGCTTCACTTTGTAGATGCACATACCAATCCGCCTCGAATGCTGCGCGGAAGCCAAAGTGACGTTTGTAGAACTCTGCCGTTTCAGAAACCGTTTCAGACTGAATGACCGGGTAATATTGTGTGACACGCATTTCTTTATCTCCCTTACTTACATGCAATGTGTATGTATCATAGATTTGCAAATACATGCAAGATGTATGTAAGGTGCTTGTAGTGATATTCGGAGCCGTCAATCTTGCCCCCAGAAAAACCCGCCCGACGCAGCCAGGCAGACCGGCGCGCAGAAACGCGTGCCAAACTCGTAGAGGCTGCCCGAGAACTGTTTGTGAATTCGGGATTTGCCGATACTGCAACCCCAGACATTGTACGTAAGGCCAGCGTAACTCGGGGCGCGCTGTATCATCATTTCAAGGACAAGGCTGACCTTTTCCGCGCCGTCGCAGAAGAGGAGGCCAAAGCGATCTCACACCATATTGACCAAGCAACCCGCAATGTGGCCGATCCCGAACAGGCCATGGTGACAGGATCGAATGCCTTTTTTGAAGCGATGTTGGTTCCAGGTCGGGTGCGCCTCCTGATGGAAGAGGCACCAGCGGTATTAGGGCATAGCGTTGCTGTCGCGTTGACTCGAGCCAATGGAACAGCAGAACTTCGTGAAGGGCTTTCGCGGGCTCGTCCTGAGCATTCACCAGAGCAGATCGATGCTTTGACTAATTTGTTGTCGGCAGCGTTTGATCGCGCCGCTCTTGAGATCGCCTATGGGGGCGACCCAGTGACTTACAAGAAAGCTATGAACCACTTGGTTGGTGAAGTGCTCAAGGGAAAATAGCAGACCTCGGAAGCCCCGCAGTATGGGTCCCTACCCTTTCTTCCGTGAGTTACTCGGCCCATACCGGACTCTCGTCGTGTCAAACGATGCCGCAGCGCAGCTTCCCGAAAGCGGACCTCGCTGTCGCTGCGGTACCGCCAAGCCTTACTCTTTCATCAACTCTTTGATCCCGCCGATAAAGGTCGCGTCGTCCTGTGTCTTGCGCCTGTCGAGCAACTCCACCGCATCCACTCCTGCCCGGTACCTGAGGCGGTCACCGCTGTCATTGGCAGCGTCCCAGATGACGTCTGCAACCGTCTCTGGGGCGGACGGATTAGACGCCAGCTTTCCGAAGACTCGCCCCATGGCTTCGGCCATCGGCGCGTAGTCCGCAAGGTCCTCTTCCATGGCGAAGTCGAATGAACTCCCGCCAAAGTTGGTTTTGATCATGCCGGGTTCGACGATGCGGACATGGATTCCGAGCGGTTCAAGCTCGTAATGTAGTGCTTCCGACAGACCTTCGACCGCGAACTTCGTCCCATGGTAGAGCGTGCCGAGCGGGAATGTGATCTGGCCGCCGATGGATGAGATGTTGATGATCGTGCCTGCGCGGTTTGCACGCATATGCGGCAGTACGGCTTTCGTGACCTCCATCAGTCCAATCACGTTGGTATCGAACTGGCGGCGGATGCGATCCATCGAGAAAGCCTCCAGCGCGCCGTATGCTCCGTAACCCGCATTGTTGAGAAGGACATCGATCTTGCCAAAACGGTCGATGCCGGCGGCGACGGCGTCCGTGATCGAAGCGGGATCGGTGACATCGAGACGCACGACCTGGACGTTGTCTAGTTCGGCAAGGTCGCCTGCGCTGTCGGGGTTGCGCATGGTGGCGACGACATTCCAGCCTTTGGTTTGGAAATGTTTGGCAGTGGCCTCTCCAATGCCCGAGGAGGCGCCGGTGATCAGAATGGTTTTCATGAGGTATCTCCTTCAGGCGTTGAGCTTGAGCATATCTTCGATGCCGAAGTTGGTCATGACAGTGCGGGTGACTTCGTGAAGCACGTGATTGTAGCGCTCGATCTCTGGGCCAACGCCCACGTGATCCACAACGGTACGGAACGGCTTTTGTCCGAAGGGTTTTTCCAGAAGGTCGACAACCGCTTCCGCAATCCGCTCCGGGCGTTGATCGGGTGTCGCCGTTATCATCTCGGCCAAGCCGACTGCGGACATTGCGGGTACCGCTGCGAACTCCCCAAACTGCGCCTCGCGTTCCGGGTCGGCTGGCGCGACCATTCCGTCGAAGAAGGCAGTCGGCATGGCGCCTGGTTCGAAGATGCAGGATTCAATCCCAAACCCAGACAATTCGGTCCGATAGCATTCAACGATCGCTTCCAGTGCCCATTTCGACGCGGAATAGGTTCCATAGAACGGTGTCGCGATCCGGCCGATCAGGCTGGAGGTGTATAGAACCGTCCCCCGCCCCTGCGCCCGCATATGGGGCAACGCCGCGCGCATGACACGCTGCACACCCATGACATTCACATCAAAGACACGTGCCATATCCTCGGGCGACATCAACTCTTGTATCCCGTATGAGCCGATCCCGGCATTGTTGAAAAGGACGTCAATGCCATCGTGATGGGCAATGGCTTCGGCCATCCCACGCTCGGTGCTGGCCGTGTCGGTCACGTCCATTTCGACGATGGACGCCCCCGCCACTTCAAGCTCGGCAACTGTCTCGGCGCTCTTTCCCTCGCGGCTTCGAACACTTCCAGCAACCTGATAGCCTTGTTCAAGAAGCGCGAGCGCAGTCGGCTTTCCAAACCCGCCTGCGATACCGGTGATCATAACCTTTTGGATGTCGGTCTCCTTTGCTGTGTCTTGATCACGTTAGTCGCATCATGCGCTTCATTCTTTTCCGATTGACCAGAATACTTGCCTGATCCTCCAGAAATAGAGATTTCTGTTTTGGTGGGGTGTGTAGTGATGCTATCGAAAGACGTCCTTAGGGAGGCCTTCGACATGACGAGCGAAAATCTGTTATCTCACATCACCGCGCTGCTCGATCAAGCAGGCATCGCTGAAGGTTCATTTCATCATGCGCAGAGCGGCACCCACCTCCTGCGGCATCACGCGACAACCGACTTGAGTGCAACCGTCTATCGACCGCTACTTTGTCTTATCCTGCAAGGCGCAAAGCAGGTCGGGTCCAGCACTCGAACACTCACGGTCGGCGCCGGGCGGTCGCTTATCGTCAGCCATACCTTGCCGGTTGTTTCGCGCATTACAGAGGCCTCCCCCGGGGCGCCCTACACGGCCTTGGTCCTTCCTCTCGAACTCGATCTTCTCAGGTCACTAGCGCCTTCGGTGTCCTCCACCTTGAGTGTGAAGTCCGCTGATCCATTCTCGATCTGTTTGTGTGACACCGATCCAGGTCTGACAGACGCACTTCACCGCTATTTCCTTCAGTGCGAGGAAGGGGAAACGCGGCATCTGTTGGCACCGATTACGTCCCGCGAAATCCATGCAAGACTTTTGATCGGACAACATGCGCAGACCCTGCAAAGGCTTCTCTGGCAAGAGAGCACCGCCAGCCGAATTTTAATGGCAACCCGCGAAATACAGGCAAACCTGTCGGAAACCATCGCTGTCAGAAATCTGGCTGAGAGGATCGGGATGAGCAACTCGGCCTTCTTCGAGCACTTCAAAGCTGTCACAGGAACTTCACCGCTCCAATATCAGAAGGAGCTGCGCTTGTTGAAGGCCAGAGACGACCTAAGAACAAGTCGCGCCAAGATTTCCGAAGTCGCATTCGCTGTGGGCTACGAAAGCTCCGCACAGTTCTCGAGAGAGTATTCGCGCAAGTTCGGCAGAGCGCCCAGGCAAGACCGTGCTCTGGAAGCTGCCGGTTGATGAGCCTCTGACTGGCATTGGCGGCCCAAAGCCGCCATTGGCCCAGAACCTTCATCGCTGCAATGCGGCCCGCCAAAGCCGTCATTCGCCGCGACTGCAAACTCAGGGCTATCGCGAACACACAGTTTGCGGGACAATACTGTCACTCGCCTGTTGAGGGTGGATGACCACAGGCAGCCCAAACCGGACATTGGCGACGCAACTTCGCAATCCCATGTACGCAACTTTGCAGCCGATTGTTGGTAAAGTCGAACGGCTATTTTGACAGTAAGCTCTCGATTTCAGCAGGCATCCGTCATGTGCTTGACCAAAGAGGTCAATTGTTTGTCTCCGTATCCACCCTCCCACGCGGCTTTTGTGCGGTCATGCATCAATCGGATGAAGTCAGCCGGAGCATTCAGAGATTTGCAGGTCTTTAGAGCGTCCTCCTGGGCCAATGCGTAGACTTTTAACGAGGCTTCAGCGTCGTCATAGTCCTCGGTTGGAACGGTACGGACAAAGAGATCTTGGTAATCATTTACCAGCTTGATCGTGGCAGGAAGTTGATCGACATAGACCTGCATAGGAACACCAGCTTTCTGGCAAACCAGTGCACCGTATATCATCCCGAACATGAAACCTTGCCGGACAGTGAAGAGACCAGCAAAAAGTGCTGCAAGAGCTGCGGGTTTCTCACCGACTTGCTCCGACTTTCCCCCCAGAGATCTTATTACTTCGCCGTAGCGATCCCAGGTTCCGTCACTGCCTACGGTGAGGATGGTGGTGTCGCTGCCACCGATGCCCGAAGGGTAGGCATTGATCATGCCCAACATGTAGTCTGCGTTTTTTTCGCTGAGAAATGAGACCAGTGAATCAGCATCGGACGTGTCGCCGGTGCTCATGTCGCAGATTGTTTTCCCCTTCAAAGATACACTTAGACCGCTGATCAAATCGACAGTTTCCTTGTGACTTTTGATACAGACGATGACGAAATCCGACGCTGCAACAGCATCTTCCGGCGATGCGCAAATAACTGCACCTGCATTTGCAAACGATTTTGTCTTTTTAGGCGTCCGATTCCAGACGCAGACGCTGTAACCTGCATTGAGCAGGCAATGCGCCAACGCCGAACCCATGCTGCCCAATCCGAGTACCGCAAGCGTTGCCATGGTTTCCTCCTGTTCTGGTTATTGGTGTTTCAGTCAACATGCGTAAGAATCGAGAAATCGCGTAGTTGTAAATTTTTTTGTATTGTTAGATTTTCTGACTCATGGATTGGCACACGTTTCCCTCGCTGACTTCTCTCAGAGCTTTTGCCGCCGCCGCAGAGTTTAAAAACTTGACCCGCGCAGCAGCGGCGCTGAACGTGACCCATTCCGCGGTCAGCCAACAAATCCGTGGTCTGGAGCAGCATCTGGGAACCCAGCTTGTTACTCGGACGCGACACGGTATCGCTCTGACCGCGCAGGGAGAATTCTTAGCGGCGGGCCTACACGAAGCATTCGCCTCAATGGCGTCCCTGACTGAGAGCATATCAAGTGCAGAGGCGGTTCGCCCGCTGGTGGTCAGTGCGACACCGATGTTTTCAAGCGCATTCCTCATGCCGCGCCTATCGGCGTTTGTTCAGGAGTTCCCGGAAATTGAGCTTCGGATCGACTCAACAATCCAGGCTGTCGACCTCAAGCCAGGCGGCATTGACATAGCCATTCGATACGGCACCGGGCGCTGGTCGGGGCTGGTGTCGCAAATGTTGCTACCTGGCTGTCTGACAGTGGTTGCTGCAAAAGAATTGATTGGGGAACGGGTACTCAAAGACCCAATTGAGTTGCTCGACTTTACTCTTCTTCAGGAACAGGCTTCGGTCGAATTTGACCTGTGGTTGGAAAAGGTTGGAGTGCCACCTGGTGCAGATAGGAGAGTTGTTCGCTTGCCGGGCAACATGCTGCTTGATGGAATCCGCCAAGGTGATGGTATCGGGGCAACGGTTCCGGCATTCATCTCTGACGAATTGAAGTCTGGAGATCTCGTGGCGCTTTTCGATGATCCAATCCCGCAGATCGGATATCACCTCGTCACGCTGCCTGGAGCAGTTCGTCCAGCGGCAAAGGTGTTTCAGAAGTGGCTTTCCAGTTCAATTACCGAATATGAAAAAAGCCTTTTCAGATGGACGCCTGCTCACTTGATATAACTGTTATTGGCGTTCGACTCGAACGGATAGCAACAACCCAGAGCGGCGATGATTTTTCGCAAGATGAGGACAAAAAAGGCCGTTTGCCCACTGAGCTGTTAAAGCAGACGTATCGCAGCGCTTTCCAAAGCTGAAACAGACTTCGGACAAGATCAGACACCACCCCTGTTCACTTTCGCATGGTCTAAACACGTAGCGATCAGTATGAAACAGATAGGAGTACAACACGTGGAGCGAAAGCTAGCGGCCATCCTGATAGCCGACCTAGTCGGCTTTACCGCCCGGATGGAGCGGGACGAGAAAGGCACGCTCGAAATCCTTTCAGCGCACATTGACGAAACCGTTGTTCCGCTTGTCGGTCGTCATCACGGCCGCATTGTCAAACAGATGGGTGACGGTCTGCTCGTAAGCTTCGACAGCGCTGTTGATGCCGTTTCTTGCGCGGTTGAATGGCAAAATTCGCCAGTGGTGGGCTCCGACCCGCTTCGCTTTCGTATCGGCGTCACTCTTGGCGACATCATCATGCGCGACGGAGACGTTTTTGGGTCCGGTGTGAACCTTGCGTCGAGGTTGGAGCAGCTTGCCCCGCCCGGCGGTGTGTTGGTTTCGGACGCTGTTTATCGTGTGGTCGGGAACCGTATACCGGTCGCCTGGGAGGATGCTGGTCAGCACACAGTAAAGAACGTTGCCGAACCGGTACGTGCCTGGCGCATTGGCGGGTCAAGCGCAATATGCGCTGAACCGCCTCGGCCTGAAACATCAGGAAAAGCCACTATTGCGGTCTTGCCACTACAAAACATGAGCGATGACCCCGAGCAGGCCTTCTTTAGCGACGGGATTGCGGAAGACATTATTGTGGGCTTATCGCGTTTTCGGACGCTTAAGGTTGTTTCCAGAAATGCGTCTTTCAGGTTCCGGACACTGGACACAGATCCGGCCAAAATCGCGGAGACTCTCGGCGCAGAATATCTCGTTGAAGGCAGCGTGCGGAAGGCCGGCAGTCGCGTCAGAATCTCGGTGCAACTCGCTGACGCCCGAACGGGCACTCAACTCTGGTCGGATCGATACGACCACGAACTGGAAGATGTTCTCGCGGTACAAGACGAGGTGGCCCGAAATATCGTCGCAGTGTTGCCAGGCAGGGTCCAGCACGATGTCGTCGACCGTTCGACACAGAAACCAACGGATCAGATGAAGGCCTATGAGCTGATGCTCAAGGGCAAGGCACTACGCGACGGCTTGAACGCACGAGATACGGCCAAGGCGAGAGCGTTGTTGGAACGAGCGGTCGCGCTGGATCCCAGTATCGCGCGATCTTACATGTATCTTTCAGATACATATGTCATAGATTTGTGGCTGGGTCTGGCGGATGCTGACGCACCCACCCACACGTTGAATATCGCCCGAAAGGGCGTGGCACTGGATAACCGGGACGTCTACATTCAGGACCAGCTTGGTTTTGCTTATCTCTGCGCCGGGCTGTGGGATGAAGCCGAAGCGCAATTCAACAAGACACTTTCCATGATAGAAAGCGAGGCGGAGTCGATGGCTTGGTGCGGCTATGCTTTCCTACTGCTCGGCCAGCACGAAAAGGCGCGCGACGTAGTTTCGGAAGCTATGGCGCTGGACCCGCTACATCCGCCTGCCATCGACTGGATTATGGGGCAAGTCGAATTTTTCAACGGTAACTATGAAGCAGTGCTTGGTTTTCTGATGGGAGCAGCGCGGCTTAACTCGTTGGCCACTGCCTTTGTCGCAGCGTCTTACGCGCAGCTCGAACGAGAGCGAGACGCCTCTGGCGCATTGCGAGAATTCGTCACCGAACGTCACGATGAGTTCACAAGTCGAGGTATTGTGGTTGAGGATAAGACGGTCGACAGCCTTGCCCGCGGGTTTCGGTCTATGTGGCGGCGACCAGATGATTTCGAACGTCTTGTGGATGGGCTACGAGCGGCAGGATTGTCTGGCTGACGCCGACATTAACTCTTTTGTCCTACCGGCGCGGCCTCAATTACGCGGTTCTCTGCGCCCTGTTTTTCCGGCAGCGAGAACCCGAAGCAGACATGCAAAATTAGACTTTGCAGTTTTAAAGATGCCAAAGAGCGAATTTTTGCACGAGGCTACACCCGATACCAGTTTTCAACGTCTCGGGTAGCTTCGTCGACTGTAAAAGCAGCCTCTACCTCCGCGATGACACGCCGTACTTCGTCCGAGCTTGCAATAAGTTCCAAAATGCTCGCCCCTAGATCATGGGCTGACCCGGCATTTGAAAAAATCGTATCAACCCCAATTCTGATGGCGTTTCGGTGTTGCAGTAGGTGCTCAAAAAACCGCACGTAAATCATCTCCTTGTACGGAGAATGACCATCCGCTTCTGAGATCAAGCCCAATTCTGCCGCCTTGGCACACGTCAAACGCCAAGCCAGATCCATTGTGGATGGTGGCGCGTCCCTGGCCTCATCAGGATGTCTGGGGTTCGTAAATGTAGATCTTCGAATAGCTTCGAGATTGGCACGCAAGTTCTTTGTAAGAACAGGATAGATGAATGTCGTTTCCTCGGATGCTAAGGCTGGTTCAACCTGATCCGGCTGCGCCTGGACAAACTCGGAAAACCTGTTTCCGATGATAGGGACTTCACCGACAATCATGTCTGTGGGATCGGTAGTCTCTGTCAGCCATCGCGCCAGGGCTCTCCGGCCCCACAATCCGGCTGCCTTGCGGATCAACGGATGAGTTCCATCTGAAACATCTGGATACTTTGCGAGTATGTCTTCGGTCTGAAACGCCGCGAGTCCTGTATCCCACCGCATGATATGTACGCGACGTCCCAAGGAGACCGAAATGGATATTTGCTGGCGCAACAGAAATGACTTTCCAGATGCCGGTAATCCAGTAAAGAAAACCATGCGGCAACGACGTGCAGCGTCGGCGAGGTGTGTTCCAATCTCGGTTTCCGCAAAACTGTCGATAGAAATTGCGTATCTCCTAATTTGGTGTCAGCCGCAGACCGGAGCGGCGAGCGTTCACCACCTCCAAGATTGTTGCCCATGAAATCCGGCGATTTCACAGATGCATTGTCAACCTGAATTGCCTCAAAGTGAATTTTGCCTCTCAGTTATTCACTTAACCACCTAATAACTCGCCGGTCTCAAAAATTGATCATTCCGCAGCACACGCTTCTTGACGAGCATGCGTCCTTGACTCTTCACAGACTAGGAACGACAAGAGTGTATTGGTAAAACATTACTCGCCGCCGCGATGCTGCCGGTTACGATAATCCAATGGCCTTCAGACTAATTGTAGCATGTGCCCCAACATAGGAACGGGTTCCGCTGGGGTCTTCGCTATGAGCTCGTTCCTCGCAAGCATTTGCAACTGTCACCTGACGTGCTCCAGTCATCGCGTGACCCATGAAAGAAGGCGCCGTATGAACAACACATGGCTCTTGAATTGCGTGCTTGATGCCCGATAGATCAGGCCTCAGGCTCCGTTTCGACCATTCATTCATCGTGTTTGCTCGCTGCATTCTTTGTTTGATCCCGACACTTTTGGTGTTTCTCTCAGGAACGCAGCTTCCTGCTCAGGTCGCAGGCAATGCCGATGGGTCTGTTTGTGACGAAGGTTTCGAAAACAAGAACGGATCCTGCCAAAGAACTGACTTACCAGAAAACGCATTTTTGACGGGTAGCGCCTATGGCAGCGGCTGGGAATGCAATCACGGTTTTCAGATTGTCGGAGAACTCTGTGAGGAAATAAGAGTTCCTGAAAATGCCTATCTTGCATCAACCGGAGATCAGTGGGAGTGCAATCGGCTGTTCCAGCGTGTTGGAGAAGAATGTGAAGAAGTGATTTCGCCTCAAAATGGGTACGTCGAAACCCGGTTTGGCGTGCAGGAAATACACTGCAACTGGGGATTTCGTAAGGAGAACCAGGATTGTGTTGCAATAGAAGTCCCAGAAAACGGCCGTCTGAGCGACAGAGGAAGATCGGATGGTTGGGTATGCCTCAGAGGTTACAGGGCAGCGGAGAGCGGCTGTGAGCCTGTGGCTGTTCCACAGCATGCGTATCTTGCACCTGAAACTTATTCCGGATGGAAATGCGAACGTGGTTTTCGCGCAAACCGGGACAGGTGCGTTGCGATCCTTGTCCCTTCAAACGCTCATTTGAATCGAAGAGGTGATGGTTGGGAATGTAATCGGCCGTTCACGAGACAGAACGACGAGTGCACCGAAAATGTGCCGCGACAATAAGTTGGTGGAAACCAAAGCCGCCTAACAAATCCGGAAGGACTAAGCCGTGAACCATAACTCGATTGACGAAAACCTGGGTAAAAGTCTCAAAGCTGAAAAGGCGCGTCGCCGGTCCTACAGGATTAAGATATCTATTGCGTCAGCAGTGTGTGTTGCGGCGATAATTGCAGTGGTGTTCCTCTGATGCGTAAAAATGCCCCTCAAGTAACCCTTCCCAGTTCAAAGATGTCAGCTCATGGTCTGGAACAAAGAGCGTTTCAGGACCGCAGTGTTCGTAAGCCGCGGAACGCTGACGTATCAGGAGTGATTGAAGAAGAATTTGGAAAGTACTTGATTAAAGCTGGTGTTCTGAGCGGCAATAGTGTTGCACGGGCATTTCCCAAGCCACCGGCTAAAACACAGGCAATGATTGCCGATGCAGTTGGCGAAACACCGGCATTGGCCATTGAAGCCTTAAAAGAAATTCTTGAAGAACGAGACAGGAAGCGTGGCGGTCAACGCCGTTTGGAGGGAAACTCTGGCACCCTCGTTCCCAGCGAAAGAGAATATGCCGAGGCATTGCGCCAGATCAGGCTCACCCCCGCGCAGGTCACATTGCTCAAAGCACTTGCAATCGCAGGCAAGGACGGTCTGACCATTGGTCACTTGTCTCAGGCGGCCGGTTACAAATCGCGCGAGGCCTCCATCAAAGTCTTCAAGAAAATCGGGCTATTGATTGCAGAATATCTGGAGCTCGAACTTCCCGAAGCCGGATCGGCGCAGAATGATGGCGCCGCTCAGGTCCTGGCATTTTCTCACATCGAAAGTGACGATGAGCCAGCAACCTGGATTATGCATCAGGAACTGCGCGATGCTGTTCGTTCGGTTCTATGACGTACGTTCCAGCCCCTGCTTTTGAAGCGAGCTTTGAACCGGAACAAATGCACGAAAGGTTGCACACGTAGCTTATGTTGGAGAAAAAACCATACCCGCTCGACCTGATCTATGTTCCTGCAAAACGTGCAAAAACGCTTGATCAGAAAAAAGTTCTGACGCTGGCCGAAGATATCCTGAAGAACGGTCAAAAGACCCCGATCCAGATACGCGCTGACAACAAAAGGTTCGTGCTGATCGAAGGCCTTCACAGACTAGAGGCTATCCGCGCCCTTGGCGGTGACACGGTTGAAGCCTATCTGGTCCGCGCCAGACTACACTAAACTCTTGTTGGAATTGGCGTTCGACAAAGCCTCGGAAAAGGTCAGCAGGCGCTGACTTTTTTCATCCCAAAGATGCAGTCTTGCACAATGCAGGCTCTCATACAGAGTAATACGCTGGCAATTTTCCAACTCAGAATGGTCACGCAAGACCTCGTCTAGCCGATAAAACGGTATGCGGCTGGCAAGGTGGTGAACATGGTGCACACCGATATTGCCAGAGAGCCAACGCAGAATGCCTGGCAATGCATAGTGAGAACTTCCGTAGAATGCGGCGTTCTGAAGGTTCCAGCCCTCTTCCCGATCCCAGGTCGTGTGTTCAAACTGGTGTTGAATGTAGAAAAGCCAGATACCAACGGATGATGCGACAACCACGGTTGGCAGGAAAACACTCGCCAACACCTCAAAGCCTCCGGTCCACAAAATCAGAGCCAACAATCCTGCAATTGCGGCGTTTGTTCCCATCGCACTTGCCCAGTACAGCCAGCCTGACCGCATGAAGCCAACAGGTAAGCGGTATTGAACAAAAAACGTATAGATCGGCGCAACACCGAACAGGAAGACTGGACTCCGGGTCAGACGATACGCGGCACGCCCGAACCAATTCCGCTTCAGGTATTCCTCAATGGTCAATGTGGGGATGTCACCCATACCGCGCCGATCAAGGTTACCGGTTGAGGCATGGTGAATCGCATGGCTTTGTCGCCAAACGTCATAGGGTGTCACGGTAAGAACACCCAGAACCCTGCCGGTCCAATTGCATGCGCTGCGGTTTTTGAAGAAAGATCCATGACCACAATCATGCATAATGATGAAGATGCGGACCAGAAATCCGGCGTTCAGAACAGCCAGTAATATTGCGATCCAGACGCTAAATGATAACGCAAACCACGCAAGGGCCCATAGCGTGAACAAGGGGACAACAGTGATCGCAAGTTCAAAAACACTGCGCTTCGCATCGGGCACACGGTATTGCGCGAGCACCCGCGTCCAGTCTTTAGGTTGCAACTTACTTGGTCTCCGACGGCTTATACTAGCCCAGTGTGCAAACGGGCACCCAAAAAGGGTGCCCGAAAGTGGTTAAGCCAATGCCAGATTGGCGGCGCTGTCGCGTCCGTCACGGCCCGCTTCAACGTCGAAGGTAACCTTCTGGCCATCCTTCAATTCGCTGATTCCGGAACGTTCAAGTGCCGAGATATGCACGAATACGTCGCGCTTGCCATCTTCAGGCTCGATAAAGCCAAAACCTTTGGTCGAGTTGAACCATTTTACTGTGCCATTTGCCATAGTGGAGGTCTCCTAATAGTTGCCGCCCGCATCATTGCGGCGACTCGGCGTGGTCGGTCTGAATCGAAAGACTGAACGCCGAATTGGGGAGACAGCAGGTCGAAAAAGATAAACGTAAGCCTTGTGTATATGGACTTCGAGTACGCACGATACAAGCCTTGATGCTTTGGCGGACAACAGAGAATTTGAGCCTGTCTGGCTTAGAACTAGGCAAGTAGAGGTGAAACCGTTGCTCTTCGATCCAAACTTGACGGTAGCTTGGGTCAGCGGCACAGAAGACTAACGACCCCTTATCGGAAATTATCCTGCTGCATACGAGACAGCGATAAGCGTCCGTTTTGGTGCCTTGGCGAGACTTTGCAAAGTCAGCTTCCTGCGCATTGTTGTCATTCGGGCATCGCGCAGCATCGGTCAGAGTGGGCTCACAACAGCCGTTGGTTACACTTCACGTGAATGTCGGCTTCCGACATTCAGATCAGGTTTGTTTAGCCCGCTCCCCCTATCCTCTTCACTGTTAGTCGTAAGAAATTCCCTGATCATCAGAGAAAAATTCCCTGTTAATCGATCTAGGGAAAATCCACGCAAGCCACTGTTTTTAAGAGTAACTTCGAGCTCCAAACCTCCGAAAACGGCCTAAATCTATTAGTTTTCCCTGTAAATTCCCTGTTTACAGGGAATTTTGGGCCGAGACTAGCTAGCTACAAACTGCCTGCACAGCCATGATTTTCCCTAAAATCACGCACTGAATGTTTGGCCGCCTATTACCGCGTGTTTTCAGCAGGTTATCACCCGGCTAATCCAGCTGAGACCTGAGTTTATGCGCAACAATGGTCGATTTCGGGCCCCAGTCTCAGTTCGCGATTCCGGCGGTACGAGTTTGGTGACTTTGGGAGAGTCTGTAGATCAGAGCGCAGCGAACTGTTTGTGCTGATCTGACCAGATGGCCGCGAAGCCGGACTTGATCAGGTAATCCGTGGTCAGGCCGTCAGGCTGTTCACCTGCAGCGATGGCCTCCAGCACATCAGGCGCCAGCATTGCCAGATCGATCACATCCTGAACACGGCGTTTGGAAATACCTTCTTCTTCTGCGATTTCAGAAAACGTTCTGCCACCAATGATCATCACCAGCCATCGACGCGCCTTGAGGATGTTAAGGACAAGTGTTTGATCGACCTCAGGAGGTGCATCTCCAAGATGCAGTTTCAGCTCAACACCTCGGCGGCGCATCCGGAAAGGCGCTTCGATCGTTAATTCTTCGGCATCGACCTGATCTGCTCTGCAGGCGATCATTTGAGCCAGTGACTGGAGATCCAGCAGCACGGTCAGTGACCCCTGTTGCAGATCTGCCCGTGCAATCAGGCCGAGGCACTTCCTGACGGACTGGCAATCTCTGAGATGCTCCGCTGCCGAAGCAATTTCAACCGCTGACAAGTCCCTTGCCATTGATGCCACCGCATTCGGTCGGCTCAGATGTTGTCTGACCACTTCGGCCAGTACGTTTTCAAGCTGTTCTGCCGGCAGTCGCCACGCATCCGGATGCTTCTGACTGCGATCAGTCACCAGGCGCGAGGAGATGTAGTAACGCAACCGCTTGCCGTTCTTCTGGCTATGGCTGGGCGTCAGCCGATCTCCGATTTCATCAAAAAGCTTTCCTGCCAATAGGGACCGCTTTGCTTTCTGCTTTACTCCGCGCTCCCTTGCCGCCCCATCCGTCAACAGCTGCTGCACCTGCTCCCACACTTCCGGGTCGATGATGGCAGGGTGCTGCCCCTCAAAGACCTGACCCTTATGTCGGATGCGGCCGGCATAGATAGGATTGCTAAGCAAATGATGGATGTGTCCCCGGTCAAATGGCTTACCACCTGTCACGCGTCCGCCCGGGCGTTCCCGTCTTCGGGATCGGAGCTCCAGTGCCTCCGCCTGCTCTTTCACATCAAGAATGGTCTGATGCTCCAGATAGAGACCGTAGAGCGCCCTGATGATCTCAGCTTCTTCTTCATCGATTTTCAACGTTCGGCCATCCGCCTGATACCCGAGTGGAACATTCCCGCCCATCCACAGACCCTTGCGTTTCGAGGCTGCGATCTTGTCACGGATGCGTTCAGCGGTGACTTCCCGTTCAAACTGAGCAAAACTGAGCAACACGTTGAGTGTCAGGCGCCCCATACTGGTAGACGTATTGAAGGACTGGGTAACAGACACGAAAGACGCATCTGCCGCATCAAGGCGTTCGACCAGCTTTGCGAAGTCAGCAAGCGAGCGCGTCAGCCGGTCGATCTTGTAGACTACAATCTGATCAACACGATTATCATCTACAGCCTGCATCAGCCGCTGCAGCGCCGGGCGGTCAAGATGACCGCCCGAGATACCGCCATCGTCATAGTAATCCGGCAGAAGTTCCCAACCCTCGTGCTTTTGGCTGGCAACATAAGATTCGCAGGCTTCCCGCTGGGCATCCAGCGAATTGAAGTCCTGCTCCAGCCCTTCCTCTGAGCTTTTCCTCGTGTAGATGGCGCAGCGGATACGTCGCATCACTGAACCCCGAAGAAGCGTGGACCTGACCAGTGCGCTCCGGTGATGTGTTTTGCAATGGCTGACAGGGAGCGCCACGTTTTGCCATCCATAACGAAACCGCCATCGACCACTTCAACCTGATAGGTGCGTCCGTTCCATTCCCGCACCAGATGGGATCCCGGTTTCAGAGTAGCTGGCGGTGTTTTTCCCAACGCGATTTGATGCAGTCGGCGTTCTGTCTTCGCAGACAACCCGCCCAGTTCCCGGTTCTGTAGTTCCCAGATCAACACTCGCTTCATGAACTGTGGAGACAGGTATTTTGGTGGGGGCCGACCGAACACTTCCCGCCATCGATCAAGGCACCCGGGGCGATCCAAGTGTTCAATGTCACAGAATACCTTCGCAAGGTCACGATCCGCGCGAGTGGCATCCATGGCGATCAAACCTCCTTCACGATCCGATAGACCGTACCTTTGTCAGATCCTGATCGCTCAACAGTATGTCCCGCCTTGCGCATCATCGAAATCGCTGCACGCGCGGAATGCGGTTGCCAGCCAAACGCCTTCTGAATCTGCGCAATCGTGGCACCAGACTTGCGGGACAGCAGTTTCTGTAACTGTTGCTGACGCGTCAGGTTGTTTCGGGCAGGTTTGGAGGGCGATGTTTTGATTTCTGTATCAGATGAAGTTGTCATTGATATCTCCACTTGGCGGACACAGGCTGATCCTGTGCCCTGTACTAAGTGGAGCCCGGCTGTTCCGGGCGAATCTTGACCGTCGTCAGTACCGCTTCCGAACGGTCCAAAGTCCAGTTGTTCACTGTAAAAATGGGCGGAAAGCGGCAGTTCGCTACAAGCGCGAAACCTAGTTGGGAGGTTTTGGAAAGCGGCCATTCACAGCAGAATAGCTCCACTCTATACTCCCTTTGGCTCCCTTCTTGCACCTTGAGAGCAAGTCTACCCTGATCGATGGTAACGTGCCTCCATTTTTGGTGAACCACTTCTTGTCTGTGGCGTTGGTCCAAGGGGTACCAAAACAACTTTGCCGATATAAAGCTTCGCCCAAGTCAGCCTGCTTGACGTTCCTTGTTCCAAGGGCGACAAGAGGGAAAGAAAATAAGTCGAGCAAGTTCATTTATGTCAGAAGTTTGCGATGAGCGGGTTGAAAGCGTTGTCTCCGGAAGCTCTCGGCTTGCTTACCTTCTCAGAAAAATGCGCTCCGAGAAAGACAATGAACAACGTGCAAATGCTTTGCTAGACAAGCTGCAGCACTTCATATCGAACCGCGAAGACTCTGAGCTGAAAGGGCTGGAAGAAAAGCTCAAAGCTGTTGGGAGAGGCAAAGAATTTCAGGCTGCTGAACGAGACTTGCAATGGTTCGAAGAGACACTGGATAAGTACACCTATTACCAGTCGGCACAGCAAGTGTTGTTGTATTTTTTGAGTAGAATATTGCATGTTTTTGAGACAAAAATCATGCCGGAGCAGCTCAATCTGACATACTCGAAGGTCAATGAAATCATTGAAACGGACATCATCCAACCAACACTAAAGGAAATGGATGAAGTGGGCGGTCATGATCTTGTTCTCATAGACGAAGCTGACATCAGAGGTATGATCAACTGGCTTGCTGAAAGATGCCATATTCGGTGGCAAGCATGTTAAGTCTTTCTTACGCGTCCTGTTATGATCCATACAACACTGTGTTCCGAATGAGCGCAGTACTACGGGCAAGTGAAAGCCACAGCCTTCTTACTGGGACACTGGGTATTTCGGACTTCTTTCTCTGTTTTCCAAGCCGTCTGTCAGAGATTAGGCCGCCAAACGCTGTAAAGGGCATGCGTGGACGCCGAAACAAAGTCCTCAGGGTTGAGGTTACACCGGGACATGAGCTTTTGCCTTCATCTCACGTGCTCTTTGAACGGATGAGCGTAATTCAGAACACAGCGATTAGCGCAATGGCGGCGAAATCAATCGTGGAGCTAGAAGGAGCAGGCGACAAGCAATCGGTTAGGCTTCTCTCTGACGGTCTGTCTGCTGGAATGAGCGAGAAGATTGAAGATTTCACGAACCAACATGCCGAACTTCTGGAGTTAGTCGCCGTCGATTTTGCGAAAATGGATCTCAAGGGCATTGAGGGGCTTCGCGCGCGTACTGGGCTGGGGGAATGGGAATATGATGCAATTTAGGCCAAATCTCAAAGTCAACGAATTAAAGGTCAATATCAACAATAACGTTGCTTTTCAGGAGAAGTTTCACGCTGGCCTAAACATTATTAGAGGTCAAAACAGTTCGGGAAAGTCTACGATCATGGACTTTCTGTATTATGGGCTAGGCGGAGACATACTGCGAGAGCAGTGGAGAGAGACCGCTGCAAAGTGCGACTCGGTAATGGTCGAGGTCGAGATCAATGGTGAGCTTCTGACTCTATGGCGAGATGTTGAGGTTGTATCACAGCGTCCGATGAAGCTGTTTTACGGCACTCTTGATGAGGCATCAAAGAACGCAACCGACGGGTGGGAAATTTACCCATTTAAGAGGGATAGTAAGGAAAGCTTCTCCCAAGTTTTGTTCCGCTTTCTGGGGCTTCCTCAGGTCGAATATGGGGAAACAAATTCACGGCTAACCATAAATCAGGTTTTGCGGCTGCTCTACTCAGATCAAATGAGTCCAGTAGAGAAGATTTTCCGACCAGTTCGTTATGATTTGGCAATTACCCGAGAAGCGGTTGGAGGGATGTTGTGTGGTGCGTACAGCGACGAGTACTACAAAGCCTTAATCAGAAATAAGGAAGCTACAGAGGAGTTCAAGGAACTAGACAATCAAGTGAAGTTCTTGATCCGAACTCATAGCAAAGAAGGCCATCCGCTTACCGAGGAATGGTTGAAGGCTGAAAGCCGTACGCGCGAACAAGCACTGGCGGCTCTGAACAAAGAAATTTCCGACTTGGAGGCACAGATCTTCGATGCGCAGTTTGAGGATCGCTTGACACTCAACGATCAAGAGGAAGCTCACAAGTCCGTTATAGCACTCCAAGAACAGGTTGCGACGGTTGATGAACTGATTACAAAAACTGCATTGGCTTTCGAAGATACGGAGCAATATGTTCTGTCGTTGGACAGAAAGCTGGAAGAACTCGGGCAATCTCACACTGTAGCTGATGAAGTTGGAGATCTAAGCTTTAGTTTTTGCCCTTCTTGTTTTGCGCCCATCTCAGAAAACGATGTTCAAGGGGCCTGTCCTCTATGCAAATGTGCTCATGATAGTGACATGGCACAAACTCGAATCCTGAAGCTAATCAACGAATATGCCCGCCAGAAAGGGCGGGCTGAAAACGTTCAAAAAGACAGGCAAGAGCAACTCGTACAGCTAAAGGCGCGTCGAGATGAACTCAAAGAACTTTGGGAGCAGGCGTCTCGCCATTACACAGTGTCACTGCGAAGCCCGACATCGGAAATGCGTGCTAGACTAAGAAAGCTGAACCGAGACGCTGGTTATGCATACAGGGATCTCGAGGATCTTGCGCGAGTGAAAGCCGTGATCAATGAAATTGCAACGGTTTCCGAACGCAAGGATAGGCTACAGAACGAGCTGAGCCGACTTAAAACCCTTATTGAAAACGAAGAACGGGCGCAGGAAAAGCGCTTAGGAGAAGCTAGAGCGGAAATTGAAGAGCACGCGCTAGATTTCCTAAAACGAGATTTGGCAAGACAGTCGACCTTTCAGGATGCCCACAATGTTCATTTCTCCTTTGGGGGTGATCGGCTGGCAGTAAATGGAGAATCCTATTTCTCTGCGTCATCAATGGTTTACCTTAGAAATAGTTTCTTCGCGTCGTTTCTATTTGCAGCGGCCAATGATCCTGGCTTCCTCCATCCTCGGTTCCTGATGATGGATACAGTTGAAGACAAGGGGCTTGAACCGGAACGAAGCCAGAATTTTCAGCGATTGCTGCTTGAAAAAAGTAGGCATGCCAAGTCTGAGCATCAAATCATTATTGCCACTTCGATGATTGCGGAAGAATTGGATACTCCAGATTACACTGTCGGTGAAAGCTACACGCACACTCATAGGACTTTGAGGTTGCCCCAGTGACTGGAGGAGTAGAGGAAAGCCACAAATCTGATGACTTTTTTCATCGAACATTCAATTGGGAGTTATTGAGAGGGTTCGGGCAGTCTAGCGTAGCAACAGTTTCCCTCGCCATGCCTTTTGTCGGGTACGCAATCCTTTATCATGGCCAGATTGAGGCTTATATTGACGGATTAGGAAAAACGATTTCAGCACAAGAGGAATTGTTCCGGTCTCCCTCTGCGGATCAGAGTTCTATTCTTGAGGTTAGCTTGTTCACAAAGCTTAATCTGATTTATCTCGGCAGCTTTCTCGTTGGTTTGGGCACCATAGTTTTTAGAATTTTCGCACCGAAAGCTGTGAAAGAGGCAACTTCAATTTCTGATTACGCTGAAAATGAGATAGGTAGGGCAACAGCGCGTCGCCTTCGATCTATGATCAGTACTATCCAAAGAAGACGGCCATCGGTTGCACGAGGTTTAACTAGTATTGCTCCGTGGTTGGACAAAAAAAACGCTACGTTGAAAACGGCGTATGCTGAACTCCAGAATATCCAACGAGACCAGCTTCAGAACGATGTGCTCAGCAGTTTTTACAACATAGAGAACCGATACTCTCACCGTTGGGCTGTGTATTTAACGGTCGCGCTCTATCTTGTCGGTTTTCTTCTCCTATCTGTTCCCGGCGTGCTCTTCACTCTACGAGTTTTGAGAGTCTCAGTTCTTTCACTGTGCACATAGTCGATATAGATTTCGAAACCGAAGGGCAACTTAGGAGCCCAGGTCTTTGTGATAAAAGCGCTTCAGCAGACGCTGCATGGTTTTGTTAGGTAGTTTTGACGCTAGAGCCTGCAGGTCTGTGCCATCCTTCCAGTCGATCTCGTATCTACGGATCGTTCTTTTGCGTTCCTCGAGATAGGCCACCACGTCCTCAGTGAACTTGCCAGTCGTCCAGAACTCGTACCGCTCTGCTAGTCCGTGAAACCGACCTTCAAACTTATGCGCGCCGCGAATGATCGGCACTTGTTTTTCAAGCCAGTATTTGACTTCTTCGAGGCTGACAAAAACGTCAGGCCCATGTCCTTTGCATTCATAACAGGCGATATCGGTCCCGGAGACCCTACGCACATCGATGTCAGCCTTCTGCCGCGTCTCAAAATCTGTGACCAGAACCCCGATATCAATGGATCCGGCGAAAAGGTTCAAAACAAGATGGCCGACAATCATCTCGAAAAGCGCACCGCGCAGATTGCCCTCAAAGCCTTCTAGCTTGTCAAAGAGTTCTTCGACCTTGCCTGGGTTGCCGATTGCGATTTCGGCCGACTTCTGCAAGACACGCAGCAATTCCTCGAGAGCGGAGGCAACCTCACGGCCAAATAGACTGTCGGGTGTGGCCACAATCACCCCGCGAGACCTCAGTTCTCGAAGCGCTTCTTCGCTATAGGCCTCAGCAAGTAGCATTGGTTGGAAACGGCCAAGCTTTCGAAGCGCGGTCAGCGAAGTGACCTTTTTCAGGAAACCAGAGACATGATCGACCTGCAACGGGCCCGAGGAAATGATGTCACAGACGAAAAAACCGGGCTTTACCTGACCTTTTGACCTAGTGGTTAGAGAATTGAGATAGCACGGCCCCACAATGTCGAAATTCATCGTGGAAAACCGTGGAAGCGCTCCGTGCCCGTTCATCTCGATGGCGCCTTTGGACGACCAACCCAGACGAATGGCCCATTTGCGGACAGCCGCGCGTAAAACATGGTCAATCGTTAGCTTTGCGCGAAAATAGGCCGTATCCCAAGCTCCCACCCGATCATTTAGGCCAATACACGGCCCTATTCCGGCGATATCTATTTCTTGTACAAGCTTCGCCTGCTTGAGGCCTTCGAGTATCCGATCATAGGGTAGATGGCCTTTTTGTTTGCTGGGAGCGCAACTGACAATCGGCCAATGTTCGGTGAGACAGATACCGCCGCGCGCAAACAAACCGCTCAAGGCTGCCCCATACGCCGATCCGGTAACCGTCAGCTTATTTATCAGAGACAGATAAAACCGCTGGTCGCCAAACTCGCCCTCAAGATACATGAATCGCGCGCCGCGTGGAAACGGGAGCCCAAAGAGCACTTTCACCTCTTCCGAGCGGCGGTTGACACGTTGCCGGGCGGCTCCTTCCGACAGTCCCATATCTCGGTAGATCTTTGCGATCTCGCCGCTGAGCATCGGTCCGTTTTCGTGCAGAAGGTCAACAATTGTTGGGAAGGATTTCTTCATTTGTAACGCTGCGCTATTTATAATTTATACTACAAGGCATCGGCATTCTTCTTCAATCGCACCACGGGTGAAAAATAAGTACATATTTTCAATGATTTACACATTTTCAGTTTCGACGAAGCTTTCCACCGGTAACGGTCGTTCTTTTTTGCCCTGTCACAAGACAGCGAAATCTCGCCAGGAAAGTGCCTCCAGATGTTAAGATCAAGCAAGGGGGAAGTTGCTAATAGTGGCGCTTTGGTAGGTTGGCATGAGCTCCTCATGCTCAAAACGATGGAATGAACTCGGATGAGAACGCCGAGCAGATTTGACCTTGTATGCTGCACGATCGATGGTTGTCCGCTATGGTTAAGCTGGGTCGCAGCGTTTGACGACGTGATGCAGTTCAGGATTGAGCCGATGGTTGTGTGCAAGCCATGGAGCCTCTGGAGCTAAGCAATAACTGGGAAGTCCTTAAGTCGATTGATAGATGCGATTAGCTTGCGACGGATGCTATTTTTTGCTGGATCATGATGTAACTGCCGGTGACAATTTGGGCAGCAGGCTGCTGCATTTTCGATTATGTCTGGGCCGCCTTCCGCGAGTGGTCTAACGTGATGCACTTCTAAGAACCCTTCGCCGCCGTTACGTTTGAAGGGCGCGAGAGAACCGCAGTTTTCGCAATTACCCGCCGCTTCCTCTAGCACCCAAGCTATGACTTCCGGATCGCGAATATATCGTTCAGAAGTAACGGTAGTACTTGGAACCTTCACTTGGCCCTTTGGTGGAGCCGCCTTTTTCGAGCGCACTCGACTACGTGCGCGCTCGACTCGCTCGGACAATTCTTTCGGGTCACCCGTGGGTTCTTCTGAAGGATCCGAATGTGCCAACAAGGTAGCTATTGAGTCTGCCGACATTTTGGACGCACCAGTCCAGCGCATCCGCAACCTCAATCTCTTTGTCCGGTTGCCTCCCTTTTTTGACTTTGCCTCATGCTCACCAGTGACCCGTCCAATTGCCAGCCGGAGCTCGTCGAAGTCTGACACTGACGAGAGTTCGAGTGGCAGAGCATAGCCTTTTGGTCGAATTTGGCGCTTTTTCTCCGGCAGCCGCATCGCATCAGAACTGGCAACTTGAAGATCGTCCAGCACCATGCCGAGCTCTGCCATTCGGTGAAGATGCAAAACCAAAGCTCGGGCGTAGTCGGTGTTTCGAGGCGGGCGCCCGCCAGTGGAGCCGCCCCGAGACTCGATGATCAGATCGAAACCCTCACTCAATGATTCAACTGAATATTTGGCGTCAAGCTCGTCGCCTTTTTCATCATATGGATTGTACATCTGCAATCGCCTTAGGATCCCGAAAGTCACATAGCACTTAGCGACATAAAGCGGGCGCAAGATAGTGCCCAGGCCACACTTGCGGCGAACAGCCGCTTGGTCCCGGTGTGTGAGTTCTTATGTCGGGTGAATTCGCGGGCGCAGCGAACGTTTCTTCTGACGGGCCGCACCGCAGTGCCCGTTTACTGTGGCGAGTGACCGCTCTGGGCCGCTACCACCCATTGTGCTCGATACAACCATTGCGCTAGTTTCCGCGCATGGGCATTTCATCAATCGATCAGTTTCGAAACCTTTTCAGTGATGCAGGTGTTGACCGGATTTACGTCAAGATTCTTGCTCCTAGACAAGACAACGACAAAAACCAGATAGTTCTTGCCAGCCAGCTTGAAGGGCTGGTGAACGCTTTTCCCGTGCGCGAAATCCGCCTGCGCGAACCAAGCAGCAGCACTAAGAAGAGAAACTCTTCCGCAGGTCGTCCGATCACTGAGGCGCATCTCAACTTTTTCTGGCTCGATACAGATGGTAGCCGATATCACGCACCCAATACGAAACTGATCGAGTATTTCCAGTATCCGGAAGCCCGGTTGTCAGGGTTCTTAAAAGGACGAGAGTGGGCGCCTGAAGCCATTTGGAGAACTAAACAAGCGAAGTTCGGAAAACGCATCCTGGGCCTCGGAGCCAATCGGGCGGGCGAAATCTTCGGATTACTTCTGACCGAACGTGATGACTCGGTCGTAGCGGATTTCCCCAAACTCGCACCCTCGGGAATATCAGGTGTCCTTGGCATCCTGAATGTCACCGGCGATGCAACAGTAACTCCCCAGGAACAGCTGACCCGCGAGCTTCGGGGGATTGTCGCTGCCGGGTGGCACCCGTCTGTCAGAAACAAGGGTGGTACCATCGTTCCGTTCAAAGGAAACCAGGGCGCCGGATACACGCTGGAGGCACTGCTCGGCGTCGAGACCAACGCGCTAAAAGAACCCGATGCGTTTGGCCATGAAATCAAGTCCTTCAGAGGTGACAAAATCAGCCTGATGACACCGACAGCGGATATGGGCGCTGAAGGCGATCTTACCTTTCGCGATTTCATGATGACTTACGGCTGGGAAGGAAAAAAGGGAGACGGCTCTCACCGCTTCACTGGCGTGCATCGCGCGGGTAAACGGAGCAACTCGACCGGATACCTTCTTGGGGTCTCAGGGTTTAACCCTGTTAGCGGCGAGTTCGACGACAACCCGGATGAGATCTTTGTTGGAATTTCAGATCCGGACACCGGGAGACTGATTGGCGGTTGGTCTCTCGAAAAACTTGCTAATTCCTGGAACACTAAACACGCGCTGGCAGCCTATGTGCCTGCCGGGTTCCGTAAGGATCCTGATAGAGGGGGCGATCAATACTGCTTCGACGCACCATGGTTCATGTGTGAAGGTACCGATGTCTGGCGTCTGCTGCGCGCGATCGCATCTGGTCTGGTTTACTATGACCCCGCCCACACAATCTACGCAGACGGGAGCGCGAAGGTCCGGCCGCAATGGCGGATCGGGACATCGCGCCTGGAAGCGGCGTTGCGGGAACTTTATGCGAGAGTGTCAGTGGTCTCCTGATCCTGACCTTCGATCATACAATCCGCTGCATCCCCCTCGAGCCATTCGCTAAGGCAATCGAGGACGTGTGCCGACTGAAGGCGGCGTTTCCCTTTCAGTGCACATTCCCAAACAACACCGACGCGCCAGCCTGATGCTTTCAGAGCAGCCAGGTTCCTCTGATCCCGTTCCGCGTTCCCGCCGATTTTGTCCCGCCAGAACTCTTCGCGCGTTTTCGGCCATTTGAACAGCGGACATTCATGACTATGCCAGAAGCACCCGTTTACAAATATTACGGCCTGATATTTTGGCAGCACCAGATCCGGCCGACCCGGCAGTTTGCGGCCGTGCAGGCGATAGCGGAATCCCCGGGCATGAAGCCCGCGCCGGATGATCAGTTCCGGTTTGGTATCCGCACCTCGGATAGCCGCCATGTTGCGGCTGCGGGTTTGGCGGTCGTGTACGTCAGCCAGCTTTGCGAACAGGTACCTTCCCCTGCCCTTCCAGGATTGCGCGGACATGCGGCTCCATAATCCGCGCCACCTCGGCAAATACCGGCACGGCCACCGAGTTTCCAAACTGCTTGTAGGCCTGTGTATCCGAGACCGGGATCCGGAAGTTCTCAGGATAGCCCATCAGTCGGGCACATTCGCGCGGTGTAAGCCTGCGGGGATTATTGCCTTCACCCCGGCTCACAAGGATTTCCGATCCATCCTTGTAGTAGCGGGCGGACAGAGTTCTGGCGATGCTGTCGCCGTCTACAAGGCCAAAACCAAACCCATTACCCTTAGCTTTGTGTTTGGCCGCATAGTCCTGCAGGTATTTCCAGAGCTTGTCAGTCAGGGTGTATTTGTCGCTGACGGTGGCATCATTGCCGAGCGTGAAATGCCCTTCAGGATTCTCCAGACCGTTCTCCGGATGCAGAATGTCCCGCATTCGGCGCGCCCCGCGCGACGGCAGAGCAACAGCATCAAAGCTGAACGGTACCTCCTCACGGAACCCCACAATAACGATCCGCTCCCGGTGTTGAGGCACAAAGTGGGCTGCATCAATCACCCGCGGGTCAGGCACGTAGTAGCCCAGTTCGTCCCGGAGTTTACGCATGATGACCTCAAAGGTCCGGCCCTTGTCGTGGCTGCGCAGGTTTTTCACGTTTTCCAGCATGAATGCCGCCGGACGGTGATGTTTCAGGATCCGCAGCACATCGAAAAAAAGCGTGCCCTGAGTTTCATCGTCGAAGCCATGGGCGCGGCCCAGCGCGTTCTTTTTTGACACCCCTGCAATCGAAAACGGCTGGCAGGGAAAGCCCGCAACCAGAACGTCATGTTCCGGGATCTCTTCGGCCTCGATTTGAGTGATGTCGCCCGCGATGGGGCGGTTATCCGCGAAGTTGGCGTCGTACGTCAGTTGGGCGTATTTATCCCATTCCGACGTAAATACGCAGCGGCCACCGGCGCTCTCCATGGCCTTTCTCAGGCCGCCGATACCAGCAAACAGGTCAATGAACGAAAAAGCCGTGCCGGAGGTATCCGGCTGGCGCGCCTCGGCCTCCATTCGCAGTAGGTTCATCACCCCCTCACGCGGGGTTTCCTCTCCGCGTTTCCAGCGGTAGATGTGACTTTCAGAATAACCCAGGATTTCCGCAACTTCAGAAACCGAATGGCCGGTTTTCTGCAACAACAATTCAAATTCGGTCATTCTGCTCGCCCTCTGCTCCCGCGCTTCAGGTTTTCGCGGGGAATTTTTTTGTCACTATGGCGACCAGAGTCCCGCGAAGCAAGAACATTCTGGAAACATCGGGATGAATCTGAAGTTAACGCAGGTCGGGACCTAAGGTTCATCAGGATGCTCGCCGCGATTTTGCGATACATCCGAAGGTAGTACAGATATCGCTCGATTTCCATGGCCCGGCAAGCCGTACTGCAGTCATGGACGACGTAACCCGGGAACAGCTCAGTTTTGTATTTGCGAAGCTGACGGGCAATCTGGAGGATGCGGCCTCGCTGGCCCTGAAGGGCCAGCACCCGCAGATAAGTGCGGAAGAGGCCGAAGAGCTGATACGGTCCATTCAGGCCCTGCTGAACCACGCTGACGCCCGCATACGCGCGATAGAGCGGCTGACCGGCCGGTATCGCTGATACCCGGTCGACACCCCCCTGAGACTATGTTCGACAGGGGCAGCGGGCATAACACCGCCGCCCCTGATCCGAGCCGTGTCTGGGCGCTAAAACCAGTGGCATAACTTTTCAGCCTGTATCTGCAGATGCGCGCCTGGCACCACTGACATCGACACCCATTTTTTCCAGCCTGGCGAGTATCTCTTCGCGGCGCTGTTTGCCCAGATTTTCTCTGGCATCTATTTCCGGCTGCACCTCCAGCATAATGTTGATCGCTTTGATCAGGGACGGCACATGACCTTTGAGACCTTTTTTACAGAGCGCCAGATAGGCAGCTTCATATCCGTCCAGCGACACAGTCCGGCCATCAGGCGTGCGGGCGGCAACAGGCTCCGACAGGATCGCTGCAGCGTCCTTCACCAGATCGGAACGGGTCTTCGGCCGACCTTTCGGATTGCCGGACTGACCTTTTTTCCACTGGCTGGATTTCGGGGGTTTGCCATAGCCGATGTCGTAGGTGTCAGTCATTGCCACCTCCATCATCGATGACATTGACACCCATCTTCCGGAGGGCGTTCAGGATCCGCTGCTTTTTCTCGTGCGGATCAAACTCTGTGGCCTGAGCAGCACCGGCCTCTTCCAGGATACGCCGCTGCAGGTCCATGGCACGCCGGTCACCGGACAGCGCCAGCTCCCGCAATTTGCGGATCAGGGCTTCACTGATGGGCATCTGTTTCTCTGCACCCTTCGGCCTGACTTTGCGCTTCAACACTTTTTGCGTCAGAGACAGAATGTCTTCCTGTTTTTGGGCCGGCCTTTTGGATTTCCGGATTTTCCTTTTTTGAAACGGCGGTGTTCAGGCGGGCGCATATAGCCCACCTGAGTTTTGATCTGACCACTCATTCTGCAGCCTCCGCAGCCGGAGCCTTAGCCTCTACAGCGCGATGAGCGGCCATCTCAGCATGTGTCTCACCAGTAGCCTCCAGAACGGCTTGCTGCCCTGTCTGCGCCAAAAAGCGGCGGCAGATAACGTCGCAATAAATCGGATCGAGCTCTACCAGGCGGGCTCTGCGGCCACAGCGCTCCGCAGCTATCAGAGTCGTGCCGGATCCGCCAAAGCCGTCCAGCACGATATCACCGCGTCGACTGACATCTCTGATCGCATCCGCCACCAGCGCCACTGGCTTAACCGTAGGGTGCAGTTCCAGATCTTTCTGATTGCCACCAAAGCTGTTCACTCCGGGGTAATCCCAGACATTCGTCCGGTATCTGCCTTTCTCACCAAGGCCAAAAGTATTGAGATGGGGAGATGTTCCGACTTTCCAGACATAGATCAGTTCATGTCTCGATCGACAAAACGTACCCATGCCGCCATTGGTCTTGGCCCAGACGATCAGGTTTTTCAGTTCTGAATAGGTCTTGGATCCGGCCGACTGCAGCTCCGGCATGTGGCGCCAGTCCATGCAGACAAAGTGAATAGCACCATCGACACTGACACCAGCCATAGCGCCGAGTGACGCTTCCAGGAAGGCTGTAAAGGCACTGGAATCCATCTCACCGGCTGCCATTGCAAACTCACGGTGTTTCACGGCACCGGAGCCGCAGACATGACCATCGATTTTGACGTTGTAAGGCGGATCGGTAAACACAGCGCGCGCACGATCGTCGCCCATCAGGCTTGCATATGTCTTCGAATCACGTGCATCACCGCAGATCAGCCTGTGCGCGCCGAGAATCCAGACATCACCGGACTTCGTGATTGCCTGTTCTGCAGCGGGCTCCGGCACCTCATCGGCCGGGTCCGCTGTTTCTTCATCATCGTCATCCAACAGCAGATCCAGTTCGGCCGTTTCAAAGCCGGTGATTTCCAGGTCGAAATCCAGCTCCAGCTCTTCCAGCGCCTGGAATTCGATTTTCAGGATGTCGCGATCCCAGCCGGCCAGTTCAGCCAGTCTGTTGTCAGCAATGACATAGGCACGACGTTCTGCGTCCGACAAATGCGCCAGTACAACTGTCGGCACCTCGGCAGTGCCAAGCCGTTTAGCTGCAGCGACACGACCATGGCCGGCAATGATGCCGCCTTTTTCGTCGATCAACACAGGATTGGTAAAGCCAAACTGTCGGATCGACGCTGCGATCTGATCAATCTGCTTGTCACTGTGCGTCCGGGCATTGCCGGCATAGGGGATCAGATCATCCGTTTTGCGATATACGATCTTCAGCCGGGTTTCCTCCGGCAGAGATTTAATGTCAGCCATTTCGGGGCCTTTCAAATTCGCGCAGCCGGCTCGCCCTGACAGAGATCAGATCCCCGTTCGGGGAACCGGTCTGCGCTGTTTCAGGAAGAGGCCGGATCAACAGATCCCTGCGAAGGGCCGGTATCTCCCGGCACTAGATCGGCAGGCCCCCCACCGATCACTTCGCTTTGCGTGTGAACAAGCTAATAAAGTATGCGCTTGTTCAGGTCAGGCTGTTTAGCGCAGCTTCGGATAGTACATGTTTCCACGCGCGTCACAGAAGCCACCATTGATCTTGAATTCGGTGTTCAGCTGCGTTTCCCTCAGGCCACGCACATCAAGATCCAGGATCTCCGGCGACCAGTTTCCGAGACGGGCAAAGCGGATCATGCCAATACTCAGCAGGCGCCTTTCCTGCTCGGTCATCCACTGAAGTGGAATTGTCGGAATCGTCGAATACCTGAGTCTTATTGCCGCCTTCACACGACCAGGTCCCCAGATAATGGAGTCCCGGCCATCTGTCACAACTGGCAGAGCAAAACCAAATTTACGGATCGTATCAGCGATCACCTTGATCTGCTCGCCGCTGTGAAGCGGCATGTATTCGCGACCATAATCCACAAGTTTCTTTGGAGAAACCTGCTCTGTTTTCCACCGGCTTGTCACCGGCATTTTCGGAACCTGCAGTTCCAGTTTTGAAGCATGCATCAGAGTACTCCTCACACACCATTTGCCTCCGGACCATCCGGCGGCTTCGAAATTTCATGCGGTGATAGTCACCGCTTAACTCCGTTGATGCGTAAGCAGCCTCACAGGCGCTTACGGAATTGCCGGATCTGAGCCCGACATCCGGCAGGTTCAGCAAACCTGCCAGCTTCCGTTGATAGACAAGATCACCCGGTGGATGCGTCTTGCTGAACACCAGAAAGGAAAGTTCGGTGGGAATTTCAAGAACTTTTTTTGGTAGAGAAGCCTAAATTATAAATGGCTTATACAAAAAATGACATTCAGGCCGGTTTCGCCGTGATTTCGCTCCGGGCAAACGGTTCACTCGGGGCCCTACCGCGGCCTCTCAACCCTGACGTGATTCGGCTTCGGCTCAGTCCAGTAGCTCGCCGCAGGGTACGCCCAGCGCAACAGCTATCTTGTCCACCACTTCTATCGTGGGATTTCTGGCCCCGCGTTCGAGATCACTGATGTAGGTTCTGTGGATGCCGGACTGATGCGCGAGCTCTTCCTGCGACCAGTCTTTCGACCGGCGCAGACGCCGCATGTTTCCACTGAGACGGTCCCGAACATCCATGACCCCCAAAGGCACGGGATGTCGCCGATCCGTCTACAGACGATCAGTGACATTTTGTGTTGACTTCCATCTTGCAGCGAGCATTTGTCGATGTCACTGATCGACGACAAAGGAATTGATATGCTGAATTCAGAAACAACAGCCATGGAACTCCAGACAGGCATTGATGAACTGACAAAGCAACTTGCAGACTACATCATTGAAACCGGGCTGAAGCCGCTGCCCCTGCCCGCGGAGTTCTTCTACGCCTCCCTGCCCCTTTGTGTAATCGATGCGGTGTTTTCGATTGGCGTCACATACACCTCTACCGCAAACACGGTGACCCGGTTTTGCGAACGCCAGGGCTGGACGAAGTCGTTGGCGCCGGATGCGCCTCGCTCAACCGGCGAGCACACCATCAGTGAGTTTCTGGCGCTGTTTGATGGCCTGACGCCGGACCAGATGGCCGATGACCCCTTCGGCAATCGACAGCGCACGTCCACCCGCTCAGGCATTCTGAAGGCCGAAGCAGTTCGCCAGTATGCTGAAGCATTGCAGGCAAACGGGATCGAAGATTTTGGGGATATGACCGAAACCCGTCTTACAATGATCGAAAAGCAGGTCCGCCGTATCCCGGGCCAGGGCAGCGGAATCTCATTCGACTACTTTCGGATGCTCGCAGGCAATGACAACCTGATCAAACCGGACCGGATGGTTCAGCGCTACGTCGCAAAAGCGGCGAACATGAGACCCGAGCAGGTCACGCCGGAGCTTGCAAGATCACTGATGCGAGGCGTGATAACCATTCTAGCCGAACAAGAAAGCAAATGGTCTGAACGACAGTTGGACTACGCTATCTGGACTAAGCAACGAACCCAATGATCTGCGCTGGTAACAACAAGTTGTACCAGCCACATTTCGCGATAGGCTCCTTATGCCGCCTTCTTAGCTTTCTGCAATTTCCGAAGCGCGTCATCACGGCACTTAAGGAGTATCTTGTCGGCATCCTGATCTGCGAGGGTCTCAAATAGCACCCCACTGCCCCGCAAATTCAGCGCCTTCATGAACTCGTTAAAAGCCTTGCCTGTTGCGTAGACATCGGGATGCATCCGCATAATCCTAACAATACCGCGCAGCAGCTCGACCCTGTTGCTTAGAATAGGGCGTTCAACAAGAGCCTGCCTTGTGTCAGCTAAACGTAGGAGCTCCTGCAAAACACCAATTTGATCCTCGGGATCAACCCGCCAGGCGATGAACGCGTTCCACCACAGCCGCGAGACTGCGTGATCATCGCGATACCCTGTTCTGCCGCGTGCAAAGTAGTGGGTTTCAATCTGACTGACGTTTTGATGATGCACCTCTCTGCGCTGTTCAGCCGCCTTCCGCTTCGCCCCAGTCAAACTGCCCAGCAAACCACCAGCCTCTTTTGGCTCGTCTTTCAGGGGCCACCGTTTCCGGGCATATTCCAGGCATTCAAAATGCGTAAGGCGCGCCCAGACACGCTCTTCAGTCGCTAGCGCGGGCGTCATCCCCTTGAAAGCCTCGAATACGATCAGGGAGTTGCTGGCCTCCGCTGTGCTGCCGCCCGACAGCTCTAACTTGCCCAACTTTTCGGGATCCACCTCAACCGAGGATAGTTCCATCGACCATCCGTTTAGATGAGCCTGATCTTCGAAACCAGAGTCACGATACAATTCAAGGTTGGACGGAACATTGGCTTTTAGCTCGGCAAGAGTGCTCTCAGCAAAGTATTTTAGTTTAGGCATTGTCCATCATCTCCGTGAATGCTTCGCCTAGCTTATCTACCGGAGAACCCAGAAGCCGCTGTGCGCTCTCCAGAAGAGGCGCCCTTTCAATGTCTATACCGAGGTGCTCGCATTTCGCCGAAAATACACGGCACCAGGGCCTGTCTTCATATCCGGAGTTTCCCTGTCCGCGAATGCTTTCCAGAACCTCCATGACTACTGGCATGTATACAGCACAGAGCAGCATCGATTTGCCTCCTTTGCTACCTCGCAGCTGTTCTATGGACTTGAACAGATCGACAGGAGCAAGGATCCGAATTGAATCAGCCAAAAGGTCGAGTTTGAGACGGCCTTTGGGAATGTCATCGGACGGAACAAGCTCAAAAATGCTCTCGAATTTGCGAAGCTTGTCCTGGCCAATGCTAAATACGATATCATTTGCGAGGCCGATGATCTCCGATCCACGGATTGAGATGGCGTCACCAAATTCCGGATTGAGGCTTTTCGCCGACCAGTTCTTGACTGGTCTTACTAGCCAGATTGCCGGTTTTACTTCGACGCGGCCGTGAAGTGCACCACGATCAAAGCTCCAAGTTCCCGGAGCATTGCCAGCCGCGCGCAATTCCGAAAAGAACGTATCCTGACAGCGGATAAATGCACCAACTTGTGCCGACCCATTGTCGATGAGCTTCTCTATGTCGGATGCCCCGAGCAATGGGATAAAATCCACTTCAACGTTGCCATTGGAAGACTCGCGGACCTCGGCGATCTGAAGATCAAAGCTTCCGCTCAGAAAATCGTCGTTTCCGTCACTCAAAACAGGATGCGGAAAATGGCTGTTCAGATCAATCTTCATCAGCTCGCGCTCCGGATCGCATAGACCTCGAGCGGGCCAGTGTAGTCGTCAGCAAATGTCACTTCGATCTCGACGCGACTGCCTTGATCAACGCTAACTTGAACGCGCCCGCTTCTGGCAGAGCAATTTGCCATTCCGAAAGCGTTAGCTATTCTGAGCTCCGCCTCATCATAGACACCTGTTGCGAGGAACGTGAGCTCGATGTCTCCAGCCTCATCTGGAGTAAAGTAGATCTTTCTGCTCCGCGGGCTCTGTTCGACATTGCGAACAGTGGCGAGTCGCACGACGTTTTGCTGTCCCCTCGTCCCTTCTCCTCCTTCTCCAGCACCCGAGCCAGTACCTTTGCCGTCTGCTCCAATGCCTCCGGCTCCGTCATCATGCCCGGCCCCTCCTTCTTCACCTTCTACATACCTGGCAACTGGTTTTCTGGGCTTTGGACGGACGCGCTTTGCCGGTGTGAATCTAATAGTTTCAGGATCGTCTTCGGCAGAGGGCACTTTCGCCTCTTCGCTGCCGGCGTCAGCGAAGAACTCTCCAAGTTCCTCGAGCTTTACCGCTTCACCTCCGGTGATTTCTGCATTCTCTCGGATCAGGTTGCGTATCTCATGGATGAGTTGTTTCATCGCCCGCGTCACTTTCGATTGCTTTGCGGGATCATCGAGGCGACCAGCCGAAAAGGCGTTATGTTGCGGGTTTTCTAAAGACTTTAAAACCTTACTTGCTTCGTTATCAGCAGGCTCGACCAGCATTATGAAATCTCGCGCACCGGGGAACCGAGCAAATTTGTCCCCGAAGTGTTCAAGCGACTGTGAGATAAGCATGCCGTTGCGGACGATCGCCACACGCTTCGGCATTCCTTCCTTAACGAGGATTTTCGCTGTGAATTCACCGAGGTCATCCACGCGGAATCGTTTTTTCACTGATTCCTCTGATCTTCGACAACAGAATAGCTGTCGTGCGAGTCGGATGTCGTCACCATGTGAAGCCTCTTCTCCGGCCTCTTCAATCACCGGGTCGTCGAGCAATTCAGCCACTGTCTCGGTATTCACAATGCGTGTGCCGTCCCCAACCTCGAATTCAATGTCGCCGTCTTCAACCGCAGCAAAGAAATTTGCCAGTAGCGGAACGGTCATCCGGTCAATCCAGTCTTTTCGCCCGCGGAAGCCAATGGAGAAAACCGAGGTTCCCTTTGTGTCGCGCCGTAACCAAGCCGGAACCAGTTTTGGATCTTCCACCGCCTCAAAGTGCTCTGGATGACCCCAGTAGCCCTTGGCAGTCCGCTCAATACCGTCGGCATCCCTGTGTGAAACTAGCTGAATTTTTCCTTGTAATGCGAATTTCTCCCCATCTGGAGTGTCATAAAGCGTGGAATAAAAAACTGTCCTGAGATCGGAAACGGCAAAGGTTGCGTTTTTTCCGATCCCGAATGAACCGCCGGAAGTTTCAGTAGATTTATTGCTCTTGCCGGAGCTTTTGACCAGCGCATGAAACTTGGACGAAGCGTCGTTAGGCGGCCCCTCCAGCCCGGTTGTGTTATAGTCAGCGATCTCCAAGACTGGGATGAACAGGTTTGACACTACTTCATTGGCGTTCTCGAAGAAGTCGCGATCTTTATCACTCCCGGATACTCGGGCTGCCTTAAGACAAACAGAAATCGTATCTCTGAGCTTGTCGATTCCCGGGATTTCGCCGGCTGGTACCTGATGCTCACGCAGCACCATGCGAACAGGGCGTCCATCAGCCGCGTCCAATGTGTTCTGTCCAGCTTCCTTACTGCAGCTTACGAATGGCGTGTCCCTGAATGTCTCAATACCGGCATGGCCCAAGCCTTCGACCTCACCTGCCTGGTTCTCAAGAAACTCCAGCCGAACCTCAGTCATTTTTTACTCCCACCTCAATCAATCCGAAAACCATCGTCGCCGCTCTTGTCGCCTCGGGAAAATCGTCCCTTCGCAGTGTCGAGCTCTTTCTGAAGCGCCCGAAAGATCTTTCGGATATCCTCGTCTGTGAATTCGTAGGCCGAGCGATTAGAGAGATTACCGATAAGTCGTAGATCCTTGATCGCCCGATTGACCCTGTTCTCTGCGAGTTCCACGAACTTCGCTCTCTTATCGCGTTCTACCATTCAACATTCCGCCACAGTGCTGCACCCGTGAGATATGTAGAAATATTTACACATAATTTCAATATTATCAGCAACATTACATAAATATTACGCATTAAATGAGAAATATTTCGAGTCATTGCTTACGTCGAACAGCCATTAATAGTCTGCTTTTAAACATAAATTTTGTAATCTGTGGATTGATTTATACTTCATGAAAATATGACGAGTTGTTTGACTACCTTTCGTAAACGGATCCGAGCTTTCTATACCCAATTAGGCCGAAGCAAAGGAGCTGCAAAGCGCGACTCGTCGCAAAGACCTCTGCTCCGGATGATTTGGAAAAGCCTGAAATCAATACGCGATCAGGATTGCTCAACATGATGGCCTCACACATGGTCGCTCAGAAGATCACACGACATCGCCGTGCGAAGATCAGAGTTACATCTCAGCCGGCCATCAACTAACAATCAAAACGAACCCACCGGATCAGACCACTCTGTGTTCTCATCAGTAATGAAGCTCGAGGCTATGTCAGAAAGAGACCAAGCGAAGATTGACTTAACAACTGTACTGGAAGCTGCGGCCACAAAAGCCGAAGACTTTCTCTTCGATCAAAAAAGAGTCGCCGAGATCGACTACGAAGACGACCTGACCAGCAGCATGCCAGAGAGGATGAAAGCATCTCAACGATCGAATGAGGCCGTTTTGAAGCAACTTTTGAGTGAGGGTGGCAACGTCTACGCTCTTTGGGCCAGAGCACAAGGCACCGACGATTGGCGGCTTCAATACATCGGTCAAAGAAAATCAAAAAGCATAAGAGAGCGATTGTGCCAGCATCTATTCTCAAAACACAAAAGTACAGGAGCCCAGCTCAACAAAGTGCGAGGATGCCTGGAAAACAGCGCTGAAATCGGTGTAAGCGTTATTCAGGTAACTCCTGACGAAGCCAGGAGCGCAATTGAAGAGATATTAATCAAAAGAAAGCAACCCAGTTGGAACATACACGGTCAGTGACGCAACACGGGCAGCATTACAGCGGTTCGAGAATCGATTGGTCGGTTTCAAACGACTCCTGAAGAACCAATACAGTTGAGCTTCTTGGCCCGGCGAGTGCCGCAGTCATCTGAAAACCAGTCACCGACTTAAAATTTCTGCACGCAATCTGACAGGGGTCGCGTTTGCTACAACAGTTCGATCGTCTTAACTGACAACCATTCGATGCATTTAAAGACGCACTACTTCTACACTTAACATAACGGCCCTTATCTTGCCGAAAAGCAGTGCTTCGGACAGGTACCAAAATACGTTAAGCACGTTTCTGACGTCTTTCCGAAAAACAAGGGGAATGGAATTGGGGCAAAGAAGAGGCTGAGTCAGCGCGAGTGGCGCGCAATTATAGATACACCCACTTTGGCAGGCGTGCAGATAAGCCTCCATCCGGTTGATCATGAAGATGTGGCAATTGCCGTTGAGATCGAAAAAATTGCACACTCAAGCTCTTTGGGACGAATGCTCTGGATCGGATCGCTCAGAAGAAACCTACAAACTCCCGCCAAGTTCAGTATTCAGCCGGTCTAGTTGCGTCAAAGGATCATCGCTCGAGCAACCTTCCTGATCTGCAGCTTCAAGTGCAGCATGCGGAGTAGGACTTAGGTCGTTGATTGAAGATGGCATGATTCACCGCCACGCGTGAGCTTCTAGAGCAGCTTCCATCTGCAAATACTTTTTATTTCAGTTCCTTACGCCAACACCCGGCGCTGAATGCTTAGATACCCTGCAAGCGTCAAAACCATGTAGAAATGATCAGAAAAACCAGCGCAATTGCTGCGGGTGACAGTCTAGTATAGAGGATGAAATTTCCCCGCGCACCTGCATTTCCGACCATGGCCGTCAGCACGATAAAGCCCAAAACAACGGCCTGTGTCCGGGCTTGAGAAAGATCCGGCAGAAAAATACTTAGACAGAGACCCACACCGATGGATGCGTTGTAGGACGCAATGCTACGGCCCAAGAAGCGTGTTTTTTCGATCTCTTTCGCGTCAAAAATAGTCAACCTTTCACACACTCTCTGCCAGTGAAACCACTGCGCGTATGCAAATACCAAATGACCGATGATTACAGCGACAAGTGCAAGATAATAAATAATAATCATGAAAAACTCCGTTCACTTAAACCTCGGGTGTCAGAAAGCTACCTCCGTAACGCATCATCATTCGAACGAATTGCGTTCGGTTGGAACAGCCGGTTTTTGAAAGAATTGATTTCGTCTGTGCATTAATTGTAGAGACAGAGCGCCCGCGCCGGTCAGCAATCTCCGGATTGGTCAAGCCGCGCCCGATTGAATTGACGATCGAAGTTTCTGTCTGGGTCAGATCAAAAGCTTGCTGCACGTGATTGACGTTAAAGGTGACGGGCAGGCTCGCATCCGTGCTGCAAAGCAAAAAACCCCGAAACGGAGAAGCTCCCATCTCGTCCAGCCTATGCAATGGAATGATTTCAACACACAGCGCATCGTTCGTGTGGCTGAGTATACATTCCTTTCGGGGTCTTGCGCCAAATTTGCCATGTTGGCGCGGGCTATCCATCAGGGCTTCCAAGCTTTTCTGTCCCTTGGTATCCGCCATGTGCAGGCGTCCGTCCGCCCGAATACGAAACAACCTATAGCTTTCCTGCTGGCGCTGAAACTCGTCGTTGCGCGCGACAACGCAGCCACGCGCGTCCAACACACAAATCCCGATGGACAGTTTGTCAATTGCGGACAGAATTCCTTCGTATCGCTGTTGCAACTGGCGCGTTGGAATGCCCAAATCAATCGCCTTTGCAAGGTGCGGCAGGATTTTGGACAGGAAGGCGCGCTCTTCTCCGGTCAAGGGACCACGCGCGATATTCAATTGAACAGAAAACAGTGAGATCCACTGATTGTCCTTGTTCATGACGCCCGCAGCGCGATGCAGAATACCAAGCCTCATCAGTTTTTTGACGTGTTCCTGCGATTTGAGCTCATTGAGTGAGGAGGCCAAAACGCTGTCATCTATAAGCTCTACGGCGTCACCCTCATTCGTCTCCCGCCGTATGATGGCCTGGTCGCGCGCCTCCAAGTCCTGACATTTGGACAAATAGACGGACAGCACATCCTGAGAGTATAGCCCTGAATGCAGCGGTGCGGTCAAAACGCGCCCATCAACCGTATCTGCCCACTCAAAAATGATGCTACCCTGTGCAGAGACACGATCCACAACCTCGTCAAGAACCTCGGCCCAGCGGTTGCTGTCGGCAACCGTATCGTAGATTCGTAAAATCAGTTGCTCGTCAGATTGGATCACGGGATTATCCACCTATTCACTCGAGACAGGTTTCATAACTCTAACCGCACATTCATCCACAGGCATAGCCCATTTGGGGGATGCCGGAGCTTTGCCAAATGGGTAGAGTCGTAAATTAAATAGGATTCAGAGTGTTTCTGACAAAATGGAAATGAGGAGATATGAAAACCTGCAGCGCTCATTCTCGTTTGGTTTGGAGATTTGCTTTTCCAGTTCCCTTGTGGAATTTGACCGGCTTGGTGTTTAGAAGATTAATTCGCACAACACTACTGCATCAACATTCGATCATTCGATTTCCAGGAATGATTTATTCCAGCCTTTCGCGATGGGGTAGCGCCTGATTATTTGCAATTTCACGCCTTTGAATGTAGTCTCCGTCGTCGAAATACGCTTATTTATTGCATTTGGTTGAGACCAGTTAGTCCTGCGTCAACGATCTGAGAAAGCCGGTGGGTTTGGTGGTGTATTTGCTTGCCACATTTTGCCCCACAGTGCGGGACACCAGTTCCGATAGGCCAGTTCTTTTCTCAGGAGCTGAATGAGTCGATGGGGCCTGAACAGAAAAAGATATTGAGTTCCGGTTATCGCTTCTGCGGTTTCTCAGGTTCCACACTTTTGAAGTGTGATGTTGGTCCGAGTTTTTGCCGGAGGGATTGTTGTTATGTTCGATTTTGTTACACAAATTACAAACGCCGCCACCGCGCTATCCAACGATGTCCGGCAGGCCGATCGCCGCAGAAAGATAAAGCAGCAATTTCAGGCGGCTGAAACGGCAATAGCGGCAGAATACAAAAACCATGTTTCCGAAGCCGCGACCATCCAGTCGCGGCAAAACTATGCCAGGGCGCTTTCGGTGACGTGGCACGACATCATCAATCTTGGCAATCCTTACAGCAGTACCCACGAACGACGGCTGGAAGATCTGAAGTCAAAAGTCCTCGAAAACACTGAAGAGAAGGGCGAATTGTTGCTGGTTCCGGACCCCGCCACTTTGGAGGCGCTGCGGGTGCCGCGCGTGGCTGCTGTCCGTGATCGAGCCGAACTTGACCTTTCCACAACCCTCAATCGGTCGCTTGAGGCTGCGCTTCAGATATTCGATACGGAATGCACTTCGATCGAAAACCGGGCTGCGGGTAAACACCGGGATGAACTCCGGGCACTGACCGCAGAGAAGCGGGACGTCTTAGTGTCAGCCACGCAGGCCAGTGCGATGCGGGATGAGGCGCGAGTATTGCTGGATGCTGCGCAGACTGGCTGGGCTGAGCAGGTCGAAACGTCTTACCGGTCTGCGCTGCAGGACAAGCTGGCGGATTTTGACAAGAACGACCGGCCGATATTGGTCGCACAGGTCGTGCGCAACCGCACGGCTGCTTTCTGGATCAAGAAAATGCTGTTCGAAGGCAAAGGCGTGCCTAACGCGAAGCTGGGCAGGGAATACCAGAAAAGCGATCAGCACCTACAGGACCAGTTGATCAACACGGTGACCCTTATGGTTCTGGAAGATGGCTCACTTGAATACCGCGCGCGCGAGCGCGACGCCGGAGGCCAGTTTTCATTCGAAAAAAATTACATGTACCCCAGCAAAAAATTCCTAAATCAAGCTAATTACCCGCCGCCCGATCCGCAGGTTCGTGGCCCTGAAGATCGCATTCTGCCGTTTGCATTGCGGTTTCTTGATCAGGTGCCAATGCCGGTAATGACGTCGGAAAGCTTGAAACAAGGCGTTTTCTTCGACCTGCGCAAAGGTGACCGCGTCGGGCAGGTCCTACGACAGTTTGAGGGCAATGTGCTGGAATTCCTGCATGATGCGGACGATAACCGAATTGATGAACGCCCTTTCATCAAGGATTATCCGGGAACGGCGCGAATATCGAAATGGCTGGACACGGACCCCGCGCGGCAGATTTCCGTCGCGCTTCGCCCAGATGGGTTGCTGGCCGTTGTCGTTAAGCTGAATGACAGCAAAACGACCATTGACGATAGTAATTCCAGCGAAGTGATTAAACTGCGCGAGGATTACAACAATGCGCGCCTGATGAGCTTATTGACAGTGGCACTGGTGTCACGTGTGCTGAATGGGCCGGACACTGACCGCAGTTTTCCAACTCCATGCGGTCAGAGCAACCGGTTGCATATTTCGAGTTACTGTATCTGGCCACTTCAAGTCGATCCGCAGGGGGCGGTCACCCGGGCAGAGACCCTGCTGGAAAAACTCGAGTCGGGGCTGCTCAAGCTGGACAAAGTGCCACGCTGGGCCGTGGGTTGGAGCCCGGCGGTTCAGGCAGATGCATTAGCGGCGCGGTTTACATATACTGCCGAGCGGCATCTGCGCGTGCTGAACTCGACCGGTGCAGGCCCCATCAAAGTGCGGAAGGGTGTCAATGAACAGGACGCGCTACACAAGCTGACGCAGTGGTTCAAATACACCTGCTTGCTGCTTGGTGCGCTTTGGGCAGCTATGGTCTTGTCGACTGTGGTGGCGACCAGTTCGTATACGGTGCCAGAGCTTTGGCTATGCACTCTGGCGTTTTCGGTGATCGGTATCTGGCGCTGTCTGATTTGTTGGGGACTATCGGCCCGGGCCCGCGAACCGCGCCCAACAACACGTGGGGATGATTGGCTGTCCAGACTAGGCTCAAGCTTCTCAAAGTCTGTGGGTAAGGTGGTCGAGTTGGCTTTTGCTTACCGATGGTTTCTTCTGATCGGGCCCACGGTCATGTGCATGCTGATTGCGACCACGTTTTATTGGCAGGAGGAAAAGTGGGCCCTGTCGCACGCAATTGGGTTCGATTTTGGAGCGCCCGATGCCAAGGAGCCGGCTGGGAAGGACATCACAGTCCGATTGGGAGAAGCTGAACCAGAAGCTGATGCTGCCGGGTTCTCAGCCGCGCTCTACAAGGGTGTCTGGGCGCTGCCGCTTCTAGCCATCGGCTTGATGCGGCACGGGTACATGCTGCTTTACGACCTGGTTCTGCAACGTGGCCAGTTGCAGCGAAAGCTGAACTCCGTGGTCGGCGTCCAAGAGACACTGGCGGCCGGTCAGGCGCTGCCATCGCTTAAGATTTTTTCAGACGGCGAGACTCCGGCACCGACCGTTAAAAAAACTCTGGCAATCGGAGACGCCCTTGCGCGGATGAAGACGCGCGTGACGGATGAAATCACGGCAGCGCGTTCGCGGTTCGACAAGGGCTCTGCCGCAAATGCGGCCTTGGTGGCGGTGATCGGATTGCTTGCTCCCTTCAGCGCGATGGAAGCCAGAACGTTTAACGAGGACAAATCCAAGAGATTTGAGGGCATGGCCACCGAGCTGACGAAAGCCCATCCCAATCTGATCGAAAAGCTTCGCCCGTTGATCCCGGAATACCTTGAGGTCAATCAGATCGACGTAACACCTGAGGTGCTCGCCGATCTGGGCACGCTCAACGAAGAACTAACTGGTTTACTTCAGACGCTTCGGCACATTCAAAAAAACCGGGACGTAACAATCTCGGCCCGGACCGACGAGGCACACCGCCATCTGGGGGCTCTGGCAGCCCAACTGGAGCGGTTGCAACCCGAGCCACTGGTGGTTGGGGCCAACACTGGACCGGCAGAAACGGCCCTTGAAGAACTTGAGCAAAGCATCAAGGAAACGCAACTGCCCCGATTGCCAGTTGATGTGGAAACGGAAAACGCGATTGCCGCAGTCAAAGAGCTGTCTGAGGCAATGCGGCGGGCGACATTGAATTCCAAAGTAGCAGTGGATGCCGATATCGGGGCAGCGCTGCGAGAGCTGGGGTTTCTCAAGGCCGTACTCGATCAGTTGCGGGAAGGCACGGTCATTCCCATGACGCCCGAGGGTCAGAGGCCCCCTGCAACTGCAGGATGGATCGACATAGACCTCGCCTTTATCAATGCGGCCACCTATCCGAAGATCGTGACCAAGGTTTTGCCACCTTTGCTGGAGCAATGTGACCTGTTGGGCGGGATGAGCTTCGATACAAACGATGCGAATGTCAGAGAAGACAAGTGGTTCAGCGGGCGCAACGTGGCTGACAAGACGGACCTGGATTCGCTTGTCGCGCGCTTAAAGTCCTGGAAAACCTCGCAAGACACGGCTGCAGATGATCCCTCGCGGATTTACATCGTCGGGCTGGCCGATGCGCAGGGCAACGCCGTTGCAAATCTCAACCTGTCAAAGCGCCGGGCCGAGGCTGTGAAAGAGGCACTTTCGAAAGAAATAGACGATTCATCAATAGTGACGCTGCCTTTGGGCGAGGCAGGATGGCTGGCGGACACAGGTCTGCCAGATCGGGAAAGTGACTCAAATCATCGCAGCGCGACCGTGTATCTTTGCCCACAGCGAATCCAGGTTGCAGACAACAGTGCCGGGGGAGACACTCAATGACCATTGTCAAAATCAATCGCATTGCCAAGGAAAAGGTTGCGCGCAAGAAGCTGACTCAGGTCGGTGAAGTGACAATGCAGCACGGCCGCGGTTCGGGTGTCGATGTCAAAGAGTTCGACCTACCCGATCAGCACATCATCGAAGCCGAGCTTGAAAACGGGTTAATCCTGTTTCGGCGCGCGGATGAAATTGGTGAAGTGAGCTCTGACCGCAGCGGTTCAGGGGGGACTCAGCTAGTCCTGCCGCAATCTCTGGACCAAAGCGGCAACTCGCGCGGACTGGGCGCGTTTGCGGTGCGTACTTACCGATTCTTTTCAGGCAGTGGTCTGGGCGAAAAGGCCGCTTATGCCACCGCGCGAAAGCTTGAGCAAAAACCGCGAGAATTGGACGGTTGGCCGTACAAACCCGCCTATCGCGACAAAGACGTGTTGCTACCCTTGATGCGCGACGGGGGCTTCGGAGAGATTGACGCCTCACTGGCCACGCGCGATGGCGCTGAAATTCTTGTGCTGATCCACGGCACGGCTTCCAGCACCATGGGTTCTTTTGGGCCAATCGTTCATGGCAAATCCGATGGAACCCTATCCCCGGGGACAACATCGCGCACGCAATGGGAAAGGCTTTGCAAAAGATTCAAAGACCCAAAAGACGACAATGAAGAAAAGCGTTGCCTGATCTACGGGTTCGAGCATCACACGCTGACACGCAGCCCCGTACAGAATGCCATCGCGCTTTTGGAAGCGATTCCGCGCAACGCCAGGCTACACATGCTTTCCCATTCTCGGGGCGGGTTGGTCGGTGAACTGCTGTGCCTGCTGCCGGACACGTTGGACAAGGATGATCTGGACCGATACGCGAACGCCGGGCTGCCACGTGACGATCTGGATAAGTTCAAGCAACTGATGGCATTCAAGGCTCCGCAAGTGCAGCAATTCGTGCGCGTTGCAGCACCGATGCAGGGCACGTTGCTGAATTCGGACCGTATCGATACGACCTTCTCGTTGCTGTTCAACCTCATGAAGATCGTACCGGGTGGGCAGAATGTACTGGCCGACGCGTTCCGCGAATTTGCCCGCGAGTTTATCGCAACGCGCGAGGATGTCTCGGTTTTGCCGGGGTTGGCGGCAATGAGCCCCGAGTCCGCGCTGGTGGCAATCCTCAATCGGGCCAATCGCACCATCGAAAGTCCCCTGACTGTTGTCAGCGGTGATATCGAGCCAGCCGGCATTCTCAAGTCGCTCGCCGTATTTGCGACGGATCTGTTCTATCGCGAGGATCACGACGTAGTGGTCCATACGCGCGCGATGCTCAAAGGTGTGCCGCGCAAACCCGACTTAAAGGTGTTTCCCGCGCAAGGCAGCGACGTGAATCACTTCAGCTACTTCTCCAACAAAATGTCGTCGAAAGTGATAGTCGATGCGTTGACAGGCGTTGAGAACCCCAACCTTGAGGCTCACGCGCCAGAGCCTGAGGCGATGGAATTAATCTCGGGCACCCGAGGATCAGGGGCGGACAAGCCGCTTGTGTTTGTGCTACCGGGGATCATGGGCAGCCATCTGCGGGTCAGGGGGCAAGACACGCCGATCTGGTTCAATCTCCCTCGCATTCTGACCGGCGAGCTTAAAAAAATCACGAGCAAGGACGGCGAACCTATTGAAGATGTTGAACCTGCTGGCGTTCTCAAACGCTTTTACGGAGGGCTCGTACGGCATCTGAGCCGCAGCCACGAGGTGGCAGTCTTTGATTTCGATTGGCGCAAGCCGCTGCAGGAAGAGGCAGACCGGCTTGCCGCGCGCGTGCAAATGGAGCTCAGTAAAATTCCCAACGGGGAAACGCGTCCGATCCGATTTGTGGCCCACTCGATGGGTGGGCTCGTGGTGCGTCTGATGATCAACCGCCATCGCGAATTGTGGGAAAAACTGCGCAGCGATGCGGGCGGCGGGTCCACGCTTGTTATGCTGGGCACGCCCAATCGTGGATCGATGTCGATTGTCTGGGCTCTGATGGGGCTCGACAAGATGATCCACACGATCGATCGCATCGACTGGAAGCATGATGTGCCCGAACTGGTAGAGAAAATGGTCCCACTGCAGGGCATTCTGGAACTGCTTCCGACAGACGGGGACGGAGCCTATTTCAAAAGGTCGACATGGCAGCAGTTGCGCAATGCAAAGGGCCCGAGCTGGCCGCTACCCGAAAGCAAACGACTGAAAAATGCGGCCAAGACCTATGATGAACTTAAGCTGATACCCAATGATGCGCCCGCCATGAGCTATATCGCGGGCAATGCCGATATGACGCCGGCTGCGTTGGACAGCACGACATTGAAGATGACAGGATCGCGACACGGTGACGGGCGCGTGCTGTGGCGCACCGGCCTGCTGCCAGATGTTTCCACATGGTATGCGTATGAAACCAGTCACGGCGACCTGGCGCGCGACAGGGATCTGTTCGGGCCAATCCTCGATCTGTTGCAAACCGGGCGCACAAACGGCTTACCACAGACACCGCCGGTTGAGCGCAGCGGTGCTCCGCTGTTCGAAGTGGTGGAACCCGAACTGCTCTACCCGTCCAACGAGGACGCGGAAGCGGCGATCATCGGGGCCACGGGTGCGAATGATCTGGAAACTGATGCCGAGAAGCGGGACCCCTGCAAAGTGTCCGTCATGCATGGAGATCTGAGACTGCACAATAGTGTGGTGACCGTTGGGCGATATGAACACGAACCGATGGAAGGTGTCGAGCGCGACATTGATGAACAGTTGGACGGACAATTGACACAACGTCGCGCGCTTGGGATTTATCCGGGGCAAGAAGGCACAGCCGAACTTTTCCTGCGCAAACAGCCCGTTGGAGAGTTTGCCACGGGGATCGACGGCGCCCTGGTCGCCGGGTTGGGCCGCGTCAGCGAATTGTCACGGCGCCGCCTGTCGGTGACGCTGGCCAACGCCTTTGTCCTTTACGCGTTACGTACGGGCCCCGTTGAGAAAGATGGGGCAAAGACACTGACGACTTTGCCGATCAGTTCCAACGACAGTCAGCTTTCAATCGCCGACAGCGTGGAATCGATCCTTGTGGCGCTACAGAATGCGAATAATCGCTTGCCACGCGATCACAGGATCACGCATCTGACCATCCTCGAACTCTACGAGGACCGCGCCATCGAGGTCGGCTCGGCTCTGTCTCGGATGGAACGCGAGGGGCGCTGGAAACAGGACTTCAAGATCGACTGCAACATCCGCAATGGCCTGGCAGGACGGCAGCGGTTCCGCTTTGGCCCAGATACAAGCGGTAACCGGCGCATGCAGATTACAGTGCCTGAAAATGACACCGAGAGTCTGGATTTCGTGGTGTTTGATCGCGGCGCGTTGGCCCAGAGAGTGACTACGCGCGTCAAACGCAGCCGTATCGACAGTCTTATCCACGAGGCCACTGCAAGCAGCCATACGGGACCGGACACAGGCAAACTGCTGTATGAGTGGGTCATCCCCAAAGAGTTGCGCGCCAAAACCTCGGACAAACGCAACATGACATTTCAGGTCGACGAAGCCGCGGCAGCCTACCCATGGGAGATGTTGCAGGACAACTGGGGTGAAGGCGGCAAACCGGTTGCGGTTGAAGCGCAGGTAACCCGCCAGTTAATTCGCCGGCGCAGCGGTCTGGGGTCAAACATCGCCGCATCGCGCCGGGTTTTGGTGATCGGTGATCCGGTCAGCTTTTTTAGTGAACTGAAAGGCGCACAGGCCGAAGCCCGGCTTGTTGCCGACAAACTTGGCGCCAGCGGCTGGACGCAAGATATGGACGTACAAATCCGCGAGAACGTCGACGTCGAGCGCGCGCTTACGTTAGAGGAGAACCAAATCCTGCATTTCGCCGGGCATGGTGTGTTCGAGTGGGGCGACAACAAACAGACCGGGCTCATAACAGGCAAGAAGCGGGTGCTGGAACCCGCCTTCATCGAAAAGCTGCGCTATGTGCCAGAGTTCGTGTTCCTCAACTGTTGCTACGGCGGCGCCATCGGCATCGCGCCGGACATGGCAGAAACCTCTGACGAAGAGAGAGATCCGCACACTCCTCGGGCAGCGCTGGCCAACCGTCCCGATCTCGCTTCGGGGATTGCGATGAAGTTCATTGAAGCTGGCAGTAAGGCCGTGATTGCCGCCGGTTGGGCTGTGAACGATGGCATGGCGCAGCTGTTTGCGACAACTTTCTACGACGCCTTCCTGAATGGATACAGTTTTGCTGAGGCAGTACGCCTGGCGCGGGCCAAGGTCTACGAGAAGGATCAAGATGGAAACACTTGGAGTGCCTATCAAACCTATGGCGATCCTGAGTTCAGATTGCAAAGAGGCGTGGGCGCGCATCGACCGGACTGGGTCAAGCCCGAGTTTGTTTCGCCTCGACAGGCGACATTGACGCTGCGGTCGTTAAAACTTGACGCGCGGTTCGCGCCAACGGCTCAACAGACAACGCAGGTTGCCAAACAGTTCATGGAGACACTTCGGGTCGTCAACGGGTACAGCGAATGGAGCCGCAATCCCGAGCTGTTCGAGGCCATCGCTGATGTTTGCGCGGAATTGGGCGATTACAAAAGTGCCATTGAATATTACGAGAGAGCGGTACGCCGTTCGCCCCCGACCCTGTCGCTGAATGCCTTGGAAAACCTGATGTCCTTGCGGGTGCGCGTGGATACGCAAACCCGCATCGAGAAACAACAAGGCTCATCGAAAAGGGAAATTGAAAAGGCGCGCAAAAAGGAAGAAGAGACGATACGGGCGGCGATCGACTATCTGGTTCAACAGGAAAAAATCGCAGGAGAACGCAGTGCAGCCCTGCGTCAGACCCGGATCGGTGACGGATACCTGCGGCTGTCGGCTTGCGCGTTTGTCGGTTCCCCTACAAAGGCAACCACCATTGATTATCTGGAACGGGCGCGCGGGGCCTATGACACTGCCGTAACCTGCGGGTTCCAGCTTCCCGAGTTCGACACAGCATACCCCCTTATCCGACGGGCGCTTGCAGACTTTCTTCTGTCTTGTGCATCCGATGGCCAACTGGGTCACTCCATTGATGAGCTTATGCCGGTCGTAAATCGCGTGGCGCAGGACATAAGGGAAACCGACGCGCAACAGACGCAGTTCCAACGCCGTCGCCTGATTGCCGAAACCCGCCTCTTCGAGCTTGTCTCGACGGACGTATACAATGCCTCACTTCAGGGCGAGCTACTTGATGTCTTTGGGCAGTTGTTTCTGGATGGCGGATCCATCCGGCGACGCAGAGAAGTCGTGAGCGACCTTTACACTGTCGCCCAGTTGTTGTCCGAGGTCGGCAAGCAACGCACCAATCAGTTGGACACAACAGTTGGCGAAACGGTCAGGTCATTGGCGCGAGAGCTTGAGAACGGAATTCCAAAAGTCTCGGACTCAATTTTGAATTTAGCAGAGGAGATTTGACAATGAACGACCTGTTTGAAGGAAACGAATACGATTTTGTGGAAGGTGACTTGCTTCAGGAGGCGTTAAGGGGGGACTATTCCCGCAGTGACACGCCTGAGATGGTGGAATTCCGGGCATTTTTCGACACCCTGCCCAGCGAGTTTTTTACCGCAGACGAATTCATGGTGCTTGGCCCGTCCAACCGGCCCGGCGGAAGCTGTGAGGGCAAGAACGGTTTGGCACCGAAAAGCCTGTGGAACAATGTCGAGCCGCTTGTGAAGGCCATGAACCTGATCCGGAAGGAATTGGGCACTTCGGTTCAGATCACAAACTGCTTCCGCAGTGGAACCTACAACGCGTGCGTCGGAGGCGTACCTGGCAGCTTTCATTCAAGATTCCAGGCGGCGGATTGGATCTGCGATGCAGGCAACTCTGCCACATGGGCGAGCGCGGCCAGAGCAGTCAGAGATGCCGGAGGGTTTTCAGGCGGTATCGGTATATACAATAGTTTTGTGCATGTTGACGTGCGGGGCTCAAACGCGAGCTGGGACAACCGCAGCTAAATTGAGCCGCTGTATTAGTCTGCACGCGGGCAAGGCCCGTAAAAGGCATAATACGAATTCGCGCTGGAGCGGATTCGACTGAAATTCGGAGGGCTTACTTCAAGGCGTGGAAACTAACGAATTTTGGGTTTCCGCGCCTGGCGGCAAAAACTCGCGCCGACCACATTTGATTTAACATAATGGCGCTTACCGATCGTGCCGAGCTCTGCACGCGTTACCAACGACCAAAGCTGTACGGATCCTTCGGAAGTGCAAAAATGTCCTCAACGCTGTTTAGTGGATCCAACTCTTCCGCTTTCGCCCCAGCCCACTCCAGCCATTCGTCAATAGATTTCCCGTCAATTTCAACAATCTCTCTGCTGGCCGAAGCAACTCTAACTTCTTCTATGAAGCTCCTGATTTGCCGTGATAGGCTTCGGTCCTGAGCTTTCGAAATCAACCTCTCCCATCGTTGGGCATCGAGCTTTTCTAAGCGCTCACGCTCCGCGCGCTCTGCACGTTCTTGTTCGTACTTTCGTTGCCACTCTTCGTGCTCTTTCCGTCTTTGTAGGAGCTCAGGTTCGGCGGCCAAAACGCGGGCGATGAGTTTAAACAGCAGTTTATCCGCCTTGCGTTTTTCGGTCTCAATGTAGTCCTTTTGGGAAATACCCCAGCCCTTTATGGAAAACCGTAGGAAACCCGACGGGTAAAGCCCGGCTTGGTGATGTTCAGGAAAAGCCGTCCACCCCTCATCATCCGGACCGGCCTTCAGTTTGCGCATCATTTTTTGTGCAATTGCTACTTCGAGCGTCTCGCCTGACACCTCCAGTTCGATTGAGCCTTTCACGTGGCTGGATTTGACTGCAAACCCATGCTTTTCAACCGCCTTCAGAAACGCACTGGTAACGCGGAACCTGTAGCTGTCTTTCTCCGTTAAATCTGAAATTGGATCCCGGACGTACCACGAATTGCGCGAGTTTCGCCGTTCTGTGCGTCGTTTTGATTGATCCGCTTTGTGTTTCGCCACCCAACCGGCAACAACAGGGTGCAAGCGCCGCAGATCTTCCGGGATCTGGACAACTTCAATCTTTTCCTCAAATGCCTTCGACGCTTGGCGCGCCTCCTTGATGGCATCGGATTGCGGTTCACTTGAACGTATTACGATGATCTTGGAGAAACCGGCTGGTGGCGCTGGAAGAGGGGCTTGCTCGACGTTCTTTCCCGCCTCAAGTTTGGCCCAGTAACCGCGCGGTGGCCGAGGTATTTCAAACTTTCTGCAGATTTTCGCCAGACCCTGATCGGAAAGCCCGAACTCCTCTGCTAACCGAATGATCGGCTTTTGCCAGACCAAACTGTAGAGTTCTTCCCTGCTGAGTTTTGAAACCTGGCTGCCTTCCTTTATCCCCACGAGTTCCCCCTAAAAGCCAAACAACCCGCATGATCGAAGCCAGCGTTCTTGAAAGGTGGCTTTCGTAACAACGTTAATCCCAGTTCTCAAATGACATTTCACTGATCGAAATCAAGAATTTCCCTGTTCTACAAGTTAGGGAATTCACCTTCATCTAATTGAAATGTCTGCCTTTCTCCAGAAATGGCGGCGCAGAACAATCCTGAAACACACCATTTCCCTGTAAACTTCCCTGTTTTCAGGGAAATTTGGGAGAGACTGGATAGCTGGAAACTGCCCGCACAGCCATGATTTTCCGAAAGTACAGCAAAAAAACGGGAAATCCTCCCGTTCCACCTGATGTGTATCCAAGTCTCCCGACAATGGGACGAAAGATCGGTTGCACACTTCCTGTCCCAAAATCGAATATCGTAGCCCACGGTGCAGGCGCGTCGGGTCTTTTCTCTAGCCTCGCGGTCGCTCCTTTTTATTCATGAAGCGCCTTGTCTATTTGCGTTGATCTGTTGAACGCCTACCGGCAGGAAACTGGAACTGAGATCATCGGAACACTTAAGCGACCTGGCTTGCGGAACAACGATCTGTATTCGAGGAGGTGCGCATTTTTGGGCGGACGGTATGGTGTATCTTCGCGCGATCCAAAAAGGCTTGGGCATCGGGATCGGCTGGCGTCCGATGCTCAGTGAGTTTCTGGCAAATGAAACACTGGCTCTTGCCTGCAGCCACGAACACCCAGCATCGCGTGGCTATATTTGCTCGATCACGCCGGAAGGTTCAGGAAAGCCAGGCACCGCGCGGTTCCTGGATTGGATAGGCACAACATGACCTGAACCATGTGACGGCGGAGTGAGACACTTCCGATTGAATTTATTGCAAATTCAGTTCTGGCAATGCAGATTCAGGCAAAATACGAGCGCCTTGCTTCCGGAGTTTGAATTCAAGCGTCGCGTGTTTACCGGATCATTGATCAACAGGTGAAGGCGCGATTTCGTCCAATGCGGACAGGATATCCTCGGCATGGGCCGGATCAGCAAACAAGGTCCGAAACAAAGCCGCAAGGGGGTAGTCAGGCCAGGCTTCCTGCAAAAGCAGGATTGTTGCACCGGCTTGTTCGTGTTCTCCCAACCTTTGATATCCGGCGGCCAGATACCCAATCGAAATTGCGCTCACCGGGTCGCCCAGTCTTATCGCTTCGTTGAACTGGTTCACTGAATCCTGAAAATCCCCCAAATGGAAACTCGCAGAGGCCAGGACGCTTCGATATGGGAACCTTCGATTGTTCGGGTCGCTTTCTTGCGCGCGCTTGGCAGAGGCAATTGCGCGTTCGAACGCGCCGCCAAACAACGCAAACAAAGCGTCAAAACTTGTGACATGGATGTCGTCCGGCGCGAGGCTGATCGCCCGCGCGGATTGGTTGAGTGCCGCATCAAAATCGCGATTGGCGAATGAGACCAAAGCAAGCGCAGAGTGGCTCCACCCCTCATCAGGGGCCAGTTCCACAGCCTTGATCGCGCGCACCCTTGCGAGGTTCAGCAGGTCGCGTTTTTCCTCACCGGGCGGAGCGGTGATTGCCAGAATTCCCATGGCTTGGGCCGAGCCTGCGAAACCGCCGAAATATGTCTCATCCAAAGCGATAGCCCGGTCAAACATACCACGTACTGCGTGCAGCCGTTCACGATCAAGAACCGGAAACATCAACGGGCGCGCCTCGGCGGCCAGGTTCACCGCCTGCAACTTTGTGGGGTTGGTGGAAAACAACGCTTCTCTGACCGCTTGCTGTTTCAAGGTGTCATCGGACTGAACAGAGGCGAATTGCGGCATGTCTGCAGCCTTGGAGAAAAAGACGACTACCCCAACCCCCAGCGCCGCCAGAACGACCATTCCGGGCAGCAGGTATCTCGGCAGTGGCCGCTTCCGTTTCTTTCCTCGCTCAGGCTCCAGCAACTCGAACCGGGGCACATACCCACCGGGATCGACATGAATACGTAGGCGCTGTTCTTTCCCGGAATTCGAGTAGTAACTGGCCAGCCGTCGGCGCATTCGGCCCGCGTCGACACGTACGACCGCCATCGGGTCGCCACCTGCGTCCAGCGATCTGCCATAGACGTCCTCGGCAATTGATTTGGCGCGAATGTCCTCGGCTTGCCCCGTCAATAGCTTTTCGACGACGTAGCTTAGAAAAGACTGCAAACGCTCTGCCCCGTCAAATTCGGGGCTTTCCAGAATCGATGCCAAAGCCCGCCGGATTTCTACATCCGAAAGAATCGACCCAACCGGATCAGGACCCGGATCTGTCTGCAATTTCGTCAACGACATCGCCTTGGAAGCCTTCAGGCAACCTATAAGCCTCTGAAAAATAACATGTTACGACGTAACATACGTTAAGATACCTGAATATGTAAATGAATTTCAGCGATATTGGATGGGAAAGGAGGGGGAGCGCGCCTGGTCGCTGGGGCAGAACTTGGGAACATGCGATTTGAGGATCACTATGGACACACTGTCGATGTTGTTTCCGGACCGGGCGAATGAAATCGGACGCCTTCGAAGCGCGGACACTGTGTTCGCCCAAATCTGCGTTGATTATGAAAGCCTGGCTGCCCTGTTACCCTGCGATGCCAGTGATCCGACCTACTCTGATTTAATCGATAGCCTTCGGGGGCTTGAGGACGAAATTCACCTTTACCTCGCGTCCAGATCAAAACCTCCCGAAGGCTAACCAGAACACAGCAAAGGCGATCCAAATGCTGGCAAATCTCTTATTCTACGCGGGTCTCATCGTATCGTTGACGATAGGGTTCATGTATTTCCGCGACCTCGGCGACATCAGCCAAATGGTGTTGAAGGTGAAGCGGAACAACATGATCCGATTTATCCGCAACGAAAACGCCTATCTGGCCGCCGGTATCGGAGCATTGATCCTTATGCTTATTGGCCATTTGATGGGCGGTGGCCCCGGATGGTTGTTTTTCCTGGGCATGCCGGCCGTGACCGTGCTGATCATCTTCCTGTTCGTCTTCCCCTGGGTTTGGGTCCACATCGGCCTGCGCAATCAGCAAAACAGCGCGCAGTATTTCCCGATCTCAGAAGCGTGCGATTACATCAATCCATCGGCAAGCGTTCTGGTGATCGAGAACAATGGCCACGCACGCGCGCATTCCGACGCGCAGTTGATGCGCCCGCATCTGGCCGGGAATGCGAAAGGGCTGGGTGGAGACGACATCGTGATGACTTATTGCGCGATGGCCAATCTGGGTCTGGCCTACAAGCCCTTAGTCGATGGCAAAAGACTGGACCTGGAAGTGCTGGCCCAGCACGGCAACAACCTGATCCTGCGCGACAACACCAGTGGCGAACCGATCCAACAGATCTATGGCCATTTCGACGGCGATGCCTCAGGGCAGTCCGCGATGCAGCCCTGGCCAACCTTCCGGATGAGCTTTCGTGGATTTCAGAAAGCCTACCCGGACGGAGAGGTTTTTCTGAACAAACCGTCTTCCAACCCATTTCTAAGACTGTTCGATATGTTCACCGAAACCGTGTTCTCGCCGGGCATCGCAAAGCAGCATCAGGAATCCGCGCCGGTCATGGACAACATGAGCCACAGCGACGACCGTCTTCCAAACAAGACATACGTCTGGGGCGTGACAGTTGGTGACGATGCCGTGTGCTGGACCGATGATTTCATTGCCGATCATCACGGGCTGATCAATGCCACGGTGGGCGGTCGCGACGTCGTCGTGTCCTATGACCCGGCCTATGAAAGCGTTGGCGTCTGGTACAATGACAGCGGCACGCCAGTGACAGAGATCGATTTCTTCGGAAATGCAAATTGCGGCAGGCTGAGCCGGGTCGAAACCCTGCGATCCGGGATGTTCTGGCACGTCTGGGTCGAGTTCTTCCCCGGCACCGACATCAATCGCACAAACGCAGGGTACACCGAGCCCACTCGCCCGCAGCCCGCTGTCGAATCCGCAACCGAACAAACACCGGAGCAGAATCAATGAGGAGCACCGAAATGAAAAAACGGATTGGCCTTTCGGCACTCATCTGTCTCGCTGCAAACGTCGCAACAGCGCAGAACGCACCCATTATCCACGACGCCGAGTACTACATCCTCGAAGCGCAAAACGCGGAACAATGGGCGGCGGATAATGCCGAGGTCGATCAACTTCTGAAGGACTTTCGGGCCACAAACAAAGGTAAGCCGCCGAATATCCTCAACATATTGATTGACGATATCGGCTTTGGCGATCTGGGCATTCCCGAACTCAACGCTGTGCGCGGGTATTCCACCCCGAACATCAACGATTTTTCGGATCAGGCGATGCGTATGGTCCGCATGTATACCGAACCTTCGTGCACACCCACCCGGGTTGCCATGATGACCGGACGGCTGCCGGTGCGGATGGGAATGGGCGACACCACCGTCGACATCGCCGGGTTCGGCCTGCCCGCTGACGAGGTCACACTGGCCGAGATCCTGTCAGGTGCAGGGTATGCGACAGCGCATGTCGGCAAATGGCATATGGGCGATATCCCCGAAGCCTGGCCGCATAACCAGGGGTTTGACTGGGCCGGTTTCCCGGTGCACCAGCAGGGGCAGCTCACGATCTTCAATGACGACGCAATCCGGGAACAGGTCTCTGTCGGGATATCGGATTTCGATGATCGCTTTGTTCTGGACAACTTCTTTCGCCCCGACCCGGCGGCCATGGTGACCGGGCTAGAGGCCGAAAAAGGAGGAACCGCGCGCGAAGTTCATATGACCGCGGGCGAACGCTGGACAGCAGAAAAATACGACGACATGAACCAGCGCTATCAGGATCAGACTCTGGAACAACTGCGCAAGCTTGCGGGCGGTGATCAGCCCTTTTTCCTGCAATACTGGCCTCTGATCCCGCTCGATAATACACGCGCAGGCCGCAGCGGGCCGCAATCGCCAAATGGCGGGCTTTATGTCGACAAGATGCAACTGCTTGATGAGTGGCTGGGCGACATCTTTGCCGAATTAGAGGCACTTGGCATCGCCCAAAACACCATCGTCCTCGTCATGGGCGACAACGGTCACTTCACCAAATACGCCCCTCAGTCCGGGTTCACGCCGATGGTTTTCTCGGGCGGCAAAGGCGATGTGTCCGAAGGCGGTATCCGGGTCGACAGCTTCATCCGCTGGCCCGGCATGATCGAGGCAGACGGGATTGTCGGGGATATCGTCCATGTCTCTGATCTGTACACAACACTGGCTCGGTTTGCGGGGGCGGATGCAGGTATCCCCAGGGACCGGTTGGTAGATGGCGTCGATCAATCTGCGCTGTTGCTTTTGGGGGAAACAAAGGGCCGGCGGGATCACCTGATCGTCTATTCGGTCAAAACGCCCAAGGCGATCATCAAGGATCAGTTAAAGCTGCGTATTCCAGGATCCGGTGAAAGCGCAATCCTTGCTGACTTCTTCGATGTTTACCGGGACACGCATGAAAAATACCCGGTCTCTACCGAGGTTGGCGCCTGGGGCGGGCAGGAGTTTGTACGCATTCTCGGACGGCATCTGAAGCGCAAGGAAATGTACCCGGACACCGAACCCGCACGCGGCGTTCCATATGAAGGCATCGACAACCTGCGTCCCGAAACCCAGGCCGCTGTTGAGGCCTTTCTGCTCAAACAATCCTCGGTCAGCAAATGACCAGAGGCGCTGCATTCGTGACGAACGGACTGTCCGCCTGGCCGCGGAGTAGACTAAGGAGATTGAGGCATGACCATCAGATCAGCCGCCTGCACCGCAAGCACAATTGCTCTGCCCTGTCTGCTTGCTTTTGGCGCATCTGCACAATCTCTGCCCGCGCCCGGCCAGAATGACAAAGGGTGGCGACATACCCTGGGCTTCTATCTGTTTACGCCACTCAGGACCTCTGGAACGTCAACGGTTGCTGGTGTTTCCGCCGATATTGACCTTGATCTCGGCGATGTGCTGAGCGTTCTGGATTTCGCGGCCGCCGGGCGGTACGAGGCGTGGAACGGCGATCTGGGGATTATAGTCGACGCCAATTATGTGGGCATCGAAGAGGATGCAACACTTCCCGGCCCACGCGCGACAGCCGTGAACGTGGATGTCCGGCAGAAGTGGTTCGCGATCCTCGGCGCATATCGCATAGCGGACGGAACCTATGGAGCGAACAACCAACGCTACACCGTCGATCTGCAAGGCGGCCTCCGCTATAACTCGATCCGGCAAGAGATCGATTTCACCACAACCGGGCCAGCAAACCCACCAACCCTTGGCGGAGACCAGGACTGGATCGAACCAGTCATAGGGGCCCGCGGCATGTGGCGCCTCAACGAGCGCTGGACGACCATCGCCTCACTAGATCTTGGCGGCTTCGGGGCCGGAGGCAACGACCTTCAGGTCGGGGCCAATATCGGATTTGACTATCAGCCTTGGGAGAATACGGCGATTACGTTTGGCTATCGTTTTTTCAGTGTCGATTACAGCGATACACTCGACACTGGCGACTTTGCCTATGACGTCACACAGCACGGGCCCTATTTCGGGGTTAAGATTTTTCTGAACTAGGCTCTGGACCCAGTGCTTTCAGAGTTTCGGCATGTTTCCCGGTCAAATGTCGAGTGAGGTGTTACCCCGCTCTCATCATATTTCGACAGTGCCGATAGAACTGCATTAGCTCCCAATCCTGCACTGGTGCGCAATATTCTTCTCGAGGTGTTTCCGCTGCTTTCGACAGAAGAAAATCCTCATCGATTTTCAAGGTATCTCGGGCCCATTCGATGTCGTCTGATGCCGCTTCTCTGCATCTGTCTAGTGTCTTACGTTGAAGGGAAAACTTTCTCCCTCCAAACTCACTACAGTAGCTTTGCACGAGCGGTCGATACTTGCTGTAATTGCGACCAGCCCTTTGCCGACAAAGCGGGATTACCCTAGACGCAACTTTAGCTTCAAACAGACTAATAGACGTGTTTCTATTAATTACAGGGATTTCGGCTCCAATAATATCACATTTGCTTAGAAAGTCAGCAACAATGCATCCGCTTTTCAACGCTGACTTGTCAAAAGCACTTATGTGAACGTTTTTTTCGCCAAATAGATCAATGAATTTTTCAAAATTCTCCCGGTACTTTGGGTAGATTTCGATTTCAGAAACCTCATCGATTGTCTGCACCCCTTGTTTAATAATTTGCTGGGAAAAACTATTTGCCCAACTTTCTACACTGCGAGCGTACCCGATTACGCGCACCCTTGATACTCCGAGTTCGCTAAAAAATAGTTTGGCGGCTGCCAACTCCTCATAAGAAAGAGCGCAAAAATCCTCAGCAGAAAGAATAAGCGGGACCATTTGCTCACGCGCCGTGTTCAATTCGTTTTTGATGTGTTCTTTCGCACTCTGCGCCTTCATGAACCGATAGGGGATACCAGAACCAAATTTCAAACTTTTATGGTATGGAACACATGCCGGGTCGGCAAAGGCAGAAGCGACCAAAAAAGAGTGGTTTGGCCGAGAAAATTCGCAATATCGAACGCCACTTAACAGCTTCGCTCGCTCAGCCCCCTGCAGGGAGTTTTGAATAGTAGAAGAGGCCGTTTTGTGCTGCCCTATGTGGAGAATGACTTCAGGCTGGTGGTTGAGCCATCGGAAGAGTCTCCGAAACCTGCTCCCATGCTTCGTTAAGTTGGCAGAAGTCATATTCCCTTATTCTCCGAGTGTTCTGTCGGTTGGTCACACAGTTGCTTTACGCCGTTGCGGAATCAAGCTGGTTTTGTCGAGGAGAGCTGTTTGCTATCGCATAGAAGCCTGAAGCCGGGCGCGACACCTGCGTTTATTCTTCCGTTGGTTTTCTTTTTGTGCTTGGCGCCGCGCACCATCTTCTGATCTGGTCTGCTTGCGAACAACTAAATTTGATCGTTCATAGATGGTTGGGACCATTTCAAAACCGCCGCCCGAAGGGAGAAACCCACAGGTGAGCAGGAGAAGGATTTAGACCGGCCCTGGAGGAAGCACGGTGGTTAAAAAACTTTAAGCAAGACTGAATAAAGATAGCATCCTACCGCTTTGAAATGGTGCCCGGGGGCGGAATCGAACCACCGACACGAGGATTTTCAATCCACTGCTCTACCCCTGAGCTACCCGGGCACGGGAACGGTGTTTGCCGTTGGGTGGAGGCGTTCTATGACTTGCGTTCAGCAGTGTCCAGAGGCTTTTTTACATTTTTTCAATGTGGCCGCTGATGGGCTTCGGGCGCGTCAGAAATGTCGGCCTCGATGTCCTCTTCGCGTTGCGATGGAACCGCGTATGAGCCGTTGAGCCATTTGGCCAGATCAATATCCGCGCAACGCTTGGAGCAGAAAGGGCGGAAGCGGTTCACTGTCTCTTCACCACAGATCGGGCAGCTCATTTCCACACCTCTTTCAAAGGGATACGACCCCTTTTGCGCTGCAGCTCGAAGTGGCCCAGAGGGGTCCAGCCTGCCAGCGTTGTTTCGACGGGGTCGTGCCGGAAGGCGGTGCGCAAGGCTTGTTCGAAGCCGCGGCGGTCCTTCTTGGGCATCGGGGCCAGATCCAGCGTGATTTGCCCGCCAAGACCACGCACACGCAAGGCGCGGGCCAATTGTTTCGCACAGGCGAAGTTGGCCTTGGTTCCGGCCGCCAAGGACGTGTCCGAGCCGGTGTTTACGTCCACTGCCACCAGTGCCCGCGTGGGTTCGATGTACAGGAACCCTCCTCCAGTCAAAGGCTCTTTGATACTGCGCGCGGTTTCGAGCGCGTCCAGCACGCCGTGGGTTTCAAACCCGCCGGTCTGGGTGACAACTTCTGCCGGATCGGTCCAGTCGCGCCATGCAAGCAGATGTGGACCATCCCCTTCGCACAGGGTTCCCGGCTCTGTTCCGGGATCGTTCACCACCTGTTCGGACTGTGCGAGCATGGCGCTGATGTCTTCGGCAACCTCATCGGCATCGGCCCCGACACAGCAGGAGCGCAGGATCAGCCCGTAGGGACTGTCGCCCATCATCTCATGCGCAATTTCAAGCAGCCGGTCCCGCTCATCCTCGTCCCTGATACTGCGCGAGATGTTCAGGCCGGGCGCATCGGGCGTGACAATGGCGTAGCGGCTTTTGAACAGAACGCGATCCGTGACCGGCAGTGCCTTGCCGTCTTCTGCGTAGCCTGTGACCTGAACCAGCACCAAGGCACCCGGGGCTAGACCCTTCACCTGCCGCAGAAACGCAGGGCCGTCTGGGGTTGTCAGGAACATGCCCCCCTGCCCCTTGACCGGGCGATCCGCGCGGGCGCGGTAGATCGTACCGGGGGTTGGCGCGTCGCCAGCGATCAGAAAGTCGTCCAGTTTGCCGTCCACCATCAAGGCCGCAGCTTCGCGGCCTTCTATGTGATCCAGAACAATGGTGCGGCCCTTCATGGCGTTCCTCGATGTAATGGGTAACCGATCGCTTGCAGCAGCCCCGATGTTTCGGCCAAAGGCAGACCAACGATGCCGGTGAATGAACCGGAAATCCAGGGGATGAAAGCGCCCGCCGGACCTTGGATGGCATAGGCTCCGGCCTTGCCTTGCCAGTCCCCTGTTTCAAGGTAGGTGTTGACCTCAGTATCGGACAGACGCTTCACCCGAACTTGCGAAACCACGTCCTTTTGCAGAACACGGTCACCACGGCGTACGGCAACCGAGGTGATGACGCGGTGACGCCGACCGGACAGGGCAAAAAGAAATGCCGCCGCCTCACCTGCATCTTCAGGCTTTCCCAGAATGCGGCGGCCCAAAGCAACCGTGGTATCCGCGCACAGAACGATATCTTCGGCATCGGCCTGCACGGCCCGCACTTTTTCGCGTGCGATGCGGCTGCAATAGGGAACCGGCAGTTCCCCCTTCAGCGGCGTTTCGTCGATATCCGGGGGTCTGACAGCATCGGGCTGCACGCCAAGCTGCGCCAGCAGGTCCAGCCGCCTTGGGCTGCCCGATCCTAAGATAAACGCCATTGCGGCAGGCGTTACTTGAAGCGGTAGTTGATCCGACCCTTGGTCAGATCATAGGGGGTCATCTCGACCTGAACCTTGTCGCCGGCCAGAACACGGATGCGGTTCTTGCGCATCTTGCCTGCCGTATGTGCGATGATCTCATGGCCGTTTTCCAGCTCGACCCGAAACGTCGCATTAGGCAGGAGTTCCTTCACGACACCGGGAAATTCGAGCGTATCTTCCTTGGCCATGTTGTCTCCATCGTTACGTTGCACCCGCAGAATCTGCGGGGATGTGCGCTTAAATGAGCCTATTTCGGCCTTATTTCAAGGCCAGAATCATCAAAGCTGAGAGATTGTGGCCGATTCGACTCGGGGGATTTGTTCGTCCCAATGGGTTCGGTTCAGAACATGGCCGTCTGCGCGGACAGTGGCGATGGCAGTCAGATCGACGTCGGCATAAGTCCAGCCGGGCTGGTTCAAGGCACCTTCGGCCAGCACGCCGGTTTGCGGAAATCCCTTGTCGGGCGGGCCAAAGATGCCCCCGGTGCCGGTGTTCATATCAACCGCCTCGGACCAGTCATTGCTGCCGACCAGCGAGGACATCACCGTCACACACTGGTTTTCCAACGCCCGCGACATTGCACCAATCCGAACCCGCCAATAGCCCGAAAGCGCCTCGGTACAGGACGGAACGAGGATGATATCCGCATCGCTCAGCGCCCGGCCCAGCAGGGGAAATTCACTGTCATAGCAGATCAGAATACCGATCTTGCCCAGTGCCGTATCGAACAGTTTGAGCGGACCGCCAGGGGCGATGTCCCAATCTTCACGCTCGAACCGGGTCATGATTTGCTTGTCCTGATGATCCTGCCGACCGTCCGGCGCATATAGCTCGGCGCGATTCACAGGACGGCCAGGCCCGGTAATCACCGGTGCCGAGGCACCCAGAATGTACACTTTGTGCTCAGCCGCAAGGCGCTGATGCAGGGCCTGCGCATCCTCCATCCGGTCGGACACCGCCCGGATCGAGCGTTCCAGATCGCCTGCCACCTCGGGCCCGTCCAGTGTCGACAACTCCATCGCACCGTATTCGGGGAAAACCAGAAGCTCGGCCCCCTGCCCTACGGCGTCCGAGACCCAGCGGTCCAGCTTGTCCTCATACTGCGCCCAACTGTCGAGCCAGTCGAGATTGTAGGCGGCGGTGGCGACTTTCATGTCAGCGATCCCAGCTTATCGGTCCGCGGGCGAGACTAATCGTCTATGTCCAAGTTTGTATAGTGAGCATGGGCGCGGAAACGCGAAAACCGTCGATTTGCCAATCAACTTTTGTACGGTGTCAGGTCAATCGGTCCGTTGGCTGCCCGAAGCCAGACCCCAACTCTCTTCGTACTGCCCCAAAATCCGCGACATATTCAGCAGGGAATCAAACAGTCTGGCGTATACGTCACGTGACATCATCGGCTTAGTGTCATCCAGCACATTCACAAGGTCCACGATGGTTGAGGCGAAACGTTCATAGACCACAGCATCTGCCGCTGTTGGGTCCAATGTCCAAATATCGTGCTCGTCATAATAGCGGGCTGGCTTGGGTTCGTTCTCAATCATTCTGTGACCTCGTTAATCCAAGGCCAACTTGAGGGGAAAACCCGCGCCGACAAGCCTGCTGGCAAAAAGTCACAAGATGTTGGCGGGAAAAAAGGTCTAAGCAACAGCCGCTTGGATGATCCGGTCGGCTCCGATTGTCCTAAGGTGTCCCACCTATCAAGAAATGCCTAAAGATTTCTGATCCAGAACTGCAACGGCTTCAGCGTCTCACCGTCTTCCCCGATATCCTTCCACGAAAACTGCGCAATCACACCCGGCAGGGGCTCATAGCCACGGGCGCGCCAGAATACGTCCAGCGGGCGGTAGTTCTCGGGTCTCAACGGGTGATCCGTCGGGCGCTGCACACCGCAAAAGGCGCATTTGGTAAAGCCCAAGGCGCGCGCATGAGCTTCACGCAAGTCAAAGAACTTATGCCCGACACCCTGCCCGCGATAGTCAGGCAACAGGACGGATTCCGCACAATAGAAGATCTGCGACAGGTCCAGACCCGTGCCATCGAACGCCACTGCGAAATCGTCAGCGTGATCCATCAACGGCGCGCCTGTTGACGCACCAACCAGACGATCCCCTTCAAACGCTCCCACGACGATGGCCTTGTCGCTATCGCGGTAGGATTGCAGATACGTCCGCTCGTACTCCAGATCGCCGTCGTACAAATACGGCCAGGCCCGAAACACCTCAATCCGCAGGCGCGCAACGTCGTCCAGAGCAGCCTCAAGCGCCGCTCCGGTCAGGGCGCGGACCGCGGTGACCTCAGCCATTCGAGACCTGCTTGGTCCAATCCGCAAGGTTGTAGAAAGTGGTCACGCGAGTGATCTTGCCGTCTTTCAGATCGAAGAACGACCCGGCAGGCAAGCGATAGGTCTGACCATGGGCATCCGGCAACCCTTCGTCTGTTTCCAGATAGGTGCCGTTGACGATGAACTCGGCTGCTGCACGGGTGCCGCCTTCGGCCTCGAACACTACGATGTCGGTCAGGTTTTCCTTGTAGCAGCGGTTCATATGGGCGCAGAAAGCCGCGAATTTCTCTTTGCCGACGCGAATCTGGCCTTCGTTCACGTGATGAGCCACGTCATCGGACAAACAGGCCAGCATGCCGTCCACATCCCCGGCGTTGAAGGCATCGAAATAGGTTTGAACGGTCTGGTTCATGTGTCACTCCGTTGGTTCGCCCCAGCGGTCTTTCAGATGTTTGATGATCTGATCGCGGGTCTGTCGGTAGTGGTGTAGCTTTGTTTCGCGCGTCTCACCCATCCCGGTAGGGTCCATTATTGGCCAATAATCGACATCCAGATGAAAAATCCGGGTCAGTTCCAGCGCTTTGCGCTGACTGGCGGGGGACAGGGCGACGATCAGGTCGAAGGAACTGAGGTCATCGCCCCATTCCTCCATCTCGTCGAATGAGCGTGAACGATGGCGGGACAACTCAACATCGATCTCGTGGCAGACCGAGATGCAGAACCCGTCAATCTCAAGATCATTGTGCACGCCGGCAGACTGCACATAGGTGCCGGTGCCGTAGAACTTTTTCATGATGCCCTCGGCCATCGGAGACCGAACCGAGTTGTGGTCGCAACAGAACAGGATCGACTGCGGCAGAGGCGTCACCCGTTAGCCTCCGAAATGCAGCACGCAGATCAGCGTGAACAGGCGTCGGGCGGTGTCGGTATCCACATCGGCCTTGCCCTCAAGCCGTTCCTGCAACACCCGGCTGCCTTCGTTGTGGATGCCGCGCCGGGCCATGTCGATGGTTTCGATCTGGCTGGGCGGCAGGGTTTTGACCGCGTTGAAATAGCTTTCGCAAATCTGGAAATAGTCTTTGACCACCTGCCGAAACGGGCCAAGCGACAGGTGGAACTCGGCAGCTTTTTCCGCTGCTTCGGTGGCAATGTCGAAGACCAGCCGCTTGTCGCGGATCGACAGTTGCAGGTGGTAGGGACCGTCCGGCACCTGACGCCCGTCCCGCGCTGGCAGGGCAAAGCTGTTGTCTTCCAACAGATCATAGATGGCGACCTTACGCTCCTGCTCGATCTCAGGCGTCGGCGGGGGCAGGTTACGGTCGTCCAGTTCGATATGCGAAATGCGAGTCATCTTAACGGTCACAATCCTTCACGTCTGCTCAGACCTATAACAACGCATTTCATTGGGCAACGCACAGAAGCGCCATATTCCACAGGTCTTTGCGTCACATCAGCCGTTCAGCCGTTTCAGACGTGCCGTCACTGACAATCCATGCGCCTCAAGGCTTTCGGATTGCGCCAGTTGTTTGGCTGCCGGGCCGATGGCACGCAACGCTTCGGGGGTCATCTGGCTCAGTGTCGTGCGTTTGAGGAAATCCATCACGCTCAGGCCGGACGAAAACCGCGCAGACCGTGCCGTGGGCAGCACGTGGTTGGGGCCGCCCACATAATCGCCAATGGCTTCGGGCGTGTATTGACCCAGAAAGATCGCGCCCGCATGGATGGTCTTTTCACTCAGCACCACCGGGTCTGCAACACACAGCTCAAGATGTTCAGGGGCGATACGGTTGGACAGTGCGGCGGCTTCCTCAAGATCACGCGCGGTGATGATCGCGCCAAAATCGCGCCAGCTTGCCCCGGCAATCTCGCGCCGCTGCAGGGTTTCCAGACGTTTATCAACGGCCCGCGCCACGGCCTGCCCGAATGCGGCATCATCCGTGATCAGGATCGACTGCGCGCTTTCGTCATGTTCGGCCTGGCTGAGCAGGTCCAGCGCGATCCAGTCCGGGTCATTGTCCTTGTCGGCAATGACCAGAATCTCGGACGGGCCCGCGATCATGTCGATGCCCACTTTGCCGAAAACCCGCCGCTTGGCAGCCGCGACAAAGGCATTGCCCGGACCTGTGATCTTGTCGACCGGCGCAATGGTCTGCGTGCCATGGGCCAGCGCGGCAACAGCCTGCGCGCCGCCGATGCGATAGATCTCGTCCACGCCTGCCAGTTGCGCCGCCAGCAGAACCAATGGATTTACCTGACCGCCCGGCGTCGGCACCACGATGGCCAGCCGTTCCACGCCCGCCACCTTTGCCGGTATGGCGTTCATCAGCACGGATGAGGGGTAAGAGGCCAACCCGCCCGGTACATAAAGCCCCGCCGCCGAAACCGCCGACCAGCGCCAGCCCAGCGTAGCCCCAGCAGCATCCGTCCATTGCTGATCCTGAGGCATCTGTTTTTCGTGATAGTCACGGATACGCGCAGCCGCCAGTTCCAATGCCGCACGGTCGGCCTCTGATACCTGTGCAACCGCTTCCGTCACCTCTTCGGCCGAAAACGCCAGCGTGTCAGGCGTCAGTTCCAGCCGGTCGAATTTGGCGGTCAGCTCGATCACTGCTGCATCGCCGCGTGCCCGGACATCCTCGATGATCCCGGCTACAACTGCATCAACATCCGGGCTGTCCTCGCGCTTGGCGGACAGCAGGGTTTGAAAAGCGGCTTCAAACTCGGGCGATGTGGTATCAAGGAATACGGGCATGATCGGGCACTCCGGAGCGTTTCACGGGGACATATCGCCGGGACCCGCAGGTCTCAACCCTTCTTGGCGGGGTGCAGCGATTTGCGCATGGGAAACTGGGTCATCCCGCGCCAGTCTTCCGGCTCGCCCGCCTGCACCCACCCGTATCTCAGGTAGAAGGCGCGCGCGGTATGCGTGGCATCCAAGGACGCTTGTTCACATCCCTGATCTGCAAGTTCTTGCTCTAGCCGCGCCAAAAGCGCCCGACCGATCCCACGACGGACATAAGACGGATCGACGTATAGCAGAGAAATCTTGGACCCCAGCCGCACGCCGCCGACGGCTGCAATCTGCCCGGCCAGTTCTGCGACCCAGACTTCGGACCCGGATTGAATCCATCCCCGAATGGTCTGCGGATCCTTGTTGGCTGTCCACAGGGACAGAAGATGCGGGTCTTTCCCATGATCCGCAGCACAAAGATGGGTGATCGACCGGATCAACACCTGGCTCATCTGGAACACGTCGAACACGGTGACGCGGCGCAGCACCACCCCCTCGACAGGGTTGGTGAACGCCTGCGATATGCCGCGTTTATTCCGGATGGTTCGGTGCCTGACCGGACGGGGCCTGATAGGGCCGCGTCACGTCTTTGAGCGTTGCTTCAATGGCCTCAACCGTCAGTCGGATCGCTCCATCTCCGGCGAGCGTCAGCATGATCTGGCCCGCGCCATCTTCACCGGGCTCAAAATCGACCGACAGAAGCGACATGACCATATCCGTGTCGCTGCGATCGACACCCTGACTGGCCACCGACAGCACGGAATCAAAAACCAACACCGATTGCACCCGCTCGAACGGGCGGTCACGGCGCGTGGCTGCGTCCTTGTCCTCCCAGCGGAACCGGTTGAGCAGCAGGCCAAACCGGCGCTGCGAGGGATGCCATGTCATCTCTGTCACCGGAAACACGGCGTCCTGCGCGAGGGTTGAGATTACCTGCAGGTCATCCGCATCCTCGGCCCCCAGATTCAGCGGGGCCTCGCGCCCGTCTTCAAAGCTTGCGTCTGTCATTGGCCCTTGATCCGTTCGATTTTGGCACCCACACCTTCCAGCTTGCGCACCACATGTTCATATCCCCGATCCAGATGATAGACCCGGCTGACCGTAGTCTCACCTTCCGCCGCCAGCCCCGCAAGGATCAGCGAGACCGAGGCGCGCAGGTCGGTCGCCATTACCGGCGCACCTTTCAGACGTTCGACACCCGTCACCGTGGCGGTGCCGCCATGTACCTCGATATTCGCACCCATGCGCACGAGTTCGGGCGCATGCATAAAGCGGTTCTCGAAGATACGCTCTTCCAGTACCGAAGTCCCCTCGGCCGTGCACATCAGCGCCATCATCTGCGCCTGCAGATCGGTCGGGAAACCGGGGAAGGGCTCGGTCACCACGTCCACGGCGCGCACCGGTCCGTTTTTGCGGGTGACTTTCAGGCCTTTCTCGGTCTCTGTCACGCTGACGCCCGCTGCATCCAGCTTGGCCGCAAACGACTCGACGAGAGACAAACGCCCTCCAAGCAACTCCACCTCACCGCCGCAAATCGCCGGGGCCAGCATATAGGTGCCCAGCTCGATCCGGTCGGTCACAACCTGATGCGTTGCACCGTGCAGCCGCTCGACCCCCTGAATTTCGATGGTCGAAGTGCCCTCGCCGGAAATCTGCGCCCCCATCTTGCGCAAGCAGTCGACCAGATCGACAATCTCGGGCTCGCGCGCAGCGTTTTTCAGAACCGTAGTGCCCTTGGCCAGCGTCGCGGCCATGACGATGTTCTCGGTCGCACCCACCGAGGCAAAGCGCATCTCGTGCATCGCACCTTTCAATCCGCCCGGTGCCTTGGCGTGCAAATAGCCGTCTTTCAGCTCAATCTCGGCGCCCAGCGCCTCAAGCCCTTCGACATGCAGGTCCATCGGCCGCGCGCCAATCGCACACCCGCCCGGCAGCGACACAACCGCCTGTCCGAACCGCGCCAGCAACGGTCCCAGCACCAGATTCGAGGCGCGCATCTTGCGCACGATGTCATAATCAGCTGTCTGGCTGGTCAGGCTGTGGCTGGACATCGCGATCACCTGTCCATCCTGCAATGACGACACCTCGGCCCCCAACGACTGCAACAAGGCTGTCATGGTCTTGATGTCACTCAGCCGCGGCGCATTGGTCAGCGTCAGCGGTTCTTCGCTCAACAGCGTTGCAGGCATCAGCGTCAGACACGCGTTCTTGGCCCCCGCAATCGGTATCTGACCGTTTAGCGGCCCGTTGCCCGTCACCAGAATCGAATCCATCTGCTCTTATCCCTCGTCCTTACCGGCCTTGTTGTCGGATGCCGCCCGCGCCCTGGCCTGCGCCTTGCGCCGCGCCATGTTCGCCTTAAGCGCAGCCTTCAAACGCTCTTCCCGCGCATCCCCGGATTTGCCGTGTTTTTTAGGTGTATCTTTGTCTGCCATGGTCTTTCTCTACAGGAGGCGAAAAAAACCGTCCAGACACCCTTGCGCCCCGTTTCGTTTGAGTCTAATCACCCGCCCACAGCGCTGCTGTAGCTCAGAGGTAGAGCACTCCCTTGGTAAGGGAGAGGTCGAGAGTTCAATTCTCTCCAGCAGCACCATCCCGCTTTTAGTGTTGTGCATTCCTAGCGAAGCCATGATTTCGCTGGCGGCAATGGTCGCTTCGGGCAATCCTTAGGCAAACCTACAGAATATGACCCTAGAACCGGGCGGTAAACTTGTCCTCAGGGTCCAGTTTTTGCACGAATAGCGATCATGTGGCCCTATCAGAAGATCCGCCATCTATTCAGTCGTTTGTCTCAAAACGGTATCATTTCTACCCCAATATGTTAGCGTTTTTGTATTCATTTCATTGAGGACCACGCCATGCGTTTTGCGACTTTCAACATTGAGAACCTCGACGACGGCACATCAGAAAACAGCACCGCCGCCTTTAATGATCGCGTCAAAATCCTGCAGCCGATGCTGGAAAGACTGCGGGCAGATGTCATCTGTTTTCAGGAAGTTCACGGGCAGGATATGGACAGCGGCCCGCGGCAGCTTCGGGCGCTTGACACGTTGCTGACGGGCACCAGGTACGAGCAATTTACACTCTCTTCTACCACGCTGAAAAACAAACCCGATGTCGAAAGATACCGCAATCTGGTTGTTGCGTCTTCGCCCGACATGACCGTTGAAGAGGTTCGGGAGGTTCAGAACACGCTGGTAAATCCGCCGTCCTATTCGCGGGTCACGGCAACCGGCAATCCGGATCCTTTGGACGTCAAATGGGAACGTCCGTCCCTTTATGTGCGGTTGAGGAAAGGTCAGGAGGATCCGATCCACATTCTGAACGTCCACTTCAAGTCGAAGATCCCCACTCCGATTCCGGGACAGGGGCCAACAAATTACAAATGGGCCAGCGCGGCGGGTTGGGCCGAAGGGTACTTCATTTCATCCATGAAACGGGTCGGTGCAGCACTGGAGGCGCGTTTGTTTGTCGACGGTATCTTCGAGAACGAGCCGAACGCCAAAATCCTGATCTGCGGCGATTTCAATGCCGAGCCCAACGACGTGCCGATCATGGCCATTCGCGGTACGACCGAGGACACTGGAAACCCCGCGTTGAATGACCGGGTCATGCACCCTGTCGCACTATCCGTTGCGCAAAGCCGCCGCTTTACCCTGTATCACCACGGAAAGCCCAACCTGCTGGACCATATGCTTGTGTCGCGCCGAATGATGGCAAGTTTTGTGAATGCCGAGATTCATAACGAACTTATCCACGACGAAAGCATCGCCTTCGCAACCGACAGCAAATTCCCAGAATCCGACCACGCACCCATGGTCGCCGAGTTTGACGAAAGCTCTTTCGGGATGTGGGCGGGTGATTGATGAAGGGCCGTTTTTGGCGAACTTAGCCGCGATCATCAGCGCCCGATTTCGCGTTTCATATCCAGCATCTGACCTCATCAAGGTTCAAATGTTAATCATTGTGGCAGAAACTAACGCACAAGTGACATGATCTCGCAATAGTTATGCCAATATCGATATATATCGACACCTAAGCCCGCCGAACGGTTGACTAGTCAGATTTTTTAACGAGGGGGTATCTCGGCGGGTTCAGGGGGTGAGCACGCGATTGTCCAATTTTCGGATGATTGCTGTGCTCCCCCCGCCTTGCCGTTCTCAGTCGATCTTGTTTCTTTGCGAATGCGGCGTCACACCAAAGCTTGACCGGTACACGCGTGAGAAATGACCGGGATTTTCAAAGCCACAGGCAATGGCGACCTCGGTGATTGAGGCTTCGGTTTGCAACAACAGCTTCTGTGCCCGCTCCAAACGCATCTCCATCAGGTATTTCTTGGGCGAGGTGTTGAGGTATTTGCCGAACAAACGCTCTAACTGGCGCGCCGAAATGCCCAAGGTCTCGGCAATATCCGAAGGTGAAACCGGCGTTTCGATACTGCCCTGCATGATCTGGATCGCCTTGGCCAGATGCGCATTGCGCATCCCGTTGCGCGACTGAAGCGAGACGCGCTGTTTTGCAGTGGCGTTTCGGACGGCGTTATAGACCATCTGATCGGCCACCTCGATGGCCAGTTCCTCTCCGTGGTCGCGTTCGATCAGGTGCAGCATCAGGTCCGCCGTCGCCGTGCCGCCCGAGGCGGTGATGTGCTTTTCGTCAGCCACAAATACGCTGCGCACCAGGTTCACTTCGGGAAACGCCTCCATGAACGCGTCGTGATATTCCCAGTGAATTGCGGCCTGCATCCCGTCCAGAAAACCGGCCTCGGCCAGCAGCCACGCCCCGGAACACAACGCCCCAATTGGCGTCCCCCGCGCCCGTTCGCGCCTAAGAGTGGACAGCAACGGTCGCGTGACGTGATTGCGCATGTGAATGCCCGACAACACGAATAATTGGTCCGTTTTGGTCAGGTCATCCAAACCGCCATGCACCAAAGTCACCAGCTCGTTCGAGCACACCGCACGTTCGCCATCTTCGGACAGCAGGGTCCACTCATATAGCTTTTCATCGCTGACCAGATTGGCAATCCGCAACGGCTCGACCGCGCAGGAAAAGGCGAGGTGCGAAAACTCCTCGACCAGGATGAAGGTGATGTGCCGCGTTTGGCGCATGGTGTTTCCAGTTCAATTGGGCAGTTCGCGCCCGAGTCTTTCAGGAAGTGTCATGCTGCACGATTTTTTTCTGTATACAAGTTGTATTTTTTTCGAATACAGGTGGTGCACAGCGGCCGGATTTGTGATTCGTCCGCGCCAAGCCAGAGGGCCCTGATGAAAGACGATGCCAAGTCCCGCAAAACCGAACTGACCGAGCATCTGAAGGTCGCGATTCTGACGCTGCGCCTGCAACCCGGCACCGATCTGGATGAGGCGCATCTGTCCGATGCATTTGGCCTGTCCCGGACGCCGCTGCGCGAAGTGTTCAGGCAGTTGGCAGGCGAGGGCTATCTGGATCTGCGCGCCAATCGCAGTGCGCGGGTGTCCGAGATGTCTTACACCACATTGCGCGACTTCTTTCTGGCAGCCCCAATGATCTACGGCGCAATCCTGCGGCTAGCGGCGCAAAACGCCACGCACGCGCAGATGGACGCTTTGAAAGACGCCCAACAGGCCTTTAAGGCAGCATTGCGGTCGGGGTCTGCCGAGGATCGCGCGCTGGCCAACAACCGCTTTCATGACGTGACCGGAGAGATGTCAGGCAATGTCTACTTGCTGCCGTCGTTTAACCGGTTGCTGATCGATCACGCCCGGATCGGGATGACCTTTTACCGGCCTCAGACGGCCAAAATGTCCGAAAACCTGTCAGAAGCCAGCCGTCAGCACGACGCCATCATCGCCGCCATCGAGGCGGGCGATGAGGCGGCTGCTGCGCAGCTGGCTGAGGATCACTGGAACCTGTCACGCGATCAGATCGAGCTGTTCGTTATGCCCGACGCGCTGGATGTCCCGATGGGCGTCCCACTTTCGAAACCTGCATGAGGACGGAATGAACCCGATTTTCAGATTTGAGGGAATCTATACCCCGGTGGTCACGCCCTATCACGACGATGGACGCGTGAATTGGGACGCTCTGGCGCAGGTGATCGAATACCTGATTGAGAATGGCGTGCACGGCCTGATCTCGGGCGGGTCGACCGGTGAGAACTATGCGCAGACTGTCGAGGAACGGCTGGAACTGGCGCGGTTCACGCATGAGCAGTTGAAGGGCCGTCTGCCGTTGGTCGTAGGAACCGGGGCAATGCTGACACCGGATTCGATTGCCCTGGCCTCGGGCGCGCGTGAGATCGGTGCCGATGCCATCCTGCTGGCCAGCCCGCCCTATTCAGTGCCAACCGATCGCGAAAATGCACTGAACGCGCTGGCCATCGACAAAGCCGCTGACTTGCCTGTCATGCTGTATAACTACCCACACCGCACCGGCACGATGATGGGTGAGGAATTCCTCGACCGCGTGGGTCGCAGTCGCAACTTCTGCGGCATCAAGGAAAGCTCGGGGGATATCAACCGGGTGCATCTGCTGGCGCGCGACTATCCGCATATCCAGCTGGGCTGCGGCATGGACGATCAGGCGCTGGAGTTCTTTGCCTGGGGCGCACCGTTCTGGGTCTGCGGCGGGTCGAACTTCCTGCCTGCAGAGCATGTGGCCCTGTATCAGGCCTGCGTGATCGAGGGCAATTTCGCCAAGGGTCGCCGGATCATGTCCGCCATGATGCCGCTGATGCGGGTGCTGGAACAGGGCGGCAAATTCATCCAGACCATCAAACACGGTGTGACCATGAACGGGATCGACGCGGGCGCGATGCGGCCTCCGTTGAAAGGTCTGAACAAGGACGACAAGCGCGCGCTAGAACAGGTGACGCGCGTATTGAAAAAGACAATCGCAGATATCGTGGCGGAGGGCTAAGGCATGGGATTGCTTACTAAGGACGAATACAAATCCATCGCTGCCAATCTGGAACTGCCGACCGGAGCCTTCATTGATGGCGCATTCCGCCCGGCGATCTCGGGTGAGACATTCGGGACGGTGAACCCCGCCACCGGCGAAAAACTGGCCGAAATCGCCGCCTGCGGTGCGGCGGATGTGGATTTTGCTGTCGAAAAGGCGCGTGAGGCATTTGACGATGGCCGCTGGTCGAAACTGCATCCATCCGAGCGCAAGGACGTGCTGATCCGGCTGTGCAAGCTGATGACACGCAACGCGCGCGAACTGGCGGTGATGGAGAGCATCGACAGCGGCAAGACCATCTATGACTGCGAAACCGTGGACGTGCCCGAGACGATTCACTGCCTGAAATGGCACGCCGAGGCGATTGACAAGATTTACGATCAGGTCTCACCCGCCAGCGACGATCACATCGCCATGGTGGTGCGCGAACCCATCGGCGTTGTCGGGCTGGTGCTACCGTGGAACTTCCCGCTGCTGATGCTGGCGTGGAAGATCGGGCCTGCTTTGGCAGCTGGGTGCTCGGTCGTTGTCAAACCAGCAGCGGAAACCACGCTTACCGCTTTGCGCCTGGCCGAACTGGCGATGGAGGCCGGTCTGCCGCGCGGCGTGCTGAACATCGTGCCCGGTGGCGGGGCCGAGGTCGGCGAACCGATTGGGCGGCATCCGGATATCGACATGGTCTCGTTCACCGGATCGACCGTGACCGGCAAGCGTTTCCTGACCTACTCGGCTGAAAGCAACGCCAAAGAGGTGGTGCTTGAGATGGGCGGAAAGAACCCCGCCATCGTGATGGAGGACGCCGAAAACCTCGACCGGGTGGCCGCGCATGTGGTGAACGGCGCGTTCTGGAATATGGGCGAAAACTGCTCGGCCTCGTCCCGCCTGATCGTGCATAAGGACGTGAAAGAGGAACTGCTGGAGCGCATCGCCCATCACGCCAAACAGTGGAATATCGGCGACCCGCTTGACCCGGAAACCCGTGTGGGCGCGCTGGTCAGCGAAGGGCACTACAACAAAGTGTGCGGCTATCTGGATCAGGCCGAAAACGTGGTCATTGGAGGAAAAGCAGAGAAGGGCTTTGTCGAAGCCACCGTGGTCGAAGTGCCCGGTAATGACGCCACTCTGGCGCGTGAGGAAATCTTCGGCCCCGTTCTGTCAGTGATCGAAGTCTCGGGTTTTGACGAGGCTATCAAGATCGCCAATGACACCGACTATGGCCTCTGCGCCTCGATCTTCACCGCCAACGCAAAGCGCGCCATTCGCGGCGCGCGGGCGATCCGGGCGGGCACCGTGACAGTCAACAGTTTTGGTGAGGGCGACATCACCACCCCGTTTGGCGGCTACAAGCAATCGGGTTTTGGTGGTCGCGACAACTCGGTCCATGCCCATGACCAGTACACTCAGCTAAAAACCATCTGGATCGATCTGGCCGATGACGCGGACGAGGCCGTGGATTGACACAGTTCCAGGCCAAAAGACTGCCCCGGCAGACCGGCCCGGCGGGATGGAATGCCATCCTGCCACCCCAGAGACCCCTGCCGGTGCTCGAACAGGACCAAAGCGCCGACATCACCATTGTCGGTGGCGGGTTTGCCGGGCTCAGCACGGCGCGACGGCTGCACCAACTGGATCCGTCCCTGAAAATCGTTCTGCTGGAGGCGGGCCAATTCGCAGACAGCTCGGCAGGGCGGAACTCGGGGTTCATGATCGACCTGCCGCATGATCTAGCCTCGGACAATTACGCGGGCGAAGGGTTAGAGGCGGATTGCGCCGCCATCGCACTGAACCGCAAGGCCATCGGTTTTGCGACCGAAGTAGCCGATGAGTGCGACCTGCCGCAGGAAATGTTCGACCCATGCGGCAAGTACAACGCCGCCGCCACCAAGGCGGGTGACGCGCATAATCACGAATTTGCCGAGCATCTGACCAAACTGGGCGAGCCGCATACGCTTTATGATCAACAGCAGATGCAAGAGATCACAGGCAGCCCTCACTACACCTCGGGTCTTTATGCACCGGGAACGGTGATGATCCAGCCAGCAGCCTATATTCGGGCGCTCTCGGCCCGACTGGCGGAACAGATCAACGTGTTCGAGAACTCTCCGGTCACCGGTTTTGAAAAGCAAGGTGCAGGCTGGGTGGTCAACACCCCCAAGGCCAGGGTCAGCACCGGGCGGATCATTCTGGCCAATAACGGCCATCTTGAAAGCTTTGGGTTCTACCAGCGGCAGTTGATGCATATCTGCCTCTACGCCTCGATCACGGCCCCGCTGACCGAGGCGCAGATCAACACGCTAGGCGGGCAGTCGCGCTGGTCGGCAACGCCGGCCGATCCGATGGGCACCTCGGTCCGGCGTGTGTCGGGCAGCTATGGGGATCGCATCCTGATCCGCACCTGTTCCAGCTTTCACCCGAGCATCGAAACCAGCCCGATGCGGTTGCGCAACGCGGGCTGGGTGCATGACCGGAAGTTCACGGAACGCTTCCCGCATTTGCCTGATGTGAAGATGGAGCATCGCTGGGCCGGAATGCTCTGCCTCAGCCGCAATGGATCAGCCGCCTTTGGACAACTGGAAGACGGCGTCTTTTCTGCGTGCTGCCAGAACGGCCTCGGCATCGCCCGCGGGACATTGCAAGGAATGGGCATTGCCGAGCTTGTGCTGCAAGGCGGCTCAGAAATCGCGGATCACTTTCTGGCGCAGCCGGACCCGCCGCGCCTGCCGCCCGAGCCCTTCGCCTCGCTCGGGGCAAACAGCTATCTGATCTGGAAGGAATGGCGCTCGGGCAAGGAGTAGATCCGAAGGTCTCAGGGCAGGCTGAGCTTTGCCGTTCGCCCACCATCAACGGTGTAGATCTGCCCGGTGATGAATGCCGCATCCTCCGAGGCCAGAAACGCGACAAGCGCCGCAACTTCCTCGGGCCGTCCGGTCCGGGCGACAGGGTGGATATTTGCAATATCTCGGCGAAACGCATCGGGATCGGGCATCGCGTTGACGAAATCCTCGTTCAGGTCGGTGTCGATCCACCCCGGCGCGACCGCGTTGCAGCGGACGCCTTCGGCCCCGTGATCCACAGCAACAGCGCGGGTCAGGCCATGCAAACCGGCCTTGGACGCGCAATAGGCCGCGTGACCGGGATTGCTGCCCAAACCTTCGATCGATCCGGTATTTACGATGCAACCCCGCGTTTTGCGCAGATGCGGCAGCGCGGCTTTTATCATCAGGAAGGGCGCGGTCAGATTGACGGTCAGAGTGCGCTGCCAGTCCTCAAGGCTCATATCCTCGACCGAGGATTCCTGCATCATACCTGCGTTGTTGACCAGAACATCCAGACGCCCGGCCTTGGCGATAACGGCATCCACCACCCGACGGGGACTATCCGGATCGGTAAAGTCCGCGGTGATCCCTTCAAACTCCGGGTCTGCCCCGCGCTGCGCCGTAAACACGCGCGCGCCTTCGTGCCGCAGCCGTTCGGCGATGGCCCGACCAATCCCGCTGCGTCCGCCGGTGACAAGCGCGGTTTTGCCTTCAAATCGCATCATGAGACAGGTTTGCCTCCGTTCACCTCAACCAATGTGCCGCAAACATAACGCGACGCGTCCGAGACAAGGAACATGATAACATCTGCGATATCCTCAGGCTCGGCTATGCGGCCCAGCGGTACGGTCTGGCCCAGTTCGGCCACGGCGGTGTCGGGGTCAAATCCCCGCTTTTCAAAGCCCGAGCGCAACATCGGCGTGTTCACCTCATTCGGGCAAACGGCATTGATGCGGATGCCCTGATGCGCATGATCCATCCCCATGCACTGCGTTAGCGACGCGATGGCCGCCTTGGTCATGCAATAGACCGCGTGGTTCGGCCCCGGACGCAGCCCCCAGCAAGAGGCTGTGTTGACGATCACCCCGCCGCCTCCATCAGCCATGATCGGAATCGCGGCCCGGCAAATGCGAAACGGGGCCTCGACATTCACGCCCATGGACAAGGACCAATCGTCATCCGAGGTCTCGGTGACAGACCCACGCGTAATAACGCCCGCATTGTTGAGAACGATGTCCAGACCACCCAAAGCCGAAGCTGCCGCCTTGGGCAAAGCGTCCGCGTAATCAGGGTTCAGAAGATCACCCGGCAAACGCGCCTCGGCCTCGATCCCGTCCACATTGCGATCTGCCACGGCGACACGCGCACCGGCATCGCGCAAACGCTGCACCAGTGCGGTGCCGATCCCACCTGCCGCGCCTGTCACAAGGGCTGCTTTTCCGTTCAAATCCATTCTCTCACCCCATCTAAAATGACGCGGCAGGCGCGCCGAACAGGCCTTCGTCAGGCATAACACCCAAGCCCGGCCCGGTTGGCAGATCGATATGCCCGCCGTTGATTTGAATGCCATTTTTCGGATCGTAATGCCCATCAATATAAGGTGCTGCGAGCCAGACGCCCTCCAACAAGTCCGGGCGCACAGTCGCGGCGATATGCGTGCAAGCTGCGGCGATGATATCCCCGCCCCAAGCATCATCGCAGGTATGCGGCAGGTTGCGCGCCTCGCAAATGTCACGGAAGGCGCGCATGGGGTGCAAACCGCCGACCCGAGTGAGTTTCATTCCGAATCCGTCCACCAGCCCGGTTCCCGCGGCAGTGATAACGGTGTTCAGGCTGGTGCTGTTTTCATCCATGTAGATCGGATGCTGAATCTGTGGCCGGATTTTCTGCAGATCCTCAATGGTGTTGCAGGGTTGTTCCATGATGAACGGGATCTCGGGGCATTCGCGACTGACACGCAGCGCGTCGCGGGTGGTCCAGCCCCGATTGCCATCGACCGCCAGCCTCATGCCCGAGCCCCGGATCACCTCCCACACTTTGCGGATCGTCTCGATATCCAGCTCGACCGGGCGCCCACCAACCTTGATCTGCAGGCGAGGATAGCCTTCGGCCAGCTTCTCACCCGCCAGCCGCGCGATGTCGTCCGGTGCCCCGACCCCGGTCGCGTAGTAGGAGGGCAATCTGCGGCTCACTGCGCCACCCAACAAATCAGCAACCGAAACGCCCAGCGCTTTGCCCAACAGATCATGCGCCGCAATATCCACCGCCGCCTTGGCGTAGTTATGCCCGTTCAACACCACATCCATCCGGCGATGCAGCGGCACCGGCAGCACCTCGGCCCCGATCATGCCCGTTGCCATTGTGGCCAATGCGGCGCGGGCACCGGCGGCATGGGCTTCGGCATAGGTCGGACCGACCGGGCAGGTTTCCCCCCACCCCACCAGACCATTCTCGGCCACAAGTTTCACAAGGGTCGTGTCCAGCGCCCAAACTTCGGCATTTGCCATCGTGTAGGGGCCGTTTTTGACCGGCAGTTCGTGGCTGTAGATGTGAATTTCGGCGATCTTCATTTTGGCCTTCGGATCATGAACAAAAAAGGGCCCGCCTGTGCAGGGGCGGGCCAGTACGGGGAGTGTTCTTTAGTAGGTCTGGTTCAACTCATCGGCGGCCGGGATCTCTCGTTCCCGGCGGGCGATGTAGTCCAGCAGCTCTTCGTTCTTGGCGATGTCGAGCGTGGGTTCCTGATACTCGGCCAGCAGTTTGCGGGCGTGGGTCAACGCGCGTTCGGTTATTTCGACCTCACCTTCGGCCACCCATTGTTCGATCGAGTTGTTATCGAACATCTCTGGCATGAAGAACGCGGTTTGGAAATTGTCCTGCGTGTGGGGGTGGCCCAGATAATGCCCGCCAGGCCCGACCTCGGGGACGGCAGAGAGTGCTTCGTCGAAATCGCCCCATTTGGGCCCCTCGGCCATGCGGTAGGCCATCGCGCATTGCTCGGCATCGACAATGAACTTGGCAACCGAACAATGCATTCCGGCCTCGTTCCACCCGGCGCTGTGCCAGATGTAGTTCGCCCCAGCATGCATCACCGCACTCAGCGTCGTCGCCGATTCATATCCTGCCTGCGCGTCAAAGGTTTTGGCCCCGCCCAACGTGTTCGAGGTGCGCCAAGGCACATCGTAATACCGCGCCATTTGACCGATCATGAAATTCATCAGGCTGATCTCGGGCGTACCCGCCATCGGTGCGCCAGATTTCATCGATACTGTCGACAGGTAATGACCATAGATCGCCGGAGCCCCTTTGCGGATGACCTGCGTATAGGCCAGCGCGCTCAGCGCCTCGGCGTTTAGCTGTGCGACCGTGGCGGGAACAGAGGCAGGCGTATTGGCCCCGCCCAAAACGAACGGAGAACACAAGACGGGCTGATTGCGGCGGCAAAAGGCCCGCATCGCGCCCAGCATCGTCTCATCCCAGACCAGCGGTGAGTTTCCATTGCAATTGCCGGTGGTAACGGGGTGATCCTCAAGGAAATCCTCGCCAAACAGGATCGCGCACATCTCCATCACGTCTTCGGCGTTCTTGGGCGAGGTGGTCATGCCCATGAACGTCTTGTCCGAGTGTTTCATCGACGAATAGGTTATGCGCAGATGCCGCTGGCTGATCGGATGGTCATACGGTTCCACGATATGATGCGCCGAGGAATGCAGCGCGGGCATCATGTGGCTGAGTTTGTGAAACATCGCCAGATCGTCCAGCGTGGGGTTCCTGCGCACATCGTCCAGATCGCGCAGGAACGGCGCGCCGGTCATCGGCACAAAGATCGAGTGCTTCCCACCCAAACGTACATTCTTGTCAGGATCGCGGGCGTGGTAGGTAAAGTCCGACGGGATCGTCGCGATCAACTCGCGCACAAGGCCCCGATCCAGATAGACCAACTCACCCTCGACCTTGGCCCCTGCCCTCTTCCAGTCCTCCAGTGCAATCGGGTCGCGGAACTGAACGCCGACGTTTTCAAGGATGTCCATCGAGGCGTTGTCGATGCGTTCCACCTGGCCGCCGTCCATGACCTCGCATAGCGGAATGCCCCGGGTCAGACCTGGCAACATGTCAAAGTTCGGTGCGGTGCGCAGCGCGCGGCGGGCCGAGCGCCCACCGGCGCGCGTTGTCGTACGGATGTTCACTTGGCAATCCTCCATCTTGCGTTTCACTTTGGGGGATTCGCCGGGCTGTCACCTCTCTGATTGCGATATGTGCTTGCAGGAAGCGACACGAAAAACGCCGCCCGGATTGGGCGGCGTCCGTTGTTTTCAAGGGATCGCAACAGGCGCTATTCAGCCGCCTGCGTAGACGAGGCCGCGTGTTTGTCGCGCTGCCCGTCGCGGAACAAGGCCTTGCCCAGTGCGATGCACATCAGACCCATGACCATCGTGAACGGCAACGCCCCGATGATCATCGCGTTGCGCAGCGCGTCCATCGGGTTGTTGTCCCCGGCTGCAAGGATCAGCGCACCGATCACAGCGGTCAGGATCACACCCCAGATGATACGGTGCTTGACGCCGGTTTCCTGACTGCCGCCCGACATGATGGTGTTCATCACCAGAATGCCAGAGTCCGCTGAGGTCACGAGGAAGGTCATGATCAGGATCACGCACATGACGTTCAGCATAGACAGCAGCCCGCCATCGATCATGTAAGACAGGGTCACGAACAGTTTGTTGGTGTTCGATGCCCCGATGATCGCACCTTCTGCGGCACCGGCCAGCTCCAGATCAATCGCGGTGCCACCCAGAACCGTCATCCACGCAAAGCAGACCAGTGCAGGTGCAAAGACACAGCCCAGAATGAACTCGCGCACCGAACGGCCCTTGGAGATACGTGCAAGGAACAGGCCCACGAAGGGCGAGAACGCGATCCACCAGGCCCAGTAGAACGTGGTCCAACCGGCTTGCCATCCGAACTGACGGCCCTGCTCACCAGCAGCATATGCTGCGGTCAGAGTGGCCTCGTCCAACTCGGCTGCGGCGCCTTCAAGGCCGCTTTTGAAGCCGTCAAAGCTGCCCCAGGCGTTGGTTGCGCCGCCGAATAGGTCGTTGGCGTGCGCCTGCGCCTCGGCAGGCAAGGCCGCCGCGAAGGATTCCGCAGACAACGGCCCATACGCGCTGAAGCTGAGCGACAGGAAGTTCAGGATGTAATCGACCATCGCCGAACCATAGGTCGTCATGGCAAAGACGAACGATCCGAACACGACGAACGTTCCCAGCAGGATGATCGAAAGCACCAGATTGAGGTTCGACAGGTACTTTACCCCGCGCCCGACACCCGAAACAGCCGAGATGATCGACAGGCACATGATGACCAGCAGACCTGCAATCAGACCCACTTTGCTTGGGGTTGGCACGTCACCACCCAGATCCATGACCCACTGCATGCCAGTGATGGCGTAGACCCCATCGATGAACTGGCTGACACCGTAGCCGATGGTCACCGAGACGCCGAGGATCGTTGCCACAACACCCAGCACGTCAACCACATGACCCAGGAACCCGTTCATCAGCCGACCGAACAAAGGCGTCAGCGCCGAGCGAATGGTAAGGGGCATGTTGCGCGTATATGCGTAATAGGCCAGCGACAGGCCGGTCACCACGTAGATCGCCCAAGCGTGGAAGCCGTAGTGCAGATAGGTGAACCGGTAGGCCGATTGCAGCGCCTCGGGGCTGTTGCCTTCGACCGAGCCGGACACGACAACAGGGTTCGACCCCCACAGGCCCAGCGGTTCGGCGGTGGCAAACACCATCAGGCCAACGCCCAGACCAGCGCCAAACATCATCGAAAACCACGAGAAATTCGAGAATTCGGGCTTTTCGCCAGGCGTGCCCATGATCCGCTTTCCGGTCGAGGGGATGATCGCGACAATCGCCAGAAAGAAAAAGAACAGGCCAACAATAATCACGTAAAAGCCGTTGAAGCTTTCGAGCAGCCGACCGTTCCAGCTGCCCAATGTGCTGTTTGCGTTTGCCGGAAACACCAGCGCCCACAGCACCAAGGCCACCATGATGCCCTTGCTGATCAGCGCAATCGGCACACTATAATTCTCATAGAAACCGGCGTCGGCCGTTTCTATCTCAAGATCCGTGAATGGTTCAGGTACCGACATATTTCTCCTCCGTGTTGTCGATCCGTGGTTTTCGGGGGTCGCTGCAAAGGCGAAGCCCTCTCAGTTTCTTTTCGAATGGGTGACTTTCCATGCCACATGCGAAGTTAGAACAAGGTCCCTAGAGTGTTTGCCTTTTGAATTTGCATCGCACATTTCCATCCTTGGTCCTTTGCAGGTTTAAACCAGCACGCTTGAACGGCATCTCCGGGAAGGCGGCCCGAATGCGACCCTGAACACTTATGCCCGACTGTGTATCGGAATTGACTATGCTTGGTATGCCTGCGTAACGGGGCATCCGCCGAACCGGCGCGCAAGAACCGACCTGTTTGATGTTTTTCGCGACTCCAAAATCGCAAACGTTGAAATTTGACGCATTCTCAATGCATCAAATGCTAGCGTTCAACGATAAAAATTTTCATAGTCGCACGAGCAAAACTAACCCGAAGCCAGCCAGGTCCCTATGTCCCGTCGCCACTACAAACTGCCGCCCCTGACAACCCTGTCGGCTTTTGAGGCGGCCGCCCGCCATCTCAGCTTCAAAAACGCCGCCGAAGAGCTTTCGGTGACACCCGGCGCGGTCAGCCATCAGATCAAGGCGTTGGAGGCCTATCTGGAGGCACCGCTGTTTCAGCGCAAACACCGCAGCGTCGCCCTGACGGATGACGGCAAGGCGCTGCACGAGGCGCTGTCATCATCCTTCGGGCGCATCTCGAAATCGCTTTCGACCATCCGGGATCGGTCATATGGCGGTAAGGTCACGGTCGGATCGACCACCTCAGTCGCGGCCTTGTGGCTGTCGCCATCTGTGATCCGGTTCTGGCGTGACATGCCCGAAGTAAGCATCGACCAGATCTCGCAGGATCGCCCGTTCAAGGATCGATCCGATCTGGACTTTTTTATCCGCTACGGGCGCGATGGTGATCCCAACTTGGATCACACGCCGCTGTTTCGGGATCACCTGATGCCGGTCGGCAGCCCCGAACTTGCCGAACAGTTGGCGGGCACCGGGCTAAGAACCCTTGCGCAACAGCGGCTGATACATCTTGATTCCGAAGACAACACTTGGACAACCTGGCCCGACTGGTTTCGTCAACTCGGCCATACAGACCGGATCACAATGGAAACGCGGGTCAACAGCTATTCGGTCGCATTGCAGATGGCCCGCAAGGGGGCGGGTCTGGCCCTGGGGTGGAAACGCTTGATTCAGCCAATGCTGCAATCCGGTAAACTGGTGCCGATCGGATCACATTTTCTGGAAGCGCCGAACCAGTTTTACCTTGTCGGACGCCCGGACGAGGAGTTGTCCGACAACGCCCGAGCCCTGAAAAATTGGATCATCGACGAGGTGCGCGATGGTTCGGTTTAGTCCAACTCATCCATTGATGAGCTTTTCTGATATTGATGTCCCCCCAACCTGTCCGCCAATAGGAAACTGAAAGGCAATTCCCAACCGCAGGAGAGTTCGATGAACAAGCACAGCCCGCTCTCGTCGGTTCTGACCGATGTGAACACAGCCAATGGTCTGCCGAATGAACATTACGTCGATCCGGCCATGTTCGCGGAAGAACGGAAATCTGTCCTGTACGCGAATTGGTCAGGCATCGGGTTCGGCAAGGACGTGCCTGAAATCGGTGATGCCAAGCCGGTCGATTTTCTGGGAATGCCGCTGCTGATCGTCCGGGATCGCGATGGGCAGATCGGCGTGTTTCAAAACACCTGCCGCCACCGGGGCATGATCCTTGTGGACGCGCCAAAGAAGATCGGCGGGGCCATCCGCTGCCCCTATCACAGCTGGTGCTACAGCCTGAAGGGTGAGCTGCGTGCGACCCCTCATGTCGGCGGCCCCGGCCAGAACAAGCACGAAGACATCAAGAACGAAGACCTCGGGCTGGTCCGTATCCGCTCGCATGTCTGGCGCGATGTGATCTTTGTGAATGTCGACGGCAATGCGCCCTCTTTCGAAGACGCCCACGGCGAGCTGCTGGAACGTTGGAAAGAGTTCGAAACCCCGCTGTTTCACGGCGGCGACGAATCCTCCTTCAAGCTGGAGGTGAAAACCAACTGGAAGCTGGCGGTCGAGAATTACTGCGAAAGCTATCACCTGCCCTGGGTGCATCCCGGCCTGAACAGCTATTCCCGGCTGGAGGACCACTACAATATCGAAAAGCGCGGGCATTACTCGGGTCAGGGCACGCTGGTCTACCGGCAACTGACAGATCAAGACGGTGCGACCCTGCCGGATTTCGAAGGCCTTAGCGACAAATGGGATGAGGGCGCGGAATATGTGGCGCTGTATCCCAACGTGCTGTTGGGCGTTCAGCGCGATCACAGCTTTGCCATCGTGCTGGAACCGGTGGATCAGGAAAACACCGTCGAGCATATCGAGCTCTACTATGCCAAAAGCGAGGCTGAGACACCCCAGCATGACGGTCTGCGGGCATCAAACGCGCAGCTTTGGAAAACCGTGTTCGAAGAGGATGTCTTTGTCGTCGAAGGGATGCAAAAGGGGCGTCACGGTATGCTGTTCGACGGTGGCCGCTTTTCACCCGCGATGGACGGCCCCACGCATAATTTCCACCATTGGGTCGCGACACAGATTGAAAATGGACGGTCAGAATAGGCCGTTGGGCATGGACAGGGCCGCGCTTGACGATTTGCTTCTTGCCGCGCACGCCGGCAACGATCACGCGGGCCTTGTCCGATACTACACCATGGCCGCAGATGAACGCGAGGAGGCAGGCGACATTGACGCCGCCTGTTTCTACTTGACCCACGCCTTTGTCTTTGCGCTGGAACACGGCGCACCCGAGGCGGATGAGCTGAACCTGCGACTGGTGCAACACGGGCGGGCCGATCGGCTGAACCTGTGACACGCACACGTGCCAATTGTTCACAGCGCAAGCACCCACTGATTTACTTTTATTCCCGATAACTTGCTTCTCAAAACCACACCCCTTCCTATCTTTGGGTTATCTCCATATGGTTGTGCCGGGAGGCAAGGTTTTGACGCAAAAGACACAGATGCTGATCGTCGGCGCGGGGTTCGCCGGGTTGACCATGGCGCTGGAGGCCCGAAAACGCGGCATTCGCGACATCATCATTCTTGAAAAGGCCGATGACATCGGCGGCACCTGGCGCGAGAACACCTATCCCGGTGTTGCCTGCGATGTGCCCTCGCACCTGTATTCCATGGCAACGCATCCGAATCCGGACTGGAGCCAGTCTTATGCGGGCGGTGCGGAAATACAGGCTTACCTGCAGAACGTCGCGCGGGATGAAGGACTGTACGATCTGTGCCAGTTCAACCAACGCCTGAAATTCGCCAGATGGGACGGGGATCACTGGCATGTCGAAAGCGAAAGCGGCCAGACCTGGACGGCACGGTTTCTGGTGTCCGCAATCGGCGCGCTGCATATTCCAAGCATTCCGGCCATTCCCGGCGCCGACAGCTTCCCCGGTCCCAGCTTCCATTCGGCGGAATGGGACCACGACATTGACATGACCGGCGCGAGCGTAGCTGTTGTCGGAACCGGGGCATCGGCCATTCAGTTTGTGCCCGAAATCGCAAAGACCGCGAAACAGGTGACGGTCTTCCAACGCAGCGCGCCTTATGTCCTGCCGCGCCCGGACGGTCCAATTGCGCCCTGGGTCCGGCGGCTGTACCGGCGCGTCCCCTTGCTGGCCCGGATCAGACGCGGGTTGATTTTCGCCTTTTTCGAGTTTCGCCACCGCGTGTTCCGGGGCGAAAAGCTCATGGTGGCGTATGCGATGAACATGTGGCGCAAATCGCTGCACGGTGCCATATCCGATCCGGCCGAGCGCGAGAAACTGACCCCGGACTATCAGATCGGTTGCAAGCGCATCCTCAGTTCCAACGACTGGTACCCCACCCTGACACGTGACAATGTTCACGTTATCCCGTCGGGCGTGGCATCCATCGACGGCGACAAGATACTTGCGACCGATGGGTCCGAGACGCAGGCCGACATTCTGGTCTGGGGCACCGGCTTTCACGTCACCGACATTGCCGAACGTCTGGACATTACCGGCCTGGACGGGTTGACGCTGAGGCAGGCGTGGTCGGACGGGATGCAGGCCAATCTGGGCACCGCCGTCGCGGGTTTCCCGAATTTCTTCATTCTGCTCGGGCCACATACCGGGCTTGGCCACAACTCGGTCGTGCTGATGATCGAAGCGCAGGTCAGCCATATTGGCGAAGTGCTGAGCGCGATGGCGGATCAAGGGCTGGACGCCATCACGCCGCATGCCGAGAAACAAGAGGCGTTCACCAAAGAAATGCAGGACCGCCACGCAGACGGTGTCTGGAAATCCGGCGGTTGCACGTCCTGGTATCTGGATGCCAAGGGGCGCAACACGACGCTGTGGCCCGGAACCGTCGCAGAATTCCAAAAGCGTATGGCCCGGTCAGGAATGGAACACTACGGGCCCGCGCCTGACGCGGCAGGAGATTGATGAGATGACAATTGTGCTGATCCTAATCGCCCTTTTAGCGGCCGTCCTGTTGGTCATGCACCTCTGGACCCGGCATCTGACCAACGAGGGGTTCAAAACTGTTCCGCAGTTGGGGCAGATCGTTCCTGTCACCGGGGGCAGCATTCACTATGTTGAAAAAGGCAACCCCGAGGCGCAGACCATTGTCATGATCCATGGACTGGCGGGGCAGTTGCAGCATTTCACCTATGCTTTGGTCGACGCGCTGGCCGATGAATATCACGTCATCGCCCTGGATCGCCCCGGATGTGGCTACTCGACCCGCGAAGCGCCCGAGGTCGGGCGGCTGCCGGAACAGGCCCGGATGATCAACGAATTTCTTGAAGTCAAAGGCATATCCGACGCGGTGCTGGTGGGGCATTCCCTGGGCGGCGCGCTGTCACTGGCCATCGCGCTGGATTACCCGAACCGGGTGGCAGCCCTTGCCCTGCTGGCACCGCTGACCCACAAGATGCCCGCCCCGCCAGTGATCTTCAAATCGCTGGAAATCCGTTCGGAATGGATACGCAATCTGGTGGGCAACACGCTGGCGGTTCCGATTGCCGCCAAAACGGCCCCCCATTCCCTGCATTTCGCCTTTGACCCGGAACCGGTGCCGGACGATTTTCTAAGCCGCGCGGGCGGGGCATTGGGGTTAAGACCGTCAGCCTTCGTCACCGCCTCGCAGGATCTTGTCGGCGTGGATGACAGCATCGCAGCCCAAAGCGCCCGCTACCCCGAACTGCGAACCCCGGGCGGCGTATTCTACGGCGCGCAGGACACGATCCTGTCTCCGGCGCTGCACGGACCTCCGATGACGGAGTTTGGGTTGTTCTACGAAGAGGTTGACGGTTTGGGCCACATGACGCCAATCACGGTTCCGGACCAGTGCGCAGATTTCATCCGCAGGGTCATTCAATCCGCTGCGGACACATCGAATTCCGGCGAGGACGAAAACACGCAAACGATCTGAAAGAATCCGCTGTGATCCGGTCTTTTCCCCCTTGACCCTCCCCAGCGGCTCCCTTAAATCGCCTCTCACTCATGGCGGAGTAGCTCAGTTGGTTAGAGCAGCGGAATCATAATCCGCGTGTCGGGGGTTCAAGTCCCTCCTCCGCTACCAAAATTCCCGACAACAGATGGTTTGAATGTCCCCTTGGCGGGCTCATTGGGCGTTGAGCGCTGGGATTGTTGCTAAAGCCCCGACAGATCCACCAGTGGCGTGGCGCGGGTGACGTCGAATGTGTGCAGCCCATCAGACCGCTCGACACTGACCTGAAACTTCTGAGTTGCTTCGAACCGATCAAAATAGGCGAATTCGATTGTGTTCAGCGCCTCGATGCTCTGACATTGGATCACGTAATCGGCCTGAAACTCGGACAGTTCGGGGGTCTCGGATGGGCTTGTTTCGGCTCCGATCGCCTGGGTTGGCGCACCCTGCGCATCAGATGTCAGGGCCACATTCGCCGAGGCAGTAAAGCATCCGGCTTCTTCCGGAAGTACGAACAACTCCAATGGCTTAGACAGGTCCGAAATTGCCACCGCAACCATGGCGCGGTCCTCATCCGAGGCGGCAGGCCGCTCGAACCCGACAATATCCGCGCTGGGAACTGCCAGAGACAGTGCAAACTCGGCACCCGAAAATTGAATGGCTAACCGTCCGGTCCCACGTTCAGGCTGGCTTTCCAGCTGCGTTGCCTGGGCCGTGACAGCCGCCGGCAAAAGGGACAATGCCAAAACCGCGCATTTCATTAACCAAGTACCACCAAAATAGAATCACACCGATCAGTTTAGCCCGAATCCCCTGTTGCGCAACGCAAGCCCCGCGTTCAGGCCTCGCCAGATATGGGGAATAAGCGGGTGATTGCTACCTTGCCCGGCTTAATTTCCGACAATAAAACTCAGGTTGACAAATCTGACTTAATCACTCAGTTATTGATACATAACTCTATGTGGCCACTCGCCCACTTAGCCGTTTCTGACAGGAAAGACTGAACCCTCATGACCAGATTATTGACCGCTGCCAGCGCTTTAACACTTTGTGCCGCAACCAGCGCCTTGGCCGGTGATGCACCCGCAAAAGCCGATGTTCTGAACACCTATGCCGACATCGCCGAAGCCAAATATGACGACAGCCTGATCGCGGCAAAATCGCTGCAAGCGGCCGTTAACGCCCTGATCGCCGATCCGTCGGATGCCACGCTGAACGCCGCCCGCGCGGCCTGGCTGGCGGCGCGTGTTCCCTACCAGCAGACCGAGGTCTATCGCTTTGGCAATGCCATCGTTGATGACTGGGAAGGCAAGGTGAACGCATGGCCGCTGGACGAAGGGATGATCGACTATGTTGACGCCTCTTACGGTGGGCCCAGCGACGAAAACGAGTTCGCCGTTCTGAACGTCATTGCCAACCCAAGCTTTGATCTGTCGGGCAACACGGTTGACGCGTCCCAGATCACGCCGGAGCTGCTGGCCGACACGCTGCACGAGGCAGATGGGGTCGAGGCAAACGTCGCCACCGGCTACCACGCGATCGAGTTCCTTTTGTGGGGTCAGGATCTGAACGGCCACGGTGCTGGCGCGGGCAACCGTCCGGCCACCGACTATGCGCAGGGCGATGACTGCACCAACGGCAATTGCGACCGCCGCGCGCAATATCTGAGCGCTGCCACCGATCTGCTGGTCAGCGATCTGGAATGGATGGCGGCACAGTGGGCCGAAGGTGGAGAAGCCCGCGCCGCTCTGACCCAAAACGAAGACGCTGGCATCAGTGCAATCCTGACCGGCATGGGTTCGCTGTCATATGGGGAAACCGCAGGTGAACGCATGCGGTTGGGCGTGATGCTGAACGATCCAGAAGAAGAGCATTCGTGCTTTGCCGACAACACCCATAACGACCACTACTATAACGGGGTTGGCATCCAGAACGTCTATCTGGGCAGCTATACCCGTATCGACGGTACGCCGGTCAGCGGCGCATCGCTGTCGGAGCTGGTGATCGCAAGCGATCCTGCGCTGGACGCGGAAATGAAGACCAAGCTGGCAAACACGATGCTGGCGCTTGGCGTGATGAAATCGACCGCCGAAGCCGGATTTGCCTATGACCAGATGCTGGAACGCGGCAATGCCGGTGGCGAGGCGCTGATCATGGGCGGCGTCAACGGCCTGATCGACCAGACCAAGACCATCGAACGCATCGTCACAGCACTTGAGCTTGACAACATCGAGTTCGAAGGCTCGGACAGCCTGGACAACCCCGACGCGGTTTTCCACTAAACGGCCCCGTCGGTCGGAAACGGGGCGACACCTCGGTTCCGACCGGTCTGGTCACGAAGACGTATGAAAGCGCGCTGGACCTGAAACAAATAACCTACTATTTAAGTAAGAAATCTAACGAGCCTCGATTCGCCATGATCGTATGCCACTGCACCAACATCTCTGACCACGACATCCGCGCCGCGATTGACTGGATGCGCGCGGCGGATTCGCAGGCCATCATCACGCCGGGCAAAATCTACCACGCCCTCGGAAAGTCGGCGGATTGCGGCGGGTGCATGCCGCTTTTCCTAGACACGATGCGTTCAAGCGATAATCTGGAAGTCCCCATGCAACTCCGCGCGTTGCGCAGCGGAGTATCACAGGAGAAAGCTGATGAAGGGCGATCCCAAGGTCATAGAATATCTCAACAAATCCCTGCGGCATGAACTGACCGCGGTCAGCCAGTATTGGCTACACTACAGGCTTCAGGAAGATTGGGGCCTTGGCCATATGGCCAAGAAAAGCCGCGAAGAAAGCATCGAGGAGATGGGGCACGCGGACAAGCTGATTGAGCGCATCATCTTTCTGGAAGGTCACCCGAACCTGCAAAAGCTGGACCCGCTGCGTATCGGTCAGACCCCAAAGGAAACGTTGGAGTGTGATCTGGCCGCCGAACTGGACGCTCGTGCCCTTTATGCCGAAGCGCGCGACTATTGTAGGGAAGCCGGGGACTACGTCTCTATGACGCTGTTCGAAGGATTGATCGCAGATGAGGAAGGCCATATCGACTTCCTGGAAACGCAGCTCGACCTGTACGAAAGGATCGGCGAAGCCAATTATGCGCAACTCAACGCATCGAAAATGGACGAAGGCGAATAGTCTTTTTGCCCTGTCAGTGGCCGCCCTGGCGGCCACCCCGGCCCTGCCTGCTGAAACCCAAAACCTTCCCCTGCAGGACCTTCACCTGAACATCACCCCCCGCACCGATGACGAACGCGCCCGCGTTGAGGCGGTCACTGCACCGCCGCAGGACTTCAGCGTGCCGCAGCGGTTCGAAGACCTGCCCGCCGGGGCCGCAACGGTTCGCGTGCGCAACGATGCGGATGCGTTTTCCCAACCCTCGGGCAACCTAAGCTTTGAGCAAGAGCTTGATTTCAAGGTCGGCAACGGGCTGTTCAAGAAAATCTGGGTGTCGTCGCCGTCATCGACGCTGGCATCTGACGGGTTGGGTCCGCTTTACAACGCGCGGTCCTGCCAGCGGTGTCACATCAAGGACGGGCGCGGGCACACGCCGAACGGGCCGGATGACAATGCGGTGTCTATGTTCCTGCGAGTCTCCATACCGGGCGGCCCAAACGACGGCTTTCCCGAGATCGAGGATTATATCGCGACCCTGCCAGAGCCGACATATGGTGGCCAGATGCAAGACTTCGCGCTGGCCGGACACCCGGCGGAATACCAGTTGGACATCACTTACGAAGAGGTCCCGGTCGCGCTGTCGGACGGCGAAATCGTGTCGTTGCGCCGCCCGACCTATCGGGCCGCCGATCTGGGCTATGGTCCGTTGCACCCGGATGCGATGCTCAGCCCCCGCGTCGCGCCGCAGATGATCGGCCTTGGTTTGCTGGAGGCGATCCCGGTCGCTGATCTTCTGGCCAAAGCCGACCCCGAAGATTCGGATGGCGATGGGATCTCGGGCCGGGCGAACATCGTCTGGTCGGCAGAATACGATGTCCCCATGATGGGCCGGTTTGGGCACAAGGCGGGCATGCCAACGATCATGGAGCAGTCAGCGGCGGCCTTTGCCGGGGATATCGGCATCTCAAGCCCACTGTTCCCGGCCCCGCACGGGGATTGTACCGACGCGCAGATCACCTGCACGGACGCGCCGCATGGCGATGATGACACGCGCGGGTTTGAGATCGATCAGATCGGCATGGATCTTGTGGCCTTCTACAGCCGCAATCTGGGCGTGCCCGGCCGCCGCGACGTAGATAACCCTGAGGTTCTGCGCGGCAAAGAGGTGTTCTACACCACGGGCTGCACGGCATGCCACACGCCGTCCCATGTGACACACCGCATGGACGACCGGCCCGAACAGAGTTTTCAGTTGATCTGGCCCTATACCGACCTGCTGCTGCACGACATGGGCGAAGGTCTGGCCGACAACCGCCCCGAAGCCCGCGCAACCGGTCGCGAATGGCGCACGCCTCCGCTGTGGGGCGTTGGCCTGACCGAACGAGTCTCGGGCCACACGCAATTCCTGCATGACGGGCGCGCCCGCAATCTGCTGGAGGCGATCCTGTGGCACGGGGGCGAGGCGCAGGCGGCGCGCCATGCCGTCGTCTCAATGCCCAAGGCCGACCGGGACGCCCTGATCCGTTTCCTTGAGAGCCTTTGACATGCGCATACTGCCCCTCATCGCCGCATCACTGATGCTACCGGTTAGCGCTTTGGCACAGGATCGTTCCGCAATCCTGCTGGATGCGACCCAGTCGCATATCCTGCCCCGGTTCGCCGAACTGGCGGATACCGCCGACGCGCTGGCCGAGACTGCACAGCAGGACTGCGAACCAACCTCACCCGCCCTGCGCGCGGCCTATGGCGCGTCTTTCGACAGCTGGATTTCCCTCAGCCATTTACGCTTTGGACCGACCGAGGTGGATGACCGTGCTTTTGCCATGGCCTTCTGGCCCGACACCAAAGGGTTTACCTCCAAGGCCCTGTCGCAGCATATCACCGCCGAAGACGCGGCCGTTGAAAGCGTTGAGGTCTACGCCGAAACCTCGGTGGCTGGGCGTGGGTTCTTTGCTTTGGAGCGGATGCTGTTTGACCCTGCGTTTGCCGATCAGGGCAGTGCTGCTTACCGCTGCGCCCTGATTCAGGTGATCACAGCGGATATTGACGCCAATGCCCGCGCGATGGCCGATGACTGGCAGACCTACGCCCCCAGCCTGACCCAACCCGGCGTCAACAGTCGCTATAGGACGCAGGATGAGGCACTGCAGGAGTTGTTCAAGGCGCTCTCGACCGGTCTTGAGTTCACCGCATCAACAAGGCTGGGGCGACCGCTCGGAACATTCGACCGCCCGCGCCCCAAGCGGGCCGAGGCGCGACGCTCTGGACGATCCTTGCGGCATGTGGAACTGTCGCTGATCGCGCTGCGCGATCTGGCGGCGCGGTTATCCTCTGATCACCCCGAGGTCGCCTCCGATCTGGACGCCGCCTTCGCTCGCGCGATAGGCACTGCACGGTCGATTGATGATCCGGCATTGGCCGGCGTGGCGGACCCTGCGGCGCGGTTTCGGATCGAAGCCCTGCAACAATCCATCACCGACATCCGCACCATCGCCTCAACCGAACTTGGCCCGACCCTTGGGATCAGCGCAGGCTTCAACTCATTGGACGGGGACTGAGCCTTGACCAGTCGCAGGCGTTTTCTTGCCGGGTTGGCGGCGGCGAGCATCACCCCGATCCGGGGATGGGCTTCCGTTGGCGCGCCAGACTATCTGGCTGCAGGGCTGTTCCCCGACGGTTCATTCCGTCTGGCGGGGTTGACCGCCGATGGAGATATCCTGTTCGCCCTGCCCCTGCCCGCGCGCGGCCACGCCGCCGCCGCACATCCGAACAAAGCGCAGGCTGTCGCCTTCGCGCGCCGCCCCGGAACCTTCGCCGTTGTGATCGATTGCGCCAACGGCACGGAACTGGCCCGGCTTGAAGCCCCGGAGGGGCGACATTTCTACGGGCATGGCACGTTTTCGGCCGATGGCATGCACTTCTTTGCCACCGAAAACGACTATGAAGCCGGTACCGGAAAAGTTAGCATCTGGGACGCGGACAGTTTTGAACGTCTGGGTGAGTTCTCGTCTGGCGGCGTTGGCCCCCATGACATGCGACTGATGCCAGACGGGCAGTCGCTGGTGATCGCCAATGGCGGGATTGAAACCCATCCGGACACCGGACGCACCAAACTGAACCTGCCGGTGATGCGCCCGAATCTGAGTTACCTCGATCTGTCCGGAACACTGCTGGAACAGGTGGAACTGCCGCGCGCCATGCACAAGAACTCGATCCGGCATCTGGCCGTACGCGATGACGGGCTTGTCGGTTTTGCGATGCAATGGCAGGGCAGTGCGTCCGAGCATCCTCCGCTGGTGGGTCTGCACCGCCGGGGTGAAGCTGCGACGCTGCTATCGGCCCCCGAAGCGGATCAAAGCCGGTTACAGGGATATGCAGGCAGTATAGCGTTTTCAGCCGATGGGACGGCCATCGCCATCACCTGCCCGCGCGGCAACGCTTTGCACCGGTTCGATGTGCAGACCGCAACCTTCCTAGACGCCTTCGCCTTGAACGATGTCTGCGGTCTTGGGTCTGGTCCGAACGGTTTGGTCTTCACTACAGGAACCGGCCTTGTCGGCACGCTGGACGGGCCGCGGACACAGATCCTGACCCGGTCTGATTGCCAATGGGACAACCATCTGATCCCGATCCGCAGTTTCGCATAAAATTCGGCAATCCCCGTCACATAGTTTACACTTGGAAGAATCAAACTGCTGCCGTATTGGCGGGCGCGAAACCGGCACCCTACGTTAAGGACTGACTTGATTGAAACACACGCCCGACGCACCGCATTCCATCTACGGGGTTGAGAAATGGGGCAAGGGCCTCATCGAGGTGACGGAGGCGGGCGAGATCGGTCTGCGCAATCCGATGGCCCCCGAGGCCGAGGCGATCAGCCTGCCCGGCATCCTGACCGATCTGGACGACCGCGGCATCAAGGCCCCGATGCTGCTGCGCGTGACATCCTATCTGGAACACGAGATCGCGCATCTGAACGAAAGCTTCCGCGATGCGATTGCCCGCACCGGCTACCAAGGGGCGTATCGCGGCGTGTTCCCGATCAAGGTGAACCAGCAGGCGCAGGTGGTCGACCGGATCGTCGAATTCGGCAAGACATACGACTACGGGCTCGAGGCCGGGTCGAAACCCGAACTGGTGATTGCCCTGGCGCATCGGCTGTCGCGCGACGCGCTGATCGTCTGCAACGGCGTCAAGGATGCCGAGTTCATCCAGCTTGCCATCCTCAGCCGCAAGATCGGCTTCAATACGGTGATCGTGCTGGAAAGCCCGAAAGAGGCCGATACCGTGATCGAGGTCTATAACGAGTTGGGCATCGAACCGCTGCTGGGCGCGCGGGTGAAATTGACCAACCAGATCAGCGGCAAATGGGAGGAAAGCTCGGGCGACCGATCCGCCTTTGGCATGAACACCGACCAGTTGGTGGCCACCGTGGACAAGCTGAAAGAGGCCGGGCTGCTGCATTGCCTGAAACTGCAGCACTCGCATCTGGGCTCTCAGGTGCAGGACGTCAACGACGTGCGCCGCGCCGCCGGCGAGGCCTGTCGTTATTATACCGAACTGACCCGCGAGGGCGTGCCGCTGACCCATCTGGACCTCGGCGGCGGCATGGGTGTGGATTATACAGGCGAGAAAAAGGCCGCCGAAAACTCGATCAACTACACGGTCGAGGAATATTGCGCCAACGTGGTCGAAACCGTCGCCTACGCGCTGGACGAGGCCGAGGTGCCCCACCCCACGCTGGTCACCGAAAGCGGTCGCGCGGTGGTGGCGACATCGTCGATGCTGGTGTTCAACGTGCTGGAAAGCACGCTTTATGACGCCCCCAACGGCCCCGAGGTTGAACCCGACGACCATCACATGGTCTCGGACCTTGCCGCCGTGCATGGCTACCTGTCCAGCGACCGGCTGCAGGAATGCTGGAATGACGCCAATTTCTATCGCAATGAACTGCGCGCGCTGTTCAGACGCGGCTATGTCGACCTGCGCCAGATGGCCCGCGCCGAACGCATCTATCTGTCGCTGATGGCCCGCCTCAAGGCGCTGGCGGCAAGCGACGAGCTGGACACGGATGTAGACGACCAGCTTGAGAAAGTGGCCGATATCTACCACTGCAACTTCTCGCTGTTTCAATCCCTGCCTGACGTCTGGGCCATCGATCAGCTGCACCCGATCGTGCCACTGCAAGGGCTGAACGACACTCCCGACCGCCGCGCGGTCCTGTCCGACATCACCTGCGACAGCGACGGCAAGATCGACCGTTTCATTCTGGCCGACGGTGTCTCGCCCAGCCTGCCGGTGCATTCCCTGCCCGAGGATGGCGAATATTGTATGGGCGTCTTCTTTGTCGGCGCCTATCAGGAAACACTGGGCGATCTGCACAACCTGTTCGGCGACACCAATGTCGTCACCATCGACCTGCGCGCCGATGGCGGTTTCGACCTGCTGCACGAACAAGAGGGCGACACCATCAGTCAAGTCCTGTCCTATGTCGAGTTCGACCCGCAGGACTGCGTCGCCGCCTTCCGCAAAATGGTGGACGAGGCGATCTCGACCGGTACTCTGATGGCCAAAGACCGCAAAACCCTGATGGCCGCCTACCGCGACAGCATCAACGGCTACACCTATTACGAATAACCCGAGAGGAGAGGACACCATGGGCAAAACACTGGTTGTCGGCGCAGGCGGCGTATCCCACGCTGCCGTGCACAAGATGGCGATGAATTCGGACATCTTCACCGAAATCACTCTGGCCAGCCGGACGAAATCGAAATGCGACGCCATCGCCGCAGCCGTCAAGGATCGCGTCGGCGTGGAGATCAAAACCGCCGAGCTCGACGCCTACAAGGTCGAGGACACGGTCAAGCTGATCAAGGAAACCGGCGCGGAAATCCTCGTGAACCTCGCCCTGCCCTATCAGGATCTGGTGCTGATGGACGCGTGTCTTGAGGCAGGTATCCACTACCTCGACACAGCGAACTACGAGCCCGAGGATGAGGCCAAGTTTGAATACCACTGGCAATGGGCCTATCAGGAACGGTTCAAAGAGGCTGGCCTGACCGCCATCCTCGGTTCGGGCTTCGATCCGGGCGTGACCTCGGTCTTTGCCAAATGGCTGAAGAAACACAAGCTGGACACCATCCGCCAGATCGACGTTCTGGACGCCAATGGCGGCAGCAACGATCAGGAGTTTGCCACCAATTTCAACCCCGAGATCAACCTGCGCGAAGTGCTGGCCGAAGTGCGCCACTGGGAAAATGGCGAGTGGAAACACTCTCCCGCGATGACCCACAAGGTCGAGTTTGACTTTCCCGCCATCGGCCCCAAGAACATGTACCTGATGTATCACGAGGAACTGGAGTCGCTCTCGACCCACTTCCCCGAGATCGAGCGCGCCCGCTTCTGGATGACGTTCGGCGACGCCTACATCACTCACGCCAAGGTGCTGGAAAACGTTGGTATGACCCGCATCGACCCGGTGATGCATGACGGCAAGGAAATCATCCCGATCCAGTTCCTGAAAACCCTGCTGCCCGATCCCGGCGATCTGGGCGCGGAAACCAAGGGCAAGGCCTGCATCGGCGACATCGCCACAGGTCAGGCCAAGGACGGCTCGGGCGAGAAGACCTACTACATCTACAACATCTGCGACCACGAAGAATGCTATGCCGAGGTCGGCAGTCAGGCCGTCAGCTACACCACCGGCGTCCCCGCCATGATCGGTGCCGCTCAGGTGCTGAAAGGCAACTGGCGCGAACCCGGCGTGTGGAACATGGAACAGCTGGACCCGGACAACTTCATGGACATGCTGAACGAACACGGTCTGCCATGGCAGGTCCACGAGCTTGACGGCTCGGTCGAGTTTTAACTTCATCTTTTCCTAAATACTCCGGGGGGGTCCGGGGGGTCTGGCCCCCCGGCCTCTCCAATTCAGGAGACGCCGGTTATGTCCGACATGATGACCACACAAGCCGGAGACGCCGGCGCCTTCCGCAATTTCGACCTCGCCCGCGTCCCCACGCCCTGCTTCGTGGTCGATGAAAAAGCCGTCGAGCGCAACCTGACCATCCTCGCCGATATCGGCGCACGGTCCGGCGCGCATGTCCTCAGCGCGCTCAAGGCGTTTTCGATGTTCTCGCTGGCCCCGTTGGTGCGCCAGCACCTCGGCGGCACCTGCGCCAGCGGCATATTCGAGGCACGTCTGGGACGCGAAGAATATGGCGGGGAGGTCGCGACCTTCTGCGCCGGATACAAGGACACCGACATGGATGAAATCCTGTCGCTGTCCGACCACATCATCTTCAACAGCCCGGCACAGAAAGACCGCTTTCTCGCCAAGGCTCAGGCCGCCAATGTGCAGGTGGGCCTGCGCATCAACCCGGAACATTCCGAAGGCGAGATCCCCAAATACGACCCCTGCGCCCCCTGCTCGCGCCTCGGGACGCCGGTCAGCCAACTGACCTCTGAGACGCTGCAAGGAGTCGACGGCCTGCATATGCACACCCTCTGCGAACAGGGCTTCGAGCCGTTACAGCGCACATGGGCCGCCGTCGAACCCAAACTCGCCCCGTTCATGGACCAGCTCAAATGGCTGAACTTCGGTGGCGGCCATCATATTACCCGCGATGACTATGACCGCGACGGGCTGGTCGCTTTCATCAAGGCGATCCGGGCAAAACACAACATCGACGTCTATCTCGAACCCGGTGAGGCCGTCGCGCTGGACGCGGGCATACTGGTAGGTGAAATCCTCGACCTGCCCACCAATGGCATGAACCTTGCGATCACCGATATTTCGGCCACCTGCCATATGCCCGATGTGATCGAGGCCCCCTACCGCCCCGCCCTGATGGACGAGGCCGAGGCTGGCCATACCTACCGCCTCGGAGGTCCGTCCTGTCTGGCGGGCGACGTGATCGGCGATTACACATGGGACAAACCGCTGGAGATCGGCCAGCGCTTTGCCTTCCTCGATCAGGCGCATTACTCGATGGTCAAGACCAACACGTTCAACGGCGTGCCCCTGCCCACCATCGCGCTCTGGAACAGCGAAACGGACGCGCTGAAGATCATCAAACAGTTCGGCTATGACGACTTTAAGGACCGCCTCTCATGAGCATATTCCTCGACAGTGAACTGACCGCATCCGAGCGCAGCGAAGACGCCCGGTTCCGCGTGATCCCGGTGCCGCTGGAACGCACCGTTTCCTACGGGTCAGGCACGGCCAAAGGCCCCGAGGCGATCATCGAGGCCAGTAGCGAACTGGAACGCATCACCGGCTCCGCAGAACCCTGCGTCGAAGGTATCTTCACCGAAGAGCCCGTCGATTGCGATGCCGCCCTGTCCGAGATCATGGAACGCATCGCCCAACGCACCGACTCCGCCATTCGCGCGGGCAAAGTGCCGGTCACGCTGGGCGGCGAGCATTCGCTCAGTTACGGCGCTGTGATGGGCGTGGCCCGCGCGTTGAACCAGCCCATCGGGATCGTCCAGATTGACGCCCATGCCGACCTGCGCAACGCCTATCAGAGCGAGAAACACTCCCACGCCTCGGTCATGCACCTGCTGGCCGAGGAAGGCATCCGACTGGCCCAGTTCGGTGTCCGCGCCTTTTCCACGGAAGAGGCGCAAAGCCGCCTGAAAAACCACGTCTTCCACGTGGATGCCGAGGAACTGGTCACCGGCAATATCCACGCCGTCGACCTGCCCGAGGATTTCCCCGAACTGGTCTATGTCAGCTTTGACGTCGATGGGCTGGACCCGTCACAGATGCCCGCAACGGGTACGCCCGTTCCCGGTGGCCTTGGCTATTATCAGGCGCTGCGGCTGGTCGAACACGCCCTGAAGGGGCGGAAATGCGTGGGCTTCGACGTGGTCGAACTGGCCCCGGACGGCAATGCCGCCTGGGACTTTACCGCCGCGCAGATCGTCTATCGCCTGATGGCGGCCTGTTAACCCTCGGCCGTTTCATTCAACTCCATGTGCCCCTCGCCCTTGTTCAGGACGCGGCGCAGCATGGGCTCGAAGAATTCCAGCGGTTTGGTCGGGTAATCAGGGTCGAACGCCTTCTGATCGTATTCGTGACAGAAATGGCGGCAGTCCTCCCAATAGGGGCTGTCGCGATACTTGTCGCGCGCGTTGCGGTCGCCACCAAGGTGATGGTTGTAATAGTACCCTTGGAACACGCAATGATGTTTGAGAATCCAATAGGTTTTCTCGCTGACATAGGGTTTCATCATCGCCGCTGACAGCTCTCCGTGATTGTACGGCGACAGGATATCGCCGGTGTCATGGATCAGTGCGGCGACCACCAGTTCCTCATCCGCCCCATCCTCATAAGCGCGCGTGGCGGCTTGCAGGCTGTGCTGATAACGGTTCACCGGATAGGGCGTCCAATCCTCGTCCAGCGACCGGATTGCATCCAGGATCCGATCCGGCAGGGCCGCATTATACGCCTCTTCATACTCCATAACGGCGTCCCAGTCGGCTTTGGTCGCCTCTTCGAAACTGGTCCAGGTGGGTTTGTGGCTTTTGTCCAGCATGACATGTCCTTTGGCTTGGGTGTTGGCATCAGAATACTGCACGCTGACCATCCAAAAAAATGAATTGATTTTATCAGATTGATCAAAAAATACTTTCGACATGCAAACCAAAGCTCTGGAAACTTTTCTATGTGTGGCAGAGACCGGCGGATTTCACGCTGCCGCCCGCAAGCTGAACGTCACACAAACCGCCGTCAGCGCCCGGATACGCGCGCTTGAAGATGCGACGGGCAAGCCCCTGTTCTCGCGCGGGGCCGGAGGGACGGCTTTGACCGAGTATGGCCGTCAGTTCAAACCCTATGCCGAGCAGATGTTGTCCCTGTGGTCCTTTGCAGCCAATGATCTGCCCGATCAGGTTCACAACCGGCTGGCGCTTCGCCTGGGTGCCCAACTTAGCGTCTGGGACCCGTTGCTGGTGGATTTGGCCGTGCGCTTCGAGCAGCGGTTCGGGCAATTGCTGCTGACCCTGAACTATGACCACGACCTGAACATGGTCGATGCGGTTGCAACCCATGTTCTGGATGCGGCCCTGACCCACGAAAGGCCCGTGGACCGGCGCGTGATCTGTCACGAACTTCCGCCAGAACGCCTGTGTCTGGTTGAAAGCAAGACGAACCCGGAATCTGAACAGGTTTTCGTCAACATTGAACTGGGCGAGGCCTATCAGGATCACGTCAGATCCACCGCGCGCCGCGCATCGGGGCAGACGATTTTTCTGGGCAATTGCCTGATGGCCCTGCGCTATCTTCTACAGCGCGGCGGCTATGGGTATTTCCCCGACTACGTCATCACGCAGCATTTGAGCTCGGGCGAGTTGTTGCGCGTAACGGGCGCGCGCGATTTGATGCTGCCGGTGTATCTGGTGGTGCGCATGGACAATGAAGAGGTCGAGAACATCCTGCAATGCCTGTCAGACCTCCGCCAGTGATCTCAGGCTGGCGAGGGCAATGGCGTCCCGTCTCGGGTCCGTTTGCGCAACAAAGGCCTGCCTGCGATCAGCAGGAACAGCGCCGACACGATCACTCCGATAACAGCAGGAACGTAGAGCAGGCCCCACAGCCTTGGATCATCGATAACAACTGGTGACACGAAACCTCGAACCCCTTCGAGCAGGACCAGGATGGTAAAGGCACCCAGAATCTGGGGCCAGAGCCCAAATCGGGAAAAGCTGCCCAGCATCAGCGTTGAATACCCTGCCAGCGACACCGCGATACATATGGCAATCCATGAGAATCGCTGGTGCAACTCTTCGACCAGATGGCCCCGGCTGTGCCGTTCGGCCTCTTCCACCGACTTCATGTCATAAATCAGCTCGGCGGTTGAAATCGCCTCGAGGCTGCGGCGAGTCATGCCACCGGATCGCGTAAGGTCCGAGATGTCGTAGGACGCATCCTGAAACAGAGTCGACGACAGGGTCCGACCCTCTTGGTTCAGGCGCAGTGCGACCCCGTCCACCATGACCAGATGGATGCCCGCGCTGTTGTTGACCAGATAGGCGGTCGCGCTGGAATAGCTGACCGCATTGTCCGGATCGCGCCGGTCCGAGACAAAAACCTCTTTCAGCGTGCCGTCCAGATCGATGCGCCCGATATAGACGGTGACATTTTCTGCCGGATGCAGGAACTCGCCTTCGTTCAGCAACTGAGCGGTCACATCGCCGGCAACCTCGGCTTGTCTGATCTCAAGCTGTTCGACCGAGGCCGGGCGCAGAAACACACTGATCACCGCCATCATCAATCCTGTGATCAAGCCGAACAGAACCACCGCCCGCGCCAACCGCCAGGGGCTGGACCCGGTCGCCAGCATCACCGTCAACTCGCTTTCCCGGCTCAGACGGTTGGTGACGTACACCGCCGCCGCAAACACGGCCATTGGCATCACGGTGCGGATCAGAGTGGGTAAGGTCAGCGCGGTGAATTCCAGAAACACCATCGCCGACTGCCCGCCGCTGATCACGCTGTCAAACAGGCTGACAGACCGGGTAATCCAGAAGACCCCGACAAGGACCAGAGTGAAAAAGCCGAACAGAATCAGCAATTGCCGCAGGAAATATCCATCGAAACGCGACATGGGCCCTCTTTCCGGTTTCTGTTCTGCCGGGACATTAGGCCATTCATCCGCCAGAGGAAACCGGGTTCCGCGCGATGAACGCCCGCGCCCAAGATACCTGTTTAGGGGAAGTGACAGCGGCAGGCAGCCAATCTGCACGCTTCGGGCTTACCAATAGACTTGTAACATGTAGCAGTAGCCAAGTGGCCGATCTGAGGCTAGCCAACGGCGGCAGCCCTCACTGGCTTGGCTTTCCAACTGTGACGCTGTTTAAACAAAGTTGAATTCTTGGTCAGGTATCTGATTGTCGGCAATGCCATGAAAACGCGGTTCGGTCGCGCGATTGGTGGCAAAATAAGAAGCAGGGCCAAATTTCCACGTGGGAACAAGGTTCAACACATAGCAGAGGGCGACGTGGCAAATCAGGAAGAAGCTAATAAGAAGATAGTCTATTTGCACGTGGGGCACGCCAAAACAGGCACGTCCGCACTTCAGACGTTTTTTGCCCGACACACTGAAGAGCTATCTCAAGCGGGAATCTACTATCCACCTCTGGTCGATTTGACCGATGCTATCAAGGGAAAGGCCACAGGCGGCAACGGTACGCCCCTGGGTTCCGTCCTGGCAAAAGACATCGAAGAAACAAGTATCTTCAAAAGAAAAGAGGCTGTTCGAGAAACGGTAGGCGACTTTGTCGCTCGAAATTTGGCGGTGTTTCAAAGGAATGAGCCGCATGTCCTGATCTCAAGCGAATTCCTGCAGGCTTTTGACAGCAAGCGTTTGAAAGAATTTGCGTTGGAGTTGCAAAACTTGGGCTTTGCAACTCACATCGTGTTTTTTGCCAGAAACTACAGTGAGCTATTATTTTCAAGCTGGCAGCAAGTCATCAAACGCGGTCGATTTACCGGTGACTTTCGTCAGTTTATTGAAGCCGCAGAAGACACTATGGGCGCAACTATGGAAGAGATTTTAGCCGCCCAAAGATTGGGTTTGACCTTTGATGTCTTTAACTACGACGATGCCAAACGCGACATATGCAGCTTCTTCTTGGAAAAGGTTCTGAACCTACCACCTGGGAACTGGCCAACAGTGAGCCCTCTCAGGGTCAATCGATCGTTAACTGAACGCGAAAGTCAGTTTCTTCGAATGATAAACGGCGTATTTGATCATGCAACTTATCCGCTGATTGCGGATCGTCTGATCGAGGCTTCCCCGGAACTCGAATTTAGTCATGGTCCATCACCGGATGACATTGCTATCGTCAATCAGAAATTTGCAAAACAAACGGCACTTATTAATCAACAAATCAAGGGAAGCCCACTCACCGAGCCAACGGCAGAACAGGACAACCAAGAAGACGAAACTCAAACCGTAATGCGAATTATGGCCGTCTTCTTTAGATACGTTGAAAATGAAAAAAGACGTGATTTCCGGGGATTGAACCCAGCTGGCACCAAGCATGCAAGGTTGAGTCGCAAGGAGTTGGAAGAGCGCCTTGAGGTAGAAACAAGAAAGACAAATTTGTTGGAGACAAAGCTTGCCAACCTTCGGCGACATCCATTGAAAAAGTTGTACCACAGAGTCGTCAAACGGCTTTAGAGCGACTTTCTGCAACTCTACTCAGCGAAACCAGTGCCTTACGTGGTTGCAGGTGCTGTTCGCGAAGGTTAGGCCCCCGGCACATCTTGCCCCACCCTTCCCTCAATGCAGGAAAGCAACTCGCCCCATCCGGTGGCAGGCTGCTCGTGGCCTGCGTCCCAACAGCAAGGTTTAGGCAAGGGCTCACCCAGCCTCTCTAGCCTTCGTGTATTTCCTATGTGAATTGGTTCCTTTGTCGGAATGCGGACTCGAGTTAAGATTATTTCAAATATGGCGCGCCTGAACGATACCCAGATATTTCAAGCCCTGGCGCCCACCTCAAATTTCATAGTCCGTTCAATGGAGTAACCCATGCCTAAACTTGATCCTCAAACGCAAAAGAAGGTCAACGCATTCTGAAAAAAGAAAAAGCCGGCAGCCGTGAAACACAGCGCGAAAAAAGCGAAGAAACGTGCCGAAACGGCCCTAGCAAAAGCGAAATGGTCCGTGAAACAAGCGCCAGCACCCGAGAAAAAAGCCTATGCCGAAGTAGAGCAAGCAGTCGTGGAAATGTGCGCTGAAGAAGGGCTGGAGGAAGTGCAAAAAGCAATGTCCGACGCAAAAGTGGAAAAGGCAAAAAAGGAAGTAAAGGCGCGGATCAAACAGAGGGTGGGTCAAATTCAGAAGGCCAAACAGCGTGTCAAAAAAGCCTTGGCCAAACTGCCACCGAAACCGGCGCAGGCCGTCGAAAAAGAACTGGAATCCACTTTCAAGTCCACGCTGAAATTCTGGAAAGACCTTGAGGCTGACGCCAAGAAAGAAGGTCTGGCCGATTAATTTGCTCGGCATTTCGCCGCACCGGCCCTAAATTCGCTCGTCAGGCGCGTTAAGGCAGTTTCCTGTTTGCCGACCTATGGCCTATGTACTACGCCCACCGGGGTATCAGTATTTGCGACCCCAATTGCTGTCGCTGGGTTGGCAAAGTTTGCAACCCCTCTTTCGCTCTAATCAACAGGGACTAACAGCGAGAGCCCAGGATGTTACGCTGACCTACAGACCAAATGGTGATGGCAGTTTCTTTGTCCTTACCGTTGTTGTGGCCCAGCTCTTTCAGCAATGACGTGTACAAACCCCGCATTTTGCTGGGTCCTGCTCGCTGGCCGCAAAGGTTCTCCCTGAAACCTGGCCGACCACCTAATAAGGTGGAAACGATGCCGGGCTTGATTTGAACCCTGCTTCACACGCTCTTTCAAACGCACAAAAAACGCGCCGAGGTCAGTGACGAGCGCGGTGATACAGTTACGTGATTGGTTTGGAAATGGCAGGGGCAGCAGGGTTCGAACCCGCGACCTACGGTTTTGGAGACCGTCGCTCTACCAACTGAGCTATACCCCTATGGTGAGGCCCCAAATAGGCCAGCCGCGCGGCGGACTCAAGAGGCTTTTTTACAATCTCTCATACTTCGCAATCTGACAAACAAGTTGCGCGGGCCGTGCAGTTGGGTAAGACAAGGTCTGGTCAGCAAAAGGAACCCGGTGTGAGCCTCCGCAAGAAGATCGCAGACAGCGAAGCCGTACTGAACTGGACCGCGCGGCGGATTGCCAGCTATATCCGGATGGTCAACCGCAACACGCGCTGGCAGCGCATCGGGTATGAGGAGCTGGACCAGCTGGCCGAACAGGGTGAGCCGGTCATTGTCGTCCTCTGGCACCAGCGGCTGGCCCAATCCCCTTATTTCTTTCCGCTGGATAAAGGGCGCATCTGTTCAATTACGTCCTCGGCGCGGGCAGGCAGCATGGTAGGTCGGGTGCAGAAGCTGTTCGGCATGGACACGATCGCCATGACCAGCAAAAATTCCAACAATATTGCCGTGTCGCGCGAAGTGATCGGAAAGGTGAAGCAGGGCATTTCCATCGGAATCGCCGCGGACGGTCCGCGAGGGCCGGAACGGGTTCTGTCGACCGTGCCTCTGGTATGGGCGCGCACCTCGGGCAAGCGCGTGTTCGGCATCACTTTTTCCGCCAAACACGGGCGCGAGGCGGGAACCTGGGACCGGTTGCTGATGCCGCGCCCGTGGCGCAACGAAGGCGTGTTTCTGTGCCGTGAGTGGGCGGAAACCGTACCGCGCAAGGCCAGCGAAGACACCCTTGAGACCCTTCGCCTCAGCCTTGAGGCGCATATGAACGACATCACAGCCGAGGCTGACCGTATGGTCGGGCGCGCGCCGTGGACGCCAAAGGGCTAGCCGCCCCGCAACCTCTGCATCAGATAGACTTCGCTGCCTTCCGGGATGGGTTCGGTCAGGCCGGTGGCAATGACGCGCCCGTCGATGGCGATGGACACCCCCGCGTCGATGGGGGCCTGCAATTGCGGGTGGGCGCGCACTAGGGCGCTCAACAGCTCTCCGGTGGTGGCGGCTTCGACCGTCACCACTTGCCTGCCCCCGGTCAGTGACCGGAGGCTGGACCAGAGGTGGACGTCAATCATTGTCCTTCAACGCAGCCAGAATCCGCGGCGGTGACATGGGCAGTTGTTTCATCCGAACCCCTGCCGCGTTCGACACCGCATTGGCGATGGCAGCGAGGGGCGGCACGATGCCTGTCTCGCCGACCCCACGCACACCAAACGGATGGCCGGGGTTGGGAACCTCGACGATCACCGTGTCGATCATCGGCAGGTCGCTGGCGACCGGGATGCGGTAGTCGAGGAAGACCGAGTTCTGCAGCCGTCCATCCTCGCCATAGATGTATTCCTCGTTCAGTGCCCAGCCGATGCCTTGTGCGGCCCCGCCCTGATACTGGCCTTCGACATATGCCGGGTGGATCGCCTTGCCTGCGTCCTGAATGACCGTGTAGCGGGTGATCGAGGTTTTGCCGGTTTCCGGATCGACCTCGGCATCGACGATATGGGTGCCGAAGGACACGCCCGCGCCTTCGGGGGTGGCCTCGAAATGCCCCGAGATCGGACCGCCGGTGCGACCCATGTTCGCCGTGATATCGGCCAGCGGTAAGGGGTCGAAATCGCCCGCGTTGGGCCCGGAAGGCACCGCGCAGCCGTTTTCCCATTTCACCGCGTCCACAGGGATGCCCCATTTGGCCGCCGCGCGTTCGCACAGCTTTTCAACCGCGTGTTTCGCCGCCTTGATGGTCGCCAGACCGCTGGCATAGGTCACGCGACTTCCGTGCGAGACGTCGTTATAGCCCAGCGTTGCCGTGTCAGCGATGGTGACGCGGATGTTCTCGTACGGAATGCCCAGCACTTCGGCCGCCATCAACGCCATGGACGCGCGCGAGCCGCCAATATCGGGCGTTCCGACCATCAACTGGGCCGAGCCGTCCTCGGACAGCGCCAGCGATACCGAGGTTTCGCCGCCGTGGTTGAACCAGAACCCGCAAGAAATCCCACGCCCCTGCCCCGGTTTCAGCGGGGCCGCGTAGTGAGGATGCGCCTTGGCGGCTTCCAGCGTTTCAACCAGACCGATGCGTTCATAGGTTGGCCCGTAACTGGCCCTTGTGCCCTCATGCGCGGCGTTTTTCAGGCGCACTTCGACCGGGTCGAGGCCCAGCTTGTTGCACAGCTCATCGATCACCGATTCGACGGCAAAGGCCCCCATCGGAGCCCCCGGCGCGCGATAGGCCGCCTGCTTCGGGCGGTTGGCCATAACGTCGTAACCGATCTGCCTGACGTTGGTCAGGTTGTAGGGCGCAAAGGCGCACATGGCAGTCATGTCGCCCGGCGCACCGGGGAAGGCCCCGCCTTGCAAACGGAACACGCCCTGCGCCGCCGAAATGGTGCCGTCCTTCTTCATCCCGATTTTCACATCCATCGACGCGGATGAGGTCGGGCCGGTGGCCCGGAACACCTCGGACCGGGACATCACGATCTTGACCGGGCGGTTGGCCTTGCGGCTCAGCGCCAGCGCGACGGGCTCGATGAAAACGGTGGTTTTGCCGCCGAACCCTCCGCCGATTTCCGACGCGGTTACGCGCAATTGCGAGGTCTCTATGCCCAACAGCGCGGCGCAGGTTTTCTGTGCGATCCAGTGGCCTTGGGTGGTGCACCACAACTCACCCTTGCCGTCATTGCCCAACATACCCAGACAGGCATGTGGTTCGATATAGCCCTGATGGGTCGCCTCGGTCACAAAGCTGTCCTCGATGACCAGATCAGCCTCGGCAAAGCCAGCCTCGACATCGCCATGGCCGCTTTCGTGATAGCGGACAACGTTCGTATGCATGCCTTGCGGCACCGAGTAATCCGCAGCCCCTTCGCGGATCACCGGCGCGTCCGCTGCCATCGCTTTGTCTACATCGGTGACATGGGGCAGGACCTCGTATTCAACCTCGATCAGCTTGAGCGCATCGCGGGCCGCCAAAGCCGAACTTGCGGCGACTGCCGCCACGGCATGACCGTCATACAGCGCCTTTTCACCGGCCATGACGTTTTCCAGCACGTTCCAGAACTCGCCCGCCAGACCGGGGGCAAAGGGCACGTCGGCGAAATCGGCGCGTGTCACGACGGCTTTGACGTCCTTGTGCGCCTCGGCCTTTGAGGTGTCGATCTTCACGATCCGCGCATGGGCATGGGGCGAGCGCAGAACCGCGCCGTGCAACATGCCAGGTGCCGACATATCCGCGCCGAACTTGGCGCGGCCCGTGACCTTGTCCAAACCATCGGGGCGGTTCGGGCGGGTGCCAACAAAGGTGAAATCAGATTTGCGATCGTCCAGAGCCATTATGACGCCTCCCGCAGGTCTGCTGCCGTTTCCATCACGGCGCGAATGATCTTGTCGTACCCGGTGCAGCGGCAGAGGTTGCCTGCCAGCCAATACCGCGCCTCTTCCTCGGTCGGGTCCGGGTTCTTTTCCAGCAGCGATTTGGCCGCCACCAGAATGCCGGGCGTGCAGATGCCGCATTGCAGGGCAGCGTGCTCGATGAACTTCTGCTGCAATGGATGCAGTACGTCACCGTCTGCAATCCCCTCGACGGTTTCGATCTGTTTGCCGTCCGCTTCGACCCCCAGCACAAGGCAGGAACAGACCAGACGACCGTCAACGGTCACCGAACAGGCCCCGCAGTCTCCGGTGCCGCAGCCCTCTTTCGCGCCGGTCAGGTTCAGTTTGTCGCGCAGACAGTCCAGCAGTGTTTCGCGCGGGTCGCACAGGTATTCGACCGTGTCCCCATTCACGGATGTGGATACGTGGAGCTTGCTCATACATTTTCTCCCTTCGCACGGGCATAGGCGATTTTCGCGGCGCGCTTGGCCAGAACGCCTGCGACCTCGGTGCGGAATTCAATTGTGCCGCGCTTGTCGTCAATCGGGTTGCAGGCGGCAGAGGCCGCAGCGGCCAGCGCGTCCAGCGCTGCATCGTCCAGCGTGCTGCCAATGATCGCCGTGGCGCAGTCTTCCACCAGCAGAACAGTCGGTGCCACAGCACCCAAAGACACACGCGCTTCGGTGATGGTATCGCCGTCCAGACGCAGACTGACACCGACGCCGACAACCGCAATATCCATCTCGGTCCGCGGAATGAACCGCAGATAGGCGTCGCCTGCGTTGTCACCACGGGCAGGGATGTTAACCGCTGAAACCAACTCTCCCTTCGCCAGCGAGGTTTTGCCCGGTCCGGTCGGAATATCCTCAACCGCGACCTCTCGGGTGCCATCCGGTCCGGTGACCGTGACCGTCACACCCGCAGCCACCATGGCAGGCACCGAGTCCGCCGCAGGCGACCCGTTGCACAGATTGCCGGTCAGCGTCGCGCGCCCCTGAACCTGAGTCGAGCCGATCAAATCCATCGCCTCGACCACGCCGGGCCAGTCGCGGCCGAGTTCGGCATGCTCGCTCATTTCCGCGCCGGTGGTTGCCACGCCCAGCGTCCAACTGCCATCCGCGTTGCGGGTGATGTCATGCACACCGTTGATTTTCTTGACATCGATCAGCGTGTCGGGCGTCACCAGCTCGGCGCGCAACTGCACCAAAACATCGGTGCCGCCTGCCAGAAATCGTGTTATGCCCGTTGCGTTTGCCGCCAGGGCCGATGCTTCGGCAAAGCTGGCAGGACTGTGATAATCCATGAATTTACCTCGCGCCTGTTTGTCAGGGTTCACTGGGGATCGGGGCGACGTTAGAGGAGCCTAATGCCCGCGTCTATGGCTGGAATGGTAAATTTTCGCGGTCCCATTTTGCACGGTCGGGGGAACAGCAAACGCTTGGTCCGCCGAGCGTGCTATGGGCGCTTAGACCTGTGACAGCAACCAACGCCGCATCGCGTCGACCAGTTTGGGCTGGCGCGGCTTCCTCGGGGTCACGATGTAAAACCCCGGATCACCGCTTAGCACCTGTTCGAAGGGTTTGACCAACTGGCCTAAGGTCAGTTCGGACCCGACAAGCGCCGCATCTGCCAGGGCAAACCCCTGCCCCGCCACAGCCGCGTCAATTGCAAGGCTGGTGTGGTTGAACGTCATCATGCGCGGCCTTCCGTCCACCCCGGCATGTTCCAGAAACAGCGGCCAAAGACCATGTGAATCGCTAAGCAACGTCTGCCCCATCAAATCCCGCACATCAGACACGCGCCCGGCCAGATCTGGCGCGCAGACGACAATAAGCTCGGTCGAAAACAAGGGCTCGGCCCGCAGATCGGATGTCAGATGCGATTGACCGTGGCGCACAGCGATGTCGGCACCGTCTTTTCCAAATTCGGCAAGATGTTCCTGCGCATCGATCTGAACCTGAATTTCCGGGTGCTTCGCCGTGAAATCCGACAGCCTGGGCACCAGCCATTTCGACGCAAAACTGGGTGTCACGGATATCGTGATCCGACGCTGGTCTGCCGCCTCTTCCACCGCGTTTTCGATCAGGCGAAACGCGCGTTTTAGAGGCGCGCTGAGTTTGCGGCCCTCTTCCGTCAGGTGCAGACCGCGCGGCATCCGATCGAACAGGGCAATGCCCAAGCGCGCCTCAAGCCCTCGAACCTGCTGCGCCACAGCCCCTTGCGTAACGCCCAGTTCTTCCGCCGCAAGGCGAAAATTCAGATGTCGGGCCGCAGCTTCAAAAGCACGCAAAGCGTTCAGAGGTGGAAGGGCTGGCATATCCGCACACAGTAGATTTTCTACAGGCTTAGAGCAGAAGAACTGATTGGTCAAACGCAGCGCCGCGGCTCATTCTCAGGAAAGATGCAAATTGGAGCGCGAAAATGACCGAAAAAGTTGCCCTGATCACAGCCGGCGGCAGCGGGATGGGCGCTGACGCGGCCCGTCGGCTGGCCGCTGACGGGTTCAAAACCGGTATCCTGTCCTCATCCGGCAAAGGCGAGGCATTGGCCCGGGAACTGGGTGGCGTCGGTATAACCGGGTCCAACCAATCCAACGACGATCTGCAACGGCTGGTGGATGCGGCCATGTCCCATTGGGGGCGGATCGACGTTCTGGTCAATTCAGCCGGGCATGGCCCAAAAGGCGCGGTGCTGGATCTGTCGGATGACGACTGGCATCTGGGGATGGAGGTGTATTTTCTAAACGCCGTCCGCCCGACCCGGCTGGTGACCCCGATCATGCAGGCCCAAGGCGGTGGATCGATCATCAATATCTCAACCTTCGCCGCATTCGAACCGGACCCGGCCTTTCCGACCTCGGGCGTATTTCGCTCTGGCCTCGCGGCTTTCACCAAGCTCTATGCCGACAAATACGCGGCAGACAACATCCGCATGAACAATGTGCTGCCCGGCTTCATCGACAGCCTGCCCGAGAAACAGGACTTCCGCGACAGGATTCCGATGGGCCGCTATGGGCGCAGTCGCGACGAAATCGCGCCGGTGATTTCTCTGCTGGCTTCTGAGGGAGGCGGATACATCACCGGACAAAACATCCGGGTCGATGGTGGTATCACCCGCTCGGTCTGACGTATCAGAGCCGCGCCTTGATCAGATGCGTCAGCGCCGCGCCGGTTTCGAAATAAGCACGGCGCAGGCGCGTCCAGCTTTCGCGGTGCTCGGATACGACTGGCACCGGCAGGCATGAGAAATCCCCTGTCAAAAGGCTTTCAGCCATCAACCGCCCGAACATCGTGCCGGGCCCGATGCCGCGCCCGGAAAACCCATGGGCGGACAGGGCGTTTGGGCCAAGCTGAGTGATCTTGGGAATATGATCCGACGTCATGGCTATCCGCCCGTGCCAGCCCTGAACCAATGGTTGATCCGATAGGTGCGGAAACAGTTCGGCCAATTTGCGACTGACCCATCCTGTATGGGCCGCGCGGCCAGCATGGCTTAGATCCCCCATCCCGCCAATGATCATGCGTCCGTCCTGATCCAGCCGGAACGATGTCATGATCAGGCCGGTATCCCAGCATCCTTCGCCCTGCGGCAGAATGCTGTTGCGCAGATTGTGGGACAAAGGCGCGGTCGCATATTGAAAGTAGTAGACCGGCACATAGGCGGGCGCGGTGTCCTCAATACCTTGATGATAGGCGTTTGTGGCTTGAATGACCGCCCTTGCGCGCACCGATCCGCCGGGGGTTTCCAGAACCCAAACCTCACCTTCCCGGCGCAGGTTGCGAACCGGACTGTTGGTGTAGATCTGCGTGCCGAACTCACGCGCCACTCGCGCCATACCCTGCACATAGGACAGTGGCTGGATCGTACCGGCCCGAGGATCAAACAGCGCCCCATGAAACGCCTCGCTACCGGTTCTTTGCGCTGCGGTCCGGGCCGACAACAGCTCGACCGGAGCGCCCGCCGTGCTAAGCTGCGCGTGGCGGGTTTGCAGATCGCGCAACCCGGCAGGTGAGTGCGCGCAGTGAAGTGTTCCGTTCCGCACCGGCTCGCAATCGATCTGGTGCTTTTCGATCAGGGCAAAGACCTCGGACGGAGCTTGGGACAGAAGGTCAATCAGGCGGTCACCAGTTGCCTGACCCAAGTGCTTGCGAATGTCGTCGGGGGGCAACCAAAGGCCCGCATTGACCAACCCGACATTCCGCCCCGAGCCGCCATGGCCGATGTCCTGCGCCTCCAACAGACAGACCGACGCGCCGGATTTCGCAGCGTAAAGCGCAGCGGAACACCCGGTGTATCCGCCACCGATAATGGCCAGATCCACCGTCACATCGGCTGAGAGGGGCTCGGCGTTCAGGTCTTCACGGCATGTCTCGCGCCACAGAGAGTGTTCGGGGTTGGTCACGGGTCACCTTTCATCCTTGTCCGCAGCATTAGCGCGCAAGGTGGCAGCAACTCAAGATGAGGAAAGAGGAACGGCCTGTCGGGGTCGTGTCGGCGCAAATTTCGATGGCAGCGGTGAATATGACCCTTCGGGCCTGAACAAACGCCCTCTGCAAACTGCCCGGCCCAACCAGCACAGTCGTTTCGACAGAAACGACAAAGATGGGCGGGAGCCCCTTAGACGTCGAGTGACCGCGCGATCAGTTCTTTCATAACTTCGTTAGTGCCGCCATAGATCATCTGCACTCGTGCATCCGCGTAAAGACGGGCAATCGGGTATTCCATCATGAACCCATAGCCGCCAAACAGTTGCAGGCATTCGTGCATGATTTCGTTCTGCACCTCGGACCCCCAGTATTTGACCATCGAGGCTGTCGCGGCGTCCAGTTCTCCAGCCTCCAGCTTGGCGATACAGTCGTTCACAAAGCTGCGCAGCACTTCGGCCTTGGTCTTGCACTCGGCCAGTTTGAAACGCGTGTTCTGGAAGTCCATGACACGCTGACCGAAGGCCTTACGCTCTTGCACGTATTTCACCGTCTCGGCGATGGCGAAATCGATTGCCCCAAGGGCCATCAGACCGATGGTCAGACGTTCCCAGGGCAATTGCTTCATCAACTGATAAAACCCCTGCCCCTCATCCGGGCCCAGCAAGTTCGTCAACGGCACTTTGACATCCTCAAAGAACAGCTCGGCGGTGTCGTTGCCCTTCATGCCCAGCTTTTTGAGGTTACGCCCCCGGCGAAACCCATCCGCGCCTTCGGTTTCGACCGCGATCAGGGAGACACCCTTTGCCCCAAGGGACTTATCCGTTTTCGCCGCAACAACGATCAGGTCCGCCGACTGACCGTTGGTGATGAAAATCTTGGACCCGTTGAGCTTGTAAGAGTTGCCATCCTTCTCGGCCGTCGTCCGCACGGCCTGAACGTCGGACCCGGTGCCCGGTTCTGTCATTGCAAGCGCGCCGACCATTTCGCCCGAGATCAGCTTGGGCAGCCATTTTTGCTTTTGGTCTTCGCTGCCATATGTCGCGATGTAGTGGGTCACGATGGACTGAATTCCATACCCCCAACCCGCATCACCACGCGCGGCTTGTTCATAGATTGTCACGGCATCGAACCCCATGCCGCCACCAACGCCGCCATATTCTTCGGCGACCGAGCCCGCCATCAGCCCTGCTTCGCCGACCTTGTGCCAAAACGCGCGGTCGACAACGCCGTTGTCGGCCCATGTTTCAACATTCGGGGAAAGTTCATCATCCATGAACCGGCCTGCCATATCGGCAAACATGCGGTGTTCATCTGTAACCCAGGCGGCGGACGAGGTGAAAAGCGACATCTTCAGATCTCCGGATAAGCGTTTGTTATAGGCTACCTAGCCCAGCGCTTCCCGCCAATCCATGTGACGTGGCGTTGGGCCCCTGAACAACGCAACGTTCTTTCCCGGAGGGTTAGGCCAGGGCGGTTTTCAGCAGTAATGCGGCAGCCTCTTTGGCGTCTTCGGCAGGGTCGCCGCTTTTCAACAGCACGGCAGAGACTATTGCACCTTCCTGCAGCAAGACAATCTGTCGTGCCAGCGTTTCAGGTGCAGGGGCGCCCGCCTTTTGTGCAAGGTGCGTGAAATGATCCAGCATCACCTGCTTGTGTCTGGCGGCCTGAACATGGATCGGATGATCGGCTTCCTGATACTCGGCCCCCGCCTTGATGAACATGCAGCCGCGAAACTCGTCCTGTTCGAACCATTCCTTGAGGGCGTCGAAACTGGCCAGGATTTGCCCCGCCGGCGTGTCGGCCCTGTCTGACATACGCCCCAGAACCCACTCGCGAAAGCTTTCGTCCCGCAGGCGCAGGACGGCCAGGATCAACTCTTCCTTGGTGCGGAAATGCTTGTACATCGAGGTTTTCGACACGCCCGTTTCCACCACCAGCTTGTCCATGCCAGTCGCGTGAAACCCGTCGCGATAGAACACCTGCATCGCCTTGCGAACAAGCTCATCTCGTTTGTTTGGGCGCATGATCCCGCTCCTGCATGTACTGACCTGTACATATTAAACTTGGCCGCGCGGTTCAATCCACCTTGCCTACCCCGTTGAAATACATAGCTTTTCGCCCCGTTTCTTAAGGAATTACATCAAGTCGCAAAATAATGCTTGAGTTTATTGACAGATCGGTACACTTTAGAGGTATTCTTACCGATCAGTTCACCCAAGGATTTGACCGATGAAACGACACGCCAACCTTGTTCCACCACAATATCTGCCGGTCCTGTTGACCCTGGCGATGATCGCCGCTGCACTCGTCTGAAAGAGCACCCGAAAATGTCCCGACCACCGCTGCCGCCCTTCACCGTCGAAACCGCCACGCAAAAGGTTCGTATGGCAGAAAACGCCTGGAATTCCCGTGATGCAGATGTCGTGACCCCGGCCTATACCGAACACAGCCAATGGCGGAACCGGGCCGAATTTCTGTCCGGCCACGCCGACATCCACGCCTTCCTGACCCGCAAGTGGCGCAAGGAACTGGACTATCGCCTGATAAAAGAGCTTTGGGCCTTTTCCGACAATCGCATTGCGGTGCGCTATGCCTATGAATGGCACGATGACAGCGGTCAGTGGTTCCGGTCTTATGGCAATGAGAATTGGGAATTTGCCGAGGACGGGCGCATGTCGCATCGTCACGCCTCGTTAAACGATTTGCCGATCACCGAGGATGACCGCCTGTTTCACTGGCCGCAGGGCGAACGCCCGGAAGACCATCCGGGGCTGTCAGACTTGGGTCTGTGAAAGGACAAACCATGCCGCGCGCCTTTTCCGAACTGACCTTCACCCCAGCCGTTCGCGCCCATCAGGAACGGATGGGATCGGCAAAAACCTATGCCAAGTTTATCGAAGGTGGCCCACAGCAAGGCCACCTGATCGGCGATGCGGAAAAAGCGTTTATCACAGCGCGGGACGGGTTCTATCAGGCCACCGTGTCCGAGACTGGATGGCCTTATGTTCAGTATCGCGGCGGCCCTGTCGGGTTCTTGAAGGTGCTGGGGACACAGACCATCGGCTATGCCGATTTTTCCGGCAACAAACAGTATATCTCGCGCGGGAATCTGGACGGGAACGATCGAATTGCGATGATCCTGATGGATTACGCCAATCAGCGCCGTCTCAAGATTCTGGGGCGTGTGGAGTTTACCGAAGGCGAGGCGGCCACAACCAGCCTGTATCCCGACGGGGCCACCACACGCGCCGAACGCGCCGTGATCATCCGGGTCGAGGCGCTGGACTGGAATTGCCCCAGCCATATCACGCCCCGTTATACCGAGGCTGAACTGCGCCCGCATCTGAACGCCCTGGGACAGCAACTGGCGCAGTTGCAGGCTGAAAATGAACGGCTGAAACAAGCACTGGCCCAATCGAATTAGGTCGCAGAGACCCTTCAAATCACCTTCGCGGACGGAGGACGGACTACCATGCTACGTTCAACGATGAATATCGCCCTGATCGCGCTTGCAGGTGCCGGTTGCGCCTTTCTTGTTGTCCTCTATGGTTTTTTTGCCTCCCCGAATGCGGTCCGGACACAGCCCGCGACGGGTGAACAGACATTGTTGCTGGACCGTTTGCTGCAAAACTGACGGTGTACCTCGTCAGACGCACTTCCGAATGCCCCAACTGCATTAACGCCTGATTTCCGCGAAAATCCATGGCGCGCCCCTTGACCTTCCCGTCACTGGAACCCTCATGTGGAGGGCAAAGATAGTTCCGAGACGAGTCGTATGGCACAGCCTCAACCAATACAGATCAAGATCACCGGACTGAACTGCGCCTCTTGCGTTGCGCGGGCCGAAGCTGCGTTGAACGGTGTTGCAGGCGTCGAGTCCGCCTCGGTCAACTTGGCAACCCACACTGCGCAGGTCGTAACCACGGGTCCGGTTACGGCGCTGACCGAAGCGCTGGACGATGCCGGTTATCCTGCGGCGATCGAACAGACTGTCCTTGCGCTCACCGGGATGAACTGCGCCTCTTGCGTGGCGAAGATCGAACGTGCGCTTGCCGCGACCACAGGTGTTTTGACTGCTGATGTCAATCTGGCGACCGGGGCGGCTCGGGTGACTTATCTTGAGGATGCCACCACGCCCGCGACACTGGCTCGGGTCGCGGCCGATCTTGGTTATCCGGCCCGGATCGAGGGGCAGAATGGCACTGCCCCCGCGACGCAGGATGATGAGGCGCAAAAGCTGAAGCAGACCACGTTGCTGGCCGCGCTACTTGCGGCACCGGTGTTCATTCTTGAGATGGGCGGCCACATGATCCCCGCCTTCCACCACTGGGTGCACGGCACCATTGGCGCGCAAACCAGTCAGTTGATTCAATTCGCGCTGACGACAGTTTTGCTGATCGGTCCTGGGCGGGTGTTCTATCGAAAAGGCATCCCGTCCCTGCTGCGCGGAACGCCGGATATGAACGCGCTGGTCGCGTTAGGAACCGGTGCCGCCTACCTCTATTCGGTGACCGCGACCTTTGCGCCCGGCGTGCTGCCGCAGGGCACAGCAAATGTGTATTTCGAAGCCGCCGCTGTCATCGTGGTTCTGATCCTTCTGGGCCGCTGGATGGAGGCGCGCGCCAAAGGCAAAACCGGCGTAGCCATTCGCAAGCTGATCGGGCTGCAGCCCAAAACCGCGCGAGTTGAACAGGGCGGCGCTGCTATCGACCGCCCCATTGCCGACATCACTGTGGGCGACATCCTGCAAATTCGGCCCGGCGAGCGCATCGCGGTCGATGGGCAGGTGTTGGAGGGCTCTACGTTTGTGGATGAAAGCATGATCACAGGCGAACCCGTTCCGGTCGGCAAATCACCCGGCGATCCGGTTGTTGGGGGCACCATAAACGGAACCGGTGCTCTGCGGGTGCAGGCCACACGTGTCGGGGCCGATACAGTCCTGGCGCAGGTCATTCGATTGGTGGAACAGGCGCAGGTGGCCAAACTGCCAATCCAGGGGCTGGTGGACCGGATCACCTATCGCTTTGTTCCGGCAGTCATCACTGTCGCTGTTCTGACCGTCCTCGCGTGGTTGCTATTCGGGCCTGCGCCCTCATTGCCGCTGGCGCTGGTGGCCGGGGTCTCGGTCCTGATCATCGCCTGCCCCTGCGCCATGGGTCTGGCAACGCCGACCTCGATCATGGTGGGCACGGGCCGGGCAGCCGAACTGGGCGTGCTGTTCCGCAAGGGTGATGCGTTGCAGCAATTGCAACAGGCAAAGGTGATCGCATTGGACAAGACCGGTACGTTGACACTGGGCCGTCCCGAATTCGACAACATCACAACGACAACCGGGTTCGACCCGACCGAGGTGCTTCGTTTAGCTGCGGCGCTGGAAGCACGTTCAGAGCATCCGATCGCATCGGCAGTCACGCGGGCCGGTCCCAAAGATTTGCCCGATGCGTCCGAGGTTCAATCCCTGACGGGCCTCGGGGTGCAGGGCGTGGTCGAAGGTCGGCGCGTTCTGATCGGATCCAAGACCCTGATGCAGCAACAGGGCCTTGACCTTGGTGAGCTGCAAGCCGAGTCCGACGCCCGCGCCACCGAAGGCGCAACGCCGCTATTCGTGGCGATTGATGGGCGGCTGGCGGCGGCGCTGTATGTTTCCGACCCAATCAAACCCGGCACGCCCGAGGCTTTAGCGCGCCTGCGCGAGGCCGGTTTGACGTTGGCGATGGTCACCGGCGACAACACCCGTACGGCGAGGGCATTGGCCAACCGTTTGGGTATCGATCATGTCACAGCCGAAGTCCTGCCGGACGGAAAACGGGACGCGATACAATCCTTGCAGGACCGGTTTGGCTCCCTGGCTTTCGTTGGCGACGGCATCAACGACGCCCTTGCCCTTGCTGCGGCCGACATAGGTGTCGCCATAGGGACCGGCACAGACGTAGCGATTGAGACTGCGGACGTCGTTCTGATGTCCGGCGATTTGCGCGGCGTTGCAAATGCGGTTGAAATAAGCCGCCGCACAATGCGTAACATTCGGCAGAACCTGGGCTGGGCCTTTGGATATAACATCCTTCTGATCCCGGTTGCGGCGGGGGTTCTCTATCCGTTTGGAGGTCACTTGCTGTCCCCGGCCTTGGCCGCAGGGGCGATGGCCTTGTCCAGTGTCTTTGTCGTCTCGAACGCGCTGCGCCTGCGGCGGGTACGCGCGGATCTGCCTGATAACGCAAAGGCGACATCCAAGGAGGTCCGCGCATGAATATCGGAGATGTCGCTGCACAAACCGGCCTGCCCGCCAAAACCATCCGCTACTACGAAGAGATCGCTCTGATCAAACCCCTGCGCGACGACAATGGGTACCGGGTCTTCCGCCCTCAGGACCTGCACAAGCTGACCTTTCTGGGCCGCGCCCGCGCTTTGGGGTTCACCATCGAAGATTGCCGCACCCTGCTGGCGCTTTACGAAGACGAAACGCGGGCCAGTGCGGATGTCAAACGGGTGGCCCGCGATCATCTGGCGCAAATCGATGCCAAGATCGCGGACCTGAAGGCCATGCGCGACACGCTGAGTCACCTGATCGACGCCTGTGCAGGGGATGATCGCCCCGACTGCCCGATCCTTCAGGATCTGGGCGGCAAGGCGTGACGCGGGGTTGCCCTTTGGGCGCAGCTTTGCTTTGTCTCTGACCAACACTCCGGCCCGCTGAATGATACGGGGCCGGTCAGCAGAGAGGATCACCAAATGGCAAAAGTTGCGTTTCTGGGTTTGGGCGTCATGGGCTATCCAATGGCCGGACATTTGCAGGCGGCGGGTCATGAGGTGACCGTTTTCAATCGGACAGCCGCAAAGGCCGAAGCCTGGGTTGCCCAACATGGCGGCGCGATGGCGATCACCCCGCAAGAGGCTGCTCAGGGCGCAGATTTCGTGATGGCCTGCGTCGGCAATGACGACGATTTGCGCATGGTCTGCACCGGCGAGGACGGCGCCTTTCAAGGCATGGCCGAAGGGGCAACATTCGTCGATCACACCACCGTGTCCGCCAAGGTCACACGCGAGCTGTATGCCGCGGCGCATAGCAAGGGAATTGCCTTTGTGGACGCCCCAATCTCGGGCGGTCAGGCGGGTGCCGAGAATGGCGCATTGTCGATCATGTGCGGCGGCGATCAGGTGGCTTACGATGCGGCAGAGCCGATCATGCAGGTCTATTCCAAGATCTGCCGCAGGATCGGTGACAGCGGCGCGGGGCAAATGACCAAGATGTGCAACCAGATTGCCATTGCCGGTCTGGTTCAGGGCCTGAGCGAAGCGTTGCATTTTGCCGAAAAGGCCGGGCTGGATGGGCGCTCGGTCGTTGAGGTGATCAGCCAGGGTGCTGCGGGCAGCTGGCAGATGGCGAACCGCTATGAAACCATGCTGGACGATCATTTCGATCATGGATTTGCGGTGGACTGGATGCGCAAGGATCTGGGGATCTGTCTGGAGACGGCGAATGAAACCGGGGCCTCCTTGCCAGTGACGGCTTTGGTCGACCAGTTCTACAAGGATGTGCAAAAGCTGGGTGGCGGTCGGTGGGACACGTCCTCGCTGTTCAAACGTTTGCGCGCGCTGGACTGAGGTCAGGGGGGCTGTCTGCCCCCCGCCGCGCCTGAGGGCGCGTCTCCCCCCGAAGATATTTTCAGCCAGATGAAGGGGATCCTGGTGTCGGACGAACAGGGTATGAGCGATATGACTGTGTTCTGGGCAACTGCGCTGCGGCTGCACTGGGGGCTTGAGGCGCGTTTGACGCGGCTGGATGGTGAGTATGATCTGAACTTTCTGGTGCAGGCGAAAAACGGGCAGGATTACATTCTCAAGGTCATGCGCCCCGGCTGCGCGCGCGGTTTGGTGGATCTGCAGATCAAGGCGTTGGAGCATATCGGCGCGTCGGCCCCGGGCCTGCCCTTCCCAACGGTCTTTGCGGATTTGAATGGCGACGTTTTGCCGGAGATTCAGGACAAAACCAGTGCGTCCCGTTTGGTCTGGCTGCTCGAGTGTTTGCCCGGCGAGAGTTACGCGCAAGCCGCGCCCAAAAGCGAGGAATTGATCCTGAGGTTGGGGCGCGTTCTTGGCGCGACGGATCGGGCGCTGGAAGGCTTCGCGCATGACGGGTTGGATCGGGCAGGTTTCAAGTGGGATCTGACGCAGGCCGGTTGGATTGCGGATCAACTGGATGTAATTGAGGATGAAGACCGACGCAGATTGCTGGGCGAAATAGTCGCCGGGTTCGACGCCATTTCGGACACGCTTGCGAGCCTGCCGAGACAGGCCATTCACAACGACGCCAACGATTACAATGTTCTGGTCGATGGCGCGCTGGGTCAGGGCCAGACCGTCACGGGCCTGATCGATCTGGGCGATATGTGCGCGGCGCCCCGCGTGTGCGACCTGGCCATTGCCGGTGCCTATATCGTGCTGGATCACCCGAAACCCGAACGCGCGCTGACTGCGTTGGTACGCGGCTATCACGCCGCGAACCGCCTGCGCCCGCAAGAGCTTGATCTGATCTGGCCACTTCTGCGGATGCGGTTGGCTGTGTCCGTGGTGAACTCGACCCTGATGGCAGCGGAGAACCCGGATGATCCCTATGTGACGATTTCACAGGCTCCGGCGTGGCGGTTTCTGGAAAACGCTGCGGTCAATGGCGGCTTGATGCCAGCGCGTCTGCGCGCCGCATGTCACCTGCCGGTCACCGACGGGGCCGAGCGTGTTCACGCCTATCTGGCGGCACATCGCGGTCACTTTGCCCAGATGTTCGGACAAGACCTTGGCGAGGTTCCCATGGGCTCGCTGTCGGTGGAAAACTCGACCTGGCCGCAAAACCCGTTCCACATGCCTTTGGAAGAGGCCGCGCGGGTCGGGGAAGAGTTCGGAGACGGGCTTTGGCTTGGATATTACGACGAACCGCGCCTGATTTATGCAGAACCGGGGTTTCGCAAAGGTCCGTGGAAGGCGTCGGACCGGCGGACAGTGCATCTGGCGGTGGATGTCTTTGCCCCGGCAGGCACCGCATTGCACGCGCCTGTCAGTGGGCGGGTCGAAGTGGTCGAAAACCGGGACAGCCATCTGGATTATGGCGGCGTGGTGATCCTGCGCCATGAAACGCCCCAAGGCGATCCGTTCTACACCCTCTACGGCCATCTGGACCCCGAGGTCTGTGATCGGCTGAAACCGGGCGATCCGGTGGCGCAGGGCGCAGCCTTCGCACAGCTTGGCGATGCCAGCCAGAATGGCAGCTGGTCCCCGCATGTGCATTTCCAATTGGCGCTGACGACGGTTGGGATGGAGGCCGACTGGCCCGGCGTGGGCGACCCGGACGAGATGTTCCTGTGGCATGCGGTCTGCCCGAACCCCGCCGCGTTGTTGAACTTGCCGGATGACAAGGTGCTCTATCAACCGACCGACAAGCAGGCCATTCTGCAAGGCCGCCATGAGCATTTCGGCGGCAACCTGTCGCTGACCTATGATGATCCGGTCATGCTGGTGCGCGGGTGGAAGCACCATCTGTTCGACGAATGGGGTCGCCCCTATTTGGACGCGTATAACAACGTCCCCCATGTGGGCCATGCGCATCCTCGCATTCAGGCCGTTGCGGCGGATCAGTTGAAGCGCATGAACTCGAACACGCGGTATCTGCATCCGGCACAGACGGCGTTTGCCGATAAGGTCTTGTCGAAACTGCCCGATCACCTTGAGGTCTGTTTCTTCGTCAATTCCGGCACCGAGGCCAACGAACTGGCCCTGCGGCTGGCCCGCGCCCATACCGGGGCCAAGGGGATCGTGACGCCGGATCATGGTTATCACGGCAATACCAACGCGGCGGTGGCAATCTCGGCCTATAAGTTCAACAAACCCGGCGGGGTTGGTCAGGCGGATTGGGTTGAACTGGTCGAGGTCGCGGATGATTATCGCGGATCGTTCCGGCGCGATGATCCGGACCGCGCCCAGAAGTTCGCCGATTTCGTCGATCCGGCGATCACCGCGTTGCAAAGCAAAGGCCATGGGCTTGCCGGGTTCATCGCAGAAACCTTCCCCTCGGTCGGGGGGCAGATCATTCCGCCCAAGGGCTATCTGCCTGCCGTTTATGAGAAAATTCGCGCTGCTGGGGGTGTTTGCATCGCGGATGAGGTGCAAACCGGGCTGGGTCGTCTGGGTGACTACTATTTCGGTTTTGAGCATCAGGGCGCGTTGCCGGACATCGTGGTGATGGGCAAGCCCATCGGTAACGGCCACCCTCTGGGCGTTGTGGTCACCACCAAAGAGATCGCCCAAAGCTTTGACAACGGGATCGAGTTTTTCTCGACCTTTGGCGGCTCGACCCTGTCTTGCCGGATCGGCAAAGAGGTGCTGGATATCGTCGATGACGAAGGCCTGCAGGAGAATGCGCGCCTGATGGGTGCGCGGCTGATCGACGGGTTGCGCCAGATCGAATCTGATTTCGGATGTGTCGGAGATGTTCGCGGGATGGGGCTGTTTCTGGGGGTGGAGTTGATCAACCCCGACGGCTCGGAAGGCACTGAAATCTGCAAATACGTCAAGAACCGGATGCGCGACCACCGCATCCTGATCGGCAGTGAGGGGCCAAAGGACAATATCCTGAAAATCCGCCCGCCCCTGACCATCGAAGCCGAGGATGTGGATATGATCCTGTTCGCGCTTAGGGATGTGTTGTCAGAGGTCGGTGATTTCACTCCGGCGCAGGTTTGCGATCACGACCACCATCACGCGGGATGTGGCTGCTGCTGACAAAGTAACCCCGGCCGTTAAGCCGGGGTTTACCGCGTCGTTTAGTGCAACACGGTCGAGGGGGTCTGGTGGCCGGTGGTCTGCATCGGAATGGCCGTCATCATTCGCCGCAGGGTCAGGCCCAGTTCCTCGGACAGTGATGCCAGAGCCGGGGCAAAATCCGGACGCACGATCAGGGATGCCATCATCATCGCATCCTCGCGCGCGCCTTCGGCTGCCGCGCCGATCATTTGCGCGAAACAGTTTTCATCCGCGCCCAGGCATCCGCATCCCAACCCATGCCGCACCAGCGGTCGGCGACCGTGATGGGCACAAAGCGAGCACAGCCGATCCAGCGTCAGCATCGCCGCCCGGCCCTGATCCGCGCCCAGCGCAATGTCGAAATCACTTGCTGCATCCGCACGGCCCTTGGGGCCATCGCCCCAAAGCCGCAGATACATAACAGCACCTGCTTCGATCGGGTCGAGGTCGGACAACCGGCCAACGGACGCCCCACCCCGCGACGTCGGCGCGCTCATTTGGTGAGAATCAATTTGCCCGCGCGGGTGATGCGCAGGGTATACATTTGATCGCCCAGCTCGATATGGGCCAGGTTGCCACCCTTTGTCAGCTCTTCGGCTTTGTGCGAAGGCAGCATGGACACAGCATAGGATTGAGTAGGGTTCGGGGTCGGGGTCTGCGCGTTCATCGGTCAACTCCAGAAGTTTTCAGGCAAACGGCCTTGTTTGTTCGCGGTTTATTACTCTGGCTGACCCGAGAATGGGCTGGCTCTCTGTTCCTGCGCTTAATCTGATTATTTTAGTAAGGTATGTCAAGTGCCCTGTTTGCACGCGCGGGAATTTGCCGGTTTGCGACCAGCGCCAAGCCACGATAAGTCTTTGACAAATTCAGCAATTAGGCAGGTATTCAGTGATGGCAGCGGTTGTATTTGACCTCGATGGAACTCTGATCGACAGCCTCGGCGATATCGTGGCAGCCGCAAACCGGACGCTGGACGACGTCGGCCTGCCGCCCCTGCCCCCAGAGGTCATCGGTCGATTCGTCGGAAACGGTCTGCCCAAGCTGGTCGAGCGCGTGATCCGGCACTGTAACCTGCCGATGGACCGCCACAGCGAACTGACCAAAGTGATGCTGGCCCATTACAATGCCGGGGCCAGCAAAACGACTGTGCCCTATGATGGCATTCCCGAGGCGTTGGACGACCTCAGACGCATGGGCTGTACCCTTGGCGTCTGTACCAACAAGCCCGAGGCCCCGGCCCATCACATTCTGGATGCGCTCAACCTGTCACCTTTCTTCGATGCGGTCCTTGGTGGCGACAGCCTGGACACACGAAAACCCGACCCCAGCCACCTGTTCGCCAGCTTTGACGCGCTCAGCGCCCCAGGGCCACGCCTGTTTGTCGGGGACAGCGAAGTGGATGCAGAAACCTCGGACCGGGCGGGGATTCCATTTCTGCTGTTTACCCAAGGCTACCGAAAATCGCCGGTCGCGGAGATTCCGCACACCGTTGCCTATGACAGTGCAACCGAATTACCGGCGTTGGTATCTCGGATGCTGGAAGAGGCACAGTAAACCCACGCCCAAAAATTATTGAGGGGCCGGCCGAGGGGGTAGTGACCAGCCCCTCATCGGGGAAAAACTGTTTGGTCGCGCGCGACCTGTGGTTGGGTTCGTTCTAACGAATCCCTTTTCGCGGCGAAATTGGGGGTTTCCCGTAGAGAAACAAAAAAGTTGCAAAAGGCTGCTTTGGATACCTGCGACGGTCCCGCAGTATCAATCAGGCCGACCTGGCGAACAGGATGCTGTTCACGCTCGTTCCGCGACTTCTGCGAGCCTTAGTCCTATTGTGCGGCAGAGTTCACACCGCGTTGATCCTGATAGTGTTTTGCCTTCGACATTTTCCCGATACCCGGATTGAACGAGTTGGTCGGATCGCAGCATGTGTAATGTGCCGCCAGATCGGGCTTGGCCTTATACAGGTGGCCAACATTGTGTTCTGCCGGGTATTCCGCCCCGCGCTGATCGAACAGCTTCAGCATCGCAGCCTTGAGCGCCTTGGGATCTGCCCCCTTCCGGACCACGTAATCCTGATGCATCACGTGGCACATGAAGTGGCCGTAATAGAGTTTGTGGACCAGTTGATCCTCGATCTCGGGGGGCAGTTTTTCCAACCATTCCCTATCGTTGCGGCGCAGGGCGACATCCAGCGCGATGATGTCTTCAACCTCATTGGCATGGATGGCCATATAGCGCACGGCGGCACCCGCGGCGGCAAACCGGTGCAGACCGGCAATCTTGGCCTCGCGCGCGTCGCATTCGAAGAAATCCGCATCACGGTCTTTCAGAAATTCCGGCAACCAACTGGCGGCCTCGGCGATGCCACCCTCTTTCATCTTCAGGATCAGGTGGTGTTCGTACTTGTCCCGGAACTGCGTCATTCGTTTAGGCAGTACGCGGGGCCACAAAGACACCGCCATTTGCATGAACCTGTCGGTAAAACTGCTGAGGAACGGAACGCGGCGCAAACGGGCATCCACGGCCCCCTTCATGGCAAAGAAGAATGGCAGCCGATCTGTGCCCAGCTTGTCGATCATCACCACCGTGTCCTTGCCGTATTTCGCGGTGATGTCGAATACCTCACGCTGCATGTATTCGGCGGATACCGGCAGAGACTGGAACTCGGACAGGATATGTCGACGCAAGTCTGCCAGATCCTCGGGGTCGTTGGTTCCGATATAGAAGACCTGTTCGGCCTTGTTCTTGGGGAAGGTATCAAGACGCACGGCAAACACCGCCAATTTTCCGGCGGATCCGGCGGATTCGAACAGTTTGGCCTTGTCCGCGTTGAACCGCGCAGGTGTTTCGGCATCCACGTCCCGTACGATCTGCGCATAGTCGCTGGCCGAGGCGCGCTTGTTCGTCGCCCCCGGATTGCGCTCGAACTGTCCTGCATCGAGATTGGCAAGGATTTCCTCGGGCGTTTCGCCCAGATCGATGCCCAGATGGTTGACCAGTTCCAACTCGCCCTGTTCGGTGATCCGGGCATAGACGGACAGTTCCGTATAAACCGGCCCGCGTTCAACCAGCGAACCGCCCGAGTTGTTGCAGACGCCACCCACAATCGACGCGCCGATACAGGATGATCCGATCACCGAATGCGGCTCGCGCCCAAGCGGGGCCAGCAGTTTCTCCAATGCAAACAGGGTGGCGCCCGGAAAGCTGACGATCTGCGCGCCATCATTCAGGGGCACCAGAGCATCCATCCGCCGCGTGTTGATCAGCACCACATCGCGATCATAACTGCCCGAAGGGGTCGACCCCTCGGTCAGTCCGGTATTGGCCGCCTGCATAATGACGATCTTGTCGGCGGCAACGCAGGCTTGCAGCACCTTCCACTGTTCCAACAAAGAACCGGGTTGAATGACGCACAGCGCCTCCCCCTCGCCCGAGCGGAAGCCGCGCCGGAACCGTTCGGTCGCGCGTTCGCCTGTCAGGACGTGGCGCGATCCGACGATGGAACGGAAATGTTTGATCAGCGCGTCATTGGTCATGGCAGCCTCCGGCCCGTTCTATACGTTGCGAAAACGGATGTTCTCGCGGCTCAGTTGATCGATGCTGGTGACGCCCATCAGTTTCATGTCGCGTTCAATCTCGGCCCGCATCAAGCCAAGGGAGCGTTCGACCCCCGCCTGCCCTGCAGCGGCCAGCGGGTACAGATAGTGCCGTCCGACGCCCACAGCTTTGGCCCCTATCGACAGTGCCTTCAGCACATGCGTGCCACGTTGGATGCCACTGTCCATCATCACGTCCAGCTTGTCACCCACCGCATCGACAATCTCGGCCAGTTGATCGAACGGCGTGCGCGACCCGTCCAGTTGCCGCCCGCCGTGATTCGACAGGATGATGCCGGTGCAGCCGATCTCGGCGGCGCGTTTGGCATCCTCGACGGTCATGACGCCCTTGAGGCAGAACTGACCGTCCCAGTCGCGCACCATCTGCGCCACGTCATCCCAGTTCATCGACGGGTCCAGCATGTCGGTGAAATAGCCGCCGATGGAACTGGCACCGCCGCCCATGTCGACGTGTTCTTCCAGTTGCGGCAGGCGGAATTTCTCATGCGTGACATAGTTGATCCCCCACATCGGCTTGATCGCAAACTGGATCATGCCACCCAGCGTCAGGCGGAACGGGATGGAAAACCCGGTGCGCAGGTCACGCTCACGATTGCCGCCGGTGATGCTGTCAACGGTCAGCATCATCACCTCGACACCGGCTTCTTTGGCGCGCTGCATCATGGCCGAGTTCAACCCGCGATCCTTGTGGAAGTAGAACTGATAGACCTGCGGGTTCTTGTGCTTTTGCCGCAACTCCTCAAGCGAGACCGTGCCCAGCGAGGACACCCCGAACATCGTCCCGTATTTCTCAGCCGCCGCTGCCACCGCGCGTTCGCCCTGATGGTGGAACAGGCGCTGCAGGGCGGTGGGCGAACAATAGACCGGCATGTCCAGCTTTTGCCCCATCACCGTGACCGACATATCCACGTCCTTCACCCCGCGCAGGACCGAGGGCAGCAGGTCGCAACGGTCGAACGCGTTGGTGTTTTCGCGATACGTCACCTCATCATCCGCGCCACCGTCGATGTAGTTGAAGATCGGCCCCGGCAGCCGCTGTTTGGCCAGCCGCCTGAAGTCGTGGAAGTTATGACATTGGGTCAGGCGCATCAGGCAGGCTCCTTAGTAAGCGACCGAAGGTAGCCAGGTGGCTAGGGTTGGCCACAGGAAGACTAATGCCAGGCCGGTCAGCTGCAACAGGACAAAGGGGATAATGCCTTTGTAGATGTGGGTCAGCTTGATCTCGGGCGGGCACACGCCTTTCAGGTAGAACAGGGCGAAGCCAACCGGCGGTGTCAGAAAGCTGGTTTGCAGCGTCACCGCGACAAGGATGACGAACCACACCAGCGCCGGTTCATCCAGAACGCCAAAACCGGGAATGTCGATGCCCAACCCGTTCACGATGGGGCGCATCAAGGGCAGCACGATCAGCGTGATCTCGATCCAGTCCAGCACAAAGCCCAGCAGGAAGACGATGAACAGGATGAAGAGGATGGTGCCGTTGGCTCCGAACCCGGTGGATTGCACGACGTGTTCGATCAACTCGTCGCCGCCCAATTCACGCAGGACGTAGGAGAATACAGTCGCCCCAAGGAAGATCGCGAAGATATAGGCGGTGGTGTTGAAGGTCGAGACCAGCACGTTCCACAGTTTCGCAAAGCTCAGCTTGCGATAGCCAAGCGCCAGCAGCGTCGCACCCAACGCACCGATACCTGAGGCCTCGGTTGGAGTGGTCAGACCAGCAAAGATCGACCCCAGAACCGCGAGGATCAGCATCAGCGTCGGGATGACCGCGATCAGCACGTCCTTGACGGCGGCCCAGTCGGGGGCCTTTGCGCCCTCGGGCACCGGGGCTGCGTCGCGCTTCACCAGCGCGAGGATGAAGATATAGGTCAGGTAGAGGCCACCGATGATCACGCCGGGGAAGACAGCGGCCATGAACAGGTCTCCGACAGACAAGGCCATCTGGTCAGCCATGATCACCAGCATGATCGACGGCGGGATCAGGATGCCCAGCGTGCCCGAGGCCGACACCACACCCGCCGCCAGCGTCGGCTGGTATTTCTGCTGCATCATCGACGGCAGCGACAGCACGCCCAGCAGCACAACAGACGCACCGATGATGCCCGTCGAGGCCGCAAGGATGATCCCGATCAGAGTCACGGTAATCGCAAGACCTCCGCGCACGGTGCCGAACAGGCGCTGCATCGAAGACATCAGACGCTCGGCCACACCGGATTCGTCCAGCATCAGGCCCATGAAGATGAACATCGGCAGCGCCACCAGAACCGCGTTGGACATGGTCGCGTAGACACGATTTACCACCGCGCCGAGGGTCAGGTAATCGAGCCCGGTAAACGTGCTTTCCAATCCGGTCCACAACATCAGATCATTGTCGAACAGGTAGGCCAAACCACAGTAGGCCACACCGACACCGGCCAGAACCCAAGCCACCGGATAGCCGGTAAACAGCAGCGCGATAAAGGTCAGGAACATCGCGATGACCAGCTTTTCCTCGGTCGTCTCAACAAGGAACGTCAGGCCCACGCAAACGGCGGCAAAGACAGCCAGCACCAGCAGGATACGGCGCAGCGGCGCGCCTTTGCGTTCCGAGGCCGGCCCATAAAGCAGCGCGTGTCCATCGTGGATCAACCGCGCCAGCGCGGCCAGCGCCAGCAGGATGAAACTGATCGGAATGACCGCCTTAAACGCCCAACGAGCAGGCAGACCGGTGGGGCTGTCAGACCGTTCATTGACGCGGAAGCTTTCGTAGAAATAGTCATAGCCCTGATCGATCATCAGATAGATGAACGGGGTCAGCAGGGTCAGGATGCCGATCACTTCGATGATCCGCTGCGCCCGGCGAGACAGCTGCATATGCAAGACGTCCACACGCACATGGCTGTCGGTGATCAGGGCGTAGGAAATGCCGATCATCGTGACGATGCCGTAAAAGTGCCACTGGATCTCATCCAGCTTGGGATAGTTCTGGCTGAACAGGTAACGCAGCGAGACCTGAGAGAAGATCGCCGCCATCAGCAGGACGTTCGCCCACATGACCACGTGACCTACGGCCTTGACGCTGGTGTCGATCGCCACGGCGATTTTCTGGCGGTCGGTCTCGGGATGTTCCAGGATGCCCTCATAGGCTTCGACCGGATCGTTGAGGTTCTTTTGCGTGGCCATGGTCATTCCTCGCTCAGCAGCCCGGCGCGCGGGCGGTGAAAGGTTAGAAAGTCCGAAATTCAGAAACAAAGAACCGGAGCGACGGTTGCCGCCGCCCCGGTTGCGTCAGTCAGGAAGGTTACTGACGCGGGAGGAAGGCGTTGGTCTTCCACAGGTCATAGCCGTCACGGAATTCGTTCATGTCGGCCAGGACTTTGGCAAAGAAGGCGTCGTTTGCGGCTTCCTCAGCAGCAACCTCTTCCCAGGTCGCGCGGAAGGTATCCAGCATCTCGGGCGACCATTGCTTGATGGTGACACCGTTGTTTTCGACATTGTCGATCAGCGCCGCGTGCTGGATCGCTTCACCTTCGGCAAAGCTGTCCGCCATCGAGGCCTTACAGGCGTTTTCGATAATCGCCTTGTGCTGATCGCTGGTCTCGTTCCAGACGTCCTTATTGATCATCAACTCAAACACGGTCGCCTGCTGGTGCCAGCCGGGGAAATAGTTGAATTTGACCAGCTTGTGGAAGCCCAGACGCGCATCGATCGCGGGCATCGAGAATTCGGTCGCGTCGATGGCGCCTTTTTCCAGTGCTGGGAAAATCTCGCCACCCGGCAGCAGCGAGGTTGCGACGCCCAGTTTCTGCATGACTTTGCCGCCCAGACCGAAGAAGCGCATTTTCAGGCCGTTCAGGTCTTCGGGCGAGTTGATCTCGGTCGCGAACCAGCCCGAGGTTTCGGGTGCAATAACCGCGCAAGGGATGACGTGGACGTTGTAGCCGGCCTGATCGTACATCTCCTGATACAGGCTCATGCCGTTGCCGTAATACAGCCACGCCATGTATTCGCCCGCTTCGGGGCCAAAAGGCACGGCCGAGAACAGCGGCGCGGCGGGGATTTTACCGGCCCAATATCCGGCAGTGGTGTAGCCCGAGTTGATCTTACCGGTGGACACAGCGTCCAGAATTTCGAACGGCGGAACCAGCTTGCCCGGCTCATACACCTTCATTTTCAGCGTACCGCCCGACATCAGGTCCAACTGCTCGGCCACGCGCGGAATCGGCGAGCCCAGGCCCGGCAATTCGGTCGAGAAGGCAATCGGGGTTTTCAGCAAAAGCTTGTCAGCGGCAATCGCTGGTGCGGCCAGAACGCTGGCAGCAACGGCCAGGCTCGTCAGGGTCTTCTTCATGAAATCTCCTCCAGGGTAGGTCGGGCAAGTGCCTCGATCAGCGGCGCAGGCTCTTCCAGCGCCTCTCCAGTGGTAAATTAACTTTACCATTACAAACCAGTCAACAATTTTGTTTACCAGTGGGCAAGATCACCAAGGCGATTACAGGAGCTTTCCCAATATAATTTGATCGACGACGGGCATTCCCTCAGCGTCCACCACGTCGAAAATTGCATTTAAATGAATGAATTGTGCCCAAAAATCAGGCGCAGCGTGTTTTCTTGAGTTTTTCCAACAGATGGTTATATTTATTTACCAATAGACCCGTTCTTTACACCCAAAGCGAGGCGACACCCATGTCCACCAAAGCGATTTTCGAACCAGTCGGACACGAATCGCTGGCTGACGCAGTGGTTGCGCAGATCGAGGATCTGATTGCTTCGGGCATCCTGAAACAGGGGCGCAAACTGCCGTCGGAACGCGATCTGGCTGAGATGCTGCGCGTGTCACGCCCGAAGCTGCGCGAGGCATTGTCGGTTCTGGAAGAACGCGGCCTTGTGACCACGCAACACGGAGAAGGCACCTTTGTTGCCGCTTTGACCGGCCAAGCGATGCTGCCAGCCCTGTTGGCCCTTTATGAACGGCACGAGCCTGCGTTTTTCGACTATCTGGAATACCGGCGCGAGCAGGAAGGCTTTGCCGCCCGTCTCGCCGCGCGTCGTGCGACCAAAGCCGATAAGGAACGCATTGCCGAGATTCTGGCCGAAAACGAACGTGCCTGGCAGGAGAATGACGCAAAGGCATCGCGCGAGGCTGATTTTGCGCTGCATGCCGCAATTGTCGATGCCAGCCAGAACGCCACGTTGATCCATATGATGGCCTCGATCTACGAGTTGACCAAACAGGGCGTTTTCTACAACCGCAGCTTTTTGAAATCGATTGATGGTTCGGGCAAGAAGCTGCTCGACCAACATCTGGAACTTGGTCAGTCCGTCATAGATGGGGACGAGCAGCGCGCTGAACAGGCCGCGTTCGATCATATCGATTTCGTGGAAGACTCGTTCCGGCTGGGCATCGAACAACAGCGGCGCGAGGTGATGGCTGAAAAGCGGCGCATTCTCTCAACGTGACTGAGTGAGACCAAGATCGCCTCAACGACCAAAAAATAAAAATATTTTCCACTATATGAAAAATTCTGCCTACCCCCTATGGTTTTGCCGAAACGCGACAAGGGGGCTGGATTGGACACACCGAAACGACCGCGCGGCAGGCCGAAATCCCTGTTCAAGGAAAGCTCGGCCGGGACGCTGCAATCTCTGGACCGCGCCCTAGGCACCCTCAGCGCCGTTGCCCGGCTGGAACGCTGCACCCTGACGGATCTGAGCCGCGAGACCGGCGTGCCGACCGCCACCACCCATCGCATACTGGCCACGCTCGCCAATCGCGGCTTTGTGCGCTTTGACGAAGACCGGCAGGAATGGATGGTCGGGATCGAGGCGTATCGCGCCGGGGCCGCCTTTTTGAAACGCAACAACGTGGTCGAAATCTCGCGACCCATCATGCACAGGCTGATGCAGGAGACCGGCGAGACCGCAAATCTGGCCGTACCAGACGCCGGAGACGTGGTCTTTGTCGGCCAGATCGAGACGAAGAACCCGATCCGCGCCTTTTTCCCGCCGGGTGCGCGGACGCCCATGTACGCCTCGGGCACGGGCAAGGCGATTCTGGCCGCGATGGAGCCCGATGGCGTGCGGAAACTGCTGTCTTCATCAACGCTCGAAGCCTTCACCGAACACACGCACAGCGATGTCGCCTCTCTTGAGGCGGATTTGCAGGTTATCCGGCAGCGTGGCTGGTCGTATGATGTCGAGGAACGCTATCTTGGGATGTCCTGTATCGGTGCGGTGATATTCAACGAACAAAACCTGCCCTGCGCCGGAGTGTCCGTGTCCGGGCCAACCGCGCGGTTTAATTCGGAAACGATTGATCGGTTCGGCGATCTGGTCTCAGCCGCTGCACGTGAAATCACGCGCGCCGTTGGTGGGCGGCCGATGCACCCTGATTAGGTGTCCTGTCCGGGCGGGTCCAACGGTCCGCCGGGTGCCAGCAGGGCCCGTTCCGACAACCAGGGATTAAGGTCCAGCGCGTCTTTTAGCGCGGTTCTTGCCTCGTCCAGCCGGTTCAGGCCAAGCAGCGACAAGGCCCGCCCGCTGATCGCCGCAACATGGTTCGGAGACAGCTCAATCGCGATGTCGAGGTCGCGCAGCGCCGATCCGTAATCCTGCCGCAGGTAATTGACAAAGGCCCGCTGATTGTACCCTTCCGCATATTGCGGGCAGTAGTCGACTAGCGCGTTCAACTCGTCCAAAGCCCCGATCAGGTCCCAAGCCTCGCGCCGCGCCATGCCCCGATCCAGCATAGTCTGGGATTTGGCATCGGGCGCATCGGTCCAAAGCTCCCACATCTGGCTGGAGAATACGCGCGCCTCGGTCTCGGACCCGGCCTTTTGGGTCTGCGCAATCAGGTCACTGACGCCGTCGATATGATCTGGCGCGTCCGGGCAAGACTGTGCTGTCGCCGCAGACGCTACCGCACACCCAATGATCGCTGCCTGGAGTAGATGTCGCATAATCCAAGGATGGCGCGGGATGAGGTTCTGTCAAGTTGCGTCCAGTGCGCCCAGCATTCCGGTTTCCTTTACAGCCTCCATCGCGACAAAGGTCGATGTGCTGGCCACATGCGGCAGGGACGAGATCTTTTCGGCCAAAACAGCCCGGTATTCCGACATGGAACCGGTCCTGACCTTCAGCAGATAGTCGAAATTCGACGCAATCATATGCGCCTGTTCGATCTCGGCAATCTTGCGGACCGCCGCATTGAACTCGGCCAGCGCCTTTTCCCGCGTGTCCGTCATGCGCACCTCGACAAAGGCCACGTGATCCAATCCCAGCCGGATCGGATCCAGCATCGCGCGGTAGCCTTTGATGACCCCATCCGCCTCAAGCCGTTTCAACCGCGCCTGCGTCGGAGATTTGGACAACCCGATCCGCCGGGCCAGATCCGCGACCGAGATACGCCCATCCTCGGCCAGGGCTTGCAGGATGGACCGGTCGAACCGATCCAGTTCAGGAAAGTGCATTTGCATCGTTCAAAACCCAAATTTCAGGCGAATGGCCCATGATACATCAACCTTCAAGCGATTGTCCTGATTTTTTACGCATATACTACTAAAAACGCCCGGAGGATTCATGTCACACAGCCTGCGCACCCTAATCGACACTCAAACCTATGCGGAGCAGTCCTCTGTGCTGCAGTCCCAGATCGACACGGCAAACCTGACCGACGCAGATCGCACCGCCATTTGCGCTGCCGCCGCCCAGCTGGTCCGCGACATCCGGTCAAGCACCTCGCCGGGGATGATGGAGGTGTTTCTGGCCGAATACGGCCTGTCGACCGACGAAGGCGTGGCCTTGATGTGTCTGGCCGAGGCGCTGTTGCGCGTGCCGGATGCAGACACGATCGACGCGCTGATCGAAGACAAGATTGCGCCCTCGGACTGGGGCAAGCATCTGGGCCAGTCCTCATCCTCGCTGGTCAATGCCTCGACCTGGGCTTTGATGCTGACCGGCAAGGTGCTGGATGAAGGCAAGGCGTCCCCCGTCAGCGCCCTGCGCGGGGCGATCAAACGGCTGGGTGAGCCGGTCATTCGCACCGCCGTTGGCCGCGCCATGAAGGAAATGGGCCGGCAATTCGTTCTGGGAGAGACCATTCAATCCGCCATGGGCCGCGCCAGCGGGATGGAGGCCAAGGGCTACACCTATTCCTATGACATGCTGGGCGAGGCCGCGCGCACCGAGGCCGACGCCGCCCGCTATCACCTGTCCTATTCCCGCGCCATCGCCGCCATTGCCGAGGCGTGCACCCATGACGACATCCGCGCAAACCCCGGCATCTCGGTCAAGCTGTCCGCCCTGCACCCGCGCTATGAATTGGCACAGGAAGAGCGTGTCATGGATGAGCTGGTGCCGCGCCTGCGCGCACTGGCCCTGTTGGCCAAAGCCGCCGGGATGGGCCTGAACGTGGACGCCGAAGAGGCCGACCGCCTGTCCCTGTCGTTGCAAGTGATCGAAGAGGTTATGGCCGAGCCTGCGCTGGCCGGTTGGGATGGCTTTGGCATCGTTGTGCAGGCTTACGGGCCGCGCGCGGGGTTGGTGCTGGACACGCTCTATGACATGGCGCAGCGCCATGACCGCAAGCTGATGGTCCGTCTGGTCAAAGGCGCCTATTGGGATACCGAGATCAAGCGTGCGCAGGTCGAAGGGGTCGATGGGTTCCCTGTCTTTACTCACAAGGCGGCCACCGACATCTCCTACATCGCCAATGCGCGCAAGCTCTTGGGCATGACCGACCGCATCTACCCGCAATTCGCGACCCACAACGCCCACACCGTCAGCGCCATTCTTCATATGGCCAAGGATCAGCCGTTCGAATTCCAACGCCTGCACGGCATGGGTGAGACGCTGCATCAACTGGTCATGGAGAAGCACAAGACCCGCTGCCGCATCTATGCTCCCGTCGGGGCGCATCGTGACCTTCTGGCCTATCTGGTCCGGCGCTTGCTGGAAAACGGCGCGAACTCGTCCTTCGTGAACCAGATCGTGGATGAGGCCGTGCCGCCGGAAGAGGTTGCAGCCGACCCGTTCACCGCCGTTCAGTCAGCCTCAACACCGCTGCCGACCGGGCCGGAACTGTTTCTGCCGGAACGCCCGAATTCCAAGGGGTTTGACCTGCGGCATACACCGACGCTCGACAAGATCGATGCGGCGCGGGACCGGTTCCGGGCGCATCACTGGTATGCGCAGCCCCTGCTGTCCGAGCGGGCCAAACCCGCGGCAGATCAACCTGTCATCAACCCGGCGCACCCTCAGGACAAGCCCGGCGCGGTTGCCCCCGCCAGCACCGCAGATGTCGAACTGGCTTTGGCCTCGGCCAGCCCATGGCAGGCCCCTGCCGCGCAACGCACTGAGGTTCTGAACAAGGCCGCTGATCTGTACGAGGCCCATTTCGGTGAGCTGTTCGCCCTTTTGGCCCGCGAGGCCGGTAAATCGCTGCTTGATGCGGTGGCTGAGCTGCGCGAGGCGGTAGATTTCCTGCGCTACTATGCGGCCAACATCCCTGCGGCCAAGCCTGCCGGGATTTTCACCTGCATCAGCCCGTGGAACTTCCCGCTGGCGATCTTCACCGGTCAGATTTCCGCAGCGCTGGCAACCGGCAATGCGGTTCTGGCAAAACCCGCGCCGCAAACCCCGCTGATCGCGCATCGCGCCATTCAGTTGCTGCACGAGGCCGGGGTGCCCCGTGATGCGCTGCAACTGCTTCCCGGCGGGCCAGAGGTGGGCGCGGCGCTGACCTCGGACGCGCGCATCTCGGGCGTGGCCTTCACGGGATCGACGGCAACGGCGCTGAAAATCCGCTCGGCCATGGCGCAGAACATGCGGCCCGGCACGCCGTTGATCGCGGAAACAGGCGGGCTGAATGCGATGATCGTCGACAGCACCGCGCTGCCGGAACAGGCCGTGCAATCGATCATCGAAAGCGCGTTTCAGTCCGCTGGCCAGCGATGCTCGGCCCTGCGTTGCCTGTATCTGCAAGAGGACATCGCCGAGGATGTACTGACGATGCTCAAGGGCGCGATGGATGCGCTGCGCGTCGGCGACCCGTGGCTGATTTCAACCGATTGCGGCCCGGTGATCGACGAAACCGCGCGTCAGGGCATTGCGGATCACGTCGCCAAAGCGCGGGCCGAAGGGCGCGTTCTCAAGGAACTCGGCACCCCGCCCGAGGGGGTGTTTATCGCCCCGACACTGATCGAAATCAGCGGTATCGCTGATCTTGAGCGTGAAATCTTTGGCCCGGTTCTGCACGTGGCCCGCTTCAAAGCACAAGAGATCGATCAGGTGATCGCGGACATCAACGCCACCGGATATGGCCTGACCTTCGGCCTGCACACGCGTATCGACGACCGCGTCCAGCACGTGACCGAGGCGATCCACGCGGGCAACGTTTATGTCAACCGCAACCAGATCGGGGCCATCGTCGGTTCTCAGCCCTTCGGTGGCGAGGGGCTGTCGGGCACCGGGCCCAAGGCGGGGGGCCCCAACTATATGGCCCGGTTCTGCGCACCGGATCGCCAGTCGGCATCTGAGACCTGGAGCGCATCGGCAGAGTTGCCCGCGCCAAAAGGCCAACCTGCACCGGTTCAGACGCAAACCCTGCCCGGACCGACAGGGGAATCGAACCGGTTGTCCGAGTTTGCACGGCCACCGGTCCTGTGCCTTGGCCCCGGTTCCACGGCATCACATGCACAGGCCGATGCGGTTCTGGCCTTGGGTGGAACCGCGATTGAGGCTGCCGGAGCGCTTGATCTGCATCGCTTGGAGAACCTGACCGGCATTTCGGGCGTTTTGTGGTGGGGCGATGAGGATACCGCCCGTCAGATCGAACAGCATCTGGCCCGTCGCGACGGTCCGATCCTGCCGCTGATCCCCGGCCTGCCGGACCGCGCCCGCGTGTTGGGCGAACGGCATGTCTGTGTCGATACCACAGCCGCAGGCGGTAACGCCGCGTTGTTGGGCGGTGCGGCATAAGCTGACCTTGACGCTGGGCCCTGAAAAGCCCAGCGTCGCGCCATGTTTCCGATCCGCGACCATAACCCCTCGGGGCGCACGCCCTATGTCGTTTACACGCTGATGGCGGCGAATATCCTGATCTTCCTCAGCTATGTGGGGATCATGGATAACCCGCAATTGATCCAGCGGTTCTATTTCGACTACGCGATCATTCCCGCGCGCATCGCGGATGGCTATGCGTTCGAGACATTCGTGACGTCCATGTTCCTGCATGGCGGCTGGATGCATCTGGCCGGGAACATGCTGTTTCTTTGGATCTTCGGGGACAATCTGGAAGATGAAATGGGCCACCTGCCCTTTCTGCTCTTCTATCTCGTCGCCGGATTAGGGGCCGGGCTGATCCACGTCATTACTGCGCCGGATTCGGTGGTGCCGACAATCGGAGCCTCGGGCGCAATTGCCGGGGTGATGGGCGGCTATCTTTTGCTGTTCCCAAAGGCCCGCGTCGATATTCTGCTGATCCTGATCGTCTATTTCAGGGTCTTTTCGATCCCGGCTATTGTGATGCTGGGCGTCTGGCTGGTGATGCAGTTCTACGGCAGCCTGAACAGCAACCCCGACGAAGGCGGCGTGGCCTATTGGGCCCATACCGGAGGGTTCGTCGTCGGGCTGATCCTGTGTATCCCGCTATGGCTGAAACGCGGCGGCACAGCGTTCTGGGATCGCACCCATGGCCATCCGCCACACCCCGAGACGAAATACAAGCTATCGCAATCACGCATCCCGCGCGTGCCGCGCAAGTAGGCGTGTCTTAGCCCCGGATTACCTTGGCAAAACTGTCAAAGATCGGCTCGTTGGCGCAGATAACCTCGCCGTCTTCCAGCACGCTGCCTTCGGGGTTCAAAGGCTGCACAAAGCCACCCGCTTCTTTCACGATGATCATACCAGCGGCCAGATCCCATGCGTTCAGGCGGCGTTCCCAGAACCCTTCGTAACGGCCAGCCGCCACATAGGCCATGTCCAAGGCGGCAGCGCCCCAGCGACGCACACCGGCGCAGGCGGGCATCAGGCGCGCAAGGTCTTGCAGGGTTGCAGGTAGATCGGAACGGCCACCAAAGGGCAGACCGGTCGAGAAGATCGATTCAATCATGCGGTGACGACCGGACACGCGGATACGCATATCGTTCATCCATGCGCCTTCGCCCTTTTCGGCAAAGAACATCTCGTCCTTGGCAGGGTCGTAGATCACACCGGACACGATCTTACCCTTGTGTTCCAGTGCGATGGACACCGCCCAATGCGGCAAACCGTGCAGGAAGTTGGTGGTGCCGTCCAGCGGATCGACGATCCAGCGGCGGGTCGGGTCCTCGCCGTCAATCGAACCGCCCTCTTCGGCCAGCCAGCCATAGGTCGGGCGCGCACCCAGCAGTTCTTCTTTCAGGATGGCCTCGGCGGCGATATCGGCCTTGGACACAAAGTCGCCCGCGCCCTTCATCGACACCTGCAGGTTCTCGACTTCACGGAAATCCTTGACCAGAGACCGCCCCGCCTTGCGCGCGGCTTTGATCATGATGTTGAGATTTGCACTGCCAACCATTGTGAAAAGGCTCCTGTCCGGTCAAACCGCGCGTATACTGATGCAATGCGCCCTTGCCAAGAGGAATGATGCGCATAGCAGCCCCGCGCAAAACGCCGCTACTGGGCCTGCAGCTTGCGCGCCTCGTCGCGGGCCAGTTTGACCAGTTCCTGCACAAAGGGTTTTTCCAGATCTTCCGAGCGGACGGCGGCATATAGACGGCGCGTGATCCCCTCACTCGTCAGTGGCCGGGTGACGTAATCCGAGTTGTACTTGACCTCGCGCACGACCCAGTCGGGCAGGACCGAAATGCCCCGGTTCGACGCAACCAGCAGCAGGATCACCGCCGTCAGTTCGACCTGCCGGATGGCGGCCGGTTCGACCCGCGCCGGGATCAACAGCTGACTGAAGACATCCAGACGCGTGCGCTCAACCGGATAGGTGATCAGGGTCTGACCACGAAAATCCTCGGCCTCGATATAATCCTTCTCGGCCAGCGGATGGGATGAGGCGGCGACAAACACCGCGTTGTAGTCGAACAGTTCGACAAACTCGACACCCGGCAGATCTTCGGGGTCGGATGAGACGACCAGATCAACTTCTTCCTTCTGCAATGCGGGCAAAGCATCAAAAGCCAGACCGGGGCGAATGTCGACATCCACGTCACCCCAGGACTTCCGGAAGGATTCCAGCACCGGGAACAGCCATTCGAAACAGGCGTGACACTCGATGGCGATATGCATCCGGCCCGTGCGACCGTCACGCAGCGAAGTGAACTCCTGCTGGGCAGCTTCGACCTGCGGCAGAATCTGTTCCGCCAGACGCAACAGGCGCAGTCCGGCGGCGGACAGTTTCATCGGCTTCGACCGGCGCAGGAACAGTTCGACCCCAGCCTGATCCTCAAGCCCTTTGATCTGGTGGCTCAGCGCGGATTGCGTGATGTTCAGCTGATCCGCCGCACGCGCCAGCCCGCCGCATTCATGGATGGCCTTGATGGTTCGCAGGTGCCGGAACTCGATGTGCATATGTCGCGCACCTCATGTTGTTCTTGAAGAATATGAGTTTGTCTCACATCGCCCCACATGGCACAAGAGGCTCAATTGATCCTGTGAGGCCATGATGACCAAACCTGAAATTTCGTTCGAGTTCTTTCCGCCCAAAACGCTTGAGGCCTCATTCCGCCTTTGGGACACGGTGCAAACACTGGCCCCGCTAGAGCCCCGGTTTGTTTCGGTCACCTATGGCGCAGGCGGCACCACGCGCGAGTTGACGCGGGATGCGGTTGCGACGCTGCACAAGTCGTCTGGCCTGCCGGTTGCGGCGCATCTGACCTGCGTCGATGCCTCGCGTCAGGAAACGCTTGAGATCGCTGACAAGTTCGCCCGCGCCGGTGTCGAAAACATCGTTGCCCTGCGTGGCGATCCGCCAAAAGGACAGGACAAGTTCATCCCCCACCCCGACGGCTTTGCGCATTCTGTGGAACTGATCGAGGCACTGGCCGAGACCGAGATGTTCAGCATCCGCGTTGGAGCCTATCCAGACAAACATCCCGAAGCCCGCAATACGCAAGCGGATGTGGACTGGCTGAAAGCCAAGCTGGACGCGGGTGCCGATGAGGCGCTGACCCAGTTCTTCTTCGAGGCCGAGACCTTTTTCCGGTTCCGTGATGCCTGTGAGAAAGCGGGTATCGACAAGCCCATCGTCCCCGGCATTCTGCCGATCGAAAATTGGAAGGGCGCGCGCAGCTTTGCCCAGCGCTGCGGCACCCACGTTCCCGATTGGATCGATCAGGCGTTCGAGAAAGCCATTCGCGATGATCGTGAAGATCTTCTGGCCACGGCGCTGTGCACCGAGTTGTGCTCTGACCTGATCGAAGGCGGCGTGGACAAGCTGCATTTCTACACGCTGAACCGCCCGGAACTGACCCGTGACGTCTGTTTTGCGCTGGGCATCACACCCAAGGCCGAATTGCAGAACGTCGCCTAATTCAACCATTCATTGCGTGCCGCCCGGGTCCAAAACTGGCCCGGGCGTTTTTGAGTTCGCAAACCGCCGGAAAGCTGGTGCTGACACTGCACCCAAAGGATCGCACGAAATCAGGAACAATCCGCATTCTGGCTTCGCATTGTCACCCCAACCCAACTCAATGCTCTGTAAAAATTGACAAAAACACGACACTCGGGAAACTGAGGATGTGTGGTTGTAAAGAGTGAAATGAGTATGGAGCACGTCGACGAGTTCAAGGCGCGCAAGGACGCTTTGGCGGATCTGGGACTGGACCCGGACGCCGATTCAGAAGACATCCGAGACGCATGGCGGCGGATCGCCTTTCATGCCCATCCTGATCACACAGGGGGGGATTCAACAAATTTCGCGCGGGCAAAGGCGGCCTATGACTATCTGCGCAAAAAGGGCTACACCGCGAAAGAGGCCGATACCGGGCCGCGCAAGCCGAAACGGCCACGCCTGAGAAAGCGCATCATCGAGCTTGCGCCCGAAGATATCGCAACCTGCCAGGCGATGCTGGATCCCGGTCGCGCTCTGCCGCATATGTCGCAGCGGGATGAGTCCAACTATGTCGCGTCCGACCACGTTCCGGATGCGGTTGGATGTTATGGGCGTCATCTTACGTATTTCGTCACAACGCCGGTCTGCCAGGGGGCCAATCGGGTCGCTTTGCCGACCTCTGTCCTCAGCGCTTCGCGCAATACCGAGACCGAAGTTCTGAGCTTCCAGTCAAATGACAAAGGGGCCGGAGAGGTCGTGATCCCGGACACAATCTGCGAACGCAAATTTCCGGGGGCGAAAAGTGTGCGCATTCGGTTCGAGGCCGATCAGGCCATTCGCAACGAATACTGGCTGGCGAGTTAACCGCGCGGAAAGCCCGGCTCTTGAGGGGGTGAGAGCCGGGCTGAGGGTCGTGAGTGGCCTTAGTTTGTGATCGGGCCTTCCGAAGTGAACTTCGGAATGACGCTGGTGGAGGCGTCACCCCCTTCGATACCCGGCCAGTTGCCTTCGGCGATGTTGATGTTGCCCGGAACATCTTCTTCCCAGAAACCGACAACAACATCGGTGATGTTCAGGTACAGCTTGTCATCGACGATGCGCCACAGATTCGGGTTGGCCGGAACCTTACCGCCCTTGGACACGCCATACGCGCAGTGGCCATCATATTGCGGCGCGTAATAAGCCGGGTTTTCCAGAAACTTGTCGCGGTTTTCTTCGGTCGCGAAGGCCCAGGTGGCACCGTTATATTCGGCGGTGATGTCTGCATTTCCGCGCACACCTTCGGGTTGCGACTGACCGATGGCAACCTGATCCAGGCTGCGATAGGCAACAACGTCATACCCAGAGACAGCAAAACCGGTGCCGTCGACATATTGCGGGCCAGCGAAAGCTGGAACTGCCAGGGCCATGGCCGCGGCAAAGGTCAAAGCAAAGCGTTTCATGTGGTCAATCCTTTTCAAGTCATCTGCCCAAGGGTGCCGTGTTGGCGGGACTGTCGAGACAATATGCTATTTTTTGGCGCTGCGTAGTCCCCCTCGCGCCGCTGTGACCAAGAACGAGAAAACGTGAGAGGTTTGTCTGAATTTATTACAACAACACGGGGTTGGACTCTGGATACTGCAACATTAGCTGTTAGACGATTGGGTGCGCGGACCCCCGGCATTGGACAGAAAGGCACGAGATGAGCGATCAATCCACTTACACCCCTCCGAAAGTCTGGACCTGGGACAGCGAAAGCGGCGGGCGGTTTGCCAATATCAACCGGCCGATTGCAGGTGCCACCCACGACAAGGATCTGCCCGTAGGTCGCCATCCCCTGCAACTGTATTCGCTGGCCACGCCCAATGGCGTCAAGGTCACGATCATGCTGGAAGAGCTGTTGGCCCTGGGCCATGAAGAGGCTGAGTACAATGCCTGGCTGGTCAATATCGGCGAAGGCGACCAGTTCAGTTCCGGCTTTGTCGGTGCCAATCCAAACTCGAAAATTCCTGCGCTGTGGGACCGGTCCGGGGATGAACCTGTGCGCGTTTTTGAAAGCGCCTCGATCCTGTTCCATCTGGCCGAGAAATTTGATGCCTTCCTGCCCAAATCGGGGGCCGAGCGGACCGAGGTGATGAACTGGGTTTTCTGGCAGATGGGCAGCGCGCCCTATCTGGGCGGCGGATTCGGTCATTTCTACGCCTATGCACCTGAAAAATGGGAATATCCGATCAATCGCTTTGCCATGGAGGCGAAGCGCCAGTTGGACGTTCTGGATCGGGAACTGGCCGAGAAATCATTTATCGCGGGTGAGGATTATACGATTGCCGATATGGCGATTTGGCCCTGGTACGGTCAGCTTGTGCTGGGTCGTCTGTACGACGCCGCCGAGTTTCTGGATGTCGAATCCTACAAGAACGTCATGCGCTGGGCCAAGGCCATCGACGAACGCCCGGCTGTTCTGCGGGGACGCATGGTCAACCGCCCGTTTGGCGAGCCGCATATGCAGCTTCATGAACGGCACGAGGCCAGCGATTTCGAGACCCGAACGCAGGACAAGCTGGAGCCAGCTGCCGAATAACCGGCGAAAAAGACGACGCGGCGCTGGTTTGCGCCGCGTTTTCCTTTTGGGCGGGGCCTATTTCAGGATCGGGGGTTTGGCCGGGTCGCTTCCCGGTATGGGCCGGACAGTCTCGGGCATCTCGGGCTGCGGCAGATCGAACCTCAGCCCGGTTTTGGCCAGCAATCCTGCCGCCACGTCGTCCAAGGCAAAAAAGCCCACATCCATCGCACCGGCCTCGATCCCCGAAAAGGTCAGCGCCTCGGACGCGGCCTTGGCCAGCGCAGGTTCTGCGCCTTCGACCGCCCCGACAAATCCCAGCAAGTGACCTGACACACCGCTTTGCGATCTAGTCGCCACCAGATAGGCCGCCTGTGCCAGCCCACCGGCAGTGGCCAGCTTGGCGTCCAGCGCGGTCAACAGAATATCGGGCAGGCCCGCAGGTGGCAGGAACTCGGCCAGCTTCTCCTGCACTTCTTCGGGGGCATGTTGCAGGGTTGTCGCCAACCACCCCAGCGCCTCGGACGGGATCAGCATCGACGAAGGTGCAACTTCGAGGTTCAGACCCAAGCCAATCCCCTGCCCCGCAAGCATGGATGACAGCACCCGACCGGACAGCGCCACATAGGGCACCGGACGGCTCGCAAACTGCGCCAGCCGGTCCTCGCGATCAAAGGCCAGGACGAACTGCCCATCGGCCACATCAAACACCTCGGGCGAGATGTTTTCGCCCTGTGCTTCTTCGGTCAGCATCAGGAACAGTTCACTATCCGCCAGACGTTCGAAAAACCTCAGCCGGGCCGTGTCGTCCTGCGGGGCGGCCTGCATTGCGGCATGGGCTGTATCCAGCGCGGTTGTCTCAGTCATTCAACACCTCTTGCACCCGCGCGCGCAGAACCGGCAGCAGATCGGCCTCGAACCACGGGTTTTTCTTCAGCCATGCCGTATTGCGCCACGACGGATGAGGCAAGGCAAAGACGCGCGGGGCGTGGGTTTTCCAGTCTTTGACCGTATCGGTGACGGAACTGCGAACACCAAGGTGGTATTTATGCGCGTGACCACCCACCAGCACGGTCAATGGCACCTGCCCCAACGCCTGCATGACGCGATCATGCCAGGTCTTTCGGCAAAGGGCCGGCGGCGGCAGGTCCGCGTTCTTTTCGTCATAACCCGGAAAGCAAAAGGCCATGGGCACGATGGACAGCCTGGCCCGGTCGTAGAACACAGTCTCATCAATCCCCAGCCAGTCACGCAGGCGATCCCCGGATGGATCGGTAAACGGCCGCCCCGAGGCATGAACCCGCGCACCCGGCGCTTGCCCCGCGACCAGAATCGGCGTGCCCGGCTGAAACCAGACCACAGGGCGCGGCGCATGCGCTGTCGCCGTCTGCGCGAATTTATCGGCGCACAGGCGGCACGACCGAATATCATCCATCAAGCTGGTCATGGAATGTTACGTAAGCCTTCCTGCCGCTGGCGCATATTGATGATTTGTTTCATAATTCGACATAATGTAGCCAACATGGGCCGATAGGGAACACTCTCCCTCATCGCCCGACAAGAGCGACACGAAAACTGGATTGAGCAGCAGGCCACCTATGCTTGAGTTCGAGAATGTCAGCAAATCCTTTTGGACCGGGACGCGCCGCAAGGTGATCCTGGACAGGGTCTCGTTCCGGGTCGAACTGGGTACATCGCTTGGCATTCTTGCGCCCAATGGCACGGGAAAAACCACGCTTATCAATATGATGGCCGGGCTGGAAAAACCGGATGAAGGCGTCATTCGCCGCGATTGCCGGGTGTCTTTCCCGATGGGTTTCACAGGTGGCGTTTCCAGCAAGATGTCCGCGCTGGAAAACGCGCGCTATATCGCAAAAATCTACGGCATGGATCCTGACTATGTCGAGGCGTATTGCAGCTGGCTGTGCAATCTGGGCGAATATTTCAACCAGCCCCTGTCGACCTATTCTTCCGGCATGCGCTCACGTTTCACCTTCTCGCTGATGCTGGCGCTGGATTTCGACATGTACCTGATTGATGAGGGGATGCCCTCGTCCACGGATGTTGAATTCAACAAGAAGGCCGGTGACATCCTGCGGGAAAGGCTGCGCACGACGACCCTTGTGATCGTGTCGCACAGTCCATCGACGCTGGAAAAATTTGCACAGCAAGCCGCGGTTCTTTTGGACGGGCAGCTTTACATGTTTGAAACCTTGGAAGAGGCAAAACAGTTATATGACTACGAAACCCAAGGTTAGAAAATACAACTTGCGCCGCAAGCAGCCGGTCGAAGGCTCGGCCGAGGCGCGCGCAGATGCGATCTCGCGCATTCGCAGCGCGACCGAAGGACCATCTGCCGCAAACGCCCCGCAGCCCGGAACCGAACTGGATGACATCAAGCGTGAGGGGCTGACCGGTCGGCAGCTACGCATTGCCCGTCGGCTGGCGCAGAAACACGGGCTTGCGGCCTCGTCCGATTATGATGCCGTTCGTCTGTTGCGGAAAAAGGGGATCGACCCGTTCGAGCGGACAAACCTGCTGGACCTTGCCGCCGCCAAAACCTCCCAAGGCAGCACAACGTCGAAAAAGCCCAAGGACAAGGTCAGGATACAGCTGCCGCAAACCGTGCAGCACAAGGAATTCAGCCCGCCGGGCCCCGAGATGAGTCCGGCAGAACGCCGAAACCTTGAAATCGGTCAAATCCAGAAGGACATCGCGCGCAGGCGGCGCGTCAAGCTGTTTGCGCTGTTCGCACGGCTGGCAGCGTTTGTACTGCTGCCCACCTTTGTTGTGGGGTTCTATTTCTATCGAATCGCGACCCCGATGTATGCCAGCAATTCGTCCTTCTCGATCCTGCAGGCAGATAGTGCGGGTGGGGCCGTCGGTGGCCTGCTGTCCGGTACGCAATTTGCCACGGCACAGGATTCGGTCTCGGTTCAGGATTTTCTGGAATCGAAAGAGGCGTTGCTGCTGCTGGACAATGACGCAAGCTTTACCGAAGTCTTTCAACAGGATTGGATTGATCCGATCCAAAGGCTGGCAGCCGACGCCACGCTTGAGGAAGCCTATAAGCTATACAGCCGCATCGTCACGATCGGCTATGACCCCACGGACGGGATCATCCGGATGGAGGTGATTGCCCCTGACCCGCAAACCTCGGCCGAGTTTTCCGATCGCTTGATCTCTTACGCCGAAGGTCGGGTGAACAAACTGTCCGGTGAAAAGCGCGACGACCAGATGCGTGACGCGCTGGAAAGCTTTGAATCCGCGCAACAGGCGCGCCGTCAGGCGCAGGAAGACCTGATCGAGTTGCAGCTTCAGGGCGCGATTCTGGACCCCGAAAATGTGATCGCCGGGCTACGCGGGCGGATCAACGAAATCGAAATTCTGTTGCAGGACAAAAACCTGGAACTGGCGGCCCTTCTTGACAATCTGCGGCCCAACAAGGCCAAGGTCGACGGGGTCACAGCCGATATCGCACGGCTGGAAGTGGTGCTGGACAACCTGAATGCCGAGATGCTGGATGTTTCGGCAGGCGAAAACTCGCTGGCGCGGTTGAGCGTGCGGATTCAGATGGCGCAGGCCGATCTGGTCGCGCGGGACATGATGCTGCAAAACGCTATGCAATACATGGAAACCACGCGCACCGAGGCCAACAGGCAGGTGCGGTATCTGACCGTCTCGGTGAACCCGGTTCCCAGTCAGGATCCGTCCTATCCGCGCAAGTTCGAAAATACGATTTTGGCTTTCCTGTTGTTTGCTGGTATCTACCTGATGATCTCGCTTACCGCGTCGGTCCTTCGTGAACAGGTATCCTCATAAGACCCATGAAACATGTAAAAATCTCCGACATTACCGTCGGCAACGATCTTCCGCTGACCATTATTGCCGGCCCCTGCCAGCTTGAGACAGCGGACCACGCCCAGATGATTGCGGGCACCATGAAAGAAGCCTGCGATGCTGCGGGCGCGCAGTATGTATTCAAAGCCTCGTATGACAAGGCCAACCGCACCTCTCTGTCCGGTAAACGCGGCATGGGAATCGATGCGGGGCTCAAGGTTCTGGACGATATTCGCAAGACCATAGGCGTTCCAGTTCTGACCGACGTGCATACCGAGGCCCAATGCGCCATTGCGGCTGAGGCTGTTGATGTACTGCAAATCCCCGCTTTCCTGTGCCGTCAGACGGATATGCTGTTGGCAGCAGGCAATACAGGGGCCGTCATCAACGTCAAAAAAGGTCAGTTTCTCGCGCCTTGGGAAATGCCGAACATCATCTCGAAAATCGAAAGCACGGGTAATCAGAACATCTTGCTAACCGAACGCGGGACGTCTTTTGGCTATAACACCCTCGTTGCGGATATGCGGTCTCTGCCACAGATGGCGCAGACGGGGTATCCTGTCGTTATGGATGCCACGCATTCCGTACAGCAGCCGGGCGGGCAAGGTGGATCGTCGGGTGGCCAGCGCGAATTCGCACCGGTCATGGCACGCGCTGCGGTTGCCGTTGGGTCGGCTGCGGTCTTCATGGAAACGCATCAGGACCCAGACAATGCACCGTGCGACGGCCCGAACATGATTTACTTGGACCAGATGCCCCAACTTGTTGACACATTGATGCGTTTTGATGCGCTTGCGAAAGCGAATCCTATTCAGATTTAACGATTGAGACTTGTTATGACCAAACCATTCCCCGAGGTGACGCCAAACACCTGGAGCTTTTTGCGTGACGCGATGATCAAGCCCACGGGCTTTCGCGAATATGATGCACGCTGGAAGTACCCTGACGAGATCAACCTGCCCGGCATGACCGCACTTGGTCTGGGTTTGGGCACTCAGCTGCGGCGGCGCGGGATTGACCCGGTCATCGCAGTGGGCAACGACTATCGCGACTATTCCCTGTCGATCAAGAACGCCCTGATCCTGGGGCTGATGCAGGCCGGGATTCAGGTCAAGGATATCGGCCCCGCGCTTAGCCCGATGGCCTATTTCGCGCAGTTTCATCTGAACGTTCCCGCCGTGGCGATGGTGACGGCCAGCCATAATCCAAATGGCTGGACCGGAGTGAAAATGGGCTTTGAGCGTCCGCTGACTCACGGCCCGGACGAGATGTCCGAACTGCGCGATATCGTCCTGAACGGCGAAGGCCAGCCGCATCAAGGCGGGTCCTATGAATTCGTCGATGGCGTGAAAGAGGCCTATATCGACGATCTGGTCGGGGATTTCAAAATGTCCCGTCCGTTGAAAGTGGTCTGCGCCACGGGGAACGGTACCGCCTCGGCCTTTGCCCCCGAGATTTTCGAACGGATCGGGGTTGAAGTCGTACCCAGCCACAATCGTCTGGATTACACTTTCCCCAACTACAACCCCAACCCCGAAGCCATGGAAATGCTGCACGACATGTCGGACAGTGTGAAATCCAGCGGCGCGGATCTGGCGCTTGGGTTTGATGGGGATGGCGACCGCTGCGGTGTGGTCGATGATGAGGGCGAGGAGATTTTCGCCGACAAGGTTGGCGTCATCATGGCCCGCGATCTGGCCAAGCTGCACCCGGGCTCGACCTTTGTGGCAGATGTCAAATCAACCGGTCTGTTCGCCAGCGACCCTGAACTGCAAGCCCTCGGCGTCAAAGCGGACTATTGGAAAACCGGTCACAGCCACATGAAGCGGCGCGTGAAGGAAATCGGCGCGCTGGCCGGGTTCGAGAAATCGGGCCACTACTTCCTGGCCGAGCCGGTCGGGCGTGGCTATGACTGCGGGATGCGGGTCGCGGTTGAGATTTGCAAGCTGATGGACCGCAACCCCGGTCAAAGCATGTCCGATCTGCGTAAGGCCCTGCCTAAGACCTGGTCCACCCCGACCATGTCGCCCTACGCGGCTGATACCGAGAAATACGATATCCTCCAGCGACTGGTCGACAAACTGGTGGCCAAGGCGGACGCAGGAGAAAGCTTTGCCGGTCGCGCCATCAAAGAGGTGGTCACTGTCAATGGCGCGCGGGTCATTCTGGACAATGGCAGCTGGGGTCTGGTGCGCGCCTCCTCGAACACGCCGAACCTTGTGGTGGTGTGCGAAAGCAGTGAAAGCGAGGCGGAAATGCGTGCGATCTTTGCCGATATCGACGCCGTTATCCGCACCGAACCGAGTGTTGGCGATTACGACCAGACGATTTGAACCAGGGGGCGTCGCTGGACGCCCCTTTCATCAATCGCCGCCAAACAGTTTCAGCAGACCCTTCTTCGCCTCATCCTCAAGCTTTTTCTTCAGCGCGTCTTCGATTTGATCGCTGTCGGTTATGGTCGTGTCCAACTCATTGCCGACCTTGTCCAGCACCTTCTGCTTGGCGTCATCCTCAAGCTCTTTGACTTTGCCTTCCGCCGCCACCTCGATGACTTTGGTCAGGTCAGGCGTGATCGACGGGCTGCTCCACGGACCATGGATGCGCACGGGCACCGAAATTCCCTGCCCCGCATTCGCCCGTAGCGCGGTTGGCGTGAACAGATAGTCCAACGTACGCGCACCCAGATTGACCTTGCCCTCACCATCGGCGCGGAAGTTTTTCAGGGACATCAGCAGGTCAGAGTTGGTCAGCACGCCTTTGTCGATCGAGAAGCTTGCGGTCAGGCTGTCAAACACCGTCGTACCGCCCGACCCGGTTCCCCGGCCCATCAGCCGATCCAGATCGAAGCCCGAAATCACCCCGGACCCGACATCCACATTCCCCTTGCCGCTGAGCGAGCGCATGATCTGGTCTTCACTCTGCCCGACGCCAAGAAACTGAAACGCGCCGGATGCGGTGCCGGACAGACGGTCTACATCTGCAAGTGTCGATAACGCCTGCTTCAGGTTGATGCCGCTGGCTTTCAGATCGCCGCCCACCGACAATCCGTTGCGGTTATTCGCAACCACCTGACCGTTGAGCTGGCCGGAGAACAGCGTTGCCGGGTGCATTTCCAGCACCGCACGCGAACGATCCAGACCAAGCGTCAGGTCAGAGGCCCCGAATTGCATCCCCGGAACGGCAATAGACTTGGCCGTCAGGCGGATTTTGCCGTTGGCCAATGACAGCGGCGACGCATCAATCGGTGCCTTGGACCACCCGTCCGCCGCAGATGACGCGGCCCCTGTCCCGCCCCCCGATCCGGGCTCGGCATCGGTCACGCGCGACAGGTCCAGCGCATCGGTATTCAGGCGCGCCACGATCTGAGGGGGATCGGCGATGGTGATGTCGGCCTCTCCGGCCAGCCGATTGTCATCAAGCTGCGCCACCATTTTGCGCAGGGACACACGGCCATCCTTGGTATAGGTCATCTGCCCCGAGATATTTGCCGTCCGGCCCAAACCGTGGGGAACCGCCACACCGCCTTGCCCAAACGCGGTCAACATCATTTCCGTGCTTTGCGTGATGATCTGCATCTTGCCATCCATCTCGCCGGACAGATTGACATTGCCGTTGAACCCGATCTCTCCGCCCGGGGCGGTCAGCGCCACATCCAGCGGCGTCACAGCGCCCGACGAAAAGGCGGGCAAATCGGGCAGTTTCAGGTCCACCTGCACCGCACCGCCCGGCACTGCCATACTGGCCTGCATCACCATGGGCGCGGATACGTCCGGCCAACTGGCGGACAGGGTCACACCCGCAAAATCCATCTGCGTTACGCCGTTTTCGACGTAGATCAGCCGCGCATCCATCAGTTCCAACCGCTCCAGCGTCACGGCACCGGTTTCGCCCGAGGGCGCGCCGCCTGTAGCGCCCGCTGACGGCGTGGTCTCAGCCGCGCCCATGACCCAGTTTCCGCGACCCTCTGACAATTCCAACCGCAGAACCGGGTTTTGCGCAAAGACCCGCTTGATCTTCAGATCGCCCGCCAGCATTGCGGCAGCATCCACACCAACAGCCAGACTGTCCGCGCTTAGCATCGGATCAGGCCCGGCCCATGGCGCGTTGCCGAATGTTACGGGCCCGGTTTCCATGCCCAAAACCGGCCAGAAGGACAGGTTGACGTCCCCCGACAGCGTCAGCTCGCGCCCCGTGTTGGCCTTGACCTGCTCAGACAGGATCGCGGCCAGCTTGTCCCCGGGCATCAGCAGCAACGCCCCAATGACCAGCCCGACCACGGCCACAACAATGAACAGAATGCGTATCAGCCATTTCATCTATCTGCTCTCCGCCTTTTTGGCTTGATTGAAATCATCATCCAAACGCACCGTGACATTTGCAAGGGGAAGCGTTCCCCACTATATGCCGCGCCATGACCACGAACCCGCCAAATCTCCGCCCCGACCTGGCGCCCGCCGCCCGGATGCCCGAGACGTCCCGTGCAAACCAGCCGACCATCGGCATGGTCTCGCTGGGCTGCCCGAAAGCTTTGGTCGATAGTGAGCGTATCCTGACTCGCCTGCGGGCAGAAGGTTACGGCATTTCGCCCGACTATTCCGGGGCCGATGCCGTAATCGTGAACACCTGCGGGTTTCTGGACAGCGCCAAGGCCGAGTCGCTGGATGCAATTGGTGAAGCTCTGGTTGAAAACGGCAAGGTGATCGTGACCGGCTGTCTGGGGGCCGAGCCCGACTACATCCGTGAACACCACCCCCGCATCATGGCGGTGACCGGGCCACACCAATACGAACAGGTCTTGGATGCGGTGCACACAGCGGTGCCACCGGACCCGGACCCGTTTGTCGATCTGCTGCCCGCCAGCAGCGTTCAACTGACCCCGCGCCACTACAGCTACCTGAAAATCTCGGAAGGCTGTAACCACAAGTGCAAGTTCTGCATCATTCCCGATATGCGCGGGAAACTGGCCAGCCGTCCGGCCCATGCAGTTCTGCGCGAGGCCGAAAGGCTGGTCGATAACGGCGTGCGCGAGTTGCTGGTGATTTCGCAGGATACCTCGGCCTATGGGCTTGACCGGAAATACGATGTGAACCCGTGGAAAGACCGCAAGGTGCGCAGCCACATCACCGATCTGGCGCGCGAGTTGGGGCAGTTGGAGGCCTGGGTGCGCCTGCACTATGTCTACCCCTACCCGCATGTGCGCGATCTGATCCCGTTGATGGCGGATTCCGGGTGCAACATTCTGCCCTATCTCGACATCCCCTTCCAGCACGCGCACCCGGACGTTCTGAAACGCATGGCTCGGCCAGCCGCTGCCGCCAAAACATTGGATGAAATCCGCGCCTGGCGCGCGGTGTGCCCGGACATCACCCTGCGGTCGACCTTCATCGTGGGTTATCCGGGTGAGACCGAGGCCGAATTCCAGACCTTGCTGGACTGGATGGACGAGGCGCAACTGGATCGCGTCGGGTGTTTTCAGTACGAAAACGTCGATGGCGCACGCTCGAACGATCTGCCGGATCATGTGCCCGCCGAGGTCAAGCAAGAGCGTTGGGATCGCTTCATGGAAAAGGCGCAGGCAATTTCCGAGGCGAAGCTGCAGGCCAAAGTCGGACAGACGATTGACGTCATTGTTGACGAAATTGACGATGAGGCCGCCACCTGCCGCACCAAGGCAGACGCGCCCGAGATCGACGGAAACCTGTTCATTGACGAAGGATTCGAGGGGCTTAAACCCGGCGATATCGTCTCGGTCACCGTGGACGAGGCTGGTGATTACGACCTCTGGGGACAGCTTGCCTGACCGCTTCGGGCCGTGTCGGAACACGGCCCATCGGTAAAGCGTGACCCGAGTTTATTGGAGAACAGGCGCCCCCGCTCTCACCTTGAACATGAAGCCAAACGGAGGTTTTCATGTTTCGAGTAACTCATTTTGCCAAACGCAGCATGGTGGTCGCCCTGTCGGCCATGATGCTTTCGACCCCCGCTATCGCTGAGGGTTTTGGCCGGTCGTCGGCTGAAATCGTCTATGTCGGCGGCAAGAAATTCAATTTCCATGTCCGGGGTGTTCACCCGCATCACCGCCCCTATTTTGCGCCCAAATCCGGGCATCACATCAAGAAACACCGCAAAAGGGCGCACAAACCGCATGTCCACGCGGGTCACAAACGCAAGGTTTACAGGTACCAGCCGCATCGATCCTTCCGCGGGCACAGGCATCACGCCTTCAAATACAGGCACGGGTTTCGCTTTAGAAAACACTAAACGCCCGACCTATATGTAATGGTTCGCAGCAACGCGTCCGGCAATCAAAAAAAACCGCCCCTAGGGCGGCATCACATTCTCAAATCTTGGGCAGGCGGTCCCAAATCGGGACCGCCTGCAAAGGGTTTATCCCGCAACCGGGTTACAGACAGTCTCGCCTGCTTCGGTGGTCGCCAGTTCATACCCGGCGGCACAGCTTGGGGTACCGGCTTTGTCATAGCTGGGCGAAATATAAACAGGGGTGGGTTCCGGCTGCGCGCAGGCAGTCAGGATCAGCGCAAAGGCTCCAACAGCAGCGAGTTTGATTTTCATGTCCGTCAATCCTCTATTACTTTTCTGATATTGCCCAGTTTTTCGGGGCCGGGTTCAGGATACGGGTTGATCGGCAATCTGGCAACAGAATCGATCACATCCTTGTGAACGAAGGCGAAACCACGCTTGGGACGCCCTGGATCGCAGCACCGTCAGCGACGCGCGCTACCTTTTTTGGCGCATTGCCCTAAACTCGTGACCTGACATCAGCCAAGAACGGAGAAGCCACATGTCCGACGCCCCCATCATCGCCCAGAAAGAGCCCATGGCGGTCGAAGTTGTCGAAGGAAAGAGTTATTTCTGGTGCGCTTGCGGCCGATCCAAGAAGCAGCCGTTTTGTGATGGGTCGCACAAAGACACCGACTTTGAACCCTTAAAATACACGGCTGAAGCAAGTAAAAAAGTGTTCTTCTGCTGCTGCAAGCACACCGGCAAGGCGCCGTTATGCGACGGATCACACGCGCGAATTTGACGGGCGGCGAAGCCGGTTCAAGGCTTGGGCATTGGCGCAAAACTCGGGGGCAGCATCGGCAAGTTGTTGTTGCTGGGACAACCAGATCGCACATTGCCCACAGCAATTTGACGCCCGGCATCGGGTGACGAGTTCGGCATAGCCTTCGGCGGAAAGTTGCCCCTCGGCCATTGCCTCGGTCAGCGAAATACCCAGGCAACGGGCCACTGAACGCGTCAGCCAAAAGTGTTTTTCGATCTCTCCAAGGGCGACCTGTGGCATCAACCGCCCCCGACCTGAGCGGATTTCAGGGCCGCGAGTCGCGCCCGATTCGGGCAGGTTTCAGGCGCATTTGCGATAGCCTGATGCTGATCCAGCCATTCGGGACAGTCCTTTGCCCATGCGCAACCACGACAGAACTGCACCATCTCGGCCCAGTCTTCCTGGCTCAGGTGGCAAGCGTGATGTGCTGCAACGATATCCGCGCCCGTCGCCTGACCCATTCGCAGAACCAGACGCATATGGGTCATGATATCTCCGAGACGTGGCATAGGCCCCTCGCGTTTACGGTCTGAGTTTTTCCAGCAAAGTGTAGTTGCGGCAGTATTCCGGGGCGCGGCTAAGCGCAGACGCTTCTTTCAACAGGGATTGGCAATGTCCGGGGTTCGGGCAATCTGTGCACCGGACCACGGCGTCTGAAATCTGGTCGATTGATACGGCACCCTCGATGGCGGATTCCTGCAAATCGATATCCAGCATCCGCGCCATGTCATCGACCAAACCGGCGTGCAATCGCAAAGTCTCTCGGCTGGGCATGTCCTGTCCTTTCCCTGTCGCGCTTTGGTCAGAGCGTAGTTGGTGGACAGGGGGAATCCTTGATTCAGGTCAAGCAGAGGCCCCAATTTGGTCGAGATAAGCACGCGTTGCGTCCTGAACGCGGCGAAAACGGTCCCCGCCCAGCTTTTTGCCGCCATACCAGCGCGTAACGATGATGACGTGGTTCTCTAACCCCTCACGCTCCATCATGCGAAGGATGACCATGCCCGCCCCGCTTTCTCCATCGTCGGCCTTGAGCGCCCCGGTTGGCAACGTCGCCGCCCAGGTATTGTGCGTGGCCTTTGCATAGGCTTTATCCGTCTTCAGCTCGGCAAGCACCGCGTCAACCTGATCCCGCGATGTCACAGTTGCCCCAGACACCGCGTATTTCGATCCGCGATCGGTCAGAATCACGCCCAGCCGCACCAGTTCAGTCATTCTGTGACACCCAGCTTTCGCGCGGTTTGCTGTACAATTTCGACCCGCTGCGCGTTGGGTGGGTGCGATCCCAGGAACTGGTCACCCGGATCGGGAATGCGGGCAAAATACTTCGCACCGATCAGCGGGTTGTATCCGGCATTGTGTGTGATGAGGGTTCCCAACTGATCCGCCTCAAGCTCAAAGTCTTTCGCATAGGCTTGCACGGCCACCTTTGCCCCCAGTTTCTGCGCCTTTTCAACAGCGGCGTCGCTTTTGCCACGCTGCCGCTCGGCCTCTCCAAACTTGGCTGCGCCAACACGGGCGTTTTCGCTTTGCCGTCCGATGTGATCCAAAACGTGATGCGCAGCCTCGTGCCCCATCACAAAGGCCAATTCATCCGCATTCCGGGTCGAGCGGATCAAGGATCGCGTGAAGATGATCGCGGGCTGTTTCTTGTCATCCAGAGTCTGAAAGGCGTTTGCAGGCGCGGTCGGGTTCAGATCGACCAGAATTCTGAAATCGCAGCTTTGCGGTTTGGAAGACCTCAGACACTGGGCCCGCGCCTCGCGCCCGACCTCGCGGCTGACCTTGCGAAAAGCTGCGGCGCTGGCGGCTTCTTCTGCCGTGAGCCCACGCCAGTCTTCTGCAGGAATCACGCGCAATCTGTCTGTTGCACAGGCCGACAGAAGCAGGGGAAAAACCAGAAATAAGAGAAGGCGCATCAAAGGTCCTATTAGCCGATCAGGCGTTGATCCCAACATAGCCGGACCAACCGGGCAGTACCACTGCGGTTTCGGCCTGTGACGGGTTGCATTGGCGGGCGGTGGCCTGCACTCTGGCCCCATGTTTTCGATTGAGCATGAATTCGACTCAACAGTCATTACCCTCGTGGATGAAGGCCCCAAGCCTTTGCAAGAGGATGTGGTGATCAACAGCTTCGCCGAATGCGTGACGCTGGAACAAATGGACCCCCGCACGGATCAGATCCAGAAGATCACCCTGTCGCCCGAACAGGTCCGCGATCTGGCTGCGGCGCTGGATTTGCCAGAAGGTGTCTATCAGATTCGCGAAACGCAGGATCAGGGCTCGTAGGGTTCGAGCTGTGGCGGTTCTGGCCAAGCGACGCGGAGTCTAAAATCCGTGACCAATGGTTTATTGAATTTTCGTAAGTCGCCAAGCCCCCCATCCAGTGTCATTGCGCTTGCACCCGGCGTGCCGGAATGAAAATGATCCCCAAAAATCCAACGGCCCGCCCTTGAATCGCCAGCCGTACCGCCCAAGATACAGATGGCCGATGTAAAGGAAGTTAACATATGTCCCTGAAAAACCCTGCCGCCCTGGAGTTTTTACAGTCGCGCCGGTCCAGACCGGCCAAAACACTGATTGCTCCGGCCCCGACACGGGACGAGCTTTTGCCTTTGCTGACCGCCGCCGCCCGCAGCCCGGATCATGGCAAACTGGAACCCTGGCGGTTTATCGTGATCGAAAAGGGCGCGATGGCGCGTCTTGCTGACCTGACCGAAGTCTGTGGCAAGGCGCTGAACAAATCGCCGGAAGACATTGCCAAGGCCCGCAGCCAGTTCGACATGGGACATCTGGCTGTGGCCGTGATCGAGGTTCAGAAACCGTCGGAAAAGATCCCGGCGATTGAACAAACCTACTCTGCCGGTGCCGTCTGTCTGGCCCTGCTGAACGCGGCCCTCGCCGCCGGATGGGGCGCGAACTGGCTGTCTGGCTGGCAATCGCATGACCGGGATTTCTGCAAATCCGCTTTTGGGTTGGCCGAAAACGAACGACTGGCCGGCGTGATCCATATCGCAACCGAAGGGACCGCCCCGCCAGAACGCCCCCGGCCGGACGTTGCCGCCCTGACTGAATGGCTCACGGAATGATCATCCTGAACGCGTTCTTCGCGGCCCTTGGTCAGATCGGAGACCCCAAGTTCCGCTCAGTCCTGTTTCGCGGCATAGGTCTGACGATCCTGTTGCTGATCCTCGCCTGTGCTGCCGCGATCTGGTTCATCAATGCGCTGTCCGGAGACGAGATTTCACTGCCCTTTGTTGGCACCGTGTCGTGGCTGAACGATGTGCTGAACTATTCCGGCATCCTGCTGGTTCTGGTGTTGCCGGTGTTCCTGATGGTGCCCGTCGCCTCGGCCATCACGTCGATCTTTTTGGAAGAGGTCGCGCAGGCGGTCGAAGACAAAAACTACGCGCACCTGCCCCCGGCCCCAAAAATCCCGCTTGGCGAGTCCATTCAGGATGGTCTCAGCTTTATGGGCGTTCTGATCGTGGCAAACCTGCTGGCGCTGATCCTGTATGCGATCTTCACGCCCCTTGCTCTGTTTATATTCTGGGGCATGAACGGGTTTCTGCTGGGCCGGGAATATTTCACGCTGGCCGCGATGCGCAGGTTGGGGCGTGAGCGTGCGCGCCAGCTGCGTGCGAAACACACGGCAACTATCTGGCTTGCCGGGACGCTGATGGCGATCCCGCTTTCAGTTCCGCTGGTAAATCTGGTGATCCCGATTATCGGTGTCGCCACCTTTACCCATATCTATCACAATGTGTCAGGCCGCGCGGCCTGACACGGCTCAGCGCGGCTCAAGCTGGTTCAACCAGTCGAAATCCCGAACCGAGATCACCCCGGACAGGATAATCCCGGCGATGATGGCCCATAAAACGATCGAAATGCCCGTGGTGATCCACATCTTCTTCTTCATGTGATGCACCTCCGGCGCACCCGCATGGGTGCCCGGAACGATCTCGCCCAGATCGCCCTGCGTCTTGATGCGAATGGGCAGAACGATCAGCAGGGTCAGAAACCAGATGACTGCAAACAGCACCAATGCGGCAGTGATGGTCATTTCGGGCCCTCCGAGCTTGTGGCGTTACACCTGTTCCAGTTCGACGAGGCAGCCGTTGAAATCCTTGGGGTGCAGGAACAGAACGGGCTTGCCATGCGCGCCGATCTTGGGTTCTCCGCTACCCAGCACACGTGCACCACTTTCCTTCAGGTGGTCGCGGGCCGCGATGATGTCTTCGACTTCATAGCACACATGGTGGATGCCACCGGCCGGGTTTTTCTCAAGAAAGCCATTGATCGGGCTGTCATCGCCCAGCGGGTACAGAAGCTCGATCTTCGTGTTGGGCAGTTCGATGAACACCACCGTCACACCATGATCCGGTTCGTCCTGCGGCGCGCCCACTTTGGCGCCCAGCGCGCTGCGATACTGCTCGGATGCGGCCTCAAGATCCGGAACGGCGATGGCGACGTGGTTTAGTCGTCCGATCATAGTAAACTCCTCTGTCCTACGTTGAGTGGGTTATGGGGGCAGTTCCGGCAAAGGACAAGTGCGCCAAATCGCCCGTTAACCCTGTGTTAGCCAGAAGTTCCTAGCGTGAGGCATCTGCTGGATAGGAGATCTGACATGGACGATTCGGTTCCTTTCGCCACAACTATCGCTACGCACACAGCGACGCGGCCTTTGCTGGGACAGACCATTCTGGTTGTCGAGGACAGCCGCTATGCCTGCGACGCGATCCGCCTGATGTGCCTGCACAGCGGGGCAAGGATCCGACGTGCCGATTGCCTGAAATCCGCGCGGCGTCACCTTCAGATCTATCGCCCCTCGGTCATTCTTGTGGATATGGGTCTGCCGGACGGGTCCGGGGCCGATCTGATTGCTGAACTGACACAGGCCTCGCCCAGGATCAGTGTCATTCTGGCGATGTCCGGTGATACATGCACCGAGTCTGCTGCCCTTGGGGCCGGGGCTGACGGGTTTTTGCCCAAACCCCTAAAATCCATGTCTTATTTTCAAAAAGCCATTCTGGAACGCCTCCCCGAGGACCGTCGGCCCAGCGGGTTGCACGCCGTTCGGGACGAAGTCATTCACCCCGATCCACTGGCCTATCAGGACGATATGGCGCACATCGCGGACGTTCTGGCAGGGCCGACCGATCCGCGCATGCTGGACTATGCTGCCCAGTTTCTTCACGGCGTTGCGCGTGAGGCCAACGATACGGTGTTGGCGGACGCGGCCCGAAAACTATCACTCTCCCGGGCGCAAGGCAGTCCGATCACCGCTCAGGCCGCGCAGGTTGCCGGGCTAGTTCAAAACCGGCTGGAACAGCGGGAGGCGATCTGAGATGGCCACCGCCTATTTCATCACCGCGTCCCTGGTGTTCGGGTGGATGTACCGGCAAACCCGGCAGAGCGCCCGATCCATTCGCGTGAACCGGCAAAAGCTGGGCAAAGGGATTGATTGATTCCCTTGACGTTGCGGTTACCGGTCTGCCTTAGGCACAAGTGACAAACGCAAACCGCCCGCGCGTGGCGGGCGGTTCAGTCGTCATACGGTTTACGCCGCGCAATACGTACGCTCATCACCAGACAAGCGGCAGGCCGCGACCGACAGGCTTACTCCTGCGGAATGATCCGCAGACCCAGTTCCATCAACTGATCCGAGGTCGGGTCGGAGGGCGCGTCCATCATCAGGTCCTCGGCGCGCTGGTTCATCGGGAACATCATGACTTCGCGGATATTGGCCTCATCAGCCAGCAGCATCACGATCCGGTCGATGCCCGCAGCACAGCCCCCGTGCGGCGGTGCGCCGTAGTGGAAGGCGTTGAACAGGGCGCCAAAGCGCGATTTGACCTCATCCGCGCCGTAACCGGCCAGTTCAAAGGCTTTCAGCATGATTTCCGGCTTGTGGTTCCGGATCGCGCCCGAGACCAGCTCGTACCCGTTGCAGGCCAGATCGTACTGATAGCCGCGCACGTCCAGCGGATTGCCCTGCAGCGCCTCCATACCGCCCTGCGGCATCGAAAACGGGTTGTGTTCGAAATCGATCGCGCCGGTTTCCTCGTCCTGCTCATAGATCGGGAAATCGACGATCCAGGCAAAGGCAAAGCGGTCTTTTTCGGTCAGGCCGAGGTCTTCTCCGATCACGTCGCGGGCCTTGCCTGCGACCTTTTCAAAGGCTTTCGGCTTGCCGCCCAGGAAGAACGCCGCGTCACCAACACCCAGACCCAATTGCTGACGGATCGCCTCGGTACGTTCGGGGCCGATGTTCTTGGCCAGCGGACCTGCAGCCTCCATCCCTTCGCCCTGATCGCGCCAGAAGATATAGCCCATGCCGGGCAGACCCTCTTTCTGGGCGAATGCATTCATGCGGTCGCAGAACTTGCGACTGCCGCCGGTCGGCGCAGGGATGGCGCGGATTTCGGTGCCGTCCTGCTCCAACAGCTTCGCGAAAATCGCAAAGCCACTATCGCGGAAGTGGTCGGAGACCACTTGCATTTTGATAGGATTGCGCAGGTCGGGCTTGTCGGTGCCATACCACAAGGCCGCGTCCTTGTAGGAAATCTGCGGCCACTCTTGGTCAACCTTCCGGCCACCTCCGAACTCTTCGAACACGCCGGTCAGAACGGGCTGGATGGTGTCGAACACGTCCTGCTGCTCGACAAACGACATCTCAAGGTCAAGCTGGTAGAAATCGGTGGGCGAGCGGTCGGCGCGCGGGTCTTCGTCGCGGAAGCAGGGCGCGATCTGGAAATATTTGTCGAAGCCCGAGACCATGATCAACTGCTTGAACTGCTGAGGGGCCTGCGGCAGGGCGTAGAATTTGCCCGGATGCAGGCGCGAGGGCACCAGAAAGTCGCGCGCGCCTTCGGGCGAGGATGCCGTGATGATCGGCGTCTGATACTCGCGAAAGCCCTGATCCCACATGCGTTTGCGCATTGAGGCCACAACGTCCGAGCGCAGTGTCATGTTGCGCTGCATCGCCTCGCGGCGCAGGTCCAGATAGCGATAGCGCAGGCGGGTTTCCTCGGGGTATTCCTGATCGCCGAACACCATCAGCGGCAGTTCGTCGGCGGCACCCAACACTTCCAGTTCACGCACGTAAACCTCGATCTCGCCTGTTGGCAGCTTCGGGTTCACCAGATCCGCGTCACGCGCTTTGACGGTGCCGTCGATGCGGATGCACCATTCCGAACGCACCTTCTCGAGCTCGGCAAAGGCCGCGCTGTCGCCGTCGCACAATACCTGTGTTACTCCGAAATGGTCGCGCAGATCGATGAACAGCACGCCGCCGTGATCTCGGACCCGATGCACCCAACCGGACAGGCGAACGGTTTCACCGACATTGGCGGCGGTCAGAGCGGCGCAGGTGTGGCTGCGATAGGCGTGCATGGAATATCCCTTCGGGCGCAGAATTCGTCGCGCCGATACACCCTGTCAGGCCCGGAAAGTCAAGGCAGGTCGCGCCGTCAAAACGGCCTTTGCACATTGCCTGAATAGAAATAAACACCCAGCCCCACGGCAAAGATGATGTTCCCCGCAATCGCGTGCAGCAGAACGGCGTAAAAGAACGAGCCGCGCTTGCGATAGGCCCAGCTGAACAGCAACCCGCCGACAAAGGTCATGATGGCGACAATCCAGCTCCAATACATCAGATGCGCGAAGGCGAAGATGGCCGCGTTCAGCAGGTCGGCCCTGCGCCCGTCCGGCAGGATGGCGTGGTAGCGGCGGAAAAACAGCGGGCGGAATAGCAACTCTTGTGGCAGGGCAGACAGAAGCGGATAGCCGATCCAGATGAAGGCCAGCATCTCGGGCCGGTTTCTCAGCAGAAAAAAGGCCGCATCTGGACGGGTCAGGTAGATCAGCGCGGTACAGAATGCAGCAGTCACCAGTGTGAATACCGCCAGTTCGCGAAATGACCAGTTTGCCCATTCGTATCGCAGTTCCGCCCACTGAAAGCCGGGCGTTGCGTGCAGCAGAACGATGCCCAAACCGGTAAAGGCAAACAGCGCCGGGAACATCCAGTTGGGCGGAAAAAGCACCGCAATCACCAGCGGGGCAATGATGAAAAACAGGCCAAACTCAATCCGTAATCGCGCTGCCGCGACCGGCGGGGCGACCATCGTGCTGTCTTTGCTCACAGGTTCACCAACTCCACCGGTATCAGGCCGCGTAACGAATTTCCCATGAAAACAGATTGGGCCTCTTTCAGATCATTCAAGGTCAGAGCCGCCTCGGCAAACTCTTCTTGTTCCAGCAATTCTTCGCGCAGGATACCAGGCAAAAGCCCGCTGGACAGGGGCGGAGTCAGCCGTTGCCCTTCGCGCGTTTCGATAAACAGGTTGGTGATGGAGCCCTCGCACAGCTCATCCCGTTCGTTCAGGAACAATAATTCATCGACACCCTTAGGCATCGCAGCGCGGGCGGTGTCATAGAGATCACGCCGGGTGGTTTTGTGGCGCAGCCATATGTCGTCAGAGGTTAACCGGGTCTCCGACACCCCCAACCGCCAGATCGGCGGGCTGTCGGCCAGTGCCGCACTGGTCAATTCGAACTGACCCGCAACATCCATGGTCAGACGACAGCGCAAGGGGGCCTCACTGGCCCCTTCGGACAACATCGCCACAGCGGCAGATCGGTCGAAGGGCAGGTCCAAGGTCTTGGCAGTGCGCGCCATTCGGTTCAGATGCCGGTCCTGTCGGACAAACCCCTGCCCGGGCCTGAAGCCCAGCGTTTCAATCAGGCGGAAATCAGGCTCAACTGGTGGGCAAAGCGGGCTTTCCATAGGGCTTCCTCGTATTCAGACGGGGCCGTGCTGTCCCAGACCACCCCACCGCCGACATTCAGCGTTGCAGCGGCACCGTCCACCATCAGCGTGCGGATGGCAACGTTGAACTCGGACCGCCCGTCCGGCGCAGCCCAGCCGATCGTGCCGCAATAGATGTCGCGGGGCCAGGGTTCGAGGTCGGACAGGATCTCCATCGCGCGGATCTTGGGTGCGCCGGTGATGGACCCGCAGGGGAACAAAGCGGTCAGGATATCGGACAACCCGGCCCCGATCTGCAACTGCGCCCGCACCAGCGACACCATCTGATGCACGGTGGCATAGGTTTCGACCTTGAACAGTTCGGGCACATGAACCGATCCGGGCAAGGCCACGCGGCTGATATCGTTGCGCAGCAGATCGACGATCATCAGATTCTCGGCCCGGTTCTTTTCGTCGCTGGACAGGAAGTTTCGGCGGCGGGCATCCTCGGCCATATCCTCACTGCGGGGCTGGGTGCCCTTCATCGGTCGGGTCTCGATGCGCCCGGATTCATCCGTGCGGAAGAACAGCTCGGGCGAGCGGCTGAGCAAATCGGGCAACCCCTCTTGCTGGATCAAAGCGCCGTGGCCCACGGGTTGACCGGAGGTCAGGGCCGCGTAAAGCGCCACGCTGTCCCCTTCGACCTTTAGATCGATTGGGAAGGTCAGATTGGCCTGATAAATGTCCCCGGCCCCGATGGCATCATGCACGGCCTGAAACGCCCGACTGTATCGGGTCTCATCCCAGCGCGGCTGGAACTGGGCAATGCCGCCCGACGCTTTGGGCAGATCGCTATGATCCGGTTGGTCATAGACCCCGAAACACAGCAACGGCAGTGTCCGGTCGCCCGGCAGACGGGACAACAGGCGCGGCTCCAATGCATAACCAAGCTCGTAACAGGCGTACCCCGCCAGCCAGCCACCCGCCGCGCGCGCCTCATCCAATGCCGCCAGCGCCTGGGGCACCTCGTCCGCCGTGTCCGCGCGGATGATGTGGGATGGCCGGTCGAACCGGGTTCCCGGACCGGCTGGCCCCTGATCGAAACGAATACGCAAGTGCATCCTCATAACCCGTGCTGCGCGATATAGAGAATACGCCGCCAAGGGAAAGAGGGGAAAGCGGCAATTTCGCACCTGTTTCCGATACCTCTTGCACCTTTTCGCGCGGTCCCTATAACGCAGGACAATTTGGGCGCTGGGGCGGTGCCCTGACTCGCGGACAATCGAAGGAACAAGGCCATGCCGAGAAGAACCGACATCCAGTCGATCATGATCATCGGGGCGGGCCCCATTGTCATCGGGCAGGCGTGTGAGTTCGACTATTCCGGCGCTCAGGCCTGCAAGGCGCTGCGCGAGGAAGGTTATCGGGTCATTCTGGTGAACTCGAACCCCGCGACGATCATGACCGACCCCGGTCTGGCGGATGCCACCTATATCGAGCCGATCACGCCCGAGGTTGTCGCCAAGATCATCGAGAAAGAACGCCCCGACGCGCTGCTGCCCACGATGGGCGGACAGACCGGCCTGAACACCTCGCTGGCGCTGGAAGAGATGGGCGTGCTTGAGAAGTTCGGCGTCGAGATGATCGGCGCCAAGCGCGACGCCATCGAAATGGCCGAGGACCGCGCCCTGTTCCGCGAGGCGATGGACCGGCTGGGCATCGAAAACCCCAAGGCCGAGATCGTGACCGCCCCCAAGGACGAAGACGGCAAGAAAGACCTGGATGCCGGTGTCGCCTTGGCGCTGGAAACCCTGGAAACGGTGGGTCTGCCCGCGATCATCCGCCCTGCCTTTACACTTGGCGGCACCGGCGGCGGCGTGGCCTATAACCGCGAGGATTATATCCATATTTGCCGCTCGGGCATGGATGCCAGCCCCGTGGGTCAGATCCTGATCGACGAAAGCCTGCTGGGCTGGAAAGAATACGAGATGGAGGTGGTGCGCGACACTGCCGACAACGCCATCATCGTCTGTTCCATCGAAAACGTCGATCCAATGGGCGTACATACGGGCGACTCGATCACCGTGGCCCCAGCCCTGACGCTGACCGACAAAGAATACCAGATCATGCGCAATCACTCGATTGCCGTGCTGCGCGAGATCGGCGTGGAAACTGGCGGCTCGAACGTGCAATGGGCGATCAACCCGGTCGATGGTCGCATGGTTGTGATCGAGATGAACCCCCGCGTGTCGCGCTCTTCGGCGCTGGCGTCCAAGGCGACCGGTTTCCCGATTGCCAAGATCGCGGCCAAGCTGGCAGTGGGCTACACGCTGGACGAGCTGGACAACGACATCACCAAGGTCACGCCCGCCTCGTTCGAGCCGACCATCGACTACGTCGTCACCAAGATCCCGAAATTCGCGTTCGAGAAATTCCCGGGCTCGGAACCTTACCTGACCACCGCGATGAAGTCGGTGGGTGAAGCCATGTCCATCGGCCGCACCATCCACGAATCGATGCAAAAGGCGCTGGCTTCGATGGAATCCGGGCTGACCGGTTTTGACGAGGTCGAAATCCCCGGCCTGAATGTCGGTGTCTGGGACGAGGCCACCGACAAGGCCGCAGTGATCAAGGCGATCAGCAAACAAACGCCCGACCGCCTGCGCACCATCGCGCAAGCCATGCGCCACGGTCTGAGTGACGACGAAATCTTCGGTGTCACCAAGTTCGACCCGTGGTTCCTGGCCCGCATCCGCGAGATCATCGATGCGGAACGTCAGGTCCGTAAAGACGGCCTGCCCGTGACCGAGGATGGCATCCGCAAGCTGAAAATGCTGGGCTTCACCGATGCGCGTCTGGGCAATCTGACTGGCCGCGACGAAGACAACGTCCGCCGCGCTCGCCGCAATTTGGGCGTCAATGCTGTCTTCAAACGCATCGACACCTGCGCGGCCGAATTCGAGGCGCAGACGCCCTATATGTACTCGACCTACGAAGCCCCGATGATGGGCGAGGTCGAATGCGAAGCCCGCCCAAGCGACCGCAAAAAGGTCGTCATCCTTGGCGGTGGCCCGAACCGGATCGGTCAGGGCATCGAGTTTGACTATTGCTGCTGCCACGCCTGTTTCGCGCTGACCGAAGCGGGCTATGAGACCATTATGGTCAACTGCAACCCCGAGACAGTCTCGACCGACTATGACACCTCGGACCGGCTGTATTTCGAGCCGCTGACCTTTGAGCACGTCATGGAAATCCTGACGAAAGAGCAGGAAAACGGCACGCTGCATGGTGTGATCGTGCAGTTCGGCGGTCAAACCCCACTGAAACTGGCCAACGCGCTGGAGGCCGAAGGCATCCCGATCCTCGGCACCACGCCCGACGCCATCGACCTGGCCGAAGACCGTGAGCGGTTCCAGGCGCTGGTCAATGATCTGGGTCTGAAACAGCCCAAAAACGGCATCGCCTCGACCGACGCGCAAGCGTTGGAGATTGCCGACGAGATCGGCTTCCCGCTGGTGATCCGCCCCTCTTACGTTCTGGGTGGCCGAGCGATGGAAATCGTGCGCGATATGGATCAGCTGCGGCGCTACATCAACGAGGCCGTGGTGGTCTCGGGCGACAGCCCGGTTCTGCTGGACAGCTATCTGGCCGGTGCGGTGGAACTGGACGTGGATGCGCTGTGTGATGGCACCGATGTTCACGTTGCGGGCATCATGCAGCATATCGAAGAGGCGGGCGTGCACTCGGGCGACTCGGCCTGTTCGCTGCCGCCCTATTCGCTGTCGGATGAGATTCTGGAACAGATCAAGGATCAGGCGTTCAAACTGGCCAAAGCGCTAAACGTCGTCGGCCTGATGAACGTGCAGTTCGCCATCAAGGATGATGAGATCTACCTGATCGAGGTGAACCCGCGCGCCAGCCGCACCGTGCCCTTCGTGGCCAAAGCGACCGACAGCGCGATTGCCTCCATCGCCGCGCGTGTCATGGCGGGTGAGAAGCTGTCGAACTTCCCGATGCGCCCGCCCTATCAGGAAGGTCAGGATACAAAAATTGCCGACCAGATGACGCTGGCCGACCCGAACATGCCGTGGTTCTCGGTGAAAGAGGCGGTCCTGCCCTTTGCCCGCTTCCCCGGCGTCGACACGATCCTGGGCCCGGAAATGCGTTCGACCGGCGAGGTCATGGGCTGGGACCGCGACTTCCCGCGCGCCTTCCTCAAGGCGCAGATGGGCGCGGGTATGGTCCTGCCGTCCTCGGGTCGTGCGTTCATCTCGATCAAAGATGCCGACAAGACCCCCGCGATGCTTGAGGCCGCACAGGTTCTGGCCGCGCAGGGCTTTGTCCTTGTGGCAACCCGTGGCACACAAAGCTGGCTGGCCGAACAAGGCGTTGCCTGCGATCTGGTCAACAAGGTCTACGAAGGCCGCCCGGATGTGGCCGACATGCTGAAAGACGGTCAGGTGCAGCTGGTGATGAACACCACCGAAGGCGCGCAGGCGGTCGAAGACAGCAAGGTCATCCGCTCCATCGCGCTCTATGACAAGATCCCCTACTTCACCACCGCCGCCGCCAGCCACGCCGCCGCGCTGGCCATCAAGGCGCAGGCCGAAGGGGATGTTGAGGTGATGTCGCTGCAGGGGTGATCCTTCACCCCAAAGGGAACAAAGCAAAACCCCCGGTCCGTGACCGGGGGTTTTTCAATTAAACAGCGGATTGCGCGGCCATTTGCCTTGCCTCCTCCCGCCTGAAGAACAGCAGGTAGAACACTGGCGCGGCGACCATGGTCAGGACTGTGGCAAAGGCCAGACCGCCCATGATCGTCACGGCCATCGAGACGAAGAACGCGTCTGTCAGCAGCGGGGCCATCCCAAGGATCGTGGTGATCGCGGCCAGCATGACCGGGCGCAGACGCGAGACCGAGGCTTCGATGATCGACTCTTGCAGGGGTTTACCGGTGGCCCGGACCAGATCGATTTCCTCGACCAGAACAATGCCGTTCTTGATCAACATCCCCGACAGGCTCAGCAGGCCCAGCAGGGCGGTGAAGGTGAACGGCAAGCCGGTTCCCAGCAGGCCAATCACCACACCGTTGACCGACATCGGCACCAGCAGCCAGATGATGATCGGCTGACGGATCGCATTGAACAGCAGGACCGAGATCAGCACCATGATCAGTAAGCTTAGCGGCAATTGCCTGCCCAGACTTTCCTGCGCGTCGCGCGAGTTTTCGAACTCGCCCCCCCACTCCATCTTGTAGCCGGGCGGCAGATCGATTGCCTCAATCGCGGCGCGCACCTCGGTATGGACCTGAGCGGCGGTAAAGCCCGCCGGGATGTCGGCTCCGACCGTGATGGTCAGAACCCGGTCGCGCCGGTGGACCAGCGTGTTCAGGGCCTGGTATTCAAACCCGTCCACCATCTGTTCGATGGGCACGAAACGTTGCGATTGATCCGAATAGACGACCTGATCGACGATTGAATAATCCCCGTCCGCCGGGCGGCGCAGGATGATCGGGATCAGGCGGTCACGCTCGCGCAGGACCCCGCCGGTGATCCCATCGGTCGAGAATTGCAGCGTGGCAGCAATATCTTCGCGGGACACGCCAGCGGTCTGGGCGCGTTCGGTCGCATAGATTGGCTGCACCGCCAGTTCCTTTTCACGCCAGTCGTGATGGACATGCAGCGCGTTGGGCGAGGCGGCGGCCATGCGCTGGACCGCCTCATCCGCCAATCGCCGCAGAACTTCCGGGTCGCTGCCCGAGAACCGAGCCTGGATCGGATCGCCGCCGCCGGGGCCAAAGACCAAGCGCCTGGTGCGGAACTCGCTTTCGGGAAACTGCACCGAGCCGAACGCCTCAAGATCCGCCTGCAAAGCAGGGATATCGTCCAGCGTTTCGGTGCGGATGATCATATGGCCGTAGCTGGGGTTCGGATCTTCGGCGGCATAGGTCAGCATGAAACGGGTGGCCCCCTGCCCCACGAAGGTGGTGACGGACACAACGTCGTCGCGGTCATTCAGCCACTCTTCAAACACGGCCATATCTTGGGCGGTGCGGGCGATGGTGGTGCCCTGAGGCAGCTTGTAATGCACAAAGAACAGGGGCGTGTTCGAGTCCGGGAAGAACTGCTGCTTCATCAGCCCGAAGCCCGCGTAGCAAACCACCGTAACCGCAGCCAGCCCCACAACCACCAGCCAGCGAAACCGCAGCGCGCCGCGCAGAACCGAGCCGTAGATGCGGAACAGAATGCCGCTATAGGCGTCCACTTCACCTTCCTTGCCCTGTTTGAAGAAATAGTGCCCCAGCATCGGCGTCACCGTGATGGCCAACACCCAGCTCAGCAGCAGCGAGATGCCGATCACCGCAAACAGCGAGAACAGAAACTCGCCAGTTGCATCGGGGCTGAGACCGATGCCCGCAAAAGCCATGATGCCGATCACGGTAGCACCAAGCAGCGGAATTTGCGTTTTCGAGGCCACATCTTCCGCCGCATCGCGCGAGGATTTGCCGCGCAGCATGGCGATCTGCATCCCCTCGGCCACAACGATGGCATTGTCGACCAGCATCCCCATGGCGATGATCAGCGCGCCAAGCGAGATCCGCTCCATCTCAATCGAAAACATCGCCATGAACAGCAGCGTTCCGACCACCGTCAACAGCAGCGTCGAACCCACGACAACCGCCGCACGCCAGCCCATGAAAAGGCCCAGAACCGCGACCACGATGGCCACGGACATGGCCAGATTGACCAGAAAGTCGGTCGAGGCTTGTTCGACCACCACATGCTGCTGGTAAATCGGCAGGATTTCGACGCCAAAGGGAATCGCGGTGTCCAACTCGTCAAACTTGGCATCCACGCGCTTGCCGACTTCGACAATGTTCTCGCTGGACAATCCGGCGATGCCCAGGGTGAACGCCTCGACCCCGTCAAAGCGGATCATGATGTCCGGGTCGGTCTGGCGCGCGCGGTAGACGTTGGACATATCGAACAGGTTGATCACCTGCCCCTGAGAGCCGACCGAAAGCCCGGCAATGGCGGACACACTGTCCGAACCTTCGGCGGTCAGGATTGTGGTTCGATCATCAGCAGACCGCAGCGAGCCGGATGAATTCACCGAATCCGCGTTCGAGATCGCCTCGTTAATTGCCTGAATCGGCACGTTCTGATTCACCGAGATGGCAAGGTCGGGCTCGATAAAGATCGCCTCTTGCGGCAGGCCCTGAACCTCGACATCGGCGACGCCGCTGACGGTCAGCAGCTCACGCCGAAGAAACGTAGCCAGTTCGTGTTTTTCCGCGTCCGAATAACCCTCGGCCGTCACCGCGTAGAACAGGCCAAAGACGTCACCGAAGCCGTCATTCACGTAAGGCTGGCCGACGCCCGAGGGCAGGCCGCGCGCCGCATCGCGGATCTGGGCGCGCAGGCGGGTCCATATGGCGGGCAGTTCGTCACCGTCATAGGTGGACTTGATCTCGACCTCGATCAGCGACCGGCCGGGTTGGTTGACCGAGGTGATCGTGTCCACCTCGCCCATTTGCTGGATGGCGGATTCAAGCGGTTCCGAGGCCTCAAGCGCCACTTGCTCTGCTGTTGCGCCGGGATATTGGGTGATGATGACGGCGTTCTTGATGGTGAATGCAGGGTCTTCGAGACGACCCAGAGACAGAAAGCCCCAGATACCGCCAAACAAGGCAATCAGGATGATCAACCACGTATATAGTGGCCTGTCGATCGAGGCGCGCGCGATGTTCATATCTCAGCCCCTTAGTTCCCAAAGCCGGAAAACCGGCGCACGGTTTGACCATCGGCCAAGGCGGCGCCACCTGCGACAACAATCTCTTCCCCGCCAGACAGGCCAGTCAGCACCCGAACACCACCCAACTGGGTCGGTTCGATGGTCACGGGGACGCGGCGAACGGTGCCCTCCTCTGCGCCAACCGGTGAATAGACCATGACGCCCAACTCTCCGCCCGCGTCTGCGACGATGGCGGTGGTGGGTACGATGATGCCAACGCGCTGGTCCTGAACCTGTACATTCACGGTGACGGATGATCCGGGCAGAATCTGCAGCCCTTCTGGCGGGGTCAGGCCGAACTGGATGCGGAAGGTCTGACCCACGCTGGAGGTTTCAGCATCGAATTCGCGGATTTCAAGCGGAAAGACCTCGTCACTGGCGGGGAACTTGGCGGTGATCGTAATGTCGTCCTGCTGGCCGGTGCGTTGGAACAAAATCTCGGGAACATCCACTTCGATCCGCAATTCGGACATATCGTGGATGCGCACGATTGGTGTGCCCGCAGAGACGGTCGTAAACGCCTCGACCGTACGGCTGGAGACCAGCGCATCGAACGGGGCGGTCATCGTGGCGTGTTCCAGTTCGTATTCCGCATCGCGTACGGCGATTGCGGCCAGTTGCGCCTCGGTCTCGGCGTCATCCACGGCGACCTGGCTTGCCGTGGTGCCCCGCAGGCGCGACAGTCGGGCCTCGGTCCGGTCTGCCTGTTCCTTTTGCAGGCGCGCCCGGTCCAGACGCAGCTGGAACGGCTCGGAATCAAGCTGGGCGATCAGCCCGCCTTTGGGGATCACAAAGCCTTCGGTGACAGGCATTTCGATAATCTGGCCTGACACCTGAAACGCCAGATCAACCGTCTGCCGCGCTGCTACTCGGCCAAAGAACTGGCGCGAAAACCCCGGCGTGGTTTCCTGCACAAGCATCAGTTTGACCGGTTTTGCAACCTCTTGCGCGGCCATCGGCGATGCCAGAACAGCCAAAGCAAGGCCCAGAGAAGTCAGCAGTTTCATTTCTTCAATCCCTCGGGAATTCCCGTTTTCAGAATGGTGTCACGTATCTTACACGCCAGATGCGCGAATTGAGCGGTTTCTTCTTCGTTCAGGCCAGACGCGCGATGAAACAGCGCCCCCGCTTCGGCCACAAGCATATTGCGGGCATCTTCGCCCTGTTGGGTCAGCACCAGCAACCAGGCCCGCCGATCCTGCGGGTCACGTTCGCGTGTCAGATACCCCGCCTTTTCCAGACCGTCCGCCGTCGCCGTAATGGTCGAGGGAACGGTCAGCATGTCCGTGGCCAGCACCCCCATGCGCTTGGGCCGATCCAGTTTGATCAGCATATGGCATTCCGGATGGCTCAGATCGGTCTCCATCGAATCGAAGACTTCTTCGAGTTTCCAGTACAGCGCATAGACGCCCATGATCGCCTGTATCTCGGGGCTAAGGCGGCCCAACCTTGTGCTAATGTCGTCCTGCACGGTGCGTCTCCTGCGTGATTGCTGGCCATATACTTCAAAATTTGAACTATTCAAGATATGAAGTTGAAATCGACCCCTCAGAGTGTATTCCCTTAGGTTAACAACTCTTGATCAAATGCCGCTGTGACTGCATTTTAGGCGGATTCGAAACCTTCAGGACCCGTCATGTATACGCCCGCCATCACCGGTACCGGTGTTTTCACGCCAGAAAACGTCATCACAAACGCTGAGCTTGTGGAAGCATTCAACGCCTATGCCGATAAGCAGAATGCCGAAAATGCCGAGGCCATCGCCGCCGGTCAGATGGAACCGATGCAGCATTCCTCGGAAGAGTTCATCGTCAAGGCCTCGGGCATTCAAAACCGCTATGTGATGGACAAGACCGGCGTTCTGGATCCGGACATGATGTTCCCTGCCCTGCGTCAGCGCAGCGATGACGAGCCGGGGATCATGACCGAGATGGCAGTGGACGCCTGCAACAAGGCGCTGGCGCAGGCCGGTCGTACGGCCGCGGATGTGGATCTGGTCATCTGTGCCGCGTCGAACCACGAACGCGCCTATCCGGCGATTGCGATCGAGATTCAGCAGGCCCTGGGCATTGACGGGTTCGGGTTTGACATGAATGTGGCCTGTTCCTCGGCCACTTTCGGCATTCAGGCGGCGGCGGACATGGTGCGGTCCGGCTCGGTCCGGGCGGCGCTGGTGGTCAACCCCGAGATCTGCTCGGGCCATTTGGAATGGCGCGACCGCGATTGCCACTTTATCTTCGGCGACGTTGCCACCGCCACGCTGATCGAACGGATCGAAGACGCCCAAGGCCCGCATTTCGAGGTCCTGTCGACCCGTTGCGCCACCGCCTTCTCGAACAATATCCGCAACAATAACGGCTTCCTGCGCCGGTCGCGCCCGGCAGGCATGGTGGACCGTCGCGATATGCAGTTCATGCAGAACGGTCGGAAAGTGTTCAAAGAAGTGCTGCCGATGGTCAGCAAGCATATCGGCGACCACATGGACGCCGAGGGCGTCAGCAGCGATGACCTGAAACGCCTTTGGCTGCATCAGGCCAACAAGACGATGAATGATTTCATTGGCAAGAAAGTGCTGGGCCGCGAGCCGGAAGCCGGTGAGCAGCCGAACATCCTGCAGGACTATGCCAACACCTCATCCGCCGGATCGATCATCGCGTTCTCCAAGTATTCGGATGACTTGCAGGACGGAGACGTCGGGCTGATCTGTTCCTTCGGGGCTGGCTATTCGGTCGGATCGGTGATCGTGAAGCGGCACGTTTGATTGGCCTGACAGCGCGCCGTGTGCCCTTTGCACTCCGGGATGATGCGCTGACGCCAAAGGATCGCTGCGCATCCTCAGGTCAACTTGGCCAACGGCAAGCGCGCGAGACAAGGCGCAGATGAACGCCCGATTGGTTGAGCCTTAGCTGACGCTTTCTTCCTCGAGATGCAGTTTCATCTCGATCAGAACCTGTTGCAGCAGGCTGGTCTCTTTCAGCAAACGCTTGGCTTCGTTCACCGTGATGATGCCGTCTTCAATCGCGGCCTGATATTCTGTCATCAGCATCGCAAAGCGCTGGCTCAGGGCAATGACATCCGAATTCACGCCGCCGGTTCGTGGCTTGTCTGTGTTGCGCCCGTCATAGGACAGGGTGATGTTCTTGAGATCGGCCAAAGCCGAGGTCACATGCGGATAGGCCGCCGCATTCTCTAGCCGGGCCACGGCGTCAACTGGCATGAACCTGTCGGCATGTTCCGCATTGTCAGAATAATACCGGCCCAGAGTCGCCTTTGATTTACCCGTAATCTCGCACGCCGCTTCGATCCCGACGTCTTTGACAAGCGCCTCGGTGTGTTTCTTCAGATAAGCCCCGATCTCTGCCATTGTTTTACCTTTGTTACCTGCACGCGCTGTTCCACCCCTGTTGTTGGGGGAAAGCCTCGGGAAATTTCCCATAACAGAGTCATAATTGAAATGTCATACATTGGCTATCCCTCAGATATGCGAGGGATTTTGTGAGTGAGTGGCGGCAGTTCCTGCCGGTAATGAGTGATCGTGGGGCAGGATTGTTTAGCCTCACACCGTTAAGGCCGCATGTTGGCCGACGGCGTCGCTGTTGTGAGAGTGGTGGTTCCATCCCCAAAGAGCATGTGCTCGGCCTTCGCAACTGCAATGGCGACGTCGATTCTTTTCAGGCATTTTGAACCCTTGTCCGTTTGGCGGATGCGTTTTAGACCCGGCGCATGGCAAAGCTGTATTTCAACTACTCTACTATGAACGCGGGCAAATCGACCGTGTTGCTGCAGGCCTCGCACAATTATCGCGAGCGCGGCATGGACACCTACCTGATGACTGCCGCTGTTGACGGGCGCGCGGGAACAGGTCGCATCGCGTCACGTATCGGCATTTCCGAACAGGCCGACACGTTCCGGCCTGATACAGATGTGTTTTCCATGATCGATACGCGGCTGAAACAAGGCTCTGTCGCCTGCGTTTTTGTCGATGAGGCGCAGTTTCTGTCGGACGATCAGGTCTGGCAATTGGCGCGCGCCGTTGACGACCTGCGCGTCCCGGTTCTGGCCTACGGGCTTCGGGTGGATTTTCAGGGCAAACTGTTCCCCGGATCCGCCGCTTTGCTGGCGCTGGCCGATGAGATGCGCGAAGTCCGCACCATCTGCAAATGCGGGCGCAAAGCCACGATGGTGATTCGTCAGGATGAGAACGGCAGGGCCATCACCGAAGGCGCACAAGTTCAGATCGGCGGGAACGAGACCTATGTTTCACTCTGCCGCAAACACTGGCGCGAAGCCGTCGGCGACTAGACGCGATTGGGCAGGTCCCGGCCCGCAACAAACGCCGCCACGTTATCCAGCGCCATGTGCCCCATGTTGGTCCGAACCTCTTCGGTCGCAGTGCCCAGATGGGGCAACAGGGTGACGTTCTCCATATCGCGCAAGGCCTGAGGGACCGCAGGTTCGAATTCGTAGACGTCCAGCCCCGCCCCGGCGATCTGACCCGCCTGAAGGGCAGCGATCAGGGCGGCTTCGTCCACCACCTCTCCGCGCGCGATGTTCACCAGAATGGCTGCCGGGTTCATGGTCTCGAGCACCGTCGCGTTGATCAGATGGCGGGTTTCGGCCCCACCTGGCACGGCCAGAACCAGAAAATCGACCGACGCGGCCAGCGCAGGCAAATCCGCAAAGTATTCTGCATCGAACTCCAACTGCTTGGCGCTGCGGGACTGGTAGGCAATCTGCATCGCGAACCCGAAATGACACCGTCGGGCAATGGCCTGACCGATGCGCCCCATACCCACGATACCGACGCGCTTGCCGGTGACGTGATGCCCCAGCATCTGAGTGGGATGCCAGCCCTGCCACGCGTCGGACCGGACCAGACGTTCCCCTTCACCCGCGCGGCGTGCGGTGGACAGCAGCAGAGTCATCGCGATGTCTGCGGTGGCATCGGTGACGGCGCCCGGCGTGTTCGTGACCGTGACCCCCGCCGCGTTCGCCGCTTCGACGTCGATATGGTTGTAGCCCACACCGAAATTGGCCAGTAGCTTGCAGCGAAGCGCAGGCACATCCGCAAACACGGCGGCAGAGAATTGGTCGCCCAAAGTTGGCACGACCACGTCGTACTGCTCTAGCGCTCGCCTCATCTCATCCTGTGACAGTGGCGAGGTGGAACTGCGGATGTCGACCTCAAACTCAGCTTTTGCCCGCGCTTCGACCGCTGGCGTCATGGGGCGGGTGATCCACAGTTTCATCAGTGCATCCGCCCGCCCAGCGGAACCTTTCCGTCTGGCCCGATCAACACGATCTCGCCGTTTTCGTCGGGCAGGCCCAAGACCAGCACCTCGGACATGAACTTGCCAATCTGGCGCGGAGGGAAGTTGACCACAGCCATGACCTGCTTGCCGACCAGAGTTGCCGGATCGTAATGCGCAGTGATCTGGGCCGAGGTCTTACGCTCGCCAATCTCATCGCCGAAATCGATCCACATCTTGATCGCGGGCTTGCGGGCTTCGGGGTAGGGCTCGGCCCGGATGACCTCGCCAACGCGGATATCGACCTTCATGAAGTCGTCGAAGGAAATCTCACTCACCGGACAGTTCCTTGGATCGGTCGGTCGCGGCTTTGACCGCGCGTTGCAGCAGATCGGGGAACCCTTCCTTCTCGTGCATCAGAACCTCAAGCGCGGCCTGCGTGGTGCCGTTGGGCGATGTCACATTGACCCTCAGTTGCGAGGGGTCCTCTTCCGCCGCCATCGCCAAGGCCCCTGCCCCGGCCACGGTGGATTTGGCCAGTTTCATTGCCAGATCATGCGGCAGGCCCTGCGCCTGACCCGCGGCGGCCAGCGTTTCGATCAGGTGGAAGACATAAGCCGGGCCCGAGCCGCTGACGCCGGTCACCGCATCAATCTGCGCTTCGGCCGACAGGCGCACAGTCTCACCGATGGCCGAGAGCAGGTTTTCTGCCAGCGCCAGATCATCTTCGGATGCATGGGTGTTACCGATCATCGCCGTAATACCCTGACGGATCGCGGCAGGCGTGTTTGGCATCGCCCGCACAATCGGGGTGCCTGCACCCAGCACATCCTCGAACGTGGCAATCGATGTACCTGCCGCGACAGACACGAACAGGCTGCCGCCCCCGCCCAGCGCCTGTATGGCTGGCAGCGCGTCGCCCATCATCTGCGGCTTGACGGCCACCAGAACCACGGCGGGTGCTTCCGGCAATGTGGTATTGATATGGACGCCCTGCGCCTTCAGCCATTCTGACGGGTACGGATCGATCACCCAAACGGATGAGGCGGGCAGGCCGTGTTCCAGCCAACCCGCCAACATCGCGGACCCCATCTTTCCGCATCCCAACAGCACCAGGCCGTGTTCGGCCACGCGCGACATGTCCATGATTGCCCCTTCCCTGACGTAACGGTTCGGGGCAAAGCTTTACGCCCGGCCGTAAGCCTCTGCAATGGCAACCTGCATCGCATCTTCCGGGTCGCGATTGCCCCATGTCACCAGCTGGATCGCCGGGTAGTAGCGTTCGGCGCTCATGACGGCGGCGGTGATCATGGTATCGATCTGATCCGGGCTTGCCATCTGGCCACCGGCCAGCACCAATCCGTAGCGATAAACCATCAGCTTCTGGTTCGCCCAATATGTGAACGCCCCCGCCCAGCACTGATCGTTCATCCTGTTCAGCAACTCATAAAGCTCGCTCTCACGCTCGGACGGTGGCTCCATCTCGAACGAGCAGACCATGCGCAGCGTTTCATCATAGTTGGACCACGCCAGAGTAATGGAATACGTCCGCCACTGCCCCTCAACAGCCATGGCGATCTGATCGTCGCCGATGCGGTCAAAATCCCAGTCGTGATGTTCGGCCAGATGTTCAACAATATCGATCGGATGAAGGTCTTCTTCGAGAAACTGCTCAGAAAGGGCCATAATGCCACCTCACTAATCTCTAGCATTTCGGGGCTGGCAGCGCCCCAGCGCTAGTTGCCTGCTCTACAAGCCGGGCTTCCCCCATGGGCCTGTACTAAATATGGTGCGCCGCTGGATGGAATCTGGCAACCCTATTTCTTGGGGATAACAGCAATAAGTTGTGGACAGTCAGCAACGGCGAACAAAATATTGGCACTAGCGCCAGCTTTGTCTTGATTAATTCCTGCAAGACGGCAAGATACACACCACCGCCCAATCCGGACTTGGATTGCGCGGCGTTTGCTTTGTCTGAAAGCTCCGATTTGGACGTTACTTGTCCAGTTTCGCCTCAAGCGCGGCGATGCGCGCCTCAAGTGCTGCGTTCTCTTCCCGGGCTTTCTGGGCCATGGCGCGCACGGCATCAAATTCTTCACGGGTAACAAAGTCGCGGTCGGCCAGCCAGCGGTCGATCATGGACTTCATCGCATTCTCGGCCTCTTCGCGCGCGCCCTGCGCCACACCCATGGCGTTGGTCATCAGCTGGGATACATCGTCGAGGATCTTGTTGCGGGTCTGCATGGTTATTCTCCGATTGCGGGCTTTTCCCTATATGGGGAATGATTGGCGCAGGCTCAAGGTTGACTTGCCCCGTAAACCCCGGGCAATGAGACGCACATGCAGGCTGTTCTCAATTTCCCCGATCTGTCACCCGAATTGTTCTCGATCTCACTCTTCGGGATAGAGTTCGCCTTAAGATGGTACGCGCTGGCCTATATCGCGGGTATTCTGATTGCCTGGCGGCTGGCCATTGTCGCGCTGCGCCGCCCTGCGCTGTGGCCCAATGACACGCCGCCGATGAAGCCCGAACAGCTGGACGACCTGCTGACATGGATCATTGTCGGTGTCATCCTTGGCGGTCGGCTTGGGTTTGTGCTGTTTTATCAACCGGCTTACTACCTGTCGCACCCGACCGAGATTCTGAAGGTCTGGCAAGGCGGAATGGCCTTCCATGGCGGTTTGCTGGGCGTCATCCTTGCGTCTTATCTATACGGTCGGCGTCACAAAATCCCGATCCTGTCGCTGGGCGATCTGGTCGCCTACACGGTTCCGCCCGGCCTGCTGCTGGGGCGGCTGGCCAATTTCGTCAATGCCGAGCTTTGGGGCCGACCCAGTGAGCTGCCATGGGCCGTGATCTTCCCCGGCATGGCCGCGCAGGATTGCCCAGGCGTTGCCGCGGGAATGTGCGCCCGCCACCCCTCGCAGCTTTATGAGGCCGCGCTTGAGGGCGTTTTGCTGGGCGCGGTCTTGCTGTGGCTGGTCTACCGTAGCGGGGCCTTTCACGCACCGGGCCGGATCATGGGGGTGTTTCTGGCCGGGTACGGCGCCTCTCGCTTTATCGTTGAGTTCTTTCGGCAACCGGATGCACAGTTCGTCTCGCCCGGCAATCCGCTGGGGCTGGCCTGGCATGTCGGCGGCTATGGCCTGACTATGGGGCAGTTGCTGTGCCTGCCCATGATCGCGCTGGGCCTTTGGTTCATCCTGCGCGCCCGGCGCGCGGCATGAACTTGTCGGACCACCTGATCGCGCGCATCCGTCAGGATGGCCCGATCAGTACGGCTGAATATATGACCGACTGCCTGTTGCATCCCAAGCTGGGCTATTACAGCACCCGCGACCCGCTTGGGGCGCAAGGGGATTTCATCACCGCCCCCGAGATCAGCCAGATGTTTGGCGAACTGATCGGGTTGTCGCTGGCCCAATGCTGGATCGATCAGGGACGCCCCGTGCCTTTTACCCTTGCCGAACTTGGCCCCGGACGCGGCACGCTGATGGCCGATGCGCTGCGCGCCACGCGGCAAGTCCCCGGATTCCATGCAGCGGCTAAGATATGTCTGCTAGAGGCATCGCCTGCATTGCGGCAGGTTCAGGCCGAAATGCTGAACCAGTACACGCCCGAATGGATTGAAAACACCGCCGACCTGCCTGAACAGCCCTTATTCCTGATCGCCAACGAGTTTTTCGACGCCCTTCCCGTTCGTCAGTTCATCCGTGACGGCGACGGCTGGCGCGAACGGCTGATCGGAGAGGCGGACGGCGCGCTTGCCTTTGGTCTGGGCCCGAATGCGCCTCAGGTCGCGTTAAAGGACAGGCTGGCAGACACCGAAGACGGCGATCTTGTCGAACTCTGCGCTGCTGCAATCCCGATCATGACAGTCCTCGCCAGTCGTATTGCAACCCATGGCGGGGCTGCGCTGATCATTGATTATGGCGACTGGCATTCACTGGGCGACACGTTGCAAGCGTTGAAAGCGCATGAACGGTCGGACCCGCTGGCCGATCCGGGGCAGTGCGATCTGACGACGCATGTCGATTTTGAGCCTCTGGCCATTGCGACCCGCGCGGCGGGTTGTGCGCACACGCGGCTGACGTCTCAGGGGGTCTTCCTCGAACGTTTGGGAATCACGGCCCGGGCGCAGGCCCTGACGAAAGCCGTGGACGGTTCAACGCAAGAACAGGTGATTGCTGCACATCGCCGGTTGACGCATCCCGATGAAATGGGAAACCTGTTCAAAGTACTGGGCCTGTATCCATCACATTCAGCGCCACCGCCGGGACTGGAGCCATGACACTGGAAATTCTGACCTCTGAAATGCTCGCCCCCGTGCGCCACGGCTTCTTTACCCGCCGGGGCGGCGCCTCATCCGGGATATTTTCGGGGTTGAATTGCGGCCATGGATCGTCGGACCAGACCGAAGTGGTCGCACTGAATCGCAGACGTGTGGCCGAAGCCATGGAGGTGACGCCCGACGAACTGGTCGGCGTTCATCAGGTGCATTCCCCAACCGTTTTGACCATCGATGCCCCGATAAAAGGCGAGAAGCCCAAGGCCGATGCGGTCGTCACAGCAACGCCAAACCTTGCCCTGACGATTCTGACCGCAGATTGCCAACCGGTGCTGTTTGCCGATCCTGACGCCAATGTGATCGGGGCCGCCCATGCCGGGTGGCGCGGCGCGCTGGATGGTGTGCTCGAAGCCACTCTGGAAGCCATGGAATCACTCGGCGCGACACGCGAAAACACCCGTGCTGTCATCGGGCCGTCAATCTCGCAGCGCGCCTATGAAGTCGGGCCCGAGTTTCTGGACGACTTTCTGGCCGATTCCCCCGAAAACAGCCGGTTTTTCGCCAATGGTCACGAAGACAGGCTGCAGTTCGACCTGCCCGCGTTCGGCCTGCACCGGCTGCGACAGGCCGGTGTCGGGCACGCCGAATGGACCCGTCACTGCACCTATTCCGACCCGGATCGCTTTTATTCCTACCGCCGTGCGACGCATGCAAAAGAAGCCGATTACGGACGTCTGATTTCTGCGATCAGATTGTAGAATTAGCCTCGATTAAGGCAATCCCGCCACCTTTCCGCCACATTCATTGTGTTTACCTGAAGGCAGAATCGTAGCGTAATTTTTTGCCAGTACTCAGATGGTTATCTGACTTTCAGACATGTGAATTCTGGCACCTCAACACGGAGGATCTGTCAAACTTCACCTTCTGTCCTGATATTTTCCCGGATACGTCACATCACTGCCGCAAATTTGCGTCACATAAGGGTTACAAAAGGAAAAAGGGGCGTCAGACCCCGCATCAGAGCAGGATCAGAAATGAAATCGAAGTCTCGTTTTCTCAGCGCGGTTGTTGCGGCCGCGCAGGACCAGAAACTGGAAATGCCGTGGAAACGAGTTTCTAGCAATTCTGTCAGGGTCGCCCGCCGGTTGGCAGCGCGTCGCTGAAAAAGAAGCCCTCGGGACCAAGCTGCCGGTCCTTTTGGGAAACGCGTGTCAGGGATGCTCCGACCTGATGTGTGTTTGGTCGCATAACGCTATGCGGCCTTTGGTTCAGGGGTGTGTGTGCGGGCAATTTCAGCCTGCAAAGTACGAGTTTGTCTGGGGGGTCAATGTGTTGACCAATGGAATGCGACGTTTTTCTCGCTGTGCACTGCGATTTCGGGTGCCCAAAGGTCTCTCATTCATTTCAAGGCAAAGAACTGTTCCGTCAGGCGGGCCTGCACGGGGGTACGCCCCGTCTGTTCGGAGATTAGAGGGGAAGGAATATTAATGACTATTCCTAATTCACTGGCCCGCGCAGCCAGAAACGCCGTCGAAACGTCGGCTTTATTGCGCGAGGCTCCAAGACCAACCGCCAAACCCAAGGCGCAACTGCGCCGATACGAGGTTTGCACGCTGCTCGATAACGGGGATATCGCGCAGACACGCCACATCGCACCAGCTCTGCCCATGTTCGAAGACGCGTTTTGCGCCTTTTCGCGCGGCTCGCTGGTCGAGACAGAACAAGGACCGATGGCAATCGAAGATCTGTTGCCGGGGGATACGGTCCTGACGCAGGATGGCACATCGGAAACCATCGTTTGGAAAGGGTCTGTCACCCTGATCCCCGGACGCGAGGATTCGCGGGGGCGCACACGACCTCTGACGCGAATCATGGCCGACACGTTTGGAATGCAAAAGCCGATGTCAGGCGTTATCGCAGGCCCGGCGGCGCGTTTGCTGGGGACACCTGCGCATTTGCGACACCTGCATGGCGACGCGCCGGTTTTGACGCCAATTGCGGAATTTCAGGATGGGATGAGCGTGATTGAAACAATGCCGCCGACTCCGGTGGAACTGTTTCACATTTGCCTCAGAAAACATTCGGTCATTCGGGTTGATGGTTTACAGTTCGAAACCTATCACCCAGGAGTAAACGCGGTTCGGATGATCAGCCATTCCTTGCGGTCGATTTACCTGAACCTGTTCGCGCATATCGAATCGCTGAGCGATTTTGGCCCGTTGCTGATGCCGCGCGCCGGAGACGGAGAGGTGGACGCGATCACTGCGTAAACGTTAACGATTACTGCATCCTGGGGGCATTATGCAGATATTACTAAGTTGGATTGTATCCTTGGCGGTCGCAGCCATGCTGCCGCCCTGTCAAACACATCAGAATCAGATGCGGTTCACGCCGTCCGGTTCATGCGTTCTTCCAGAACGTCGAATGGCACGCCTGGTTCGTCTTTTGCGCCGCGGATAACAAGCGACGTTTTAACGCTGGCCACGTTCGGCGTGGTCAGCAACTCTCCGGTCAAGAACTGCTGAAAGTTGCTGAGATCGGGGGCCACGCATTTCAGAATGAAATCTACCTCGCCATTCAGCATGTGGCATTCACGGACCAATGGCCATTCACGGCACCGGTCTTCAAAGGCGCGCAGCTCGGCTTCGGCCTGACTGTCCAGACCGACCATTGCAAAAACCTGCACCTCAAACCCCAGTTCGCGCGCGCTGACTTCGGCGTGGTATCCGGTGATATAGCCGGATTCCTCCAGCGTGCGCACACGGCGCAAACAGGGCGGGGCCGAAATCCCGACGCGTTTGGCCAGTTCGACATTGGTCATGCGACCGTCTGCCTGCAACTCTGCCAGAATCTTACGATCAATCTCATCCAGCCGCGTCGTGACCATAAAATGCTCCTGATTTTTTCGGTTCTTATATCAGCACCCACCGAGTGCGCAATAATGTTTCGCAGGGGCGCAATATTATTCGGTGACGGGTCGCGAATTTGCCCGCGCCTGGGAAAATGAGCCCGGACAGGAAAGGGCTTTAAGCCCTGCCCCCGCGTCGCTATATCGGGGCGACGGGCAAACGGCCCAATTCAGGCAGTTCGAGCGGGGGTACAATGGCCGACACACGACACACCAAGGTTCTGATCATCGGATCTGGACCGGCAGGATATACCGCAGGCGTCTATGCCAGCCGGGCGATGCTGGAGCCCATTCTGGTGCAGGGAATCGAGCCCGGCGGGCAGTTGACCACCACGACCGAGGTTGAAAACTGGCCCGGCGATACCGAGGTTCAGGGCCCCGATCTGATGGTGCGCATGCAGGACCACGTCAAGGCGATGGGCTGCGAGGTGATCGGCGATATCATCAACGATCTGGATCTCAGCCAGCGCCCCTTCACCGCCAAGGGTGACAGCGGGACCACATACACGGCCGATGCCGTCATTCTGGCGACAGGCGCGCGCGCCAAGTGGCTGGGCCTGCCATCGGAAGAGAAATTCAAAGGCTTCGGCGTTTCGGCCTGCGCCACCTGCGACGGGTTCTTCTATCGCGGGCAAGAGATCGTTGTGATCGGCGGCGGCAACACCGCCGTGGAAGAGGCGCTGTTCCTGACCAACTTCGCCAGCAAGGTGACGCTGATCCACCGCCGTGACGAATTGCGGGCCGAAAAGATCCTACAGGATCGCCTGTTAAAGAACGAAAAGATCGAGCCGCTGTGGTTTCACCAACTGGAAGAAGTGGTTGGCACCGATGCACCTTTAGGCGTCGAGGGTGTCCGCGTGAAAAACGTCAAGACCGGCGAGATCACCGAGATCCCCTGCAAAGGCGTCTTCGTCGCCATCGGCCACGCGCCCGCGAACGAGTTGGTCAAGGACACGTTGGACACCCATATGGGCGGCTATGTCGTGACCAAGCCGGGCTCGACCGAAACGTCCGTACCGGGCGTGTTTGCGGCGGGCGACCTGACCGACCACATCTATCGTCAGGCCGTGACCAGCGCCGGAATGGGCTGCATGGCCGCGCTGGATGCGGAACGTTTTCTGGCGGAACAGGAATAAGTCTGGGGCCAGGGGTGTGGCTGAACCCCACACCCTTGGCCGTTTTTCCCGCACCTATGCAGGTCGGCTTGACCCTTGCCGGGCGGCCCCGCACACTCGGCCCTGACGAAGCATTTGCGGGTACTGGCATTGGACAACGCACTCTGGCGCGGCGGGTGGGCAACCCGGCTCAGGATCGGCAGCGGTCTGGTTCTGTTCGTCTTTGCCTTCTTCCACTTCATCAATATCGGTCTGGGCCTGTTTCACACCGACTATCTGCACGGGATGCAGGATGGCCGAAAAGCGGTCACACGGCATGATGTCGTCAGCGTCTTGCTCTATGCGGCGCTGATCGTGCATGCGGGGTTGTCGCTGGCCTCGATCGCCCAGCGCAGAACGCTCAGGATGCCGCTCAGCACCGCGTTGCAGATCGTGCTGGGCCTGCTGATCCCGCTGCAACTGATTTCCCACATCATTCACACGCGCGTCGCCCACGAGATTTACGGCGTCAATGATGAGATGGGCTATATCATCATCCTGATGTGGCCCAGCTCGGCAGTCTGGATGCAAAGCCTGCTGCTGTTGATTGTATGGGTCCATGGTTGCATCGGGCTGCACATGTGGCTGCGCCTGACGTCGTGGTGGTCGAAGACCGTGCCCTACCTGATCGGCGTTGCGGTCTTTGTTCCGTCGTTCGCGCTGGCGGGCGTTCTGACCGAGGGCCGGCGCATCTGGGCCGATTTCGCGGATGAGTTTCTGCGACAGCAATATATCGAGCATTACAACTGGCCCTCACCCGAAGCCTTCCAGACCATGTTCACGGTCAAGGATAACGCGGTTCTGGCCTTTCTGATCACTCTGGGCGCTTGCGGGGCCATCTTTGTCGGGCGCAAGCTTTGGCGTCGCAGGCATTCGGTTCGCATCAAATATGCACGTGGACCCGAGGTCGTCGCAGAAAAGGGCATGACCTTGCTGGAAATCTCGCAAGCCAATGGCATTCCCCACACCGCGCTGTGTGGCGGCAAGGGGCGGTGCACCACCTGCCGCATCATTGTCGAAGAGGGCGGCACCCAGCTTGAGGCCCCCAGCGATGTCGAGGCCCGCAGTCTGGCAGCGGTAGGGGCCTCTGCGCAAACGCGGCTGGCGTGCCAGATTCGCCCGACCGAGCCGCTGACCGTCTTTCGCGTGTTTCGCCCCGATGGTGGGCGCAATCGGGGCCATGCAAGCCAAGGGCAGGAACGGCAACTGGCCGTTCTGTTTTTGGACATGCGCGGGTTCACGGCCCGCACGACCGGCCAATTGCCCTATGACATCGTCTTTCTGTTGAACCGGTTTTTCGATGCAATCGTTCCAGCCATTACTGACGCAGGCGGCATTGTCGACAAATACATGGGCGATGGCTTGCTTGCGGTGTTCAACAAGCCCGACGCGGCGGCGTCAGCGAAGGCCGGGTTGCGGGCGGCGATAGAGATCGGCCTAGCGCTGGACAGTTTCAATCAACGGCTAAAGGCTGAAGGCAGCCCCGGCATCCGCATCGGCATGGGCTTGCATCTGGGCGATCTGGTGTTGGGTGAGATCGGCGCAGCGGGCCATGCCTCGCAAACGATTATCGGCGATGCTGTCAACGTCGCCAGCCGCCTGGAAAGCGAAACCAAGGCGCTGGGTGTCGAGTTGTTGGTGTCGGACGAGTTGCTGCAAGCGGCTGATCTGACAATCAACCCCGACCGCATCCGCCTGTTCCAGTTGCGCGGCGTCAGCCAACCCGTACCGGCGCTGCCGGTCACCCGTGCCGCCGACCTGCGCGAGACATCGGCGACACAAGAACAGGCATACTCTGGCTGACCCAAAATCGCATTTGGCCCGGAACCGCGGTCGCAATCCGACGTAGCATATGGAAAATCCTTCCATTTCGGAGGAAATCAGCGCATATCGTCCTTTGTTTCACGACCGCTTGTGGACTTCGGGCAAAAGTCGGGGCAAACGCGCCCTCAAATGACCGAGAATCACCGGCAATCCAACACTGCGACAAGAGTATTCTGATGACGATGTTAAGTAATCTGGCCCCGATCCCTGAATTGTATGTGTCTTACGAATCGGCACAAAAACTGAAGGTCGACGCCGCCGACCTGACCAGCTGGGATCTGAGCCCGCGGCAAATCTGCGATCTGGAATTGCTGATGAACGGCGGGTTCAACCCGCTGAAAGGGTTCCTGTCCGAGGCCGATTACGACAACGTCGTCGAGAATATGCGTCTGGCCGATGGCACCCTGTGGCCGATGCCAATCACGCTGGACGTCAGCGAGGATTTTGCAGACAACATCGAGCTGGGTCAGGATATTGCCCTGCGCGATCAGGAAGGCGTTATTCTGGGCACCATGACCGTGACCGACCGCTGGACGCCGGACAAGGCACGCGAGGCTGAAAAGGTGTTTGGCGCCGATGACGACGCGCACCCTGCGGTGAACTATCTGCACAACGTCGCCGGTAAGGTCTATCTGGGTGGTCCCGTTGTCGGCATCCAGCAACCGGTGCACTATGATTTCCGCGCCCGCCGCGACACCCCGAACGAGCTGCGCGCCTATTTCCGCAAGCTGGGCTGGCGTCGCATCGTTGCGTTCCAAACCCGCAACCCGCTGCACCGTGCACATCAGGAACTGACCTTCCGCGCCGCCAAGGAAGCGCAGGCCAACCTGTTGATTCACCCGGTTGTCGGCATGACCAAACCGGGCGATGTGGACCACTTTACCCGCGTCCGCTGCTATGAGGCGGTGCTGGACAAATACCCCGCATCCACCACCTCGATGTCGCTGCTGAATCTGGCGATGCGCATGGCTGGCCCGCGCGAGGCGGTCTGGCACGGCCTGATCCGCGCCAACCACGGCTGCACCCATTTCATCGTCGGCCGCGACCATGCTGGCCCCGGCAAGAATTCCGCCGGTGAGGATTTCTATGGTCCCTATGATGCACAGGACCTGTTCCGTCAGTTCCAGGATGAAATCGGCGTCGAAATGGTCGACTTCAAACACATGGTCTATGTGCAGGAACGCGCCCAGTACGAACCGAATGACGAGATCGCCGACAAGGATAACGTCACGATCCTGAACATCTCGGGCACCGAACTGCGCCGCCGTCTGGCTGAAGGGCTGGAAATTCCGGAATGGTTCAGCTTCCCTGAGGTTGTGGCCGAGCTGCGCAAGACCAAGCCGCCGCGCAGCCAGCAGGGCTTTACCGTGTTCTTCACCGGCTTTTCGGGCTCGGGCAAATCCACCATCGCCAACGCGCTTATGGTCAAGCTGATGGAGATGGGTGGCCGCCCGGTCACGCTGCTGGATGGGGACATCGTTCGTAAGAACCTGTCATCCGAGCTTGGTTTCTCGAAAGAGCATCGCGACCTGAACATCCGCCGCATCGGCTATGTCGCGTCCGAGATCACCAAGAACGGTGGTATCGCCATTTGTGCTCCGATTGCGCCCTACGCCACCACCCGTCGCGCGGTGCGCGAAGATGTCGAGCAGTTCGGTGCTTTCTGCGAGGTTCACGTGGCCACCAGCATCGAGGAATGCGAACGGCGCGACCGCAAGGGCCTGTATAAACTGGCGCGTGAGGGCAAGATCAAGGAATTCACCGGCATTTCAGACCCCTACGACGTGCCCCAGAACCCCGAGCTGACGGTCGAGACCGAGAATGTGGATGTGGACAACTGCGCCCATCAGGTTTTGTTGAAGCTGGAAAGCATGGGTCTGATCGCCGCGACCTGATCTAAAGGCATACTGAATGAAAAGCCCCCGGTTCGCCGGGGGCTTTTTTGTTTCCAAACTGTCACCGAGCCAAGTTTCGTTGAGCCTTAGCCCAAATCGACCTGCCCGCGCATCAGGATATGGCCGCACCCTGCGACCTTAATCCCGGTCATGGCGTCAGGTGGTCCAACACAGGTTACAGTCGCCTGTCCGGGACGGCCCATATCGTGGCCTTGTTCGGCAATGAAACTGTCCTTGCCCATCAAGCCGTATTTCCACAGGTACGCCGCCATCGCGCCGGTTGCTGATCCGGTGAACGGATCCTCGGGCGGGCTGGGCGGTGCCAGCAACAGGCGCGAGAACGTGTCCCCCTCAAATGTCGCGCCTTGCAGCGTCACCAGAAACGGTTCCGCCATATCCGAGCCCGAATAGCCAGCGGCGGCGGCCACTTCCCGCAATGGCCCTTCATCCAGCCGTGCAGCGCGCAGGGCATCGTGGTCTCGCAGAACCGTGATGCAGAACGGCAACCCGGTGGAAACCAGTTGCGGCGGCGAGATAATGGCGCTTTCCGGCAGGCTGATGGCCGAGGCCACCAATTCCGCTGGAACATGCACGCCGAACTGCGGCGCGACCTGAGACATCTCGATCTGGTCCCCGATCAACCGGATCGACACAATCCCGGCCCCGGTTTCCAGGGTCAGTGCATCGCCCGAAATCATCCCGCGCGACCGCATCGCGGCAACTGTCGCAATTGTCGGATGCCCGGCAAAGGGAATCTCACGGCTGGCCAGAAAGTACCGGACGCGAATATCGGCAACCTCGGACGGGCCGGTAAAGGTGCATTCTACCAGCGAGGTTTCGCGAACATAGGCCATGCACACTTCCTCGGACAGCCCCGCGCCTTCGTGCACCACGGCACAGCCGTTGCCGCCAAAGGCCCGGTCGCTGAACGCGTCTACCCAATCGAAGTCAAACCAGCTCATGCGAAAACTCCCTGACACAGATGATGCGGCGGCGTCCGCCTGTGGTCATGTGTCGCGCGTGTCGCTGGGAATGTCACGCCCTATCCGGCGTGAAGGGGCCGTTCAGTGAACGGCCACCGGGGACAGGTCATGCTGTCGGGCCAGCACAAAGGCCAGCTTGCGGTCGGCCACCAGCGCCAATTGCTGGCCATCCGAGTCGTGTACCGCATAAAGCTGATCCAGATCGCCTGCCTGATCGCGCAGATCACGCGGCAGATCGGCCACCTCGACCGTTTTGACATAAACGATACGGTCGCCTTCGGTGTTGATCTCAATCGGTGTATTCATTGCTCTTACCCCTTCCGTATGTTGATTGTCTGAACCACGGTTTCCGGCACGGCGCGGGTCAGATCCACATGCAGCAGACCGTTTTCCATAATCGCCTCACCGACCTCGACACCGTCCGCCAGCACGAACATGCGCTGAAACTGACGCGCCGCGATGCCACGGTGCAGGAATATGCGCCCCTCGCTGTCGTCGCGTTGACGGCCCCGGATCACCAATTGGCGATCCTCGATCGTGATCGACAGATCCTCTTCCGCGAACCCGGCCACCGCCAGAGTGATGCGGTACGAAAAGTCCGAGGTCTGTTCGATGTTGTAGGGCGGATACCCTTCATTACCAGCCTTTGCAGACCGTTCCAGAAGGCGTTCCAACTGCTCGAACCCCAAAAGATGCGGGTAAGAGCCAAGAGTAAGTTTTGACACGTTTTCTCGTCCTTTTTTGCCAAAGCGACGTGTTGTGCGGCCCCGTTCCGGCAACCGCGCATAATAGAATATGGGAAGAAACCAGGATGTCCACAAGGTCTGGCGCGATAACGTCTGACACACTATCTTGTTGATGACGCACCACAACCAGCCCGAGTCGCCAATGAACGCGCCCACCGACCTTTCGATGAAAACAGATGACGTTCTGCGGGTTGAGCTTGAGGTTTTCCGACGACAGCACCGCGATCTGGACGAAGCCATCGAGGCGCTGCAATCCACCGGAACGGCGGATCAACTGACGATCAAACGGTTGAAAAAGCAGAAATTGCGGCTGAAAGATATCATCCGTCTGATCGAGGATCGCCTGACCCCGGACATCATCGCCTAACGCATTGCCACGAAGGCGGATTTGGATATAGTGCGCGCTCTGCAAACGGGCGGGGATTTAGCGGATGGGTAACGTCAAGGTCGGGATCATCATGGGCAGCCAGTCGGACTGGCCCACGATGAAAGAAGCTGCCGATATTCTGGACGAGCTGGGTGTGGCTTATGAAAAGCGCATTGTATCGGCCCATCGCACACCGGACCGTCTTTGGGACTATGGCAAAACCGCCGTTGAACGTGGTCTGAGCGTGATTATTGCCGGTGCAGGCGGTGCGGCACATCTGCCGGGCATGATGGCGTCGAAAACCCGCGTGCCGGTGATCGGTGTTCCGGTGCAGACGCGGGCCTTGTCGGGCGTCGATTCGCTGTATTCCATCGTACAGATGCCCAAGGGGTTTCCTGTTGCTACCATGGCGATCGGATCGGCGGGCGGCGCAAATGCCGGGCTGATGGCTGCCGGTATTCTGGCCCTGCAGGATGGCGCTTTGGCCGAACGGCTGGATGCGTGGCGCGCGGCCCTGTCAGCCTCAATCGCTCAAGAGCCCGAGGGATGAGCCGCATCGGCTTTGTCGGAACCGGGCACATCGCAGCGCCGATGGTGCGTTTTCTGGCGGCCAAGGGGCATGACATCTGCGTCACCCAGCGCAACGCCGAGGTGTCCTCGCAACTGAAATCGGAACTCGGCGTGACAGTCACGGACCCGCAAACCGTGATTGACGCCTCTGAGATCGTCTTTCTGTGCCTGCGCCCTCATGTGGCCGCCGACATTCTGACCCCGCTGACGTTCCGCGCCGATCAGCAAATCGTGTCGGTCATGGCTGCAGTCCCTTCGGATCAACTGGCCGAGCTTTGCGCACCTGCGAAGGATTTTGTTCAAACCATTCCTCTGGGCTTTCTGGAAACCGGCGGGTGCCCTCTGGCCGCATTGGGCAATGATCGCCTTCTGGCCGATCTGTTCGAGCCGGAAAACCCCGTGATCAGGGTCGAGAGTGAGGCCGCCCTGAATGCCCATTTCGCGATTTGCGCCATGGTGCCGGGCCTGCTGGATCTGATGGCAACCGGTTCGGAATGGCTGGCCGGGCAGACAGGCGACGCAGACAGTGCGGAATTTTATACAACACAGCTGTTCTCGGGCTTTCTTTCCGCGATGGAAAAAGGCAAAGCGGGGCGACTGGCGGCCGAACGAGATGCGCTGGCCACCGATGGAACGCTGAGCCTGCAAATGACCGAGAGTTTACGTTCGGGCAAAGCACATGACGCGCTGAACGCGGCCCTGGCGGCGATTGGCAAACGGTTGGAGACCTGATGATGACAAAGATGCTCGCCCCCGGCGCAACGATTGGAATTCTGGGCGGTGGTCAATTGGGCCGGATGCTATCGGTTGCGGCGGCACGGCTGGGCTTTGTCAGCCATATCTATGAGCCCGGCGCAAACCCGCCTGCGGGACAGGTCGCAGATCGGGTGACAACGGCGGCCTATGACGATGCCGAGGCGCTGAAAGCCTTCGCGGAATCGGTCGATGTCATCACCTATGAATTCGAAAACATCCCCACCGAGGCGCTGGACATTCTGGAAGCCCACCGCCCCATTCGCCCCGGACGCGAGGCACTGCGGGTCAGTCAGGACCGCCTGACCGAAAAGACATTTCTTCAGGATCTGGGACTGAACACTGCGCCCTTTGCGGACATCACCGATATGGCCAGCCTTGAGGCCGCGATTGACCAGATCGGCGCGCCTGCCATCCTGAAAACCCGCCGCTTTGGCTATGACGGCAAAGGACAGGCGCGCCTGAGCACGCCCGAGGATGCCGAGACGGCTTTGGCCGACATGGCCGGAGCACCTGCGATTCTGGAAGGCTTCGTCAATTTCAGCCACGAGGTATCAATCATCGCGGCGCGCGGTCTGGACGGTCAGGTGGCCTGTTTCGATCCCGGCGAAAATGTCCATCGCGATGGCATTTTGCGTACAACGACCATCCCTGCCCGACTGCGGCCTGCGCAACGCAGCGACGCGATCCTGCTGGCGGCCAATATTCTGAACGCGTTGGACTATGTCGGCGTGATGGGTGTCGAGCTGTTTGTGACGCCAGAGGGCCTGATCGTGAATGAAATCGCCCCGCGCGTCCACAACTCGGGCCACTGGACGCAGAATGGCTGCGCCGTGGATCAGTTCGAACAGCATATCCGGGCAGTAGCTGGCTGGCCTCTGGGTGATGGCCAACGTCATTCGGACGTGGTGATGGAGAACCTGATTGGTGACGACATGGACCGCGTACCTGAATTGGCGCAGGAACGGGATGTCGCCCTGCATCTGTATGGCAAGGCCGAGGTCAAGCCGGGCCGCAAGATGGGTCATTTCAACCGGATCGTTCGGGGCTGAAAATCGCGCTGACGCGCGATGCCTCCGGCGGAGGTATTTTTGAACAGAAGAAGGCGGGCCGGGATCAGGTGATGAACCGAGCCGCGATATCTCCGGACATGTAGCTGACGCGCCCTGCCGCCAGCGTCGCGGCGACACGGTAGGTTTGCGCGTCCAGAATGACCAGATCGGCGCGTTTGCCCGGTTCAAGCGTGCCGCGATCCGTCAGGCCAAGAACACTTGCGGGACCGGACGAGATCAGGCCCCACGCGCCTGCCAAATCCAGAACGCCGGACTTGGCCAGCATCAGCGCGGCACGGCGGGGGCTGGGATAGTGGTAGTCCGACGCCAGAGCGTCGCAAAGGCCCATCGCGACAAGTTCGACCGCGCTTGCATTCCCTTTGTGCGACCCACCGCGCACAACGTTCGGCGACCCGAGTATGACGTGATCACCGGCCAGGCGCGCGGCCTCGGCCGCCTCCAGCGTTTCCGGAAACTCGGCGATCAGGGCACCCTGATCCCGCCACCAGGCACGGGTCTCGGCGGTTGCGTCGTCATGGCTGCCCAGACGAACACCCATTTCCGAGAGCTCGGCGCTGAGCGCCTCAACCGCTGCGGGAACGTCACCCCGGCGCGCGTGCATGTCGAGAAGCAGTTCGAAATGCGCGTCAGGATTGCGTCCGGCTTTCAACGCCTGCCCGGTCAGGCGCGGCGGCTTTTTGCCCTGGGCCAGCCGGTCATGTGGCAAGTGGTCGTTGAACACCACGTAAGGGACCTGCCAATCGGCGATGCGCCGGGCCATACCAGCGTAATCGTCGAGCATATTGGTCTCGAACCGCAATTGCGGGATCAGATCGGTGACTGTGTCGGTTTTGACGGCCCGGATCGCCTCAAACACCTGCCCCGCGAACTCCGGGCCCCGCACACCGCCTTCCCAGCTGTAGAACTGGGCCAGCACGGCGGTCGTGATCCCGTTTGCGGCCAGTTCGGCCTCGACGGACAGGATGCCTTCGTTCATCTGCTTCATCGCACCACGACGCGGGGCGATGTGGCGTTCGAATCCGTCGCCGTGAAGGTCGATGATCCCCGGCAGAACGAGATAGCCGGACAGGTCAACCTCGCGCCCGACCTGCGTTTCCTGCACCTGCCCGTCGGCGATCGAAAGCGGCGCGCGAGACAGACCCTCTTGCGGCAACAGCACCTCTGCGCCGGTCAGCGTAAGGTTTAGGCGGGTCATCGCGTCGGTTCCGAGTCAGGCTCGGAACAATCTTCGCCGATACAGATTTCTTCGATGACGTCGAGCACGCTGTCGAGCCACGTGATTTGCGGATCAAACTGTCCGAATTCGATGAAATGCAGCGCCTGCGCCATGACGCGTGGGTTGTTCATCATGAAGGTATGCGTGACCGGCAAAACGATGTGATCTGCCATGCCGTCGACCTTCGTTGTCTCAACCGACACTTTGCCATCATCGGGACCGTCGATCAGCGATGAGAACAAAGGGTTCAGAGAATTCTCGCCCGCGATCACGCCCAGATCGAAATCCACGGCAGGCAGTTTGCGCGGGATGCCTTCCGGACCCGTTCCCAGTTGCAATCCGGCGGGGCCGTTCAGATAGCCGAACACTTCCCACGCACTGAGTTCGTCGACCAGTTGGCTGCCCTGATTGGGCGGGCCCAGCATGACTGCGCGACCCATGTTTTCGGGATGGTTGTCCTGCAACCAATAGCGCAACAGGATGCCGCCCATCGAATGCGCCACAACGTTGGCCTCGTCCTCACCACAGGCCGCAAACGCGTCCGGCAGGGTTTGTTCGGCCAGTTCGGGTATGCCCATGTCGGTCGACGGGTATCCGGGCCGAACGACCGTATAATCATGGGCCTTGAACAGCTGCTCCATCACCGAAAATGACGCCTCGGTCCGTGCCAGCCCATGCAGCAGGATCACGCATTTCGCACTTGCCGCGGCAGGCAGACACAGGAAAATCAGGGCGCACAGAAGTCTCATACCCGCCCAATAGCGCCGATCTGAAGCTGTGGAAAGACCTACCCTCGGGTCCGGCGCAGAACGGCCAGGGCGATTCCGCCCAGAACCAAAGCTGTCCCTGCCACCAGGCGCGGGCCAGCAACCTCGCCCAACAAGACAACACCTCCGACGATGGCGATCACCGGCACGCTGAGTTGAACCACCGCCGCAACCGACGGGGAAAGCTGCGGCAGCACACGGTACCAAAGCGCATAGCCCAGGCCCGATGTCACGCCCCCAGACAACGCGGCCAGCAGATACCCCAAACCGGTCATTTGCCAATTGCCACCCATACCGACCAGCACCAGCCCTGTGATCGGCAAGGCAACCACAAAGTTCGCAGCCGTGCCTGCCAGCGCGTCCGGTTCGGACCGTCCTGCCAAGGAATACACCGCCCAGCCCAACCCGGCCGCAACCATCAGCCCCGCGCCCAGCGCATCGACGCGAACCGAACCGCTGGGCCACAGCACATAGGTCAGACCCGCCAACGCAATCCCGGCCCCTGCGACCTGCCGCATGGTCGGCGTCGCCCCCATGATTGCGCCGACGGCAAACATGGTAATCTGCACAACCGCAAACAGGATCAACGCGCCCAGACCCGCGTCGAGGGTCAAATAGGCCAGCGAAAACCCGATCATATAGAGGGACAACGATCCAGCCCCCACAATCCGCCTGCGCGAACGCAGCGGTAGTGCGACGCCGCGCAGCAGTACCAACGCCCACAGAACCGCCGCACCGGACATCACCCGAAACACTGCGAAGCTGGCCGGGTCACTGGCGCCGCTGTCAATCGCCAGCCGGTTCAGGATCGAGTTCGCCGCAAAGGCGCACATGGTCAGGGCGGTCAGCAGAAGCAATCTCATTCCAACCGCATAGCCGGTTCCGCTGGGTTTGCACACTCACATTGCCTCAGCCGACCCAAATCTTCTTCTGTTCAAAAATACCTCCGCCGGAGGCATAGCCGCGCAGCGGCTATTCAAAACGAAACGGGGCCGCCCGAAGGCGACCCCATAACTCAGTCTTCCAAAAAGACGACGTCTTACATCATGCCGCCCATGCCGCCCATGTCGGGCATGCCGCCACCGGGTGCTGCGCCTTCTTTGGCAGGCTTGTCGGCAACCATTGCTTCGGTGGTGACCAGCAGGCCAGCAACCGATGCCGCATCTTCCAGAGCGGTGCGGACAACTTTGGCCGGGTCGATCACGCCGAACGAGAACATGTCGCCATATTCTTCGGTCTGAGCGTTGAAGCCAAATGCAGCGTCCGACGATTCACGGACCTTGCCAGCAACAACCGCACCGTCAACACCTGCGTTTTCAGCAATCTGGCGCAGCGGCGCTTCGATGGCCTTGCGAACGATGTTGATACCCGCGTTCTGGTCAGCGTTTGCACCTTCCAAAGCTTCCAGTGCTTTACCGGCCTGAACCAGCGCAACACCACCGCCCACGACAACGCCTTCCTGCACAGCAGCGCGGGTCGCGTTCAGAGCATCGTCCACACGGTCCTTACGCTCTTTCACTTCGACTTCGGTCATGCCGCCGACGCGGATCACGGCAACACCGCCTGCCAGTTTGGCAACACGCTCTTGCAGCTTCTCACGGTCGTAGTCGCTGGTGGTTTCTTCGATCTGAGTGCGGATCTGGCCAACGCGGGCTTCGATCTCGGCTTTCTCGCCTGCACCGTCGACGATGGTGGTTTCGTCTTTGGTGATTTCGATTTTCTTGGCGGTGCCCAGCATGTCCATGGTGACGGACTCGAGCTTCATGCCCAGATCTTCGCTGATGACCTGACCGCCGGTCAGGATCGCGATGTCCTGCAGCATGGCTTTGCGGCGATCGCCGAAGCCCGGTGCCTTGACAGCAGCAATTTTCAGGCCGCCGCGCAGTTTGTTGACAACCAGAGTTGCCAGCGCTTCGCCTTCAACGTCTTCTGCGATGATCAGCAGCGGCTTCTGCGACTGGATTACCTGCTCCAGCAACGGAACCATCGGCTGCAGCGAGGACAGTTTCTTTTCGTGCAGCAGGATCATGCAGTCGTCGAGCTCTGCGATCATCTTGTCTGCGTTGGTGACGAAGTAGGGCGACAGGTAGCCACGGTCGAACTGCATACCTTCGACAACATCGGTCTCGGTTTCCAGACCTTTGTTTTCTTCGACGGTGATAACGCCTTCGTTGCCAACCTTCTGCATCGCATCCGCGATCTGCTGGCCAATCTCGGCTTCGCCGTTGGCCGAGATGGTGCCAACCTGAGCAACTTCGGCCGAGTCTTTGACTTCACGCGATGCGTCTTTGATGCCCGCAACAACCTTGGCAGTTGCCAGGTCGATGCCGCGCTTCAGGTCCATCGGGTTCAGGCCAGCTGCAACCTGCTTGAGACCTTCGCGAACGATGGCCTGTGCCAGAACAGTTGCGGTGGTGGTGCCGTCGCCGGCTTCGTCATTGGTGCGGCTGGCGACTTCTTTCACCATCTGCGCGCCCATGTTTTCGAACTTGTCTTCCAGTTCGATTTCCTTGGCAACCGAAACACCGTCTTTGGTGATGCGCGGTGCGCCGAAGGATTTGTCCAGAACCACGTTGCGGCCTTTGGGGCCCAGGGTCACTTTGACAGCGTCGGCCAGGATGTTCACGCCTGCCAGCATGCGGTTACGGGCATCGGTGTCGAACTTGACGTCCTTTGCAGCCATGTCGTTTCTCCTTGAGAAATAAGTTGGAAATGAAGATCAGAGAAAGCGTTTGGGCTTACTCGATGATCCCCATGATGTCGCTTTCTTTCATCATCAGCAGCTCTTCGCCGTCGACCTGAACCTCGGTGCCCGACCATTTGCCGAACAGGATCTTGTCGCCAGCTTTCACAGCCATTGCGATCAGCTCGCCGCTGTCCTTACGCGCGCCTTCGCCGGTTGCGACGACTTCGCCTTCGCTGGGCTTTTCTTTTGCGCTGTCAGGAATGATCAGGCCGCCTGCGGTTTTCTCTTCGCTTTCTGTACGGCGAACCAGCACACGGTCATGAAGCGGTTTCAATGCCATCTTTGCAGCTCCTTGGGCTCAAAGTTTATCTATCCTCCCCTCACCGGCTGGTGAGGCGTTAGCACTCGGGGTGTGTGAGTGATAACGACGCATAGCTAGGGGGTCTGAAACCTTGAGTCAACAAGCCGATACGGATTTTTTTGCCACAAAGGATCAGTCAGCCTGTTCCCAACTGTAAGCCCAGTGTTTCAGGCCCTCGGACCCTGCATCCGACAATGCATAGATGCCTTTTTCGACCTTGTCGAACCAGCCGTAATGGTTTTCCCGCATCAAACGGGTGGCGGCGGGCACGCCAGTGGCCGATGCGACCTCGGCCCCCTTGGTGGCACCATGTTCCGCCAGGTGGGTGGCGCATTTCAGCGCATCCTGCCGATAGGCCGTAACGATCCCGTGGCGGGTTGCGCCGCCCGCGTTTGGGTCCCCTTCCAACCGGTCAAATTCGCGCAACATCCGCGCGGCCTTGGCTTTGTTCTTGCGCGGCGCATACGGGCCGGGATCGCACTGAACCTCGACAACCCCATCCTTGCGAACAGTGATCAGGCCCAGCCCCAATCTGCGGCACAGGGCCAGATTGTCCCGCAAGGCACGCCGGGCCGTGCGTCCGGTCGGTTTGCTGACCCCCAGATACACCTGATCGCTAATCCGCAGCCGCGCGACAGCCTGATGGAACAAGGCCAGTGAGAACCGCAGTTTCAACTCGACGATCACCGGCTCGGACCCGTCGCGCATGGCGACAATATCGGCTGCGCCGACCTCACCTTTGACGGTATAGCCCTGCCCCTCCAACAATGCCTTGATCGGGGGGTAAAGATCCTGCTCGCGCTCCATGCGCCCATGCTATGCGTTTTGGGCTGAAATGCCAGACGGGTTGCCTTGAATATGCTGCATTTGCATGACTACATCCTTGGTCGTCCCGCCTGACAAATCTCTGAGGTTCATCCATGCGTCTGTTGGCCCTGTTCGGTTTTCTGCTACTCCCCATGACGGCCAACGCCGCGTGTGAGGGGCATGATCTGCGCCCGCTTATGTCCGAAGCGGACCGCTCGGAACTGCATCAGGCACTGGCTGACATCCCCTATCCGGAAGGAAACCACTGGATCGCCCGCAAGGGCGACACCACGCTGCATCTGATCGGCACATTGCACACAAACGACGCGCGCATGGATGCGGTGGTCGAACGGTTGGCGCCAACCTTGAGCCGGGCCGACGCCTTTTATTTCGAGGTCACTCAGGCCGAGATGAACACGTTTGAGCAGGGCTTGGCCAAGGACCTGAGCCCGGTAATGATCACTTCGGGGCCCACATTGATTGAGCTGATGAGTGCCGAGGATTGGGCCGCCCTGTCAGGGTCGCTGACGGAACGGGGCATTCCAAGCTGGATGGCCGCCAAGATGCGGCCCTGGTTTCTGAGCATGATGCTGGGCATTCCGCCCTGCCTGATGCAGAACCCCGACGCGAAATACGGCATGGACGCGCGTCTGACAGATCTGGCCGAGGCCAACGGCATCCCCCAGCACTCGCTGGAACGGATCGAAGACCTGATGACCATGTTCGACGATCTGCCGCTGGATCAGCAGGTGGACTCGTTGGTGCGACTGGCCGGGGCGATGCAAAGCGACGCCAATCATCTGACCACCATGGCCAATGCCTATCTGGAGGAACAGCACGCCCAGATCCTGCAACTGGCGCGGTTGCAGGGGCTTGAGGCCTCGGGCCTGTCCGAAACCGAATACAACGCGGAATGGGACCAGTTCGAACAGAAACTGCTGGTGACCCGCAACGCGAATTGGATGAGGCATATTCTCGCCATTCAGAATCAAACCGCCGTCATCGCCGTGGGTGCCGGGCATCTCAGCCATGATTTCGGTCTTCTCGCCTTGCTGGAACAGGAAGGGTATACGCTGACCCGCGCGCCGTTCTGACCCAGGCGCATAGCAGACCAACAGTCGCAGCAGGCCGCAACCGGGTGACAAGCGGTGCCTTGCACCCTATAAGGCGCGCAAATTTCCAATCCTCAGGATAGCTGACATGACAACCCTCGTATTTGGCCACAAATCTCCCGACACAGACTCGACCGGTTCTCCGATCCTGTGGTCGTGGTACCTGAACGAAGTGAAAGGCGAACAGGCCGAGCCCGTTCTGCTGGGCGAACCCAACACCGAAGCGGCCTTTATGCTGCAACGCTGGGACCTGCCCAAGCCGCGCATCATCGACGATGTCGAGGCCGACGCGCCGGTTGTAATCGTGGACACCAACAACCCGGCGGAACTGCCCGCGAGTGTCAACAGCGCCGATATCCGCGCGATCATCGACCACCACAAGCTGGTCGGCGGGCTGGAAACCAAGGGCCCGATCGACATCACCGTGCGCCCGCTGGCCTGCACGGCAACCATCATGGTTGACCTGATGGGCGACTATGCCGCCAAGATGCCCGAAGCCGTCAAAGGCGCGGCGCTGACCTGCATCTTGTCGGACACGCTGGAATTCCGCTCGCCCACCACCACCGCGCATGACCGCGCCGTGGCCGAGAAGCTGGCGGCTGAACTGGGTCTGGACGTCTCGGCCTATGCGGCTGACATGTTTGCAGCGAAGTCGGATGTGTCCTCGTTCTCGGACGCCGAACTGATCCGCATGGACAGCAAGGAATACGAGGTCGACGGCACCAAGTTCCGCGTTTCTGTTCTGGAAACCACCGCGCCGGGCGTTGTGCTGGACCGAAAAGACAGCTTGGCTGCATCCATGGTCGATGTGGCAAAGGAAGACAGCGTTGATCAGGTTCTGCTGTTCGTCGTGGACATCCTGAACGAAGAAGCCACCCTGCTGGTCCCGAACGATCTGGTCAAAACCGTTGCCGAGAAAAGCTTTGGCGCATCGGTCGAGGGCGACGCCGTTGTCCTGCCCGGCATCATGAGCCGCAAGAAACAGATCATCCCGAACCTGAAGGTCTGATCTTCTGTCATTCCCGTGTGAAAGGCGTCCGAACCGGGCGCCTTTTTCTTTTTGCAAGGCTCTGCCTCGCGCTCCGGGATATTTTTGGCCAGATGAAGAACGGATTCCTTGCTTCATCTGGCCCGAAATATCCCGGGGGAGACGCCCGGCACGGGCGGCGGGGGCAGAGCCCCCTCTGGCAAAACCCGTCAAGCTCTGCCATAGGCTTGGCAGACGCAGTTTATCGCCGAAAGAGACCCAATGACCCAGATTATCTCCTCTCTGACCGAGATTTCCGACCGGTATAAGGCGCTTTTTGTCGATCTCTGGGGCTGCGTTCACAACGGTATCACCGCCTATCCCGAAGCGGTGGCAGCGTTGCAGGCCTACCGCGCCGCTGGCGGGGTGGTCGTGCTAGTAACAAACTCTCCCAAACCGCGCGCCGGGGTTGCATCGCAGCTGACCCAGTTCAACGTGCCTGCTGATGCCTATGACACGATCGCAACCAGCGGAGATTCCGCGCGGTCCGCCATGTTCCGCGGCGCGGTCGGGCACAAAGTGTATTTCATGGGAGAATGGCAGCGCGATGCGGGGTTCTTTGAGCCGCTGAAGCTGCTGCACCACCCCATCCACATCGAACGTGTTCCGCTGAAAGAGGCTGAGGGCATCGTCTGCTGCGGCCCCTTCGATCCGATGGCGGACCCCGATGTGAACCGGCCCGATTTCCTGTACGCCAAGCAGATGGGCATGAAGCTGCTCTGTGCGAATCCCGACATCGTTGTTGACCGGGGCGAGGTGCGTGAGTGGTGCGCGGGGGCTCTGGCAAAGCTTTACACCGAGATGGGTGGCGAGAGCCTGTATTTCGGCAAGCCCCACCCGCCCATCTACGATCTGGCCCGCCGCCGCCTTCAGGAATTGGGCGCGGATGTTGCCGACTCTGACATCCTTGCCATTGGAGATGGCCCCCACACCGACATCCTTGGCGGGATGGGAGAGGGAATCGATACCCTGTTCATCTCGGGCGGATTGGCGGCAGCGGAAACAAAAACGTCGCACCATCCGCACGCTGATTCTCTAACTGACTATATCCAAAGGGAAAAGATCAACCCGACATATACAATCGGTCGCTTGCGATAGTCATTTTTGACTTGATTTTCTGCAGTTGCGAAGTAATAAAGTTGCCAACCTAGGCCTGATGGTGGATTTTTCTTTCACGGCCGACTTCGAGTGAGGGCAACATGTTGGACAATCTTCCACGCGGAACGATCTGTATCGAAGACATCGAGATGGGCATGTCCCGCCACCTGCGCAAAGTGGTGACGGATGAGGATATCGAGATGTTCGCGCAGGTTTCGACCGACCGGAATCCGGTGCATCTGGATGACGATTATGCGCGTGACACGATCTTTGAAGGGCGCATCGCCCACGGGATGCTGACGGCGGGCCTGATCTCGGCCGTGATCGGAGAGCAGCTGCCTGGCCATGGCACCGTATACATGGGTCAGTCGCTGAAATTCCTGGCCCCCGTGCGCCCCGGCGACATGGTCTATGCCGAGGTGAAAGTCATCGACATCGACTTTGCCAAGCGCCGCGTCAAGCTGGATTGCCATTGCTCGGTCGACGGCAAGAAGGTCCTGATTGGTGAGGCTATGGTTCTGGCCCCGTCGCGCAAGTTCGACTGAGTCTTGATCACATCACGTCACAGCAAAGGCGCCCAAACCGGCGCCTTTTTTGTTGTCACCATGCAAGATCACGGGACCATGGCGGGATAGTTTTTCATCAGGCCGATGGGTCGATTAACGCCCCACTTCAATTCTTATTTTATCTGCGCCAGCCCCCGCAGTGGCAGTTCCCTGCTATGTCGATTGTTACGTGAAACCGGTTGTGCAGGTTGGCCTGACTCTTATTTTCACGCGCCATCCATGTCGGATTGGTCGAGGTGCTACAAACCCTGGGTCTTGATCCGGATCTGGCGCAGGGTGTCGAAACGCCGACGGCCAAACTCTCGGATGCCACGAACAGCGACTGGGTTCAGCAATACGGGGCTGAGACGCAGCGCACGCAAGACCAATCAGGTGCTTGAACCCGCCTGACAGTCCAGCTAGGCAAGCCATATGCACATCATCCGGGATTTTCAGTTCATCGAGCCTCAGGACCGCGGCGCCAGTGTGGCGATCGGGAACTTTGATGGCGTTCATTTGGGGCACCAGTCGGTGATCGAACTGGCGCGCAGCGCTGCCCCGGACGCGCCGCTGGGCGTTCTGACGTTCGAGCCGCATCCGCGCGAGTATTTCGCGCCGGACGCGCCGCCCTTCCGGTTGATGCGGGGCACTGCGCGGGCGCACCGGCTTGAAAAGCTGGGCGTGCAGATGCTGTACGAACTGCCGTTCAATGCGGCGCTTGCCGGGTTGTCCCCCGAAGAGTTCGCCAGAAACGTCATTTGCGATGGGCTGGGCCTGTCCCATATCGTTGTGGGGGCCGATTTCTGTTTTGGCAAAGGTCGTGTCGGCACCGCGCAGGATATGGTCCGCTTTGGCAAGCAGATGGGATTTGGCGTCACCATTGCACCACTGATGGAGCGATCAGAAAACGTTGTTTCCTCGACCGCCATTCGCACCGCGCTCAGCGACGGGCGTCCGCGTGATGCGGCCGCCATGCTGGGCCATTGGCACCGGATCGAAGGTGTCGTGATCGGGGGCGAGCAGCGCGGGCGCGAGTTGGGCTTTCCTACCGCGAACATGTCCATCGAAGGGCTGCACCCGCCCAAATTTGGGGTGTATGCCGTGCTGGTCGATGTGTTGGACGGCCCGCAACAGGGCAGCTATCACGGGGCGGCCTCGATCGGTGTGCGCCCCATGTTCCATGGCGAAGCCCCCAACATCGAAACCTTCCTGTTCGATTTTTCCGGTGATCTTTACGGCTCGACCCTGTCCGTCGGTCTGATCGACTTCCTGCGACCAGAGCTGACATTCGATGGGCTGGACGGCCTGATCGCGCAGATGGATGCCGATTGCGAAAAGGCCCGTGGCATTCTGGCCGCCCTATGACCACCGATCCGATTGAACGCACGGGCCTGCCTGCCCGGTTCTGGGAACGCAAGCCCTTGCGCAAGATGAACCAGCGCGAGTGGGAGGCCCTGTGCGACGGCTGCGGCAAATGTTGCCTGAACAAGCTTGAGGATGAGGACACGGGCGAGGTGGCCCTGACCTGCGTTGCCTGCCGCCTGCTGGACGATGAAAGCTGCCGCTGCACACAATATGACATCCGGCACCAATTCGTACCCGAATGCATCGTCATGACCCCCGACAATATCGACGACCACGCCTATTGGTTGCCGCAAACCTGTGCGTATCGATTGCTGTGGGAAGGCAAACCTCTTTACGACTGGCATCCTTTGATATCTGGTACGCCGGACAGCGTGCACGCGGCGGGCGTCTCGGTTCAGGGCCGCACGGTGTCCGAGTTCGAAACCCCCATGGAAGAGTGGGAAGATTACATTATCGAGGAGCCAACCTGATGTATTTCGCGTCTGACAATTCCGGCCCGGTTCACCCGCAGGTCATGGCCAAGCTGGCCGAGGCCAATCAGGGGTACCAGATGGCCTATGGCGCGGACACGATGATGAACGAGGTGCGCGACCGCATTCGCAGCATTTTCGAGGCGCCGGGCGCGGCGGTTTATCTGGTGGCGACGGGGACGGCGGCAAATTCGCTGGCCCTTGCGACGCTGTCCAACCCCTGGGAAACGGTCTTCTGTTCTCCGGTCGCGCATATCCATGAGGATGAGTGCAACGCGCCTGAATTCTACAGCGGGGCGAAGCTGACCTTGGTTCCCGGTGGCGACAAGATGACCCCGGATGCATTGCGCGGCTCGATCCTGGGCGAAGAAACCCGTGGGGTGCACGGGCCACAGCGCGGGCCTGTATCGATCACTCAGGTCACCGAGCGCGGGTCGGTTTATTCGCTGGAAGAGTTGCAGGCCCTGTGCGGTGTGGCCAAGGAATACGGCCTACCCGTCCATCTGGACGGGGCGCGGTTCACAAACGCGCTTGTTGCCCTGAATTGTTCCCCGGCGGATATGACGTGGAAATCGGGTGTCGATGCGGTCAGCTTTGGCGGCACAAAGAACGGCCTGATGGGCGTCGAGGCCGTGGTGTTCTTTGACGAAAGCAAAGCGTGGGAATTCGAGTTGCGCCGCAAACGCGGGGCGCATCTGTTTTCCAAACATCGCTACCTGTCCGCCCAGATGGCGGCGTATCTGGAAGATGATCTGTGGTTGAAAATGGCCCGTCTGGCCAACGACAACTGCACCCTGCTGGCCGATGGATTACGCGCCAAAGGGGCCACGTTCCTGCACGAGCCGCAGGCCAATATGATCTTCGCCTCATTCCCGCGCGCCAAGCACAAGCAATTGCACGAGGCCGGGGCGGTCTATCACCTCTGGGGTGCCGAGCTTGAGGGGGACGATGACGACGAAAACCTCGCCTGCAGGCTGGTTTGCGACTGGTCGATTGGGGCGGCTGAAATCGACCGGTTCCTCAGCCTGCTGTAACGCCTGTCGCGGGGTTGGCTTTCCAGAACTCCTGAAGCAGCGCGCCGGTCTCATGGGGGTGTGATATGGGCAGCATATGCCCCGCGCCGCGCACCACCTCGTGCCGCGCATTTGGCAGGCGCTGCTGCAAACCTGTGCAGATCACGGGCAGTGTCGGGTCGGTTTCAGACCCGCTTAGCAACAGGGTCGGCATCGTGACGCGCTTGCAGTTCTCCGGGTCCAGAAGTCCGGCGCTGTCCTCGTACAGCACAGGATGGGACGCAGGAACAACATGTATCCCCCGCACCATGCTGGCCCGCGTTCGTTCGGGCAGGTCAGGCCATTTCGGGCTGATGCCGTTGCTCCACATCCGGTTGAACAGCCGCGCGGCCAATGCCGCATCGCCCGCCGCGAAGGCTGCATTGATCGGTTGGGACGCGTGGATGTGCTGGTCGAACAATTGGGGCGCATCCTGTTTTGCCACGGCAAAGAATACGGGTTCGATCAGGGTCAGGCTGCGCACGTATTGCGGGTTTACCATTGCCAGCCGCAGCGCGGCGATCGCCCCAAAGGAATGACCGATCAGATCCATGGGTTCGGTCAACTCCTGCGTCGCCTGCCCAGTCACCGCATCGAAGAAATCGCTCTGCCCGTCCCAATCCGGACTGCGCCCGTGCGACGGCATATCTGGGGCGATCAGAGACGCGCTGCCCTCCAGAACCTTGGCCAAACCGGACCACGCGCCGGAATGCGCAATGGTGCAGTGAAGGGCGAGCAATTTGCGCTCCCCCTTCCCCAAATGCCGGACGAAGGCCGCGTGTGACGCTGCAGCCAAGGCTGTCACCCGTTCATCCCTGCCAGATGCCGATCCAGATCGTCCAGCCGGTCCTGACCCCAGAACCGCTGGCCATCGGGCGTGAGGTAGAACGGCGCGCCAAACACGCCGCGATCCACGGCCTCTTCCAGATTGGCGGCATAGGTCTCGGCCCCGACCAGCAAGCCACTATTGGCCAGATCGGGGTCAAACCCGGCATTCGACAGACAGTCGCGGATCACATCATCCTGTGCCACATCCTTTTCCTCGGCCCAGCAGGCGCGCAGGATGGACTGGCACAGCTTGCCCACATCGCCCGAGCCATCCTTGATCGCGGCGATCACCGCATAGGACGACGGGGCCATATTGGTCGGCCAGTGTGCGGGCTGCAGATTGAACTCCATCCCCAGATCCCTGGATTGCCGCAGCAACTCCTGCGCGCGGTATTCGGTGCGCGAGATATGGCGGTCTTTTGGCGGCGTTCCCCCGGTGCGCGCGAACAAGGCCATGATATCCAGCGGTTTGTAATTGATCGTCGCGCCGTGCTTCGCCGCGATCTCTTCCAGCCGGGAACCGGCCAGATAGGTGTAGGGCGAAATTGTCGCAAAAAAGTAGTCAATCTGGGTCATGTGCACTTTCTCCGCAGCGTTATCTTTGCGGGACGGTAAGGCCATGCTAAGCGGTGTCAACATCACGAATCTGTCACATTGCCAACGCTGCCCGGGGATCTCAGCCAATGCCGACACTCCACGAACCCAAGCTTATTGCTGGGAACGCAAACCTTCCGCTTGCCGAAACCATCGCTCGCCGCATGAGCCTGTATCGCGGCGTTGACCAGGGTCTGGTCGATGCGCGGGTCGAGCGGTTCAATGACGGCGAGATCTTCGTCGAAGTCTTCGAGAACGTACGCGGCGAGGATATGTTCATCATCCAGCCAACCTCGAACCCGGCCAATGACAATCTGATGGAACTGCTGATCATCGCCGACGCGCTGCGCCGGTCGTCGGCCCAGCGGATCACCGCCGTGATCCCATATTTTGGCTATGCCCGTCAGGACCGCCGCACCAAGGCCCGTACGCCGATCAGCGCCAAGCTGGTGGCCAACATGCTGACCGGTGCAGGGATCGAGCGGGTTCTGACCATGGACCTGCACGCAGCCCAGATTCAGGGGTTCTTTGATATCCCGGTGGACAACCTCTATGCCTCGCCGATTTTTGCGCTGGATGTGAAGCATCAGTTCAAGGACAATCTGGACGAGATCATGGTGGTCTCGCCCGATGTCGGCGGCGTGGCCCGTGCCCGCGAGTTGGCCAAGCGCATCAACGCCCCGCTGTCGATTGTCGACAAACGCCGCGAAAAAGCGGGTGAAGTGGCTGAAATGACGGTGATCGGTGACGTCAAAGACAAAATCTGCCTTATCGTGGACGATATGTGCGACACCGCCGGAACGCTGTGCAAGGCGGCTCAGGTCCTGCTGGATAACGGCGCGAAAGAGGTTCATTCCTACATCACCCATGGCGTCATGAGCGGCCCCGCGGTCGAGCGTGTGACCAATTCGGTCATGAAATCTCTGGTCCTGACGGATACGATCCAGCCAACCAAGGAGATCCTGAAGGCCAAGAATATCCGCATCGTTCCGACCGCACCGATCTTCACTCAGGCCATCCTGAACATCTGGAACGGAACCAGCGTGTCATCTCTGTTCGAAGACAAAACGCTGACGCCGATCTACGAATCCATGTACCAGATGGACTGAATGTGATGACTGCCAACAAACGTATCGTCCTGTCCAGCGACCACGCAGCGATCGATCTGCGTCAGGCTGTGGCCAACCACATCGCCCAGCAAGGCTGGGAGGTGGTCGATATTGGCCCGACGACCCCGGAAAGCACGCATTACCCCAAACACGGCAAAGCCGCAGCGCAGGCGGTGGCGTCGGGTGACTGTCAGCTGGGCATCATCCTTTGCGGCACCGGGCAAGGGATCATGATGGCGGCGAACAAGGTGCCCGGCATCCGCTGCGGTGTGTGCTCTGACGCCTTCTCGGCCCGGATGATCCGCCAACACAACGACGCCAACATGCTGTCCATCGGCGCGCGCGTCGTTGGTGAAGGTCAGGCGATGGACATCGTGGATGCGTTTCTATCCGCCGAGTTCGAAGGCGGCCGCCACGCGACACGGGTGGACATGATTGAGGCGCAGGACAGCTAATCCGCGCCCTGCTCCGATCAGGAGATATTCCAATCATCTGCATGGGCGACTTCACCAATTGCCGTCCATGCAACCCGGATGCGGGCGATACGGGTGTCCGACCAGGTGCGGAATACAGCCGTGAACCCCTGGGGCGTCACATCCTGCGCCTTCACCTCTGCCCGTAATGCCGAAGACGTGTCCACGTCCCACAGCGAAATGCCCACCTGCACAACCGGGATCGACCGAAAGGCTTCGCTGAATCGAATCTGAGCCCGACGTTCGCGCGGGCCCTCTCCGGTCCACATATCGCCGCCCTCGGCGAACTCGGAAAACAGCACCTCTTCGCCCTGATCGATGCCGATGGGATGAGTAAGAAATTTCTTCATTCTGTCATCATTATTCTTGAATTCCCGCAACTTATCCCGGCTTTTCGGCAAAAGCACGACAAAAAAACGGCCCCGCAGGTGCGAGGCCGTTCAAAATTTCAGCTGTGATGCCTGTTACAGGCTCATATGCGTCCCAAGCGCTTCCATGTCGGCCAGCAGCTTGGCGGCATCATCGACGATGGTCTGATCGTCGCCACCTTTGGCCGCCTCGTGCGAGGCGCGGGCGTCTTCGATCAGTTCGTCCAGATGTGCACGGGTCACTTCGGCCACCGGGATCGCCTTTTCGGCCAGAACCGAAAGGCTGTCGCCGTTGATCTGGGCAAACCCGCCGGTGACCAGGTATTCACTGGACCCTTCGGGCGCCTCAACCTTCAGCAGACCGGGGCGCAGCGTGGTGATGTTGGGGGCATGGTCGGGCATCGCCGTCATGTCCCCGTCCGCGCCGGGAATCTGGACCGCGGTAGCGCTGAGCGAAGCAAGGCTCCGCTCGGGGCTGACGAGGTCGAATTGCATCGTGTTTGCCATCAGGGATACTCCTTAGGCGGCTTCTGCGGCCATCTTCTCGGCTTTGGCGATCACTTCTTCGATACCGCCAACCATCAGGAAGGCCGCTTCGGGCAGGTGATCGTATTCGCCAGCCACAACGGCCTTGAACGACGAGATGGTGACATCCAGAGGAACCTGAACGCCGGGCGAACCGGTGAAAACCTCGGCCACGTCGAACGGCTGCGACAGGAAGCGTTCGATCTTACGGGCACGGGCCACGGTCAGTTTGTCTTCTTCCGACAGTTCGTCCATGCCGAGGATGGCGATGATGTCCTGCAGCGACTTGTAGCGCTGAAGGATCTGCTGAACGTCGGTCGCAACCTTGTAGTGCTCTTCACCAACAATCGCCGGGTCGAGCAGACGCGAGGTCGAGTCGAGCGGGTCAACCGCAGGGTAGATACCCTTTTCCGAGATCGCACGGTTCAGAACGGTTGTCGCGTCGAGGTGCGCAAACGAGGTCGCCGGCGCAGGGTCGGTAAGGTCGTCCGCAGGCACGTAGATCGCCTGCACCGAGGTGATCGAGCCCGACTTGGTCGAGGTGATGCGTTCCTGCAGGGCGCCCATGTCGGTGGCCAGTGTCGGCTGGTAGCCCACCGCCGAAGGAATACGACCCAGCAGAGCCGAAACCTCGGAACCCGCCTGTGTGAAGCGGAAGATGTTGTCGACGAAGAACAGAACGTCGGTACCGGACTGGTCGCGGAACTGCTCGGCCAGGGTCAGACCGGTCAGAGCAACACGCGCACGCGCACCCGGAGGTTCGTTCATCTGACCGTAAACCAGCGCAACCTGCGATTCCGACAGGTTGTCGGGCTTGATCACGTTCGATTCGATCATCTCGTGGTACAGGTCGTTGCCTTCACGGGTCCGTTCACCAACACCCGCGAACACGGAAAAGCCCGAGTGCACTTTTGCGATGTTGTTGATCAGTTCCATGATCAGAACGGTTTTGCCAACGCCCGCGCCGCCGAAGAGGCCAATTTTACCGCCTTTGGCGTAGGGGGCCAGCAGGTCAACAACCTTGATGCCGGTGACCAGGATTTCCGACTCGGTCGACTGTTCGTCGAATTCGGGTGCGGGCTGGTGGATCGCGCGGGTCTCGGTTGCGACAACCTCGCCCTTTTCGTCGATCGGCTCGCCGACAACGTTCAGGATGCGGCCCAGGGTGGCGTTACCAACCGGAACCGAGATCGGTGCGCCGGTGTCGGTAACCGCTTCGCCGCGGACCAGACCTTCGGTCGCGTCCATCGCGATGGTACGGACGGTGTTTTCACCCAGGTGCTGAGCAACTTCCAACACCAGGCGCTTGCCGTTGTTGGTGGTTTCCAGCGCGTTCAGAATTTCAGGCAGCTGATCATCGAACTGCACGTCAACGACGGCCCCGATGATCTGTGTGACTTTGCCTTTTGCATTCGCCATGTTTCGTCTCCGGTTTTCTTACAGCGCTTCGGCGCCGGAAATAATTTCAATCAGCTCGTTGGTGATCACGGCCTGACGCGAGCGGTTGAACTGGATCGTCAGCTTGTCGATCATCTCACCCGCGTTGCGTGTCGCGTTGTCCATCGCGGACATCCGTGCACCCTGTTCAGAGGCCCCGTTTTCGAGCAAGGCCGAGAAGATCGCGGTGGCAACCCCCTTGGGCAGCAGGTCGGCCAGAATGGCCTCTTCGCTGGGCTCGTAATCGAAAATGGCACCGCTGTCGTCACCTGCCGCTTCGTCCTCGAACGAGGCGGGGATGACCTGCTGCGCCGTCGGGATCTGGGTCACAACGTTGACGAACTTCGAGTAGAAGATCGTGGCAACATCGAACTCACCCCCGTCAAAGCGGGACAGGATGTCCTTGGCGATGTCCTGCGCATTGGTGTAACCCAGACGCTTGACCTCGCTCAGGTCGATATGTCCAACGAACAGATCGCCAAAATCACGCTTGAGCGCGTCGCGGCCTTTCTTGCCGACGGTCAGAACCTTGACCGTCTTGCCATTAGCCCGCAGCTCGTCCGCCTTTTGGCGGGCCAGCTTGGCGATGTTCGAGTTGAAGCCGCCGCACAGGCCGCGTTCAGCTGTCATGACAACCAGCAGATGGACATCATCGCTGCCCGTACCCCGGAGCAGCTTGGGGGCGCTGTCGCTGCCCCCGACCGACGCCGCCAGCCCCGCCATCACGGCATTGAACCGCTCGGCATAGGGGCGCGAGGCTTCGGCAGATTCCTGGGCGCGGCGCAGTTTTGCAGCCGCGACCATCTGCATGGCCTTGGTGATCTTGCGGGTCGATTTGACCGACTCGATCCTGTTTTTAAGGTCCTTAAGATTTGGCATATGCCCGCCTCTCCCTTAAGCGAAGGTTGCGGCGTATTCGTCCAGCGCAGCCTTGATCTTGTCGGAAGCGTCACCCTTGATCTTGGGATCTTCATCCGTGATCCACTGAAGCAGATCCGCGTGCTTGCCACGCAGATGCGCCAGCAGGCCAGCTTCGTAACGGCCAACATCGGACACGTCGATCTTGTCGAGGTAACCGTTGGTACCGGCGAAGATCACGCAGACGATTTCAGCGTTGGTCAGCGGCGAGTACTGCGGCTGTTTCATCAGCTCGGTCAGACGCGCACCACGGTTCAGCAGCTGCTGGGTCGCGGCGTCAAGGTCGGAGCCAAACTGCGCAAACGCAGCCATTTCACGGTACTGAGCCAGTTCCAGCTTAACCGGACCGGCAACCGACTTCATCGAGTTGGTCTGAGCCGACGAGCCCACACGCGAAACCGACAGACCGGTGTTCACAGCAGGACGGATGCCTTGGTAGAACAGCTCGGTTTCCAGGAAGATCTGACCGTCGGTGATCGAGATCACGTTGGTCGGAATAAACGCCGAAACGTCACCACCCTGAGTTTCGATAACCGGCAGAGCGGTCAGCGAGCCTGCGCCAAAATCTTCGTTCAGCTTCGCCGAACGCTCCAGCAGGCGCGAGTGGAGGTAGAAAACGTCACCAGGATAGGCTTCACGGCCCGGCGGGCGGCGCAGCAGCAGCGACATCTGACGATAGGACACAGCCTGTTTCGACAGGTCATCATAGATGATCAGCGCGTGGCGGCCATTGTCACGGAAGTATTCGGCCATCGCGGTCGCGGCATAAGGTGCCAGGAACTGCATCGGCGCCGGGTCGGACGCGGTTGCGGCCACAACGATCGAGTATTCAATCGCGCCGGATTCTTCCAGTTTCTTCACCAGCTGCGCAACGGTCGAACGCTTTTGACCGATGGCAACGTAGACACAGTACAGTTTCTTCGACTCGTCGTCGCCTGCTGCGTCGTTGTAGGTTTTCTGGTTCAGGATCGCGTCCAGAGCAACGGCGGTTTTACCGGTCTGACGGTCACCAATGATCAGCTCACGCTGGCCACGGCCAATCGGGATCATCGCGTCAACCGATTTCAGGCCGGTTGCCATCGGCTCATGCACCGATTTACGCGGGATGATACCGGGGGCTTTAACGTCTGCAACGCCACGCTTGGTCGCGTTGATCGGGCCTTTGCCGTCCAGCGGGTTGCCCAGACCGTCAACAACGCGGCCCAGCAGTTCGTCACCGATCGGAACGTCCACGATCGAGTTGGTGCGCTTGACGGTGTCACCTTCTTTGATGTCACGGTCAGAGCCGAAGATAACAACACCAACGTTGTCGCTTTCCAGGTTCAGCGCCATGCCCATGATGCCGCCGGGAAACTCGACCATTTCACCCGCTTGCACATTGTCCAGGCCGTATACACGGGCAATCCCGTCACCGACGCTCAGCACGCGGCCGATCTCGGCCACTTCGGCTTCCTGACCAAAATTCTTGATCTGGTCCTTCAGGATTGCAGAAATCTCTGCAGCTTGGATTCCCATTTATCCGACCTCTTTCATTGCATTCTGTAGGGAGTTCAGCTTCGAACGGATCGAGCTATCGATCATTTTCGAGCCCACTTTAACGACAAGACCGCCGATGAGGCTTTCATCCACGGTCGCATTGATTGTCACGGTCTTGCCCACACGCTCGGACAGCGTCTTGGACAGTTTTTCCAGTTGTGTCTTGGTCAACGCCTTGGCCGAGGCGACATCGGCGGTCACTTCGCCACGCTCGTCCGCCAGCATGTCGCGCAGAACCTGCACCAGCTGCGGCACCACGAACAGGCGGCGTTTCTGCGCCATCAGGCCCAGCGTGTTGCCCAGAATGGTGTTCAGACCCATTTTCGCGGCGATTGCGGTGATTGCGCCTTCTTGTTCAGCGCGGGAAACCAGAGGCGAGGCAATCAGGTCGCGCAATTCGGCGCTGTCGCCCAGTGCTGCTGCCAGATCATTGATGCCGGTTTCCAGACCTGCGAGGTCATTATTCTCTTTCGCGATCTCGAAAATCGCGGTGGCATAGCGCTCAGCGATGCCTGTGGAAATCGAAGCTGGTTCGGACACGTCCACCCTTCCGATATTTTGGGCCCCGAATTCGCGTTGCGGCAGCTACCCCGGGGGCGTGAAGAAACCCCGTCCATAAAGGGCGGGGATCAAAATCACCGGGGATGTAGCAGAGCCGAACCAAGCTAGCAATATATTATCACGGCCAGCGCCTTATCCACAAAACGTTGAATTTCATACACTTACGCAAAGTGCGACCCTTTTGACCGGCTGGCTTGAGATAAAAATGTTACCAAACTGTAGGTTTTTGCGATTCCTGTGGCCGATTTTCATCAATTTCGGGCGGTAAAAACGCCCCGCAGGTTTCGCGGTTACGCGGGCTTGAGCAGCCCGTCCAGTGCCTTGATCGGCCGTTTTGCGGTATCTTTCGTCACACTGCCGCTGGGTGGGCGGATATGTTTGCTGACCTCGACCATCAAAACGCCACCGGCCATGACTGTCGGGATCCGCTGGCCCGTCTTTTCGATCAGACTGCCGGATTTCAGCCAGAAGCGCCGGAATGACGGCGGCAGATAAAGCGCCGAGCAATGGTTTTCACGCTTGAAATGATGCGCCTTCAACTGGTTTTCCAACTGCGTCGCCGAATACGGGCGCCCAAAGCCAAAAGGCGTGCGATCCGTCCGGGACCAAAGCCCTGCCCGGTTCGGTACGACGAACAGGGCCTTGCCACCCGGCCCCAGAACCCTCCAGCATTCGTCCAGCAACTGGCTTGGGCGTTCCGAGGTTTCCAGCCCGTGCATGACCACCAGCTTGTCGACATGACCGGTTTCGATGGGCCACAGCGTCTCTTCGGTCAGGACCGAAACATTGGGCATACCCGCAGGCCATGGCATCACGCCCTGCGGACCGGGCATAAGGCCGATCACGCGGCGCGCATCGGCCAGATAGGGGCGCAGCAAAGGCACCGCGAACCCAAAGCCCGCAACCGTCTGGCCCTTGGCTTCGGGCCACAGATCGACAAGCCGCCCACGGATCGCCGCCTGCGCCGCACGGCCCAGCGTACTGCGGTAGTAAAAGTTCCTCAGATCCTGCACATCAAGATGCATTGCGGATACCCGGTCAATCGGCTTAGCTGGGCGCAGTCTAGCAATGAAAGGGCAAAAGGCCATGCCTCTTGAGATCGTAACCATCCCATGTCTCAGCGATAATTACGCATTTCTGGCGCATGATGCCGCAACCGGCCAGACGGCCCTGGTCGATGCGCCCGAGCCCGGCCCGATTCTGGCCGAACTGGACCGCCGCGGCTGGAGCCTGAGCCACGTGTTGCTGACCCACCATCACTGGGATCACGTCGATGGCCTGCCGGGCATTCTGGAAAAGCACCCGGCCAAGGTGATCGGGGCCGCCGCAGACGCCCATCGCCTGCCACCACTGGACCTGCAAGTGTCCGAAAGCGACAGCTTTGAGATCGGAGGAGAGCCGGTCGAGGTGCTGGATGTTTCGGGCCATACGGTCGGCCATATCGCGTTTTACCTGCCCCAAAGCGCCGTTGTCTTTACCGCAGACAGCCTGATGGCCCTGGGCTGCGGTCGCCTTTTCGAAGGTACGCCAGATCAGATGTGGACCTCGCTCAGCAAGCTGGCGGCGCTGCCCGACGATACTCTGGTGTGTTCGGGCCATGAATATACCCTGTCGAACGCCAAGTTTGCCGTCACGGTCGATCCCGATAACGCCGCCTTGCAACAACGCGTTGCGGAGACCAAACGCGCCCGCACAGCCGGAGAACCGACAGTTCCGTCAACTTTGGCCCTTGAGAAAGCAACAAATCCGTTCCTGCGGGCCGCTGATCCGGCGATTCAAGCGCATCTTGGCATGGTGGGGGCCGACCCAGCCGCTGTTTTTGCCGAGATCAGGGGTAGAAAAGACCGGTTTTGATGCCTATTTGCCCCTCTTCACGGACACGGTCACAACAAATGTGACTGTCAAGTGAAAGAAAACCCTTGAAGCCGGGCGTCGATCAACCAAACTCTAATAGTATGAGGACATGGTTGGGATGGGGTTCCGGCCGAAAGCCCGCCCCCTTCTGACCCAAGACAGAGGAGCACCCGCGTGCCTTCATTCTCGAGCACATTGGAACAAGCCATCCACGCGGCCCTTGCAGCTGCGAATGAACGGCGACACGAATTTGCAACGTTGGAGCATCTGCTGCTGGCGCTGCTGGAAGAACCCGATGCCATTCGGGTCATGAAGGCCTGCAGCGTCGATCTGGACGAATTGCGCAGCACCTTGGTCGAATTTATCGACGAAGACCTGTCTAATCTGGTCACTGACATAGATGGGTCCGAAGCAGTGCCCACTGCAGCCTTCCAACGTGTTATCCAGCGCGCCGCGATCCATGTTCAAAGCTCGGGACGGACCGAAGTGACCGGGGCCAATGTGCTGGTCGCCATTTTTGCCGAACGCGAAAGCAACGCGGCCTATTTCCTGCAGGAACAGGACATGACCCGTTATGACGCGGTGAATTTCATCGCTCATGGCGTTGCCAAGGACCCGGCCTATGGCGAAAGCCGCTCGGTCTCGGGCGCGGATCAGGTCGAGGAAGAGGTGCAGTCCAGCGCTGGCGATGGTGAGCAGAAAGAAAGCGCTCTGGGCAAATACTGCGTCGATCTGAACGCCAAGTCGCGGGCCGGAGACGTGGACCCGCTGATTGGTCGCGCGGATGAGGTCGAACGCTGCATTCAGGTGCTGTGCCGTCGCCGCAAGAACAACCCGCTGTTGGTGGGGGATCCGGGCGTGGGTAAAACCGCCATTGCCGAGGGTCTGGCCCATAAGATTGTGGGCGGCGAGGCCCCGGATGTGTTGTCTAACACCACCATCTACTCGCTGGATATGGGCGCGTTGCTGGCCGGAACCCGCTATCGTGGGGACTTTGAAGAACGGCTCAAGGCGGTTGTGACCGAATTGGAAGATCACCCCGACGCGGTTCTGTTCATCGACGAGATTCACACCGTAATCGGTGCCGGTGCCACATCAGGCGGGGCGATGGATGCCTCGAACCTGCTGAAACCTGCCTTGCAGGGCGGCAAGCTGCGCACCATGGGCTCGACCACTTACAAGGAATTCCGTCAACATTTCGAAAAGGACCGCGCGCTGAGCCGCCGGTTCCAGAAGATCGACGTGAATGAGCCTTCGGTAGAGGACAGCGTGAAGATTCTGCGCGGTCTGAAACCCTATTTCGAAGAACATCACGAGATCAAATATACCGCAGATGCCATCAAGACAGCCGTCGAACTGTCGGCGCGCTATATCAACGACCGCAAGTTGCCGGACAAGGCCATCGACGTGATCGACGAAGCCGGTGCCGCGCAGCATCTGGTCGCCGAAAGCAAGCGTCGCAAGACCATCGGTGTGAAAGAGATCGAAGCGGTCGTCGCCAAGATCGCCCGCATCCCGCCGAAAAACGTCACCAAGGATGATGCGGCGGTTCTGAAAGACCTCGAAGCCTCGTTGAAACGCGTGGTGTTCGGACAGGACCTAGCCATCGAGGCGCTTGCCAGCGCCATCAAACTGGCCCGTGCCGGTCTGCGTGAACCTGAAAAGCCAATCGGCAACTACCTGTTCGCCGGTCCGACCGGTGTGGGCAAGACCGAGGTGGCGAAACAGCTGGCCGACAATCTGGGCGTGGAATTGCTGCGCTTTGACATGTCGGAATACATGGAGAAACACGCGGTTTCCCGTCTGATCGGTGCCCCTCCGGGCTATGTCGGGTTCGATCAGGGCGGTCTGCTTACCGACGGTGTCGATCAGCATCCGCATTGCGTGCTGCTGCTGGACGAGATCGAAAAGGCCCACCCGGATGTGTTCAACATCTTGTTGCAGGTGATGGACCATGGCGAGTTGACCGACCATAACGGTCGTACGGTGAATTTCCGCAACGTGGTGCTGATCATGACCTCGAACGCGGGCGCGCAGGAACAGGCCAAGGCCGCCATCGGCTTTGCCCGCGACCGCCGCGAGGGCGAGGATACCGCCGCAATCGAACGCATGTTCACGCCGGAATTCCGCAACCGTCTGGACGCCGTGATTTCCTTCGCGCCGTTGCCGAAAGAGGTCATCCTGCAAGTGGTCGAGAAATTCGTCCTGCAGCTTGAGGCGCAATTGCTGGATCGCGGCGTGACCATCGACCTGACCCCCAAAGCCGCCGCGTGGCTGGCCGACAAGGGCTATGACGACAAGATGGGCGCGCGTCCGCTGGGCCGTGTCATTCAGGAGCACATCAAGAAACCTTTGGCCGAGGAATTGCTGTTCGGCAAACTGGCCAAGGGCGGCGTGGTGCGCGTCTCGGTCAAGAAGGGCGAGTTGGATCTTGAAATCCTAGGCCCCGATCAACGCCGCATTCCGGGTGATAAGCCGCCGTTGCTGACTGCCGACTGATCGGTGAAAATACGAATGAGAAAACCCGCCAGTCTTTGGCGGGTTTTTTCGTTTCATAGCATTCTCGCGATGAGAACATACTGGGCAGTACCCAACCAAGTCACCGGTTGCGTGAGCGGAAACTGGTCACGTGGCATGGCACGGGCAAAACCAGTGGCTCTCTGCCCCGCGCTTCCCGATATGCAAGCGCCAAACTGACCGCATAACGCGGCCCATCTACACCCTGAGAAAAGGCAGATAGGACAGCGATACTCAGATCGCGCGCCTTGCGCAGCCTGCCCGCTTTTGTGGGCACAAAATACTCAAAATCGATAAAACGAAGCTGACGACCGTCCCAGCACATATCCCGAAAAGCGGGACGTCCATGCGCCAATCCCATCGCGTGAAGACGCGCCAGCGCGCGCCCAGCAGCCCGGCACGCCCTGAGCTTTTCCGCAACCGTAATGGACCTTTCGGTGCAAAACTTGGTCAGGCTGCGACCCGCATCCTCAACCGCTATGTAACCGCATCCTTCGGCCAGGATTCTGGGGACAGGCGCACCAAGGTTCCAAAGATTGCGATGAGAAGACCGATCCCGTTCAAAAGCCTGTTCGGGATTTCCTTTGACAAGCCAGAGGTGGGGGGCAAACCGTTCGACACGTTTCAGCCAGAACTTGTCGCCTTGCCTGGTCTGACACAGGGCCACGCGCTGATGGGACGCAAGCAGAGCCTCATCGACCGCATTAGCCAGACTTGTCACCCTGCCTTTCAAACACATCCCCTCTCAACCTCTTGAAATAATATAGGAAGCGAAGTGCCGTGTTTCATCGGATCCAGAGGCGAAATTCCCGCCGGGCAGAACGATTTAATCCAAAGTTGACGCCTTACCGCTCGGTCAGTTTCAACTCGATCCGTCGGTTTTGCGCGCGGGCTTCGGGGGTGTCGGCTGGATTGACGGGCTGGAACTCACCAAACCCGTTGGCTGCCAGACGGTTCGGCGGGATGCCCAGCGCATCGACCATGTAGCGCACGACCGACAAGGCGCGACCCTGGCTCAGTTCCCAATTGTCGCGATACCGCCCGGACCCGGCCAGGGGCACATTGTCGGTATGGCCATCGACCCGGATCACCCAATTCAGGCCCTCGGGGATTTCGGCGGCAACGGTGCGCAGGATCGCGGCGACCTTTGCGACCTCCTGCCGGCCTTCGGCGGACAATTCTGCTGAACCTGTGTCAAACAGCACCTCGGATGAGAACACGAACCGGTCGCCCTCGATCCGGACACCTTCCTGATCGCCCAGAACATCGCGCAACCTGCCGAAAAACTCGGACCGATAGCGTTGCAGGTCCTCGGCCTGTGCAGTCAGTTCCTGATTCTGCCCGGCCAGAGCCTCGGCCTCGGCTTCAAGCCGCTGACGTTCGGCCTCTTCCAACAAGCGGCGGCGGCGCTCTTCGGAGGCGGCCCGCGCAAGCGCTGCGTTCAGGTCCTGGCCCAAGGTCTGAATCTGGATGTCGGCGGCAGCATTGCGTTCTTCATAGTCATCCAGCAACGCCTGTAGGGACCCCAACTGCCCCCGCAGGGCCGCAATCTGCTGGTTCAGCAAAGCGGCCTCGCGCTGAGCCTTCGCCGAAATCGCCTGCTCTGCAGAGAGTGTTTCACGCGCGACATCCAATAGCGCCGCGCGCTGTTCCGCCAGCGTTCTTTGCGCATTGGCATCGGTTTCCGCCTGTGTCCGCGCATCCAGGGCAGCCTGCAACTGGGCTTGCAGGTCTTCGTTGTTCAATTCACCGAACTGGCGCTCCAACTCGGCACGGGCCGCTTGCGCGGCGGCCAACAAGGTAAGCGTGTCCTCGGCCTCCTTCCGCTGCGCCTCAAGCGCCAAAGTCATCGCGGTCAGTTCGGCATCGGCATCCTGCAAGCGGTTGCGCAGGTTTTCCGCTGCGGCGGCTTCAGCAAGCCGTGCGGCCTCTTCATCGCTAAGCTGCTCCTGCAATTCCGCGATCTGCGCCGCGCGCTCCTCGCCGCTTTGTTCCAGATCGGCCACCAGTGCTTCCAGCGCCTCGCGCCGGGCAGCGGCAAGGCGAGCGGCCTCGGCCTGCGCGTCGATTTCCGCGCGGCTTTGGGCCAATGCCTGATCCAACGCGTCCCGTTCGCCCAACAGGTCCGCGCGCTGTGTTTCCAAGGCGGCAATGTCGTCCTGCGCGCGCGCCTGATCGGCAAGCAACGTTGCGACCTGAGCCTCAAAATCCGTAATGCGGGTCTGCGCCTGCGCCAGATCGTCCTCGGCCTGCGTCAGGGTGGCGTTCAAGGCCCCCAGCCGGGCCTGCAAGCGGCTGTTTTCACGCTCTTCCAACCCCAGCGCACCGGCCAGCGCCGCGACCTCGTCCGACAGGGCGGTCAGTTCATCCTCCTGCCCGGAAATCGTCTCGCGCAGCACGAACTGCACCACCATGAAGATGGTCAGCACAAAGGTCAGCACCATCAGCAGGCCCGTCATCGCATCCACGAATCCGGGCCAGACCGAGCCCTGGAACCGTTGACCGGTGCGACGGGACAGGGCCATGGGTTACTCTCCTTCGGGCGTCGTACGCACGGCGCCGCGTGGCAGGGTCATGGCCTTGACCAACAACTCGATGTCCTTGCGGAATTCGTTCATGCTTTCCTGACGGCCAGCCGAAATCTCTTCGAGGATGCGCAGCAGTTGGACGTCCATGGATCGCAGGCGCATCCGGCTTTCAGCGTCGATGCCGTCGCCTGCGCCGTGATCGCGCATGTGATCCAGCAAGGCGTCCTGCCCCAAGGCCACACGTTCCAGCGCGGCTGTAATGCCTTCGTTATCCGCCTGACGCTGGTTCATTTGCCCGATGGCATCGACCAGCTGCCCCAGCTTGTTCGACACGTCAGCCCGGTCGGTTTCCTGCGCCACGAACAAGGTTTGCAAGGCGTCCATCTGTTCGGACATCGCATCCAGAACCGGGGTCAGTACAGCAATCTCTGCCCCGCCTTCCTCGCCCGAGGCAAAACCGACGCGGGTGATCGAGGATAACCATTCCTCAAGCTCGCGGTAAAACCGGTTCTGGCCGTGGCCCGCAAACACCTCTAGCAAGCCCACGATCAGCGACCCGGCCAGACCTAAAAGCGACGAGCCAAAGGCCACGCCCATGCCCTGCAACTGCGCCTCAAGCCCGGTCATCAGGCGGTTGAAAACAGCAAGACCTTCCTCACCTTCTTGCGGGTTCAGGCTGCGGATGGTGTCGACGATGGCGGGGACCGTGGTGGCGAGGCCAAAGAACGTGCCCAGCAGGCCCAGATAGATCAGGACGTTGGTGATATAGCGCGTGATCTCACGTTCTTCTTCCACCCGCTCGGCCACCGAATCCAGAATCGACCGGGTCGAGGTCGAACTGATCTGCGACCGCGCACCCCGTTCCCGCAGCAGCGAGGCCAGCGGGGCCAGCAATTGCGGGGTTCGGGCATCTTCGCGGACAACACCGCCCACAAACGCCTCAATCCAGCGGACCGAGCCGATCAGTTGTGTGACCTGATAGAAACAGGCGAACACACCGATGATGAACACCATCAGAATGAAGCCGTTCAGATACGGGTTGGCGAAGAACACCGGCAGCACGTAGGGCAGCGCCAGAAAAACCCCCAGCCCGGACAGACCGATTGCGATCAACATCATCACGATCTGTCGAATGGGATGCGAGAAATGGGGTCTCGCGCCCTGATGTGCCTGCGCCATGCGCGTGGTTCCCGGTCTTTATCTGCTCTGGCCCGAATCTAGCGAAAATCCGCTGGTGACGCCAAGGGTTTATGCGGTGATACTGCGCACCCGTTGCGACAACCACTCAAGATCGGGGTCATGCAGCCCGATCTCGGCCAGATGTTCGGCAGTGTTGTACAGATACTCGGTGTTCGGACCGCGCCCGCCAACCGCATGGGCGATGATCTGGGCCTGTTCTTCCAGCGGGATGCCCCCGCAATACTGCACGTGGCCTTCGTCAATCACATAGGTCACGGCAGTGACGATGTCGCCATTGTCCAGATGCACGTCCAGCATCCGTTCCACGTAAGCGGATGAGATCAGCTCACGCTCGCGCAATTCGTGCAGGGTGCGGTCCTCATGCCCGGCCTCAACGGCCAGCGCCAGCCCCTTGCAGTGGGCATCGGGTTGCTCGTCCAATGCCAGAACAAGGCCGGGTTTCTCTTCGGTGCCGCGATGGTGGATCGAGCTCATGCAGAAGGACCGCGCATATCCTTGCAGCGTCGCAAGCTCGCTTCGGGCCACGGGGAAGCCGGGGTTCCACAGCAGCGATCCATATCCGAAAACCCACATTGTCATTGCACTGGTCCTTGCCTGTTTCGACCTATAAACATCAATTCCGAGGCAGGAAAAAGGGCCGAAGCTCATGCGCCGTCTGATACGAGTGTTCATTTTTGCAGCCATCGCATGGAGCGCCTATTGGTTCATCGCCGGATATGGCCTGCGCAACGCGATCACAGGCTGGTTTGACGCCCAGCAATCCCGCGGGTGGCAGGCCGAGTTTTCGGATGTCGAAACAGCGGGATTTCCTGCGCATCACATCACGCGGCTGAACAGCCCGGCCCTGGCCGATCCTGCCACCGGAACCGCGTGGAGCGCGGACTGGATCGAATTCCAAAGCCCCGCGATCTGGCCGGGGCGGCAGATTCTGCGCTTTGCCGACACACCCCAGCGCCTGTCCTATTTCGACCAGACCGCAACCATTGAGGCGCAGGAGCTTCAGGCCCAGTTACAACTGCAACCCGGTGTCGCGCTGGTGCTTGAGAAGATGGCGCTGACCGCCGGGCCCTGGCTGATCTCGGAAGACGGCGAGGCGCTGGCCGGCGGCGACACCCTTGGCCTTGTGATGGAGCAGACGGCGACCCCCGAAGCCTATGCAATCACGGCGCAGATCGAAGGGTTCGCCCCGGGGGACGATCTGCGGGCTCTGATGCAGTCCGCCACCTCGCTGCCGCAGCGGTTCGAAACGCTGGAACTGGACATGGTAACCACATTCGACAAGCCGTGGGACCGGACCGCGCTGGAAGAAAGCCGCCCTCAGCCCGTGGCCATTGACCTGAACCTGGCCGAGATCAAATGGGGAGAGCTTCGGTTATTTGCCGTAGGTGAGCTGGACGTGGATGCCCAAGGCATTCCAACCGGCGAAATCGCCATCAAGGCCGAGAACTGGCGCGACATGATTGCGATGGCAAACGCGGCGGGGGCCCTGCCCGATCAGGCGGTCGATCCGGTCACCCGTGCGCTCAACTTTCTGGCGGGGCTGGGCGGCAACCCGAATGCGCTGGATCTGCAACTGAATTTCCGCGACGGGTTTGTGGCGCTGGGGCCCCTGCCCTTGGGCCTGGCCCCACGCCTGATCCTGCGTTAACGGCAGAAGGGACCACGGCGATAGCGCGCCGTGTCCAGATGGAAGTGATCACGGTGGTACCGGTCAGAATTCGGCCCCAGAACCGTTCCAAAAGGCCCGCACGCCCCGCGCCAGACCTTTTTAAGTTGTTTCTGCGAAGGGTTCTTGCGCCAGCCATCATAGACGGTGACAACCTCACCATCCGCCATAACGAAACCCGAAATGTCGATGGCGCGGCCTTTGCCATGTTCAGAGATACGCGCGCCTTTGCGATTGTTCCGCGTCCGGCAGGCATAATGGGCAGCGACCTGCAACTGCACCACCGGTCCGCGCCGCTTGAACGTGGGCTTGACCGATTTATCCACCCACTTGTTCAACGCAATCGCCGTTCCGCAATCCATCGTTGATGGGCGGCTGAGCGCAACGCCCGACACCGAGGTAATCTGCACCGCATCCTTGATCCCGCAGGCACTGACCTTGCTGCTCACGCGCCCGACGGGTTTGCCCTGAATCGCAATATCCCCACAAACCGAGCCTTTGCGCAGCTTACGTCGCTTGAACAGAATGGCTTGCTCCAGCGACTCGGGCCGCAGGTAAGGCATCAGGGATGTATCCGGGCCCAGCAACGGCAAATCCGACGGGCGCGCGGCGGCTGCAGTAACCTGCGGTGACACGGGGCGCAATTCGGGGCGCATTTTGGGGATGCTCAGCGGGGTTGCCGCGCGGCTGGAGGCCGCGACCAATTCGACGCTGTTCGAAGTGCTATTGGGACGCGCAACGGGAAACAATGACTGTTCCGGGGGCTTTGCCTGCGCGGCAACGGCCCAAAGCGCCGCCATACAGAACAGGATATGCCCCCGGACACGTGTCACGAACTGACCTTTCCCCGGCCAAAGTCCGGCGCGTCCGTGTCCTGACCCGCATCGATAATCCCGCGCCGGATCGCACGTGTGCGGGTGAAATAGTCGAACAGATGATCCCCGTCCCCGGTGCGGATGGCGCGTTGCAGGGCAAACAGTTCCTCGGTGAAGCGCCCAAGGATTTCCAGCGTTGCATCCTTGTTGGTTAGAAAAACATCACGCCACATGGTCGGGTCGGATGCGGCAATCCGGGTGAAATCCCGGAAACCCGCCGCCGAGTATTTGATAACCTCACTATCCGTCACCCGACGCAGATCATCTGCCACACCCACCATCGTATAAGCGATCAGATGTGGCGCATGGGACGTCACGGCCAGCACCAGATCGTGGTGATCAGCGTCCATCTCATCAACGTTGGACCCCATGCCTTCCCATAAGGCCCGCAAACGCGCGATGGCATCGGGGTCCGAGCCCTCGACCGGCACCAGCAAGCACCAACGGTTGTCGTAAAGCTCCGCAAACCCCGCTTCCGGGCCGGAATGCTCGGTCCCGGCCAGCGGGTGGGCGGGGATGAAATGCACGCCTTCGGGAATATGCGGCGACACCGCCTGAATGACGTGGCGCTTGACGGAGCCCACATCCGTCACCGTCGCGCCCGGCTTCAGAACCGGCGCGATATCTTGGGCAACTGCGCCCATAGCCCCAACCGGAACACACAGCACGACCAGATCGGCCCCTTCGACCGCCTCTTGCGCGGTGTCACACACGCGGTCGCACAACCCGATCCGGCGGGCCGTTTCCCGCGTGGCCTCCGAGCGCGCATAGCCCGTCACCTCACCCGCAAGCCCGGCGCGTTTGATCGCCCAGAACATGGATGAGGCGATCAGGCCCAGCCCGATCAGCGCCACACGGTCGTATATCTGGCTCATGCAGCGCCCCCTTTAAACGCAGTGACGGCTGCAACCACGCGGCGGCAGGCCTCTTCATCGCCGACGGTGATCCGCAGCGCGTTGGGCAGGTTGTAGCCTGCAACGCGGCGCACAATCAAACCCTGCGTTTTGAGATAGTCGTCACATGCCTCGGCCTCGGCTTGATCCGCAAAGCGCGCAAGTATGAAATTGGTGCAGGACGGGTCCGAGGGTACGCCGACCTTGGCCAGTTCATCTGCCAGCCAAACCCGAAGCCGCGCGTTCTCGGTCTGGCAGAAGGACAGGAATTCAACATCGTTCACCGCCGCCTTTGCCGCAGCCAGAGCCGTCAGCGACAGGTTGAAGGGCTGGCGCACCCGGTTCAGCACATCGATGATCGGCTGATGGGCATAGCCCCAACCCACGCGCATGCCGCCCAGACCGTACACCTTTGAAAAGGTCCGGGTCATAATCACATTCTCATGGGCGTCCACCAGCCCGGCGCCGCCATCGAACCCATCGACAAACTCGGCATAGGCCCCATCGATAACCATCAGGCAGGTTTCGGGCAGTGCGCTGGCCAGACGGTCCAGCTCGGCCTCGGGGATCATGGTCGAGGTCGGATTGCCCGGGTTGGTCACAAAGACGATCCGCGTCTGCCCGGTCACTGCGGCCAGAATGCTATCGACATCCACATGGCGGTCGCGCTCAGCCACCATAACCGGTGTGGCCCCGGCCATACGCGCAATGATCGGGTACATCGAGAATCCATGTTCGGTATAGATCACCTCATCCCCCGGCCCCGCATAGGCCTGAGCGATGAATTGCAGCACCTCGTCACTGCCAACACCGCAAATGATCCGCGCCGGGTCCAGCCCGTGCCGCGCGCCAATAGCAAAGCGCAGACTGGCATGATCGGTGCTGGGATAACGATGCAAGGTCGCGGCGCTATCGCGCACAGCTTCAATCGCCTTGGGGCTGGGTCCAAACGGGTTCTCATTGGAACTCAGCTTGATCACATGCTCGACCCCCGCCACATGCGACTGGCCGCCCTGATATAGCGCGATGTCCATGATGCCGGGTTGCGGGGTGATCTTGGTCATTGAGAGGCTCCGTTGATTGGAGCCTCTCATACCTGTCTCAAGAGGTTGAGAAAAGCGGCAATTCCCTCATGCGGCTTTGAAGCGCGCGGTTGCCGGGTCGGCGTTGTAATAGGGCGCAAATTCCGCAGTCCGGCGGGATAGGTCATTGACACTGTCGATGATGAACTGAACCGTTTCCTCGCTCATCAGATACGAGAAGTTCAACCGCACCCAACCGGGTTTTTTCATTTCCTCACCCGCAGACAGCGCCGCGTGCAATTCGTCTGACGTCGCCCGGTCGATGCCCAGCAGACGATGCGCATAGGGCCCCGCGCAGGCACAGCCGCCACGGGCCTGAATGCCGTAAATGTCGCTCAGCATACGCGTGAACAGCTGCTGGTGCACCAGCTGCCCCGTATTATCCCGCACAAGGAACGAGTAGATCGGTAGACGATGCGCCGCGCCTGTCCCAAGCAAAGTCAGGTTTGGATTGTCCTGCCAGCCGTCTAGGGCCATGCGGTTATACAGCGCCTCGCGCCGCGCGATTTCATCGGTTCCCACCACATCCTTGACGATAAAGGCCAGCGCAGCACGGATGTCGCCGATCACGTTCGGCGTTCCGGCCTCTTCTCGCGTGGCAAGATCGGCGCTGTAGTCATGCCGCCAGGGTGAAACGAAACTGACCGTCCCGCCACCAGGCCAGCTGGGGCTGGTGCGCTGTACCGCCTGCCCGTTCACGATCAACACGCCCGACGCGCCCGGCCCACCCGGAAACTTGTGCGGCGAGGCCACGATCGCATCCTTGCGCGCATCCTCTGGCCCCATATCCATGGGCAGATACGGCCCGCCACCGGCATAATCCCACACCGCCAACGCCCCATGGCGCTTCAGCACCCGCGTGACCGGATCGGGATCCGTGATAATCCCCGTCACATTGGATGCCGCTGAAAACGACCCGATCACAAGATCCGCATCCGCATGGCGCAGCAAAGCGCCTTCCAGCGCACCCATATCAACCCCGCCATCCGCGGCTTCGGGAATCTCAACCACCAATGCCTTGCTTTCACGCCACGGCAGGATGTTCGAGTGATGCTCATACGGCCCGATGAAAACAACCGGCCGGTCTGCCTCCTCCACTCCCAAAAGGCTGACCAGCCGGTTCAAACCCGCAGTGGCTCCGGACCCGGCAAAGATCACCGCGTCGTCTCCCCTCGCACCAACAATGCGGGCAATTTCAGCGCGCGCTTCCTGGCGAAGCCGCGTCATGTAAGACCCACAGAAAGAGGCCTCGGTATGGCTGTTGGCATAGAACGGCAGAACATGCTCGGCCACAAAATCCTCAACCTGCCGCAATGCGCGGCCCGAGGCGACGTAATCCGCATAAACCAGCGATACGTCCCCGTGCAGACCCGGGATCAGAACGTTCTCTCCGATCAGCCCATCGCACAGCTTGGAATTGCGAGTGGTGGATTGGATTTCTGCGCGAAACTTGGACAAGGTCATTACACCGGCTCCTTACTGTGATACCAATGTGATTGAGCAAAAGCGAGTAAACTTCACCAATCTTTGCATAGAAAACGCAAACTTTGTGTCATATGATCAGATATGACCGCAAAATTAGATCAAATTGACATGCGTATTCTGCAAGCGCTGCAAAAAGACGCCACCCTGTCCCAGCGAGAACTCGCAGATCAGGTCGGCCTCTCGCAAAACGCCTGCTGGCGGCGGCTGAAGGCGCTGAACGAAGACGGTGTTCTTCTGGGTTCCACCGCCCGGATCGCGCGCGAGAAACTGGGGCTCGACCTGGTGGTATTCGTCATGCTGCGCACGCGCCACCATTCGGCGGACTGGCTACAAGCCTTTCGCCGCCATGTGCTCACCATCCCCGAAGTGGTGGATTTTCACCGCATCGGCGGCGACTACGATTATCAGCTCAAAGTCGTCACTCAGGACATGGCATCCTACGACAAGGTCTACCAACGCCTGATTGAGAAGGTCGAGCTGGACAGCGTAACCTCATATTTCGCCATGGAGGCCATTGCCGAAGCCCGCCCCCTGCCACTCTGATCCGCCCTTCATCTGGCCAGAAATATCCCGGGGGAGTCGCGCAGCGACGGGGGCAGAGCCCCCTTCAAACAAAAAAGACCGCGCCAGATGGCGCGGCCCTTCGAATTTCGAATGTCAGCGAAGATCAGTTCTTCGCGTAGAATTCAACAACCAGGTTCGGTTCCATGACAACCGGATAGGGCACATCACCCAGACCCGGCGCGCGCACGAAGGTCGCGGTCATTTTCGAATGGTCGGCGTCGATGTAGTCAGGCACATCGCGCTCGGCCAAAGCAGCCGCTTCCAGAACAACGGCCAGTTGCTTGGATTTGTCGCGCACTTCGATCACATCGCCTTCCTTGACGCGGTAGCTGGGGATGTTGACCCGCTTGCCGTTCACTTTGACATGGCCGTGGTTCACGAACTGACGCGCGGCAAACACGGTCGGCACGAACTTGGCACGGTAGACAACAGCGTCCAGACGGCGCTCCAGCAGGCCGATCAGGTTTTCACCGGTGTCGCCTTTGACACGCTCGGCTTCGGCGTAGATGCGGCGGAACTGCTTCTCGGTCAGGTCGCCATAGTAGCCTTTCAGCTTCTGCTTGGCGCGCAGCTGCAGACCAAAGTCCGACAGTTTGCCCTTGCGGCGCTGGCCGTGCTGGCCGGGGCCGTATTCACGACGGTTGACCGGGGATTTCGGACGACCCCAGATGTTTTCGCCCATCCGGCGGTCGATTTTGTACTTGGCAGACGTGCGTTTAGTCACGGCTGATCTCCTTTACTGTGGCATATCGGCTTGATCCGAAAACCGGTTCCCATTTCTCGGGCCGAAATAGCGTCTCCGCTCGGACCGGGCAGTTCCAGTTCAGACCAGGCGTGGTGCCGGGTTATAAAGGGCGTTGTCCTCTTGAGGTTTCCCCCATGACAGGCATCCCCTTGCGGGGGCCACCAACACCAATGAAGCCGCGCTTATATCTGCAGATCAGTCAGAGTCAATAAGCTATTCGGCAAGAAATTCCCGGGAAAAGGGCGCAATTCGAATGGCCGCAGGTCGCTAAGCCTGGATTGCTACCGCGCTTAGGTCTTCCGCGTCACAGCGTGCAGTGGAAAGGTAACGACGGTTGCGTCCTGAGGTGGCTCGACAAACGCCTGACCGCCAAAATCCAAAACGTCGCAGATCCAGAATGACTGATCGCGCGGTGGGCATCCGTCCGAGAACACAAAGGTCGGGTCAATCTCGCCGTCCTGAACAACCAGATCCGCGCTGAACCGTTGCGCGCCATTGGTCAGAACGACCGAGCCAAAAACCTCACCGGAGATTTCCCTAACAATCGCAAATCGGTCACTGGTCCGAGAGGATACAGCGCCAACACTGCCCGCCCGTTCAACTGCCTGCTCGGCACCATCGCTCAGCAGAACAGCCTGCCCGCGCCAGGACCACGCAGCCCCAACGACCAAAAAAGCCAGAGGCGCCGCCTCAAGCTCGTCAAGCTCTGTCTGTTTCCACGATATGGCTATACGACCGCTTTGCCCTGGTCTCATCTGCCCGCTCAAACCTTTCAACATCCCACCACTTACTCACACGTCCATATCAACCCTGAATTCGGCGAAAAAGAGACCGAATTCAAGCAATCCGAAGATTGTTGCAAAACTGATTCAACTGGGCACCGATCAGTCCGCTACCCTTCACTGTTACAACCGGGTGTCAGACGTCAAATAACAGATAAGTTACCCGCACTTAGAGTGGCCGCAGCTGCGACAGGTCATGCAGCCTTCGATCATGACCATATCGAACTGCCCACAGGATGGGCACGCTTTGCCCCGCGGGGCGTCCATGTTCACCACCTGCGCCTGCGGGTCGGATTTCAGGCCCATCCCCTCGCCTTCCAGAAAGCCGATGCTGATCATGTGCTGTTCGATCACACCGCCGATCGCCGCCAGGATCGAGGGGATATACTTGCCCTTGACCCAGGCACCGCCGCGCGGGTCGAACACCGCCTTCAGTTCCTCGACCACAAAGGACACGTCTCCGCCACGCCGGAACACGGCCGAGATCATTCGGGTCAAGGCCAGCGTCCAGGCGTAATGCTCCATGTTCTTCGAGTTGATGAACACCTCGAACGGGCGGCGGCGGCCTCCGATGACGATATCGTTGATCGTCAGGTAGATGGCGTGTTCGCTGTCGGGCCATTTCAGCTTGTAGGTCGACCCCTCAAGAGCTTGCGGGCGATCCAGCGGTTCGGACATATACACGACCTCGCCACCATCGACCTCATGCGGCGCATCAGCGCTTTCGCCCGGAGCCTTGTCGTCGCTTTCCGATACCGTCAGGACCGAGCCCGTCACGTCGTTGGGGCGATAGGTGGTGCAACCCTTACAGCCCTGATCCCAGGCCTGCATATAGACATCCTTGAACGCGTCAAAGCTGATGTCTTCGGGGCAGTTGATCGTCTTCGAAATCGAACTGTCGATCCATTTCTGCGCTGCCGCCTGCATCTTGACGTGATCAGACGGGCTCAAAGTCTGCGCGTTGACGAAGTAGTCCGGCAGATCCGCGTCGCCGAACTTGTCGCGCCACATCTGCACGGCGTAATCCACGACCTCTTCTTCGGTGCGCGAGCCGTCCTTCTGCAACACTTTGCGCGTATAGGCATAGGCAAAGACCGGCTCGATCCCCGAAGATACGTTCCCGGCATAAAGCGATATGGTCCCCGTCGGCGCAATCGAGGTCAGCAAAGCGTTGCGGATACCATGTTCGCGGATCGCATCGCGCACGTCGTCGTCCATCTGCTGCATCGTGCCGCTGGCCAGATATTTCTCGGCATCGAACAGCGGGAACGCCCCTTTCTCCTTTGCCAAGTCCACCGACGCCAGATATGCGGCGCGGGCAATCGCGTGCAACCAGCGCTCGGTCTGACGCGCCGCCTCGTCGGACCCATAGCGCAGGCCCAGCATTAGCAGCGCATCGGCCAGACCGGTCACACCCAGCCCGATCCGGCGCTTGGCCTGTGCCTCGGCCGCCTGTTCGGGCAGCGGGAATTTCGAGGCATCCACCACGTTGTCCATCATCCGAACGGCAGTGGCGACCAGCTCCTGCATCGCGGCCTCGTCCAGATGCGCGGCATCTTCGAACGGCTCGGCCACCAGACGTGCCAGGTTGATCGAACCCAGCAGGCAGGCGCCATAAGGCGGCAGAGGTTGCTCTCCGCATGGGTTCGTCGCTGCGATGGTTTCAACATAGCTGAGGTTGTTGGCCTTGTTGATCCGGTCGATGAAAATCACACCCGGCTCGGCATAGTCATAGGTCGCCTGCATGATCTTGTTCCACAGATCGCGGGCCTGAACGGTGTGATAGACTTTGTCGCCGAACACCAGCTCCCACGGGCCGTCGGCCTTGACGGCCTCCATGAAGGCATCGGTCACCAGCACGGACATGTTGAACATGCGCAGGCGGGCCGGGTCGGATTTGGCTGTGATGAACTGTTCGATATCCGGGTGATCGCAGCGCATGGTCGCCATCATCGCCCCGCGACGCGAGCCTGCGGACATGATCGTCCGGCACATCGCGTCCCACACATCCATGAATGACAGCGGGCCAGAGGCATCCGCCGCCACCCCATGCACATCCGCGCCACGCGGGCGGATGGTTGAGAAATCGTAGCCGATGCCCCCGCCCTGTTGCATCGTCAGCGCCGCCTCTTTCAGCATGTCGAAAATACCGCCCATGCTGTCCGGTACGGTGCCCATGACGAAACAGTTGAACAATGTCACCTGACGCGCTGTGCCTGCGCCTGCGGTAATGCGCCCGGCGGGCAGGTATTTGAAATCCTCCAGCGCCGCAAAGAACTTATCCTCCCAATGCGCCGAGTCAGCCTCAACCCGCGCCAGGTCGCGGGCGATGCGCCGCCAGCTGTCCTCGACCGTCTGGTCGATGGGCGTGCCATCCGCCTGTTTGAAACGGTATTTCATGTCCCAGATCTGCTCGGCGATGGGGGCGGCGAAGCGGCTCATTGGTGATTCCCTGTTCTGAAAGAGGTATCCAGACTACCCCAATACACACACCTGCCACAACACCTTGATGACACCGGCCAGCGAGCTACAATATAAAGATGGGCCTCGGGACGACTCTGTGGGAAAGCTGTGGATAACTACCTAAACCTCATAAAACTCTCGGTCGGCTCGGAAAGCGTCGAGACCCTGCAAGCGTGGCAGGACAGTCGCAAGCCTCTGTATGAGGACGGCTGCCCGCGCCATGTCACCCGCATGTGGCCCAAACGCGAGGCCGAGATTCTGAATGGCGGGTCAATCTATTGGGTGATCAAGGGCGTCATCCAGTGCCGTCAGCGAATACTGCGTCTGGACGAGGTCCGCGGCGACGACGGCATCCGCCGTTGCGCCATCGTGCTGGACCCCGAGGTGCATCGCACCCAGACCGCCCTGAAACGCCCGTTTCAAGGCTGGCGTTACCTCAAGCCTGAGGACACCCCCGCCGACCTGCCGCAGGGCCGCGAACAAGACGACGCCCTGCCCGACGATCTGAACCGCGCTCTGGCGGAAATCGGGGTGCTGTAATCAGCCCAGTCGGTCCAGCAATTCGGTCAGAACCGCTTTCTCAGCCACGCCATATTTCGCCACCCGGCTGCGCCACAGGGTCGCCTGTGACTGCAACACAAGCCCGTCCGTCAGGATTTTCAGGTGATTGGCCCGCAGGGTTTCGCCGCTGGAGGTAATGTCCGCAATCGCCTCGGCGGTTTCGTTCATCACCGTACCTTCGGTCGCGCCCTGACTGTCGACCAGCGTGTAATCGGCCACGCCAGCATCAGTCAGGAACTCGCGCACCAAACGGTGATATTTGGTGGCAATCCGCAGCCGGTGGCCGTGGGCCTTGCGGAAGGCCGCCGCTGCAGCATCCAGATCGTCAAGTGTGTCCACATCGACCCAGCAGGCGGGCGTGGCGATGATCAGGTCGGCCTTGCCGAACCCAAGCCGCGAGACTTCTTCGACCTGCTGTTCCCAGCGCGGCAGTTTTTCCTGCACCAGATCGATGCCGGTGACGCCCAAATGGATCCGCCCCGCCGCCAGTTCGCGGGGGATTTCACCGGCGGACAACAGGATCAGGGAGACGCCATCAATGCCTTCGACCTTGCCCGCATATTCCCGGTCCGAGCCGCTGCGCGACAGGGTGATGCCGCGCTTTTCGAACCACGAAAAGGTCTTGTCCATCAACCGGCCCTTCGAGGGCACGCCCAGTTTCAAGCTCATTGCGCGTCCTCCTCAACCTCAAGCATCAGGTCCGGGCGCAGCACGCCGCCCACGGCGGGGATTTCCGCGCCATTGCCCAATTGCCGCGTCAGCGCGTCATAGCGCCCGCCGGTGGCAATCGGTGGCAGGTCGGGGCGGCCCTCGGCGTAGAAGCCAAAGACAAACCCGTCATAATATTCCATCGACGTGCGGCCATAGGCGGCCTCGAAATCCAGCCGTTCCACATCCACACCGCGCGCCTGAAGCGAGGCCACACGCGCCTCGAGCCGGTCCAGCGCCGGGGTGATCTGCGGCAGGTCAACTGCCACGTCACGCAGCTGCTCCAACGCAAAGGGCATGGTTTCGCGCACGTTCAGCAGCGTTTCCAACCCGACCAGCTCATTGTCGGAAATCGGCGGAGTGTCACGATCCTCGCGCAGCGCCGCGATCCGCGCCTCGATCTCGGATGCGCGGCGTTTGCCGATCATTGGGGCGTCGATGGCCAGAGGGTCAGCAGCATCCAACCGCGTATCCCGCCCTTCGGGGCCAGCCTTACGCCCGGCGAACCGGTCCAGCAGAGTGCGGAAACGGCGCGGACGCCACAGATGCCGCATTAGCGCATCCTTGCGTCTGTCGGTCGTGCGCAGGCCCTGCACGGCGGCCGTCAGAATACCGATATCCCCTGTTGCAGCACGCAGAGGCAGCCCGCGCAATTGCAACGCAAACAGCGAGAATACCTCGGCATCCGCGCCGGCGGGGTCATTGCGGTCAAAGACCTCGTACCCCACCTGAATGTATTCGTTGGACCGGTCCGGGTCGTGTTCCTGCCGCCGAAACACCTCGCCGGAATAGGTATAGCGCGCGGGCTCGGCCCCATCGTTCATATGCATCTGCACCACGGGCAGCGTGAAATCCGGGCGCAACATCTGTTCACCGCGCAGCGCGTCCGAGGTCACATAGGCACGGGCGCGGATGTCTTCGCCATAGAGGTCCAGCAGCGTGTCCGCCGGTTGCAGCAGGGGCGTGTCCACCACTTGCGCCCCGGCGGCCTCGAACCGCACCCGCATCATCGCGGCGCGGGCCTGTATCTGGGAACGGTTGGGCATGGCTCAGTCCTGACTGTCCAGAATTTCGCGGACCTTGGCGACCAGATCGCCGCGCGGCACTTCGAACTGGCTGGGGCGTTCTTTCCATTCCTCCAGCGTGGCGCTTTCGGCAATCTTGGCACCAAGGATCAGGTCCTTGATCTGCACGATCCCGTTTGCCTTTTCATCGCCCCCTTCGATCACCGCAATCGGAGAGTTTCGCTTGTCCGCGTATTTCAACTGATTGCCAAAGTTCTTGGGGTTGCCCAGATAAACCTCGGCCCGGATGCCCGCATTGCGCAGTTCCGCGACCATCGCCTGATAATCGGCCATGCGGTCACGATCCATCACGGTGACAACCACGGGGCCGGTGGCCTGAGCGCTGACACGGCCCTTTTCGCGCAGAGCGGCCAGCAGGCGGTCGACACCAATAGAAACGCCAGTCGCAGGCACCTCCTGCCCGGTAAAGCGTTTGACCAGATCGTCATAGCGCCCGCCGCCCGAGACCGAGCCGAACTGCCGCTTGCGGCCTTTCTCGTCGAAAATCTCGAAGGTCAGTTCGGCCTCATAAACCGGCCCGGTGTAATACCCAAGGCCACGCACGACCGAGGGATCAATCTCGATCCGGTCCGCACCGTATCCGCCTGCATCCAGCAGCGCGCCGATCTGTTCCAATTCGGCAATCCCATCCGCACCGATCTTGCTGTCGCCCACGGCGGCGCGCAGGTTGGCCAACGTTCCGGCGGTATCGGCGGCCTTCGAGGTCAGGAAGGCAATTACCGGCTCGGCCTGATCATCGCTGAGGCCCACGCCGTCGATAAACGCACCCGAGGCATCCAAGCGGCCCTTGGTCAGCAACTCTCGCACCCCGGCCTCACCCACCTTGTCGAACTTGTCGATGGTGCGCAGGACGTTGTCTCGGGCAGCGGCGTCTTCGCCCAAACCCATCGCCTCGAGCACGCCATTCAGAACCTTGCGGTTATTCACCCGCACCAGATAGTCGCCGCGCGGGATGCCGACGGTTTCCAGCGTGTCCGACAGCATCGCACAAATCTCGGCATCTGCGGCCATCGAAGCCGTGCCGACCGTATCCGCGTCACATTGATAAAACTGACGATAGCGCCCTGGCCCGGGCTTTTCGTTCCGCCAGACCGGACCCATCGCATAGCGGCGATAGGGCGTGGGCAGATCATTGCGGTGCTGCGCGTAGACGCGGGCCAGAGGCGCGGTCAGGTCATAGCGCAGGGCCATCCAATCGCCCTTATCGTTCTCGTCCACTTCCTGCCACGCGAAGACACCCTCGTTCGGGCGATCCACATCGGGCAGGAACTTGCCCAGCGCCTCGACGGTCTCGACCGCGCTGCTTTCCAACGCGTCGAACCCGTAACGATGATAGACATCCGCAATAGCCCGCAGCATCTCGGTGCGCTGCGTGACTTCCTGGCCGAAATAGTCGCGGAACCCTTTCGGCGTGATGGCCTTGGGGCGGGGCTGTTTCTTGGGCTTGGCCATGTGGGGCGTCCTTGGGCGTTTAGTGTTCCGCGCGCGGTCTATCCCATGGCCCGCATCGGGGCAAGGCGCGCTTTGGCTGGCCTTGGCCCCAAAGGCCCGCTATGACCGTCGCGGAAGGAGCCCGCAATGCAGCATTTGGAAGAACAGATCGCCCATCTGACCCGCACGGTGGAAGAACTGAACACAATCGTCACCGCGCAACAGGACGAAATCGACCGCCTGACCCGCCGCGTCGCGATGCTGTATCAACGCGAGGCCGAACGGGCGCAAGAAGGATCAGGCGGCATCGTTTATGGCGACGAACGGCCGCCGCATTACTGAGGGATCACAACCCCAGCGTGGATTTCACCGCGTTATCGACCACACCACCCAGAAGGGCATTCTTGTCCGCCGCGCAGCCCTTGGACAACGCCGCGATGAAAGCTTCGCGCAGTTGGGCTTTTTCCGCGTCCGTGCTCGCGTGATCTTCGATATTGATCTGACGATTATAAAGCGACAGGGCCGTCATCTTTCCAACAACCGCCACAACAAAGGCTTCGTCGCCATCCGCCTCTTCGGCGATCGAAGCGCAGGTATAGTGCATCACAGGCAATGCATCCTGCACCATCTGCTCTGCTGCGTCGTCAGCGAACGCGCCACCCGGCAGTGACAGGCAAAGCCCGGCAGCAGCGATTTTGGACAGGGTCATACGCATCACGTTCATTTCCAGTTATGTCCGATAATCGCACCGGCCACGCCGCCGATTGCTGCGCCCTTGCCGTCGCCGATCAAAGCGCCGACACCCGCACCGATCAATGCGCCTTCGATTGTCTTTTTCTTCTTTTTGTCATCCGCAAAACCCGCAGTCGCCACCGAAAGCGAGATCGCCCCGGCCAACATCAGCGCCTTGGACCCAATTCCTGAAAGTGCCAAACCAATGCCCTCCTGTTTCACAGGTCAATGAGAGTATGGGTTCAGCTTAGCTAGGCAAAAAGGCTGTGGCAACAAATCCGAGGGTCAGACCTCTTCGACCGACAGAACGCCATCCAGCGATTTGATCGCACCCTTGATCTGCGGGTTGATCGGAAACTCCTGCCCCAGGTCCATCTCAACGTCGCCGGGCAGGGTCGGATCCATCAAGCACACCTGTATCGGCCCCTTGGATGCCCCCTTGGTGACGCTCGCCGCGTCTGCCAGCACCGTGGCGACGGTGGACAGGACCTGCGGTTGCTCCACAAAGATGCGCAGGCCGGTTGCCCCGGCCTCGGCAACAACCGAATCCGCCGGACCAACCGAGCGGCCCAGCAGTTTCAGCTGATCGGCCTCCATTGTTGCCTCGGCCGTCAGGACCACCTGCGCACCGGTTTCCAGAAACTCGCGGCATTTCTCCAACGTGTCCGAGAACAGCGTGACCTCATATGCCCCCGTCGGGTCCGAAAGCTGGGCAAAGGCAAACCGGTTGCCGCGCGCGGATTTCCGTTCCTGCCGCCCGGCCACGACACCGGCCATTTTGGCGATCAACGGGCCCGAGCGCGCCTTTTCCGTCACCTCGTCCAGCGTCAGCACCTGTTTGCGCTTCAGCGCGGGCATGTAGTCGTCCAGCGGGTGGCCGGACAGGTAGAAGCCAATGGCCTTGAACTCTTCGCTCAACCGTTCGGCAGGCAGCCAGTCGGGCGTGGGCGACAGGCGGGGTTCGGGCAGGTCGTCCCCTGCCTCACCAAACAGCGACACCTGGTTCGAGTTCTTCTGTTCATGGATCGCCGCCGAATATTGCACCAGCGGATCGAGGCTTTCGAACACCCGGCGGCGGTTCTTGTCGAGTTGGTCGAAGGCCCCGGCCCGTGCCATCATTTCCAACGGGCGCTTGCCGACCTTCTTCAGGTCAACACGGCGGGCAAAGTCGAACAGGTTGACAAACGGCTTATCCCCGCGCCCTTCGACCACCAGATTCATCGCCTCGACGCCCACGTTTTTCAACGCGCCCAGCGCATAGACCAGATGCCCTTCGACCACATCGAACGTCGCCAGCGAGCGGTTCACGCAAGGCGGCACATAGGGCAATTCCAGACCCTTGCGGACCTCTTCGAAATAAATCGCCAGCTTGTCGGTCAGATGGATATCGCAGTTCATGACGCCCGCCATGAACTCGACCGGATGGTTCGCCTTCAGCCAGCCAGTCTGATAGCTGACCACCGCATAGGCTGCCGCGTGGGATTTGTTGAAACCATAGTTGGCGAATTTCTCGAGCAGGTCGAAAACCTCGGACGCCTTCTTGGCATCCACGCCATTCTCACCCGCGCCTTTTTCGAACTTGGGCCGCTCGGCATCCATCGCCTCTTTGATCTTTTTACCCATCGCGCGGCGCAGCAGGTCGGCCCCGCCAAGGCTGTACCCTGCCATCACCTGAGCGATCTGCATCACCTGTTCCTGATAAACGATGATGCCCTGCGTTTCTTCAAGGATATGGTCGATCAGAGGGTGAACAGATTCGATCTTGCGCAGCCCGTTCTTGACCTCGCAATAGGTCGGGATGTTCTCCATCGGACCGGGACGATAGAGCGCCACCAGCGCCACGATATCCTCGATACAGGTGGGTTTCATGCGCTTGAGCGCATCCATCATGCCGGTGGATTCCACCTGGAACACCGCCACCGTCTTGGCCGCAGAATAAAGCTTGTAGGTCGCCTCATCATCCAGCGGGATGGCGTTGATCTGGTTCTCGGCCCCTTCGGCGGGTTCATAAAGCTCCGTGCCATCCGCCGCCACATGCAAGGGCCGCCCGGATTTGAAGATCAGATCCATCGCGTTCTGGATCACCGTCAGCGTTTTCAGGCCCAGAAAGTCGAACTTTACCAACCCGGCCTGTTCCACCCATTTCATGTTGAACTGGGTCGCCGGCATGTCCGAGCGCGGATCCTGATACAGCGGCACCAGCGCATCCAGAGGCCGGTCGCCGATCACAACCCCAGCGGCGTGGGTCGAGGCATTTCGCAGCAACCCCTCGACCTGCTGGCCATAGTTCAGCAGACGGTCCACAACCTCTTCGTTGCGTGCCTCTTCGCGCAGGCGCGGTTCGTCTTTCAGCGCCTTTTCGATGGAGACAGGTTTGACGCCTTCAACCGGGATCATCTTGGACAGGCGATCCACCTGCCCATAAGGCATCTGCAGCACCCGCCCGATATCGCGCACTGCGGCCTTGGACAGCAAAGCACCAAAGGTGATGATCTGCCCCACCTTGTCGCGCCCGTATTTCTGCTGCACGTAACGGATCACCTCTTCGCGGCGGTCCATGCAAAAGTCGATGTCGAAGTCGGGCATCGACACCCGCTCGGGGTTCAAAAACCGTTCAAACAGCAGCGAATAGCGCAGCGGATCAAGGTCGGTGATCGTCAGCGCATAGGCCACCAGCGAGCCCGCGCCCGAGCCCCGCCCCGGCCCCACCGGAATGTCGTGATCCTTGGCCCATTGGATAAAGTCCGCAACGATCAGGAAGTAACCGGGAAAGCCCATGCCTTCGATGATACCCAGCTCGAAATCCAGCCGCTCCTGATATTCGTCGGGCGTCACCGCATGGGGGATCACGGCCAGACGTTTCTGCAATCCTTCATTGGCGATGCGGCGCAGTTCGGCGACCTCATCATCAGCAAATTTCGGCAGGATGGGATCGCGACGATAGGCCATAAAGGCGCAACGCCGCGCGATCTCGACCGTGTTTTCTATCGCCTCGGGCAGATCAGCGAACAGCGTCACCATCTCCTGCTGCGACTTGAAATAGTGCTGCGCGGTCAGACGGCGGCGGCCCTCTTGCTGATCGACATAGGCCCCTTCCGAAATACAGATCAGCGCATCATGCGCCTCATACATATCCGAGGTCGGGAAATAGACGTCATTGGTGGCAACCAGCGGCAGGTTCTTGGCATAGGCCATCTCGACATGGCCCCGCTCGGTCAGACGCTCGGCCTCGGGCTGGCCACCTTCACCGGGATGACGCTGCAACTCGATATACAGCCGATCCGGGAACATCCCCGCCAGCCGGTCTACCAGAGCCTCAGCCGCCGGGCGCTGCCCCTGCTGCAACAGCATTCCCACCGGTCCGTCCGGCCCGCCGGACAGGCAGATCAGACCGTCCGACCATTCCGCCAACTCGTCCAGCGTGACCTGCGGCAACTGCCCGCCCTTGTCCACATAAAGGCAGGAACTCAGTTTCATCAGGTTCTCATACCCCACCTCGGACTGCGCCAGCAGCACCAGCGGCGCGGGCGCTTTGGGCTTTTCACCGGGCTGCGCCTGCACATAGGTCAGATCGACCTGACACCCCATGATCGGCTGCACCCCGGCCCCGCTGGCGGTGACGGAAAACTCCAGCGCCGAGAACATCGAATTGGTGTCGGTCACCGCAACGGCGGGCATCTCGGCCTTCTCACAAAGCGCGGGCAGCTTTTTCAGCCGCACGGCGCCTTCCAGCAGGGAATATTCGGTGTGAACGCGGAGGTGAATGAATCGTGGGGAACTGCTCATGACCCCTACGCTATCCCAGCCAGAGGCGCGGCAAAAGCGGGAACCGACGCTTTGGGATGCCTAAAAAATCGGCGCTGATTATTCGTCTTTTTCAGAAGGTGCTTCGGGGGCCGCGGCTAGGCCGCTGCAAAAAACGCTTTAATTTCAATCGCCTGAACATTACTGAAAACCCGCACCTTCGCGCCGACTGGGGGTAATGGTACATCACATAGGCAGTTTTTCTTGCCAGAGAACCTGCCCTGTTTCTAACATCACACGGCAAGCACTCCGCCCGCCACTCTTTCTACGTCGCATCGAAGGAGGGCACCCAAGGGCGCAACCGGGTAACGCGACGGGTTTCTCGTATGACGATCACGTTTCTTCTGAACGGAGAGACAGTGGAACTGGCGGATGTCGATCCGACAGCCACCCTGCTGGACTGGCTGCGCGAGGATCGCGGCCTGACCGGCACCAAGGAAGGTTGCAACGAAGGCGACTGCGGCGCCTGCACCGTCATGGTGACGGATGCGGATGGCCACAAGGCGCTCAATTCCTGCATTCTGTTCCTGCCCCAGTTACACGGCAAAGCGGTCCGCACCGTCGAAGGGGCCAGCGGTCCAAACGGCGAAGCCCACCCGGTGCAACAGGCCATGGTCGACCTGCATGGCTCGCAATGCGGCTTCTGCACCCCGGGCTTCGTGATGTCGATGGTCGCAAGCCACGCCACCGGTGCCACCGATCACGACACGCAACTGGCCGGAAACCTCTGCCGCTGCACCGGCTACGCCCCGATCATCCGCGCCGCCCAAGCCGCCGAACCAAAACCGACACCGGACTGGATCACCAACGACCAGTCCTTCTCTTGTTCAAAAATACCTCGGGGGGAGGCCGCAGGCCGGGGGGCAGAGCCCCCCTTCCTCCCCAACAACCCCGACGAACTGGCAGCTCTTTACGCTGAACACCCAAGCGCCACCCTGATCGCCGGGGCCACCGATGTCGGGCTTTGGGTTACCAAGCAGCTGCGCGATCTGGACCCGGTGATTTTCCTCAGCCGCTGCGACGACCTGAAACAGATCAGCATCACCGATGACGAAATCCGCTTTGGCGCGATGGTCGATATGAACCGCATGGGCGCGGCGCTGGCCGATCTGCACCCTTCCTACGCCGAAATGATCCGCCGTTACGCCAGCGTTCAGGTGCGCCACGCGGCCACCGTGGGCGGCAACATCGCCAACGGCTCGCCCATCGGGGACAACCCGCCCGCCCTGATCGCGCTGAACGCCACGCTGCACCTGCGCAAAGGCGACACCCGCCGGGCCCTGCCGCTTGAGCAGTTCTTTATCGACTACGGCAAACAGGACCGCACCCCCGGTGAGTTCGTCGAGGCCGTCAGCTTTCCGCGTCAACCCGACCGGCTGAAGGCGTATAAACTCAGCAAACGGTTCGATCAGGATATCTCGGCCGTCTGCGGCTGTTTCAACATCACCGTCTCGGACGGCACCATCACCCAGGCGCGCATCGCGTTTGGCGGCATGGCAGCCATCCCGAAACGGGCAACTCAGGTCGAGGCTGCTTTGATCGGCAAATCCTGGACCCGCGACACCATTCAGGCCGCGCGTTCCGCCTTTGCCGACGATTTCACCCCAATGACCGACATGCGCGCCTCGGCCACCTATCGTTTGGAAACCGCCAAAGCGATGCTTGAGAGATACTTCCTCGAAGATCAAGGCGAGGTGACAAACGTGCTGGAGGTGTCGGCATGAGCGTGACCAAACCCCTGCCGCATGACGCGGCACCGCTGCATGTCTCGGGCACCGCGCGCTATGTGGACGACATCCCGACCCCCAAAGGATCGCTGCATCTGGCCTTTGGTCTCAGCCCGATCGCCAAGGGCAGGATCACCGCGATGGACCTGTCTGCGGCGAAGGTCGCCGACGGGGTCGTCGCGGTCCTGACCGCAGACGACCTGCCCTTTGCCAACGACGTCTCGCCCTCGATCCACGATGAGCCGCTACTGTCGGACGGCACCGTTCACTATATCGGCCAGCCGGTATTTCTGGTTATCGCCACCAGCCATCTGGCCGCCCGCAAAGCCGCGCGTCTGGGGCAGATCGATTATGCCGAAGGCACCCCGATCCTGACGGTCGAAGAGGCTCTGGCCGCCGACAGCCGGTTCGAAGACGGCCCGCGCATCTACGCCAAAGGCGACGCCGACGCGGCCATCGCGGGTGCGGCCCATGTGATCGAAGGCACGTTCGAGATCGGCGGGCAGGAGCATTTCTACCTCGAAGGGCAGGCCGCGCTGGCCGTGCCGAACGAGGGCGGCGACATGCTGGTCCACAGCTCGACCCAGCACCCGACCGAGATTCAGCACAAGGTGGCGGACGCCCTGGGCGTGCCCATGCACGCGGTCCGGGTTGAGACCCGGCGGATGGGCGGTGGCTTCGGCGGCAAGGAAAGTCAGGGCAACGCTCTGGCCGTTGCCTGCGCCGTGGCGGCGCGGGCAACCGGCAAAGCCTGCAAGATGCGCTATGACCGCGACGATGACATGACCATCACCGGCAAGCGCCACGCGTTCCGGATTTCTTACAAGGCCGGGTTCGATGACAATGGTCACATTCAGGGCGTCTCGTTCCTGCAATATGCGATCTGTGGCTGGGCGCAGGACCTGTCCCTGCCTGTCGCCGACCGCGCCATGCTGCATTCGGACAATGCCTATCTGCTGCCCAACGCGCGCATCGAAAGCCACCGGCTGAAAACCAACACCCAATCCGCCACCGCCTATCGCGGGTTCGGAGGTCCTCAGGGCATGGTCGGGATCGAGCGCGTGATGGATCACGCCGCGCATGAACTGGGACTGGACCCGGTCGAACTGCGGCGGCGGAACTACTACGAGCCTGCGCATGTTGTTGCTGACCCTGTTCTCACGGAAAAACCGCTCGGTCACCCCGACCCGCACGAAGACCTGACCAGCCGCGGCGCGGTTGAGACCGGCAACGCCCCAGTGCGCCCCCTGCCCGCAGGCGGCAACACCACCCCCTACGGCATGGAGGTCAGCGATTTCGAACTGCACGGCATGACCGAGGCGTTGCTGAAATCCAGCGACTATACCGCGCGCAAGGCCGCTATCGAGAAATGGAACGCCGAAAACGCTGTTATCAAGAAGGGCATCGCCTTCTCTCCGGTCAAGTTCGGTATCTCCTTCACGCTGACCCACCTGAATCAGGCGGGGGCGCTGGTGCATGTCTATCAGGACGGCTCGGTCCACCTGAACCATGGCGGCACGGAAATGGGTCAGGGCCTGTTCCAGAAGGTGGCGCAGGTCGCAGCCTCGCGCTTTGATATCCCGCTTGAGATGGTGAAGATCACCGCCACCGATACCGCCAAGGTGCCCAATACCTCGGCCACGGCGGCATCCTCGGGCAGTGACCTGAACGGCATGGCGGTCAAGGCCGCCTGCGACACGATCCGCGACCGGATGGCTGACTATCTGGCCGAACGGCATCAGGCCGATCCGTCGACCGTGACCTTCTCGGACGGGCATGTGTCGGTCGGTGAGGAACGCTATACCTTCGCCGAGGCTGCTGCGCTGGTCTATCAGGGCCGGGTCAGCCTGTCGGCGACCGGTTTCTACAAGACGCCCAAGATCGAATGGGATCGGATCAAGGGCCGGGGTCGCCCGTTCTTCTACTTCGCCTATGGGGCCTCGGTGACCGAAGTTGCCGTAGATACTCTGACCGGCGAAAACCGCATTCTGCGCACGGATATTCTGCATGACGCAGGGGCCTCGCTGAACCCCGCGCTGGATATCGGACAGGTCGAAGGTGGCTATGTGCAAGGCGCGGGCTGGCTAACGACCGAGGAACTGGTCTGGGACCACAAGGGCAATCTGCGCACCCATGCGCCCTCGACCTATAAAATCCCCGCCTGTTCCGACCGGCCCGACATCTTCAACGTCGCGTTGTGGGACGGTGAAAACCGCGAGGATACGATCTATCGCTCGAAAGCGGTGGGAGAGCCGCCCTTCATGCTGGGCATCTCGGCCTGGCTGGCGCTGTCGAATGCAGTGGCGGCCTGCGGGGATGGATACCCGGCATTGGATGCCCCCGCCACGGCCGAGGAAGTCTGGCGAGGTGTCCAAAGGATGAAGGGAGGCATCTGATGGGATTTGATCTGGAGGCTTTGAGGGAGGCGGTCAAAACCCACGGAAAAGTGGTCCGGTTGGTCATAGCCGGGATTAAAGGGTCGTCCCCGCGCGAGGTCGGTGCCGCGATGCTGGTCTGGGAGGGCGGGCAATCGGGCACCATCGGCGGCGGTACGTTGGAGTATCAGGCGGCGCAAGCCGCGCGCCATCAGACCGATCGGGTACGGCTGAGCCAACACGCGCTTGGCCCGGATATGGGCCAGTGCTGCGGCGGGGCGGTATCGCTGCTGAGCGAGGTTTATGACCTTGATGCGGTCAACACTCTGGATGACAAGTTCATCGCTCGCCCGGTTTCGGGTGGCGAAATGCCCCTGTCCGTCAAACGGCTGCTGGCGCGGGCGCGGGGTCAGGGCATCGAGCCAGACCCGCAACTGATTGACGGATGGATGATCGAACCGGTTCACCAACCGGCTCGCAATCTCTGGATATGGGGCGCTGGCCATGTGGGCCGGGCGTTGGTTGATGTCCTGTCACCCCTGCCCGATCTGGCGATCACATGGCTTGATACCGGGCCAGAGCGCTTCCCCGAAACCGTGCCGCGCGGCGTTACCGTCGTCCCGGCGGCAAAACCGGCGGAACTGGTGCGCCATGCGCCCCGTGATGCCGAACACCTTGTGCTGACATATTCACACACTCTGGACTTGGAACTGTGCAACCGGCTGCTTTTGCACGATTTCCGCTTTGCTGGGCTGATTGGCTCGGCTACGAAATGGGCGCGATTCCGGTCGCGGTTGGCGGCCCTTGGGCATTCGCCCGAGCGGATCAGCCGGATCACCTGTCCAATCGGGGACCCCGGCCTGGGCAAACACCCGCAGATGATCGCCGTTGGCGTCGCGGCACAGCTGCTGCGCCCGGCCCGGCGGAACGAATTGAAGAAGGACCTGAGCGCGTGACCACTCCACTTCTAAGCTTGCAAGGGCTGACCAAAGCCTATCCCGGCGTCGTGGCCAATGATCAGGTGTCTTTTGACATTGGCGAAGGCGAGGTTCACGCCCTGCTGGGCGAAAACGGCGCGGGGAAATCCACGCTGGTCAAGATGATCTACGGGCTGGTGAAGCCTGACAGCGGCACAATGCTGCTGCGCGGCCAACCCTTTGCCCCACCTGAGCCCCGCGCGGCGCGGGCAGACGGCATTGCGATGGTGTTCCAGCATTTCTCGCTGTTTGACGCGCTGAATGTGGCCGAGAACATCGCTTTGGGGATGGAGAACCCGCCCCCGATGGGCGATCTGGCCTCGCGTATTCGGCAAGTGTCCGAGACCTATGGCCTGCCGCTGGACCCGTACCGCACGGTCGGTGATCTGTCTGCGGGTGAACGCCAGCGGGTCGAGATCATTCGGTGTCTGCTGCAAGATCCCAAGCTGTTGATCATGGACGAACCGACCAGCGTGCTGACCCCGCAGGAGGTCGAAATCCTGTTCGAGACGCTGAACAAGCTGCGGTCCGAGGGCACCTCGATCCTGTATATCTCGCACAAGCTGGAGGAAATCCGCACGCTGTGTGACCACGCCACGATCCTGCGTCTGGGCAAAAATGTGGGTGAATGCGTGCCGTCCGAGACCTCGGCGCGGGATATGGCCGAAATGATGGTGGGCTCGACCCTGCAGACGCCGGAACGGTCCGGTCGCGCGTTCGGCGAGGTTGCGCTGGATGTCAGCGGCTTGTCGGTGCCGTCGCCATCGGAATTCGGGACGGCGTTGAAGAACGTACATATGACCGTCCGCAAGGGTGAGGTTCTGGGCATTGGTGGCGTTGCCGGGAACGGACAAGATGAATTGCTGGGGGTTCTGTCGGGTGAAATCACGACAGCCGCTGATGCAATCAAGTTCAACGGACAGCCGGTTGGCAAACTTGGACCGAGCGCGCGCCGGAAGCTGGGCGTGCTGACAGCACCCGAGGAACGGCTGGGCCATGCGGCGGCACCGGACATGAGCCTGACTGAGAATGCCCTGCTGACCGGATCTGTCCGCGAAGGGCTGGAGAGCAACGGTTTTCTGAAATGGGCAGAGACCAAGGGTTTCGCCGAGAAGATCATCAAGGCGTTCGACGTGCGCACGCCGGGGCCGGAAAATGCGGCGCGGTCGCTGTCAGGCGGCAATCTGCAGAAATTCGTGATCGGACGCGAAGTGCTGCAGGACCCGGACGTTCTGGTGGTGAACCAGCCGACCTGGGGTGTGGACGCGGCGGCTGCGGCCTCGATCCGTCAGGCGATTCTGGATTTGGCGGCCAAGGGGACAGCGGTTGTCTGTATCTCGCAGGATCTGGATGAGTTGATGGAAATCTCGGACAGCTTTGCCGCCTTGAACGAAGGACGACTGAGCGCGCCACGCCCGACGACGGGTCTGACCGTGGACGAGATCGGCCTGATGATGGGCGGCGCGCATGGCATGGAGGTGGCGCATGTGTGATCTGTTGAGCCGCCTCCGGCGGGAGTATTTACAAAAAGATGAAGAACTTGGGGGGATGAGCAGGTGATTGTGTTGGAGAAGCGGCCGCAGCCGTCGAAGGCGTGGTCTTATGCGACCCCCTTGGTGGCGGTGCTGGCGACCATGGTGTTTGGTGGCATTCTATTCGCCATTTTGGGCAAGAACCCGGTCGAGGCCATTGGCACCATTTTCTGGGATCCTCTGTTCGGTGAGTTCGCCTTTTACTATCGCCCGCAATTGCTGGTGAAAGGCGCGCCGTTGGTTCTGATCGCCATTGGTCTGTCGCTTGGCTTTCGCGCGGGCATCTGGAATATCGGGGCCGAGGGGCAGTATATCATGGGCGCCATTTTCGGCGCGGGCGCTGGTCTGGCGTTTTATCCGCTAGAGGCGTTCTATATCTTTCCGATCATGGTGGTTGCCGGGGCCTTTGGCGGTTGGCTCTGGGCGATGATCCCGGCCTTTCTGAAAGTGCGGTTCGGCACCAACGAAATCCTTGTGTCGCTGATGCTGGTCTATGTGGCCGAGCAGATGCTGGCCTCGGTCTCGCTGGGGCTGTTGAAAAACCCCGAAGGGTTCGGCTTTCCTGGCTCGCGCAACCTGCAATCTTATGACAGCGCGCATAATGCTGAGCTGATCGCCGGTTCGGGGATGCATTGGGGCGTCGTGACCGCGCTGATCGCGGTGATCTTTGCCTATGTGCTGTTGAACCGGCACATGCTGGGCTTCCACATCCGCCTGACCGGCGAGGCCCCAAGGGCCGCGAAATTCGCAGGCGTGAACCCGGCGCGGCTGATCCTGTTCTGTCTGGGCCTGTCCGGCGCGCTGGCAGGGCTTGCCGGGATGTTCGAAGTGTCCGGTCCCTCGGGCGTGGTCAGCATCGACTTTAACGTGGGCTATGGCTTTACCGCGATCATCGTGGCCTTTCTGGGCCGGTTGCATCCGGTGGGTATCCTGCTGGCCGGTGGCCTGATGGCGCTGACCTATATCGGCGGCGAGATTGCGCAATCCCAACTGGGCCTGCCCGCCGCCGCCATTCAGGTATTCCAGGGGATGCTGCTGTTCTTCCTGCTGGCTTTCGATCTTTTGACCAACTACCGCATCCGTGCGGCCCGTAGCGAGGTAGCGTAATGGATCTTGGTGAGATTAACCCCGTCCTTCTGGTCGCCTCGCTGATGGTGGCCGCAACCCCCCTGCTGCTGGCCGCGATCGGAGAGCTGGTCGTCGAAAAGGCTGGCGTTCTGAACCTTGGCGTCGAGGGCATGATGATCGTGGGCGCGATCAGCGGCTTTGCGATCTCGGTCGAGACCGGCTCACCCTGGCTGGGCTTTATTGCTGCCGCGATTGGCGGCGCCGTGCTGTCCCTGCTGTTTGTGCTGCTGACGCAGGTGGCACTGGCCAATCAGGTGGCAAGTGGTTTGGCGCTGACGCTGTTTGGACTGGGGTTCAGTGCGCTGATGGGTCAAAGCTATGTCGGGGTCAAACCCCCCAGCATGGGCGACATCCATATTCCCTTGATCAGTGATATCCCGGTGATTGGGCCGATCCTGTTCCAGCATGATCCGATCCTGTATGTCGGCATTGCGTTGACCGCCGCTGTTTGGGCCACGCTGAAATACACGCGCGTCGGTCTGATCCTGCGTGCAGTGGGCGAAAACCACGACGCGGCACATGCCCTGGGCTACAAGGTCATCAAGATCCGCATTCTGGCGATCCTGTTCGGCGGGGCCTGCGCGGGCCTGGGCGGGGCTTACATCAGCCTGATCCGCGTGCCGCAATGGACCGAGGGCATGACGGCTGGCGTGGGATGGATCGCCTTGGCGCTGGTGGTGTTTGCCAGCTGGAAACCCTGGCGCGCCTTGCTGGGCGCCTATTTGTTCGGCGGAATCACAGTGTTGCAGCTTAATTTGCAGGCAGCGGGCGTTGCCATCCCTGTCGAGTATCTGGCAATGTCGCCCTATATCATCACGATCCTTGTGCTTGTGATCCTTTCGGCCGACAAGAGCAGCGCACCTGCCTCACTGGGCCGGATCTTCCATGCCTCACACTAGGGGCCAACTGAACCAACTTGGGGAGTAACACATGAAATTCACATCACTTCTGGCAAGCGCCGCCATGGCGCTGGGTCTGGCCTCGGGGGCCATGGCCGAAGACAAAACCAAGGTCGGCTTTGTATATGTCGGCCCCGTGGGCGACGGCGGCTGGACCTATGAACACAACAAGGGCCGTCTGGCCGTGGAAGAACACTTTGGCGACAAGGTTGAAACCGTGTTCGTCGAGTCCGTTCCCGAAGGCCCCGACGCCGAGCGTGTGATGACCCAGATGGCGCTGGAAGGCGCGGATCTGATCTTTACAACCTCGTTCGGTTACATGGACCCGACCATCAACGTGGCCAAGAAGTTCCCGGATGTGAAATTCGAGCACGCCACCGGATATAAGACTGCCGACAACGTTTCCGTGTACTCGGCCCGGTTTTACGAAGGTCGCGCGGTTCAGGGCCATATCGCCGGAAACATGACGGAATCGAACATCATCGGTTATATCGGCTCGTACCCGATCCCCGAAGTGATCCGTGGCATCAACTCGGCCTATATCCACGCCAAGAAGGTGAACCCGGATGTCGAGTTCAAGATCGTATGGGCTTACACTTGGTTTGACCCGGCGAAAGAAGCCGACGCCGCCACGGTTCTGATCGAACAGGGCGCGGACGTGATCCTGCAACACACCGACTCGACCGCGCCGCAAGCGGCAGCGCAAGAGGCAGGCAACGTGGTCACCTTTGGTCAGGCCTCGGACATGAGCGAATACGCGCCATTCCCGCGCGTGTCGTCGATCATCGATGATTGGGCACCGTATTACATTGCACGGACCCAGGCCGTTATGGATGGCACATGGGAAAGCGCGAACACCTGGGATGGCATCCGTGAAGGCATGGTCGCAATCGGTGAAATCACCGACGCCGTTCCGGCTGATGTCAAAGAAGAAGCCTTGGCCCTGAAAGCCGCCATGGCTGCCGGTGAATACCACCCCTTCACCGGCCCGCTGAAGAAGCAGGACGGCAGTGACTGGCTGGCCGAGGGCGAAACCGCTGATGACGGTACGCTGGCTGGCATGAACTTCTATGTCGAGGGGCTGGAAGGCGAAATTCCGCAGTAAGTCCTAAGTCAAGCAAACAGAGAAAGCCCGCACCGACGTGCGGGCTTTTTTTGTCTCGGAATTAACCCGCTTAGAACAGGCCAAGGAACTTTGATTTCTTTCGGGTGCTTCCGTCTTCAAAGGAATAGCCAAACAGTTCGATGTCACGCGCGTAGGCCTGCGCAACCACATCCCGGCTGTCGTCATCGAAATAGTCACGGTAGTCCGAACGCGCCGTCTTTTTCCTGTGGCGCACCGTCGACCTTCGAAGGCCAAGCTGTTTCATCACCACTTTGAGATCGTCATCAAAGCGTTCGAACCGGCCGATGAAATCAATCGGCATCTCGCCCGAGCGTGCCGTCAGAAAATAGCTCTGCGGTATGAAATACCGGATCTTGAGGAAACGGTCCGGGTCACGCGCAAATGTCGCCATGAACTCATCAAACGACCCGCAATCGCTGACTTCTGTCAAATCCGGGCGCCGCTGGCACACATAGTGATAGGCCGAGACAAAGCGATCCCACGGGTTTCTGACGAACGCGAACTTGTAGTAGTCATCGGCCTCATCCCCCACCAGTTTCAGCAGCCCGGATATGGTCGCGCGTTCTTCATCTTGTGGATGGCGTTCGTTTACACGACGACTCAACAGATGGTCCCGCTTGAGCAAAGTGGTCACAGTCGAACCGCCGGTTTTCGGGATGTGCACGAACACGGTGCGAAGATTGGGATATACAGGCATCCGGCTTCCTTAACTGTGCCACGTGTCGGCGTGGTACGGCTTTGGTGATCGGTTGGTTCAGCGGTCAAACGCGTGTACCGCCACTTCGGCGCGGTCGCAATCAGAACCGATATGCGACACGCGCGGTTATGGTGCTCAGATCAAAGTCACTGTCGTTGGATGCTTCGTCAAACTGGCCCGAGACGTCGCGATAGGTGTAATCAGCGGCAACGAACCAGCGATCCGTGACGTTGTATTCGACGCCCACGCCGATATTGAAACCATCCAGCGTCGTTTGACTTTCCCGAGACTCAAAAGCTGCGCTTGGATGAACACGCAGGCGCGACCAGGACCAGCCCACGGCACCGTAAAGCAAAAAATCACCGCGGATATAGCCCACGCGCCCGCGCACGTCTGCGAAATCCATGACTTCACGGTTTTCCGGTGCGGGTGCTCCGCGTTCAAGCACGTAAGACAGGTTCGAATACCGGGCTTCGGCGCCGTACAAGATATTGCCGCGTTGCAGGTTGTAGCCAACCAAGACACCGAAACTGCGTCCGTTATCCGGATCGAAAGAGGCATCTAAGGTTCCACCGGACAAGACAGGGTAATCCGTGTCACCGCTTGCCGTGGCAGCGCCAATTTCCAACCCGGCATAGAGGCCATGAAAGGCCCCGTCAGCCCCTGTCAGCCCATCTTGCGCCTGCGCGGTTTCTGGAATGAACAGCGCAAGCTGTGCTAGCACAATACCTGCTACCGCATTTCGCATCTTCGACATACGTAACACCTCAATCGTTCCTTTTTTCGCCGCCTTACAGCGCCCGATACACAAAATCTAGCAGCACCTTCTGAAAAGCCAAAAACGACTTATTCTTTTCGCGCGCCTGCGGGACATACCCGCAACAGTCGCTAAAATAATGGGCATCTTCCAAGTTGTGCCTGATCAAATCGGCCCGTTCGTAACTCACTGTCTCATCTTGAGAATACCACGGGCAAGCGCATTCCTAAATCCCTTATCGTCCTGAACACTCGGGACATGTTCGCCGCATGGCGCTAAAGCCACATTGCACCCGTTGAGTGATCGGATGCTCTGACCAAATCATCGCAACGATCTGCGCGTGTTCTCAAAATCCAGCAAGAAATTGCCTAAACCCCAAAAGGAAGGGAACTTTCGGGGCACTGGCAGAACGCGTCAAGCCCGCCCAAACCGGTCCAGAACATTGCGGGTGATCTGCTCGACCTGCCAATCGCGGCGTGTCAGGCCCATGACCCACTCGCAGGTGGCGGCGGTAAAGACTTCGCCTTGCCCACGCTCCCAATGCACAATAACTCCGTTTCCGCGCGTGCTGCGGTCAAGCGTTTCCTGGGTCAGTTCGCCGAACAGTGTCTGTGCTTTGAAAGCAGCGTCGGCGCTGCCGATATACATCGTCTCACCCCAAATTCCGTGATCCGGCTCTAGGTTTGTTGCCAGACCCATGGCCAGAATAGTGATTTTGGGGTCGGCTCCATCGGTCCCCGTCGGAAACGGCAGGCCATCCTCCATTCTGTAATCCAGGCCGTCGACCTCATACCCGTAAATGCGCGAGCTGCTTCCCAGTTGGTCGCCATAGCCCAATTGCGTTCTGGCAAGCGCCCAGTGATCGGGGCGGTAGACCGTGAAACCGCTGTTCTGCCCCGCGCACCTGCCCAAGCCCGCGTAGATACCCTTAAGCCCGTTCACCCCGAATGTCTGGGCACCCGGCCAGTTTACCGGATCAACCTCCCACGCTGCTGTCACCAGATGCTGCTGATCCGTTCCGGCCAGCGGATCGAGCTCTGCCGTGTATTTGTAGCAGATCTGGGTCTGCCCTTCGTCTTCGATCCGGGTCTGCCACAGAAAATTCCCTGCAAACCGGGCGACCCGACCGCCGTTGGTGACAAAGCGATTCACGGCCTTGCGCATATTCGCCGACCAATACTCGTCATGCCCGACAAAAACCGCGCATCTGTGGCGTTCCAACAGGTCGGGATCAGCCTCCAGATCATGTTGGGTGGCAAAGTCGAATTCATAACCCTGCTCTTCGGCCCACCTTGCAAAATGCCGTTCATAGCTGGCCCACCCGGCCGAGGCATATTTCTTCGAATACCCATAGGCGTAGGCCCATTCCATATAGGGGTAACGTACCATCTCACCAGCAGTATGAGCCCTGTCAGGCACCGCCCGAGGGGCCCCGGCTGGCAGTTTGCAAAACCCCCGCGTCCAGGGGCGTTGGGTTGAAACAACAGGTGAAAAGGCATTCTGGTCCGGGCCGGTGATACCCTCATAATGGTTGGACCCGCCCCAGCAATTATACGCCAGCCATGTGCCCGTGGCGCAAACCAACAGATAGGGCGCAGCCGGTTTGTCCTTTGCGCGGCGCAGCAGAAACAGATGGTGTTCTTCGACGCGATCCCCGTCTCGCTCGGCCCTGAACGTCACCAGATACCCGCCTGCGGGCCAGTCGGCAGGAATGGTGAATTCGTAAGACACCTCCCAACCGCACCCGGAAACCGAACAGTCGAAGGGCGTATCCTGATGCACCCCCTTCAACCCGCTTTCCCGAAGCACGGGCTGGTAGGAGACCCCATCCCGGCCAATCTCCAGATCCCATTTCTGCGCGGTTGTCGAAACGCGCAGCGCCACGCGTTCACCCGGGGCGTAGGTCATGCGGTCGGTGTAACCCCAGATCTCCAGCACACCGGCGTCACGGGACGGGCCAATGTAATAATTGTCCAGAATGTGCCGCGCCTTGGCGCGGGTTCGTGGCGTGATGGCCGGGTCGCTGGATTCTGAACGCGTCATTGGCGGATCGGCTTCGATGGGTCGAGTTCAGTCTTTGGTCGCATCTTCAGGCTGGCTTGGCTCATAAGCGGCAAGAAACGCCTTAAGCCGCGTATTGTGGGTTTTGACCGCAACTGCGGCTGTTTGCGAAAACTGTGCCCAAGGCCATTGAGTGCCGTCAACCAGCGAGGACAAACGGTCGAACAAAGGGTTATCGGCACCCTCGGGCCCCGCCTTATGCAACGCCACGCGGTAATCACCTGGGGCATCCGCTTCGTTATAAAAGCGCAGCGAGGCAAGGTTCAGGTCGGCGTCCATCAGGACCGCCGCCCCTCCAATCAATGGTTGCGGGTCGGGGCTGTCGACCACCCAGCCGCCGCTGTTGACGGCGGTGAAACGGGGGGCGGTGAAATCTTCGATCTCCATCACTTTCTCAAATGGCTTGTGCGTATGGCCGAAAACCACGGAAATGTCGGCGGGCACCGGCTTGGCGCCAAAGGCGGCCTTGATTTGACCCTGAACCGGAACCTGCAGAAACCGCCGCAGACCTGCACCACCATCGCTGAGCAGATGCTGCGCCGAGCCCCGCTCGAACGCTTTTCCGACCAGATCGCCCACCAGTTCCCCAGCCCCTTCGCCCAGCGATTTGCCCAGTGACCCGGCCTTGGCCTCCAGAAAACGCCGGACCGCCGCGCCTGCCAGCGCCCCCAGTTCCTTGGGGCTGTTGCCGAGGTTATAGATGATCTCTTCATCCGGCCCGATCCGGCCTGAACGACCGATCAGGGACCAAACAAAATCGATCCAGGCAAAGTTCTGCGCCTCCCATTCCTCCATCGTGACAGGGGGCTTGGTGTCGGGGAACAGAGTATCGGCAAAGGTGCTGGCCAGCAGATAGACATCTTCGATGAAGTGACCGTGGGTATAGATCACCAGCTTTTGGCCCGAGGCAAAGGCCAGGTTGGGATAGACCGTTTCGACCGTAAGATCGGACAGCCACGGCAAGCGTCGGCCAATCGATTGCAACAGGCAATCAGGCAGCGGATCGGGGTCCATCAGCGGCGTGGTATGCGGCACGGTTGGCGCGCTGTCCTGCCAGTCGGACCCTGCAAGATGATCGGCGAACCGGCGCTCCCGGCAGGTTTGCCACAGATGGTGATCATGGTTGCCCGGCAGATAGATCATCTTGGTCGAGAACAACCGGCTATCGGGATCCTCGGGCATGGCCAGTTCCAGAAACTGCTGAAACGCCATGGCCGAAACGGTCTTGGTGCTGAAGGCCAGATCCAGAATATCGCCATTCAGGATCAGGGTCGGAAGGGGCGCATCCCCGTTTGCGTTGATTAGATGACGCAGGCAGCCCACCAGTTGCACCAGCAGATCGCTTGGATGGTTCGGATCCACCTTACCATCGGCCGAGGTCAGCCGCGTCAGGATGCTGTTATCGGCCCCGAAATGCATGTCGGACAGGCTGATGTACCGGATATCGCTCATGATTGTGCTTTCTCCTGCGGCCCGTTTTTTAAGGCGATTGCCGGGGATATGGCCCAGGTCAGAGGCGCCAACTCATACTTGACGCAGGGGAACTCATGCGGTCAAGCTGAAAGAGTTAACGCGTTAAACCTTATTTTGGGGCGTTTCAGGGGGCAGAGATGGTTCATTCCGACGAAGACCTCTCGAACCGGCACAATGTCGTCGGCGAGCGCCGGCAGCTTGTTGTGGTCTTCGTCGATCTGGCCGGATCGACCGATCTGAGCGGCCGGATCGACACCGAGGATTACGCCGCGCTGATCCTTGCCTATCAGGAAACCGGACGGCGCATTTTCACCGACTATGGCGGACGGGTCGCCAAATATCTGGGCGATGGCCTGTTGCTGTATTTCGGCTATCCGCAGGCGCGGGAAAACGACGCTGAGCGCGCTGTGCGGGCCGCACTGGACCTGTTGAACGCGATGAAACAACCCCTGCCCGGTACGGACCCGGACGCACCACGCCTGCAGGCCCGCATCGGGGTGCATACCGGCGAGGTGGTGGTGGGTGAAAGCGAACAGGGCGGGCGCGATGTTTTGTTTGGTGAAACAGTGAACATTGCCGCCCGGATCGAGGCGCAGGCCCGTCCCGGAACAGTATTGGTCAGCGATCCGGTGATGTCGCTGCTCAAACAGAAATTTGTATCGCAACCTCTGGGACCGGTTGACCTGAAAGGCGTTGCCCGCCCATTGCCTCTGCACCGCGTATTGCGCCCTGCCGCTGCCAATGCAAGGTCGGGAAACGTCACAGGCTCGACCCCGCTGCTGGGGCGCGAGGCGGTGCTGGGCCAATTGCGCGAACTTTGGCAAAAGGCAACCGAACACGGGCCGGTCGCGGCAACGGTGAAAGGCGATCCGGGGATTGGCAAAACCAGCCTGCTGCGTGCCTTCCGGGCCCAATTGGCCGAAACGCCCCACATCTGGCTTGGGGTACAGTGTGACGCGTTGTCGTCAGGCGCGCCGCTCGCACCCTTCATCGGGCTGATCCAGCAAAGTCTTGGTATCACTCCGGGCATGGAGGACGAAGAGGCGCTCAACCGTCTCAGACAGGGTGTGACGCAACAAGACAATGCACCGGACGAGACCGTGCCGCTGATTGCCCGGTTGCTTGGCATCCATACCTCCGAAACCACCACATTGGAAAATTCCAGCCCGGAAACTCTGCGCCACCGGACCCTTCTGACCCTCGGTCACTGGCTTGCACGACTTGCGGTTGATCGTCCTGTCGTGCTGGTCTGCGAAGACCTTCACTGGTGTGACGCCACCAGCCTGGAACTTCTGGAGATGCTGCTCGACTGGCCTCAGCCGCTGCCGGTTTTCTGCCTTGTGGCGCAGCGCGATGATGGCAGTCCGGGGCTGCCCGCAAAACGGTCCGAAGTGATGGCGCTTGCAGCGTTGGATCACGACCAGGCGACGCAGTTGGCGCAACGGGCCGCAGCCCCCGCGGACCTGTCGGATGCGGTACTGGAAGATATCCTGACACGCGGCGCAGGCAACCCCCTGTATATCGAAGAACTGGCCCGCTTTGCCGGGGAAAACCAGACCGGACACCGCCAAAGCCGCGCGGTTCCGCCAACCCTGAACAGCCTGATCATGGAGCGGCTGGACGCCCTGTCGCCTGAGTCGAAAAAGACCGCTCAGGTCGCCGCCGTTCTGGGCGAGGATCTGGATATGTCGATCCTGTCCCAGGTCGCCCAGCGCGATGAGGTCGAGATATCCGGAACGGTCGGGGATTTGCTGGAGGCCGATATTCTACGCCCGCGCTCGGGCACCAACGATGGCTACATGTTCCGCCACGCGCTGACGCAGGACGCGGTCTATGCCACGCTTCTACGGGCCGAGCGGACCGATCTGCATGCCCGCGCCGCTGTGTGCCTTCAGGACGGGACGGCGGAACAGCCCGACAAGATCGCCCATCACCTGCATGCTGCCCGGCATTTTACCGATGCCGCCATCTGGTACCGCGACGCCGGGCTGCGCGCGGTCAAGCAAGCTGCGGTCGAGGATGCAACGGTGCTGTATCGCCGTGCTTTGGCCTCGCTGGAGCAGACCGAGGAAAACCGCCAGCGGGACGAGATCGAGCTGTCCATCCAGATCCCGCTGGAAAACGCGATCATGGGCGTGCGGGGCTTTGCCTCACCCGAAATCAAACCGGTGCTGGATCGCGCGTTGGAACTGGCCGAACGTCTTGGTGACGCGGATGAGACCTCATCGGCGCTGAACGGGCTGGCCGCGCATTTTCTGGACAAGGGAGACTGCGCTAAGGGCATAGAATATGCCGACCGCATTCTGGCTATGCCCGGCGCGGGCGCGAACCGGATCGGCATGTTGCGCGCCCATACCACGCTTGCCTTTCTGCGGTTTCAACTGGGCGAAGGTGAGATTGCCGTTGAACATGCAGAAGAGGCGATCCGTCTCTACCGCCCCGAGGATTACGCCGAAGTTACCTATGGCATTGGCACCGATCAGGGCGTTCTGGCCTATGGGGTCAGCGCGGTGGCCCATTGGTGGTGCGGCGCGCCCGATACGGCGCTGAAACGTGCCGAGGCGGGGTTGGCGCTGGCCGAGGAGTTGAACTCGGCGCTCAGCCTGGCCGCCGCACGGGCCTTTCTGATCATAACCCTGCATTGTCGCCGGGACAGTGACCGCGCCTATGCGCTGGCCACCGAGACCTATGAGACATGCACCCAGCTTGGCATCCCGCTTTGGGGCGGGCTAAGCCAGTTGTTCCGGGCCGGGCAACCCATCGACCCGCCGGACAAGCGGTGTCAGGAGGTTGATGCCGGTCTGGCTCTGTTGGCGAAAACCGGCAGTCAGACAGGTTCGGGTATGGGGTTTGCGATCATGGCTGACACGCGGCTGGCCAATGATGACCCGGATACAGCGCTGGCGATTGTTGACACCGGGCTGCAAATGTCGGGGATGTTGAACCAGCCGGTCTGGAACCCGGACCTGATGCGGTTGAAAGCACAGGTGCTGGCTGTTCTGGACCGACAAGACGAGGCCGAGGCGCTGCTGCGCACCGCAATTGACGAAGCCGGGGCTGCCGGATCGGTTTCGCTGGCCCTGCGCTGTGCGCGGGTGCTGTCTGATATGCTAACCGGCACCGCGCGCGAAGCCGAGGGCGCGCAGTTGGTTGCCGATTGGGCCGGTCGGCTGGAGCCCGGCGCCGCCGCTTCAGACCCGGCCTGACGACACTGAATTTCAACCAGAGGACCATTTCATGACAGACCATATCGTTTTCTGCTCGGGCCCGATGTTCAGCGTCGGTGATCTATGGGAGCAATATAACATCGCCGCCGTGCTCGAGGCCGGAGGGTTCGGCACCTATCTCGCCCCGCGCGACGGCGTCGAGATCGCCAAGATGATGGATATGTTGCAGGACCCTCAGGTCTGGTCGCAAAAGGGCCAAGAGATGCTGTATATCATCCTCAAGGTCGGCTATGCGCAAGATATCTACCAATTGCTCGGGCGCTGCTCGAGCCTTGTGTTCAACATGGATGGCCGGGTGCCCGATGGCGGCAGTATTGTCGAGGTGACGACCGCCTACGCCGCTGGAATGCCCCTTGTGATCTACAAGACGACACCGGTGACGCTGTTTGGTGGGGTCGATAACCCGATGATTCAGGGGCTTTCGACCAATTGGGACTATGTGCATGACACCGCATCCATCGTGCCCGCCCTGCTCAAACGGATCGAAGCTCAGTCGCAGAACGGCTATGTCTACACCCCGCCCCCGAATGTCAGCCTTGTGATGGAGGTTGGGGCGATGACCGCAGACCCCAGTTCGGACCTTCACAAGCGGCTCGACGCGATTTCGAATGCGCCAAACGAGAAGGCCGCGCTGGAAGCGGGTGAGGAACTGATCGACTGGGCGAAAAGCAACAAGGCTTATCAGGCTGCATTTGGCGGGTCGGCACCCACGTAAGCCCTGTTGGATTGGTGGGGTTGAAACGAATTCAGTGACACTCGCCTTGATTTCGACACCTCGTTCCCGGATCTCATCCAACACACGCTGATAGCGCCAAGCTGCATCACGGACCGCTCCTCACTCGGGCATGCCGAATGGTCGGTGCGCGTGGTCTTGCAAACCGCGCCCATTTGTATACCATTGGATACAATTGACCCAATGACATCGGGCCTGAAATTTGTCCGTCCAAGCCACATCACCAAGCCGCCCCGTTAGGCGGGCCATTACCTTCGGCCTTGCCGGGCTGGGAACGGTCGTATTCTGGATGCTGGGCCTGCCACTGCCCTTTCTGTTCGGCCCCATGACCGCCTGCCTGATTGCGGCACTGGCGCATGCGCCGATGGAGGGGTTCGGGCAAATCTCGGTCGCGGCGCGCACTATCCTGGGCGTGGCGGTGGGGGCTTCGATCACGCCTGATCTGTTTGGCCAACTGCCGAAAATGGCAGCGTCGATTGCTCTGATCCCACCCTTCATCCTGTTGATCGCTTTGGTCGGGGTGCCGTTCTTTCGCAAGGTCTGGGGCTTTGACGACAAAACGGCCTTTTACGCCGCGATGCCTGGCGGGTTGCAAGACATGATCATCTTCGGCACCGAGGCCGGTGCCAATCCGCGCGCCCTGTCCCTGATCCATGGCACGCGCGTGCTGATCATCGTGACGCTCGCCCCGTTGCTCCTGACCCTGTTCTACGACGCTGACCTGACCAACCCCATTGGCGAACCCGCCCGCGACCTGCCTTTGCACGAACTGGCGCTGATGGTCGTCGCCGCCATTGTCGGCTGGAAAGGCGGTGAGCGGATCGGCCTGTTCGGAGCGTCCATTCTGGGCCCAATGATCCTGACTGCGGCCTTGTCACTGGGCGATTTCATCCACACCCGCCCACCGCGCGAGGCGATCCTTGTCGCGCAATTCTTTATCGGCTGCACCATCGGCGTGAAATTTATCGGTGTCACATGGGTCGAGCTGCGCAAAGTTGTGGCGGCGGGCTGCGCCTATGTTGTTGTGCTGGCCATACTTGCGGCAGCCTTCACGGCCCTTGTGACCACGTTGGGGTTCGGGCAACCGATCGAGGCCTTCCTCGCCTTTGCCCCCGGCGGGCAGGCTGAAATGACGGTCTTGGCCATCGTCTCGGGCGCGGATCTCGGGTTTGTCATTACCCACCATCTGACACGGATCGTTCTGGTGATCATCGGCGCGCCCATCGCGGCCAGTCTTCTGGTGCGCTGGTCCGGCTCTCGGGATTAGAGGGGTTTCGCAGTTTGATTTGGGTTCAATTCCTGCCGGGTTGCAATCCGACGCTGCGTGCTTTGCTGGCACCAGTAGACACAGCTTTGGCCTTATGAGACTGTGCTGCCGATGGTGTCCGACGCTCTGAGTCGGCTGAAAAGGGAATGCGGTGCGGGCAAACGCCCAAAGCCGCAACTGCCCCCGCAACTGTAAGCGGCGAGCGACCCCCGACAGACCACTGGATGACCCCGCTTGGGTTGTCCGGGAAGGACGGGGACAGCGAAGAACCGCAAGTCAGGAGACCTGCCATCTCCGGCGCATATGTGCCGCAGTCACCTTAACTCGGGCGGGGTGCCCGTGGACGGAGCGACAAGAGATGGACCGCACTGGCCAGACACCACTGTTGATGACCCACACAAGCCGCCCAAAAGCGCGGAGGGCGTCGTTATGCTTGACCTGACCATTTCCCAACTGGATACCGGCCACGTGCCACCGCAGCGCGCGCAAGAGCTGGGGCAGATGGGCTATATGCAATGGCTGGGCGGCCTGCCCGGTTCGGCAAACTACCACGCGCAGGCGCGGATTGCTTTGGCCAAGGCCAAACCGTTTGCCGAGACTTCTCCCGCCATCGCTGTGTTCTGCGACCTGCTGGCCCGATCCATGCAGATGCCCCTGGAACCATTGTTCCTGGCCCTGCCCGCAAAACAGCGCCGAGGGGGCCATCGCGCGCGCCGCGCCGCCTTGTGACCTCATGCGGGCAATTCAGCCTGTGCCACCGCCCGCATTTTGGACGATTTTGGCCGGGCAATGCTTTGACTGCTTATTGGTGATTTCGTTGGATATGCGCGACGAACAAGACACATTATGACGCAAGCTCATAATTTAGTCGAATAACAATCATTTCACCTCATAATGCCAACGCGCTATACCTTCGGCCCACACAGCCGATTGGATACCGCGAATGCTTGACTTTACCTTGCCCGACACACCCGCGCTCGCGACGCTGCGCGCATTGGCTGCCCAGCGCATCCTGATCCTTGACGGGGCCATGGGCACAATGATCCAGACGCTGAACATGACCGAAGAGGATTTTACCGCCAACGGTCACATCCATGGCCCCGGCTGTCGGCATCACTATCACCCGGATCATCCGCAACAGGGCAACAACGACCTGTTGGTGCTGACCCAGCCGCAGGCAGTTGAGGACATTCAATACGAGTTCGCAATGGCCGGGGCGGATATCCTTGAAACCAACACTTTTTCCTCAACCACCATCGCGCAAGCTGATTACGGGCTGGAGGCTGCGGTGCATGATCTGAACGTCGCAGGCGCGCAGGTGGCCCGGCGCGCGGCGGACCGGGCCACGGCTGAGGATGGCAGACCCCGGTTTGTGGCCGGGGCTGTGGGTCCGACGAACCGGACGGCCTCGATCAGCCCGGATGTGAACGATCCCGGATACCGAGCCGTCAGTTTCGATGATCTGCGCACAGCCTATGGCCAGCAGATCGACGGGCTGATCGAAGGAGGCTCTGACCTGATCCTGATCGAGACGATCTTTGACACGCTGAACGCCAAGGCGGCGATTTTCGCGGCCTTCGAGAGTTTCGCCAAGGCCGGACGCCGCCTGCCGCTGATGATCTCGGGCACGATCACCGATGCCTCGGGCCGGACGCTTTCTGGCCAGACGCCCACCGCCTTCTGGCATTCGGTCGCCCATGCGCGCCCTTTCACCGTCGGGCTGAACTGTGCCCTTGGCGCAGAATCCATGCGCCCGCATATGGCCGAGATTTCAAGCGTTGCCAGCGCGCTGACCTGCGCCTACCCCAATGCGGGCCTGCCGAATGAGTTCGGCCAGTATGACGAAACCCCGGGCCAGACCGCAGCACAAGTCGAAGAGTTTGCCCGCGATGGCATCGTCAACGTGGTTGGCGGTTGCTGCGGCACCACACCCGACCATATCCGCGCGATTGCGGATGCGGTTGCGCCCTTTGACCCCAGAAAGGTGCCCGCATGACCCGTCACCTGCGCCTCTCGGGGCTGGAACCCTTTGTCCTGACGCCCGACATCCCCTTTGTGAATGTGGGTGAGCGGACCAATGTCACCGGCTCGGCCCAATTTCGCAAACTGATCGTGAACCGCGACTATGCCGCCGCGCTGGACGTTGCGCGCGATCAGGTGGAAAACGGCGCTCAGATCATCGACATCAACATGGATGAAGGGCTGATCGACAGCAAACAGGCGATGGTCGAATACCTGAACCTTGTCGCGTCCGAGCCCGATATCGCCCGCGTGCCAATCATGATCGACAGCTCGAAATGGGAGGTGATCGAGGCCGGGCTGCAATGCGTGCAGGGCAAGCCGGTGGTGAACTCGATCAGCCTGAAAGAAGGCGAAGAGGCGTTTCGCCATCACGCGGGTCTGTGTCTGGCCTATGGTGCCGCCGTGGTGGTCATGGCGTTTGACGAGGCCGGTCAGGCCGATACCTTCGAACGCAAGACCGAGATTTGCGCCCGCGCTTATCGCATTCTGGTCGAGGATATGGGGTTCCCGCCCGAAGACATCATCTTTGACCCCAACATCTTTGCCGTCGCCACCGGGATCGAAGACCACGACAATTACGGTGTCGATTTTATCGAGGCGACCCGCTGGATAAGGCAGAACCTGCCCCATGCGCATGTCTCAGGCGGCGTGTCGAACCTGTCCTTCAGCTTTCGTGGCAATGAACCTGTGCGCGAGGCGATGCATGCGGTGTTCCTGTACCATGCAATTCAGGCCGGGATGGATATGGGCATCGTCAATGCGGGCCAACTAGCGGTCTATGACCAGATCGATCCCGACCTGCGCGAAGCATGCGAGGATGTGGTTCTGAACCGCCAGCCCAAATCCGGCGGCAGCGCGACCGAGAACCTGCTGGACATCGCCGAACGTTTCCGTGGTGACAAGCGCGAGGAGAAAGTCCGCGACCTGGCCTGGCGCGACTGGCCGGTCGAGAAACGGCTGGAGCATGCGCTGGTCAATGGCATCACCGAGTTCATCGAAGAAGACACCGAGGCCGCGCGCGCCGATGCGGAACGCCCCTTGCATGTCATCGAGGGTCCTCTGATGGCCGGGATGAACGTGGTGGGCGATCTATTTGGCGCGGGCAAGATGTTCCTGCCGCAGGTGGTGAAATCAGCCCGGGTGATGAAGCAGGCCGTGGCCGTGTTGCTGCCTTATATGGAGGAAGAAAAGCGCCGGAATGGCGGTGAGGGTCGGCAATCTGCGGGTAAGGTGCTGATGGCGACCGTGAAGGGGGACGTGCACGATATAGGAAAGAACATCGTCGGCGTTGTCCTGGCCTGCAACAATTACGAGATTTTGGATCTCGGCGTCATGGTCCCGCCTCAGAAGATCCTGCAAGTCGCACGTGAGGAAAAGGTGGACATTATCGGTCTGTCCGGGCTGATCACGCCGTCGCTGGACGAGATGGTGCATCTGGCCTCGGAAATGGAGCGCGAAGCGTTCGACATTCCGCTGCTGATCGGCGGCGCAACCACGTCGCGGGTGCACACGGCGGTCAAGATCGCGCCGCGTTACACGCATGGGCAGGCGGTCTATGTCACCGATGCCAGCCGCGCTGTCGGGGTTGTCGGCGCGTTGCTGAGCCCGACGCAGAAGCCCAATTATGTCGCCGGGATTCAGGCCGAATATGCCGATGTGGCCGACAAACACGAGCGCGGCGAGCGGGCCAAGAACCGCCTGCCTTTGGCCAAGGCGCGGGCCAATGCGCTGAAACTGGATTGGGATGCTTACGAGCCCGTTGCTCCGTCCTTCACCGGAACGCGCGTTCTGCAGGATTGGGATCTGGCCGAAATCGCCCGCTATATCGACTGGACGCCCTTCTTCCAGACCTGGGAAATGCGCGGTGTCTATCCCGGAATTCTTGAAGATGAAAAACAGGGCGCGGCGGCGCGGGCGCTTTTTGCCGATGCGCAGGCAATGCTGGATCAGATTATCGCAGAGCGCTGGTTCACACCCCGCGCGGTTGTTGGATTCTGGCCCGCCAACGCGGTTGGCGATGACATCCGGCTGTATACCGGCCCGGATCGCGCTGAAACTCTGGCCGCCCTGCACACGCTGCGCCAGCAGACCGTAAAACGCGGTGATCGACCGAATGTCGCGTTGTCGGATTTTGTCGCCCCGGAAGGCCATAGTGCGGACCATGTCGGCGGGTTTGTCGTCACGGCGGGACCGGAGGACTCTGACATTGCCGAGCGGCTGGACAAGGTCAACGACAATTACGGCGCGATCCTCGTCAAGGCTCTGGCCGATCGGATCGCCGAAGCCATGGCCGAGATGCTGCATGAAAGGGTCCGGCGTGAATTTTGGGGTTACGCAAAGGGTGAAGACTTCGACCCACAGGCCCTGATCAGCGAACCTTATGCCGGTATCCGCCCCGCGCCGGGCTATCCGGCCCAGCCCGATCACACCGAAAAACGCACGCTGTTCAGCCTGCTGGACGCCGAGGCCGCGACCGGAGTGGCGCTGACCGAAAGCATGGCGATGTGGCCCGGTTCATCTGTCTCCGGGCTCTATGTCGGGCACCCGGACAGCTATTATTTTGGTGTTGGCAAAGTGGAACGCGATCAGGTCGAGGACTACGCCCAGAGAAAACGGATGACCGTGGAAGAGGCCGAACGCTGGCTGGCCCCGGTGCTCAACTACGTCCCGGCCAAGGCATCGCGCAAGGCAGCCGCGTAAGGTGATATGTTGTCAGTCAATCGCCGGGCTAAGAAGTCAGCAAACCCGACAGTTTGCGCGCACCGTCCTGTAGCAAGGCAAGAAATTGTTTCAAACTGTTCAGATCATGGCGCTGCGTCGGCGCATGAACGGACAGAGTGGCGGCCAGCCTGTTGTTCTTGTCTATGACCGGGACCGCAATGGCCGTCATACCGGGCATGAACTCCTCATCATCTGTCGAATACCCGTTCTGTGCGACGCGGGTTATTTCGGCCCGCAAGGCCTGGGGCTTCGTTATCGTGCGGTCGGTATTCGGGCTGAGGTTACCTGCGGAAAGAAACCCATCCAAAGTGCTCGGGCGCAGGGTCGACAAATACATCTTGCCACTGGCGGTGCAGTGAAACGGGACTTGTGTTCCGATCGGCAACTGAATTCTCAGCGGCCATTTCGTCTCGACCCGGTCCAGATAGATCATACCCTCGCGATCCGGGATCGCCAGGTTGCAGGTTTCGCCAATCTCATCCGCGACGCCGCGAATAATGGCCAGACGGGCCGTGCGAAGATGTTCGGACGACACTGTATTCAGCGACAGCTGCCGCAGGCGCGGACCGGGACCGTAAGACCGACCATCCAGATCGCGCTGAAGAAACCCCTCTGCCTCGGCTGTTTGCAGCAGGCGATGTATCGTGGGTTTTGCCAGACCCAATGCGTCGATCAGGTCCGAGGGTTTGACGGCGACCCCGCGCCGTGCCACCTCTTCCAGGATCAGCAGCAGGCGCAGGTTCGTGGGAATCTGGGTGTCTTTGTCTTTTGTGTCCGCTTCGGTCATCCCGCAACAGTCTAGTTATTTGGCAGCAGGATCAAGGCCAGATCGGGCACCAGCGAAACCAGAATCCAGACCGACAGCAGTGCCACCAGATAGGGAACCGTATAGCGCAGAAGCCGGAAATAGGGCACGCCGGTCACGCCCGACGCCACATACAGGTTCAACCCGTACGGAGGCGTAATGAACCCGATGGACGCGCCGACCAGAAAGATCACCGAGAAGTGGATCGGGTCAATCCCGACCGAGGCTGCAATCGGCGCAAGGATTGGCGCAAGGATGATGGTCACCGGCAGGCTTTCCAGAACCATGCCCGAGAAGAAGACAATCACCATCGAGGTAAACAGAACTGCATGGTAGCCACCCATCGAGGTCACAAAATTCCCGATGGTTTCCTGTGCCCCCAGCAGGGACAGGATTTGCTGCATCACCACTGAAATCGCGATCAGCGGCGCAAGGATGCCGGTGATCTGGGCTGAGCGGATCACAATTGACGGAATTTCCGGGATCGTGAAGCCTTCGACCACGAACATCTCGGCAAAGGTCTTTTCGGTGGGTGGAATGTCATTCCGCGCGCCCATGATGCGGTTGATCGGATAGCTGACCAGACCCGCGATGACACAGAATCCCACGGTCACGCCCGCCGCCTCGGTGGGTGAGAATTTGCCCGTATAGATGCCCCACAGCACCAGCCCGATGGCAAAGAAGCCAAGCCATGCACCGAACGCGGTTTTCAGAACACGGTTCAGTTGCAGCGGGATCAGGTGGCCCCAGCCATTCATGCGGCAGATGATCCAGCAGGCGAATTGCATCCCGAACACCATCAGCGCGCCGGGCAGGATACCTGCCACAAACAGCTCAGAGATTGGCAGATTCATCAGGAACCCGTAGACGATGAAGATAATTGACGGGGGAATGATGATCCCCACCGTGCCGCCCGCCGCAGCGGTCGCGGCGCTGAACCGTTCGTCATAGCCGCCCTTGACCATTTCAGGGTGCAGCATCGAGCCAATAGTGGCCGTCGTGGCCGAGTTCGACCCCGAGATCGCCGCGAACAGCCCGCAGGCCCCCAGCGATGCCATCGCCAAACCGCCGCGTATCCAGCCCAGACAGGCATAGGCAAAATCGCTGAGCCTGCGCGCAATGCCCGATTTGTTGATAAGGTCCCCGGTCAGGATGAACAGGGGCATCGCCAGCAGGGCAAAGCCTTTGTTGAACACGTTCAGCAGTTCAGCGCCCATATTGTCCAGTGTCAGGCCGAGGACAAAGGAACAGCCAATGACCCAGTAGCCGATCACCAGCAGAACCGGTACGCCCAGCATGAACAGGAAGGTGACCCCAAGCGAGATCAGTGTGACCATGGTTCCATCTGTCATCAGTCTGCTCCGATCACGGCCTGCTTGATCAGCGGCTCGCCTGTTTTCCAGTTGCGCAGATCGTCGGCAAGGTTTTGAAACACGCGCCCGACCATCAGGAAGAAGGACAGTGGCGCAGCCAGCAGGAACCACCACTGCATGATATTGTCGGTGCCCAGAACGATCTGGAAGTTAGACGCCGAGAGCGCCACCAACCGGGTCGTGGTCACGATGACGATCACCGCAAAGATGAACCACAGCACCGCATCCAGGATCAGACAGGCCAGTTGCCCGCCGCGCGGCATGGCCGTGCGAAACTCGCTAAAGCTCAGATGCGTGCGCAGGCGGACGTTGTAGGAGGCTCCGAACCAGGCCATCACCATGAACAGCAGCGGAGGGATCGTGGTCGACCACGGCTCTTGGTCGTTGAACACGAACCTGTCGATCACACCCCAAAAGATGATCAGGGCAATCGCGAGGTAGGAATAGACCATCACCGACCGTTCGAAATGACGTTCGACAAAGGGAACTGCCCGATAGATCAGCATGATCACGAACCCGCCGATGGCCGAGACAATTGCCCCCAAAACCCATGCGGCATCGGATTCCAATGCGGATTGAATCTCGAACGAATCCTGGCTGAGAAAAGCGCTGAAAATCGCGCCGATATCTGCCCAAAACGACATGTACCCCGTCCTCCCAGTCGGTGTGTTTTTTGGAACCGGCCCGCGTGGGGCCGGTTCGCATCAGCTTATCAGGCCTGGCCCATCCACCAGCGGCGCGGCTCGACATTCTCGGGCAGCATATCTGCCGGGATCTCTCGCGCGATGTCGTAGATCTCCTGATAGGTGTCGATGCCACCGGCCCATTTATTCAGACGCTCACGCCACTGCGCCCACGGCTCGGGGTTGAAGTTGGGGGCACACATCTCTTCGGCCAGTTTGATCTGATCATCCGGCAGGAAGGCCGCGCGCACGCCGTTTTCGGCAAAGATCGTGCCCGGCAGTTGCGGGTCCGAGAAACCAACGGTGTTCAACAGCGCCGCCTCGTTTGCGCCCTGAATCAGTGCCTGAGTGAAGTATGAGGACTCCATCACGGCATCCTGCAACTCACCGCCCAGACTGTCGAAGACTTTGGCCGACATCGAGGTATGCTCGGTCCCGCAGAAGAACTTCAGGTTCACCGACTGCGAAACCACCGGGGCCATATTGGCGTATGCCACGGCCGAGGCCCATGTCTCGGCCCCGTCGATCAGACCGGTTTTCAGCGCATCCAGCGTTTCCTCCCACGCCACCGGAACCGGGTTCAGGTTCAGCAGTTGCATGGCAATGCGGCCCAGCTGCGTGCCCGTCACGCGGTTCTTGGTGCCGAACAGTTCCTCCAGCTTGGTCACCGTCGGCTTGTCGGCAAAGGTCGATCCCATTTGCAACCCGCGCAGCTCGCAATGGGTGAACAGGAACTTCAGCCCGTGCCGTTTTTCCAGCGGGTCGCGCAGGATGCGCTGGCTGGCGGGGCTGTAGAAGAAGTGATACTGCGCCGCGCGGCTGGGGAACATATAGGCATAGTCCAGCACGTTCAGATAAGGCGCGCCACCGGCCGAGTTCTGGGTCGAAGCCGCATAGATATCGACAATGCCCTGCTGGGTTTTCTCGACACAGCTTAGCTGTCCGCAGATCTGATTGTCGCCGATGAACTCGATGCGAATCTCACCATCTGTGCGTTCTTCCAGATCGCGGGCGAATTCGATGGCCCCGGCGCGCTCGATCAGAAGGTTGCGGGTATTGAAGCCCGACGCACCAAATTTCAGCGTATGCTTCGGCTCTTTCGAGAAGCGTTTTTCATAATTCGATTCAGCGGCCTGCGCCAAATTCGCCAGACTCATCGCGCCGCCGAACCCGCCTGCCGCAAGCAGCGTCGAGCTCATGCCATAGCGCCCGGCCACGCGGAAGAAATCCCGCCGCGAAATCCCGCTTAGTTTCTTACCGATCTCCATTGCTTACCTCCCTGATCGCAATTATTGAGACGTTTTGTATCAAAAAATGCTAGTATAATTCCTGCATCTTGCATAGAGTTTTTTTCAACGACGTTGGAAGGAGGCGATCATGGAAGTGGATTATGCGATTGTCGGAGCAGGGTCTTCGGGCTGTGTCATCGCCAATCGGCTCAGCGCCGATCCCAATACCAAGGTCGCCCTTTTGGAAGCCGGTGGGCCGGATACCAACCCGTGGATTCACATCCCGGTCGGCTATTTCAAAACCATGCACAACCCCTCGGTCGATTGGTGCTACCGGACCGAACGCGACCCCGGCCTGAACGGCAGAAGCATTGATTGGCCCCGCGGGAAAGTGCTGGGCGGATCATCTTCGCTGAACGGGCTATTGTATGTGCGCGGACAGAAAGAGGATTATGACCGCTGGCGCCAGATGGGGAATGTCGGCTGGGGCTGGGACGACGTGCTGCCCCTGTTCAAACGATGCGAGGATCAGGAACGGGGCGAGGATGAATTCCACGGAGTCGGCGGGCCCTTGTCCGTGTCGAACATGCGCATCCAACGCCCGATTTGCGACGCCTGGGTCGCGGCGGCGCAGGCTGCGGGCTACCCGTTCAACGCCGATTACAATGGGGCCGAACAAGAAGGTGTCGGCTATTTCCAACTGACAACACGTAATGGCCGACGGTGCAGCGCGGCTGTGGCCTATCTCAAACCAATCCGCAATCGCGACAATCTGAACATCATCACCCATGCCCTTGTGACAAAGATCGAACTGGACGGGAAACAGGCGACCGGAGTGGTCTATCGGGACCGGTCCGGCGAAACCAAGACGTTGAAGGTACGTCGCGAGATCATTCTGTCCGGCGGCGCGATCAACTCGCCACAAATCCTGATGCTGTCCGGTATCGGAGACCCTGATCACCTGAAAGCCAATGGCATTGAACCGACCCACGCCTTACCTGCTGTCGGCAAAGGGCTACAGGATCACCTGCAGGCCCGTCTGGTGTTCAAATGCAACGAACCCACGTTGAATGATGAGGTGCGCAGCCTGTTCAATCAGGCGCGCATCGCGCTGAAATATGCGCTGTTCCGCGCAGGTCCAATGACAATGGCGGCCAGCCTGGCGACCGGCTTCCTGAAAACCCGCCCGAATGTACAGACGCCGGATATTCAATTCCATGTTCAGCCATGGTCCGCCGACAGCCCCGGCGAAGGCGTACATCCGTTTTCCGCCTTCACCATGTCGGTCTGCCAGCTTCGCCCCGAAAGCCGGGGAGAGCTGCAATTGGATGGTCCCGACCCGTCCAAATACGTGAAGATCATCCCCAACTACCTTTCAACGGAAACCGATTGCCGAACCATCGTCGCCGGCGTGAACATCGCGCGCAAGATCGCCACCCACAACCCGCTGGCCTCGAAAATCTCCGAGGAATTCCGGCCAACATCGGACCTGTCTTGCGACGACTATGAAGGCACGTTGGATTGGGCACGGTCGAACTCGGTTTCGATCTATCACCCCACTGGAACCTGCGCGATGGGCACCTCGGAAAACGCGGTTGTGGATCCGGAACTGAAGGTGAAGGGGATCGATAACCTGCGCGTTGCCGATTGCTCGATCATGCCGGAAATCGTCAGCGGGAACACCAATGCGCCCGCGATCATGATTGGCGAGAAGGCAAGTGATCTGCTGACCGAGCGCAGTTGAACCAAGCGACAGTGCCAATCCGCGCCATTCACCTCGCTTGCCCTGATGCACCACCTGATGCAAACTGATCTGCGGAGGAGGGATGTGCCATGACATCCAAAACCGCAGGATCCACACCACCGGACAATCTGGCGCCGCAGCAGCCAGCCGCGCCCAAGATCAACAAGGTGACAGCAGATGACATCACCGCATCTCTGAAAGCCGGGTTTTCCGACTTTCTGGCGCGCCCTTTCATGAGCGGTTTTTTCGGCCTGTTCTATGCAGTCTTCGGCATCCTGCTGGTTTGGTGCCTGATCTGGCTGGGAAAAATCTGGATGATCATCCCCGCCATTGTCGGCTTTCCGCTTGTTGCGCCGTTTGCTGCCGCGGGCCTGTATGAAATGTCCCGTCGCTTGCAAAAGGGCCAGAGTTTCGGCTGGTCAGACATCCTGACTGTCATGGCCAATCAGCGCAAACGCGAGATGGGCTGGATGGCCTTTGTCACCCTGTTCATCTTCTGGGTCTGGATTTACCAGGTTCGGCTTTGGCTTGCGATCATACTGCAGAATGCGTCTTTCTCGGATTTCGACGGGTTTTTGAACACCGTGTTCTTCACGCCGCAGGGCTGGACCTTCCTTGCTGTCGGCACCTGCATAGGCGCGTTGCTGTCAGCTGTGCTGTTTGCGGTGACTGTCGTTGCCATGCCCATGTTGCTGGACCGGGAAATCAATTTCGTGTCGGCGATGCTCACGTCCATTCGGGTCGTCAACGAAAGCCCGGTGGTCATGCTGGGCTGGGCGGCGATCATCTCGGTCACGATGTTGCTGTCGATGGCTCCGGCGTTTCTGGGCCTGATCTTCACCCTGCCGATCCTTGGGCACACCACATGGCACCTGTATCAGCGGGCGGTGACACCGGCGGAGGGGTGATCCATCCCAACCCGGATCAGCAAGATCACCCCTATTCCCGGCGCTGCGGTGCCTTGAACAAATCCTTGCGCAGTGTCATCAGCGCGCCTGGGTCGATTTTGGCCTGAATAACAGTTGTTTCCCCCGAAGCTATTGCCTGTTGCAACGCAGGACCCATACCACCGGGGCCATTGACCCAGATGCCTTTGCCGCCGCAAAGTTCCGCGAATTTGTCAAAGCGGGGCGACTGGATTTCGGCCCCCAACAGACGTCCGCCATAGAACTCTTGCTGATAGGCTTTCTCGGCCCCCCATGCCTCATTATCCAGAACCACGATCACGATGGGCAGATTGTGTGAGATGGCGGTCTGGATTTCGATCATCGTATACCCCACCGCACCGTCGCCCATGACGGCAACAACGGGCCGGTCGGGGGCTGCGGCCTTGGCCCCGATGGCGACGGGCAGGCCAAAGCCAACCAATCCGAAATCCAAAGGGGTGATCAGCGACAAAGGCTCATAATGCGCCAGACGGTCCGCGGCTTGAAGGCAGGTGTTACCGGTGTCCAGCGTGACGATGGCGTTTTCGGGCAGCGCGTCGCGCAGCTCGCCCAAGGCACGGCGGGGATGCATGGGCAGGGTCTCGATTGCTGCTTCCTCGGCGCGCTCGGCCCGAAGGGTCTCCATGTCGGCACGAAACGCATCACGCCATGGATCGCAATCAGGTTTAGGGACCGCATCGATCAGCGCCTCGGCAGTCAGGCGCGCATCCCCCTGCGCCGCGATTTCAGCCGGGAAATAGCGCCCCACCGCAGATCCGTCGATATCCACATGGGCAATCCGCGTCTCGGCCCCGACATAATCGTTTGAATGAAAGGTCGAGTTGAACCCCAGCCGTGCCCCAAGCACGACCATCACATCCGCCTCTTTCGTCAACCGGCTGGCCACCCGGTTGCCACGCGGCCCGGCCTGCCCCGCAAACCACGGGTGTCCGTGGCGCATCACGTCGGCATGGCCGGTTGATGCAACCACCGGCACCTCAAGTGTCTCGGCCAAAGCGGTCAGCGCGTCTCGCCCGGCGCTCCATTTGAAGCCACCGCCGGCAAAAATCACCGGGCGTTTGGCTTCACCCAGAAGCGCGGCGATGGCGGCAACATCTTCGGAGGCCGCAGGACCGGGCCGGGCGATGTTAACTGACACCGGGTCAACCGCAGGCAACTCGGCTGCAAACAGGTCGCGCGGCACATGCAGCACAACCGGCCCGCGACGGCCCGTATTCGCTAGCCGTATTGCATCTTCCAGCATCGGGACCAGACGCGACGGGTCCGTAACTATGACCGAGCGTTTGCAGATCGGGGCAAACAAAGCCACCTGATCGACCTCCTGAAACGTGTCCTTGTGCTGATCGGCCCGCGTGATTGCGCCTGCGATGACCACCAGCGGGGAATAGGCCAGATGCGCCTCGGCCACGGCGGTGACGATATTGACCACGCCCGGCCCGGCCTGCGCGCCCAGAACAACACCGGGCTTGCCGGTCATCCGCGCCCAGGCATCGGCCATATGCCCCGCCGCCCGTTCATCGCGCGCGCCCACGTATCCGATTTCGCCGCACTGATACATCGCGTCATAAAGTTCGAGCATCGAGCCGCCCAGCAGGCCGAACACGGTGTCGATCCCATTGGCCTTGAGCACGCGATAGACGGCCTCGCCGCCGGTGATTTTGGTCATGGTCTAGTCCTCGGATCGGGGTCTCAGGTTTTGTGGGTCAAACAGGGCGTCGTCATGCACGGTCACGGGGATGGCACGGTTCAGGATTTGCACGCTGAGGCCATCGCGCGGGGTGCCTTTGCGCACGAACAGCCAGCCCAGCGACTTGCCCACCGTATAGCCATACCCGCCCGAGGTGGTCAGACCAACGGGCATGCCATTCAACGACACAGGCTCGCCGCCATGAATGTCGATGCCGTCGGCACGGAGTTCCGCATAGAAGAGCTGCCAGTCCGGATCACGGGCCAAAAGGGCATCCTTGCCGATGAAATCGCGACCTTCGGCGCGGACAAAGCGGTCAAGGCCGACGTCGAACGGACCGACATCCGTGGTCAGCTCGCCGCTGGCGCGATAGGCTTTCTCCATCCGCATCCCGTTGAACGCGTAAGAACCCAGATCGACCAGCCCGTGCGTGGCACCAGCCTCAAACAGCGCATCATAGAGCGCACCGATCCGGTCCAGCGGCACGTGCAACTCCCACCCGAGCTCACCCACAAAAGACACCCGCAGCGCATAGCAGGGGATGCCTGCAACGGTGATCTCTTGCCCCGACAGCCAGGGAAAGGCAGCGTTGCCGAGGTCAGCCTCGGTCAGTTCCGACATGATCCGGCGTGACGCCGGGCCGGACAGGGACAGCATCCCCCAATCGGCGCTGCGATTGACCATCTGCACGTCTTCACCGGGTCGGATATGGGATTTGATCCAGTCAAAATCCGGGTTCGCCCGCGCGATGGCGGAACCGGTGAAATAGCGACCATTGGCGATGCGCCAGATGGTGATTTCGGTCTCGAACCTGCCCTTCGGAGTCAACAGGTGGTTCAGGCTCATCCGCCCGTCTGTGGCGGGGATTTTGTTGGCCGACAGCCGGTCGAGCAAGGCGCCCGCATCCTTGCCGGTGATCTCGAACTGGGCAAAGGCGCAGAGGTCGATCACACCAGCGGCGGTACGAGTCGCTTTGGCCTCGGCCATGGCGTTTTGGTGCCAGGTCTGGTGGCCCCAGCCGATCTGCTCGACCTCACCCACCGCACCGAAATAGCGCGGGCGTTCCCAGCCAGCGACCTCGCCAAACACCGCGCCCTTGGCGGCCAGCCGGTCATAAAGCGGATGGCGGTTCAGCGGGCGCAAGCTGTCGAACTGCTTGCCGGGGCAGGGCGTGTCATGGCGGCGCATGAACTCGTCCTTGGTGCGCTCGACGATGAAATTGTCGGTGCTGAAGTCGCCATAGCGGCGCGGGTCCATCCCACGGGTGTTGATCTGGGTTTCGCCATGCACCATCCAGTCGGCCAGCACCTTGCCAGCCCCACCGCCCCATGCGAGCCCGATGGAAGACCCGCAGGACAGCCAGACATTTGGCGCACCCGACGGCCCCACCAGCATCCCGCCATCCGGCGTATGGGTGATCGCCCCGCGCACCACGCGCCTGATCCCCAGTTCGGCCAGCACGGGCATCTTATCGAGCGCCACCATCAGAAAATCGCCAATCGAGTCGTAATCGACCTCGAACAGCTCATTCTCCGCTGCCCATGGCGCGCCTTGCGGCATTTCCCAGACCGTAGGGCAGACATGGCCTTCGTAAATCCCGATCAGGCCCGATTTCTGCTCTTGCCGGATATAACCGCCAAAGGCATTGTCGCGCATGACGGGCAGTTCGGAACGGTCCTGAAATTCGGGCACCGTATCCGTGACCAGATAATGATGCAGGCAAGACACCGACGGGATTTTCAGCCCGAACCATTCCCCCACCTGATTGGCGTACGAGCCTGCGGCGATCACCACATGCTGGGCGAGAACATCACCCTTTTCCGTCGCCAGACGCCACATATCACCCTTGCGCGATGCGCCGGTGACGCGGGTATGCCGCTCGATCCTGGCCCCACGCGCGCGGGAGGCGGCGGCCAGCGCCATGGTGACACCGGATGGGTCGATATGGCCGTCTTCAAAGGTCTGCACGGCGGCCTTGATGTCAGAGGTCCGGTAGAAGGGGTTGCCTTTGGCCACTTCCTCGGGCCCGACCAGTTCCATCGGCAGGTCCAGCAGCCTGCCGACCCCCATAATCGACTTCATCCAGTCGACCTCATCATCGGTGGTGGCGATCCGGAAGCCGCCGACCTGATGCCAGCCGATGCTCTGGCCGGTCTCTGCCTCGACGCGCTTGTAGGTCTCGATCGAGGTCTTGTTGATCCAGCCCGCGATCCGACTGCCGACCGCATGGGCGATCTGGCCCGCCGCATGCCATGTGGAACCGGAAGTCAGTTCTGCCTTTTCGAACAGGATCGTGTCGGTCCAGCCGTTTTCGGCCAGTTGAAACTGGGCGGCGACGCCCATGATCCCGCCGCCGATGATCGCGACCTGAGTGGTGCGGGTCGTATCACTCATTGGAATGCCTCTTTGGCGGGTTTCGGGGCGGCGCGGGCGGTAAAGCGGGTGCAGGCGATTTCCACCTCCACCGCCCATGTGCCATCTGCGGAGGAAGATTTTTCGTCGAAAAATCTCGGCGCGCCCGAGATCATTGCCAGCGCAACAGATCGGCCGAACCGGTAACTCCACGCGGCAGAGGTGATCTGGCCCGCGACCTTCCCTTCGAAATAGACAGGCTCGTCATGGATCGGGATCGCATCCGGGTCATCGAATAACAGCGAAACGATCCGGCGTGCGGGCGTGTGATCCCGCAACGCCTCTTCGCCCACAAACCCGGTGCCCATGGCGCAGAATGCGTCCAGACCGGCCTCGTGCGGGGTGGTGCCGGGGGTCAGCTCGTGCCCGAAAGCGCGGAACCCGCTTTCGATGCGAAGGCTGCCGCTGGCGTAAAGACCCGCATGGCTGGCCCCGGCAGCTACCAGCGCCTCATACGCGGCCATGGCCATGTCGGCCTGGATATAAAGCTCGTACCCCTCTTCGCCGGTAAAGCTCAGCCGCCCCGCCCAACCGCGTGCAAGGCCGATTTCGACCGGCGCGAAGTGAAAGCGCTTCAGATCAGGGACCGGCATGTTCGAGGTTGCTTGCAACACGGAGCGCGCCCGTGCCCCGGCCAGTCCCAAAATGGCATACCCGCTGGTCACATCGATGAATTCCACCCGGAAATCGCCCCGTGTCTCGCGCATACGCTTGAGGACGCGCACGACCTCGCCCGTGCCGGTGATCAGCAGATAGGTCTCGGGGCCGTGGCGCTGAACGGTCAGATCGCTTTCCACCCCGCCGCGTGCGTTCAGGATTTGGCTGTAGGCGATGCGCCCGTCGGGCATATCCATCTGCGCCGCGCAGAGACGGTTCAGAAAGGCGTAAGCGTCCGGCCCCTGTACCATGATCTTGCCAAAGGCGGATTGATCCAGAATGGCGGCACCGTTGCGGCAGGCCTCGACCTCGGCCCCGACCTGATCGCGCCACGCGGGCACACCGAATGTCAAAGGCAGATGCGCGGCCTTGCCGCCGAAATGCACGGCGCGTTCCCAGCCGCCGCGCGATTCAAACTGTGCCCCCGCAGCCACCAGACCGGCGTGAATGGGGGACCGGCGCTGACCGCGGGCGCTGTCCATGGCCCGACCCGGATAGGGGTTGTCGTAATGGCGGCCCAGCACCTCGGGGATGCGGGCCTCCAACGCGCCCAGCACGTTCATTTCGGGGCTGAAGCGGCGAATATCGGCCTCGTTCAACTCCATTGTCGGCTCGCCTGCGATGATCCATTCGGCCATCGCCTTGCCCGCACCTCCGGCAAGGGCAATGCCGGTCGAGTTCATGCCACCCAGCAGGAACAGGCCCGACACCTCGGGGCTTTCGCCCAGCATGAACTGGCTGTCGAGGGTAAAGCTTTCAGGCCCGTTCAGCAGCATCCGCACCTCGGCCCGCTCCAGCGCGGGAATCCGACGCAGGGCGTTCTCCATCATTGGCGTGAAGTGGTCCCAATCCTCGTCCAGCAGATCAAAGCTGAAACCCTCGGGCAAACGGTTCAGAGGCAGCCCCTTGGCGTTGGGTTCAAAGCAGCCCACCAACAGCCCCTCGACATCGTCGCGGGCATAAAGGAACGCGTCCTGATCGTTCAGCGTCGGCAGATGCGCCCCTTTGCCAAGCGCCTGCACCTCGGGCAGGGGTTTGGTCAGGATGTAGAAATGCTCGCAGGCATAAAGCGGCATATGGGCACCGGCCATCGCCGCCACCTCGCGGGACCAGAGGCCACAGGCGATCACCACCTCGTCGGCCTCGATCACATGGTCCCCCACCGCGACGCCCGAGATACGCCCGGCCTTTTTCCGCAAGCCGGTGAGGGCGGTATCCTCGAAAATCCGCACCCCCCGCGCCCGTGCGCCTTTTGACAGCGCCAGTGCTACGTCCGAGGGGTTCACCCGCCCATCCGCCGGGGACCAGACCGCGCCGATCACGTCATCGGTTTCGATCAGCGGCCATAGTTCTTTCGCGCGGGCGGCATCAACCACCTCGGCCTCAAGACCAAAGGCACGGCCCAGCGAGACCTGCCGTTTGATATTGGTCAGCCGGTCCGCGTTGGTGGCCAGCGTCAGCGACCCGGTCTGGGTCCAGCCGGTGGCTTGGCCCGTCTCGCGCTCCAACGCGCCATAGAGATCAATCGAATAATTGATCAGCTTGGTCAGAGTTGCCGAGGGCCGCAGGCGGCGCACCAGACCGGCGGCGTGCCACGTCGTGCCACTGGTCAGTTTCGAGCGTTCCAGCACCACGATATCCTTGCGCCCCTCGCGCGCCAGATGATAGGCGATGGAACAGCCGATGACGCCGCCCCCGATGATGACCGTGCGGGCATGGGATGGCAGGGTCATGGCAGTACCCCGTCGCGGATCATGTCGGACAGCGTGGCGCGAAACGCCTCCAGCGCCGCATCGATCATGCCCGGCTCATGTGCCGCCGAGGTGACACCGGACGTGTAGGACATCATATCCACCCCGCGTGCCAGCAACCCGTCGCGATAGGCTTTGACCGTGGTTTTGGGCAAGCCACGTATCTGAGCCGGGCCAAGACCGTCCAGAGAGTGTTGACCAAAGAACACATGAAAGACCGAGCTGTCGCCATAGGCCACACCGGCAACGCCCAGATCGGCCAAAGCGGTATTCATGCCGTCCCGCATCCGCGCCGCCATCTCATCGGCCTTGGCCTGAGCCTCGCCACTGGCCAGCAACGGCATTGCGGCGCAGGCTGCGGCGGCCACCAGCGGTGAGGCATTGAACGTGCCCTTATGACTGACCGCCGGTGCGATGCCGTCGCGCATGGTCGTGTTGTTCATCAACTCCATGATCTCGGCCCGGCCGCAGACCGCACCGCCCGGCAGACCGCCGGTGACGATCTTGGCCAGCGTTGTCAGGTCGGGCAGGATACCATCACGCGCCTGTCGCCCGCCGGGGGACCAGCGGAACCCGGCGATGATCTCATCAAAGATCAGCACCACACCCGCCGCCCGCGCCACGTCGTGCAGTGCCCGCAACGTCGCGCTCGACAATGGAACCGATCCATAGTTCGACCCGGACGCCTCGATGATGACCGTTCCGATACGATCATCTTGCAGCGCATCTGCCATCGCGTCGGGGTTTGCCGCGCAGACATGGATCAACTCATTCACCGCCTTTGGTACGCCCAGCGACGCGGCTTGATTTGTTCCCGGTTTTGCACCTTTGAGCGCGTGGTCGTGCCAGCCGTGGTAATGCCCATCCACACGCAGCACGTGATCCTTGCCGGAATACGCGCGGCCCAGACGCAAGGCGAGCATCGTCGCCTCGCTGCCCGACGCGGTGAACCTCGTACGTTCGGCGCAGGGGTACAACTGATTGACCCATTCGGCCCAAAGGATTTCAGCCTCGTGACAATCGGCGCTGAAAATCGACTGTCCGGCCTGCTGTCTGATCGCCTCGATGATCGCAGGATGACCATGGCCCAGCAGCTGGCTGGCGCTGCCCATCTTGAAATCGATATAGCGGCGGCCTTCACTGTCCCATTTCTCGGCCCCCTGCGCATGCTCGATGTAGACGGGATGCGGGTCGCGATAGCGCAATTCGTGGCTGACACCGCCCGGAAGGGCCGCGCGGGCGCGCTGGCTGAGGTCAGAATTCTTCATTCAGGTCGTCCGATTTGGGTCCGTGTCAGACGGATGTCAAAACTGCCACGCAAGCTGCGATCGATGTGATCGGGGATATGCGCCGGGAAGTGGCTGTTCAGGATCTCGCGCGCCCGTTCGCGGGCGACGTCGCCGATCCTTTGTCCGCCGTGTGCCTCCCAGTCACGCGGGGCCCGACGGTCGCCGATTTCGGGATAGAAATAGTCCGACTTCATCCGGCTGAACGTGTGCATTTCGCCCAGATAATGACCCTCGCCCCTGCACACATCCGCAATGACATCTGCAGCGATGTTTTCCGGCGAGGCCTCGATCCCGCGAATGGTGCGCAGGATATTGCCCAGCAAATCGTTGTCGCTGACATATGCAGCGTGGCTGACACCCAGAAGGCTCGACATCATGCCCGCCGCCTGCGTGACGATATTCGACCCCGCATGGGCGGCCATGGTCACGGCCAGAGATTTCTCGGCCCCGTATTGGGCGTCCAGTCGCTTGGCATCGGTGATCCCTGCAATCGAGCTTGTGGGCAGATCCCAGTGCCGCCCCATCTGTGCCGCCCCCGCCATCAGGATCGCCTGCTCGCCGCCGCCGCCGCTCATGGAACCGGTGCGCAGATCGGCCACCAGCGGTTTGGGCGCAAAGATCGCCTTGACCTCGGGATCGACCAACCGCGCAAAAACCAGCCCGGCCAGAGTTTCCGCCACCGCCTGCACCAGCGACCCGGCAATCGTCGCCGGGCTGGTCGCCCCGGCCTGACCGGCGCTGATCAGTTGAACGGGAAAACCTGCCCTGATCGCAAGGTCCAACACCTGGCAGGCCTCTTCGGCGAAGCGCATCGGCGGGACCACGTGGCAGACCATGACGGTAAGAAACGGGCGGGCGCGAAATGCGGCCTCACTGCCTGCGATGCTGTAGCAAAGCTGGGCGATCTGGGCGACGTTCTGCGGTTCAGTGATCGAGATCGACACATGCTTGGACGTGCCCGCCAGACAGGCATAAGCGGTATTAAGGTCCATCACAGCGGGGTCCTCGATATCCCGCGCCACAACCGACCGGCTGAAATGATGGATATTGTCCATCTGATCCACGATCCGGGCCGCATCATAGAGGTCCTGCAACGTGGAATCGCGATACTCGTGCGTGTTAAGGTCGAACACCCCCGGAGCAGCCCCGCCGGTTGACATATGCACCCGCGATCCTTCGATTTTAAGGTCGCGGTCGGGGTGCTGGCCACACAGCGAGAACCCGCGTTGCGCCCCATCAATCGCCCAGCACACCAGATCGGGCGGAAACAGCAACCGCCCGTCACCCGTCCGCACACCGCCCGCCGCAACAACCTTGTCGATCATCGACGGGGTGGCCTGACTTAGACCAAGCGTTTCCAGCAATGCAAAGGCAGAGCTTTCGACCAACGCCACCTCATCCGGGGAAAGCGGTTTGAGACGACCGCCCATGACCCCCGGCCAGACAGGCAGAGAGCCTTCGCTTTGCAGGGTGTCCTTCAGCCGGTCTTTGCGACCTCGGCGGCGGCTGGGTTTGATCATCGACTCATGAAGTTTGCTTTTCGTCGAGATCAGGCTTTCATATCCGGAACACGTTTACAAAGGCAGCTTACTCAGCAATAGATGAGTAAAACTACTCTATAGGCCTGACATGAAACCGTCCCTTCCCGCCCTGCGCGCCTTTGAGGCCGCCGCCCGGCTGGGCAGTTTTCGCGCCGCGTCCGAAGCCTTGTCAGTCACCCCGACGGCGATCAGCCACCATATTCGCGGACTGGAAGATCGGCTTGGCACCAAGCTGTTCGTGCGCAGCGGTCGGGATGTCACACTGACCGAAGACGGCGAACGACTTGCAAACGCCGCCGCTCAGGCCTTTGGGATATTGGACGAAGCGGTGCGCACGCTCCACCGCCGGTCCCGCAAGGTGGTCCGCCTGGCGGCCGGCCCGATTTTCACCGCGCGGTGGCTGATGCCAAAGATCAGCGATTTCTGGGCCTCTCACGCGGATATCGAGCTTGAGGTTCTGCCCACTTTCGAACCCGGAACAAGCGTGCGGGAAAACCTCGACATCGTGATCCGCTGGGACCGCATGGCCGAGACATCGGGTGACGCGATCAAATTACTTGAACTCAGCCCTGTCGCCATTGCGTCCAAGTCATTCCTTGACACCCACGGCCCCATTAAGGACCCGAAAGACCTGCTGAATTTACCCCTGCTGCACCAAAGGAACCACTGGGGATGGCTGGATTGGTTCGCAGCCATGAACGTGCCCGTCCCAAACCGGCTGCGCGGTTCGATCTTCCAGGACGCAAACGCCCTGCTGCGCGGTGCTGCCGAAGGGCAAGGGATCGTGATCGGCTGGCTGCCGCTGATCGATCAGGACCTTGCCGAGGCACGGGTCGTTCGCCTTTTCGATGAAAGTATCCCCCCCACCCATGCCTATTTCGTCGAGGTGCGCGGAAGCGGCCCCGTGAGGCGAGAGGTGCAGAAGGTCGTGGACTGGCTTGCGGGCTGATGCTGCCCCTATTATTTGCGGCTCGAAGCGCGTGCAATTGTGGTCGTCACACGAACCTGTTCACATAATTCTCCAGCATCTCCTGACGCCCTGAATGTGGTTCCGGGTTGATCCCATCCCGCAAGACTCGGGCGGCAATGTCATCGAGGCTGCTGTTCAACATAGCTTGCGCTGCGGGTGAACTCCAATTGGAATACCTGTCAGAAAGCGCAGCTTCCAAGCCCCCGTCTTCGATCATTACTGCAGCGGCCCTGAGACCTCGGGCGCAAATATCCATGCCACCGACATGCGCGGCGACAAGGTCTTCTGCATCAATCGACTGACGGCGGATTTTGGCGTCGAAATTCGTGCCGCCGGTTGTAAAGCCGCCCGCTTTCAGAATGTAGTAGTAGGCCAAGGCCACCTCGGGCGCGTTATTGGGGAATTGATCCGTGTCCCAACCCGACTGATAGTCGTTTCGGTTCATGTCGATGGACCCCAACATCCCCTCGGCCGCGGCAACTGCGATCTCGTGTTCAAAGCTATGACCGGCAAGAATTGCGTGTCCCTGTTCGAGGTTCAGCTTCACCTCGTCCGCCAACCCGTATTTCCGCAGAAACCCGATACAGGTTGCAGCGTCATAGTCGTATTGGTGCTTGGACGGCTCTTGCGGCTTGGGTTCGACAAGAATGGCACCCTTGAAGCCGATCTTGTGTTTGTATTCCACGACCATGTTCAGAAACCGGCCCATATGGTCCAGTTCGGTCTTCAGGTCGGTATTCAGCAGGGTCTCATAGCCTTCGCGGCCACCCCAGAGGACATAGTTTTCGCCACCCAGCTTGTGGGTTGCGTCCATGCACGATTTCACTGTTGCCGCCGCAAACGCGAACACATCGGGATCGGGATTAGTGCTGGCCCCGGCCATCCAGCGTCGGTGGCTGAACATATTGGCCGTCCCCCACAGCAGCCGGGTGCCGGACGCCTGCATCTTTTCACCGATATAGTCGGTGATGTCTTCCAGCGTTCTCAGATTGTCGGCGAAATTGCCCTGTTCGGGCCGGATATCGGCGTCGTGCCAGCAAAAGAAGGGCTGGCCCAAAATCTCGAACAATTCGAATGCGATATCCGCCTTCATACGAGCACGGCCCATATCGTCCTGCGGATGCCAAGGGCGTTCGAAGGTGGGACCACCAAAGGGGTCTCCGCCCTCCCACGCGAAAGAATGCCACCAGGCGACCGCAAATCGCAGATGATCTTCCATGCGTTTGCCCATGACAATCTCATCCGGGTCGTAGTGGCGGAAGGCCAAGGGGTTTTTGCTGTCCGTACCCTCGAACTTGATCTGTTCGATCCCGTCGAAAAATCCGCTTTTCATTCCTGCCCCCTAGTCCGCCTTCTGACCGGGCTGTTTGCCCAGAATGATCATCGACAAAAGATCGTCATCGGTGACGTCTGCGATATCGACAGTTCCCACCAGTTTCCCGTTTTTCATCACCGAGGCGCGGTCGCACAGATCCATGACCGCGTGCACGTCGTGATCAATCAGGAAGATCCCGATGCCCTGCGCCTTGAGTTGATGGATCAGATCCGCGACCATCTGCGTTTCATGCGGGCCAAGCGCCGCGGTGGGTTCATCCATGATCAGGATGCGGGCATTGAAATAGACGGCCCGTGCAATCGCCACAGACTGTCTTTGGCCGCCCGACAGCGCGGACACCGGATCGCTGAACTTCTGAAAATTCGGGTTAAGCTGCGCCATGATCTTGCGGCATTCAGCCTCCATGGCGGCGTCGTTGACCAGCCCGAAGGGCGTCGTCATCTCGCGCCCCAGAAACAGGTTCGACGTTGCATCCAGATTATCGGCCAGCGCGAGGGTCTGGTAGATGGTCTCGATATTATTCGCCCGCGCATCACGTGGGTTGTTGATCTCAACCGGATTGCCATCAATCAGGATCTCGCCATGATCCATTTGATAGGCACCCGAAAGCACCTTGATCAGCGTCGATTTCCCGGCCCCGTTATGGCCAAGCAAGCCAACGACTTCGCCGGGGTAAAGATCGACCGATACATGATCGACCGCCTTGATCCCCCCGAAGGAAATCGAAATGTCGCGCATTTCGACCAAGGGCGGCGCACCGGTTCCGCGAGCGGATGTTGAGGGCGTTTTCTGCGTGTCCTGAGCTTGCATCACTTTGCCCCCAGTCGCTTGCGGTAGACGATGTCGATATAGACGGCCAGCACAAGAACGCTGCCGACCACGATGTTCTGGAACGGCGCGTCAACGCCAACCATGGCCATGCCGGACTGAAGCGCCTGCATGATCAATGCGCCAAGGATCGCGCCGTATATGGTACCGATGCCACCGGACAAGGCGGTCCCGCCGATCACTGCCGCCGCGATGACCCTCAGTTCATCCAGCGTGCCGATGTCGTTCGAATGGTTCGCCAGCCGCGCCGAGGCAACCACGGCGGATACGGCGCACAGGAACCCCATCAGCGCAAAAATCTTCACGGTCAGCAGACGTGTGTTGATACCTGAAAGCTCTGCCGCGTCCGGGTTGCCGCCGGTGGCAAAGATATAGCGGCCGAACCGGGTTTTCCGGGCCACAACTGTTAGGGTGACCGCAACGATGATCAGGATGAGGACCGAGATCGGGATACCGTAGCCAACAACCAACCCTTCGGGCATGGTCTCTCCACGTGCTTCGAACACGCGTTCCAGGCGGCGCATGGGAATGGCGTAGCTGTTGACAATGTATACATAGCCAAGGATCGCGACAGCGATGATCCCGGCCAGGGTGCTTTCAGCCCAGACGGGTTTGACAGGAAACCCGTGCGCGGATTTTGCGCGCCGTCCGCTCCACAAGGCCCAGATGGCGATTGCGGTGGCGAACAGCCCGAACAGCCAGCTTACCGTTGTACCCAGAGTTCCGTTTGTGCCGCCGAACATCAGGAAGGTGCTGTCCAGCGGACCGATGGTCTGACCGCTGGTCAGGTACCAGGCCACGTTTCGCCAGACCAGAAAACCACCAAGGGTGACAATGAAGGCCGGGATCGTGAGATAGCCGACCAACCAGCCGTGAAATGCACCGATCAGCGTGCCCGCAAGCAGGCCGATCACTATGGTGATCGCCCATGTTGCCGGATTGTTCAAACCCATCCCCAGCATGTGCGGCAGCAGTTCGGTCTGTGTCATTGCCATCACCGCCGAGGTTGTCGCCAGCAACGCCCCGACCGACAGGTCGATATGCCGCGTGACGATGATGAACACCATCCCGCAAGCCATGATCGCCACTGAAACCGTCTGGATGGACAGGTTGAACAGGTTGCGCGGGGTCAGGAACCGCCCGTCGGTGACGATGTTGAACCCGATGCACAGGATGACAAACGCGCCGATCATGCCCAAAAGCCGCATATCCAGTTCCAGTTGCTGGAACAGGCTGGGTTTTGCCTTTTCAGGTATCGGCTGAGACGAAGTTTCGGTCATTTCCGATCTTTCATTTTCAGCAAGTACCCCCGGCCCAAACAGGGCCAGGGGCTGAGTGGTTTAGTTACAGGGGGCCGGTCCGTTTTCGACGCCCTGACACAGCGCTTCCTGCGAAATCCATCCCGCATCCACGACAACGGACAGGTTGTCCTTGGTAATCGGGACCGGAGCAAGGAAGACCGAGTTCATCTCGGTGCCGCCCGGCGATGTCCAACTGACCACACCATCCACATCTGCAGGGCTTGTGCCACTGCTCAGCGCAACCGCGATTTCACCGGCGGCTTTGCCCAGTTCACGGGCATCCTTCCAGACCGAGACAGTCTGTGTTCCAAGTGCAACCCGGTTCAGCGCTGCATGATCGCCGTCCTGCCCGGATACCGGAATACCCTCCATGCCCTGCGCCGTCAGCGCCGCGACAACACCGCCTGCTGTGCCGTCATTCGACGCGACAACCGCGTCCACGTTGTTTTCATTCGCCGTCAGGATCTGTTCCATGTTGCGCTGCGCATTCGCAGGCAACCAGCCGTCGGTATAGGCCTCACCAACGATGACGATGTCACCGCTGTCTACCGCCGCACCGATGATCTCTTGCTGACCGCCCCGCAGGAAATCGGCGTTTGGATCGGTGGGGGACCCCTTGATCATCACGTAATTGCCCTTGGGCATGGCATCAAAGACGGCGCGGGCCTGCATGCGGCCGACCTCGACATTGTCGAAGGTCAGGTAAAAGGCCCGGTCATCCTCGATCAGACGGTCATAGGCAATCACCGGGATACCTTCGTCAGCCGCAGCTTGAACCGCCGGCCCGATGGCCTGCGCGTCCTGCGCCAGAATGATCAACGCGTCCACGCCCTGTGCGATCAGGCTTTCAATATCCGAAAGCTGCTTGGCGGATGACGACTGCGCATCAGATGAGATGTATTCAGCACCACCCGCTTCCAGCGCTGATTTGATGGCCGCTTCGTCCGTCTTCCATCGCTCTTCCTGAAAGTTGGACCAGCTTACGCCGACCACCGGCTCTGCGAAGGCAGCAGAAGCCAACAAGGTGGCCGCAGCCGAGAAGCTGAGAATTCTTTTCATGATTTCCTCCCATTTGCCGAGCCATCGAATCTCGATTCGCGGCTCTCACAATTTTGGATACCACATTTATTTCAGTCGGTAAAATATTTACTCTACAAGAAGGCGGCAATTTCAAATAGATTGGGCCAACGACAAGATTCGCGAGGATAAGATGCTGAAAAGCAAAGCCTCTCTGGTTTCATTGGAGCAAAGAAACACCACCCGCTTGCGGGTGTTGGAGCATATTCGAGCGCAAGGATCCGTCTCGCGGATCGATATCGCATCCGCTTTGCAAACCAGCCCGGCCACCGTCACGGCAGCAACAGCCGATCTCATTTCCGCCGGGTTGATCAAGGAAACTGAAGGCGAGGCGCAGCCCGGTTCCGGCAAAAGAGGCAGGCCCAGGGTTTTGCTGCAACTGGACGGGCAATCCCACCTTGTGGCGGGTCTGAAAGTCGCGCGGCAAGTGATTTCGGTTATTCTGGTCGACTTTGAAGGCAACGAAGTAACATCGCACAAACAGCCGCTGGAACACGCCCGAATGACACCGGCGGAATTCGTCGAGGCAGTGTGCAAAGCCCTTCAGGAAACCTGCAGGCAGATTGGCGGCACGCTCAACAATCTGGCCGGTGTTTCCATTGGCGTGGCAGGTCTTGTCGATGCAAAACGGAACTTTGTGCACTGGTCGTCTTCGATCACCGACCGGAACATCGATTTCAATCTATTGCTGTCGAAGGATATCCCCTGCCCGGTCTTCGTGGACAACGACGCCAATCTTGTCGCCAAAGCCGAACAGCTATTTGGGCTGGGCAAGGGGCTGAAAAACTTTCTGGTTGTGACGATCGAGCATGGTGTCGGTCTGGGAATTGTTCTGGACGGAAAACTCTACCGCGGAGAACGCGGCTGCGGCGCGGAATTCGGTCACACCAAGGTTCACCTTGACGGGGCATTGTGCCAATGCGGCCAACGTGGATGTCTTGAGGCTTATGTCGGGGATTATGCCCTGATACGCGAAATGACCGTGACAGGCCACGACAGTGAGATGGAGAGCGTGTCCGACATCTATGATCGCGCCAGTTCCGGGGATGAAAGGGCTGCGTCGGTGCTTGCCCGCGCTGGTCAGATGTTCGGCCTTGGGGTGTCAAATCTGATCAACCTGTATGACCCTGAATGTATCGTCGTGTCCGGCACCCAAATGAGCTTTGAACATCTGTGCTCGGACCAGGTGATGAAGCGCATCCGAAACGGCGTTGTCAGTGTCGATGCCCCCCTGCCGGAACTCAAAGTCCACGATTGGGGCGATCTGATGTGGGCCAAGGGTGCGGCCGCCTATGGGATCGAACAGATCTCAATCCTCAAAGTGCAGGAGCTTACGGCCCATGCGTCCTGAACCGCTGGTCTTTTTGGTTCTGGCCAGTGGGGCTTACGCCGAGGGGCCTTCCCCTGAATTCCAGCGCATCGACGTCCCGGCCCATGTCTACGATGGCGGATGGGAGCATTTTGTCGGCGGCGGCGTCGCCGTTTTCGATTGCAACGGTGACACGCTGCCCGAGTTGTTTATTGCAGGTGGATCAAATCGAACTCAACTGTTCAAGAATACCTCAGGCGACACGATTTCCTTTCGGGCCGAAACACCCGATCAATTGTCGCTGACCGGGGTAACCGGTGCTTATCCCCTGGACGTTGACAGCGACGGCTTGATGGATCTGGCAATTCTGCGCGTTGGCGCAGACCTGCTTTTGCAAGGCCTGCCAGATTGCCAGTTCAAGCCCTTTGACAGCCTTGGCTTTGTGTCCGCTGACCACTGGACCACCGGCTTCTCGGCCACTTGGGAAGACGGGCAAGACTTGCCCACTTTGGCCTTTGGAACCTATGTTGATCGATCCGATCCGGACGGTCCGTTCGAGGCCTGCGGGCCAACCCTGCTCTACCGCCCCGAAGGGCACAGCTACGGGCAACCGCAACATCTTGAACCCGGCTATTGTTCCCTGTCCATACTGTTCTCGGATTGGGCACGAACGGGGCGTGCGGACCTTCGTGTCAGCAATGACCGCCACTATTACGTGCGCAACGGACAAGAGCAACTTTGGGCCATGGAACCGGTGCCCCGCCTGTACACGCCCGAGGACGGCTGGATGCCCTATTCGATCTGGGGCATGGGGATCGCCTCGCGCGATCTGACGGGGGACGGCTTTCCCGAGGTTTACCTGACCTCCATGGGCGACCAGAAGCTGCAGGTGTTTGACCCAGCCGCCCAAGGCCCAACGTGGCGCGATGCCACTTATGACAAGGGAACGACGGCCCACAAACCTCATTTGGGCGATGACGGCAGGCCGTCGACCGGGTGGCACGCGCAGTTTGGCGACGTCAACAACGACGGCCGCGACGACATTTTCGTTGCCAAGGGCAATGTAGAACAAATGCCGGATGCCGCTTTGAACGATCCCAACAACCTGCTTGTGCAGACACCCCATGGGCAATTCGCTGAGACCTCGGCTGAGGCGGGCGTTGCTTCAATGGCAAAGTCCCGCGGTGCGGCAGTTGCCGATCTGAACAATGACGGGCGGCTTGATCTGGTGGTCGTCAATCGAGGCTCGGAACTGGAAGTCAGCCAGAACATTTCGCGCGCTGGCCACTGGCTGTTGCTTGGCGTTTCTCAGGATATATCCAACCGCTTTGCAGTTGGTGGATTTGTCGAAGTAAAAACTCCGGCAGGGGTTCAAACCCGCGAAATAACGATTGGTGGCGGTCATGCAGGGGGCATCGCCGTGTTTCATCATTTTGGTCTGGGCAATGAAAGCGACGCGCAAGTTCGAGTCATTTGGCCGGACGGAGAAACGGGCGAATGGCAGAGGGTCAGCGCCAACCAAATCGTCCGGATTTCCCGTTGATCATTGATCCACTGGCAGGCCACTTGGAACTTGAGAGGGCACCCCCAACCGCTTTGCCGGGTCTTCAAGACTTGCCAGAAAACTGAGAAGAGCGTCGATCTCCTGATCTGTCAGAGATTGCGGCGACAGGCTGTTGCTTTCCGCGATCTCGCCTATGTGTTGCCGATCCAATAGCGGGCTCTGATCATCAGCACCGGGGAATTCCGGCAACAGGGCCATTTCAATCGTGTAGTTCTGCAAAGATGCAACCGGGTCCAAATGGTGGCGCACCATATCCTCGAGCCGGGCGAAGGCACCGTTATGTCCGTAGGGCGCGGTCAATGTCACGTTGCGCAGCGATGGCGTGCGAAACGCAAATGCATCTTCCGGGTTACCTGTGACGCGAAAACGCCCATCATCGCGCACATGACTTTCAAACCGCGCGGATTTTCCCGGCCCGATCTGCGGCACTGCAATCGAATGGAAGCCGTGATCTGTCTGGAACCAACCTGAATGGCAGGTACTGCACCCGGCCTTGCCATAGAACAGGCCCATGCCGATTTCGGCGTCTTCCGGCAATTCACCTTCGCCTCTCATCGCACGGTCAAAGGGGCTGTTATCCGCGCGCCACTCGAACGCGATGAAATCTGCAATCGCGTTGGCAATGGCAGTAAACGTAATCTCGGCATCCGGGGCGATGTCGCCAAACCTCTGCCGGTATTCCGGAATGGCCGCAACACGGGCGGCTATCAAATCCCACGCGCCGTCTTGCTGGGTCAAAAGACCCAGTCGAACCGCCTTGCTGACATCATTTTCCGAGTAGTGACCCGCCATTTCATCCGGCGAAAGCACCGGGAACATGGCTTGCGCCGCCAAGGCGGATTGAAAGCCGGGCCGCATATGCGTGCCCAGCGGCGTTCTGATCCCGTTCGGTTGCGTGGGGTCCGCCTCAAGCCGCCCATCGTGGAAAAACGTTGTAAACTCCGTCGCGCCGAGGTTCCAAAGCCCCGGTGAGTTTCTGGGAATACGTTGCTCAGGCGTGTTCTCGGGATCCAGCCTGCGTTCGGGACCCAGACCAAGCCCCCCTTCCCCGGTGCCAAGGGACAGGCCGTCTGATGTACCAAGATCGGGATGGTGACAGGTTGCGCAGCTGATGTTCTTGTTGCCGGACAAAATCGGGTCGTAGAAAAGCAGCTGCCCCAGTTCGACGCTGTTTAAATCAGGCTCGAGGAATTCGGGCCGATCACCAAGGTTCTGGGCACTTGTGCTGCCTGCGCTTGAGATCAATACGCAAAGAACCGGAAAGAGCCACCTAACCTTCATCACGACCCTCTGAGATCTCAAGGGTAAGCACCTGGCGGTACGGGCTTTCGGGCGTATGGATAATCGAAGGAAAGGACGGGATGTTCAGGGCGTTTGGGTATCCCGAAGGTTCGATGCACAGACCGGGCGATGCATATGGCGGCTTTGCCAGATTGGCACCTGAATAGACCTGCGCACCGGGCTGGTCGGAATAGGCTGTCAGCGTCAGGGCGGACGGCGCGGTAAATACAGCCACCGGCGCGTTCGGGTCACGATCCTGATCGAAGCAGAAATAATGGTCGATCCCCTTTGACGCCTGTCTGATCGGACTTGGTGCCGAAAAATCCAGTTCGCTGCCAACGGTCGAACACAGTCGACCAGTAGGAACTCCCTGCTCATCGATTTCCAGATATCGGCTTGAAGCAAGTTCCAATCGATGTGCGGCAACGCCTTTGAAGCCACCTAAAGTGTAGTAGTTGTGTTGCGTGACACTGATGGGCGTCGGAAGGTCAGGATGTGCCGTGATTGTATAGATCAATCGCGGAAACCGCAGGGTGACGCGGACCTCGAACCTGACATCGCCGGGGAACCCGCCTTCCCCATCACGTGACTGATGGCTCAGCACAGCCTCGTTTGGTGCCGTCTGCGCAAGGGCCCAGAACTGCCGGGACAGTCCCTGTGCGCCACCGTGAAGAGTATTGCTGCCTTCATTGGCGCTCAGGTCGTAACTGCGACCCGCCAATTCAAACCGGGCACCGCCGATCCGGTTCGCGACGCGCCCAATGATTGCGCCCATGAAACTTGTATCCGAGAAATACGCGGCAGGGTCATCGAACCCAAGCACAAGTGACGTGTCCTTGTACCACCACCCTTGCGTGATCGCCCCGTAGTTCAGAACCGTGACCCGCATGTCACCATCCGACAACATGGCCGTTTCGATCCGAGAGCGCGTTCCCGCATCAGGTGTCATCTTGCAGCCAACGGCGCCAACGCCTTGTAGAATTGCCGGTATCGCCCGTATTCACGTTCATACATGTCGATCAGGTCGCTGCGCGGATCGATACGATCCTCGATTTCAGGCGGCGTCATAACCTCGGCTGGCGCGGCGCTGTTGACGGCGCAGATGGCAAGGCGCGCGGCCCCCATTGCGGCACCGAACTCGCTGCCCCTGGGCAGGTCCAGCGGCACTTGCAAGACGGTGGCCAATGTCTCCAACCAGAACCGGGATCGCGCGCCTCCGCCCACTGCCATCAGACTGCTTGGTCTTGTCCCCGTGCGTTTCAGGGCCTCAAGGCAATCCCTCATCGCAAAGGCAACGCCTTCCATGACGGATTGCGTCAGATCAACGGGCTCCGAGGCGACATCCACGCCCAAGAACGCGCCCCTGATGTGGCTATCGTTATGCGGTGTCCGTTCGCCCGACAAATAGGGCAGGAACGTAACCGACGACGGGCCCGACACCGCGCGAGGCAAGGCCGCAACCAGTTTTTCAACAGGCTGGCCCAGGTTCCGCGACAACCAGTTCATGCTGTTCGTGGCAGACAGGATGACGCCCATTTGCATCCACTTGTCAGGTACGGCGTGACAAAAGCAATGCACTGCCGTTTCCGGCGCAGGGGCGTAACCATCCCGCGCAACAAGCAAAACGCCCGACGTTCCCAGCGAGACAAACCCCGTGCCGTCCCGAATGCTGCCAATGCCACAAGCCGCAGCCGCGTTGTCACCTGCCCCTCCGGCCACGATCACATCGCCGGAAAGCCCCCATTCCTGTCGCAATGCAGCCTTCAACGCGCCGCCCGGATCGCTGCCTTCAACCAATCGAGGCATCTGATCGGCGCGCATATGACCCAATGCAAGCGCTGTTTCCGACCACCGCCGGGTTCCAACATCCAACCAGGATGTTCCGGCACTGTCTGACACGTCCGAAATGTATTCGCCCGTCAGCCAATACCGCAAATAGTCTTTCGGAAGCAAAACCTTGGCTGTCTTCGCAAACACATCGGGCTCGTGCGAACGCACCCACTCCAGCTTTGGCGCTGTAAAACCCGGGAAGACAATGTTACCCGAGATCGCGCGCATGTCCTGTGCCTGATCCAGCACTGCCGCCTCTTCGGCTGAACGCGTGTCATTCCAGAGGATACAGGGCCGCAACACGCGACCGTCCGCATCCAGAAGTGTCGCGCCGTGCATATGTCCGCTCAGGCCAATTCCACGCAGTTCGGAAAACGCCTGTGCATCACGCGCGCGGAGTTCGGTGACAACCTTTTTGCACGCATCGACCCAATCTGACGGAGTCTGCTCGGACCACCCGGGTTTGGGCGTTGCGGTCGAAATGCTGACTTCGGCGGCACATAAGACGAGACCGGCGTCATCCACCAGAATCCCTCTGAGACCGGACGTTCCCAAATCCAACCCAAGGTACATTCGGCATTATCCCACATTATTATTTTAGTTGGTAAAATTAATTGTAGCAGAAATCTTGTCAAGGTGCCTCGAAAGATACGACTTTCCCATCCTGAAAAAGCCGCTATCGGCGAACACCTCTCATGTGTCCAACGGAAAGTCGCAGTTTCAATTGCTGTGACGCGGACGAGGACATACTGTTTTCAGTATGGTTAGGCTGCATTCACAAATTGAGCGGTCATTTTGTAATTTAACCCGGCCTTCCGGTTTCAGTTAAGTGTGAGTTGGGGCAAACTAAAATCTCCCTTTGGTTGTGCATTTCCGCCACAGCGCTTCCGTCAAAAAAGCTTAACGTCGCGATCAGATTGACTAATTAGATCAATGAATTAATGCTGCCCTCATATTACGTGATTTGAGGCTATTGCTATAACCGGACCCTGCTTCCTCGCCGTTAGGCATACATCTTATAGCGGATTTTTTCGATTCAACTGCGCTTTATGATCCTACCCCGGCTCAAGACGCTTTGACGCGCGCGGCACTGGCTGCCAAGGCCCAAGTTCTCAGCGTCGAGACCCATGATTTCGGACAGCGTGCCGGCTTTACCGGCGTGGCGTTGCTGGCCGAGTCCCATATCTCGGTCCACACCTGGCCCGAGCATGGCTATGCCGCCATCGACATCTTCATGTGCGGCGACGCCGAGCCGCAGCGCAGCCTGGATGTGCTGAAGTCCTTTTTCCGCCCGCAACGCGTCGAAGTGCAGTCCATCCAGCGCGGCCTGGTCGGCCAAACCGTACTGCGGCTGGCGGTGGCGGGTTGCTGAAGGGCGAATGAAAGAACTGCGCAGATGCCCGGTCACGATCTCTCTTATCCTGTGCGCGATCTGCGTTTACATGCTGTTCGGTCCGGTGCGCTATTCGGGGCCGGTCCTGAGCTTGCCCGACCATCTGGTGTTCGTGATCCGGCATGGGGATCTGAACCATCTGACGCTCAATTGCCTGATGATCCTTGTCGGCGGTTCCCTGACCGAACCCCGGCTAGGCAGCATCAGGACCGCAGGTCTGGCGGTTCTGAGCGCGCTTGCCGGAACGGTGGCAGAGTTCGCTCTGGCCGGGCCGGGATTTGTGGGGTTGTCGAGCGTTTCCTACGCCCTCGTCGCCTATGGCGTGGTTGCATCCCGCCCGGCAGCGCAGCGTGTCTGGGCGCTGGCGCTGATCTGCGGGCTGTTGATGGCCGAGTTTCTGTATCTGCGGTCTCAGATCGCGGTTTTCACCCATATTGCATCCGCGTTGATCGGAGGAGGTCTTGCCGTGTTTAACGCCCTGTTCGGCTCGAAAGGTCCGACGCTCAAACCTATGGAATGGCGGCATGTTTCGCCCGCCGTTCAGATCATCGCCCAGACCGACGAGGATGACGCGCTTGAAGCTGAAAGCACGTTTGTCACGAAGGCACCGACAACATGTTTGTGCTGCTGGACCGGGGCGACGTGCTGGGACTGATCGGCTACAGCGTCGACGAAGACGTGCCCGATGTCGCCTGGCTGTCCTGGACCTATCTGGATCAGGCCCATACCGGCAAAGGTCTGGGCGGGCAGATGCTGAACGACCTGCTGGGCAAGCTGGCGCAGCTGCACATCCGCAAGATTTTCATTGAAACCAGCGACTATGAAGAGTTCGGCAAAAAGATCTATGCCGCCGCACACAAACTATATGAAGAGTTCGGCGCTTCGGTCGAGCTGACTGTGCCCGGATACCACAGCCCCAAAGAGGCGAAGATCATCTATGGGCTGGACAATCCCGACGCACCCGACCTGCCGCCCGCGCCTCTGGCCTCGACCACGGGCCTGTCTGTCATTGACCTGCATAAAGCCGCTGAAACCGATGATGTCGCAGGTCTGCGCTGGCGTGAAGCCGGGACCGGGCTTTCCGGGCTGGATCAGCAGCTTTCGCTTGCGCGCACGCAAAAATACCGCATGGCGGTTCTGGCTGTTCCCTCTGACCTGTCCGATGCCCACGCGGATGAATTGCAGGCGCATGGGATGACGAAATGCGGCGAACTGAATGAGTTCTACGGCAAGGACCTGCACCAGGTGTGGTGGTCCTGCCGCCTTGGTGAAACCTGAAAACACTGACTAAACTCGATAGGAGATTTCATGTTTGGAAAACTTAAACTGATTGCCATTTTGGGCTTTCTCGGCTTCGTCGGCTACACGATGTTCCTGGCCCCCAAATCCGAACAAACCGCCGATCTTGGGCAGGTTCTGGACCGGACCGAATTTGCGATCAATCAATATCAGGAGTACCTGACAGCCAACAGCATCGCCGAAGCCTCGGACGAGCAAGTGGATGAATTCACGACATATCTGACGCAGATCATGAACTCGGAACCGCGCTTTTATGACAAGCCGCTGGGTCTGGAGATTCTGTCCGACGCCAAATTCTCGGGCTATGCGGACCCGAATGGCAACGGCATTCGCGACTCGGATGAGGGTGAGGTTTTCACCATCGAGATCGACGAGGCCAACAACCGTCTGATCGCCACCGACACCGCCGGTGAGTCCGCGGGTCTGCGTTTCTCGGGCGCTGGCTTTCTGGCCGGTGCGCTGATTGGCAACCTGATCAGCCGTCAGCGTTCGGCCGGGATCAGCGCGTCCAGCTTCAACAATCGCAGCGTGACACCGCGCACCAACTATTCGGCCCCGCGCAGCGCCCGCGCCGGTGGTTTGCGCGCCGGTAAATAAGCGCCGCGCCTGCCCGAACCCCAACTTTGGCCCGGCGCGCTGATCGCGCCGGGCTTTCCAGTTTTCCGGATTTCACTATGACCGACACACTGACACCGCGTTACACCGACCTGCCGCGCCGGCAGGCGATGGTTCTGCTTGGCGCGATCCTTGTTGTTGCCCTGTGCGGCATCGTCTACGAACTGATCATTGGGACGGTGTCCAGCTACCTGCTGGGCAACTCGGTCTATCAGTTTTCGCTGACCATCGGCTTTTTCATGTTTGCCATGGGGGTCGGGTCGTATGTCTCGCGCTTTTTCCACGGCAACCTGATCTAGACCTTTATCTGGGTCGAACTGATCCTGGCCCTGATCGGCGGCCTTTGCAGCGTGTCGCTGTTCATGCTCTTTCCATATGCGCCGTGGTTTTACACGGTCGGCATGTTCACCTTTATCTCATCCATCGGGTTTCTGGTCAGGCTGGAGATTCCGCTGCTGATGCGTGTCCTGTCCGAAAGCAGCACGACGCGGGAATCCATCGCCGACGTGCTGTCGCTGGACTATGTCGGCGCGCTGTGCGGGTCGGTTCTGTTTCCGATCCTGCTGCTGCCGTCGCTTGGGCTGATCTCGTCCTCGTTTGCCATTGGCCTGACCAATGCCATGGTCGCGTTGTTAAGCGTGCTGTGCCTGCGCGATCAACTGGACACGCCCAAACGGATGCTGGGCTGCGCCATCGGGACCATTGTCCTGCTGTTCGCGCTGACCCTGCTGGCCGGACGGATCACAGCGTTCGCGCAGGATCACCTGTATTTTGACCGCATCGTCTGGCGCAAGCAGTCGCAATATCAGTCGCTGGTGGTCACCAACACCTGGCAGAAAAACGATGTCCGCCTTTATATCGACGGCCATCTGCAATTCGCCGAAACGGATGAGTATCGCTATCACGAAGCCCTGGTCCATCCTGCCCTGTCCTGGGGTGAGACCGCCCCCAAATCCGTGCTGGTTCTGGGCGGAGGCGACGGGCTTGCCGTGCGTGAGATCCTGAAATACCCAACCGTATCGCGCATCGATCTGGTGGATCTCGACCCGGCGATGACCGATCTGGGGCGCAATCTGGCCCCCATCGCGCGCCTGAACGAAAACAGCATGGAGGCGTCGGCCCTGCACGTGCACAACACCGACGCGTTCAACTATGTCAAATCCACCGACCAGACCTATGACCGGATCATAATCGATTTCCCCGATCCCCATAACGAGGCGCTGTCAAAGCTCTATTCGGTCGAATTCTACGCCATGGTCCAAAGCATCCTGACCGAAGACGGCGTGCTGGTGACCCAAAGCAGCTCACCTTTCTTTTCGCCTCATACCTACTGGACGATTTCCAGAACCTTGTCCGAGATTTTCCCGCAGGTCGTGACGTACCAGATGTCGATCCCGTCCTTTGGCGTCTGGGGATACAACCTTGCCGCCAATGACCCGAACTCGACGCTGGGCCAGCTTCCGGACGGTCTGCGCTTTGTCACGCCCGATGTTTTTGCCGCCGCGCGGGTGTTTTCCGAGGACCTTCTTCCCAAGCGCGAACTGGCGGTCAATTCCATCTTTGATCCGGGCATTTATCACGAATATTCGCGCGACGTTTCGGGGTATTGATCCCTTCGTGACGCCGGGCGGAGGGCCCGCTTTTGCGGGGGTCGTTTCAGAACTGAATGTTCTGGACCGAATTACCTGTAAAATTTGATGGTCGCACTCTTATGGATACGCGGACCGAATGGGTTCAGTTTCGTTGGGCCGTGACGTGTAACCATCCGGTACAATGGCTGTCTTACGCCCGCTTAGCAGAGCAAACCCAAATCGCGAAACATTGCCCGGCGAATTCATCGATATTCCGATCACTGAATATATTTGCTACCTTAACGCTATTGGTGACGCCGCCAACCTAGGCGATCAGTTCCGAGGGGCCAGCAATGGGAAGATTTCTTGCAGTCGTGACATGCGTCCTTGGGCTGGCCACACCGCGTGCATCATACGCCTGCGCAGTGTGTATTGAGTTGCCGGATGCATCTTTGGCTGATCAAATTCTATCCGCGGAAGTCATCGTGCTGGCGGGTCCGGCATCAGACAATCCTTTCAAGTTCGAGGCGCAAAAAGTTCTCAAAGGGGATAACGAAAAGCTTAAATCCGCACCGGACATTCCTTTTTTGATCGACAGCGTTACACGGCGGTCGTTCCGCTCGGATCCCACGCGAACCGTTTTGCTGACCTATGGACCGACCTACAAGGATACTACCGGTCGCAGTTTTTCGCGGCATTGGAGGCGTTTGTTTATTCTGACCCCCGAAAGACACGACTTTCTGGAAGACCTTCGTACCTTCGGTCGGCTTTGGGCCTACGGAGAAACGGATAATCCCGACAGGGTTTTGTTCTTTGCCCGGTATTTGGGGCACTCGGATCATGTGTTGCACAACATGGCTCTGGTTGAAATCGGCCGCGCGCCCTACGCGCTTGTGCGCCCGTTGAGCGACAGAGTTCCCGCAAGCTTAATTCTACAGGAATTCAGCGACATAAACCGCTTCGCATACAGATCCGCCGCCATCCGTTTGCTCGGGTTGCAATCCGATCCCCAGGCGCGCTCGTTTGTGCGCGCGCGATATGTTCGTTCGCTGGAATCGGGGGGGCTGAATTCTTTCGAGTGGGCTCTTGCTGGAATAGAAGCGGACCAAGCGATTGCGATCAGCGCCATTGGCGCGGCCCTTCAAGATCCTGGCAAGACAAAAGAACACAAAAAGGCGTTGATCCGGGCTTTGGCCGAAGCGGGCACCCTACAATCAGAGTACAAGCCAAAAATCGTTCAGATTTTTTCCGCTGCTCTGGAAAATGACCCCGAGCTTTTGGTTCAAATCGCTGTCGCAACGCGAAATTGGGGTGAAACTGCGCTGCATCAACAGTTTGAAGCTTTAGCCGCTTTGGAAGAAACGGACCTCGCAACGCAGTTTGTTCTCAATATGGTTTTGGAAGCTGATTTACCGGCAGATTGATTTGGGTCTGTTCATGCCTCGCCGGTGCTGCACGTCTACGCTCAGGCTTTGGTGCCAGAGCCGACCAAGTAGTCAGCACTTGGCGCACGAAGGAACACGCCTGCTTTGCTCAGACCAGCGTTCTGGAAGGCTTCAAGCACACCGGAAAGAAAAACCTCACAGAAACCAAAACACCATGATATAAACAAAATCGAATATAAACAGATTGCGAAAATTCTACTTCTTCGCAGGTTTTTTCGATGTGGGAGGTCCCAATGCTTCGGTTATCCGTTTGTTTTGTCGCTCTGATGTTGGCACCGGCAAGTGTTCTTTCTGACGCCGTGCCCAGCGACCAGGCGGCAGAAGGTTTATTTCAGGATCAGCTGTATTCCCCATATGCCGAACGCTCGTTCCCTGAACGTCCGCTTTGGGGGGACACCCATCTTCACACCGGGCTTTCGCTGGACGCCGGGGCATTTGGGAACACTCTGCTACCAGATGAAGCCTGGCGTTTCGCAAAGGGCGAGCAGGTCATTTCGTCGACAGGTCAAGCTGTCAGATTGGCGCGACCTCTGGATTGGATGGTTCTTACGGATCACACGGACCTGATGGGATTTGCGCCGGACCTTCAAGCCGGAAAACCGGGCGTTATTGCTGATCCAAAAGGGTTAGAGTGGTACGAAGGCTATAAAGCTGGCGGGGAAGAGGCCGGGAAAACGGCCTTCGATATTATCACCAATTTCTCGCAAATGACTTTGCCGGAAATTCTTTTGGAATCCTACAGCCCCGGCGCAGACGCTTTTGCGTTCACTTGGGAACATATCGTTCTGGCGGCCGAGCGGCACAATGATCCCGGCAACTTTACCGCCTTCATCGGGTTCGAATGGACCTCGGTTCCCAAGGGTTTCAATCTGCACCGGAACGTCATGCTGCGTGACGGCCCGATCCGGGCCTTGCAGATGGTTCCCCCGGTCACGCAGCCCCCTTACGGCGATACGGACCCTAAATCGCTCTATGCCTGGCTTGAAGAGTATCAGGAAAAAACCGGGGGCCGCGCAGTTGCCTTTGCGCATAACGGCAACCTGTCGAACGGATGGATGTTCCCGACCGAGGATACGTATCACGGCGGCAAGGTTGACGAGGAATACGTCGCAGCCCGCGCCAAATGGGAACCTCACTATGAGGTTACGCAGATCAAAGGTGACGGCGAAGCCCACCCCTTCCTGAGCCCGGATGACGAATTTGCGGATTACGAGAACTGGGACGTCGGCAACCTCGACATAACCGAATTGAAAACCGATGACATGTTGGCCGGGGAATATGCCCGGGAAGCATTGAAACGCGGTTTGATGCTGGAGGAGAAATTCGGCGTTAACCCCTATAAGTTCGGCATGGGCGGTGCGACGGACAGCCATACCTCTCTGGCCACGGCGGAAGAAGACAACTTCTTTGGCAAATCCGTCAGCGTTGAGCCCTCGGCCTCGCGTATCAAGCACCCGTTTATCGCCAATGATCTGGGTGAGATTCCCGGTGATCTGCTTGTAGCGTCCGGCTATACGGCTGTTTGGGCGACCGAAAATACACGTGCTGCGATTTTTGACGCATTCAAGCGGCGTGAAACCTACGCGACCACGGGCCCCCGGATCGGCCTGCGGTTCTTTGGTGGGTGGGATTTCAGTGATGCTGATGTCGAAACCCGCTTTCTGGCAGATATTGGCTATACCAAAGGTGTTCCGATGGGGTCGGACCTGCGCCCCCGCGAAGGGGACGGCGCGCCATCCTTCCTGATCGCCGCTTTGCGCGACCCGATCGGGGCAAATCTGGATCGTGTGCAAGTCATTAAAGGCTGGCTTGATGCCGAGGGTGCCTTGCAGGAAAAGGTCTATGATGTTGCGTGGTCAGACAACCGTGTTGCAGATGATAGCGGCAAGATCCCCGCGGTGGGGAACACAGTGGATGTGGATACCGCCAGCTGGACCAACACAATCGGAACCGCCGAACTGGTCACTGTCTGGTCTGACCCTGATTTCGACCCGAACGCGCGGGCCTTCTACTACGTGCGGGCGATCGAAATCCCGACCCCGCGTTGGGTGCTTTACGACAAGCTAAGGTTCGGCTCCGAGCTGCCCGAGGATGCAGTGCTCACGCATCAGGAACGCGCGTATTCGTCCCCGATTTGGTATACGCCGGCCGAGTGATCCGCTGCGTAGTGCAGATCTGCGAACCGAGGTCGTGACCGCGACCTCAGTGGCCACAGCCAGCCCCTGAATCGGCAGCCGTCCATCACCTTGCAAAATCCAACCCTCTGATGCCAGCATCGAGGCGTAGAACCAGATCACGTTTTACGAGGAGCCTTCATGCGAATACTGAAAGAACCTCTGTTCCACTTCTTCCTGATTGGAGCGGCCATTTTCGGTTGGTTCCATATTGTTGCGCCAGAGTACCAGACGGCGGAAACCTCCGAGACGATTGCAATCGACGAAGAAGATGTTGCGGCTTTGTCCTCTCGGTTCAAAGCCAGATGGAAACGCCCGCCAAACGGTACCGAGCTTCAGTCTTTGGTCGATGCATCCATCCGCGAAGAGGTTCTGGTCAGGGAGGCAAGGAAACTGGGCCTGGATCGCGGAGATACCGTGATCAGGTCTCGGCTAAGCCAAAAGATGGATTTTCTGACCGAAGCAATCGCCATGTCGGTGGTACCGAAAGATGAAGATCTACAGGCATTTGTCGATCAAAACCCGGACCGCTATGCAACATCTGACAAGGTTGCCTTCACCCACGTCTTTCTGGGGGAAAGGCCAAGCGAGGCAGAAATTGAATCAGCTTTGGCCGCGCTGCCTGAGACCGACGACATCTCGGCTTTCGGGACCTCAACGCTGCTGCCCGCTTCGATGCCGTTGACCGCGACAAAGGTCATCGACTCGGTCTTTGGGACAGGGTTTTCCACGGGGCTACTACAGGCCGAAACAGGCCGCTGGACGGGACCTGTCCAATCCGGTTTCGGGACGCATCTTGTGCAGGTAATTGCCGTTGAACCGAGCCAGACACCGCCGCTGGCTGACATTCGCGATGCGGTGCTTCGGGACTGGCGTCGCGCCACAAGCGAAGACATGGCCCGGGCGCAATATGAGACGCTTGCCGCCAGCTACGAGATTGTAACCCCCGATCTTTCAGGCTTGGCGAAATGAGACCCCTGATCTGCCTAATGTTTGCGATGTCGCTGTCCTGGCTGGGTGGCAACGTCACAGCCCATGCCCTAGACCCGGGATACTTGGAAATGCGGCAGATCGCGCCGGACACCTGGGCTGTTCATTGGCGAAAACCCGATGTGAATGGTCAACCGATGGCGATCGAGCCCATATTGCCGGAAACCTGTGTTCCGGCCCGTGGGCCAGATCCCGTTTTCGACAGCCGGGCCTGGGTTTCATCCTGGGTCACGGAATGCCCCAAGGGCATGGCAGGTGAATTCATCGCCATTGAGGGTCTGGAAAGGCAGTTGAATGACGTATTGGTACGTTTGCACCCGACGGCATCCGCACCAGTGACGCTTCGACTAACCCCTGATGCGCCCGTTCAGGGAATTCCCTCCGATCAAACGACGTGGTCGGTGTTCGTGGCATATTTCCAGTTGGGATTTGAACATATTCTGGAAGGCTGGGATCATCTGCTGTTTGTCTTGGCGCTGTTCATTCTGGTCCGCGATCCCTGGCGGTTAGTCGGTGCCGTGACAGCTTTCACCCTTGCGCATTCCATAACTCTGGCGTTGGCGACTTTTGGCGTGCTGAGCATTCCCGGCCCTCCGGTTGAAGCCGTTATTGCGCTGTCTATCGTCTTTCTGGCTATGGAGATCGTAAAAGGTAGCGAAGGTCTATTACGGCTTTCGAACCAAAAGCCCTGGATTGTCTGTTTCGGGTTCGGGCTTTTGCATGGGCTGGGTTTTGCAGGGGCTTTGGCCGACATTGGGCTGCCCGCGAACGATATTCCCGCGGCGTTGTTCGCGTTCAACCTGGGTGTTGAAGCCGGTCAGCTGAGTTTCGTCGGCGCTCTGGCTCTTATGGTTGCTGTCTGGCGGCTGATCGCGCGCCCGGTCGGCCAGAGGGCAACAGTGATTGCCGCCTATTGTATCGGCTCGGTATCGATGTATTGGCTCATTGAACGAACCAGCGGGTTTTGACTGATCCGCGGCGTTACTTTTCCAGAGAGTGCCGTAGTGTATAAACGCGCAACAAGGCAATCATTCAGGTCAAATACAGCCCGAATGCGATCAATCGGCGGGTCGGTCCGGCAATCCGGCGGTCCGCAAATCGTCAATAAAGCGATCCGGAATGCCCTGATCCCGGAACTTACCCTCAAGACTGTGGCGTTGATCCTCAATCGTATAGCCCGGTTGATTTTCCAACAGCTTGTCTATCGAGGCTTTGGCCTCCTCCAGCCGCCCCAACCGGACATACAGCGCCGCCTGTGTACGGCGCGCCAGATTGGGAATGTTTGTCATCCGATCTATCGCGTCTAACCCGGCTTCATACTCACCGGTGAAATACTGCGCCCAGGCGAGGCTCCACAGGTACCAGTCCGGATGATGGGGATTCAGCCGGATCGCGGTTTGAAGCCTTTCGACGGCCTCGGTCGCGCGGCCAAGATAAACCAGCGTTTCGACCGAGCCAGCCAACACACCCGCCGAGTTCGGATTAAGCGCAATGGCGCGGTCGTACTCTCTTTCGGATTGCTCAAGATCGTTGGCCTGCATAAACGCATGCGCAAGAACCCAGTGCGCCAGAGAACTGTCGGGATCGAGTTCAACAGCTTTGCGAGCCGCCGCAAAGGCGAGGTCCAGAGCTTGATCTCGTGGCCGGTCAGCACACCATCCCCACCGATCACAATTGATATGCACCCAGGCAAGGCTGAAATATGCAACGGAATAGTCGGGGTCCAGTTTGATAGCCTCTTCAGCCAACCCCTTGGCCTCTTGATTACCAGCCGGCGTGAATTTGAAACGTTCGGCGCGGCTTAGATAAACAAGTTCGTACGCGCCGTGGCTTTGAGTGGACTGGCGCAGCAATCGGTCGAATTCGGCAAGATCAAGGTTTTGTTCCAGTGTCGCAACAATTGTTCGGGTAATTTCATCCTGCAACGCAAAGATATCCGTCAAATCGCGATCATAGGTTTCAGTCCAAATTGCATTCCCGGCCGCCGCGTCAATAAGGGTTGCATTCACGCGAAGCATGTCGCCGAACTTTTGCTGGCTGCCTTCCAGTACGTACCGAACGCCAAGTTCTTTGGCGATTTCACGAATATCTGCCGATTTGTCTCGGTAAAAGAAGCTCGAGTTTCGGGCGATGACAAAAAACTCGGGGAACCGGGAAAGCTTGGCAATGATCTCTTCACTGATTGCGTCGCTAAGGTAGCCCTTGTCGGCACCCTGACTTACGTCGCTGAACGGCAGCACGGCAATCGAAGGCTTGTCCGGCAGTGGATGTTCCATTTCTGCCGTTCCTACCGGCTGAAAATCCGGTGCAATGAAACGCCAAGCGACAAATCCGACGACAAGAGCCAAAGCAAAAAAGACGATGGCAGCCGTCCGCACGGCAAAGGGTTTTCGGTCAGGTTTTGCGGGTTTAACCGAAGATACAAGCTTTGCCGCTTTCTCGTTCAGGTTCAGGCGGAACACCGGAACAGGTTGTTCGATATTCTTGACCGTGATCCCGCCCAGATCCTCGAAATCCAGATCAAGTTTTCCGCGGACCTGACTGAAGACGTTGCGGTGAACGCAGACTCCGCCGGCTTGGGCGAGGCTCTCGATCCTTGCCGCCAGGTTTACACCGTCGCCGAATATGTCCCCGCCCTCATCAATCACGTCACCGACGTTGATGCCGATACGAAATTCTATTCGGTCATCAACGGGAACGTCCGAATTCCTATCGGACATGGCGCACTGTATTTCGACGGCAAATCGGACCGCATCGACAACGCTGGCAAATTCCATCAACGCACCGTCGCCCATCAGCTTGATCGTTCGCCCGCCATACTGAACGGCCTTTGGATCAATTAATTCCGAGCGATGCGCTTTGAGCGCGTTTAGTGTTCCCGTCTCGTTTTTTCCCATGAGGCGGGAATAGCCCACTACATCGATTGCAAGTATGACCGTGAGTCGACGTTTCACCATGGGCCTCCCTTAGTGCAGGTTAAGGAAGAACGATAAGGAATTCCACTTTGCCCAACGGTCTTAGAAATGCAGGGCTTCATAGCGTAGTTGTTTCGGGGTCACGCGGCCTTGGCGACAGCCTGTCACTCACGGCCGAGGTCAGCAACTGAAGGATCCTATCAGCAATCAGCTGTCAGGTTCGGGCGGATTCGAATTCAGACCACGCGGTTTCGAAAGCTTCAAAATCAAATCCCGGCTGGCTGGCCGCGTCCAGGACAATGCGCTCGGTCGTCAGCAGCTTTTGGATCGCGGCTTCCAGTTGGCCCGCGACGTCTTCGGGCACCACCAGCGCGCCGTGACGGTCAGCATGGATCAGATCGCCGGGATTGACCTTCAGGCCAAAAACCGAGACCGGAGTGTCGAGCTCGCGCACATGGACAAAGCCGTGGCTTGGGCCGACCGACCCGGCAACCACCGGGAAGCCTTGCGGAAGATCGCCGAGGTCACGCATCACCCCGTTGGTCAGCGCCCCCGAAAGGCCGAAACCTTTGTGGACCGTCGTGTTGATCTCGCCCCAATAGGCACCGATGCAATCGGGGTAGTCCAGATCCTCGATCACCGCGACGGACGGCGACGGTGCTTCGGCCATGTATCTGTAATAGGCCATGCGCCGCGCCCTGATGGTCTCGGGCGGTTCGGCGGGCGGATTGACGGCGGCGATTTTTGCAGTCCGTGCGTACCCCACAATAGGTGGTTCTTCGGGGGCCGAGCAGTGCATGGTGCCGCGCGTGAAACGGTCGAAACCGCGCTGGCCTTGTGCCACTTCGATGGCATTGCAGACCGTGGGGGTATCAACCTTGCGAAGCAAAGACAAAAGGGACGGTTTCATAGGTTCTCCAACCAGCGCGAGATTGCGGCTGTGGTTTCATCGGGTTTTTCGAGGGTGGGCAGATGGCCTGCGCCGGAAATGATTTCGAGCGTGCTGTTAGCCAGAAGGCGGTGCATCAGTTCATGGCGTTCTACGGGGCAAAGCCCGTCATCCTGACCGCACAGAACCAGAGTTTTGCCTGCATAGGCAGACAGGGTATCGCATTGATCAGGGCGATCCATCAGGGCCCGCGATTGACGCAGAAATACGTCCGGCCCCAGATCGGTCGCCATCGCCATGCACAGGTCAAGAACGGCCCCCTGCCTTGGTCCGTCTGCCAGATAGTTGGGCTTCATTTCGTCCCGCATGACGTGCCACAAGCGCCCTTCGCGCACAGCAGTCATCTGGGGTGCGCGGCGGGCCTTTACCTCGGGGGTTTCAGCAAGCGGGTTGGTATCGAGCAGCGCAAGGTGCGACACGCGTTCAGGGGCCTGACGCACCACCTCCATCGCGACAATCCCACCCATCGAAAGGCCCAAAAGCGCAAAAACAGGCGGCGCGTTTCTCAGAATGTCTGCCGCCAGAACTTGGACGCTGTCATGCTGGCCAAGTGGAAAGGTCATTACCGGCATTCGACCCGACAGCGCCTGAATCTGCGGGCCGAAAAGGCGCGCATCGCACATCATGCCGGGCAACAGGATCAACGGAGTCATGATGCGGTCAACTTGGCCCCGTCTGACAACGCCGCCAGCTTGGCATAAGCGATCTGAGGATCAACCGCGCCAAAGCCCGCAAATGTGCCAAAGCCGCAATCGCTGCCGGCGATGACACGATCCACGCCCACGATCCCGGTGAACCGTTCGATCCGTTGCGCCACAAGTTCGGGATGTTCAACGAAATTGGTGGTGGTATCGACCACGCCCGGCACCAGAATCTTGTCATCTGGAATCTCGACCTTGCGATCCCGAAACACCGTCCACTCATGCGCGTGGCGGGGGTTTGACGTTTCGAACAGGACATAGCGCGATTTGGTCGCCATCAGGGTGCTGAACACCTTGTCCATCGCAATATCGCAGCAATGCGGGCCTTCGTAATTACCCCAACAGATATGCACGCGAACTTTCTCGGCAGGCACGTTCTGCAGCGCGTGGTTCAGGGCCTCGACATGCATGTTGGCGATCATGACGAACTCGTCATCAGACAGATCGGTGAACAGCATATGCCGGGACAGTGCCAGATCCGGGCAATCCAGCTGAAGGTCCAGACCTGCCGCCACGATGGTTTCGTATTCTTCCTTCATGGCATCGGCCAACGCGGCCAGATACGCCTCGCGCGTGGGGTAGAAATCATTCTGCAGGAACAGCGAAATGACACCGGGCGAGGCCGCATTCATAAAACCCCGTTCGGCCCCGTGTTGCGCCATGGCGGCTTTGAGGTTGGCGATGTCCTTCTCCAGCTCACCCTGCCCTTTTGAGCGAACCTCATCCGTGCACATGGGCCGCGCATATTGCGGCGTGCCACCATCATCTGCCAAGCGTTGCAAGAAACCCGGAAACATCTTCAGATCCGCAGGCGCATTGCGCGGGCTGTCACCCGAAAAGCCGGTGTAGCGGTCTTTGACATAAGTTGCGTAGGAGATTTTCGAGGTCTCCCCATCGCTGACAATATCGACCCCGGCTTCAACCTGTTTGCGCACCGTCTCGGACACGGCATCCGCCATACAGGCGTCAAAGGCCCCCGCGTCGTAGGGTTCATTGTTTTCACGGGCGAAGATGAAATCCACGACCTCCTGCGTGCGGGGCAGAGACCCGACATGGGTGGTTTTTACGGTCATTGGGGCCTCTCCTTACAGTTTTCGTGCCATCAGGACTGTGTGGCTTTGGGTTTCGGGGTCTTCGGCCAGAAATCCGGTCAGGTGCAGCCTGTTTTCTTCCAGACACACGGCATAGCCTGCCGGGGACAGCGAGGCGTGATATACGCGCTCGGCTCCTACCGTGCCGCTGACCTCACCCGCACGTGGACCGACGGTCAGCATCAGCATTCCACCGGGCCGCAAATGGCGCGCCATACGCGCGATGCAACCCTTCTGCTCATCTGCTGTCAGATGAAAAAAACTGTTCCACGCGATGATGCCGTCAAACTGCTGGTCCAGCTCGAAATCCCGCATGTCGGCTTTGCGCCAATCGCCATCGGGCCAGCGGTCCCGCGCCAAGGCCAGCATCGCCTCGGAAAAATCGACGCCGGTGACGGCGAAACCTTCGGCCATGAACCAGCGCGCTATAGGGTCGCCGGTGCCGCAGCCCAAATCCAACACATGATCGCCGGGCTTCAGGCTGGCCGTAAAGCGCGCCAGCCAGCGCGCCTCGAACAAAGCCTTCGAGCGGCGCTTGTCGTATTCGCTCGCCTGCCGCTCGTAAACGTCGTGTGTGTCATTGGGATCTGCTTTCATCCTGTCCAGGTCGCTCCTGCCGGGTCATCGGTTGCGGTGATCCGGTACAGGCCCGCCTGCCCGGTCATCGATGGAACAACGCGATAGGATTCACCGGGCAGAACCAAAGCGGTGCCTCCAACGGACAAAGTGGTTTCGTAGCCGTCGACAGTGACACGCCAATGGCCGCTGGCTGGCATTAACACCACGGGTTTCTCAGTTTCGGTCGCGTCTGCTACGCAAGAGCCCCGCCCAAGGAAATCGACCTCAAAACCCGGTCTGTCCTTGATCAAGCCATCCTCGCCAATAACCACGGCTGGCTTATTGGACGACAATGCCATCAGATCCCAGTACCGGGCCACGTATTTGCCAACCACATCCTCAACCGGAACCTCGGGATACGTCTTCAGTTGGTCTTCGGTCAGCAAAGGCATCGGGCGCACATTGTGCGGCAGCTCCTGCCCTTTCTTGGAATCATAAAGAACGCCGTTGTCGCCCAGCATCAGACCATGCGCCTGCGCGTCTTCGATCACCTGCGGTGCCCATGTGACGCCGCCGCCCGCATCATCGCCGCCGAGGATCGACATGATCATGCCGTAGTCCTGACCGACATTTTCAAAGCCACGAAAGATACCGGTGGGGATGTTGAAGATGTCACCTTCTTCGGCAATGAACTCACCAGCCGTGCCATAGCGGCCCCAGAAGAACCGCCAGCGGCCTTTGGCGACAAAGAACACCTCGGCCGTGGTGTGGCTGTGCAAAGAGTTGCGGCATTTCGGAGGTTGCCCGGCAGCGCCGATATTGAACCCGATCTTGTCGGTGATGTGCACATGCTGATCCGGAGATTCGGACACCCCACCGCCGATGATGGTAAAGTTCTCTTTCTGATCGCTGCCCGGTGTGTGGGCGTCGATAAACGCGGTTTTGCAGGGTTTCAGTTCGCCGTAGCGGACGATGCGTTGTTGAATGGTGCTCATGTCAATTTTCCTTGTGTTTGGGGTACAACGATCTCAACCCCAAAGCCCGGAGGACGGTTGTTCAGCCGCCGGGCGCGCAGGCTGGCCCGATGGGCGTGGAACCGCCGCATCGCCTGCCCGGCATCCAGATTTGACATAAGACAGGCCATCTTAAAGATCACCGGTCTTCAACAGGATCTGTTTCCAGACAGATGTTTCATCGAACAGCGTGTATTCGCGGCGCAGGCCCCACGGACCGAATTCGGCATGGCTGATGCCAAGCACAAAAACCTCGGCTCCGGTTGGTACACCGAAGACACCCCACCCATCGTGTTTGCCGTGCAACGTCCAACGAAGCGCGGCACGCGGCGGCATCATCGGGTCGTCCCGACCGATATGGTGCTGGATTTGGAACTCGGCATTCGGGAACGAGGCGCGCAGGCCCATCCAGAAACGATCAACCGGTCCCCAACTATGTCCAGTCGTCCCGCCGGGATATTCCGACTGCACGGCCCGGTCATATTCGGCCTCAATAGCGCTCATATCCGCGCTCATGATCCGGGTCAGGATATCGGCGTATTTCTGACCCCATTCATTGTCATTGCCGCTGCCTTCATACGGGCCAGGCTGATCATTCGACGGGGTGTAAGGCCGCACGCAAGCCTCTGGTCCGCCTTCGCGTGCGATTAGATCACGGGCATAGTCTTTCGATTCCCAGCCCATCTGCTGCACGATTGCACCCTGATCCCGGATCAGCCACTCATCATTGATCTGGTTATTGATGGCGTGGCAGTCGGCCAGAATACGGTAGACCAGCTTTTTCCCGGTGGCCTTGCCGTACACCCCGTCCCCAAGATGTGTCGCAGTCGACAAAAGACGGTGTGAGGACAGCATCCCCTCTTCCGGCGTACCTGACCAGATCACGTCTTCGCCCAACAGCGTTCGATCCGGAAACTCGGCCAGCGTCGCCATCGTGGCCGCTATTACCCCCTGATTGCCGACAACCACCGACCCGGGCGAGCGCACGACAATGTCCGGCGCATAGTAATCATGCAGCGTGGCAATTCCGCGATCTTCCCAAATCTCTTTGGTGATCCCGATGATGTAATCGGGAAAGTCTTTGAATTTGGGGTCAAATCCCTTCATGTTTTCCATCCTTCAGGTATGCGGGCAGAGCCTCGGATGATCAGCGGCCCATCAATCTCTAATCGTCGGGGACCCCTGCGCGGGTCATCGATTTTACTCAGCAAGATGTCCACGGTTTCAGACACCATGCGGTTTGCGGGTTGTCGGACGGTGGTCAGGTCGTAGCTGGGCCAGGCTGCAACGGTTACGTCGTCATACCCCACAACGGACACGTCCTCGGGTATCCTCAGACCCAGCTCAAACCTGAGCGTGTCCATCACAGCGATGGCCATGTGATCGTTGGCAACAAAGACCGCTTCGGGCGGATCCGAGGCGAACATCCTGCGGGCCGCTTCCTGCGCCTTTTCGGTTCCGAAATTGCCAACCTCGCGGGAATGCAGTTCTACGCCGGCTGCGTGCAGAGCCGCCGTAAAACCTGCTTCGCGATCACGCTGTGTCGATGCACCTTCCCATCCGGCGATGTAGCCGATTTTCTTGTGTCCGGCGGCCAGCAGGAACTCGGCCACTTTGCGGCCGCCCGCCGTGTTGTCCGAGGTGACCGATGACATGGCCGGGTCATCCTGCGCCCGGTTAAACAGTACCATCGGCACACCGGCAGCGCGGCACCGATCGGAAAGGTCCGATGACAATGCAACCGACGCCGCAATGATCCCATCCACCTGAAAATCAAGAATTTCTTCGACAACCTTGTCGATATTCTGAGCTGAGTTCGAGGCCATGAAGATCAAGACGTGATAGCCGCGTTCCTGCAACGCGTTGGTCAGTTTTTCCAGCGCCTCGGGGTAGAACTGATTGTTCAGATAGGCGACCACAAGGCCAATGATCCGGCTTCTGCCCGACACCACAGCCCGGGCCAGAACATTTGGACGATAGCCCAACTCCTCTGCCGCTTTGCGGACCTTTTGAATGGTCTTTTTGGAAGCCGATGCGCCGGGGGTGAAAACACGACTGACCGCCGATTGGCTTACTCCGGCCAACCGCGCAACGTCCATCGATGTGACCTTCTGTATTGCCATCAGTCCGCCGTCCAACCTCCGTCCACCAGCATGGAGGTGCCCGTGACCAACGCCGAGGCGTCCGAGGCCAGATAGACAACCGCGCCCATGATGTCTTCGATCTCACCCGGTCGGCCCAGCTTGATCTTGTCCAGAATCCAGGCGCGTTTATCAGGATCTTCAAAGGTCGGGCGCGTCAGATCGGTCAAAATGAAGGTCGGGCAGATTGTGTTGACGCGAATTTTCTCCGGGCCGAATTCCAGAGCCATGGCTTTGGTGAACCCTTCGACAGCGAATTTCGAGGCGCAATAGACCGCACGCTCGCGCCCACCGACATGGCCCATCTGGCTGGAGATATTGATCAACGACCCCGGTCGCCCGGCCTCCAGCAACCCCTTTGCCACGGCCTGAGTCAGAAAATACGCACCCCGGACATTCACATCCATGACGGCATCAAAATCCTCGGGGCGCGTGTCCACAGCCTTGCTGTGACGCGCCAACCCGGCTGAGTTCAAAAGAACATCAAACGGGCCGCTTTGTGCCACTGCCTGCGCCGTCGCCTCGATATCCGACACATCCAGCTCCAGCACATTGGCCTGCCAGCCACGCGCCTGCATTTCAGCGGCTATGTCTTGCAGCGCGCCGGTCCGGCGCGCTGCTAATGTCACCTCTGCCCCGTGTTCCGCCAGCGCTACGGCACAGGCCATGCCGATGCCAGAGGATGCCCCCGCAACCAAAGCGCGCTTGCCGCTTAAACTGAAACTGGGGGTGCTGGGGAATTGGGGCATATCAGACCTCGCCGACCGGGAATGGAATCTCGCCCTGTACGCGCACCTTGTTGAATTCACGCAGCCGGGCAAAGACATCTACGCCCAGTTGCCGGTAGGCGTCCAGCAGGTCGACCAAAACCCAGTTTTCGCGGATCAGACCATTCTCCAGGCGCCAGAAATCAAGGCTGCGCATGGTGATCCGCTTGCCAGATGGTGCAATGCCCATCCAACCGTCATGGGTCACCGTCTGGATCATGTTCGGCCAGCCGGTCACGGCGGCGTATTCAGCATCCCCGAAGAAATGATAGATGATGTCGTCCACGTATTTGCCGCGATCCGGCATCCCGTTCAGGAATGGGATCTGATGCCAATTGCGGAACCCGGCAATGCCGCGCCCGGTGCCGATCCCTGCGGGGCCATACCAGTTCATGCGTGGATGCCAGAATTTTGGCATCTCCATCACCTCGGGGCCACCCTGGCTTGGGTGTTTCTTGAGGTGTTCCAGCATTTCAACGATATGGGCGCAGGACGCCTGAGATTTGGCCTCGTCCCACGGGCCCGGCACAATTCCGTCTAGGGTAGCAGGGCCTGAAATACAGAACTCCAGACCCAAGGACGGCGCCATGGGCCAGGCTTTGGCCTGCATCATCACTTCGGGGATATCCCAGAGCGTCTGAATCTCGATCACTTGCCCGTCCACGACGCGATAGAATTCGTGATACCGCATATGGGTCAGGTGCCCGGTTGGCGGAATGTCCAGCCACGGGGCAACAAAAGTGCCGTAGTAATGACCGCCGCACCCGATCCAGTCATCGCCATGTTCGGTTGTGCCGCCCATCACGATCCAATCCCGTCGTTCAAGGTCGGGCATGGCTTTCAGCAGGGGCGCATAGCAGGTGTCATAGAGTTCCTGCGGACCGGTCAGATCACCGAAGGGATGCGGCATATGGATGACGGCGTCGGCGGCGATCACGCCCTTCAGCGCCGCCTGAACACGGACGTCGTCAAAGTCATACATCGCGGCCCGAAGCGGCGCGATCAGTGCCTTGTTCGCCGAATGGATATCGCTCATTCCGCCGCCTCTCGATAAGGCGCACCTTCGCCATAGGGAACATTGATGCCGCCATAGCGACGCACCCGGATATTGCACTGCTCAGCATGGCCAACGAAACCTTCGAGCATACACAGGCGCGACCCGAACTCGCCGATCATCGTTGCGGCTTCATCCGTCAGAACCTTTTGATAACTGTGCGTTTTCAGGAATTTACCGACCCAAAGACCTCCAGTATAACGCCCGGCTTTCTTGGTGGGCAGCGTGTGGTTGGTGCCGATCACCTTGTCACCATTGGCCACATTCGTTCGCGGCCCCAGGAACAGCGCGCCATAGCAGGTCATGTTCTCAAGGAACCAATCGTCGCGGTCGGTCATGATCTGCACATGCTCGGACGCGATGTCATCGGCCACTTTCAACATCTCTTCATACGTGTCGCAGACAATCACCTCACCATATTCATCCCAACTGACGCGGGCCGTGTCCGAGGTTGGCAGGATGCCCAGAATACGGTCGATCTCGGCCAAGGTGTCCTCGGCCAGTTTGCGCGAGTTGGTTAGCAGAACACAGGGGCTGTTATACCCATGCTCGGCCTGACCCAGCAGATCGGTGGCACAAAGCTCGGCATCTGCGGCAGTTTCATCTGCGATCACCATGGTCTCGGTCGGGCCCGCGAACAGGTCGATGCCGACACGGCCAAAGAGTTGCCGCTTGGCTTCCGCAACAAAAGCGTTGCCGGGACCGACCAGCATGTGCACGGGCTCGATCGTTTCCGTTCCGATGGCCATGGCGCCCACAGCCTGAATGCCGCCCATCACGTAGATCTCATGCGCGCCGCCCAAATGCATCGCCGCGATGACAGCGGCATTGGGCTTGCCCTGAAACGGCGGGGTGCAGGAGATGATGCGTGGGACACCGGCAACCTTGGCCGTCGCGACGGACATATGCGCCGACGCCACCATCGGGAACTTGCCGCCAGGAACGTAGCAGCCCACAGACTGAACCGGGATGTTCTTATGCCCCAGGATCACTCCGGGCAAAGTCTCCACTTCGATGTCCAGCATTGAATCGCGCTGAGACTGGGCGAAATTCATCACCTGCGCTTGCGCGAACTTGATATCCTCCAGTTCCCGTTCAGACAGCGATGCGATCAGATCGTCGATCTGTTGCTGGCTCAGGCGATAGCTTTCGGGTGAGTAGTTGTCGAATTTCTCCGACAATTCGCGCACAGCCGTATCCCCACGCGCTTCGATGTCTTTCAGGGTCGCCTCGACGACAGCGCGGGTCTTGGCATCATCTTCGGCCCTGTCGGCCTCGGGTTTGCCGCGTTTCAGATATTCGATTGCCATTATCCTGATCCTCAGTTTGCGGGCCGGGGCGGCGTTTTCTCGCCCCGGTCAAATGCTTCCCAGCCTTCGCCGTTGAAGACGTCCACGCCCAGCTGTGCGGCGACATGAGCGAAATCGACATTCACCCAATTGTCGACGATCTTGCCGTCGACAACTTTCCAGAAGTCCATGTAGCGGATTTCGACCCGCTTGCCGGTTGGGGCGATCCCCAGAAATTCGCCTGAATGGGTGGCTTCCTGGCGACCGAATGCGGCGGCCCATTCGCCCATGTAAAGGCGGGCCTCATCAATGCAGGTCTTGTCCGAAAACGCCGCCTGAAACGGGCGTTGCCAGTTGTCCTGAAACTGTTGCAGGCCGGTTTTGGTGCCACATCCCTGATTGCCCATCCAGCGGAAGCCCTGCGAGAAGAACTCGCCAATGTCGTCGATGCGATGATCGTTCAGCCCATCGACCATCCCTTCGATAACAGCGCGCGTTTCTTCGGTTTTGCTCATATCCGTGTCTTTGGTCAGCACGGCCTGTTCGGGGCGGGAGCCCTTCATGTGTCTCGTCCTTTTGTTGGTGCGTAAGGAATTTCCGTTTTTTCAGAGAGTGTTAATGCTCTGACAGAAAATCCCTCGGCATCCGGTTGAGCGCAGGGTGACGCGCAATGGCCTTATGTCGTGCAGACGCGCTCATCAGCCTTTTACCGCCCCGGCAGTCAGACCGCTGACAATCTGGCGCTGGAAGAACAGGATCAGCACAAACAACGGAGCCGTGGCCGATACCACAGCCGCAACCGCATACATCACCTTGCCCTCGACCTGGGTGGTGCCCATGAAGCTGTTGATGGCCGGAATGATGGTTTCATTCTCTTCGCTCAGCAGCATCACCGCGACGGTAAAGTCGTTATAGGCCAGCAGGAAACTGAACAGACCCGTGGTGATCACGCCGGGCCACATGACCGGAACGATCACATGCCGGAAGGCCTGGAACCGGGTGCAGCCATCGACCATGGCACTTTCGTCCATGTCTTTCGGGATGTTCTTGAAGAATGAATGCAGCATCCACAGCGTGAAAGGCTGATTGATCGCCACAAGCACAATGATGGTCGTTGGCAGAATGCCCCAGACGTTCCATTCGAAGAACCACAGCAGATAGCCTGAAACCAGCGTGATATGCGGCATGGCGCGGAATACCAACGCCGCCATCAGGATCCAGAACGCATAGCGGAAACCGGACCGGGCCAATGCGTAGCCGCCCAATGTTCCGAAGGTCAGCGAGATGACCACGGTGAAGAAGACAACGATGCCGGTGTTCTTGAAGTTGAACCAGAAATCTTCCTCGATCCACGCGCCGTAATAGCCTGCACCGGTAAAGGCGCTTCCGGTTTGCTCGATGGTGTTTGTGCCGCGCAGCGCGTTCATCCAGTCGGCTTTCGACAGGAAGTCAGCCTGAACCTTGAAACTGCCCCAGAAGGTCCAGAAGAAAGGGAACGCTGCGATGATCAGCCAGAACGCGACAAAGGTGTATGAGAACAGCTTTAGCGGGGTCATGCGGGATTGTGCTTTGGTCGCCATGTCGTGTCCTCAGTGAGATTTGCGGGTGAAGTCGCGCCATGTGCGCACCAGCACCGGCATCATCAGAATGACCACGATGATGATGGTGATCAGCGAAGTCGCGCCAGCCGAGGCGTAAAGCGGATTGCCGCTTTCGCGCAGGTCGTTGAAAATGATCCAGCTGAGCGAGCGCGCATGGGCTTCGGCCTTGAAGCTGACGATTGGTTCAAAGACACGCAGGTTGTCCATGATCATCATCAGGGTCACAAACGAAACCAGCGGCATCAGATGCGGGACAACCACATGGATCATGCTCTGCCATTTGCTGGCACCGTCGATCTGCGCCGCTTCCATCGTATCTTCCGGCACCGTCTGAAGCCCGGCGTAGAAGGTGATGAAGCTGAACGGCAGGGTGTGCCAGACACCATACACCATCAACATGATCCACATCAGCGGCGTGGATGCCTTCAGGCTGAGGGTTGGATCATTGAAAAGCCGTTGAATTGTTGCACCGATCACCCCGTCACCGTCGACCATCCAGAACAGGATCAAGGAACCAACCAGTGGGGTTACGAGGAATGGCAAAAGGGAAATGAAGATCGCAAGGCCCTTCAACGCGCGTGGCAGGTTGTTGACCCCAACCGCAATCGCCAGACCCAGAACCAAGACCAGAGGCGTCACAATGAAGGTATAGGCCAGCGTAAAGGTCAGAGCGTTGTAAAATGGCAGGTTGTAGACCTTCGACCAGAACTCACCCAGGCTTTCTGAAGTTGACCAGGCCTCTCCAATGTCGCCGAGTGCCAGATGTGACCGGTCGAAATACGTGCCCAGACCGTTGAAACGGCCCAGCGGTTGTTCTTCCCGCAGCTTCTCGGTCGCTTCCGTATCGACTGTTGTTGTCGGGTTACATCCAAACGGACCGCAACTTTCCGAGACGACCAGAACCTGCTCGTGTTCGACAAAAAGCGACTGGATAAACACCGACACGATCGGCAACGCGATGAACAAGATCATCGCTGACAGTGTCGGCAGAACAAACCAGAAGAAGGTGCGGTGTTTCATAACATGCGTCCCGATCTAAATTCGAGAAAGAGAGGGGGCCGTGACAGCCCCCTCAAGTCGGGGAGATTTATTGGAGGAAGCCAGCCTCTTTGGCCGACGTCCGGTAGGTTGCCTCGACATCGGAAAGCGCTTGCTCCGCAGACTCGCTACCCTTCATGAAGTCAGACAGCTCCTTGCCAAGAGCAGCGTGCAGAATGCCGATCTGGGGGATCATCGGGTAGGGTTTTGCACCGCCTTGCGCCGTAGCAGCAACGCCAGCAGCGGCCGCCCCTGGTTCATATCCCTCCAGCAACCAAACGGCATCGTCATTGTTTGCCGCGACCATCTCGGGTGTCAGCGCGCTGGCGAGTGCCGCAAAGGTGGCCTCTGCTTCTTCATCCGACACGTTGGAGGCAATCGAGAAACCATCCCACCACAATGTCGAAGCCGGGGTCGATCCCCCGCCAACTGTCGGTGCCGCAGACAGAACAGTGTTCGAGGTTACCTCTTCCGAAGACCCCTCATCATCCAGAATTGGCGAGCCGCGCGAGCCCCACATGACGCCAAGTGCGGCCTGACCGGCTTCCCACAGGCCTTGCGTCTCGTTCGAGGCGTGAGTCAGGTGATCCGGGTGCGCGTATCCAGCCAGAGCCTTCATAACTTCAAGCGTGGCCAGACCCTTTTCATTGTTGATCGCTGGCTCGGCTGTGCCCGGCTCAAAGAACTCTCCGCCATGCCCAAGGTAGATCATGTTGAACACCTCGGCGAGGTTCCAGCCACCATCACCGGCGCTTAGGTTCATCACGATCGGATGTTCCATGATACCGGCGGCGCGGATCATCTCGGCGGCTTCAAGCACTTCTTCGTAGGTTGCGGGAATACCGTCAAAGCCTGCCTGCTCCAGAATATCTGTGCGCGAGAACAGGTGCTGCGAGTTGGCCATGAAGGCCACAGCCATGACGTTGCCATCGATGGTGATCAGAAGGTTGGGCGAGATATTTTCGCCATACTTTTCAACCAAATCGTTCAGCGGACGCACCAGACCGTCATTCATCAGCTGGGTCAGTGTCGAATTGGCCAGAATGACCGAGGTGTATTCAGACGGGTTCGGCGTCAGGGCCGCGTTCATGATTTGGCGCGCTTCGGTTGTGTGGTTGGTCGAAAACTCGGACGCCCCACCTGCACAGTTTTCCTCGGCTGTGCCTGCAACGGCATGGATGGCCGGAAAATCACTGGCCAGAATTCGGATGGATTGGCCTTCGGGACCGCAGTTCGCCGCATATGCAGCCGAACCCATCAATCCGACGAAAGTGGTTACGGTAGCTAGCTTTTTCAGAAACATCTCATCTCCCTGTTTCTCTGAAGTGTCGTGCGCGCCCCTGTCACGCACAAAGTTCTGGTCCCGAGGCTGATCCCCGGTGATTTACGGGGCTACTTTCAGATCCGTTCGCCGGTTTGGCCGTCAAACAGATGGCAAATCTCGACCGGCACCGAGATCGACACCATGTCGTCAATTTCAGCCCGGAAATTCTTGTCGGCCTTCACGGAAACCAGCGCGCCACCAACGCGAACCGAGATCATCGTCGCGTCGCCCAGCAGCTCTTGGGTATAGATCGGAGCATTGATTTGCCCCTGCCCGTTTTCCGCAAGCGTGGCATCTTCTGCGCGGAACCCCAGTGTCAGCGGGCCCTCGGGCGCTTGCACGCCGGGAATCTCCACGTTCTTCGTGACAAAAACTCCGTCGCGAACCTCGCCTTCCATCAGGTTCATCGCCGGGTTGCCGATGAAGCTGGCGACAAATGTGTTGGCAGGCGTGTCGTAAATCTCGGTCGGGCTGCCCACTTGCTGCACGACGCCCTTCTTCATAACGACCACACGATCAGCAAGCGTCATCGCCTCGATCTGGTCATGCGTTACGTATATTGTTGTCACGGCAAGCTCGTGGCTCAGGTTCTTGATCTGAGCGCGCGTGGAAACCCGCAGCTTGGCGTCGAGGTTCGACAGCGGCTCGTCCATCAGGAATACATTCGGCTCGCGCACGATTGCGCGCGCGAGGGCGACGCGCTGACGCTGACCACCGGACAGTTCCGCCGGTTTACGATGCAGAAAGTCATCCAGTTCAACCATAGCCGACGCGCGGCGCACCTTGTCGTCATGGGTCGACGGGTCAATGCCGCGTACTTTCAGCGGAAATCGGATGTTTTCGTAGACGTTCATATTCGGGTAGAGCGCGTAGGACTGGAACACCATCGCTACGTCGCGGTCCTTGGGCTCCATATCGTTGACGCGCACCCCGTCGACCAGAATGTCGCCTTCGCTGGCATCTTCCAAACCTGCGATCATCCGCATGGTCGTGGTCTTGCCGCAGCCCGAGGGCCCCAACAATACAAGGAATTCCTTGTCAGCTATGGTCAGATCGAAATTGTCGACGCCGACAAACGAACCCCATCGCTTGCCAACATTCCGCAATTGAATCTCGGCCATCAGCCCCTCCCGTCAGATTTTTTTGCATACGCTTGCAATTACGGTAGACTTAACTGCGGCATTTTGGCAAGATTTTTTTGCAATCGTATGCAGGGAGCGCCTTCACATGCCAGATTTTTCGGCGGAAAAACAAGTCATAAGAAACTTCTACGCCAAGCTGGACACTGCCGAACCGGGGACTGAAAGCAGCGTTTTGGCCGAGTTCTACGGCTCGAATCGCATATGGCGAGGCTTTCATCCCTTCGACGAAATTCACAACGCAGCAGAGGTCGCGCGCACCTTCTGGACCCCTTTGAAGGCCGCCCTGAAAAACCTGCAAAGACGGCAGGATATCTTTATGGCCGGGGCCAACGAGATTGATGAATTCTCATCGGTCTGGGTTGTCTCGATGGGGCATTTGATGGGGTTGTTCGACGCGCCCTGGCTGGGCATCCCACCGACCGGCAAACTGGCGTTTCTGCGGTATTGCGAATTCAACAGGGTCGAAAACGGGCAGATCACCGAGACAGCCATGTATTTCGACATACCGCATCTGATGCTGCAAGCTGGTTTGCGGCCCTTTCCACCGCAAACGGCAGCGCAGCTTGTTCAGCCCGGCCCCATGACCCATGACGGGTTGATTTTCGAACCGCAGCCTCCTGAAGAAGGGCAAAAGACCCTTGCCGCAATCAACGCGATGATCGCAGATCTCGGCCAATGGAACAGCGGTCTGAGCCTTGAGGATGAACTGCGGCGCACATGGCACGAAGACATGCTGTGGTGGGGACCGACCGGCATCGGCGCGACCTACACGATCAAGCGATATGCCAAGCAGCATGCCGGGCCATTCCGGGCCGGGTTCACGGACCGGTCAAAGACCAAACATATCTGCCGCATGGCCGAGGGGCATTACGGGGGGTTCTTCGGATGGCCCAATTTCACCGCACGGCCCACCGGCGGTTTCATGGGCATGCCCGCCACAGACAAGGCGGGTGAGTTCCGCGTCATCGACATCTACCGCCGCGCCGGGGACAAGCTGGCCGAAAACTGGATCTTCATCGATCTGCTGCATTTCTGGAAGCAGCAAGGCATCGATATTCTTGAACGCATGCAAGAGGTGCCGCGCACATGACCGGATGGATCGACGCCCATCACCATCTTTGGGATCTCGGGGCGGTTCACTACCCCTGGCTGATGGCCCGCGGGGTAAAGCGCTTTTTCGGGGATCCGACGCCAATTCAAAGAAACTACTTACTGGATGAATTCCGGTCCGACGCAAAAGCCAACGGCATTCGCGCCTCGGTTCACATTCAGGTCGGCGCTGAAGACGGCCTGGCCGAGGCCCGCTGGGTTCAATCTGTTGCCGATGCCAATCCCGATTGGCCAATGGCGCAGGTCGTTTTCTGTGATCTCACCGCACCGGATCTGCCCGACCAACTCGACGCGTTCCAACACCTAAACACAGTGCGCGGCGTGCGCCAGATCGTCGGGCGTGCACCGGGCGAGGATGCCCGGACCGGCACTAATGCCCTGTTGGACGACCCCCGCTTTCTCGTAGGATTGCAGGAGGCAGGGCGCCGCGGGCTGAGCTTTGATTTGCAACTCATCCCCGAGCTTTACGCAAAAACCGCCCACATCCTTGCGCAAGCCCCGGACACGCAGATAGCGCTATGCCACGCGGGCTCCCCTCATGACCGGAGCGCTGACGGTTTGGACCAATGGGCTGATGATCTGCGGGCATTGTCAGAGCTGCCCCACATAACATGCAAGTTGTCCGGTCTGGGCATGTTTGATCACAGTTGGTCAGTCCAGAGCATTCGTCCGATCATTGATATTTGCCTCGCGCAGTTCGGAATGAACCGAGTGATGTTCGGGTCGAACTTTCCGGTCGACAGCCTTTACAGTGACTATGCAACACTGATGAAAGCCTTCCGCGATCTGATCCCAGATCAGGCCAAGTCAGCAGTATTTCGCGAAACCGCGGAACGGTTTTATCGATTTGGTACTTCTTAGAGCGGTTAGCGGGTGCGTTGAAGATCTGGAAGCAGGTCAGAGCCAGCAGGCTTTGCGGCGGACATATTTCAAGTCTGTTCAGGTCAATCCCAACGACTAGGCTCAGCACCCAAACTACTGGATGCTGCAAAATGCAACAGAATCCAGCAGTGTCCGACCCTGTCAATCGAGGGCGATCCTTTGCGCTCGACTACAGCTGGGCGCGCGAGATTCTGTGTTACACTCAGGTCTTCAAGGCTTCGAAAATACAGATCACTTTCGAGCTTTGATCGTGCAGTATCGTGCCGGTCACCTACGGCTATTCGCCCCAAGCCGGACAAGCCGATACCCCAACGTTGTCGCTATTTTTTTAATTTCCAAACAACACGTTACCCGGAAATCAATGAATTAGTGACTCAAGAGTGTCTATTAGCTTAAACTTTATCCATTAACGGGTCGAGGTATTTCAATGAAATTGAATTCCAAAGAGCCTAGCTCTGAGAGTGGGTATCCTGAAACCAATATCATCATAATTTGTGCGCGCCTTCTTCAGGATCGATCTGAAAGAGGATCGCGCGATTTCTTACAATCAATGAGCGCGCTTCACTTGGGATCATTGATTGATCGGAAAAAATATAATCTGAAAATTCATTTGGAAGATTGGCATGGCCCATACAATTGCGCCGAGACTACTGGTGTGGATATCTGCGTTCTGACCGGACTCCAAACGGATTTTGACCGCATGCGGCAACTTGCATATTCCTTTCGAAGCGCCGGTGCAAAGGTGGTCGCCGGGGGTAGTTTGTGCACGCTGTTTCCAAGATTCGCCAGTCAATTTTTTGACACCGTCTGTGCAGGCGGGGTGGAAGCGTTCCGGGATTTTCTAACCGACTACGAAATCGGCGAAACGAATGAGATCTATTATTCGTCGTCGCATCAGATTCGAGATTATGAGATTGATCACGGTTTGCTTTCAGAGAATGGAATCGACCTGCCGCTTCATTTAATCGAGGCGTCACGTGGATGCAGCTTTCGTTGTGATTTCTGTGTTCTTCCGGCAGAAAATGCCCTGCACGCTAAATACAAATTGGAGCGGGTGGCCGCAACGATCGACGACGCAATCAAAAAAAGCCCGTCGGGCAGCGCTCGCGCCAAATACCCAATTATCTGGTTCATCGACAACAACTTTATCGACAACCGCGCCCACATGAAGGCAGTAGTCAACCTTCTTGCCCGCAACCCAAAAGTCAAAGCGTGGGGCGCAATGCTCACGCAAGATGCTTTGCGGGACCGGGATTTGATCAATCTTCTTGTTCAATCAAAATGCAAATACGTCTTTGTTGGAATTGAGTCGCTTGATGAGAATTTTCTGAAGAGCCACAGAAAAAAGCAAAACCTGTCACGCAGATCGAATGTCATCGACGACGTTATTTATGCCGAAAAGCAGGGTTTGTGTGTCGGATACGGGTATCTCTTTGACCCTGAGACAACATCTGTCGAGACAATGCGCCGACAATTGCGCCACATTGGCGATAGGCGCGATTTTCCGCTACCCTGTTATTGCAGTTTTGTGACGCCCTTACTCGGAACCGGATTTTTTTGGAAGTGCGCCCGCGAGAGGCGCCTTATGCCCAATGTCCGTCTGCGAGATCTGGATTGCGAGACTATCGTGGTAAACAACACGATTAGCTCCCATGATGAAATTACGGTTTTCGCTCGAGAACTGCTTGAGAGCCCCGGACGTCTGTTTGGCTGGGCAAATGTTGTTTCATCAACACTGTACCGGCTTTTCCGGACTCGCAGTCTTAATCCATATTTTTGGTTTATTGCTGTACGTTCCAACCTGCGCATGATGTCTTTTGCCTCTCGATATTCAGATGTGGCAGAGCGCAGTTTCATTGCCGGCCAAGATCGTCTGGATCCTCAATATGCCAATATACCGGACGGCATTACCGAGGCGGATCGAAGAAAGTATTTCGAGCCAATTATGATAACCGGCAACGACGGACAACTGGCAAGTTGGCTGATGGATGCTGCGCCCAAAGATGTATTGGAAACCGACGAGATGCACTTGATGGAGGCGCATTCATGCTGAAGGGTCAAAACTCGCAATCGTCAGGCGGCGAAAGACGTCAGATTACAGCTTTGTTTTGTGATCTCGTTGATTCCACCCAGTTGTCACAACATATCGACCCCGAGGACTTGCACAGCATTCTAGAAGGGTTTCGCGAGGAATGTATGAATGCGGCCCGGGCGGCGAACGGGAAAATCGGCGGCTTTTCCGGGGACGGTGTTCTTGTTTACTTCGGTTACCCAACCGCTCACGAGGATGCCCCTCGATTTGCAATTTCGACCGGGCTGGAGATTGTGCAACGCATATCAAAACTCAACGAACGGTTCTCTCTCGCGCTCGACAAACAGCTGCAGATACGTATCGGTATTCACACCGGAATAATGTTTGCGAACGATACGGGGGCTGACGAAGGGCCGGAGGCTGCAGAGATCGTTGGCGACGTTCCCAACGTAGCCTATCGCGTCCAAGGAATGGCAGAACCCAATTCGATTGTTATCAGCGCAAATACCCAACCACTGGTCTCTGGTTATTTTGACCTTGAAACGATGGGGTCGGTCGAGCTTAAGGGTGTTTCTGTTCCGATAGAGCTGTTCCGCGTCGTTTCCAGCCGCGATGTGCCCAACAAGCTCTCCATCCGGCTTCATAAAGTTGTCAGCCCTCTTGTGAATCGTACAAGCGAGCTAAGAATTCTCGAGGAGACGTGGAAGAGTACGACCGAAGGTCAGGGTCGCTGTATTGTCCTGATAGGGGAAGGTGGGATAGGAAAATCCCGCCTGATCAGGGTGCTGCGCAAAAAGCTTTCAGCTCAGGGTAATGCCAATATTCTATCTCTTTATGGCTCAGCAGAACATAAGAATGAGGGGTTCTTTCCCATCTTCGATGGTATAGCGCGGCTATCGGCATTGAACATGCCGGACGCGACCCACAACACCCCTGCTCAACTACACGAATTACTAAGTGAGGCAGAATTCGATGGCTCAGATCTCGCGAATTCCCTATCGCAGTTCTTAACCAAAGAACCCAAGCAAACGAGCGAAACGAGAGATTCCTGGGAGCTTCGCCAAAAGCTGGTTTCTGATCTGATCCAGTTTATTCTGTCACTTGCGGAACAGAAGCCGTTGCTTGTCATTCTCGAAGACGCGCACTGGGTCGATCCTTCAACGATGGAACTGTTCGGCCGTTTGATCGCGGAGATTTCATCACGGCAAATTATGATAGCAATAAGTTCGCGTGAACCGATCGCTATGCTAGCCGGAACCCTCGCAGTTGAAGTCGCGTTGGACCCGCTTTCTCGCGATGATAGCAGAAGATTATGCCTGCAAGTGGCTGATGAAGAAACTTTGGTAACCGACGCGGTTGACGCGATTGTCGCTCGGGCCGATGGAAATCCATTGTTTATTGAAGAGGTCACTCGCGTATTTCTCGATGCCGCCGACAAGGAAAGTCATTACGATTCAGGTACCAGCGGATTCCGTGTTCCCGCGACACTGCGGGATTCTTTGATGGCCCGATTGGACAAGCTGGGTCCGGAAAAGGAGCTTGCGCAAGTTGCCGCCGTTTTTGGCCGCAGTTTCGACAGGGCGGGTCTGAGTGCAATACTCGGATGGGATGAACTTGAAATCGACCAGGCACTGGAATCCTTGCTTGCGGCGGGACTGATCTTCAGGGTTATTCGAGACCCGTCCACTGATTATCGCTTCAAACATGCGTTGGTGCGAGATGTGGCCTATCTGTCCCTTCCGAAACCGCGGCGACGGGAATTGCACAAGGTTGCGCTGGACTTTCTCAGAAAGATGCCTTCCGACCGCAGTTCCTGTTCGCCGCTTGTACTTGCACAACACGCGTCCCGGGCGGGATTTGCCAAGATCGCGGCGACCTACTGGCTGCAGGCGGCGCAGCTTTCGTTAAATGGATCATCTAATCTGGAGGCAATCGCAAACCTTCGCCATGCGCTGGAAGAGGCAGAAAAACTGCCCGAAGGGCAAGAACGGGATCAGTTGGAGTTGGCGGCGCAAACCGCGTTGCTGGGACCATTGTTCGCGACCAAGGGTTTTGTGGCGAGCGAGGTTGAAACCGCAAGTGATCGCGCGCTTGAACTGTGCCACAAACTTAATGACACACAACGTTTATTTCCGCTGCTATACGCGCGTTGGGTTTCACGACAAACTGCCGGAGATGTCTATTCCGCACTGTCGCTGGCCCAAGAGTTTCTGTCACGGGCCCGGCGCGAGTCGCACGACGACGCAATTCTCGTAGGGCTGCGCCTAAGCGGGTTCTCGCTCTTCTTGTCGGGCCGCCCCGCCGAAGCGCGCGAGCACCTGGAAGCGGCCTTGCATCAATACCAATCTGAACGGCATCGTGATCTCGTCTACTTCTATGGCACCGATGTACGTGTGATGGCACTGTGCAGCCTGGCGCTGGTCTGTTGCGCCGAGTGCCGCGGTGGTGAAGCCAGCAGGCTGACCGAGCGTGCGTTAGTTGAAGCGAAGGAATTGAACCATGCGCACACGCTGGGCTATGCGTTGTCATTCGCGCATTTTGTAAAGCTGAACACCGCGCAGTTCGACGAAGCTGAAACGATCTCGGAAACGATCTTTGACTTTGCAAAAAAGCGCAACATGCCATTCTGGGAGGTGCTCGCTGACGAATGCCTAGGCATTGTCGGGATCATGCAAGGGTATGCTGCAGAAGCAGTCAACCGCTTGGAAAGAGGTTTGGCGATACATGCCGAGACCGGGGACAACTTCGCTGAGCCGTTCAAGCTGGTTTTCCTTGCGAAAGCGTATGCGATGCTGGGAAGGCAGGATGAGGCGCTAACGGCCTTGCAGAGCGCCGAAGAGGCAGTCGAAACCGGAGGAGAACTTTGGGCCCAACCAGAGGTCATTCGAGCCAAAGCCGATCTGCTCGCCGCAGGGCGGGCTGCTGATCCGGCTGCCATTGAGGCCTTGTATTGTTCATGCATAGAGCAAGCCCGCGAACAAGGGTTCAAGTCACATGAGTTACGCGGCGCCCTGTCGTTCGCGGAATTCTTGGGCGCAACCGGGCGGCCTCGTGAAGCCGCCCAGGCGCTTTTGCAAGCGGTAGAGGGGTTGGACCCAGCCGCTGACAGCAAGGAAGCCGAAATGGCGCGCGCGATTATCGAGGGCCTGTCGAGCTGATCATCCGTCGAATTTGGAGCAAGTGCCAACAAAGCAGCATTCCTTCTTGCTGCAACCAGCAGGACAACGGTGCCGAGGGGCCAAAAACTCCCGGCGGGACAAGACCGGAGTAAAAGATGGCCGACCAAACCAAGAAACTCTCACCAGGGACCGGTCGCAGGCTGTTCATGAAGGGCGTCGCAGCGCAACTTTTGCTCAGCGGTTGCACGGTCTGGCCGCCACGCGCTTCCACTAGGCAACTGCCGATTCGAGCAATCGACCCCCACTGCCATGTTTGGAACGCGTCCGACATGCCGGCTTGGGGTTTCGTCTACTATGTGCTGCTAGGTCACGATGAAGAATTCGGGCACCCCGTAGGGGTGAAGAAAAAGATTTATGACCCATTGGTGGCTTTCTACGTAAACCTCATTTTTGGAAAGGCCACCACTGCCAGAGAAGAGCTAGAATTGCTCAGCGATGAAGGGTTAGAGGCAACAGCAAGGGCTAAGTCGGACGAGGAGTTTGAAGATGATTTGGCAAAAACATTGGATTTCTTTCTCAACCGACCAACCGTGGCATCGCAGTTATATGGCGTCGACGCCCAACCCTTGCGCGATATGATCGTCAAGGATCTCAAACTGACGCCTGACGGTTCCGAGTATAACTCGAGGACAGCTGCGCGCCGCGCGATGCGAAGCCGTTCCGTTCTCTTTGCACCTTTAGTGTTTGTGCGACACATGCGCCAAAACCGGTCGTTTCTGATAAAAGAAATGAACCGGATCTATGGTGGCGAAGCACGTGTAGGATTGTTCACTCCGGCGCTTATCGACATGAAGGCCTGGCTGGCTGGGGAGCCAGGACAGGAGTGCAATCTACCTGTGCGCAGAAACACCTACAGGGGCGATGTGCGTGACGACCAGCGTTCAAAACTGATCGATCAGCTTATTCTTATGGATAAGTTGCAGCAAAAGCGATTTGACACGCCGTTTCACTGTATGGTCCCTTTTGATCCTTGGCGTCAGGCACGGGATAGACAAAAAGGACGCTCAGAACATTCGAAAGGGGATAATCACACTCGGGAAAGCGCGCAGCAGCTTTCTGCGTTGGGCATGGTGCAATGGGCTATTGATTGTCTCGGTTTTGTCGGCGTGAAGATTTATCCGGCAATGGGGTTCAAGCCATTGGAAAACGGTAAATTTGATCTATACCCGTGCCGCGCGATCAAAGAATTTCGACAGTTTCACAAAGAGTTAGATAAATCGCTCGAGGAGCTCTACAGGTGGTGCGTCAATGACGAAAATGACGTACCAATCTTGACCCATGCATGGAACAGTCAGGCTCCGGCCGATGGGCTGGGCAAACGGGCTAATCCAAAATACTGGCGGCCAGTACTCAAAAAGCATGAGTTTTCGAAACTTCGAATTTGTCTTGCGCACAATGTTGGACTTAAGCCGAATAAAAAAGGGGAGCTTCCAAAATGGACACATGAGTTTGGGAAGACAATGAATCTTCCTGATCGAGCTGTTTATGCCGATATCTCTGATTTAGGGGACATCCTGCTTTGGAAGAACAACTTAAGTAAATATGCCAGAGGTTTACGCGATTTCGTCGATGACTATGACGAAGACTGTAACCGGTTAATGTATGGCAGTGACTTCGCTGCTCTAAGCCGAACGCCACGCTACGCGCGGTATCCGGACAGAATGAACGCATTACTTGATGCCGCCGGATTTGACGAAGCGCAAAAGCACCGTTTCTTCCAGAAAAATGCGTTGGATTTTTTGGGTTTGCGCCCAGGCAGGAAAGCCTACGAACGCCTGCGTGAATACTATGCGCGACATGGCCTGAGCTTCGAGCGAATATCGAGCTTTAGTCAGTCAACTAAAACTTGACTGTCCAGCCGTGGATCTTTGTCGATGTCGAAAATGATTGGTCAAGCCTGTTTCCACAGTGTTTTCGTCGCGGCGTTTTGCCAGTTCGCTGGGATCTGGACCCATTGATTTGGTTGCCCTCGACGCGCCGAGATTATCAAAACTCTGAACTTCAGGAGGCGAGATGAGCAACTTGCTTTGGTTGACCGACGAGCAGATGGCTAGATTGAGTCTATACTTCCCAAGGGTCATGGCAAGCCATGCATGGATGAAAGGCACATGGTGCGGGGGTTATCTTCTTCAGTCGCAACGGCAGGAGATGGTCGGACGCTACGCCCGCCACATACACTTCACGACCGCTGTTAGCGTTGAAAGTAAGTGGCAAACGCCATTGGTCAGAGCGCCGCTGAAAACAGGGTGTGTTTGCCCGGATCATGGAAGGGCTGACCGCCGAGCTTTCCGATCACAAGGCTATCATGATCGATGCAACCTATCTGAAGGCACATCGCACGGCTTCAAGCCTGCGGCAGGAATCCCGACAGGTCGGTGTCACCCTGATGGCGGTAAAGGCTGCACTCCGGACCAATTTCCGCCGATAGGAAAGGAAAGATACAGCGAACGGCGGCAATACGGACTGCAAACGCGGCATTTGGAGTGCAAGCCTAGGGTCCGAAATAGGCCACCAATTGCAAAATGGACTTGCCTCTACTCCCAGCGACAATCGACCCGGGTATTCACCTAGCTCGGCAGGTATTCCTCACTCCAAGACTCGGCGACATCGCGGGATTTGATCATCACTTCGATGGCCTCGCTCGAATAGCCAATTTCACCGAGGATCGTGCGGGTTGAAGTACCGAACTTCTCGGATGGCTCGACGGCAAAAACCTTTGCACGGGTTGGGCGCACCGCGTAGGGATCAAGCTGTGTGACTTCATGCCCGCTGGGGTGATCGGGATAAATCGAGAAAGAGTAGCTGCCGTTTTCGGTGCCCGGTGTGCCATCCGCCACGCGTGAATTCCTCGCCCGCAAGGCGTCAAGGTTTTCGCAGATTGCCACGCCGATATCGGCGGCGCGCAGCTTTTCCACCCAATCCGACGCAGGCAGGGATTGGAAAGCCGTCGCCAGATAGGCGGCGCGGTCTTCTTCTGGCAGATCAGGCAAATCCTCCAAGCCTTCGACTTTGCGGAACCTCGGTAGGTCGGCTTCGTAGGCGCTGAGCAGGACGTAGCGACCTGATGCGGTGCTATAGAACCGGGTCAATGCATCATAGCCATTTGCCTCGGGGCCTGATGGCTCGTCAAATAGCCCACGGCCCTTGTAATCAAAAGCAAAGGGGATCTGCAAAAGGCCGCTATTGGAACTGAGCGAGGTGCGCCCGCGCCCAATCCGACCGAAGCGGTATTTTTGATAAAGGGCTGCCGCTACGCCAAGCGCGCCACCAAATCCGCACATAACGTCGATCGTGCCCACATGGGCGTGTTCCTCTGGTCGATCCATGGCACCACCAAAGCGCAGCATGATGCCGGTTGTCGCCTGAACCAGGTCATCATAGCCGATATAATCGGTCCGCGTACCCCGGCGCACGCCGCTGAAACAATCGAGCTTGCAGAACAGCGCATCCGGGTTGAGCTTGCGCAGGCTATCGGCATCAAGACCCATTTTCCTGATCTGATTGTCCGGTGCGTTCCAAGCGATGACATCGACAGACTTCACAAGGTCTTCGAATACCCGGCGTCCGTGATGTGAGGTGATGTCGGCCAGAACAGAGCGTTTGCCGCGCATCTGCGACATGCCATAGATGACGGTGTTCCAACTGTCATACATCGGCACCGATGGGTCGAGCTTGATCACCTCGGCCCCGAAGCGTGCCAGATAGCTGGCCGAATGCGGGCCCGCGATCACATTGCACAGGTCCAGAACCCTTACGCCGGACAGCCAGCCTTCCTTGGCGGCTGTATCTGAAGGGGCTGGGATCTCGGTGCGATGCTTCCGCAATAGTTTCAGCGCTTCGTCAAAGTCGACCCATCGGCGGGGCTCGGGCTGCAATGCCTCTTCACCGCTTTCTTCCATCCAGACCACCGGGCCAGGTTGCGTCATGTCCCCGTAGATCGGGTCGTGAACGTCGATCATCAGCCCCGAGGTCTCGGCATATTCGTCGTGAATCCATTCCTGCAGCCAGCGCTGCGGCGCGCCGGGGATCAGCCCACGGCCGAACATTTTCTTCCACTCGTGCGATGTGCGGGTCATGAAGACCTCTTTCATCCGCGCGGCGATCTTGTCGGCCCAGAACTTCGGCATCGGATAGACACCCAGCGAGGTGTCGTGTTCCCATTCCGACCATGGTTTGTAGGTGTCTTCTTCTGACGTCAGCCCGTCCGCGACCAACTCGTCATAAATGCCGAGCACTTCCAGACAGCGGCGGGCGTGGTTCTTATGGCTGGGGCAGACCACATAGAACATGCGCCCGTCCTTGCACATGTAGCTTCGGAAGAACGGGTCCAGCAACTCCTGCAGATCTTCATATGTAACATTCATCGGCAGGCCTTCGATGCGCCGGCGTTCAATCTCGACCTCGCGCTGGGTCAGATAGCGCTCGGGCATGTTTTCAACCTTGATCGAGTTGTAACAGAGCCCCTCCATCACGGCGGCTGCCAAGGGAACTTCGATCTGGTCGCCAAGGCCAGTCACCTGACGGGACTGCAATGCCAATACCGTGGCAGATGCCGCGATCTGCGAGGCGTAAGCCGAGGCAAGCGGCAGCGGAGAAAATGACGGGTTCAGGCCCATCAGAACCCGATTCAGCCCCATGTCAGTAAACACGCCCGAACTTGCCGCGACGATGCTTTCATAGGCACGCAACTCGCGCCGTTCTTCGTCGTTCGAGGCAAAACCGGGGATTGAGATCGTGATCAGCTCGGGCCTTTCGTCACGCATTGCCGCAAAGTCTATTCCAAGCGCGGCCAGTTTCCCGGGGCGGAAGTTCTCGACGATGATATCGGCCTCGGCGCAGAGCGTCTTGGCCCTGTCCAACCCCTCTGGTGTCTTGAGGTCCAGATTTACGATCACCTTGTTTCGGTTCAGAGCAGCATTAGCCGGGCTGTCCCACATCGGGCCGTCAGGTGGGTCGATATGAACCACGGTTGCGCCCAGATCGCCCAGCAACATCGCAACAGCAGGGCCCGCGATGTACTGACCGAAATCGACGACCTTCACGCCGGTTAGCGGAAGATTGGAAAACGAATTGCGCATGGTTCCTCCCGGAAACTCTTAATTCGCATATCGACAGGTCTTATTGGCCCGCCAGCATCCAGCCAGCGGCCTTTTCTGCGATCATGATCGTGGGTGAGTTGGTGTTGCCACTTGTGATCTCTGGCATGACAGAGGCATCGACCACGCGCAGGCCGGCCACGCCCTTCATGCGCAGATGCGGATCGAGAACGGCGGTTTCATCGTCCTCGCGGCCCATCTTGATCGTACCAACTGGGTGAAAGATCGTGCTGGCAATGTCGCCTGCCAACCGGGCCAGTTCCTCATCGGTTTGATATTGGATGCCCGGTTTGAATTCTTCTGGCTCGTAAGCTTCCATAGCGGGCTGAGCCATGATTTCGCGCACCTGCCGCAGGCTTTGGGCGGCCACTTTCCGATCTTCGTCTGTGTCCAGATAATTGGGCGTGATCTGGGGCGGCTGACGGAAATCCGAAGACGCGATGCGGACATGCCCACGGCTGGTCGGGTTCAGGTTGCAAACACTGACGGTGATAGCGGGGAAATCATGCAGGTCTTCACCAAACGCCTCAAGGCTCAGCGGCTGGACATGGTATTCGAGATTGGCGTGCGGGCGCGTCGGATCCGAACGGGTGAAAGCACCCAACTGGCTGGGCGACATGCTCATCGGGCCCGAGCGTTTCAGCACATATTCCAGACCGATCTTGGCCTTACCTACAAGGGAATTGGCCAAGGTGTTCAGCGTCTTGGTGCCCTTGACCTTGTAAACCGCACGGATTTGCAGGTGATCCTGCAGATTTTCGCCCACATAGGGCGCATCCATCACCACATCTATCCCATGCTCTTTTAAAAGGGCCGCCGGACCAATCCCCGACAGTTGCAGGATTTGCGGTGAGTTCACGGCACCAGCCGACAGGACCACCTCTTTTGAGGTCGCGACCGCAATGGGTTGTCCTTTGTGGTGAACGACCGCTCCGGTGCAATGCAATCGACCGTCTTCGCCTTTTTCAAAGGTCAGCTTCTCGACCTGCGCCTCGGTCCATATTGTCAGGTTCTGACGCGACTTGGCGGGGCGCAGAAACGCCTTGGAGGTATTCCATCGCCACCCCGCGCGCTGGTTGACGTCGAAATAGCCCACCCCGGCATTGTCGCCTGCGTTGAAATCATCGGTCTTTGGAATGCCGTTTTCGACCGCAGCATCGGCAAAACTGTCCAGAACATCCCAGCGCAGACGCTGTTTTTCGACCCGCCATTCACCGCCATGTCCATGCAGGTCGGAAAACCGGCTGTTGTCGCCGGTGTGCGGGTCGGCGCCATCGTCCAGCTTGTAGTGGTTCTCATGAGCCTTAAAGTCGGCCAGCGAGTTTTCCCAACTCCAGGCCTCTTCACCGGTAAGCTTGGCCCAGTTGTCATAGTCGCGGGCTTGGCCCCGCATATAGATCATCCCGTTGATCGAGGAGCACCCGCCGAGCGTCTTCCCGCGCGGGTAAAGCAGGCTGCGTCCGTTCAAACCTTTGGCTGGCTGGGTCTTGTACATCCAGTCTGCGCGCGGGTTGCCAATGCAGTAGAGATAGCCAACCGGGATGTGTATCCACGGATAGGTATCGGGCTTGCCCGCCTCAAGCAGCAATACCCGGTTCTTCGGGTCAGCACTCAGCCTGTTGGCCATCAGGCATCCGGCTGATCCGCCACCAATCACGATATAGTCGAACCTGTTAGCGCCGTCAGACATGTTCGTCTTCCACCTGTTCTGTCGTTTCATTGCCAACTGTGCCGCAGGCGGAGCGATGAACCGTCTTGGTTCGTGGTGACCTAAGGCAAGCCGGTTTTGATGATTTCTGAAGCGCGCTTACAGAAAAAGCTAATGACAATTCGCACAATGCCATATTAGTAAATTTTATATGGACCGGTTTTCGAATATTAACACCATTCTGGCCTTTGTGACGGTGGCTCGTGAAGGCAGCGTTTCACGCGCAGCCGAGGTGTTGAACCTGACCCAACCGGCCATCAGCCATCAGATCAAGCGTCTTGGTGAAGAGACGGGGCTTACGCTGTTCAACCGAACGCCGACCGGGTTGCAGATTACCCATGACGGAGCGGCGGTCCTAGCGAAGGCGCAAAGAGTTCTCGATGCAGTCAGTGACTTCCACCGCAGCGCCCGCCAGCGCGTCGGTCGCCTGAGTGGAAAACTGACAATCGGCACGATCGTCGACCCGGAGTTCATTCGGTTGGGCCGTCTGTTGGCACATCTGCGCGCCGAGCATCCGGGCATCGAAACCGAACTGGTACATGGGGTCAGCGGAGACATCCTGACATGGCTCAGGCGGGGTCGGGTCGATGCGGGGTTCTACCTGTGTGGACCCGATGACCTTTCCAGCATCGAGTTGGACGGAGGCGATCCGGTGCACGCCATAAAGCTGGCCGATTTCACCTATCGCGTGATCGGGCCTGCTGGTTGGCAGAAGCAGGTGGAAAGCTCCGACTGGTCTTCGCTTGCAGCCCTGCCTTGGATTGGCACCCCCGAAGCCTCTGTCCACCATCGCCTTCTGGCCAAGGTTTTCGAAAGTCAGGACAGCCGCCCGAACGTGGTCGCCTTGGTGGATCAAGAAGCTTCGATGCTTGAAATGGTAAGATCCGGCATTGGCCTGAGCCTCTGCCGCGACTCCATCGCGCTCCATCAAAAACAATCCTTCGGACTTGCTGTCTGCAATTCCGTGTCAGTTCCTGCTTGCCTGTGTTTCGTGGCGTTGGAACGGCACAAGGATAGCCCGATGATAGCTGAGACATTCGACCTGCTGCACCGATCCTGGTGATCTGGTTTTCAGAAGCGGCACAATGACTGACGTTGAAGCTGTGGCGGTTATCGAACCGCCCTGATCAGATGAAAGACCTTTTAGTCGCAAAAAAGGTAACACCTCGCCATTTTCGCCTCACGTCTTTCATCCAGCACCTACGCAGACTTTCTGTTCAGACGGCGAAGCCGCCTGTTCTCGGTAGGCTACCGCGTAGCGAACGTGGGAATGGGGCGAGGCAACGCTATTCAACAATGGTGGTGCGGCAAGCAGGCGCAGCTTAGGACAAGGTGCAGTCTATTAGGGTCGCCCGTGGGGGAAGTCAGCGCCTTAAACACAAACGGAAGAACGTGGTACTGTTCCACGCTGGATCAATCCCCCAGCGGCTGCGGGCCTGTTCGTCCATGATAAGCGGTGAGGGATGCCCTGATCCTCCGCAGGTTCTCTTTGGTCTCGTCCGTCATCTCTTGCGCCACGGTCATTGCTAGTGCATCGACGATTGCAAGATGGGCGTATCGGGACGCGGTTGGTTTGTAGATGTCGCTGTCTTCCGGCAGGTCGGTCAGCAGGGCGATCTTTGAGGTATTGGCCAGTCGCGTATTTGGCCGGGTGATGCAGATCGTTGTTGCCCCATAACCGTTGGCGACTTCGGCCGCGGCTACGATTGCGTCCGCTTCGCCGCTGGCTGAGACTAGAAAAAGCACATCCTCGGCCCGCAGAGACGCGGCTCGCATTTGCAGGACATAGCTGTCATTGGTGAAAAAGGACGGGATGCCCAGCCGGAAAAACCGGTTGGACGCTTCCTGCGCAACAAAGGATGACCCGCCGCCGATGCCGGAAAACAGGATCTGGCGCTTGTCCAGACAGGTGTCTCGGGCCGCTTCCAATGCGTTTGTATCGACCTGACGGCGCATGGTCTCCATGGTTGTGAACATGGCACCAAGCACCTGATCTATGGCGGTATCCGCGTCCGATCCTGCGTTGCCGGGATTGCCAAACAGGTATTGCGCGCTGACCGCGATGTTCTGCGCCAGACGCAGTTTGAAGTCCCGAAACCCTTCGCAGCCAAGGCTGCGGCAGAACCGGACGACCGTTGGCTTGCTGACCGCGCATTGCTCGGCCAGATCGCCAATCGCCATGGCGCTGATGTCGTTCAGGTGCTCTTTGACATAGTCCGCGACTTTCTGTTCCTGAACGGCCAGTTTGATCTGACCGCTGTGCAGGGCCGAGATCAAATCCACAGCGCCCGAGCGCCCTTTGTGGGGCGGGAATTCGTTCTGGCCGGAGGGTTGGTCGTCGTTCGGCACGGTTTGGCCTTTCTGCATTTTCATGAAACTTAGTTACACAATTTCTTGTGAGCAAACAAGAAAGGCCGGAACGCTGGCACTTCTTTGGTCATATTTCGTAACTCAGTAACATTTTTTCGTTGATTTGACGTCAAATCACACGCAAACTGAAACTCAGTTACAGATTCGCGATCTTGGGAGGGATGCGAATGTCCAACTGGTTTGCCGACGCAAGCGCGCGGATAAACTCTGTCATCGAGGGGATCGTTGCCGCGCTGATGCTAGCCCTGGTTCTGGATGTCTGGCTGGGTGTCATCGACCGCTATTACTTTCACTGGCAATTGCCGTGGCCCGAGGTGTTGGCGCGGTACCTGATGATCTGGGCGGCGCTGCTGGCGGTGTCCTCGGGGATTGCGCGGCGCGATCACATCGGGCTTACGGCGTTTGTCATGGTGCTGCCGCGCCCGGTTCGGCGTGTCCTTCTGATCGTGATGGACATTCTGGCGCTGGCCCTGTTCCTGTATGTCGCCTGGTTCGGCATCAGCTTTGCCCAAAGCGGAGCGCCGAGGCAGGCCATGATCTTTGGCGCAAGCCTTGCCCCGTTCTATGCAGCCATTCCTGCGTCAGCGGCCCTGTCGGCGGTGCAACTGGTGCTGGTCCTGTTTCGGGATCTGGGCACTCAGATCGACGAACCACCTTTTCCCCATGAGGTGGAGGATATGTCGTGATCGTCGCCGTCACATTTGTCGCCCTAATCCTGTTTGGAATGCCCATCGGGTTCGCCATTGGCCTGGCCGGGGTCGTGGGCCTGATCGACATGGGCGGCACCCAGTTTCTGGCCATCGGGCCCAGCAAGGTCTTCAACGGGCTCAACATCTTTCCCTTTCTCGCCATGCCCTTTTTCATTCTGGCGGGCGAGATCATGAACGACATCGGGATCACCAGCCGCCTTGTGAAGCTGGCGCAGGTTCTAGTGGGTCGGTTTCGCGGCGGGCTGGCCCATACGAACATGCTGGCATCGGTGTTCTTCGCGGGTCTGACAGGTTCGGCCACGGCGGATGCGGCGGCCTTTGGCCGGACGCTGGTGCCTGCCATGGTGAAAGAGGGCTACAGGCGCGACTATGCCTGCGCCGTCACGGCAGCGGGGTCGATCATTGGCCCGACCATTCCGCCCTCGGGGCTGATGGTGGTCTATGGCTCGCTTATGGGTGTGTCGATTGCCGGTCTGTTCGCTGCCGGGGTCTTGCCCGGACTGGTGATCTGCCTTGTGTGCATGGCTGTAATCGCCATCGGCGGCAAGCGCGAGAACCTGCCCAAAGCCCTGCGCGGTGCCACCCCGCGCGAGGTCTGGGAGACGTTCGTATCTTCGCTGACCGCTCTGGCGATGCCGGTGATCATTCTGGGCGGCATATTGGGCGGTATTGTTACTCCAACCGAAGCTGCCTCGATCGCCGTCGCCTACGCGCTGTTCATCGGTATCTTTGTTTACCGGACGCTGACGTTCAAAGGCTTTTACCGGATGCTGGTGCGCACGGCGCGTATCACCGGTGTGATCTTTGTCATTATCGCCTTCGCGGGCATTCTGGGCTGGTGGATGAGCTTTGAGCGCATCCCGCAACTGATCGCCGAAACCGTTCTGGGCCTGTCCGACAACCGGTATGCCGTCATCGCCATCATCATCGGGCTGTTGCTGATCGTCGGCATGGTGATGGATATCACCGCGATCCTGATCATCCTCGCCCCGGTTCTGGTGCCGCTGACACAGCAGGTCGGGCTCGAGCCGATCCATGCCGGGATCATTTTCGTGCTGGCCCTGAATATCTCGCTGATGACGCCACCTGTGGGGGCCTGCCTGTTCGTGTTGTCCTCGGTCACGGGTGAACGGCTGGAACGGATATCGCTGAAACTCTTCCCGTTTCTGATCGCGGAAATTGGCATCCTCTTTGTCTTTGCCTTCTGGGAAGACGCGGCCCTGTGGCTGCCCCGGATGTTGGGCTTTGCCCAGTGACGAACTCATCAAAACCAAACCAACAGGAGAAGTAACATGAAGAAACTGCTCACAACCGTCGCGATAACAGCGACCATGATGGCCAGCACGGCGCTGGCCGAAGGTGGTGTCATCAAGTTCGGCCATGACAACAAGACCGACCCGTTTGAAAACCCGGCACATGCCTGTACGGCGGTGTTTTCGAACCTCGTGACCTCGGGCACCAATGGCAGCGTGTCGGTTGAGGTGTTTGGGTCGAACCAGCTGGGATCGGCAGCCGAGCATGTGCAGCAGGTGCGCGACGGGATCATTCAGGCGACGCTGACCTCGACCGGTGCGTTGGCCAGTTACTACCCGCGCATCGATGTGCTGAACCTGCCGTTTGCCTTCAACGGCAATGCCGCGACCTATGAGGTGTTCGATGGCGAATTCGGCGAAGCTCTGGCCGCCGATATCGAGGCCGAACTGGGCGATGTTGTCGTGCTGGGTTTCCCGGATACCGGAGGTTTCTTTGCCGTCACCAACTCGCAACGGCCGATCGCGGACCTGAAGGATTTCGACGGCATCCGTATCCGCACCATGACCCTGCCGTCACACCAGAAGATCGTGCAGGCGCTGGGGGCCGAGGCTTATCCGCTGTCCTGGGGCGAGGTCTATTCCGGGCTTCAGACCGGCGTGATCGACGGACAAATGAACCCGGTTCCGATCATCTCTTTCGCCAACTTCGCCGAGGTGCAGCAATACCTGACACTGACCAACCACCTGTTCTCGCCCTATACTTTCATGATTAACCGCGCGTTCTTTGAAAGCCTGTCCGAGGCTGAACAGGCCACGATCCGCACCGCCGCCGAAAACTGCGTCACCGCCAGCCGTGGCCTGTCGCGCATCATCGAAGCGTCGGACCGCGGGCTTGCGGGGCTGATGGACCAGATTCAGGTGACCGCGCTGAATGACGAACAGCGCGCCGCGATGGCCGCAGCAACGCAGCCCGCGTTCGAGGCGCATGTTCAGGAAAACCTCGACGAAAAGGCCAATGAGTTGCTGACCAGCTTCAAGGCTGCGGTCGATGGCGCCAACAGCGCCTCGTATCTCGACTGATCCTCCCAGACTGCCGGAGACAACCGGCAGCACCTTACGTCGGAGGCCGCGATACGGCCTCCGACCTCACCAGCGAATTGGAATGAACATGCGCGTCTTTTGTGCGTCCCTTGCGACCGAAACAAATACGTTTTCCCCCCTGCGCACGGATTTCTCGGATTTTGAGCAGAGCTTTTACGCACCACCCGGCCAACACCCCGAGACGCCAACCCTGTGCAGTGCCGTGTTCCCGGCATTGCGGAAACGGGCGCAATCCGGTGGGCTGGAGCTGATCGAAGGCACCGCCACCTGGGCCGAGCCCGGCGGTTTGCTGAACAAGGAAACATGGCAGCGGCTAAAGCAGGAAGTGCTGGATCAGGTCAAAGCCGCGCTGCCCTTGGACGGGGTCGTTCTGGGGCTGCATGGCGCGATGATCGCCGAAGGGTGTCTGGATTGCGAAGGTGTGCTGATCGAAGCCATTCGGGATATTGTCGGGCCGGATACGGTCATCGGAGCCAGTTTCGACCCGCACAGCCATCTCAGCCGGAAACGGGTCGACAATGCGGATGTCATCACCGTGTTCAAGGAGTTCCCCCACACCGATTTTGTCGAAGCAGGCGAATCCTGCGTCGACCTGACCCTGCGCGCGATCAAGGGCGAAATCCGGCCCGTCATTTCGGTTTATGACGTTCGGATGCTGGATGTCCTGCCGACCAGTCAGGAACCCATGCGCAGTTTCGTGGACCGGATCAAGCGGATGGAGACCGAAGGCGAGGTTCTGTCGGCCTCGGTCATTCATGGCTTCATGGCCGGGGACTCGCCGGATTTGGGGGCCAAGATCATCGTGCTAACCGACAATGACCCGTCCAAGGCAGATCGTATCGCCCGCAATCTGGGGGCAGAGCTGTTTTCCTTTCGGGGTCAGACCAAGCCAGACTACCTTACCCCTGCCGAGGCCCTGTCCAAAGCGGCTCAGGCCCCGCGCGGTCCTGTCGTTGTGGCCGATGTCTGGGACAACCCCGGCGGCGGCGTGGCAGGCGATTCAACCCTGATCCTCGAAGAGGCCATCGCACGCAATATGACCTCGATCGCTTTTGGCACGATCTGGGACCCGATGGCCGTGCGCCTGTGTCATGCCGCAGGTGAAGGCGCGGAGTTCGATCTGCGCTTTGGCGGAAAAACCTCGGCGTTGGCGGGCAATCCAATTGACGCCACGGTCAGGGTCCTGCGCAACCAGCGCAACGCGGTTCAAAGCTTTGGCGCATCGGTTGTTCCGATGGGCGATTGTTCAGTCATTCAACTGGGCGGGATTGTGGTCGTTCTGAATTCGAACCGCAGTCAGGCATTTTCGCCCGATCTGTTCACCAATCTGGGCATCGACATCTCGCAAAAGAAGGTGCTGGTGGTGAAATCGACAAACCATTTCCACGGCGCATTTTCCGACGTCGCAATTGAAATCACCTATGCCGCCGTCGAAGGCCCCTATCCGAATGATCCAACCAAAACGCCCTACAAAAATCTGACACGCGCGATCTGGCCGATTGTCAACGACCCTCACAAGGAGGCCGCAGAATGATCTTTCCCGAAATCGACACTCCGGCGGTTCTGATTGATCTGGACATCGCCGAGGCCAATATCGACCGCTTTCAGGTCCATTGCGCGAAATACGGGCTGGCCGTGCGACCCCATATCAAAACGCATAAGCTGCCGGCGCTGGCCAAACGGCAAATGCAGGCTGGGGCCATCGGCATCACCTGCCAGAAAGTCAGCGAGGCCGAGGCGATGATCTGCGAAGGCGGCATTGACGATGTGTTGATCACCTACAACATCCTCGGCGATATGAAACTGTCCCGCCTGCGCGCGCTGGCCGAGAAGACGCGCCTAACCGTTGTGGCCGACAACACGGAAACGGTAGACGGGCTGTCGCGGTTTTTCGCGGATACCTCCAAGCCATTGGGCGTGCTGGTGGAATGCGACACGGGTGCCGCACGCTGCGGCGTGACCTCGCCCGCGCAGGCGTGTGAACTGGCCCGTTACATCGAGAACAAGCCCGGCCTGACGTTCCGAGGTCTCATGACCTATCCGCCGGTTGGGCAGGAAGGCGCGGTTCAGGACTGGCTCAGCACCGCAAAAACCCGGATCGAACAGGCCGGGCTGACGGTCAGCGTGATCTCGAACGGCGGCTCTCCGGGAATGTGGCGGGCGCAGGACGTACCGGTTGCGACCGAATACCGGATCGGCACCTATGTCTACAACGACCGCTCGTTGCAGGCGCGGGGTATTTGTACTTGGGATGAGTGCGCCCTGAGCGTTCTGACCACTGTGATCTCGGTTCCTGCGCCTGACCGCGCCGTGATCGATGCCGGGTCCAAAGTGCTGACATCCGATCTGCTGGGGTTGGAGGGGCACGGATATGTTTTGGGCCGACCAGACATTCTGGTTCAGGGCCTGTCCGAAGAGCACGGCGTTTTGAAAGCCGACAAGATCAACCTCAAGGTTGGCGACCGCCTTTGGATCATCCCGAACCACGCCTGCGTGGTGACCAATATGGTGGATCAGGTCGAATCCGTTCGCGGCAACAGCCACCTTGGTCCTTTGCCGGTCGTCGCACGGGGGAAAGTGCAGTGATGCGTTGGGGACGGCGCGATGAGTGACCTGATCTGTCTGGGCGAGCCCCTGTTTGAACTGAACGCCCAACCGGACGGCACGTTCCAAAGCGGCTTTGGTGGCGATGTCTCGAACGTGGCGGTGGCGGCGGCCCGGCAGGGTACTAAAAGCGCACTGATCTCAAGCGTTGGGGCTGATCACTTTGGCGAGCAACTAAAGGATTTATGGTCACGCGAAGGGGTGGATCATACCCATGTGGCGCAGGTCCCTGATGGTGAGACCGGTATGTACTTTGTCTTCCACGACGAAGGCGGACACTGGTTCGTCTATCGCCGAAAGGGTTCTGCCGCGAGCCGGATGACCCCGCGCGACGTGCCCGAGGAAGCCATCGCAAATGCCGGGATGTTCTATACCTCCGGCATCAGTCTCGGGGTGAGCAACGAGCTGCGCGCGGCAACGCAGCACGCCATCCGCACCGCGCGCGCCGCTGGCGTCCCGGTTGCCATCGATCCCAATCTGCGCACAGCCCTGTGGCCGCTGGAACAGGCGCGCGCGGTCACGCATGACGCAATGCGAAACTGCCGGATCGCGTTACCCGGACTGGACGACGCACGGCAATTGACGGGTCTTCACAGCCCCTCTGAGATTATCGATTTCTACCATGATCTGGGGGCTGAAATCGTGGCCCTTACACTGGGGTCGGACGGCGTCGCACTGTCACAAGGCGACGGCATCCACAGTTTGCCCGGATTAAAGGTCGATGCCGTGGACGCCACCGGTGCCGGTGACTGTTTTAACGGCATTTTCCTGTCCACCTATCTGCGCACCAAAAACGCACTGACATCCGCCGAACTTGCCAACTGCGGGGCCGCACTGTCGACCACGGGCTTTGGCGCCGTGGACCCTATCCCATTCCGAAAAGACCTAACAGAAGGAACTCACTCTAATGGCTGACAAGAAAATCCAACACCTTGGCGATGACAGAACCGGAGCAGGCGGCCAGCCGCTGCCCTTTGCGCCCGCAGTACGCGCCGGAGATTTCGTGTTCATCTCGGGCCAGGTCGCGATGAAGGAAAACGGCGAAATCGAACCCGGCGGCATCGAGGCGCAAACCCGAAAAACCATGGAAAACCTGATCGCCGCTCTGGCGCTTGCCGATTGCACCCTGGAGGACATCGCCAAGGTCGGCGTCTGGCTGGACGACCCGCGTGACTTCTGGACCTTCAACAAGGTCTACGCGAGCTATTTCCCCAATGGCGGCCCCGCCCGATCCACTGTCCGCTCGCAAATCATGGTCGATGCGAAAGTCGAGATCGACGCGGTTGTTTATAAGCCGGTTGGATGATCCGTAGACGGGCCAGATCGCAGGAAGCCGACGTTCGCTATGCCTTCGCTACTTTGGCGTCAAACTTGAAGATGCACTTGCAATCGCAAAAGCGATTGAAATTTAGCCAAACACGGATGAGCTTGGCATAAGAAACTGGGCGCGTCTGAACGCGCCCAGTTACCTCACGTCGCGACGTGCGACACATCCTTGTCAGGCGAGTATATGTCCAAGATGTTCCAGTGCCCGGTCGTTGGCGTCGGGTTGTTGATCATTGGCACATCGAGCACGGTTGGCTTGCCGCCGGCGATTGCTGCTTCCAATGCGGGCTGCAACTCATCAGCGGCGCTTAGCCTATGCCCTTCCGCACCATAGGCCCGCGCGATCTCGGCATAGCCCGGTCCGTTGGCGGGTGCGGCAGCTGATCCGGGGAAGGTTGTTCCATAGGTCAGACCGTAATGCGCCTTTTGCAGACCTGCGATGGTGCCGAAGGCGTTGTTGTTCATCACCAGCCAGATGATGCCCAGATCAAGTTCGACCGCCGTCGCCAGCATCGAGGGGTTTTGGCCGAAACCACCATCGCCAACCAGGCTGATCACCACGCGATCGGGTGCTGCCAGCTTCGCGCCGATTGCGCCCGGGGGGCCAAATCCCATCGTCGCGAACCCGCCCGGGGTCAGGATCGAACCGGGGCTCAAAATATCGAATTGCTGCCCTACCCCGTTTTTATTCCATCCAACATCCGTGGTGATGATGGCATCCTCGGGCAGAGCCTTGCGGGTGTCTGCCAGAATACGCTCGGGCATCATCGGGAAGGCTGCTGAGGTCGCCATTTCCACGTTGCGCGCTTTGAACTCCGTTCGGAAGTCAGCGATCTTCTGTTCCAGCACGGGACGGTTGAAGCCGTCGGGATACATCTCGCGGGCAACGCGGGTCAGAACGCGCAGCGCGGCTTTGGCATCTGCGACCACGCCGATCTCGGTGGGATAATTCCGGCCGATCTCCTGCGGTTCGATGTCGATATGAATGACCTTTGAGCCGGGAATGTTGAACGTATAGCCGGGATACCAGCTGGAACAATCAGCCTCTTTGAACCTTGTTCCTACGGCAAAGATGTAATCCGCATTCAGGCAGGACTGGTTCACCAACTCGGTGCCCCAAAACCCGGTCATACCCAGCACCAGCGGATGGTCGTCCCGCAATGCGCCCTTGCCCATCAGGGAATGCGCGACGGGCAGGCCCATATGTTCAACAAACTCGCGCAACTCCTCGCTAGCCTGTGCCAACAGGATACCGCCGCCGACATAAGCGACCGGGTTTTCGGCCTTCGCCAGTGCTTCGACAGTCTCTCGCGCTGTTTCATCGTCAATCGACGGTTTCTTGAGCGCGCGCGTGTTGTCGCGGATACGGTCGAAACTGTCCGAGGGGATCACCTCGGAGAAGATGTCCATCGGCACATTGACCAGCACCGGCCCGGGCTGGCCACTTTCGGCCAGATGGAACGCCTTTTCCAAGATTTCGGCCATCAGGTCCGCGCGATCCACCCGCCAGGCACGTTTGACAAAGGGGCGATAGATCTCCCACTGGGCGGCGTCTGCGTGCAGGTTCACCTCTTGATGCGGATGCTTGCCGTAGTAATGCGTCGGAATGTCGCCTGCGATCACAACCATCGGGATACAGTCCAGCGCGGCATTGGCGACCCCGGTGGCACAGTTTGTCAAACCTGGGGAGAGGTGTGACAAAACCACCGAGGCCTTGCCCGTCACGCGGGCATATGCATCCGCCGCGTGGCTGGCGATTTGTTCATGGCGCACCGTGACGAAATCAATCGGGCTTTCGGCCAACGCGGCCAAAACCGCGATGTTCGTGTGGCCACAAAGCCCGAACACATGCTTGACGTCACGGCGTTCGAGGAAATCAACGATATGTTCGGCGACGGTTTTGCCGTCCAGTTTCGCTCCGTCCATCATGCGACCTCCTGCCCGTAGAACTCACCGAACAGGTCCGGCTCCGAGGGGCGATCCTCGGGGATCGGACGGCTGACCCAGGTGTAATTCATCATATGTTTCATGGTGACGTTTTCATTGGTGATGTTGCCGCCCCAGATGCCGCAACCAAGGCTGCTGGTCATGGGCATACCGTTGGTCCATGCACCGGCGTTGGCCTTGGACTGAGGCTGCCGCACCATCATGCGGCTGACCGGAGCCAGACGCGCGAGCCGGTCGATGTGATCGTCATTGTGGCTGTAGATGCCGCAGGAATGGCCCTTGCCCCCGGTGTTGTAGATCTGGCGGACTGTATCCAGCGCATCATCGAACGTGTCGAAATGGTAAAGCGCCATCAGAGTTGTCAGTTTCTCCTTAGAGAACTTGTGCTGCGGCCCGATTTGCCCCTGATTTTCGACCATCAGAAACTTGCGATCTTCGGGGATCGAGAACCCGGCGACCTTGGCCGTTTGCTGAGGCGGACAGGCGATAGTCGGGAACGTGCGGTTGCCCTTTTCGTCCCACATGGCCGCTTCTAGCATGGCCTTCTCTTCATCCGAACACAGGTACCCGCCCTCGGCTTGAAGCGCCTTGACCATATCGTCGTAAACCGAGCGCTGGATGATGATGTTGCCGTCGGCCGAACAGCCCGACCCGAAGTCGGACGTCTTTGAAATACGCGTATTCTGCGCGGCGATGTCCAGATCGGCTGTCTCATCGATTACGATGGATGAATTGCCGGCGCCGACGCCATAGGCCGGACGTCCGGAACTGTAGGCCGCTTTGACCATGGGCTTACCGCCGGTTGCCAGCGTCAGGTCGCAGATTTCCATCAGGTGCTGCGTCAGCGGAATCGACGGTTTGCGAATGGATTGAAACAGGTCTTCGGGCGCGCCTGCTGCTCGACAGGCCGCGCGCATGACCTCGACCATTTCAAAGGTGGTATGGGCGGTTCGCGGGTGCGGGCTGAAGATGACCGCATTCCGGGCGTTCGCGGCGGACACGCCGGTCACCGGTGGAGTCATTGCCGGGTTGGTCATCGGGATCAGGGATGCGATCACACCGGCGGGTTTGGCGTACTTCACCAGGCCCTTTTCCTCGTCCACCTCTACAATCCCGGTCGACGGCGTGCGCAGGACATCACGCAGTACCATATGGATTTTGAACCGCTTCGCAGGACGCCCTTCGCGATCTCCGATACCGCTTTCGTCCACGCCTTGCTGGGCCAGACGCGTGAAGGTTTTCTCGTTCCCCGCATACCACGCAATGGCCTGAGACAGGCGGTCCAGCCTGTCCTGATCCCAATCCTCGATCTCGGCCATGGCAGCGCGGGCGCGGGCCAGCATGTCACCCGCCATGTTGCGGTCGTTTTCAGTGAGCTCTTTGCCCATGGTGATCCTCTTGGTGTTTTAGAATTTCTGCATCGGGCATACGGCGCTGTGACCGCGCCTCGCCGAATGTTCGCTTGGCGTGGCTGAGACAGCGACGCGCGTGTTCTTCATATCCCAACTCGGCAACGCGGCTTTGGTTGGGCAGTTCGATGGAATAGTCGACGAGTGGCATCCGTTCGATGATGCCGGTGAAATCGATCCATCCCTCTCCGGGATAAAGCCGCGCATCGCGGGCCAGCTGGATCATGCCCTCGCGCGTATCGGCGATACCGGGCAGGCAGTCGGAGATATGCAGGAAGTGAAACAGGTCTGAGGGGACGTGCAACAGCTCTCCCAGATCCACACGGCTGAGGTGCAGATAGAGCGTATCGACCAGAATGCCGCCGTTGGGTTGATCGGAAGCGCGGACAATATCAAGTGCCTCGTCCAAGGTACGCAGGCGGGAAAAGCTTGGAAACTCAAGGTCTACGGTCAGCCCATAGGGTGCGGCCAGTTCGCAGGTTTCAGAATAGACGTCGATCAGAAAGTCTCGATCATCGCGGGTGTTGGTCCACGCGCTCATGATCATGCGCTTGGCGCCCAGTTCCCCGCCGATCTCCAAAGAAGATTCAAAACTGCGCGGGTCAACATCTTCGGTGATGCGCGCAATCTCGACATCCAGAACCTTCAGGCCAGTGGTCGCAAGCGCCGTTTTGGTGGCCTGCACCTGCGCCTTGTCGATCGGGGATTGAGTGAATTCACCTGGCACATGCATCGGAATGAAGCGGGGGCTGACGGCATCGTATCCGGCCCGCGCGGCGATATAGACCAGCTCGGGCGGCGTACAGCCGATCAGCGTCAGATGCGCCAAGGAATAGAGAGAGGGGCCTGCGCCAGCCTCTTCGGGTTTCACCATGAACGACAGCTCCACGTGTCTGCGAATCTAAAATTCATCACACGTAGTAAAAAATATCTGATATTTTTAAAAATATCAACTTTTAATGCTGAGCAGGAGATGGAAACGCCCGGGCAACGGCCCGGGCGTGTTTAATCTTTGTGCTGGCAGGGCTTTAGATGGTGACCCAGTCACCTCCGGACAGGTGAGAGCGCACAGAGGCATCAATGAATCGGACACCGTCTGCGCCTTGATTGACACTGGGATAGGTCAGCCAATCGGCCGGGATCGCGACGCCATCCCGGCGCGCGGCCACTGCCATGGCAAATTCCGTATAAAGGTTGGCCCAGGCTTCGATAATCCCTTCGGGGAAGCCACGCGCGGTCCGGACCAGACGTTCCGCACCGGGGCCGATGCCGTGCCCGTGACCTCGACTGAGGATACGGTCCGGCTCACCAAACCGATTGAACTTCAGCCGTTCCGAGTTCTCAAGGTCCCACTCCAAGCCCCCTTCGCTGCCGAAGACCCGCAACCGCAACCCGCCCCGGTTTCCGGGGGCAAGGCGCGTTGCCATCAAGGTTCCCGGAACCTCGTTTTGATAGCGGGTGAACATGAATACCGTGTCTTCCAAAGGCTTGGGCGCGCCGCAGACATGGAACTCGGCCCGCAGATCGGTCATGGGCAGGCCCGAGACAAAACTGGCAAGATGCGCGGCGTGGGTGCCGATATCGCCGACACAGCTGGTCGGACCTGAAATCTTGGGGTCCAGCCGCCATTTGACATGAGGCGCATCGGCCACATCTTCGGGTGTCATCCAGTCTTGCATGAACTCAACATGGATCTGGTTGATCTTGCCGATGCCGCCTTCGGCCACGATTTGTTTGGCCTGCCGGATGACCGGAAAACATGACATCGCATAGCCGACGGCAAAAACCTGCCCCGTGCGCGCGGTGATCTCCTCAAGCCCCTCTGCCTCGGCGACTTCATTGGTCAGGGGCTTGTCGCACAGCACGTCAATACCCACCTCCAGAAAGGCTTTGGCCGCGTCGAAATGAACGTGGTTCGGGGTGGTGATCATCACCGCGTCCACACCATCAGGCCGTGCCGCCTCGGCCTGCGCCATCTCGTCGAACGACGCATAGCACCTGTCTGCTGGCAGGAACCACTCAGCCCCGCGCGCCTTGCTGCGCGCAGCGTCAGAACTGAGCGCACCTGCGGCGACCTCCCACCGGTCAGTCATCCGGGCCGCCGTTGCCTGCGTGACCGAGATACGCCCACCGCCAACAACGCCCAGCCGCAAACGGCGAGACAAGCGGGGGAAAGGACCGTCAAAATTCAGGGTTTCGGGTAGCAGTCGCTCAGCCATTCTGAACCTCCATGTCCGGGGCCCGTGCGCCTTCGGGCAGGATTTCAACCGCCATGAAGATGCTGGGGGTGATCGTCTCGTACTGATGCCAGGGATAGTTGCCTTCGGCGTCATACATCGGCTTGTGCGTCGTGCCGGGGGCCATGAATTCTTCGAGATAAAGGGTTTCAACGTCCCGTTCGCGGCATTGCTGCATTTTGCCAAAGCCTACGATTTGCGTATGCACTTCGCGAAACCCCGGAACCGGGCAGAACGGATGATCCTTATGCAATCCGACATTCAGTGGAACTGAGCCCGAGTGGTACATGGTCAGTCCAACGTTACCCACGAAGACCTTTGGCGACATGTAGTGGCTGACACCGCGCAGACGCTCTTCCTGGCGAACATCAAAGGCTGAAGGCCATGTACCCTTCACCCATGCGAACAGCGCATTGTCATCGGCGTGGGCGTCGAAACCATGAACAATGACCGCACGTTCCACGTTTTGGACGGTGCTGTTCTGCACGATCACCGACGAAAGCGGCGCAACGGTCTGATCCTCGACCGCGAGGTCCCTTCCCCCGAGGTTCAGAACAATGGCACGACCCTCGACAGATACTCTGTTTTCATCAGTGATGTGCTGGACGCGAAAGAATGGCTGTGCAAAGTCGAGTGTCTCAATCGGCATGGACCAGCTCCTTCCTCTCATCGTTCAGGAAATCGAACGGCAGAGGTGCAGGCGCTTCGCATCGGCTTTCTATTGTCTGGTAGGCACCGAATTTCGGTGCCCGTTCAATCGCGTCCATGACCTCGAACACGTGGTAGGCCAGCGCACCACTTGCACGGGGTTGGCGTCCTTCTTGTGCCGCCAGGGCAAGATCCAACAGGCCGAGGCCACGGCTGTCTTCGTTAAACCCGTGTTTGTTTTCGACCACCTGCCAGTCTTCGCGACCGGTTGGACGAGGCTGATGAGACCAGCGCGAGGTCTCCCGCGTTTTCAGCCAGACATCCCCTTGAAAGATATTGGCACCATGAACCGGGTCAGGGTCGGGGATGCTGATGGTCCCGTCTTCACCATAAATCTCGAACCGGGGCGCTTCGCTGTCCCAGATGTCGAAGCTCATGGTCATCGACCCGATTGCGCCGGATGAGAACTGCAGCAGGCTCAGGGAGTGTGTGTCGACCTCGACATCCATCCATTCGCCGTTGCGCGGGCCATTTTCGATCATCCTTTTGTCGAACGTGCGTCGCGCCATTCCTGCGACGCGGTCAACGGGACCAAGGCAACAGATCATGGCAGTCAGGTAGTATGGCCCAAGGTCCAGCAAGGGCCCGCCACCCGCCTTGTAGTAGAAATCCGGGTTGGGATGGTGGCGTTCTGTCCCGTGGGTACCGACATGGGCGAAAACCCCTGTTGGATTCCCAATCGCGCCTTCATCGATCAACCGACGAACGGTCTGCCAACGACCGCCCAGAAACGTGTCGGGCGCGCAGCCGACCAGCAGCCCCTTTTCCGAGGCCATGTGCAGGATCGCCCTTCCATCCGTTCGGTTCATGACCAGTGGCTTCTCGGAATAGACGTGCTTGCCCGCCTCCAGCGCGCGCAGGCTGATTTCGGCATGGGCGGCTGGTATTGTCAGGTTCAGAACGCAGTCAATCGTTGGATCTTCGAACACGTCATCTGGCGTGCAGGCCCTGGAGATGCCGTATTGATCCGCCTTGGCGCGGCTTTCCAAAGGATCGAGGCTGGCGCAGGCCACGACCTGGACGTTCGAAAATTTTGATAGTGTTTTTAGATAGATATCGCTGATACGACCACAGCCGATAAGGCCGACCCGGAAGGATTTCGATGTCTCAATTGTCATCATTCCTGTCTTCGTAGAAGGGTAAGTAATTCGGGGGCATGGGCCCTTTGTTGCGCCCGCCCTGCCCCATCTGTTCCCAGGCGTGGGCGAGTATTCCAACCGAGCGGGACAGGCAGAACAGCCCTCGCGACAGGGGCGCGGGAAAGCCAAGTTCGCAAAAGATCACCGCCGTTGCACCGTCGATATTCATGGCGATGGGCCGACCGCCGCGTTGGCGACCAAGCTCGGCCTGAACCTCTTCTCCGATATCGGCAAAGCGGCCGGATACTGTGCCTTCTGCCGCCGCGTCACGAACAAGCTGCATCAGCCGGGGGGCGCGTGGATCGACGGGTTTGTGAAATCTGTGGCCAAAGCCCGATACGATCTTGCCGTAGGTCTCGCGCCAGCTGTCCAGACCGTCCCGAACCGCGTCATTCAACGCAGCCCCCGCATCCATGCGGGCGGCGATATCATAATACAGCTCGGCGCATTGCTCCCCTGCCCCGCCATGTACATCGCCCAGCATGTTCACCGCAGTCGCCATCGCGTTGTTGAGACCAACCCCGCAGGTCGCAGCCATACGCGCCGCCGCGATCGACGGGGCCTGTGGGCCGTGATCCACGCCTGCGACCAATGCAGCCTCGAACAAACGCGCCTGCGCGTCGCTGGGCAGATCGCCCCGCACCATCAGCCAGATCATCTGCGGGAACGAGACGTTCCCGATCAGGTCCTCGATAGGATAGCCACGAAAAGCGATCTGGCCGGGTTTCATGTCGATGATCGAGGTTCGCCACCAATCGCGGACCGCGCGCTCATCATTTGTCATCTGTGTGGTCATTGCGTCTGCACCTCTTTCACCGCTTGGCTTTTGCTCTGTGCAGCAAGGCGAATGGGCGCGTTGCGCGCGCCATACCCGGCATAGCCCGCGCGGCGTTCAACAATTTCAAAGAAGAAGCCGTTAAAGATGGGGCGGCTGTAGATCTGAAAATATTCGGCACCCACTGCCCGGTCGTAAAGGATGTTGCCCTGACGCATCTGGGCGATCAGATCGTCATCCAACCCGAAAGTCGCTTGCAGATCGGCGTAGTAGTTTTCCGGAATCGTCAGGCTGGGAAAGCCGGACTTGCGCAATTGCGCCGAGGTTTCAAATATGTCGTCCGACTGAAAGGCGATGTGCTGAACGCCCGCTCCGAAACCGTCTTCAAGGAATGACGCCGCCAGAGTCCGGCGCCCAACGGCCCCGTTCAGGTTTAGACGCACTTCGCCCTCAGGGCTTTCGATGGCCTGGCTTTGCACAACGCCGGACGGGTCGGCAACGTTCACGATGGGCGACTTTGCCATCTCAAAGGTCGAAATGTAGTAGAGCAGCCAGCTTTGCATCTCATCATGGCGCATGGTCTGGGCCAAATGGTCGATACGGCGCAGACCGGCGGGCTGGGTCGCTTTGGTTTTCGCAACCGGCTCGAACTCGATATCCCAGACCCGATGCAGATCGGATTTCTCATCGATGAAATGGACGACATTGCCGCCGACGCCCCGAATGGCCGGGATATCCAGCTCTCCGGTCCCCACCGGTTGCGAGAAATCCGGTGCCCCCAGCGCGGTGGCGCGCTGCACCGTCTGATCGGCATCCTTGACGCGCAATCCCATGTCACAGACCGAGGGGCCGTGGCCCAGCAAGGCTGAATGGGCGAAACCTTCATTTTCGGTATTCACAACGATGTTGATCGCACCCTGCCGCCACAGCTCGACGGACTTGGTGACGTGTTTTCGCTCCATTCGAAAACACATGGCTGACAGCATATCTGCCAGCTGCGCGCCGCTTACCTCGTCGGCCGTGAATTCGACGAACTCAAAGCCTGACGCATAAACGCGTTCGGGCAGGTCAGGGATGCCGAAATCGGTTCCCGGCTCGGTTCGGGATACCTCATCCAGAAGGTTCACCAGCGACCTGTAACTGTCGCGGGCCAGTGTTCGGCCACCGGGTTGGGGGGCCGCCTCGTTGACGCGGGCAATGGACCAAGGCCCCTTGTACCCGGCGCGGGACAACACCCGCACAAAGCCCGCAAGGTTCAGCGCCCCAAGCCCCGGCAGAAGCCCGAAATGCCGTTTGAGCCTGCGAATATCCATCTCAAGCCGGGGGGCGTCGGACAGTTGTACATGGAACAGCCGCTCTCCGGGGATGTCCCGAAGGCGGGCTGGTTTGGACCCGTCGGCAAGCGAGAAAAATGAGTTCAGGGCCAACCCGAAATGAGGGCTGTCAATCGCCTCGACAATGCTTAACGCCTGCTCATCCGAGTGAACAAGATCGGACCATGGCAAGCCCATATAGGCCAGACGCAGGCCCATATGCTTGGCGATCTCGGTCGCCTCGCCAAGGTCCGCGATCACCTGTTCTTCGGTGGCATCAGTGCCAACTTCGAACGCGGACCCCACAAGCAAAAGATCTGTGCCCAACGCATCCATCAGATCGAATTTACGCTTTAGCCGGTCAAAGGCGCGTTCCCGCCCCGAGCCGGTCTGACCTTCGAGGTTATGGAACGGCTGCAGCAGGCAAATCTTCAGGCCGAGGTCCGACGCAATATCGCGGATGTGCGAAGGCGGCCCGTCAAACGCGGTCAGGTCAGGTTCGTGCAACTCGACGCCGTCAAATCCAGCCCCGGCGATGGCGTGCAGCTTCTCTGCCAGATCGCCGGGTATGGAGGTTGTCGGAACCGACAGGCACATTACCCCTGATACCCGAACAGACGCGGCAACCACAGGACCAGATCGGGCATCAACATCATGATCACTAGGGCGAAGATGAGTACAGCCAGAAAGGCCCAGATTTCCGAGATGATTTCACGCAGCGGAATGTCCGTCACGGCGTTGATCACAAAGAGCAGAATGCCATAGGGCGGCGTGATCAGACCGATCATCGAGTTCACGACGACCAGCACTCCGAAATGCACCAGATCGATCCCAAGCGCCTCGCAGGTTGGGATGAACAGGGGCACGATCACCAGAATGATCGTTGTTGCGTCCAGCACGCATCCCAGCGCAAGGATCAGCAGGTTAACCAGGATCAGGAACACAATCGGGCTGACATCCGAACCCTCCAGCAGGGCCGAGATCGACTGTGGAATCTGTTCCTGAATGACGATGAAGTTCAGGATGAACGCACCACCAATGACCACCCCAACGGCTGCGGAAGACCGCGCGCTGTCGACGAACACCTGATAAAGACCACGGAAGGTCAGTGCGCGGTAGAACAACGCGGCCAGCAGCAGGGCGTAGAATGCAGCCACGGCGGCGGCCTCGGTCGGCGTGGTGACGCCGCCATATATGCCATAGAGCAGGATCGCGGGCATCAGCAGTGCCGGGAACGCATTGGCGGTTTTTGCGGGCAACTCACGCAGTGGAACAGGTTCTTCCAAGGCAAAGTTCCGCTTGCCGGCAAGATAGTAGTTCATCGCCATGAGGACGACGCCCATAATCAGGCCCGGCAGAATACCGGCCAAAAACAGCGAGCCAATAGAGGCTTTCGACACCAGCGCGTAAAGGACCATTGGAATCGAGGGCGGAATGATCGGGCCGATCGTCGCCGACGCCGCGGTAATAGCAGCGGCATAACCTCTGCTGTAGCGGCCATCCTTGGTCATCATCTCAATGATGATCTTGCCGATCCCTGCCGCATCCGCAACTGCCGAGCCGGACATGCCCGAAAAGATCAATGACGCCACCACGTTGACATGCCCAAGACCGCCCTTGAACCGCCCGACCGCAGCGACGCAGAAGTTCAGCAGACGGTCCGTGATCGACCCCGCATTCATGATATTGGCGGCGACGATGAACAACGGCACGGCAAGCAGGATCGTGCTTTTGTAGAAGCCTTGCAGGATCTTCTCACCCGCAAGCGCGACGTCCAGACCAGCGACACCCAGATACATCAGTGACGCCAACAGGATGGAATAGCCGATAGGTGTCCCGATGCCTGCCAGAACAAAAAGGGTCAGCAGGCAGGAAAGAAGTTCAAAGCTCATTTGCTTGCGTCCTCGTCGTCTTCCACGTCAACGCGGGGATGATCGTCGACCACGTTAAATCCCACGACCATTTCAAGTTCAGTTTTTGGTGGGCCGTTGCGCATGATGTCGAAGAACAGCCATGCATAGCGTGCGGCTACGACCAGCATGAACACGGCATAGATCGAAAACACCGTGCGCAGCGGTACCTTCTCGCCCGAGAACGGGTTGCGAACCGTCGCGGTCTTGCGGATTTTCATCCAGTCGATGTAGTCCCAGGTCGGCAGAAAGCTGTAGAGCATCCCAATGACGATGGCGGCGGCTGCGAGCATCGCAAAGACCTGACGGACACGTCGGGGCACCGACAGGTAGATGATGTCGAACTTCACATGATCCCGTTCACGTACGATGAAGGCGCAGCTGAAAAAGATCACCCAGACCCAGAGGATGCCGATCAGTTCAAGCGTCCATCCGGCGGGGGTAAAGAAGTACCGCAACAGAATTTGCAGAAGGAAGATCAGGAAGATTGCCGCCAGCATCCCGCCGGCAATCGCTTCGGTCAGTCGGGAGAACCCCTTTATGAAGCCTTTCATGGTGGTTCTCCCTTCCGTGATTGGTCTTAGTTGCCCAGCGCGTTGATCTGTTCCAGAACGCCGTCCGGCCACGACCCCGCAAACTCGCTTTCAAGATACATGGACTGAACCTGATCGCGGAACGCGGCCAGATCGGGCTCATAGACTTCCATGCCCTGCTCTTTCAGGAAGCTGACCAGATCCTCTTCCTTCTGAAGCTGCTTCTGGCGACCCGATTCAGCCGCTGCATCCGCAGCTTCCTGAACCTTGGCCTGTTGTTCCGGCGTCAACCCGTCCCAGACCTCTTTGCCGATGGCGATGTAGTTCAGGTCGACCAAGTGGGACGTCAGGATTATCTGATTGGTCACTTCGTAGAACTTGGCATCCACCACGGTCGGCAGCGGGTTGTCCTGGCCGTCAACAGCGCCGGTGGACAGCGCAGTATAGACCTCGGAGAACGCCATCGGAGTTGGCGCAGCACCCAGCGCCTTGCCAAGGAACTGCCACGCATCAGTACCCGGCATCCGCAAGTTCACGCCTTCCAGATCGGCCGGGGTTGTGACCGTCAACTCATCCTTGGGCTGGCGCAGGTTCACCTGACGACGACCCAGATACATGACCGACAGTAGTTTGACGCCCAACTCGTCTTCAGCCTTTTGCTTGAAGGCATCCATAAGGGGATCGTTGAAGACGGCCACCTGATGCGCCGCGTCCTGATGGACATAGCCGGCGGTAAAGATCGAAAACTCGGGGAAGAACTGTGCCAGTTCCTGCGCCGAGGTGATCGACATCTCCAGATTGCCACGGCTGATGGCGTCCAGCTCGGTGCCTTGCGCGAAGATGGTGCCGTTATAGCTGGGCTCGTAACTTGCGAAATCGGCGACCATGGGCGCAAAAACCTCGACCATGGCGACCGAGCGCTGGTCGGTCTCCGATCCCGACGTTGCCATTCGAAGTTGCACTTTGTCTTCTGCCAGCGCACCACTTGTTGCGCTGAACAGAACACCGGTTGCGACCAGGGCTGATACAGCAGCCCGGCGGGTAAGTTTGGTAATCACTTTGCTCCTCCCTGAGACATCATGATGTTTTTTTGACGATTCCGAGTTTTGACCTATTTTGGACATTTTGCAAGATTTTTTACAAAATATCTGATATTTTAAACTACCGTGACCTGAGCCTTCGGTGACTGCTGATAGCTTTCTATCCTAACGGTTTCCCCCGTCCGGCAGGAATTTTGTATTGCTTCAATGACTTGAAGCGTTCTCAGCCCCTCCCACCCAGAGACAATCGGCTCTGCCTTGTGGCGCGCCACGTCAACAAAATGCCTGAGCTGATTGACCAAAGGGTCCGAAGCCCCCTTTTTCAGAGCCGTTGACGAGATCGGAGTCCACCAATCCCGTTGCCCGCCCGGATAATTCCAAAGCCGAAGGTCAGGGACGGACAAGGATCCATGAGAGCCTCCGATCATATAACTGCTTTCCGTGGTTGATGGGTAAATCGGATATTCCTGGGACGTCATCTCCCAACTCCACGGGGCAACGATGCTGTCGGACACGGTTATTGTCCCGATCGCGCCACCCTCGAATGTCAGCAACGCCCCGGCCACATCTTCGTTGTCATACCCGCGTTGCGACGCGATGGACTGCGCCTGTACGGTCACGACCTCTCCGGCCAGATAGCGCAGAAGATCGACGTCATGGACCAGATTGACCGAGATGGGCCCCGCCCCGGGTTTCTTGCGCCAGGGCGCGGACTCAAAATACGCGTCTGGCTTGTAAAACCAGCAATTCGCATGAACCGCGCGAACATCGCCGATCTTCCCGTCTGCAATCGCTTCCTTGGCGGACTTGATCAAAGGGTTGTACCGTCGATGATGCCCGACCATGAGCGGCACATCTGCCTTCGCGGCCTCTTGTACCAGCTCAAGCGCTGCATTGGCTTCGACAGCAATCGGTTTTTCGACCAGAACAGGGCACCCGTGTCGGACGCATGTCAGCCCCTGCTCAACATGCAACGTCGTCGGGGTCGCAAGCACAGCGCCGTCCGGTGATTGGTGGGCAAACATATCCTCAAAGGTCTTGTAACACGCGACACCATGCTCGGCGGCATAGGCACGGCCCTCGTCGCTGGGATCGACGACCGCCACAAGATCGACATGACGCAACGCCCGGATCGCGTCCGCGTGGCGGCGTCCAACAAGGCCAATGCCAATAATGGCAATGCGAAAGTTCTGAGACACTGTGTTTCCTTCCGGAGGGTTCGGACATCTCCGAAACCTGAATGTTCAACCGAGCAGCGTTGCCCAACTTGACCGCGACCGTATTGGGGTTTTTGCGATTCCGCAATAATGTATGATATTTTTATTTTTACCATACATCAGTTTGGATTGCTGATACCCCTGAAAAATGCTAATTGAGCGAAGAAACCAAGAATATCGGGTGAAACGCATGGCGAAGCAGCCGTCTACGATAGGTGCAAGCACCTATCAGCGCATCAAGCGGGATATCATCTTCGGAGAGCTGCAGCCCGGCTCCAAACTGAAGCTGGACGCCTTGAAGGAACGCTATTCGGCAAGCCTGTCGACTCTTCGGGAAACCCTGAACAGGCTTGCCAGCGACGGATTTGTCGAAGCCCCCGAACAACGGGGTTTCCTGGTCACGCCGGTCTCTCGCGAAGACCTGACCGAGATTTCAGAGCTTCGGGTCCTGTTGGAATGCCACGCTTTGGAGTTGTCCATTGCGAACGGTGATACGGATTGGGAAGGCAACCTTGTTGCCGCTCATCACAAACTGCACCTGATGGAACAGCAGCTACTCAAGGGCGACGAGTCCGAGAAAGAAACCTGGAAACGATATGACTGGGAGTTTCACCAGGCGATGATCGCGGCCTGCAACTCCAGGAACCTACTTTCTCTGCACTCGATCATCTACGACAAGTATTTGCGGTATCAGATGCTTGTGCTGACCTATCGCGGCGAAGAGGCCGTCAAAGAGCACAAGGGCATGTTCGATGCGGCATTGGCCCGAGACGCTGGCACCGCCAAGAAGCTGTTGGAAGATCACATCCGCAACGGTCTCGCACACACGCTGGAGGCTATGTAGGGCGGCATGCGGATAGCGTGCTTCGACCTCTTCAGGTCGATTTGGCGGAGACAGTCTTGAAACTCTACAGCGATATCGAGAAGTTTGTGGACGGCCCAAAGCGGCCGTTCGATCTTGCTCGCTAACGTTGCCCGCGCAATCCGCAACAAGGGCATTCGCTCCGCTTGATCGATTTAGGTTGCGGAAGAGGTCAGGACGGCGAGACGGAACGACCGTTCGTTTGGTGAAAGCGAACGGTCAGGCTGAAGCGAGATGAACACTGCATCGCTAGAGCCCCGTGTCGTAGCTGGTCAGTCGAAAGCTGTTTGGTTTGACCAGTTCGCCCATGGCCGCGAACTCGTCCGCCCAGCTTTGTGCTTGCGCGTTCAGGGTCTCCATATCAGGGCGATTGGTCCAATAGTTTACGCAAAGCCAAATACCGTTTTCACCTTGGCCCACGGTACGGTAGAGGAGCGTGTCGTTCTGGTTCATTTTTTGCGTGATGGTCTCAAAAAACGATCGAACATCCGTGGGGTCTGCGCCGTCGGCTTGTTCAAACAACACGATCTCAACATGTTTCGGCACACGCAGATCATCCGCACCTACTTTCTGGGTCTTTCCTCCCTTCAATCGCCTGAGTGGCATCTGCAAAGCTGTCGGACGGTCGTCGGGTTGGGCCAGCGGCATGCCGTCAACAGGCCGCGCGCCAAAGTAGAGATGGCCGGCTGAGACATAGAGCACCTCATATTCTGTGGTAGGCGCATTCGCCGCTATCCCCATGACTGAGCATCCGGTTTCAAACACGTCCTGCTCATTGCCGACGGACCACTCTTCAGGTCCACAAGCGCCCGTCTCGGCTGAGTTCAGAAACCCCGCGAAGCCTTCCAACTGCGGCGTGATGGTCAGATAGTCGTTGACGATCAGATCAACATTAAGTGCGCCCTGCGCCACTTCGGATGCCCCTAGGATGTTGACGTCACCGCCAAACTTCAACTCCAGAAGCGGTGCGGAACAGTTGGCATCGGAATAAGTGGTGAAATGCGCATCGATGCGGCCGGGTGCAAACGTGATCGAACGCTTAAGGTACCAAGGTGCGACGCCATCCTGCCCGACCTGTGGGCGCAGTTCGCAAGCAATGCTTTCCCAAGTCCCGTTAAGATCAAACGCTCTATCCTGTGCCAGGGCAGGTGTGGCCAGTACACTGGCAGCAAGGAGGCAAAGTGTTTTCGAGGCCAGTTTCACAGTCTTATCCCCTCTCGGCTCATGATACTGCAACGCTGACAGAGCAGATGACATGAATCAAATCGATGAATACAATGCTTGCATGAGCAAGATTAATGGAAGCCTCGCAGCCCTCGACTTGAACCTGATCACCGCATTGGATGCGCTTCTGGACCGACGATCCGTTTCGGACGCAGCTTACGCCGTAGGTCGCACACAGTCTGCAATGTCGCACAGCCTTGCGAGATTGCGCGACCATTTTCGCGATCCGATTCTTGTTCGTGACGGATGGGCGATGCGGCTCACTCCATTCGCCGAAGAGTTGCATCCCCGTGTAACAGCCGCGGCCGAAGCCGCAAAACTGATGTTCACAACCGATTTCGAGTTTGACCCTGCTACGACCACACGCCGCATTCGTGTTGCGACGCCGGATCTTTGCACGTCGCTGTTCACGGATTTCATCGGCGACATCGCGAACGCGGCTCCGCTCGCTTCCGTTGAGTTCCTTGAAGGGAACATGGCGCGGCAGGCCGTTTTAAGCTCCAAGGCAGACATTGGTTTGGGCTTTGGCCGCCAAAAATCGGACACGAACCTGGTTCTGCACAGAATTGCGCCACTCGAGTGGTGCACGTTCACGCCCGAAACGCATGAATACAGCCGGAATCCGACAACAAAGGTTTGGAGCGCATCTCGACATGTCCTTGTTGGATTAGGTGGTGTGCAAGAAGGGCCGGTCGAAAAGATTCTTCGAAAACACGGCATCGATCGCCATGTCGTTTGCTACGCATCAAACTTTTCTGCTGCGCTTAACCTTGCTTCGGAGACAGATGCGCTCATAACGACATTGCGCGCGCCGTTCGAGAAAACAGCACGGCTTTTGGGGATGTCGGCCCAACCAACTCCGTTTGCGATGCCTCAAGCGACGGCCACGCTGATGTTCCGTGCCGATCACGGGAATCCGTTTTCAATCTGGTTGAAGAAGCTCTGCCTGGGCGCTGTTTAGACGGTGTTCGTACACGGCCTACATCTGGTGAATTGGGGTCAATCGGAGTGGGCGCATCAATGAAGTTAAAGCAACCGCTCTCCAACTGCGAAATGGTGGGTAGGCCAGCTCCATTCGTGCGAATTTCCATTGAGGTCGCTTCGCACGAGGCGTTTTAAACTTTCTGTGGATTTTACCTAGGGGCAGTTGAAGATCCTCGAACGACGACAGAACCTTCAATCATAAGATCTTCATCGGAAACGTTCTTTCCATCCAGCAGGCGGGTTACCGCGGCGTGGCATAGTTCCAATGCAGGTTGTGAAACGGTCGTCAGGCGGGGGATCACATGCAGTGCAAGGTCAATGTCGTCAAACCCGACCACTGACAGGTCATCGGGCACTCGTAATCCAAGATCGTTTGCTGTCCGCAGCGCACCAATTGCCATCTGATCATTTCCGGTTGCTATCGCACTTGGTCTGGGCGTTTCAGATTGGGTGAGAACCTGCCGCGCAAGTGCCTCGCCGCTGTCATAGTCAAACGTGCCTTCCAATACACTAAGCGCCACATCGTCAGCACTCGATGCGAACCGTTCGACAGCTTCGACAAAACCCTGCTTTCTAAGCCTGCCAACTTCGGTGTCTTGCGGACCGGCCAAGTAGGCTATCCGTCTGTGGCCAAGATCAAGCAGATACTCGGCCGCTTTTGCGGCTGATGCGGAATGATCGATACTCACTAGTCCCGCGGTGCCAAAGCGACGGTCCAGAGACACGATCGGGATGTCAGAGTTGCCCAGTGTGGCGTTGCTGGAATCGTTTGTTGCGACAATGACAAGCCCGTGCAGCGACTGTTCAAGCAATGCCGAGATCTGACGTGCTTCTGTTTCCGGATCGTCCATGGTTGTTGTCAGCATCACGGTGTAGCCGCGCGCTGACGCCTCTTTTTCGATCCTCATCGCCAGCTTTGCAAAGAACGGGTTGGTGATATCCGGAACAACAAGTCCAATCACATTCACCTTCTTCGTGCGCAATGCGCGTGCGGCCTGATTTGGCTTGTAGCCAAGATCCTCGACCGCCTTGAGAACCTTTTCCCGTCGCGCCGGTTTTACCGTGCTGTCATGCGACAGAACTTTTGACACCGTCCCGACCGAGACCCCCGCAAGCCTGGCCACATCCTTTACTGTTGCCATATCCGAACCCGATTTAGCCTGGCCGCATGGTTTACGGCCACAGTTGGTATTCTCAACCATTTGCCAAACAGTGGGAATATGACCTTTTCCTGAAATTTTCCAGTTGGTGTTTGAAGGGCGCGGATGTTGACGCCCCGCGCTGCGTGGTCGCAAACGCCGCTGCGTCCATTGCGGTTACTATGGCCTGATCGATGGTCTCTTTGGCGGCCAATCCGTGTGCAAGGGCACCGTTAAAGCAATCACCCGCTGCAACAGTGTCGATTGCGGGGACATTCGGCGCGGTCATCTGACCGGCCTTGCCATCAATGCACCAGGCGACACCCAGCCTGCCCATTGTAACTATCGCGCCCCGCCGCACCGAACGACACAGCGCGCGTGCGGCGATGCGTGCCTCATCCAGTGTTGTTGGCAACGTTCCGAGAATAAGGTGCGTTTCATGCGTGTTGGGTGTGATGATGTCGAAGGCCTTCAGGATCGATTCACTCCAGAACGGAACGGGCGCGGGCGCGGGATCCATGATGACCAATCCTCCGGCTTCATGCGCAATGCGCGTGGCGGCCAGAGATGCAGAGATCGGAACCTCGTTTTGAAGCAGCACAACAGTGCTTTGCCGCAGGGCATCCGCGTGGCGTTCAACCATCTTCGCGTCCATGACAGCATTCGCCCCTTGTGAAAGACGAATGATATTCCCTCCATCGGGTCCGACATCGATAAATGCCATGCCCGAGGACCGATCCGGCAGCTCAGCAACCCGCAATTCGACGCCCGCTGCCCGAATGTCGGCAACGGCGTCGTGGCCAAAACTGTCTTTGCCGACGGCGCCGATCATCGTCACCTGACTGCCCAGCCTTGCAGCGGCCACTGCCTGATTGGCACCCTTGCCGCCAAGTGTGATATGGGTGCTGCCCGCCGCGACCGTCTCACCGACTCCGGGCCAGCGGTCGAGATACGATGTCAGATCTACATTGATGCTTCCTACAACAGAAATACGGGTCAAAACGCCACCCCGCACACCAGAATGACATTTGCGAAAGGTGTCGTATCACCTGTGCGAATGATTGCCTTTGCCTGTGATGTTCGCACCTTGAACTCTGCATGTGGCAGGACGGACTGTCCTACCGCCGCCCCATGATTGGCGGGCCAGACGGTCAGCAGGTCAGTGATCTTGCCGGTGACTATCGTGCTGGCTTCGGTCGTAAGTATCGCGTGTTCCACAATCAACTCACTTCCCAGTGCTGTCAGGACCTGCTGCAGATCGGGCACGCCGGCAGTCACAGCGAGGTCGATAACGGGGACGCCCCTAGGGTGTGGCAGCCCTGCATCCGCCACCACAACTTCATCGAGGTGGCCAAGCTCGGCAACGAGGGCGCTCAGGTGCCGGTTCAGGAGGACGCCGCGTTTCACGACGCCGAATACTTTGCGCGATAGTGATCAAGAATGACCGCTACGACGATGACAACACCGGTAATCATCTGCCGCATAAAGTCACTCAGGCCGATCAGGATCAGACCATTGGCCAACACGCCGATGATGATGGCCCCCAAAAGCGTTCCGATGACTGATCCACGACCACCGCTCAGGCTGGTGCCACCAATGATGACGGCCGCGATTGCGTTCAGTTCGAACCCAATTCCTGCAATCGGAGAGGAAATGTTCAGACGTGCCATATATATGATCGCTGCTATCCCGGCGGTCATGCCACAAGTCGAAAAGGCTGCGACCTTATACCAGAACACGGGATGACCGGCCAGGCGCACGGCCTCTTCATTGTTGCCGATCCCATAGATTAGACGCCCGAAAACGGTGCGGTTCAGCACGAACCAGGCAACTGCGACCAACCCAAGCGCAACCAGAAAGACCACCGGCACGCCATAGATCAGCTTTGAACCAAACTCTTCGAAGGCAAACGGAAAGGAGTAGATCGTTTGCGCATCCGAGATCTGAAGCGCCGCGCCCCGGGCAATGTTCAGCATGCCCAAAGTGATGATGAAAGAGGGCAGAGCCCAGTAGGCGCTGATGGCCCCATTCAAAACCCCACACAAGGTTCCCGCCAGAACACCGGCCAACACGGCCAGAATGATCAGCTCTGTTTCGCCAATTCCGGGCAGTGTGATGGCTTTGCCTGCCACAATGGCGGCGAAGGCCATGACGGACCCGACGGACAGATCGATGCCTCCGATCAGGATCACAAAGGTCATTCCAACGGCCAGGATCAGATTGATCGTAATCTGCGTCAGGATGTTGGTGATGTTATTGGCGGACAGAAAATGTTCGCTGGCAATCGAAAAGAAAACCACGATCACAAGCAGGGCCAATCCGATACCTGCATTGTTGACGATAGATCGTAAAGACACAGCGTTCTCCCTTGATGCAGGCGGAATTGATTCAATCGTGCTCATGCCGTTTTCCTTTCAGTGTCGCTCTGCTGCCCGTAGGCGAGATGGAGGATTCGTTCCTGTGAAAATTCCGTCCGTTCCAGGCTGCCCTGAATGCGGTGATTGGCCATGACGAGAATACGGTCCGCCAGTGTAATCAGTTCGGGCAGTTCCGAAGAGACAACGATCATGGACATACCTTCGGACACCAGATCGCGCAGGATCGAGTAGATTTCTGCCTTGGCACCAACATCGACACCGCGTGTCGGCTCATCCAGCAATAGAATGTCGGGATTCCGCGCAAGCCATTTTGCCAAAACGACTTTCTGTTGGTTGCCGCCGGACAGGCTGGAGGCCGCATCCGACAGTTTCCCGTATTTCAAATGCAGTCTGGCACCGCTTTGGGTCGCCAGTCGTCTTTCTTCGGCAAAATCCAGAAGCCCGCGCTTTGTTACCGAGGCCAGATCAACCAGCGTCGTGTTTGCCGCTATCGGCATATCGAGGATCAGACCTTCTTCTTTACGGTCTTCCGTCACGAAACAGATCCCTGCCGAGATTCCATCCCTTGGGCCTTTGATTTTCAACGGCGCACCTTCGCGGAACACTTGTCCCGACACAGTTGGATCGGCCCCGAATATGGCCCTCAGAACTTCGGTGCGTCCGGCACCCACCAATCCGGCAATCCCAAGAATCTCGCCCTTGTGCAGATCAAAAGAAACGCCGTCGGGCCCGGGATTGGCCATGGTGCGCAGGTTTTGAACCGAAAGGGCGATGTCGCTGCTTTGTTTGACCTCGCGCGCATGCGAGGCGTCGACCTCCAACTCGCGCCCGACCATATACCGGACAACGTCCGCCGATGTTACGTCTGATATGTCTTTGGTCACGACCGTCTGACCATTGCGGAACACCGTGACACGCTCGCAAATGGCAAAGACCTCTTCCAGATGATGCGATACGAACACGACGGTTACGCCCTTCGCCCTGATCCCGGCCACGATCTCGAACAACCGCTCGGTTTCGCGCTCGGTGAGCGTGGCTGTCGGCTCGTCCAGAATAAGGATGCGGCTTTCGCTTTGCAGGGCGCGGGCGATTTCAACCAACTGCCGATGCGCAATCCCAAGTGTTCTTACGGGGGTCGAAACGTCGATGTCACTTAGCCCGATTGCATCCAGTGCCAGCCGAGCCCGGCGCTTCATTTCGCCCCGGTCCAGAATGCCAAACCGTTTGCGCGGCAGATGTTCGATCGAGATGTTTTCTGCGACGCTGAGATCGTTGAGCAGATTGAACTCCTGATGAACCACCTGAATTCCGGCTGCTTTTGCGTCATGCGGGTTTGACGGCTTATACGGTTGCCCGTCCAGTTCCACCGTGCCTTCGTCAAAGGGGTGGACGCCGGAAAGCACCTTGATGAGGGTCGATTTTCCGGCGCCATTCTCGCCGACAAGTGCGTGGACCTCGCCCGCGATCAGGTCAAAACTTACCCCGTCAAGAGCATGCACGCCGCCAAAGGATTTTCTCAGGTTTTTGACAGTCAGAAGTGAGGTATCAGCGCGCATTGGATCGACCTTGTTCAGCCAGAGTGATGGATGCCCGATTGGAGGGGTAACGGGCATCCGCGAGAGTTCCACCTTATTTGGTAACCAGCTCGATAGGTGTCTTGACCCACCCTTCCAGTTGCGGCCCACCGGCGATGACTTCGAGGGCCAGATCGATCGAGTTCGCGGCCATATCGGCACCAAACTGATCCACCGACGCAAGCAAGCGACCATCCTCGATCATCGGAAGAACCGCCGGGATCGCGTCAAATCCGACCACCAGAATGTCGTCACGCCCCGCAGATTCCAGCGCCTTGACCACACCGATGGCCATCGAGTCATTGGCTGCCATCACGCCCTGAATATCGGGGTTTGCCGTCAGCATGGTCGAAAAAACCTGGTTGGCTTCTTCGGTTTCCCAATGCGCAGTGCGGCTGTCGAGCAGGTCAAGCTTGTATTCCGCAACCGAGTCTTCGAAGCCCATGCGCCGCTGATTGGCATTGTCTGCACCGGGGTTGCCTTCGATGATAACGACCTTGCCACCCTCGCCCAGAGCTTTGCCCAACGCATCACCCGCCAGTTTCGCCCCGCCGCGATTGTCCGGGCCGACAAAAGCCAGTTCCACGCCCTGCTGTTCCTTTGCGCCTTCGTCCAGTGCGACGTCAAAATTGACCACAATGATTCCCGCTTCCATCGCGCGTTTCAGCGGGCGGACCATCGCCTTGGAATCTGCCGGGGCAACGACGATTGCATCGACGCCCTGCGTGATAAAGTTCTCAACCGCATTGATCTGGGATTCAAAATCCGTCTCGTTCTGCATCCCGACGGCAATCAGTTCATAGTCGCCACGCTCGACAGCGTGCGCCTCTGCCCCAACCAGCATGTTTTGAAAAAACTCATTGGCCAGCGACTTCATGATCAGGCCAACGACCGGTTTATCGTCAGCCGCCGCCATACCTGCGGACAATAGAATTCCGGTCGCTGCCGCAGCAGCGAATTTCATGAGCTTCATAAGAGCCTCCCTAGGTTTTCAGCTTGTTCGGAAAGGCAATCTTTCACGCCGATCCACCGTCTTTATACGAAGCCATCGAATCGCTTTTCTGTCAATATGAAACGTTTCATAATTTAATATTCAGGACCCGCCGATAACATTTTCCGCGCGTTTTGGAAAATTTACCTTATTATTTTCAACTGCTTACCGACCGTTCGCCACGCAGCGGATTTATGACGACTAAAAACGACGGAACCAGGGACCAACGCCGAAGCGCAACGATGATTTCCGCAGCCGAAAGGCAACAGAAGCACTTTCCGAACATTTCGTGAAAGCAATGATTCGCCATCGAAACCGTCGCGAAATAAGTGCTAAAACAACTTTGTTTTCTGGCGCTCGGAATCGCAGGTTTTGATACCGTTGCCCCGCGGTTGTGAACCGCCAAGCCGATCCAAGCAACGTTGATGATGCCTCGCTTTACAGTACGTGTGTGCACACTGTTTCAGCGCCACTCCCGACAATTGTTTGAGAACGGACGATCTCAAATTTCAAGGCCTGCATTTAGCCGGCCTTCAGTGTCGCAAAAATGTATTCGTTTACATTTTTATGTAATCGTATACATTTTGAACAAAGAATCATCGAAACTGGGAGGAAAAACATGAAAAGGTTTGTCACAGCCAGTGCGATCGCTACCGCGATTTCTTTAGTGCCAATAATGACATACGCACAATCGGAAGTGGTTGTTTGGGTTGCCGGGGAACCCGGGCAAACAAATATCTACGATGATCTCGCCGAAGCCTATAATGCGCAGAATTCGGATGTTACGGTGGCAATCGTCAAGAACTCTTCCGACCTGTTTAACCCTGCTTTGATCCCCGCCCTTTCGGCTGGCGAAGGGCCTGATCTTTTCTCGTTTGGAACCGGCCCGGGTCAACCGGCGGCCCTTATTGCAGGCGGTCTCGTTGCCGATCTGACAGATGCCTATTTCGCAAATGACTGGAGCAGGACAATCCCCGAAGGCATCGTGGTGCAGACATCAAGCGACGGTAAACTTTGGGCCTTTGGGAACGAGGTCGAGACGACCGGTATGTTCTACAACAAGGCGATTTTTGACGAACACGGAATTTCCGTGCCCACCACATGGGCTGACATGGAAGCCGCCGTGGCAAAACTGCAAGAGGCGGGCTTTGATACACCCATTGGTCTCGGCGCTGCCGACAAATGGCCCGTGTCGCACTGGCAGTCCATGATGTTTGGTCGCTATGCAGGTCCCGAAGGTATCGAGGACGTTCTATTTGGCGACGGCGCATGGACTGACGAGCCCTTTGTGGCTGCCTCGGCAAAACTGCAAGAGATGGGCAAAGCGGGCTGGTTCGGGCCGACACCGGTTGCAATCGGATATGGTGAACTGATGGACCGGTTTTGGGCCGGTGAAGTGCCGATGACCTTCACCGGACCTTGGGTGATCGGAGGCGGAACCGAGGCCGCAGGTGATCGCATCGACGACTTTAGCGTCTTCGCCGTGCCGCCACTTGAAGATGGCCAGATAATCCACCCCACCAACTCTATCGGCAGTGGCTGGTACATTCGCGAAAGCTCTGACAACAAAGACGCCGCGATTGACTTCATGAACTACATGTTCGCGTCGCAAGAAGGTCGCGTCGCGCTGCTGAACGCCGGCACAGTTCCGGTCGGTCCACTTGATCAGGCGCTGAGCGAGGCCCAGATGCCCGCGTTGGCCGTGGACATCTGGAAAGCATCGGACGATCACGCGGCAAACGGATCCGTTCCGGCGTTTCTGGACACCATCACACCGGGAAGCCTGACCACGGTTTCTTATGATGGGCTGCAAGCCCTGCTTCTGGATGTCATGACGCCCGAAGAATTCACTGCGGAAATGCAATCCGCATGGGCCGCCGCGAAGGAAGCCGGTGAAATCATGCTGCCCGGTGGCATCGCCGAACGGTAAGGCCTTTCGGCAAAACGCCGGTCCATGGGCGCCGTGCCTGTGGACCGGCGCACTCCCAAAGAACCACTCGCATTAGTCGAAGGTGGAGCCATGTTTCTCGACCCGGATTCCAAATTAGCGCAGCGCCTGAACCCTGTTCTGTTTCTGCTGCCCGCGCTGACGATCTACATCGTCTTTGCGATCTACCCGACCTATTCGGTGCTGGAATATTCCTTTACCGATTGGGACGGAATCAGCCCCGAGCGGAATTTTGTCGGGTTGGAGAACTATCAAAAACTGTTCTCTGACAAGATCTTCTGGGAGGCTTTTCGGAATACATTTGTCTGGTCCGGCGTGATCATCGTTATCAATGTCGGTCTTGGCCTGGTGATTGCCGCTATGCTCGCGCGGGTTTGGAAAGCGCGATTGCTGATCCAGACATGCATCGTTCTTCCGGTCGTGATCTCTCCGATGGCCGTCGCCACGATCTGGCGGTGGATGTATCAGCCGACAGGTGTCATCAATCAGGTGCTTGAGAATATCGGGTTGGGGGCTTTCGCCACCCCCTGGCTGGGCAGCCCCGATGTGGTGTTATACGCGCTGGCCTTGGCACATAGTTGGTCGACAATCGGGTTGAGCGTCATCATCTTCCTTGCCGGACTTCAGGCCGTTGACGAGGACCTGTACGAAGCCGCGCGGGTCGATGGCGCAAATCCGTTGCAATCCTTCCGCTATGTCACTTTGCCCGCCCTGAGGCCTGTGACGGCTGTGGTCTTTATTCTGACACTCACGCAATCGTTCAAGGTCTTCGACATCGTCTGGGCCACAACTCAGGGTGGCCCGATCCGGTTCAGCGAAATTCTATCGACCTACATGTACAAACGCGGGGCGCTGGAGAACCAGTATGGCTATGGGTCGGCCATTGGCGTCGCGCTGCTGGTGATCGTCAGTATTGCAACGATCATCTACATGCAGATTCAGAACAGAGAGGATCGGTGATGGGACGCTGGATTCTGCTGTTCATTCTGGGCGTCATCGCTGTTGTGATGGTCTCTCCGCTCATTCTGACGGTCTTCACATCGCTCAAGCCCACGACCGAATTGGTGAACCCGCCGTGGTATCCGCCGATCAGCCTGACCTTCCAGCATTATGCGCGCGTTTGGACCGATGGTGGCTTTAGCGTGTATTTCTTCAACACCCTGATCATCTCGGTCGTTGATGCTGTCGTCATGATCTTTATCGCCTCGCTTGCGGCCTATGCCATGGTTTTCATGGAGTTTCGCGGCAAGGTGGTGCTGCAAATCCTGTTCCTGATTGGATTGATGATCCCTGTGACGGCCATTGTCCTGCCGCTTTTTCAAATCGTTCGGTCCTTTGGCCTTCTCAACACCCATCTGGGTGTCATCTTCGCGGACCTTGCCCTGGCCGTGTCGGTTTTCGTCTTCATGTTCTCATCGTTTTTTCAGGGCGTCCCCAAGGCGCTGCACGAAGCGGCCCGGATCGACGGTGCGACCGAGTTTCAGATTTACCGCCGCGTCGTCATGCCGATTGCCACACCCGCAGTGGTCACAACCGCACTGCTTGAGTTTCTCTGGAGCTGGAACGATCTGTTGCTGCGACTGCTTCTGTTGACCCAGGACGAAATGCGCACGCTGTCGGTGGGTCTGTTGAACTTTCAGGGGACCATGACCCGCGACGTGACCGGATTGTCCAGCGGTACCGTGATCATGGCGATCCCGGTCGTTCTTTTGTTCCTGTTCTTCCAACGCCACTTCGTGCGCGGCATGACCGCGGGCGCGGTGAAGTGAGGCGAAACATGTCGAAACCCCTTCTCATTCTAGATCAACACTTTCGCCAGTTGGAAGAATTATTCCGACCGTCTGCCTACACGGCCCTGGGCGAGCTTTGCGACATTCATGGTGGCGTAAACTGGGCGATGCCGCGGGCGGATTTTCTCGCACGGCTGCCGGACGCAGAGTTTGTCGCCGCCGCCAGGCCGGAGTTGAACCGGCAGGACCTGGATGCTGCCAAAAACCTACGCGCGGTGATCGAGGTTTCGGGCACCTTTCAAACCGGTCTCGACTATGATGCGTGTTTCGAGCGCGGTATCGAAGTGTTGTCTTGCGCGCCGGGATTTCGACGCTCGGTCGCGGAAATGGCGCTTGGTCTGATGATCGCAGGCGGTCGCGGCATCGTTGATGAGCACGAACGCTTCCGCGCCGGATCCGAAAGGTGGTTCAACGACAATATCGGCACGGATTTCTCGCTTTACGGTCAACGCATTGGGTTTGTCGGGTTCGGGTCCATCGCGCAGGAATGCGTACGCCTTCTTGCGCCATTTTCCCCAAAGATCGAAGCCTATGATCCGTGGCTGAAAGCAAGCGGAACAACGTTTGACGGTGTCGAATTCTGCGACTTGGAGCAAGTGACCACCAACAACCGCCTTGTCGTCATCGCGGCAACGCCCACCGACGAGAATTATCAGCTTGTATCCCGAACCCTTATCGAAAAGATGAAACCCGGGACGCTGGTTGTTGTGATCAGCCGGTCTCATCTCGTCGATTTCGACGCCCTTGTTGAGGCCGCCAGCGCTGGCCGCATTCGCGTCGCCAGCGACGTGTTCCCACAAGAACCGGTGTCCAAGCGCGCCGCGTTGCGACAGGTCGACAATGTCATCTGGTCGCCGCACCGTGCAGCTGCCGTGGAAGGTGGCCGCCACCCGATTGGAGACATGATCCTGCATGACGTCAAAGCGATTTTGTCAGGGGCCCCTGAACGGCGGCTGCAAGCTGCGTCTTTGGATACCGTAAGAAACATCATCCGTGCGCCATTGGCGGCCGGGTAAGGGAGGAAGAGATGGCTGGAGTTGAACTCAGGAACCTGTCCAAGGCTTATGGTAATGTCGAAGTGCTTCACGACATCAACCTGTCGATTGCAGACGGGGAATTCATCGTCTTTGTCGGCCCTTCCGGATGCGGAAAATCTACGCTGCTCAGGATGATTGCAGGCCTTGAAGAAGTGACCGGAGGCGATCTGATGATTGGCGGCAAACGCGCCAACGATCTGTCGCCGCGCCAACGCGACATTGCCATGGTGTTCCAGTCCTATGCGCTTTACCCGCAAATGACAGTGGCCGAGAATATGGGGTTCTCGCTCAATCTAGAGCGCCGTTCGAAAGATGAAATCCAAAACAAGGTGCAAGAGGCAGCCGATGCGCTGAAACTTGGCCCATTCCTTGACCGTAAACCGGGCCAGCTATCCGGTGGTCAGAGGCAGCGCGTGGCCATCGGTCGCGCCATTGTCCGCAACCCGCAGGTTTTTCTGCTGGACGAACCGCTTTCGAATCTTGACGCGGCGCTTCGTTCGGAAACCCGGGTGGAAATCAGTGAACTGCATCAGCGTATGGCAACAACGATGATCTACGTCACCCATGATCAGGTCGAGGCGATGACCATGGCGGATCGCATCGTGGTCCTGAACGGCGGCTATATCGAACAGGTCGGCAGCCCAATGGACCTGTACAACCACCCCGCCACCGAGTTTGTCGCGGGGTTCATCGGTTCGCCCAAGATGAACTTCGTCAAGGGGCGTTATGCTCAAGCCGTAGGTGCTTCAACCTTGGGCATTCGGCCCGAGCATTTTGCCGTCGGTCAGGCTGACGACGCATGGGAAGGCAAAGTGACTCTGGTGGAACGGCTGGGCCACGACACAATTCTATATGTGCGGGTTCCGGATGCAGGTGTTCTGACCGTAAGCCTTGATGGTCAGCAGAACCAAGATGTAGGAGACACCATCCACTTGCGACCCCAACCGGGATTCATCCATAAATTCAATGACCAAGGGCGGCCGATCGCCGCCTGAATCAAGTTGGAAGAAGATATGAGTTCAAAGCGTCCAACCGTCAAAGATGTGGCTCGCGAGGCTGGTGTCTCGATCGCAACCGTCAGTCGAGCCATGTCGCGCCCGGACGATGTGAAAGCCGCAACGCGCGAGCACGTGTTCGAGATCATGAAACGGCTGGGCTATCGGGCCAATCAGGCGGCAGGCGACCTGCGGCGTGGGCGCAGTAAAACCCTGCTCGTTCTGGTCTCTGAGATCACGAATGCCTTTTTCGCCGAATTCTTCAAGGGCATCGAAGAAGAAGCGCGCGCGCATGGTTACGTCCTTCTCATAGGCGACACCTCGGAAGACGCCGAAAGCGAGCGTGCGTTCTCGGACATGCTGTTGATGAACAAGGCTGGCGGGCTGATCCTGAACACAAACGGCTTTCTCGAGGATTTGTTGCCCAGCGACGCCAACGGCGTTTATTCAGGCCCGCCGGTCGTTTCTTGCGGCGGGCACAAAGAAATTGATCTGCCGACAGTGCGAACGGATGACGTCTTAGGCGGGCGTCTGGCCGCCGGGCACCTCATAGAACTTGGGCACCGCGATATCGCTCAGGTGTGTGGACCGCTACACACCAATGGGTTCGAGCGCCGCTATCACGGCTTTAACCAGACGTTGAAAAACGCGGGCATCCCACTGCAAAAAGACCGTGAATTGATGGGTCAGCTCTCGGTCGATTATGGTCTGGAGGCAGCCGAGCAATTGCTGGCATCGGGCAATCTGCCGACTGCGGTATTCGTTCACAACGATGAAACAGCCACCGGATTGCTGCACGGGCTGGTGCGCGCCGGAGTGCGGGTGCCGGAAGATATTTCTGTCATCGGCTATGATGACATGCCCTATGCCGCCATTTTCAACCCGGGCCTGTCCAGCATACGCCTGCCACGCCGCGACTGGGGACGTCTGGCTTGCCGAAAGCTCGTGTCGATCCTGAACGAAGAAGAAGGGGCCGACCAACCGATCATTATCGCCCCCGAACTAATCCCACGTGCAAGCACCGCCGCGCCACGAAACAACCGCTAATCGGAGCCTTTCATCATGATCCGCGCCGTCGTATGGGGCGAAAACGTCCACGAACAGACCAATCAGGTAGTCGCCTCGATTTACCCCCGTGGTATGCATGACTGTATCGCCGGCGCGCTCAACCAAGACCCGGAAATCGAAGCGACAACCGCAACTTTGCAGGAACCGGAACATGGTTTGCCCCAAAGCCGACTGGACGGAACGGACGTGCTGCTTTGGTGGGGGCACGCCGCACATGGCGGCGTCTCGGACCAGGTTGTAGATCGCATTTCAGATGCCGTTTGGGGAGGGATGGGATTGATCCTGTTACACTCGGCGCATTTTTCCAAAATCTTCAAAAAACTCATGGGCACGCCATGCTCAATAACCTGGCGCGAAGCTGGTGAGCGCGAACGCCTTTGGGTGACAGCCCCCGGACACCCGATCACGTCAGGGCTGCCGAACTATTTCGAACTCGAGCATGAAGAAATGTACGGCGAGCCTTTCAGCGTTCCGGACCCGCTTGAAACGGTTTTTGTCAGTTGGTTTCAGGGCGGCGAGGTCTTCCGGTCAGGCCTGACCTACCGCCGCGGGGCCGGTAACATCTTCTATTTCCGGCCAGGGCACGAAACCTATCCCACGTATCATGACGAGACTGTTCGACTGGTTCTCCGCAACGCGGTGAAATGGGCAAAACCATCCACAACACGCATCACCGATGTCCAAGCGGCGCCCAATCGAACGGTTGAAAACGCAATTGAACCTATCGAAGAACGCGGTCCAAAACTGCACTCGGACGGGGAAGATGGGTTTCGCTAAATGCGTCTTGTCGAGAACTTGACTAAAGCCAAGGTTGATCGCCTTTGCCCAACTACTCCGGATATCACTGTTGATGGCAACCGTACCCGCAAATGCTGAGGATGTGTGGCCGAATAGATCCTTGAGCCAAAGCCTGAACCTCTTTGGTTTGGCGAAAACAAGCCAGAAACACCGTTTCGGCCATTCTGGAACGGACTTCGTAACAGACTCTATCGGGTAACAGGTCAATGTCCGGTAGCGCTTTCATTGCTGCCGAGTCAGAAAAACCTCGGCGACGATCAGGTGCTTTTTCTTGGTCTCCGAATCCATCCGTATTGCCGTTTTACACATCATCGACCAGCGCGGATTTTGTGCAAGCCTGTCCAGATGTTTGAAAATGAAACGCCAATACAGGCCGTCCCAAACCTCTGCCCAAGGGCCTTTGCCCCAATGGCTCATCTTCCGGATATAGTTTGAACCCGAAAAATAGGGTTTGGTGGTCATCAGCCCACCATCGGCGTGCTGGCTCATGGCATAGGTGTTTGGAACCATGACCCAGTCATAGCTGTCCACGAACATCTCCATGAACCAGCGATAAACTTCATCAGGGTCGATCTCGCACAGGAACATAAAACCACCCAGAACCATCAGCCGTTCGATGTGATGACAATAGCCAGTCTGCAGAATGCGCCCGATTGTGTCGTCAATCGGGTCGATGCCGGTGGTGCCATTGTAGAAAGAGGCGGGCATCTTGCGGCTGTGGCCCCAATGATTGGTGGTCCGCATCTCGACGCCAAGATGTTCATAGGTGGCGCGCATGAACTCTCGCCAGCCAATGATCTGTCGGATAAACCCCTCGACCGAATTGAGGGGGATATCCCGTGTCTGCGCGTGTTCAAGCGTCGCGTCCAGCACTTGTTTGGGCGTCAGCAGCCCGATGTTCAGCGCGGGTGTCAGAACAGCGTGCCAAAGCCAGCCTTCCCCTTCAACGATGGCATCTTCAAAATCGCCGAACTGACGAAACCGGCGTTCGAGGAATTGTTGCAACCAATCCGCTGCGGCCCCATGCGATGTCGGATAGTAAAGCCTGTCCAGCGACCCAGGCGCGTCCGGAAACTCAGAGATCACGCTATCCTTTGCAGTCTGGTCAACGGCGCCATGCGTGGGCCAATCAATCCACGGCAAACTGCCAAGCAGCGCTTTTGGAACCTTTTTGCGATTATCCCCGTCAAAGCTCCACCGGCCCCCCATTGGTTGATCGCCGTCCATCAAGACATCCAGACGACGACGCTGACTTTTGTAGAACTCGGCCATGAACCAACGTTTTCGGCCTGTGATCCACGCCGCGTTATCTGCACCTGTGTTCAGAAAGCCGGGCGATGGACGTATCTCCAGAGCGATACCCACAATCTCTGCGGCCTTTTCGACTCGATTTCGCGCAATGAAATCCACCAGATCCGCCATCACGACGCGATCAATCCCTGTCCTTGCCAGCCGCTGAAACAGACGTGTGCAAGCATCTGTCCGCATTTCATAAGGGTAAATTTCGGCATTCAAACCTTTGGCGATCAAATCCTGCTGGTAACGCGCCATGCTGGCCCGATGGAGCCAGAGCTTTTGCTTATGCATCCGCGCGGGATATCTCGCGTCGCCAAAGAACAATGGATCCTCGAACAGAACCACCAGCTCCGGGGGCTCTGCAAAACCCGGATGATCGGTAAATAGCTGGTTGGGCAGAAGGATTGTGGCAATGGGCATGGTCGTTCCGGCACGTTCTGTTTAGAAGCGAAATATGACGCGCCGTACCTTTGGCAAATAATTGTTCTTCTTTTGCCCCGGTCGCCGCCGTTTGCGCGCGCCGGAACGATTCATCGCAACAAGTTCAGATTTGCCAGAATGGTTGGGATTTTCTTTTTCAAAGTGAAAAAGCCGGATTTTGCGTGGGGCCAGGCGACACTATCGTACTTGCGCCTCACCCGGTGCAGCGAAACACCAGCCTCGGCCAATTTGGGTTCGGCTCTGTCCAGATGCGTCCTACGGGACCGATGGGTGGATAGGCAGTAGCGACGGTTCACACCCCGATCTGTTGGGCGGCTGCAAGGATCGGTACACTCCAGTCATCGACGGGCTGAGGCCGCATGTCAAAGCTTGCCAGCATGCTGTTCAATGCAGCCCCAGCAAATCCGAGCGTCGCCTTACCCATTGGCTGAGGAGACCTGCCAACATCCCCAATACACCTGCCGGTTCGTGCGACATAAGATGTGCGCCGCATAAACGCACGACCTCGTCAACGCGTGTGTAGAGCTGGTCCAAATTAGTTTCGCAGAGCCACGTTTAAAACTGCAAAACGACGGCCAGTGCAGATCCTTCCTTTCAACCACTCGCCCAACTACCTCTCGGAAAAGGACGTCAAAATGAATATGTTTGCCAAGACACCCTGTTTCTCCTCGGCTTTGCTGACCGGCGCTGCGCTGGCCGATCCGTACATGGAAATGAGTATTCCCCTAGAATGGGCACAAACTGCGGCCACAGTCGCATCTCAAAGCTGCGCAGGTATGGGATTTGCCACCACGGTTACGGTCGCAAACCAACGCGCGTAGCCCCGCGTCCAACTGATACGCGAAGGCGCGTTTCCCCACACCGTTCACACCAACAGCCGCAAAGCAAACACGGCCGCATCACGCCGCGAAGCGTCCTCGGTGATTGAGGCCCAAAATGAGCATGAACCTACGTTAGGTGCTGTCTTCAATTAAATCGGCCTGGTTACCCTCTCAGAGGACATCCCGATCGTTTACGAAGGCGCCGTCATCGGTTGCATCGGAATTGTCGGTTCTCTTGGTGAGGATGCAGATGGCAAGGAATTCGAAGACATCTGCGCCGAAGCAGGTATTGCGGCTATCAGTAAATATCTGAAGCCATAGTCCAGGCCAATTTGAACTGAGGGGCGTCCCTTGTTGCCCCTTCTCCCTACAACTTCTACAAGGTCTACTTTTGAATTAACCAGAGACTTTAGCGTAGTGTGGGAACAGAGCCGAGACGCCAGCTACATTTGACGATACGCTTTTCTCATAGATCAATCGTCACTTCACAAGCCAAGCCGCCTAAACGTTTCGATGCTCCGAGTTCTAGCTTCGCACCATATGCAGCCAACAAATCCACGGAAATAGACAGGCCCAACCCTGTCCCCCTTATAGAAGTGTCCAACCGACTGCCGGAACGCAAGACCTCATCTCGGGCACTTTCCGGAATACCGGGCCCGTCATCTTCCACGCAAAGTTCGATACCGCTGTCCGTGCGTTTCGCGGTGATTTGGAATGTTGCCCGGCTCCACTTAAGGGCGTTGTCGAGAAGGTTTCCGATCACTTCCTCGATGTCCTGAGGGTCCATTCGGACGCGAAGACCAGCCTCGCAATCCGAGACAAGCGTCTTCCCCTCGCGCTCTGCCATGACCGAGAACAGCCGGGACAGCCGTTCGACCGAATTCGATAGGTCTGTCCTGGAATGCGTCAGCTCTCCGGTGTTTGATGCACGCATGCGCGCGAGTGAACGGCTAAGCTGCGCGTCTATTCGGGTCAGGGCCTCTTCCGCGGGCTCGGTATGTGCTCCGGCGTCTGCCAGTTCGGCCAATTCGTTTCGCAAGATGGCCGTCGGTGTTTTGAGCGCATGCGCCAGATCCGCCGCCTGCCTTCGCGAACCGGCGACAATTTCGCGATTTCGATGCAGCAATTTATTGAGATCTTCCACCAAGGGGGAAACCTCGTCCGGGTAGTCTTTGGGAACCAGATCATCGCCCTGATCCCAGCGATGGGCCACATCGGCGCGCAATTTCCTGAGCGGGCCGACAATGGCGGACATCAGCAAAAGAGAACTGGCCACGCCGATCAAACCGACCAAGCCGAAGACCGGTAGCAAGTTTCTTTGTGCGGCGCTGCGTTCGTTGATCAGTTCGCTTCTGCTTTCGGCGACTGTTACGCCCCATTCCGTCCCGTCTTCGAACGTAATCTTCTGGTAGACGCTGCGAATGGCCTCACCATCCGGGCCCATGGTGTTCCAAACGGTTGTTTCGCCACTTGCGCTTGGAGGTTCGGCAATCGTTTCATCGAAGAGCGAGGCAGACGTATAGATGGCCCCGGCACTGTCCGTCACTTGCCAATAGCGTCCCGAGTAAGGCGTGCCATAGGCCGGGTCGAACACCAATTGTCGCAAGGTTTCAGGGTCATCCGTGGTGGCGCTGAGACCAACGACAAGTTGGGTATGCCGGTCCTGCAACGCTCCGTCGAACTGATCCAGAACGCGCGTATTGATGTAGGAAAACACCACCAACGTACCAACGCCTACCGACAAAGCTCCCGAGGCGATACCACCGAGTAAGGCCCGTTGACGCAACGAGAGCATCAGGTTGGATCGATCATGTAGCCCCGCCCCCTGACGGTAGTGATCAAATCGGAGCCCAGTTTTTTGCGCAGGCGTGTAACGAATACGGCAATCGTGTTGGAATCTCTGTCGCCGTCATATTCGTAGATATGTTCGGACAACTCAGTGCGTGACACCATACGACCAATGTTATGCGCCAGATAGGTCAGAACTGCGATCTCCTGCGCGGTCAAATCGACAGGAATGCCTCCTACACTGACCCGACCGTTTCGTGTATCCAGTGAGACATCCCCCATTTCTATCACGGGGTTCAACTGGCCGCTTTGGCGTCGCAAGATGGCACGAACCCGCGCGGCCAGCTCGGGCATGTGAAACGGCTTGGTCATATAGTCATCCGCGCCGGCATCCAGGCCGTCGACACGTTCGCTCCAGCCGTCTCGGGCAGTCAGGATCAAAACCGGGGTTTTAACGCCCGCGTTGCGCCATTCACGCAGGACCGAGATACCGTCACGCTCGGGCAGGCCAATATCGAGGATGATCATGTCGTACGGTTCAGTCGACCCCAGATGCAGGGCATCCGTACCATTAGTTGCCACGTCGACCACGCGGCCTTCCGCACCCAACAGCTTTTTCACTTGCTCGCAAAGCTGGGGTTCGTCTTCAGCAAGGAGTATTCGCATATCGAGAGACTATAGGTAAAGGGTCGTCAGCTTCACGCTATTTTTTACCGCCGCCTTTTCCGCCACCATTGCCGCCGCCATTACCGTTGCCATTTCCACCGCCGTTGCCGCCCCCGTTTCCGCCGCCATTGCCGCCTCCGTTACCGTTGCCACCGCCATTGCCGCCACCGTTACCATTGCCACCGCTGTTACCGTTGCCACCACCGTTGCTGTTGCCGCCGGCATTGCTGCGACCTACGCTGTTTCCACGGGTGGCAGAAGCGCTCTGACCCTTATTGCTTTTGGATTTGGTTGAATTGCGTGCGGCCTCGGAAATCTCGCGCCCGATACTTGAACGGTTCGAGACGACTGTGCCGGTTTGGGCATTTACGATCACACTGACGATCTTTCCGCCCGGCTTTTTGACCAGAATACGATAGTAAATCTTGTCCGTTTTGAATGCGCGCGCATCGACTGGCGTTCCACCGAAGGCTTTTTCCACGCCCTTGATGACACGGTTCAGCCGTATTGCGCTGCCGGACAACGTCGCCATGCGCAGTTCAGACTGTTTGAGTTCACGTGCGTCCGCCTCCGCTTGCCCTCCGGACAAGACGGTCAGCAAAGCCACAACCAGAAATAACACTTTGGCTTGCATTACACCCTCAAACACAGTCGACGAAGACTATAAGGCCGGACATGAACCGATGATGAACAAGCAGTTAGCCCTGCGTTCAAGCGACCTCAAGTTTAATGCAGCCCAACTTTGTTGATTCGACCAGGGATCATGCTGCCCGGATACAGCGGCTAAGCTGTGAATGCTGACAGCCGTTGCTGTGAGTTGTGAGGAGATTGAGATGAAAACCACCAATTGCGGACTGCTGAAAGCCTCGACAATCGCAATCGCCTTGTTGGGCTCAACGGCCATTGTCGCCACTGTCGCAACTCCCGATTTTGCCTATGCCAAGCCAGGCAACGGCAATGGCGGCGGCAATGGCAATGGCGGCGGCAACGGTAATGGTGGTGGAAACGGCAACGGGGGCGGAAACGGCAACGGCGCTAAGGGCGACAGCGGAGATCGCAGCTCTGCTGGCAATAGCGGCAAAGGGGCCGACAAAAGCCGTGGCGGCAGCAAGGCCGGGAAATCCGGTCAGAGTAAAACAAAGTCTCAGTCTGCTCGGTCCGGTCAGAAGAAAGGCGGAGGGTTCTCTCTGAAGGACTTGTTCAAAGGGAAAAACAAAGCCCGCAAAACAGATTCCTCTCGCAAGGGCGCCACGACAACACGTGGAGCGCAAAAGGCCAAGGTGCAAAAAACGGTTCGCGAGGCTGTAATTGTGGAAGAGTCGAAGCACCCCGTTTCCCGAACCAAAGGCAACCGTCTTGCAGCGCTACTTGGCGCTCATCCCTCGGAACTGGGCGCGCTTAACGCGGCCAATGCAAGCCCAACTGCACTGGCCAATGCCGCACCCAATTCACGGGTTGGCAGAATAGCCAAGTACCGAGACACGGTGCTGGCAGGTGAGCCATTGCGTGAGGAACTGGAAGAACAGTTGGAGGTTCTTGCAGGACTGGAACAACCAGACCGGTCAGTTCAAGAAATCGAGGATGATTTGGAAACCGCGCTGGGCGACGTTCAAGCCAACCGCGACAAGGTTGAAGAGCTTGAGCAGGCTTTGGAAGACGCGGGTGGTACAGATCCTGACATCGAAGCACAGCTGGCAGAAGCCCAGGCCGCTTTGGACGACTCGATCGAGGAAGCCCAGGACCTAAATGACGAAAGACAAGCCGCCATTGACTACAACGAAGCTGTCGAAGAGGTGGAAGAACTAGCAGAGCTTGTTGAAGAGCAGGACCTGGCTGAACGTGAAGCCTTGGAAGCAGCCGCCAACAAACCGGTCACCGATACGGTTGAAGCGCAGGTTAAATCGCTTCTTGGACTATGAACCGAAGCTGATTGCCCATTGTTGACCTCCACTCTTGGGCGTACCGAAAGCCGGGACGGTCAAGGGCCTTTCGACGCTTCAAGTGTTGGCTTTCGGCAATCGCGACGCGCACAAAGAAAATCCCGCCCCAAGATGGGACGGGATTTAGGTACAATTCCGATATTTAGGACGAAATCGAGAATTGTTCGGGGGTCAGCTTACTCGCCTTAGGACGTTTTGGTGAGCCTCGGATAGCCGCTTGTTTTTAATAATCTCTGTCAGTGCATTTTCCACAGGAGGGAAGCGACCATTGCTCGAATTCATCGTGGTTTGCAGACGCTCTTCAACAGATTTACCGGCGGTTCGCATCGCAGCAGCTCTGCTGTCGTCCTCAGTCACAAAGGCAGGCTTGACCATCTTATTCCCCTTGTTTCCACCAAACGAACTAGGTGTCGTTCGATCCAACTCGATCACTATGCCCAAGCTTGGTTGAACGCATTGAGAATACATTGTTCACCTTCGGTTAATGTTGTTTACGAGACAAAAACAAATGAATTGTCTGGCCGTGCGACCTTGCTATTGCCCCTTCCGGTTTGACGATTTGGAAGGTCGTTAGGTGAGAATGTCGTGCGAAACAAACCAACGCGGTAGAGCACAAATTGCCATCGACAAGCCATTCTCCGCCTATGGGTTGGTTAAATCCGGACGGAGATCATAACTGGGATATGACGCCAAAGGAGGCAAAAAATGATGAAAACGGCATTGGGATTCGCGGCGACGTTATTCATCGCTCAGACCGCGCCTGTTTCGAGCGCGAACTTCGACGCTCATTCTCACAATCTTAAACATATTATCGATTTAGACACGGCACTGCAGCCCGTTCTCGTTAAATCCAAAGCAAAACATTGCCCACCGGGATTGGCCAAGAAAGCGGTTCCATGCGTACCGCCAGGCCAAGTCAAACGGTATCGGGTTGGGGATTACATCTATGATGGGTATGTGCGTATCGACAATCCCAGCCGATATGGACTGCGGCGAAACGGCTATTATGTGCGTGCCGGAGACTATGTGTATCAGGTGAACCGAGAGACACACGAGGTGTTGAACCTGATAGGTGCCATAGCAGATATTCTTAACTAACTGTCTGCTTCACTGACTAAGTATGCACGGTTGGCCGTCGTTCGGACGCAAACCGAAAACGGAGCAATGGGCTTGAACGGGATATTGGCTCAGCTTTGAGAGTTCTTTGGGGTTCAGATGGTCCAGGGCCCCGCGCTCGGCCAAAATAGTGATCAGATCAACGCACCATTCATCGATCTCTACATCATCGCGGCCTGAAAGACGCTTAGCCCATTTTCAATGGCCGGTTCTCCAAAGCCCACTCCAAACGGAATTACAAAGATGGTTATTGGAGCCAACCGCAGCGCTCCGCACAGGACTCCCCGCCTTGTCTGGACGAACCTACGGTTTTCATAACATATTTTGGGCGCAGCATTTTTCTAACCATGGTAAAGGTAGGGTTCAAAGCGCAATGCAGATCAACCCTTATAGTGGTTAGAAAGCGTCACGAACTACAGTACACACACCATTGTTCGACAGATTACAGGCAGGCTGGCATTGGATTCCCTGAACACGGCAAACTGGACGAACGACAATCAGGTCCTAAACGAGAAAATTGGAACGACCGCTGATTTAGACATTTTGGCTCAGAAACTCGGGCTGCCCAATGCGCTTCACTCTTCGTCAAACGAGACAATTCGTGCGTTCAGATCAAACCTGAGAAGTGCAATTTTGAACCCCGCACAATTTATAGATCTGAACATTGATATACAATTGCAGAGGCTTGAAGCCTTGCCAAACCGGTCTTTATTAAGCCTGCGCCGCTGGCCTTTGATTCGGCTGATCGCAATCTCCGCGTTGTCGATATTGAGCGATAAGCGCGCACTGACTCGCGTGAAGACGTGCCCCGGCTCCGATTGCGGCTGGCTGTTTCTTGACGAAACCAAAAACGCCCGGCGCAAGTGGTGCATCATGGAAACCTGAGGAAACAGAGCCAAAGCCTCCCGCAACTACTCCCGCCGGAAGCAAACAAAATAAAGAGCTTAGCTCAAATACCTGCGCGGCGAACGATGGAGAGAAATGGGCTTAACTGATGTCTGCAGAGCAGAGGCTTGCACAACATGACGGTGCTGCGGTGAAGCAATTGAACCAGCAATAACGCTGGTTTTCTGACACTATGTTAGATAAACAAGCCCACATTCACGAGAAGCGTTGCTATGAAAATCGGTGAGATCGTCGAAAAATCAGGTTTGACGGAGCGAATGCTGCGCCATTACGAGAGTCTTGGGATCATTGCACCAACAAAGTCGGCAAGGGGTACGCGACTATACAGCGATTCCGACTTGTCGGTTGCGCGCTTGATTCATCGGTTGCGATTGCTGGATATCGGTTTGGACAGCCTCTCGGAAATAGCGCAAGAGCGCCTGAAACATCAGACCGGTGATGAGTCGGCATCATCTGTTGGGGGGTTGTTGGATAACCTTGCCGAGTTGCTTTCTGAGAAAGCGCAACAGGCTTTGGAACTCAGGTCTGAAATTGTCGAAGCATCCAAGACAGTCAGTAAGTGCCAAGGTTGCAAGAACGTTCCGGCTCCGGAGACTTGCCCGGATTGCCCGATGAATGATGTTGTCCATCACAATTCAGTGGCCGCGATGGTCTGGAAGTAGTCAGTAACGATACACCTGACCGATAATACGCCACCTGCATTCAAATTTTGTATTTTCGTGCAAGCCGCAAGACGCGAGGCGTGGTTCTGGAAACTCGATGCCACCCCTGGAGGCCGCTTGGACCGCAGACCATGACGCCATTTCGGTCTCAAGACCCTCTGGTGTAAGCCACTTTGTGAGGTGGAACTGTGGGATCTCAATGCGCAGTCCCGGGAACCTGAAACCTTTATATCCGCTGACAACCCACTTTCGTTCCGTCTCCCAAAATGGGGAAATCACTTCAAAGACGGGCGCATAGGCCTGAGTTACCTGATTTGGCAACTCTGCCACTCCCCATGAAAAGACAGCGAAAATCCCGCCGGGCCGCAAGACCCTTCTTACCTCATGAGTATGTTTTTGAAGATCAAAGTAGTGAGCCGCTTGCATAGAAAATAGAAGATCTACGCTGCTTGCCGAGTACGGTAACGCCTCTGCACGGCACTTTTGCACGGGGACGTATTGCAACGACTTGCATGGCGGCGCGGAATCGGTCGCGATGACCCGGCTAAACATTGGCTGCAAGTATGCGGAAAACTCGGCTCGACCGGCTCCACATTCCACACATAAGTCTCGTTTGAAGGGCAAAGCAGCAAGCCACCGCAAGAAATCTGCGGGGCCTGGCTGCGTTGTGTGATCCATATCCTAGTTGATCATTGCGAGGAACTTTTGATGTTCGCCCTCATGCATCGTATGACTCTGATCAGGCTTAGGAAACTGCCCGTTCGTTGCGGCAGCGAAGTAGGCTCCGTAGGCACGTTGCATCTCGCCCCATACATCGCCGAAAACCTCTCGCTTTGGCGGGATAGGAAAGACCGAGCACCCGATGATATCGCTCGATACATGGAAAATCCCGTGCGCGTGAGGGCCAGATCCAAGGCTGGCCACGGCCACAGGTAGGTTTTCATAGCACCACTTCGTAAGCTCAACAGATGTATGCTCGAAGAGCGCCGCGAAAATACCAGCATCAATCGAAGCCTTCACCAATTCGACAATCTGGGCGGCTTCTTCGGCCGTTCGTCCTGCGGGAGAATGACCAGAGTTCATGACAGCACGTTCACCTTGAACACCAAAATGACCAACAACAGGTATCCCAGCATCTACGATTGCTCGGATGTGATCTACAGTTCCAAGAGAGGGTTCGATGTGGACCCCGTCAGCACCAAGTTTCACGACTTTTGCTGCGTTGCGCACTGACTCTTCAATCGAGATACAGGCCGTTGTGTTCGGCATGTTGCAAATGATGAACGGGGACGACGCGCCTCTGAGAACACCTTCCAGCATGTAGAGTTGTTCTTCGAAGTCGACCGTTGCCATGGACGGATGGCCCATAAGTCCCATGGGTCCTGGACTGCCGCAGCACAGAAGGTCCATTCCGAGCTCTTCTGCCATGACTGCACTTGGCGTGTCATGGCACTCCATGCCGACGATACGCTCGCCTTTTTGTACTTTTTCGGCGAGGTGCTTCAGTCGTGTCTTTCTGCGCATTGTCTTAGTTCCTCCCACTGCGTCTTAATTTTTGGCGAGAGTATTATCTGACATTAATGTTAGATTTGCAATCCTAATGGGAATATTAGGCCTATGACGCGAAACCTGAACTTCATAATCCAATCATGGCCGTATGGATTGCGCTCTCGCGTCTCCAATTCGAAGAGCGCACGGCGACACTAACCCCGACTGGCTCATGAGGCAGAGCGCAACGAAGCTCAGCTTCTATAATCTGCTGGCCGCACCACTATTGTCGAATAGCATTGCCTCGCCCCCATCCGCGTTCGCTACGTGGCAGATCAGCAGGAACAGGCGCCTTTGGCGTCTGATCTGCAAATCAGCCCTGATTTTCCCAAAAGGAAGTCAGATCAATAATGTCGGCCTGGAAGCTGGATAAAGGGAGTGAGGCGAAAATGACAAGGTTCTGTCGCTGGTGGCAGAACTATGTGTCGCCAGACAAAGCTGTGGAACGTCACTGTTTTCTGACTCAACCGACTGCCAAAACCTCAACAAATGGATAAACTGCGTCATCCAATTCTGACCCAAACGTCAAGCAATTCTGACCCAACATAGACAACGGCCATTCACTAGCGCTGCGGCTAAGGTCCGCGTTGAGCCAATAGGAGATCTCTCAGATTTTCGCTGCGAGCGCGCGCAGCACGAAAATCGCCGCAGGTGCTCGGTTTAGGACGCCGCGTGGTGGAAGAGATCGCTGCCATTCGTTCATGGCGCAGCGAAAATCTCGACGGCAATTCTCACATGCGTGACAAAGCCGCCTGTCGTCAGGAAGGCACCAATGGCTGCTGTCAGTCTCAATGAACAAAGCAGAGCGTGTCGAAGTCTTTTCTCCATGAGGCCACCTCCTGACCCGTATCGTCGCCGTTAAGGCCACGCTTTATCAGCCCGGCAAGCTGACTTGCATCGGTCGTCGTCATGCCCCAACGGACCAGTTCTGGCGTGCCAATGCGCAACCCGTTCATATCGCCGTCAACCGCAGCCACAGGCAGTCCGATGCCGCAGGCAAGGAATCCATTCGGGCGCAGCTTCTTCGACGCCGCCTGACCGCCACCAAAGGGTTCGGCCAATACGGCGAACTGGTGGGAGTTCGTAAATCCATCGGCCCCTACGAAGACCGAAACCCCCTCAGAGTCCAATGCCGCAGCCAAGGCTTGTGACATTGCGATCATCTCTTTGGCATAGGCTTCCCCGAAGTCGCGCCAATCCAGCATGGTCACCGCCAGAGCAGCCGTCTTCGCAGCATCGAAGTTGGCAGTCATCCCGGGAAACGCGATGGCATCCAGCGCCTTTGCTATCTCGGCATCGTTGGTGACGATCAGTCCGCCAGCCGGCCCCCCAAGGCTTTTGTAAGTGCTCATCGTCATGAAATGGGCCCCTTCCTTCAGCGGGTTCGACCATGCCCGCCCGGCGATGATCCCGCATTGATGGGCCGCGTCGAACATAACCTTGGCATCGACCTCGTCCGCAATTGTACGGATGTCGGCCACTGGGTGTTCAAACAGGTTCAGACTGCCGCCGATTGTGATCAGCTTGGGTCGTTCGGCCCGGGCCAATACTCGAAGCTGATCCAGATCGACCGTGTAGCCATCTGCGTTTACCGGAGCCTCGACCGTTCGCAGGCCGTAAAGCCCAGCACAGCCCGCGATATGGTGCGTCACATGCCCGCCAATCGACGCAGGCGGCGCAATAATCGTGTCACCCGGTTTGCACGTCGCCATGAATCCGTAAAGGTTCGCGATCGCGCCAGAGGGCACGCGGACTTCAGAAAATCTGGCGTCGAACACCTCGGCGGACAGCTGGGCGGCGATGACCTCGATCTCTTCGATCGCTTCCAATCCCATTTCATACTTGTCACCGGGATAGCCCAAGGACGGGCGCGAACCGATACCTGACGACAAGAGCGCCTCTGCCCTGGGGTTCATGACATTGGTTGCCGGGTTCAGGTTGAAGCATTCCTCCTCGTGGATCACACGGTTCCGTTCTGCGAGGTCCTGAACCCGGGCAAGAAGATCGGCCGAGGTATTGGACGCAGTCTGGTTGGCAATATCCTGAACCAGAGTTTCGCTCGTTCCGGGAACCCAGTTTCGCTGTGCAAGTATCATCCACCATCCTCCTGTTTGCGCCAATCTGACGCCCAAAGCGTGACAGCGCAAAGCAGATTTGCTATTTCTTGGCGTAGAAAAACTAAGGTTAAAAATGAGTGTCGCCCCCAAACGTCCGAAAGGACCACCACTGAACGCCATGCGGGCTTTTGAAGCCGCTGCGCGGCACGTCAGTTTTGTCGCGGCTGCGGATGAGCTTTGCGTCACGCCCGGTGCGATCTCTCAGCATATCAAGACTCTTGAAGATTGGGCAGGCACGTCACTCTTTCGCCGAAACGCTCAAGGAGTTGTGCTAACGAAGGCCGGAGCATCGCTGGTCTCGAGGTTCACATCAGCCTTTGACGCTTTGGCGGATGCAACGCGCGCCTTGCGAAACCTTGGACCGGACGTGGATTTTCACATCGCAGCCCTTCCCTCTGTCGCTCAGCTTTGGTTGCCGAAAAGACTGAGTAAGATCAGAGCACACTTCCCCATGATCAACTTCTCGGTCACGGCCATGGAAGCCCCACCGAGCCTGTCGAGAGAACTGTTCGATCTGGCGATCTTCTTCGATGTGCCGGATGGATCCCCCGATCAGGTCGCGATTTGTGCCGATGAGATTGTTCCCGTGTGCGCACCAGCGATTCTGGAACGGGGCGCAGAGTTCGAGACAGCGGTGCTTCTGCACGACCAGACATGGGCAGATGACTGGGCCGTTTGGTCAAAGGCAACAGCCACGCCCACAAGCGATCCGACGCGCGGTCCGAGGTTTTCCCTTTATAGCCTTGCGGTAGAAGAGGCCAAAGCCGGTGCCGGCGTCTTGATCGGGCATCTTTGCCTGATTGAAGACGCCCTGGCGAACGGAGCGCTGAAACCTGCCAGCGAACGCACCTGCAATACCGGGCGTCATCTGTGCGCTCAACTACCTGATGTTGGCAAGCGGAGGCCCGAAACCGATCAAGTCGTTTCGCTGCTCTGCTAGAATTTTCAAAAACCCGCCATTCGAACGTTGTGTGGCATTCGGGAATAAGGGATCAGACCGGCCCAATGCCGCCACGGCATTTCCCAACGAACAAGCAACCGGACAACGGCCGTTCTAAACGCCAGTTAGAGTCAGGTGTCAGCGCGATGCTGATGTCTGGGCTTGGAGGGAGGATTGGAGGACATAATATGCCAAGAGGCCAACTTCCCGCAGTCACCCCGAAACGCAGAGCCTGGAACAGGGCCCGGACCGTCGGCCAGAAAATGTCGCTGCTGCCGAAACAGGTCTGGGCGAGCCACTTGCGGCTCGAACCGGCGCGTAATCTGCGCGACTTTGCGCTGTCCAACGTGGCCATCGACAGCAAGCTTCGCGGATGCGATTTGGTGAAACTGTGCGTCAGCGATTTGGTCAGAGATGACGGCGTTCGCGAGAGTGTGTCTGTGACCCAGAGCAAACCCGGCGACCCGTTCAGTTTGAACTCTCGGTAAACACTAGGGATACCATTGACGCATGGGTCAAATCGCCGGGCATGATTGATTACCGTTTCGATTTCCCAGCCGGTTTCACGACCGCCGCCATTTCTCAATCCGCCAATATGACTGACTTTCGCGGGATATGTGCGCATGACCAAAGCTCAACGACCGCCAAAGCCAAAACCCATGCCGCACACCCCGGAGCCGGACCGCTACGAGCGGATGGTGTATCGGCGATGTGGGCGGTCCGGTATTAAACTCCCTGTTGTCAGCTTGGGGCTGTGGCACAATTTCGGTGCAGACTCACCGCACGAAAACAAGCGCGCCATGTGTCGTACAGCGTTCGACCATGGGATCACTCACTTTGATCTGGCGAACAACTACGGTCCACTTCCCGGTTCAGCCGAAGAGGCATTTGGCGAGATCCTCAAAACGGATTTCGCAAGTTACAGGGATGAGCTGATCATTTCCTCCAAAGCAGGCTACGACATGTGGCCGGGACCCTACGAGGAATGGCGGTCACGCAAGTATGTAATCGCGTCCTGTGACCAATCACTCGCACGCATGGGGCTTGATTACGTCGACATCTTTTTTCCCACCGCTTCGACCCTGACACCCCGCTCGAAGAGACGATGGGCGCGTTGGATCGTATCGTACGGTCTGGTCGTGCGCTCTACGCCGGTATCTCGAGCTACAACTCCCAACGCACGCGCGAGGCGGTGAAGATTCTCAACGATCTTGGGACACCTTGTCTGATTCACCAGCCTTCTTACAATCTGCTCAACCGTTGGGTGGAGCGGGACGGTTTGCTCGATACGCTGGATGATCTTGGGGTAGGATCGATTGCATTCACGCCACTGGCACAAGGCATTCTGACGTCAAAATATCTGCGCCATGTTCCGAATGGCAGCCGTGCCACGCAAGGAAAGTCGTTGCTCGATGGCATGATCAACGAGCGGTCCTTGGCAAGTGTCCGTGCTCTGAACGACATGGCCGAAGCAAGTGGTCAGACTCTGGCGCAAATGGCTCTGGCCTGGGTGCTTCGGGGCGGACGGGTGACGACCGCTCTGATTGGTGCGTCCCGGCCGGAACAAATCGTCGACTGCGCAGGCGTTGTTGATAATCTCGACTTCAGTTCTGACGAGTTGAAAAAGATCGATGAAATCAGTTCGGAAGAAGATATCAATTTATGGGCAAGGTCGTCAGAAACAGAATGACCAATCTTATTATTGCTAAAACCCGAGAACATTTGGAACTTGAGGTCATTGGCGGCTGCAGCTTCTGCAGCTCGGCTAAGTAAATATCAAGACCAACCGGCCCATTCCGGACGTTGTCCGCAACTCGAAGTTCTGCGGCGCAGAGATCTTCAAGATAATTTTTGGTCCAATTGCATGTTCTTTCTGCTCACACAGGCGCGACGGGCTGTTAACGGACTGCGGACACTTCTCTTTTCCGTTGCGCGTCCCGGACCAGCGCCGCAAGCCGATAGAAGCCGTGTGCCATTTTTGTGTAGGGCGTCAGCAGGAAGAAGGTCAGGACCGATC